>CAVZZC010000018.1:0-45689 GCA_963779635.1 uncultured Actinomycetota bacterium | reverse complement strand
GCTCAACGCCCCGAGCGTGAAGGGCTACGAGGTCGTCACGCAGAGCGTCACGGTCGGGAGCGGCAGCCAGGAGACGGCGTACGTCGCCTGCACCGCCGGCAAGGTCGTGCTGTCCGGAGGCAGCCTGTGGGAGGACACCAGCGTCGAGACGCTGATCATCTCGAGCCTGCCGCAGCGGGTCATCCGCGGGGACGCGCTGCTCTACGACGACCCCCAGCCCGGCTTCGCCGACGGCTGGAAGGTCGAGGCCCGGCACAACGGCCTGGACCCGCAGGACCTGACCGCCTACGCGATCTGCGTGAACCCGGTCTGACCGCACCGCCCTCGAGGGGGACAAGAGCTCGGCCTCGTCGCGCCTGCGACGGGGCCGAGCTGCGTCACGTGAGGATGTCGGCATGAGCGCCCGCCCGGTCGTGATCGCCCACCGCGGCGCGAGCGGCTACCGGCCGGAGCACACGCCGGACGCCTACACGCTGGCGGTGGAGCTCGGCGCCGACGCCCTCGAGATCGACGTGGTGATGACCGCGGACCGGCAGGTCGTCTGCCGGCACGAGCACCAGCTCCGGGCCACCACCGACGTGGCCGACCATCCCGGGCTCGCCGACCGCCGCGTCACCCGGCAGGTCAGCGGCCGGTCGCAGGACACCGGCTGGTTCAGCGAGGACCTCAACCTGGCGGAGGTCCGCACGCTGCGGGCCCGCGAGCGGCTGCCGAAGACCCGGCCGGAGAGCGCGACGTACGACGGGAGGGAGGGGGTCCCGACGCTGGTCGAGACCCTCGACCTGGTCCTGGAGGTACGCCGGTCCCGCCCGCTCCCGCTGCTGATCGAGATCAAGCACCCGCAGTACTTCCAGGGCATCGACCTGCCGATCCTGGACGCGGTGCTGGCGGACCTCGGGTCGCGTGGCCTCGACGACCCGGACGCCGACGTCGTACTGGAGTGCTTCGAGCCCACCGCCCTCACCTGGCTCGCCGAGCGGTCCGGGCTGCCGCTCATGCAGCTGCTGGAGGAGCCGCTGAAGCGGCCCGCCGACCTGTTCACGCTCGGCGACCCGCGCACGTTCGGCGACCTGGTCGCGCCCCCCGAGCTGCAGACCATCTCGTCGTACGCCGCGCAGCTCGGCGTGCACACCTCGCTGGTGTTCCCGCTGGACGGCTCGGGTGCCACCGCGGCGCCCACGACCCTGGTCGACGACGCCCACGCAGTCGGCCTCGACGTCTCCGTGTTCACGCTGCGCGCGGAGAACCGGTTCCTGCCGACGGACCTGCGGACGGGCCACAACCCGGACGCACCCGGCGACCTCGCCACGCAGGTCACCGCGCTGGCGGGCGCCGGCGTCGACGGCCTGATGACCGACTTCCCGGACCTGGTGCTGGCCGCACTCGGCGATCGATAGCGGAGTGCGGCCAGGACGCCAGGATCAGGCCGCGTCGAGGGCGGGCTCGCCCTCCAGCGCCAGCGCGTCCGCGTCCTCGAGCTCGTCACGACGGATGAGCACGAGCACCGAGAGGAGGCCGACCGCGGCGATGATCGCGCCGACGAGGAAGGCTCCGGAGAAGCCGTCGACGAGGGCCGTGGGCAGGGCTTCGCCGGAGCCGACCGCGTCCTCGGTGCGCGTGGTCGCGATCGTGGACAGGACGGCGATGCCGATGGCCCCGCCGATCTGCTGCGAGGTGTTGATGAGTCCGGAAGCGAGTCCGGCCTCCGCAGGCTCGACTCCGGCCAGCGCGGCGATCGAGATCGGCACGAAGGAGAACCCGATCCCGACCCCGATGAGCAGGAAGCCCGGGAGCAGGTCGGCCGCGTAGGAACCGCCCGCGGAGACCTGCGTGAAGTAGACCAGGCCGCCCGTGAGCGTCGCCATCCCGACGACCATGACGGGCTTCACCCCGATCCGCGTGACCAGCTGGGCAGCAACCGCCGACCAGACGATCGCCGTGCCGGCGACGGCCAGGTAGGCGACGCCGGTGCGCATCGCCGAGTAGCCGAGCACCTGCTGCATGTAGAGGGTCAGGATCAGGAACATCGAGAACATCGCGGAGCCCATGATGAAGCCGGCCACGTTGGCGCCGCTCACGGTGCTGGTGCGCAGGATCCCGAACCGCATCAGGGGGTCGTGGTGGCGCAGCTCCCAGCCGACGAAGCCGGCGAGCAGCGCGGCGGCGATGCCGAACGAGACCAGCGTCTCCCCCGCGAGCCAGCCCTCTTGGCCGGCTTGGGTGACGGCGTACACCAGCGTCGAGAGGCCTCCGGTCACCAGCACCGCGCCCGGGAGGTCGAAACTCTTGACCTCCGCGTCACGGCTCTCGTCCAGGAGGAACGGCGCAATCAGGAAGGCCGCCACCCCCACGGGGACGTTGACGAAGAAGATCCACTCCCAGCTGAGAGCGTCGGTCAGAATCCCGCCGAGGAGTACGCCGGCCACGGCACCGAACCCACCGACGGCGCCCCAGGCGCCGAGCGCGATGTTGCGCTCACGACCCTCGGGGAAGGTCGTCGACAGGATCGAAAGAGCGGCGGGTGTGATGACCGCCGCGCCCAGGCCTTGGAGGACGCGGGCCGCGATCAGAGAGGTGTCGGACCAGGCGAGTCCGGCCAGCAGTGAGGCGGTCGTGAACACGACGACACCCACCAGGAACAGCCGGCGGCGGCCGACGATGTCGGCGGCCCGGCCACCCAGCAGCAGGAAGCCGCCGAAGACGAGTGCGTAGGCGCTGATCACCCACTGGAGATCGCCCTGCGAAAACCCGAGATCCACCTGGATCGAGGGAAGAGCCACGTTAACGATGGCGACGTCGAGGACGACCATGAACTGAACGACGCACAGCAGGCCGAGGGCCAGCCACTTCCGACGGGAGGTGTCCACGTCGACCTCTTTCGTTTCCATAGTCATGTTTGCGACCGTAACAGCGACTACTTCTAATTTGCAAGCAGATTCTTTTTTTTCGTCAGTTAGGGGTACGCTTTCCTCATGACCAAGCGCTATGACCAGTACTGTCCGGTGGCGCACGCACTCGACCTCGTCGGCGACCGGTGGTCCCTGATGGTGGTCCGCGACCTGATGCGCGGACCCCAGCGATACACCGACCTGGTCGCCGGGCTCCCCGGCATCGGGACCAACGTCCTGGCGTCCCGGCTCCGCGACCTCGAGGCGCACGGGATCCTGACGCGGACCACGCTGCCGCCACCGGCGGCGTCGAAGGTCTACGAGCTCACCGACTACGGCCGCGACCTCCAGCCGGTCATGCACGAGCTCGGCATGTGGGGCGCACGCTCGCTGGGCCCGCCCAGCGCCGGGCCGCCGCTCTTCGAGGGCTGGCTCGGCAACGCCCTGCACTGCGCGATGGCACCGTTGGCGCCACCCGGCCGGTTCGAGTTCCGGGTCGGGGACGAAGTGGCCTCGATGATCGACGGCGAGGTCCATGACGGACCGATCGACGATCCGGACGTGGTCATCGAGGCCGACCCCGATGGGATCTACTGGATGTTCGTCGAGCGCCGGAGCGATCAGGTGCGCGTGGAGGGTGACCGCACACTGCTCGACAAGCTGGTCAACGCCGCTCCGAGCGCACTCGCGACGCCCACCGCCGGCTGACCGTTTCTACGGCGTCAGCCGGTCCGCAGCAGCCCGCGGACCACCCGGAGGCCCACGGACATCCGGGCCAGGTCGACGGACTCGTCGGCGCAGATCTCGCTCAGCGTCTCGGTGGCGCGGGCGACGATCACCGCGTCCTCGTCCTCCCACTCCGAGATCCGGCCCGGCGCGGGCTGGTCGGTGTCGGTGGTGAGCAGCACCTGCGAGGTGAGCTGCGCGTGCACCGAGTGCAGGTCGTCGCGCAGCGCGGCCCGGGCCATGGTCTGCCACCGGTCGTCGCGCGGCAGCCCGAGGATCCGCTGCACGAGGGTCGGCAGCCCGAGCCGCTCACCGAGCGCGAAGTGCACGCGGGCGACGTCCTCGGCGTCCAGTGACTCGCGCTGGGAGATCTCCATGACGTTCAGCAGCATGTACGCCGGCGGGAACGTCGCCACCAGGCCGGCCAGGTCCTCCGGCACGTCGCGCTTCATCAGCGCGTCGCGGCGTCGTTCGTACGCCGCCAGCTCGCGGCCGGTCATCAGGTCCGGCAAGGCTCCCATCGCCGCCTGCACCGGCCCCGCGAACGCGTCTACGGTGCCCTGGCTGTCGAGCGGCGGCCGGCGGTTGTTGATCAGCCACCGCGAGGCCCGCTCGACCAGGGTGCGCATCTCCACGCGCATGTGGGTCTGCACGCCGGCGTCGAGCTTGTTGTCGTACTTCTCGAGCTCCTGGCGTAGCGGCAGCGAGCCGAAGATCTCGCGGGCCACGAAGTTGGCGCGGGTCAGCTCGGCCGGGGTCGCGCCGGTCTCCCCCGCCAGTCGCGGCCAAAAGGTGAGTCCGGCGCCGTTGACCAGGTCGTTGACCACCTGGGTCACGATGATCTGCCGACGCAGCGGGTGGTCCGTGATCCGCTCCTCGAACCCCTCCCGGATCTCCGTCGGGAAGTAGGCCTTCAGGTCCAGGTCGAGGTAGGGGTCATCAGGCAGGTCCGACTCGAGCAGGTCGTCGGCCAGCACGATCTTGGTCCAGGCCATCAGCACCGAGAGCTCGGGGACGGTCAGCCCCTCCTTGCGCTCCATGCGCTGCCGCACCTGTCGGCTCGACGGCAGCCCCTCGAGCTCGCGGTTGAGGAAGCCCTCGGTCTCCAGCTTCTTCATCCAGAACTCGTGCACGTGCAGCAGCCCCGACGCGTTGGCGGCCGCGTTGGCCAGCGAGAGGTTCTGCTCGTAGTTGTCCCGGAGCACCAGGTGGGCGACCTCGTCGGTCATCTCGGCGAGCACCTTGTTGCGCTGCTTCTCGGTGAGGTCGCCGTCGCGGACCACGCGGTCGAGCAGGATCTTGATGTTGACCTCGTGGTCGGAGGTGTCGACGCCGGCGGAGTTGTCGATGAAGTCGGTGTTGATCCGGCCGCCCTCGAGGGCGTACTGGATCCGCCCCGCCTGGGTGAGCCCGAGGTTGCCGCCCTCTCCGACGCACTTCGCGCGTAGCTCGGCGCCATCGACCCGGATCGCGTCGTTGGCCTTGTCGCCGGCGTCGCCGTGGCTCTCGCGCGAGGACTTCACGTAGGTGCCGATGCCGCCGTTCCACAGGAGGTCGACCGGCGCGAGCAGGATCGCCTTCATCAGCTCGGCGGGCGTCATCGCCTCCACGGAGTCCTCGATGCCCAGCGCGTGCCGGATCGGGTCGTTCAGCTTGATCGACTTCTGCGACCGGGGGAAGATCCCGCCGCCCTCGGAGATCAGCGAGGCGTCGTAGTCCTGCCAGCTCGACCGCGGCAGCTCGAAGAGCCGCCGACGCTCGGCGTACGACGTCTCGGGGTCCGGCGCGGGATCGAGGAAGATGTCGCGGTGGTCGAAGGCCGCGACCAGCCGGGTGTGCTCCGAGCACAGCATGCCGTTGCCGAACACGTCTCCGGACATGTCGCCGATGCCCACGCAGGTGAAGTCCTCGGTCTGGCAGTCGACGCCCATCTCCCGGAAGTGCCGCTGCACCGCCACCCAGGCGCCCCGGGCGGTGATGCCCATCGCCTTGTGGTCGTAGCCGACCGAGCCGCCGCTGGCGAACGCGTCGCCGAGCCAGAAGCCGTAGTCGATCGCGACGCCGTTGGCGATGTCGGAGAACGTCGCGGTGCCCTTGTCGGCGGCGACGACGAGGTAGCTGTCATCGCCGTCGTGCCGGACCACGTCGCGCGGCGGCACCGTCTCGGACTCGACCAGGTTGTCGGTGATGTCGAGCAGCCCCGAGATGAACGTCTTGTAGCAGGCGATGCCCTCGTTCATCCACGCCTCGCGGTCCGACGAGTCGGGCAGCTGCTTGCAGAAGAAGCCGCCCTTGGCTCCCACGGGCACGATCACGGTGTTCTTCACCATCTGCGCCTTGACCAGGCCCAGGACCTCGGTCCGGAAGTCGTCGCGGCGATCGGACCAGCGCAGCCCGCCCCGCGCGACCGCGCCGAAGCGCAGGTGCACGCCCTCGACGCGCGGCGAGTAGACGAAGATCTCGAACCGGGGCCGCGGCTCGGGCAGCTCCGGGATCGCGGAGGGCTCGAGCTTCAGCGAGATGTAGGCCTTGGGGTGTCCGTCGACATCCGGCTGGAAGTAGTTGGTGCGCAGGGTCGCCTTGATCAGGGTGAGGTAGGACCGCAGTATCCGGTCGTGGTCGAGGCTGGCCACGTCGTCGAGGGCGAGCAGGACCTTGTCCTCGATCGTCTCGAGCTGCTGGGTGCGCCCCGGGTCGTCGCCCGTCGTGGTGCCGCTCGGGTCGAACCTCGCCTCGAACAGCCTCACCAGCAGCCGAGTGATGTCGGTGTTGCTGCCGAGCGCGTCCTCGATGTAGTCGAGGGCGAACGGCGAGTTGCCCTGCTTGAGGTACTTCGCGTACGCCCGCAGCAGGGTCGCCTGGCGCCAGGTCAGCTGGGCGCCGAGCACCAGCTCGTTGAACCCGTCGATCTCGTTGTAGCCGTCCCACACCGCCCGGATCGCATCCTGGAACAGCTCGCGCCCGCTCTCGGGGAGGGCGCCGTGGTAGTGCAGCCCGAACTCGTAGATGTGGGAGGGACGCTCCAGGCCGTCCAGCACGTAGGGCCGCTCATCGACGACCTCGACCCCCATCGACGAGAGCGTCGGCAGGATCTCCGAGAGCGACAGCGGCGGTCCGATCCGATAGAGCTTGAGGCGCGCCTCGCCGCTGGCCGCGTCCAGGTCCTGGTAGAGGGAGTGGTCGATCCCCTCGTCGCCCTGGATCGCCTCGAGCCGGCCCAGGTCCACGGCCGCCGTACGCGGTGAGAAGTCCTCCTTGTAGGCCTCCGGGAACGAGTCCAGGTAGCGGCGGCTGAGGGTGCCGCCGATCTCCTCGCCGTACTCGGCGATCACGGCGGTGGTGAAGTCGTCGTGCCAGGAGCGCGAGGCCTCGGCCAGCCGGCGCTCGAGGTCGGGGATATCGATGTCGGGCAACGCCTCGCCCTTGGGCAGGTGCACGACGAAGTGCACCCGTGCGGTCGTGGACTCGCCGATGCTGACGTTGAACTCGACCGACTCCGCACCGAGCCGCTGCTGCAGCAGCTGGGCGAACTTCTCGCGGACGCCGGTGTTGTAGCGGTCGCGGGGCAGGTAGACGAGCACCGAGACGTAGCGGCCGTAAGTGTCCTTGCGAATGAACATCCGCACCGCGCGGCGCTCCCGCGCGTGCATCGCGGCCTCGGCCATCGGGACCAGCTCGTCGACCGGTGTGTGCAGGAGCTCGTCGCGGGGGTAGGTCTCCAGGGTGTCCATCAGCGCCTTGCCGGCGTGGCTGCGCGGGTCGAACCCGCTGCGCTTGAGGACCGCCTGCGCTTTCTCCTTCACCAGCGGGATGCGCAGCAGCGACTCGGTGTAGGCCGCGCTCGACAGCAGGCCGAGGAACCGGCGCTCCCCCGTCACCTCGCCGGACTCGTCGAACGTCTTCACCCCGACGTAGTCGAGGTACGCCGGCCGGTGCACCGTGGCGCGCGAGTTGGCCTTCGCGAGCACGAGGAGCGTCTTCTCGCGGGCCTTGGCCTTGACGGGTTCGGGGAGCCGGCCGAACGACTCCGACATCTCCTGGTCTGAGCGCAGGATGCCCAGGCCGGTGCCGGGGATGGCGCGCAGGAAGTCGTCGTCGCCTTCGCGCTCGAGCTTGTACTCGCGGTAGCCGAGGAACGTGTAGTGCTCGTCGGCGAGCCACTCCAGCAGCTCGGCGGCCTGGCGCACCTCCTCGGGATCGAGCGGCGGCGGGTCGTTCCTGAGCTCCGCGACGACGGCGCTGACCGTGGCCTGCATCTTGTCCCAGTCCTCGACCGCCTCACGCACGTCACGGAGCACCCGCTGGACGTCGTCGATGATCTCCGCGGGGTCGTCGCCCTCGCGGACCCGGTCGATCTCGACGTGCATCCACGACTCGCGGACCGCCTCGCCCTCGGGCAGGCTCGCGCCGTCCTCGACCGGGGTCACGCTCTGCAGCGCGCCGGGGATGTCGCGGACCACGTCGAAGTTCGGGTGGATGACCACGTGCACCCCGCGGAGCTGGCGGGACAGCTCCATGGTCAGGGAGTCGACGAGGAACGGCATGTCGTCGACGACGACCTCGACGACCGAGTGGCCGCTCGCCGACCAGCCGTGCTCGGCCAGCGTCGGTGTGAACACGCGCACCTGAGCGGTGCCCTGCGGGCGCTCGAGCGCGAGCTTGTAGTGCGACGCGAGAGCGCCGTAGACGTCGACGTCGGAGCGGCCGACGATGTCCTCCGGGGCTACGTGCCGGTAGTAGGCATGGAGCAGAACGTCGACCTGGTCATGGGGCGGTCCACCGGTGCCGCGCCCGTGCTTGGCCAGCTCGGTGGCCTTGTCGATGAGCTCGGTCTTGTCCACATCCTGCGTCGTCGTTGACACGCTCCCGAGACTAGTCCGTTCACAGCTCGCTGCGCAGGTCCCAGAGCAGGGGGTAGTAGCGCATCGGCAGCCGGCCGCGGAGGTACGTCGAGCCGCTCGAGCCGCCGGTGCCGGACTTGCTGCCGATCATCCGCTCGACCATCACCACGTGCCGGGCCCGCCAGTTGGCCGCGAGCTCGTCGTGCTGCAGCAGTGCCTCGGCGAGCGCCCAGACAGCGGCATGGCTGGACCGGTCGTGCGCGACGCTGCGCATCGACTCGGAGACCGCCGCGTCGCTGTCGGCCGGCAGCCCGGCCGCTTCGAGAACGACCAGGAACGCGTCCCAGAGGGTAGGCTCCTCCAGCCGGCGGCGGAGTCGGTCCTTCTCGTCGTCGGTCAGCCCGCGGAAGCGGTCGACGTAGGACGGGTCCTTGGCGCCGGACAGGAACTCCAGCTCCCGGAACTGCACCGACTGGAAGCCGCTGGCCGGTGCGAGCCGCTGCCGGAACTCCAGGAAGTCCTGGGGGGTCATCGTCTCGAGAACGTCGATCTGCTGGACCAGCACCCGCTCGATCACGTGCACCCGCTGCAGCAGGTGCTGGGCCCACCACAGGCCCTTGCTCGTCGAGCCCGTCGCAGCCGTCATCGCGTCGCGGGCGGCGCCGACCTCGTGGAGGAGCTGCTTGAACCACAGCTCGTAGACCTGGTGGATGGTGATGAACAGCAGCTCGTCGTGGGCGGGTGGGTCGGACTCCAGGTGCTGGGAGTCCAGCAGCTGCGGCAGCCGCAGGTAGCTGCCGTAGGTCAGCTGGGCACCCTGCTCGCCGAAGGACACGAACTGGTCGGTCATGGACGCGAACGTACCCCGCGGGGCGGCGGTGCATGATGTGCGCCATGGAGTTCCGCACCGAGCTGTCCTACGACGCGAGCCCCGACGCGGTGTTCGCCATGTTGTCCGACCCGGCCTTCCGCGAGCAGGTCGCCGAAGCCCAGGACGTCGTCTCCGTCGACGTACGCATGACACCGACGGACGACGGGTTCACGTTGATCAACGACCAGGTGCAGAACACCAAGGACCTGCCGGCGATCGCCAAGAAGATCGCCGGTGACAAGACCCAGGCGGTGATCACCGAGGAGTGGTCGAGCCACACCTCCGGGTCGATCTCGATCACCGCGCCCGGCAAGCCGACGGCTGCCCAGGGCACGATCAGCCTGGCCCCCGACGGTGACGGCACCGTCGAGATCGTCGAGCTCGACGTCAAGGTGAAGGTGCCCCTTATTGGCGGCAAGCTCGAGAAGCTGATGGCCGACAACATCGAGTCGGGCTTCCGGGTCGAGCACACCATCGGCCGGGCCTGGCTTCAGGACAACAAGTGACGACCCGGCTGCGGCACGAGCTGACCTACGACGCGCCCGCCTCCGCGGTGGTCGCGATGCTCGCCGACCCGGCGTTCCGCGAGGAGGTCTGCGACTTCCAGCGAGTGGTCCGCAAGACCGTGGTGATCGAGCCGGTCGGCGAGGGCATGCACGTGACCATCGACCAGTGGCAGCGAACCTCCGGCGTACCGTCGTTCGCGAAGAAGATCGTCGGCGAGGAGACCAACATCGTCCAGCGCGAGATCTGGTCCACGCCCCTGCTCGGCGACATCACGATCACCATCCCCGGCAAGCCCGGCGACATGACCGGCACCGCCCGGATCGACGAGGCCCACGGCGTCACCACCGAGACCGTCGACCTGAGCGTCAAGGTCGGCATCCCACTCATCGGCGGCAAGCTCGAGGACCTGATCTCCGGGCTGCTGCTCAAGGCGCTCAAGGCCGAGAACAAGGTCGGCCGCGACTACCTCTCCCGTTAGGGATCGGACCGCTCGCGCTCCTGCTCGAGCCGGTCCATCCGGCGCCGGATGGCGATCACGATCCCGAGCACCAGGAACGGGCCGAACGCCAGGACCAGCGTCAGGACCTGCTCGAAGGGGTGCATCGCCCCCAGGTGCCACGGGATCATCGGCGGCTCACGGCACTAGCCCATGTGCGGGTAGCGGTGGTCGGTGGGCGGGGCGAACGTCTCCTTGATCGAGCGCGGCGAGGTCCAGCGGAGCAGGTTGACCGCGGCGCCGGCCTTGTCGTTGGTGCCCGACGCCCGGGCGCCGCCGAAGGGCTGCTGGCCGACGACCGCGCCGGTGGGCTTGTCGTTGACGTAGAAGTTGCCGGCCGCGAACCGGAGCCGCTCGGAGGCCCAGGCGATCGCGGTGCGGTCCTGGGCGATGATCGCGCCGGTCAGCGCGTACGGCGCGAAGCTCTCCATCTGGTCCACGACCCGTTCGAACCGTTCGTCGTCGTAGACGTGCACCGCGAGCAGCGGGCCGAAGTACTCGGTGGAGAAGATCTGGTCGGTCGGGTCGGTGGAGGCCACCACGGTGGGTCGGACGAAGTAGCCCTTGGAGTCGTCGGTCTGGCCGCCGGCGAGCACGGTCAGGTGCTTTTGGCGCTTGGCGCGGGTGATCGCGGCCTTCAGCTTCGCGAAGGCCCGGTCGTCGATCACCGCGCCCATGAAGTTGGTGAAGTCGGTGACATCGCCCATCGGCAGCGTCTCGACCTCGTCGAGGAAGCTGTCCTTCATCTTCCGCCACACCGACTTCGGAACGTAGGCGCGTGAGGCGGCCGAGCACTTCTGGCCCTGGAACTCGAACGCGCCCCGGATCATCGCCACCCGCAGCACGTCGGGGTCGGCCGAGGGGTGGGCCACGATGAAGTCCTTCCCGCCGGTCTCCCCGACGATCCGCGGGTAGGAGCGGTAGGAGGTCAGGTTCTCCCCGACCGTCGTCCACAGGTGCTGGAACGTCGCGGTCGAGCCTGTGAAGTGGATGCCCGCCAGGTCCCGGTGCGCCAAGGCCACCTTGGACACATCGATCCCGTCACCGGGCAGCATGTTGATCACCCCCGGCGGCATCCCGGCCTCCTCCAGCAGTTCCATGGTCAGCGACGCGGCGAGCTGCTGGGTCGGCGAGGGCTTCCAGACCACCGTGTTGCCCATCAGCGCCGGAGCGGTCGGCAGGTTCCCGGCGATCGCGGTGAAGTTGAACGGCGTGATCGCGTAGACGAACCCCTCCAACGGCCGGTGGTCGGTGCGGTTCCAGATCCCCGGGCTGTTCCGGATCGGCTGCTCACCGAGGATCTGCGCGGCGTAGTGCACGTTGAACCGCCAGAAGTCGATCAGCTCACACGCGGAGTCGATCTCCGCCTGGAACGCCGTCTTCGACTGGCCCAGCATGGTCGCGGCGTTGATCCGCTGCCGCCACGGCCCGGCCAACAGGTCGGCCGCCTTCAAGATCACCGCGGCCCGCTCGTCGAACGGCAGGTCCCGCCACACCGGCGCCGCATCCGTGGCCGCCTTCACCGCCGCCTCGGCGTCCTTGGTGGTGGAGTTCTTCAACGTGCCCAGCACGTGCTGGTGGTCGTGCGGCTGGACCACGTTGATCTCCCGGCCACCACCGGACCGCTTCCGGCCATTGATATGGGCCCGCAGCGTGAGCTGCCGCCGCTCCAGCTTGTCGATCTCCACAACCAGGGCATCCCGCTCGGGGCTGCCCGGCGCATAGGTCAGGTTCGGCTCATTGACCGGAGCCGGAGGGGTGGTCGTCGCGTCCATACCCGCGAGCGTAGGACAGCGCCGTTCTCAGCGCTCAGGGGCCTTCTTCGCGGCGGCCTTCTTGCGGCCACGTGGCGCCCGCTGGCGGCCGCCGCTGGAGGCGTCGAGCAGCTCGTCGAGGGCCTCGGTGAGGCAGCTGCCGAGCAGGTCGGCGTCGGGCAGCCAGTCGCGGTCGGCGGTGATGCCGTAGCACACCTGCCCGTCGTACGACGTCACGGCGATCGCGAGCGGATGGCCGGGGAACAGCGGCGGCACCGGGTAGGTGCCGACCATCCGGGCGCCGGCGGCGTACAGCGGCGACTGTGGCCCAGGAACGTTGGTGACACTGAGCTGGTAGCCGCGGCGCAGCTCCTCCGCCGCCACCCTCGAGCCGATCGCATGGAACGTCGTCGGCGCGAAGCCGGCGATCCCGGCCAGCCGGTTGGCGGCGACCCCGCGGCCGGTGTCCTTGTGCGCCTGGAAGGAGTACGACACCTGGTGCAGGCGCACGATCGGGCTCGACTCGCCGATCGGCAGGTCCACGAAGTGGGCGGCGATCTGGCTGCCCAGGGAGGTCGCCTCGAGCTCCTCGTCGATCACCGAGACCGGCACCACGGCGTGGATCCGGCGCAGGCCGCTCATCCCCTCGGAGCGGGCCATCAGCCACGCGCGTAGCCCGCCGGCGACGGTGGCCAGCACGACGTCGTTGATGGTGCCGCCGTGCGCGTCGCGGACCTTGCGGTGGTCGGCCAGCTTGGTGTCGACGGTGACCACCCTGCGCTGGTGGGAGAGCGGGCCGCTGATCGGAGAGGTGCGCTCCGGGCCGCGCCCGGAGAGCGCGGCCGCAACGCGGCGTACCCGCTTCCCGGCCTCGCCGGCGTTGCGGAGCACGGCTGCCGACGTCACCGCTGCGGTGTCGACCAGGGTGCGTGGCTCGGCCAGCGAGTCCTTGATCGCGTCGACGACCAGCCCTGCCGACGAAGGGGAACGCCCCGGCCGCCAGTCGTCCGGCTCCAGTCCCTTGGGCTCCGGGGCGACGTCGAGGAGCAGCTGGCCGAGGTCAACCGTGTGGACGCCGTCGACGAGGGCCTGGTGGGTCTTGTAGAGCAGCGCCACCCGCCCCTTGCTGAGCCCCTCGACGAAGTAGATCTCCCAGAGCGGCCGGTGCCGGTCGAGGGGGCGGGACACGATCCGCGCAACCAGCTCGCGGAGCTGGTCGTTGGTGCCCGGGCGCGGCAGTGCCGAGCGGCGTACGTGGTAGCCGATGTCGAACTGCTCGTCGTCGGTCCACACCGGCGTCGCCAGCCGGCCAGGAACGGTGCGCACCCGTTGCCGGTAGCGCGGCACGAACGAGATCCGGTCCAAGATCAGGGCGACCAGGCTGTCGTAGTCGAAGCCCGAGTCGCCGGGCTCGAAGATCTCGATCGTCGCGTTGTGCAGGGGAGCCGAGGGTGTCTCCGCGGTCAGGAAAGCCAGATCACGCGGACGGATCCGCTCGCTCATCGGCTCAACCCTTCTTTGCACGCGGACCCCCATCCACCACGTTTGTACCGCATGGGATTCTGACAGAGGTGTGCCGCGATCGCGGCATCACGTCCGCGAAACGTAGAGGTGGCTTGAATGCGCCGGATCCTGGCGACGGCAGCGGTGGTGACCTGCACCCTTGCAGGTCTCACCGCCTGCGGGGACGACGATGGGGGCTCCAAGGGGAGCGACGCCGACCCGAAGGTCATCAAGGTCAGGTTCGAGGACGGCAAGGTGACGCCGAACGGCGAGCGCATCGAGATCGAGACCGGCCAGCCGGTCGAGTTCGTGGTCGCCGCCGACGAGCCCGGTGAGATCCACATCCACTCCGAGCCCGAGCACGAGCTGGCCTACGGCGAGGGCGAAGAGGAGTTCCCCCCGGTCGAGTTCGACAAGCCCGGCGTGATCGTTGTCGAGTCGCACAATCTCGAGCAGGTCATCGTCCAGCTCGAAGTCAACTAGGTCGAAGGCTTGGACTACATCGTCGAGGCCCACGGGATCGGGGGCCAGCAGGACCTGCCGATCTCGCTCGAGCTCGCGATCTCGGGCGCCGTGGCCGCCCTGGTCGTCTCGTTCACGGTGCTCGCGGTCGCCTGGCGCACGCCCCGCTTCGATGCCGCCACGAGCGGCCGGCCCGCGCCGGACTGGCTGAACCGGATCGTCACCTCGACCGCGTTCCGGCTGATCCTCCGGCTGATCGGCTTCGCGGCCTTCCTGTTCACCGCGATCGCGGCCGTCTTCGGCAAGGACATGAGCACCAACCCGGTGTTCGGCATCTTCTACGTGCTGCTCTGGGTCGTCGTACCCCTGTCGTCGGTGCTGCTCGGTCCGGTGTGGAAGGCGATCAGCCCGGTCCGCTCCATCAACTGGCTGTTCGCCAAGCTCTCGGGCAGTGATCCCGACAAGGGCCTCTTCGACTACCCGGCCCGGCTCGGCTACTGGCCGGCGGCGTTCGGCCTCTACGCCTTCGTGTGGCTCGAGCTGGTCTACTCGGCGTCCACGTCCCTCGGCTCGGTGCGGCTGTGGTGCGCTGTCTACGTCGCGCTGATGCTCATCGGCGGCGCGCTGTTCGGCAACACCTTCTACGAGCGGGCCGACCCGTTCGAGGTCTTCTCCAGCCTGGTGGCCAAGCTGTCGCCCTGGAGCATGCGCGACGACCGTCTGATCGTGCGCAGCCCGCTGGCCAACCTGGACTCCGTGGAGGTCCGGCCGGGGCTGGTGGGGGTGACCGGGACCCTGTTCGGCAGTACGGCGTACGACTCGTTCCGGGAGTCGACGCCCTGGGTGAAGTTCGTCCAGGGGTCCGACATCTCGGGGACGTTGCTGACCAACCTCGGCCTGCTGTCGTTCTGCCTCGCCGCGATCGGGGTGTTCTCGGTGGGCTGCATGCTGACCGGCGTCGAGAAGATCCGCCGGTGGGAGCTCCCCGACCAGTTCGCCCACTCGATCATCCCGATCGTGGTCGGGTACCTCGTCGCGCACTACTTCCGCTACGCCTTCGAGGTCGGCCAGGCGACTCTCATCTACGCCAGCGACCCGCTCGGCACCGGCCGGGACCTCCTCGGCACCGGCGACGCCTCGGTGAACTACGGGCTGTCCTACCACCCGACGCTGCTGGCGACCATCAAGGTCAGCGCCGTGGTGCTGGGCCACGTGCTGGGCGTGGTGGCCGCCCACGACCGTGCGGTCCGGCTCCTCCCCCGCCGCCACCAGCTCACCGGACAGCTGTCGCTGCTGGTGGCGATGGTGATGTTCACCGCCGGTGGGCTGTATCTGCTATTCGCGGGGTAGCCGCGAGCGCCAGCGACATCAGCAGCGCGTCGACCAGGGCCGCGAGCGCCCGCGAGATCAGCGAGTCGCCCAGCTCGGGCAGGGTGCGCCCGGCCACCAGGGCGCGGTCGACGGTCGCCTGGTCGTCGGGCAGGAAGTGCAGCCCGGACAGGCGGGCGAAGCCCCCGACCATGCCGGCGACGTCCTTCTCGGACCAACCCAGGCTCGGCCGCATCCGGTTGACCACCACCCGCAGCGGGGTTGCTGGGATGAGCTCGCGCAGCTCGGCGAGCCCGCGCACCAGCCGGGACAGCCCGACCGGGTCGGCCGACCCCACCACCACGACCTCGTCGGCGACCTCGAGCGTGGCGAGGGTGAGCTGGTTGCGTGGCGGGCGGGTGCCGAAGTCGTGGGCCGGGTCGTCCTCGAGGCTGAACCCGGTGTCCACCACGACGTGGGCGTTCCGGCGGGCGGTCTCGAGCAGGTGCTGCACGGCGCCCGAGCGCAGCTCGACCCAGCGGTCGGGACGGGGCAGACCGGTGACGACCGAGAGATGGGGGTCGATGCCGCGCTGCACGGACGCGAAGCGCTCCTCGAGCTGGCCGCTGACCGTCAGCCGGGCGGCGGCGAGCAGCCCGGACACCCCATCGACGATGCCCAGCTGCTGACCGACGCTGGCGCCGTGCGGATCGGCGTCGACCAGGATCGTGCGCCGCTCGCGGCGGGCGAGGTGAGCCGCGATCCCGGCGGCAACCGTGGTGCGTCCCGGGGCGCCGGCCGGCCCCCACACCGCGATCACCGGGCCGCCCCGGCCGACTCCGTCCGCGCCGGCAGCCGGCTCCGAGTGCAGGGCGGCTGGGGCTCGGTCGGCCGCGGTCACCGCGTTAGGAAGCGCGTCGAGGTCGTCCTCGGCCACCAGCTCGGCGATGCCGATCCGGGAGGCGCGCACCCTGCCGGCCTCCATGGCACCGGTTGCCACCACCGCCACGGGTCGTACGCCGTGGGCGCGCAGGTGGTCGACCGCCGCGACGTCCAGGCCGGGAGCGTCGAGGCCGAGCACCGCCACATCGGCCTGCCCAGCGGAGGCGGCGGCCAGAAGGTCGTCGACGTCGACACAGCGCTTCAGCACCACGATGCCCTGGTGCGCGCCCAGGATGCCGAGCGCCGGAGACTCCCAGGCCGCCCCGGAAGCAACCACGAGAACCACGATGGTGGGAGGTGTCATCAGGGCCGCCGTACGACGGAGATCACCGGGTCCTGGATCGAGTCGAGCAGCGTGTGGAAGTCGGTGACCTCCTCCTCGGGCACGGCCAGCACGATCTGGCGCAGGCCCGCGGTCGTGCCGAAGCTCGCATCGGGCTCGGGCGCGTCCACCACGGTGACCTCGGCGAGCGCCGGCCCGGAGTCGTCGTGGGCCCGCCGACCCTGCTCGTCCGCGCCGTTGTCGAGCACGAACACGTCGACCACAGCACCGGAGTCGACCGACGGCGGCACCCGCCCGGGCGCCACCTCGATCGAGACCTGGAGCCGGTCTGCGTCGGCCGCGGCTCCGACGGCCGCGCGGGGCAGCAGCTCGCCGGCACCGACGCCGCGGCTCAGCTGCAGGTCGGCCGGCAGCTGGTCCTCGGCGCCGAAGTAGCGATCAAGGTCGGCGTCGTCGGCGAACCGCACCCGGCGTACGTCCAGGTCGGACTCGGACACCACGTCGCCCGCGCCCATGTCGTCGACGGTGACCCAGACCGCCACAGTGTCGTCGGCGGAGGCCAGCAGCCGTGCTCCCGCGACCACCGAGACGGCGACGATCGCGATCCCGATCCACAGCCGTGGGTCGCGCCATCCGGGAGTCGTCGCGCGGACGGCGACAGGGGGCGCTTGCGCGCCAGGGTTCCCGAGATTCCTGGACACGGGGGACATCATGCCGCTCCGCACGGCGGCGGTCACCTGCCCATCCACAGGCGTAGTGGCGACCCACGACCGGCCGCGCGGATGATGCGACCATGTGCCCATGGCCGACGGTCCCCGCTTCCTCACCCTCGCCGACGTGGCCGAGATCCTGAACACGTCCGGCGCGCAGGTCTACGCCCTGGTGCGGCGCGGCGAGCTCCCGGCCATCAAGATCGGTGGGCGCGGCCAGTGGCGGGTGGAGGCCAGCAAGCTCGAGGAGTTCATCGACGAGCGCTACCGGAGCACCCAGCAGTTCGTGGCCGACCACCCGTTCGCCGAGGCCGACAGCGCGATGGAGGAGGAGCCGAGCTAGCCGGTCTCGCTGCCGAGGGTGATGTCGGTGGTCTGCTCGTCGCCGTCACGCATGAACGTGAACTCCACCGTCTCGCCCGGCTGGTGGCTGCGGATCGCCACGATCAGCGCGATCCCGTCGACGACCCGCTCGCCGTCGACCGCGGTCACGACGTCGCCCTTCTCCAGCCCGGCATCCTCGGCGGGGGTGCCCTCAAGGACCTCGTCGATCTCGGCGCCGTCGCCGTCGTCGACGCCACCGGTCTGCACCTTCGCGCCGATCACCGGGAAGCGCGCCTCACCGGTGCGCAAGATCTGGTCGGCGGTCACCTTGACCTGCTCGACCGGGATCGCGAAGCCCACCCCGATGTTGCCGGCCTCGCCGTCGATGGTGCCGCCGCCGTTGGTGGCGATCGCGGAGTTCACGCCGACGACCTGTCCGACCAGGTTGACCAGCGGGCCGCCCGAGTTGCCGGGGTTGATCGCCGCGTCGGTCTGCACCGCGTTGATGTACGACGAGTCGTCGCCGGTCTCGCCGGTGGTCACCGGGCGGTTCAGCGCGCTGACGATGCCGGCGGTGACCGTGGAGCTCAGCCCGAGCGGAGACCCGATCGCGACCACGCCGTCGCCGACCCGGAGCTGACGGGAGGCGCCGAGCGCGGCCGGCTCGAGGCCGGTGGCGTCCTCGGAGTAGAGGACCGCGAGGTCATAGGTGGGGCTGCGGCCGACGACGGTCGCGTCGTAGCGGTTGCCCTCGTGGTCGACGATCTCGATCGGGCCGTCGTTCTCGGCGGCGTCCTCGACCACGTGGTTGTTGGTGATGATGTGGCCCTGCTTGTCCAGGACGAAGCCGGAGCCAGTGGCCCCGCCCTCCGTGCCTTCGAACTCCGCAGAGATCTGGACGGTGCTCGGCAGCAGCCTTTCGGCCACCGCGGCGACCGTGCCGCCACCCTTGAGCGGTGGGAGCGAGACTGTGTCGACACCGTCCAGCCCCTCATCGACGGTGCCGGGGACGTCGCTCGCGTCGTCGTTGAGGTTCTCGTAGGCGATGCTGCCGGCGACTCCGCCGAGCACGCCGATCACCAGGGCGATCGCCGCGACCGCCGGCCAGACCCAGCCGGTCACCTTCGTGCTGGCGTGCCGCGCCTGGTCGGCGGGCATCGGGCGGGTGCCGGGCGCGGGGCTGCCGTCCCAGGCCCGGGCGGGGGGCGGTGGCGGCGGGGCGGGCGGGACCCACGCGGCTGCGGGGTCGTTGCCGAGCGGCCCGGTCACGGGCTGGGTGTCGCTCAGGTCCCGGCCTGGCTGCTCGTCATGGTCGCTCACCGGACCATCATCCCCCGAGGGTGGTGAAATGGTGGCGTCAGGGCAGGTTGTGCCGGGGCGGCGCGATGGCGGGGCCGGGGCTCGGCGTGACTAGGTGCGTGACCGGAGGACGGCGCTCGATCGTGGGCGCGTCCGCCGGCGCCGCGCCGAGCGCGAGCACGCCCATCACGGCCGCACCGACGGCGCCGCCGCCGATCGCCGCGATGCCGACGTTGCGGCGCATCCGATGGTCCGGCCGGGTGCCCGTGAACGCCAGGAGCGCCTCGCCCGGCGGCATGCCGAGCAGCGACCCCTTCAGTCCGTCGGGCGCCCGACCGGCGTCAAAGGAGAGCCCGGCGAGGCGGGTCTTCACCCACCCCTCGCGCTCTACGGCGTCCCTGCAGAAGTGACATCCCTGCACGTGCTCCCAGGCCCGCTCCGCGTCCTCCGGAGGCAGTTGGCCGTCGAGCAGGGCACTGATCCGGTTGCCGAGATGAGCCATCAGCTCACGTCCCATGCGGGCGACATCACCGGCAGGGACGGGCCCGAGTAGCGCTTGCGACCGGCAGCCGGCGCGCGGTGCGCCAGCGCCTTGCGGAGCATCGCGCGGCCGCGGTGGATGCGTGACCGCACCGTGCCGAGCTTGGCGCCGAGGATCTCGGCGATCTCTTCGTAGCTGAGCCCCTCGACGTCGCACAGCACGACGGCCGCCCGGAAGTCCGGCGGCAGGGTGGCCAGGGCGCGCTCGATGTCGTCGTCGAACGTGCGGTCGACGTACGCCGCGTCCGGGCTGGGCGCCGGGCTGGACAGCCGGGCGGCGCGCTCGTCGGACAGGGCGTCGAACCGGATCCGCTGCTTGCGGCGGGCCTGGTCGAGGAAGAGGTTGGTGGTGATCCGGTGCAGCCAGCCCTCGAAGGTGCCGGGGGTGTAGGTGTCCAGCGAGCGGAACACCCGCACGAACACCTCCTGGGTGAGGTCTTCGGCGTCGGGACGGTTGCCGGTGAGCCGGTAGGCCAGCCGGTAGACCCGGTCCGAGTGCTGCTCGACGATGTCGTCCCAGGTGGGCACGCCGGCGGTGTCGCCGGGTGTCTGGGGCTGCTCCATCGTCGGTCTCCTGATCCGCACGGCTGGTGAAGGCTCCTCACGCTAGGTGACGCTGCTGAAAGAACCCTGTGAGAACGAGCGGGTCCTGCACCTGACAACGAGGCTGGGGGTGGCTGTGTTCCCGGGGGCGGTGACCTCTGGCCGTTTCCGACTGGCGAAACCGACCATCAGTCACCGCTCCCCCGGCCGGCGGGGCGATACGGTGGCCTCGTGCAGCCGCCCAAGCCCGCCACCTGGACCTACGCCGAGGACTACATCAGCGAGGACGAGATCCTTGCCGCCGCCCGCGCCCGGTCCGAGGAGGTCGGTGTCGTCGCGATCGGCTCCGGCGGCGGCGCCGCGCTGCGCCTGCTCGCCGCCCTGATCGACGCCCGCGCCGTCGTCGAGATCGGGACCGGCACCGGCGTCTCCGGGCTGTGGCTGATGCGCGGCATGCGCCCCGACGGCGTACTGACCACGGTCGACATCGAGACCGAGCACCAGCGCCTGGCGCGGGAGACGTTCAACGAGGCCGGGATCCCGGCGCAGCGGGTGCGCACCATCGCCGGCGCGGCGCTCGAGGTACTCCCCCGCCTGACCGACGGCCACTACGACCTGGTCTTCGCCGACGGCGACAAGGCGGAGTACTCCGCCTACCTCAAGGAGGCGATGCGGCTGCTCCGGCCCGGCGGCGTGGTGGCCTTCGACAACGCGCTGTGGCACGACCGAGTGGCCGACCCCTCCCAACGCGACGACGACACGGTCGCGATCCGCGACCTCGGCCGGGCGATCGCCGAGAGCGAGGACCTGGTCGCCGCGATGCTGCCCGTCGGCGACGGCCTGCTGGTCGCCAAGAAGGTGTGGGTCGCCGAGCCCGAGTGAGTGCTCAGTCCGCCGTGGTCATGGACCGGGAGGCGGTGAAGCCCTCCCAACCCTCGGCGATGGCCACGATGTCGCACTCCTCGATCAGGATCGGCGCGCTGCCGATGATCTGTGAGCCCGGCGAGTCGGCAGAGCCCTCGGTGAACCTGGCCTGGAACTCAGCGCGGGCGTCCGCGGTGGCGAACACGTAGCAGCCCTCGAACCACTCCCCAGGGCGCACCCGCCAGGTCTTGAAGGCCAGGCCGGGCATCCCGGTGAACGTCGAGTGCGACGTGTCGGCGACGTACGTCGCCAGCTCCTCCTCGACGCCGAGAGGGGCGTTCTCCAGGGACCAGCGGACGGTGAGGCCGAGCATCAGAGAATTCCTTCCAGCGGGTGGTCGGAGCCGAGCCAGTCGAGGAGCACCCGAGCGCCGAACCCCGATGGGCCCACGGTCCACTCGAAGCTCTCCTCGGGTACGTCGCCGACCGAGGCCAGGTCGAGGTGGGCCCACGGGACGTCGCCAGCGAAGTGCTGGAGGAACAATGCCGCGACGATCGCCTGGGGGCCCTTCGGGCCGTTGTCGGCGTCGGCGATCTTGGAGGCGAGGTTGTCTTCGTAGCCCGCGAAGAGCGGGAACCGCCACAGCGGCTCGCCCGAGGTCTCGCCGGCGGCCAGCAGCGCGTCAGCGAGCACATCGCTGTTGGCGAAGAGCCCGCCGACCTGCTGGCCGAGCGCGACCTTGATGCCGCCGGTGAGCGTGGCGACGTCGACGAGCACGTCGGGGTCGAGCTTGTCGACGGCGTAGGCCATCCCGTCGGCGAGCACCAGCCGGCCCTCGGCGTCGGTGTTGGTGATCTCGCTGGTGCGGCCGCCGTAGTGGCGGAGTACGTCGCCGGGGCGGGTCGCCGATCCGGAGATGGAGTTCTCCGCCGAAGCGATCAGCCCGACCACTCGCACCGGGCAGCCGACATCGGCGAGCGCCGCCATCGTCGCCATCACGACTGCGCCACCGGTCATGTCGCGCTTCATGTTGATCATCGCCTGGCCGGGCTTGATGGTCAGACCACCGGAGTCGAAGGTGATCCCCTTGCCCACGAGCGCGACGGTGGGGGTCGAGCGGCGGGACTTCTCGGGCGTGTAGTCGATCCGGACGAATCGTGGCGGGTTGGCGGAGCCCTGGCCGACGCCGATGATGCCGCCGAAGCCCTCGGCCTCGAGCTGCTTCTCGTCCCAGACCCGGCACTTCAGTCCGTGGTCGGCGGCGAGCGTCTTGGCCTGCTCGGCGAGCCACGCGGGCGTCTTCAGGTTGGACGGCACGGTGGCGAGCGCCCTGGCCCGCCAGCCGGCGGTGCCGAGCGCGACGGCGCGGTCGAGCACCTTGCGGTCGTCGCCGCCCATCTCGGCGAGCACGATCCGAGTGACCGGCCGCTGCTCGGGCGCTGAGGAGCGCCAGTGGAAGCCGAACGACCCGAGCATGGCACCGACGACGAACGCCTCGAGGCCGGCGGTGGGGCTCAGCGTGGGGACGCTGGTCGCCAGGGTCGCGCGGTCGCGGACCGCGCGGGCCAGCGCAGCACCGGCCCTGCGGAAGTCGGTGGGGCGCTGATCGCCGACTCCGACCAGCAGCACCAGCCTCAGCTGCGGGTTGCTGGGGATGCCGAGGGGAGCGGGGATCTGGACGATCTCGCCAGTCTTGCCGGTCGCTCGATCGACCTCGAGCGCGCCGAGCAGGTCGACGCCGAGGGCGTCGGCAAGCTGGTCTGCACCCGGCCCGAGCAGGGGCTCGTCGTCATCCGTACCGGGCAGGACGGGGAGTGCGACGACCTCGGCGCCGGTGATCGCGTGTGGCAACAGCCCGCTGACCGCGAACTCCGGCGGTGCGACTTGGACAGGGAGTGTCGGATCTATCACCCTACGACGTTCTTGAGGGCGTCACCCAGGGCGCCGGCCTCCTCGGCGTTGAGCTCGACCACGAGCCGGCCACCACCTTCGAGCGGTACGCGCATCACGATGCCGCGCCCCTCCTTGGTGACCTCCAGCGGACCGTCGCCCGTCCGCGGCTTCATCGCCGCCATCCGGCACCTCTTCCTGTTTCAAAGCGAGAGCGGCGTGCAACCGCCCTACATCGTGCGGAGCCATTATCCCCTATCGGTCACGTGACCCGCACCACTGGCTGGCAGACTCACGCGCATGCACGCTCGGTCGGCCCTCTTCGACCTGTACGGCGACCATCTGCGCAGCCGGGGCAGCGAGGCGCCGGTCGCCGCGATCGTGCGCCTGCTTGCGCCGGTCGGCATCGCCGCACCAGCAGTGCGTACGGCGATCTCGCGGATGGTGATGCAGGGCTGGCTCGAACCAGTCACTCTCGGCGGCGGCCGCGGCTACCGCGCAACGACTCGAGCCAACCGACGACTCGACGAGGCAGGCGACCGGATCTACGGGCGGCACCACCCGCAGTGGGACGGCGCGTGGTACCTCGCGTTCGTCGATCCGCCCACCACCCGCAGTGCCCGCGCCCGGTTGCGCGCGGACCTCGCGTTCCTTGGGTACGCCGAGCTCGCCGACAATGTCTGGGTGAGCCCGTTCGAGCGCGGCGAGCTCGACTCGGTGCTCGAGCGCGCCGGCGCGACCGCGCGCACCGCCCGCGCCCTGGACGTCGCCCCGGCGCCCACGGAGGCCTGGGACCTCGACGAGCTCCGGGCGTCGTACGACGGCTGGCTGGCCAACGCCGGCGGGCTGGTCACCGGCCACCTCGAGGAGCACGGTGACGACGACGAGGCGGCGTTCGCCGGGCGCTTCCACCTCGTGCACGAGTGGCGGAAGTTCCTGTTCGCGGACCCCGGACTGCCCGAGGAGCTGTTGCCCCAGGACTGGCCTGGTCGCGCCGCGGCCGAGCTGTTCCAGAGGGAGGCGACGCGGCTGGCGCCGGGGGCGGGCCGGTTCGTCGCCCGCTGCCTGGACCACACGCCGTAACGAGTGCTGACAGACTGCGGGGCATGTCCGATGCACCCGTGCTTCTCGACCTGACCGACGGCGTCGCCACCATCACGCTCAACCGGCCGGACGCCATGAACAGCCTCGATGTGGCGACCAAGGTGTCGCTGCTCGAGAGCGTCCGCAGCGTGGCGGAGGATCCCGCCGCGCGGTGCGTGGTGCTGACCGGCACCGGGCGCGCGTTCTGCACCGGGCAGGACCTCAAGGAGCACATCCAGCTGCTCGAGAAGGGCAGCGAGCAGCTGTTCACCACCGTCGACGACCACTACAACCCGATCGTCACCACCCTGGCCGGGATGGCCAAGCCGGTGATCGCCGCGGTCAACGGGGTGGCGGCGGGCGCCGGTGCCAGCCTTGCCTTCGCGTGCGACCTGCGGATCGTCGCCGACACCGCCGGCTTCAACCTCGCCTTCGCCAACGTGGCGCTCTCCTGCGACACCGGCGCGAGCTATCACCTGCCGCGGCTGGTGGGTCGGGCCAAGGCGATGGAGCTGCTCTACTTCCCCAGCACGATCCGCGCCGACGAGGCGCTGACGCTGGGACTGGCCACGAAGGTGGTGCCCGCCGACGCGCTGGCCGGCGAGGTCGCGACCGTCGCCGGCCGGCTCGCGGCCGGACCGACCGTGGCGCTGGGCGCGATGCGACAGGCGGTGGCGTACGCCGCGGGCCACTCCTTCGAGGAGGCGCTGGAGTTCGAGAGCACGATGATGCAGCACACCGGCGCGACCGCCGACCACTCGGCTGCGGTCGCGGCGTTCGTGGCGAAGGAGAAGCCGGTCTTCGAGGGGCGCTGAGCGCCCTAGGGCCCGGCGGGGTCGAACGTGATAGTGCCGTAGCCGGCGTTGAAGATCGACAAGGCCTGGCGCGGCACGATGCCCCGGAGGTGGCGCTTCTTCGGGTGGGCGCCGTACTCGACGGTCAGCGCGGTGCCGCGGAACCGGTGGTTGAACCACATCGTCATCGTGCCGTGGCACACCGATCCGCAGTCGAGCGTCTTCGCGGGCAGGTGGAGCTTGTCGGCGACCCGGCGCGCGAACTTCGGGCGCTTGGTGTCGGTGTCCACACCGCGCAGCGGCTGGTGGAAGCTGAGGACGTAGTCGGGCCGGATCTTGCGCAGGAAGCGCATCATCGCCTTGGTCTCAGGCTCCGAGGCCGGCTTCGGTCCCGACTCGTAGCTGCCGTCGAGGTCCTTCCACTGGTAGGGGAAGTTGCGGTTGAGGTCGACGCCGTGCGCGTTCTTGCGGGTGCCGGCCGCCAGCCCGTCGGGGTTGTACGTCGGCACGATCCACAGGTCGATCCCGACCACGGGCCGGCCGTCCTTGAGGCCGAACAGGATGTGCCGCGTGTCCGGCTCGTTGCCGTGCATGGTCGACATCAGGACCACGGTGGGTACGCCGGCCCGGCCCGGCTCCCCGAGGTGGTAGGCCACGATGTCGCGGCCGTTCACCGACTCGCCGACGACGACGCGGCCGTTGACCGCCGGCTCCTCAGCGGCCGCCGTGCCTCCGACCGACGGCGGTGCAAGCAGGAGCGGCAGCAGCATCACCAGCACCGCCAGCCCCGAGATCCGGCGCATGTCAGACGGCGGAGGTGAGGTAGGCGTAGGTGAATACGCACACGCCGACGAGCATGCCGACGTGGGCGAGCACCGAGAGCCCTGGGCCCTCGGACCAGGAGTCCTCGGTGCCGGTGGCGGCGTGCTTGCCGTGGGTGGGCATCCACCGGACCAGGATCAATAGCCCGGCGAGCACCACGATCCACCAGAGGCTGAGCGCGATGATGCCAAGCAGGGCGGAGCGGTCGTCGTTCAGCTGCTCGTCACCGAACAGGAACACCAGCCAAGCGGCGAGCGCCAGCACCCCCGCCACGGTGTGCACGTTGAGCGTCGTCCGTCCGACGTCGGCACGCCCCGCACCACCCTCGTCGTTCCCGAGTCGAAGCCGGGTCAGAACGATGACCACGGCCGCCAGACCGGTGAGCACATAGACGATCAGCTCGGTCGACACGCCCGGCAGTCTGCCCTACGGCGATGCGTCGTCGCCACGACGCTCCGGGGGCTTCGGCGCGTCGCCCTCGCTGGTGCGCTCGCTGTCGCGCTCGCGCGCAAGCCGATCGAGCAGGGCGTCCACCTCCGACATCCGGTAGCCCCGGAAGGCGAGCGAGAAGCGCACCCGACGCAGGTCGTCGGCGCCGATCGGACCATCCGAGGACACCAGCGCATCGGGCCGGTCGTCGTAGACCCTGACCATCGGCGCGCCGTGGCCGGCGGCGAACAGCGCGACCCCGCCCATCGCGAGCACCACGAGGACGGCGAACAGCCACATCATTTGGGGTCCCCGCGGCGTTGTTCGGCGGAGGAGCGAAGCGGGGGAGACGAAGAACGTCGTGGGGTGTTCATCATCGGAGGTCGCGCCCTTTCACCATCAGCTCGACGGCCTCGTCGATGTCGTCGGTGAGGGTCAGCCGCTCGAGGTCGGCCTCGGCGATCTTGCCGTCCGCGAGCACGGTGCCGCGGAGCCAGTCGATCAGCCCGGCCCAGTACTCCGTGCCGATGAGCACCACCGGGAAGGTGGTGATCTTCTGGGTCTGCGCGAGGGTCAGGGCCTCGAACGTCTCGTCGAGGGTGCCCAGTCCGCCCGGCAGCACCACGAAGCCCTGCGAGTACTTCACGAACATCGTCTTGCGCACGAAGAAGTAGCGGAAGTTGATGCCGACGTCGACCCAGTCGTTGAGGCCCTGCTCGAAGGGCAGCTCGATGCCGAGCCCGACGCTCACCCCACCGCCCTCGCTGGCGCCCTTGTTGGCCGCCACCATGGCGCCGGGTCCGCCGCCGGTGATCACCGCGAAGCCGGCCTCGGCGAGCTTGCGGCCGACCTCCTCCGCCTGCGCATACGACGGATGGTCGGCCGGGGTGCGGGCGGAGCCGAAGACCGCGATCGCCGGGCCCAGCTCGGCGAGCGCGCCGAACCCCTCCACGAACTCGGCCTGGATCCGCAGCACCCGCCACGGGTCGGTGTGCACCCAGTCGGTCGGTCCGCGAGAGTCGAGCAGCCGCTGGTCCGTGGTGGAGCCGTCGACCTGGTCGCGGCGCATCAGCACCGGTCCCTTGCGCTTGGCCTTCATCCGGCGCCTCCCAACCACGTCCGCAGCTGCGCCTCGCAGCTGGTGATCTGCTCGATCGGCACGTGCTCCTCCTGCTTGTGGGCCAGCATCGGGTCGCCCGGGCCGAAGTTGACGGCAGGCACGCCGAGGCCGCTGAACCGCGACACGTCGGTCCAGCCGAACTTGGGGTTGACCTGGCCGCCGACGGCCTCGACGAACTCCTTCGCGGCCGGGCGGTCCAGGCCCGGCAGCGCACCGGGAGCGAGATCGGTGAGGGTGACGTCGAAGCCGTCGAAGTAGTCGCGGACGAACGCCTCGGCCTCCGCCTCCGAGCGGTCCGGCGCGAACCTGTAGTTGACCTCGACCACGCACTCGTCGGGGAGCACGTTGCCGGCGACGCCGCCGCGGATGAACACCGCGTTCAGCCCCTCGTGGTACTCGAGCCCGTCGATCACCGGCAGGCGCGCGTCGTAGGCGTTCAGCCGGGTGAGGATCTCGCCGGCGCGGTGAATCGCGTTGACGCCCTTCCAGGAACGGGCGCTGTGGGCGCGCTCCCCCGTCGTACGCACCTCGGCGCGCAGGGTGCCCTGGCAGCCCGCCTCGACCACGGCGTTCGACGGCTCCATCAGGATCGCGAAGTCGGCGGTCATCAGCTCGGGGGCCGACCGGCTGAGCTGGTAGAGGCCGTTGTGCTCGGTCTCGATTTCCTCGCCCTCGTAGAGGATGAAGGTGAGGTCGCGGTTGGGCTCGGGCACCGTCGCGGCGAGCCGCAGGATGACGGCGTCGCCGCCCTTCATGTCGCAGGAGCCGAGGCCGTGGAGGAGCGGCCCGTCGAGCCGCGACGGCAGGTTGCCGTTGACCGGCACTGTGTCGATGTGGCCGGCGATGACCACCCGCTCGCCGCGACCCAGATCGGTGCGCGCCACCAGCGTGTGGCCGTGCCGGCTCACGTCCAGGTGGGCGAGGCCGCGCAGCGCCGTCTCGATCTCGTCGGCGATCGTCTGCTCGTTGAGGCTGACGGACTCGATGTCGACGAGCTGACGCGTCAGCGTGACGACCTCGGACGTCAGATCGAGCACCATGGTCTCAGTGTGTCAGCCCTGAGGGGAGCGACCATGAGGCAGACACCCCACGATTACGACGACCACCCCGAGCGCTACCGCGCGGGCATGCGGCACGCCGTCGAGCTCACCCCGGCCGGACCGAGTGTGTACGACGTCGTGGCCGGCGTCCTGGCCCGGCTCGGCGCCTCTCTGGTTCTGGACATCGGCTGCGGCGAAGAGGCGCTGTCCCGCGCCGTCTCGACCGCCCGCGTGGTCGGCGTGGACCGTTCGCTCACCCTGCTGCGGCAGGCGTCCGCCCTCGCGGTCGCCGGGGACGCAACCGACCTCCCCTTCGCCGACGGCGCCTTCGACGCGGCCGTCGCGGTCAACGTCCTCGACCACCTGGCTGAACCGGTTACCGCACTCCGCGAGGCCCACCGTGTCCTGCGCCCGGGAGGTGCGGCTGTCGCCGGCGCGATCAGCCGGCACGACTCCCCCGAGCTCGCCGACGTCTGGAGGCCCACCCCGACGCCGTTCGACAGCGAAGACGCCGCGCACCTCATGGCCGGGGTCTTCGAGGACGTCGAGGTGCACGCGTGGGACGCGCCGCTGCTGACGCTTCCCGACCGGGACGCGGTCCGTGACTACCTAGAGGTGCGGTGCCTTGGTCGTGGGCCGGCGCCCTCGCTGACCGTGTTCAGTCGGGCGGGAGGACGCAGAACTCGTTGCCCTCGGGGTCGGCCATGACCACCCAGCGCGGTCTTTCCGCCAGCACCTTCGCGCCGGCGCGCTCAAGCTCGGCGACGTCGCCGCGGACGTCCCAGTGGACCCGGTTCTTCACCGTCTTCGGCTCGGGCACCGGCACGAAGACGAGGTTCTCGAACGGCATGCCGGAGACCTTGCCGATCCCCCAATCGTCGCCGTCGGTGTCGACCTCGACGCCGAACCGGTCCGCCCACCAGCCCGCGATCGCTTCGGGGTGGGCGGAGTCGACGACCACGTCGTAGAGCCGGTTTGCCGGCGGCTCGTCGCTCAGGAACGCACAGAACTCGTTGCCCGCCGGGTCCTCCAGCAATGTCCATGGGAACCCGGACTTCTCGGCGGGGAGGACCACGGTGGCGCCGAGGTCGGTGACCTCCTCGATCGAAGGCACGTGCAGGTCGAAGTGCACGCGGTTCTTGGTGGCCTTGGGCTCGAGCACCGGCTCGAGCTCCATCAGCAGGCCCTCGGGGCCGATCAGCGCCCCGGGATTGTCGGAGGTGTCGCCCGGCTGTTGCTTGACCCGCAGGGCCTTGGCCCAGAACTCGCCGTCCTCCGGAGCGTTGACGTCGAGGCACAGGCCATGCCACGTCGTAGTCATCGCGTCATCAGTCAGGCGGGAAGATGCAGAACTCGTTGCCCTCGGGGTCGGCCATGACCACCCAGCGCGGCCGCTCCGCGAGCACCCGGGCGCCGGCACGCTCGAGCTCCGCGACGTCGCCACGGACGTCCCAGTGCATCCGGTTCTTCACCGTCTTCGGCTCGGGCACCGGGTTGAAGACGAGGTTCTCGAACGGCATGCCGGGGACCTTGTCGATCCACCACCACGGGTGGACGCCATCGCTCTCGGCCTCGACACCGAACCGGTCGGCCCACCAGCCCGCGATCGACTCGGGGTGGGCGGAGTCGACGATCACCTCGTAGAGGCGGTTGGCCGGCGGATCCTCACGCACGAACGCACAGAGCTCGCCGTGCTCCGGGTCCTGCAGCACCGTCCAGTGGAACCCGGACTGCTCGGAAGGCAGGACCACGCCGGCGCCGAGGCCGGTGAGCTCGTCGACCGAGCCGACGTGCAGGTCGAGGTGCACACGGCTCTTGGTGGCCTTGGGCTCGGGCACCGGCTCGAGCTCCATCAGCAGGCCCTCGGGGCCGATCAGGGCTCCTGGATCGTCGGGATCGTCGCCAGGCTTGAGCGTGACCCGCAGGGCGTTGGCGTAGAACTCGCCGACCTCCGGACCGTTGACGTCGAGGCAGAGGCAGTACCACGTCGTACTCATCGCGTCATACAAGCACCCGGCGCCGACGCCGTGCGAACGGGTTTGTCCGACCTCGGACCGGGCAGGGTCGGCTCATGAGTCACCCAGCACCTCCACCCGACGCACCCACGTCGCGCCCCGGCCGCAGGTCGCGCAAGTTGATCGTCGCGGTGGCTGTGATCGCCGTCCTGGTCACCGCCGCGATCGTCGTGGTGGTGCTGACGCGCGATGACGGAAGTGCGGACGGTCAGCGGGCGGAAAGGGACGCCTCGGCCGCCTGCGAGGTCCTCGAGGAGCTTCCGCGCGACCTCACGACCGACGACCTCGATCTCGACGAGCCGGAGGTCTTCGAGCTCCAGGCGATCGGTTCGCTGGCCCAAGCCGCCGGGAAGGCCGATGGCGCCTACGAAGATTTGGGGAAGGCCGGCCAGGAGGTGTTCGCATCGCTCGCCCGGCTGGACCATGACCAGCTGCTGGCGTCCCTGGACGATCTGCGCTCACAGTGTGAGGACATCGACTAAATACTGGAACACGTTCTAGTCTGATCGGATGCGTAACGGAGTTGTCCTGTTCTCGTCCGACCGCGGCATCACGCCGGCCGAGCTGGCGCGGGCCGCCGAGGAGCGGGGGTTCGACACCATCTACGTGCCCGAGCACACGCACATCCCGGTCCGGCGCGACGCCGCACACCCGACCGGCGGGGAGGAGCTGCCGGACGACCGCTACCTGCGCACGCTCGACCCGTGGGTCTCGCTCGCGACGGCCGCGGCGGTGACCTCGCGGATCCGGCTGTCGACCGCGGTGGCGCTGCCGGTGGAGTCCGACCCGATCACGCTGGCCAAGACGATCGCCACCCTCGACCACCTCTCCGGGGGCCGGGTCACGATCGGCGCCGGCTTCGGCTGGAACACCGACGAGCTCGAGGACCACCACGTCCCGGCCGCGAAGCGCCGCACCGTGCTCCGCGAGTACGTCGAGGCGATGCGCGCGCTGTGGACCGAGGAGGAGGCGTCGTACGACGGGGAGTTCGTGTCGTTCAAGCCGTCCTGGGCCTATCCCAAGCCGGTGCAGGCGCACATCCCGCTGATCATCGGGGCCGGTGGTGGCCCCAAGACGTTCGCGTGGATCGCGCGCACCGCCGACGGCTGGATGACGACGCCGGTCGAGCAGGACATCACCGGCAAGGCCGACGCGCTGCGCAAGGCCTGGGCCGACGCCGGCCGCGACGGTAGCCCCGACATCCACGTGCTGATCGCCGCCAAGCCCTCCCCCGAGGACCTGGCGGGGTGGGCCGCGGCGGGCACCACCGAGCTGATCTGGGGCGTCCCGGACAAGTCCACCGACGAGGTGCTCGCCTACCTCGACCGGCTCGCCGGGCGCCTCGGCCTGATCTGACCTCGACCACCCCCAGATCGCAGGTTGGGGGTTGGTCCCTCACGCCCTGGGGGTACGTCGGCCACCGAGATGCCGGGTGAGGCTCTCGTGATCACCAGCCCCGCCCTCTCGGTCCTCAAGGTCGCCTCGATCAACTGAGTGCTCGTAGGGTGAGCCGATGGGAGTTCTTCTCGTCGGCGGCACGCTCTGGGGAACCGAGGGTGCCGCCGACATACATCTCGAGGACGGGGTGATCGCGGCCATCGGCGCGACACCCGATGAGCCGGCGGAGACGATCGACGTGACCGGGATGCTGGTGCTCCCCGGGCTGGTCGAGGCGCACTGCCACCTCGACAAGACGTTGTACGGCGGCCCGTGGGTCCCGCACACGGCGGGCGACGCACTCGCCGACCGGATCTCCCACGACCTCGACCGCCGGGCCGAGCTGGGTGTGCCCGACGTGGACCGGATCGCCGCGCTGCTCGGCACGATGAGCTCCTTCGGCACCACGATCGTCCGCTCCCACACCGACGTCGACCCGATCGTGGGGCTGCGCGGCATCGAAGCGGTCACCGAGGCTGCCGCCCGGCTCGCCGATCGGCTGAGCGTGCAGCAGGTGGCCTTCCCGCAGCACGGCATCCTCACCAACCCCGGCACCGAGCAGCTCCTCGACCAGGCGCTGGCCGGCGGGGTCGAGGTGATCGGCGGGATCGACCCGGCCGGCGGAGACGGCGACCCGGTCCGCCACCTCGACGTCGTCTTCGGCCTGGCCGAGCGGCACGGCGTGGGCGTCGACATCCACCTGCACGACGGCGGCAGCCTGGGCGCCTGGGAGCTCGGGTTGATCGCCGAGCGCACCAAGAGCCTGGGCCTCGGCGGCCGGGTCGCGGTGAGCCACGCCTACGCCTTCGGCGGCATGTCCGACCGCGACAGCGACGCGCTCGCCGAGACGCTGGCCGACGCCGGGGTCGCGATCGTCACCGGCGCGGTCTACGACTTCCCGGTGCCACCGGTGAAGAAGCTGCGGGCCGCCGGCGTCACGGTCGCCTGCGGCCACGACGGCATCCGTGACCTGTGGGGGCCCTACGGCAGTGGCGACATGCTCGAGCGCGCCCGACAGGTGGCCTACCGCAGCACCTTCCGCCGCGACGACGACATCGAGCTGGCGCTGCACGCGGCGACGTACGGCGGCCGGGCGCTGCTCGGCCTCTCCGCCGATCCCGTGGGCGTCGGATCGGCTGCCGACCTGGTCGTCGTCGACGTACCCACGGCGGCCGAGGCCGTCGTGACGGTGCCCGAGCGGCGCCTGGTCATCAGGGCCGGCCGGGTGGTCGGCGGGAGCCTGGCACACTGACGCCGTGGAGAACTCGGCACCGTCCACCGCCCGATGCGCGAACGCGCTGCTCAGCAGCCTGTCCGACGCTGAGCTGGAGCTGGCCCGTGGGTCTCTGGACGACCCACGGCTCACCGAGTGGACGTATTTGCCCGGCGACCGGCCGGGTCTTCCCGTCGAGGGACTCGGAGCGGAGCAGCACGACCTGGTCGTCGAGCTGCTCCGCTCCGCCCACTCCCCGGAGGGTGCCGATCTGGCGGTGGGCGCGATCGAGGTGGAGCGCGTACGCCGCGAGCTCGCCACCGGCTCGCCGCCCGACGGCGACCGCTACTGGGTGCGGGTGCTGGGCGACCCCGACGGCGACCAGCCCTGGGGCTGGCGGATCAACGGCCACCACCTCGCCGTACACGCGATCGTGATGGGTGACCGGTTCACGGTGACGCCGCACTTCGTGGGGTCCGAGCCGGCTCAGGTGCCGTCCGGCAGCCGGCTGCTCGGACTCGAGGAGGACCTGGCCCGCGAGCTGGTCACCGGTCTCGACCCCGACCAGCGCACGCTGGGCATCGCCACCGACACCGCGCCCGACGACATCCTCACCCGCTACGACCCGATCGCCGACCCCACGGTCCTGCCCAGCGGCATCGGCCGTGACCAGCTCCGCACCGACCAGCGCAACCTGCTCGACCGGCTGGTCCGCCGCTACCTCGACCGCTCACCCAAGGACTACGCCGACCGCTGCTGGACCGACGCACTGGCCGCGGGTGACGACCGGATCCGGTTCGCCTGGTCGGGACCGATCGAGCGGGCTCCCGGGAACGGTCACTACTACTGCGTCACCACGCCGGAGTTCCTGATCGAGTACGACAACACCCAGGACGACGCCAACCACGCCCACACCGTCTGGCGACACCTACGCGACGACTGGGGCCGCGACCTGCTGCGCGAGCACTACGAAAGTCGCCACGGCGCGTCGTGAGCCTCGACCAACAAGTCGACCGGTAGCCGCTTCAGCCCCGCGAGCATCGCCTCGTCGAGGCCGTCGCCGGGCTCGCGCAGGTGCAGCGGCGGCGGGTAGAAGCAGTCGCCGAGCAGGGCGACCCCGGACTCGAGGTCGATCACGATCGACGAGTCCGGCGCGTGCCGGCCGCCGACGTGCCGCACCACCAGGCCGTCGGCCAGCTCCAGCTCGTCGTCGAACGTCCGGGTGGGCGGTCGGACCTCGAGCTCCGACCAGTCCGGCACGGCCAGGGTCCGGCCGGTGAGGCTTGCGGAGAGACGCGGGTTGTCGCGCACCACCCCTTCGGCGTACGCCGTCGACCACGGCCGCGCCGCGTCCTCGGCCAGCAGCGGCGCACCCGCCGCGTGCCCGACGATGTCGTCGGCGTCCCACGCGCAGGCGCCCCAGACGTGGTCCCAGTGGTGGTGGGTGTAGACGATCGTGGCGACCTCGGGCAGGCCGGCCTCGCGGACCGCCGCATGCACCGCCCGCCCGTGCCGGGGACCGTTGCCGGCGTCGACCAGCACGCTGCGGTCACCCAGGTCGATCACGCTCGAGCACGGTTGCACGCGTCCCGGATCCGGGTCGTGCGCGAACAGCCACACCCTGCCCGCGAGTCGGGTCAGGCTCATCGGCGCCCCAGGTGGGCGAGGATGCCGTCGATGATCCGGGCCAGGCCGAACTCCAGTGCCCGCGCCGGGTCGCTGGCTGCCTGGTAGGCCTCGCCGGCCGCGCTGCCGACCCGCCCGGCGATCGGGTAGTCGCGGTGCCCCATCAGGTCCCCCAGCGTCTCGGCGTTCGCCTCCCACCACTCGAGCTCCGAGATACCCGACTCCCGCTCGGCGAGCCGCACCTCGTGCTCGGCGCGGGCGATGTTCGTCGCGAACCCGACGAGCAGCGACACCGTCTGGTCCATCTCGATGTCGCCGAGGCCGACACCCTCGACCGCCGACAGCTGCCATTCGTAGCGGTCCGCGCTGTTCGGGCCGAGCCAGGGCCGCACGCCAGACACCTCGATCAGCCACGGGTGGGCGCGCACGTCGGCGTACTGCGTGCGGGCGATCAGCTCGAGCCGCTCGGCGAGCGGCTCCGGCAGCGGGGGCAGCTCGGTGCGGCCCAGCACCTGGTCGAACATCAGCACGATCAGGTCGTTGCGGCTCGGCACGTAGGTGTAGACCGACATCGCGCCCAGGCCGAGCTGCTGGGCGAGACCCCGCATGGACAGCGCGGCCAGGCCCTCGCGGTTCGCGATCTCGATGCCGGCCTCGACGACCTCGTCGACGGTGAGCTTCTGCTTGGGCCCCCTCCGAGCCGGCGCGGGGCCGTCCGGCGCGGGGGTGACGTGCCGCCAGAGCAGTCGCAGGGACGGGTCCGGATCGGGGGGCACGCGCTCAGCCTAACTTCTTTGTACGGCGTACGGAATAAATGCTATCCTGCCGCGATTAGATCCCCGTACGCCGTACGACGTTAGGAGCCGCATGACCTCACCACCCCCTCCGTCCCCGCTCGTCGCCCGCGGGCTGCGCAAGAGGTACGGCGACACGCTCGCCCTCGACGGCTTCGACCTCGAGGTCGCGCCCGGCACCGTGCACGCCCTGCTCGGACCCAACGGCGCGGGCAAGAGCACCGCGGTCAACACGTTCGCGACCCTCACCAGCTGCGACGAGGGCGAGGCCCTGGTCGCCGGCCACGACGTTCGCCGCTCTCCACGGCAGGTGCGGGCCTCGATCGGCCTGGTCGGACAGGCCTCCGCGCTGGACGAGGTGCTGTTCGGCCGCGAGAACCTCGTCATGTTCGGCCGCCTGCACGACCTGTCGAAGGCGGCCGCAGCCTCACGCGCCGACGAGCTGCTGGCGGCGTTCGGCCTCGCGGACGCCGCCGACCGCAAGGTCGCGACGTACTCGGGTGGGATGCGCCGCCGTCTCGACATCGCGGCGGGCCTGCTCACCCGGCCCAGCCTGCTCTTCCTCGACGAGCCCACCACCGGCCTCGACCCGCGCGGCCGCAACGAGGTGTGGCAGATGATCCGCGACGTGGTGGCGGCCGGCACGACCGTGCTGCTGACGACGCAGTACCTCGACGAGGCCGACCAGCTCGCCGACCGGGTCACCGTGATGGGCGCCGGCCGGGTGATCGCCGAGGACACCCCGGCCGGGCTCAAGGACCTGCTCGGTGGCGACCGGGTGATCGTCACCGCGTCCGCCGCCACCGACCTGGAGAGACTGCACGAGGTCCTCGACGGCGTGGTCGACCCCGAGCGCCGGGAGGTCACCGTCGAGGCCGGCGAGGCGGGTGGCTCCGCCGCGCTGATCGCCGCCGTCCGGTCGCTCGACGCGGCCGGCATCGACGTCGACGACGTACTGCTCCGCCGCCCCACCCTCGACGAGGTCTTCCTCCACCTCACCGCCGACCAGCCCGCCCCCGAAGGAGCCCCCCGATGACGACCGCCCCCTCAGTGCTCCGGCACAGCTGGGTGATCACCCTGCGCGACCTCAAGCATTGGCAGCGCGAGCCGTGGACCCCGGTCCTCGGGATCGCGTTCTCGATCATGCTGCTACTGGTCTTCGGCTACCTCTTCGGTGGCGCCATCGAGCTGCCGGGCGGGGGCGACTACCTGTCCTACCTGCTCCCCGGGATGTTCGCGCTGTCCATGATGTTCGGGATCGAGACCACCATGGGCGCGATCACCAACGACTCGAAGAAGGGCATCACCAACCGGTTCCGGTCACTGCCGATGAGCAGCGTCGCCGTACCCCTCGGTCGGGCGGCCGCCGATCTCACCAACTCGGCTCTGCAGCTCGCCGTCCTGATGGTCGGCGGGTTGATCGTCGGCTGGCGGATCGACGGGTCGGTCGGCGCCGCGCTCGCGGCGGCGGCGCTGCTGCTGTGGCTGCGGTTCGCGGTGCTGTGGCTGGGGATCTTCCTCGGCCTGACGTTCCGAGGCGAGGGCGCGCTGATGGCGGTGCAGGTGCTGGTGTGGCCGATCGCGTTCACGTCGAACCTGTTCGTCGCGCCGGAGACCATGCCCGCCTGGCTGGAGTCGCTCGCGCAGTGGAACCCGGTCTCGGCCACCGCCGCCGCGTGCCGGGAGCTCTTCGGCAACCCGACCGGTGTCACCGACGGCGTGCTCGCCGACCACGCGGTGCTGTTGGCGTTCGCGTGGCCGGCGGTGCTCACGCTGCTGTTCGTGCCGCTCGCGGCGCGGGCCTACCGGCGCCTGGGGTCCTGACCCCCCGGCATCGGGACGCGCGACACCGCGATGACCGCCTCCTGACCCTCGCCGACGGTGACGGTCTCGACCCGGTCGGCCGAGCCCGCCTCGTCGACCACGGTGTACGTCGTCGCGAGCGTCTCGCCCGCGATCAGTGCCTCGTGGTCGCGGGCGGCGTCCTGCACGGCGGCCGAGCCGCCGATCGTCAGCTCGATCCGGTCGGAGACGTCCAGGTCGGCAGCGCGGCGGGCCTGCTGCACCGCGCGGACCAGGTCGCGGGCGAGGCCCTCGGCGGCCAGCTCCGGGGTCACGGCGGTGTCGAGCACGACGAACCCGTCGCCCGGCAACATCCCGGTCGCGGAGTCGGCGTCCTCGGAGCCGGCCACGGTCTCGAGGGTGTACTCGCCCTCCTCGAGCACCAGCCCACCGGAGGTCACCACGCCGGAGTCGTCGACGGACCAGTCGCCGCTCTTCGACCCGCGGATCGCGGCCTGCACGTCCTTGCCCAGCCGGGGTCCGGCCGCGCGGGCGTTGACGGTGAGCCGCTGGGAGACGCCGTACGCCGCGGCCTCGGCGGAGTCGGCGGCCAGCAGGCGCACCTCCTTGACGTTGACCTCGTCGGCGATGATCCCCTCGAAGCCCTTCAGGAACTCGGGCTGGGACACCACGACGTTCAGCGTCGACAGCGGCAGCCGGTTGCGCAGCGACCCCGCCTTGCGGAGCGCGGAGGTCGCGGAGCAGACGTCGCGCACCTGGTCCATCGCACTCACCAGGGTCTCGTCAGCGGGCAGCGAGTCGGCCGCCGGCCAGTCCTCGAGGTGCACCGAGCGGCCGCCGGTGAGGCCGCGCCAGACCTCCTCACTGGTCAACGGCAGCAGCGGAGCGGTGAGTCGGCTGACCACCTCGAGCACCGTGTAGAGGGTGTCGAACGCAGCCTGGTGGTTTCGAGACGGGCGCTGCGCGCCCTCCTCAACCACCGGTTCCGTCGCCCAGAACCGCTCCCGCGAGCGACGGATGTACCAGTTGGTGAGCACGTCGAGGAACGCCCGCGTCGAGTCGCAGGCGTTGGCCACCTCGTAGTTGTCGAGCTGCTCGGTCATCGCCTCGACGTACTGCCGGCACTTGGCCAGCAGGTAGCGGTCGAGCGGGTCCTCGGAGTCGGTCGAGCGCGAGGCCGTCACGCCCGCCGCGTTGGCGTAGAGCGCGAAGAAGTACCAGCTGTTCCACAGCGGGATCAGCACCTGGCGCACCGAGTCGCGGATGCCCTGCTCAGTGACTACCAGGTTGCCACCGCGCAGGATCGGCGACGACATCAGGAACCAGCGCATCGCGTCGGCGCCGTCGCGGTCGAAGACCTCGTAGACGTTGGGGTAGTTGCGCAGCGACTTCGACATCTTGTTGCCGTCGGAGCCGAGCACGATCCCGTGCGAGAGACAGGTCGAGAACGCCGGCCGGTCGAAGATCGCGCTGGCCAGGATGTGCAGCGTGTAGAACCAGCCTCGGGTCTGCCCGATGTACTCGACGATGAAGTCCGCCGGGAAGTGGTGCTCGAACCACTCGGCGTTCTCGAACGGGTGGTGCACCTGCGCGAAGCTCATCGAGCCGGAGTCGAACCAGACGTCCAGCACGTCCGGCACCCGACGCATCATCGACTTGCCGGACGGGTCGTCGGGGTTGGGACGGACCAGCTCGTCGATGTAGGGGCGGTGCAGGTCGGGGTTGCCTTCCTTGTCGTGCGGCAGGTCGCCGAAGTCGCGCTGCATCTCCTCGAAGCTGCCGTAGACATCCATCCGCGGGTGGGCCGGGTCGTCGCTCTGCCACACCGGCACCGGTGAGCCCCAGAACCGGTTGCGGGTGATCGACCAGTCGCGGGCGTTCTCCAGCCACTTGCCGAACTGGCCCTCCTTGATGTGCTCGGGCACCCAGCGGATCTCCTGGTTGAGCTCGAGCATCCGCTCCTTGATCGCGGTCACCTCGACGAACCACGACGAGACGCCCTTGTAGATCAGTGGCTCGCGGCAGCGCCAGCAGTGCGGGTAGGAGTGGTCGTAGGTCTCGCGGCGCAGCAGCACCGTGCCGTCGGTGACGCTCCCACCTTGGGTCTTGAGGTCGTCGATGATCGGCAGGTTGGCGTCGAAGACCAGCATCCCGGCGTAGTCGTCGACAGGAGCGGTGAACTTGCCGTCCTTGCCGACCGGCATCACCGGCTCGATGCCCTCGCGGTCGGTGACCTCCTTGTCGATCTCACCGAAGGCGCCGGCGCTGTGCACCAGCCCCGTGCCGTCTGTCGTGGTCACTGCCTCGTCGGCCGCGACCACCCGGAACGCGCGCTCGCGCCCCTCGTAGTACGAGAAGGGCGGCGTGTAGGTCAGGCCCAGCAGGTCGGCACCCTTGCCTCGCCACGACACCTCCGGGTCGTCACCGAGCTCTCGTGAGTACGCCGGCAGCCGGGCCTCGGCGAGGATGAGGCGGTCCTCGCCGACCATCACGTAGTCGATGTCGGTGCCGACCATCACGGCCAGGTTGCTGGGCAGCGTCCAGGGAGTCGTCGTCCAGGTGAGCAGCTTGGCGCCGAGGAAGGGTCCCTCGGTCGTCACGGAGAAGCCCACGGTGACCGCGGGGTCCTGGCGGTTCTGGTAGACGTCGTCGTCCATCCGCAGCTCGTGGTTGGACAGCGGCGTCTCGTCGTTCCAGCAGTAGGGCAGCACCCGGAAGCCCTCGTAGACCAGGCCCTTCTCGTGCAGCTGCTTGAAGGCCCACATCACCGACTCCATGTAGTCGGGATTCATGGTGCGGTAGTCGTGGTCGAAGTCGACCCAGCGCGCCTGGCGGGTGACGTAGTCGCGCCACTCGGAGGTGTACTGCATCACCGAGCGCCGGCAGGCCTCGTTGAACGCCTCGATGCCCAGCTCGTGGATCTCGTCGGTGGTCTTGATGCCCAGCTGGCTCATCGCCTCGAGCTCGGCCGGCAGCCCGTGGGTGTCCCAGCCGAAGCGCCGCTCCACCCGGCGGCCGCGCATGGTCTGGTAGCGCGGGATCAGGTCCTTGACGTACCCGGTGAGCAGGTGGCCGTAGTGCGGCAGCCCGTTGGCGAACGGCGGGCCGTCGTAGAAGACGAACTCGTTGGCGCCGTCGTCGCCCGGTTCCCGCTGCTCCACGGAGGCCCGGAAGGTGTCGTCGTCCTTCCAGTAGGCCAGCACCCGCTCCTCGATCTCCGGGAAGTTCGGGCTCGAGCTCACGGTCCGGTGGGCGCCGGTGGAGACCTTCGGGTAGGTCATGGGTTCTCCTGCGGTACGTCGTCGGGGCCAATCAGTTGCTTCGGGCCACGAGGACGACGGTTGCCGCGGTACCACCTCGCTTGCCGGTCCACGCGGACCGACCGCTTCATGTCGGCTGTGACGGGCCTACCCGTCCGGTTCTACTGAGGCCCGGAGGCCGCTTCTTCCGGAGGCTTGCCGCTGATGACGGCTCGAACGCCTGTGCTGCCAAGAATACGGGTGCCGATCCCCTCGGCACCAATCACAATCACCTCATGACCGAGAGAAGGTTCCCCGACATGTGGGTCGACCCTGAGGACGACCCCCGCGAGACGGGCGAGCAGTCGTGCGGCGAAATGGGGGTCCTCGTCGACTACCTCGAGCGTTATCGCCAGACCCTGGAGATGAAGTGCGAAGGCCTCGACGCCGAACAGATGGCGAGGCGCTCGGTACCGCCTTCAACGATGTCGCTGCTCGGGCTGGTGCGGCACCTGGCTCGGGTCGAGCACTCCTGGACCCGCCGGATCCTCGAGGGCCACCCGGAGCTCCCGCGGCTCTACCGCACCGATGAGGATCGCGACCTCGACTTCAACGGCGCGGTCGCCGACGACGCCGTGGTCGCCGACGCCTGGAAGACCTGGCACCGCGAGGTCGACCACGCCCGCCGCTACCTCAACGGCGTCGACTCGCTGGGAGAGCAAGTGCTCGTCGACGGCGAGGCCGCCGAGATCCGCGACATCGTCGTGCACCTGATCGAGGAGTACGCCCGCCACGTGGGCCACGCCGACCTGCTCCGCGAGTGCATCGACGGCCGCACCGGGCAGTAGTCCACCGTTACGGCTGCTCCTTGGTGAGGTGCAGCAGCCAGTCGCTCCCGGTGTTGATCAGCGCATAGCGCCGGGTGCCTTCCTCGCCGTGCAGCCGGAAGACGAACCGCCGGTCGTTGCGGTCGACGAGCTCCCACCAGCCGTGGTCGGCGATCGACTTGTGCTCGTCGGTGTACGTCGCGTGCTCGAGGTCGTGGTCCGACACCGCCACGGCCAGGCGGTCCCCGCGAGGGCTGGTGGGCAGGCCGCGCGGGACCGCCCAGGAGCGCAGCACACCGTCCTCCTCGAGCCGCAGGTCGAAGTGGTGCTGCGGCCGGTGATGCTCGTGCAGGACGAACACCGGGCGATGGGACACCTCGACAATGTAGGCGTCGACATACATGTCTTGACATTCATATGACTTTTAGGACATATTTGACCGATGAACGGCTTCACAGCCATTGCCGAACCCACGCGGCGCACGATCCTCGACCACCTCCGGGGCGGCGGCGCAGCGACGTCCAGTCGCTGGTGACCTTGCTCGACCTTCCGCAGCCCCTCGTGTCGAAGCACCTCGAGTGCTGCGCGAGGCGGGCGCGGTCGAGGTGGAGGTGGCGGGCAAGCGGCGCGTCTACCGGCTGTCCGACCGGCCGCTGCCGGACCTCCTCGCCTGGGTCCGGCCGTACGTCGAGCTGTGGAGCACCAGCTTCGACCGACTCGAGGCTGCCCTCGACCAGGACAGGGAGGAACCATGACCGACGCCCGCATCACCCACGAGATCGAGTCGAACCCGGTGGCGGCCGAGCTCGCCCGCGACGGGGACCGTTGGGTCCTGACCATGCGGCGCCTGCTGCGGCACGCACCCGAGCGGGTGTGGCCGATGCTGACCGAGCCCGAACGGCTGGCCCGATGGTCGCCGTTCGTGCCGGACACGGCCATCCGCGCCGCCGGACCGGCCACGGCGCGGGAGAACCCCGACGACCCGCCGCGCGAGGCCGAGGTGCTGACCTTCGACCCGCCGCACGAGCTCATGCACCGGTACGGCGACGACGTACTCCGCTGGACCCTCGTGGCCGAGGACGACGGCACTCTGCTGACCCTCGAGCACACCCTCGACGGTGCTCAGCCCGCGTCCTGGCTCGCCTCCGGCTGGCACATCTGCCTCGGCACGCTCGCCGCGATCGAGGTGGACGACCAGGTCGGCCGAGTGGTCGGCAACGACGCCATGGACTACGGCTGGGAGAAGCTGCGCGACGCCTACGACGACCTGTGGGGCCACTAGTCGCAGGTCGCAGCACCACTAGAGTGGATCCCCGTGACTGACGCTCCTTCGACCGCCTGGGGCCACGGCCTCGCCACGCTCGACGCCGACGGCGACGTCCTCGACGTGTGGTTCCCCGCGCCCGCGCTGGGCGAGCCCGACGGCTCCGACGCACCTGCCGAGCTGACCGAGCTCGAGGGCAAGGACGACCCGCGCGCGGTCATCCGGGAGGTACGACGAGTCGTCGTCGCCGACCTGCAGTCACCCGTCGACGGTGCGGAGGACGCGTGGCTGCGGCTGCACCTGCTCTCCACCCGGCTGGTCGCGCCGCGCACGATCAACATGGACGGCGTCTTCGGCGCGCTCACCAACGTCGTGTGGACCTCGGCGGGTCCCTGCGCCGTGGCCGGCTTCGAGGCCACCCGGGCGCGGCTCAAGGCCGCGGGCGAGCACGTCTCCGTGCACGGCGTCGACAAGTTCCCGCGGATGGTCGACTACGTCGTGCCCACCGGCGTACGCATCGCCGACGCCGACCGGGTCCGGCTCGGCGCGCACCTCGCCGAGGGCACCACGGTGATGCACGAGGGCTTCGTCAACTACAACGCCGGCACGCTCGGCACCTCCATGGTGGAGGGCCGGATCTCGGCCGGCGTGGTCGTCGGCGACGGCTCCGACGTGGGCGGCGGCGCCTCGATCATGGGCACGCTCTCCGGCGGCGGCACCGCGGTGATCTCGGTCGGCGAGCGCTGCCTGCTCGGCGCCAACTCCGGCATCGGCATCTCGCTCGGCGACGACTGCGTCGTGGAGGCAGGCTGCTACGTCACCGCCGGCACCAAGGTGAAGATCACCGACATGGACGGCAAGCCCAAGGTGATCAAGGCCGCCGACCTCTCCGGCGCCGACAACGTGCTCTTCAGGCGCAACTCGGTCTCCGGCGCCGTCGAGGCGGTGCCGTGGAAGCGCGACGGCATCAGGCTCAACGCCGACCTGCACGCCAACTGAGCAACCACCGCCCCGCCACACTTGCCCCATGAGCAGACGGGTGGGCGGAGCGCTGTTGGCCGTGGCCGTGCTGGTGGTCGTTGCGGCCGTCGGCTACGGCGTGCTGCGCGGCACCGACTCGCTGTTCCCCGCCTCCGACGAGTGCACCGTCGAGGTCGACGGGCACCGGGCGGAGCTGACCGTGGAGCAGGCGGAGAACGCCGCGCTGATCACCGCGATCTCCATCCGCCGCGGGCTGCCCGCCCGGGCCGCGTCGATCGCGCTGGCGACGGCGTACCAGGAGTCCGACCTGACCAACCTCGAGTCCGGTGACCGTGACTCGCTCGGGCTCTTCCAGCAGCGGCCGTCGCAGGGCTGGGGCACGCCGGAGGAGATCCTCGACCCGGTCTACGCGACCAACGCGTTCTACGACGCGCTGGCCGAGGTCGACGGCTACGAGTCCCTGGAGATCACCGACGCCGCCCAGGAGGTGCAGCGGTCCGGCTTCCCCCAGGCGTACGCCGACCACGAGGCCGACGCCCGCGCCCTCGCCTCCGCGCTCACCGGCAACTCACGCGCCGCGTTCGGCTGCGACGTCGACGACGATGTCGACGCGGCCGACACCGAGCTCACGAAGAGCGGGCTGACCGAGCGCGCCGACGCCGTACGCCAGGAGGCGCTCGGGGTCTTCGGCGACCTGAAGCTCGGCGGCTTCGCGCCCGGCGGCGTCCGCGACGGGCACATGCCCGGGTCCACGCACTACGACGGCCGGGCCGTCGACATCTTCGTGCGCCCGATCAACGCCGAGAACAACGAGCGCGGCTGGGCGATCGCGCACTACCTGGTTGCCCAGGCCGAGCGGCTCGACATCCAGACGGTGATCTTCGACGACCGGATCTGGCGGGCGGGCGAGGGCGAGGGTTGGGGCGACTACGACCCGCCGTCGCGCTCCGGCGACCGGGCGATCCTCGAGCACCGGGACCACGTCCACGTCGACGTCTTCTCCTGACGGCTCAGTCGCGCCGCCCCCGCCAGGCCATCCCGAGGGTGAAGCGGGAGGTGGCACCGAGGTCGCGCATCGCCTCGGCGATCCGGCGCCGAACGGTCCGGCTGGTGGTGCCCATGGTGCGAGCCACCGAGTCGTCGGTGAGACCGCTGGAGAGGAGCCGGAGCACGTCGACCCACGGCTCGTCGTCGTCGGTCCAGGCGTTGGAGGTCGCCCAGAGCAGCGAGAACAGCAGGTCCAGCGCCGTGACCACGGGCGGGGTGCGGATCGTGATCGCGCTCTCCGGGGTGCCCGATCCCCACCACACCGGCAGCGCGGCCAGGCTGGGCGCGTCGACGTACATCCAGCTCGCGGCCTGCTCCGACCGCCGGAACTCCACACCCGCCGCCCGTGCCTCCGCCATCGGCTTGGCCAGCTCGGCGCCCCAGGTCGGGTTGGCCGGCGCCAGCACCCGCACGTGGGCGTCGTCCAGCTGCGACTGCAGGTGCACGAGGTGGCCGGACTCCAGCGCCACCTGCAGCACGTGCTCGTCGGTGACCACGAGGGACGGGCTGGTGGGGCGCTCGGCCTCCGCGTGCCGGAACCACTCGTCGTACGACGTGGAGCGAGCGTTGATCAGGCTGACCGCCAGCGGGTGGTCGCCGTCGGGCGATGCCGTCCCGAGGTCCCAGGCCCGGATCAGCTGCGGCAGCGCCTCCATCATCGCGATCGTGCGGTGGTTCTCGGCGACCAGGTTGCGGGCCCGGGCCTCACCGATCGCGATGAAGACGGAGTACGGCGACTCGTACTCCAGGCCCTCGGGCCGCCGCCGGAGGAAGCCGCCGGCCTCGAGCGACGCCAACCGTTCGTCGAGGTCCTCGGGCGGCCGGCGCAGCGCGGCGACCAGCTCCGCCTCGGTGTCCGGTCGGAGCAGGTAGGCGGTGCTGAGGATCTCCATGCTCGCCGCGTCCAGGAGATCGCCTTCGTGGACGTCCATCACCGGAGCGTGGGGGACATCCGGACATTCCGCAAGCGGACAGACAACAAAGGTCCTCTTGCGGACACGGCGTCATAGCGTGCAGGCACCGCGCTCGGGCGCGGTGCCCCATCCCCTCATGACTTGGAGCACCGATGTCCCGACGCACCACCACCCGCCTGCTCGCCGCCGCCCTGGGCACGGCCACCGCCGCCGCCGTTCTGGTCGGGGTTCCCGCCTCGGACGCCGCGGGCCGTGCCGACAACGTGGTCACGATCAAGGCCGAGAACACCGACCTCTCCGGCACCGTCAAGAGCAAGCGCAAGGCGTGCAAGGACGAGCGCAAGGTCCTGCTGATCCTGCAGCGTGGCAAGCGCGGCGGAGCCAACGACGAGCTGTTCGCCACCGACACCACCGAACTGCAGAACGGCGTGGGTCAGTGGAACACCGGCAACCTCGGCTTCGAGGGCAAGTTCTACGCCAAGATCAAGCG
>CAVZZC010000017.1:0-14610 GCA_963779635.1 uncultured Actinomycetota bacterium | reverse complement strand
CGGGCTCCCGTCGGCGGAGGGCGACCGCGACCAACGCTGTCCCAGCGAGCAGCAGCCCACCTCCGAGCATCAGCGCTGGCACCAGCCCGGACGGCCCGCCCACGCCGGGAAGTGATCCGCCGGGGGTGGCGCCTCCGGGGTCGGCGCCCGACGGGCTCGAGGTCGGCAGATCGGTGGGGCTGGCGGTCATCGTCCCGGGGCCTGTCGGCTCACTGCTCGGCGGTTCGGTCGGTGGCGTCGTGGTCGGTGTCTCCGTCGTCGGTGGCTCGGTGGGCGCACAGTCGGGCAACTCACCCTCGAACGGGTAGCTGTGGAACTCCGCCCCGTCCCCGGAGTGGACCAGGTCGCCGGCGAGCGCGATCCGACCGTTCGTCCCGGGCACGTCGATGTTCGTGGTCCCGGCCGGGTTGCCGGCCATGATCGAGCCCTGGAACTGAGGGAAGCCCGTGATCGTGAGCGAGGTGGCCTCCGGCGCGTTCCACACCAGGCGGGTGCGGAGCGAGTCGATCGGGTCGCCGGCGCCCCCGCTGAAGGTGTTGACCAGACGAGAGGCTCCGTTGAGGTTGACGACCACGGTCGCGTCGGCCGGGATGCCGGCGAACGTGAAGCCGATTCCCGAGTTGGCCGTACCCAGGTCCTGATCCACGTCGAACACCTGGAGCGCGCTGGCTCCATCGCCCGTGAAGGTGGCCTGACCGCCGGCGACCACCACCGTCCCGGTGGCGGCCTGCTCTGCGAGGCAGTCGGAGAGGTCCGGGATCGTCGTCGCGATGTCGGCGTACGGCGCGGCGGCGTCCGCATCCTGCTGGATCTCGCCGGGCGGGAGGATGTCGAACCGGGCCGGGTCCAGTGCCCCGGCATGAACGACGTGGCCCCACGCGGGTGTCGCGGTGAGGTCGACGCTGCCGATCGAGATGGTGTTCGCAGCGGCCACGACCGCCGATCCTCCGACGGTCACGAAGTCGCTGTCGTTGGGCGGGACGACGCGGCTGCCGACGCCCACGGCGCCCATGTCGTAGCGGGGGTTCGCGGTCGACTTGTCCACGTCGAGATCGCCCACGACGACGATCCGCCCTTCGGCCTCGGCGGCGTTCTCGCGCACCCGCAGATCACCGCCGACGAAGATGTTGACGGCGGCATCGCGACCCGCCCATGCACCATTGTTGGGCTCGGGATAGGTCGCCGGACAGTCCGGTCCGAGGCACGGCGACAGCACCTCGTCGGGGGTCGCGGCGTCAGCCGACGTCACCACCCTGAGCGCGACGACGACCCCGACCGCCACGACCGCCGCGGCCGCGACCGGTCTCCCTCCCCGGAGCCCGATGCCCACCGGGGCATCGTGTCACCTAGGAGGCGCCCTGGATAGAAGCCGCCCTACAGTGACCGGCATGACTGTCACCGACATGTTCCGGCTGGACGGCAGGGTCGCCGTGGTCACCGGTGCGTCGAGCGGGCTGGGGGTCGCCTTCGCGCAGGGACTTGCCGAGGCCGGCGCCGATCTCGCGATCGGCGCGCGCAGGGAGGACCGGCTCAAGGACACCGCCGCGCTCGTCGAGGCGGCCGGGCGACGCGCGCTCTGCGTGGCCACGGACGTCGCCGACCCCGACTCATGCAGCAACCTGGTGGCGCTCGCGATGGAGGAGTTCGGGCGGGTCGACATCCTCGTCAACAACGCCGGCATCGGCACCGCAGCGCCCGCGACCCGGGAGTCACCCGACGAGTTCCGCAAGGTCATCGACGTCAACCTCAACGGCTGCTACTGGATGGCGCAGGCCTGCGGCCGGGTGATGCAGCCCGGCTCGAGCATCATCAACATCAGCTCCGTGCTCGGCATCACCACCGCCGGCCTCCCGCAGGCGGCGTACGCCTCCTCCAAGGCCGGGCTGATCGGGATGACCCGCGACCTGGCCCAGCAGTGGACCGGCCGCAAGGGCATCCGGGTCAATGCCATCGCCCCCGGGTTCTTCGAGTCCGAGATGACCGACCAGTACCCGCCGGGCTACCTGGACTCCCAGGCCCCACGCATCCCGGTGGGCCGGAAGGGCGACCCCGCCGAGCTCGCCGCGGCCGTGGTCTTCCTCGCCTCCGACGCCGCCGGCTACATCACCGGCCAGACCCTGCCCGTCGACGGCGGCATGACGATCACCTGACCCAGGCGGTGCGGTGGTTTCGAGGCTCGAAACCGCACACCTCACCCACCGCGGGAGGACGACGGTTGAGGTGCGAGGAGCGCTAGCGACGACCCTCGAAACCACTCAGCGGTCCTGGTACGCCACCACGACCGACGGTCGAGGAAAGTCGTCGGTGTGCGGCCAGGTGCTCGTCGGCGTCTCGAACGTCGAGCCGTCGGTCTCACCCGGGTGCTGGACCGCGACGAACAGCGATCGGTCACTGTCGGCGATCAGCGGTCCGCACGCCTCGGCGCCCCGGGGCACGGTCGCGAACTGCTGCACCCGCCCGCGCTGGGCGCCCTTCGTCGGCACTCGGAAGATCCCGTCGTTGGAGCCCAGGACGTTGCCATCGGTGGAGATCCACAGGTTGCCGGTGGTGTCGAAGGAGACGTTGTCCGGGCAGCTGATCGGGCTGACCGTGGCCTTGTCCACACCGCCGAAGTAGGTCTCCGCAGCGTCCGGGTCGCCGCAGACCAGCAGCAGGTTCCAGGTGAAGGTGCGGGCGGCGTGGTTGCGCTCGGTGGGCCGCAGCTCCAGAACGTAGCCGTTGCGGTTGCCCGATGCCGCGGTCAGCGGCTCGCCGAGGGCTGACCGCACCATAGAGGACGTGATCGGGTTGGCCTCGTCGGCAGGCAGTCCCGCCGTGCCCCGGTTGGAGTTGTTCGTCAGCGCGGCGTACACGTAGCCGTTGGCCGGGTTCGGCTCGACGTCCTCGGGCCGGTCCATCCTGGTCGCGGTGACCTTGTCGGCGGCGAGCCGGGTGAAGATCAGTACGTCGGCGACGCTCAGGTCGGGCACGAACGACTCGGTGTCGGAGCAGAGCGGGATCCACTTGCCGGTGCCGTCGTAGGTGTCGTCCTCGGCGCCGTCACCGGTCAGCTGCGCGACGTACAACGTGCCGCGGGTCAGCAGCTTCAGGTTGTGCCGACGGGCCCGGTCGGTCTTGCGCGCGTCGTACTTCTCGGCAGAGACGAACTTGTAGAGGTAGTCGCCGCGCTCGTCGTCCCCCATGTACGCGACCGCGCGACCGTTCTTGGCGATGGCGACGTTGGCGCCCTCGTGCTTGAGACGGCCGAGCATCGTGTGCTTGCGCGGCGTCGACTTCGGGTCGTTCGGGTCGACCTCGAGGACCCAGCCGAACCGGTGCGGCTCGTGCGGTTCGGTGGTCAGGTCGAAGCGCGGGTCCACTGCGCTCCAGCCCTTGCCGACGCCGTTGATTCCGTAGCGGGCGTACTGGTCGGCGTAGCCAGGGTCGAGGTCGCCGGATGCGTCGAAGTACTGGTTGAAGTTCTCCTCGCCGGAAAGCACGGTGCCCCAGGGGGTGGTGCCGCCCGCACAGTTGTTCAGCGTGCCGCGGGCGGACCGTCCGCTCGGGTCGGCGGTGGTGCGCAGCCGTGAGTCGCCTGCCGCCGGGCCGACGAGCCTGAACTCGGTGTCGATGTGCAACCGGCGGTTGTACTTCGCCGAGCTCAGCGAGGTCACCCGCTTCCACGAGCCTGGGATGCGGCCGCGCTTGACCTCGACCACGGACATACCGTGGTTGCTCATCGCGATCTCCATGATCTCCGCGTCCGTGTAGGTGTCCGCGGGAAACATCAGGACCTCGTCGGTGTACTCGTGGTTGACCACCAGCAGGGCACGGTCGCCGCGGAGCGGGAGGAGGCCGACGTAGTCGTTGTTGTAGCCGAACTGCTTGCGCGCGGCCGCCACCGACTGCGCGTAGGGGTCGAATCGCGGTGCACCGGCGACCACCGGGTCGCCCCAGCGGATCACCACGGAGCTGGTGAAGCCCTCAGCCACGGTGAATGCGTCCCGCTTGTTGGGCCGGACCGGGCGGAACGCCGCGCTGGCCAGCCCGCGGGTGCCGATGCCCGGCGGAAGCTCTTGCTCGGCGGCAGCCGGCGCGCTCAGTACCCCGCCGGCGACACCGCCGAGCACCAGGGCACCCGAGCCGACCGCGGCGCCCTTGAGGACCGCGCGACGCTGCAGCGCCGTGGCGATCTCTTCCTGGATGTGACCGTTGTCGCTGCGGTTGGGCTCCGGGTGGTCACAGGCGTTGCCACACCGGAAGAAGCAGGTCATCAGGCTGCGCGAGCCATGCCGCGTGGTTGTGGTCAGTGGAAGGACGCGGCGGTCGACGGGAGGTTGCACGAGAGTCATGACCGCAGCCGACCAGTGCCCGGTGAACCCTCGCCGCAGCCAAGGTGACCAACGGGTGACACCCGGCTGACGGGAGCGCGGCGGGATCGCTAGCGTCGCTCCCATGGGGCCTCGCGTGGTGATCATCGGCGCCGGCTTCGGCGGACTAGGGGCGGCGCGGGAGCTGCTGCGCCAGGGGATCACCGATATCACCATCCTCGAGCGGGCGGACGAGGTGGGCGGGGTCTGGCGGGACAACACCTACCCAGGCGCCGCGTGCGACGTACCGTCCCCGCTCTACTCCTGGTCCTGGGCGATCAACCCGGCGTGGGGTCGGCGCTACTCGCCGCAGCCGGAGATCCTCGGCTACCTCCGCGACGCCGCCGATCGCGAAGGGCTGCTGGCGCTGGTGCGCACCGGCCAGGAGGTGGCGACCTGCGACCTCGACGAGAGCGCTGGCATCTGGCGAGTGACCACCACCGACGGCACGACGCACGACGCCGACATCGTGGTGTCCGCCGTGGGGCAGCTCTCCAACCCGGTGACCCCGGACCTGCCGGGCGCGGAGTCGTTTGACGGGCCGGCGTTCCACTCCGCGCACTGGCGACACGACGTCCGACTCGCCGGCAAGCGGGTCGCGGTGATCGGCACCGGCGCCAGCGCGATCCAGTTCGTGCCCGGCATCGCCGACGAGGTCGGCGCGATGACGGTGTTCCAGCGCTCAGCGCCGTACGTCGTGTCGAAGCCCGACCAGGAGTACAAGCCGCACCACCACCGGGCGTTCGCCCGCTTCCCCTCGCTGCTGACCGGCGAGCGGCGCTTCGTGTTCTGGCTGACCGAGCGGATGAACGGGGCGATCACCGGGGAGATGACCGGGTCGCGCGCCTTCATGGCGACGATCCGGGCCTCGTGGCGGCTGCAGCTGCGCCGGCAGGTCAAGGACCCCGCGCTGCGGCGCCAGCTGGTGCCGGACTACCCGATCGGCTGCAAGCGCATCCTGTTCTCCAACGACTGGTACCCCACCCTCGACCGTGACCACGTCGAGGTGGTCACGACGTCGGTCACCGGGATCGAGCCGACCGGGGTGCGCACCTCCGACGGTGTCCTGCACGAGGCCGACGTACTGATCTGGGGCACCGGGTTCGCGGCCACCAGCTTCCTCACGCCGATGCGGGTCACCGGTGTCGACGGCGTCGACCTGCACGAGCGGTGGGCCGACGGCGCCCGCGCGCACCTCGGGGTCGCGGCGCCCGGGTTCCCCAACCTGTTCTTCATCTACGGCCCCAACACCAACCTCGGCGGCAGCTCGATCATCGGGATGATGGAGGCCCAGGCCGGCTACATCGCGCAGGTCGCGCGGCGGATCTCCGACGGCGGCGTGCGACTCGTCGGCGTACGACCCGACGTCGCGGACGCCTACGATCGGGAGATGCAGGAGAGGTTGGGCGACTCAGCCTGGTCCGGCTGCTCGAGCTGGTACGTCGACGGCCCGCGGATCACCACGAACTGGCCGGGGCTGGTCGCCGAGTACCAGGAGCGGCTGGGCACGGTCGACTGGAGCGAGCTCGAGGACTACTCGGCGCCGGTGACCGCCCATGGATGAGCGAGAGGCTGCCCTCGAGCGCGCCCACGAGCACGCCGTCCGCTGGCTGGCGTCGTTGGCCGATCGCCCGGTGCCGGCGCAGGCATCCGTCGACGACGTGATCGCAAGGCTGGGCACCGAGCTTCCGGACGGACCCAGCGATCCCAGCGAGGTCGTCGACCTGCTGGCCGAGGCTTGCGAACCCGGATTGCCGGCGATCCCCTCGGGGCGCTTCTACGGGTTTGTGATGGGCGGCAGCCACCCGGCCGCGCTGGCCGCCGACTGGCTGACCAGCGCGTGGGACCAGAACGCCGGCATGCGGGACGTGACGACGGCGTACTCAGCGGTCGAGGACGTCGCCAGCAGCTGGTTGCTCGACCTGCTGGGGCTGCCCGCCGACTGCGGCGTCGGCTACGCCACCGGGGCGACGATGGCCAACTTCACCTGCCTCGCGACGGCACGGGACGAGCTCCTCCGCCGGGTCGGCTGGGACGTCGGCCAGGACGGGCTGACCGGAGCGCCGAAGGTGCGGGTGATCGGCGGCGCGGAGCGGCACGACAGTCTCGACCTGGGGCTGCGCTACCTGGGCCTCGGCGCGCCCGAGGTCGTTGACGCGGACGATCAGGGCCGCCTGGTCTCGTCGGCTCTGGCCGCGTCTCTCGAGAGCGGCTCGGACGGCCCCTCGATCGTGCTGCTCCAGGCCGGCAACGTGCACTCCGGCAGCTTCGATCCCTTCGCGGAGGCGATCGAGGTGGCCCACCGGCACGGCGCGTGGGTGCACGTCGACGGTGCCTTCGGGCTCTTCGCCGCGGCGAGCACTGCATACCGGCACCTGATCGCCGGCTTCGAGGGCGCCGACTCCTGGGGCACCGACGCCCACAAGACGCTGAACGTGCCCTACGACTGCGGACTCGCGATCGTCGCGGACCCCGTGGCACTACGTAGCGCGATGGGCATGCACGGCGACTACCTGATCCGGAGCGACGTGGGCGACCCCTTCGAGAAGGTGCCCGAGCTGTCTCGCCGCGGCCGCGCCTTCCCGGTGTGGGCGGTGCTCCGCTCCCTGGGCCGCTCCGGCATCGAGGACCTGGTCGAGGGCTTCTGTCGGCACGCCGCCACGTTCGCCGAGGCCATCTCGTCCATCGAAGGGGCCGAGGTGCTCAACGACGTCGTCTTCACCCAGGTGTGCGCGTCGTTCGGCAGCGACGAGCGCACCCAGGAGGTTGTCCGTCGGATGCTCGCCGACGGCACCGCCTGGATGTCCGGGTCGCGCTGGCACGACCGCGCGGTGCTGCGCATCTCGATCAGCAACTGGTCGACCACGGGCGACGACGTACGACGCAGCATCGAGGCGCTACGGGGGGCAGCCGACTTCTAGGCGCCTTCGGGCAGCGCCCGCTCCAGGATGGCGCCCACGTCGGTGCCGCCCGGCAGCGTGCCGAACGCGAACCCGCCGTCGCCGCCGAGCCGGCTCGCGCAGAACGCGTCGGCCACGGCCGCGGGAGCATGCCGGACGAGCAGGGAGCCCTGCAGGGTGAGCGCCATCAGCTCGACCAGCCGCCGGGCCCGCAGCTCGATCTGCTCCAGGTCGCCGAGCTCGGCGGCGAGCCGGTCGACCGCCGCGTCCAGCCGGTGGTCGGCGCCGCGCGCCCGCCCGAGCTCGGTCAGCAGCGCGTCCGCCGTGCCGGGCTCGCGGCCCAGCGCGCGGAGTACGTCGAGCGCGTTGACGTTGCCCGAGCCCTCCCACACCGAGTTGAGCGGCGCCTCGCGGTAGAGCCGGGGCATGCCGGAGTCCTCGACGTACCCGTTGCCACCGAGGCACTCGAGCGCCTCGGCCGCGAACGCGGGGGCCCGCTTGGTGATCCAGTACTTCCCGATCCCCGTGGCGATCCGGCGGAAGGCCTTCTCGCCCTCGTCGCCGCGGATCGCCCGGTCGGCCGCTCCGGCCAGCCGCAGGCCGAGCGTCGTCGCCGCCTCGGACTCGATCGCCAGGTCGGCGAGCACGTTGCGCATCAGCGGCTGGTCGACCAACAGCGCGCCGAACGCGGTGCGGTGCTTCGCGTGGTGGCCGGCCTCGACCAGTGCCTTGCGCATCAGGGCCGCCGAGCCACCGACGCAGTCGAGCCGGGTGCAGTTGACCATCTCGATGATCGTCTTGACGCCGCGACCCTCCTCCCCCACGCGCCAGGCGACGGTGCCGTCGAACTCCGGCTCTGAGGAAGCGTTGGACCGGTTGCCGAGCTTGTCCTTCAGCCGCTGGATCCGGAAGGTGTTGCGGCTGCCGTCGGGCAGGATCCGCGGCACCAGGAAGCAGGACAGGCCACCAGGCGCCTGGGCCAGCACCAGGAACAGATCGCACATCGGCGCGGACGTGAACCACTTGTGTCCACGCAGCGTGTAGACGCCGTCCTCGAGGGTCTGGGTGGCCACGGTGCTGTTGGTGCGGACGTCGGAGCCGCCCTGCTTCTCGGTCATGCCCATCCCGGCGAGCAGGCCGCGCTTGGTGGTCGGCACCCGGAGGCCCGGGTCGTAGACCCGGCTGGTCAGCAGCGGCTCGTACGTCGCGGCAAGGTCGGGCTGGTGCCGGAGAGCCGGCACCACGGCGTACGTCATCGACAGCGGGCAGCCGTGGCCGGCCTCGGTGTGGCCCCACACCAGCGAGCCCGCGAACCGCGAGACATGCGCGCCGGGCCGGTCGTCGGCCCAGGCAGCGGCTGCGCCGCCCTCGGCGATCGCCGTTCGCATCAGGTGGTGCCAGGACGGGTGGAAGTCGACCTCGTCGAGGCGGTTGCCGTAGCGGTCGACCGTGCGCAGCTCCGGCTCGAACCGGTTGGCGTCCTCGGACCACTGCTGCGCCTCCGGGCCGCCGGCGATCGTGCCGAGCCGGCGCAGGTCGGCCTCGGCCCAGCCGGCGCCCTCGCGGTGCAGCCCCTCGAGCATCGCCGGATCCGCCGCCGCGTCGTACGGCGCGTGCGGGGGCGGCTGGTTCGTCACCTCGTGGGTCGCGGAACCGGTCATGCCGAGCGTGGAGTCGGTGGCCATGTCGCTAGTATTGCGAATCTTCGACAGATGTTTCAATAGTGCAATGACCACGGCCCCCGCCCTGCGGCCCCTCAGCGCCCGCTCGGTGGTGCTCAGCCTGTTGCTCGGCGCCCATCCCGCCGAGCTCTCGGCGGCTGCGCTGGTGCGCGCGGGCGACCTCTTCGAGGTCCCCGAGACGACCCTGCGGGCTGCACTGAGCCGGATGGTCGCGGCCGGTGACCTGGTCCGGGACGGCGGCACCTATCGACTGAGCGGGCGGCTGCTCGAGCGCCAGCGCCGCCAGGACGCCGCCCTCGACGCCAGGACGACCGCCTGGGACGGCTCTTGGGAGCAGGTGGTGATCACCTCATCGGGCCGCAGCGCCCAGGACCGTGCCGAGCTGCGCACCACCCTGTCGTCGTTGCGGTTGGCCGAGCTCCGCGAGGGTGTCTGGCTGCGGCCCGCCAACCTCGCCCGTCCCCTGCCCGCCTGGCCAGCCGACCTCATCACCACGTTCCGGGCGACTCCCGACGAGGATCCCGTGGGGCTCAGCCGCCACTTGTGGGACCTCGATGGCTGGGCGGCCCGCGGCCGAGACCTGCTCGAAGGCATGACCGACCCCAGCTCCGCGCGCGAAGGGCTGACGATCAGCGCCGCGGTCGTACGCCACCTCCGGCTCGACCCGGCGCTCCCAGCCGCACTGCTCCCCCACGACTGGCCATCCCAGGCCCTACGCGACGTCTACGCGACCTACAGTGCCGATCTGATGGGGCAGACCCTCGCCCCCGGACGAACCTGACGGTCCGATCAGGCCGCCGGCCACCGACGGATCGCCGCGGCCACCGCTGGGGCGATCTGGTCGAACCGGTCGATCACGTCGCCGGGTGACAGGTCGGGATGTCCGAGCAGCCGTTGGTAGTCGCGCAGCCCGTCCGCGCCACCCGCGTCCCACAACTGTGCCGCCAAGCTGATCAGCCGGAACTCATACCAGAGGTAGTTGGTGACGCCGTCGGACAAGCTTTCGCCCATCAGTGACAGGTCCTGCACGGCCCAGACCTCATGTCCCGCGTCAATCGTCGCCTCTGCCACGACGGCCAGCCGTCGCAGCTGCTCGGGTTCGTGGGTCGCGAGGTAGCCGTGCATGCCGAGGTTGGCGAACAGCTCCATGACCCAGAGAGCCGGAAACTCCGAGGTCTCTGTGACGGGATGGATGTCATGGAACACGTGGGTCGCCTCGTGGGTGAGGATCAGGTCGGCCAGCTCGGTGAAGTCCGGTGGGTCTCCCAGGGCAGTTGCGATCTCCGTGGACGCGGACTGGCTCAGGTGGGGCACCAGTACGTTGAGGTACTCCTGCCACATGGAACCCGGCGTCGGTGACGTCGCCAGCTTGTCCGGGAGGGAGAAGGGCATCCCGTAGACGGGGATCTCGCAGACCTTGGGCCAGTCGTCCTCATCGGCGATGACGAGGTCCGGCTGTCGTACCTTGCCGGTGACCTGGCCGAGCCAGTCCAGAGCGGCCGCGGCTCGGGTGGCCAGATGCCGGCCGCGCTCCTCGGAGCCGGGGCTGACGAGTACCCGAAATGGAAACCCGTCCAGGGAGATCAGTTCCGGATATGCACGAGCGGCCATCGCTCAGGATCGCACGACACCCTGTCCGAGCAGCCTGAGCGCGAGATCGGTGCTCGCCGGGTAGTCCACCTTGCTCACCGGCGTGCGCGGCACCTGCGGCACGAACACGATCTGCTTGGGCACCTTGTAGTTCGAGATCAGCGACCGGGCGTGCTCGCGCAGCTCGTCCTCGGTGACCTCGGAGTCGTCGCGGCGCTGGACCAGCGCGGTCACCTGCTGGCCCCAGCGCTCGTGGGGAGTGCCGACGACGACCGCGTCGAACACGTCCTCGTGGCGGAGCAGCACCGCCTCGACCTCCTCGGGGTGCACCTTCTCGCCACCGGTGTTGATGCAGACCGAGCCGCGGCCGAGGACGGTCACCGTGCCGTCCTCCTCGCGCCGAGCGGCGTCTCCGGGGATCGACCAGCGGGCGCCGTTGTACTCCTTGAACGTCGCGGCCGTCTTCTCCGGGTCCTTGTAGTAGCCCAGCGGGATCGGTCCGGTCCGGCCGAGCATCCCGTCGACACCCGGAGGGCAGGGCCGCATCTCCGGGTCAAACACCTCGACGTCGTCGCCGGCGGTGAACTTCGGCGCCCCGACCGGTCCTTCGGTGCCGTCGTCGATGCGGGACGCCGTCGCACCGGACTCCGAGGAGCCGTAGGAGTCGAGGATGAACCGGCCGGGGAGCGCCTTCCGGATCTCCGCACGCACGCCCTCGGACAGTGGGGCCGCGCCGTTGGACACGGCGGCCAGGCTGGACAGGTCCCACCGATCCGGCTCGGCGAGGATCGCCTCTGCCACGGGGCGTCCCATGGCGTCGCCGAGGAACGTCAGCGAGTTCACGCCGGCCCTGGCGACCAGGTCGAGGACCGTCTCGGCGGAGAAGTTGGGCTCCGTGTAGAGCGCCACCGTGTACCCGGAGACGTGTCCGTTGCCGAGGATCCACTGGCTTCCGCCGTGCATCATCGGCCCGCAGGCGAGCAGCACCATCGGGGTCTCGTTGGCCGCCGCCTCCGTGGCCAGCTGCTCGACGGAGTCGAACGGCGCCCCGAACCGGCCGGCGTTCAGTGCCGCCCGGATGATGTCCTCGTTGCGCCAGACCACGCCCTTCGGGTTGCCCGTAGTGCCGCCGGTGTAGAGCACGTAGTGGTCGTCGGCGCTGCGGCCCGCGAGCCGCTCGGTCGACGCGGCGGCCAGCGCGGCGTCGTACTCCTCACCGAGCACCAGCATGTGCTGCAGCGTGGGCAGGTCGAGCGCCCGCACCGCAGCGACGTGCTCCGGGGCGACGATCGCGGCCACGCAGTCGGCGTTGTCGTAGAGGTAGGCCAGTTCGTCGTGCAGGTACTTGTAGTTGATGTTGATCGGGACCGCCCGCGCCTTGAGGCAGCCGTAGAAGGCGTCCACCCACTCGATCCGGTTGGCGGAGTGGACGGCCACGTGGTCGCCCGCCCCGACGCCCAGCGAGACCAGGTGGTTGGCCAGCTGGGTCGAGCGCTCGTCGATCTCCGCGAACGTGTAGGTGCGGTCCATGGTGACGACCGCAAGCCGGTCGGGTACGGCGTCGGCCATCGCCTCGAGGACATCGGCGAGGTTCACGGGGCGGGGCGCGGTGGTCACGGGCCACACCCTCTCAACTGAAACGTGTTCTAGCCAAGAGGTGAGCGCCGGTCGGGTCACAGGAGTAGAACTGGCAGATGGCCAGTTACGTCCGGAGGTACCTGCGGGTCTACCTACTGGACGACCACGACCTCGTGAGGAAGGGCTTGGCCGACCTGCTGATGCCGGCAACGGACATCGACGTCGTCGGCAATTCCGGCTCTGCCCGAGATGCCGTGCGAGCCATTCCTGACCTCGAGGTCGATGTGATGGTGCTGGACCTGCGACTGCAGGACGGCACCGGCGTCGAGGTCTGTCGGGCAATGAGGTCGGTCGACCCGTCGATCACCGGGCTGCTGCTCACCTCGTCCGATGACGACGAGGCCTTGGTCGCAGCAATGCTGGCTGGGGCCGCTGGGTACGTCATCAAGCTGGCGCCCAACTCGGACATCATCGCCGCGATCCGAAGAGTCGGCTCCGGCAAGTCGCTGATCGATCCGGCCGCGGCTGAGCGGGTGAGCCAAGAGCTCCTGGCGAGCGAGCTGCGCCCACCACTGGTCGACGACGAGCGCGAGGTCCTCACCCATGTCCTCGGCGGGCTCACCGACGCCCAGATCGCCGAGCGGATGGGGATCTCCGCTGAGCGCGCGTCGCCGGAGATCACCAGCCTGGTGGCGAGAATCTTCCAGCCCGGCAACGGGGACGGACCTGCCCAGGAGCCAACTGCTCCCGGCAGGCACCGCCGCCCCGACAGCGAACAGGACTCCTGACTGCCGGCGGAGCTCAGCCCACGCCGACCCAGGGACCGAACTTCCGCTTTCCGGGCGCCCAGTCTCCGTGCCCGCCGAAGACCGTGACCGTGTGCACGCTCACCCGAATCCTCCCGGGAAGGTTTCCGGCTTTGCTCCGCAGGCTCCCGCGAGGAATCCGGAACCGGTACTGCTGCGTCTCGTGGTCGTAGTGCAACCGGCCGGAGCGGCTGGTGGCCTTGCCGAACTTGCCGAACTTCTCGGAGCGGTACACCCGGAACCAGTCGCCGTAGTCCGTGTTCGTCTGGACCACGAACTCAGGGCCGGGGTTCTTGAGGATGGTGTCGATCCAGTACTCGTCGAAGTCACCGAGGAACGTGCCCTTGTGGGGTGTCGCCTTGAAGTAGACCCAGTCCTTGCCGTGCCCGATCCGGACCCGCTTCACGTCGCCGATGTCGTTCGGCCCGCCACCGTTGTTGTCTCCGTCATTGGCCTTGTCGTGGATGTAGCGCACCTCGGCGGAGGCCGGCTGTTGCGCCACCGCGACGCTGCCCACCCCCGCGAGTGTTGCCGCCAGTGTGACTACAGCCATCCGCCGCTTGCTCATGTCTCTCCCTGGGTGTCTTGGGGCACGCCCGCAGGCACCCCGGTATTCCTGGAGACGTGCGCAACCGCCAGAAGGTTGCGTGGCAACAGAAGGAACTCGGACCGATTGACCAGCCGAGTCGACAGTGAGGGTGCTCCCCTAGCAAGGACTCACCCATATCGGGTGTAGCGGAGGTGGGACCCCCCGACCAGGTTGGGCGCTATGCCTTCCGAGATCGTGAACGTCGACAACTTCGCACGCGCCGAGACGGCCCGGATGTTCACCGCTCTCCAACTGCAGGGCGGCGGGGTGAACGTCCTTCACCACCACCGGGAGCCCGCGTCCCTGGAAGAACAGCCGGTCATCCGGCAGAACCGGGACACGCTCTACTCCAGCGCCCTGGTGGACCTATCGGGCGGCGCCACCCTGTCCCTCCCGGACAGCGGCGGCCGCTATCTGTCGGTGATGGTCGTCAACGAGGACCACTACATCAACCGCATACTCCACGAGCCCGGCACGCACGACCTCACCATGGACGAGTTCGAGACCGAGTATGTCCTCGTGGCAGCCCGCACCCTAGTCGACCCCAACGACCCGGAGGACGTGACCGAGGTCAACCGCCTCCAGGACCAGATGCGGCTCGACGCCGGCGCTGCCCGTCCATTCGTATCGGCGGAGTACGACACGGCCTCGTTCGACACCACCCGCGACGCTTTGCTCACGCTCTCCCGCGGCCTCCTCAACTACGACCACGCCTTCGGCAGGAAGCAGGACGTCGAACCGGTACGGCACCTGGTGGGCACCGCGTCCGGCTGGGGCGGACTCCCGGAGGAGGAGGCGTTCTACATCAATGTCGAGCCCGGCCTCCCTGTCGGCAGCTACAAGCTGACCATCGGTGAGGTCCCGGTCGATGCGTTCTGGTCGATCTCGGTCTACAACGCCGCCGGCTACTTCGAGCCGAACCCCCGAGGCACGGTCAGCGTCAACAGCGTCACCGCAGATCGGAACGACGACGGCTCGATCACGGTCCGGTTCGGCGACGGGAACGAGCCGAACACGATCGGGATCATGGACGGCTGGAACTACGCCGTCCGCCTCTACCGACCACGCCCCGAGATCCTCGACGGCTCCTGGACCTTCCCCGGCCTTTGACAATGA
>CAVZZC010000016.1:0-37269 GCA_963779635.1 uncultured Actinomycetota bacterium | reverse complement strand
TACGTCGACGAGCATGTCGCTCCGTTCTCGGCGACCGCAGGAGTGGTCACCCTGGACCGGATCCTCGACGAGGCCCTGCTGACCCTGCACGCCGACCAGGTCGAGCTCGACCGGTTGGAGGGGCTGGACGCCCGGCACGTCACCGTCGATGAGGCCTCGATCAACCACACGGGCGTTGCGGACATGTCGGCGCGCGCCGACTGGGCGGACCTGTCGGCGTTCGACGACGCCGTTGCCGTGGTCGCGGCCAAGCTCGCCGAGCAGGACGAGGCCGACGGTCTCCCGCCCGAGTCCCGCGACGTACGCCGGGCCCGCGCGCTGGGCATCCTGGCGGACCCCGCCCGAGCCCAGGCCTTGCTTGACGGGACGCCGGCTCCAGCCCGGAGACGGCGTACCGACCTCCTGCTGCACCTGTGCACCGACGCGTTCGACAACCGGTCCTTCTTCGGGCGCGACGGTCGCCTCGACACGATGCTGCTCGCCGACGCGGTTCAGGACTGGTGCGGCCGCCGCGACGTGGACCTCCACGTGCACCCGTTGATCGACCTCAACGAGCACGAGCGCGTCGACCAGCACGACGCGCCCGCCCGGATGCTGGCACGCGTTGAGCTCACCCACCAGACCTGCGTGTTCCCCTGGTGCACGCGGCCGGCGCGACGCTGCGACAAGGACCATGGGGTGCCCTACGACGACGGCGGAGCGACGTGCGACTGCAACCTCGCCCCGTTGTGCCGACGACACCATCGGGTCAAGACGCATCGCGGCTTCCGCTACACGATCATCGAGCCCGGCACCTGGTTGTGGCGGACCCCGCACGGGCTCCAACTCATTCGCGATCGTGGCGGTACCCGTGATGTGACACCCGATCCAGCACCCACGGTTTCCCACCCACCGTGGGACGGATGTCTTGTATCCCTTGGCACCTGACGTTCCGCGCCGACCGACGAGTCGGTACTAGCTCGTGGCGCGGCAGACCTCACCCTGGATCTCAGTGACGAAGTGGTCGCCCTCGAAGTGCTGGGCGAGGTAGGCGAAGCCGGTCGCGCCTGCGTAGCGGCCGGTGCCACCGGTGAACTCCTGGGTGCCGCCGGCGTGGCCGGTGCCGGTCTCGGGGTTGACGTTGCCGATGCTCGTCTCCGACGCCGTGAGGGTCGACCCGTTCCCGAAGGTGTAGGTGATGGTCCCGGTGACCGGGCGCTGGTCGGGTGCCGTGGGCGGGGCTTCGCCACGTGACCCGAGCACGAACACGGTCGTTCCGTTGAAGCCGTGCTTGCCGCGGACGGTGCCGGCCACACATACCTGGGTGGGGGGTGGGCAGCCCACGTCGACGACCTTGTCGTAGATCGTCGCTTCGACGTCCTGGCAGCGGGGATGTGCGGCCGCCTGCGAGCTGCCGGCAAGGAGGGCGGCGAGGGCGGTGAGGGCGGAAAGAGCGGTGATGGTGATGATGCGAGGGGATCTCATGGGGGCTCCTGTCGTGGCCGGTCGCAAGCAGGCTAGGAGGGGTGGCGGGCCGGCGGAGGCGCCGATTCGGCACGATCAGCAGTGGTCCGGTCTCGATCAGGTAACACCGCGATGTGCATCCGGCACCGATGAGTCCGTGACCGTTGACGGGTCTGTCTGGCACCGCATCCGATAGAGGAGCCACCATGACCACCATCACCGCCACCAAGACCCAGACCTTTCGCACCACGCTGGCCGCCGGCGGCGGCAACAACGTCGGCATCGTCGTGCCCGAGGACGTCGTGCTGTCCTTCGGCCGCGGCCGGCGGGTACCAGTGGTCGTGACCGTCGACGGCGGCTACCGCTACCGCAACACGGTCTCCCCCATGGGCGGCCGGTTCATGATCTCGTTCAACTCCGAGACCCGGGCCGCAACCGGGCGAGGTGCGGGCGACGAGGTGGAGGTGCGGCTCGACGTCGACGACGCGCCGCGCACGGTCGACGTACCTCCGGTGCTGGCCGACGCGCTGCAGGCCCACCCCGATGTCGTCGAGCGCTGGGCGGCGCTGTCCTACAGCAAGCAGAAGGCGCACGCTCTCTCGGTCGAGGGCGCCAAGACCGACGAGACTCGCGACCGCCGCGTGGCCAAAGTGATCGAGCAGCTCACGTGACCCTGACGGACACCGTGCTCAGCGGCCGGGCCGGCCGGCTGGAGCGGATCTGGACCGCCGGGTGCGAGCACGCCACGTCGTTCAGCTCGGTTGCCAAGTTCAGCCCAGGCATCGCGTTCTACCGCGCCGACGGCATCACCACCGTGCACCTGCGCGGAGTGGAGACGCAGGCGACCAACCTGCACTGCCCGTCGGGGGCGGAGTACTTCGGCGGCGAGTTCCGGCTCGGGGCCTACCTGCCCGCCTTTCCGCCGACGCAGCTCGCGAACCTCCAGGACGCCGTTCTCCCGACGCTCCCGGACGGCCGGATCGTGCTCGCCGGACAGGAGTGGGAGATGCCGACGCCGGAGAACCTCGACGTCTTCGTCGACCGCCTGGAGCGCGCCGGGCTCCTGGTCTTCGACCCCCTGGTCGAGGAGGTCCTGAACGGCAGCGACGCACCGGAGCGGACCGCACAGAGCCGGTTCCGCCGGGCGGTCGGGCTGTCGCGCCGCAAGCTGTGGGTGATCGCGCGGGCCCACGACGCCGTCCGGCGGTTGCGTGCGGGCGCGGCGATCCAGGACGTGGTCTCGGACCTCGACTACTACGACCAGCCGCACCTGACCCGCACGCTGCGAGCGCTCATCGGATATACGCCGGCCGAGCTGGGGCAAGGTGATCAGTTCCTCGAGCTCGGGCCTGCGCTTCAGTACAAGACAGGCCGCCACGCCCGTCCCTAGGTTCGCCGCCATGAGAAAGCTGGTCGAATCAACGTACGTATCACTCGACGGGATGGTCGCGGGCGACAGCTTCTGGGGCGCCCAGATGCAGTTCCAGGGAGACGAGCATGCGGCGCACGCCGCGAAGCTGTTGGAGCCTGCGGACGCTCTCGTGCTCGGGAAGGGCACCTACGAGGTCTTCGCCGACTCGTGGCCCGACCGCGACGGGGACATCGCCGACCGGCTCAACGAGATGCCGAAGTACGTCGCGTCGCGCACGCTGACCGACGCCAGGTGGAACTCCGAGGTCCTCCAGGGCGACATCGCCGAAGCAGTCGCCAAGCTCAAGGAGGGCGGCGACGGCACCCTGCTGAAGTACGGCACCGGCCCGGTCTCCCGGGCCCTGCTCGAGGGCGGACAGCTGGACGAGCTGCACCTGTGGGTGTTCCCGTTCATCGCCGGGGACGGCGTACGGCTCCTGCCTGGTCTCACGACCACCCACCTGGACCTGGCCGAGGTGACCGAGGTCGGCAACGGCGTCGTGGTGCTGACCTACACGCCGAAGGGCTAGCCCTCCCAGCGCACCTCGCCGTCGACGAACTCGTCGGTCGGGGTGAGCCCGATCGCGCGGGCGACGGCCATCGAGGCCTGGTGCTCGGGGTGCACGTGCGCGAACACGACCTCGACGCCCTGCTCCTTCAGCCACTGCACCATTGCTCGCGCGGACTCCACCGCGTAGCCCTTGCCCTGCTGCGACCGCACGACCACCCAGGCGACCTCGGCGGTGGCCACCCCGTCCGTCGCGCTGACGGTGGCCTGCGTCGTCCCGACTGCCGCGCCACCGTCCCGGGCCCGGGCGACCCAGTTCAGCCAGCGCTGGGAACCGTCCGGTGAGTGACCGACGGCCTGCCGGGTGTAGCGCTCGCGCAGCTCGTCGAGGGTGGCCGGCGCTCCGCCGATGAACTCGTGCAGAGCGGCGTCGTCGAGCAGCGGCGCCATCTCGTCGGCGTGATCCGGACGCAGTGGCTCGAGCTCCAACCGTGCGCTGTGCACCGGCTGCGCCGCGATCCCCTCACCCATATAGGTCACTAGGCAACCCTCTCACCTGCACGACTCTGGACATGGGCCGGTGGTGGCGGCAAGGTGCCAGGATGCGAATCCTTCTCGGGGCGCTCGCACTGGCGCTCGCTGTACCTGTTGTCGGCTCGCCCGCGCAGGCGGAGTCTCACCGCCAGCAGGACTGGCGGGAGCAGGTGGTCGACGCCGGTCAGAGCTTCCGCGGGCTCGACGCGGTCGACCGTAGTACGGCGTGGATCAGCGGGGGCAGCGTCACCGAGGGCGGCCCGGGCACGGTCTGGCGCACCACGGACGGCGGCGACACCTGGAACGACGTCAGCCCGCCCGACAGCGAGGGGCTGCTGTTCCGCGACGTAGAGGCCCGTAGTGCCGACGTCGCGCTGGTGCTGGCGATCGGAGCCGGGGAGGCGTCCCGGATCTACCGCACCACCGATGGTGGCGAGACCTGGACCGAGACGTTCCGCAACGAGGACGAGGCTGCGTTCTACAACTGCATGGACTTCTCCGCAGGCGGCCGCCGCGGTCTCGCGGTCAGCGACCCGGTCGACGGCAAGTTCCGGATCATCAGCACCCACAACGGTGGCCGCTCGTGGGAGGTGCTGCCCACCGACGGCATGCCCGACGCCACCGGGGAGGCCAACTTCGCGGCCAGCGGCGACTGCCTGGTGATCCGGGGCGAGCACGCGTGGTTCGGCTCCGGAGGGGCGGCGGCCCGGATCTTCCACTCGACGGACCGCGGGTACACCTGGGAGGCCACCGACTCCACCATCCCGAGTGGCGAGTCCGCCGGCGTGTTCGGGCTCGCCTTCAAGACCCCGCGCCGCGGGCTCGCTGTCGGTGGCGACTTCGCGGCCCCCGACGTCGCGGAGGACGCATCGGCGCACACCCGCAACGGGCTCAGCTGGCGCAACGGCGGCGACCTCGAGGTGCTCGCCGAGGACGCCGCCTGGATCGGCGGTCGCCACGACCGGATCGTCGTCAGCACCGGGGAGTCCGGCGAGACCGGGGGCAGCCACCTCAGCTGGGACGGCGGCCGGTCCTGGCACCTGTTCACCGACACCGGCTACCACACGCTCGACTGCACCAAGGGCCGGTCGTGCTGGGCGGCCGGCGCCGGGGGCCGGGTCGGGCGGATCGGCTTCTAGACCCGCGACAGCGGCCGGTCGTCGCCGCGCTTGATCTCGGTGAGCGCCGGGACCGTGGACAGCAGAGTCATCGCGTCGTAGAGCGCCAGCGCGTGCTCGCCGCGCGGCACCGCACGGAGCACCGGGCCGAACGTCGCGACGCCGTTCAGCACGAGCGTCGGGGTGCCGGCCTCGAGCCCGGTGATCTCGTTGAGGTGGGCGTTGGTCTCTCGCAGCGCCTTCTCGTTCGCGGGGTCCTCGGGCGCCGAGGTGGCCAGCTCTGCCGGCAGCCCGAGCTCCTCGAGAACCTCCACGACGACGGCGTCCCAGTCGTCACGCCGGTCCAGATGTGCGCGCTTGCCGAACGCCTCGTAGAACTCGTCGTACCGGCTAAGTGCGGAGACGGCGGCGGCGACCTGGACCGGTCCCCAGGAGTTGTCGTTGAACTCGCGGTACCACTCGTCCAGCTCGCGGTCCTCGTTCAGCACCGCGATGCTCATCAGCCGCAGCTCCACCTCGACGTCCGGCCGGAGCGCGACGGTCTCGCGGATCCACCGCGACGCGATCCACGCGAAGGGGCACACCGGGTCGACGTACATCTGGCATGATGTTTCCATGGAAACAAGTATAGTTTCCCAGGAAACGAACCGCAAGGACCACGTGGCGGAGATTGTGGGCCAATGGGCGGTCGAGCGACCGGACCTGGACACCTCGCCGCTGCTCGTGCTCGGCCGGGTTTCATGGCTGGCGAACGCCATGGAAGCAGAGCTGCGGCCGCCGTTCGCCGCCGAGGGCCTGGGCAACGGCGACTTCGACGTGCTCGCCGCGCTGCGCCGTGCGGGACGGCCCTTCACGCTGCGGCACCGCGACCTCACCGCGGCCATGCTGGTCACCCCCGGCGCGGTGACGAAGCGCGTGGACCGGCTCGTCGACAAGGGGTACGTCGTCCGCGCGGCCGCCGGCGAGGACGGCCGCGGACAGCTGGTCCGGCTGACCCGCGCGGGCGTGCGGTTCGTGGACCGGATGATGAAGGTGCACATGGCGAACGAGGAGCGGATGATCGGCGGCCTCACCGATCGCGAGCGGGCGCAGCTGGCGCGGCTCCTGGGGAAGCTGGTCACCCAGCTCGAAGGGTGACTGCTCCGAACTTTCCGAGCAGACCGGAGGGAGAACGAGCTCATCGACGACTTCGCCCCCGACGGCACCGTCCAGATCATCTGCCACGACGGCTCGTGCACCGACGCCGTGGTGTCGACCAGCCTGGCCACGACCCAGTTCAGCAAGGACGGAACCGCCGCGTGGTTCGACGTCGACGGCCCGACCCTGTCGTTCTGGGGAGTCGACGACGGGACGACGGAGGAGGTGGCAGTTTCCGCCGCGTACCCCGGCGGTCGTGGGTGCCCGGTCGACCCGGTCTACTTCGAGGAGGGCGAGATCACCACGACCAACCTGACCACCCTGACCGATGTGGACAGGCTCGAATGGCTGGACGAGTCCAACCTGATCACCTTCACCCGCGACGGCGAGTGGACGGTGGCGCAGGAGGAGAACCCGCTGTACGAGGTCACGGACACCCTGGGCCAGCGCACCCTCGGCACGATCCAGCTCCCGCTCCCCGACGGCAGCATCGTGGCGATCGGCTCCGTGGACCGGATCCGGATCACGGCGCAGGTGGTGCGGCCCCTGAGCGACGAATGGAGCCCGCCGGCCGAGATCTTCACCGCGCCGAAGGGGACCGTGTGCCGGATCCTGCGGGATCCGAACTGGCTCGACGCCGACGCCGCCATGATCCCGCCGGCGTTCGCGGTGGTGCGCTGTGGCGAGGACGACGGCAACCCGCTGCGTAGGTGGCGGCACACCCAAGGGTTCACCCTGACCAGCACCGACGGCTACGAGTGGAGCGTCCGCCCTGAGTCCTAGCGATCCAGCGCGCTATGCCGCGCGACGCGCCGCACGATGCCGGCGTACGGCGTCCCGGTTGGCGCACGCGGGGGAGCAGTAGCGCTGGCGACCGTTGCGCGAGGTGTCGGCGTAGACCCGGTCGCAGCCGTCGGCCGCGCACCGGCCGAGCCGGTGCATGCCGCGGCCCGCGAGGTGCAGCGCCGTGCCCGTGCTGATCAGGGCCCGCAGCTTGCGGGCGAACGTGATCGCCTCGTCGCGGTAGTGGATGTGCCACGAGCCGGTGTGCGCGGTGAGCCGCGGGTGCGCGGTGGACTCCGCGAGCAGCACGTTGAGCAGGGCGACCCGGCGCTCGGGCTCTGTGGCGTCGACGACCTCGCACCACTGGTCCAAGAAGCCGAGCACCTCGGCGAGAGCGGGCGGGGGCGTGCCGCGCTCGAAGACCACGCCGGCCGCTTCGCACCGCGACACCAGCTCGGCGGCCGTCTCGGGACGCCGGTTCGTCAGGTCGACGGCGAGCTCGATCGCGTCCTGGCCGTAAGGGTTGAGTTGCACAAAGCCATTACAGCACGATGGAGCCATGACCGCCACCCACCACCACGACACCGGGCACTTCTGGCACACCCGCTCGAGCCATCCGACCAGCGATGGACTGGTGACCTACCAGTCCTGCCCGTGCGGCCGATGGCGGATCCTGACCGCCGCGCGGGTGGCGGAGATCGCGCGCTCGCCATACTGACCGTGTGTCGCATGCCCCCATGCCGAGCGCCGAGGCGCTCGCCGAGCCGATGCGCTCGCGGTGGAGCCCCAGCATCTTCGACCCCGAGCACCGGCTGAGCGCGGAAGAGATCGAGACGCTCCTGCACGCGGCGCAGTGGGCGCCGAGCTACGGCAACACCCAGCCCTGGGCGTTCCTCGTCGCCGAGCGGGGCAGTGCCAGTCACGGGGTGCTGCTGCCGCACCTGAGGCCCGGCAACGCCCGCTGGGTGCCCCGGGCCTCGGTGGTCTTCGTGACCGCCGCCCAGGTCGCCGCGGACGCGACCGGCAACGACCTGAAGGGCGCGCTCTACGCCTGCCACGACCTCGGCCAGGCGGCCGCGCAGCTGAGCCTGCAGGCCCGGGCGATGGGCCTGCACGCCCACCAGTTCGGCGGGTTCGACCGGGAGGCGGTCGCGGCCGAGCTCGGCGTACCCGACTACTTCCGGGTGATGAGCGGCATCGCGGTCGGCGTGCGCGGCAACCCCGACGATGTCCCGGAGAAGGACCGCGAGCGCGAGCAGCGGGAGCGGTGGCGTAAGCCGCTGGCCGAGTTCGCGTACGGCGAGTCCTGGGGGCAGCCGTGGCTCAAGGACTGACCCGGCGGCTGACCAACCGGCGTACCGCACTGGGCCTGGTGGTGTTCGCCGCCCTGGTGATCAACGTGCCGATCGCGCACAGCACGTGGTACGGCTGGCGGCTGGACCGCGACGGCGTCCAGACCGAGGCCACCGTGGTCGAGACGCGGAGGGTGCCGCCCGACTCCGACAAGTTCTACGTGGAGTTCCGGCTCAACCGCGATCTCGACCCCGAGCAGCGGGAGTGGGTGGCGCAGGTAGACGCCGCCACCTACGACCGGGCCGGGGCCGACGACGTGATCGGGGTCCGGGTGCTCCCGGGTCACCCGTCGACGTACGAGGCAGACGGGCAGCAGACCGGCTCGCTGCTCTGGGTGATCACGCTGCTCGGCGACGTGATGCTGCTCGGCATGGCGCTGCTCTACTGGCGCACCCGCCCGTCCGGCGCGCAGCTGAGTCTCATCGCGACGGCGGACGTGGAGCGCTGCAAGCCGGTGGCGAGCATCGAGAAGCTGAAGGACGGCAGCTACGTGGTGTGCGGTGAGGTCAGCGGGATCGAGGACGACGCGATCGAGCTCGACCTCGGCGACCAGACCGTGCGGGTCGAGCTCGACGGGCACGCCAACCCGGTGGGCTACCAGCAGCCGGCGCGGGTCACTGGTCGCCCCTGACCGCGGCCAGCACGTCCGGGTCCGGGTGGTGCCGAAGCCGGGCGTGACTTACGGTCGGTTTGGGTGGGTGAAAGCGACGCTAGGTCACCGCTCGCCCGGGTCGCCGTTCGTCCGCACCGCGGCCAGCACGTCTGGGTCCGAGCAGGCCTTCGCGAAGGCCGCGATCCGCTGCCGGATCTCCCGGCCCAGCAGCCACTGCCCGATCGGGTTTCCCACGAACCGCAGCCACCCGGGCCGCACCGAGTAGGTGTACTTCCACGTCGCCCTGGTCCCGGCGACCCCGTCGCGCTCCTCAGCGACGAACCGCCAGCCGCCGCCGAAGGAGCCGAAGAACCACGGCCCCGACACCATCGTCATGCCGACCGAGGTCGGCGGCCGGTAGGAGACGTACTCGCTCACCATCGTCGGCCCGAGCCGCGCCTTCGTGAACGTGCGGACCCCCTTGGCCGGGCGGTCCGCGCCGATCAGGTGCTGGTGCCGGATGAACGGGTCCCACGCCAGCCGCACCTCCCCGGTCGTCTGCGACACGGCGAACGCCAGCGCCGGCTCGACCGGCACCCAGGCTTCGGACCTGACCTGACCCATTCGGGCGAGGATGCCAGACTCGGTACCCATGACCTCGCTCACAGCATTCTCGGCAACTGCGATCGACGGGCACGACGTCGACCTCTCGACGTACGCCGACCAGGTCGTCCTGGTCGTCAACACCGCTTCGCAGTGTGGCTTCACCCCGCAGTACCAAGGCCTGCAGGCCCTCCAGCAGCAGTACGAAGAGCGTGGGTTCACGGTGCTGGGCTTCCCGTGCGACCAGTTCGGGCACCAGGAGCCGGGCGAGGACGCGGAGATCGCCACGTTCTGCGAGCGCAACTACGGCGTCACGTTCCCGATGTTCAGCAAGGTCGACGTCAACGGCTCCGACGCGCACCCGCTGTTCAACTGGCTGCGCAAGGAGCAGGGCGGGATGCTCGGCAGCGCGATCAAGTGGAACTTCACCAAGTTCCTGGTCGGCCGCGACGGTCAGGTGGTCGCGCGCTATGCGCCCACCACCGCCCCCGACAAGCTCACCGAGGACATCGAGAAGGCGCTGGCCGACTGACCTTGGCGACCTTCTCCGCCACCACCACCGCAGACGCTGTGGTGCCGTTCGGGCAGCAGCCGATCTGGGACGCGCTGGTCGACCCCGACCTGGTCGCCCGGCTGACGCCGTTCGTCCGCGGCATCGAGGGTCGTGGTGACCACTGGGTGTGGCGGATGAGCGGGATCCAGGTGCTCGGCCACGGGTTCTCGCCGACCTTCACCGAGCGGATGACGTACGACGAGCCGTCGCGCATCGAGTTTCACCACGACCCGCCCGAGGGCAAGGCCGAGCGCGCGGGTGTGAGCGGGTGGTACGCCCTCACCCCCACCGATGAGAAGCAGACCCGCCTCGAGACCAGCCTGGAGATCTGCGTCGACCTCCCGCTCCCGCGCGCCGCGGGCCCCGCGGTGCGGCGTGCGATGAAGGGCGTGATGGCGACGATGGGCGACCGGTTCGCCAAGGGCCTGCTCGCCCACCTGGCCGGTTGAGCCGCGACCAACACGACCGCTACTTGCTCGTAACCCCCGGCGCCCACGAGGCTGAGCCCGTGCCCAAGCAGTCAGCCACCACGTCGTCGTACTCGATCACGATGCGCCTGCACACCGCGCCGGACCACGCGGTGGTCGGCCAGGTCGCCACCGCGATCGCCCAGGCCGGCGGGATCGTGACCGCGATCGACGTCGCGGAGTCCAGCCACGAGCGGCTGGTGCTCGACGTCACCTGCTCGGCCGCCGACGCCGACCACGCCAAGGAGGTGGAGGCGGCCGTGGACGCCGCGGACGGCGTGGTGGTCTACAAGGTCAGCGACCGCACCTTCCTGCTGCACATCGGGGGCAAGATCGAGGTGACCTCGAAGGTGCCGCTGAAGAACCGGGACGACCTGTCGATGGCCTACACCCCGGGCGTGGGCCGGGTGAGCATGGCGATCGCCAACCACCCCGAGGACGTCTGGCGGCTGACCGTGAAGGGCAACTCGGTGGCCGTGGTGACCGACGGCTCGGCGGTGCTCGGCCTCGGCAACATCGGGCCGGGGGCCGCGCTGCCGGTCATGGAGGGGAAGGCGGCGCTGTTCAAGCGGTTCGCCGGCATCGACGCCTGGCCGATCTGCCTGGCCACCCAGGACACCGACGAGATCGTCCGCGCGGTCGAGATGATCGCGCCCGGCTTCGGCGGCATCAACCTCGAGGACATCGCGGCGCCGCGCTGCTTCGAGATCGAGCAGCGGCTGCGGGAGAGCCTCGACATCCCGGTCTTCCACGACGACCAGCACGGCACCGCGATCGTGGTGATGGCGGCGCTGACCAACGCGATGCGGGTGGTCCGCAAGGAGCTGCCGGCTGCCCGGGTCGTGGTGGCCGGCGCCGGCGCGGCCGGTACGGCGATCGTCACCCTGCTGCTTGCCGCGGGGATCACCGACGTCGTGGTCTACGACCGGCTCGGCTGCCTGGTGCCCGACCTGGACGGTCTCTCGCCGGCCCAGCAGCAGCTCGCGGAGGTCACCAACCCGCGCGCCGTGACCGGCGACCTGCACGACGCGCTGCGCGGTGCCGACGTGTTCATCGGCGTCAGCGCTCCCGGCATCCTCGACCCGGAGTGGATCACCGACATGGCCGACGACGCGGTGGTGTTCGCGCTGGCCAACCCGGACCCCGAGGTCGACCCCGCCGTCGCCGGGCAGTACGCCGCGGTGGTGGCCAGCGGTCGCTCCGACTACCCCAACCAGATCAACAACGTGCTCGCGTTCCCCGGTGTCTTCCGGGGGCTGCTCGACGCGCGCGCCTCGGAGATCACCGTCGACATGCTGCTGCGCGCGGCCGAGGCGATCGCCCTGGAGGTCCACGACGACGAGCTCAACCCGAGCTTCATCATCCCGAGCGTGTTCGACCCCGACGTGCCCAAGGCCGTCGCGGCTGCCGTCAGGGGCGAACGCTGATGTGGTCCGCGGGCCGGAAGCGCACCAGGGTCTCGAGGGCGTCGTCGCGGGCCTGGGCCGAGCGGGCCCGGACCTCGACGGCGAACGGCGCGTCGGCGTACATCATGTCCAGCTCGTAGATGCCGTCGGACTCCCCGCTCTCGGTCCACAGCAGGCGCTCGTCGTCCACCTCCTGCGGCGCGACGCCGTACTCCCTCTCGAGGTAGCTCCGCCCGCCCGCGACCCCGTTCAGCTCGCTGTAGGTGATCGTCACCCGACCGGTGGAGACGGCGCCCTCGCACTCGAACATCGACGGGCGCTTGAACTCCGGGTGCTCCCGCAGGACGTTGTGGCAGCCGATGAGGTCGGGCTTGAACGACGGGAACATCCAGCGCAGGCCCGCGCGCCCGGTCGGGGCCGTGCAGTTCTCCGCCGCCTGGATCTTGCCGTCCCAGCAGGTCACGTCCGCGACCTCGGCCTCGGGCTCCGGGTCGGGAATCTCGGCCACCAGCATCCGGGCTCCGACTCCGGCGACCACGAGCAGGCCGGCGATCATCGGGACGACGACGAGCATGGAGCGCAGCCGGCCCGGCACGTCCCGGTAGTCGGCCGGGTCAGCGTGCTGCTCGCCGTGCTCGTCTAGCTGGTCCGTTGTCTCCTCGAGCTCCGTGTCGCTCATCGGGTGGCCCCATTTCGTTCCCGTCCTTCCATTGTCACCACCAGCACCCCGTGTGTCCCGGGATCGCCGAGGTCGGAACCGGACGTCGCGAGGCGTCGTCCGACAGGAATGAGGACCCCGCGCACCATCCCGACGCTCACCGCTCTCGCCGTCGCCGGCGCACTCGTGCTCGTCGGATGCTCCGAGCCCGACGACGAGCCGGGCCCCGACGGGAGCCGCGACATCGACGCCCGCTCCTACTTCGAGGACTACGAGACGCAGGTCGACTACGACATGGCGATGCCGGGCACCGCGTCCGGCTCCGCCGCCGACGAGGGGGGCGGGACCTCGGTGCCGATCCCGGGACCGACCGAGGACAACACGTTCGTGGACGCCGGCACCAGCGGCTTCGTCGACCCGCGGCGGGACCCGCTGTCGACGTTCGCCCTCGACGTCGACACCGGGTCGTACGGCGTCGCGCGGAGCCTGCTCGACCAGGGCTACCGGCCGCCGGCCTCCTCGGTCCGGGTCGAGGAGTGGGTCAACGCGATGGAGTACGACGACCCCGCGCCCACCGACGCCGACCTCGGCGTGCTGGCGGAGTCGGGCCTGGCCCCTGGGCTCGACGACGGAACCCAGCTGGTGCGCGTGGGGGTCTCGGCCCGCGAGGTCGACCCGGCCGAGCGACCGCGGGTCAACGTCACCCTGGTCGTCGACCGGTCCGGCAGCATGGACATCCGCAACCGGCTCGGGCTGGTGCAGTCGTCCCTGGCCCTGCTCGCCGACCGGCTGGCCGGCGACGACACCGTCTCGGTGGTGTCCTTCGAGGACCAGGCGCGGCCGATCCTCGAGCCGACGCCGGTGCGGGACACCGGCAAGATCCTGAACGCGATCGAGGAGCTCGAGCCCGGCGGCAGCACCAACCTCGAGGCCGGCCTGCGGCTGGGGTACGAGCAGGCCCGGGAGGGCTTCGACGACGACGCCGTCAACCTCGTGGTGCTCGCCTCCGACGGCGTCGCCAACGTCGGGGCCACCGGGCCCGGATCGATCACGGAGAAGATCGCCGAGGAGGGCCGGGACGGCATCCACCTGGTGACGGTCGGTTACGGCATGGGCAACTACAACGACCACCTGATGGAGCAGCTCGCCGACCTCGGGGACGGCTTCTACTCCTACGTCGACACGTACGCCGAGGCCGAGCAGCTCTTCGGCACCGACCTGACCACCACGCTCACTCCGGTCGCCGCCGAGGCCCGGACCCAGGTGGCGTTCGACCCGGAGGCGGTCACGTCGTACCGCCTGGTCGGCTACGACAACCGCGAGATCGCCGACGACGACTTCGAGGACCTCTCCGTCGACGCGGGCGAGCTGGCCTCCGGCCACCACGCGACGGCGCTGTACGAGGTGCGGCTCGCCGACGGTGTCGTGCCCGGGACGCCGATCGGCGAGGCCACCGTGAAGTGGGCCGATGTGCGCGACGGGCGAGGGCACCTGACGAGCACCGAGCTGGTAGCGGCCGACCCCGAGGCGGCGCCCTCCCACTCGCTCGCGCTGGCGTCGACGGTGGCCGACCTGGCCCAGGTGCTGAAGGGCGCGGCGCCGGACCAGGACCGCGGCGTCGACCTGCCGGGCATCCGGGAGCGCGCCGCCGCGCTCGGTGCCGACGAGATCGTGGCGATGGTGGACGAGGCGGTCGCGGGTCGGCTTTACAAAAACTGACCTCTTGTCAATCTGGTTTACAAACGGTACGGTTCTGTAAATCAGACGAAGGGGTTGAGATGGACACCATCGCCAACAGCACTGTTCCGGACGGATCCACCGAGCGGTGGCGCGACAGCAAGCGCTACCTCTGGCTGATCGGGCTGGTGGTGCCGTCCCTGGCCTTCGCGGGCTATGGGCTGTGGTTGTGGACCGGACTGGGCGCCTGGTTCTGGATCGGCCCCGTGGTGATCCTGGTGATCGTGCCCGCGATCGACCTGATCGCCGGCCTGGACCGCTCCAACCCGCCCGATGACGCGATCGAGGCGCTGGAGAAGGACAAGTACTACCGCTGGATCACCTACCTCTTCCTGCCGATCCAGTACGCCGGCTTCGTCGGCGCGATGTATCTCATCGCGCGCGGCGACCCGCTCGGCATCGGCGGTGACCTGACCACGGTCGACAAGATCGGGCTGGCCATCTCGATCGGCTGCATCGGCGGCATCGGCATCAACACCGCCCACGAGCTCGGCCACAAGCGCGAGGAGAACGAGCGCTGGCTCTCCAAGATCGCGCTGGCGCAGAGCTTCTACGGCCACTTCTACATCGAGCACAACCGGGGCCACCACGTGCGCGTCGCCACCCCCGAGGACCCGGCGTCCTCGCGGCTGGGCGAGAACTTCTACCAGTTCTGGCCGCGCACCGTCGGCGGCTCCCTGAAGAGCGCGTGGCGCCTGGAGAAGAAGCGCTACGCCCGCCGCAAGCAGCACCCGTTCCGGATCGGCAACGACGTGCTCAACGCCTGGCTGATGTCGGCCGTGCTGTTCGGCTCGATGATCGCGTGGCTCGGCGTCGGCATCGTGCCGTTCCTGGTGATCCAGGCGATCGTTGGCTTCTCGCTGCTGGAGGTCGTCAACTTCATGGAGCACTACGGCATGCTCCGGCAGAGGGTCGGCAAGCCCGGCAAGGAGCGCTACGAGCGGGTCGACCCCTCGCACTCCTGGAACTCCAACAACATCGCGACCAACGTGCTGCTCTACCACCTGCAGCGGCACAGCGACCACCACGCCAACCCGACCCGGCGCTACCAGACCCTGCGCGACTTCGAGGAGTCGCCGGTGCTGCCGACCGGGTACGCCGGGATGATCGTCCTGTCCCTGGTCCCGCCCATCTACCGGCGGATCATGGACGAGCGGGTGCTCGCCCACTTCGACGGCGACATCAGCCGGGCGAACGTCAGCCCGCGCAAGCGGGAGAAGTACCTCGCGATGTATCCCCTCCCGGGCAGTGGTTTCGAGACAGGCGCCAGCACGCCTTCCTCAACCACCGGGTCCGACTCCGAAGTGGTGCGCGACGAGGTGATGGCGGCCAAGTGCCCAGGCTGCGGCTACACCTACGAGGTCGAGGCCGGCAACGAGTTCGAGGGCTTCGCCGCCGGCACCGCGTGGAAGGACATCCCGCGCGACTGGTGCTGTCCCGACTGCGGCGTCCGCGAGGCCGCCGACTTCGTCCCGGTCGAGAAGGTCGAGGCATGAGCATGAAGATCGATGTCGACCGCGGCAGGTGCGAGGGGCTGGGCATGTGCGAGGCGATGGCCAGCGACTACTTCGAGCTCGACGACGACGAGGTGATGCACGTGCTGCAGGACTCTCCTCCTGCGTCCGACCACGGGCACGTGCACGCCGCCGTACAGGCGTGCCCGGTGCTCGCGCTCACCCTCGTAGGCTGACCGCTGTGGACGACCCGGCCCTGACCATGCGCGACCGCGTGGTCTCGGCGGCCGTGGTGCTGACCTCCGAGGTCGGCTGGTCGCAGGTCACCATGGCCAAGCTCGCCGACGTGGTCGGGGTGAGCCGGCAGACCGTCTACAACGAGATCGGCTCCAAGCCGCATCTCGCGGAGGCGATGATCCTGCGCGAGCTCGACCGGTTCCTGGCGATCGTGAGCGTGGCCTTCGACCGCAACCCGACCGACCTGGTGGCCGCGATCCGGGCCGCGTCGCAGCGGGTGCTGGAGCACGCGCAGGACAACCAGCTCCTGCACGCGGTGGTGTCCGCCACCCACGGCGCCGACACCGAGCTGCTGCCGCTGCTGACCACCCACGCGGAGTCGCTGCTCGGCGTCGCCAAGGTGGTGATCAGCGACCGGATCGAGCCCTACGACGTACACCTCGACCGCAAGCACCTCGAGGCCGCGATCGACGCCGTGGTCCGGCTGGTGCTCAGCCACGTGATGCAGCCCTCGGCCACACCCGCCGACACCGCCGACGACATTGCCTGGATCGCCGAGCGAGTGCTGCGCTAGCGGGATCGGTACAGCTCGACCAGGGCCCGGGACAGCTCGATCCGCTCGTCGAATGCACCGCGCTGGTCGGCGGCCGACTCCTCGAGCAGCTCGAGCAGGAGGCCGTCGAAACCGCTGCGCAGCATCACGCCCGTGAGGAACGCGTCCCTGGCAGCGGCGTCCTGGTCGTGGATGCCCTCCGCGTGCAGGCCCTCGACGTACGCAGGCACGACGGCCGCCGCGATCTCGGGGAGGCGCGCGGCCGGCATCACGCCGGCGTGCGTGAGCCCGACCAGCAGCTGGCCGAGGTCGAAGCCCAGCGAGTGCGGGGCACAGAACGAGATGTCGATGACCACGAAGGAGTGGGGGTCGTCCGGTGGCACGAGCAGGTTCTGCGGGCTGGCATCGCCGTGGGGGTTGCACAGGACGAACGAGTCCATCCGGTCGAGCATCGACGGGATCTCCCCGGCGAGGGACTGCAGCTGGGCGCGCAGATCGGCGTGCTCGACCAGCCACGGGTGCGACCAGAGCCCGTCGTCGGCGAGCGGCATCAGGCCTCGGTAGGCGACCGCGTTCTCGGCGTACATGCGCAACGCGTAGTTGGACGCCGGGTGCGCGCACTGGGCCAGCAGCTCCGGGTCGGTCGAGCGGGCGTTCCAGCGACCCAGCAAGCGAGCGGCACGTCGGTAGCGATCCAGGTCCCACGGCGTCGGGTCCTCGGCGACGTCCTCCATCCACACAGCGGCGCGCTCATCCGGCATCTCGACCAGGGCGTGCAGGGTCGGAGCTCTGAGCCCGTCGGGGAGGGTGGTGAGCACCCTTGGTTCCCAGAGCGCGAGCTCGGCCCGCCACGGCAGCTGCTCGACGAAGTCGTCGACGATGTGCGGAGGCATGAACTGCAGGCCCGGCCAGTGCCGAACGTGCTGGAGCACCTTGACGAACATCGACTGGCCGTTGCTCCGGAGCCGGTAGAGCGCGGCGGTGGCCGGTGAGCCGAACGGGTAGCCCACCGGCTCCAGCACGGCACCGGCGGGGTCGTCGACACCGAGGGCCTCGAGAGCACCTGGCACGTCGTCCGTGACCAGCAGTTCCGCCAGGGTGTGCATGGACGAAATAGTAAGGTAACCTGTCGAACTACGTCAAGCAGGGTTCGCGTATCGAGCCTGGTCGACGGCGTCCTTGAACGCGCGGACGACGTACGCCGGCACCTTCAGCCCCTGGCGGCCTGCCCAGAGCAGCTCCTGCTCCACCATCGAGACCCGGCTCGCGAAGTCCTCCATGGACGGGGTGATCCGCAGCGTCTCCATCAGCACGCCGAACTCGGCCAGCTGCTGCGGGTTGTTGGCGCCGACCGGAGCGAAGGAGATGGTGCGCATCCGGCGTACGAGCCAGCGCTGCCAGCGGGCCAGCCGCGACCAGTGCAGGCGGGCGGACAGCTGGTAGAACGCGTAGTGGCCGGGCTCCTGCCGCTTGATCGGGGCGATGATCGTCTCCGCCACCGCGTGCTCGCCCATCTCTTCGACGCCGGAGTACAGCAGGTTGTAGGCGAGCACGGCGGAGCGCTCGGTGGACATGCCGGTCAGGTAGTAGAGCATCCGGCAGACGTCCTGGAACCCCTGGTGCCGGCCGAGTGCCCCCAGGATCCGGAGCTTGATGCCGACCGAGTCCAGGTTCGTGTCCGCCGGCGGGCGGCCGAGCTCGACCTGGAGCCGGTCCAGGATAAGGCCATGCCGGATCTCCTGCGGCTGCCAGACGTCGGCGTAGAAGTAGCGGTCGATCTCGGGCGGGTCCGGCAGCATCGTGGTCAGCTCGAGGACGTTGCGGTCGACCTCGAGCTCGACCCGCGCCATGTAGTCGAGAACGTGCCCGAACCGCGCCCCGAACCCCTCCGGGTCAGCGACGGTGTAGTCGACCGAGTCGAGGTCTATGGGCGGGTGCTCGTCCGCGAGCCGCGCGACGTGCTCGCGTAAACGCAGTTCTGAGACGTTCATGGTCAGGCCTAGTCTGCCGGGTGTGAGCGATTCGGCGGCAGGGGGAGTTCGGATTGGTACGCCGACCGGGCGCGGCGTCATCCTCGCCGCGGGGTTGGGCTCGGGCATGGCGTTCCTCGACGGCACCGTCGTCAACGTCGCGCTGAAGCGGATCGGCGAGGACCTCGACGCCAGCCTGGCTGAGCTGCAGTGGATCACCAATGGCTACCTGCTCTCGCTGGCCAGCCTGATCCTGCTCGGCGGCTCGCTGGGCGATCGGTTCGGCAGGCGCAAGGTGTTCGTGATCGGTACGGCGTGGTTCGCGGTGGCGTCCCTGCTGTGTGGCCTCGCGCCCAACCCCGAGACCCTGATCATCGCCCGCGTGCTGCAGGGGGTCGGCGGGGCGCTGCTCACCCCGGGGAGCCTGGCGATGATCCAGGGCGCCTTCGTCGCGTCCGATCGGCCGAAGGCGATCGGTGCCTGGACCGGGATCGGCAGCATCGCCGCGGCCATCGGCCCGTTCATCGGGGGCGGGCTCGTGGACTACGCGAGCTGGCGCTGGATCTTCCTGATCAACATCCCGCTGGCCGCGGCCACGATCTGGTTCGCCGCGCGGCATGTCCCGGAGAGCCGCGACCCACACGCGTCCAAGCACTTCGATGTGCTCGGCGGCACGCTCGCCACCTTCTCGCTGGGCGCCTTGACGTACGCGCTGATCCAATGGGGCGACACGCTCGCGCCGTACGCCGCGGTCCTGGCCGTGCTGACCGCGATCGGCTTCCTGGTGGTGGAGAACCGCGACCCGGAGCCGATGCTGCGCCTCGACATCTTCCGCGACCGGACCTTCAGCGCCGCCAACGCGATGACCCTGCTCGTCTATGCGGCGCTGGGTGCATCGTTGTTCTTCGTCACCCTCCAGCTGCAGACGGTCAGCGGCTGGAGCGCGTTGGCGGCCGGGCTCGCGAGCCTGCCGATCACCATCTGCATGATCTTCCTGGCGGCCAAGGGCGGTGAGCTCGGTGCCCGGATCGGGCCGCGGATCCCGATGACCGTCGGCCCGATCGTGATGGGGGCGAGCTGTCTGATGCTGCTGGCCATCGGCGACGACGTGAACTACGTGACCGACGTACTCCCGGGCATGACGGTGTTCGGCCTCGGGCTGTCGTTGATGGTGGCGCCGCTCACCGCCACCGTGCTGGCCGCGGCGCCCGACGAGCACGCCGGGATCGCCAGCGGGGTCAACAACGCCCTCGCCCGGGCCGGCTCGCTGCTGGCGGTCGCCGCGCTGCCGGTCGCGGTCGGGCTCGGTGGCGAGGACTACGCCGTCCCGGAGGTGTTCAACGACGGCTATCGGATGGCGATGATCGCGTGCGCGGTGCTGCTTGCTGCCGGCGGGGTGGTGTCCTGGCTGACCATCCGCAACAAGGTGCTCGAGGAGCAGGAGGAAGCGCAGCCCGATCCGGAGGCCGGACCCGCCTGAGCGCAACGATTCGGACATGCCGCACGTCCGAGTTGGTGAACGGCCATATCCTCGATCAGGGGACTTAGGGAGCGAATCATGCGGGTCAGGCGTGCCATGACGGCGGCGGGATGTGCCGCCGTGGTTGCGCTCGCGCCCGCCTGCGGCAGCTCTCCGGCGAACGAGCCGGACGCCGCGCCCAGCGAGTCCGGACCCTCCTCCGCCACCGATACGGAGCCCAGCGAGGAGCCGACGACGCCGGTCGCCGACCCCCAGCATGCCGTCGAACCACCCGGCGAGATGCAGACGCCGCTGGAGAACGCCGACGTGTTGATCGTGGATCCGGATGAGCCGATAAGCGACGAGCTGACAAGTCGCATCAAGAAGCTGAAGGGCGTCACCGAGGTGACCAAGCTCGGCATCGTGCAGGTCTCGATCGAGAACAAGATCTACAACGTCGCGGTGGTCGACCCGGCGGAGTACCGCCGGTTCACCAAAGATGTGAGCGCGACGCTCCAGGAGCAGTGGGACCGCGTCGCGGGGGGTGAGATCGCCGTCGACAAGAAGCTGCAGGAGCGGCTGCCGATCGACGAGGACGGCTACTTCCGCCTCGGCTCGTCCGAAGAGGACCCACTGATCCACGTGGGCGCCTATGCCCCGCAGATCCCGACCGTGGACCTGGTCGTCAACGCGGCGTGGGGCAAGGAGCTCGGAATGACCGGCCCCAACGCGCTGCTCGTCTCGGCGCGCGACAGCACCCCCCAAGCACTGAGCAAGCCGATCAAGAGACTGGCCGGTGGGCTGGCTCCCCAGAACCTGGACATCGCCAGCCAGCTCGGCCTCGACCCTGATGCCGCCCAGGTCGCCGTGCCGGTCGGGACGTTCTCCGACGCGGTCGGCGTCTACCGCTACCGCGTGCTCAGCGGCGGTCACATCGCCCCCGAGCCGGCATGGGTGAATTCGCACATTGTCACCGAGGTGGTGCCGATCCTCGGCGCGGTCACGTGCAACAAGTTCATGATTCCGCAGCTCAAGGGTGCGCTGCAGGACGTCGTGCGCGCGGACCTCGCCGACGAGATCCATCCTGACGAGTACGCCGGTTGCTACTACCCGCGGTTCATCGCGGGCTCGACCACGTTGTCCAACCATGCTTTCGGCCTGGCGCTCGACCTCAATGTCCCGGGCAACCAGCGGGGCACCGTGGGCGAGATGCACCGCGGCGTGGTGGAGATCTTCAAGAGGTGGGGCTTCGGCTGGGGCGGCGACTGGGGCTACACCGACCCGATGCACTTCGAGCTGCGCGAGATCAGGCGTCCGAGCTGACGGACCGGCTCGGTACCGTGCGCCCATGCGCGCAGTTCAGGTGGTGACACCGACCGGCCCGGCCGACCTCGAGGTCCGTGACGTCGACGAGCCGACGCCCGGGCCGGACGACGTACTCATCGAGGTGCATCGGGTCGGCGTCTCGTTTCCCGACCTGCTGCTCACCCGCGGTGAGTACCAGCTGAAGCCGGACCCGCCGTTCTCCCTCGGCGTCGACGTCGCCGGCACGGTGGTCAGCGGCGCCGGGTTCGAGCCGGGCCAGCGGGTCGCCGCGGCCTTCGCGTACGGCGGGGCGCAGGAGCGGGCCGTGATCCCGGCGATGTTCACGTTCGCGCTCCCCGACGCGATCTCCTACGACGAGGGCGCGGCGCTGCCGATGAACTACCTCACCGCCCAGTTCGCCCTCGCCGAGCGGGGTCAGCTCCAGCCCGGCGAGACGGTGCTCGTGCACGGCGCCGCAGGCGGGGTCGGCACCGCCACCATCCAGGTCGCGCGCGGCATGGGCGCCCGCACCATCGCGGTGGTCAGCACCGAGGAGAAGGCCGAGGTCGCTCGCGCGGCCGGCGCCGAAGACGTCGTACTGCTCGACGGCTTCAAGGACGCCGTCAAGGAGCTCACCGAGGGCAACGGCGTCGACGTGGTGCTCGACGTGGTGGGCGGTGACGTCTTCACCGACTCGCTGCGCTCGCTCTCGACCCAGGGGCGGCTGCTCGTCGTCGGCTTCGCCTCCGGCCAGGGCATCCCCGAGGTGAAGGTCAACCGGCTGCTGCTCAACAACATCGACGTACGCGGCGTCGGCTGGGGAGCGTTTGCGATGATGCGGCCCGGCTACATGCAGGAGCAGTGGCAGGCGCTGATCCCGATGATGGAGAGTGGCGTGGTGAGACCTCCGATCGGGCGGGTCTACGACCTCGAGCAGTTCGGACAGGCGCTGGTGGACATGGACGAGCGCCGCACCCTGGGCAAGTCGGTGGTGCGGGTCCGTGGCTGACAAGACATTCGCGCACGGCCAGGCCGCCTACGACGTCTGCTTCGACTGGGGCCCGACCGGCGCCGCCGCGATCGCGGCGGGTGCCGACCTGGCGGTGGTGGTCGACGTGCTGTCGTTCACGACCACCCTGTCCGTGGCCGCTCAGCGCGGCGTCACCGTCTTCCCCTACCGCTGGCGCGACGCCACCGCCGAGCAGTACGCCTCCGACCGCGACGCCACGCTCGCACGCGGCCGCTCCGAGCCCTCGGGCGTCACCCTGTCGCCCGCCAGCGTGCTGGCCGCGCCGGAGCTGAAACGGCTGGTGCTGCCCTCGCCCAACGGCTCGTCGATCAGCTTCGGCCTCGCCGAGTCCGGGATGACCGTGGTGGGTGCCTGCCTGCGCAACCGGACGGCGGTGGCCCGGTGGCTGGCGCCGCGGATCGAGGCCGGCTCCCGCGTGGCCGTGGTCGCCGCCGGCGAGCGCTGGCCCGACGGGTCCCTTCGGCCCGCGGTCGAGGACCTGTGGGGCGCCGGGGCGGTGCTGGCGGCGCTGGTCGACCTGGGCGTGAGCGGCCTCAGCCCGGAGGCGGAGCAGGCGGCAGCCGCGTTCACCGCCGCCGCGCCCGCTCTCCGCGACCACATGTGGGCGTGCGCCAGCGGCCGCGAGCTCGACGCGATCCGGTTCGGGGACGACGTACGGGTGGCCGGCGAGCTGGATGCCAGTGACGTCGTACCCGTCCTGGCCGGCGAGGCGTTCCGCCCGGAGTGACCCATCCCCGCCCCAACGTTGACCGGCCCATCTAGGGTTTCTCCGTGAGCATTCTCGATGACGCCCGTGAGGGCATGAACCCGGACATCCGTCCACAGGACGATCTGTTCGGGCACGTCAACGGGCACTGGCTCGAAACCGTGGAGATCCCCGCCGACCGGTCCAGCTGGGGACCGTTCGTGCAGCTGGCCGACGCGGCCGAGGAGCAGGTCCGCGGGATCATCGAGGCGTGCGCCGACGGGACGATCGTCGACGAGGACGCCCGCAAGATCGGCGACCTCTACGCATCGTTCATGGACACCGAGCGGATCAACAAGCTCGGCACCCGTCCGCTGCGGCCGCTGGTCCAGGCGGTGGCCGGGCTGCGCGACGTCCGCGACCTCGCGGCGTTCCTCGGTGAGTTCGAGCGGCTCGGCGGCCACGGCCTGTTCGGGTCGTACGTCGACACCGACGACCGCAAGTCCGACCGCTACCTCTTCCACGTCACCCAGGGCGGGCTCGGCCTGCCCGACGAGTCCTACTACCGCGACGAGAAGTTCGCCGAGGTCCGCGACAACTACGTCGAGTACCTCGAGCGGCTGCTCGAGCTCGGTGGCCACGAGAACCCGTCGGCCGCAGCGGTCACCGTCCTGGCGCTGGACACCAAGCTCGCGAAGGGCCACTGGGAGCGCGCGGAGACCCGCGACGTACAGAAGACCTACAACCTGCTGACCGCCGGCGACCTCGCCGAGCTCTGCCCCAACTTCGACTGGGCCGCCTACGTCACCAACCTCGGCGGCACCGACGAGGTGATCGCCGAGCTGTGCGTCCGGCAGCCGTCCTACCTCGAGCACCTGTCGAAGGTCCTCGACGAGGCACCCATCGAGGACTGGCGCGACTGGTTGCTCAGCCACGTGCTGCGCGCCGCCGCGCCGTACCTCCCCGACGAGTTCGTCGAGACCAACTTCGACTTCTACGGCCGCACCCTCAACGGCACTCCCGAGCTCCGGGCCCGCTGGAAGCGCGGCGTCTCCCTCGTGGAGGGCGCGCTCGGCGAGGCCGTCGGCAAGGAGTACGTCGCCCGGCACTTCCCGCCCACCTCGAAGGCGCTGATGGACGAGCTGGTGGCCAACCTGCTGGCGGCCTACCGCGAGTCGATCTCCCAGCTCGACTGGATGACCGACGAGACCAAGCAGCGGGCCTACGAGAAGCTCGACACCTTCCGGCCCAAGATCGGCTACCCCGAGAAGTTCCGCGACTACTCCGCGCTGCGGATCGACAAGACCGACCTGATGGGCAACGTGGCCGCGGCCTCGCGGTTCGAGACCGACCGGCAGCTGCGCAAGATCGGCTCACCGGTCGACCGCGACGAGTGGTTCATGCTGCCGCAGACCGTCAACGCCTACTACAACCCGGGCACCAACGAGATCTGCTTCCCCGCGGGCATCCTGCAGAAGCCGTTCTTCTCCCCGGACGCCGACCCGGCCGAGAACTACGGCGGCATCGGCGCGGTGATCGGGCACGAGATCGGGCACGGCTTCGACGACCAGGGCGCGCAGTACGACGGCACCGGCACCCTCAACGACTGGTGGACCGCCGACGACAAGGCGGCGTTCGAGGTGAAGTCGAAGACCCTGATCGAGCAGTACGACGGATTCTCGCCGCGCAACCTGCCCGGGGAGACCGTCAACGGCGCGCTCACCGTCGGCGAGAACATCGGTGACCTCGGTGGCCTCACCATCGGCCTGCGGGCCTACGTGATCAGCCAGGACGGCGCCGCCACCGTCGAGGGACGCCGGCGGCTGTTCCTCAACTGGGGCTACATCTGGCGCACCAAGCGGCGTACCGAGCAGGAGCAGCAGTACCTCACCATCGACCCGCACAGCCCCCCGGAGTTCCGGGCCAACATCGTCCGCAACCTCGACGAGTTCCACGAGGTCTTCGGCACCGCCGAGGGCGACGGGCTGTGGCTCGACCCCGCTCAGCGGGTCCGCATCTGGTGACAGACGCTCGAGCTCTGATCAGGACGGCCTCCGTCGGGGACCTGCCATCAATCGTGGGCATCCTCAACCACACGGCGGCGACCTCCACAGCGTCGTTCGACAGTGAGCCGACGACCGTGGCCGCCCGGCGTGACTGGTTCGAGCAGTTCACCCCTTCCGGGCCATATCGGTGCCTTATCGCGCAGTGCGATGACCAGGTCGTGGGCTATGCCTGCAGCCAGCGCTACCGAGATCACGACGCCTTCCGAATGACGGTCGAGGTCAGCGTCGGACTGGACCCGACCTGTCGAGGCCGAGGAATCGGGAGCCGGCTCTACGACAACCTGTTCGCCATGCTGGACCGGGCACCCGTGCATGTCGCGCTGGCCGGCATCGCCGTGCCCAATGCTGCCTCAGTGGCCTTGCACCGCAAGTTCGGCTTCGCGGAAGTCGGCACCTTTCGCGAGTACGCCGTGAAGAACGGCACCTACCTCAGCTCAGTGTGGATGCAACGGCTCTTCAACAATGGATGAACCCAGCAGCCGCCGATCCAGCACGGCTACGAGGCCGAAGAGCGCCAGCATCAGCGCGGCCACGCCCAGGCAGTTGAGGGCGACCACGGCGTACCCGTGCTCGTTGACGTCGATGAACGGGTAGGGATACCAGTCCACGATCGCGCCGCGGATCAGCGTGTAACCGATCCACACGAGTGGGAGAACCAGGAACGGCCCGAGTTCGGCGCGCCGCACCTGGCCGCGCGGGCCGACGACCAGCCAGCCGACGACCGCCAGCAGCGGCACCACCGTGTGCAGCAGCCGGTCGGCGAGCAGGTCGGCGCCGTCGAGGTCGAGCAGCGGCCGCAGGAAGAAGAAGTGCACGATCCCGCCGCCGAAGACCAGGACCAGCCCGTTGAGACGCAGGGTGCGGAACACGCGGCCGTCGCGGCCCGGGTCGATCGCGAGCAGTGCGGTCGTGGCGGCGACCAGGACGTTGGACCAGATCGTCAGGTAGCTGACGAAGCGCACCAGCCGGGTGCCCAGGTCCGGCGGGTCGGTCTCGTCGAGCACCTCGTGCCCCTGGGCGACCAGCACCAGCTGGAGCACGACCGCGAACGTCGCCACCAGGGCCGTAACGGCGTGTACGGCGCGAGCGCGGCCCGGCGGCATGCGGCCAACCTAGGGCCGGTCAGGGCTGGTACGGCGGCGCGACGCCCCAGCCCCACTGGGGAACCGGCGCGGCCGTCGGAGGCTCGGCGCCCGGCTGGGAGTTGGCCCGGGCCAGTCGGGTGCCCCACTCGACGTACCCGGCGAAGGCGGACCGGAACTCCGGGTCGTCCGGCAGCCCGACCTCGTCGGCGGCGTCCATCAGCAGGCTGATCCAGCGGCGTCGCTGGGGCTCTGTGATGGCCTTGCCGAGGTGCTGGCTCAGCATGTGGGGGTAGCCGCCGCGCTGCTCGGTGTAGGTCGCCGGGCCGCCGAAGACCTCCGCCAGCCACATCGCGACGTACCGCGGGTGCCCGGGGTCCATGCCGCCGAACAGTGGCTCGAGCAGCGGGTCCTTCACCACCTCGCGGTAGAACGCCTCGGTCAGCCGCTCCAGCGCGTCGAGGCCACCGGCCCAGTCGTAGAGGCTGGGTGGCGTCCCCGCCGTCGGCTCCGTCATCTGTTCCCCTTGCGTTGTCGTGTAATGATGATTACATGATTACACAGGAGCAGCGGGAGCGGGTCAGGGGCTGGTTCTCCGGCCGGCTCCCGGAGGAATGGAAGGTCGAGCCGCCGGCGGTGACGGTCGACCGTGAGGAGATCACCGTCGTGCTGACCATCGCCGACGTCGAGGCCGGCGGGTCGGAGATCGAGACCGACGAGGCGCGCGCGGGCCGTGCGGAGGGATTCCGCGCGGAGACCCGCGACCAGCGCATCGAGATCGCCCGCGAGGCCGAGCACCGGTTCCGGCGCAAGGTGTCCTGGGGCCTGAAGGTGGGCGACCACCAGGAGCTGTGGACCCATGTCTCGGCGCCGGTGATGACCCGGCTGCGCCAGCCCGAGCGAGTGGTGCTCGACGTGCTGGTCGACTCCGGCGTCGCCCGGTCCCGCTCGGACGCCCTGGCCTGGTGCGTGCGCCTGGTCGGGCAGCACGAGGAGGACTGGCTGGCCGAGCTGCGCGAGGCGATGGGCGCCGTGGACGACGTACGCAAGAAGGGTCCCGCCGCCTGACCTGTGGAGGAGCCCGCCGTCCCGTCGGCTCCCGCTGGTAGACAGGCGGACATGACCACCGACGTCCGCGCCCGCGCCGAGGAGCACCTGCGTGCTCTGGTCGGCAGCGACGACGCGGTGCTCTACGACGACCAGTGGGCCGCGATCGAGGCGCTCGCCGTCAGCAAGCGCCGGGCCCTGGTGGTGCAGCGCACCGGCTGGGGCAAGTCGGCGGTCTACTTCGTGGCCACGCTCCTGCTCCGGGACGCCGGCGCGGGCCCGACCGTGATCGTGTCGCCGCTGCTCGCGCTGATGCGCAACCAGATCGCCGCCGCCGAGCGGGCCGGCATCCGCGCGGTGACGATCAACTCCACCAACCTGGAGCAGTGGGAGGACACCCACCAGGCGATCGCGGCCGGCGAGGTTGATGTGCTGCTGGTCAGCCCGGAGCGACTCAACAACCCCGGGTTCCGCGACGAGGTGCTGCCCCGGCTGGCCGCGACCTGCGGCTTGCTCGTGGTCGACGAGGCGCACTGCATCAGCGATTGGGGCCACGACTTCCGGCCCGACTACCGGCGGATCCGCACCCTGCTCGACGACCTGCCCACCGGCATCCCCGTGCTCGCCACCACGGCGACGGCCAACGCCCGGGTCACCACCGACGTCGCCGAGCAGATGGGCACCGAGACCCTGGTGCTGCGCGGGTCGCTCGACCGGGAGTCGCTGCAGCTGGGCGTCGTACGCCTGAAGACTGCGGAGCAGAGGCTGGCCTGGCTCGCCGACCATCTCGTCGAGCAGCCCGGCTCGGGCATCGTCTACTGCCTGACCGTCGCGGCCACCCAGGAGGTCGCCGACTACCTCCGCTCGCGCGGGCACGACGTCGCTGCCTACTCCGGCCAGACCGACCCCACCGAGCGGCTCGAGCTCGAGGAGCTGCTCGCCGCCGGCAAGGTGAAGGCGCTGATCGCGACCAGCGCTCTGGGCATGGGCTTCGACGCCAAGCTCGGGTTCGTGGTCAACCTCGGCGCCCCCAACTCCCCGGTCGCCTACTACCAACAGGTCGGCCGCGCCGGTCGCGGCCTCGCGCCCGAGACGCGAGCGAGCGTGGTGCTGCTGCCCGCCCTCGAGGACCGCGACATCTGGGCCTACTTCGCCTCCGTGGGGTTCCCGCGCGAGCAGGTGGTCCGGCAGACCCTCCACGTGCTCCGCGAGGAGGGCCGGGCGATGAGCACCGCCGTTCTCGAGACCCGGGTCGAGCTCAACCGCACCCGGTTGGAGACGCTGCTCAAGGTGCTCGACGTCGACGGGGCCGTACGCCGGGTGCGCGGTGGCTGGGAGGCGACCGGACGCGACTGGGACTACGACGAGGAGCGCTACCGCCGGGTCGCCGAGGCCCGCGAGCGCGAGCAGCAGGCGATGCTCGACTACCTCACGACCGACGGGTGCCGGATGCGCTACCTGCGCGAGCAGCTCGACGACCCGGGCGCGGAGGACTGCGGTCGGTGCGACAACTGCGGTGGCCTGACGCTGTCCAACGAGATCTCGGCCGGCGCCGTCGAGGAGGCGCAGGCGCGGCTCGCCCGGCCCGGAGTGGTGGTCGAGCCGCGGAAGATGTGGCCCACCGGGCTGGCCGCCCTCGGCCTGGAGCTGAAGGGTCGGCTCAGCGGCGCCGAGGAAGGCCGGGCCATCGCCCGGCTCACCGACCTCGGCCATGGCAACGCGCTGCGCGACCTGTTCCGCGAGGGCACCCCCGACGGCCCGGTCCCGGTGCCGCTGGCCCGGGCCATGGTCGAAGTGCTCGGCGACTGGCGCCCCGACGTCGACGGGATCGTGGTAGTGGAGTCGGCGACCCGGCCGACGCTCACCGCCGACCTCGCCGACGGGCTGTCCCGCCACCTGCAGGTGCCGGTGCTGGGCCGGCTCGCGATCGTCGATCCCGACGTCCCTCCGGGGAAGGGCGCGATCAACTCCGCCCACCGGATCCAGGCGATCACCCGGAGGTTCGCGCTTCAGGCCGATGACGTTGCCGGGCGCAAGGTGCTCCTGGTCGACGACCTGGTGGTCACCGGATGGACGCTCACACTGGCCGCGACCGCGCTCCGCGATGCGGGCGCGGAAGCGGTGATTCCGGTGGTGCTGGCGACGACTTCGTGACTATCTGGTCTAGACGTCAACCCCAGTTTTAGGTATCCGCTCGTTAAGGGGTTCTGAGCTGCCATCTACTTGATGCTGCTCCCTCCTACGACGACAGGATCCGCGATGAACCCGGACCTCAGGCGCCGCCAGATACGGCGCTCTCTCACAGCAGCAGGGACGACCATGCTGCTCGCCATCGGCTTCACTGCTGCGTACGGCGCCGCCCCGGTTGCCGCGGCAGCACCGGCCGCCGCCGCTCCCGGGGCCTACAGCGCATCCGCGCACGGCGACATCGTCGACCTCGACATCGACCTGCTCGGCGGTGACCTGGCAGGCGTCAAGGTCGGCCACTCGGAGGTCGTCGCCGACACCGCGGCGACGCCGAGGGTGATCGCCTCGAGCAAGAACGCCGAGCTCAGCCTCGGTGGCAGCCAGCTCCCGATCGACGAGCAGGTGGCGACCGCGCCCCCGTCGATGGATCCGCCGGAGGAGACGCTGCTGCCGCTGAACCTGTCGCCGGTCGCGAACGTCCAGGCGATCCGCGGCAACACCGCGGCCCAGTTCATCAGCAACGACGAGTGCGTGCCGGCAGTCGCCGGGCTGCGCCTGCTCGGTACCTCCCGGACCCGACTGGCCGGGGCGACCGTCCTGGGCGTCGCCGGGCTCGGTGCCCTGGTCGACGCAGAGGCCTCCGAGACCGTGGCGGGCACCGCCCTGGTCGACATGCCGGCCGGCAACTCCGCGGTCGTCTCCAACACCGAGACGACCATCGGCGACATCGAGCTGCTCGGCGGCCAGGCCGTGGTGAAGGTCGACAAGCCGGTCCGGCTCACCGCCGCCTCCGACGGCACCGCCGGCGCCTCGACCATCACCAACCACCTGGTGACCGTCGAGCTCGGCAACGGGACGCTCATCGACATCCCGGTCGACGGCGGACCGATCTCTATCCCGGTCAACATCGCCGGGCTCCTCATCGACCTCAAGGTGCGCGCCTTCGCGCCCACCGAGGTGGTCAACGGCGCCGCGGTGAGCGCGACTCTGGACGCGGTGGTCGGGATCGACCTCACCGTCACGCTGGCAGCGCAGGTGATCGCCGACGTGCACCTCGGTGTCGGCCAGATGTCCGCCGCTGCCCAGGCTCCGGCCGGTGGCGTGGACTGCGACGGCGGCCCTGTCGACGACGACGCCGATGATGACGGCCTGACCGATGACGAAGAGAACAACGACACGCACACCGACCCGCTCGATCCGGACACCGACGACGACGGTCTGGAGGACGGCGAGGAGGTCCACGACACCGACACCGACCCGCTCGACCCGGACACCGACGACGACTGCTTCGGCGATGGTGACGAGGTCGACGCCGGGACCGACCCGCTCGACCAGACCGACCCTGACAACGGCCAGGTGTGTGACGACGACTCCGACGACGACGGCCTGACCGACGACGAGGAGAACAACGACACTCACACCGACCCGCTGGACCCGGACACGGACGACGACGGGCTCACCGACGGTGAAGAGGTCAACGACACGCACACCGATCCCCTCGACCCGGACACCGACGACGACTGCGCCGAGGACGGCGCAGAGGTCACCGCCGGGACCGACCCGCTCGACGAGAACGACACGCCCATCGGCTCGGTCTGTGACGACGACGCCGACGACGACGGTCTGACCGACGACGAGGAGAACAACGACACCGGGACCGACCCGAACGACCCGGACACCGATAACGACTGCCTGCTCGACGGTGAAGAGGTCCACGGAACCCGGAACACGAAGTACGGCCACGAGCCGACCAACCCGCTGGACAAGGACACCGACAACGACCTGCTCTCCGACTGCCAGGAGATCAAGGGCGTCAACGTGAAGCAGAAGGTCACCTTCGGATCCCAGAAGCCGGCGCGGGCCATCGGCAAGGTGCGCACCAACCCGAACGACCCGGACACCGACAACGACGGCCTGATCGATGGTCGTGAGGTGAAGGGCAACAAGATCAACACCCGGGTGGTGTTCAAGCACAACGGCCGGACCTTCTTCCTGGGCACCCGCTCGACGAACCCGCTCAAGAAGGACACCGACCGCGACGGGGTCAAGGACAAGGCCGAGGTGACCGGCAGCGCCAACAAGAGGCACGGCAAGCACAAGTCGGACCCGACCCACTGGGACACCGACCGCGGCCGGATCTCCGACGGCGCTGAGATCCGGGCCGGCTCGGACCCGTCCGACATCCGCTCCGGACCGAGCAACCCGCGTGGGCGGGCCGCCTCGGCCGCGCTCGGGGGGTAGCTGCGTTCGCTCTCGACGGCCAGATAGAACACGTTCTACTCTGGCCGTCATGAGCGTTCCCCTCAGGGTGATCCAGTGGACGACCGGCAACATCGGGCAACGGTCGCTGCACGCGATCCTCGGCCGCGACGATCTGGAGCTCGTGGGCGTCTACGCGCACGGCAGCGACAAGATCGGGACGGATGCGGCCGAGCTGTGCGGCTGGCCCCATCAGGATCGGGTACAGCCGACCGGTGTGCTCGCGACCAACGACGTCGGGGCGCTGGTCGCGCTGCGGCCGGACGCCTGCTGCTACAACCCGCTCTGGCCGAGCGTCGACGAGCTGGTGACGCTGCTCGAGAACGGCGTCAACGTGTGCACCAGCGCGGCCTGGATCACCGGCGGGAAGCAGACGCCGGAGGACCGGGCTCGGATCGAGAAGGCCTGTGAACGCGGCGCGTCGACGATCTTCGGCAGCGGCGCGCACCCGGGGATGACGAACCTGGTGGGCATGGTGCTGAGCGGTTCGTGCGAGAGGGTCGACGAGGTCCGGATCACCGAGTCGGTCGACTGCTCGACGTACGAGTCGGCGGGCACGCAGCGGGCGATGGGCTTCTCGCAGGACCCGGAGACGCCCGGACTGGCCGAGTCGGTACGCCGTGAGAGCGAGGTCTTCGCCGAGTCGGCCGCGATGATGGCCGACGCCCTCGGCGTCACCCTCGACCGGACGTCGTTCGACGTGACGTTCACGGCGGCGACCGGTGACACCGACCTGGGGTTCATGACGATCCCGGCCGGCACCGTCGGCGGGGTGATGGGCTACCACCGCGGCTGGGTGGGTGATCGGAACGTCGTCAGCGTCGGCTTCAACTGGACGATGGGCGAGCACGTCGTCCCGCCGAAGCCGCTCGCGCACGGCCACGTGATCCAGGTCTTCGGCCTGCCCAACATGCGCACCGTCATCCACTGCCTGCCGCCTGCGGACTGGACCGAGGAGGGCTTCATGGGCCTCGGCATGATCTACACCGCGATGCCGGTCACCAACGCCGTCCCCGCCGTCGTGGCCGCGCCCCCCGGCATCGTGACGCTCAAGGACCTGCCGCCGATCACCGGCCGCGCAGCGGGATAGTCCGCCGCGTTCGGCACCCCCTTTGAAGCCAGAAGGGGTGCTCAGCACGGCGGACTATCCCGAGAGGGAACGTCGTGTCGGCGCCGCGCGTTAGGTTCTGAGTCCCGCCCCTCCGGCCCCGAGGTCTGCGCTTGAGCTTCGTGCCCGTCACCGGTCCGGCGACCTTCCGGGCCGCCGATCCTCCGCGCGAGAGCGTGGTGGAGTTCAGCGACGAGCGCCGCACCGTCGCGCTGCCGATCCGCGCGGCGCTTCCGGTGCTGACCAAGGCACATCCGCGCGACGACCTGCACCCCTCGGTCGGGCTGCTGTCGGGCGCCGCGCTGCTCGGCCTTCGCCTGGTGGCGGGCGGCAAGCTCCGCCCCGACGGTGGCGCCGGGCCGGGCTGGCGGGTGGCGCCGCTGGACGCCGACGACACCGACCGCGTGCAGCGGCTCGCGGCGGCGAGGGGCGACGACGACCCGGTGGCGGCCGAGGCCCTGGTCCGGCTGGTCCTCGACGCCGTCGCCGACACGATGCCCCGCTCCGCACCCGTGACCCGTCACAAAGTCAGTGACGGGTCGGTGGACTTCTCGGCGCGGCTGCAGCAGCAGCTGTCCCGCCATCGAGGGGTGCGCGACGAGGACCTGCCGCAGCTGGTGCGGATCTCGCTGCGGGTCGAGGCCGACGAGGAGGAGCTGGTCGCGGGCGCCGTACGCCTCGTGCTGCAGGTCCACGACGAGCGCGACCCGCTGCACGTCTGCGACGCCGTCGACCTCTTCACCAGCACCGACCACGGGTTCGGGTCGAGGGCCCGCACCCACGCGAGCATCGCGCTGCGTGCGGCCGCCGACGTCTGGCCGGTCCTCGACCGGCTGCTCGGGCTGCGGGTGCCCGACGAGATCACCCTCGACACCGACGAGCTGGTCAGCCTGCTCGAGCACGGCGTCGGGGCGTTGTCGGAGCGCGGGGTCGAGGTGCTGTGGCCACGGAGCCTGGGCCGCGACCTGACCGCATCGGCAGTCCTCGACCGGCGAGAGTCGTCCGGGTCTCGTGAGGAGCCGTTGCACGAAGGGCTGTTCGGCGCCGACTCGTTGTTCAGCTTCAACTGGCAGCTGGCGCTGCACGGTGACCCGCTCACCGAGGGGGAGATGGACCGGCTGGCCGCCTCCGCGAAGCCGATCCTCAAGCTGCGCGGCAGCTGGACCGTGGTCGACCCCGCTCTGGCCCGCAAGGCGCGCAAGCGGCTGGTGCGCACGGTGCGGCCGGCCGAGGCGCTGGCCTCGGCCCTCACCGGCACCGTCCAGGTGGCCGACGTCGATCACGAGGTCCACGTCGGTGCCTCGTTGCTGCGGATGCGCGAGATGGTGCTGGCCGCACCGACCAGGGAGCCGATCCCGCAGCCTCCCGGGCTGGTCGCGACCCTGCGCGACTACCAACGACACGGGCTGACCTGGCTGGCCGACCTGACCTCGCTGGGGCTCGGCGCGTGCCTCGCCGACGACATGGGCCTGGGCAAGACCGTCACCCTGATCGCGCTCCACCTGCACCGCGGCGGCGGGCCGACCCTGGTCGTCTGCCCGGCCAGCCTGCTGGGCAACTGGGAGGCCGAGATCGGCCGGTTCGCGCCGGGCGTCCCGGTACGTCGCCACCACGGCAACCAGCGCGACCTCGACGACGTCGAGGGCTTCGTGCTGACGACGTACGGCACGATGCGGGTCGACCACGCGGTCCTGGCCGAGGTCCAGTGGGACATCGTGGTCGCCGACGAGGCCCAGCACGTGAAGAACGCCCGGTCCTCCACCGCCAAGGCGCTCCGCGGGATCCCGGGGCGGGCGCGGGTGGCGCTCACCGGCACACCCGTCGAGAACAACCTCACCGAGCTCTGGGCGATCCTCGACTGGGCGACGCCCGGGCTGCTCGGCAGCCGCAACGCGTTCCGCAAGGTGTGGGCGGCGCCGATCGAGTCCGGCCATGAACCCACCAAGGCCCGTCAGTTCGCCGACCTGATCGGACCGTTCCTGCTGCGCCGCCGCAAGTCCGATCCCGGTATCGCACCGGAGCTCCCCGCGAAGACCGAGACCGACCACCCGCTCGGGCTGACCACCGAGCAGGTCACGCTCTACGAAGCCTTCGTGCGCGACACGATGGAGCGGATCGAACGCTCCGACGAGGACGCCCGCCGCGGCCTGGTGCTGGCCCTGCTCACCGGCCTCAAGCAGATCTGCAACCACCCGGCGCAGTTCCTGAAGCAGTCCGGGGCGGTGCGGCTGGCCGGCCGCTCCGAGAAGCTCGAGCTGCTCGACGAGCTGATCGGCACGGTGCTCGCCGAGGAGGGCGCCGTACTCGTGTTCACGCAGTACGTCGCGATGGCCCGGCTGCTCGAGGCGCACCTCGACAAGCAGGGCGTCGCCTACCAGTTCCTGCACGGCGGCACGCCGGTGCGCGAGCGGGAGGCGATGGTGGCCCGGTTCCAGGCCGGCGACGTCCCGGTGTTCCTGCTGTCGCTCAAGGCCGGCGGCACCGGGCTCAACCTCACCCGCGCCGACCATGTCATCCACGTCGACCGGTGGTGGAACCCCGCGGTCGAGGAGCAGGCCACCGACCGCGCGCACCGGATCGGCCAGACCAAGCCGGTGCAGGTGCATCGCCTGGTGACCAGGGGCACCATCGAGGAGCGGGTCGCCGAGCTGCTGACCCGCAAGCGGGCGCTGGCGGAGTCCGTGCTCGGACGGGGCGACGCCGCGCTCACCGAGCTCAGCAACGAGGAGCTGCGCGACCTGGTCACCCTGCGGCGGGAGCGAGAGCGCTCGTGACCCCCGCCGTCGTGCACCCGCGCATCGGCGCCCGGCGCGGCGGCCGCCGGGCGACGACCTGGTGGGGCCGGGCCTGGGTCCGTGCGGTCGAGGAGTCGGCCTACGGCGAGAAGGAGCAGCGCACCGCCCGGGTGCTGGCCCGGGCCGGAGCGGTCGGCGGGATCACCGTCGACGTGGGCTCGCTGGTCGCGTCGGTCGAGGACGACCACGGACTCTGGACCCCCCGGGTGTCCCTGCCGGTGCTCGACGACGCAGGGATGGAGGCGCTGGTCGAGGTGATCGCGGCCGAGGCCGGCCGGGCACCGGCGCTGCTCGCCGGTGAGCTCCCGCATCCCCTGGTGGAGCACGCGGAGGAGATGGGCGTCGAGCTGCTGCCCTACGGCATCGAGCTGGAGGCGTCATGCACGTGCGACCCCTGGCTGGACCCGTGCCCGCACGCCCTCGCGCTGCTCACCCAGGCCACCTTGCTCGTCGAGCGCGACCCACTGGTGCTCCTGCACCTGCGCGGCATGCCCCGCGACGAGCTGCTCGCCCGGCTGCACGACCGCGCCGCCCCGGCCCAGCCCCCGGACGCGGGGGATGCCGACCTCGACGTCGCGGTCGATGCGGCGGTCCGGGCCGCCCGGGTCCTCGACCTCCTCGACGATCCCGACGCGTCGATCGACCACCTGTTCTGACTCGTCAGATCGGGAAGCTCCCGCACCGCTGGTCGCGGAGAGCACCCCACGTCCGCTCGCCCACCTTCCCGTCGGCCGGCAGGATCGAGTTGGCTTCCTGGAACCGCTGGACCCGATTCACCGTGGCGTCGTCGTAGACGCCGGTGACGTCGATGTCCAGGAGTCGCTGCAGCATCTGCACCCAGCGGACCGGGGCCGGTTCCTCGCCGGTGGCGACCTGGCCGGGAGGCACGATGCCGACGAGCTCGGCCGTGGGCAGCACGCACGCGCACATGACGAACTGCTCGTTGTCGGCGCTCAGGTTGGTGACGTCGCCGTCGCCGTCGAGGGACTGGCGGCACGGTTCGACCTTGGAGTCGTAGGGGCCGCGGTAGACGACGTACTGCGGCACCTCGTCCTCGGTGCCCCACAGGGTCTCGCACGACTCGTCGGTGCGCAGGTAGCGGGCGCCGTCGCCGGCGTCGCTGACCGTCGGCGTCAGCGCGGCGGCGCTGTCACCCACACCCAGCACCAGGACCGCCTCGTCGGTGCACGAGGGGAGGGAGACTTGCGGGATGCCGAGCCGGAGCGGGTCGTTGACCTCCGCCGGGCCGGAGCCCGGGTCCGACGAGCCCGGGGCCAGGATCGCGGTGGTCACGCCGCCGGCGATGCCGACTACGGCGGCGAGGACGAGCACCCACCGCTGCCGCCCACGCATTGCGTCACCCTACGGCGAGTCCAACGCGCGCAGCGCCATGTCGGTCAGCATCCGGCGCATCTCCTCGTCGGGCAGTCGGCCGCTGTGCGGGGTGGAGTTGATCAGGCCGAAGACGGCGTGCGCCCGGGCCCGGGCCGCGCCGAGCGACACGTCGGGCACCAGCCGTCGGAGCTCGGCGGCCCAGAGGTCGACGTAGGCACGCTGCAGGGTGCGCACCTGCTCGCGCGCCTCGACCGGCAGTGACTCCCAGTCGCGGTCCTGTACGACGATCAGCGCCCGGTGCCGGAGCGCGAAGTCGACGTGCCAGTCGACCAGCGCCCGGAGCGCCGCGCCCGAGTCGCCGTCAGCTGCGGCCACTCGCTCCCGGCCCACCGAGA
>CAVZZC010000015.1:0-134238 GCA_963779635.1 uncultured Actinomycetota bacterium | reverse complement strand
ACCCGTCCGTCGGCCTCGAGCCGCAGGCCAAGGTTGGGCAGGTAGTGCGGCAGCAGCCGGGTCTCGGCAGTGAACGGCCCGAACGTCAGCGGCTCCCCGCCGTCGAGCTCGTGCAGGGTGTAGCCGGGGTCGAGCATGCCCGGTCGGTCCATGGCCATAACGACGTCCAGGGCGCCCCGCGGCGCGTAGACCGGCAGCGGTGGAAGCCCCTCCTCAGGAAGCACTCTAGCGCGCAGCAGCGGGTTGAGGTCGACGCAGTGGTCGGGGTGCCCATGGGTGATGTAGACGGCGTCGATCGCGGCGGCGTACTGTGGTCGAGGAGCGCAGAGAACGTGGCATATCCGGGATCGACGAGCAGCGAGAAGCCGTTGTGCTCGACCAAGTAGCCGCTGCAGGGCCGGCCCCGGTCAGGCCACGCGCCGGAGCCGCCGAGAACCGTGAGCTGCATCGTGGTGACGATACGCGTCGGAAGGCTTACGCTCTGCTCACATTTCCGATGAGGGAGGCGTTGACATGCGCGAGCGCGAGGCCCAGGTCGGCCGCTTCACCTGTGACCTGATCACCGGCAACTGGGAGTGGGACGACGAGGCGTTCCGCATCCACGGTCTCGAACCCGGGTCGATCACGCCCACGACCGACTACGTGCTCAACTGCAAGCATCCCGAGGACCGGGAGCGGGTGGCCTCGGTGCTGACGAAGGCGACCCGCACCGGTGAGCCGTTCAGCATCTCCTACCGGCTCGTCGGCGCCGACGGCATCGAGCGCCGAGTGGTGCTCGTCTGCGAGGGTGGCGTCTGCGAGGAGGACACGGTCACCTCCATCGACGGCTACTACGTCGACCTGACAGCACAGTTCCGCGCCGAGAGTGTGCAGCACGCTAACGAGGCGGTTGCGGCATCGGCCGAGAGCCGGGCGGTCATCGAGCAGGCCAAGGGCAGCCTGATGCTCGCCTACGGCCTGGACGCCGACCAGGCCTTCGCGATGCTGAACTGGTGGTCGAGCCACCGCAACCTGAAGGTCCGCGAGCTGGCGACCCGGCTGGTCGAGAACTGGGAGTCCGGCAGCGCCACCAGCGACGACCTGCGGCGGCGGTTCGACACCCTTCTCCACGACATCGCCGCCGACACCCCGGGTGACGGGATGCCCGTGGCCGACCCTGCTCCGCTGCCCGACTAGCCGACCGGCCGCGCTTGAGCGGCCTGGTATTCAGGAAGCGAACCTGCGTCCAGCCCTCGACATGGCTGCGCCGGCTCGTCTCCGGTCGGCCGGGCCTGGGGAGGTCTCGGCCGGCCGGGACTCTCTCCCGACGGCTCAGGCCTTCCACACCTCGGCCTCGGTGAGGAACGCCGAGGAGCCCGGGCGCTCGGGAGTCCCGCCGCGCTCGATCTCTCCGGGCAGCTCTCGGCCACCCAGCTTGATCTCGCCGTTGGCGCACGGGCCGAGCACCAGGCTGAGGCTGTGCGGCACCCCGCCGAGCGTGAAGTCGTCGGTGGCGAACGTCCGGCGGTCCAGGACGCCGGCGGTCACCACCGAGAGCGCGCCGGCACGGGCCCGCATGCCGCGCGCTAGATCGATGTCGATGTGCGCCCGCGACGGGCGGAACCGCGGCGTCGACCAGGGCAGCCCCTCGAGCTCGGGGAAGTGCCGGACGAAGCTGTCGGCCAGCCAGTGCCCCAGCGCCGGGCGGTCGGTGTGCAACGAGACCCCGGTCGGCTGCCAGAGCACGATCGCGGTCCCCGGTCCGTGCGTCGACCAGTCGACCCTCCAGCACGAGACGTACGCCGTACAGCTCCCGTCGGCGAACAGCTGAATGGCGGGGTTCGCGCCCACCAGAACCGGCTTGCGGAGCGCCGGGTCGTCGGCCGCGGCCGCCGCCGTCGTCGCCAGGCCGCCGATACCCGCCGCCCAGGCGACGGCGCCACCGGCGCCCACGGCGGCGCCCGATCGGAACATCCCGCGTCGCGTCATTGTCGTCATCTGGTTTCCTTACGTCGTGGTCTGAGGTGGGTAGCAAACGGGTCCGGGTCCGGGCCGGACCAGTGATTCGAGGACTCTCGAATCGGCTCAGGCAGAGGGGTGCACACTGTCCCGGTGGCGATCCGGATCCCGATGACGGCCGAGGTGCTCGGCCGGTCCAGGTTCGCGTTCTCGCCGGTCCACGAGGTCGTCAGCGCGGTCCGGCTACGCGGCCGGCACCCGGCTCCGCATGCCCGGACGTGGTACGCCCGCGCACGCGGCCGGATGCCGGCGCACCTGCGTGCGGTGCTCGAGGCACTGGTCCCCGACGACCACCCGTACTCGCCGGATTTTCTGGCCCCGGCGCCTGAGAAGTCGACCGAGACGATCGACGACCTGACCCGCCGGGTGGCAGAGACCCCGGCGGAGATCGTCGAGCACCACCTCGACGTCGCGCTGCGCGGGCGCAGGATGCGCCCCGAGGTGGTCGAGGGCCACGGCAGCGAGGCGGCGTACGAGCAATGGCGGCGGCCGGTGCCGGCCTTGCTCGTCGGGCTCATCGACGCCGGACCGGCCGCAGTCGCGGAGACCGCCGCAGAGGCGCTGCTGGCTTTCCACGACGCGGCATTGGCCGAGGACTGGCCGACGGTCCGTGCGGTGCTGGACGACGACGTACGCCGCCGCAGCGACGTGATCGCTGCGCGCGGCGTGCTCGCCATGCTCGACGACCTGGGCGCCGGGATGGCCTGGAACGGCGAGGGAATCACCCTGGACCGGCCCTACGAGGGTGTCATCGACTGGGCCGACGACGGCCTGCTGCTGGTGCCGGTCACGTCTCATGCCGGGCCGGTGCAGATCGCCGCCGAGCGCCCGGTGCGGCCGATGGTGATCTATCGCGCCGACGGGATCGCCCGGCTGTCGGAGCGATCGGCCGAGCCTGATCCGGACCGGGCGATCGCGGACCTGCTCGGCGGCACCCGGGCCGCGCTCCTCGCGCGACTGGCGAGCCCGATGTCCACCGGCGAGCTGAGCCGCGACCTGCACTGGTCGGAGCCGACCGTCTCCTACCACTTGATGATCCTGCTGCGAGCCGGCCTGGTCGACCGCAGCCGCCGTGGCCGCCAGGTGTTCTACCGACGGACCACCCTGGGCGCCTCACTGACGGGTGGCTGACTCTTCGAGGCTGCTCGAAGTCGAGGCGCCGACGACGGACCCGGACCTACCGTGCGCACGTGCTCGCCTCACTCCTACGACGGCTCCGCGCCCGTCGCAGCCGGCGGCTCGACACCGATCCCGGGGCGGTGCCGCGCGGTGCGGGCTGGGACCGGCTGGCCAACGACCCGACGTTCGACTACACCCAGCGGATGTCGGAGAGCCCCGGTGGCCAGCCGCCCCGGGTGCGCTGGCGCGAGCGGGGCTGAGCGCGCGCCCCGGGTTCGATCCCCGACACGGCGCGCCAATCCCTGATGGTCGGTTGCCGGCCGGTTAGCGTCGCGATGCGTCCCGAACCAGCACGAACGAAGGGGAGAGTCGAACGTGGGGTCAGCCGTGCGCCAACGGCGGTGGGCCGGGCCGCCGCCGCTGCTGGTGCTGGCGACCGTCCTGGCCTTCGTGCTCGCCCCTGTGTTCAGCGGCTCCGACACCACGCACGCGAGCGAGGGCTCCGACGGCGTGCAGGCGTCGCTCGCCTCGGACGTCGTCCAGCAGATCCCACCGATCGGAGCGAAGCCGCCGGCCCGGGCCGGGCAGGTGATCGAGCGCCGCGACCTGCTCGGCGTGGTGACCATGAACCAGTTCCGTGAGCTCTCTCTCGACGAGGCCCGCGAGGACGCGATGTTCGTGACTTCCCGCACCGGTGTCGACGTCGTGGGGTGGCAGGAGTCCCAGCGCTTCGGGCCGGTGTTCGCGGCCCTGCGCCAGCGCGACTGGGCGACCAGGCGGTTCCCCTTCGGCGCCAACGAGCTGGCCATCTCGTGGCGGCGCTCGGAGTTCGAGTACGTCTCGTCGTCCTCGCGGCTGGTCGCGTACGGCGTCGACCAGGTGACCGGCCGCTACCCGTTCGGGCACCGCTACATCATCCGGGTCACCCTGCGGCACCGTGAGACCGGCCGACTGCTCTCGGTGCTGGACACCCACCTCCCGCAGAAGATCGAGGATCTCGACCACCCGGGCCGCTGGACCACCACCAGCAACGCCGCCCGGGCGCGCTACCAGCTCGAGCGGATGACCCGCGAGTGGCACCAGGCGCCGGGACGCTGGGTGATCGGCACCGGCGACTACAACTTCGACGCCGTTGCCGACGCCGAGGTGGGGCTGGCCAAGGCGCCGGCCAAGGCCCTGGCGTCGGTGGCGACCTCGTCGTACGCCGTGCTCGGTGACCGTGGCCTGCTCCCGACCCACCCGCCGACCGGCCGCTACATCGACTACGTCCACGCGGCCAACTCCGACCTCCGGGCCGGCCACATCGAGATGCTCGACCAGCGCATCTTCGCGGGCCTGAACAGCGACCACCGCCCGCTGCTGGTCTGGCTCGCCCTGAGATAAAACCTGGTCCCGAGAACCAACCGGGGCTCGGCCGCATCAGTGGAGGCATGACCAACTCCACGACCCGCCTGCAGTGGCCCGACGTCGCCAAGGGCGTGTGCATCCTCCTGGTGGTGCTCCATCACGTGACCGGCAAGCAGTACGGAATGGTGGTCCCGGGTGGGCTTGACGTGGCCGAGGATGCCTGGCTCTGGGTGACCGCAGCTCTCAAGCCGATCCGGATGCCGCTGTTCTTCGCGGTCAGCGGGTACTTCGCGGCCTCGTCGATCGCCAAGCCGTGGCGCGCCGTCGGCAACCGGATCGTCAACCCCTACTACCTGTACGTCGTGTGGCTCGTCGTCTTCGCGGCGATCTACTCGGTCGAGCGCACCCTTCCCGCCAACCGCACCGACGGGCCTCTCGACTTCCTCACCGAGCTGGTCTGGGCGGCCACCAGCATGTGGTTCCTGTTCGCGCTGGCGGCGTACTTCGCACTCGCCAAGGCGCTGCGTCGGGTGCCCGCGCCGGCCGTCCTCGGCGTCGCCGCCGCCGTTGCGGCGGTGACCTCCTGGCTGCCGCTGTACGAGACCAACCGGGTCGCCGTACTCGCGCACTTCGGGTACTTCGCCTTCGGTGCCTACTACCCGCAGCTGTTCCGGCGCCTCGCGTCGCTGCGGCTCCCGTTGCTCGTCCTGCTTCCGGCGTTCGTCGCCCTGACTGTCGCCCTGGACGCGGCCGACGCGAAGCACAGCGTGACCGTCCTGGTGCTCAGCCTGGTCGGCGTACCGATGGGCGTGGTGGCCGCCGTCCGGCTCTCGGGGACGGCGTGCTCTCGCCCGCTGTCGTGGCTCGGCCAGCGGACCCTGCAGGTCTACGTGCTGCACCTGGCCGTGCTGGCCGTGGTCGTGCACCTGCCGATCGGCACCGACGTCGGCTGGACCCCGGGGACGGTGCTGCTGACGATGACCTACCCGGTGCTGCTGACCGGGGCGATCACGCTGATCTGCCTGGGCCTGCACCGGCAGCTGGTGCACCGCGGCCTCGGGTTCCTGTTCGCGGCACCGCCGGCACTCCTGGACGCGGTGCGGTTCGTCGACCATGATCCGTCGAGTGACTCTGCTCGACCTGTTCGGGATCGAGCTGCCGGTGGTGCAGGCGCCGATGGCAGGCTCGAGTGGCAGCGCGCTCGCGTTGGCCGTGGCCACGGCCGGGGGCCTGGGATCGCTGCCGTGCGCGATGCTGACCAGCGACCAGGTCCGCGACGAGGTCGCGGCGTTCCGCGCCGGCGCCGACCGACAGTTCAACCTCAACTTCTTCTGCCACGCTGAGGCTCCGCCGGCCGCCGAGATCGGCGAGCGGTGGTTCGACCGCCTCGCCGGCTACTACGAGGAGCTCGGGGTGGCTCGGCCGGACGGTCTGAGCGCCGGTCGCGCTCCGTTCGCCGATGAGCAGTGCGAGCTGGTCGAGGAGCTGAGGCCACCGATTGTCAGCTTCCACTTCGGGCTGCCCGACACGTCTCTGGTGGACCGGGTCCGGGCGACGGGCGCCCGGTTGCTCTCCTCGGCCACGACCGTGGCCGAGGCCAGGTGGCTCGTCGACCATGGCTGCGACGCGGTGATCGCGCAGGGCGCCGAGGCCGGTGGTCATCGCGGGATGTTCCTCACCGACGTGCCGGCCGCCCAGGTGGGCACGCTCGCCCTGGTGCCCCAGGTCGTCGACGCGGTCGACGTACCCGTCATCGCTGCGGGTGGCATCGCCGACGGCAGAGGCGTCACGGCCGCGCTGGCGCTGGGCGCGCAGGCGGTGCAGGTCGGCACCGCGTTCCTGCGCTGCCCCGAGTCTCTCGCCTCGGAGGTGTATCGGACCGCGCTCGCCGGCGCGACCGACGACTCCACGTTGCTGACGAACGTGGTCACCGGCCGTCCCGCCCGGGGTATCGCCAACCGGCTGCTCCGCGAGGTCGGCCCGTTCGCCGACGAGGCCCCGGCGTTCCCGTATGCCACCGGGGGCACCGCCGCGCTGCGCGCGGCCGCCGAGGCGCAGGGTTCGGGGGACTTCTCGCCGCTCTGGGCGGGGCAGGCCGCTGCGCTGGCGCGCGAGGAGCCCGCGGCGGAGGTCGTGCGACGTCTAGTCAGCTCTGCCCCGATTGGGTATAGAGACTGAAGAAGGCCCCGCCTTGAGGCGCGAGGCGCACACTCCGAAGTGTGAGCGCGCTCCCCGTTCGCGTTTCGATGATCACGCTCATCCTGATGGGCGTCGTAACCGCCTGCGCCGCGGAGCAGGCAACCACCCCGGAGAGGGCGACCGAGCCGACCCCCCGGGTGGAGGAGCGAACCCTGTCGTTCGTGGCCGAGCTCGAGTCGCTGCCGATGCCGTCGTCCGACGAGGTCATGTCCATCTCCATCGTCGACCTGCGCGCGCTCAGCGCGGTGAACGGCGTCGACATCCCGGACCGAACCGACGAGGCGGCGGTCCTGGAATGGACGAGGATCCTGGCCGGCAACGGGACCCGCCCGTCCGTGGCCAGCGCCGAGCTGCCGTGGCTGATCCGGGGGGACCCGACCGCCTTCACCTCCGAGACGGGACTCTCGGTGACGGACTTCGCGACGTTCGCGTCCCTGATCACCACACCGGAGGAGTTCACCGTCGTCAGGGGCGACTGGGCTGGGGTCGAGCCGGCGCGGGGCCTGATCGACGTCGAAGAGGGAATCGTGTCCGTGGGGACGGGCGAGGACTATGACGCCGGCGGCGGCGGGTCCCGGCACGGCGCCGACTTCTTCGGCAGGCCGGTACGCCTGGCCCGCGTGGAGGACCGGATCGCGCTGTCCTTGTCCACCCCGATGATCCGGCGCTGGCGGGAGGTCCGCGGGCCGACCCTTGCCGACGAGCCCTCGCTCCTCGCGGTCGGGCAGGCGCTCGACCGGACCGAGGCGGTCTCGGCGTACCTGGTGGCGGCGAGCCGGACCGATGCCGTGGGTGCGTACGGCGTCGGGTGGGCGATGGATCGAGGGGCTCCGCTGATCATCGGGGTCTACGACGCCAGTTGCGCACGGGGCGCGAAGCACCTCGTCGAGCCGCTGAGGCGGATGTTCGAGAGGGGCGGACGCGCGGGCGCCTTCAAGGACGTGCTGACGCTGACGAGCGTCTCGGCCAAGGGCCGAACCGTGCTGGCCACCCTCACGGTGGGCGACGGCGCCGGTGTCCTGACCCCCCTGGAAGCAATCGAGGACGGCACCTGGCCACAGACCCCGGACCGGGTCACGTCACTCTGCTAGCTCCCGCTTGACGACCTTGCCACTGGCGTTGCGGGGCAGCGACTCCATCACGACGATCTCGCGCGGCACCTTGTAGTTGGCCAGCTGGTCGCGCACGTGCTGGCGCAGCACCTCGGTGTCGCCGTCGGCACCGGGCTCGAAGACCACGAAGCCCTTCAGGCGCTGGCCGAACGCCTCGTCCTCGACACCGATCACGGCGGCCTCGCGTACCGACGGGTGCGTGGAGAGGACGGCCTCGATCTCGGCGGGATAGACGTTCTCGCCGCCGGAGATGATCATGTCGTCGACCCGGCCCTCGACGGTGAGCCGACCGGCCGCGTCCAGTCGGCCGAGGTCGCCGGTGAGCATGTAGCCGTCGAGGCTGTCCTTGCCGCCGCCGTGGGTGTAGCCGTCGAACGGCGTGCCGTTCAGCACCGCGATCTGGCCGACCTCCCCGGGGCTCAGCGCGGTGCCGTCCTCGGCGAGGATCCGGATGTCGCAGCCCCGCACCGGTCGGCCCGCAGAGCGCGGGTCGGCACGCAGGTCCTCCGGGGTCGCGGTGGCGATCATGCCGGCCTCGGTGGCGTTGTAGTGGCTGTAGACGACGTCGCCGAACATGTCCATGAACCGGGTCAGCGCCGACGGCTCCATCGCGGACCCGCTCGCGGTCACGTAGCGCAGCGCCGGCAGCGGATAGCGCTCCCGCACGATCTCCGGCAGGGCCATGATCCGCTCGATCATCACCGGCACCAGGCCGATGCCACCGGCCCGGTGCCGGGCCGCCATCGCGATGGTCTGCTCGGGGTCGAAGTGCCGCCGCATCACCAGGGTGTTGGCCATCGTGGCGCCGAGCACCAGGCAGCCGAACCCCCACGCGTGGAACATCGGCGCGGCCACCACGATCGTGTCCTCGGTGCGCCACGGCACCCGCTCGATCGAGGCGACCAGGTCGTCGACGCCGCCGCCGGCGCCGCGCCGCGCGCCCTTCGGTGTGCCGGTCGTGCCGCTGGTGAGCAGCACGACCCCGGGCGTCTGGGTCGGGGGCGGCGGCCGCTCGCCGAGGTGCGCCGCGATCAGCCCGTCGAGGGTGTGGCCGCCGACGGGCTCGTCCTCCCAGGCGATGACGTGCATCGGGCCGGGCGGCTCAGCTGACAGGGAGGCCAGCGACTCGGCGTACTCCTGGTCGTAGATGAGTACGTCGACCTGCTCGCGGCCGAGCACCTCGACCAGCTGGGGTCCGGCGAACGCCGTGTTGAGCAGCACCAGCGATGCGCCGAGCTTGCCGGCCGCTACCAGCGACTCGACGAAGCCGCGGTGGTTGCGGGCCAGCAGGCCGATCCGGCGGTTGCCCTCGGGCAGGTGCGGCAGCAGGGCGGCTGCGAGGGCGTCGGTGCGGCGCTCGAGCTCGCGCCAGGTGAGCGCGCCGCGCTCGTCGATGATCGCCGGCCGGTGCGGGCACCGCTGCGCGGCCAGGCTGGCTCCGACCAGGGCGTGCACGCCCTGGCGCCGGGCCACGGCACCGATGCGGAGGTACTTGTCGGGCCGGAGCGGGCCGATCAGCCCCGACCGTGCGATGACCCGCGCCGGATACAGGCGATCGGCGAGGCTGCTCATGGCGGGGAGCCTAGTGTCCTGGATATGGCGTCGTTATGCGGTTGGCGTGTTCAGGGTGTGTGCATCGCAAGGCGGCGGAGCGCTGGCATGCTGGGCGCACGTCGAGCGACGCCAACGCAGCGAGGTGCGTGCCATGGGCGCGCGAAGCGCGCAAGGACGCCGGATCCAGGGCACTAAAGGCCTGGGCGCAGCAGTCCGCTCGCGTTCCGCAACCCGTCCTTGGCCAGCACGCCGGTGCCGAGTCCGAACGGATCGTTGCGGACCTTGATGTGCACGGGCATGCCCTCGCGGACGGTCTCCCACAGCCTCGTGCCGTCGGCGGCGTCGCGGTGCCGGACGTCGTAGTCGCGGAGGGTGAGGTAGATGAAGTCGTCGTAGACGTCGAGCAGCAGCGCGTTGGTGAGCCCGAACTGGAACAGGCCGCCGTGGACGATCTGGGTGACCCCGCCCTTCTCCAGCACCGTCACGTCGTGAGCCTCGCCGGCGAGGTAGAGGTCGACGTCGTACTTCTCGAAGAGCTTCCAGGCGGCCGAATCGGCGCCGCCCATCAGGTGCAGCCGGCTCGAGCCACGGTGCCGCACCGGACCGAGGATCGGCACGTGGCCCTGGACGATGATCCACTTCACCTTGTCGTGCTTGGCCTTGGCGAGCACCTTGCGCAGCCAGGTGCGCTGGGCGGGGTCGAGACCGATCCGGGCCCGGTCGCGCGTGATGTCGAAGGGGTCGAGCGTGATCACCTGGACGTTGGGCAGCGGCCGGCCGGCGTACGCCGTGAACGCGTGCGGCCCCTTCGGGTGGTCGGGGTACTTGTGCTTGCCGTTGCGGGTGCGGGTGAAGTGGTCGGCGAACCGCTCGCGGAACCGGGGCACCAGGACGCGCTTGGCGGCGGGCCACGGGTTGTCGCCGTACTCGTGGTCGCCGACGGCCGGGAAGATGTCGAGCCCGTGCTGACGGAACCGCTTCAGCCACTGGGCGTAGTAGGTGGCGGCGGCCCGGTCCAGCGCGCGCTGCTGCTGGGGCAGGGTGCGCACCGGCCCGAAGTTGCCGGTGCCCTTGCTGTCCCGACCCCAGCGGCCGTCGACCAGGTCGCCGGCCACGAAGACGCCGTCGGGATCGGTCTTCTGCCAGTCGTCGAGAATCTTGTCGATGGCACGGCGGTAGTCGCCGTTGATGCCGTTGGCCGATCGGCGGGGGTTCCAGAAGCCCGGTCCGCGGGCCAGGTCGCCGACATCGGCGTTGAGGAAGTCGGGGCTGGAGACCAGGCGGAGCCGGGGCGTCAGCGCCGCGGGACCCAGGCCGATCCTGATGGGGGGCAGCGCCACCTGGCCCGGGTCGCCCTCGCTGAACCGGACCGTGCCGTCCATCTGCGCACCGACGGCACCGACCCCGACCGCGGCGAACTTGATCGTGCGGGCCGAACCGCTCTTGGTGAGCTCGCAGCGGAGCCGGGCGTTGCCGTCGACGATCAGGGACCGGGCCCGGACGATCGTGCTCTGCCGGCACGCGGAGGGCAGCGCCGTGAAGCGGGCGTTGCGCAGCGTGATCGAGACGGTGGCCTCGTCGGAGGCGGGCACCACCACCTCGCCGGTGAGGCTGCCGGGGAACGGTGCGTCCGGGCCCTTCTGCCAGGTGGCGGTCAGCTCGGCGGCGGGCTCCTTCGAGGTCGACCCGGCGTCCGATCCCACGCATGCCAAGCAGGCCAGCATCAGGCTGAGTGCGAGGGTGAGCGGGGCGAGGCGGCGCACGACGTCCCTTCCTTGGGAGCCCTCGCAGGATATCCGCCCGGGTCTCGCGATTCGGTCAGGTCCCTGCGACCGCCACGCCGCCGATCTCGTCATCGGAGACGATCCTCGGGGTGAGACCCGCCGCGGTCATCAGCGCCGCGGTCGTGGCCGCCTGGGTACGGCCGGTCTCGATGACCAGCGTGCCGCCCTCCGCGAGCCAGTCGCGAGCTCCGCTGCACACCGCCCGCTGGACGTCGAGGCCGTCGGGTCCTCCGTCGAGCGCGATGCGGTGCTCGTGGTCGCGGGCCTCGGGCGGCATCATCCCGATCGCGTCGGTGGGCACGTACGGCGCGTTGACGGCGAGTACGTCGATGCTGCCGCGCAGGCGGTCGGGGAGGGCGGCGTACAGATCGCCCTCGTGCACCCGGTCCGGCGGCAGGTTGTCGCGCGCGCAGGCGACGGCCGCGGGGTCGAGGTCGGCGGCGTGCACCTCCAGGTCGGGCCGGACGGCGAGCAGCGCCGCCCCGAGCGCACCGGTCCCGCAGCACAGGTCGACCGCCACGGCGTCCGGCCCGGCCGCCTCCAGCGCCAGCCGGACCACGAGCTCGCTGCGGCGGCGCGGCACGAAGACACCCGGCGCGACCCGGACCCGGATCCCGGCGAACTCGGCCCAGCCGAGGATCAGCTCCAGCGGCCGGCCGCCCTCGCGGTCCCGGACCATCCGCTCCAGCTCTTCCGGGTCGCCGGCTGCCCCGATCAGGAGGGCCACCTCCTCCTCGGCGAACACACAGCCGGCGCTGCGCAGCCGGGCCACGATCTGCTCCTCGCTCACCCCGGAATGGTTGCAGTAGAACGCGTTACAGTTTCGCGGTGACCGCCGACGTCTTCGCGCCCGCCCGGCTGGGCCCGGTCGCGCTGCGCAACCGCACCGTGAAGGCGGCGACGTTCGAGGGACGCACGCCGTACGGACAGGTGACCGACGACCTCGTCGACTTCCACGTGGGCTTCGCTCGCGGTGGGGTCGGGGTGACCACGGTGGCCTACCTGGCGGTGGCGCCGGAGGGTCGGACGCACGCTGAGCAGGTGGTCGTCGGCGCCGACACCCTGGGCGGGCTGTCCCGCCTTTCCGACGCCGTACACGACGCCGGAGCAGCGATCGCCGGCCAGGTCGGGCACGCGGGGCCGGTCGCGAACGGCCGGTCCAACGGCGTCCGCGCGCTGAGTGCGAGCCGGATGCCCAGCCCGCTGTCGATGCAGATGATCGGCTCGGCGAGCGAGCGCGACCTGACCCGGATCACGCGGGCGTACGTCCGCGCCGCGCGCACCCTGGTCCGGGCCGGCTTCGATGTGCTCGAGCTGCACATGGCGCACAGCTACCTGATCTCGTCGTTCCTGGCGCCAGGCCTGAACCGGCGTCGGGACCGGTGGGGCGGGTCGCTCGAGAACCGCGCCCGGCTCGGCCGCCAGGTCGCCCGCGCGGTCCGCGAGGAGGTCGGCGCCGAGGCCGCCGTGACGGCAAAGGTGAGCGTGGGCGACGGGTTCCGTGGCGGGGTGACCACCGACGAGGGGCTGGAGTCCGCCCGGCTGCTGGAGGCCGACGGACACCTTGACGCCCTGCAGATGAGCGGCGGCAGCTCGCTGATGAACCCGATGTACCTGTTCCGGGGCGACGTACCGCTCGCGGAGTTCGCGGCCTCGATGCCGCCGCTGGTCCGGTTCGGGATGAGGACGCCGATGGGCCGCTCGTTCCTGAAGGAGTACCCGTTCGAGGAGGCGTTCTTCTGGGACCGGGCCTCCCGCTTCCGGGCCGGGCTCGCGATGCCGCTGATGCTGCTCGGCGGGATCAACCGGCTCGACACCATGCAGCACGCGATGAAGGCCGGCTTCGACTTCGTCGTCATGGGCCGCGCGCTGCTCCGCGAGCCGGACCTGGTGGCCCGGCTGCAGTCGGGTGCGACCGACGCCGGGATCTGCATCCACTGCAACCAGTGCATGCCGACGATCTACACCGGCACCCGGTGCCCGGTGCGGACGCCGTGACGACGCTTGTAACACGCTGTCCACCGCACTAGAAGGCTGCTGCAACGGCGTGGAAGATCGGTCAACGGCGTGTTACATGCGCGCCGGCGGCCCTTCCCTGGCACTAGAACGTGTTCTAGATTGGGGGGATGAGCCAGGTCATCCCCGAGAAGCCGCTGCGCGTCGTCGTCTGGTCAACCGGCTCCATCGGCCGGCACGCGATCGCCGGCATCGACGCCCACCCCGACCTGGAGCTGGTCGGCGTCTGGGTGAGCAACCCCGACAAGGCCGGCAAGGACGCCGGGGAGCTCGCCGAGCTCGGACGCGAGCTCGGCATCAAGGCGACCACCGACCGCGACGAGCTGATCGCGCTGGCACCGGACGCGATCGTGCACGCGGCGATGACCGACGACCGGGTCTTCGAGGCGATCCAGGACCTCCAGGCCTTCGTCGAGGCCGGCATCAACGTCGTCTCCAGCGGGCCGGTGATCCTGCTCTACCCCGACACGACGCTGCCGCCGGAGATGGTCGAGGACCTGCACGAGAGCGGCCGGCGCGGTGGCGCGAGCCTGCACGTCAACGGCATCGACCCCGGGTTCGCCAACGACCTACTGCCGCTGGTGCTCAGCAGCCTGAGCCAGCGGATCGACCACGTCGCGGTCTCGGAGATCGCCGACTACTCCACCTACTACCAGCCGGTCGTCATGAACGACATCTACGGCTTCGGCAAGCCGATGGACCACCGCGCGTTGCTGTGGGAGCCCGGCATCCTGAGTACGGCGTGGGGCCCGGTCGTCCGGCTGATCGCAGCCGGCCTCGGCGTCACCCTCGACGAGCCGCTGCTCGAGGAGGTCGACCGGCGCCCGGCCGAGCGAGACGTGAAGACGTACTCCGTGGACATCGCCGAGGGCACCATGGGTGCGGTGCGGTTCAAGGTGATCGGCACCGTCGACGGCGTACCCCGGATCACCCTCGACCACGTCACCCGCACCGCCGAGGACCAGGTGCCCGAGTGGCCGACGCCACCGGAGGGCGGCGGCTGCTACCGGGTCGCGATCACCGGCGAGCCGACCATGCAGCTCGACTTCGTGCACCACGGTGAGTCCGGCGACCACAACGTCTCCGGGATGATCACCACCGCCCAGCGCCTGGTGAACGCCGTGCCCGCAGTGGTGGCCGCCGAGCCTGGACTGGTGACAGTGCTCGACCTGCCGCTGGTCACCGGCCGAGGGCTGGTGACCAGGTGAGCATCCTCGACCGGTTCGCGATCACCGACCAGGTCGCCGTCGTCACCGGAGCGGGCCGCGGGATCGGCGCGGCCACCGCGGTCGCGTTCGCCGAGGCCGGCGCCGACGTGGTGATCTCCAGCCGCACCGAGCACCAGCTCGAGAAGGTGGCCGAGAAGATCCGCGCGGCCGGCCGGCGAGCGCTCGTCGTACCCGCAGACCTGAGCGACACCGACGCGGTCGCGGGGCTGGCGCACGCGGCGTTCGACGAGTTCGGCCGCCTCGACACCGTGGTCAACAACGTCGGCGGGACGTTCCCCAACGAGTTCCTGAAGACCGACATCGCCTTCCTCGAGGAGGCGTTCCACTTCAACGTCAGCACCGCGCACGCGCTGAGCGTGGCCGCCGTACCACTGATGCTGAAGGCCGAGCCCGACGCGCAGAAGTCGATCGTCTGCATCAGCTCGATGATGGGCCGGGCCTCGGGCCGCGGCTACCTCGCCTACGGCACCGCCAAGGCAGCGCTCGCGCACTGGGCGCGGCTGGCGGCGACCGACCTGGCGCCGCGGATCCGGGTCAACGGGATCATGGTCGGATCGGTGATGACCAGCGCGCTGGAGTACGTCGCCGGGCAGCCCGAGATGATGAACCAGATGGAGACCAAGACCCCACTCGGTCGGGTCGGCGAGGCCGAGGACATCGCGGCCGCGGCGCTCTACCTGAGCTCCAAGGCCGGGCAGTACGTCACCGGCAAGCTGCTCGAGGTCGACGGCGGCATCCAGGCACCCAACCTCGACCTCAACCTGCCCGACATCACCCCGTAGGGTCCGGCGCGTGAGCAGCCCCGGTGTTGACACCGCCCACTCCGTGTCCCCCGACTCGGGGGAGCACTGGGCCGCCGAGGGCGCCTGGGAGGTCACCGAGGGCATCTACCGGATCCCGCTCCCGCTGCCCATGGACGGGCTGAAGGCGATCAACGTCTACGTCGTCCAGAGCGCCGACGGGCTCACCCTGATCGACGGCGGCTGGGCGATCCCGCAGGCCCGCGAGCTGCTGGACCGGTGCCTGCGCGACATCGGCAGCGGGTTCGGCGACATCCGACGGTTCCTGGTCACCCACATCCACCGCGACCACTACACGATGGCGACGGTCCTGGGTCATGAGTACGGCGCCGACGTGTCCCTCGGCATCGGTGAGCGGCCGGGCCTCGAGCTGCTCAACGACAACATCGAGATCGAGCGCAACCCGTTCGTCGACATCCTGGTGTCCGCCGGTGCCCGGGACGTCGCCGAGGAGTGGCTCGAGGGCTCCAAGGACATGAAGCGGCCGGACGTCAGCCTGTGGCAGTTCCCTGACACCTGGCTCGACGGTGACCACGAGATCACCGTGGGCGCGCGGACCGTCGACGCGGTGCACACGCCGGGTCACACTCCTGGCCACTTCGTGTTCGCCGAGCGCGCCGAGGGCCTGCTGTTCGCCGGCGACCACGTGCTGCCGACGATCACGCCGTCGATCGGCTTCACGGTGCCGGAGACACCCCTGCCGCTCGGCGACTTCCTGGCCTCGCTGATCAAGGTGCGCTCCCTGCCGGACCTGCGGATCCTGCCGGCGCACGGGCCGGTGGCCCCGTCCACGCACCGTCGGGTCGACGAGCTGCTCCAGCACCACGACGTACGCCTCGATCTGTGTGTGCGGGCTCTCGGAGACGGCCCGCAGACCTCGCAACAGGTGGCCCGGCACCTGCCGTGGACCCGCCACGAGCATGCGTACGACGACCTCGACGTCTTCAACCGCGGGATGGCCTCGATGGAGACCAAGGCGCACCTCGAGCTGCTGGTGGCCCGAGGTCAGGTGACCCGCGAGGTGACCCCGGACGGGATCGTCTTCAGCCTCGCTTGAGCATCGGCAGGTGCGGGATGCCGCCGTCGAGGAACTCCTCCCCGGTCACCACGAACCCCATCGCCTCGTACCACCCGGCGAGCCGGGTCTGCGCGTCGAGCACCACGTCGCGGTCCACGCACACCTTGAGCGCGGTCTCCATCAGCGGGCCGCCGAGGCCGCGGCCACGGGCCTCCTCGGCCAGCACCACCCTGCCGATCCGCCAGGTGTCGCCGTCGTCGAGGACCCGGGCGTAGCCGACCAGCAGGGTGCCATCGCGGAGCAGCACGTGGCGGGTGCCGGGTTCGTCGTCGCGGCCGTCGAGGTCGGGGTAGACGCTCTCCTGCTCGACGATGAACACCTGCTGGCGCAGCCGCCACACGTCGTACGCCGTCGCGGCGTCGAGGGCCTGGAAGGGCACCGCCTCGATGTTCATTGTGGGTTCACCTGAGGAACTCCAGGGTGTGCCGATGCGCGCGGCGCGCCTCGCGGATGAACGGCAGCAGCGGGAAGACGTGCAACAGGTCGGCGGCCTCCATATAGGTGAGGTCCCAGTCGGATGCGGCCGCGCGGTCCGCGAGCAGCCGGCACCCGGGCACCAGCAGGTCGCGGGTGCCGCAGAACATCAGCGCCGGGGGCAGCCCGTCGAGCCGGCCGAGCGCGGGCGAGACCTCGGGCCGGCCCAGGTCCTCGGGGTCGCCGGCCCACCAGTCGGCGTACGCGTGCACCTTGCCGATGAACAGCCACGGGTCGATCTCGTCCAGGGCCTTCGTCTCCGGGGTGCTGGTGGTCAGGTCGACCCACGGGGAGATCAGCAACAGCCTCCAGGGCTGCGGCCAGCCGCGGTCGCGCAGCGTCTCGGCCAGCGCGAGCGCGATGCCGCCGCCCGCCGACTCGCCCGCGAGCACGACCCGTCCCTGCTGGGCATGGGCGGCGAGCTGGTCGGCGAGGACGTCGTGCGAGTCGCGCCAGGAGTGGCGGGGCGCCAGGGGGTACGTCGGCAGCACCACTCGCGCCTTGAGCGCGCAGGCGAGGCGGGCTACGTACCGGACGTGGAACGGGTCCAACGGCGCGACGTAGCCGCCGCCGTGCACGTAGTAGATCGTGAGCTCGCCGGCCGCGCAGTGCGGCGTCACGACGTACGACGGGAACTCGCCGGCCGGGCCGCTCAAGGTCTCTTCCTCGACGGTGAACCAGCGGTGGAACCGCGGCACCAGCCCGGTGGGCAGTGCGGGCTCGAGCGCGTCGTTGCGCCGCAGCAGCCGGGCCCGCTCGTTCTCCGGGGTGTCGAGGTCGCGGGTGCGCCGCACCCGGGGCAGCGCCCAGGCGATCAGCTCGTGGCGCAGGCTGGGCATGGAGCGGAGCCTACGGGCCGGGGTCTGGGCCGGGGGTTTGGGTGCGGCGGTGGGTTATCCCGGATCTTGTCCTGTCAGAAGCTGGATAGGTCACCGCCGCCCCGGGGCCGCAGCTCATCCGAGCCGTCGTGCGGACCAGTTGCGCGGACCGACCGCGACTCTGACGGGCACCCACAACAACTCCCACTGGCCCCGAAAGGTCGGAGGGTCGCCGGCGTACCCACCCGCCAGCAGCTGCCGGTAGACCTCACCCGCCAGCGTGCGTGCGTGGCGCAGCTTCTCCTTCGTCACCTGGACGTAGCGGAGGTCGTGGGCGCGCAGCGCGGCGTACCGTTCGACGTCGATGCCGTAGACGACACGGTCCTGTTGGTGCTGCATCCCGTCGTACTCGACGAACAGCCCCCACTCCTCGTAGACCAGGTCGCCGATGACGGTGAGTCCCTCCTCGAGCTCGATCGGCACGTTGACGCCAGGTGCCGGCAGACCCGAGAACGCCAGGACCGCTCTGGTCTCCGACTCGGGCAGGGACCGCGCACCTGCGTCGAGGTGCTCGAGGATCCAGACGGCCTCGTCGGCACCGGGGCGCCACAGCTCGGCGAGCGCAAGGTGTCGCACGCCCTCGGTAGTCATCCAGCCGTGGTGGAGAAGCCAGTCGCCGACCTTGACGGCATCGATCACGAGGGCGCGGGCGCAGTAGCTGATGAACGCGGCCGGCACCACGACGCCGACCTCGTCGACGGGGGGCAGCTTCTTCGTGCGGTGCAAGAACACGTTGTCGAAGGCGAGATGCAGCTCACCCTCGATCACGAAGCGGACAGGTAGGCGTGGCCCGTGGTCGAGCCCGCAGGCTTGGATGCGCGAGATGCCAGTGAGATGTGCGTTGGCGGGCAGTGCCAGCCGTGCGGCCTCCACCCAGTCGTGGTCCTGCATCGGGTAGTCCGCGGTGCGCCAGACCCGCGGCAGTACTCGGACGAAGCGGGACCCTTCCAGCATGGCGTCGGTGACCCCGAGCTCCCGCGCCCTGGCGCGGCTGAATACGCCGGTGCTCAACGGGCCGGGGATGGGCTTCATGCTTCCGGCATGGCCGCTGGGGGCGGGAACCAAACAGCGCCCTACCGCGGCTGTGGATGCCCGTCCGGATACGCGTGGGATCGGTCGGGCGGCGGTGGGAGATCCATGGTTCCGACGAAGCAGACGCTGGATAGGTCACCGCCCGACAGGCGACCTGCACGGAGGGTCGTCCACAGCCCCGAGTAACGTGGACCGCAAGAGAAGACAGGGGAGCACGCCACCAGCGTGCTGAGAGTGCAGAGAGCTGCAGACCCTCCGAACCTGCTCCGGTTAGCACCGGCGAAGGGAGTCCAGATGAGGTCCACTGTTGCGCTGGTTGCGTCGCTCGCGCTGGCGGCGAGTTCGTGTTCGCTGATCGGTGAGGGCGGCGACGACGACGACTCGGCCGGTGGCGCGGACACTGTGGTGCTGGTGGCGCACGACTCGTTCTCGCTGCCCAAGAAGCTGGTCGCCGCCTTCGAGAAGGAATCCGGCTACCAGCTGGAGATCCGCCAGGTCGGGGACGGCGGCACCCTCACCAACGAGCTGGTGCTGACCAAGGACTCGCCGCTGGGCGACGTCGCGTTCGGGGTCGACAACACGTTCGCGTCCCGCGCGCTCGAGGAGGGCGTGTTCGCGCCGTACGACTTCGACGCACCGGCAGGTGTCGACGACCACGCGCTGCCCGGCGACGACGAGCACGCGCTGACCGCCGTCGACAACGCCAACGTGTGCGTGAACATCGACGACTCCTGGTTCGCCGAGGAGGGTCTCGAGCCGCCCGAGGACCTCGACGACCTGACCGACCCGGACTACCGCGACCTGTTCGTCACGCCGGGCGCGACCACCAGCACGACGGGCATGGCGTTCCTGCTCACCACGATCGCTGCGTACGGCGACGAGTGGCCCGACTACTGGGAGGACCTGGTCGGCAACGGCGCCAAGATCACCAAGGGCTGGGAGGACGCCTACAACGTCGACTTCACGTTCAGCGGTGGCGAGCGCCCGATCGTGCTCTCCTACGACTCCTCGCCCGCTTTCACCGTGGCCGACGGGAAGTCCTCGACCGGCGCGTTGCTCGACACCTGCTTCGAGCAGGTCGAGTACGCCGGCGTGATCGAGGGCGCGGACAACCCCGAAGGTGGCCAGGAGCTGGTCGAGTTCCTGGTCGGCCCGGAGGTGCAGGCCGCCCTCCCGACGAGCATGTACGTCTTCCCGGTCGTCGAGGGAGTGGAGCTGCCCAAGGAGTGGGCCGAGTTCGCGACGAGGCCGACGGACCCGTACGCCGTCGACCCGGCCGAGGTGACCGCCAATCGGGAGACCTGGCTGCGCGAGTGGAGCGACGTCACCTCAAGGTGAGCACTCGTCTCGCGCGACCGCTCACGCTGCTCGCCCTGGCGGCGCTGCCGCTGCTGGTGCTCGGCGTGTTCTTCGTGCTGCCCGTGCTCGGGATGCTGGGGCGCGGCTTCTGGCCCGAGGGTGAGTTCGACCCGGGGGCGGTGTTGGAGGTGCTCGGCCGGCCGCGGGTGCACCGGGTGCTGTGGTTCACGGTCTGGAGCGCGGCGGTCGCGACGATGTTCTCGGTGCTGCTCGGGCTGCCGGCGGCGTACGCGCTGCACCGACTGGCGTTCCCGCTGCGGTCGGTGCTGCGGGCCTTGCTGCTGGTGCCGTTCGTGCTGCCCACCGTGGTGATCGGCGTGGCGTTCCGGCAGCTGCTCGGCGAGGCCGGGCCGCTCGGTTTCCTCGGCCTCGACGGCACCCCGGTCGCGATCCTGGCGGGCCTGGTCTTCTTCAACGTGGCGGTGGTGATCCGCACGGTCGGGGCCGCGTGGGAGTCACTCGACCGCCGGCCCGGCGATGCGGCGGCGGCGCTCGGCGCCAGTCCGGCCCAGGTGTTCCGCACGGTCACGTTTCCGGCACTGCGGCCGACGATCGTCTCGGCCGCGAGCGTGGTCTTCCTGTTCTGCGCGACCAGCTTCGGCGTCGTACTCACCCTCGGCGGCACCCGCTACTCCTCCGTCGAGACCGAGATCTACCTGCTGACCAAGGACCTGCTCGACCTGCCGGCGGCCGCTGCCCTGTCGATCCTGCAGCTGGTCGCGGTGGTCGTGCTGCTGGTGGTGGCCGGCCGGCTGCGGACGGTGCCGGACCCCACCGTCGGCCGGGTGACGAGCCGGCCGGTGCGCCCGGGGCGCGGGGACCTGCCGCAGCTGGCCGCGACCGGGCTGCTGTTCGTGCTGGTGGCCGCGCCGATCGTCACGCTGGTCGTGGGATCGCTGCGCGTCGACGACGCCTGGAGCCTGGACTTCTACCGCGCACTGCAGACCCAGGGGACCGACGGAGCCCTGGCTGTGCCGGTCACCACGGCGCTGCTCAACTCGCTGCGGATCGCGGTCGACGCCACCTGGGTGGCCCTGCTGCTGGGGCTGCTCGTGTCGGTCGCGGTGACCCGTCGCTCGCACTCGCGTCCAGAGCGCCGGATCCGGGGCGCGCTGGACGGCGCCTTCATGCTGCCGCTCGGGGTGTCGGCGGTGACGCTCGGCTTCGGCTTCCTGATCACCCTGGACCAACCGCCGCTGGACCTGCGGGACTCGGCGCTGCTGGTCCCGATCGCCCAGGCGCTGGTGGCGCTGCCACTGGTGGTGCGGGCGCTGGTCCCGGTGCTGAACGGCGTCGACGACCGGCAGCGCCAGGCCGCGGCGTCGCTGGGGGCCGGGCCGCTGCGCGCCGTACTCACCGCCGACCTGCCGGCGATCCGGATGCCGCTGCTGGCCGCGGCGGGGTTCGCGTTCGCGGTCTCGCTCGGCGAGTTCGGGGCCACGTCGTTCCTTGCTCGGGCGGACCGGCCGACGCTGCCGGTCGTGATCTTCCGGCTGATCGGCCAGCCGGGTGAGCTCAACTACGGGATGGCACTTGCTGCCTCGGTCGTGCTCGCCGGCGTCACCACGCTGGTGATGCTCGCGGTCGAGCGGCTGCGGGTGCCGGCACTGGGGGCCTGGTGATGCTGAACCTCTCCGACGTCACGGTGCGCTTTGAAGGTATGCCCGCGGTCCTGGACGTGAACCTCGAGGTGCCCGACGGCGCGGTGCTCGCGGTCCTCGGACCCTCGGGCAGCGGGAAGTCCACGCTGCTGCGAGCGATCGCCGGGCTCGAGCCGACCGCCACGGGCACGGTGAGCTGGGACGGTCTCGACCTGACCCGGGTGCCCACGCACCGGCGCGGGTTCGCGCTGATGTTCCAGGACGGGCAGCTGTTCAACCACCTCACCGTGGCCCGCAACGTCGGCTACGCGCTGCGGCTGCGGCGAGCCCACGGCATCGACGCGCGGGTGGCCGAGCTGCTCGAGCTGGTCGGGCTGACCGGGTACGCCGACCGGCTCCCCGCCACCCTCTCCGGTGGCGAGAGACAGCGGGTGGCGCTGGCCCGCTCGCTGGCGGCGTCCCCGCGCCTGCTGCTGCTCGACGAGCCGCTCTCCGCACTCGACACCGGACTGCGTGAGCGGCTGGCCGGCGACCTGCGCGACATCCTGCGCGCGGCCGGCACCACCGCGGTGATGGTCACCCACGACCACGACGAGGCCTACACGGTGGCCGACCGGCTGGCGGTGATGCGGGCCGGGCGGGTGGTGCAGCAGGGCGGGATCGCCGAGGTCTGGGCCGCGCCCGCCGACCCGGAGACCGCGCTGTTCCTGGGCTACGCGGGCGTGCTGCGCGGTCCGGCCGCGGCCCGGGTGCTGGCGGCGGGCGGGCTGCCGGCTGCGCCTGCGGTCGCCGTACGACGGTCGGCGCTGAGCGCCGATCCGGACGGCGCGCTGGCCGGCGAGGTGGTCTCGGCGCTGGCCACCCCTGACCAGGTGCGACTGGTCGTCGACGTCGACGACGTGGGCCGGGTCGACGCGGTAGCGCGGGCCGACCGGCACCCCGGGCCGGGGGAGCGGGTACGGCTGGCCGTCGACCCCGCCCGGCTCGCGGCTATCCCGGAGGAGACGATGTCGGAGCCGTCCCTAGACTGACCGCGTGTATCGCCGTGCCTACACCCTGCTCATCGGCGTCGCGGCCGTCATGGGCGGTCTGGCGCTGGTGGTCTCGATCCGCTACGACCAGCCGCTGCTCGACCCCGAGGGCAAGTTCCTCGGGCCCTCCTGGGCACGGCTTCCGCTCCTGCTCCTGCTCGCTATCGGCATCGACCTGTTGCCGAAGGCGATCTGGAACTCCCGGGGCCGGCCGGGCTCGTTCATGCCTGCCGTCAAGCACCGGCTGAAGACACACTGGACGGCCGAGCGGATCCGGCTGGTGGTGCTCGGCGTCGTCTGCTTCTACGTCACCTACGTCAGCTACCGCAACCTGAAGTCGGCGCTGCCGTTCGTGATCGACACGAAGTACGACCGCGAGCTGCACCTGCTCGACAAGGCGCTGTTCTTCGGCAACGACCCGTCCACGGTGCTGCACAGCGTGCTCGGCACCGGTGTCACCGCACACGTGCTCTCCTACATCTACCTGTGGTTCCTGCCGCTGGTGCCGCTCGCGCTGATGGCCTGGCTGGTGTGGTCGCGCAACATGTCGCACGGCTACTGGTTCGCGACGTCGCAGTGCCTCGCCTGGGCGTTGGGCACGCTGTCCTACTACGCGCTGCCCACGCTCGGCCCCGGCCTGGAGTACCGGCCGCTCTACATCGATCTCGCGCACACGCCGACGGACGACCTGATGAAGTCCTTGATCGAGGCGCGACATCAGATCCTCACGGGCGGCTACGACGGCACCGGCGTCGAGGGCATCGTCAACTCGGTCGCGGGCTTCGCGAGCCTGCACTGCGCGATCACGCTCCTGGTCGCGCTGATGGTGCAGTACACCCTGCAGTCGCGGATTCTGAAGGCGATCTTCTGGACCAACTTCGCGCTGACGATGGTGGCCACCGTCTACTTCGGCTGGCACTACCTCGCCGACGACATCGCCGGCGTGATGATCGCGTTCATCTCCTTCTACCTCGGCGGCATCGCCAGCGGGCAGAAGTTCGAGAAGCGCAGCCTGCGTTCGCACCCGACGACCACGTCGTCGCAGGTGCCCGTCGACGCAGACTGACGAACTACATCTTTGTAGTTCGCAAGCCGACACGCCGGGGCGACCTGAAAAAGTTGAGGAAACTGTTCCCAATGTGACTCGTGCGCACTAACGTGCCGCAAGTTGCCTCGTGTGGAGGGGAAGTCTTCTCGGGGCGGCGACCGAGTACGCCGACTGTCAGGAGCTCACCCGTGCGCCCCCAGGGACGTGGATCCCGCCTCGCCGCAGCACTCGTGCTCGCGATGGCACTCGGCGGGGTGACCGCACAGGTGGCCATCGCCGACGACGACACCGACGTGCCGACCCGCAAGCAGGTGCGCGAGGCCAAGCAGGCGGTCGACGACCAGACCCTGGACGTCGACGGCATCCAGCAGGCGCTGGACGCCGCCAACGACCGCCTCGAGGTGGCCAGCATCGCCGCGGCGCAGGCCGCCGAGGAGTTCAACGGGGCACGCTGGGAGGCCAAGCTGGCGAGGGGCGACGCGCGGCGGGCAGCGGCCGTCGCGCAGGACGCGGCCGACGACGCCGAGCGGCAGCGGGCCGCCTACCAGGACTCGCTGGTGACGTCGTACACGCACGGCTCGAGCCTCGGCGCGCTGACCTCGGTCGTGGAGTCCGACGGGCTCTCCGAGCTGGTGCAGCGCTCGGCGACGATGCGCAACTCCGAGAGCGCCATGGACGCGCGGTACGACGACTTCCTGGCCGCGCAGTCGGAGGCCGAGGATGCAGCCCAGGACGCCGAGGACGCACTCGACGAGGCCGAGGACGCCGAGGAGAGCGCCCGCGACGCACGCGACGCGGCGCAGGTGGCGGCGGACAACGCGGCCGTGCTCGCGCAGGACATCGCCGCCGAGAAGACCGACCTGATCGCGCGGCTGGCCGAGCTGAAGGGGATCAGCGTCGAGCTGGCCACGCGCCGGCAGTCCGGGCTCGAGGCGCGCGCCGCGGGGGAGGCCGCCGAACAGGCGGCCGAGGACGCCCAGCCCGCGGTCGAGCCGGAGCCGCCGGCCGACCCCGACCCGACGACGCCGACCGAGCCGGAGCCGCAGGAACCCCCGGCCGACCCCGAGCCGACCTCGCCGCCTCCGTCACCGAGCGGTGGCGCCCAGGCCGCGATCGCGTTCGCCCGGGCCCAGCTCGGCGAGCCGTACCAGTGGGGTGCCGCAGGGCCGGGCTCCTGGGACTGCTCCGGCCTGACCATGGGTGCCTGGTCCGCCGGTGGGAGGTCGCTGCCCCACTATTCGGTCGCGCAGTACCAGCAGTCGACCCCGATCGCCGCGGCCCAGCTGCAGCCGGGCGACCTGGTGTTCTGGGGCTCCTCGAGCAGCTCGTCGTCGATCTACCACGTGGCTCTCTACGTCGGCGACGGGCGGATCATTCACGCGCCCCGCACCGGACGGCCGGTGTCGGAGGAGTCCATGTACTACTGGATCACCCCGAACTTCTACGCCCGCCCGTAGTTTGAGCGCATGGCCACGGACACCGCCGAGACCGGCACCGAAGAGAGCCCACGCACCTACGTCCAGCCGGAGGTGGACGTCCCGGACCTGAAGGCTCTGTTGGACGGCAAGTACGCCGCGGTCCGCGAGCTGGTGCGCACCAACCTCGCGGCGTACTCCTCGATCCTGGAGGAGGCCGAGACGATGACCCGCGCCGAGTTCCGGGAGCGCGTGAAGGAGGTCGTCGTCGAGATGGCGGCCACCGGCCAGACCGGGATGGGCTTCCCCGAGGAGTACGGCGGCGGCGGCGACATCGGGGCCTCGGTCGCCGCGTTCGAGACGCTGGCGTTCGGCGACCTGTCGGTGCTCGTGAAGGTGGGCGTGCAGTTCGGGCTGTTCGGCGGCGCCATCCTGCAGCTCGGCACCAAGCCGCACCACGACGACTACCTGGCCGACCTGATCACCGCGAAGACGATGGGCTGCTTCGCGATGACCGAGACCGGCCACGGCAGCAACGTGCAGGCGCTCGGCACCTTCGCGACGTACGACGTGGCGACCCAGGAGTTCGTGATCGAGACCCGCGGCGAGGAGTCCAACAAGGACTACATCGGCAACGCGGCCGAGCACGCCGAGCTCGCGGTGGTCTTCGCGCAGCTCGAGGTCGGTGGGAAGTCGGAGGGGGTGCACGCCTTCGTCGTGCAGATCCGCGAGGACGGCGAGGTCGTGCCCGGCGTACGGATCGAGGACGACGGTCAGAAGATGGGCCTGAACGGCGTCGACAACGGCCGGATCTGGTTCGACGGCATCCGCGTGCCGCGCACGGCCCTGCTCAACCAGTTCGCCGACGTCACGCCGTCGGGGGTCTACGAGAGCGACATCGACAACCCCAACAAGCGGTTCTTCACGATGCTCGGCACCCTGGTGCAGGGGCGGGTCTGCGTCGGCGGCGGCGGCATCAACGCCGCCAAGGTCGCGCTCGCGATCGCGGTCAAGTACGCCCTGCAGCGGCGCCAGTTCGAGGCGACCAGCGAGGACCAGGAGGAGCTGCTCCTCGACTACGGCATGCACCAGCGCCGGCTGTTCCCGCTGCTGGCCCGCACCTACGCGCTGCACTTCGCCCAGGAGGTCGTCGCCACCCAGCTCCACGACGTCTTCTCCGGCACCCTCAGCGACGAGAAGGCCCGGCGCGAGCTCGAGTCGCGGGCCGCCGGCACCAAGGCGCTCGGCACCTGGCACGCCACCCGCACCATCCAGGAGTGCCGTGAGGCGTGCGGCGGCGCAGGCTACCTGTCGATCAACCGGTTCGCCGCGTTGAAGGCCGACACCGACGTCTTCACGACGTTCGAGGGCGACAACACGGTGCTCCTCCAGCTGGTCGCCAAGGGACTGCTCACCGACTACGCCAGCGAGTTCGAGGACCTCGACCAGTTCGGCATGGTCCGCTACGTGGCCGGCCTCGGTGTCGAGACGGTGCTGGAGAAGGCCGGCGTGCACAAGCTGCTGGAGCGGATCAAGGACGTGCTGCCCGGCGGCGACGAGGGCTGGGACCAAGAGGCCGGGCTGCTCGACCCGGAGTACCAGCTCGCGATGTACCGCTTCCGCGAGGACCACATGCTCGGCGGCGTGGCCCGCCGGCTCAAGCGCGGCATCGACAACAAGATGAACCCCGGCGAGGTGTTCTCCCAGGTCCAGGACCACGTGATCGGCGCCGCTCGCGCGCATGTCGAGCGACTGGTGCTCGAGGCGTTCGTGGAGAAGATCCGGGCGCTGCCCGACGGCGATCTCAAGGTCGCGCTCAACCTGCTCTGCGACCTGCATGCGCTGTCCGGCATCGAGGCCGACCGGGCGTGGTTCATGGAGCACGGCCGGCTCACCTCGCAGCGCTCCAAGGCGATCACCCGCGAGGTGGCGGACCTGTGCCGGAAGGTCCGGCCGATCTGCGGCGACCTGGTCGACGGGTTCGGCGTACCCGTCGAGATGCTGCGATCGCCCGACCTGGTCCGATGAGCGGTGCCGGCGGCCTCGGCCTGGTCCTGCCGGGTCGCGGCTACACCCCGGCCGCCCCGTTGTTGGCTTTCGCGTCGCAGGCGCTGCTGCAGCACGGCTACGCCGTCGAGGAGGTGTGGTGGGACTCCGACCAGTGTCCGGACGACGACCCGGGCGGCTGGGTGCGGGACCAGGCCGCGGCCGCCCTCGCCGCACAGACCGACGTACTCCCGACGACGGTCGTCGTCGGTAAGTCGCTCGGCACCCGTGCGGCCCCGTGGGCCGCCGAGCAGGGCCATGACGCGATCTGGCTGACACCGCTGCTGTTCGTCGACGAGCTGGTGGCCGGCCTCGCGGCGCACCGCGGACGGCAGCTGCTGGTGTGCGGGGAGGCGGACGAGGCGTGGGACGCCGACGTGGCAGCCGGGCTGAGGCGAGAGGGTTGCGACGTGATGGTGATCCCCGACGCCGACCACGGGCTGTGCGTGCCCGGCGACGTCGTCCGCAGCGCCGAGATCCACGTCGAGGTGACCCGCCGGATCGCCGCCTTCCTGGCCGGCCTGGAGCAGGCATGAGGCTCCCCGGCCTCGGCGGGTGGAGTGACGACCCGCTGTGGGCACACTTCTACGACTGGACCGTCGAGCACCCACGGGTGGGCGGCGCGATCTGGATGCTGGGGATGCAGAGCGACCTGCGCCGTCTGTACGCCGCGGCCGACGAGATCGGCCGGCAGCCCGCCGGCGCCCGGATCCTGGACATCCCGTGCGGCGGCGGGGTCGCGCTCCGCGGCCTGCGGCCCGGCCAGGGCGTCACGTACGTCGCGGCCGACATCGCCCAGTCGATGCTCGAGCGCACCACTGAAGCTGCCCGCGAGCGCGGCGTCGCCGACCAGGTCGAGCCGCGGATCGCCGACGTTGGCGAGCTCCCGTTCGAGGACGACTCCTTTGACCTGGTGGTCTCGTTCACCGGCCTGCACTGCTTCCCCGACCCCGCCCGCGCGGTGGTCGAGATGGTGCGGGTGCTGCGGCCGGGCGGGGTGATCACCGGCAGCGCGTTGCTCAACGACAGCGGCATCCAGCACGAGCCGATCCGCCGGGCCGGCCGGCTCGCGGGCCTGCTCGGACCCGGCTGCACCGGCGACGAGGTCGTGCGCTGGCTGGCCGCCCAGGGCGTCAACGATCCGACGCTCGAGCGGAGTGGCGGGATCGGCTACTTCCGCGGGGTCAAGGACTGAGCTGACCTCGCGGGTTTCCCCGGCTCACCGGGGATCCCCGCACTTTTGGGGCGAAGGATTGCCCGAGAACATCAGGTTTCCCCGGTTAACCGGGGAAACCTGCACCCGTGTCGCCATGCTCCGCAGCGTGGTCCTTGAGCCGCTGGAACGACGCCCGCACCTCGTTCTCGGCATCGGTGCGGCCGACCCAGTCGGCGCCCTCGACGGACTTGCCGGGCTCGAGGTCCTTGTAGACCTCGAAGAAGTGCTGGATCTCCAGGCGGTCGAACTTCGGCAGGTGGTTGATGTCGCGCATGTGTTCCAGGCGCGGGTCGGTGGACGGGACGCACAGCACCTTGTCGTCGCCGCCGGCCTCGTCGGTCATCCGGAACATGCCGATCGCCCGGCACCGGATCAGGCAGCCGGGGAACGTCGGCTGCTGCAGCAGCACCAGCGCGTCGAGCGGATCGCCATCGAGGCCGAGGGTGTTCTCGATGTAGCCGTAGTCGGCGGGGTACTGCGTGGAGGTGAACAGCATCCGGTCCAGGCGCATCCGGCCGCTCTCGTGGTCCACCTCGTACTTGTTGCGCTCCCCCTTGGGGATCTCCACGAGCACGTCGAACTCCAGCACCTTCACCCTCCGCATGTCCTAGCGCGAGCGGCCCCGATCGGGACGCCCACCCAGTGTCCCGCACAATGGCTCCGACTGCGTAGCGCGGAAGGGGCGATGGGTGGCTGGGAGTGACCGAGAGCACGCTCGGCATCCGGTGCTGCGGGTCCTCGGCGTCCTCCTCGTCATCGCCCTGGTCGCCGGCGGCGTCGCGACCTGGCGCTACGACCTGATCGACCGCTGGCTCGAGGACGAGCCCGCGGCGCCCGCCGAGCCTGCCGCGATCGCCCCGCCCCCCGGGCTGGAGCTGCCCCCGGTCGACATCCCGGAGGCCGTCGCCCGGACCCTGCCGGAGCGACCGCGGCTGGACCGCAACGCCGTACGCCGCGCGGTGGAGTCGGACCTCAGCGACCGCGACCTCGGCCGCCACGTGCTCGCCGCGGTGGCGCCGCTGGCCTCCGGCGCGCCGGCGTACGCGATGGGCAGCGGGCTGGCGATGCCCGCCTCCACGACCAAGGTCGTGACCTCGACCGCTGCGCTCTACTCGCTGGGCGCCGACCACGTCTTCGAGACCACGGTGGTGCCCGACGGCCGCCGGCGGGTCGTTGTGGTCGGCGGCGGCGACCCGCTGCTGGCGAGGACGCCCGACAGCGACGAGACGGCGTACCCGCAGCGCGCCGACATCGCCACGCTCGCGGAGCGGACCGCCAAGGCGCTCAAGAAGAAGCGCATCCGCTCCGTGCGGCTGGGCTATGACGCCGGGCTGTTCACCGGGCCGGGCATCAACCCGACTTGGGAGGCCGAGTACATCGCCACCGACGTCGTCGCTCCGACCAGCGCCCTCTGGGTCGACGAGGGCCGGCCGGCGTCCGGCTTCGGTCGGGAGGCCGACCCGGCGTCCGCGGCAGCCGATGCGTTCGCGACCGCGCTCGGCAAGGCCGGCATCCGGGTCGAGGGTCCGCCCGAGGCGACCAGGGGGCCTGACAACGCGCCGCTCGCCACGGTCTCCAGCGCACCGCTGGGCGAGATCGTCGAGCGGATCCTGACCGTCAGCGACAACGAGGCCGCCGAGGTGCTCCTGCGACACGTCGGCCTGGCCGCCGAGGGCGAGGGCTCGTCCGAAGCGGGTAGCCAGGGCGTACGCCGGATCCTGGAGTCACAAGGAGTCCCGCTCCGCTCCAGCGTCTTGTACGACGGCAGCGGACTGTCCCGCGACAACCGGCTGGACCCGCGGGTCCTCGTCGACGTACTCCGGCTGGCCATGGACCCGGGGCACCCCCAGCTGCGGGCGGTGCTCACCGGCCTCCCGGTCGCGGGCTTCACCGGCTCACTCGCCGACCGGATGGACCTGGGTCCCCCCGAGGGTCGCGGCCGGGTCCGCGCGAAGACCGGCACCCTGACCGGCGTCACCTCGCTCGCGGGCATCACGGCCGACGTCGACGGCAACGCCATGGTGTTCGTGCTGATGGCCGACCGGGTCCGCAAGAACCGCGACTACTTCGCCCGGGTCGCGATGGACAACGCTGCTGCTTCCCTCGGTGCCTGCCACTGCGGTCTGTAGGTTCTAGCCATGGCTAGCTCCTCCGGCGGCGCCGACGCCCCCAAGAGCATGATCGACTGGGACCTCGCGGTCCGGATCGGTTCGCGTCTCGCCGGCGAGGGCCCGCAGGTCGAGCGCGAGGAGGCCGACGCCGTCGTCGACGAGCTGCGCGCCGACGCCAACCGCTCCACCGGGCTGGTGCGCGACTTCACCGGGCTGGTGGCGGCCGAGCACGACGCCCCGGTGCTGGTGGTCGACCGGGCCGGTTGGGTGCAGGCGAACGCCGACGGCTTCCGGGTGGCGATCTCCCCGATGGTCGACAGGCTGTCCTCCAAGAAGCCGCCGACCGGGCTGGGCCTCGCGGTCGGCTCGAAGGTCACCGGCGCGGAGGTGGGCGGGCTGCTCGGCTTCCTGGCCGGCAAGGTGCTCGGTCAGTTCGACCCGTTCTACGCCCCCGACGGCCGGCTGCTGCTGGTCGCGCCCAACATCGTCCACGTGGAGCGTGAGCTCGACGTCGACCCCCACGACTTCCGGCTCTGGGTCTGCCTGCACGAGGAGACCCACCGGGTGCAGTTCACGGCGGTCCCCTGGATGCGCGACCACCTGTTCTCCGAGATCGCCGCGATCGCGGACACCATGGAGCCGTCGAAGGTCCTCGACGAAGGCCTGCAGCGGGTCACCGATGCGCTCCGCGGCGGACTGCGCGGCGGCAGCCTGATCGACCTGATGGGGACCCCCGAGCAGAAGGAGATCCTCGACCGGGTCACCGGGATGATGTCGCTGCTGGAGGGCCACGCCGACGTCGTGATGGACGGCGTGGGTCCCTCGGTGATCCCATCGGTCGGCGCGATCCGGAAGAAGTTCGACCGGCGCCGCAAGGGCACCGGGAGCCTCGACCGGTTCGTACGCCGGCTGCTCGGCCTCGAGGCAAAGATGGCGCAGTACCGCGACGGCGCCGCCTTCGTGCGCGGCGTCGTCGACAAGGTCGGGATGGCGGAGTTCAACGCGGTGTGGGAAGGCCCGGAGAACCTGCCCTCGAAGGCGGAGCTCGGCGACCACGACGCCTGGATCGGCCGCGTCCTGAAATGAGACCCGCATGACCCTGCACCCCGCCGTCGCGGCGGTACGCCGGGGCGTGCGTGGTGACCTGGCCGACCTCGAGCCGGGCGACACCGTGGTCGTGGCCTGCTCCGGTGGCGCGGACTCCCTGGCGCTGCTGGTCGCCACCGTGTTCGAGGGCCGCGAGCTCGCGCTGCGGGTCATCGGGGCCACCGTCGACCACGGCCTGCAGGACGGGTCGGCCGAGCAGGCCACGACAGTCGTCGAGCAGATGGCCGGCCTCGGCGTCGACGAGACCGTGAGCGCCCGGATCACGGTGGAGGGCGGTGGCCTCGGGCCCGAGGCGGCGGCCCGCCGCGCCCGCTACGCCGTACTCGACCAGATCGGGGAGCGCTTCGGTGCCGCCGCCGTGCTGCTCGGCCACACCCGCGACGACCAGGCCGAGACGGTGCTGCTCGGGCTCAGCCGCGGCTCGGGTGGTCGTTCGATCGCAGGGATGCGGCGCCGCTTCGAGCGCTACCGGCGGCCGCTGCTCGACGTCTCTCGCGCCGACACCGTCACCGCCTGCCAGGTCGAGGGGATCGCGTTCTGGGAGGACCCGCACAACGCCGACCCGGCGTACACCAGGGCCCGGGTCCGGGAGCGGGTGCTGCCGGTGCTCGAGGACGAGCTCGGCCCGGGCGTCGCCGAGACGCTGGCCCGCACCGCCGACCAGCTGCGGGTCGACATGGAGTACCTCGACGACCTCGCCGACGAGGTCGCCGCCGGCCTGCCCGATCCGGTGCCGCTCGACGCCCTGAGCGAGCTGCCCACCGCCGTCCGCCGTCGGGTGCTGCGGCTCGTCGCGTTGCGCGCCGGCGCCCCGGCAGCGGAGCTGTTCCACGAGCACGTGCTGGCGGTCGACGCCCTGGTCACCGGCTGGCACGGCCAGAAGTGGGTCGACCTGCCGGGTCGGATCCGGGCCGCCCGACGTTCGGAGGCGTTGTTCTTCGAGGGGGCCGAGGCGTGAGCCGCGGGCGCCGTCGGCGTGGTGGTGGCGCTCGCGCTGGTCGCGGCGGGCTGCTCCGACGACAACGACAACGACGACGCCGACGAGCCGGCCGCCGGGTCCACGGAGGCACCGGTGCTCGGCGCCTGGCACGAGCTGGTGACCGACCCGCAGGGCGGCGTGCTGCTGGTCAACGGCCACCCCGAGGACGCGACCGACCCCGGACCGGTCGAGCTCTGGCGATGGGACGGCGAGGGGTGGACCTCGGTCGAGCCGGAGGGAGAGGCACCGTCCGGCCGCAACTTCGCCGCGGTCGCGATGGACACCGAGGACGACGTCCTCCTGCTCCACGGCGGCCTGACTCCGGACGGCGTGTCCGACGAGACCTGGACCTGGGACGGCGAGGCCTGGTCGCTGGTCGCCAGCGGCTCCGACGGCCCAGGCCCTCGCTCGGCCCCTTCGATGGCCTACGACGACGCCGCCGCCCGGGTGTTGCTGTACGGCGGCGACGACGGCACCACCCAGCACAACGACACCTGGGCCTGGGACGGCGCGGCCTGGGAGCGGGTGGCCGCGGACGGCCCAGCACCGGTGCGCTGGCCGGCGTTCATGGAGTACGACCCCGCGTCGGAGGCGGTCGTGCTCTTCGGCGGGCACCAGGTGGTCGACGAGGCGGCGCCGATCGCACTCGGCGACACGTGGGTCTGGGCCGGCGACCGCTGGCGGCCCGTTCGCGCGGCGAACCAGCCCGGCCCGCTCCTCAACGCGAACGGTGTCGCGCACCCCACCCTCGGCCTGCTGCTCGTGGGCGGCGCCGACGCCGCGAGCGAGGAGACCGGCCAGGCCTGGACCTGGAGCGACGAGACGTGGGAGGCCCTGCCCGCCGACGTGGTGCCGGCGCGCCAGGCCTTCGGCCTCGCCTACGACGAGGACCGGGAGGTCGTCGTCCTCACCGGCGGCGTCGTCGAGCCCGGCAGCATCGAGCGCCACCAGGACGTGTGGGAATGGTCCGGCGACCCGGCCACGCCGGCGGTGCGGGTGCCCGCGGGCGAGTAGCCGAGGGCACGCCCTACGCTGCACTCATGGACACCGCAGATGCCGAGAAGGACCTCGTCAACGTCCTCTTCACCGAGGCCGAGATCCAGGGCCGGATCGCCGAGCTCGCCGCGGAGATCGAGAAGGACTACGAGGGCAAGGACCTCCTGATCGTCGGCATCCTCCGCGGTGCGGTGATGGTGATGGCCGACATGGCGCGGGCGTTCCACCGGCACCTCGAGATGGACTGGATGGCGGTGTCGTCGTACGGCTCCGGCACCAAGTCGTCGGGTGTGGTGCGGATCCTCAAGGACCTCGACACCGACATCTCCGGGCGGCACGTGATCATCGTCGACGAGATCATCGACACCGGCCTGACCCTGTCGTGGCTGACCTCCAACCTGAGCTCCCGGGCGCCGGCCAGCGTGGCGATCTGCACGCTGCTGCGCAAGCCCGAGGCGCTGCAGATGCCGGTCGACGTCAAGTACGTCGGCTGGGACATCCCCAACGAGTTCGTGGTCGGCTACGGGCTCGACTACCGCGAGCGCTACCGCAACCTCCGCGATATCGGCACGCTCGCGCCCCACGTCTACAGCTAGGGGACACCCCGGAGCCGACCCGGAACCCTCGGCTGCCGATGAGCGTTTCCTCCATGAGGCTGAGAGAATGGTTCCAAGCAGGTGGCGTGTACCGTCATCAGTTCCGTCTAGCGAGTGCCGAGAAGAGTCTGTAGAAGTCCGTGAAGCGCATTTTTAAGGGCCCCTGGGTCTGGATCATCCTGGCCGTCGTGGGCGTGCTCCTGGCCCTGCAGTACCTCGCCCCCGGGGGCGGGTACGACGAGGTGCCGACCTCGAAGATGGAGTCCTACATCACCGAGGGCCAGGTGAAGGAGATCACCTTCATCGACGGTGACCAGACCATCGAGGCCACCCTCGACAAGGGCGTGCGCGACAGCGGCTCGAAGGTGATGACCCACTACGTGATGGGTCAGCAGCAGGGCATCATCAACCTGGTCAACGACCAGCTGACCGCGGGCACGATCGAGGAGTCCAACTCCGAGAACCCCCAGCCCAGCCTGCTCGGCTCGATCCTGGCGACCCTGCTGCCGTTCGCGCTGATCATCCTGCTCTTCGTCTTCCTGATGAACCAGGTCCAGGGCGGTGGCGGCCGCGGCGTGATGCAGTTCGCCAAGTCCAAGGCCAAGCTGATCACCAAGGACATGCCGAAGACCACGTTCAACGACGTGGCCGGGTGCGACGAGGCCATCGAGGAGCTCGGCGAGATCAAGGAGTTCCTCCAGGAGCCCGCCAAGTTCCAGGCGGTGGGCGCCAAGATCCCCAAGGGCGTGCTGCTCTACGGCCAGCCCGGCACCGGCAAGACCCTGCTGGCCCGCGCGGTCGCCGGCGAGGCCGGCGTGCCGTTCTACTCGATCTCCGGCTCCGACTTCGTCGAGATGTTCGTCGGCGTCGGCGCCAGCCGGGTCCGCGACCTGTTCGAGCAGGCCAAGGAGAACGCCCCCGCGATCGTGTTCATCGACGAGATCGACGCCGTCGGCCGGCACCGCGGCGCCGGCATGGGCGGCGGCCACGACGAGCGCGAGCAGACCCTCAACCAGCTGCTCGTCGAGATGGACGGCTTCGACGTCCGCGGCGGCGTGATCCTGATCGCCGCGACCAACCGCCCCGACGTGCTCGACCCCGCGCTGCTGCGACCGGGCCGCTTCGACCGTCAGATCCAGGTCGACGCTCCCGACCTCGCCGGCCGGCACCGGATCCTGCAGGTCCACGCCCGCGGCAAGCCGCTGGCCGAGGGCATCGACCTGATGAGCGTTGCCCGGCGCACGCCCGGCTTCACCGGCGCCGACCTGGCCAACGTCCTCAACGAGGCCGCCCTGCTCACCGCGCGCGGCAACGAGAAGATGATCACCAACTTCACGCTCGACGAGGCCATCGACCGGGTGATCGCCGGTCCGCAGCGTCGTACTCGCCTGATGAGCGAGAAGGAGAAGCTGATCACCGCCTACCACGAGGGCGGCCACGCGCTGGTCTCGGCGGCGCTCCCCGGCACCGACCCCGTGCACAAGATCACGATCCTCCCGCGCGGTCGGGCACTCGGCTACACGATGGTGTTCCCCGACGAGGACAAGTACTCCCAGACCCGCAGCGAGATGCTCGACAAGCTCGCCTACATGCTCGGCGGCAGGGCGGCCGAGGAAATGGTCTTCCACGACCCCACCACCGGCGCCGGCAACGACATCGAGAAGGCCACCAGCCTGGCCCGGGCGATGGTCACGCAGTTCGGCATGACCGAGCGCCTCGGCGCGATCAAGCTCGGTGACGACAACTCCGAGCCGTTCCTGGGCCGCGACATCGGGCACACCCGCAACTACTCCGAAGACGTCGCCGCCATCGTCGACGAGGAGACCAAGAAGCTGCTCACGGTCGCCCACCAGGAGGCCTTCGACATCCTCGAGGAGAACCGCGACGTCCTCGACGACCTGGTGCTCGCGCTCCTCGACAGGGAGACCCTCGACAAGGCCGAGGTCGCCGAGATCTTCACCGCCCTGCGCCGCCGCCCGTTGCGGCCCGCCTGGACCGGTTCGCCCACCCGCACGCCGTCGGAGATCCCCCCGGTGGAGATCCCGCAGGCGATCAGGGACCGGGCCGCGGCCAACGGCACGCCCCACGACGACCGGGAGGGTGCCGGCGCGATCATCACTCCGCCCGGCGCCGGCGGCGACGTCCACGACACCCCGCCGGTTGCCCCGCCCGGCACCGACCCGACGCCGCCGTCCCCGGCCGGCTGAGCCACGACCAGCCCCATGACCGACCCGATCCACCCGCCTGCGCGGGCTCCGGAGGACGTGCCGCCCTACGACGCGGCGCGCGCGGAGGCCGCCGTGCACGAGCTGCTGATCGCGATCGGTGAGGACCCCGAGCGCGACGGGCTGAGGGACACGCCGGCCCGGGTCGCCCGCATGTACGCCGAGATCACCGACGGTCTCCGGATGGCGCCGGAAGACGTGCTCACCACGACGTTCGACCTGGGCCACGACGAGATGGTCCTGGTCCGCGACATCGAGCTCTGGTCGATGTGTGAGCACCACCTGGTGCCGTTCACCGGGGTCGCGCACGTCGGCTACATCCCCGCTGAGTCCGGCAAGATCACCGGACTGTCCAAGCTGGCCCGGCTGGTCGACGTCTACGCCCGGCGCCCCCAGGTGCAGGAGCGGCTGACCACCCAGATCGCCGACGCGCTGGTGGAGATTCTCGAGGCGCGCGGGGTCATCGTCGTGATCGAGGCAGAACACCTGTGCATGACCATGCGCGGAGTGAAGAAGGCAGGAGCCCGCACCATCACCTCGGCCGTGCGCGGGATCATGCACAGAGCGGCAACCCGTTCCGAGGCCATGGCACTCATACACAGCGCCCGATGACCGCCATGACCCAACGCTCGGGGAGGGTCCTTCTGGCCGTGGCACTAGCCGTGGCCCTCTTGGCGACCTCCTGCCAGTCCCCGCGGGACATCACGTCCGGCGAGGTGCGCTCGGAGACCAGCGACGGCCCCAACATCGTTCTGATCAGCACCGACGACCAGGCCCTGGTCGACCTGCGCTGGATGCCGATCACCCGCCGGCTGATCGGCGACCAGGGCGTGAACTTCTCCAACTTCGTCGCACCGCACCCGCTGTGCTGTCCCGCCCGGGCCCAGATCCTGACCGGCCAGTACGCCCAGAACAACGGCGTACGCGGCAACCGCGGCCAACACGGCGGCTACCAGAGCCTCGACGACCCCGAGCGCACCCTGCCGGTGTGGCTGCGCGACGCCGGCTACCGCACGTCGTTCGTGGGCAAGTACGTCAACGGCTACCACCCCGAGATGGGCATCCCGGCGGGCTGGGAGGACTGGGACGCCACGGTCCGGCTCGGCTATCAGCACTTCCTGCAGTACGACGGCAGCGCGGTCTCCCAGCCCGAGGGCTACCACACCGACTACGTCGCCGAGCAGACCACCGAGGAGATCGCCGCGCTCGCCGCCGACGACAAGCCGTTCTTCCTCTGGTCCTCGTTCTACGCGCCGCACGGGATCTGCTCGGCCACCCACGAGATCGGCTGCTCGACGCCGCCCCCGGTGGCGCCGGAGTTCGCCCACAGCTTCCGCGGGGCCAAGGCGCCGTTCCTCGACAGCCCGTCGTTCAACGAGCCCGACGTGTCCGACAAGCCGAAGGTCGTCACCCGGGGCGGCAAGGTCGACCTCGCCAAGGCGAAGCGGCTGTTCCTCCAGCGGATCCGCTCGCTGGCGTCCGTGGACCGGGCCGTCGCCGAGATCGTGACCGCCCTGCGCGAGGCCGGTGAGCTCGAGGACACGGTGATCGCGTTCACCTCCGACAACGGCTTCCTCTACGGCGAGCACCGCTACCAGGGCAAGACGCTGGCCTACGAGGAGTCGCTGCGGGTGCCGCTGCTGATGCGCGGCCCCGGCATCACTCCCGGATCGGTGCGCACCAGGACCACCGCGATGATCGACCTGGCTCCGACGTTCGCGGAGCTCGCCGGCGCAGAGCCGCTGGTGCCGGTCGACGGCGAGAGCATGGTCGACCTGGCTACCGGCGCCGGGACGGGTGAGGACCGCACCCTGCTCGTGCAGGCCGGCATCCGCGGCCCCGACCGCCGTGGCCTCGGCTGGGACTATCGCGGTGTGCGGACCGACCGCTACACGTTCATCTACTGGCTGCAGACCGGGTTCGCCGAGCTCTACGACCGGGCGCGCGACCCCTACCAGCTACGCAACGTCGCCGATGACCCGCGCTACGCGGAGACCATCGAGGAGCTCGTCTCCCGGACCAGGGAGCTCGGCACCTGCTCGGGTGACTCCTGCCGCACGGAGTTCGGGCCGGTGCCGCCACCGCTCCGATAGCGTCCGCCCATGGTTCCCAGCGTTCGCGGCCGTCCGGTCGTGATGGGCGTCGTGAACGTCACCCCGGACTCGTTCTCCGACGGTGGACGGTACGCCGACACCGAGGCCGCGATCGCGCACGGACGCGCACTGCTGGCCGACGGGGCCGACGTACTCGACATCGGCGGTGAGTCCACGCGCCCGGGTGCCACCCGGCCGCTGGTCTCCGAGGAGCTCGACCGGGTGATCCCGGTGATCACCGCGCTGGTCGGCGACGGCGCCGTGGTGTCGGTCGACACGATGCGCGCGGAGGTCGCCGAGGCGGCCATCGCGGCCGGAGCGGGCGTGGTCAACGACGTGTCCGGCGGCCTCGCCGACCCTCGCATCCTCGAGGTGGCGGCGGGCTCGGAGGCGACGTACGTCGCCATGCACTGGCGCGCCCACAGCGACCGGATGCAGGACCTCGCCGTCTACGACGAGCCGGGCGGCGTGGTGGCGGCCGTGCGGCGCGAGCTGGGCGAGCGCGTCGACGCGATGCGGGCCGCTGGGATCCCGGAGGACCGGATCGTCCTGGACCCGGGGCTGGGCTTCGCCAAGCGGGGAGAACACAACTGGATGCTGCTGCGCGGCTTCGCGGACCTGACCTCGCTGGGCTACCCGTTGCTGGTCGGCGCGAGTCGCAAGTCGTTCCTCGGCACCCTCCTGGCCGGCCCCGACGGGACCTCGCGGCCGGTGGCCGAGCGCGAGGAGGCGGGGCACGCGATCACGCTGCTGCTGGCCCAGCAGGGCGTCTGGGGGGTCCGGGTGCACGACGTCCGGGGCACGCGTGATGTGCTGCGGGTTCTGGAACGGATGGAGATGCAGTGAGCGACGAGCTGGCGATCAGCGGGATCGAGTGCTTCGGCCACCACGGCGTCTTCGAGCACGAGCGCCGCGACGGGCAGACGTTCGTGATCGATCTCGCACTCGGCGTCGATTCCACGCCTGCGGCGGCTTCAGATGACTTGCGAGACACGGTGGACTACGGAAGCCTCGTGGCCCAGGTGAAAGCCGCCGTGGAGAAAGATCCGGTCGACCTGATCGAGACCCTGGCCCAAAGGATTGCGGATGTCTGCCTTTGGGATGCCCGTGTTGAATGGGCACGGGTCACGGTTCACAAGCCGGATGCCCCCATCGACGCGAGTTTCTCGGATGTCGCGTTGACGATCACCCGGAAGAGGCAGGTCAACCAGTGACTGAGACCCCCAACCCGAACATCCCGGACGCGGACACGCTGACCGGCGAGATGCGGCCCATCCGCCGCGTCGTGCTGGCCCTGGGCTCCAATCTGGGTGAGCGGCTGGCGAGCCTGCAGGGCGCCGTCGACGCGATCGCCGACACGCCCGACGTCTGGGTCACTGGGGTCTCCCCGGTCTACGAGACCGAGCCGGTCGACGCCCCCGACGGGTCGAAGAACTTCCTGAACGCCGTGGTGCTGGCCGACACGACCCTGGCCGCCAACCGGCTCATGGACCGGGCGCTGGCGATCGAGGATGCCTTCGACCGCGAGCGCACCGAGATCCGCAACGCGCCGCGCACCCTCGACGTCGACCTGGTCGTGGTCGGCGACCGACGCAGCGACACTGACGCCCTGCGGCTGCCGCACCCACGCGCCGCCGAGCGGGCGTTCGTGCTCCGGCCGTGGCACGACCTGGAGCCGGACGCCGTGTTCCCGGACCAGGGTCCGATCGCCGAGCTCCTCGACAAGGTCGGCGAGCAGGGAGTCACCCGGCGTGACGACCTCACGCTGGAGGTCTAGCTGACCCCGCCCGACGGGCCGCCCGACGACGAGCCATCAGGGAGCCTGCGGCCCACCTCGGTCCCCGTGCTGGCGGTCTGGGCGATCGTCGGACTCGTCGGCGGGTGGCTGGTGCACCCCATCGCCGACCGCGCCGGCACCGCCCCGGTCGTGTCGTGGCTCCAGCCGCTCGCGCTGCTGTTCGTGGCGGGCATCCTCGGCTACACGGCGTACTCCACCCACCGGATCGTGCGGCAGCGCCCCGATCTCCTGCCACCTCACCAGGCGGTCAACCGGCTGGTGCTGGCCCGCGCCTGCGCCCTGGTCGGGGCGCTGGTGCTCGGGGGCTACCTCGGCTACGCGCTCAGCTGGGTCGGCGACGACGCGGAGCTCGCCGACGAGCGGATCTGGCGCTCGGTCGCGGCGTCGTTCGCCGGGCTGCTGATCGTGATCACGGCGCTGCTCCTCGAACGAGCGTGTCGCGTCGGTTCCGACCGTTCTGACACCTAACCTCTAGTTATGTCTTCCCCCACCCGCGGGCCCGTGCGGCGCCGCCAACGGTCCGCACGCGCGGCCGTCGCCTGCCTGCTGCTGGTCGCAGGCACTCTCGCCGTGGTCGGCGGGGCGCTCAGCGGCTCATGGCTGGCGCTCACGGTCGCTGCCGGAGCCGGAGTCGGACTGGGTGCGCTCGCGACCCGGATCATCTACCTCGAGGTGCTGCAGTCGCGCAGGGACGCGGCGACGGACCGGGCCGAGCTGGCCCAGGAGTACCGCACTCTCACCGCTTCCCGCACCGACGAGAACATCCTGTTCGTCGCGGCCATGACCGGCCGGATCGGCCGCCAGGAGGCCACCATCGCCCGCCTGGAGAAGCGGCTCGTCGAGGTCACCGCGGAGCTGATCGAGGCGCACAAGCAGCACGAGCTGGCCATCGAACGGGCCCAGCGGGCCGAGGAGGACGGCGGCCGGCTCGCCGCCCAGCTGGCGGAAGCCGAGGAGCGGGCCACCCAGAGCACGCTGCGGGTCACCGAGCTCGAGCAGGAGCGCGACGTACTGGTCGCCGAGTGGCAGGCGGCAGAGAACCTCCGCAAGCACGCCTGACCCCGACCGTCCGCTTGTAACACGCCGTTCGCCGATCTATCACGCCGCTGCAGCGGCCTGTTAGATGGATGGACGGCGTGTTACATGAGCGCGGCAGGGCAGACTGACCCCTCGTGATCCCCGAGGAGTCCCGTTTCGAGACCGACCCCGACGAGCTCGTCGATCCGCCTGACGGCCTACCCGAGGGCTGGGAGATCGGTACGCCGGACCCCGCCGACCGGTTCGACGTCGCGCGGCTGACCCTGCTGCTGCGGGCGCACGAGAGCCACGGTCGCGGCTGGCCCGGGTCGGGCGTCGACGACGTCCTGGTCGAGGTCTCCGAGCAGGGGCTGCGCACCAGGGAGAACGTGGTGGTCCGCGACGACCAGGGCGACATCCGGGCGTGGGGCAGCGTCCACGACCGGGCCGGCGGGCGGATGCTCTTCCTGCACATCGTCGAGCGGGGCCTGCCCGAGGCGGTCGGCCGGGCCTGTTCCGACGTCCTGGTCCACTGGGCGGTCGCGCAGGCGAAGGAGGTGGGCGCCGCCCGCGGGCTCGAGGTGCAGCAGATCGACACGGGTGCCTACGCCGACGACGAGCGCCAGCACCGCTGGCTGGCCGCGGGCGGCTTCGACCAGGTGCGCACCTGGTGGCAGATGAGCCGCCCGGTCGAGCCGGATGAGGCGGACCTGGTGCCCTCGCCGGAGCACTGGGAGTCGGACCGGGCGACGTTCCGGGTGGTCCGGCGGGCCGGCGACGGGATGCCCGACGAGACCGACCTGCGCGAGGTGCACGAGGTGCTCGAGGGCGCGTTCGTCGACCACTTCAACTCCCGCGAGGAGACCTTCGAGGAGTTCCTGCACCGGCTGCGAGAGGACCCCGGCCACCGCTGGGACCAGTGGTGGCTCGCTGAGATCCCCGGCGAGGACGGCTCGGCGGTCCCGGTCGGCGCGCTGATCGGGACGGTCTCGGAGAGCACATCCGGGCCGGACGGCTCCTACGTGTCCTACCTCGGCGTCCTGGAGTCCGCCCGCGGCCGCGGGGTGGCCAAGGGCCTGCTGCGCACGATCATCGCCGACGCCGTCGCGCGCGGCCGGGACCGCGTGGGCCTCGAGGTGGACGCCGACTCATCCACCGGCGCCGCCGAGCTCTACACCGGCATGGGCTGGGTCACGTCGTACATCACGGAGTCCTGGCACCGCGACGTGCCCGTCGACTGAGGGCTATTTCGCGAGCGATGCGCGGAGTGCCTTGTGCACGCCGTTGGGTGTGAGTACGCCGACGAACTCCGCGCCCCGCTTGACCCCCACCATGGGCTTGTCGTCGCGCAGCATCACGGCGAGGGCCTCCTCCAGAGTGGCGTCGACATCGATCGCGGCACCGAGATCGCCGACGGCGATCCCGTCGAGCGGCTCGAGGTCGTCGGGGTCGATCGCGGTCACGGTGAGCCGCCGTAGGCCGCGGGTGGCGCCGACGAAGTCCTCGACGAACTCGTCGGCGGGGTGGGCGAGGAGCTCGGCGGGGGTGCCGAACTGCGCGAGCCGGCCGCCGGCTGCGAACACCGCCACCCGGTCGCCCATCCGCACCGCCTCGTCGATGTCGTGGGTCACCATCACCACGGTCTTGTCGAGCTCCTGCTGGAGGCGGAGGAACTCGTCCTGGAGCCTCACCCGGACCACGGGGTCGACGGCGCCGAACGGCTCGTCCATCAGCAGCACCGGCGGGTCGGCGGCCAGCGCCCGAGCCACGCCCACGCGCTGTCGCTGACCTCCGGAGAGCTGGTGCGGGTAGCGACTGCCGTACGTCGCGGGGTCCAGGCCGACCATGTCGAGCAGCTCGGAGGCTCGCTTGCGCGCGGTGGACTTGGACTCGCCGTAGAGCAGCGGGACGGTCATCACGTTGGCGAGGATCTTCTGGTGGGGGAAGAGGCCCACCTGCTGGATGACGTAGCCGATCCCGCGCCGGAGCTTGACCGGGTCCTCGCCGGTGACGTCGCGGCCGTCGATCTCGATGGTGCCGGTGGTCGGCTCGATCAGCCGGTTGATCATCTTCAGGGTGGTCGACTTGCCGCAGCCGGACGGGCCCACCAGGACCACCAGCTCGCCGGCGTAGACGTCGAGATCGAGCGACTCGACCGCCACGGTCCCGTCCGGATAGGTCTTGCCGACACCCTGCAGGCGGATCGAGCACTGGACAATGCCCTGGGCCCCGGAACCGGTAGCGTCCATGCGGTGACCCTACTCGTCGCTACCGTCCCGGGGGCGGCGCCGGAGTCCGACGGGCCGAGCTGTTACAGCGCCCTGGTCAACGAGTGGTGGTGCGCTCAGTACGTGCAGGACCGGAGCGACGAGATCGTCGACGCGACCGTCCAGCACATCGGCATCACCGTCGCGGCCGTGCTCTTCGGCGTGGTCATCGCGTTCCCGCTGGCGCTGCTCGCGCGCCGCCTGCCGCGGCTGGAGTCGACGATCCTCGGCGTCAGCACCGGCATCTACACGATCCCGTCGCTGGCGCTGCTGCCGTTGATGGTGCCGTTCACCGGGCTGTCCGCGACCACGGTGGTCATCGGGCTCGGCCTGTATGCGCTCACCGTCCTGGTGCGCGCGATGCTCGACGGGTTCCGCGCGGTGCCGGACGACGTCATCGAGTCCGCGACCGGCCTCGGCTACGGACCGACCCGGATGCTGTTCAAGATCGAGCTGCCGCTCGCGCTGCCGGTGCTGATGGCCGGGCTCCGGGTGGCGACGGTTTCGACGGTCGCACTGACCACCGTCGGCACGCTGGTGGCGTACGGCGGCCTCGGCAACCTGATCTCGCACGGCGTGCAGCGCAACTTCCGTGCCGAGCTGGTGACGGCGGGTGCACTCTGCGTGCTGCTGGCGCTGGTGCTGGACGCCGTACTCGTGCTGCTGCAGCGAGTGCTGACCCCCTGGACCAGGCGGGCGCGCGCATGAACCTCTTCCAGCTCACCTGGGACTACCTCACCACCGGCTCCAACTGGACCGGCAACGGCGGCCTGCTCGACCGGCTCGGGGAACAGCTGCTGCTCACGGTCACCGCACTGGTCATTGCCATGTTCGTGGGGCTGCCGATCGCACTGTGGCTGGGCCACATCGGACGGGGCGGGTTCCTCGCGATCAACATCTCCAACATCGGCCGGGCGATCCCGACGTTCGCGCTGCTCGCGGTGCTGGTCACGGCCGACTGGCCGGGGTCGGACGAGTTCGGTCCCTACGGGCGGGCCGGGCTGGCCACGCTGATCGCGCTGGGGTTGTTCGCGCTGCCGCCGCTGATCACCAACGCCTACGTCGCGGTGCGGGAGGTGCCCGACGACATCAAGGAGGCGGCGACCGGCATGGGCATGTCCGGGTCGCAGCGCTTCTGGCGGGTCGAGCTGCCGCTCGCGTTGCCGCTGGTGATGTCGGGCGTCCGGCTGGCGTTGGTGCAGGTGTGGGCCACGGCGACGATCGCCGCGCTGGTCGCGGGGCCTGGAGTCGGCCGGATCATCGTCGACGGGTTCGCCCGCAACCTCTACAGCCAGGGCATCGCCGCGGCGGTAGTGGTGGCGCTCGCGGCGCTGATCCTGGAGCTCGCGGCAGCGGCCGTGCAGCGCGCCGCCGATCCGGTGCCGAGGGAGCCGCGGCGGACAGAGGCACGCACCATGTCGGTGGCTGGGCCTACGCTGTAGCAAAACGGCGGGGTCTCCCGCCGTACCGGACACGCGCGGGACGACCCCGCGGGACACAGAAGGTAGATCCCCATGACCATCCGCCGAACCCTTACTGCTGCGCTCTCGGTGGGCGCTCTGGTTCTCGCCGCCGGCTGTGCTGGTGACGACGTCGCCGACGATGACGACAGCAACTCCGACGGTGGCTCCGGTGGCGGCCCGCTCACCCTGGCCAGCCAGAGCTTCGACGAGGCCGCCCTCGTCACCGCCATGTACGCCGCGCTCCTCGAGGACGCCGGCTACGCCGTCGAGACCAAGCTGGTCGACGCCCGGCCTGCCTACCTGACCGAGTTCCCGGGCTCGGTCGACGTCGTCCCGGAGTACGTCGCCGGCCTCGGCGACCAGCTCAACGTCGACGCCAACGGCGAGAACGCCAAGCCGGTCAGCACCAGCGACCTCGACGAGACGCTCGCCGCGATGCAGCCGCTGCTCGACGACAAGGGGATCACCCTGCTGGAGCCGTCCGAGGCGGCATCCCAGAACGCCTACTTCGTGACACAGGAGTACTCCGAGTCCAACGGCGTCACCAAGCTCTCCGACCTGGAGGGTGAGTCGATCAAGCTCGCCGCCGCCCCCGACTGCACCGGCCGCAGCGACTGCGAGGCAGGCCTGACCGACGTCTACGGCATCGACATCGAGCTGCTCCCGCTTGGCTACGCCTCACCGCAGACCTACAAGTCTGTGATCGACGGCGAGTCCCAGCTCGGCCAGACCGGCACCCTCGACGGCACGCTCGACGACCAGGGCTTGGTGCTGCTCGAGGACGACCGCGGCATCCAGCCGGCCCAGAACCTCGTGCCGGCGGTGTCGTCCGAGTTCCTTGCGGACAACCCGGACATCGAGGAGCCGCTCAACGAGCTGATGGGCGTGCTCGACAACACGACCCTCGGCGAGCTGATCGCCCAGGTCACCGTCGACCGGGAGACCCCGGAGGACGTGGCGCAGACGTTCCTGGAGGACCAGGGGCTTCTCTAGGCCTCGGACTCACGCACCGCGAGGGCGGCGGGATCGACGGTCGCCGGGTCCAGACCCGGCACGTCGATCCGGACGCCGCCCTCGTCGGTGCGCACCCGCGGAGCGGGCTTGCCGGCCATCCCGGCGACGTACGTCATCACCGTTGCGGCATCCTCGCGTCGCCCCTGCTCGACCAGCCACCCGGTGAGCCGGTGGACGGGCGGGAGGCCGCTGTGCACCAGGGACCGCTCACCCCACAGCGCGCGCACGCCCGACTCCAGCCGCGCCCACCACTCGTCGGAGCAGCCGGGGATGAGCAGGAAGTAGCGGTGCAGGTCGCCGGCCAGCACCCGGTCCAGGAAATAGGGCCGTACGGCGTCCGCGTCGGGTGAGGCGTCGACGCTGGCCAGCGCCATCCGCTTGGTCTCCAGTCGGTCCGCGAGGTCGGCGACCGAGGCCCGCTGCTGGGTGATCGAGGAGCCGTCGTCGCGGATCCGCCAGTGGTAGACGATCTCGGGCAGTACGTCGAACCGCCCGGCCAGGTAGGCGCGGGTCGTGGTCGGCTGGTCCTCGTAGCGGATCCCCTCGGGCCACGACAGCCCGGCCGACTCCCAGAAGGTCCGCCGGAACAGCTTGTTCCAGGCGAACACGTCGCCCAGGATCTCCGGGTGCTCTGCGGCCGTCGCACCCTCGCGCCGCGGATGGTGCAGCCGGCGCATCCAGGGCGGCTCACGGAGCCCGGTGGGCTCCCACCAGACGATCGACCCGGTGACGAAGTCGGAGCCCGAGGCCTCCAGCGACCGGACCATCACGTCGTACGCCGCGGGCGGGACCACGTCGTCGGAGTCGGCGAAGCCGACGTACTCGCCCGCGACGTGCCGGAGGCCCTCGTTGCGGGCGGCGCCGAGGCCGTGGTTGTCGGTGTGCACGACCCGCACCCGTGACTCCTCCGCGGCGTACCGGTCGGCGATCGCCCCGGAGTCGTCGGTCGAGCCGTCGTCGACCACCACGATGTCCAGCTCGACCCGTCCCTGCGCGAGCAGGCTCTCCAGGCAGTGCGGCAGGTAGGCGGCGACGTTGTAGACCGGCACCACGACGCTCACCACTGATGGTGACCGGCGCCCGAACTTCATGCCCGCACGCTAGTGCCCGTTAGGCTCATCCCCCGTGAGTGACCCCAGCAGCGTCGACCCCGCCGACTACCCGCGCAAGGTGCTCTTCGTGGCCGGCGCGGGCCGCAGCGGGACCAGCACGCTGGCCGGGCTGATGCAGATCCTGGGCCTGCACGTGCCCAAGCCCGAGGTGGCCGCCGACGAGTCCAACCCCAAGGGTTTCGGCGAGCCGCAGTGGGTGGTCGACCACCACGACCGGCTGCTCAAGGAGGCCGTGGTCCAGGTCAGCGACGCGCGCCCGGAGGCGTGGTTCGAGACCGGACGGATCTGCACCCGCGAGCCCGAGCGGATCACCACCGCCGACTGGCTCGCGGGGCACTTCGCCGAGAGTCACGAGCTGGTGGTGAAGGACCCGCGACTGAGCTGGTTCCTGTCGCTGTGGCGGGTCGCAGCGATCCGCACCGGCGCGTCCCCGGTCTTCGCGACGATGCTCCGGCCGCCCGCCGAGGTGGTGGGCAGCAAGCAGACCTACTACGGCAACCGGCTCGGCTCGGCCCACCTCGCCGCCTCCTGGCTGAACATGCTGCTGCACACCGAGCGCGGCACCCGTGAGTCGATCGGCGGAGCGGACGGCGGCGCGCGAGCGTTCGTGCGGTACGCCGACCTGCTCGACGACTGGACCAAGACCGTGATGCGGGTGGGCGAGGAGCTGCAGCTGCAGCACGTGCTGCACGCCAACAGCGAGGCGATCCGCGACGGCCATCGGTTCGTGGACCCGTCGCTGCGCCGGATGACGCAGAGCCTCGACGACCTCAACCTGCCGCCGAAGCTGCACGAGCTGACCGCCGAGACCTGGACCGAGCTCAACAAGCTGGCCGAGCCCGGCGGCGACACCGCCGACGTACACACCGCACTCGACCAGCTGCGGGAGGCTTACGTCGACCTGTACGCCGAGGCCGAGGCGGTCAGCCGGTCCTCCGTGGTCGCCGCGGAGCAGCGCACCAAGCGCCAGGGCAGGGGTGGCGGCCCCGCGGCGGAGCCGCCGCGTGCCGCGGACAAGTTGCCGCACGGGCTGCGGGCGATGGTGCCGCCGAAGATGCGCCGCGGGCTCCGGAAGATGGCGGGCCGGGAGCGCGCATGAACGCCCACGCCGGCGCGACGGGCATCCAGAACGTCGAGGGTCACGCCGACTACGACATCGTCTGGCCCTGGAGCCGGCCCGGTGGCCTCCGGTCGGGGAGCACAGCAGTCCTGCGGGTGAAGAACGAGGCGCCCTCGCTGCCGTTCGTGCTGCCGCCGCTGTTGCGCGCCTGCGACCACGTGCTCGTCGTCGACAACGGCTCCGACGACGGCACCCCCGAAGTTGCTCAGGAGACCGCCGAGAAGGCCGGGCGGGCCGACCGGCTCACGCTGGCGTCGTACCCCTTCTCCGTGGCCCGGGCCGGTGCCGAGCACTTGGCGGTGCACGAGCTGTCGGTGCACTCGCTGGCCTACTTCTACAACTGGTGCTTCGCCCAGGTCGGGACCCGCTACTCCTGGAAGTGGGACGGCGACATGGTGCTCACCACCGAGGGCGAGGCGTCGATCGCGGACCTCGGCTGGCAGATCGGCGACGTGCAGTCGATCATCCGGGTGCCGCGGCACGGGCTCTACCTCGACGGCGACAGCCACGGCTACCTCGACCTCGGGCTCCGCAACGCCGAGGAGTGGGGCTTCCCGATCGGCCCGGACTTCGTCTACACGAAGGCGTTCGAGTGGGAGGTCCGGACCACGCCGGAGCGGGTCCGCTCGATCGGCCTGCCGCACGGCCTCTGCGTGGAGCTGAAGTACCTCGACGGCGACGAGTTCGCGCACTGGACCGACCCCGCGTCGTTCGCCACGAGCTACCGCAACAAACGCAAGCGGCGCGAGTGGGCGGTGTTCAACGCGTTGCAGGAGGGGACCGTGCTGTCCGGCGTTCACGAGATCAACGCCCCGCCCGGCGTGCACATCGTCGACCACGTCACCCACGACTGGCTCCCGCACGCCCCCCGGCCGCTCGAGGTCGGCACCGTGGTCACCTCCGACGACCGCCGCTGAGCCCCCGCTGACCCCACGTGGGTCGCGTCACATACGCGTCACACGGGGATGACCAACGCGTACATTCAGCGTTAATCACTTCACCAGGACACAACGTCCGGTACCCACACCGGCCCGCCTCGCAAGAGCGGGTGGTCGGAGGGACTGGAACGAAAGGTTCAAACGAAATGAGCGTGCCCCTCAAGGTGGGCGTCGTCGGCGCTGGTCGCGTCGGTGCCGTCCTCGCCGCCCGGCTCCGTGCCGCCGGCCACGAGATCGTGGCTGTCGCCGGCGAGTCGGACGCCTCCCGGCACCGGATCGCCACCCTGCTTCCGGGCCTCACCGCCGCGAAGCCCAGCGCCGTCGCGCGGGCCTGCGACCTGCTGCTGCTCACGGTGCCCGACGACATGCTGCAGAACGTCGTCACGGTGCTGGCCGCGAGCGGCTCCCTCCACGAGGGCCAGTACGTCGTCCACACCTCGGGTCGGCACGGGATCTCCGTGCTCGAGCCCGCGCGCGCCGTCGGCGCCAGGCCGGTTGCGCTGCACCCCGCGATGACCTTCACCGGCACCGCGCTCGACCTCGACCGGCTCGACGGGACCGTCTTCGGGCTCACCGCCGGCGAGGCCGAGCGGGACTTCGCCGAGGGCCTGGTCGACGACCTCGGCGGACGCCCGATGTGGGTGCCCGAGGAGATGCGCACGCTCTACCACGCGGCTCTCGCGCACGGTGCCAACCACCTGGTCACCCTGGTGTCCGAGGCGATGGAGATGCTCGCCGCCGCCGGGTCCGACGACCCCGCCGGCACCCTGCGCCCGCTGCTCTCCGCCGCGCTCGACAACGCCCTCGAGCAGGGTGACGCGGCGCTGACCGGCCCGATCGTCCGCGGCGACATCAACACCGTCCGCGCCCACCTCGCCGAGATCGCGGGCAACGCCCCGCAGGCGATGGCGTCGTACGTCGCCCTCGGCCGGGCGACTCTGGCGCGTGCCGTCACCGACGGCCGGGTGCTGCCGATCCGCGCGATCAAGATCAACGAGGTCCTCGACGCCGCCCTCGTCGAGTCCAGGGTGACGCCGGGTCACCTGGACGTGCAGTGACCCCGCCGTACGTCGTCCGCACCCGCGCCGAGCTCCACGAGCAGCTCGCTGCGCGCCGGGCCACCGGTGAGCGGGTCGGGTTCGTCCCCACGATGGGTGCCATGCACGACGGTCACGCCAGCCTGCTCAGGGTGGCCCGTGACCGCGTCGGCGACGGCCCCGTGGTGGCCTCGATCTTCGTCAACCCACTGCAGTTCGGCGCCGGTGAGGACCTCGACCGCTACCCGCGCACCTTCGAGGCCGACCTCAAGGTCTGCGAGCGTGAGGGCGTCGACATCGTGTTCGCGCCCGAGGTGGACGAGGTCTACCCCAGAGGAGTGGCCGGCGGGGCCGCCGTCACGATCGAGCCGGGCGAGCTCGCGACGATCCTGGAGGGCCGGATCCGACCCGGCCATTTCCGCGGGGTCCTCACCGTGGTCGCGAAGCTGTTCGGACTGGTGCACCCCGACGTCGCTGTCTTCGGGCAGAAGGACTACCAGCAGCTGGTGTTGATCCGGCGGATGGTCGCCGACCTGTGCCTCGGCGTCGAGATCGTCGGCGCCGAGACCGAGCGGGAGCCCGACGGTCTGGCGCTGTCGAGCCGCAACGCCTACCTCGACCAGGAGCAGCGCCATGAGGCCGCCGTACTCAACCGCACCCTCCGTGCCGCTCAGCGCGCCGCGGAGCACGGCCTGCCCGCAGCGCTCGACGCCGCCCGGGCCGAGCTGCGTACGTCGACGAAGGTCGACCTCGACTACCTCGAGGTCACATCCCCCAACCTCGACCCGCTGCCCGACGTACCTCCGCCGGGCACCGAGGCCCGGATCATGATCGCCGCCCGGGTGGGCGCCACCCGCCTGATCGACAACCTGCCCCTGGTCATCGGGGGCCCAGCCGGAGGAGGCAGCTGATGCTGCGGACCATGATGAAGAGCAAGATCCACCGGGCCACCGTCACCCAGGCCGACCTCCACTACGTCGGCTCGGTGACCGTCGACGAGGACCTGCTCGAGGCCGCCGACCTGCTGCCCGGTGAGCTGGTGCACATCGTCGACATCACCAACGGCGCCCGCCTGGAGACCTACACGATCGCCGGCGAGCGGGGCAGCGGCGTGATCGGCATCAACGGTGCGGCCGCGCGCCTGGTCCACCCCGGCGACCTGGTGATCCTGATCGGCTACGGCCAGATGGAGACCGCCGAGGCCAAGGAGCACCAGCCGCACGTGGTTTTCGTCGACGCCGACAACAAGATCCTGGCCACCGGCTTCGACCCCGCCGAGACCTTCGCTGACCCGGGCCTCGTCCGTGGTGATCTGACCGCGCACTAGGGTCGTGCGAGTGGAGTCTTGTGATGCTGCGCGTGCTCAGGGTGCGTGCAGCGCGAGGCCGAGGAGTGAAGGTGTAGTGGTTCTCCTACGAGCGACGAGAACGAAGCGATGTGCGTGCCATGGGTGCGCGAAGCGCACCATGACTTCGCTCGCACGGCCCTAGGGTGCGGGGATGGCCTCTGTACGCCGCGTTCCGGGCCGCCTCACCGCGCCCGAGCCCGGCTGGACCACCCGTGCCGACGTGGTGATCGTCGGCTCCGGGATCGCCGGCCTGACCGCCGCGCTCCGACTGCGCGAGCACGTCGACAAGGTGCTGGTGGTCACCAAGGACGTGCTGTCCGCCGGCTCCACCCAGTGGGCGCAGGGCGGCATCGCGGCCGCGATCGGTCCGGGGGACACCCCCGAGCAGCACGAGGTCGACACCCTGGTCGCGGGTGCAGGTGCGTGCGACCCCGCCGCCGTACGCGCTCTCGTGACGGAGGGTCCCGAGGCGGTGCGCGAGCTGATCGCGCTCGGCACCAACTTCGACCACGACGACGACGGCGTGATCTCGCTGACCCGCGAGGGAGGCCACCACCGTGACCGGATCGCGCACGCCGGGGGCGACGCCACCGGAGCGGAGATCCAGCGGGCGCTGACCGAGGCGGTCGCCAACGCGCCCGACATCGAGGTGGTCCAGCACGCGCTGGCCGTCGACCTGCTGCTCGATGCGGCGGGCGGGGTGGCCGGCGTGACCCTGCATGTGATCGGCGAGGGCGTGCGCGACGGTGTCGGCGCCGTGCTGTGCCGGGCGGTCGTGCTCGCAAGCGGGGGCTTGGGCCAGGTGTTCGCCCAGACCACCAACCCCGCGGTCGCCACCGGCGACGGGATGGCGCTCGCGCTCCGGGCCGGGGCCACGCTCCGCGACCTGGAGTTCGTGCAGTTCCACCCGACCGTGATGTACCTCGGCGCCGACTCGCTGGGCCAGCAGCCGCTGATCTCGGAGGCCGTCCGCGGCGAGGGCGCGGTGCTGGTCGACTTCGAGGGCAACCGGTTCATGAAGGGCCTGCACGAGCTCGCCGACCTGGCCCCGCGCGACGTGGTCGCCAAGGCGATCACCCGCCTGATGCACGAGACCGGCCACCCGCACATGTGGCTGGACGCGCGCCACCTCGGCGCGGAGCTGTGGGAGCGTCGGTTCCCCACGATCCTGGCCACCACCCGCTCCCACGGCGTCGATCCGGTGACCGACCTGATCCCGGTCGCCCCGGCCTGCCACTACGCATCCGGCGGCGTGCGCACCGATCTCGAAGGGCGGTGCGACATCCCCGGCCTCTACGCCACCGGCGAGGTCGCCAACTCCGGGGTACACGGCGCCAACCGGCTGGCCTCCAACTCGCTGCTCGAGGGGCTCGTGTTCTCGCGGCGGATCGCCGCGGTGCTGCCCGGCGAGCTCCGGCCGTGGTCCGACCCCGCGCCCGACGACCGCACCCCCGGCGTGGTCTCTGGCTCGGTGCGCGCCGAGCTCCAGGACGTGATGACCTCGCGGGTGGGCGTGCTCCGCAGCGCCGACGGCCTGGCCGAGGCTGCGGAGCGCCTCGACAAGCTCGGCACCACCCCGAGCGAGGTGGTCGATCTCGAGTCGTGGGAGACCACCAACCTGCTGACCGTGAGCACCGCGCTCGCCGATGCCGCCGCGCTCCGCGAGGAGACCCGGGGCTCGCACTGGCGCGACGACTTCCCGGGGCGCGATGACGAGCGGTTCGCCGGGCACTTCGACGCCACCATGGCCGACGGCGCCACCACGATCGGCTTCCAGCCGGCACCGCCGTCCGACGGGATCACTGAATGAGCGTCGCTCGCACCCCGCTGGAGTCCCTGCCCGAGCCGCTGCTGACCGAGCTCACCGATGCCGGACTCGACCCGCAGGCGATCCACGCGGCGATCACCCGGGCGATCGACGAGGACCTCCCCGGTGGCCCGGACGATGACGACCGCACCAGCGCTGCCACGATCCCGGCGGACGCCCGCGGGGCGGCCGACTTCTCTGCTCGCGAACCCGGCGTGGTCGCCGGCCTCGGCGTCGCCGCGATGGTCTTCCACTTCGTGATGGGCGACGACGTCGTGATCTCCAACCGGGTCCCCGACGGCACCCGCGTCGCTCCCGGCGACGCCCTGATGCGGGTCACCGGGCCCACCCGCGGCCTGCTCACCGCCGAACGCACCGCGCTCAACTTCGCCTCCCACCTCAGCGGGGTGGCCACCGCGACCGCATCGTGGGTGGACGCCCTCGAGGGCACCGGCGCCCGGGTGCTCGACACCCGCAAGACGCTGCCCGGCCTACGTGCGCTGCAGAAGTACGCCGTCCGCTGCGGCGGCGGCACCAACCACCGGATGAGCCTGTCGGACCGGGCGATGGTCAAGGACAACCACGTGATCGCCGCGGGTGGCGTGGTGCCGGCGCTGGAGGCGGTCCGGTCGGCGTACCCCGGGCTGCGGGTGGAGGTCGAGGTGACCGATCTCGACCAGCTGCGGCTGCTCCTGGACGCCGGGTGCGAGGAGATCCTGCTCGACAACATGCCGACCGAGATGATGGCCGAGGCGGTCCGCATCACCGCGGGCCGCGCGACCCTCGAGGCCTCCGGCGGGCTGACCCTCGAGCGCGCCCGCGAGGTCGGCGCGACCGGTGTCGACTTCGTGTCCGTCGGCGCGCTCACCCACTCGGTGCGGGTGTTCGACATCGGCATGGACCTGCGCGAGGGCTGACATGGCACTCCTCGCCGTCGACATCGGCAACGCCCACACCGTGCTCGGGCTGGTCGCGGACGGCGAGGTCACTGCCGACTGGCGGGTGGCCACCGTCGAGAGCCGCACCGCCGACGAGTGGTCGGTGCTCATCCGGGGGCTCCTCGGCGGCTTGGTCGACGAGGTCGACGGGATCGCGGTGTGCGCGACCGTGCCGGCGGTGCTGCACGAGTGGCGCGACATGCTGGTCCGCCACTTCGGCGAGGTGCCGCGGGTGGTGGTCGAGCCCGGCGTCCGCACCGGCGTACCCGTGCTGATGGACAACCCGCGCGAGGTCGGCACCGACCGCATCATCAACGCCCTCGCCGCCGCCACCTTGTACGGCGGCCCGGCCATCGTCGTCGACTTCGGCGGCACCGCCACGACGTTCGACGTGGTGAGTGACAAGGGCCAGTACGTCGGCGGCGCGATCACCCCGGGCATCGAGATCTCGCTGGAGGCCCTCGGCCGCCGCGGTGCCCAGCTGCGGAAGGTGGAGCTGCTCCGGCCGCGTTCGGTGATCGCCAAGAACACCGTGGAGGCGCTGCAGTCGGGGATGGTGTTCGGGGTCGCCGCCCAGGTCGAGGGGATCGTGGCCCGGATGACCACCGAGCTCGGGGCCGAGCCCGGAGAGGTCAACATCATCGCCACCGGATATCTCGCACCCCTGGTGATCGAGGAATGCGCGTGTTTCACCGATCATTCACCCTGGCTCACTCTCAAAGGCCTTGATCTGGTATTTGCACGCAACACCTGAATTGCATTGTCGGTGATATTCCGATATTGATATCCCTGGCACGATTCGCAATTGCGAGAATTCCCGACAACAGATGAGGTGCCTTCCGTGGCGCAAAAGGTGAACATCGTCCTGATCGACGACATCGACGGCTCTGGTGCCGTCGAGACGGTGTCGTTCGGGCTCGACGGCACGTCCTACGAGATCGACCTGAACAAGAAGAACGCCGCCGCCCTGCGCGACGCGCTCGCGGGCTACGTCGGGAACGCCCGCAAGGTCACCGGCAGCCGCCGGGGTGGTCGGCGGAGCAGCGCCGCCGCCCTCGGCCCGAGCGCCCGCGAGGTCCGCGACTGGGCCCGCTCCAACGGCTTCAAGGTGCCGGACCGCGGCCGGATCCCCGCCGACATCCGCGAGGCGTTCGACAAGAAGAACTGACGGGAGCGCGTCCGGTGGGACTGTTCGACCGGCTGAAGGGCCGGGACGCACAGCGCACACCGGGCGCGGTCGCGATCGTGCGGGAGTCGCAGGCTGTCGACAACGTCGAGCAGCCCGGCGTACGCACCAACTACAGCGTCGAGCACAACGAGCTGTGGCATCTCAACCTCGGGCGTCGCCAGCACCGGCTGGTGCTCGAGGTGCGCATCCCCGGCACCGAGCCCTACACCGTCGAGCGGAGTGAGCGGGTGCCGGTCCGTGCGACGTCCGGTTCCTCGATCACGTTGGCGACCGGGCTCACGCTGCCGCTGCTGGTCGACCCGGCCGACCCGCAGAGCTTCGAGATCGACTGGAAGGGCTTCCTGGGGTCGCCCGAGGCGAAGCAGCAGGTCAAGGAGGCGACTTCGCGGGAGAGCTACGACGCCGTACGCCGGCAGACGGAGAACACCCCGGGGATGACCGAGCAGACCTGGGCGTCCGCCACCGCGGGGGCGCCGATGTGGATGCAGGCGGTGCGCGACGGGAAGATGAAGCGCAAGGCCTTCAACAGCCAGGTCGACACGCTCTCGCGAATCGGGCAGATGGACCCGGATCTGGCCGCCCGCTGCAAGGCCCAGCTCGACGCGGAAGGCTATCGCTAGGAGGCGGTTGTTCGCTCTCGGCGTACCAACTTCTATGCAACCGCGGAACGCGTAGGGTGGTGCGAGGGGTTGAGACACGTGCAACCCCCACGATGCTTCAGGAGCGATGCGCATGTTCGAGCGGTTCACAGACCGAGCCCGGCGGGTAGTCGTGCTGGCCCAAGAAGAGGCCCGCATGCTCTCGCACAACTACATCGGCACCGAGCACATCCTGCTCGGCCTCATTCACGAGGGCGAAGGTGTCGCAGCGAAGGCGCTCGAGAGCCTGGACATCTCGCTGGAGGCCGTCCGCGCGCAGGTCGAGGAGATCATCGGTCAGGGCCAGCAGGCCCCGAGCGGCCACATCCCGTTCACCCCGCGCGCCAAGAAGGTGCTCGAGCTGTCCCTGCGCGAGGCGCTGCAGCTCGGCCACTCCTACATCGGCACCGAGCACATCCTGCTCGGCCTGATCCGTGAGGGCGAGGGCGTCGCCGCCCAGGTGCTGCAGAAGCTCGGCGCCGACCTCAACCGGGTCCGCCAGCAGGTGATCCAGCTGCTGTCCGGTTTCCAGGGCAAGGAGTCCACGCAGGCCGCGGCCGCGCAGGGTGGTGGCGACGCACCGTCGTCGTCGCTGGTGCTCGATCAGTTCGGCCGCAACCTCACCCAGGACGCCCGCGAGGGAAAGCTCGACCCGGTGATCGGGCGCGAGCAGGAGATCGAGCGGGTCATGCAGATCCTGTCCCGCCGTACCAAGAACAACCCCGTGCTGATCGGCGAGCCCGGCGTCGGAAAGACCACGATTGTCGAGGGCCTCGCCCAGGACATCGTCAAGGGCAATGTGCCCGAGACGCTCAAGGACAAGCAGATCTACACCCTCGACCTCGGCGCACTGGTCGCCGGCAGCCGTTATCGCGGTGACTTCGAGGAGCGCCTCAAGAAGGTGCTGAAGGAAATCCGCACCCGCGGCGACATCGTGCTGTTCATCGACGAGATCCACACCCTCGTCGGCGCCGGCGCGGCCGAGGGCGCGATCGACGCGGCGAGCATCCTCAAGCCGATGCTGGCCCGCGGCGAGCTGCAGACGATCGGCGCCACCACGCTCGACGAGTACCGCAAGTACCTCGAGAAGGACGCCGCGCTGGAGCGCCGGTTCCAGCCGATCCAGGTCGCCGAGCCCTCGATCGCACACACCATCGAGATGCTCAAGGGCCTGCGCGACCGCTACGAGGCGCACCACCGGGTGACCATCACCGACGAGGCGCTGGTCTCGGCGGCGACGCTCGCAGACCGCTACATCTCCGACCGGTTCCTGCCCGACAAGGCCATCGACCTGATCGACGAGGCCGGGTCGCGGCTCCGGATCCGCCGGATGACGGCGCCCGCCGACCTGCGCGAGTACGACGACAAGATCGCCGACGTGCGGCAGCGCAAGGAGGCCGCGATCGACGGCCAGGACTTCGAGGCGGCCGCTCGTCTCCGCGACGAGGAGAAGCAGCTGATCCTGCGCAAGTCCGAGCGCGAGAAGCAGTGGCGCGCCGGCGACATGGACGAGGTCGCCGAGGTCGACGAGGAGCTGATCGCCGAGGTGCTGGCGGTCGCGACCGGCATCCCGATCGTCAAGCTGTCCGAGGAGGAGTCCACGCGGCTGCTCAAGATGGAGGACGAGCTGCACAAGCGCGTGATCGGGCAGGAGCAGGCCGTTGCGGCTCTGTCCCGCGCGATCCGGCGTACCCGTGCGGGTCTGAAGGACCCGAAGCGGCCCGGTGGCTCGTTCATCTTCGCCGGCCCCTCCGGCGTCGGTAAGACCTGGCTGTCCAAGTCGCTGGCCGAGTTCCTGTTCGGCGACGAGGACGCGCTGATCCAGCTCGACATGAGCGAGTACGGCGAGAAGCACACCGTCTCGCGGCTGTTCGGCTCGCCTCCGGGCTACGTCGGCTACGAGGAGGGCGGCCAGCTCACCGAGAAGGTGCGCCGCAAGCCGTTCTCCGTGGTCCTGTTCGACGAGGTCGAGAAGGCCCACCCCGACATCTTCAACAGCCTGCTGCAGATCCTCGAGGAAGGTCGCCTGACCGACTCGCAGGGCCGGGTGGTCGACTTCAAGAACTGCGTCATCATCATGACCACCAACCTCGGCACCCGCGACATCGCCAAGGGCCAGAACCTCGGGTTCGCGCAGAGCGGGGACGCGGCCGGCTCCTACGACCGGATGAAGAACAAGGTGGAGGAGGAGCTCAAGCAGCACTTCCGCCCCGAGTTCCTCAACCGCGTCGACGAGATCATCGTGTTCCCGCCGCTGTCGCAGGAGCAGATCGTCGCCATGGTCGACAACATGATCGCCTCGGTCGAGCTGCGGATGCGCGACCGCGACATGCAGATCGAGCTGACCCAGGCGGCGAAGAATCTGCTCGCCGAGCGCGGCTTCGACCCGGTGCTCGGTGCGCGTCCGCTGCGGCGCACCATCCAGCGGGACATCGAGGACAACCTCGCCGAGAAGATGCTCTACGGCGAGGTCGGCCCCGGCATGATCGTGCTCGTCGACGTCGAGGGCGAAGGCCCGGCTGCGAAGTTCACGTTCCACGGTCAGAAGGTGGGCGCGCTCCCCGACCTGCCGCCGTTCGAGACTGCCGAGGTCGGCGGCCCGGCGGAGCCCGTCGAGGAAACTGACGGTCCGAAGGACGTCCCGAAGGCCAAGGGCGTAGAGGGCGAGGGTCAGGCCGGCGCGTCCGGCTGATCAAGCGAACAGCAGTTGGGGGCTTCACCGGGTCACCGGTGGAGCCCCCGCTCTCGTTACCCTGCACCCATGCTCATTACCGCCAGCACGGTCAAGGACACCCTGCCCAACGTGCAGCGGTTCGTGGGCGGCAACCTGGCCGGAGGCGCCGACCACATGGTGGTGTTCCTCGACGCTCCGAGTGCCGACGGCCAGGGCGAGGTGCGGGAGTGGCTCGAGGAGCAGCCGCACGTCACGACGGTCCGCACCGGCAAGCAGTGGTGGGCGGGCGACCGGCCGGGCCAGCTGAACGTCCGGCAGCGGATCAACGTCAACCTGCTCAAGCACGTGCTCGCCCGCGGCGACTGGGCCGAGTGGCTGTTCCACATCGACGGTGACGAGATCATCCAGGTCGACCGGGCGGTGCTCGACACGGTCCCGGCCGGCACCCCTGCGGTCCGGCTGGCCCCGCTCGAGGCCGTGAGCCGGATGCACTGGGACGGCGACCCGACCTGGTTCAAGACGATGCTGGAGGACGACGACCTGGCGCTGATCCACGCGCTCGGCGTGATCGAGCGACCCGGGAACGGCGCCTACTTCCACGGGCACGTCGATGGCAAGAGCGGGCTCCGGCCCCGCGCCGAGGGCTGGCTGACGCTGCACAAGGCGGTCGACGCCGACCGCGAGACGCTGGAGTCGTTCGAGCATGAGGCACTGCGGGTGCTGCACTACGAGTCCTACTCCGGCGAGGACTTCGTGCGGAAGTGGACGGCGATGGTGGCCTCGGGCCCGACGGCGAGCTTCCGGCCGGCCCGGGGCAACACGGCGGTCGCGCTGCGCGCGCTGATCGGGAAGAACCTTGGCGAGGAGAAGGCCCGCGCCTACCTGATGAAGCTGTTCGAGCGGACCACCGAGGACGACTTCGAGACGTTGCGCGACCTCGGCCTGCTCGTCGAGGTCGACCCGCGCGAGGGCACCCACCGGCCGGCCGAGGCACCCGCTGGCCTCTCCGAGACGCGCGCCGCCCTGGACGAGCTGCGCACCGAGCCGAAGCGGCGCTTCCACCCTGCCCAGGCCCGCGAGGAGGCCGGCGAGGGCAAGGTCAAGGCAGTGCGTAGTCTCCTGCGTCGGTCCTGACCAGCAACCGGTCCTCGATCAGGCTGGCCAGGCACCGGGTCCGCTGACCGACGTCGGCCCAGGCGGCGTCCAGTCGCTTGGCCGGTACATCGCCCTCCGCGTCCCGTACGACGCCGAGCAGCCGCCCGCGGCACTGCCGGTCGGTACCGGCCCAGGCCTGTGCCGGCCGGGGCGGACCGTCGTACGCCGGATAGCCGGCCGCTCGCCAGGCGCACGACGCGACCACCGGGCACGCTCCGCACCGCGGCGTCGACGCCGTGCACACCAGGGCGCCGAGCTCCATCAGCGCCACCGACCAGGTGGCCGCGGTCGCGTCTTCCTCGGGGAGCAGGGCCGCGGCCCGCTCGCGCTCCGCCCGGTTCGGCGACCGGCTCGGGAACTCCACGCCGGCCACCGCGCGGGCCAGCACCCGCCGCACGTTGGTGTCCAGTACGACGTGCCGGCGCCCGTAGGCGAACGTGGCGATCGCCGCCGCGGTGTAGTCGCCCACGCCCGGAAGCGCCAGCAGGTCGTCGTACGCCGACGGCACCTCGCCGTCGTGCCGGGCCACGATCGCCACGGCGGCGGCGTGCAGCCGGAGCGCGCGCCGTGGGTAGCCGAGCCGGCCCCACGCCCGGACCGCCTCACCGGTCGGCTCGGCGGCGAGGTCGGCGGGGGTCGGCCAGCGGCGCAGCCACTCCTCGTGCACCGGCAGCACTCTGGCGACGGGGGTCTGCTGCAGCATGAACTCCGAGACCATCACCGACCACGGGCTCGCCGCCGTTCCGCGCCAGGGCAGCTCGCGGGCGTGGCCGGCGTACCAGTCCAGGATCTCGTCATGCATCCAGGTGATGATGCACCGGAGTGGCACCGCCATCGCAGCCCGCCCCGTGACTAGCGTGCGGGACATGACCTCGCTGACCCGAGGGCCGCTGCCCGCCAGTGTCTACTGGCGGCGCCGGGTGGTGGTGCTTGGCCTCGGACTGGTGCTGGTCCTGACGTTCGCCAAGCTGTTCCTTGGAGGCGGCGACGACGGCAAGGACAAGGCCGTTGACCGGGCCACCCAGGTCGCGGGCGAGCCGACCGGATCGGCGTCGGACGAGCCGACGACGACGCCCGGGCCGAAGAAGTCGAAGAAGCCGAAGATCCCTCAGGAACCGGTGCTCGCCCAGCCGGATGGTCCCTGTGAGGACTCCGACATCGTGATCACCCCGACCGTCGCCGAGGCGGTGGCGGGTCGTCCGGTCATGGTCAGCCTGGAGCTGCGCACGGCGACCGCCGCGGCCTGCACCTGGCGGGTGTCGGCCGGGCACGTGACCATGAAGATCACCTCAGGCGCCGACGAGATCTGGTCGAGCCGCCAGTGCCCGGGGGCGGTGCCGGTGCAGGACGTGGTCGTGCGCAGCGCGGTGACCACCTTCGTCGACGTGCCGTGGAAGGCGCGACGCTCCGACGACGGCTGCCCGGTGCAGACCCAGTGGGCGCTGCCGGGCACCTACCACGTGGCCGCCGCGGCGCTCGGCGGCGAACCCGCCGACGCGCGGTTCGAGCTCGAGCGCCCGAGCGCCGAGGTGATCCTGCCGCCGGAGAACCCCACCAAGCCGAAGCAGACGCAGCCGGTCGACCCGGAGGCCGGCGCCGGCAACCACGAGGACGAGCCGAAGGTCCGCTGAGGCCACCCGGGCACGTGGTTACAACGGCTTAGTAGGTGGATCGGCGGCACCCGAATCAGTTGGTCGACGCCGGCGAGCGGGGATCGGGTTGCCGACGGCTGGTGGTGGGGCAACACTCGAATCATGTCCGTCCCGCTCCCGGCGGGACTCCCCGCCGGTTTCACTCTCGAGCCGGCCACCGGCGCCCACGCACCGGAGGTGTTCGGGCTGTGCGCGGCCGAGCAGACTGCGGCCTTCGGATTCTGCGCGGACACAGAGGAGGACGTGCGCGCGCTGCTCGAGCCGCCCGCCACTGCCGCGGGCATCCAGTTCCTGATCCGTGACGCCTCCGATTCACCAGTGCAGTGGTGGGCGGTGCTGCGTGACCCCGGCGACCCGATAACGCATGCCTGGACCTCATCCGACCCGCGCCTGCTCGCCACGGTCTCCGACGAGCTCGCCCGGGCCGGCTGGTCATTGATGCTCGACTGGATCCGGGCCAACCCACCAGACGACAACGGGCCTGAGCTCCAGGTGCACGCCGGATGCCCAGCTGGCAGCGAACCGAACCTTCGCCAGCTAGCGGAAGCCGAGTTCACCCAGCAGCGCACCTTCTGGGAGATGCTCGGCCCAGTGACCGACAAGGCCCGGACCGCGATCGAAGTGCCCGGGCTAGTCATCGAGGCGACCCACGACGTGGCCGCGATCCACCGGGTCCTGAACGAGGCGTTCACGGGCCACTACGGGTTCACTCCGACGAGCCTGGAGAACTGGTTGGCGGTCGAGAAGACGCTCTCCGGGTTCGACCCGAGCCTGCGGTACCTCGCGACCATCGACGGGGAGCCGGCCGCTGCGATGCTGCTGAGCCGACGCGCGCAGACCGAAGGGGCGATGTACGTCGCCGACCTCGCGACCCTCGAGCCGTTCCGGTGTCGCGGGATCGCATCCGCGCTGCTGGCGCACGCCTTCGAGGTCGCGGCAGGTGAAGGTCTGGCGCAGCTGGCGCTGCACGTAGACAGCGAGAACGCCCACGCTGCGCCTTCGGTGTACCGGCGGGCTGGGCTCGACGTACGGACCGCGTGGTCGGCGTTCGCGCGGACGTTGTCGCCTCTATAGCTCGCGACGATCCTTCGCGGCGGTGAAACGTCCATTGCCGGCGGCGGAGTGCGTCAGACGTAGCGCTCGAGGATCGTCGACTCGGCCAACCTCGAGAGGCCCTCGCGCACGCTGCGGGCGCGCAGCTCGCCGACGCCGTCGACGGCCTGCAGGTCGTCGACGCCGGCCGACAACAGCTTCTGCAGGTTGCCGAAGTGCTCGACCAATCGGTCGACGACCGACGACGGGAGCCGCGGCACCTTGGCCAGTAGCCGGTAGCCGCGCGGGGCCACGGCGCCGTCGAGGTGCTCTCCGGTGCCGAGTCCGAGCACCCGGGCGGTGGCGGCCGGGTCGACCAGCTCGGTCGCGGAGAGTGCCTCGAGCCGGGCCAGCAGCCGTTCGGGCTTGATCCGCCGGCCGCTCGGGAGGTAGTCGCGGATCACCAGCTCGCGCTCGAGATCGACGCCGGTGATCAGCTCCTCGAGCTGCAGTGAGAGCAGTCGGCCGTCGGTGCCGAGCTCTAGCACGTAGTCCTCGATCTCGCTGGCGATCCGGGTGACCATCTCCAGCCGCTGGGCCACCACCGCGACGTCGCGCACGGTGACCAGGTCCTCGATCTCGAGCGCGGAGAGGGTGCTGGAGACCTCGTCGAGCCGCAGCTTGTAGCGCTCCAGGGTGGCCAGCGCCTGGTTGGCCCGGGACAGGATCTGCCCGGAGTCCTCGAGCACATGCCGGGTCGCGCCTACGTAGGCGGCGATGATCTGCATCGACTGTGACACCGAGATCACCGGGAAGCCGGTCTGCTTGGCCACCCGGTCGGCGGTGCGGTGCCGGGTGCCGGTCTCGTCGGACGGGATGGTGTGGTCGGGCATCAGGTGGACCGCCGCTCGGATGATCCGGGTGATGTCCTTGTCGATGATGATGCCGCCGTCCATCTTGGCCAGCTCGCGCAGCCCGGTAGCGGTGAACGGCACGTCGAGCTCGAAGCCGCCGGTCGAGATCTGCTCGACCACCCGGTCGTGACCGAGCACGATCAGCGCGCCGGTGCGGCCGCGAAGGATCCGCTCCAGCCCGTCGCGCAGCGCTGTCCCGGGCGCGATCTCCGCGAGCGTCTCGCGAAGGCGCAGCACCTCGTCGCTGCGTTCGGCCGGCATGCCTCTCCTTGGTGGTTGAGCTAATCGAGACCCGAATCTCGAGTCATCACCAGTCCTACCGGTGGCCGGGGGAGTCTAACCGTCGTCGACCACCTCGAGGGCGTGCTTTGTCCGACGATCCAGGTGGAGCAGCCCGAGCGCGGAGGCGATGTCGGGCGCGCGCACCACGCGCATCCCGTCCACCGACTGGTCGCTCCGCTCGCTGCGCACGCCCTGCTCGCCGGGCTCCGCGGGCACCACGGCCATCGCGAATCCGAGCCGGGCGGCCTCGGCGATCCGCTGCGGCAGGTCGCGCACCCGGCGCAGCTCGCCGGCCAGACCGATCTCGCCCATCGCCACCACGCCGGCGGGTGGTGGACTGACGAACGTCGCCGATGCGAGGGCAACCGCCACCGCCAGATCGCTTGCCGGGTCGGTGAGCTTCGCGCCACCGACCGTCGACGCGAACACGTCGTGGCCGTGGAGCCGGAGCCCGACGTGCTGCTGCAGGACGGCGAGCACCATCGCCATCCGCGAGCCGTCGATCCCGGACGTCGTACGGCGGGGTCGCTCGAGCGGAGACGGGGTGACCAGCGCCTGGACCTCGGCCAGCAGCGGCCGCCGGCCCTCCATGGTGACCGCGACGCAGGTGCCGGCGACCCGGCCGTGGTGGTGCTCGACGAAGAGCCCCGTGGGGTCGGAGACCGCGGTGATGCCGTCGGCCGCGAGATCGAAGCAGCCGACCTCGTCGACCGGGCCGAAGCGGTTCTTGATCGCCCGGACCATCCGGAACCGCGAGTTCCGGTCGCCCTCGAAATGGAGCACCACGTCGACCAGGTGCTCGAGCACCCGCGGACCCGCGATCGAGCCCTCCTTGGTCACGTGGCCGACGAAGATCGTGGTGATGTTGCGGGTCTTGGCGACCCGGATCAGCGCCGCGGCCACCTCCTTGACCTGGGTGACGCCGCCGGGGACGCCCTCGATCCCGGAGGCGCCGATCGTCTGGATCGAGTCGACCACCAGAAGCGTCGGCCGGGTCTCCTCGATGTGGGTGAGCACCGCGCCCAGGTCGGTCTCGGCGGCGATGAACAGCTCGTCGTGCACCCCGCCGGTGCGGTCGGCGCGGAGCCGGACCTGGCTCGCCGACTCCTCGCCGGTGACGTAGAGAGTGCGGTGGCGCAGCCGCGCGGTCTGGGCGGCCACCTCGAGCAGCAGCGTGCTCTTGCCGACGCCGGGCTCGCCGGCGAGCAGCACCGCCGCCCCCGGCACCAGGCCGCCGCCGAGCACCCGGTCGAGCTCGGGCACCCCGCTGGTGCGGGACCGGGACTCCTCGACCGACACCTGGCCGATGGGTACGGCGGCCCGGGTGACCGGTGCCGCCGTCGTACGCATCGTCGGGGTTGCGCCCTCCGCGACGGAGCCCCAGGCCTGGCACTCGCCGCAGCGGCCGACCCACTTGGTGGTCTCCCACCCGCACTCGCTGCAGCGGTAGCCGGGCCGCGGTGTCTTCGCCATGGGGCGCACGTTAGGTGACGGCACCGACAGGAACTCTGCGCCACCCCGGACCCGCAGTTATGCTGCGATTGGAACGTTCAAGAAGCTTTGGAGGCGTCGTGGGCAGGATCCCGGGCCGCGTGCCGTCGGCCGCCCCCACCCTCGCCGACGTCGCCGAGCGCGCCGGGGTCTCCCGGCAGACGGTGTCCAACGCCGTCAACAACCCAGACCTGCTGCGCGCCGACACCCTGGCCCGGGTCCAGGAGGCCATCGACGATCTCGGCTACCTGCCCAACCGGGCCGCGCGCAACCTGCGCACCCGCGCCTCGCACCTGATCGGGCTGCGGATGAGCCCGGCGCAGGAGGGCACCGCCAACGCCGCCATGGACCGCTTCGTCCACTCGCTGGTCGAGACCTCGCGCGAGGCGGGCTACCACGTGCTGCTGTTCGCCGGCGACCCGAAGGACACGACGGTGGGGTACGACGACCTGCTCCGCTCCACCGCGGTCGACGCATTCGTCGTCACCGACACCTACCTCGGCAACCCGCAGGCCGCCTGGCTGCGCGACCGGCGGGCGCCGTTCGTGGCGTTCGGCCGGCCGTGGGAAGACCCCGGCGCGCGGCACCCGTGGGTCGACGTCGACGGCGCCGCTGGCACCGAGCTCGCCACCCGCCACCTGCTCGACCGCGGGCACGAGCGGGTGGCCTGGATCGGCTGGCGCAAGGACTCCTGGATCGGCGAGGACCGGCGGCACGGCTGGAGCCGGGCGCTGAAGGCCCGCGGCCTCTCCACCACCGGCATGGCCTCGCGGGTCGAGGACACCGTGAACAGCGGCCGCGAGGCGAGCGCGGTGCTGCTCGACGAGGCGCACCCCTCGGCGTTCGTGTGCGCGTCCGACACCCTGGCGATGGGGGTGCTGCACACGCTCGCCGAGCGCGGCATGTACCCCGGCCAGGACATCGCGGTCGTCGGCTTCGACGACTCCCAGGTCGCCCAGGTGGTGCACCCCGGGCTCACCTCGGTACGACAGCCGCTCGAGGACGCCGCCGTAGAGATCGTGAAGGCGCTCGAGGGCCTGCTCGCCCACCCGCCGACCGTCGGGCCTGGTGTGCTGCTGGCGCCGACGCTGGCGGTGCGGGGATCGAGCTAGCCGCCCGGAGAATCCCTGGCTACCCAGGGATTCCGTCGCTTCCCGACCGTTGCAACCCCCAGGAAGCGCAAGGAAAGGCCGGGAACCTCACCCTCAGAAGGTCTTGGACCAGAGGTTGACCGCGTAGTCCACTTGGAGTCCTTCGTGGTGGGCGAGGATCCACTTGGCCACGGCCGGCTTGAACTCGATCCGCACCACCTCCTCCAGCGCTGCCCGCGAGGTGAACCGCCAGCCCATGTCGATCGGGGTGCGCGTCCAGCCGTGCATCGACCAGAACCGCTCGATCACCTCCGGCGGGTCGAGGTGCGGGTAGCCGCGGCGGAACCAGGCGCCGAACGTCGAGCGTGAGCCGTCGTTGTCGATCACGAAGGCGGTGCCGCCGCGGCGTAGGACTCGATCGAGCTCGGCCAGCCCGGGCTCGCAGCCGGGGCCGAAGAAGTAGGCCCAGCGGGCGTGCGCGACGTCGACCGAGTCGGAGGGGAGCGGCACGGCCTGCGCGGTGCCGCGGAGCACGGAGACGTTCGGCATCGCGCGAGTACGCCGGTGGGCGAGGGCGACCAGGTCGGCGTGCGGCTCGACCCCGATGACCGTCGTGGCCGTCGCCGCGAACTTCGGCAGGTGGAATCCGGTGCCGCAGCCGAGGTCGAGGACGGTGCGACCCTCCCAGGGAGCGATCGCGGCCATCGCCGCCTCGATCCGGCGGTCGGGGTCGGCGGCGCGGTTCTCGATCTCGTAGGTGGCGGTGTGGTTCCAGATGTTGGGGCTGGGCACCGCGCCCGGCAGGTGGCGGCTCAGGGGATCACGCCGGGATCAGATACGGACGAGGCCCTGCGGGGTCTGGACCTGCGCGGCGATGATGCCCGGGGTGCCGTGCGGGGCGACCCACTCGACCTTGACGTCCTCCAGCGGAGCCTCCACCGGCTCTCCGAGCCACTGGCTGACCCGCTGCGGGTCGCCGGCGATCTCCAGGCAGGCCAGCGACAGGGTGCCGTCGGAGCCGGTCGAGGGGTGCAGCTGCTCGGGGGAGTCCCACTGCACGAAGAACGGCAGCTGGGGGTCGGCGATCAGGCCGTTGACGCCGATCTGCTTCCAGAGCAGCTCGGTGCCGTCGGGGCGGTGCCGGTTGCCCTTGGCGGCGGCCCGGCCGAGCCGCTCCTCCACCACGGTGATGTCGTCGACCGCCACCACCCAGCCGAGCCAGCCGCCGCCGAGGGCGGAGCGGGCCCGCACGGCCTGGCCGAACGGGGCCTTGTCGGACGCGGGGTGGTCGAGCACCTCGACGACTTCGAGGTAGGTGCGGTCGGCCAGCGGCATGATCATGTTGCGGGTGCCGAAGCGGGGGTGCACCCCGCCGTCGGTGAACGAGCGGCCGAGCAGTGAGCCGATGCGCTCGGCCGTTCCGAGAAGACCGTCAGGACCCGCTGCGAAAGAGAGATGGTCGAGGCGCATGCCGCCAATTCTCAGCGACGTCAATCGAGGTCGGGCCATCGGGGTGTAGTTATCTTGACGTCGAGACGATCAGGCCGGAGTCGTGATGCTGAACGCGCCGAAGTCGTGACGTCGCGCCGGCGACCCCAGTGAGTCCCGCACGAGCTCGCCGGATCGTCCACCGGCATCGATCGCCTCGAAGGCATCCAGCGCATCCTGGAGCCGCGTCGCCGGCAGGAACGGTGCGTTGTGGCTCGGCATCAGGATGTCGAAATCGGCAGCGCGTCCCAACAACCGCCGAAAGCTGGCGGCGTACTGCGACGGATCGTTCTCCGGGCGGTGCGCCCACAGGGTGCCGTCGAAGTACAGATCGCCGGTGAACAACATGCGGAGGAGCGGGTCGAGCACGACGACGTGGTCGGGGGACTCACCTGGTGTGTGGATGATCTCCAGCTGCCGATCTCCGAGGTCGACCCGATCCCCGTCGCGGACCCATCGGGTCACGGTGAAGGGAGCTACGTGGTGGGCGTCCGGATCGAACCCGGGAGGAAAGGGGCCGTCGACGACCGACGGCTCCGCGAAGGGGGCCGCGTCAGCGTGTGAGATGCCGTGACGTGCGACGTGTCGCGCGTCGGGGTGGTCGAGAACGACGATGTCCTCGAACTCGTCGTTGCCGCCGACGTGGTCCGCATGTGTGTGGGTGTTGACCACGACCACGGGCAACGAGGTCACCTGGGCGATCAGCTCCCGCAGTGGCGCGATGCCGCAGCCGGTGTCGATCAGCGCGGCTCGCTCGCTACCGATCACGAGGGTTGAGATCGTCTCCTCCGCGTGTCGCGACTCGTAGAAGACCACGACGTGGTCGTTCACTCGATAGACCTCGAACCACCGGCCGGCATCAAGTTCCAGCCGCTCGAGCTCGGCGTAGGCGGCACGAGGCCGGCGCTCCCAGCTCACCCGGTCAGCGTGGATCGGCGGGATGCAGCGCCAGCGCCGAGCGGGAGCGGAGGTGCGCCTCGCAGTGCCGGACCAGCTCGTCGTACGCCGGGCGACCCATCAGCTCGACCAGCTCGGGCTCGTGGGTGACAAAGACCGGCTCCACGGCGACATGGGCCTCGGTGTTGCCCGAGCAGTACCAGTCCAGGTCGTGGCCGCCGGGCCCCCAGCCGCGTCGGTCGTACTCCCCGATCGAGATCTCGGTGTACGTCGTGCCGTCCTGGCGCTCGACCTCCCGGAACTTGCGCCGGATCGGCAGCTGCCAGCACACGTCGGGCTTCGTCTCGAGCGGGTTGCGGCCCTGCTGCAGCGCCAGCGCGTGCAGTGCGCAGCCGGCGCCTGCGTGGAAGTCGGTGCGGTTGTGGAAGATGCACGCCGACTGCCCGTCGACCTCCAGCGTCCGGGTCTTGCGCTCGCCCTCGTCGTCGGTCTCGATCCAGTCGCTCTTGCGCACCTGCCGGCCGGGGTGGAACTGCCAGACGTCCTCATCGAGCTGCGCGACGAACTTCTTCACCCGCTTCTCGTCGTCCTTGTCGGCGAAGTGGGCGCCCAGCGTGCAGCAGCCGGTGTCAGGGGCCTCCTTGTAGATGCCGTGGCAGCCCTGGCCGAAGATGCACATGTAGCTCGAGGTCAGCCACGTGAGGTCGCAGCGCATCATCTCCGACTCATCGTCGGGGTTCACGAACTCCACGTAGGCGCGCGGAAAGTCCAGGTCGACCTCGGGCATACCTCAACCCTACGTCGAGGTCTCCGGCGGTACGTTTGACGCATGCGCCTTGGCGTTCTCGACATCGGCTCCAACACCGGCCATCTGCTGGTGGTGGACGCGCACGACGGCTCGGCGCCGCTGCCTGCGTTCTCGCACAAGCGGCCGCTGCGCCTCGCCGAGCACCTCGACAAGCACGGCGCGGTGCGTGAGTCGGGGATCGACGCGCTGATCGACTTCACGGCCGAGGCACTGGTCATCGCCGACGACAAGGGCTGCCAGGAGATGCTGGCGTTCGCGACCTCGGCGGTGCGCGACGCGGTCAACTCCGACGCCGTACTCGGCCAGGCGCAGGAGCGCACCGGCGTGGACATCGAGGTGCTCTCGGGTGAGGACGAGGCGAGGCTGACGTTCCTCGCCGTACGACGTTGGTTCGGCTGGTCCGCCGGGCGGCTGGCGGTCTTCGACATCGGCGGCGGGTCGCTGGAGATCGCGGGCGGCGTCGACGAGCGGCCCGACGTGGCGTGGTCGCTGCCCCTGGGCGCGGCCCGGCTCGCGCGCAACTTCTTCGACCACGAGCCCAGCGACGACGAGCTGCACCAGCTGCGCAAGCGGATCCGCACCGAGATCGCTCGCGACGCCGGCAACCTGCTGCGGGGCGGTGCGCCCGACCGTGCCGCGGCCACGTCCAAGACATTCCGCTCCCTGGGCCGGATCTGCGGCGCCGCACCCTCGGGCGAGGGACCGCTGGTGCCGCGGACGCTGCCGCTCGAGTCGCTCACCGAGTGGATCCCCAAGCTGATCGCGATGTCGCCGGAGACGCTCGCCGACCTGCCCGGCGTCTCGCCGAGCCGCACCCACCAGATCGTGCCCGGCGCGCTGGTCGCGGAGGCCTGCATGGACATCTTCGACCTGACCGAGCTGGAGATCTGCCCGTGGGCCCTGCGGGAGGGCGTGATCCTCGAGCGCATCGACAAGCTGTCGGTCAGCGACGAGTGATCGCCGGATGACGCGCGTAGGGCTCTCCACGTCCTCGGTCTACCCCGAGTCGACCGCGCACGCCTTCACGTACGCCGCCAGCCTCGGCTACGACGCCGTCGAGGTGATGGTCGGCATCGACGCGCTGTCGCAGCAGGTCTCGGCGGTCAAGCAGCTCGCCGAGCACCACGCGATGCCGGTGTGCGCGGTGCACGCTCCCTGCCTGCTGTTCACCCAGCGGGTCTGGGGCACCGAGCCGTGGGGCAAGCTCGAGCGGTCGGCCGAGATGGCCGCCGAGGTCGGCGCCGAGGTGGTCGTCGTACACCCGCCGTTCCGGTGGCAGCGCGACTACGCCCGCGACTTCGTCAACGGCATCGCGGCCCTGGAGAACTCCACCGGCATCGCGTTCGCGGTCGAGAACATGTACCCCTGGCGGGCCTCGTCCCGGCGCGGCATCGAGATGTACGTCCCCGGGTGGGACCCCTCCGCCGAGCCCTACGCCAACACCACCATCGACCTCTCGCACGCCGCGATCGCGCGCTCCGACCCGATCGCGATGGCCAAGCGGCTCGGCGACCGGCTCCGCCACATCCACCTGACCGACGGCAGCGGCTCCGCCAAGGACGAGCACCTGGTGCCGGGCCGCGGCGACATCGGCGCGGCGTCGTTCCTCCGCCACCTCGCCGGCACCGGCTTCGCCGGCGAGATCGTGCTCGAGATCAACACCCGCCGGTGCGGGACCAAGGAGGAGCGCGAGCGCGACCTCCGGGAGTCGCTGGACTTCGCGCGCGACCACTTCGCGGTCAGTACGCCGTGACCACCGCCCGCGCGCCCCGCGGCCGGCGTCCGGGCGCGCCGGACACGAAGGCCGCGATCCTCGCAGCGGCCAGGGAGCGGTTCGCCGCCCTCGGCTTCGCCCGTACGTCGGTGCGCGCGATCGCCGCGGAGGCCGGCGTCGACCCGGCACTCGTCCACCACTACTTCGGCACCAAGGACGAGCTGTTCCTGGCCGCGCTGGAGCTCCCCGTCGACCCCCGCCAGGTGCTGCTGCCGGCGATCGCGGCCGGTGGCGTGGACGACGCGGCGGAGCGGATGGTCCGCGCGTTCCTCTCTGTCTGGGACGACCCGGAGATCCGGGTGCGGCTGGTCGCGGTGTTCCGCGGGGTCCTCGACACCGACGGCGAGCGGCTGCTCCGGGACGGCTTCCTGCCCGTGGTCCTCGAGCCGATCGGCGTGGCCCTCGGCATCGACCGTCCCGAGCTGCGGATGCCGCTGGTCGCCAGCCAGGTCGTCGGACTGATCGTGCTGCGCTACATCATCGGCGTGGAACCGTTGGCGTCGCTGTCCGCCGACGAGATCGTGGCGATCTACGCGCCGACCCTGCAGCGCTACCTCACCGGGGAGCTGCCCTAGGCCGGGTCGGCCAGCAGCGCGGTCTTGAGCATGGTCGCCAGCCACGCCTCGTAGTCCTCCGCCGACCATCCGCTGTCGACGACCAAGGCGTCGTGGTTGGCCTGCGCACAGAGCGTCCAGATCACATCCGCGGCGCGCTCGGCCGTCAACCCGGGTCGGAGGGCGCCTCGGGCTTCCAGCAGCTCGGCGAACCGCCCCAACCCGGCCCGGCGGAACTCGGCATGCGCCGCCCTCAGCCGCTGGAGGTCGGGTTCGGACGCGGCGGCGGCGTCGAGTACCCGCAGCAACGGGCCGACCCGGCCCCACGTGCCCGGCTGGGTCGCGGCGTACAGCTCGAGCTGCCGTCTTGCGTCGGGCTCGTCGATCACCGCCCGGATCGCCGGGCGCTCCTCGACGGGCACCTCCGCCCGCGCAGCGCCGCCCGCCAGGGCGGCCTGGACGGCCGCGTCGAGGAGCCCCGCCTTGCCGGATGTCGCCCGATAGACGGTCTGCAGCGCCACGCCCGCCTCGGCAGCAATGGCGGGAATGGTGGCCCCGGCGTAGCCGCGGTCGAGGAAGACCCGGGTCGCGGCCTCGACGACCCGGGAGCGGGTGCGGTCGGCCTGGGCACGACGCCGGCTGCCGTCGTACCGACGCTTGGCCGTTGACGTGGGAGACATTAAGTAGAATGATACTGCCACGAATATACGATCTCGGGCCACGACACTCGGAAGAGGAGCGGTGAGATGGACGGCACGGAGATCACGGTCAATGCCCGGAGAGTGCTCGAGGAGGTGTTCCCGGCGAACGACAAGGAGCTGCTCGGCACGCTGATGGACGACCGCTTCGTCAACCACGAGGCTCCCCCCGGGACGCCGCCGGGCCTGGCAAGCGTCGAGATGTTCATGGACATGCTGGCGGCGGCGTTCACCGATCAGAAGTGGGAGATCCACCAGACGGTGACGGAGGGTGACACCGTGGTCATGCACTGCACCCACAGCGGCGTGCACACCGGCGACTGGTTCGGCATGCCCGCGTCCGGTCGGCGGTTCGCCTACAACCAGATGCACATCGTGCGCTTCGAGGACGGGGTGGGCGTCGAGCACTGGGCGGTGCGGGACGACGCCGGCCTGATGCGGCAGCTCACCGGCTGATCGGCGGGCCTCTGCTCCTTGCCCTCCGGGAGAGCCCGAGCAATAATTCATCACATGGTGAAATCACTCGTGGAGGTATCCGGACTGACCGTGGTCCGCGGCGGCCGACCGGTGCTCACCGACCTCGACCTGCGCATCGAGGGCGGGGTGACCGGGCTGCTCGGCCCGTCGGGCTGCGGCAAGAGCACCCTGCTGCGGTCGCTGGTCGGCGTACAGCAGGTCCAGGGCGGCACCATCACGATCTTCGGCGAGCCCGCCGGCAGCCGCCCGCTGCGCGACCGGGTCGGCTACGTCACCCAGGCCGCCAGCGTCTACGACGACCTCACCGTCACCGAGAACCTGCGGTTCTTCGCCCGGGTGCTGGGCGCGGACGACGGACAGGTGCGTGAGGCGATCGAGGCCGTCGATCTCGGCAGCCACGCGGACGCGGTGGTCGGCGAGCTGAGCGGCGGGCAGCGCTCCCGGGCCAGCCTCGCCGTGGCCCTCCTCAACCGGCCCGACCTGCTGGTGCTCGACGAGCCCACGGTGGGCCTCGACCCGGTGCTCCGCCGTGACCTCTGGGAGCTGTTCCATCGGCTGGCCGACGGCGGTGCGGTGGTCCTGGTGTCGAGCCACGTGATGGACGAGGCGGAGCGCTGCGACCGGCTGCTGCTGATGCGCGAGGGCGCGATCATCGCCGACGACACCCCCAGCGCGATCAAGCAGGAGGCCGGCACCGACGACGTCGAGACGGCGTTCCTCAACCTCGTGGAGGCAGTGGCATGACTCCCCGGATCCTCTTCGCCGTGACCGGCCGGGTGCTCACCCAGGTCCGGCGTGACCACCGCACGCTCGCGATGCTGCTGCTGGTGCCCACCCTGCTGATCACCCTGCTCTGGTGGATGTTCAAGGACCAGGGACCGGTGTTCGACCGGCTCGGCCCGGCCCTGGTGGCGCTGTTCCCGTTCATCGTGATGTTCCTGGTCACCAGCGTCACCACCCTGCGCGAGCGCTCCAGCGGGACTCTCGAGCGGCTGCTGGCGATGCCGATGGGCAAGCTCGACTTCCTGCTCGGCTACGCGCTGGCCTTCGGCCTGATCGCGGCGCTGCAGTCCGCGCTGGCGGTCGCGGTGAGCGTCGGCCTGCTCGACCTCGAGATCGCGGGGCCGGTCTGGCTGCTGACCGTGGTGGCCGTGGCCGACGCCGTGCTCGGCGCCGCACTCGGGCTGTTCGTCTCGGCGTTCGCGCAGACCGAGTTCCAGGCCGTGCAGTTCATGCCGGTCGTGGTGATCCCGCAGATCCTGCTGTGTGGCCTGCTCATCGACCGGGACCAGATGCCCGACGTGCTCTCCGCGATCTCCGACGTGCTCCCGCTGTCGTACGCCGTGGACGCGATGCAGCACCTGACCATCAGCACCTCGACCGCCGAGGTCTGGGCCGACCTGGCGGTGGTGGGCGGGTTCGTGCTCGGGGGGCTGGCGCTCGGCGCCGCGACGCTCCGCCGGCGTACTCCCTGAGGCAGGGAGGCCGAGCGCTCGGCGTACCGTTTGCGCCATGTCGTTGCTCCGGGAACCGCTGCTGATGCTCTCGCGCAGCGGCACGGTCAAGAAGCTGGTCAGCACGATGCCCATCTCGGCGGGCATCGTCCGGAGCTACGTGCCCGGTGAGACCACCGAGACGGCCGTCGAGGCGACCGCGCGGCTGGTCGGCGACGGGCTGACCGTCACCCTCGACTTCCTCGGCGAGGACACCATGGACGCCGAGCAGGCCGAAGCCACCGTGGCGGCGTACGTCGCCCTGCTCCGGGCCCTCTCGGCGGCCCGGCTGCAGCGCCAGGCTGAGGTGTCGGTGAAGCTGTCCGCCATCGGCCAGGCGCTTCCCGACACCGGCCACAAGATCGCACTGGAGAACGCCCGCAGCATCTGCCGCGCGGCCCGCAACGCTGGGACCACGGTGACCCTCGACATGGAGGACCACACCACCACCGACTCGACGCTGGCGATCCTGCACGACCTGCGCAAGGACTTCCCCGAGACCGGGGCCGTCCTGCAGGCCTACCTGCACCGCACCGAGGCCGACTGCCGGGCCCTGGCGCACGAGGGGTCGCGGGTCCGGCTGTGCAAGGGCGCCTACAACGAGCCTGACGAGGTGGCGTTCCAGGACCGGGTGGAGGTCGACAAGTCCTACGTCCGCTGCCTCAAGGTGCTGCTCGGCGGCCAGGGCTACCCGATGATCGCCACCCACGACCCGCGGATGGTCGAGATCGCGTCGTCGCTGGCGAGCCGCTACGGCCGGGCCCAGGGCACCTATGAGTTCCAGATGCTCTACGGGATCCGGCCCGAGGAGCAGAAGCGGCTGGCCGCCAGCGGCGAGACCATGCGGGTCTACCTGCCCTACGGCGAGGAGTGGTACGGCTACCTGATGCGCCGGCTCGCCGAGCGACCGCAGAACCTGTCCTTCTTCCTGAAGTCGCTGTTCTCCAAGACCTGAGTCTCAGGAGTTGGCGATCGCCTGCCACTCCTCGAGCTTGGTCGCGATCAGTGCGCGACGGCCTGCGAGATCGCTGCCGTCCATGACGTCGGCGTCGGCGGGGTCCGCGCGCAGGTAGACCCCCGACGTCCTGATGTTCAGCGTCGGGTCCGTCTCAGAGCGCGTGATCCAGTAGCCGGTAGCCCGGTCGACGTCCTCGAGCCGGATCTCCCCGGTGCCCTCGAACTGCGGCGCGCCCGCGTGCCGGGGCCGCTCACCGTTGTGGAAGTAGAAGATGCCGGACGGGTCCCGCAGCTCCCGGGCGGCCGCGCTCCGGTAGCGCGAGGACAGGGTGCCGTCCTCCTGCCACGCGGCACCGGTCAGCTGCAACCCGCCCATCCGGTCACGCGAGATCCGCAGCAGGCTGACCGCCGAGGGCTCCTGCTCGGTGCGCACGGTCAGCGAGTGCTGCCACCACAGTCCCTCGATCTTCGCCAGCCGACCCTCTGTCTCGATCGCGTTGCGGAGCTTCTGGTTGATCTCCTTGACCTCCGCGGGCGTCGTCTCGGCGTACCGCACGCAGGTCAGGCCCAGCAGGTCGCTGGGGAGCTTGGCGCCGTTGGCATGGAGGATGAACGTCCGCCGCATGCCGAGTACGCCGCCGAACAGCCCCGCCTCGAACACCACGTTGTCGCGCGGCGATGCCTGGCCCGGCGCCTCGCCGTGGGAGGTCCAGTCGTCCTGGGCGAAGATGAACGCCGCGAAGTCGACCTCGTGGGTGAGGTCGACGAGTCGCTGGAGGGTCGAGGTCCCCGGGTTGAACGTGGTGGTCCACGGCTCCACGTCGGCGACATCCTCGAGGCCGCGGGTCAGCGAGTCGAGCAGTTTCGCCTGCTGCCCCGACGAACCGAGGAAGATTCGAGGTTTCGTCACGCGGTCAATCCTAGGGCGCGGATCTGTCATCCTTGGCGGGTGAAGCAGACAGCGATCATCGGCGCCGGAGTGATGGGGGAGACCCTGCTCTCCGGGCTGGTCCGCGCCGGTCGCCGGGTCGACCAGCTGCTGGTCGGCGAGAAGCGGACCGAGCGCGCGGCCGAGCTCGAGGAGCGGTACGGCGTCGCCGTGGTCTCCAACGTCGAGGCCGCCACCAAGGCCGACACCCTGGCCCTCGTCGTGAAGCCGCAGGACATGGGCGAGGTGCTCGACGAGATCGCCGGCGTGCTGCGTCCCGGTCAGCTGGTGGTCTCCCTTGCCGCCGGCATCACCACCGCCTTCATCGAGTCGCGGGTCCCCGACGGCGTGGCCGTGGTGCGGGTGATGCCCAACACCCCGGCCCTGGTCGACGAGGGGATGGCCGCGATCTCCCCCGGCTCGCACTGCGACGAGGCGCACCTCACCGAGGCCGAGGAGCTGATGGCGTCCGTGGGCCGGGTGCTGCGGATCCCGGAGCGGCAGCAGGATGCCGTCACCGCGATCTCGGGCTCCGGGCCGGCGTACATCTTCTTCGTGGTGGAGTCGATGATCGAGGCCGGCGTCCACCTGGGCCTTCCGCGGGCCACCGCGAGCGACCTGGTGATCCAGACCCTGGTCGGCTCGGCCAAGATGCTCCGCGAGACCGGGACCCACCCGACCGTGCTCCGCGAGCAGGTCACCTCGCCTGGCGGCACCACCGCCTCGGCGCTGCGCGAGCTCGAGATCCACAAGGTGCGAGCCGCGTTCCTGGCAGCCATGGAGGCGGCCCGCGACCGCTCCCGCGAGCTCGCCGAGGGTTCCTAGCTCACAAACCTTGATACCCAGGTTCGGCGATGCCCTGAACTGGGTGCGACGCCCACGATCGGGCGGTGAAGGTGCTCTCCTGCACGGCCGTGGTGCTCGCGCTGTCGGCGTGCGCTGCCCAGCCGGAGGGACCCCCGACGATCGCGCTGCGCTCGAGCGCCACGGAGTACTTCGTGTCTGAGTACGGCGTGCGCGTCGGGATCCGGGTGGACTTCCCGCAGGACCGCACCGTCACCGGCGCGCGCCTGGTGTGGTCGGGTGGCTCGGACGAGATCAGCCCCTACCCGCTGGACGAAACCGATCCGGATGTCCCGTTGGAGACCCTCGAGCTGGCGGCCGGGACGGCCGTGCTGCTGGAGGGGAACGTCGTGGCGCCCTGCCCCTCCTCGCCCGACGTTCCGATCTTCGAGGTCGACTCGCTGCTCGAGGGGAAAGAGCGCACGGATCGCTACCGGCCGGGCGATCCGGGCGGTTTCGACAAGGCGTTCTTCGAGTGGTGCGAGCGGCCGACGACGATGAACGTGCGCGGCTCCAAGATCACCCCGCAGGGGAGGTACGAGCTGTACCTCCAGTTCAGCAACCCCGGGCCGGGAACGGTGACCATCGAGTCCCGCGCCGTGACCCGGGGCGCGAGCCGGTGGCGGCCGGCCCAGCTCGACGTGCCCGCGGGCGCGATCGAGCAGATGACGGTCGTGGGGCACGGTCCACCCGACTGCGCGGCGACTCCACCCTGGGTGACCGGCGACGTACTCGCCAATGGCATCCCCATCAAGCCTGCCGACGGCGACTTCTGCTGAGGCGCCTCGTCGGGATAGTCCGCCGCGCTGGGCACCCCTTCAAACGAGAAATGGGGTGCCCAACACGGCGGACTATCCCGCCAGGGCGAGGTCAGAGGCCCATCGCCGCGTGTGCCGCGGCCAGCACCGGCTCGGTCACCTCGCGGCAACGCGCGGCGCCGGCCTCGTAGACACCGCTGACGTACGCCGGGTCGGCGGCCAGCTCGGCGTACCGCTTCTGTAGCGGCTCGAGCTCGGCGACCACGGCGTCGGTCACCGCCCGCTTGAGAGCACCGTAGGTGGTGATCCCCTCGGCCGATCCGCCGCACGCGGCCAGGATGTCGAGCAGGTTGCTCACGCCCGGCTTCTCCGCCGAGGCACGCACGGCCTCCGGTCCGGTGTCGCTGTCGGTGACCGCACGCGCGATCTTCCGGCGTACGACGTCCGGCGGGTCGAGCAGCCGCACCACGCCCGTCGGCTCGCCGGACTTGCTCATCTTGCGGGTCGGGTCGGCCAGGTCGCGGACCCGGGCCCCCGCGAGCGGCGTGGTGATCTCGGGGACGGTGAACACCGGCGCGTAGGTCCGGTTGAACCGGATCGCGATGTCGCGAGCGATCTCCACGTGCTGCCGCTGGTCGTCGCCGACCGGCACCCGCGCGGGCCGGTAGAGCAGGATGTCGGCGGCCATCAGCACCGGGTAGGTGAGCAGAGAGGTGCGGGTCGACTCGCCCGCTCGTGACTTCTCCTTGAACTGGATCATCCGGCTCAGCTCGCCGGTGGTCGCCACGCACTCGAGCAGGTAGGCGAGCCGGGTGTGCGTCGGCACCCGGCTCTGCACGAACAGCGTGCTCTCGTCGAGGCCGGCGGCGAGCAGCAGCGTCGCCTGCTCGCTGATCCGCTCGCGCAGCGCCGCCGGGTCCTGCGGGGTGGTGAGCGCGTGCAGGTCGGAGATGCCGTAGAAGCACTCGGCCCGATGCTGCTCGGCGGCCATCGGGCGCAGCGCGCCGAGCAGGTTGCCGAGGGTGAGGTGGCCGCTCGGCGTCAGCAGGGACAGCCGGCGGTCGTCAGTAGTGCTGGTCATGTCGTGCTCCTTGGGTCTGGGCCCACGGGACGACGTACCGACCGAAATGCAGAACGGCCGCCCGTGGGCGGCCGTGGTGAGTGCGTGCTGCGTCAGGTGGTCCGCCCGGTCAGGCGGGCCACCACTGGATGGGGCGGGTCGTCAGCACGCGTCCATTCTGCCACCGCGAGTAGGTTGCGTCACATGAGTTCGGCCCCCGGCACCTGCGCGGGCACGGCGAGCGTGGTGTTCGACCCGACCCTGACGGAGTACGACTTCGGCCCGCAGCACCCGATGTCCCCGGTACGCGTGGACCTGACCATGCGGCTGGCCGAGGAGCTGGGCGTCCTGAAGGGACTGCGCACGGTCCCGGCGCCGATGGCCGACGACGACCTGATCGCCACCGTCCACGATCCCGCCCTGATCGAGGCGGTGACCCGGATGGGGGAGCGGCCCGGCCCGGGCGAGGAGGGGCGAGGCCTCGGCACCGACGACAACCCGGTGTTCGTCGGCATGCACCACGCGGCGGCGCACGTGGTCGGCGCCAGCGTGGAGGCGTTCCGGCAGGTGTGGAGCGGTGAGAGCGAGCACAGCGTCAACATCGCCGGCGGCCTGCACCACGCGATGCGCGACCGGGCCAGCGGCTTCTGCATCTACAACGACGTCGCGATCGGCATCCAGTGGCTGCTCGACCATGGCGCCGAGCGGGTGGCCTACGTCGACGTCGACGTGCACCACGGCGACGGCGTCGAGCAGATCTTCTGGGACGACCCGAGGGTGCTGACCATCTCCCTGCACGAGTCCGGCCAGTTCCTCTTCCCCGGCACCGGGTTCGCGGACGACACCGGCGGCCCGGAAGCGGAGGGTACGGCGGTCAACGTCGCCCTGCCGCCCGGCACCGGCGACGCCGGGTGGCTGCGGGCGTTCCACGCGGTGGTGCCGCCGGTGGTCCGCGAGTTCGCGCCCGACATCCTGGTCACCCAGCACGGCTGCGACTCGCACGCCGACGACCCGCTCGCCGACCTCGTGCTGAGCGTCGACGGCCAGCGGGCGGCGTACCAGGCGCTGCACGGGCTGGCGCACGAGGTGTGCGACGGCCGCTGGGTGGCTACCGGAGGCGGTGGATACGCGCTGGTGCGGGTGGTGCCGCGGGCCTGGACCCACCTGCTGGCCACGATCGCCGGCCAGCCCCTCGACCCGGAGTTGGCGACGCCCGCCGGCTGGGTCGAGCACGTCCGCGAGCGCCTGGGGGTGCAGGCGCCGGCCCGGCTCACCGACGGCCGGGAGCCGGCGTACCGCCCCTGGGAGGAAGGCTACGACCCGGGATCCTGGCTGGACCGGCAGGTGCACAGCACCCGGAGCGCGGTCTTCCCGCTGCACGGGCTCGACCCGCTGCCCTGAGGGGCGCCTGCAAGCCGACACGCCGGGTCCCAATAGTTAACTTTTGGCGGCCCCTTCCCCATGAGTCACTCCAGGCCCTATTCTCACCGAGACGCGATCGTGTGATCACCGGTGGGGAAGCCGGTGGCGGGCGCGCAGGAAAGTGTGGTGCACGATGGCTGCAAACTCGTCGGGAGACCTCTCAGACCCGAGATTCCTCACCGTTGCCGAGGTCGCCTCGATGATGCGGGTCTCCAAGATGACGGTCTACCGCCTCGTGCACGGGGGTGAGCTGCCGGCCGTTCGGGTCGGGCGCTCCTTCCGGGTCAAGGAGGACGACGTGGACGAATACCTCCGCAAGAGCTTCTACAACGCCGGTTGACGCCTGGGTGCCCAAGCCCCCAAAGTCGACTCGAGTGGTGGAGTTCATACCGCTCGATTCCGCACGCCGTCGTACCCGCCGTTAGGCTTGCCGCGTGCTCCGGGCGTCTCCGGAGCGCATCCAGAAGTTCGGAGAGGTAAGCCCTGTGGGTTCTGTCATCAAGAAGCGGCGCAAGCGTATGGCCAAGAAGAAGCACCGCAAGCTGCTCAAGAAGACGCGCGTGCAGCGTCGCAAGCTCGGCAAGTAACAACGGCCCCAGACGCCCCCACTGACATGGTCAGCGGCCGCAGCGGCAAGGTCGTCCTGGTCACCGGGGTCTCCCGGGACCTAGGACGTCGGTTCGCGCGCGCCCTGGCAGCGGACCCCGGCGTCTCGCGGGTCATCGGCGTCGACGTGGTGCCGCCGCGGGGCGACATCGGTGACGTGACGTTCGTCCGCGCCGACATCCGCAACCCCGTCATCGCCAAGGTCATCGCCAAGGAGGACGTCGACACCGTCGTCCACATGAGCGTGATCGCGACCCCCGGCAGCGCCGGCGGCCGCAGCACGATGAAGGAGCTCAACGTCATCGGGACGATGCAGCTCCTCGCCGCATGCCAGAAGGCGCCCGGCCTCGAGAACCTCGTGGTCAAGTCCACGACCACCGTCTACGGCGCCAGCAACCGCGACCCCGCCATGTTCACCGAAGACATGGAGCCCCGCCGGGCACCGAAGGCGGGCTACGCGAAGGACGTCGCCGAGATCGAGGGCTACGTGCGCGGCTTCGCCCGCCGCCGCCCCGACTGCCGGGTGACCCTGCTGCGCTGCGCCAACGTGATCGGCCCGCACGTCGTCAGCCCGATCACGTCCTACTTCCGGCTGCCGGTGATCCCGCGGGTGCTCGGCTTCGACGCCCGCCTGCAGTTCCTGCACCAGAACGACCTGTTCGCGGTGCTCCAGCACGCCGTCAACAGCGACGTCGCCGGCACCTTCAACATCGCCGGCGACGGCATGCTGATGCTGTCCCAGGCGATCCGGCGCCTGCAGCGGCCCTCCATCCCGCTCCCCGGCTTCGCGGTCGGCGGTGTCGGCTCCGGGCTGCGCTCGGCGCGGCTCGCCGACTTCTCTCCCGAGCAGATCGCCTTCCTGACCTACGGCCGGGGCGTCGACACCACCCGGATGCGTTCCCTGCTGGGCTTCGAGCCGGCGTACACCACCGAGCAGGCGTTCGCCGACTTCAGCTCCTTGCTGCCTCCCACCGGGGGCCGCACCGACCGCGTGCTCGCCGCGATGGAGGCCCAGCTCACCGGACCCCAGATGCTGGGCGGTGGTCAGCGTGGGTGACGCCGAGATCATCCCGATCGGGACCCGGGGCCGCCCGGGCCGGGGCACCGGCAAGCAGCCGTCGTCCGCAGCGCGCGGGCTGGCGTCCACGCCGAAGGCCAAGCCGCGGGCCGGCGCCACCGAGAAGCCGGTGGAGCAGCCGGTCGACACCTCGCCGGAGCCGCCCCCCGAGACGTCCGCGCCCGAGCGGACCCCGACCGAGACCCGCGAGCGCAACCCGCTCGCCGGGATCCCGACCGCCGACTGGCTGGCCGCCTTCCAGCACGCCGCGCGCGAGGTGTTCGGCGACCAGTGGGAGCCGCAGCTGGCTCGGTTCCTGGCCTTCCTGCGCCGCAGGGTGACCGGCGACTACGTCGTCGACGAGTACGGCTTCGACGCCGAGGTCACCGAGCGGTTCTTCATCGCCGCCCTGCGCCCGATCGCCGACAAGTGGTTCCGGGTCGAGGTGATCGGCGCCGAGAACATCCCGGCCGAGGGCGGGGCCCTGGTCGTGTCCAACCACTCCGGCACCATCCCGGTCGACGGCCTGATGACGATGACCGCGATCCACGGCCGGACCGGCCGCCACCTCCGCCCGCTCGGGGCCGACCTGGTGTTCCGGATGCCCATCGTCAGCTCGCTGGCCCGCAAGGGCGGCGCGACGCTGGCGTGCAACGAGGACGCCGAGCGGATGCTGCGCGGCGGCGAGCTGGTCGGCGTCTGGCCGGAGGGCTTCAAGGGCATCGGCAAGCCCTACTCCGACCGCTACAAGCTCCAGCGGTTCGGCCGCGGCGGCTTCGTGTCGGCGGCGCTGCGGACCGGCGTACCCATCGTCCCGCTCGCGGTGGTCGGGGCCGAGGAGATCTACCCGCTGGTCGGCAACATCCCGGGGCTGGCCCGGATCCTGGGCGTCCCCTACATCCCGATCACGCCGTTCTTCCCGCTGCTCGGCCCGCTGGGCCTGGTCCCGCTTCCGTCGAAGTGGCTACTGGAGTTCGGGGAGCCGATCCGCACCGACGACTATGACGAGGTCGCGTCCGACGACCCGATGCTGGTCTTCAACGTCACCGACCAGGTGCGCGAGACGATCCAGCAGACGCTCTACGCGCTGCTGATGAAGCGGCAGTCCGTCTTCCGCTGAGCTGCTAGAGCCGGCTGATCAGCCGAGCAGGCCGCCGAGGAGGTCCTTGACCGGGCCGGTGAGCCCCTCGAGGAGCCCGTCCTTGTCCTTGCCGTTCTTGTCCTTGCCACCGTTGAGCGGCTCGGTGAGGTCGTCGACGATGTTGTCGTCGTCCTTGTCGCCCTTCTGCGGCTGGTCGGGCCCGGGCGTCAGGTCGTCCAGCGGAAGCACGTCACTGGGGTCGATGGGCTGCTGCCCGGTCTCCCTCGGCTCTTCGTTGGCCGGACCGGACTTCGGCTGCTGCTGAGACGAGTTCACCTGCTCGTTGACCGCACCGTTGAGCAGCTCGTCGAGCGCGACGTTGGTGAACGTCGGGATCTGGGTGAGCAGGTCCGGGCCGCAGGACGGGCAAGCGATCAGGGCCTGCTCGTCGATCTGGGTCAGCGTCTGCGCGGCCCGGATCAGCGAGGCTCGCGCGTCCTCGGGAACGACCGTCTCCAGTGCGGTGAGCGTCGTCATGCTGTCGGACGTGAAGTTGCGGAGATCCTCGACCGAGGCTTCCCGGCCGTTCTCCTCGAAGTCGGAGAGCAGCAGCTCGGAGGCCTCGCTGGCCTGGTCGGTGAAGGTCTGCAGGGTCTCGGAGATGGTCTCGGCGTCGTCGTTCTCGCGGCTGAGCTGGTCGACCTCTTCGAGCCGGCCGGAGGCGTTGTCGAGCAGCGTCTTGCCCTTGGCGTCCTCGTTGACCTGGACGCCGGTCTGGGCGTTCTCGATCGCGCGCTTGAGCGGGTAGAGCGGGTCACCGGGAAGAGCGCTCTGGGAGGCGACTGCCATGCCGGTGGTGGCGCCGACGATCGCCAGGCCACCGATCGCGGCGGCCAGGCGGCGCTCGCGGCGCCGGCTGGGGGCGGAGCGGGTGACGGTCAGGCGGGCGGCGGCCTCCGCTCCCTTGCTGGTGCGGGCGGCGATGCGGGCCTCGTCGAGCAGCTGCTCGCGAAGCTCGGCGACGAACTCGGGGCGAGCGGTGACCGGCGGCTGGTCGCGCAGCGTGTCGACGATCTCGAGGAACTCGCCCAGGCGCGCGTTGTGGCCACGATCGGTCGAAGTCTCGACCATCGCCTGGAACTCCTCGGCGCGCCGTCGCGCCGCGAACACGGGGCTCATCGCTTCCGTCCTGTGCTAATTGCCGCTCTTACCGGACCCAACGAGGGGGTCGGGGCGGAAGTTACGGACTTGGAGGTGCCTTCGATCACGTCGCCCGTCACCCCCTGATCCCTTCGGGCATCAGCTTGGCCAGGTTGCGTACGCCGCGGAGCTGGAGCTGCTTGACCGCTCCGTCGCTGCGCTCGAGCACGCTGGCGGTCTCGGAGATGCTCATTCCCTGCAGGAATCGCATCACCAGGCAGTCGCGCTGCTCGTCGGGAAGCTGGGTGAGAGCGCTCAGCAGCATCTCGTTGGTGAGGCTCGCCAGCACCTGCGACTCCGGACCCTCGGTCGAGTCGTCATGCTGGCCCATGTCCTCGGTGGTCATCTCCAGCCGGGTCCGGCCGGCCTTGAAGTGATCGGTTGCGAGGTTGCGGGCGATCGTCATCAGCCAGGCGCCGAAGTCCTTGCCCTGCCAGCGGAAGTTGGTCATGCTCCGCAGCGCCCGGAAGAAGGTTTCTGAGGTGAGGTCCTCGGCCAGCGTGCTGGAGCGAGTGCGGTAGAAGAGGAAGCGGTAGACCGAGGCCTGGTAGTGGTCGTAGAGCATCCCGAACGCGTCGGCGTCGCCCTTGCGGGCCAGCTCGACCAGGGCGATCAGCCGGTTGCGCTCGGCCTCGGACTCCTCGGAGGACGTGGCCAGGTCGGCGTCGTCGTAGCCGTCAGGCCCGCCCACAGTGGTGCCGCTGGTGCCGCTGGTGGCACTGGTGGCACTGGTGGCGTCCGTGGTCGCCTTGGTGGAGACGATCTCGGGGCCGGTCCCGGCGGTGATGGCGAGCAGGGGCTCGGGGAAGACGGCCTCGACGACGAGCAGGCGCGCGACAGCGTCACGCAGGGCGCTCAGCCCGTGCGCGTGCTCCCGTCGGTCCCATGCCATATCAGAATTGCCCTCCCCAGGGGGCTCTCCCTCCTGAGCCAGAAGCCAGAATCGTATGCCCCGATGGGGTCTAGTGGAACAGGTTCTCGGATTTGATACCCCTGTGGGTAAAATGTCCAGACATGTCTTATTGCCGACGGCCCATCAGGAGCGTCGGCCACGCAACGCGACGCCCGCCGCCACGCTGCCGGTGACCGCGCCGGCGGCGGCGCCGACGACGAGCCCGATCCGGGCCGCCTTGCGCCCGGTCCGGTAGTCCCGGATCCGCCAGCCCTGGGCGCGGGCGTGCGACCTGAGCTTGGCGTCCGGGTTGATCGCGCACGGGTCACCGACCAGCTCGAGCATCGGGAGGTCGTTCGACGAGTCGGAGTACGCCGAGCACTGGCTCAGGTCGAGGCCCTCCCGGTCGGCAAGGGCCCGGATCGCCTCGGCCTTCGCCGGGCCGTGCAGCATGTCGCCGACCAGCCCGCCGGTGTAGACGCCGTCGACGTGCTCGGCAACCGTGCCCATCGCCCCGGTGAGGCCGAGCCGGCGCGCGATGATCTGGGCGATCTCGATCGGCGCGGCCGTCACCAGCCACACCCGCTGCCCCTGGTCGAGGTGCAGCTGGGCGAGGGCCCGGGTGCCCGGCCAGATCCGGTGCGCCATCGCCTCGTCGAAGATCTCCTCGCCGAGCTCCTCGAGCTCGTGCACGGTGTGCCCCGCGATGAAGCTCAGCGCCGACGCACGGGTCGACGCGATGTGCTGCGGGTCCTCGACGCCGACCACTCGGAAGTAGGCCTGTTTCCAGACCGCGCCGAGGATGTCGCGGGTCGTGAAGAAGTGACGTCGATGCAAACCTCGAGCAAGGTGGAAGATGCTGGCGCCCTGCATCACGGTGTTGTCGACGTCGAAGAACGCCGCCGAAGTCGCGTCCGCCGGGGTGTCCAGCTCCCTCTCGACCTCGGCCGCAGCCGCCGCCGCCTCGCCCGCAAGCGCCGATCGCTGGCGCAGGTTCAGAGGCCTGCGCGGGCGGTCGGGTGTGGCGTTCACCTGGACAGGGTATGCGTCCGCAGATGCCGCCACCGAGTCGTCTGCCGCTGCGTAGGATGCGCCCCATGCCTCCGGCGCCCGACCTCACTGCACTGGTCCGAGACGCCGCTGCCGAGCAGTCCGAGAAGCTGGCCGTCGTCGAGTCCGGAGGGCGCAGTCTGACCTGGTCGCAGCTGGAGGACGACGTACGCCGAATCGCAAGCGGGCTTGGCGAAACCGGCATCGTGGCCGGTCACCGGGTGATGATCGCGACCGGCAACCGGATCGAGTTCGTCACCACCTACCTCGGTGTGCTGCGCGCCCAGGCCGTCGCCGTACCGGTCAACCCCGGCGCCACTTCGTTCGAGCTCGCGCGGATGATCGCCGACTCCGGATCGCGGCTGGTCGTCGTCGACGAGACGACGGCCGAAGCGGTGCGCGAGGCGATGCGGTTGCTCAAGGAGGCGATGGACGGGAGCGAAGAAGGCTGGGACCCCGAGGTCCTGGCCCGTGCCGTGCAGGCACGCGTGGTGACGGTCGGCGTGGAGCCGATCGACGGCGAGCACGCCCACGCCGACCTGCGCTCCGACGCGCCGCGCGAGATCCCGCCGCTGCCCGACCCCGAGAAGCTGGCCTGCCTCCTCTACACCAGCGGCACCAGCGGACGGCCGCGCGCCGCGATGCTCAGCCACCGGGCGCTGCTGGCCAACATCGAGCAGGTCGCCGCGGTCGAGCCGCCGATGATGCACGGCGACGACGTCGTACTCGGCGTGCTGCCGCTGTTCCATGTCTACGGCCTCAACGCGGTGCTCGGCGGCGTGATCCGGCACCGCGCCAAGCTGGTGCTGGCCGAGCGCTTCGACCCGCAGGGCACCCTCGACCTGATCGAGGACGAGGCCTGCAGCGTGGTCCCCGTGGCGCCACCGGTGTTCGGCTACTGGCGAAACATCGAGGGGCTGGAGGAGCGGCTCGGTCCGGTGCGGCTGATCCTGTCCGGCTCGGCGCCGCTCTCCACCGAGGTCATCGAGGAGTTCACCGAGCGCACCGGGATCCCGATCCACCAGGGCTACGGGCTCACCGAGGCCTCTCCCGTGGTCACCAGCACCCTGCGCTCCGAGCGACTGCAGAACGGGTCGGTCGGCGCGGCACTCGAGGGCGTCGAGATCCGGCTCGTCGACGAGGGCGGGCGGCCGCTCTCCGGCGACGCCGAGGACGACCCCGGTGAGATCCAGATCAAGGGTGCCAACCTGTTCAGCGGCTACTGGCCGGACCGCGCCGACGGGCCCGACGGGGACGGGTGGTGGTCCACCGGCGATGTCGGCTTCCTTGATCCGTCCGGCGACCTCTTCCTGGTCGACCGGCTCAAGGAGATGGTCATCGTCTCCGGTTTCAACGTCTACCCGACCGAGGTCGAGGACGTCATCCGCGACGTCCCGGGCGTGCTGGAGACCGCGGTGATCGGCGTCGAGGACCCGACCTCCGGTGAGGCCGTGGTTGCGTACGTCGTGGCCGAGGGCGACGCCGCCAACCTGGAGGCCGCGGTGCGCGAGCGCTGCCACCAGCGGCTGGCGCGGTTCAAGCAGCCGAGCCGGATCGAAGTGGTCGACGAGCTGCCGCTCACGGTCACCGGCAAGGTGCAGAAGGGCCGGCTGCGCAGCGCCGAGCGCCGCCGCGCTCTCGGCATCCTGGAATGAGCACCCCACGACGTTCTTCGTCTCCCCCGCTTCGCTCCTCCGTCGAACAACGCCGCGGGGACCCCGCATGACCGCCCGGGTCACCGTCTACACCCGGCCGGGCTGCCACCTGTGCGAAGAGGCGCTCGCCGTGGTCGCGAAGGTCTGCGCTGACGTCGGCGAGGAGTACGACGAGGTCAACATCGACGACGACGCCGACCTCACTCAACGGTTCGGCGAGGAGATCCCGGTGACGTTCGTCGACGGCCGCCAGCACGACTTCTGGCGGGTCTCGGAGGATCGGCTCCGAACCGCGCTCACCTGAACGGGCGCACCCAGTCGAGCTCGCCCTCGTGCAGGCGGGCGTGGGCGTCGCACACCTCGGCCGCCTCGACGTCGTTGGTGGCCAGCACCACGACGGCGCCGCGATTGGCCTCCCGGCGCAGCAGCGCCAGGATCTTGTCGCGGTTGGTGGCGTCGAGCTCGCTGGTGGGCTCGTCGGCGAGCAGCACCGCGCCCTTCTGGGCGATGCCGCGAGCCACCGCCACCCGCTGCTGCTGGCCACCGGACAGCTCCTCGACCAGGTGGGTGCCGCTCTCGGTCATGCCGACGGCGGCGAGCGCCTGCTCGGCCGCGGCCAGTGGTTCTGAGTCCTCGTCGGTGTCGGGGTCGTGGGGCGGGCGGGCGGCCAGCGGCACGACGATGTTCTCGGTGGCGGTGAGGATCCGGGCCAGGCCGTTGCCCTGCGGGATGAGTACGACGCCGGCGTCGAGCGCCTGGTCGTGGTCGTCGAGCCGCTGCTCGCCGACCCGGACCTCGCCGTACGACGGCTGGGCGGCGCGGCACATCGCCCAGAGCAGCGAGGTCTTGCCGGCACCCGAGGGGCCGGTGACCGCGAGGATCGAGCCGGCCGGCTGCCGCAGTGTCAGGGGTTGTACGGCGACCAGGTCGCCGTACCGCACCTCGACGTCGGTGAGCGTCAGCGTCATGTCTCGTCCTCCACGCGCAACAGCTCCAGGCCGTGTTCGGTCTCGCGCACCCGAAGCAGGGTGCCGGGCGGCACCACCTCCAGCGCCTCCGGCGGCAGCGGCAGCGACCCGTCGGCGGTGACGATCGCGAAGTCCTCGCCGGCCCGGCCCTCGGCGCCGATCCGGCCGTTGCGGATCGTCACCGTGCGCGGCAGCCGCGCGGCCACCTCCGGGTCGTGGGTCACCAGGATCACCGTGGTGCCGAGCTCGGCGTTGATCCTCCCGAGCGCCTCGAGCACTCGGTCGCGGGCCGCGTGGTCGAGCTGGCTGGTGGGCTCGTCGGCGAGCACGAGCCCGGGCCGGTGCGCGATCGCGGACGCGATCGCGAGCAGCTGCAGCTGGCCGGCGGGCAGCCCGGCCAGCGGGCGGTCGTCGGCCGGCATGCCGACCAGCTCGAGCACCTCCTGGGGCGACGGGAGACCGGCGGCGCGCTTCCCGTCGCGCGCGGCGGAGGTGCTCTGGGCGAAGGCGACGTTCTCGACACAGCTGAGGTAGGGCACCAGGTTGTTGGACGCGCCCTGGAGCAGGATCCCCAGGCGGGTGGCGCGCAGGATGTCCAGCTCGTCCTGGGTGAGCGTCGCGAGGTTCTGGCCGTTGACCACGAGCTTGCCGGCGCTGGGCCGAAGCAGGCCGGCGCAGGCCAGCAGCAGCGTGGACTTGCCCGAGCCCGACGGCCCGAGGAGGCCGACCATCTCGCCCGGCGCCACCGACAAGGTGACCCCGGACAGCGCGGCCACGTCGTGGCCCTCGGTGCGGTAGATCTGCACCAGCCCGCTGGTGATCAGGCTCAGCCCGCCGGTCTCGGTGTGGGTGACAGGGATCGTCGCGGTCGTCATTCGCCGGCCTCCCGGATCCGTTGCAGGGAGCTGCGGGCGAGCAGCCATCGGCCGCACGCCACCGAAGCGGCCGCGAGCACGACCAGGATCAGGGCGAGCGCCAGCACGCCGGTGAGCGGGTCGGGCGCCAGGTCCAGTGGGATCTCCGGCTCCGGGACCGTGAAGAGCGGGGTGCGTTTGATCGCCATCGCGAAGCCGAGCAGTCCGCAGGCCACCCCGGTCACGGTGGCCGCGAGCACGATCGCGAGGTACATCCCGATCGCCGAGCGCAGGAGGGTACGTCGAGTGAGACCGACCATCCGCAGCGCAGCGAGGTCGCGGGTCCGGGCCCGCCAGGTCGCTGCGACCGACACGATCAGCGCGAGTACGCCGAGCAGCAGCGCCAGGCCTCCGGCCGGCAGGAACACCTCGCCGGTGAGCGCCTCGGCCGACGAGTCGTGCACCGCGGCGTAGTCGTCGACTGTGTCCAACGGGGTGACGTACACCCCCAGGTCGGCGAGCTCGGCGTCGAGTGCGTCCCGGTCCACGCCGTCGGCGTACCAGAGCTGGATCTGGGTGCGTCCGTTCAGGCGAAACTCACCACGACGGAGCACGGTCGCCAGATCCGCGACCGCGTAGTCGCGCAGCACCCGCGGGATCGCCTCGTCGGCCGTGGCCTCCGCCTTGAACGGCAGCACCTTGCCCTCTGGACTGAGGATCGTGGGGTCGTCCTGGTCGGCTGCCGGCGGGTGGTCGCCGGCCAGGATCACCGGCACGGTCCCAGGCACGGAGGCGTGCTGGGCGAGGAACGGCAGCCCGCCGCTGGCGCCGTCGATCGTGAGCGTGCCAGGGCCACCTTCGAAGGTCGCCTCGGTGTCCCCTCCCGGCAGCAGCGGCCAGTCGTCGCTCCCGCCGAGGTCCACCGGTCCGGCTCCCTCGCCATCGGCCGTCGTGATGTCCGTCAGCTGAATCTCACCGTCGACCGCGGCGTCGGGGTCGAGGCTCCAGCCGAGGAGCCGACAGGGCTTGGCGCAGTCGATCGACGCCTCGAGGTGCTGGGGGCGCTCGGCGGTGACCGGGATCTCCCCGAGCCGGATGCTGGTGAGGAACCCCTTCTGGTGCACGTACTCCATGCGCAGCGTGAGCTCCCCGCCGCCGCCGTCGGCGTCCACCGCGTGCGGCGCGACGGTGAGCTCGATGGTCCGCCCGGTCAGCTCGGGGGTCTGCTCGGGGGGTGCCGTGATCGCGGTCCACGCGGACTTCGGCGCCGCGTCGAGAGCTCCGAACGAGAGTCGGGTGAACGGGTCCGGCTCGACGTACAGCGTGCCCACCGCGTCGGGTCCGCTCGGCGCCGTCGAGACGACCAGGGTCGCGCGCTCGCGGTCGGGGTCGACGGTCGTTCAGGGCGGCCGCGACCTGGGCGGGTGGTATCTCGGTGCGCGCGACGGCGGCGGCGCCGGCCTCGACCTCGGAACGGTGCGTCCGGTTGTCCTGGGCGACCGTCGACAGCTGGGAGCTGAACACCAGGAACGCCGCGGTCATGCACAGCACCGTGAGCAGCAGTCGGGTGCCGCGTCCGCGGGCGATGAGTACGCCGGTGAGGGCCCAGGTGGTGTGCCCGCGAGTCAGCCAGCGCACCGCCAGCCGGCCGGCCGCCCACGCCAGCCCCCTGACGAGCAGGACGCTGGCCGCGACGGCGAGGAGCGAGGGGGCCAGCAGGACCAGCGCGGAGTCGTCGGACGACTGCACCCCGACGATCAGCCCACACACCGCCGCGGTGATCAGTGCTCCGTCGATCAGCAGTCGTGAGTCGCCGGGACCGGCCGACCGGGGCCCGGTCGACCGCAGCAGGGCAGGCACCGGCTCGCGCACCACCGGACGGGCCATCAGCACCAGCAGGAGGATCGCCGCGAGCACGGCGATCCCGAGCGACAGCAGGACCCAGGGTGGTGGGGCGAGCGGGGGCGGGCCGGACAGCCAGAGGGCGCGCGCCAGCGCGGCGGCACCGAACCCACCCGCGACCCCCAGCGCCGCACCGGCGATGACGACCGCGGTCCACTGCGCGGCCAGCGAGCGCACCAGCGACCCGAAGCTCCGGCCGCGCAGCCGGCTCAGGCCCACCTCTGGTCGTCGTTGGATCAGGGCGACGCTGACCAGCATGGCGAGTACGGCGAGCGCCAGCACGCCGACCTGTGCCGACGTCACGATCATCGTCGTGGCGGTGACCTGCCAGGCGTCGTCGAGGTAGTCGAAGGTGTCATCCATCGACGTCAGCAGCGCCGCATCGGAGCCGTCGGTCTCCGCCCGCAGGTCCGCCAGGATCTCGCGTAGCTGGGGCACGTCGTCGCTGGTGACCGCGTCGGCGTCGACCCGCAGGTCCAGGGAGTCCTGGTAGGCCCGGGTCAGCAGCTCGTCGTCGAACAGCGACCCACGCTGCCGCTCGGTGCCGAAGACCACGCCCGTCTGCGCGACCACGAACAGGTCCGCCACCGGGATCTCTTGGGCGAGCCATCCCGAGCGCTGGGTGGGAAGCACGTCGAACCAGTAGGGATCGCCGGCGTCCTCGAGCTGATAGATGCCGGTGACCTCGATCTCGACGGCGTTGTAGGCCGAGTTCAGCTCGGGCAGCACGTCGCCGACGCTCACTTCGTACAGCTCGGCGTCGGCATCGGAGACCGCCGCGGGCACCGCCGTGGCATCGGAGGACGGCGGCGGGGGACAGCTGCCGTCGACGAACACGAGGTGCTCGCAGATGTCCTGCCGCCAGATCATCCCACCCTCGACGGGTCGGTTGCGGTTGGTTGCCTGCCAGAGCACGTCGGCGTGCCGCCCGGCCACCGGCTCGTCGAACAGCTCGTCGGTGCCGGCGGGCAGCATCTCGAGCAGCTCCGCGTCGTCCGGGCCGGTGAGCCGCAGGGTGGAGCCGGCCTCGCCCACTGCGAACGCGTCCTGGGTCACGGTGTCGTCGACCATCCGCGTGTACCAGGGCGCAAATACGGCCCCAGCGGTGATCAGGGCGGTCACCAGCGCGACCGCGATGGTCTGGCCCCGGTGGTAGGAGAGGGCCCGAAGGAGGAGCCGCCACGACGACACGGAGTGTTGGCGGCGGGTCACTCGCTTTACCTTAGGGGAAGTCACGGCCGTGCCCAGTCGTGACGCATTACATCTAGGTCTCAACCCGCCCCCGGCGGCCTCGCGGGCCCGCCCCCGGGGTCCCCGGAACAGCGGTCGCCGCCGTTTTGTTCTCGCGTTCACAAACTCTTAGAGTGATCGGCCGCCTGCCGGCGCCGAGGCATGTGGCTGGAAAGAAGACCAGCAGTGACCGCACGCACGTCGAGCGAGACCGCCCGGGAGATTCCCGAGGCTACGGTCGCCCGCCTGCCCATCTACCTCCGGGCTCTGACGACGCTGTCCGAGGCGGGCACCGGCACCTGCTCCAGCGAGGACCTCGCCTCCGCAGCCGGCGTCAACAGCGCCAAGCTGCGCAAGGACCTCTCCTACCTCGGCAGCTACGGCACCCGCGGGGTCGGCTACGACGTCGAGTACCTCCGCTACCAGATCGCCCGCGAGATCGGCGTCACCCAGGACTGGCCGGTCGTCATCGTCGGGATCGGCAACCTTGGCCACGCGCTGGCCAACTACTCCGGGTTCCGCAGCCGCGGGTTCCGGGTGGTCGCCCTGCTCGACGCCGATCCCGTCCGCGAGGGGGAGTCGGTTGCCGGCGTCGAGGTCCGCCCCTTCGAGCACCTCGAGCAGATCGTCAGCGAGCAGGACGTGGCGATCGGTGTGATCGCGACACCGGCGCTGGCCGCCCAGGACGTCGCCGACCGGATGGTCGCGTGCGGCATCACCAGCATCCTCAACTTCGCGCCGAGCGTGATCGCGGTGCCCGACGGGGTCGACGTACGCAAGGTCGACCTGTCGATCGAGCTGCAGATCCTCGCCTACCACGAGCAGCGCAAGGCCCAGGTCCTGGACGGGGACCCCGCATGAGCGTCCTGGTCGTGGGCATCTCCCACAACTCCGCGCCGGTGGCCCTGCTCGAGCAGGTGGCCCTCGACGACGACGGCGTCCACAAGCTGATCGCCGACGCCGCCGCCAGCGAGCACGTCGCCGAGGCGACCGTGATCTCCACCTGCAACCGGGTCGAGATCTACACCGAGGTCGACCGCTTCCACGGCAGCGTCGAGACCCTCTCGCGGCTCCTGGTCGAGCGCGCCGGCGAGACCACCGACACGATGCTGCCGCACCTCTACGTCCACTACGACGACGGCGCCGTCTCCCACCTGTTCCAGGTCGCGGCCGGGCTCGACTCGATGGCGGTCGGCGAGGGCCAGATCCTCGGCCAGACCCGTGAGGCGCTGCGGCTGGGCCAGGAGATGGGCACCGTCGGTCCCGCCCTCAACGTGCTGTTCCAGCAGGCGCTGCGGGTGGGCAAGCGCTCCCGCGCAGAGACCGGCATCGACCAGGTGGCGCCGTCCCTGGTCACCGCCGCCCTCGACCGCTCCGACGAGGCCGTCGGCGTCGTCGCCGGCAAGTACGTCGTGGTGGTCGGCGCCGGTGCGATGGCCGGCCTCGCGACCGCGACAGTCGCGCGCCTCGGCGCCGCCAAGATCCGGGTGGTCAACCGGACCGCCGGCCGGGCCGACCGCCTCGCCATGGAGTACGGCGCCCGCGCGGTCGCCCTCGAGGACCTCCGCGCCGAGCTCGGCGCCGCCGACATCCTGATCACCTGCACCGGCGCGAGCGGCACGCTGATCAGCCGCGACATGCTCGTCGAGTCCCGCGCCGGCGACCGACCGCTCTCGGTGATCGACATCGCGCTCCCGCACGACGTCGACCCGTCCGTGGCCTCGCTGCCCGGCGTCACCCTGATCGGCCTGCCCCAGCTCGCCGACGCGCTCCACGACACCGAGGTCGGCCGCGAGGTCGTCGAGGTACGCCGGATCGTCGGCGAGGAGGTCACGTCGTTCCTCGCCGCCCGCCGGCAGGCCAGCGTGACCCCGACCGTGGTGGCCCTGCGCTCGATGGCCACCGCCGTCGTCGACGCCGAGATGGCCCGGCTCGAGGGCCGGCTGCCCGGTCTCGACGACGCCGACCTGGCCGAGATCCGGCACGCTGTACGCCGGGTCGCCGACAAGCTCCTCCACGAGCCCACGGTGCGGGTCAAGGAGCTCGCCAACGAGGACGGCGCCGTCTCCTACGCCGCCGCCCTCGCCGAGCTGTTCGCGCTCGACCCAGAGGCGGTCGACGCCGTCACCCGTCCGGAGGGATTGCATTGAGCGCGCCCGTCCGGATCGGCACCCGTCGCTCCCTGCTCGCCACTGCCCAGGCCGAGCTGGTGGCCGGGCTCGTCCGCGACCTGTTGGGCCGCGAGACCGAGCTGGTAGAGATCACCACCGAGGGCGACCTGAGCCAGGCCGTCCGGCACCCCGATTGCCGGGTCCAGCACCACCGGCGTGTTCGTCAACGCCCTGCGCGAGGCGCTGCTCGACGGCCGGATCGACGTGGCCGTCCACTCCCTCAAGGACCTCCCGACCCTGCCCGCCGACGGCATCGCGCTGGCCGCGGTGCCCACGCGCGAGGACCCGCGCGACGTCGTCGTCGCCCGCGACGGTCTCACCCTCGGTGAGCTTCCGGCCGGCAGCCGGGTCGGCACCGGGTCGCCGCGACGGGAGGCACAGCTGCTCGCCCTCGGCCTCGGTTTGGACGTGGTCGCGGTTCGTGGGAACGTCGACACCAGGATCGGGAAGGTCCGGTCGGGGGAGTACGACGCGGTCGTGCTTGCTCGAGCGGGGCTGGCCCGGATCGATCGACTCGACGAGGTCACCGAGGTGCTCGACCCACTGCAGATGCTCCCGGCTCCAGGGCAGGGTGCGCTCGCGGTCGAGTGCCGCGACGACGACGATCTGGCGACCGACCTGGGCGCGCTCGATGACTCCCGGTCCAGAACCACGGTGACGGCCGAGCGGGCCGTGCTGGCCACCCTCGAGGGTGGCTGCTCGGCGCCGATCGGCGCGATGGCGGAGATCGCCGAAGGAGAAGACGGAGAAGAGATCTGGGTGCGGGCAGTCGCGCTCTCACCCGATGGGTCGCTGTCGGTGCGGATGTCCGGCACTGGTGACCCGACCGACGCGGTCGACGTCGGAACCCGCTTGGCGAAGGAAATGCTCGCCGACGGGGCAGGACTACTCGACCGCGGGGACCAAGCACAACCAGCAAAGGTGCAGAACGCATGACGCGAGGCAAGACCAGCAAGGCATCCGAACGGCTCGCAGCGGCCTGGGTGTCGTTCGTGGGCAGTGGTCCCGGCGACCCCGACCTGCTGACGGTGCGCGCGGTCGACCTGATCCGTGAGGCCGACGTCGTAGTCACCGAGGCACCGGAGCACGCGCGGCTCGTCCGCACCCTGCTCGGGCTACCCGAGCCGGTCGAGGTCGACGAAGACGAGAGCGAGGAGCCGGCCGAGACGCCGGGTCCCGAGTTCGTCGACGGCGGCTTCGGTGAGGACGGCCAGCCGCTCACCCACGCGGCGCGCGCCAAGGTCGTGGTCCGGCAGGCCAAGCGCGGCCTGCGGGTGGTCCGGCTGATGGCCGGCGACCCGTTCCTCTACGCCTCCGGGCCCGAGGAGGCCCAGGCGGTGGCGAAGGCAGGCATCGGCTTCGAGATCGTGCCCGGCGTCTCCTCGGTGGCCTCGGTGCCGGCGTACGCCGGGATCCCGCTGACCACCAAGGACAATCGCGAGATCTCCGTGGTGACCTGCGGCGACCGCGTCGACTGGACGCAGTACGCCGACGACCGCACCCTGGTGCTGCTCTCGGCCGTCGGCCAGATCGGCGACATCGCGAAGGCGCTGGTCGCGGCCGGCCGCGACGCCGAGACCCCGGTCGCGATGACCCGGGTCGGCACCACCACCGAGCAGACCACGGTCACCTCCACGCTCGAGCACATCGCCGCCGACGCCCGCACCGCGCGGATGGCGCCGCCCGCGATCACCGTGGTCGGCAAGGTCGTCGCCCTCCGCGAGACGCTGTCGTGGTTCGAGACCAAGCCGCTGTTCGGCTGGCGGGTGCTGGTGCCGCGCACCAAGGAGCAGTCGGCCTCGCTGTCCGCCCGGCTCCGCGGCTACGGCGCGCTGCCCGAGGAGGTGCCGACCATCTCGGTCGAGCCGCCCCGCAACCCGCTGCAGATGGACAAGGCCGTGCGCGGCCTGGTCGAGGGCCGCTACGAGTGGATCGCGTTCACCTCGGTCAACGCCGTCAAGGCGGTGCGGGAGAAGTTCGAGGAGTACGGCCTCGACGCCCGCGCCTTCTCCGGCCTGAAGATCGCCACGGTCGGCGACAAGACCGCCGCCGCGATCGCCGACTGGGGCCTGCGCGCCGACCTCGTTCCCTCCGGGGAGCAGTCGGCAGCCGGGCTGCTGGCCGACTGGCCCGAGTACGACGAGGTGCTCGACCCGATCAACCGGGTCTTCCTGCCCCGCGCCGACATCGCCACCGAGAACCTCGTGGCCGGCCTGATCGACCTGGGCTGGGAGTGCGACGACGTCACGGCCTACCGCACCGTGCGGGCCACGCCACCGCCGGCGCCGACCCGCGACGCGATCAAGACCGGCAAGTTCGACGCCGTGGTCTTCACCTCGTCCTCGACGGTGCGCAACCTGGTCGGCATCGCCGGCAAGCCGCACTCCTCGACGATCATCGCGGTGATCGGCCCGGCGACCGCCAAGACGGCCGAGGAGCACGGCCTCCGGGTCGACGTACTCGCCCCGAAGCCGGACGTCGAGCTCCTGGTCGACGCGCTCGCCGACTTCGGAGGCGCGCGCCGACTGGCCATGCTCGAGGCCGGTGAGCCGGTGACCAAGCCGTCCGCCCGGAAGTCCTCGGGCCGCCGGAGGGCCAACTCCTCGCGATGACCGACGAGGTCGTGGGTCCCGTCGTCCGGCCACGCCGGCTGCGGACCACGCCCGCGCTCCGGCGGATGGTCGCCGAGACCTCCGTGGAGGCGCGCCAGCTGGTGCTGCCGATGTTCGTGCGCGAGGGGATCGCCGAACCCCGGCCGATCGCCTCGATGCCGGGCGTCGTCCAGCACACCCGCGACACCCTGGTGAAGGCCGCCGCCGAGGCGGCGGAGGCCGGGTTGGGCGGGGTGATGCTGTTCGGCATCCCGGAGTCCAAGGACGCCACCGGCTCCGGCGCTCTCGACCCCGACGGCATCCTCAACGTCGCCATCGCCGACGTGGTCGCCGAGGTCGGCGACGCGGTCACCGTGATGAGCGACCTGTGCCTCGACGAGTTCACCGACCACGGCCACTGCGGCGTGCTCACCCCCGACGGCCGGGTCGACAACGACGCGACCCTGGCGGTCTACGCCGAGATGGCCCGGGCCCACGCGGCGGCCGGTGTCCACATGGTCGGCCCCAGCGGGATGATGGACGGCCAGGTCGGGGTCGTCCGGTCCGCCCTCGACGGCGCCGGGCACACCGACGTCTCGATCCTGGCCTACTCCGCGAAGTACGCCTCGGCGTTCTACGGCCCGTTCCGCGAGGCCGTCGACTCCTCCCTCACCGGCGACCGGCGCACCTACCAGCAGGACTCTCCGAACGCCCGTGAAAGCGTCCGCGAGGCGCTGCTCGACATCGAGCAGGGCGCCGACCTGGTGATGGTGAAGCCCGCGCTGGCCTACCTCGACGTGCTCCGCCGGGTGCGCGACGCGGTCGACGTACCGGTGGCGGCGTACAACATCTCGGGCGAGTACGCCATGGTCGAGGCCGCCGCCGCGAACGGCTGGATCGAGCGGGAGCCCGCCATCCTGGAGACGCTCACCGCGATCCACCGCGCCGGCGCCGACGTGATCCTCACCTACTGGGCCACCGAGGTCGCCGGCCTCCTCCGCTGAAAAACACGCTGACCCGTCACTAAGTGAGTGACGGGTCAGCGAGAGACGGTGCGGATCAGGTCGTGTAGTCCTTGATGCACTTGTTCCACTGCTGGACGTCGAGCTGGCTGATCCCGTCGAGGGTGCACTGGACGATGGCCTGGGCCAGGGTCAGTACGTCGTCGACCGGGTCGACCTCGGTGGAGGGCAGCGGCGGGACCGTGACCGGCGGGAGGCCGTTGTCGCCACCGTTGTCGCCGCCGTCGTCACCGCCGTTGTCGTTGTCGCCACCGTTGTCGTTGCCACCGTCGTTGTCGTTGTCCGGGTTCGGGCCGGAGTCCGGGGCCGCGTCGATGTCGGAGTCGTCGTCGGAGTTCTGGCCCCCGTTGTTGCCGTTCCCCGGGTTGCCGATCGGCGGCGCCTCGGGCACGAGGTAGCCGGCAGCGGTGGTGCCGTCGGGCACCGACATGAAGTCGCCGGCGAGGTAGTTGTTCATGATCCGCAGCACCAGGTTCACGTACGACGTGGAGTGGTTGTAGCGGTAGACCGCGGCGCGCTGCCCGGTGACGGTGGAGAGGTCGTTGTCGCCCGAGCAGAGGTAGACCGCGGAGGCGAGCGCCGCGTCGTCGATGTCCTGCGGGTTGCGCTGGCCGTCGTTGTCGGCGTCCACACCGACGACCGACCAGGTCGACGGGATGAACTGCATCGGGCCGACGGCGCGGTCATAGGCAGCGTCGCTGTCGAGCTGACCGGCGTCGGTGTCGCGGATCACCGAGGTGTTGGACTTGCCGTTGAGGGCCTTGCCGTAGATGCCGGGCTGGGCGACGCCCTGGTCGTCGAGGGCGTTGCCGCCGAAGCGGCCGTGGTTGGACTCCACGCGGCCGATCGCCGCGACCAGCTGCCAGGTCAGGTTGCACGCCTTGTCGGCGGAGTTGATGACGGTCTCCGCGCGCTGGTAGGCAGCGAGAGCCGAGGAGGGGATGCCGTTGGCGGAGGAGGTGGCCAGGATGCGGTCGGCGTTGTCGGCGTCGTCGGCCTCATCGGGGTCGGACACCGATGCGGGTGCCTCGATCGCCTCACTGGGGACGCTGCTGCCATCGGGCAGCGTCTCGTCGCCACCCTCCTGGCTGGACACCACGGCGGGTGCCGCGCCGACACCGGCGAGGCTCGCAGTCCAGGCCGCCGACAGCAGCGCCAACGGCACAACGGCCGCGGCCTTCTGAATGCGACCGAATCGCTTCGTGGACATCCGTCTCTCCCCTAGCAGTGCACTTGAGCTGCTCTTACGACTCCCCCAAGCCGACGCGCGGGTGCGCGTGTCGGGCTCAACGAGCCGCGGCGCACAGAGGTTACGGTGCGCCTCACCTAGTCATCTGTATGACAAATTACCTCGTCCTGTACAGGACCCACAGTCGATCCTGCTCCGCGGTACCCGCGTGTATGTCCCCGCGGGAGGGTGCGCTGGGTCACATCGGGTCCCCGGGGCGGCCCCTCGAATGGGCCTCCCGCGCGGCTCTCGGCGACAATGACGCGGTGACCCCCCGCCCCGACGAGCAGTCGCGTGCCCTCTTCGACCGGGCCCGAGCGGTCACGCCCGGAGGCGTGAACTCGCCGGTGCGTGCCTTTGCCGCCGTGGGGGGCACTCCGCGGTTCATCCGCTCGGCCGCGGGAGCCTGGCTCACCGACGTCGACGGCAACGAGTACGTCGACCTGATCTGCTCCTGGGGGCCGATGCTGCTCGGGCACGCCCACCCCGAGGTGCAGCGCGAGGTGGCGGCCGCCGTGGCCCGCGGGACGTCGTACGGCACGCCCACGGTGCCCGAGGTCGAGCTCGCCGAGGAGATGGTCGCCCGCGCCCCGATCGAGCGGGTGCGGTTCGTGTCCTCCGGCACCGAGGCCACCATGTCGGCGATCCGGCTGGCCCGTGGGGCCACCGGCCGCGACGTGGTGGTGAAGTTCGCCGGTTGCTACCACGGCCACGTCGACGCACTCCTTGCTTCCGCCGGCTCCGGCCTCGCCACCTTCGCCGTACCCGGCACCCCTGGCGTGCCGGAGTCCTCAACCGCGCTCACTCTGGTCCTGCCCTACAACGACCGGGCCGCCGTCGAGAAGGTGTTCGCCGAGCACGGCGACCGGATCGCCTGCCTGATCACCGAGGCGGCGCCCGGCAACATGGGCGTGGTCCCGCCGGAGCCCGGCTTCAACGGGTTCCTCGCCGCGACCTGCGCTGAGCACGGCGCGCTCTTCGTCAGCGACGAGGTGATGACCGGCTTCCGGGCCAGCCGCACCGGCCAGTGGGGCCTCGACGGTGCCGCCGAGGGCTGGCGGCCCGACCTGATGACGTTCGGAAAGGTGATGGGCGGCGGGTTCCCCGCGGCGGCCTTCGGCGGGCGCTCCGACCTGATGGCGCTGCTCAGCCCCGAGGGACCCGTCTACCAAGCGGGCACCCTGTCCGGGAACCCGGTCGCCACCAGCGCCGGCCTGGCCACGCTCCGCCTCGCGACCGACGACGTCTACGCCCACCTGACCACCGCGGGCGACACCATCAAGGCCGCGGCCGCTGCCGCGCTCACCGAGGCGGGCGTGCCGCACGTGATCCAGTCGGCCGGGACGATGTTCTCGGTCTTCCTGACCGATGGCCCGGTGCGCGACTTCGACGACGCCTCGCGCACCGATGCCACGGCGTACGCCGCGTTCTTCCACGCCATGCTCGAGGCCGGGGTCTATCTCCCGCCGTCGGCGTACGAGGCGTGGTTCCTGTCCTCGGCCCACGATGACCGCGCGGTGCAGACCGTGCTCGACGCCCTGCCCGGTGCCGCCCGGGCGGCAGGGAAGGCGACCTCATGAAATCCCCACGACGTTCTTCGTCTCCCCCGCTTCGCTCCTCCGTCGAACAACGCCGCGGGGGCCCCAAAAGATGAGCACGCCCGACACGATCGTCCACCTGCTCCGGCACGGCGAGGTCCACAACCCCGGGGGCGTGCTCTACGGCCGCCGCGACGGGTTCCACCTCTCCGACCTCGGCCGGCAGATGGCTGAGAAGGTCGCCACCTCGATCCAGGACCGCGACATCGTCCACCTGCGCTCCTCGCCCCTCGAGCGGGCCCAGGAGACGGCCGCGCCCCTAGCGCTGGCCCGCGGCCTCGACGTGGTCACCGACGAGCGGGTGATCGAGTCCACCAACGTGTTCGAGGGCATCTCGTTCGGCGGCGGAGGCAAGGCGCTCCGCAACCCCCGGCTCTGGCGGCACCTCTGGAACCCGTTCAAGCCCTCGTGGGGGGAGCCCTACAAGGACATCGTGGCCCGGATGATGGGCGCGGTGCACGACGCCCGCGAGGCCGCCTCCGGCCACGAGGCCGTGATCGTGTCGCACCAGCTGCCGATCTGGACCACCCGCCTGCACGTCGAGAAGCGGTCCTTCCTGCACGACCCGCGCAAGCGGCAGTGCACACTGTGCTCGCTGACGTCGTTCCACTTCGTCGACGACCAGCTCACCCAGGTCTCCTACAGCGAGCCCGCCGGCGACCTGATCCCGCGCGGAGACAAGAGCGCGCCTTTCTCCGCCGGCGGCGCCCCCGAGGAGCAACGACCCTGAAGCTCGTACGCCGCCTGCTCGCCCCACTGCTCGCCGTTGCGCTGCTGTCGGGCTGCAGCGGGCTGTCCGGGACCGGCGACCTGGAGTACGTGCAAGGCGACGGCAACGTGCTGCAGATCCCGGTCGAGGACCGCGAGGACCCGGTCGAGATCTCGGGTGACTCGCTGGAGGGCGACCCCGTCGACCTGGCCGACTGGCGCGGCGACGTCGTGGTGGTCAACGTGTGGGGCTCGTGGTGCACGCCGTGCCGCAGCGAGGCGCCGCTGCTCGTGGACGCCGACGCCGAGCTGGACGCGCGCTTCGTCGGCATCGACATCCGCGACAACGACGCGGCCGCGCCCATCGCCTTCGAGCGCGAGTTCGGAGTCGAGTACCCCTCGATCTACGACCCGGGCAGCGAGCAGCTCCTGAGGTTCGGCGCCAAGTACACCTCCAAGGCCACCCCCAGCACCTACGTGCTCGACCGCGAGGGCCGGATCGCGGCGCTGATCAGCGGTGAGATCCCGTCGCTGGGGACGCTGCGCGACGTGGTCGAGGAGGTCGCGGCCGAGGATGGGTGACTGGTTCCAGACCCAGGCCGGCACCGGTTCGCTGGCCCTTGCGCTGCCGGTCGCCCTGGTGGCCGGGCTGGTGTCGTTCTTCTCCCCGTGCGTGATCCCGCTGCTGCCCGGCTACCTCTCCTACGCCACCGGCCTGTCCGGCGCCGACCTCGCGTCGGGTGAGGCGGGCAACCACCGCGGCCGGATGCTGCTTGGCTCGGTGCTGTTCGTGCTCGGCTTCACGATCATCTTCGTGATCGTCGGCGCCACCACCGGCGGGCTGGGCTTCTGGCTGCGCACCTGGCAGGACGAGATCACCGTGGTCATGGGCGTGCTGCTCATCCTGCTGGGCTTGGTCTTCGCGGGTGTGGTGCCGCTGCTCCAGCGGGACTGGCGGATCCACAGCATCCCGGCGGTCGGGCTTGGTGCGGCGCCGCTGATCGGCGCGATCTTCGCCCTCGGCTGGACCCCCTGCATCGGCCCGACGTACGGCGTGATCCTGACGCTCACCTACCAGGACGCGACCGCGAGCCGCGGCGCGCTGCTCTCGATGGCCTACGCCATCGGGCTCGGCATCCCGTTCGTGATTGCCGGCCTCGCCTACCGGCGCACCCTCGGCGCCCTCGCCTGGGTGCGCAAGCACCAGCTCACGGTGATGCGGATCGGCGGGCTGATGCTGGTCGCGGTCGGCGTACTGCTGGTCACCGGCTGGTGGGACCAGATCGTCTCGTGGCTGCAGGTCCAGCTGGTCAGCGACTTCGAGGTGCCGGTATGAGCATCGACACCAAGGAGCGCCCCGCCGAGCTCACCGCGCGCGAGATGCTGCGCTGGACCTGGCGCCAGCTGACGTCGATGCGGACCGCGCTCGTGCTCCTGCTGCTGCTCGCACTCGCGGCGGTGCCGGGGTCGGTGATCCCCCAGGAGAGCGTCGACTCGCTCGGCACCACCCGGTGGAAGGAGCAGCACCCGAAGCTCACGCCGATCTACGAGAAGCTCGACCTGTTCTCGGTGTTCGACTCGGCGTGGTTCTCGGCCATCTACATCCTGCTGATGATCTCGCTGGTGGGCTGCTTCGTGCCGCGCATCCTGGTCTACTGGCGCGGCCTCCGGGCCCAGCCGCCGTCCGCGCCTCGGCACCTGACCCGGCTGCCCGACCACACGACGTACACCACCGACGACGAGGTCGCCGACCACCTCGAGCACGCGCGCACGGTGCTGCGGCGGCGGGGCTACCGCTTGCGCGACGATGCGGGCGAGGCCGTCAGCGCGGAGCGCGGCTACCTCCGCGAAGCCGGCAACCTGGTCTTCCACGTGTCGGTGCTCATCGTGCTGGTCGGCTTCGCCGTCGGTGGCCTGTTCGGCTACAAGGGCGGGGTGATCCTGGTCGAGGGGTCGACGTTCTCCAACAGCCTGACCCAGTACGACGACTTCGCGCCGGGCAGCCTGTTCCGGGCCGAGCAGATGGAGCCGTTCTCGTTCACGGTCGACAAGTTCGACGTCGACTGGCTGGAGTCCGGACCGCGGGCGGGGATGGCGCAGTCGTTCAACGCCGGCCTGCGCTACCGGGAGGCACCCGACGCTGCCGAGAAGAACTACGACCTGCGGGTCAACCACCCGCTCTCGATCGGCGACACCGAGATCTTCCTGATCGGCCATGGCTACGCACCGGTGGTGACGGTGCGCGACGGCAACGGCGACATCGCCTACAGCGGACCCACGGTGTTCCTGCCGCAGGACGCGAGCTTCCTGTCCTTCGGCGTGATCAAGGCCTCGAGTGCGAAGCCGGAAAAGATCGGGCTCGAGGGGCTCTTCTACCCCACCTACCTGATGGTCGACGGCGACCCGGTCACGGTGATGGGCGACGACAAGAACCCCACGCTCTCGATGCTCGTCTACACCGGTGACCTCGGCGTCGACTCCGGTACGCCGCAGTCGGTCTACCTCCTGGACAAGTCCAACGCCGAACAGGTGAAGGGCGAGGACGGCAAGCCGTTCCGGGTCGACATCCAGCCCGGCCAGACCGTGAAGCTGCCCAACGGGCTGGGCTCGATCGAGTTCGAGGGCGTCAAGCCGTGGACCCGGATCCAGGTCAGCCAGACCCCCGGCAAGGAGGTCGCCCTGGCCGGGGTGGTGCTGGCCCTGATCGGGCTGCTCGGCTCGTTGTTCATCCGACCGCGTCGGGTCTGGGTCAGGGCCCGCCGGGAGGATGAGGGCACAATGGTCGAGGTCGCCGCGCTGGACCGGTCCGGCAACGGCGAGATGACGGAGATACTCGAGGACATCGTCGCCGAGCTGCGACGGACGGAGCGAGCATGAGCAACGACGCGTGGCAGACCCTCAGCGACCAGGCGATCGCTGCGGCCGGGCTGGTCTACTTCCTGGCCCTGCTCGTCCACCTCGTCGAGTGGGCTTCTTTGCGAGAGCGGGTGCCGGCAGAGGCCGCGTCCACCGATGCGGCAGCCGGCGGCGGCGTCGCGGTCGCGACCGGCGGGCCCGCACCGGAGCCCACCCAGCGCGTGGAGTTCCTGGGCCGGCTCGGCTTCCTGCTCACCGTGGTCGCGGTGGCGATCCACCTGGTGTCCCTGGTCGGCCGCGGCATGGCCGCGGACCCCAACCGGGTGCCCTGGGGCAACATGTACGAGTTCACGATCTCCGGCAGCTTCTTCGTCGCCCTGCTGTACGTCGCGCTCTACCGGAAGTACAAGCTCGGGTGGATGGCCCCGATCGTCCTTGCCTTCGTGGTGTCGGCACTGATGGTCGCCGTGATCTGGCTGCACGAGGAGGTCGCGCCCCTCACCGAGGCGCTGAACTCCTACTGGCTGGTCATCCACGTCGTGTCGGCGATCATCGCGACCGGCGCGTTCACCCTCGGCGGGATCGTCTCCGCGATGTACCTCGTCAAGAGCCGCCGCGGCGACACCACGACCGGGCCGCTCGCCCGGGTCCCGTCACTGGCCTCCCTGGACCGGCTGTCCTACCGGATCCACGCGTTCGGCTTCCCGGTGTGGACCTTCGCGGTGCTGATCACCGGCCCGATCTGGGCGCACGAGGCCTGGTCGTCGTACTGGAACTGGGACCCGAAGGAGGTCTGGGCGTTCATCACCTGGGTGGTCTACGCCGGCTACCTGCACGCCCGGGCGACCGCCGGGTGGCGGGGCCGCAACGCCGCGCTGCTGGCGCTGCTCGGCCTGGCGACCCTGTGGTTCAACTTCATCGGGATCAACTACTTCAGCTCGAGCAGCCAGCACTCCTACGCTGCGCCCGCGCCGGTGGTCGAGGTGCAGCGCTAACTGTCCGGATCCTCGGGATTCAGCCGCTTGCGGTCGAGGTCGCGGAGGAACTCTTCGTCGTCGTCCGGGGCGACCATCTTGCGTGGCGCCTGGCGCTTCGGGAGCACCGGTTTGTCGGGCATCAACCCGCGCTGCTGGATGACCCGGACGGCGAGATAGGTCGCCGCCGCGAAGACGATCACCACCAGCAGGAACTTCAGCACCCCTCCAATGTAGATCCCTCCTGGTCAGCCCGTACCCTCAACCCAGTGAAGGAATTCTGGATCTACACCGGTCTGCGGGTCGCGCTCTTCCTCGGCTCGCTCGCGATCGTGTCCGGAATCTGGGCGGTGGCGACCGGCGAAGTGCCGATTCTGTGGGCCGTGGTGCTCGCTTTCCTGATCAGCGGCATCGGCTCCTACTACCTTCTCGCCCGGCAGCGCGAGGCGTTCGCGCAGCGGGTCGAGCTCCGCGCCCAGCGGGCCACCGCGAAGATCGAGGAGATGCGCAGCAAGGAAGACGCGGACTAGCGAGTCAGCGCTTCTTGCGGTTGAGCTGCCGGTCCATCCGGCTCTCGGACTGGCCGAGGATCCGGGCCAGCAGCGGCACCCGCATCTTCCAGGCCACCACTCCGACCAGGATCACGGCGAGGATGATCAGGAACGTCATGCGTTCGAGCGTACGCCGGGACTGGTCGGCCGGCGAAGGGGTGAGGCTCGGGCGAGCGGTGAGTAAGCGTCGCTTTGGGCGAGGCAAAGCGACGCTAGGTCACCGCTCTGACGTGCCGGCCCGGGTGGGCGGTGAGTGAGCGTCGGTTCGGGCGAGGCAAAGCGACGCTAAGTCACCGCTCCACGTGCCCGCCTGACTCCCTACCCACACACGACGAGCGCGGCGGCGACCAGCACCGCCCAGGCCAGCTCGGCCAGGCCGGTCTGCTGGAGCACCGGCACCAGCGCCGGCCCTCGGGCGCCGCCGAGCACGGTCCGCAGAGCGGGGGCGGCGATGAGCAGGAAGCCCAGCCCCACGAGCACGCACCAGGTGGTGGCCACCGCGACGGCGATCACGGCTGCCGCTGCGGCCAGCACCAGCAACGCGTAGAGCCCACGGGTGCGCGGTTCACCGAGTCGGACCGCGAGGGTGCGCTTGCCTGCGATCGCGTCGGTCGGGATGTCGCGCAGGTTGTTGGTGACCAGGATCGCGCAGGCCAGTGCGCCGATGCCGACGCCGGCGTACAGCGCCGGCCACTCCCACGTCTCGGTCTGCACGTACGTCGTACCGATCACGGCGACCAGCCCGAAGAACACGAACACCATCACCTCGCCGAGCCCGAGGTAGCCGTAGGGCTTGCCGCCACCGGTGTAGAACCACGCGGCCAGCACGCACGCCGCTCCCACCGCCACCAGCCACCAGTCGGTCGCGGCCGCGAGCCCCAGCCCGGCAACGGCGGCCACACCGAACGCCAGGAAGGCGGCCCGCTTCACCGCGCCGGGCGCCGCGACGCCGGACCCGACCAGCCGCATCGGGCCCACGCGGTCGTCGTCGGTGCCGCGGATGCCGTCGGAGTAGTCGTTGGCGTAGTTGACGCCCACCTGCAGGGCCAGGCTGACGACCAGCGCGAGCAATGCCTTCCACGGGACGGCCTCGTCGACGTACGCCGCGACGCCGGTGCCGGCGAGCACGGGAGAGAGCGCGGCCGGCAGGGTGCGGGGCCGCGCACCGGCGAGCCACTGAGCGGGGGTTGCCACGACCCGAGATTCAAGCAGCCCAGCCACTCGCTAGCGTTCGGCGGGTGACGACGGTGAGGCCCGAGGGGTCGGCGAGCGACGTGGTTGCCGCCCTTCGCGGGTGGCTCGACGGTCCGGACGACGTGCGCCTGGTCGTCGAGACCTCCGGGTCGACCGGCGCGCCCAAGCGGGTACTGCTCTCGCGCGCCGCAGTGCTGGCTTCGGTCGCCGCCACCGAACGCCGCCTCGGTGCGGCCGGACAGTGGGTGCTGGTCCTGCCGCCGACGTACGTCGCCGGCGTCCAGGTGATCTGCCGGTCGCTCGTGGCCGGACACGAGCCGGTGACCGAGTGGCCGGAGGACGGGACCTGGTTCACCTCGCTGGTGCCGACCCAGCTGCTCCGGCTCCTGGACGACCCTGCCGACCTGGCCGCGCTGCGCACCGCGCACACCATCCTGCTCGGCGGCGGACCGATCGACCCCGGGCTCCGAGCCCGGGCGACCGACGAGGGGCTGCGGGTGGTCGCGACGTACGGCTCCGCGGAGACCGCCGGCGGCTGCGTCTACGACGGGATGCCCCTCGACGGGGTGGCGCTCGCGATCGGCACCGAGGGCCGGATCCGGATCTCCGGGCCGACGCTCTTCGACGGGTACGACGGCGATCCCGAGCTGACCGCGGGCGCGCTGGTGGACGGCTGGTTCCTGACGTCAGACGCCGGCCGCCTCGACGAGGACGGCCGGCTGACCGTGCTCGGCCGGGTCGACGACATGGTGGTCAGCGGCGGCGTCAACGTGCCCGCACCGGCCGTCGCGGCCCGGCTCCGCCGGCACCCCGCCGTGACTGAGGCGGAGGTGCTCGGCGTACCCGATCCGGAGTGGGGTGACCGGGTGGTCGCGTTCGTCGTCGGGGCTCTCGATCTGGAGGAGGCGCGTGAGTGGGTCGCCGAGGAGCACCCGCGCGCCTGGGCGCCGCGCCAGGTCGTGACCCTCGACGCGATCCCGCGCCTGGCCAACGGCAAGCCCGACCGCCTCGCGCTGACGGAGCTGGCATGACCCACGTCTTCTCGATCCCGATGCGTACCCGGTTCCGCGGCATCACCGTCCGCGAGGGCGTGCTGCTGCGCGGTGAGGGCGGCTGGGGCGAGTGGAGCCCGTTCCTGGAGTACGCCGCCGCGGTGGCGACGCCGTGGCTTCGCTGCGCCGAGGAGGCCGCGGCCGGTGACTGGCCCGAGCCGGTGCGGGACACGGTGCCAGTCAACGTCACCGTGCCCGCCCTCGACGCCGAGCGTGCTCACGAGATCGTCCGCGGCGGGGGCTGCCGGACCGCCAAGGTGAAGGTCGCCGAGCCCGGCCAGACGCTCGCCGACGACGAGGCCCGGCTGGAAGCGGTGCGCGACGCGATCGGGCCGACGGGGCGGGTCCGGATCGACGCCAACGGCGCCTGGGACGTAGCCGACGCGGTCACGGCGATCACCACGCTGGACCGGGCGGCCGGGGGACTGGAGTACGTCGAGCAGCCCTGCGCCGCGGTCGAGGACCTGGCCGTCGTACGCCGCCGGGTCGACGTACCGATCGCCGCCGACGAGTCGATCCGGCAGGCAGCCGACCCCTACCGGGTGCGCGACCTCGAGGCCGCCGACATCGCGGTCCTCAAGGTGCAGCCGCTCGGCGGGGTGCGGGCCTGCCTGCGGATCGCCGAGGACATCGGGCTGCCGGTCGTGGTCTCCTCCGCGCTGGAGACCTCGGTCGGCATCGCGGCCGGGGTGGCGCTAGCGGCGGCGCTGCCCGAGCTGCCCTACGCGTGCGGGCTGGCGACCGTGCAGCTGCTCACCGACGACGTCGCTGTCACCTCGCTGCTGCCGGTCGACGGGGAGCTGCCGGTGCTGCGCCCCGAGGTCGACGAGGACGCGCTCGCATGGCTGACGCCGACCGCCGGATCGGGTCGCGCACTGGGAGGCGCGGCTGGCCGAGGTGCGGAAGGATCGACTCTCGTGAGCTCCACCGACCTGGCGCGTGCCGTGCTGCAGACCCTGCTCGACGCGGACGTCACCGAGGTCGTGATCGCGCCCGGTTCCCGCAACGCCCCGCTCTCGTTCGCCGCGCACGACGCCGCGGCCGCCGGGAAGGTCCGACTGCACACCCGGATCGACGAGCGGACCGCCGGCTTCCTCGCGCTCGGTCTGACCAAGGTCGGCGCTCGGGCCGCTGTGATCTGCACGTCGGGGACTGCCGCAGCCAACCTGCACCCCGCCGTCCTCGAAGCCGCTCACGCCGGTCTCCCGTTGGTCGTCGTCACCGCCGACCGACCGGCCCGGCTGCGTGGCACGGGCGCCAACCAGACCACCGACCAGGTCGGCATCTTCGGCGCACTCGTGAGGACGGTGGACATCGCCGGTGCCGGCTGGAAGATGTCGTGGGGCGAGGGCCCGGTGCACCTCAACGTTCAGCTGGACGATCCGTTGGTCCCGAGCGACACCTGGACTCCTCCGAGCAGCTTGTCCGGGGGCACAACCGACAACGCGCCCGGTCCCGAGACGGCTGTCGCGATCGGGCCGCGGACCGTCGTGGTGGCCGGCGACGACGCGGGCCCACCGGCCCGGACGTTGGCGGAACGGGCGAACTGGCCGCTGTTCGCCGAGCCGAGCAGTGGGTCCCGCAACGGGGCCAACGCTCTCCGCTGCTACCGGCTGCTGCTCGACAGCGACCTCGGCCGTCGCATCGAGCGGGTCGTTGTCGCGGGACATCCCACGCTGACCCGACCGGTCACCCGCTTGCTGGGTCGGGATGATGTCGAGGTGCTCGCCACCCCGGCGACCGGTGTCTGGGCGGAGCGGCCCTTCCCGTGCACGTCCATCGACGCGCCGATCGTGGAGCCCGACGACCCGGAGTGGCTGGAGCAGTGGCACGCGGCCGACCGCGACATCTCCCAGCGCCTCGACGCACTGCTCACTGCCGAGGCTGACCTGACGCCGTACGAGGTGGCAGGGGCCGTGAGCCGCGCACTGCCGGCCGAGGGACTGCTCCTCGTTGGCGCCTCGAGCCCGATCCGCGACCTCGACCTGATGGCCCGCCCCTACACGGTGGGCGAGCGGCGCAAGGTGATCGCCAACCGCGGCCTCTCCGGCATCGACGGCACGGTCTCCACCGCGATCGGCGCGGCGCTGGGCCGCCCGAGCAGCTCGCGCGCCCTCGCGCTGATGGGCGACGTGACCTTCCTGCACGACAGCAACGGGCTGGTCCTCGGACCCGACCAGCCGCGCCCGGACCTCACGATCGTGGTGGTCAACGACGACGGCGGGTCGATCTTCAGCATGCTCGAGCAGGGCGACGCCAAGTACGCAGCCGCGTATGACGCGTTGTTCGGTACGCCCCACGGCGTCGACCTCGCGAGCCTGTGCGCGGCCACCCGCACCCCGCACTGGCGGGTCGACACCCTCGCCGAGCTCGAGCATGCGCTCGCCAGCCCGAACGGTGGCATCGAGGTCGTGGAGGCCCGGGTACGCCGCGACAACCGCCGCGAGCTGGACCTGAGGATTCGCGCGCTGGCCGACGGGGCAACCTGAGGTCATGAGTTCCGAGCAGCCCTGGCTGATCCCCTACGTCGACTACCACCAGGGCACCCGCCGGGTGCTGACCCTGCAGCTCACCACCGGCAACGGCACGGTGGCCTCGAAGTACCGCCCGATCGTCAGCATCGACGGCCGTCAGTACGTCGTGGTGTGGGGTCCCGTGCACTTCGAGGTCCCCGCCGACCGCAACGTCCACGTCAGCGTGCACCTCGAGGGCGACATCCTCGGGCAGGTGGCATCGGTGCTTTTGGGGCCGGGGGAGCAGGCGCTCGCGTTCCGCTACGAGACCCACTACGCCTCGGGCGTCGGCACCCTCACGCCCGAGCCGGTGCGCGAGTAACCATCGCCCCCAGGATCGGCTCGGACTCGATCAGCCCCTCGTCACTGGGCGCCGCTCCTTCGCCGAACACTCGCGCGGCCTGCTTGGCCCGCAGGTCGAGGTGGGCGTCCCGCGGCCGTTCGTAGCCGTACCTCGCCCGCGCCTCGGCCGGCGAAAGCACCTCGGGGTTTCGCGGCGTGAGGCCGCGCAGCACCGGTGCGGCCACCGGCACCGTCATCGGCGAAAGCACCCGCAGCATCGCCAGCTTTGCCGAGACGTTGCGCTCGACCAGCCAGAACGACACCTTCATCACCGGGGTGACCAGGGCGTCGGTGACCCGCGACTGGCTCAGCCCGCCGAGGCTCCGCATCCAGCGCGGCATCGTCGCCAGGGTGGCTGCGCGCAACACCCGGCTCACGACCAGCGCCCCGGGGCGGAACACCAGAGGCATCGGCGGGAACATCACGTCGGCCTGGAGCAAGTGCCGCATCGCCTTCTGCGCGGCCTCGGACCCGGCCAGCCGCGGTCGCATGTCCTCGAAGTACTGCCGCATCCCTTCGCGGGTGCGGGGCACGTCGGCCGGGTCGCACGTCTGCAGCTCGGCCGCGATGGCGCACTCCTCCCAGTACTGCGCCTCCTCCGCCTCGCTCAACCGACCGGGCCCGAACTTCTCGTAGGTGTAGAGGATCGAGTGCCAGGCGGTCAGGTGGATCCAGAGCTGGCTGTCGGGGTCGTTCGCGTCGTAGCGCTTCCCGGTGAGCGGGTCGGTGCCGATCGCCTTCGAGTGCACCTTGACCAGGATGTCGGCCGCCTGGGATGCCGAGCGACTGTCACCGAGGGCGACCAGAGCGAAGTAGCGCAGGGTCCGGTCGTAGCGGGTGCGCGGCCGGTCGTAGATCCCCTGGGTCTTGTCCACCGCCGCGATCAGCGCGGGGTCGAGCTCCTCGACCACGACCGACCGCTGGAAGCCGACGGTCACCGACGTCGAGTAGCCCCACACCTTCCAGGTCATGGAGCCGGGTCCGAAGAACCCGTAGTCCTCGTGCGGCTCGACCTCGTGCCTCTTTCGGAGTGCCATGGCGAGGAAATTACTACACCACTGTAGTAATTGGAAGAACTCGCCTAGAGTGACGTCCGTGACCAAGCGCCGGCCCTACGCCGCCCGGGTGCCGATCGAGGTACGCCGGGAGCAGCTGCTCGACGCGGCGATCCGGGTGATCGTTCGCGACGGGTACGACGGCGTCTCGGTCGAGGCGATCGCCCGCGAGGCGGGCGTCACCCGGCCTGTGGTCTACGGCGTCTTCCACGGCCTCGGGTCGCTCCTGGGCGCCCTGCTCGACCGGCAGCAGGCCCGCGCGCTCGAGCAGCTGGCCACGGCCTTCCCGGTCGACGCGGCCGATCCCGGTGAGGCGATGCTCGCCGCGGTGCGGACGATGGCCGAGCGGGTCCGGTCCGACCCGCTCACCTGGCAGCCGATCCTGGCCGCCCCCCAGGCGACACCGGACGTCGTACGCCGCCGGATCGACGCCGACCGCGAACTGGTCCGCACCCACCTGGCCGGGCTCCTCGAAGGCGCGGCGCCGGACGGTCTCGATGTCGACCTGGCCTCGCACGCACTGGTCGCGACCCTGGAGCACTTCGGCCGGATCCTGGTCGAGGACCCCGACCGTCTCGACGTCGACCGGCTGGTCCGGTTCGCCGCCGACGTCCTGCGACTCGGCCAGCGCTTCACCGCCTGACCGGCCGTCCGGGAGAATGCGGACGTGGACACCGCCTTCTTCCTGGTCGCGCTCGGGGTGAGTGTCCTCGCCGGCACCGCGATCGCGCGCCGGCTCGACTTCCCGCCGCCGCTGTTCCTGGTGGTGGCCGGGTTCGCGGCGTCGTACCTCCCCGGCATGCCCGAGGTGCGGCTGGAGCCCGAGGTGGTGCTGCTCGGCCTGCTGCCGCCGCTGCTGTACGCCGTGGCGATCAGCACCTCGCTGGTCGACTTCAACGCCAACCGGCGGCCGATCCTGCTGCTCTCGGTCGGCCTGGTCGTGTTCACCACTGTCGGCGTCGCGCTGCTGGTGCACGCGATGCTGCCGGGGGTCGGTTGGCCCGCGGCGTTCGCGATCGGTGCCGTGGTCGCGCCGCCGGACGCCGTCGCGGCGAGCGCGATCGGGCGCCGGATCGGGCTGCCCCGAAGGATCGTGACGATCCTCGAGGGTGAGTCGCTGCTCAACGACGCCACCGCGCTGGTGGCATTGCGCACGGCGATCGCGGCCGGCGCGGCGGGTGCCGCGATGACGACGTCGACCAGCCTCGAGGTGGCGTGGGACTTCATCCGCGCCGCCGGTGGTGGAGTGCTCGTCGGCCTCGCGGCGTTCTTCCTGGTCGCCTGGCTGCGCAAGCACATCACCGACCCGCTGATGGACACCGCGATCTCGCTGATGGTTCCCTTCTCGGCGTACATCGTGGCGGAGAAGATCCATGGCTCGGGCGTGATCGCGGTGGTGGTCGCGGGACTTCTGCTCGGGCACAAGGCGCCGATCCTGCAGACGGCGCAGTCCCGGATCGCCGAGCGGATGAACTGGCGGACCATCGCGTTCGTGCTCGAGAACACCGTCTTCCTGCTGATCGGCCTGCAGGCCGAGTGGCTACTCGATGACGTCGAGCAGAGCGACCTCTCGACGGGCCGGATCATCGCGGTCTGCGCGCTCACGCTCGTGGCCGTGATCGTGCTGCGGCTGGCCTGGATCTTCCCGGCCCGCTACCTGCTGGTGCGTCCGGGGCCGGACCCGGACACCGGAAAGCCCCCGCCGTGGCAGAACACCTTCATCCTGGGCTGGGCCGGGATGCGCGGCGTGGTCACCCTGGCGGCCGCGTTCGTCATCCCGGAGGACACCCCGCACCGGGAGATCCTGCTGCTGATCGCGTTCACGGTGGTGGCGGGGACCCTGCTGATCCAGGGCCTGTCGCTGCCATGGCTGGCCCGGCGGCTGCGGGTCCCCGGGCCCGACCCGATGGACGACGCGCTGGCGCGAGCCACCCTGCTGCAGCAGGCGTCCAAGGCGGCGTTCAAGAGGCTCAAGGAGCTCGAGGTCGAGGACGACCCGCACGGTGTCATCGCGACTATCAAGCAGCGGGTCGAGCAACGGAACTTCGCTGCCTGGGAGCGGCTCGGCACGGTCGCCGATCAGGAGCCGCCCAGCGAGATGTACTCGCGGATCCGGCTCGAGATGATCGAGGCGGAACGTGCTCGCGTGCTCGAGATCCGCTCGTCGGGCACAGTGGCCTCCGAGGTGGTTGCCGAGGTGCTGGCGATGCTGGACGTCGAGGAGTCGATGCTCGACAACGCCGCCCAGGAGCGGGAGGACCTGAAGGTGGTGAGCACCCGACGGCAGACCGGCGACGTGTGCGACGACCTGCTGTCCTACCCGGCCGTCGAGACGGCGGCGGAGCCGGTCTGCCAGCAGTGCCTCGACGAGGGCTACCGCTGGGTCTCGCTGCGCCAGTGCCTGGAGTGCGGGCTCCTGGCCTGCTGCGATTCGTCGCCCGCGCGGCACGCGACCGCGCACTTCCGCGAGGAGCAGCACCCGGTCGTCGAGTCCGCCGAGCCTGGCGAGGACTGGCGGTGGTGCTACGTGCACCACCTCACCGCCTGATTAGTGTCGGCAGCATGCGAATCACCAAGTTCGGTCATGCCTGCGTGCGACTCGAGCACGAAGGGACGGTGGTCGTCATCGACCCCGGCGTGTTCACCGACCCCGAGGCCGTGGACGGCGCGACGGCCGTGCTTATCACCCATGAGCATCCCGACCACTTCCACCCGGACAACCTGGCGGCGACCGACGCGCCGATCCACACGATCGAGGCGGTCGCGGCCAAGCTCCGTGCGGACTCGCCCGACCTCGCCGAGCGGGTGTCGGTCATCGGTCCGGAGGAGCGTTTCGACGTGGGCGTGCCCGTGCGCGCCGTCGGCGAGCTCCATGCGGTGATCCACCCGGAGATCCCGCGGCTCACCAACTCCGGCTACCTGCTCACCCTGGGCGAGACGAACGTCTACCACCCCGGCGACGCCCTGACCCCGCCCGGCGAGCCGGTTGACGTACTGCTGGCCCCCTCGTCCGCGCCGTGGCTGCGCAGCGAGATGGCCATCGACTTTGTCCGCGACGTCGGAGCCCCGCGCAATCTGTCGATCCACGACCGGGTCTACAGCGACGCCGGCCACGGGTTCCTGGCTGCTCAGATGGAGATGCTGAACGGCCCGCGGGGCCAGGAGTGGATCCGGATCGCTGACGGCGAGGACTTGCCGGTCTAGCTGTAGGCGTAGTCCTCCAGCGGGAACGTCACCGCGGCCTTGTGGTTGTTCAGCGTCGAGCTCGGGCGCAGCAACGCGGCCTCGCCGTGCTGGTTGAAGTAGTAGCTGCGCGCGGTGGCGCACGAGCCGAGGTGGAAGACCGAGTCGTCGAGCCGCTCGGTGACCCAGCCCAGGAACTCCTCGTTCGCCGGGTCCTTCACCTCGAACGTGGCGGCGCCCTGCCGGCGTACCTCCGTGAAGAGGCGGTCCATGTGCTTCATCTGCGCCTCGATGGTGGTGAAGTAGGACAGCCCCGAGTAGGAGTACGGCGACGCCAGGCTGAGCAGGTTCGGGAAGCCGGGGATGGCGATGCCCTGGTAGGCCTGGAAGCGGGTCTCGCGCCACCACTTGCCGAGGTCCTTGCCGTCTCGGCCGAGGATCTCGATGGCGGGGAAGTTGGCGTCCCACATGTCGAAGCCGGTGGCCAGCACGAGGGCGTCGACCTCGGTCTCGCGGCCATCGGTGGTGGCGACGCCGGTCGGCGTGATCCGCTCGATCGACCTCGTCTCGAGCTCTACGTCGTCGCGGGTGAACGCGGGGTAGTAGTCGTTGGAGAACGTCGGCCGCTTGCAGCCGAAGGAGTAGTCAGGGGTGAGCTTGTCGCGCAGCTCGGGGTCGGCGACCTGCTTGCGCAGATGCCGCTTCGCGATCAGTGCCGCGCCCTGGTTGAAGCCCTTCGCTTGCCGGTAGTGCAGCACCCCGGCGACCATGATCGCCTCGAGCAGCGCGGTGTTCGCCGTACGCGCGATCCGCTGGGTGCGGGGCAGCCGGGCGAACAGCGTCTGGACCGCCTTCGGCATCCGGAAGTCGAGCTTGGGCGTCACCCAGATCGGGGTGCGCTGGAACACCGTCAGGTGCTCGGCCCGCTTCGCCAGCTTCGGGATCAGCTGGACCGCGGTCGCACCGGTACCGATGATCGCGACCCGCTTGCCGTGCAGGTCGGCGGTGTCGTCCCACTGGGCGGTGTGCAGGACGGTGCCGGCGAAGTCACCGACACCCTCGATGTCGGGGAGCTTGGGCTGGGAGAGGAAGCCGGTCGCGGTGATCAGGTACGACGCCCGCAGCGGCTCTCCGCCGGCGATCCCGACCTCCCACTCCTGGGTCTCCTCGTCCCAGCGGGCGCCTTCTACGACGGTGTCGAACCGCATGTGCCGGCGCAGGTCGTACTTGTCGGCCACGTGCTCGGCGTACTTCTTCAGCTCGGGCCCGCGGGCGTACCAGTGCTTCCACTTGGGGTTGGGCTCGAAGGAGTAGGAGTAGGTGACGCTGGCGATGTCCACCGCGAGGCCTGGGTAGCGGTTGACGTGCCAGGTGCCGCCGAGGTCGTCCTCGCGCTCGAGGATCGTGAATTCCGTGATGCCCAGTCGCTTGAGCTGGATCGCGGCACCCATCCCGCCGAAGCCCGCCCCCACGATGATCGCCTGGTAGGTCATGCCTCTTGAATATCGTTCAATAGCGAGGTTGGCAAGCGAGTGTGACGCAGGCACTTCCTGGCCTTTTCCTGCACTTCCCGGGCGTTGCAACACCCAGGAAGTGCAGGATTCCCCGGGTACCCGGGGAATCCGACGCCGCCCTCAGCCCCCGCCGAGCGCGTCCCGCACGGGAACGAACTTCGCCTGGGCCTCGGCCAGCTCGGCGGAGGGGTCGGAGTCGGCGACGATGCCGCAGCCGGCGAACAGGCGGACCGTGCTGCCCTCGAGGACCGCGGAGCGGAGCGCGATGCCCCACTCGCCGTCGCCGGTGGCGTCCATCCAGCCGACCGGGCCGGCGTAGCGGTCTCGGGTCATCCCCTCGATCTCCGCGATCAGCTGCACCGCGACGCTCGTCGGCGTGCCGCCCACCGCGGCGGAGGGGTGCAGCGACTCGGCGAGCTGCAACGACGAGACGGTCGCGGCGTCGTGCACGACCCCGGCCACGTCGGTCGCGAGGTGCATGACGTTGGGGAGGTGGAGGACGAACGGCGCCTCGGGCACGTTCATCGATGAGCAGTGCGGCTCCAGCGCGTCGGCGACGGAGCGGACGGCGTACTCGTGCTCCTCGAGGTCCTTCGACGACCGCGCCAGGGCGGCGGCCAAGGCCAGGTCGTGCTGGTCGTCGCCGGTACGCCGGATGGTGCCGGCCAGCACCCGCGAGGTGACCAGGCCGCGCTCACGGCGCACGAGCATCTCGGGGGTCGCGCCGAACAGGCCGTCGACGTGGAAGGTCCAGCACATCGGGTAGGTCTCGGTGAGCCGGCGCAGCGGCCAGCGGACGTCGATCGGCTCGTCGGCGGTGGCGACCAGATCGCGCGCGAGCACCACCTTCTCGAGGTCGCCCTCACCGATCCGGGTGACCGCATCGGCGACGACCGTCATCCACTGGTCGCCGTTCAGCGCTCCGTCGACGAAGCGCACCCCAGCGGGCGGCCGCAGCGGCTCGACCTGGTCCAGCGACGGGTCGAGGCGGTCCAGGCCGGTCGCCGAGATGGTGGTCAGCCAGGCGCGGTCGCCGCGCCGCCCCACGACGTACGCCGGCACGACCAGCGCTGAGTCGCCGGGCTCGTCGGCGAAGCCGAACGCGCCGAAGCAGACCGGGCCGGTGCCGGGTTCCTCGACCTCGTCGCGGACCACTGCTCGGGCGGTGGTCTCGCGCCACCACTTGTCGGCGTCGGCGAATCGGGTGGCGCCGGCCGTGGTCAGCCGAGCGGCCACGCCCCAGCCCACGAGACCCTCGCCGCGGCGTACCCACGCGACCGGGTGATCGGCCGGCAGCAGGTCGACCAGGGCACCGAGATCCTCGACGTCCAGCGATACGGTGCGGACGACCAGTGGCGCTGTGGAGACTCCGAGCTCGTCGGAGGGGACACCGATCGTCACGCGTCGAGACTAGCCGTAGCGCTGCCCCGGCCCGCAGTCGGGAACGGGGCACGAGAGGAGAAACACATGTCGGAACCAGCGGCGGGGCCGACGCCACCCACCAGCCGGACCGGGCTCCCGTTCGTGCTGCGCATCCTCGGCGGCTGCTTGGTCGTCGCAATCGTCGTGGGCGCCGGGCTCGCTGCTGAGCGCTTCATCAGCGACGAGGATCTCGAGCTGCCCGACGAGGTCGGTGGCCTTGCCGTCGACAACTCCGCCAAGGCCCGCGACCTCTACGACTACAACGACGAACGCGTCTCGGACGCCTACGACGGAGCCGACGCGATCACCCGCCTCTACGGGCGCGACTCGGACGCGCCGCTGGTCGTGACCGTGGTGGAGGCGGAGTCGAGTCCGCCGCTGCCGACGGGCTTCGACGACCCGGAGGCGCTCGGCCTCGACGCTCCGCTGAACGAGCTGGTCGACGAGGGCGACGTCACCTGCCTGGTCACCAGGAACCCTGCGCCCCCCGACGAGGGATCGGGCGATCCGGCCCCGGTCGCCGTACTGTGCCAACGCACGCATGGCGACCTCACGGTCCGGGTCCTCGGCACCCAGGAGCCGGACCTCGACAAGGTCGTGGACGCCACCGACGAGGTCTGGGAGGAGCTGACATGAGCGACCGGAGTGCCCAGATTGCCGGAGTGGTGACCGGAGTCGTCCTGCTCGGAGCGGTCGCGGCGTTCGGGATCGCGTTGCCGAAGGCGACCGGCGAGGACGAGTCCGACGCCGCCGAGATCGTGCTGCCGGACAAGCTGCCGCACGGCCTGGTGGCCGAGGACGTCCCCGACGAAGCGGGCGGGCCCGAAGCGCAGGACTACGCCGACCGGGTCGCCGAGATCCAGAAGTCGGCCATCGACGGGCTCGAGGAGATCTTCGATGCCCCGGCAGCGATCCGTGGCTATGCCAGCGACGACGGTTCCGCGCAGGCCACGGTGACGGTGCTCGACCGAGCGCCCGGCCTGTTCGATCCCCACGGCCCCCCGATCGACCCCGAGCTGCTCCAGCTCGAGAGGTCGATCTACGAGCTGCGCCGCGTGGGCGATGCCGTCTGCGACCTCTACTGGCAGCAGGTGGTGCCGGAGGGTCAGCCCGTCGACGACTCGGCCGACCCCGCCGCCATCCAGTGTCAGCTGGGAGACGGCGACCGGACCTTCGAGATCTTCGGGTCCGGCCTGTCGATCGACCAGGCGGTCGAGATCCTGGAATCACTGACTGCCGACTAGGACCAGTAGACGATCACCTTGTCGCCGACCTGCACCTGGTCGAACAGCCACGCGATGCCGTCGTAGTCACGCACGTTCACGCAGCCGTGCGAGGCGCCGTTGTAGCCCACCGCAGCGAAGTCCGACGAGTAGTGCACGGCCTGGCCGCCGGAGAAGAACATCGAGAACGGCATCGCGGAGTCGTAGAGGCTCGAGACGTGGTCGCTGTCCTTGTAGGTGACGCTGAACGCGCCCTCCCGGGTCGGCGTGTACTCCGAGCCGAACCTGACGTCGACGGTCTTCTGCACGTGGCCGTCGACGACCCAGCGCAGGGTCCGGCTGGACTTGTCGACGCACAACGCCCGGCCGGTCGTGCACCGCGGGTCCAGTGCACCGGGCACGTTGTCGCCCAGCTGGTTGGTCAGCTCGGCCTGGGTGGGCTCGGTGGTCATGCCGTGTAGCCGGTTCAGCGTCCGCTGGTCGACCTCGCCGGTCACCGGGATCTCGCGCTTGGCCTGGAAGCCGCGCACCGCCTCGGTCGTCACCTCGCCGTAGAACCCGGTGACGTCGGCCTCGAACCAGTCGATCTGCTTGAGCCGGGCCTGGAGGTCCTTCACCTCGGCGCTCTCGTCACCGGGCTCGAGCAGCGCCGGGCCCGGTGTCGGTCCCGAGGGCTCCTCCTCGGTCTGGGGCTTCGGTGCGCGCGGCGTCTCGGTGCGCGGAGACTCCTCCGGCTCGATGGTGGTGCCGGTGGTCGCCGGCCGATCCTCGCGGGACGGCTCGTCGGAGGGCCGGAGTGCCCACCCGGTGCCGAAGGCGACGGCGGAGAGCAGGGCGGCGATCACGACGGTGAGCGCGAGGCGGCGGACGATGTTCATGGCCTTCTTCCTGGGTTGCTCGAAGTGCTGGTACGTAGATGACGCGAACGGCCACCATTTGGTTGCCTGCTGTGTCTGGTTCCGCTAGCCCACCCGTACCCTCGGCGCGTGACCCGCGCGGAGCTCGACAAGCAACCCACCGACGTACGTCGGATGTTCGACGAGGTCGCGCGCCGCTACGACGTGACGAACGACGTCCTCTCCCTCGGCCAGGACCGCCGCTGGCGTCGGGAGGTGAGCGAGGCCGTCGACGCGCAGTACGGCGACCGGGTGCTCGACCTGGCGGCAGGCACCGGCACCTCGAGCGTGCCGTTCGCCGACCGCGGCGCCGTCGTGGTGCCCTGCGACTTCTCGATCGGGATGCTCCAGGTGGGCAAGCAGGCCCGGCCCGCACTGCCGTTCACGGCCGGCGACGGCACCCAGCTGCCGTTCGGCGACGGGACGTTCGACGCCGTCACGATCTCCTTCGGGCTGCGCAACATCGTCGACCCGCTCGCCGGGCTGCGCGAGATGCGCCGGGTGACCCGGCCCGGCGGTCGCCTGGTCGTCTGCGAGTTCAGCCACCCGACCTGGGCGCCGTTCCGAACCGTGTACGTCGAGTACCTGATGCGCGCACTCCCGACGGTCGCCCGGGCGGTCTCCTCCTCGCCGGACGCCTACGTCTACCTCGCCGAGTCGATCCGCGCCTGGCCCGACCAGCCGGCGCTGGCCGAGCTGATCGGTGCGGCCGGCTGGCAGCGCCCCGAGTGGCGCAACCTGTCCGGCGGCATCGTCGCGCTGCACCGTGCCGTCGCCTGAATAACACAACACCGGCGTGCGTTAAATGCCCAGGTGAGAGCGGCTTTTCTGGTCACGGGGACCGGGTGTTGCCACCGCGCCGAGGAGTGGCAGACTGTGGCCCACGCCGTTCGTGATTCGATTCACAAAGTCACAATCGGACGTCCCCGATCGGCGTGCTGCTCGGTGATCGGTCCGGAAAGGAAGGCCTGGGATGGAGCTCTACACCCCGGTGCTGGCGCTGGCCCTCCTCGCGACGTTGTTCGCCGTCGGTTCGCTGGGCGTCAGCCTCATGGTCGGCCCGCGCCGCTACAACCGCGCGAAGCAGGACTCCTACGAATGCGGCATCGAACCCACCCCGCAGCCGGTCGGCGGTGGCCGGTTCCCGGTGAAGTACTACATCACCGCGATGCTCTTCATCGTCTTCGACATCGAGATCATCTTCCTCTACCCCTGGGCTGTGCAGTTCGACGCGATGCAGCTGTTCGGGCTGGTGGAGATGGTCGTCTTCATCGTCACCGTGTTCGTCGCCTACGCCTACGTCTGGCGCCGCGGCGGCCTCGACTGGGACTGACCGGACTGCACAGGGAGGGATAGACGTGGGCATCGAGGACAAGCTGCCGAGCGGGGTTCTGCTGACCTCCGTCGAGGGGCTCTCCGGCTACATGCGCAAGGCCAGCTTCTGGCCGGCGACGTTCGGGCTGGCCTGCTGCGCGATCGAGATGATGACCAGCGGCGGCCCGAAGTACGACCTCGCCCGCTTCGGCATGGAGGTGTTCCGGGCCAGCCCGCGCCAGGCCGACCTGATGATCGTGGCCGGCCGGGTCAGCCAGAAGATGGCGCCGGTGCTCCGCCAGATCTACGACCAGATGCCCGACCCCAAGTGGGTGCTCGCGATGGGCGTCTGCGCCAGCAGCGGCGGGATGTTCAACAACTACGCGATCGTCCAGGGCGTCGACCACGTCGTTCCCGTCGACATGTACCTCCCCGGCTGTCCGCCGCGCCCGGAGATGCTGATCGACGCCATCCTCAAGCTCCACGACCAGGTCCAGCACGCCAAGCTCGGCGCCAACCGGACCGCCGAGATCAAGGAGCTCGAGGGCGAGGCCCTCAAGGCGCTGCCCACGTCGGAGATGAAGGGCCTGCTGCGGTGACCGAAGCGAGAGAGCGCAACGGTCAGCACGTGACCCACCGGCGCAAGTCAGCGCTCGAACTGCGAGCGAACGGAACAACACCGTGACCGACGAGGACAAGGCACCCGAGCAGCCCGCGGTCGAGCAGTCCCCGGAGAACCTTCCCGCCGCGCCGGGTGAGGTCCGGGAGGTCGGACGACGTACCGGCATGTTCGGCGCGTCCGGCAGCGGCGACACCAGCGGCTACGGCGGCCTGGTCGCGCCGGTGATCTTCCCCGGCAGCGCCGCCCGCCCGTTCGGTGGCTGGTACGACGAGGTGGCTGACGCCCTCGAGACCCTGATCGCCGACGTCGTCGTCCACCGCGGCGAGATCACGTTCCACGTCCAGCGCGAGAACCTCCTCGAGGTCGCCCGCAAGCTGCGTGACGACCCGGCGCTGCGCTTCGAGCTCTGCTCCGGCGTCAGCGGTGTGCACTACCCCGACGACCAGGGTCGCGAGCTGCACGCGGTCTACCACCTGACCTCGATGACCTTCAACCGCCGGATCCGGCTCGAGGTCAGCATCCCCGACGCCGACCCGCACCTCCCGTCGCTGGTCGAGGTCTACCCCACCAACGACTGGCACGAGCGCGAGACCTTCGACATGTTCGGGATCATCTTCGACGGCCACCCCGCGCTCACCCGGATCCTGATGCCCGACGACTGGCCGGGCCACCCGCAGCGCAAGGACTACCCCCTCGGTGGCATACCCGTGGAGTACAAGGGCGGGTCCATCCCACCGCCGGACGAGCGGAGGAGCTACTCATGAGCACCACCGAAGGAAGCACACGCAACCAAATCCTTTTGCCGCGTCCTACGCCGGCAGCACCGACACGACCGAGGGCAAGGTCTTCACGGTCAGCGGTCAGGACTGGGACCAGATCGCGTCCGGCCTCTCCGAGGAGGCCGAGGAGCGGGTCGTGGTCAACATGGGGCCGCAGCACCCCTCGACCCACGGCGTTCTCCGGCTGATCCTCGAGCTCGAGGGCGAGACGGTGACCGAGGCCCGGTGCGGCATCGGCTACCTGCACACCGGCATCGAGAAGAACATGGAGTACCGCTCCTGGGTCCAGGGCGTCACGTTCTGCACCCGGATGGACTACCTCAGCCCGTTCTACAACGAGGCGACCTACGTGTTGGGCGTCGAGCGGCTGCTCGACATCGAGGACCAGATCCCCGAGAAGGCCCAGGTCATGCGGGTGCTCCTGATGGAGCTCAACCGGATCTCCTCCCACCTGGTCGCCATCGCCACCGGCGGCATGGAGATCGGCGCGCTGACCGTGATGACCATCGGTTTCCGTGAGCGCGAGCTGGTGCTCGACCTCTTCGAGCTGATCACCGGCCTGCGGATGAACCACGCGTTCTTCCGGCCCGGCGGCGTCGCCCAGGACCTCCCGGTCGGTGCGCTCGACGAGATCCGCGGGTTCGTGGCACTGATGAAGAAGCGGCTGCCCGAGTACGCCGCCCTGTGCAACGCCAACCCGATCTTCAAGGCCCGGCTTGAGGGCGTCGGCCACCTCGACCTCGAGGGCTGCCTCGCGCTCGGCCTCACCGGACCGCCGCTCCGCGCCACCGGCTACCCGTGGGACCTGCGCAAGAGCTCGCCGTACTGCGGCTACGAGGACTACGATTTCGACGTCCAGACCTGGGACACCGCCGACTCCTACGGCCGGTTCCGGGTGCGGCTCGCGGAGATGCACGAGTCGCTTCGCCTCGTCGAGCAGGCCGCCGACCGGCTGGCCCAGCTCGAGGGCGCGCCGGTGATGGTGACCGACAAGAAGATCGCCTGGCCCAGCCAGCTCGCGATCGGCAGCGACGGGATGGGCAACAGCCTCGACCACATCCGCCACATCATGGGCGAGTCGATGGAGGCCCTGATCCACCACTTCAAGCTGGTCACCGAGGGCTTCCGGGTGCCGCCCGGCCAGGCCTACGTGCCGGTCGAGTCCCCACGCGGCGAGCTCGGCGCCCACGTCGTCTCCGACGGCGGCACCCGCCCGTTCCGCGCGCACTTCCGCGACCCGTCGTTCACCAACCTGCAGGCCACCAGCGTGATGAGCGAAGGTGGCATGGTGGCCGACGTGATCGTCGCCATCGCATCGATCGACCCCGTGATGGGAGGAGTCGACCGTTGACCGACTTCGACGAGAAGACCCGTTCCGAGCTCGAAGAGATCGCGGCCCGCTACCCGGAGAAGCGGTCCGGGCTGCTGCCGATGCTGCACCTCGTGCAGTCGGTCGAGGGCCGGATCACGGCGGAGGGCATCGAGGCCTGCGCCGACATCCTCGACATCACCGCCGCCGAGGTGAGCGGCGTCGCGACGTTCTACACGATGTACAAGCGCAAGCCGGTCGGCGACTACCACGTCGGCGTCTGCACCAACACGCTCTGCGCGGTGATGGGTGGTGACGTGATCTTCGAGCGGCTGAAAGAGCATTTGGACATCGGCAACGACGAGACCACTCCGCCATCAGAAAACGGCAAGAGCGTGACCCTCGAGCACGTCGAGTGCAACGCGGCCTGCGACTACGCGCCGGTGATGATGGTCAACTGGGAGTTCATGGACAACATGACCCCGTCCAGCGCGACGCAGCTGGTCGACGACCTGCGGGCCGGCAAGGAGGTCCACTCCACGCGCGGGCCGCGGCTGTGCACCTGGCGCGAGGCCGAGCGGGTGCTCGCCGGGTTCCCCGATGACCTCGCCAACGAAGGGCCGGCCGCAGGGCCTGCCAGCCTCGTCGGCCTGAAGATCGCCCGAGATCGCGGCTGGACCGCACCCGACGCCGACGCCGACGGAGGCGCCCCCGCTCTGGCGGCCACGAAGACGGGCGCCGCCGAGCAGGCCGACACCGGCCGTGCCGAGACCGAGACGAAGCAGGAGGAGGGTCGTGACTGACACCCTCACCCCGGTCCTCACCGACGACTGGGACGCCGAGCGGAGCTGGACGCTGGCGACGTACGAGTCCCGCGGTGGCTACTCCGCACTGCGCACCGCGCTCGACACGAACCCCGACGACCTGATCACCGCGGTCAAGGACTCCGGCCTGCGCGGTCGGGGCGGCGCGGGCTTCCCCACCGGCATGAAGTGGAGCTTCATCCCGCAGGACAACCCGAAGCCGAAGTACCTCGTCGTCAACGCCGACGAGTCCGAGCCGGGCACCTGCAAGGACATCCCGCTGATGATGGCCAGCCCGCACACCCTGCTCGAGGGCGTGATCATCAGCTCGTTCGCGATCCGCGCCAACCATGCGTTCATCTACGTCCGCGGCGAGGTGCTGCACGTGATCCGCCGGGTGCAGGCCGCGGTCACGGAGGCCTACGCCGCGGGTCACCTCGGCAAGGACATCCACGGCAGCGGCTACGACCTCGACGTCGTGGTCCACGCCGGGGCCGGCGCCTACATCTGCGGCGAGGAGACGGCGTTGCTCGAGGGACTCGAGGGCCGGCGTGGCCAACCGCGACTGCGGCCGCCGTTCCCCGCAGTCGCCGGCCTCTACGCCAGCCCGACCGTGATCAACAACGTCGAGTCGATCGCGTCGGTGCCGAGCATCATCGCCAACGGCGCCGACTGGTTCGCCTCGATGGGCACCGAGAAGTCCAAGGGCTACGGCATCTTCTCGGTGTCCGGCCATGTGCGCACGCCCGGGCAGTACGAAGCGCCGCTCGGCATCACCCTGCGCGAGCTGATCGACCTCTCCGGCGGCATCCGCGAGGGCCACGACCTGAAGTTCTGGACCCCCGGCGGATCGAGCACCCCGCTGCTGACCGGCGAGCACCTCGACGTACCCCTCGACTTCGAAGGGATCGCAGGGGCCGGATCGATGCTCGGCACCCGTGCGCTGCAGATCTTCGACGACACCACCTGCGTGGTCCGTGCGGTGCTCCGCTGGACGGAGTTCTACAAGCACGAGTCGTGCGGCAAGTGCACGCCGTGCCGCGAGGGCACCTGGTGGCTGGTGCAGGTGCTGAGCCGGCTCGAGCAAGGCATCGGTGAGGCCGACGGGTCTGATTTGGACCTGCTCCTCGACCAGTGCGACAACATCATGGGCCGATCTTTCTGCGCCCTGGCCGACGGAGCGGTCAGCCCGATCGCCAGCTCGATCGAGTACTTCCGCGAGGAGTACCTCGACCACCTGCGGCAGGGCCGCTGCCCGTTCGACCCGGCGGCGAGCACGGTCTTCGCCAGTGAAGCGGTGAAAGCATGACCACCACTCCCGAGAAGACCGACCTGGTCAACGTCACCATCGACGGCATCCAGGTCAGCGTCCCGAAGGACACGCTGGTGATCCGGGCCGCCGAGCAGGTCGGCGTACAGATCCCGCGCTTCTGCGACCACCCGCTGCTCGCGCCCGTGGGCGCCTGCCGGCAGTGCCTGGTCGACGTCCCCGACGCCGGCAACGGCCGCGGGTTCCCGAAGCCGCAGGCCTCCTGCACGCTGCCGGTCGCCGAGGGCATGGTCGTCAACACCCAGGCCACCAGCCCGGTCGCCGACAAGGCGCAGCAAGGGATCATGGAGTTCCTGCTGATCAACCACCCGCTCGACTGCCCGGTCTGCGACAAGGGCGGGGAGTGCCCCCTGCAGAACCAGGCGATGTCCAACGGCCGTGGCGAGTCCCGGTTCGCGGCCGGCGGTGGCATCAAGCGCACCTTCCCCAAGCCGATCAACATCTCAGCGCAGGTGCTGCTCGACCGGGAGCGGTGCGTGCTGTGCGCCCGGTGCACCCGGTTCTCCGAGCAGGTCGCCGGCGACCCGTTCATCGAGCTGCTCGAGCGCGGCGCGCTGCAGCAGGTGGGCATCTACGAGAAGGAGCCCTTCGAGTCCTACTTCTCGGGCAACACGATCCAGATCTGCCCGGTCGGCGCGCTCACCTCGGCGGAGTACCGCTTCCGCTCCCGCCCGTTCGACCTGGTCTCCAGCCCCGCCATCGCCGAGCACGATGCCTGTGGTTCGGCCATCCGCGTCGACCACCGCCGCGGCAAGGTGATGCGCCGGCTCTCGGGCAACGATCCCGAGGTCAACGAGGAGTGGATCACCGACAAGGACCGCTTCGCGTTCCAGTACGCCCTCCAGGACGACCGGCTCACCTACCCGCAGGTCCGCGACGAGGACGGCGAGCTCCGGCCGGCGTCCTGGACCGAGGCCTTCGTGGTCGCGGCCCGCGGGCTGCACGCCGCGGGTGACTCGGCGGTGCTGACCGGTGGTCGGGTCACCACCGAGGACGCCTTCGGCTACAGCACGTTCGCCCGGGTGGCGCTCGGCACCAACGACATCGACTTCCGGGCCCGGCCGCACACCGCCGAGGAGGCCGACTTCCTGGCCGCCCACGTCGTGCTCACCGGGCCGGCCGGCGGATCGGTGACGTACGCCGACCTCGAGACCGCGAAGACCGTCGTACTCGTCGGGTTCGAGCCCGAGGACGAGGCGGGTGCGATCTTCCTGCGGCTGCGCAAGGCCTCTCGGTCCGGCACGCGGGTGCTCGCGATCGCGCCGTTCAGCACGCGTGGGCTGCGCAAGATGTCGGGCACGCTCGTGCCCACCGTTCCCGGCGACGAGCCCGCCGCGCTCGAGGCGCTGGTGGGCCACACCGACTACGGCGTCGACAAGACCACGCTCGTCCTCGTCGGCGAGCGGTTGGCCACGGTGCCCGGCGGGCTCGCGGCTGCGGCCTCGCTGGCTCAGAAGACCGGTGCCCGGCTGGCGTGGATCCCGCGCCGGGCCGGCGACCGCGGCGCGATCGAGGCCGGCTGCCTGCCGACCCTGCTGCCCGGCGGCCGTCCGGTCACCGACGCGACGGCCAGGGTCGACGCCGCCGCGTCCTGGGGTGTCGACAACCTTCCCGAAGCGGTCGGTCGGGACGGCGACGCGATCGTGGCCGCGCTCGCTGCGGGCGAGCTCGGCGGCCTGGTCGTGGGTGGGGTGGACCCCGCCGACACTGCCGATCCCGACGCCACCCGCGCCGCCATCGAGGCGGCGGGCTTCGTCGTCGCGCTGGAGCTGCGCGAGACCGAGGTGACCCGGGTCGCGGACGTCGTGTTCCCGGTGGCGCCGGTGAGCGACAAGGCCGGCACGTTCGTCAACTGGGAGGGCCGGCCGCGGTCGTTCGAGGCCGTCCTCAGCAATCCCGCCTCGCTCCCCGACCTGCGAGTGCTCGCAGGCATTGCCGAGGAGCTGGCGGCGCTGGGCCAGGGCAGCCCGATGGGCTTCCGCACCGTCGCCGAGGCGCGTGCCGCGATGGAAGAGATGGGCCCCTGGGACGGCGAGCGCCCCGCCATGGGTGATTTCGAGGCTCGCTCCTCAACCACCGATGGGCTCGCGCTCTCCACGTGGAAGCAGATGCTCGACGGCGGCTCGATGCAGGACGGCGACAAGAACCTCGCTGCCACTGCGCGCGCGGCCGTCGCGCGGGTCTCGGCAACGATGTACGACGCCCTGGGCCCGGCCGTCACCGTCACCGGTGACCGCGGCTCGATGACGCTGCCGGCCGAGATCGCGGAGGACCTCGTCGACGGTGTCGTCTGGGTGCCTGCCAACTCCTCGGGCCGCGGCATCCTCAGCGACGTGGCCTCGCCCGGCACCCGGGTCACCGTCAAGGGAGGCACCCAGTGATCGCCAGTCTGCTGACCAGCGTGCTGCCTTTCGCCGCCGACGATCTGAGCGCGTTCGGCCACGACAAGTGGTGGATCATCGTGATCAAGGTGGTGCTCATCTTCCTGATCCTGGTGCTGCTCACGCTGTTCAACATCTGGTGGGAGCGCCGGGTCGTGGCCCGGATGCAGCACCGGATCGGGCCCAACGTGCACGGCCCCTTCGGCCTCCTTCAGTCGCTCGCCGACGGCGTGAAGCTGATGTTCAAGGAAGACCTCATCCCGAAGGCCGCTGACAAGTTCGTCTTCGTGCTCGCGCCCGTCATCGCCACCGTGCCGGCGTTCGTGACGTTCGCGGTGATCCCGTTCGGACCGGAGGTCACCTTCTTCGGGGAGCAGACGCCGCTGCAGCTCACCGACATGCCGGTCGCCGTGCTGTTCGTGATGGCGATCGCCTCGATCGGCATCTACGGCATCGTGCTCGGCGGCTGGTCGAGCGGGTCGACGTACTCCCTGCTCGGCGGGCTCCGCTCCAGCGCCCAGATGATCTCTTACGAGGTCGCCATGGGCCTCGCGCTGGTCGCGGTCTTCCTCTACGCCGGCTCGCTGTCGACGTCCGAGATCGTGGCCGCCCAGGACGACCTGTGGTTCGGCCTGATCCTGATGCCGTCGTTCGTGATCTACGTGATCTCGATGATCGGCGAGACCAACCGCGCGCCGTTCGACCTCCCGGAGGCCGAGGGCGAGTTGGTCGGTGGTTTCCACACGGAGTACTCCTCGATCAAGTTCGCTCTGTTCTTCCTGGCCGAGTACATCAACATGGCCACCGTCTCGGCGCTCGCGACGACGCTCTTCCTGGGCGGCTGGCACGCGCCGTTCTGGATCGACGAGGTCTGGCCCGGCGCCAACGAGGGCTACTGGCCGGTGTTGTGGTTCTTCGGCAAGGTGATGTTCTTCATCTTCATCTTCATCTGGCTGCGCGGGTCGCTGCCCCGGCTGCGCTACGACCAGTTCATGGCGTTCGGCTGGAAGCGGCTGATCCCGATCTCGCTGCTGTGGATCATCGCGGTCGCCACCGTCTACGTCATCTCCAACGACGACGACGTCGCGATCAACGACAACTACCTCTACGCCGGGTTCGGCGTGCTGCTGGTCCTCTTCCTGCTGCTGTTCTTCTTCGGGGAGGACTCCGAGGACGACGAGGCGGTAGAGGTCCCGGAGCCCAACGCCGGCGGCTTCCCGGTGCCGGCCATGCCGTCCGGTGGTCCGGTCCGCGGTGCCGCGCAGCCGCTCACGTTCCGCACCTCGACCCTCTCCGAAGGGAAGCCCACCGATGGCTGAGAACAAGTCGATGAAGGAGCAGTTCTGGGATCCGATCGCCGGGTTCGGGGTCACGTTCCGGACGATGTTCAAGAAGGTCGTCACCGAGCAGTACCCCTTCGAGAAGCTCCCGACCGCGCCCCGGTTCCACGGCCGGCACCAGCTCAACCGGTGGCCCGACGGCCTGGAGAAGTGCATCGGCTGCGAGCTCTGCGCGTGGGCCTGCCCAGCCGACGCGATCTACGTCGAGGGCGCGTCCAACTCCGACCAGCCGGGGGGCGAGCGGTTCAGCCCCGGTGAGCGCTACGGCCGCGTCTACCAGATCAACTACCTGCGCTGCATCCTGTGTGGCCTGTGTATCGAGGCCTGCCCGACCCGGGCGCTGACGATGACCAACGAGTACGAGCTGGCCGACGACAACCGCGCCGACCTGATCTACGAGAAGTCCGACCTGCTCGCCCCGCTGCTGCCCGGCATGGAGCAGCCGCCGCACCCGATGCGGCTCGGCGACGACGAGGGCGCCTACTACCGAGGTGAGCAGGCGGCGGCCGCCGCGCGGACCTCCGAGGGGGGCACGCAGTGATCGCGTTCTGGGTCCTCGCCCCGATCATGGTGCTGGCCGCGCTCGGCATCCTGTTCGTGCGTAAGGCGGTGCACGCCGCGCTGCTGCTCGCCGTCGTGATGATCAGCCTGGCCGTGCTCTACGCCGCGCTCGAGGCGCCGTTCCTGTTCGCCGTTCAGATCATCGTCTACACCGGCGCGATCCTGATGCTGTTCCTGTTCGTGATGATGTTGATCGGCGTCGACGCGTCCGACTCGGTCGTGGAGACGATCCGCGGCCAGCGACTGCTGGCGGTCCTCGGCGGCCTGCTGCTCGGTGCGGTGCTGGTGGTCGCGCTGAGCCAGATCACGCTCGGCAGCACGGTCGGCCTCGAGGAAGCCAACAGCGGGGGCAACATCCAGGGCCTCGCCAACATCCTGTTCTCCCGCTACGTGTTCGCCTTCGAGGTCACCAGCGCGCTGCTGATCACCGCTGCGGTCGGGGCGATGGTGCTGACCCACCGCGAGCGGCTCACGCCCAAGCCCGGCCAGGCCGAGCTGGCCCGCCAGCGGATGCGCGACTACGCCGACAGTGGCCTCCACCCCGGGCCGCTGCCGCCACCGGGTGTCTTCGCCCGTCACAACGCGGTGGACACCCCGGCCCTGCTGCCCGATGGCACCGCCTCCGAGGCCTCGGTCTCCCGGGTGCTCGCCGCGCGCGGCACGGTGCGCTCCGCGCCGGCCCTCGCCGACGACATCGTGGAGACCCGTCGCCAGCTCGGCGTGGACCCCGACGCGATGCCGGAGACGAGCGGCAAGCAGGGCGCGCCCGCCTCGACCGAGGAGGACGTGAAATGACCGAGTACGTCGTTCTCTCCGCGATCCTGTTCACGATCGGCTGTGTCGGGGTGCTGACCCGGCGCAACGCGATCGTGGTGTTCATGTGCGTCGAGCTGATGCTCAACGCCTGCAACCTCTCCCTGGTCGCCTTCTCCAAGCAGCACGGCAACCTCGACGGCCAGGTCGCCGCCTTCTTCGTGATGGTGGTGGCAGCGGCCGAGGTCGTGGTCGGGCTGGCCATCATCATGACCATCTTCCGGACCCGTCGCTCGGCCTCTGTCGACGACGCCAGCCTGCTGAAGTTCTGAAAGGCGCGCTGTGTTTGCCCTGACCGAGTCCGTCCACGTGCCCGTGGTCGATCCGACGACGGCCGACGGCGTCTTCTCGCTGCTGTGGCTGGTGGTCGCGCTGCCGCTCGCCGGCGCCGCGATCCTGCTCCTCGGGGGACGCTTCACCGACAAGTGGGGCCACCTTCTCGGTGCTCTGCTGCCGGTGGGCTCGTTCGTGATCAGCCTGGTCATGTTCTTCGGCCTGCTCGGCCGCGACGAGAGCGACCGTCAGGTCGCCCAGCACCTCTACAACTGGATCGAGGTCGGCAGCTTCAAGGTCGGCATGGACCTGCTCTACGACCCGCTGTCCGCATTGTTCCTGCTGCTGATCACCGGTGTCGGGTCGCTGATCCACATCTACTCCATCGGCTACATGGCCCACGACCCGCGGCGGCGTCGGTTCTTCGGCTACCTCAACCTGTTCGTGGCCTCGATGCTGCTGCTGGTGCTCGCGGAGAACTACCTCGCCCTGTTCCTGGGCTGGGAGGGCGTCGGCCTGGCGTCCTACCTGCTGATCGGCTTCTGGCAGCACAAGCACTCCGCAGCAGCCGCGGCCAAGAAGGCGTTCGTCATCAACCGGGTCGGCGACATGGGGATGTCGCTGGCGATCATGCTGGCGTTCGTCACCTTCGGCTCGACCAGCTTCACCGTGATCAGTGCCTCCGCGAGCGGAGCCAGCGAGGCGACGATGACCGCGCTGGGCCTGCTGCTCCTTCTCGGCGCCTGCGGAAAGTCCGCGCAGGTGCCGCTGCAGGCCTGGCTGCTGGACGCGATGGAGGGCCCGACCCCGGTCTCAGCGCTGATCCATGCGGCGACGATGGTGACCGCCGGCGTCTACCTGATCGTCCGCTCCAACTTCGTCTTCGACTACGCCCCGGACGCGCAGACGGCGGTGGTCATCGTCGCCGTGGTCACGCTGCTGTGGGGCGCGATCATCGGATGCGCGAAGGACGACATCAAGAAGGTGCTCGCCGGTTCCACGATGAGCCAGATCGGCTACATGATGCTCGGCGCCGGGCTGGGTGTGGCCGGCTACGCGTTCGCGATCTTCCACCTGCTCATGCACGGGTTCTTCAAGGCCAACATGTTCCTCGGCGCCGGCTCGGTGATGCATGCGATGGACGACGACGTCGACATGCGCCACTACGGCGCGCTGCGGAAGATGCTCCCGGTCACCTTCCTGACCTTCGCGATGGGCTACCTCGCGATCATCGGCTTCCCCGGGTTCTCAGGCTTCTGGTCCAAGGACAAAATCATCGAGACAGCGTTCACCGAGAACGTCTGGGTCGGCCTGGCCGCCATGCTGGGCGCCGGCATCACAGCGTTCTACATGACCCGGCTGATGCTGATGACCTTCTTCACCGACAAGCGCTGGGAGCCCGACGTCCATCCGCACGAGTCACCCAAGGTGATGACGATCCCGCTGATCGTGCTGGCGGCGCTGTCGGTGCTCGGCGGCTTCCTGCTGCTGAACGACTGGATCGTCGACTTCCTCGGCCCGGTGGTGGGCGAGCCCGCCCACGAGGAC
>CAVZZC010000014.1:0-244251 GCA_963779635.1 uncultured Actinomycetota bacterium | reverse complement strand
CGGTAGTCGTCGAGGGCGAACCGCCGGCTGGCCCACATCGTCTCCAGCGTCGGCGAGGGGCGGAACGGCACGTCGCCGTTGACGTCGAAGTAGTAGCTGTTGGCCTGCGCGCAGCTGTCCTGCCAGAACACCTGGTGCTTGCGCCGGCCGAGCACCTGCTCGAAGTAGCGGGCGTTGGCGTCCGGGGTCACCTCGACCCGGGTGGCCGACGAGCGCCTGGCGCGGCGCAGGCAGCGCACGATGTGGGCCATCTGGGTCTCGATCAGGTTGAAGTACGACGATCCGTTGTAGCCGTAGGGCCCCAGGATGGTGAAGAAGTTGGGGAAGCCCGGGACGCTGACGCCCTGGTAGGCCTGGAAACGGTTCTCCTCCCACCACTTCTCCAGGTCCAGCCCGTCGGCGCCGCGCACCGTGAAGGGCGGCATGTTGCCCTTCTCGAAGACCTTGAACCCGGTCGCGAGGATCAGTACGTCGGCCTCGTGCTCGACGCCCTCTGCGGTGCGAACTCCGGTCGGGGTGATCGCGTCGATGGGGGTCGTCTCGAGGGTGACGTTGGGGCGGTTGAACGTCGGCAGGTAGTCGTTGGAGAAGCTCGGGCGCTTGCAGCCCAGGGCGTAGCGCGGCGTCAGCTTCTTGCGCACGACGGGATCCTTCACCGAGCGCTTCAGGTGCGCCCGGCCAAGCCGCTCGCCGGACGCCGCGACCGGGACCAGCGCATGGAAGTGCGCCGCGACCGGGAAGGTGAGCTCGACGTAGGTCTGGCTGACCAGACGGGTGGCCCGCTTCGCACCCGGAATCCGCCGCAGCGCGAACCGCACCGCGCGGGGCAGCTCGCCATCGGCCTTCGGCAGGCACCAGATCGGCGTCCGCTGGAAGACCGTGAGGTGCTCGACCTCCGGGGCGATCGACGGGATCACCTGCACTGCGGAGGCACCCGTGCCCACCACCGCGACCCGACGACCGGTCAGGTCGACGTCGTGGTCCCAGCGGGCGGTGTGCATCACGGTGCCGCCGAAGTCCGCGAACCCGGCGATGTCGGGATCCTTGGGCTGGGTGAGCACCCCGGTAGCGCCGACCACGAACCGGGCCGTGATCGTGTCCCCGGCCGACGTGTCCAGCCGCCACACGTGCGCCTCGTCGTCGAAGGTCGCACCGACGATGCGGGTGTCGAGCCGGGTGCGGCGGCGGACGTCGTACTTGTCCATGCAGTGCTCGGCATAGGCCTTGAGCTCCGCACCCGGCGCGTAGACCCGAGACCACCGGGACGTCTGCTCGAACGAGAACTGATAGCTGAACGACGGGATGTCGACGCCGATGCCGGGATAGGTGTTCCAGTGCCAGGCCCCGCCGACACCGTCGCCCTCCTCGATCATCAGATAGTCGGAGAACCCGGCCCGCTCGAGCAGGATCGCGGCGCCGATGCCGGAGAAGCCGCCGCCGATGATGGCGACCTCGTGGTGGGGGGTGGCTCATGCAGCGAGTTCCTCTCGGGCGGTGCGGGTGATGACGAGGGAGTCGACGCGATGCTCGATCCCCTCCGCGGTGCGGACCCCGTCGTCGGTGAGCGCGTAGACGGGCCAGGGGACGAGCGAGCAGTTGGGGCGCTGGATCGCCCGGTAGTAGCGCCGGCTGAGCGTCACGTCCCGCGGCCCGAAGCGCCCGGGGGTGAGCAGCCGTCGAGTCCATGGGTCCTTGACGCTCAGCCGGAGGTGCACCCGCGCGGCCACGCCGCGCACCAGGGGCACCCGGAGCGGCGACACCCAGGTCGGCTCCCGCTGGAACACCTTCACCGAGGTCGCCGAGCGCAGCGCCCACGGCACGATCCGGGCCGCCTCGTCGCCGTCGGCGATCACGCCGACCCGCTCATCGGCGAAGTCGTGGTCGCGCCACTCGTCGTCGGAGATCAGCCTCACGAGGCCACCGGTTCGTGGGTGACCTCGTCGACCCAGGCCTGCGGCCTACCGAGGAGCCGCGCGGGCACCAGCCCGGTCAGCCTCACCAGCGGGTCGGCGAGCAGCCGGTGGTACGGGTGGCTGCGGTTGACCACCATGCCGGCCTGGCGCCTTGAGCACGTGGTACGCCGGGATCCGGTGCGTGTAGTCGCCGCGGCCGCCGATGGTGCCGAAGCGCTTCACCGCGTTGTAGAGCTTCTGCTCGGGCAGCCCCATCGCCACGATGTTGTCGCGCATCTTGTTGATCAGCGGCACGAACACCACGATCAGCCCGACGATCACCTGCGGCTTGAGGTTGCCGATGGACTCGATGGCCAGCTTGTGCAGCGGACCGGCGCCGATCAGCTCCAGCACCTGGAAGTCGACGGTGATGTGCCGCGACTCGTCGGAGTTGATGTGCCGGAAGACCTCGTGGCAGACCGGGTCCTCGATCTCCTCGAGCAGGAACTTCACCAGCGCCCCGTCGAGCGCGCACTCCAGCAGCGGGATCAGCGTCGCCAGGCCGGTGAGCGGCAGGGAGTCGCCGAAGTCGTCGAGCACCTTGATCGCCATCTTGACGTTGATGTTGGGCTCCGGCATCGAGCCGTCGTCGTCGAGCATCCCCCAGCGCTTCATCAGCGCCAGCTCGGCGTTGGCGTGCTTCTGCTCCTCGGCGTGGAAGTAGCGGTAGATCTCCTGGATCGTGGCCGTGGGTGCCTTGGTCGCCAGCGATGCGAAGCCGCGAGCGCCCACGTGCTCGATCCAGACCAGGTCGGCCATGAAGGGTTGCATCTTGGCGCGCAGCTCGTCGGTCATGGTCTCGGCCCCGGGCGCGTCCCAGTCGATGTCGGCCAGCGACCACTGCTTGTCCTTGATCAGCTGGAGCATCGCGTCGAAGTCGTAGGCCATGTGGGTCAGTCCTCGGGGTCGGGCGTGAACCGGCCGAGCAGCCCGGCCATCCGGGTGTAGGGACCGGGCAGCAGGCGCTTGCTCCGCCACAGCAGCTGGGCATCCGGTTGCGGCACGACGTACAGCCGGCCGCGGTCGTGGGCGTCCAGTGCCGTGCGCGCCACCCGTCGCGCCGAGAACCCCGCGACCCGGGCGATCTTCCCGGCCAGCCGTGCCGACTCGGGCTCGATCAGCTCGCCGGCGAAGATGTTGGTCTTCACGAACGTCGGGCAGAGGACGGTCACGGCGACACCGGTGCCGGAGAGCTCGGCTGCCAGGGTCTCCGAGAGGCTGACCACCCCCGCCTTGCTGACGTTGTACGCCGCCATCCGCGGCGCCGCCGTGAAGCCGGCCGCCGAGGCGACGTTGATGAACCCGCCCCGGCCCGCCTCCCGCATCGCCGGCGCGAACACGTGGCACCCGTGGATCACGCCCCACAGGTTGACGCCGAGGGTGCGCCGCCAGTCGTCCAGCGGCGTCTCCCCCACCGGCCGGCCGCCGGCGCCGATGCCGGCGTTGTTGACGACCAGGTCGGGCATCGCCTCCAGCCAGTCGGCAGCGGTCTCGGCGAGGGCGCGCACGTCGGCCTCCACCGACACGTCGGTCAGAGTGCGGGGATCGCCTCGCCGCCCGCTGCCTCGATCTGGAGGACGGTCTCCTTCGCCGTGGCGAGATCGATGTCCGCGCACACCACCCGCCCGCCGCGGGCGGCGAGCTCGACGGCGAACGCCCGGCCGATCCCGCTGCCCGCTCCGGTGACGACCGCACGAGCCTGCCGGGTGCGTCGCTGCGCCATGCCACTGTCCCCATCTCTCGGCCATCTGTAGGCGTATGCCCACAGATTGCATCTGATGGCGCGCGCCGTCAAGATGCAGGGGTGACCACCGCTCCCGCATCGCCTCGCCGGTACGGCGGCAAGAGCGCCGAGGAGCGCCGCGACGAACGGCGTACCGCCCTGGTCGCGGCGGCGCTCGAGATGTGGCAGGAGCACGGCTGGGCGGCGGTCACTATGCGCGGCGTGTGCGCGGCGACCGGGCTCTCCGACCGCTACTTCTACGAGAGCTTCGCCGACCGCGACGCCCTGCTCGCCACGGTCTGGGACCAGATCCGCGACCAGACCCTGGAGATGATCCTGGCCGCGATCATGGAGCACGCCGACGGGCACCCGCTCGACCAGCTGCGCGCGGCGCACCTCGCCGTCGTCCACCACATCGCCGACGAGCCGGCCCGGGCCCAGATCCTCTTCGGCGAGCACGCCGGCAGCGCGGTGCTCGAGCAGCGCCGCCGCGACACGGTCCAGCTCACCACCGACCTGCTGATCGACCTGGCCCGGCCCTACCTCCGGGCCGACGTCGACGAGCAGGAGTTCCGGATCAACGTGCTGGTCGGCATCGGCGGCTTCGTCGAGCTGATGCTGGCCTGGCGGTCCGGCCTCGTGGACGCCGACGCCACCACGATCGTCGGGCACCTCGACGGTGTGGGTGCCGCGCTGGCACCGCGGTTCCTTCGGGACGACCTGCCCGGCTGAGCTCGCCCTAGAGCAGTCGTACGCCGGCCGCCGCGGCGGCTCCGATGAGCACCGCGACCAGCATCGGCGCGCGCAGCGCGAATGCACCGCCGGCGACCGCGACGCCGAGGACTTGGGCTCCGTTCAGACCGTCCCAGTCCGGACCCGCGAGCTCGACCACGATCAGGCCGGCCAGCAGCACCGGCGCCATCAGCGCGACGACGCTGCGTGCCGCCGGAAGCAGGCGGCGTTCGCCGAGAATCAGCGGCCCGGTGGCCTTCAGCAGCCAGTTGGCAAAGGTGACCGCGATGATCGCCGCCCACAGCCTCATCGGACCTCCTCCTTCTCGCGCTGGGGCTGCAGCCCGATCAGGGCCCCGGCTGTTGCCGCCAGCAGTGCGTAGCCCGGTTCGGTCACCAGTAGCAGGCAGCCCGAGATCGCGGCGCCGAGCAGGGCGGCCACCGCTGCCCGCCTGTTGTGTCGCACCTCGTCGATCACGAGCAGCAGGAAGAACGCCGGGAAGATTACGTCGATCCCGAGCCGCTCCATCAGCTCGGGCTCGGGCTGGAGCAGCAGGCCGACCAACGTGCCCAGCACCCAGCACACCCACTGCACCGACGTGGCGCCCACCAGCCGCGGCATGTCGAACCGGCCGCCGCCCTTGTGGGCGACCATGAACGACGCGTCGACCAACGCCTGGGCCTGCAGGGCCCGCCAGAGCCGGCCGCCCTTGAGGCTGTCGTTGAGGGCGATCCCCATGACCATGTAGCGCGCGTTGATCAGGGTCGCCGCCAGGACCGCGGCGACGACGCTGCCGGTGTGCAGCGTGGTCAGCAGCGAGAACTGCGCCGACCCGGAGAACCCGAACGCCGAGAAGAACATCGGCGCCGCGAACCCCCAGCCCGCGGACGCGGCGGCCGCGCCGAAGGACACCCCCAGGGCGAACGTGGCCGCGGCCGGCCCCACCGCCAGCCGCGCGCCCTCGGCGAAGCCCGCGCGAAAGCTCACCGCTCCTCCGCCGTACGTCGTGCGTAGTGGCGGCGGGCCCGGGAGCGGTTGCCGCAGTCGGCCGAGCTGCACCAGACCCGGGAGCCGTTCTTGGTGCGGTCGAGGAACAGCCAGCCGCAGTCGCTCGCCTGGCACTGACGGATCCGGCGCGCGTCCTCGCGCTCCAGCAGCCGCCACGCCGCGAGGCCCAGCTCGTCGGGGAGGTCCGCGGCGGTGAGCTCGAGCGGCATCACCGACGCGACGTCGGCTCGGCCCAGGGCGCCGAGCAGGGAGCGTCGGAGGGCCTCGACGTCCTTGGCGGCCGGCTCCGCACCGAGGGCCCTCGGCTGCACCACGCGGTAGATCTGCTCGCGCAGCCCGCGCACCCTGGTCACGACCTCAGCGCCGGCCACGTAGTCGCCGGTGAGACCGACGAAGTCCGCCCACCGCTCCAGCGCCGCCCGGTCGGGCAGCCGGTCGACGGTGCGGCTCGGGTCGAGCCGCCAAGAGACGGTGTTGACCAGGTCGAGCGCGGGATGTCCCCCGATCGCCTCGGCCCAGCCGCCGTCGGCGTACCGAAGGATCGCGGGTGCCGACGTCTTGGTCACACTACCACTCTAGCAGGCTATATACATTTAGCCTGTTAGAGCCCGCCGAGGAGCCGGTCGCCGAGCTCGCTTCGGGAGTAGAGCACCTGACGGCCTTCGCGATGCGACGTCAGCAGCCCAACGGCACGCAGCGCCTGGAGATGCACGCTCAGAGTTGGCGCCGACAACGCCAGCTGCGTGGCCGCTTGGGTCGTCGACATCGGCAGGTCGAGCTGACTCAGCAGGGCGGCCCGGGTACGACCCAGCACGTCGGACAACGCCGCACCGGCCGGCGCCGGCTGCTGTTCCCACAGCCGGCCGAGGCCGCGCGGCGAGTAGGTGACGGTGGGCACGTCCGGCTGCGCGGTCCGCACGATGACGTCGGGCCAGGCGAAAGCACACGGCACCAGGAGAAGGCCGCGGCCGCCGAGGTCGGCGTGGCCCTCGTAGTACTTGACGACGTTCAACGTCTCCTCGGCGAAGCCGACCGACGGGTGCAGGTCGCGCATCATCTGGTCGACCCCACCGTCGGCCAGCGCCTGGAGCCGGTAGGCGATGTCGTCGCGGAGCAACGCCTGGATCCGCTGCCAGTCCGGGGCGATGGCCACCCGGTAGTAGGCCTCCAAAGCCTCGGTCACCGGCCCGAGCCCGGCGTCGGGTCGGTCCACCAGTCCCTGCAGGAGTGCCCGCCGACCGGCTCGGCCCGGTCCCTGCTGGGCGATCCGATGGGTGGCCAGGTGGGCCAGCTCGGCGGCGACGATCTCCGGGTCCGCGGCGGCGACCTGCGCGAGTGACTCCCCGAACGTGGCGGCCCGGCGCCGCGGTGGTGGCACCAGGAAGTCGGGGATGTACCCGCTCGGCCGGACCAGCGCGGTGAGCAGCTCGAGGTCGCGCTCGCGCAGCTCGGCCACCCGGTCGGGCATCCGGTCGACCCAGCCCCGGTGCAGATGCCCTCCCCGCCGCGCGCTCGCGAGCGTCCGCAGGCTGGCGACGGCCTCCAACAACGGCGAGACCGCGAACCGGACCCGGCTCAGGTCGACCGCCGTGAAGTGCAGGTGGATCACCCGCCGCCTCCAGACTCCGATTAGGGCACACCCTAATCGTGGTGTGGGTGGCATCGGCTGCGGAGACTGCAATCATGAGCGCGAACACCGACTCCGAACGGCTCCCCGAGGCCTATCACCGGCTGCACCGGTTCGGCCCGGAGTACGGCGGCGACGAGGAGGGGAACCACGGAATGACCAACCACGGCCCGATGGCCGTGGAGGTCATGGTCCGCCGCGGCCTCGAGGTCGACATCGACACCTGGCTCGATCGCTACGTACGCCGCCTCGCCGAGCTGCCCACCACCGAGGTCAGCATCCGGCCCGATCAGTGGCGATCGGCGCTGGGCGTCGCACACCGACTGCCGGACTGGACGGAGTACTTCCGGCGCGAGCTGCGGGAGCGGCCTTGGAAGAACGTGCTGGTCGACTGGTGGCCGCGACTGCTGCCCGGCATCGTGGCCGGCTCGACGCACGGAGTGATCCGGGTCGGCCACGCGGTCCGCACCCTGCGAGCGGGCATCTCCGGCTGTCCGTCGGCGACCGAGACCCTCGACGAGCTCGCGCACGGGCTGGCCTTCTGGGCCGCGCGCTACCGCGAGCTGTCCGGTGTCGTGGCTCCGACAGGCCGGCTCACCGCAGCCGAGTCGCTGCCCGGCGTTGCCCGGCTGCGCGATCAGAGCGGCTTCATCGCGCACCGGCTCGACCGGCTCGAACGCAGCCCCGAGTGGGCGTCGAGCCTCCGCGCGCTGCGTCCGTCGGCGACGGCGGAGGACGTGCCTGCTCAGCTCGAGTCGCTCGTCGACGCCGGGGTGGCGGCGTACCTCCGGCTGGGGCACGGCTCACCGGTGCTGCTCGTGCACGCCGCCACGGCTCCGAACGCAGTCCGGCACGTGCTGCCCGTGCTTCCTCGAGATCAGTGGGCTCCCAGCCTCACCGCCGCCTGGGCGGCGGCCGCCGCCGTGGTGGCCACCTATGCACCGGCCCGGCCCGCGCCCGTCCAGGACATCGTCCACGCAGGTCACGAGCTCACCCGCGAGGACGCGCTGCAGCGGGCCGCGGAACACGGCGACGAGCACGTGCTCAAGTTCGCCGACACCGCCGTCGAGGCCTACGACCGCACGGGAGACCCCGTCCTCCTCGCCGCGACGCTGCACGTCGGCACCCTGGTCGCCAAGCCCTGACCGGATCGAAGGGCGGTCTGGCCCTGCATTGCCACCGGGTCGGTCGCGGAGGATCGTGAGAGCCATCGGGGGGAGCAACGAGACAAGGAGCACCCCATGACCGACAGCCAGAACATCGACAGCCCGCACGAAACTCGCCCGTTCAAGGCTCATGGCCACATGGATGTGGTCACCCTCGGCGACTTCACGATCGGCCGCGGCATCTTCGAGCCCGGCTGGCGCTGGTCCGAGGACGTCAAGCCGATCGCCGGTACCGACTCCTGCCAGGTCCACCACACCGGGTTCTGCCTTTCGGGGCAGATGACCATCAAGTCCGACGCCGGCGACGAGGTCACCATCGGCCCCGGTGACGTGATCGACCTGGACCCCGGTCACGACGCGTGGACGGTCGGCGACGAGCCGTGCGTGATCTTGGACACCGGGGTCGCGGCGTACGCCAAGCCCCAGTAGCCGCTCAGCCGTCGAGGTAGCGGGCGCCTCTCGGGTCATCCTCGAAAGGACACATCGAGCTCGCTCTTGCGAAGCCGGTACACCTGGAGGCGTAGGTCGTAGTACTTGTCGGTCTCGCCGACCCACTCCATGCCGACCCGCTGCGCCGTGGCCGCGCCGCGGGTGTTCCGGGGCCGGACGACCGCGAACACCTCGTCCTCGCCCTCACTGAAGGCGTAGTGGGCCACGGCGCGCCCGGCCTCGGTCGCGAAGCCGCGCCCCCAGGCCTCGGGCGCCAGCTGCCAGCCGATCTCGAGGTCGTCGTCCAACGGCGGGAGCGGCCGTACGGCGACCGCCCCGACAACGTCACCAGTGGCCCGGTCCTCCACGGCCCAGTGGCCGGTCGGCCGCTCCGTAACGTCGTCGGCATCGACCCATCGCTGGAGCAGGTCACGCATCGCCTCCGCGTCGGGCACCTGGCTCATCGCGGGCGCCAGCCACCGCGCCACTTCGTCGTGCCCGAAGATCCGCAGCGCCGCGTCGGCGTCCTCGGCACCCCACGGCCGGAGTCGGAGCCGCGGCGTCGTGATGACCCGTTCGGAGATCGCGATGGTGGTGCTGTGGTCGGGCATGGCCGCCTCCTCGAGGCTGAAAGCCCTGCCTCTTCGTTCAGATAAAGCAACCAGCGAGCGGCGTTTGTTCCGTAGCCGCTTGCTAGGTTCCGAAAGTGCTCCGGCGGATCGGCGACCTCACGTGGAACCACCCACGCAAGGTCCTGGTCGCGGCCTTCCTGTTCGCCGCGGTGGCGGCGTTCTTCGGCCACGACGTCGAGCACCACCTCAAGGCGGCGGGCTTCACCGATCCCGCGTCCGAGAGCGAGCAGGCGGGCGAGACGCTGGCCGACGCGCTCGGCTTCGCCGCCGAGCCCGGCCTCGTCGTACTCGTGCGGGCACCCGGCGACGCCCCGCTGGACACCGACGACCCCGAGGTGCAGGCGGATGTCGAGCGGCTGGCCGAAGAGCTGCGCGGCGCGGCGTACGTCGGCAACGTGACCACGATCCCCGCCGAGGACGGGCGATCGCTGGTGCTCGGGGCGCAGCTGACGACGACGGACATCGAGGACGAGGGCGGGCTCGCGGACGAGTCGGTCCGGGAGCGGGTGACGTCCGAGACGCTCGACGTGCGCTACGGCGGGTTCGCGCCGAGCTTCAACGAGGTCAACGACCAGACTCGCGAAGACCTCACGAACGCCGAGCTGATCGCCTTCCCCATCCTGGCGGTGCTGCTCCTGATCGTCTTCCGCGGCGCGGTCGCGGCCGCCGTCCCGTTGATCATCGGGGTGCTGTCGATCCTCGGGACCCTATTGACGCTCCGGGTGATGGCCGCGTTCGTGGACACCTCGCTCTTCGCGCTCAACATCGCGACGGCGCTGAGCCTCGGCCTCGCCGTCGACTACGCGCTGTTGATGGTGTCGCGCTACCGCGAGGAGGTGGAGCGGGTCGGACCGACCAGGGAGGCGCATCGGCGGACGGTGGCGACGGCAGGACGCGCGGCGCTGTTCTCCGGCCTGACGGTGGCCGGCGCGATGGCCGCGCTGGTGCTGATGCCGCAACGGTTCCTCTACTCCGTCGGCGTGGCCGGCGCCACGGTCGGGATCCTCAGCGCCGCGATGGCACTCCTGGTCGTGCCGGCGATGCTCGCGGTGCTCGGGCCCCGAATCAACGCGCTGTCGATCCGCCGGGGCCCGCCGGTGTCGGAGTCGTCGGACCGCTGGCTGCGGTTGGCTCGCGGCGTGATGCGACGTCCGGTGCTCGTCGCGGTCGGTACGACGGCGGTGCTGCTCGGTCTCGCCGCCCCGCTGGTCGGCACCCACCTGACCGGGCCAAGTGCCCAGGCGGTGCCACCGGGCCAGCAGTCCTACGAGACGAACGAGTACATCGAGGACCACTACGGACGCGACGTCACCGAGGGTGTCTCGCTCACCGCGACCGGAGAGATGAGCGACCCTGCGCTTGCCGACCTGGCGGCCGAGATCGCCGGCGTACCGCACGTGGCAGAGGTGGCTCCGTTCACGCGGGCCGGCCCCGACGTCGCCTTCACCACCGCTTCGCTCGACGGCCCCGCTCTCGCCGACGGGTCGCAGCAGGCGGTGCACGACATCCGCGGCCTGGATCCGCCTGCCGGCACCGATCTCCTGGTGTCGGGCAACACCGCCCGCTTCATCGACGAGAAGAGCAGCCTGCTCGACAACGCGCCGCTGGTCGTGGGGCTGATCGTCCTGATGACCGTGATCCTGTTGTTCCTGCTCACCGGCTCGATCCTGCTGCCCCTGAAGACCCTGCTGATGAACGCGCTGACCCTGGCGGCGTGCCTCGGCATCCTGGTGCTCATCTTCGAGCACGGGTTCCTGGCCGACCAGCTCGACTATCCGGGGCCGTACGCCGTGGAGGTCACCAGCCTGGTCTTCCTGTTCGCGGTGACGTTCGCGCTGGCGACCGACTACGCCGTACTCGTGATCGCGCGGATCAAGGAGCTCAGGGACTCAGGCCTGTCCAACGACGAGGCCGTGGCCCTCGGTGTCGCCCGCACCGGCCGGATCATCAGCGCCGCGGCCCTGATGATCGCGGTGGTCTTCGCCGCGTTCGCGGTCAGCCCGGTGTTCTTCATGAAGCAGATCGCCGTGGGCATGGCGCTCGGCGTGATCATCGACGCGACCATCGTCCGGGCGCTGCTCGTGCCGTCGCTGATGAAGCTGCTGGGCGAGGCGAACTGGTGGGCGCCGCCGTTCCTGCGCCGCCTGCACGACCGGGTGGGGATCCGCGAGAGCTGAGTCAGCTGCCGAGGTCGAGCGGGTCGCGGTGCAGGACGAGCTTGGTCGTGCGCTCGGCGTACGCCGTCGGCGCGTCCTCCCAGTCGGCGACCAGGCTGGTGACCAGCTCAGCCGGGAAGCCACTCGTCGCGACGAACTCCAGGAGCTCCGGCAGCACCGGGCGAACGCTCGAGACCCCGATGTTGAGGGTGGCGCTGGTCGCGTACATGTCCATCACCGGGACCTTCGTCCCCGACCCGAGGTAGTAGCCGGCGCCGGTGCAGATGCCGCCCGGCCGGAGCGCCCGGACCGCGTCCCGGAGGCCCTGCTCCCTGGACGACGCCTCGACCGCGACGTCGTAGCGACCCGTCACCGACGGCAGCACCGACTTCCGGCGGCGCCCGCCCGCCTTGATCACCCGTGCGCCCAACGACTCGGCGATCGCCAGCCGCTCGTCCTGGTCGTCGACGTAGTCGACCTGCGAGGCTCCGTGACGCACCGCCAGCCCGGCGGCGTACAGCCCGATGCTCTGCGCGCCGCCGCCGATGACGAGGACCGTGCCATCGGGGCGTTGCCTGAGCTGCGGCACCACGGCCCGCCAGGCATCGGCCAGGTTGTCGCTCGCCGCCGCCACCCGCAGCGGGTCGACGCCGTCGGGCACCCTGACGAGCAGGTGGTCGGCGTGCGGGATCCGGAGCGAGTCGGCGACCATGCCGCCCCAGGCACCGCACGCCGGACCGAACCCGAACGCCGCGAGCGTCCCGCCTGGGCTGTCGGCGCGCATCGTCGCGCACTTCGCAGTCATCCCGAGGCCGCACTCGTAGCAGGAGCCGCACGAGAGAGCCCACGGAACCACGACGACATCCCCCACCTTCAGGTCGCTCACCTCGTCGCCGACCGCGGTGACCTGTGCGACGCACTCGTGCCCGATGCCGAACGGCCCCTGGAACGGGACGGGGCCGAGGATCGTGCCCACCACGGGGTCGATCAGGCCGGTCTTGAGGCCGACCTGCATCGCGCGCGAGACCGGCCGGTGGATCGGCAGCACGTCGCCGTCGCAGCGGCTGGCCACGAACGGCCGCACCAGCGCGTCCGAGCCGTCGACCAGCGCCGGGTCGGGCCGCTCCCGCCACTCCAGGTGGCCGGAACGGATGAAGGTCAGCTCACGCATCGGGTCCCCTGCGAGGTTCGTCGGTCGAGGCATTTCCACGCGGGCTCGCGAGGCTTAGATTCTCATGGGTCGGGCGCCTCGGATGGCGCCCCGGGAGAGGGAGGGACCTATGAGGTCTGCTCGGGCAACAATCGCAATAATGGCGGCATCCGCCATCTGCGCAGTGGGGCTGGTGGCCATCCCACCGGCCGCCCAGGCCGGTGGCGGCCACGGCCACGATCATGGCCACGGCAAGTGCCACCGCAACAACAACTCGGTCCGCAAGCTGCTCGAGTGCGTCACGCTGAAGGGTGTCCTCGAGCACGAGAAGGCACTGCAGAGGATCGCCGACCACAACGACGACAGGCGCGCTTCCGGCACTCCCGGCTACGACAAGTCGGTCGACTACGTCGAGCGCCGGCTGAAGAAGGCCGGGTATCGCGTCAGCCGCCAGGAGCTCCCGTTCAACTTCTTCGAGGAGATCGGCCCATCAGAGCTCGAGCAGACCAGCCCGAGCGCCGTCACCTACGCCGAGGGCACCGACTTCGGGGCCACCACGCAGTCCGAGCCGGGTGACGTCACAGCTCCTGTGACCGCGGTCGACATCCAGCTCGGCATCGGCAACACCTCCACCAGTGGCTGCGAGCCCGAGGACTTCGCCGGCTTCACGCCCGGCAACATCGCGCTGATCCAGCGCGGCGCCTGCAACTTCGTGGTCAAGGCGGAGAACGCGGCGGCCGCCGGAGCCGTCGGCGTGCTGTTCTTCAACCAGGGCGACACCGACCTGCCCGGCAGGCAGGGGATCCCGGCGGTCACGCTGGGCAACGCCTACACCGGCGGCATCCCAGCGCTGAGCGCGACGTACGAACTGGGTGCGGAGCTGGCTGGCATCGCCGACCTCGAGATGCGCCTGTTCGCCAACGTCACCCGCGTCCCCTCGACGACGGAGAACCTGATCGCCGAGTCCCGCAAGGGTGACCCGAACAACGTGGTCATGGCCGGCGCGCACCTCGATTCCGTCGCGGAGGGTCCGGGCATCAACGACAACGGCTCCGGCTCGAGCGCGCTGCTCGAGGTCGCCGAGCAGATGGCGAAGACCAAGACGCCCAACAAGGTGCGCTTCGCCTGGTGGGCCGCCGAGGAAGCCAGCCTGGTTGGCTCGAACTTCTACATCGCGAACCTGAGCGAGGACGACATCGCCGACATCGAGATGTACCTCAACTTCGACATGGTGGGCTCGCCCAACTACGGCATGTTCGTCTACGACGGCGACGGCTCCGGTTTCGGCGTCGAGGGCCCGCCGGGATCCGACGCCATCGAGGCACTGTTCGAGCGCTACTACGCCCACCGCAACGTCCCGTCCGAGCCGACGGCGTTCGACGGCCGCTCCGACTACCTGGGTTTCATCAACAGCGGGATCCCGGCCGGCGGCCTGTTCACCGGAGCCGAAGTCCCCAAGACTGCCGAGCAGGCCGAGAAGTGGGGCGGCGAGGCGGGCGCCCCGTTCGACCCGTGCTACCACGCGGCCTGCGACACGATCGACAACCTGAGCCACAAGGCGCTACGCATCAACTCCGACGCGATCGCCTATGTGACCTACCTCTACGCATCGGGCAAGGAGGTCATCACCACCGACTGAGTCCATCGTCCTGAGGGACACCAGATCGGCACCTCAGGTGGAGGTGACGGCGGCGGCTGTTTCCTAGCGTCGTGGGCATGACGATCCTGCTCTGCGACCCCCGGGTCGCCGCCGTCGCCGTCACCGACAGTGGGGAACCGCTGGTGCGGCTCGAACGAACTCTCTCCCCCGCCCGGGCGCTGGTGCGTGCCGGCCTCGCCGAGCGGCTGCGGGCGGCGCACCTCGCGCTGCCGCCGGGCATCGGGCTGCGCGTGGTCGAGGGCCATCGCACGGCCGCCGACCAGCGGGCGATCATCGCGGCGTACACCGCCGAGGTGTGCGCCGCGCGACCCGGCGTCTCCGGGGGCGATCTGGCCACCCTGACCAGCCGCTTCGTCGCGCCGCTCGAGGTGGCCCCGCACCTGGCGGGAGCCGCGGTCGACATCACGCTGGTCGACGTCTGCGGCGCCGAGCTCGACCTCGGCACCCCCATCGACGCGACCCCGGAGCAGAGCGACGGCCGCTGCTACTTCGCCGCGGCCGGCATCGGCGCGGACGCCCGTGCCCACCGGAGCCTCCTCGCACGGGTGCTGGGCGACGTGGGTCTCGTCAACTACCCGACCGAGTGGTGGCACTGGAGCTACGGCGACCGCTACTGGGCGCTGGTCACCGGCGCACCTTCCGCTCTCTACGGACCGGTCGCCGGAGCTGCGGCGGCATGAGCGTGCTGCAGGTTGCTCATGCTCAGCTGCGTACGACTCGGGGACCGCGACTGGTCGTCGACCTCGACGCGGTTGGCGACAACACCCGGCTCTTCGCCGCTCGTACGTCGGGCGCTCTGATGGCCGTCGTCAAGGCCGACGGGTTCGGACACGGCGCCGCCGAAGTGGCGCGTACGGCGCTCTCCGCCGGCGCCTCGTGGCTCGGGGTGACCACCATCGACGAGGCGATCACCCTGCGCCGCCGCGGGCTCGGCGCGCCGACGCTGAGCTGGCTCAACCCGGTCGACGCCGACTTCGGCGCGGCGATCGCCGCCGACATCGACCTGGCGGTGCCGAGCCGCGAGCACCTGGACGCGATCCAGCGCGCGGGGATCGGCGCCCGCATCCACCTGCATCTCGACACCGGCATGGCCCGCGACGGAGCGGCGCCCGAGCTGTGGCCGATCCTGTGCCGGGCGGCCCGCCGGGCCGAGCGCGCCGGCCGGGTGCGCGTGGTCGGGGTGATGGGCCACCTGGGCTGCGCCGAGGACCCCGCCGACCCCGACAACGCCACCGGAAGGGCGCGCTTCGTGTGGGGCGTGGAGCGCGCCCGCGAGTCCGGGCTACGGCCGCCGCTGCGTCATCTCGCCGCCACCGCAGCCACCCTGACCGACCCGCTCAGCCACCACACCCTCAGCCGGGTCGGCGCCGGCCTGGTCGGCATCGACCCGTCCCGCACCACGACGCTGCGCCCGGCGATGACCCTCACGGCTCCCGTCGTGGGGGTGCGCAAGGTGCGCCCCGGCACCGGCGTCGGCTACGGCCACACCTGGTCGGCGACGCGTCGTACCCACCTGGCATTGCTTCCCCTCGGGTACGCCGACGGTCTGCCGCGCGCGAGCAGCGGAAGCGCCGAGGTCCTGCTTCGGGGACGACGGCGCCCGGTGGTGGGGCGAGTCTCCATGGACCAGGTGGTGATCGACGTCGGCGACGATCCGCCCGAGCTCGGCGAGACGGCGACGATCTTCGGACCGGGTGGCGCCGGCGAGCCCACGGTCGCGGACTGGGCGGCCTGGGCCGACACGATCGAGCACGAGATCGTCACCGGCATCGGCGCGCGGGTGCACCGATGAGCCGCGACGAGCGGACCAGGGTCGCGGTGATCGGTGGCGGGGTCAGCTGTGAGCACGACGTCTCGCTGGCCTCCGCAGCCGCCATCCGGGGAGCGCTCGACCCGGCGAGGTACGACGTCGTCACGCTGACCATCGACCGCGACGGCATGTGGCGCGACCGCGAGGACCGCCCGCTCGGTCTCACCGGTGCCGCCCACGTGCTGCGCAGCTGTGACGTCGCGCTCCCGGCCGTGCACGGTCCGGGTGGCGAGGACGGCACCCTGGCCGCGCTCTTCGACCTCGCCCAGCTTCCTTACGTCGGATCCGGGGTCGCTGCCGGCGCGATCGCGATGGACAAGTGGGTGACCAAGCTGGTCGCGCAGGCGCTCGGCGTCGCCACTGCTCCCGGGCGGCTGCTGACTGCGGCGACGGCGCCGTCGTACGCATGGACGCACCCGGTGGTGGTCAAGCCGGTCACCTCGGGCTCGAGCTATGGCGTCGGGCTGGCGCTACGAGCCTGCCGAGCTCGGTCCCGCACTCGAGGCCGCGCTCGCGCTGGACGGGCGAGTGCTCGTGGAGGACGTTGTCGACGGCCGCGAGATCGACATCGCAGTCCTGGGTCTGGCCGACGGGGAGAGGATCGTGTCGCCGGCGCTCGAGATCGTCGTCGAGGGGCTGTTCGACCACGCCACGAAGTACGGCGGCGACGCCGACTTCCGGATCCCGGCACCGCTCGACGACATCGCTGCCAAGGAGCTGGCGGACTCCGCGGTGGCCGTCTTCGACGCGCTTGGCTGCGCCGGTGTCGCGCGGGTCGACTTCTTCCTGACCGACGCCGGCTGGGTCCTCAACGAGGTGAACACGATGCCGGGGTTCACCGAGGCCTCCCAGGCACCGAAGATGTTCGCGGCCGCCGGACTGCCCTACTCCGAGCTGCTCGACCTGATGATCTCCGACGCCCTGCACACCGGGCAGCGGTGACCATGGTTCGATTGCGGACGTGATCGAGCGGCTCCGCGACTGGGCTCCCGAGCTGTACGCCGTCGGCGCGGTCTTCTCGGTGGGGGTGATCGAGGTGTCGCGGATGAGCAGCTACAGCTACTACAGCCGGCTGGCCTACGCGCTCGTGATCGCCGGGATGATGCTGGCGGCGGGCCTCGCCAGGAAGGCGCCGGGGCGTCGCTCGGCACCGTGTGGCTGGTCTCCGGGCTATCGGTCGATCAGTGGACTGCAGGTGATGCTGGTGCAGCTCGCCGTGGTCCTCACCGCGTTCGGGACCGCGCGTTGGGGTCGTCCGGTCGTCGTCTTCCTCAGCGGTCTGTCGATGCCGGTCGCGGCCGGCATCGGTGCGTTCGTACCTCCACCTCGCCGGCGATGATCTCGGGCGGCTGAGCGCCCTGGTCGAGTTCGTGGGCTACGAGCAGGCCGCCAGGGTCGGCGACCTGTCGTGGGTGGTGCTGCTCGGGCTCTCCGGCGTGGCGCTGCTCGGGGTGCCGTGGCTCGCCGGCCTGGTGATGCGCTTCCGGGACCGCGCGCGGGAGTCGAAGGCGTCGCAGGTGGTCGCCGAGGAGGACGCCGCCCGCGCGGAGGTCGCGGCCGAGCAGTCGCGAGAGATCGCCCAGCTCCGCGAGGGCCAGGCCCGCCTCGCACGCGACGTGCACGACGTGGTGGGGCACTCGCTCGCGGTGATCCTCGCCCAGGCGGAGTCGGCGCAGTACCTCGAGGACGCCGACACCAAGAAGCTCAAGCAGACGATGGAGAACATCGCGACCTCCGCGCGTTCGTCGCTGCAGGACGTCCGCCACGTGCTCACCCCGACGCCCAGCGAGCAGAGCCGGCCGGGCAGTCTCGACGCGCTGCTCGCGGGGGTCAGGGAGAGCGGCCACGAGGTGGTGGCCAGCGAGGTAGGGAACCCGCAACCGCTGCCGCCCGAGCTCGACGTGGTCGCCTACCGGGTGCTGCAGGAGATGCTCACCAACGCCCTCAAGCACGGCCGGCGAGACGACCCGGTGTTCGTCGAGCGGCACTGGGAGGGCGAGCTGCGGATCGAGGTGCGCAACGTGGTCGAGCCCGAGACCGAGGACACCGGGCCTGGCCACGGCCTCGACGGCATGCGCCGGCGGCTCGAGTCCGTCGGCGGACGGCTCGACGTACGCCGTCGCGAGGAGGCGGGCCGGGCGACGTTCACGGCCACCGCGTGGATCCCGGTGCGGTCCCGATGACCGAGCCGACGGAGCCGATCCGGGTCGTGCTGGTCGACGACCAGGAGCTGTTCCGTGCAGGCGTGAAGGTGATCGTCGACGCCCAGCCCGGGATGAGCGTCGTCGGCTCGGCGGGCGACGGGATCGCGGCGGTGCGGCTCGTCGACGAGCTGTCCCCGGACGTGGTGCTGATGGACATCCGGATGCCGGAGCTGGACGGGGTCGACGCGACCCGGCAGATCTTCGCCCCCGACCGCGTCGCCCGACGCCCGCGGCCGGTACGCGTGATCGTGTTGACCACCTTCAACCTGGACGACCGGGCGGCCACGGCGATCCGGCTCGGTGCCAGCGGGTTCCTGCTCAAGGACGCCACCCCGACCCAGCTGGGCGACGCGATCCGCACCGTCTACGCCGGGAACGCCGTGCTCGCACCGACCGATCTGTCCATGCTCCTCGACGGCCACTTCCGGGCCCGGACCCCGACGCCGCCGGCGTACCTCGAGCTCACGGAGAAGGAGCGAGAGGTGTTCTCGGCGGTCTCCCGCGGCCTCTCGAACGTCGAGATCGCCGGGAAGGTCTTCGCAAGTGAGTCGACGGTCAAGACCCACGTGGGCGCGATCCTGCGCAAGCTCGGCCTACGCGACCGGGTTCAGATCGTCGTGTTCGCGCACGAGCACGGCCTGGCATAGCTCAGCCGTGATGGCTGACCAGGGCGTGCGCTGACGCAGCGTCGGGGGCCATCGGTTCGGCGTGGATGGTGGCCGCCGTGAGCCGTCGTACGCCGTGCAACAGGTCGTGCTCCACGAGATGACTGAGGTGGTGGGCCTCGACCAGGGACGCCTTCGTCTCCACCGTGATGTTGGCCTCGGCGAGCAGCCGGTGGCCGTGCCAGCGCAGTCGCACGTCGGTCACGTCGACGACACCCGGCGTTGACCTGATCACGGTCTCGGCCTGGTCCACCAGCTGCGGATCGACGGCGTCCATCAGGCGTCGGTAGACCTCGCGGGCCGCATCGCGGAGGACGAAGAGGATCGCCGCGGTGATCAGCAGGCCGATGATCGGGTCGGCGAGCGGGAAACCGAGCCAAGCGCCGGCCGCGCTGAGCACCACCGCGAGGCTGGTGAAGCCGTCGGTGCGGGCGTGCAGTCCGTCGGCCACGAGCGCTGCCGAGCCGATCCGCCGGCCGGTGCGCACGCGGTACTGCGCCACGACCTCGTTGCCCACGAAGCCCACCACGCCGGCAGCCGCCAACACCGCGAGGTGCTTGACCTCACCGGGGTTCTGGAACCGCAGGATCGCCTCGTAGCCGGCGTAGAACGCCGAGGCGGCGATCAGCACCACTACGACGATCCCGGCCAGGTCCTCGGCGCGACCGTAGCCATAGGTGTAGCTCCGGGTGGCGGCCCGGCGACCCACGATGAACGCGATGGCCAGGGGTACGGCGGTGAGGGCGTCGGCGTAGTTGTGCAGGGTGTCGCCCAGCAGCGCGACGGAGTTGGTGTAGTAGACGATCACGGTCTGGACGAGGGCGGTGATCATCAGCCCGGCGAAGCTGATCTTGAGGCAGCGCATGCCCTCGCGGCTCGCCTCGAGGGCGGAGTCGACCTTGTCGGCGCTGTCGTGCGAGTGGGGGACGAAGATGTCCTTCAGCCAGGCCAACAGTCCACCGCCATGATCGTGCCCGTGGTCGTGGCCATGACCGTGACCGTGACCGTGCTGGTCGTCGTGAGGGTGGCTGGAGTGGGCGGCTCTGCTCATGACTCTCGCTTCGTTCTGGGCTTGCGGTCTCGGTGGTGCTCGGGGACGCCGTCGCCGGTGTGCTCGGCGTGGTAGATCGCGTCCTCCACCACCTGTCGGACGTGGGAGTTGTCGATCCGGTAGAAGATCTGGTTCGCCTGTCGGCGGGTGCTCACCAGCCGCGCCATCCGCAGCTTGGCCAGGTGCTGCGAAACGCCTGCCGGGGCCTTCCCCACCGCCTCCGCGAGCTCGTTGACCGGTCGCTCACCATCGAGCAACGCCCAGAGCAACCTGACCCGGGTGGAGTCGGACAGCATCCGGAAGATCTCGACGGCCAGGTCCACCTGTTCCGCCGCGGGCATCGCCGCGTGAGTCTTCGTATCTGCGTGCATGCGTAGATACTAAGGCGTGCGGAGACGTGTCGCAAGGGCACCCGTCAACCTCGGGCTACCCTCGTGAGATGGCCGCGTCGTACCGCGAGTACGCATCGCCCAGGGGCCTGGAGGACGTCGTCGGGTGCCTCTGGGAAAACGACCGCGTGCGTCGGCAACCCCAGCTCGTGGTGCCCGACGGGTGCGTGGATCTGGTCTGGTTCGGCAGCGAGGGTTTGAAGGTCGTCGGGGCCGACACCGGTCCGCACGTCGTCGAGCCGTTCGGCTCGTCGGCGGCCGGCATCCGGCTGCGACCCGGCGCCGCCGGCGCGGTGCTCGGCATCCCCGCATCCGAGGTACGCGACCAGCAGGTCGACCTGTCGCTCGTCTGGGAGTCGGGGACCGCGTTGACGGCGGAGCTGATGTCCACGACGGCGCCGTCCCGGCGCTTGGGCCTGCTGACCCGGGAGGTGGCGCTGCGTCGGGCCACCCCGGATCCGCTGGTGGTCGCGGCGGCCCGGGCGCTGGCACGGCCGACCGCACGGGTCGGCCAGGTCGCCGAGGACCTGGGGGTCAGCGAGCGCCAGCTCCGGCGCCGCACGCTGGACGCAATCGGCTACGGCCCCAAGATGCTGGCCCGGGTCGCCCGGTTCCGCCGCCTGATCGCGCTCGACGATGAGGAGCTGGCGCTCCGCGCGGTGCAGGCCGGCTACGCCAGCCAGGCGCACATGACCGAAGAGGTACGTCGGCTCACTGGCCGCACACCTGTCCGATTCCTGAAAGACGCCAGGCTGACGGCTGCCTAGCGTCAGTGGCATGAACATCGACATCGAAGCAGCCCGACAGTTCATCTACGGCCACGGCCGAGTTCTCGAGCGCCACCGGTTGGCCACCCTGATCGACGGCGCCCCGACCGAGCCGCTCCTGACCGCACTTCGCGCCTATCGGAACCCCGACGGCGGGTTCGGCCACGCTCTCGAGCCGGACGTCCGGTGCCCCGGGAGCCAGCCCTCGGCCACCCTCCAGGCCCTGGACGTGATGATCGAGGCAGGCGTGACGGCCGATCCGATGGTGACCGACGCCGCCGAGTGGGTCGCCGCGGTCTCCCTGCCCGACGGCGGGGTGCCGACGGTGCTGCCCTCAGCGGCCGGCCACCCGCGGGCGCCCTGGATGGAGCCGTCCGAGGGCAGCGGCTTCCTCACCTTCGCCCTCGCCGGCAAGCTCTGGCAGGCCGGAGCCGGCAAGGCATGGCTGGATGCCGCCACCGACTGGTGCTGGGCACAGCTGGAGGGCGACGAGCCGGCCGGCGGCTACACGATGAAGTTCGGCATCGACTTCCTCGACGCCGTGCCCGACCCGGCGCGGGCAGCGGCCACCCTGGAACGGATGCGGCCCGCCCTGGACGCAGACGGCTGCCTCGACGTACCCGGCGGCACCGATAACGAGAGGCTCACCCCGCTCGACTTCTCGCCGCGTCCCGGGTCGCCCAGCCGCGTGCTGTTCACCGACGAGCAGATCGAGGCCGACCTCGACCGGCTGGAGGCCGGCCAGCGCCAGGACGGCGGCTGGACGGTCGAGTACCTCCAGTGGTCACCGGCTCAGGCGCTGGAGTGGCGCGGCATCGCCACCGTCCTGGCCCTCGGCGTGCTCCGTGAGAACGGGCGGCTCCCCGCGGCGTGACGCGTCATACATTCCTCGTGGGCAATCCGGCTTGACCTTGACGTAGCGTCAACCCTGCACGCTGTTCGTATGAACAGTAGATCCACAGCAATCGAGGTCCAGGGGATCGCCAAGTCGTACGGCGATCACGCCGTCCTGCGCGGCATCGACCTCACCGTGCCCACCGGCACCGTGTACGCCCTGCTCGGGCCCAACGGCGCCGGCAAGACCACCATGATTCGCATCCTTTCCACGCTCATCAGCGCCGATGGCGGCGAAGCCCGGATCGCCGGGTACGACGTCCGGACGCAGCCCGACCGCGTCCGCCGCTCCATCGGTGTCACCGGGCAGTTCTCCGCCATCGACGACCTGCTGACCGGCCGGGAGAACCTCCGGCTGATGGCCGACCTCGCCCACCTGCCGAAACCAGAGGCAGGGGCCCGGGTCGACGAGCTGCTGGGCCGGTTCGACCTGACCGACGCCGCCGACCGGCGCGCCGCGACGTACTCCGGTGGCATGCAGCGCCGACTCGACCTCGCCATGACGCTGGTGAGCCGTCCGCGGGTGATCTTCCTCGACGAGCCGACCGCCGGCCTCGACCCACGAAGCCGCCGCGACCTGTGGCAGATCGTCGGCGAGCTGCTCGCCGACGGAGTGACGATCTTCCTCACCACGCAGTACCTGGAGGAGGCGGACCAGCTCGCGCACAGCGTCGGCCTGCTCGACGGCGGACGCCTCGTCGCGGAGGGCACGCCCAGCGAGCTCAAGGCCCAGGCCGGCGGCGAGACGCTCGACGACGTGTTCCTGGCGCTGACGGGTCACGCCGCCACCACCGACAAGGCACAGGACGAGAAGGAAACAGCCCGATGACCACCATGACCTACGCCGTGAGCGACTCGGCCACGATGCTGCGGCGCAACCTCAAGCACCTGATCCGCTACCCGTCACTGACGCTGATGATCATCGGGATGCCGGTGCTCTTCCTGCTGCTGTTCGTCTACGTCTTCGGCGGCACGATGGGCGCCGGGCTGCCCGGTGGCGATGGCCGGGCGGACTACCTGACCTACATCACGCCGACGATCCTGGTGATGACGGTGGCGTCGGTGGCCAACAGCACCGCGATCCTGATCGCGAAGGACGCGACCGAAGGGATCATCGACCGGTTCCGGACGATGCCGATCGCCCGGTCCGCACCGCTGAACGGCCACGTGCTGGCCGCGATGGCGCAGACAGTCCTCGGCGTCCTCGTCGTCCTGGCCATCGCGATCGTGATCGGATATCGCGGTGGCTCGGCGGTCGGGTACGCCGGTGCCGCCGGCATGCTCGTGCTGATGGGCTGGGCGATGACCTGGCTGAGCGTCGCGCTCGGGCTGGCCAGCGGCAGCGTCGAGGCCGCCAGTAACGCGCCGCTGCCACTCCTCCTGCTGCCGTTCCTGTCGAGCGGCTTCGTGCCGACCGAGTCCATGCCGAGCGGCCTGGCCTGGATCGCGGAGCACCAGCCCTTCACGCCGATCATCGACACCCTCCGGGCCTGCCTCGAGGGGCGCGACCCGGGCTCCGAGGCCGTGTGGGCGGTCGGCTGGTGCGTCCTGATCACCGGGCTCTGCTTCTGGTGGGCCCTTCGGCTCTTCGGGCGGGTCAGGGCAGTCTGATCCTCATGCTCACGATCAGTCAGCTGGCGTCGTACGCCGGGGTGACGGTGCGCGCAGTACGCCACTACCACCAGATCGGGCTGCTGCCGGAGCCGGCTCGGGACGGCTCCGGCTACCGGTCGTACGACGCCGCCGACGTCGTCCGCCTGGTCCGGATCCGCACCCTGGCCGAGGCCGGCGTACCGCTGGCTCGGGTCGACGAGCTGCTCGACGCGACGCCTGCGGAGTTCAGCGAGGCTGTCGCTCAGATCGACACCGAGCTCCGCGCCGGGATCCGCGAGCTGCAGGAGCACCGCCGACGGATCGCCCGGCTTGCCGCCGGTGACTCGCTCGCGCTGCCGCCCGAGGTGGTCACCTATCTCGACAAGCTGCGTGCCAGCGGCGTACGGGAACTGCTGGTCGAGGGTGAGCGCGACGCCTGGATCCTGGTCGCCGCACGCTGGCCGAAGAAGATCCCGGAGATCATGGTCGAGAAGATGGCTCAGCTGGACGATCCGAGGACGATCCAGCTCTACCTGGTGATCGGCGAGCTGCTCGAGGCCGGGGGCGACGAGGACCGGCTCAGCCAGGTGGCAGACATGCTGGCCGAGCAGATCCAGGAGTCGGCGGATCGCGGCGAGCTGGAGCTGCAGGGCGAGGAGTGGAGCGACGACGCGTTCATCGCCCTGCTCGACTCGTTCGCATCCGAGGCCCACCCCATGATCGAACGCCTCCAGGAGCTGATGGCCGACCGCGGCTGGACGGGCTGGACCCGCATCGAACGAGCCTGACCCCCTCCCCGGTGTTCGGTGCTACCGCCGATCTATTGAGCATCAAGACTGGGACCTCATCGCCCGGAACGGGTGATGCCAGCCGACCACTTCCGCCCTACCTTCCGAGTCGGCGTGGGTCTGGCCCGCGCCAGTCAGAAGAGAGGTCCTTCATGGATTCGATCAGCAACGACTTCGGCGACGTCCTCCTGTGGAGCTTCTGGTTCTTCATCTGGATCGCAGCCCTGATGGTGTGGTTCCGCTGCCTCTTCGACATGTTCAGCGACCACACGCTCAGCGGCTGGGCCAAGGCCGGGTGGGCCATCGTGCTCATCTTCGTGCCCTGGCTCGGTGCCCTCATCTACCTGATCGCCCGGGGACGGAGCATGACCGAGCGGCAGGCGAAGGCGGTTGCGAAGATGCAGTCCGACCAGGAGGAGTACATCCAGCAGGTCGCGGGCGCCAAGACATCCACTACCGGCCAGATCGCCGAGGCGAAGACACTGCTCGACTCGGGCGCCATCAGCCAGGCCGAGTTCGACGCCCTGAAGGCCAAGGTTCTCGCCTAGCCCCACGGCGTTACCGCTGGAGGCCCACGCGGCCCGCGTCGACCGCGTGGTCCTTCTCGACCCGTACCTGAAACAGAGGGTTTTGGGCCTCCAAACGGCAAATCTGCTCCCGGAGTCGGGATCGTCCGAAGGAACGCACTTTTGGACGAAGGGCTCCCTCCATGCTCAACTCGACGACTTTTGCGACGGTTCTCGCGTTCGCCACCGCGATCACCGTCACCCTCGACAGCCCCGCCGATCAACCACGCGCGTCCGGCGCCAGCTCAGTGGTCCAGCAGGCCAACGCAACGGACGCCGGCAGGCAGTCCGGTGGGAGCTCGAACGGCTACGCGTTCTTCCCACCGAACCGGCCCAGGAAGGTCGCCGTGTCGTGGGACCGCGACATTCCCGTCACCTACCTGATCGCGAAGCGCGATGCGCGGCCGCACGTGTTCGCCACCATCAAGGAGGCGTTCCGCCGCGCACGCGTGCAGACCGGGATCCGGTTCACGTACGGCGGCCGGGCCGCAACCTCGGAGCCCGTCGGGACGGCGGACCAGCCGGTCGTCCTCGTCGACTTCGGGACCGTCCGCAGCCATCCGCGACTGGCGAAGTACCGCGGTGGGGTCGTCTACGCCGTCGGTGGACCGCTCTTGATCACGTCCGGCGGGACGAGCGTGTTCACCGGCGGACAGATCACGATCGACGTGGAGACCACCAGGAGGATCGGTCGCGGGTTCCGCCACTGTCAGCTCGGTGACACGTTGCTGCACGAGGTCGGGCACGTCCTCGGGCTCGCGCACGTGAACGCACCACGGCAGATGATGGCACCCGGACGGATCCGCACCACCATCAAGGGGTGGTTCCAGGACGGCGACCTGCGTGGCCTGCGCCGGCTCATCCACAACTGACCGAATGCGATTGGTGGAGCTGAGGGGATTCGAACCCCTGACCTTCTCATTGCGAACGAGACGCGCTACCAACTGCGCCACAGCCCCGGAGCGTCCCGTTGGACGCGAGGGGAAACGTTAGCACCAGGAAGTCGGCGGTTCCGAATCAGGAGCCGGAGGCGCGACGCGCCTCTGCTTCCGCCTCCTTGGCAGCGCGGGAGGCCTCGTCGGCCTCGCGGACCAGGGCGCTGTCGGACTCGCTGCGGCCGGAGCTCCAGACGCCCGTCGAGTCGAGGTCGATGGTGCGGACGGAGCGGGCGGCCTCCGCCTTGTCGACGTACGTCGGCAGGGTGACGGGGACCGGGTCCCAGCTGCCCGGCTCGCGCTCGGCGGCGGGTACGGCGGCGATCTCCTCGGTCTCGGGACCCTCGGCGACCGCCGCCGGCTCGACCGGGGCGGTGCGGCGTACGGCGCTGGTGGCGCGCTCCTTCTTCACCATCAGCCGACAGGCCACCAGCCAGGCGACCAGCAGGCCGGCTGGCACCGCCTGCGCGGTCCAGAGCAGGACCTCGAAGTAGGCGAGTACGGCGACCGCGACGTTGGCGGTCAGGATCAGCAGCACCACCCGCAGCCTGCGCTTCGCGGCCCGGGCGGCCGCGGCTCGAGTGATCGCGGGCGTGGGGGCGGGTTCGGGCGTCGCCGGCTCGCCCGGCACGACCAGGGTGGCGGTGCGGGCGTCGACGGGCTCGCGCCGGGCCAGCACTCGCATCGACTTCGAGAAGCCCTCCACCGGTCGGCGCTGCTGGGCCTCGTCGTGGTGCTTGAGCGCCTTCGGGATCAGGTAGGCGGCCCAGGCCACCGCCAGGGCAACGAAGATCAACGCGCTCAGGTCCACGAGTCAGAGGTTAGGTTCGTTAGCGCAGGCGGCCTCGGATGTCTACCCGTGTGTCGCAAATTGCGCGTGTGACTGGTGTGACCGGGGAGCGGTGAGCCTGCGTCGTTCTGGCCGACGGAAAGCGACGCCAAGTCACCGCTCGGCGGTCAGCGAGGCCTCGTACCTCTGGAGCAACCCACCCGGGCACTCCTCCTGGGTGATCGCGTAGATCCGGTGGTCGCGCCACTCCCCGTCGATGTGCAGGAACAGCGGCGCGAAGCCGACCTCGCGGATCCCGAGCTTCTCCACGACGCGCAGCGAGTTGGTGTTCTCCGGCCGGATGCAGACCTCGATCCGGTGCAGCCCGCCCGCGGTGAAGGAGTGGTCGATCGCCATCGCCACCGCCCGCGGCATCACCCCCCGCCCGGCGAAGTCACGGTCCAGCCAGTAGCCGATGGACGCGAACTGTGCCGACCCGCGCACGATGTTGTTGATCGTCAGCTGGCCGGCGAACGCCCCGTCGACCTCCACCGCAAAGGGGTACGTCGTGCCGTGCCGCGCGGCGGAGCGGAGCCGGCGTACGAGCGAGCGGAACGTGGTCGCGCGCGGGTCCGCGCCGGGCGGCACCGTGGCGTCCCACCGCACCAGCCAGGAGGCGTTGCGCTGCCGCGCCGAGCGCCAGGCGCCGACGTCGGTCATCCGCAGCGGTCGCAGCGTGACCTCCGGATCCGTGCCCGAGCTGATCCGGGCCGGCCAGCCCCTCGCCCGGGCACTCAATGGTCGCTCCCGACGACCTGCTCGACCGCGTGGACGAGCAGGTGCCGCAGGATCGCGAAGGCGTCCTTCACTCCCCCGCCCGAGCCCGGCAGGTTGATCACCAGACAGGTGCCCACCACCCCGGCCACGCCGCGGGACAGCACGGCGGTGTGCACGTTGCGGCTCAGCCCGTAGGCGCGCAGGGCTTCCGGGATCCCGGGCACCTCGAAGTCGAGCAGCTCGAGGGTGGCCTCCGGGGTGCGGTCGGTGGGGGTCAAGCCCGTGCCACCGGTGGTGATCACCAGCCTGGCGCCACCCTCGACCGCGGCCCTGATCGCCTCGCCCACCGGGCCGCCGTCGGGCACCACCACGGGTGCGGCGACCACGAACCCGAGCTCGGTGAGCTGCTCCACGATCAGCGGACCGGTCGTGTCCTCGTAGACCCCTGCCGCCGCCCGGTTCGACGCGACGACCACCTCGGCCCGCAGACCCGTCATCGGCCGGTCACCGGCTGAAGTCCCCCGACTTGCCACCGGTCTTCGTCTCGACCCGGATGTCGGTGATCACGGTGCGCTTGTCGACGGCCTTGACCATGTCGACCACGGTCAGCGCGGCGACCGACACCGCGGTCAGCGCCTCCATCTCCACCCCGGTCCGGTCGGTGGTCCGCACCGATGCGGTGATGTCGACGGAGTCGTCGCCGACGACCAGGTCGACAGTGACCGACGAGAGCGCGAGCGGGTGGCACAGCGGGATCAGCGCGGGGGTCTGCTTGGCGCCCATGATCCCGGCCAGCCGGGCCACCGCGAGCGTGTCGCCCTTGGGCACGCCGGCCCCGCGCAGGAGCGCGACGACTTCGGCCGACACCAGCACCCGTCCCGACGCCGTGGCCGTGCGGGCGGTGACGTCCTTGCCGGAGACATCGACCATCCGGGCGGCGCCCGTCTCGTCGATGTGGGTCAGCCGATCATTCACGGCGTGCCTCCAAGGCTGAGCATCTGCACCTCGTCGCCGGCGGCCAGCGAGGTCGCCTCCTCGGGCACCACGATCAGTGCGTCGGACGCAGCCAGCGCGCCGACCAGGTGGGAGCCCGGCCCGCCGACTCGATGAAGTTCACCATCGCGGAGCACCCCTCGCAAGAACTGCCGGCGTCCATCGGGCGAGGACGGGACCGCCTCGCCCAGCCGCGCCGTCGGCCACGCCAGGGCAGCGGGTTCGCGACCGAGCATCCGGCGCAGCGCCGGCAGCACGAAGACCTGGAAGGAGATGTAGCTCGACACCGGGTTGCCCGGCAGCGTGAAGATGGGTACGCCGTCGACCCGGCCGAAGCCCTGCGGCTTGCCCGGCTGCATCGCGACGCCGCCGAACCACACCGTGCCCAGCGGCCGCAGCGCCGCCTTGACCACGTCGAAGTCGCCCTGGGAGACGCCGCCGCTGGTGATCACCAGGTCGGCGTCGGGCAGCGCGTCACGCAGTACGTCGAGGAACGCCGTCGGCTCGTCGGGCACGATGCCCAGCCGGCGCACCTCGGCCCCCGCCCGCACGGCGGCGCCGGCGAGCAGGAACGAGTTGCCCTCGTAGATCGAGTCCGCGGCCAGCTCGGCGCCGGGCTCGCGCAGCTCCGACCCGGTGGACACCACGACCACCCGGGGCCGCCGCCCGCACTTCGCCGATGGCCGCCCGATCGAGGCCAGCAGCCCGAGGTGCCGCGGCTCGAGCACGGTGCCGGCTCGGAGCACGACGTCGCCCTCGTGGATGTCCTCGCCGGCGTACCGCACGTGCTGGGAGACGGCCGGGGCCTGCTCGATCAGCACCTGCTCCGCGCCGCGGTCGGTCCACTCGTAGGGCACCACCGCGTCGGCGCCCGCGGGCAGCGGGGCGCCGGTCATGATCTTGGCGACCGCGCCGGGCTCCAGCTTCTCGACCCCCGCCTGGCCGGCGCCGATCGCGCCGACGACCGGGAGCGTCACCGGGACCGAGTCAAGGTCGGCGACCCTGACGGCATACCCGTCCATCGCGGAGTTGTCGAAGCGCGGCAGCGACACCCCGGAGGTCACGTCGTCGGCGAGGCTCAGCCCGAGCGCGTCCAACAGAGCCACCTCGGCGGCCGGCAGCGGCGTCAGGTCGTCGAGGACCCGGGCCAGGTGCTCCTCGACGGAGACCAGTTCGTCAGGCATCGCCCGAGAGTACGGCGTCAGCCGGCACGCGTTTCGCGGAGGAGCCGTCGAGCTCGACGTCGCCGACGATCTGCACACCGTGTCCGAACGTCCAGTCGCCCTCGATCCGCAGCGACGTGGCCTTCAGCATCGACGGCGCCCCCTCGGGGAAGCGCTTGTCGAACTCGCCGACCAGCTTGTAGAAGTCACCGTCGAGCTCGACGAACGGGACCTCGTCGGCCACCTGGTCGAGCACGAAGTCCTTGCCGATGTCGTAGACGTCGGAGCGCAGCACCAACAGGTCGTTGGTGGTCTTCACCGGCACGAACCGGTCGCGGCCCACCTCGATCAGCTGCGAGCCCTCGAACACCTCGACCGCCGCGCCCATCGCCGTCTCGACCTGGATCACCTCCGGCGTCGTGGGGTCGCCGGGGTCGACGTGCTTGACGTTGCGGATCAGCGGCAGCCCCAGGATCCCCTGCCGCACGTCGAGCGCCTGCTTCATCGCGGCCAGGTCGAACCACACATTGTTGGTGGAGCAGTAGCGGTGCCGGTCGAGGTCGGCGAGCGCCTCGGCGTCCTGCTTGGGAGTCTGCGCGGTCTCGCGCAGCACGATCCGGCCGTCGATCTTGCGGCGGGCGAAGTGGCCGCCCTTGCGGTCGGAGGGGGTGCGGCGTACCGCCTCGATCGCGAACGGTGCCCCGGACCCGGCGAACCAGCCGGCCACCTGCGGGTCGGGCACTGCGCCCAGATTGTCGGAGTTCGAGATGAACACGTGTCGGTAGCCGAGCTCGATCAGCTTGTCGAGCAGGCCGGTGCCGCGCAGCGCGGTGTAGACGTCGCCGTGGCCGGGCGGACACCACTCGAGGTCGGGGTCCTTCGGGTAGGAGACCGGGGCGAGGTCCTTGGCCAGGAGCTTGGGCTCCTTGTTCTGGAGGAACTCCAGCGGCAGCCCCTTGACCGGCAGGCCGTCGTAGCGCGCGATCGCGTCCATGGTGTCGGCCGAGGTGCGGAAGGAGTTCATGAAGATCAGCGGCAGCGGGGCGTCGTACTCCTTGCGGAGATGGAGCGTCTGCCGGGAGATGATGTCGAGGAACGAGAGCCCGCGCCGCACGCACAGGAGCGACTTGGCCCGGTCCATGCCCATCGAGGTGCCGAGACCGCCGTTGAGCTTGATCACCACGGTGTGTCGGATCGCCTCGGCAGCGACGTCGTCGTCGACCTCCACGTCGGCAAGTCGATCCATGTCGACGGGCTCGATGGACGACTCGGGGATCATCCCGGTCTCGCCGTGCTCGAGGAGTCGGAAGTAGTGGGCGAAGGTCTCGACCGCCACCTCGTCTACCCCGGCGTCGAGCATCTTGTTGCGCGCCTGGTTAAGGCCTGCACTACCCATACTCCAGATCGTAGGCTCGCCGGGTGGTCACAACCCAGCCCGGTGCCAAACTGGCCCTCCGCGACCAGCTCAGCACCGCCCGCAACCGGCTCGGTGTGGGCGAGGTCGGTGCCGCCGCGCGGGGCCTTGCCGAGGTGCTGCTGGCCGCCCCGGAGGTACGCCGGGCGGCGAGCGTGGCGGCGTACGTCTCGATCGGCAACGAGCCCGGCACTGGCGCCTTGCTCGACGGCCTGGTGGCCGCCGGCAAGCGGGTGATCCTGCCGGTGGTGCTCCCCGACCTCGACCTCGACTGGGGCGTCTACGCCGGCGAGAGCTCCCTGACCCGCGCCCGGATGGGCCTGCTCGAGCCGACCGGCCCGACCCTGGGCGTCGACGCGATCGGCACCCCCGACGCGGTGCTCGTGCCCGGCGTCGCCGTGGCCGGCGACGGGATGCGGCTCGGCCGAGGCGGTGGCTCCTACGACCGGGCGCTCGGCCGGGTGCCCGTCGGCACCTTCACCTGCGTGCTTCTGTACGCCGGCGAGGTCGGCGTCGACGTACCCCGCGAGCCCCATGACCGCCCCGTCACCGCGGCCGCCACAGCGGACGGGATCGTCCGTTTTCCGAGTCCCGCTAGCTGGCGCTAGCGAGGTAGGCTCGAACCTGCAGCAACATCGACTCGGGGGGAGTATGGGGGAGCTCAAGGAGTGCGCCATCTGTGGCGCTGCCTACGCGAACGGCATCAAGCATCAGCGGTTCCACGACGAGATCGAGGAGTTGATGTCTCGGATGCGCGCAGAGCTCAGCGAGCCCGCCGGGGGGCGGCGGCGGCGCCGCCCCGGCAGTTAGTCGAGCCGCGACTATTCGTCGGCCGGCTCCAGGGTGAGCGTGTTCTCGCCGGCGTCCTCGACGTCGCCCCTGCTGAACACCCACGGCAGCGTCTCGCCGTCCACCCACAGCTCGGTCTGGTCGCTGTAGTGGCTGTTGAACGCGTGGCCGGAGACGCCGGTGAGGTTGATCCATCGAGAGTCGTCGAGGTCGGCCAGCGAGACCACCATCCGCATCGACGGGGCGGCGACCACCTCGAACCCCTCGCGGGCGTCCCACGACGTCGCGTCGACGATCGCACCACCTCCGCCGACCTCCCAGCCGCCGCGGTTGAACAGCCGCTCGACCGCCGCGATGCCCGACTCCCCCAGCGTGCTCGACCGCAGCTCCAGCTCGTGCAGCCCGCCCCAGGTCCACTCGTCGGGGTTGGGTGACTGCAGCGAGGTGAGGTCGTCGCGGGCATCGCGCATCGCCTGCCGGATGATGTCGTCGCGCCGCTCCTCGTCCTTCTCGCTCTCCTGGTCGTCCCAGAACTCGTTGCGCGGGTCCTCGAGCAGCTCCTGCATCACCGCCATCCAGCGCTGGCCGCCGTCGGGGCGAAGATCACCGGTCAGCTCGTCGGTGAACGTGAGGTCGAGCAGGTTGCGCCACACCACGTTGTAGTACGCCGCGGCAGCGCTGTCGGCGTCTTGCCGGAAGTCCCAGTCGCCGAGCAGCCGCTGGCCGGCCGAGAAGTAGCCGCGCGGGAGGCTCGCCTCCAGCAGGTAGGGCACCAGGACCGGCGCCATCGGGCTGCGGGTGTCGAGCTGCAGGTCGAGCATCTCCTGGACCGACAGCTCGTCGTCGTCCTCGAGCTGGTTGCGGATCCGCTGGGACCGGTAGCCGCGGTCCCAGTCGGTGGTGAGCAGGTAGGGATAGTCCTCGTCGGTCACCGCCTGGTTGGCCGTGGCGATGAAGCCCTCATCCGGATCGAGCACGTTCGGCAGGCCGTCGTAGGGCACGTACTCACCGGTCCAGTCGTTCTCCGGGCGCCAGCCGGCCGCGGGGATCATGCCGTCACTCCCGGACTTGCGGATCGGGATCAGCCCGGGTGCCTGGTAGCCGATGTGGCCCTCGCGGTCGGCGTAGACGACGTTCTGCGAGGGTGCCGCGAAGTCGGCGAGCGCGTCGCGGAAGTCGTCCCAGTCGGTGGCCCGGTTGAGCTCGAGGATGGCGTCCGCGGTCGGCCGGGGCTCGAGGGCCGTCCAGGCCAACGACACGGCGTACTCCTCGCCGTCGCGGTCGGGACGCGGCACCTTGGCGTCGATCGCGACCTCTTCCAGCACGTCGTCGACGTCGGACACGATCGGGCCGTGGTCGGTGGACCGCACGGTGAGCTCGACGTCGGCGCCGCCGGCCACCTCGATGGTCTCGGAGCGGGTGCGCAGCGGCTGGGCCTTGCCGCCGTAGCGCCAGGTGTCGCCGGACACCCGCTCGACGTAGAGGTCGGTGACGTCGGGGCCGAGGTTGGTGAACCCCCAGGCGATGTCGGCGTTGTGCCCGATGATCACGCCGGGCACGCCGGAGAAGCTGAAGCCGGCCACGTCGAACGGGCACGCGTCGGAGACGTTGCGACAGTGCAGGCCCACCTGCATCCACACGCCCGGCATCGAGACGCCGAGGTGCGGGTCGTTGGCGAGGATCGGCTCGCCGGTGGTGGAGTGCTCGCCGTCGACCACCCAGGAGTTGCTGCCCACACCGTCGCCCCGGCCCAGCCAGGCCGGCATCCGCTCCAGGCCCTTCCGGACCGTGGCCAGCTCGGCCAGCGCCTTGCGGCCGAACGGCGGTCGCCGCGGGTTGCGAGTGCCACCGATCACGGCGTCCTGCTCGAAGACCCCGTCGACGACGGCGCCCTGACTGAGGATCGGGTCGTGCTCGTCATAGGGGTACGGCGGGAACAGGGTCGCGGCCCGCTTCTTGCCGACCACGTCGGCGCTCAGCACCCGGTCGATCTCGTCCTGCATGTTGCCGCGCAGGTCCCACGCCATCGCCTTCAGCCAGGCGAGCGAGTCGAGGGCCGTCCACTCCTCGGGGTGGTAGTCGAGGCCGCCGGCGTTAAGGACGGTGTACTCCAGCGAGATCTCCGACGACGAACGGTCCTCCAGGTAGGCGTTCACCCCGTCGGCGTACGCGTCCAGGGCTGCGCGGGTGTCGGGCTGCAGCAGCGGGAGCTCGCGCTCGGCGACGTCGCGCCAGCCCATCGTGCGCACGTACATGTCGGTCTCGAGGGCGTCTTCGCCGAACATCTCCGACAGCCGGCCGGCGGTCGCGTGCCGCCGTACGTCCATCTCGTAGAAGCGCTCCTGGGCGTGCACGAACCCCTGCGCGAGCATCAGGTCATGGGTCGAGTCGGCGTAGATCTGCGGGATGCCGCGCTCGTCGCGGATCACCTCGACCGCGCCGTCCAGGCCGGTGATCTCGACATTGCCGGAGGTCTGTGGGAACGACCGACGTACGAGCACGACGCCGGCGAGCAGCAGGGCGACCAGCAGCAGGACCAGGCCGATCGCGACGTACGTCGTCACCCGCAGCGGCTTCGGCAGGTCCCGGAACCCGGTGCTGTCGACGGCCCCCTCCGACGTGTCCGCTGTCATGGTGCCGTCATTCTGCACGTCGCGTATCATTTAGCAGTCGCTACAGGAGAGTGCCAGGAGCATCATGCCGACCTATCAGTACGCATGCACGGAGTGCGGACACGCCTTCGACCAGTTCCAGAGCTTCTCTGATGACTCGCTGACCGAGTGCCCGGAGTGCTCCGGGCGGCTCCGCAAGCTCTTCAACGCGGTCGGCGTCGTCTTCAAGGGCTCGGGCTTCTACCGCACCGACAGCCGCTCCGCGGACACGTCCGAGTCGAAGTCCGACTCGAAGTCGGAGACCAAGACGGAGACGAAGTCCGACTCGAAGTCGGAGGCCAAGTCCGAGAAGAAGAGCGACACGAAGCCGGCCGCCACCACCCCCGCCTGATCTCGAAACCACCCCTGTGGAGAGGCGACTCGTGGCCGGGCGGGCTCGCCTAGCGTCGGGGGATGCTCTCCTCGGGACCGCGCACCCCTGCCCGCCTCGCTGAGCGGCTCCGGCCGGTACGCCGGGCGGTCCTCCGCCGACGTCGCCTGATCGCCTCGCTGCTCACCGGGGTCGCGGTCGCCGCCGGCGTGCATGCTGCGGCCGGGCCTGCACCGGCCACCGTGCCCGTGCTGGTGGCCGCGCGGGACCTGCCGGCCGGCGCGCAGATCGACGCGGCGGATCTCGAGACCGTGCAGTTCGCGCCGGGCTCCGCACCGGAGGCGGTGGCGGACGACCCCGTGGGCCAGGTGCTCGCGGCACCACTGCGCAGCGGGGAGCCGGTGACCGACGTGCGCCTGGTCGGGCCCGAGCTGACCGCGGGCCAGCCCGGCCTGGTCGCCGTACCCGTGCGGCTGCCGGATCCCGGCATGGTGGCGCTCCTGGACGTGGGCGACCGGATCGACCTGTTGGCCACCGACCCGCAGGAGGGCGGCGCCACCGTGGTCGCGACCGACGTGCCGGTGCTGGCGATCCCGGCTGCCGGCGATCAGACCAGCGCGTCCGGCCTCCCGGGTCGCCTGGTCGTGGTCGGCGCCGAGTCAGCTCAGGTCACGCCGCTGGCCGAAGCGGCGGTGCGCTCGTTCGTGACCTACACCTGGCCGGACCGCTAGGTTCAGAACGCACTCGTGCACCCGGGTGCACCCGTCTCGGACCGAAGGAGTCAACATGACCGGGTTCAAGAACTTCATCCTGCGCGGCAACCTCGTCGACATCGCGGTGGCCTTCATCATCGCCCTCTCGTTCGCCGCCGTAGTCACCGCCTTCACCAACTGGTTAACCAGCCTGCTGCCCGATTCCGCCAATGATGTCTTCAGCGACAGGACGTACTTCGGCGCCTTCATGAACGCGTTGATCTCGTTCGTGCTGCTGGCCGCGATCGTCTACTTCTTCGTGGTGGTCCCCTACACCGCCGCCAAGGAGAAGTTCTTCCCCAGCCCCGAACCGGGCACCCCGGAGGACATCAAGCTGCTGCAGGAGATCCGCGACCTGCTCGCGTCGGGCGGCAACTCGCACGTCTCACCGCCCACCCACCAGGCCTGACCCCGATCGCACGGAGCCGACTCACCCGTGGTGGGGCGGCACCTGCGCCTTGAGCCAGTCCTCGGACGCGTCGGGTGGGGTGTCCGCGACCTGCTCCCGCTCGTCGGTCGTGGTCTCCGGGAGTACGTCGCCGAAGACCGCGTCGAGCCGGCGACGCCGCTCCTCGGGGGTCTCTTCGGGGGCGTCCTTGGTCATGCGCAGAGCCCCGCGGCCTCGCGCTCCTCAGTGCTGGGGGTCGGGGTGTCGCTCGGCGATTCGGTCCCGCCGGGCGAGCTCGGAGAGTCCGTGCCCGTCGACGAGCCGTCGACGTTGTCGCCGGCGGTGATCACGCCGTCCTGGAGCCTGCGGGTGAGCGGTTCGTCGTCGATCACCCGCTGCCACAGCTGCTTGGCCTCGGGGAGGAACTCGACCCGGCCCGGCTGCGCGGTGGAGTACTGGAACGGCACGGTGACGAACTTGATGTTGTCGAGGCCGATGTTCTTGAACCCGATGCCGACCTTGCCCATCTGCAGGACCGACTCGATGTCGGTCTGCAGCGAGCTGGTGGCCGCGTCGAGGAAGCCGACCAGCCGGTCGAACCTGGCGAGCGTGCCGCGGGCCATCACCTTGCTGGCCATGGCGGCGATGAACGCCTGCTGCCGCTTGATCCGGCCGATGTCGGAGCCGTCGCCGAGGGTGTAGCGGGCGCGCACGTAGTTGAGCGCCTCCTTGCCCGCGATCTCGCGGGTGCCTGCGGGGATGTTGATCCCGTGGGCGGGATCGGAGATGTCCTCGGGGATGCAGACCTCGACACCGTCGATGGCGTCAACCATGTCCTGGAAGCCGCCGAAGTCGAGGACGACGTAGTTGTCGAGCCGGATGTCGGTCAGCTGCTCGAACTGCTGCATCGTGCACGCGGGGCCACCGACCGAGAAGGCCTCGTTCCACATGACGTCGGAGGCCCCCGGGATCACGTCGCCGTTCTTGGCGTAGCAGTCCGGCCGGTCGACCAAGGTGTCCCGGGGGATGCTGATGCCGTAGGCGGTGTCTCGGTCTGCCGAGAGGTGGAACATGATCGTGGTATCGGACCGCTCACCGCCGCCGGTGAGGTTGTCGATGTTGTTGCCCTCGCCGTCGCGGGTGTCGGACCCCATCACTAGGATGTTGAGCGGCTCCTTGGGACCGGTCTCGACGTGCTTCTTGTCCGGCCGGTTCTTCAGCTGGCCGGAGAGGTCCTGGACGTTCAGGTTGTCGTTGAGGTGGCGGTAGATGTAGACCACGCCGAGGCCGGTGGCCAGACCCACGGCGACCAGGCTGGCCAGCACCACCTTGCCGACGGTGTGCCGGGCCTTGGCTCTTCCGCGACGCTTGCCGCGGCGGCGGGCTCCGCCCTCTGTACTATCTGGGGTCGCCGACCTTGACCCGGCCTTGGCCGGCTCGTGTTCAGCTTCCTCGGACATGCATCACCTGGGTGCTCGGTCTGGTCGATCGGTCGGAGGCGTCCCAAGCCACCCCTCGCGAACCTAGCCGTAAGTGCCAAATAGTCTCCCGCGCCGCGGCGGTGGCACAAATCCCGTCGGTACGCGCCAGTAGCCGCAGCCCCTCGCCCGCGTGACAGGATGGCCGCCGTCGCGCCCCAGTAGCTCAGCGGATAGAGCAGCCGCCTCCTAAGCGAAAGGTCGCAGGTTCGACTCCTGCCTGGGGCACTAATCCCGCTCAACCAAGCGGGATTCGCCTCTGTACCCGTCGTCGGGTACGCAGAACTCCCCACTGTGCTCCCCACTTTGGCAACGACGCCCCTTTCGGCTGTGTGGCATCGGGGAGGCCCCAGCGCCCTCCCCTGACGGAGGCGCACGACTCGTGGTCTGTGAACGGCGGACCTGTGTTAAGCGCCGTGGAGACATGGGCCGACCCTCAGTCCCAGCCCGGCGCGCTCGGAACAGCTTCGTGCGTGGGAGCGGTCACGCACCGATCCGAGGTGCCTCCGCGCGGGTGGCAATGTAGACAGCGTTCTCGTAGGCAAGAACGTCTTCAACCCGGTAGGCGACCCGACTGCCAATCTTGAGATACCCGACGCCTTCTCTTTGGTGACGCAAGTTGGCAAGGTGCCCCGTGGTGACTGCCCAGCGGTTCGCGAGCTCCGAGGGAGTCAGAAGCTCTCGAGTGGCCTCAACAAGTGGTGCGTCGCTGGAGAATGTTCCCTCAGGTCGACGCCGTCCATCGCTGGAGACCATGTGCCTCACCTCAGATGCGCCTCGTGCGTGCCTTCACCCATCAAGAGCCGTCCACCAGTTGGGCCGATGGACATCACGTTCGCTTTGACACGATCGGCGCGCACGCCACTGCCCGCCATCCAAGCCGCCCCAGTATTCGAAAGCACCTAGATCCACCCTCGGCTCCGGATGCAACCCCGCTGGCTGGCCGCCAGCGCCACGAAGTTGGTGCACTAACCGTTCGAATGTTGGCACCTGCCAACAACCAATAGGGAGGAGGTAAGCCCTGCTCCGTCGCCTGTCTTAGTGCGGAGACCTACCAGAGAGGCCGGTCTCGCTTCGCCACGTAGAGATTCACTCACATGCCGATGAGGGGGTGTGGCTCCGGCACAATATGCTCGCGGGTCCTGAGAAGATGGAGCGGTGATCGCCGTTGAGCTCCTGGCTCACCCCGCTCCGACCGCGTTCAAGGTCGTGGACTCATTCACGACTCAGCGGGCGTTCTCGGGTAACCCCGCCGGTGTGGTGCTCTTGGAGGCCTTCCCCGACGACGCCTGGATGCAGGGTGTGGCCAATGAGCTGCACCAGGCCGAGACTGCCTTCCTCGTCCCCGAGGAGAAAGGCATCCATAGTCTTCGCTGGTTCACGCCGGTGGCAGAGGTAGCCCTGTGCGGGCACGCGACTCTCGCCAGTGCCCACGTGCTCTGGGAGATAGGCGCCTTGCGCAAGGACGCGGTGGCTGGCTTTGACACTCGCAGCGGACGGTTGACGGCCGAGCTTCACGGCGACCGGATCGTGCTCGACTTCCCGGCTGTCCCTGCTCTGGAGCTGGAGACGTCGGAGGTGATGGTGACGGCCCTCTCCGATGCTCTCGCCGGGGCCACCGTGGTGTGGGCAGGGCTGACCGAGGACGACGACCCCAACGAGCGCAACTTGCTGGCCGTTCTGGAGTCCGAGCAAGTCGTCCGTGACCTCGTGCCCGACCTTCAAGCGATCGCGGCGCTGCCTGCTGGGGGGTTGATCGTCACCGCGCGGGGTCCTCGTCCGAGCAGCGTTGTGTCTCGCTACTTCGCGCCCATCTTCGGCATTCCCGAGGACCCGGTCACCGGGTCGGCTCACTGCACGATCGGGCCGTACTGGCGCGATCAGCTCGGGTCACGGCTCGATGCCGAGCAGGCCTCGGCCCGGGGTGGGCACCTCACCGTAGTGACCACGAAGACGGGACGGGTGCGACTCGGTGGGGCGGCGCGTACAGCGGTGACCGGGCACCTGCACTGACCTGGCGTTGCCGCAGGCTCCGCTCGTTGGCGCCAGCCCTTCCTGGACACCGGATGGTCTGGCACGTGCTCGAGAGCGTGATGACCTTCCTTGAGGACGACAAGGGTGAATGGGTCGGAACAGACATCGTCTTCGATATCGACTCCGGGAGCGACGGGAGCACCATCCTGCGATTCACGCACGACGGGCTGGTGCCAGACCACGACTGCTACGACATCTGCGACGGCGCCTGGCGCGGGTACATGTCGAGTCTTCACAGCTTGATCACCACCGGCGTAGGCAACCCCGACCAGGAGAACGTCACTGCCTGACCGGCGGTTGCCGAGCCGCGGCCCGCGCCACGGGCACCAGGTCGGTGAGATGGAACGTGCTCCCGAGGACGTACCCGACTCGAGTGCTCACTGTCCGCTCCTGCGCAGGATGTCCGCCGAGCCGACCCGGATCGTCCCCACGTGATGAAGCCGTCAACGGAGTGGAACAAAAGGGCCGGGCCGTCGATGGCCCGGATGACCGCGGCGCTGCTCTCGCCGGTGTGCCACGCTTTCACGATCGATGGGAGCACGCCGTCGTTGTCGACCTCGAAACCCATGGCGGTCTCCAGCCCATCGAAAGGTGCCGCACTCCGACACCAGTGCACTCCGTCATCGAGTCAGCCCCTTCGTGGGTGGCCACTTGGCGGAGGTCGTTGTCAGTGTCCTCACACGCAGCCGCTTCACGACGTTGGGCATAGCCGATACGTGGTTGGGCAGTGACCTCCTCCACGAAACTGGATGTAATCGTATTACATGCACGGCCATCCGTTGCGCCGAACGCCCTTGACTCGAGCTGCCGGGGTACGTCAATGTAATCGAATTACAGTTGGCCAGAGCCGCCAAGGGAGACTTCCCGATGACAGTCACCGGACATGCCAGCCGTGGCGACGAAGAGGTCGGGCGGATCTTGGCCACGCCCGGCACTCGAGGGGTTCGACATGAGGAGGTTGAACCCCGAAGGTCTTCGTGCTCTCCCTCCCTTCAGCTACCGCGGCTCACTGATCCGGCTGGCAAGTGGCCCATCACGGTGTAGACCTTGGGGCTCGCGCTGATCCATGTGACCAACCGCGAATGGCCCCCACCGCGGCCGGCGCCGGCGTCCGCTTTTGCGTTGTTGTCGGGGGCGGCCCGTCCGGTCGGCTCCTTCTCCAGCGCCGCCATGGTCGGTATCGGCTCGTTCCTGCTGATCGAATACGCCGCACTAGCGCTGACGCCGCCCTGACCACTTCGAAAGGAACGCGCTGATGCCACGTTCTCGCCCGTTCGCGCAGGTCGACGTGTTCTCCGCGACGCCGTATCTGGGCAACCCGGTTGCCGTGATCCTCGATGCCGACGGTCTGGATGAGGGTGCAATGCAGCGGGTGGCCAGGTGGACGAACCTGTCGGAGACCACGTTCGTGTTGCCGCCCACGACGCCAAGATCGGACTACCGGCTGCGGATCTTCACACCCGACTGTGAGCTGCCATTCGCGGGGCACCCGACGCTCGGCTCGGCCCATGCCTGGCTCGAGCACGGTGGCGCACGGAGGGACGCCACCCGACTCGTCCAGGAGAGCGCTGTTGGGCTCGTCGAGGTGCGCGTAGACGATGGCACCCTGTCGTTCGCCGCTCCACCCACCCGCCGCGAAGGCGACCTCGAGGCCGACTACCTGGAGAAGATTATCGCCGCGTTCGGGATCGTCCGAGAAGAGGTGATCGCGCATCAGTGGGTGGACAACGGCCCTGGGTGGGCCGTGGTGCAACTCCCGACCGCGGAGGCAGTGCTCGCCCTGGAGCCCGATCTCTCGCGGATCCCGGATGCGATGGTCGGCGCAATCGGCGCGCACCCGCCGGGCGTGGAACATGCGTTCGAGATGCGCACCTTCGCACCCGGAGTTGGCGTCGCAGAAGACCCCGTCTGCGGCAGCATGAACGCCTCCGTTGGCCAATGGCTGGTTCGGACCGGCGTGGTGTCCGGCAACTACCGCGTCTCGCAAGGCCAACGGCTGGGCCGGGCGGGAGACGTCACCATCACTCCCGAGGCCGACGGAAAGGTGTACGTGGGCGGAACCACGACCACTCTCTTCCACGGCACCGCCCTGGTCTGATTCGACCAAGCCGGGTCGTCCCAGCGTGCCCATCATCTGTCCGTCTACCGAGCAAGTAGGTCTCCATCCGCCTCGGCGACGATGATCTCGGTGATGTTGGGCCAGGTCGGTCGAGCGAGGAGGGCGCCCCCCTCGGGGAGAACCGCGAGCGTGTGTAGCTGGTCGGCTTCCTTGACGGTGACCGTGTCCATGCTGGCCAACGTGTACGCAACGATCTCGAAGGGGGCATAGATCTGGAAGCGGTATTCATGCATGAGCGGGCCGGCCTTTCCCCGGTGCACAGTCCCCGGGCCGCTTCTAACCCGGGCGCGCCACTCTGAGATCGATTTGCCACGGTCCCGGCAGGACGTCGAGCAGTTCTGAGCAAGCGAAAACCGCCCCAACCACAGGGACGTTGGGTGCGTTTCTTGAGGGGTATCGGATATCGCCGCGCCACACCCCCCGGGCTAGAGCCCGAGTCACCGCCGTACCCCATGACGGCAGTGGTGTTGGCCCGGATGAGGATCGTCCCTCCCTGAAGCGCCGCTGCGCTGGGAGGGACGATTCATTTCCCGATGGGTCTACAGTCGCGAAAATGCACCAACAGGTATTCCGCGCCTTCCACGACGTGGGTTCCAGGGTGCTGGTAGTCAGCGGTTCGGTAGACGAGCTAGCCGTTGATGACTTCCGCGAAGCGCTCCGCGCAGCCTCGGAAGGGTCCACTCGACAGTTGATGATCAATCTCGACGGGGTCACCTTCATGCCAAGCATGGCAGTCGCGGTGCTGATGGGCGCGCTCGCTGCAGGGCCTCCCGGAACCAAAGTCAGCGCTTCACCAGGAACGACGGCGCGCCAGGTGCTTGAACTGCTGGGCCTCTACGAGTTCGCGACGAAGGATCGGCCTGGGGACGGATCAGGCGTATAGCTCAGTCGAGCTGGTCGACGTGACGGATCCGGCCTTGCGGGAAGTTGTCGAACTTCCGGGTGTGCTCCTCCGGCGGCCGCCAGGGCTTTCCGCGGCACTGGGGCCTGCGGTCGTGGCGACGTTCGCGACCGCGGCTTCGGTCCTGCTGGTCACGGCGAGCTCGCGGCGTCGCCGAAGGACCGGTCGACCGCGTCAGCGAAGTCCTTCATCGAGGTGAACTCGAGGTCGTATGTCCACTCATCCGAGGGCTCGGGGGTGGCGCCCCACCCGGGTCGGTCGTGGCGGCGATTGATCCACACTGACAGCAAGCCCTCTCGTTTGGCCGGGACGTGGTCGTGGAACAGGCTCTGGGCCACGTGCAGGAGGCCGCTGCGGTCTACGCCGAGTTCGGACAAGGCGGTGTCAAGAGCGCGGAAGTGGTTCTCGGCGGGCTTGTAGGCGCCGACGTCCTGCGCGGTGATGACGGCAGCGAAGTCACCTTGCAGCCGCTGGTTGCTGCCGGCGAATCCATCGCGATGCACGTTGGACAGGATGATCAGCCGGAAATGCTTCGCCAGCCGGGCCAACGCGTCCGCGGAGTCGGGGAATGCCGGCCAGAACGGCACCGAGTTGCCGAGTCGCTGGGCCCACTCGTCGCTGACCGACCGGCCGAGCCTGTCCCCAGTGCGGCCGAAGGCGGTGGCGAGGATGGTCGGGTAGAGCGCTGCAGGGGTCTCTCGCTCGACGGTGGCCTCGCTATCGGCATAGGCAAGCAGCAGGTCCTCATCGGTCAGGCGGAGTCCCTGTTCGCGCGCCCAGGGCGCGAGCACTGCTGTGATGCCTGCTTCCCAGTCTATGAGGGTGCCGTAGCAGTCGAAGCTGAGTGCCTTGAACGAGGTCAGGTCCAGATCGGTCATGGTCATGTTCCTTTGCGCGGTGGGCGGTGGTCAGGCGAACGTGGCAGCGACGGCGTCGTGGGTCAGCGCGCGCCGGCTCGGGTGTTCAGACCGCTGGCCAGTCCGGGGTCAGCGGCCAGCGCTGCGTCCACACCCAGGTTGGCGAGTGTGCGCACATACGGCAGGGTCGCGTTGGTCAGGGCCCTGGTGGAGGTGTGGGACGGCTCCGGGCAGTTTGCGACGCAGTAGTGGACGGTGCCGTCGACCTGGTACGTCGGGTCGTCGTAGGTCGTCGGCCGGGAGGTCTCGAAGCAGCCACCCTGGTCGATGGCGACGTCGATGAGCAGCGTGTGGGACTTCAGATGGGTGAGGTCGGCGAGGGAGACGAGCTTGGGTGCGGCGGCGCCCGGCACGAGTACGGCGCCGATGACCACGTCGGCGGTGGCGACCTGGGCGAGCATGGTTGCCCGGTCGGACTGCAGTACCCGGACGGTTTGCCGAAGAGGTTCTCGAGTTAACGCACCCGTCGCGAGGAGACGTGCCTCGCCTACGTCGCCGGTCACGCTCTCGCGACTTGTAGCATCGGTCACGCTGCGAACTGTAGGACAGTTGAACTGTAGTGCGCAAGCCTGCTCTCGGGCTATGCTGGATCGCATGTCAGCTCTCGAAGGCCTGGTGGTGCGCCGCTCCACCACCGCCCAGCAGGTGGCCGACGGCCTTTCCGAACGGATCCTGGCCGGCGCCTTCCCTCCCGGCGATCGCCTCCGCGAGAGCGCGATCGCCACCGAGCTGGGCGTGGCCCGCAACACCATCCGCGAAGCCGTGCGCATCCTCGAGCTCAGCGGCCTGGTGCGCCACGAGGTGAATCGCGGCGCGGTCGTGATCTCCCCCACCGAGGAGAACGTCGAGGCGCTGTACGCCGCCCGGGAACGGTTGGAGACCTCGGCGGTCGCGCGGACTCCCAGCCCGGAACAGCTCACCGCGATCAGCGACGCATTCGACGCGCTCGCTCAGGCCGCAGATTCCCACGACGCGCGTCAGATCGTCGAGCACGACCTGGCGTTCCACTCCGCGATCGTCGCCCTGCTCGACAGTTGCCGGCTCGATGAGTTCTACGCCGAGCTGACCCAGGAGCTGCGGTTCTACCTGATGGTGCTTTCCGTCGAGGATCGCGAGTTCGAGAACCCGGGCGTGCTGCTCGTGGAGCACGAGGCCATCCTGTCCGCCATTCGCTCCGGCGACCCGGCGCGAGCCGTGGTCGAGGTCCGAGCCCACATCGAGACCAACGCACAACGGCTCAAGGAGATCCTCGCCGAGCGCGAGTAAAACCGGTTCCATGGCATCGGAGATCCAACGCTGCGTCGACACCCTCGGCGAGCTCCTCGGACTGCCCGTCTCCCTCACCGACGTCGACCTGAACTCGCTGCGGTTCAGCCCCCACGCCGAGGACAAGATCGACGACGTACGCCGCGACTCCCTGTTGCTGCGCACCACCGCGCCCTGGGTGCGCGAATGGTTCGCCGAGTACGGCGTCGGTCGGTCAACCAAACCGGTTCGAGTTGAACCGCACCCGGACCGCGCAACCATGAGCCGCATGGTGGTCCCGGTCAGCCATCGCGGGATGCAGCTCGGCCTTCTCTGCGTGCTCGACCCCCATTGCAGCTGCACCGAGGACGACCTTGACAAGGTCAGCGACATCATCGCCGAGCTCGCGACCCTCATGTACGACGAGGAGGCGGACCGGCTCGAAGTCTCCCGCCTGCTTCACGAGCTACTCACCGGCGGCGCCACCGCCCGTGCACGAGCCATCAAAGGCCTGGAGCAGACGAGCGGACTCAACGAGGACACCGAATGCGTCGTCGTGGCGGTCAGCAATATCCAAGGACCGGCCAAGCCACTGGAGCCGGCCCCGGTCCCCTCAGCCCCACGGCGAACACTCTCTCCCACGCCCGCGCGCATCGTGCAGTGCCAGGCCACCGACCATCACGTGTTCCTGCTCCGTGTCGACCTGTTCGATCAGGAACCGCTCGATGCCCAGCTGCGACGCATCACCCAGGCCGTCCGGGGATGCTGCCAAATGCCGGCCGTGGGCGTCGGCGAGCCCTCCTCGCTGCCCGAGGCATCGACGTCCTATGACCAGGCCAGAGCCGCGATGTCTGCTGCCGCCCGACTCGAGCAGCTGCCCGGCCAGGTTGCTTTCACCGACCTCGGGGCCCTGCGCCTGCTCGCCACACGTTCCGACGTCGAACTCGAGACGACCATGGATCCGCAGACCTGCGCGCTGCTCGCCACGGACAACGAAGAGCTCCGGCTCACGCTGACCGCCTACCTAGACAACGGCTGCGACGCCGCTAGCACCGCAGCCCAGCTCAACGTGCACCGCGGCACCCTGTACTACCGGCTCCGCAAAGCCGAGGGCGCCACCGGCCTCGACCTCTCCCGAGGGACCGACCGGCTCACCCTGCACCTTGGACTCCTGGCCAACCGGTTCGTCTCGAGCCCGCGACGGGCCGGACACAACGGTCCGGTCCGACTGCTGCCCCTCTGAGCATCTACATGGTCGACGCCCGCTTTGACCAGGTGTCAAGAAGTGCATTGCAGACGCTGAACACGCGCACATCGTCAGGTGGCTGACGTCACACCTAGCGTCGATGACCACCCGCCAGAGCGGGTGCGACATCGAAGGAGAACACGTGGCCACCATGTACCTGCTGAACGCCCGACTCCTCGATGGCACCGGTCGCGATCCCATCGAGCACGCGTGGCTTCGGCTCGAAGGCGACCGCATCGCGACCGTCGGGCAGGGCGCCTCACCCGCGACCGCCGGCAACCGCGTTATCGACTGCGCCGGCCGCACCGTGATGCCCGGCCTGATCGATTGCCACACCCACCTGGCCGCCGGCGACTACCTCAACCAAGTCCATCTGCTGTCCAAGCCAGTCCTCGCCGCACGGACGTTCAACGCCATCCGCAACACCCTGGAGAGCGGGTTCACCACCGTGCGAGATGCCGGGTTCACCGACTACGGTTTCAAGGACGCCGTGACACAGGGACTCCTCCCCGGCCCACGAATGCTTCTTGCCACCGGCCCGATCAGCCAGACCGGCGGTCACAGCGACTTCCGCACCCGCGAGGAGGACGCGCTCCGCGCCCCCGACGGCCTCTACCACCCCGGCGTCGTCGCCGACGGGGTCGATGCTGTGCGCAAGGCGGCCCGCGAGGTGCTGCGCCGCGGTGCGGATCAGATCAAGGTGATGGCCTCCGGCGGCTGCACCTCACCCACCGATGATGTCGACCACCCGCAGTTCACCCACGACGAGCTCGCCGCGATCGTTTACGAGGCGACCGCCCGCGACAGCTACGTCATGGCCCACGCCTACACCCCGGCCTCCATCCGAAACTGCGTCGTAGCCGGCGTGCGCAGCATCGAACACGGAAACGGCATCGACGAGGACACCGCGGTGCTGATGCGCGAACACGGCACCTTCGCCGTCCCCACCATCGCCACCTACGAGATGCTCGCCGTCGACGGCGCTGCCGGGGGGATGCCCGACGACCAGGTCAACCAGGTCAAGCGGGTCCTCGCCAGCGCCTACGACTCCCTCGAACTGCTGCACGACACCGGCGTGCAGATCGCCTCCGGCTCCGACGTACTCGGGCCGCACCAGCACCTGAAGGCCTACGAGCTCGAGCTCAAGGCCCGAGTGCTTGGCCCCATGGGAGCCCTGGTTGCCGCCACCCAGATCTCCGCAGAGCTCCTCGGCCTCGCCGACCGGATCGGAACCCTCGAGGAAGGCAAGCTAGCCGACCTCCTCATCTTCGACGGCGACCCGCTGGAGGACATCAAGACCCTGCAGGACATCACCCGCATCCACGTCGTCATGACCGCCGGCACCATCGCCGTCGACCGCAGCCCCAACTGACCAACTCCACCACCCGCCCGCACACCGAACGGCACGAAATGGCACACACCTTGAACCCAGCCGAATCCTCCACTCCGCTTGCGAGCAGCAGCCCAGGGGCCCGCCGGGCGTATGTGGCCTCCGGCATCGGCTGGGGCCTCGACGGCCTGACCTGGACCCTGTACGGGTTCGCGCTGACCGCGATCATCCCCGTGCTCGGCATCAGCGCCGGCGCGGTCGGCTGGATCACGGCAGTCAGCATCGTCGCCTCAGCCGTGGGCGGTGCCGTCGCGGGCTCGCTCGCCGACCGGTTCGGGCGGGTCCGGGTCCTGACCTGGGTGATCCTCGGCTACTGCCTGTTCACCGGTCTGACCGCGACCTCACAGAACGTCGAGCAGTTCGTGATGTGGCGGATCCTGGAAGGGCTCGCGTTCGGCGCCGAGTGGGCGGTCGGCGCGGCCCTGGTCGCCGAGTACGCACCGATCGCGAAACGCTCACGGATCCTCTCCGCCATTCACAGCTGCTACGCCATCGGCTGGGCCGTCTCCACCGGCCTATACCTGTGGCTGTTCTCCGCCCTCGACAACACCGTCGCCTGGCGTTACCTGTTCCTGGTCGGGATCATCCCTGGCCTGGTCGCTTTCTGGATCCGACTCAAGGTCAGGGACCGGGTCCCCATCGCCAAGACCCGCCGGAAGCGCAAGGAAGAACGGACCAAGGACCGCCTCCCGCTGCTGCAGCTGTTCGAACGCGCCCAGGTCCGCACCACCCTGCTCGCAGTTCTGCTCGGGGTCGGCGTCCAGGGCATCTACTACTCGGTGTTCGTGTTCCTGCCCCTGTTCCTGCGCGACGAGCGCGGACTGAGCGTGGTGGGCACCGCCAGCTACACCTGGGTGGTCATCGTCGGCTCATTCCTCGGCTACCTCCTCTCCGGCCACATCCACGACGCGATCGGCCGCCGCCCAGCCTTCACGCTGTTCTTCCTCGCAGCCGCCGCCAGCATCGCCCTCTTCGTACTGACTCCGGCAGCCAGCCCCGGCATCGCGTATGTCGTCTGCTTCGTGCTCGGCTTCTTCGCCTCCGGACAGGCTGGCGGGCTCGGCGCCTACCTCGCCGAACTGTTCCCCACCCGGATGCGCGCCTCCGGGCAGGGGCTCGCGTACAACGCCGGACGCGGCATCGCGGCCTTCGGGCCCCTGTCCGTCGGCCTGTTCACGGCGACCATCGGCTTGGGCAACGCCATCCTCATCGTCGGAGCCACGGGTGCGGCGATCGCCCTGACCGCGATCGCGCTGCTGCCGGAGACCAGGGGCCGCAACATCCTCGAGATCGAGCCCGCACCCGCGTCCTGACCCCTCAATCCGCCAAGACGGGTGCCCGGCCAGGGCCGCCGGGCATCCGCCGAGACTCGCCATGACCGCAGCGCTCACGACCCCGACATCCAAATCGGCGGCTCCCCGTCGCCGTGCCGCTGTCGTCTGCCAGACAGCCGCCGCCGCGGGACTCTGGGGATCGGTCGGACCACTCGTCGCCCTCTACCCGAGCACAGCCTCCGACGGGTTCGCGATCGTGCGCCTCGTCCTCGGCGCCGGCGTGCTCGCGCTGCTCGCGAGCCGCTCGACCCCGATGGCGACCTTGAGCCGGAGGGACCTCCCCATTCTGCTGGTAGGCGGCCTCTCGGTGGCCGCGTTCCAGCCTCTGTACTTCGCCGCTGTGCACCAAGCGGGGATCGCGGTGGCGACGTTCATCGCGATCGGCCTCTCGCCAGTCGCCACCGGGGTTGCTGTCTCGCTGCAGCACGGAATCGCGCCGGCGAGACGATGGTGGGCGGGGTCCGCTACGGCCATCACCGGGCTCGGGCTCCTTGCGGGAGGAGTTACTTCGGGGCAACCGGGAGCCGCCGGCACCGGCATCCTCCTCGCTGTGCTCGCCTGCGTTTCGTACTCGATCCAAGCCCTGGCTATAGATCGGCTGACAACCACTCACGGAGAGCCTCATGCGGTCGGGGCAATCTTCATTGTCGGAGCGCTCATGCTGCTCCCCACCGCGGCCCTCGCGGACTGGGCTTGGCTCGGGCAGCCCCCACTGCTTCTCGGTGGGCTGTACGCCGGTGTCGTGACACTCGCTGTCGCGTACCGCCTCTTTGCCAGAGGCGTCGCACGCCTCGGCCCTCCCACAGCAGTGCTCATCTCCCTCTTGGAGCCGGTAGCCGCCGGGGCGCTAGCGATCCTGCTCGTGGGCGAACGCCTGGGCCCAGTTCAAGTGACCGCTGCGCTACTCGTCATGATCGGCGTGGTTCTATCGGTGACCGGCAAACGTGCTCACTGCCATCCCACGTGAGCGGCCCAAGCGATCGTCGGCACCGCGGGGCAACCATCGTTCGAAGCGTCCGGATCTGTTGCATTCCGCGCGCCCGAGGGGTTCGTTATTCCGGCTCCCTTCTGTTGTCAACCTGTTCGGCGTAGCGTCTTCTTCGCGGGTCCGGGAAGTGGCTGATCCGAAGTGTCGATGTGCGGGGGCAGGTCGACCGCGCTGGATTCTTGAGTCGCCCCGCAGTGCCCTCCCGGACCCGTGCCAAGGGTGCGGCCGGCAGCGGTGTGGGCGTCGTCGAGCAGCTGTCGATAGATGGCGTCGGAGATCCTGCGCTTGAGGCACCTGATCGCCTCGAGCGGCGTCTTGCCCTCGGCTCGCTTGCGCCGGTAGTAGACACGGCCCTCGGTGTCCAGGCGGATCTGGCTGATCGCGGCGATGTGGATCATGTGGTTCATCCGCCGGTTCCCAGCACGTGAGAGGCGGTGCCGGTTCTGCTCCCCGGAGGACGCATCCAGGGGTGCGGTGCCGGTCCAGGACGCGAACCGGTTCCGGTCGGCGAAGCGGGTGACGTCACCGACGTCGGCCAGGACCCTGGCGGCCACGACAGGTCCGACGCCGTGCAGGTCCATCAGCCGGGAGCCGCGGGCCAGGACGATGGCCTTCAGCTCGGCGGTGGACTTCTTGATCTTCGCCTCGACCGCGACCAGTTCGGCCAGCTCTTCGACCGCGATCCGGCGCCGGGTCTTTCCGGCGATGTCACGCGGTCGGACCGTGGCCAGCATCGCCTTGGCCTGACCGGTAGTGATGTCGCGTTTGGCCTGTCCTGGAAGGAGTTCTGCCGAGCAGGGCCTGCAGCCGGTCGACGGTCTGGACCCGGCGCCGGGTGAGCGCTTCGCGTCGGTCGGTGAGCATCCGCAGTGCCTCCAGCTCGCCGTCGAGCTGCAGCACCCGCAGAGTCTTGGTGCGAACCGCGACCGCTGCGACCGCGTGGGCATCGTGGGCGTCGGTCTTGCGGTTGTGACCGGTGTCGAACAGGCGGACCCGAGCGGCGAGCTTCGCGGGCACGTCAACAACCTGCTCGCCGTCCTCGAGGAGTCGCTGCGCCAGAGGCCGGCCGGCACCGTTGCTGCCCTCGACCGCCCAGACCCGCTCCGGCCAGCCCTCGACGTAGCTTGCGCATGGCGGCGTAGCCGGCCCGGTCGGTGGTGAACCGGCCCGAGCCGAGTAGCTGTTCGTGTTCGTCGACGACCTCGATAGTGGCCGACAGCTTGTGGGGATCGACCCCGATGATCACGTGCTCCACTGTGCTGCTCCCGCCTGTGCTCGATCCGATGTGGACGGCGAGGTGGGCATTGCTACTACGAGCTGGGCAGTCCCTTCTTGAGCCACGCCTCGTCACGGTGCCCGGCGAGCTGCAGACCGATAGTGAGCCACACCAGACCAGCCGGTGGGCAGCCGCATGGAGAGCTTCCCGCCGGATCACCTGGACCGAGTCTGGCCAGACGCCGGTCCTACCGGAATCGTCTAGTAGCCGCGTATGAGTGATAGGCGCGGGGTCGCGTTGCGCTCACCGGAGTAGCTCGGGTGCTCACTTTTCAGCGCTGGGCCGAACCTGAGCTACGACCTCGCGGGGTTGACCACCACTGATGGGGATGACGTCCATGGGACAGGCGGACAGTACGACTTGCAGGTCGCGTTCGGCTTGTAGCTCGACGTAGGTGCCGGCGACTGCCGTAGATGGTTCGAACGTGATCCGTCCCGTGCCGCTGATCGGCGAGTTTTGGAACAGATTGAAGGGATCGGGTAGACCGCTGGGGACCTCGAAGCCGAGGTCGGTCAGAGCGGCGGCGAGGTTGTCTGCACAGTTGGCGTGACCGGGTGCTCCTAGCTGCGCGTAGCGGAATCCGTCGCAGGGCGGCGTGGTCATGTCGTGGACGCCCTTCGTGGTGTCGGAGACCAGCGTGACGATGGGCGCGCGCCGCCGAGTGACGAGCTGGTCGCCGACCCGCAGATGGATGCTTCTCAATGCCGCCCGAGAGTGGCTCATTGACGCATGGTCCGAGGGGTCGGCAGCGTCGAAGAACCAGGCGTCGACGACCTGTCCTCCCAGAGTGTTGGTCACACGCACGCGGTGACCTGCTGGGACGTGAAGGGTCCCGGCCTCCCCTCCCGCAATGACCTGCTCCGTCGAGTGGTTCACGAGGCGCCGCTTAGCGTCGGTCGCCGTGGAGAATGGCGGTACGGGCCGCGACGACGTGATCCTTCATGCCGTCGAACGCGGCCTGGGCGTCTCCGCTCGTCACACCGTCGACGATGCGCGTCCACTCCTCCACGATGGCGCTGGGCTCTTTCAGGCCGCGGCGGTGCTCGTGCACCCATAGGCGCCGAGAATGCGCATACAGGGGGAGCAGGGTCGAGGTCAGCACGTCATTCCTGACGATCTCAGCGACTTCCCGATGCAGCTCTTCGTCCGCCGTCGTCGGTTGCGCTGTTTTCTGCTTGACGCGCGACTCCTTCTCCAGGCTCTTGAGAAGTTGCTTGAGCCTCTCGGCTTCCAATGGCGCAATCCGTTCGGCAGCGAGTGCCGCGGCGGCCGGCTCGAGGATGAGCCGCACCCCCACAACGTCCAGCTGGTGGGCGTAGTCGATTGGATTGATGAGCAGACCCCTGCGAGGAAGGATCTGGCAGAAGCCTTCTTGCGCCAGGCGCTGCACCGCCTCCCTCACGGGCGTGCGACCGGACCCGACAAGCTCGCTGAGCTCTGCCTCAGAGGTATACGTGCCGGGGCTCAGCCCACAATTGACGATCTCCCCCAGCAAACTCGTGTAGGCAGCATGCGCAAGGGTTTCGTTCTGCGACGACTGATCCAACATGTGCACTTCCGGTCCGAATCAGGGATCCACCACGCATCCACGATGCATATATGCTAGCGATTCACTCTAACATACGAGTTGTCGACAAGAGTAGACACGGTCCCGTCACTCGTAGATGGCCTGGCTGATGACCCAGAACGTCCGTGTTCCCTCATCGCCCTTGAACGTCGCCCGCGTGCCTTTAGCGATGAAGATCGCCTCGCCGGCATGCGCCTCCACGGACGTGCCATCCTCCTGAACGACTTCCAGTCGCCCCTCGCGAACGAGCAGGATCTCGTCACCCAACACGTTGCAGGTGTACACCGCATCGCCGCTGGTCTGGCGGAAGAACCCCCCGCCCATCTCGGTTTCTTCGATGTTGTCGATGTGCGAGGTCACCTCGCGGCCGGGCACTAGATTCTCGTAGGGAGAGTCGGCTTCCTTGATGAGCTGAACAGCCTGGCGGGTCGTGTTACTCGTGGTCATGTCTCGATACTCCTTGGTTGGGTGAACGGCTACTTCTCGTGACTGGCTCAAGCTGGGACGTTGCGTAGGAGGCCTTCGGCGACGGTCACCGAGGTACCGCCGACCAGGACGACGCCCTCGGACGTCTCTCGCGCGTGGATCTGACTAGGGCGTCCCATCTGGACGCCCTGGTGGAAGGTGTAGGTCCTGGCGTTCCGAGGCGGGATGCCCGAGGCACGCAGCAGGTGGGCCAGGGCCCCTGCTGCACTACCTGAGGCTGCGTCTTCTCCGCTGAGAATGTCGAACGGTGCGAACAATCTGCACTCGGCGTCTGCGACTCCGGCCTCCCCCGCGCTGAAGCAGTACACGAACTCGGGCAGCCCATCCAGTGAGCCGCGGAAGGTTGCTCGGTCGACCACCACCCGGCTGAGAGACTCAACGCTTGTGAGCGCCACCATGGTGAACGGGTGACCGACTGCGACGGACTGTACTGCGATGGATGCTGCGAGATCCTCCGCGGCGAGGCCCAGCGAATCAGCCAGCCGGCCGGGGTCTGAATGAGTGCGTACGAACGAGACCTCCGGCTGCGGCATCCAGACGATGCCGTCGTCGTCGACCTGCATGTCGAGCTTCATCGACGACCCGTCGTGAGGGTCGATGAGGCAGAAGGTGATGGTGCCATCGCCCTCTCCTCGGTCGCGGAGAGCGTGGACGGCCCCGACGAGCGGGTGCCCGGCCACCGGAATCTCTTCGAACGGAGTCCAGATGCGGAGGTGTCGCGACCCTGGGGGCTCGTCTGAGATGAACGCCGTCTCCGAGTAGCCGAACTCCTTGGCGATGCTGGCCATGCTGGAGGCCGGCAGCGCGGGAGGATGGAACACGACGGCGAGCTGGTTCCCGGAGTACGGCGTCGACGTGAACACGTCGACGAGGTAATAGGCCAGGTCCATGTTCACGCTCACTCAGCCTTGGGCGCCGAGGGCGCGTCCAAGTGCCTCGAGAATCCGGATGCCCGCTGCCGTGGCGCGACCGTCCTCGTCGAAGGACGGGTCGAAGCTGCACAGGGTGGCGGCCTGCACGCTGCACCGGCGGCCGATCTCGTCGATCGCCGCCTCGAGCTGATCGAGCGTCGGCCCGCCTGCCTCTGCGTACCGGCTTGCAGTCCCGTCGCTGCTGTCGATGACGTCGAGATCGACGTGCAGATCGACGGCTGCCACCTGACTGCTGATTGCGTCCAAGCCTTGTCGGAAGCGGTCCAGTCCTTCCGCGTCCCCGAGATCCTCGGGAGCGATCACGCTGATGCCGGCGGCCTCCATGATCGACCTCTCATCGCCGTCGAATGACCGGCCACCCACATGCATCACCGCGCTCGGGCTCATCGGGACATGGCCCGGGACCGTCGCGGCGAGTCCCCTCCAACACCATCCGACGACGACGCCGATGGGGAAGCCATCGAAGAACCCGGTGTCGGTCGTCTCGGGAGTGTTCGAGTCCCCGTGCGCGTCGAACCAGATGAGGCCGGTGCCGCCTTCACCTGACATTCCCGCGGTCACGCCGATGGCGCTGTTGCAGTTGCCCGCAAGTACAACGGGCGAGAGGCCCTCAGACTTGGCGTCTCGCACCGCAGCGGAGATGCCGCGGTTCGTCGCGAAGATGTTGCCGGTCTCGTGGCTGTCGACCTCGACGTCGACCTGCTCGACACCCGTGACCTTCAGCCCCGCTCGCTCGAGGGCGGCTTGGGCACCCGCACCGACCAGATGCATAGGGCCAGCTCCGGCGCCGGAGTTGCGCCGTCCGAGGTCGTACGGGGCGACGATGACTCGTGATTCCATGGCAGCAACGTATACTGATATGTCAGTCTATGTAAATAGGTACTTCTTGTTCTAGGCTGTCCCGGTGTCCACTTGGCTCTACGAGTTTCCGACCTCTGCATCGGACGGAGTTCGGGTAGCAATCAAGGACAACATCGCCCTCGCCGGACTCGCCACATCCGGTGGAACGCGCAGCCTCATGGATCACGCGGTACCTGCGCCGGCGGACGCGCAGGTGGTGACGCTTCTTCGGGCCGCCGGGTGCCAGATCGTCGGTCGGACGAACATGACTGAACTCGGGTGCGGCGGCGACGGTGTCAACGACGACTTCGGCACCCCGGTCAACCCATTGGACCCTCGCCGCATCCCCGGAGGCAGTTCGAGCGGAAACGCGGTGGCCCTCGCCCAGGGAGAGGTCGACCTCGCGATCGGAACGGACACGGCGGGCTCGATCCGCACGCCTGCGGCGTGCTGCGGTGTCGTCGGCCTCAAGCCCACGAACGGCCTGGTGCCGATGGGTGGGGTGCTCCCGCTTGCGCCTAGTCTCGATGTGGTCGGCCCGATGGCACGTGATGTGAACGGCCTCCGGATCGGGATGTCCCTGCTGGACCCCAGTTTCGACCCCTTCGGCATTGCTCACGACACCGTCACGTGGGTCAGCCGTCCGAAGGCCGATCCCGCGATCGAGGAGCGTCTCAAGACCGCACTGGTCCGGTCTGGCGTGAGGGTGCGAACGTTGACGCTGCCGACATGGAGCGACGCACAAGAGGCCGCCGAAGTGATCCTGTACTTCGAGATGTGGCAAACCCTCCAAGCCCTCGGGGCTGAGGGCGACTTGCGCGTCTCACCCCGCATCCAGGCCCGGTTCGACCTCGGCTCCGCCATTGCCGAATCTACCTACCATCAGGCGCTCGGCCAGGCCTCGATCTGGCGCGGCTTGTTGATGGCGGTTCTCTCGGATCACGGCGTGCTGGCCTGGCCAGCTCTCGATGGCATCCCACCGCTCGTCGGCTCGCCTGCACCCGATACCCGCACCCCGAATCTCAACGTCAACGTGGCAGGCGTTCCCGCGCTGGTCATGCCGATCCCGACGTCGTCGCACGCGTTCCCCGACGCGCTGCAACTAGTCGGCTCCGCCGGTTCAGAAGCCACCCTCTGCGCGACTGCCGCGACCATCGAAAAGTCCATTCTCAGCCAGCATTAGCCAGACCGCAAGGAGTTGCATCATGACCCGACCGACGGCCGGCCTGACTCTCGTCGAGCGGTGGGAAGAGCGCGTCAAGGTGGCACCAGCAGGGACCGCGATCGCCTATTTCGACGGCACCATCAAGGTGGATGAGCTCGACGAGCTGGCCAATGGACTCGCCATCGCCCTCGGCGAGCGCGGGGTTGCATTGGGAGACCGGGTGGGCATCTCCTTGCAGAACATTCCGCAGTTCCCGATCGCCATGCTCGCCCTCTGGAAGCTGGGGGCCGTCGCGGTCCCGATCAACCCGATGTACAAGGAGGCCGAGCTCACGCACATCCTGAATGACTCGGGAACGGTCGGGCTCGTCTGCGACGCCGGCCAGGCATCCGACTACCAGCAAATCGTGCATGGCCTGAACCGCTCCTGCTGGCTGCTGCCCACGTCGGCTCGGGAGTTCCAGACTCGCAACGACCCCCGGGTTTTTCAGGATCGCAGCAGCGACGATCCAGGTATCGAGGATCTCGCGGAAGTGGCGCGCCAGCATCGGGGCCAGCGCCCGGGCATCGTCGGTCTTCAGGCAGAAGACCCGGCGTTGTTGACCTACACGTCAGGCACGACAGCGGCACCGAAGGGCGCGATCAACACGCACTGCAACGTGCTGGCGGTGATCGACAGCTACGGCGACTGCGTGGGCCTGGACGAGACCGATGTCGTCTTCGCGATCGCCCCTCTCTTTCACATCACTGGCGCAGTCATCAATGCCAGCATCGCTCTCCTCCATGGCGCTCCCCTGGTCCTCGCCCATCGGTTCCGGCCGGAAGTGGCACTGGATGCCATCCGGGAGCACCGGGTGACCTTTACGATCGGCGCCATCACGGCGTTCAGTGCGCTGATGGACGTGGAAGGGGCACAGCCGTCCGACCTGAGCTCGGTGCGGGTCCTCTACTCGGGGGGTGCACCATTGCCGCGCGCGAAGATCGCCCGGTTCCAGGACACGTTCGGTCACTACGTCCACAACGTCTATGGGATGACCGAGACGGGGTCAGCTGTGATTGCGGTTCCCCCCGGCACTGAGGCCCCGGTTCACGAGGAGAGCGGCACCGTCTCGGTGGGCCTTCCGCTCGCGGGAGTGAGAGCACGGATTGTCGACAAGGAAGGGGCCGAGTTGCCAGCCGGCGGCCAGGGCGAGCTCGAGCTCGCCGGCCCATCCATCACGGCGGGTTACTGGCAGCGGCCAGAGGTCAACAGCCAGACGTTCCACGAAGGATGGCTTCGCACGGGCGATGGCGCCGTCATGGACGAAGCTGGCTGGGTCTACCTCGTGGATCGACTCAAGGACCAGATCATCGCCTCGGGCTACAAGGTCTGGCCTCGCGAGGTCGAGGAGATGCTGTGTCAGCACCCCGCGGTCCGGGAGGCGGCCGTCGTCGGCAAGCCCGATGACTATCGCGGCGAGACTGTGGTGGCATTCGTGGTGCTGTACGACGCGGTCGACTCGAGCCGTGAGGCCCTCATCGAGTTCGTCCGAGCCCACCTGGCGGTCTACAAGGCACCGCAAGAGATCCACGTGCTCGCGTCACTGCCCAAGACCGAGTCCGGGAAGGTCCAGCGGAAGGCCTTACGCGAGACATTGATCGGCGACCCCCCGAGGGGCTAGACCCGCTGCCGGCGGCTCTCGATGCGCTCGACGATCGCGCTCCCCCGCCGGGTGCCTTCCTTGCGGAAGAAGTCCGCCACAGGTGTCGCGAAGACTCCGGTCTGGGCCTCGCTGATGGCATCCGGCAAGACGTCCCCAAACGTCTCCAGCCGGCTCTGGTCACGGTGGGAGTAGTTGATCCTCAGGTACTCGGATGCACCCACGTCCCCGAGAGCGTCGCCGGGGATCGTCGCAAACTTCCGCTTGAACAACGCCACGCACACCTCCTGCGCGGTCACACCGGTTTCGGAGAGGTCGATGACCGTAGAGAAGCCGTAGTCCGGCACCACCGGTTGCCTGACTCCCTTAGTGTTCTCAGCGATCGACGCGATCAACGCCGCGTTAGAGCGCATGCAAGCAGTTGAGCTGGCCGTGTAGTCGGGGTCCTGCAACGCGGCCACCGCGCCGAGCTGGCCGATGTAGTTCGTGTGGATCTTGGTCACCTCCATCCGCATCGAGGCGACCGCTTTGACGAACGGCACCGACCCCGCCAGGAAGCCGACCCGGATCGCCGCGAGACCATGGCTCTTCGAGAGACCTGAGGCGCTGACGACGTGCGTCACGTCGGCTGACTCGTGCAGCGCGGCCATCGGGGTGTGCTTCACGCCTGGGTCGATCTGGTGACCGCTGTGCGTCGTGTTGTTGAAGATGACGATCCCGTGCCGCCGACACAGAGCTGCGATCTCTCGCAGTGAAGTCTCCGACTGCACCGTGCCGAAGGGGTTGATCGGGTCGCAGACCACGAGCATCTTCGAACGCGGCGTGATCACCCGCTCCACGTCCTCAGCGGTCAGCCTGAAGTTGTTGCCCTCGTTGAGGGAAACGGGCACAGGAACTGCACCCACGGCGACGGCACACGAGGCAAAGTGCATGTACGCCGGATCGGTGATGATCACCTCTTCACCGGGGTTGAGGAAGGTCATGAAGGCGTAGCCGATGGCGCCCTGGGCGCCTTCGGTGCCGATCACGTCCCATTCCCCCGGCGCCCTGTCGCGACCGAACTTCTTGCGCGCGGCCAGTTCCCGCAGGGACTGCAGCAGGTCGGGCGGATAGAAGGCGACGTTCTCCGCGCGCGTGCCCTCCCGCATCGCTTGGACTGCGGAGTCGGGCGGTCCGTAGTTCGAGACCATGTAGGACAGGTCGGTGTACTCAGGCGGAAGCGCCGTCTTGCCGTCGGGATATACATCCTCGACGTCGAGGCCGATCATCGGGATGGCCTTGCGATAGTCGAAGTGATTGCCGATCGCCTGAGCATGCTCGAGCACCCCGATAGCCGTGCTTGCGATGTAGGCCTTATTTTCGTCGGTCAAAGCTCCGGCGTCGCGCCCACCCGCCCAATAGGGAACGAGTCGGGAGAGGGCGGGGCCGGTCGAGATCGTGGTCATGAAGGGGCTCCTGGACGGTAGTGAGTGGCTGGTATCCGGCTGGCAGTCAGCGCAGGCTCTCGAGAAATCGGCGCGCACGATCGGTCTTGGGCTGAGCGAAGAACCCGGTGGGCGGTGACTCCTCCACGACCTGTCCGTGATCCATCATCACGACCCGATCTGCGCACTCCCGAGCGAAAGACATCTCGTGGGTGACGACGATCATGGTCGTGCCGGTCAAGGCGACTTCCCGCATCACATCTAGGACCTCGCCGACCATTTCCGGGTCGAGTGCGCTGGTCGGCTCGTCGAAAAGCAGCACCTCAGGCTTGACCGCGAGACTGCGCGCGATGGCCACCCGCTGCTTCTGACCTCCCGAGAGGTGCATGGGGAAGCTGTCCTGCTTAGCCGAGAGCCCAACTCGCTCCAGCAGCTGGTCAGCGTCCGCGAAGGCCTGCGCCTTGGGCACGCCGAAGACCCGGACCGGGGCCAGTGCGACATTCTCGCGCACAGAGAGGTGCGGAAACAGGTTGAAGTGCTGAAACACCATCCCTGTGAGCGCCCGCTGCCGCGCGATCGCCGTCTCGCTCAGGGGCCGCCGTGCCCCATCTCGTGAAGTGGACACCCCCACCTCGACTCCGGCGACGCGAACCTCGCCGGAGTCAGGTACCTCCAACCAGTTGATGCACCGCAACAAGGTGGACTTGCCGGACCCACTGGGCCCGATCAGAGCAACGACCTCACCGTTGCGCACCCGGAGGGTGACCTCGATCAAGGCCTGCGTCGTGCCGAAGGACTTGCTGACCCCTTCCAGGGCAACGGCAGGGACTGCGCTGCGGGCGTTATTCATCGCTGCGCGCCGATCCCGAACGCGCGGCGTGAGAACGGCACCCGATCGGGCATCGTCGTCGGCATCGCGTACCGACCCACCTTTCGCTCGAGCCCGGCTTGACACCACGACCACAAGAGCGTCATGGCGAGGTAGTAGAACGAAGCCGCAAAGAACAGCTCGAACGGTTGGAACAGACGGGCGTTGACCTGCTGGAAGGCGTTGAAGAGCTCGGCCCCGCCGAGGATCACGATCAGGGTGGTCGACTTGATCATCTGGTTGAAGTTGTTGCCGAACGGCGGGATAACAACACGAATGGCCTGCGGCAGGATCACCCAGCGCATCGACTGGCGGCCGGTGAGGCCCATCGATTTCGCCGCCTCTATCTGGCCGTTGTCGACCGACATGATCCCTGCGCGGAAGATCTCCGCCATGTAGGCACCCTCGTTGAGGCCAAGTCCCAGGACACCCGCTTGCAACAGTCCCGTGATCACGATCCCCCCGATATGAACGTCGGGGAACGAGTACAGACCCACAGCTGCGCTGCCGTAATAGAGCAGCGCCAGCTGGATGGTCAGCGGCGTACCGCGGAAGTACAGCCCGTAGGTTTTGAACGCCACGCGTACGACGCGCCACCGGCTGGTCTGACCGAGGGCAGCGATCAAGCCCAGGATGACCCCCAACGTCTGCGCGGCGACCGCCATCACGATCGTGGTGATCAGGCCATGCAAAATGAGCGGATTCTCCAGGGCCGTAGGCGGCCACACGTACTCCCAGAACGTCCCCCAGTCGAAAGTGGCGTCGACGGCAAGGACAGTCACTGCGTGCCTCCGGAGAACCCGATGGGCCTATCCGGACCGCCGCCTTCTTCCAACATTGGAGCTCCCCTCAGACCGGGCGAAGAGTCAGTGGCTCGAGCCGGCTTCTGTCGAGTGCGGATCCGGAACCTTGAGGTCCTCAAGGCCCCAGTCGGCGAGCAGCTCTGCGTACGTGCCGTCGGCCTGCATGGCCTCGAGCGCGGCGATGAACCCATCGATCATCGCTTTGTTGTCCTTCACGACCCCGATCCCGAGCAGGGTGGTGTCCTCATAGATGGGCCCGACGATCTCGAACTGGTCGGGCTGGAGGTTCTCGTAGTAGCCGTTGATCGGGCTGTCGATGAGCAGCACCGCTGCCTGACCTGTCTGCAGCTGCTGAAGTGAGTCCGAGAACTTCGAAGGCTGAAGGATCGTAACCCCGTCGTCGCCGGCCGCCTCGCAGTCCGAATCGATCTTCTTGGCGTCCTCGACCGGCGAACCTCCCAGCTGTGTGGTGAGAGTCTTGCCGCAGATCGTCGAGGGCTCCTCAGGGTCAATGCCTTCAGGATTCCCTTCGGCGACCATGAACGACTGGCCCGAGGTCAAGTACGGGATTTGGCGGATCTCCTGCTGTCGCTCCTCAGTGATGAACATGTCGTTGACGATGGCGTCGCACTTGCCCGACTGCAGTGCCGCGATGATCGTGTCGAAAACCGAGTTGACCCACTGCGGCTGCGGCAGGCCCATGCGTGCAGCAAGATCGTTGGCGAAGTCGATCTCGAAGCCGACTAGGTCGCCCTTCTCGTCGTAGAACTCGAACGGCGGCAGCGGAGCGTCGGTGCAGATCGTGAATCGTCCGGCCTGGTTCAGCGCGGAGTCGGGCACCTGCTTGACGACTTCGGCATTGGACTTGCGGCCGCCCCCGCTCTCACCGGCCGCTCCGTCATCCCCGCAGCTGGTGAGTAGCAGGGACAGCAAACCCACGGCCGCCACCGACAGTGCGCCGAATTTGTTCCAAGACATTCCGGGTCTCCTCTTCAGTGAACGTCGGCCCGGCGGGATCGCCGCGCATTCTGAGCCCGAGTAGAGCGGAGACTTCATAGTGCAATATGTGTCTCGCATCTCTGACATATCATATTGTTAGACTAGGATGCCGCTGTCGTCAATAGCGAGAGCCGGGCATGAGACGCAGCGGAGTGAGCCGTCCGCCGTTGCAGGCGTTCTGATCCTGGGGGCAGCAAGAGACAGCGACGAGGCAGTCCGTCAGGGCAGCGAGGGTGATCGAGTCACCGGCCCGCGAGTCGGGCTCCTCGACACGAAGGATCCCGTCGGCGTCGATCGACGTCTTCATGAAGACGTTGAAGGGATCCGGGACCAGATGTTCGGGAATGCCGTAGCCCTCGAGGACGGCCGCCAGCGTGGCCAGGCAGCTGGCATGGCCGGTCACGCCGAATCGGAGCGGATAGTCGTAGGGGCTGCACGCGGACGAGGTGAGGTCGTGGCGACCGACGGTGTCGTCATGGATCTCCAGCAGCGGCCGGCACTTGGTGCTGTAGAGGACGTGACCGTTGGAGATGCGCAGGGTGCCGTTCAGCTTTCTGGTGTTACCAGTGGACAACCGCTCGGTCGGATCCGCCCGAGAGAACACGACGAGGTCAGCGACCTGCATGCCCTCGACGTCCTCGATCCGAACCGATTCTCCCTCCTCGAGAAGGAAGGCCACACCGTGCTTCGGTGCCAGGAGTCGGGATGCGGTCAGCTTCATTCGGCGCGCTCCAGCCTGCGCAGCACCTTGTCGGTCCGCTTCACCTGTTGCTGCCAGTCGTGCCGCGGCATGTCCACCCGGGACTCTGGTCGCTCCGTCCGTGCGAACGTCTCGACCAGGGGGGTGCCTCGTCTTGCTTGGAGCGAGAGCATGCGCGCCACCAGAGACGCCGAGACGTTGAACGTCGGAAACTGCGACCCGCGCGGCTCGGCCATTCCGACGAAGTACAGATTCTGGAGCCCGGCGGGGATCGTCGTCGCGGCGTACCGAAGAGGCGCACCGGCCTCCCATTCCAGGAGACCAGGCTCGAGGAACGGGAACGAGACGTGGAAGCCTGTCGCCCAGATGATCGTGTCGATCGTGCGGCGGGTTCCGTCAGCGAATTGGACGGTGGTGCCGTCGATGCACGTGAGCTCCGGCGCCACGGCCGCGCGACCGTGCTGAATCCAGTGCAGCAGCTGGCTGTTGACGATCGCCCGCCCCTTGCTGAGCCGGCGTGAGGTGGGGGCGGGCATGCCGTATCGAGCGGGCGGGCCGTGGACGATCTGGGTCGCCGCGATCGTGGCAATCTCCGACAGGGCTGGAGGAAGCTTGGTCCACCAGAGATCCGCTCGAGGCGTCCCTAGGATCGCCTTTGGCTGGAACACATGGCCGGACCGCATGCAGACGAGGACCTGCTTGTGGCCCGCTGCGAGTTCGGAGGCGATGTCGCAACCCGAGTTCCCAGCCCCGACCACGAGCACCCGCTCACCAACGACGTCCTCGATGTTCTTGTAGGTCGACGAGTGCATCGCGTGGCCTGCGAACTGGCTGGCGATATTGGGTAGTCGCGGATGCCGCAGGTGCCCGTTGCAGACCACCACCGCGTCGTACTGCCGTTCGGTGCCGTCAGCTGTCGTCACTGACCATCCGCCGGCACCGCCAGGCGACGTCGGGACTATCCGTTCGACGGCGGTGTCGAACGTGATGTGCTCATGCAGTGCGTGATGAGAGGCGTAGGCGTCCAGGTACGTCACGATCTGGTCGCGGCTCGGGAAGGGTGGATAGCTCGCAGGCATCGGGAAGCCGTCGAACGCCGATGAGTTGCGGGAGGTGATCAGATGCAGGCCGTCGTAGTCATCGCGCCAATGACCGCCCACGTGACCGGTCGCCTCGAAGCAGTCGAAGTCGATCGAATGCTCCAGAAACTCGCGGACCGTGGCCAAGCCGGCGGCGCCGGCCCCGATGATGCAGTAACGCGGCTTCCGCGTGGTCACAGCTTGATCCACGTGGTCTTGAGCCCGGTGTACATGTCGAGGGCGTGCAGCGAGAGATCGCGCCCGTGCCCCGACTGGTTGAAGCCCCCGAAGGGGGTGACGTACTCGATGGCATCGACGCAATTGACCGAAACGGTTCCCACCCGGAGTGTCTGCGCGACGCGATGGGCGCGACCCAGATCCGAGGTCCAGACCGACGCCGCGAGTCCGAACCGGGTGGCATGGGCGATGTCCAGGGCCTCCGCCTCGTCTGCGAAGGGCATGACTGCTAGGACCGGGCCGAACACCTCCTCGGTGTCCAACGGGCTGCCGGGTCGGACGTCGTCGAACACCGTCGGTGTGACGTAGCAGTCGGAGCCGTTGCGGGAGGCTCGCTCACCACCGACGAGCAGTCGAGCGTCCGTGCGGGCTCGCTCGATGTGCCCCATCACCCGGTCGGTATGGGTCTGGCTGACCAGGGAGCCCATCGTGTTGGACGGGTTCAGCGGGTCCCCCATGCGAACGCTTGCCGCCTCAGCCAGCACTCGTTCCGTGAACTCGTCCTTGATGTCGTGCTCTACGAGAAGGCGCGAGTTCGCGGAACAGACCTGGCCCTGATGAGAAAAGATGCCGTCAGCTGCCGCGCGGGCGGCGCTGGCCAGATCGGCGGTATCGGCGAACACGAGGTTCGGGCTCTTTCCGCCGCACTCGAGCCAGACCTGCTTCATGTTCGACTTACCGGCGTAGCCGAGGATCAGCTTCCCGACCTCGGTCGACCCCGTGAAGGTCAGACAGTCGACGTCGGGGTGCAGTGCAAGGGCGCGCCCCGCGACCTCGCCCAAGCCCGGGACCACGTTGAGAACGCCCGCAGGAAGGCCGGCAGCAATTGCAAGCTCGGCCAGACGCAACGCCGAGAGCGGTGACTCCTCGGCCGGTTTCAACACCACACTGTTGCCGCTGACAAGGGCCGGAGCTAGCTTCCAGGCGGCGATCTCCAGGGGGAAGTTCCACGGGATGATCGAGCCCACCACGCCTAGGGGCTCGCGCGACACGAGGCCGAGACTCCCGGCGTCTGAGGGGGCGATCTCTCCGTAGTACTTGTCGGCAGCCTCGGCGTACCAGCGGAAGCACTGAGCGGCGCTGGGCACGTCCTCGACGAGAGCATTCTCGACCAGCTTGCCGGTGTCGAGAGCGTCGAGCAGAGCGAGTTCCTCTCGGTGCTGGTCGATCAGATCGACGAGGGCCAACAGGACCCCCTTTCGCTCTGATGGGCTCGCGTGTCGCCAGTCGCCGGCCTCGAAGGCACGTCGGGCCGCACCCACGGCCCGACCCACATCGACCGCGCCGCAGGCGGCGACATCGGCCAGTCGACGACCGTCTCCGGGACTGGTCCTGACGAACTTCTGACCCTCGGCCGACTCGACGAATCGGCCATCGATGAAGGCATCGGTGGACGGCTGTAGGTCATGCGCCATCGCCATCCACTCTGCGTGCGTGTGTGCTGGCTCAGGCATGTCGATATGTTAGAGTTGAGTTTAAAGAATTACAACCTGCTCATACTGAGATATTAGGCGATGATGACGAAGTACGTGAAGATCACCCTGGGCAAGCGGGGCGTCAGCTGCCGGGCCCGCCTGCTGGAGGACGAGGCCCCCCTCACCTGCGCGGCGGTCTGGGAGGCGCTGCCCCTGGCGGGAGGAGCGGTCCACGGGACCTACGCCCGGCACGACATCTACACCCGGATCCGCCCGTTCGCGCAGGACGAGCCACCTCTGGAGTGGCCGACCGTGACCCCGATCGCCGGTGATGTCTGCTACTGGGCGTTGCCGGCGTCGTCGTTCGCCGACTCCTATCGACAGGACCGCGGTACTACCGACGTGGACCACGTCGTGCAGCTGTCGATCTTCTACGAGCGCAACAACCTCCTCCTCAACCCCGACTTCGGATTCGTTCCGAACACGGTCTTCGCCACGATCGAGGACAACCTCGAGGAGATGGCGACTGCATGCCTGGACGTGTGGCGCAACGGGTGGAACGGCGAGTCGCTCGCCTTCTCGCGCGCGGACTGAAGCGTGCTGGACACGGCAACGCTGGCGACAGCAACCACGGAGTTCATCCGTCGCGAGGTGCTGCCGATCGACGACGAGTACGACGGCGACATCCACGCCGCAGGCGGAGACGAAACGCGGGTTCGCCTCCAGGCCGCAGCGCGCCGACTAGGACTGCTGGCGCCGCACGCGCCTGCCGACTGCGGTGGCTCGGGGCTCGGGATGCTGGCGCGCGCACCCGTCTTCGAGGCCGCGGGGTACTCCTTGTTCGGCCCGATGGCTCTCAACATCAGCGCGCCGGACGAGGGGAACATGCACCTGCTCGACGTCGTGGGAACGCCTTCCCAGCGTGATGCGTACCTCAAGCCTCTGGTGCGCGGAGAGGTGCGTTCCGCGTTCGCGATGACTGAGCCACCCCCCGGTGCGGGGTCAGACCCCTCGATGCTGATGACTCGTGCGGACCCTGTGCTTGGCGGTTGGGTCCTGAACGGGGAGAAGCGGTTCATCACCGGTGCCGAGGGCGCGAGCTTCTACATCACCATGGCGCGCACCGGTGATGCACCGGGCAGCCCGTCGGGAGCGACCATGTTCATGGTGCCTGCCGGTTCGGAAGGTGCGAAGGTCACTCGCCACATCGCGACGACCGACCGGTCGATGCTGGGCGGACACTGTGCGATGACGTTCACCGACGTCTTCGTTCCCGACGACGCGGTCTTAGGAGAGGCGGGGCAGGGCTTCAGGCACGCACAGGCGCGCCTCGGACCTGCCCGCCTGACCCACATCATGCGATGGACCGGCGCAGCACGGCGTGCCCACGACGTTGCGACGGCGTACGTTGCGGACCGGCGCGGCTTCGGCGGACGGCTCGCCGATCTGGGCATGGTCCAGCAATTGATCGCTGACAACGAGATCGACCTGACCGCCACCCGATGCCTCCTCGTGGAGGCCTGCCGTGAGCTCGATGCCGGGGGCAGTGCGCGACCGTTGACGTCCATCGCGAAGACGTTCGCAGCGGAGGCGCTGAACCGGGTGGCCGACCGGGCCATCCAGCTCTGCGGCGGACTGGGGGTCTCCCAAGAGCTCCCCGTCGCCAAGATCGCTCGAGAGCTCCGAGCCTTCCGGATCTATGACGGCCCGTCCGAAGTTCACCGATGGTCCATCGCCAAACGTGCCCTTCGCTCACACTCGGACTTGGTCCGGTGACCGCGGGGTTGTCGACGACTCAGCTGCGGGCGCTCTCCGGCCAGCTTTTTGCGGCCGGAGAATCTCCGGGTGCCCTGCTGACTGCGGAGCGCGTCTCGGGTGGCCAGTCGAACCTGACCTACCGCCTGGCCGATACACACCGGAGCTGGATCCTCCGCACGCCGCCCCAGGTGGGCGGCACGCCAACCGCCCACGACGTCATTCGGGAGTCTCGCGTGACCGCCGCGCTGCAACAAACCCCGGTCCCTGTTCCTCGAACGATCGCGGTATGCGAAGACAGGTCCGTCCTCGGCGCACCGTTCACGATCGTGGAGTTCGTCGAGGGGCACACGTTGCGCACCCAGCAGGATCTGCTGCCTCTGGATGATCCTCATCTTCACTCGCTTGTGAGGGCGATGGTGGCCGTGCTCGCGGACCTGCACCGCGTCGACCACGTTGCCGCCGGACTCCAAGGCTTCGGCCGACCCGACGGCTACCCAAGGCGACAGCTCCGGCGTTGGTCGGCGCAGTGGGCCATCGTGGGTGGCAGTGAGGACGCGGCTTTGGCCGAGCGGCTCATCGCGCGACTCTCTCGCGCATTGCCCCCGCAGCGTCGGACCTGCATCGTCCATGGTGATTTCCGCATCGACAACACCATCGTCGGAGAACGCGAAGTCCGGGCGGTCGTCGACTGGGAACTCTCGACCATCGGTGATGCCGTCGCCGACGTCGCCATGATGTGCGCCTATCGAGACCCGACCTTCGACCTGATCACCGGCGAATCCAACGCGTGGACCAGTCCCCGCTTGCCGAAGACCGACGAACTTGCCGCCGCGTATGAGGACGCCGCGGGGTTACTGCTCAACGACTGGGACTTTCACATGTCCCTCGCGTACTTCAAGATCGGCGTCATTGCCGCCGGAATCGACCATCGCCGTCGCACCAATGGCTCCCCAGTCGGGACAGCGCGCAAGGCTGTCGCTCGCTACTTCGAACTCGCATCGGAGATAGCGGGACGGTGGTGAAATGTCATCAACAGGCTGACTCAGTGCGGTTAGACCCGTGCCAGCCGTTCTCAGAAGGCAGTGAGCATCGCGTCGTAGAGCTCCTGTGCAGGCCCGACCACCGGCTCGATGCGGGAGAGCATGGGAAGGACACACATCGCTGACACCCACCTCACGCAAACTGAGGATCTCGGCGTCAAGGGTTCGCGCGTGGCTAGGAGAGCGATCGCGACTAGGGCGACGGTGGCCCCTGCTGCTCCAACAATGAGGATGGCGTTGCCCCGCTGGGAAGGCCAGCAGCACGACCGGTTGGTCCGTCCCTCCGGTCTCGGAGTACTGGACCTCGCGGACGGCAAGCCGGACCGTCTAGTGGCGCGTCATGGGGTGTGACCTCTCCGGCTGAGGTGCGTGGTCTGCGACCCCGTGAAATGCGGCTATGGGAGCTGGGTGTTGGAGTAAAAGGGGGCGGTGAACGGCAGGTCGGTACCGATCCAGCGCCGCAGGGCGTCGTAGACCGCGGCATAGAGGCCGGCGTCGTAGGCGGTGGGAGTGACCCACCAGCTGATGTCGACGTCGTGGCGAAGTAGGTCCGGGGTGAGGGGGCGACGAATGCCCATCGGATAGAGGTACAAGCAGCCGATATAGCCGTGGTCAGGGCTTGTGAGCACGTAGGTGAAGGACTTCTCGTCACGGAACTCACACTCGTGCCAGACCAGATCGACGTAGTTTCCCTCGGCGGTTACCGGTCCGCTGGGCCAAGCGCCGCCCCGAGTGCGTCGGATCAAGTCGAGGCTGGCGTTGATGCCGGCCACGTCGTCGTCCAAGTCGTCCCGAGTGATGGCGTGAGCCTGGACCGCGCCGTCCTCGAGAGTGCGTGGGACGGCCCTCCCGGCAGGAAGGGCCACGCGTTTGGTGAGTCCGGTGAGGTCCATGCAAGTGCTCCTGTCGGTGGGGGCCCCTGGTCGGGATTGGTGCCTGTCCAGTGGCGGTGCGGGTCTCCGGGTGACGACTTTTTGGTCTCTTGCCGACATAGTGTCCCGCAGATACTGTTACCGCAGGACGCAGATTGTCAATCTCTGCTATGACCCCAAGGGACAACATCGATGACGTCGGGACCGACGGGGACCGCGCAGCAGCCTCAGCCTCACGCTGCTGTGGGCCGAGCGCTTCCGCGGCTGGGACGGCACGCGGCGTGAGGTGTCCGCGGTGGCTCGCACCAAGCACGCCGCGATCAGGCTGTGCGAAGCGCGGCTCGCCGAGCGAACGTTGGGTGATCGCCGATGAAACCTCCCGCTTCTAAGCCAAAGGTCGCAGGTTCGACTCCTGCCTGGGGCACTCAGCCAGTCGAGAAAGCAGAGCAGCCGACTCCATCCCTTGGCGAAAGGCCCGCAGGTTCGACTCCTGCCTGGGGCACTCTCGCTGTCTAGACTCCGACGCATGCCCCGCATCGAGACCGGATCCCATCGCGACGGTGGTGGGGCGATCTCGATCGTCGGTCTGCGCAAGGAGTTCGACGGCGTCACCGCCGTCGACGGCGTGGACCTCGAGATCGAGCCCGGTGAGTTCTTCACCCTGCTCGGGCCGTCGGGCTGCGGAAAGACCACCACGCTGCGCATGCTGGGCGGATTCGAACAGCCCACCGACGGCCAGATCTTCCTCGACGGGGTCGACGTCGCGCAGAGCCCTCCCCACAAGCGGCCGGTCAACACGGTCTTCCAGAGCTACGCGCTCTTCCCGCATCTCGACGTCCACAAGAACGTCGCCTACGGCCTGCGGTGGCACAAGGGCCTCGACAAGCGCACCCGGGACGCTCGCGTCAGCAAGGCGCTGGAGCTGGTCCGGCTCACCGAGTACGCCCGGCGTCGCCCCCACCAGCTGTCGGGAGGGCAGCAGCAACGCGTCGCTCTGGCCCGGGCCCTGGTCCTCGAACCGTCGGTGCTGCTCCTCGACGAGCCGCTGGGCGCGCTCGATGCGAAGCTCCGCCACTCGCTGCGGGCGGAGCTGGCCTCGCTGCAGCGCGAGGTCGGCATCACCTTCGTCTTCGTCACCCACGACCAGGAGGAAGCCCTCGAGATGTCGGCCCGACTCGCCGTCATGGACCGGGGCCGGATCATCCAGCTCGGGACGCCGCAGGAGGTCTACCAGGAGCCGCTGACCGAGTTCGTCGCGGACTTCCTGGGCGTCGCCAACCTGTTGGACGTCGAGTGCCTCCCGGGCAGCGCGGCGACCCGGACGGTTCGGTACGGCGACTTCACCCTCGAGGCACAGGCTCCGGCCGGCGACGACTCGACCGCCAGCCGGGCGGTGATCCGTCCGGAGTGCGTCGAGGTGCAGGAGCCCGGCCTCACCGGGGCCAACAGGCTCCCGGGCATGGTCGACGGCGTCGTCTTCCTGGGGTCGACGACCCAGGTGATGGTCCGTCTCCCCCAGGGCGCGGTGCTGCAGTCGCTGGTCACGAACGACGCGCGACGCGACATCCTGGCCACCGGGCAGCCCGTCACCGTCCACCTGCCTCCGCAGTCGCTCCGGGTCCTGGCCCCGGCCGACCAGGTGCCGGCCGCGCTCGCCACGGACGGCTGATTCGTCGTCGGTGGCGATCAGCCGTAGTCGGCGAAGTCATCGAGCGCCGACCGCGAGCCCCGCCGCCGCGCCCGCAGACCGACGTACGCGAGGATCAAGGCCAGGAACGACGTCACGAGGAGCAGCGTGGCCAAGGCATTGAGCGCGGGCGTCGGGGCCGAACGAACCGCGTTGTACAGCTTGATGGGGACGGTGATGTTCGAGGCGTCCCCGAAGAGGAACTGGCTCACGACGAAGTCGTCGAGCGACGTGGCGAAAACGATCATGGCCGAGGCGAAGATCGACGGCAGCAGCAGTGGGATGAGCACCGTCCGAATGGCCTGCAGCGGGCTGGCGCCCAGGTCCATGCTCGCCTCCTCGTAGTCCCGGCCGATGGCCAGCAGTCTCGAGCGCACGATCACCAGCACGAACGAGACCGAGAACGTCACGTGGCCGAGCAGCATGGCCGGCCGACCCAGCGGGATGAACTGGTAGAGGTTGACCATCACGAGGTAGAGCGCCGAGCCGATGACGATCTCCGGGGTGACGAGCGGGACCAGGGCGATGCCGTTGGCGACCCTGCTGCTCCGCGACCGCCATCGGGTGAGCCCCATCGCGAGCATGACGCCCAGTGGGGTCGCCACCAGGACCGTCGCTGCCCCGAGGATCAGGCTGTTCTTCAGCGCCAGCAGGAGGCTGGGGTCCTCGCCGACCGACCCCTCGGCGCAGCAGTACCACTGCGTGGAGAAGCCCTGCCAGGTGCTTCGCGATCGGCCGTCGTTGAAGGAGAACTGCACCGCGATCAGGACCGGGACCAGAGACCACAGGATGTACAGCCAGGTGACCGCTGCAAGCACGTAGGGACGGCGCCAGGGATTGCGCCAGGGGGGCACCCAGCTCATCGGGACTCCTTGCTCGCGCGCTGGGTCAGGATGAGGTAGTAGGCCATGAAGAACAGCAGGACGAGCGAAAGCAGCAGCACCAGCGAGGCGCCGAAGTTCTTCAGGGGACCCTGCAGGAGGAACAGCTCGATCTGGTTCCCGATCATCGTGGTGTTCGGGGAACCGGACACGATCGCGTTCGTGTAGTAGTCACCGGCCATGGGCAGCGCCGTGATGACGAGCGCGGCGATCAACCCCAGCTTCGACAGCGGCAGGGTGACGTGCAGGAAGGTGCGGACCGCGCCGACGCCGAGGTCGCGCGAGGCCTCCAGCAACCGCTGGTCGATCCGGTCCAGCGACGCGAACAGCGGAATGATGAAGAACGGCAGGTAGCCGTACGCGAGGGCGATCACCACGGTGAACGGGTTGCCGGCCAACCAGGAGACCGGCGCGACGCCGAAGATGCCGAGCGTCTTGTTGACGTACCCGTCCTCCTGCAGCAGGTTGACCCACGCGAGCATGCGGGTGATGTAGTTGATCCACCACGGCGCGAGGATCAGTGCCAGCACCAGGCCACGCCTCTTCCCGGCGAGGCGGGCCGTGTAGTACGCCACGGGGTAGCCGATGACGACACAGATCAGCAGCGCGCAGACCGTGTAGGTCGCGGTGCGGATCCACACCGCCTGGTAGGGGCCGGAGACGGAGTCGGAGACCACCTGCTTGAACGTGGCGAACTGCCAGTCGAGCGGGTTCCACACCGGGATCGGCTCCCCGAAGATGTTGATGTTGCCGCTGAAAGCGACCGCCATGACGGCGTAGAAGGGGACCAGGAACAGCGCGACGAGCCAGAACGTCCCCGGCAGGGCGAGGGCCGGCCACAGTCGCCGCGTCGCGCGGTCGGGGCCGGATCTCGGTTCAGCCACCGGCCTTGAACTCGGACCAGGACTGACGCCACATCGCCTCGGTGCTCGGGCTCACCTCGTAGAACGTGAGCCCGGTTTCGAAGTCCTCGGGAAGCACCACCGCGCTCATCAGGTTCTCCGGGATGAGGCCCTGGTCGATCAGGTAGGGGGCGGACAGCTTCGTCAGCGGCGGCTGATAGCCGTTCCACCCGAAGTTCTGGAGAGCGATGTCGTTGTCGAGGAGGTCGTTGATCAGCAGGTGTGCCAGCACCGGCTTCTCTGAGCTCTTGGGAATGGCGATGTTGTCGCTACCGACGACGCGCTCGGCCGGGTCCTCCGGGCGCCAGTACGCCAGGACGTCGGTGGTCTCACCCTTGGGCAGGTAGTACTGGCCGGCTATCGGGTCGCCCGACCAGGCCTGGTGGATCGTGGCGGTGCCCTCGGGGACCTCGGAGAAGGCGTTGACGTTCGCCTTGACCTTCACCAGGTCGATGAGCTCGATCAGCGAGTCGGTGGCCTCGCGGATGTCGGCCTGGTCACTCGTGTTGATGTCCGTGCTGATCTTGTTGCGCAACAGGGACATGGCGATCGCTTCCTGCTGGTCGTCGAGCAGGTAGATCTGGCCCGAGTACTGCTCGTCCCACATCAGGTCGTAGCCGTTCTCCGGGACGCTGGACACCCGGTCCGCGCGATAGAGCACCCCAGTGCCGTAGATCGTGTAGGGCACGGTGTAGCGAGCCTGCTGGTCGTACCAGGGGTCCTGGTACTCCGGCCAGACGTTGGTGAGGTTGGGCAGGTAGGAGTGGTTCAGCGGCTGGATCAGCTCGGCGTACACCATCTTGCTCATCACATTAGGACCGGGGAAGACGAGGTCGAACGACTCGCCCGATGCGCGGATCTTCGCCAGCATCTCGTCGTAGTTGGCGTACGGCGTCACCTGGACCTCGACGCCGTGCTGCTCACCGAAGGCCTTCATCACGGCCGGCGCCATGTACGAGTCGTAGTTGAGGATCTTGAAGGCGCCACCCGTCTCGGGGTCGAGCCCGTCATCGATGGGTGGGTTGCTGTCCTTGATCGGCAGGGTCACCGGACTGTCGGGCCGAGCCAGCGGATAGGGGGCGGCGCCGTTCTGTGCCTGGTCGTCGCCGCCACATGCAGCGAGAAGCGGTGCCGCCCCCAGCCCGATGCTGACCCATAGGCCGCCTCGCAGCACGTCTCGGCGGGCGAGCTGTGGTCGCGGCGCCCTGCGACGCAGGGCCGGATCAGTCGGGTCGAAGTTCATGCCAAGCCCCTCCGCACTCATCCGGGCGTCACCGTTGTCCCCCGTGATCCCTTAACTGACTGTTCAGCCAGTTGTTTCATTCTTATCCTCGAAGTCGCAGGTGTCGAGCGTTGCGCGTCAAGGTGACCGCCGGGGAGCCGCACTTGCGATAATCCGCCTGGAAGGGGATCCCGTGGTGACCTCGACGGATGCACACGCGCTCCGTCGCCGACGCGACTGGTCGGCGGCGTACGACGCGTTCGCATCGCTGCCCGAGCGCACCGCGGACGTCGTCGAGGGCCAGGCCGAGGCCGCGTGGTGGCTGGGGCAGATGGACGAGTCGATCCGGCTCTTCACCGACGCCTACCGGCTGCACCAGGAGGCTGAGGATCGCGAGCGGGCCGCGCACGTTGCCGTACTCCTCTCGATCCACACCCGGCTCGTCGGTGAGGCCTCGCAGAGTGCGGGATGGACCAGCCGGGCGCACCGAGCCCTCGAGGGGCTTCCGGACAGCGCAGCGCACGGGTACCCCCTCTACCTCGGCACCGCGGCGCTCATGACCGGCGACCTCAACGTCGCCGAAGCATCCGCCCGCCGCATGCAAGACCTGGGGCGACGGCACGACGACCCCACGTTGACCGCCTTGGGCGTCTATTTCGAGGGACGGGTCCGGATCAAGCAGGCCCGCGTCGCCGACGGACTGGCGCTGCTCGACGAAGCGATGCTCGCGGCGCTGTCCGACGAGCTCGGGCCGCTGTGGACCGGCGCGATCTACTGCGGCCTGATGGACGCCTGCAACGAGCTCCGTGACCTGCGCCGGGCCGCCGAGTGGACCGAGGCCACCCGGCAGTGGTCCGACCCGCTCCCGCTGGCGTCGCTCTATCCCGGCATCTGCCGGGTGCACCGCGCCCAGCTGCTCCAGAGTCACGGCAACTGGGACGAAGCCGAGCAGGAGGCGCTGGGCGCCTGCGAAGACATGGCCGGCATCGACGTGTTCGCGGTCGCGGACGCCTACTACGAGGTGGGTGAGGTACGCCGGCTGCGTGGCGACCTGACCGGCGCCGAGCAGGCCTACACCCAGGCGCACGACTACGGGCGCGACCCCCAGCCGGGCATCGCGCTGCTGCGGCTGGCCCAAGAACGCCTACCGGAGGCTTCCGCGTCGATCGCCGCGGCCCTGGCGGCCAGCACCGGAAGCCACCTGGACCGTGCAGCGCTCCACGCCGCGCAGGTCGACATCGCCCTGGCTGCGGGTGACCTCGACCTGGCGGAGGCATCGGCACAGGAGCTCTGCGAGACGGCGGACACGTTCGACAGCACCGGCCTGAGCGCCGAGGGGCACCGCTGCCGTGGCGCCGTCCTGCTCGCTCTGGGCCACACCGTGGAGGCGGTCGCCTCACTGCGGATGGCCTTCAACGCCTGGCGGCAGCTCGACGTCCCCTTCGAGGCCGCTCGCGCGCGGCTGCTGCTCGCCCGGTCGTACGCCGCCCTCGGCGACGCCGACGCGGCGGCGCGCGAGGAGGCTGCCGCACAGGCCGGCTTCGACCAGCTCGGCGTACTCCGGCCGCGCGAGCAGTCACTCGCCGGCCTGACGCCTCGGGAGGTGGAGGTGATCAAGCTGTTGGCCTCCGGGAAGAGCAACCGGGAGATCGCCGCCGACCTGTTCCTGAGCCCGAAGACCGTGGCACGTCACCTCTCGAACATCTTCGCGAAGACCGGCTCCACCTCGCGCTCGGCCGCCACGGCGTTCGCGTACGACAACGGGCTGATGGGTCGGACGACCCACGCCTGACGCCCTGACGAATGGGTCGTCCGCCCGAAGAGCGCGACCCCGCTGGACTCCTAGGTTTCCGGCATCGATTCATTCCGGAATCGACCAAACAAGGAGAAAAGCAATGCCGAAGTTTGTCATCGAGCGTGAGCTTCCGGGGGCCGGCCAGCTGTCCTCCGACGAGCTGCACGCCATCTCGGGCAAGTCCAACGCAGTCCTCTCGGGAATGAACGGCCGCGCGCAGTGGCAGCAGAGCTACGTCACCGACGACAAGCTCTATTGCGTCTACGTCGCCGAGGACGAGGCTGCCGTTCGGGAGCACGCCCAGGCCGGCGGGTTTCCGGCCAACTCGGTCAGTCGCGTGGCGACGATCATCGACCCGGTCACCGGCGAGTAGCGCTCAGTTGCCTCGGGTCCCACTCGACGTGCTCGGGGGCACTGCCCTCGAGCGCGTCGGGCGTTCCGGTCACCGACGCACCGCAATCGCTTCGACTCGCCTCCTGCAACTTTCGTACGACGCGTGGTCGTCGGGCCCCGCCTAGCGTGTACTTGTGCCTGTGGCGTCTCGGAGCCTGCTACGTGCTTCCGCCATGGCCACCGGCGCGCGGCCGTGGCTGGTGGCGATCGTTGTCGGCCTGGTCTCGGTGGTCGGCTTCGTGGAGTGGCGCGAACCGCTGGTCGTCGGCCTCGCTGTTGCCGGTGCCGCGGCGTCGTTCGTGGCCGCGCGGCATCTCGCTCCCGTTGCCCTGGTCGGCGTCGGGAGCGTCCTGCTGCTCGGCATGTGGCCGGCCGCCGTGGTCGCGGGGTACTTCCTGGGCGCATCTAACCAGTCCCGTCGACTCGTAGCCGCCTGGACCGGCGGGGTCTCGCTGCTGGTGCTGGCGCGTGGGCTCGCTCCCGACACCCCGGATGCCCTCGAGGGCTGGGGCAACGTGATCGCCTCGGTGGTCATGTTCGTGGCGCTCCCCGTGATCGTCGGTTCGTGGGTCAGAGAGCGGCGGCGCGTCGTGGACGCACTTCGCGAGCGTGCCGAGCGGGTGGAGCGCGAGCGTGACGCCGTGGTCGCCGAGGAGCGCGCGAGAGAGAGGTCGCGGATCGCGCGGGAGATGCACGACGTCGTTGCCCACAAGGTGTCGTTGATGGTCATCCATGCCGGGGCCATCGACATGGCCACCTCCGAGCCGAGCACCAGGCGTGAGGCACAGCTGGTCCACGAGCTCGGTCGGCAGGCGCTGTCGAACCTCCGTGACGTCCTTTCCGTGCTTCGCGAGACCCGGCAACACACCAGCACCCGTCCCCTGCCTGGGACTGCGGACCTCGACGAGCTCCTCGAGCACTCCCGACAGGCAGGCCTCACGGTGGTTCGGCAGGACCGCGGCTCCTCCATCGCCGATGTCCCGGCAGCCGTGGGCGCGGGGGTCTTCCGGGTCGTGCAGGAGGCGCTGACCAACGTCCATCGACATGCCGGCGACGCCACGGTGCACGTCTCCTTCGGCTGGTGGAGCAATGCCGTGGAGGTCAGCGTGACCGACCGCCCGCGAGGACCCGCTCCGGTGGCACCCCCCGGGCCCGGTAGCGGCCTGGGGCTGGTCGGGCTGAGCGAACGGGTGTCCGCGCTGGGCGGCACCTTCGCGGCGGAACCCGGACCCGACGGCGCCTTCGCCGTACGCGTCCACCTGCCGTTGCGGACGGAGGCGGCGAGCTGATGATCCGGGTGTTGATTGCCGACGACGAGCACCTCGTGCGATCCGGGCTCCGGGTGATCCTGGAGTCCGCGGGGGACATCGTCGTCGCCGGCGAGGCGGAGGACGGGGCGCAGGCCGTCGAGGCAGCCCACCGCCTGGACGTCGATGTTGTCCTGATGGATGTGCGGATGCCGGTGATGGACGGCATGGAGGCCCTGGAGGAGCTCGGCAGGAGTCCCGAACCCCCGGCGGTCGTGATGCTGACGACGTTCGACCTCGACGAGTACGTGCACCGCGCGCTGCGCGCCAGGGCGGCCGGGTTCATGCTCAAGGACGCCCCGCCGCGCGAGCTCGTGGCGGCGGTGCGCACCGTGGTCGACGGCAACGCGATGCTCTCGCCCAGCGTCACGCGTCGGCTCATCGACAACTTCGCCGAGCGCGAGCCCTCGGCGGCCGCCCAGGCACGCGATCGGCTCGAGGTGCTCACACCGCGCGAGCTGGAGGTGATCCGCCAGGTCGCGGAAGGACTGTCGAACGCTCAGATCGCGCGTCGGCTGGGCATGCAGGAGACAACGGTCAAGACACACGTGAGCCGAGCGCTGAGCAAGCTCGAGATGGAGAACCGCGTGCAAGCGGCGCTCCTGATCGCCGAGGCATCCCTGGACCAGCGCGCTCCCTGAGGTCTACATCGAAAGTCCACCGCGGAAGGCACCAAGCGACGATGCGCCGACGCATCGGGCTGCGGACGCTTGGAGCATGGAAGCGAACATCACGCTGGTCGACCTGACCAAGCGCTATCGAGACACCCTCGCCGTCGACCATCTGACCATCGAGGTGATGCCCGGTCGGGTCACGGGGTTCCTCGGCCCGAACGGAGCCGGGAAGTCCACCACCTTGCGGATGCTCCTCGGGCTCACGGTGCCGACCTCAGGGACCGCGCTGATCGGCAACCGCGCCTACGCGACGTTGCGCGATCCGCTCCGCGAGGTGGGCGCACTCCTCGACGCCGGTGCGATACATCCCGGGCGGACCGCCGTTGCGCACTTGCGTGCGGTGGCGCGGAGCAACCGGATCCCGCTCTCCAGGGTGACCGAGGTCCTCGAAACCGTGGGCCTCGGCGCCGCCGCCGACCGCAGGGTCGGCGAGTTCTCGCTGGGCATGCAGCAACGACTCGGCGTGGCCACCGCGATCCTCGGTGATCCGGGTGTGCTGCTCTTCGACGAGCCGGTGAACGGGCTGGACCCCGAAGGGGTCGTGTGGATTCGTCGCCTGATGCGGTCGATGGCCGCCGAGGGTCGCACGGTCCTGGTGTCGAGCCACCTGATGAGTGAGATGGAGGACACCGCCGACCAGGTCATCGTGATGGGCCGCGGACGTCTGCTCGCGGATGCGCCGATGCGCGAGCTGATCAGCGGTACGGCGCCCACCGTCCGGATCCGGACGCCGGAGTTTCGTCCCCTACGCCGGGCGCTGCTGGACGCCGGCCTGACGGTGGAGCAGACCGATACCGAGGAGCTCACGGTCGCGGACGTGGTGCCCAGCGACCTGGGTGACATCGCCCACCGGATCGGAGCGCGGGTGCACGAGCTCACGAGCACCCGGTCGACCCTGGAGGACGCCTACCTGCAGCTGACCTCCGACAGCGTGGAGTACTCCTCGGCGCTGCCGGCGACCGTGGGTGCCGGAAGGAGCGAGTCATGACCACCACCTCCTCGACCTCTGCCGCGATGTCCTTCGAGTGGGCCAAGCTGGCCAGCGTCAGGTCCACGTGGTGGAGCCTCGCCGCCACCGTCGTGGTGGCCGCGCTGAGCGCCGTAGCCCTCGGTCTGTCCGCCGCCGCCAGTGCCGAGAGCGGCGCGGCGGGGGCACAGGACTCCCCCCAGGTCGCGAGCCTCGGCTTGATGCTTGCCCAGCTCGGCGCGATCACGCTGGCCACCCTCGCGATCAGCAGCGAGTACAGCACCGGCAGCATTGTCATGTCCCTCCAAGCAGTCCCGAACCGGGCGCGGGTCCTGGCCGCCAAGGCGGGGGTCGTCGCAGTGCTCGGCGCTCTCCTGGGTCTGGTGACCAGCGCGGTCGCCACGGCCGGTGCCGAGCTCACCATGGGGAGGTACGGCGTGTTCACCTGGAGCGACGCCACTCTCACCGCACTCGGCGTCGCGGCGTACTTCGCGTTCCTCGGCGTCCTGGCGCTCGGCCTGGGCACCCTGTTGCGGAGTACGGCGGGGACGATCACCACCCTGCTTCTCATGCTGCTGGTCGTGCCACAGATCCTCGGCGTACTCCAGGCGGACTGGGTGCAACGGCTCGTCGACTACCTCCCGACGACCGCCGCAGGCGTCGTCATCTCGCGTGACGCGGAACCGTACCCGGTCATCGCGGCAGTCCTGGTGCTGGTCGTCTGGGCGACGGCGACCCTGGGAGCCGGGCTGCTCGCACTGAAGCGGCGTGACGTCTAGGGCTGCGTAGGGACCAAGGATCCGGCCAACCACCACTCGTGGTTCGCCGTGTTGCCGGCGCGGACGCCAGCCGGCGCACGTGCACCTCGTACCATCCAGCATCCGTTGTCATCTGACTTCAAGTCGGACCGGATACAGGAGGTTCAGATGCCGGTTTCGGTGCTCGACATGTCGGTGTCGCTCGACGGCTACATCGCCGATCCCGACGACTTCTTGGGCGGGGAGGACGGCGAGCGGCTGCACAAGTGGGCCGATGCGCGCGACGAGCTCGGGCAGCCGTCCGAGTCGGTCGCGCAGTTCTACAAGGAGTGGAGCGACGGGGCCGGTGCGGTCCTCGCCGGACGACGTACGGCCGAGCTGATGGATCACTGGGGCGGCGACCACGGCGGACTTCCGATCTTCGTCCCCAGTCACCGGCCGCCTCCGCCGGCCGCGCGCTGGGGCTATCCGCTCGTGACGTACGTCAACGACGGGATCGAGAGCGCGATGGCGCAGGCCAAGGCGGCCGCTGGAGACAAGGACGTCCAGGTGCGGGGGGCATACACGGCCCAACGCGCACTCGAGGCCGGCGTGCTCGACGAGGTGCAGGTGCACGTCGTGCCGGTGCTCCTGGGGCGAGGCCGGCGGCTGTTCGACGTACTGCCGGCCGAGATCGAGCTGGACATCGTGCGCGTGATCGACAGCCAGGACGTGACACACATCCGCTACCGGGTGCGTCGCTGAGCTGCGAACTATCCCGAACGCCGGGCGGAGCGCTCGGAGCGGCGACGGGCGCGAAGGCGCCGCAGCCGGCGTACGACGAGGGGGTACGCCGCCTCGGCCTCCGGGCGGTCGATCAGCTGGTTGAGCTCGGCGTAGTAGGCGCCGACCGGGCAGCCGAGGGTCTCGGCGATCGCGGTCTCCTTGTCGCCGGCGTGCCGCCACCAACCGGTTTCGAGGTCGAGCAGGGTGCGCTCGCGGTCGGACAGGGTCACGCCGCGAAACGGTAGCCGAGCGGAGCAATACACCACCCGGCGGGTCAGGAGGTGGGCTCGACCGACGGGACCACCTCGGCCTCGCTGCCCGCGACCGTGCCCCCGAAGTACATCTGGGCCAGGCCCGGGTCGGCCAGGATCGAGGCGGCGTCGCTCTGGGCGACCACCTTGCCGCTCTCCATCACGATGCCGTCGGTCGCCATCCGCATGCCGAACCGCACGTTCTGCTCCACGATCAGGATGGTCTTGCCGCTGTCCCGCAGCACCATCACCGCGTCGTAGAGCGACTGCAGCGCCTTCGGGTCGAGGCCGAGCGACGGCTCGTCGAGGAGCAGCAGCACCGGGTCGAGCATCAGCGACCGGGCGAACTCGACCATCCGCCGCTGCCCGCCGGAGAGGTTGCCGGCGCTCTCGCCGCCACGCTCGGCGACCATCGGGAACAGCGACGCCACCTGGTCGTAGCGCTCCCGCACCAGGGCCTTCTTGCGCCGGATGATGTAGGCACCGAGCAGGACGTTCTCGCGGACGCTCATGTTCGGGAACAGCGCGTTCGACTGCGGCACCTGCGAGATGCCGCGCTCCAGGATCTCCGCCGGCGAGCAGCGGTCGATCCGGTCGCCCTGCAGGTGGATCTCGCCGAGCCGCGGCGTGAGCAGGCCGCTGACGCTGCGGAGCACGGTGGACTTGCCGGCGCCGTTGGGCCCGACGATGCAGGCGACCGAGCCGGTGCGTACGGCGATCTCGACGCCCTGCAGGACGTCGCCGCCGCCGTACCCGGCGACCACGCCGGTCAGCTTCAGCATGTCGGGCGACTCGCTCACTGGGTCGCCGCCTTCTTCTCCTCGAGCACGAAGTCGTCGCCGAGGTAGGCGTCGATGACCGCCGGGTCCGCCTGGATCTCCGCCGGCGTGCCCGACGCCATCGTCCGGCCGCGCGCGAGGACGTGGACCGGGTCGCACAGGCCGAGGACGAACGGCATGTTGTGCTCCACGATCAGGAACGTCTTCCCGAAGGAGTTCAGCTCCCGGATCATCTCGCCCATCCGCTCGATCAGCACCGGGTTGATGCCGCCGGCCGGCTCGTCGAGCATGATCAGCCGCGGGTCCAGCATCAGGATCTGCGCGAGCTCGACGAGCTTCTGCTGCCCGAAGGAGAGCGCCTTCGCCTTCTGGTCGCGGAACGCCCGCATCCCGACGTACTCCAGCAGCTCCTCGGCCGCCCGGGCCTCAGCGCCGCTCACCGCGACCCGCCCGAGCTGGCGCAGCGAGAACGACCGCTGGGCCGCGACGACGTTCTCGAGCACCGTCATCTCCCCGAACAGCCTGGTGATCTGGAACGTGCGGCCGAGCCCGCGGTGCGCCCGCTTCCAGGAGCGCATCCGGTCGATCCGCTCACCCGCCAGCAGGATCTCCCCACTGTCGGCGTGGATGGTGTCGTCGATCAGATTGAAGATCGTGGTCTTGCCCGACCCGTTGGGGCCGATCAGGCCGGTGATCGAGCCCTCCGGCACCACGAACGACGCGTCGTCGACCGCCTGCAGGCCGCCGAACCGGCGGTTCAGGTTGCGCACCTCGAGCAGCGGCGCCGGGTTGTCGCTGCGCTCGACCCGCTGGACCCGGTCGGTGATCGAGGCCAGGCTGCCGCCGGTGCCGATCCGCTCACCCACCAGGCCGGCCTTGCCCGATGTACGCCGCCAGCTCAGCACCGACTCGACGGCCGGGAGGATGCCCCTCGGCAGGAAGATCACGACCGCGATCAGCAGGCCGCCGAACAGGAACAGGCGGACGTTGCCGCCGCCGAAGTTGTTGTTGGCCAGCTCGTTGAGGTACTCGATGAGGAACGCCCCCAGCACCGGGCCCCAGAGCGTCGCCTTACCGCCGATCAGCATGGACAGCACCAGCTGCACGCTGAGCAAGATCCCGAACATCCCGCGGGGGTCGATGAACGTCAGGTAGTAGCCGTACGTCGCGCCCGCCATGCCCACGAAGACCGAGCTCGCTGCGAACGCGAAGATCTTCTCCACCGGCAGGTTGATGCCGATCGTCGCGGCCTTGGTCTCGTCCTCGCGGATCGCGATCAGGCCCATCCCGAACTTGGTGCGCCGGATCCACCAGGTCATCAGCAGCTGCAGGGCGAGGATCGCGATCAGCACGTAATAGAAGGGCCAGTTGATGATCTCGCGTTCCCAGGTGGGCAGCGGCAGCGAGAGCCCGGCGGTGCCGTTGGTCAGCGAGGTCCAGTTGACCGCGATCACCTGGACCAGGAAGAGGAACGCGACCGTGATGATCACGAACGACGGGCCCCTGGAGCGCAGCGACACCAGGCCGAGGACCAGGGCCACGACGGCGGCCACCAGACCCGCGGCCGGCACCCACCACCACGGGTTGACCGACTCGAACTTCGACGCGCAGACCCCGATCGTGTAGCCGCCGAGGCCGATGAACGCGCCCTGGCCGAGCGAGATGTAGCCCGCGAACCCCGAGATGATGTTGAGCCCGCTGGCGCCCACCGCGAAGACCAGCGAGAGGATGATCATGTTCTGGTAGAAGAGGTCGTCGCTCATCACCGGGTAGAGCAGCAGGAACGCACCGGCCACCAGGACCAGCGCACGACCCAGCCACTTCATGCGGTCACCGCATCCTCACGCAGGCGGGTGCCGAGCAGGCCCTGCGGCCGGATCAGGAGTACGGCGAACACGATCGCGTACGGCACCGCCGTGGCCCACGACGGCGAGACGTACGCCGAGGTCATCGTCTCCGCCACCCCGAAGATCAGCGCACCGAGCATCGCGCCATTGAGGCTGCCCATGCCGCCCAGCACCACGATCGCCAGCAGTCGGGCGATCCACTGGTAGTGCGAGCCCGGCACGAACGGGTAGAGCACGCCGGTGATCGCGCCACCGGCACCGGCCGCGGCGATGCCGATCCCGAACACCAGCGCCGCGACGGAGCCCACCCGGATGCCGACCAGCTCGGCCGACGACGGGTTGACGGCCGCGGCCCGGATCGCCCGGCCCAGCCAGGTGCGGGTGAGCACCAGCCACAGCACGGCCAGCACCACGATCGCCAGCACCCCGCCGTACAGCTGGGCCTTCGGCAGGAAGATCCCGCCGATGGTGAACGACTCGTCGGCGTACGACGGCCGGATCGAGGTCGAGTTGTTTCCCCAGATCTCCCCCATCGCCCCTTCGATCACCAGCGCGAGACCGAAGGTGAGCAGGACCGTCGAAGCCATCGGCGCGGTCCGGATCGGAGCGACGAACAGCTTGTAGGTGATCCAGCCCAGGACGAACACGATCGGGGTCGTGATCGCCACCCCCAGGAGGGGATCGATCCCCATCACGTCCCACAGCGAGTAGGTGATGAAGGCTGCCAGGATCAGGAAGGCGCCGTGGGCGATGTTGATCACCCTCATCACCCCGAAGATCAAGGTCAGCCCGCCTGCTGCCAGGGCATACACACCACCCAGGAGCAGGCCGAGGATGAGGTTCTGGAGAAACTCCGTCATCAGCCGCCGGTCCCCGGCTTCCAGCCGACCTCGACATCAGCGGTAGACACCTCCGGCGGCAGCACAATCTCCGCCTTGCCGCCCTGCCACTGGCCGATCAGGAAGTCACCGGTCGGGCTGCCGTCCTCGTTCCAGGAGAGCGGACCGAGGATCGTGTCGACCTCGTTCTCGCGTAGCCAGTCGGCCAGCGCCTCCTGGTCGTCGACGCCCCCGACGGCCTCGACCGCGGCCTGCAGCACCTCGGCGGCGGCGTAGGCGTCGGCGGCGTCCTCGGGCGGCAGGCCGCCGAACATCTCGTCGTACTTCGCCACGAACTCCGCGTTGCCCGGGGTGTCGGCCTCCGGGGAATGGCTGACGGCGTACATGACGCCCTCGGTGTTCTCGACGCCGATGCCGTCGGAGTACTGGTCGGCGAACGACGGGGCGTTGGTCTGGAAGAGCATGTCCGGCGTGAAGTCGGCCTTGAGCATCGACCGGGTCATGCCGATGCCGTCCTCGAACTGCGCCCCGTGCACCACGAGATCAGGGTCGGCGTTCTTCATCGCGTTGACAATGGTGTCGAAGTTCTTGGTGTCGATCGCGTAGGTCTCCTCGTAGACCGTCTCGATGCCGGCGTCCTCGAGGATCTCCTTGACGCCATCGACCACTGGCTGCGCGAACGGGTCGTCGAGCGTGGGGTACGCCGCGGTCTGGGGCCGCTGGTCCTCCGGCAGGCTGGCCACCCAGTCCGCGAACACCAGGCCCTGCCGGTCGGCGGTCGACTGCTGGGCGAAGAACAGGAACTGGAAGCCGCGGCTGAACAGGTCCGGGGACCCACCGGCCGGCTCGACGTAGAGCATCCCGTTGCGCTCGGCGACCGAGGAGGCGGGCAGGTTCAGCAGCGAGGAGAACGTCCCGAGGAGGAGGTCGACCTTGTCCTGGCTGATCAGCGCGTTGTAGTCGGAGACGATGGTGTTCTGGTTGGAGGCGTCGTCCTTGACCACGAGCTCGACGTCCTTCCCCAGGAGTCCGCCGGCATCGTTGACGGTCTCCTTCCACACCTCGTAGCCCTGCTCGGCGGCCTCTCCCGGCTGGGAGAACTCACCGGTCAGCGGGAGGGAGGTGCCGATCGTGATCGTGCCTCCGTCGCCGCCGCCACCCCCGTCATCGCCACCGTCGTCGACACAGGCGGCGAGGGTCAGGGCCATCACTCCGGACAACGCTGCGGCTCCAACGCCGCGGCGAACGTGCACTCGAGACATGCTTCCTCCTCGGTCAGCCCGCAATCGATTGCGGCGCCGCCAGTCTTGTGAACGACGCCACACCTTGTCAAGACGCATGCGAGGGGGATTTCGGCCCTTGCAAACGGTTGTGGCAAATGCCAACGTTCGGGGATGCCGACCCCGCTGCCGCCGGATGCCGACGTGGTCGTGATCGGCGCCGGTCACAACTCGATGGTCTGCGCCGGATACCTGGCCCGGGCCGGGCTCAGCGTGCTGGTCCTGGAGGCCGAGGAGCAGCCGGGCGGCAACACCCGCACCGAGCAGCTGACCCTGCCCGGCTTCGCCCACGACTCGTGCAGCAGCGCCCACGTGCTGATCCAGAACAACCCGCTGATCCGGGACGACGAGCTGGGGCTGGTGGCCGAGCACGGGCTGCGCTACCTCACCACCGACCCAGCCGTGGTGATGCCGCAGGACGACGGCGAGGTGCTGGTCATGCGCCCCGACCTCGATGCCACGTGCGCGGAGATCGCCCGCTGGTCGGAGGCCGACGCGTGGGCCTTCCGGGCGATGGTGGAGGAGTGGCGGGCCGGGCTCGCCCGCGCCCACGGCCGATGGAGCTCCCATCTCCCGCAGCCAGACGACGAGGTCAGCCGGCGCTACCTCGAGCTGCGGGAACGTTCGGCGCTCGACGACATCCAGGAGCGCTTCTCCCACCCCGTCGTCCGCGCGTTCGTGCTGTGGCTGGCGATGGCCACGATCCAGGACCCACGCCGGCCGGGAACCGGCTTCCTGCCGTCCTCGCTTTCGGCGGGGAGGATCGACTTCGGCTGGACCACGCCGGTGGGTGGCAGCCAGTCGCTGCCCGACGCACTGATCGCGCTCGTGGAGAAGCAGGGCGGGCAGGTCGTGTGCGACAGTCCGGTCGCGACGGTCGAGGCCGACCCGGACGGCGTACGACGGGTGCGCACGGTGGATGGGCGATCGGTGCGGGTCGGGCGGGCCGTGGTCGCCGGCGGCCACCTGGCGCGGCTGCCCGGGATGATCGAGGGCCTTGAACCGACGCCGGACCTGGTCCGCGCTCGGGACTCATGGCGTCCCGGGCTGAGCGTCTTCGCCGTACACGCCGCCCTGCGGGGAAACCTGACGTTCGGGTCCGGGAGCAGCGCCGTGCCGAGCGCGGCCGCGGGGCTCGGCACCGTCGACGGGATGCTCCGCCACGTCGAGCGGCATGCGCGGGGCGAGCTCGAGACCGAGGACCCCTGGCTGCTGGTGGTCAACCAGACCGTGGTCGACCCGGACCGGGCCCCCGAGAGCCAGGGCACTTTCAAGATCCTCACCATCGCGCCGTACGACCTCGCGGACGGTCGCGACTGGCGCGACGTGAAGGACGAGTACGCCGCCACGCTCGTCGATCTCGTCCGCCGCCGCTGCACGGGGCTGGAGCCCGACGACATCCTGGCGCTCCGGGCGGAGTCGCCCGTGGACGTGGCGGCCCACAACCCGCAGAACCTCGGCGGCTCCTGTCATGGCGGTGAGTTCGAGCTCGACGGTCAGGTGCTGCCCGGCTGGCCGCGCTACGACACCGACGTCCCCGGCCTGTTCATCACCGGCGCCACGGTGCACCCCGGAGGGTCCGTCTCGGGTCGGCCCGGACGGAACGCCGCCCGGGAGGTCCTCTCCTCGCTCGGCCTCGAGCCATCGACAGTGATGGGTCCGAGCTAGGCCGCCCGATCACCCTCACCGCGCCTCCTCCAGTGCCGAGAGCTCCACCGCCGAGACGAGGTCGGCCCACTCCGCATCCAGCGTGCCCGGTTCGCCGGGCCCGAACAGGCGGTTGCACAACAGCACGACGACCCGGTCGAGGTGCGGGAGCACCGCGAACCGGGCACCCGGGAAGCCCGGATGCTCCACCCGCCCTCGGGCCACCCGGAAGCCCAGGCCCTGGCCTGGGTCACGTCCAGGAGCGCAGAACTCAGCAGCCCGGGGCCATGGCCCCGACCCACGCATCGAGGCAAGCAACGCCTGCCCGAACCGGATCAGGTCCGGAACCGTCGTGAACAGCCCGGCATGACCCGCGACACCCCCGAATCCGTGCCAGCAGTTCCCGTCATTCGCATCGCCAACCAGCCGGTGCCTGCGCCAGGCGAAGGCCGCCGGTGAGGTCGGCGGAGTGACGGGGTACGGCGTCCCGGTCTCGACCATCCGGCGCTCGATCCGGTCGCCGAGCGAGGTCGGCACGCACGCGGCGCTAGACCGGAAGCCGGAGCCGGTCATCCCCACGGGCGCGAACACCTCTCGGTCCGCGACGACGTCGAGCCGCTCGCCGTACTCCGACTCGACGATCGCGCCCAGCAGCATGAACCCGAGGTCGGAGTAGTGCCGACCCGACCCGACCGGGTAGCGGCACGGGAGCTCGGTCAGCACGGCCAGGGAGGACTGCGGATCGGTCGCGCCCGACAGGTACAGCGGCCACCACTCCCACAAACCGGCCCGGTGCTCGAGCAGGTCGCGCACCGAGCCGGGAACGCCGGGGAACCAGTGAGAGACGGGCGCGTCCAGGTCCAACTGCATGCACAGCACAGCGGTCGCGACGACCTTGGTGACCGAGCCGACGTCGAACACCGGCACGGCACCGGAGACGTCGGTGGCCGGGTCGACGATGTCGACCAGCGTGGAACGGCCGTCCGCGACACCCACTGCGACCACGGTCGAGCCGGCACGCAGCACCGACGTCGCGGCGCCACCGGCCGAAGCGTGCAGGTCTGCCACCTGATCTCCCAGTCAAAAACTTTCATCTTCGCAAGTACACGCGTAAAAGGTTAACTTCAAGGTGCCAGAGTTCTCGGGAAAGGACGACTCAGATGGCCCCCATGCTGCACCGGACCGCCACGGCAGCGGCGGCCGCCGCGCTCGCCCTGGCGCTCGCGGCCTGCAATCCCAACCAGTCCGACGATGGCGACGGCGACAACGCCAACGAGGAGCCGTTCATCGTCGCGCGGACGGCGGACATCGACGGTCGCGACCCGGCGACCGCGACCGCTTTCCAGACCGTCCAGACCCTCGACCTGGTCTACGAAACGCTCATCGAGACCGGTGACGACGGCGAGCTCGAGCCCGCGCTGGCGACCGATTGGCAAGTCAGCGACGACGGCCGCACCGTCACGTTGACCCTGCGTGACGGCGTGACGTTCCACAACGGCGCCGACCTGACCGCCGAGGATGCCAAGGCGAGCCTGGACCGCGTCCTCGACCCGGAGACGGGGTCGGTGGTCGCCTCCAACCTCGGCAACGTCGAGGAGATCGTCGCCGAGGACGACACCACGCTGGAGGTCCGGCTGGCGCAGCCCGACACCGCGCTGCTCAACGTCCTGTCCTTGGGGGGGACCGCGATCCTCGACTCCGAAGACATCTCCGGAGGCTCGGTCGGTCGCGAGGTGAATGGCACCGGGCCGTTCCGGTGGGAGTCCTGGGAGCAGGGCCAGCGGGTGACGCTCTCCGCCAACGAGGGGTACTGGGGCGAGGTGCCGAAGCTGCAGACCGTCGAGCTGCGGGTGATCCCCGACGAGTCGTCGATCCTGTCCGGCATGCGGTCCGGCAGCTTCCACCTCGGTGTGGTCACCGACCCCAGCGTCGCCAACCAGGCCGGCGATGACGTCGAGGTGCAGTCGCAGCCGACGCTGTCCTACCACGTGCTGCAGCTCAACGCGGCGCGCGGCCCGTTGCAGGACGTCCGCGTCCGGCAGGCGATCGCCTGTGCGCTCGACCGCAAGCAGGTCGTCCAGCAGGCCTACTTCGGCGACGGTGAGGTCACCGGGCCGATCACCAGCCCGGCATTCGAGTACGACGCCACCGATGGCCTGCCGTGCGAGTCGCCCGACCCGGAGGCGGCGCGTGACCTGCTCAGCCAGGCCGGATACGACGACGGTCTGGACCTGGAGACGATCGTGATGACCGGCGAGTACGCCACCGCGTCGAGTGTCGCCCAGTCGGTGCAGGGCCAGCTGGAGGAGATCGGCGTCCGGCTCGACCTCCAGCAGCAGCAGACCAGCGTCTACGTGGACAACTGGCTGGCGGCCAACTACGACGCAGCGGTCGCGCTCAACGGCGGGTCGACCGACCCCTTCCTGATGTACGGCCGCTACTTCGGTGTCGATGCCTCGCTCGCCGCGCCGGCTGGCCTGACCGACGTGGGTTTGCAGCAGCTGTTGCAGCAGGGCAACTCGACCACCGACGAGCAGGAGCGGGTGGACACCTTCGGTGAGCTGCAGCAGGAGCTGCTCCGGCTGTCGCCGTGGGTGTGGCTGCAGCAGAACCAGTCCTACTACCTGCTCGGTCCTGACGTGGAAGGCTTCGAGGCGCTCACCACGGAGTCGTTGGAGTACCTCGCCAGCACGAGCCGGTCGGGCACTGGATGAGCTGGCGGTACCTCGTCGCTCGGCTGGTGGGCACGCTCGGCACACTGGTCGGCGTCGCGGTCCTGGTCTTCCTCATCCTGCGTGCCCTTCCCGGCGACGCGGTGACCGCCCGGCTCGGGACGGAGGCCGGCGTGCTGACCGAGGAACAGCTCGCCGCCCTGGAGCGCTACTACGGCCTCGACCAGCCGCTGTGGCAGCAGTTCACCAGCTGGTTGGGCAGCGTGCTCACCGGCAACTTCGGCGTCTCGGTCAGCTCCGGTGAAGCAGTCGGTGGCCTGATGTGGTCGGCGCTGCCGGTGACGGTGGAGCTCGCCGTCCTGTCGATCCTGATCTCGACCCCGATCGGCGTCGCGCTGGGCGTGTTCGCCGCGACCCGACCCGGCAGGGCGGGCGACGTCGGCGTCCAGTCGGTGGGACTGCTGGGGCTTGCGCTGCCGGAGTTCGTCACCGCGTCGGTCGTGGTCGCCGTACTCGCCTCGACGTTCTCCTACTTCCCCGATCCCGGCACGTTCGTCCCGATCACCGAGTCGATCACCGGCAACCTGAGCCAGATGCTCTATCCCGCGCTCGTGCTGTCGGTGGGACTGGTGGCCACCGTCATGCGCACGACCCGCTCGGCGTACCTCGAGGCTGCGGACACCGACTACGTCCGCACGGCACGCGGCAAGGGGCTGACGCCACGACGGATCCGGCTGCGGCACGTGCTCCACAACGCCTCGATCCCGATCCTCACGATCGTCGGGATCCAGTTCGGTTATCTGCTCGGCGGGACCGTGATCATCGAGCAGGTCTTCGCTCTGCCCGGGCTCGGCCGGCTGTTGCTCAACGGCATCGTGCAGCAGGACTACGCCGTCGTGCAGAGCACGGTGCTGCTGGTGGCGGTCGCGTTCGTCCTCGTGAACCTGCTGGTCGACCTGACTTACCGGCTGCTGGATCCTCGAGCGAGGCTGCGATGACCGCGGAGGCACCGATTCCCGGAGGGCCGAAACGAGCCGGCGCGGCGGTCGACGCCTCTGCGGCCGTCGCGCCAGGTGGCCTGCGGACGGTCCTGCGCCGCGTGTGGCACGACCGCAACGGCCGGATCGGGCTGCTGGTGACCGGCGTGCTGGTGGTGCTGGCCGCCGCCGTCGTTCTCGGGCTCACTCCGCACGACCCGCTGGACCAGCATCCGGACGACCAGCTGCAAGGCCCGTCGGCGACGTACTGGTTCGGCACCGACCAGTTCGGCCGTGACGTCGCTGCCCGGACTTTCGCGGGGATCGCGGCCTCACTGCGGGTCGCGCTGTTGTCGGTCGCCATCGCGGCTGTCATCGGCAGCATCGCCGGTGTCGCCTCGGGCTACCTCGGGGGTGCGTGCGACCAGGTGGTGGGCCGGCTCACCGACGTACTCTTCGCCTTTCCGGCCACCCTTCTCGCGTTGGCAGTGATAGCCGCTCTGGGGCGCGGCTGGCTCAACACGGCAATCGCGATCGCCATCGTCTATATCCCGATCTTCGTGCGAGTCGCGCGCGGGCCGGCACTGGCAGTCCGCGAGCAGGAGTACATTGCCGCGTGTAGGACGCTGGGGTTCTCGGGCTCACGGATCCTGTTCCGGCACGTGCTGCCCAACGTCAGTGCGCCGATCGTCGTCCAGGTCACGCTTGCCTTGTCCTGGGCGATCCTCACCGAGGCCGGCCTGTCGTTCCTCGGCCTCGGCACCCAGCTTCCGGACCCGTCACTCGGCCTGATGGTGAGCGAGGCCCGCAACCTGGTGACGACGGCGTGGTGGACGATGGCCTTTCCCTCGCTGGCCATCGTCATCGCCGTGATCGGGCTGAACCTGCTCGGCGACGGACTGCGCACGGCGCTGGACCCGAAGGAGGTGCGGCGGTGAGCGTGAGTCCCGTGCTGTCCGTGCGCGACCTGCACACGGTCGTGGGCTTCGGTGAGTCCGCGGTGCCGGTGGTTCGAGGTGTGTCGTTCGACCTCTACGCAGGCGAGGCGGTGGCCCTGGTGGGCGAGAGTGGCAGCGGCAAGTCGATGTTGGCACTGTCGGTGACCGACCTGTTGCCGGCCGGACTCCGAGTCACCAGCGGTTCGGTGACACTCGCCGGCCGGGAGCTGACCGAACTGGACGATCGCGCGCGACGGAAGATGCGCGGCGCCGAGATCGCGATGATCTACCAGGACCCGTTGACCTCGCTCAACCCGCTGATGCGGGTCGGCGCTCAGGTGGCCGAAGGCCTCAGGGCCCACGGCATCGGGCGGGAGGAGGCCGGGCGCCGTACCGTCGCCGCCCTGGGCGAAGTCGGGTTGCCCAACCCCGAGCGGCTGAGCCGCTCCTACCCCCACGAGCTGTCCGGTGGACAACGGCAGCGGGTGATGATCGCGATGGCGGTGGCCCTGCGGCCGAAGGTGCTGATCGCCGACGAGCCGACCACGGCGCTCGACGTCACGATCCAGCAGCAGGTGCTCGCGCTCGCCGACGACCTGCGCCGTAGCACCGGCATGGCGCTGCTGTGGATCACCCACGACCTCGGTGTCGTCGCACGCATCGCGGAACGGGTGCTGGTGATGTACGCCGGCACGGTGGTCGAGTCGGCGACGACCAAGCAGCTGTACGCCGCGCCGCAGCACCCCTACACGGCCGGGCTGCTCGGCTCGATCCCGCCGCTCATTGGTGATGAACGGCCCGAGCTGCCCCAGATCGGCGGTGCGCCGGCGGAGCTCACCGCGATGCCGACCGGGTGCCCCTACCATCCACGGTGCCCACAACGGGTCGAACGGTGCTCCACGCTGGAGCCCCCGCTGGAGCCGCGGGCGGGAGACAGCGCGTCCGCCTGCTGGGTGCCACCGGAGCGCTGGGTGTCATGACCCTCGTCGTGGACCAGCTGACCAAGCACTACCGCACGCAGCACGGCACCGTCCGCGCCGTCGACGGCGTTTCCTTCATCCTCGAGGACGGGGAGTCCCTCGGGGTGGTGGGGGAGTCCGGCTGCGGGAAGTCCACCATCGCGAGAATGTTGGTGCGGCTGGTGGAGCCGACGTCGGGGCGGATCACCCTCGACGATGTCGACGTCGTGAACGTGCGCGGCGCCGCCTTGCGTCGGCTGCGCCGGCGTGTGCAGATGGTGTTCCAGGACCCCTACTCCTCACTCGACCCACGACTCACCGTGCACCAGGCCCTTGAGGAGGTGCTGAACGTGCACCGGATCGGCGCCGACGCCGCGCAACGCCGCACCCGGATCGGCGAGCTGCTCGAGATGGTGGGGCTGCGGCCGTCGGTTGCCCAGCGGTACCCCCACCAGCTCTCGGGCGGACAGCGGCAGCGGGTCGGCATCGCCCGGGCGCTCGCCGTACAGCCGAGCGTGCTGGTGCTCGACGAGCCGGTCTCGGCTCTCGACGTGTCGGTTCGGGCGGAGGTGGTGAACCTGCTGACCCGGCTCCGTGCCGAGCTGGGGCTGAGCTACGTGTTCATCTCCCATGACCTCGGGATGGTGCGCCACCTCAGTGACCGAATCGCGGTGATGTACCTCGGTCGGGTGATGGAGGTCGGCGGCTGGCGTGAGGTGTCCGACGCGCCACTGCATCCCTACACCCACTCACTGCGGGATGCCGTGCCGGTGGCCGACCCAGAGGTCGAGGCGGCGCGACAGGTCGTGCCGCTCGCCGGCGAGGTGCCCGATGCGGCAGACCCGCCAGGTGGCTGTCCGTTCCACACCCGGTGCCCGCACGCCGAGCCTCTGTGCGCTGAGGAGGTGCCCCCGCTGCGGCTGGTCGACGAGGCCCATCGATCGGCGTGCCACTTCAGTGAGCAGCTCTACGCCGGCCGGCGAGACGCCTCCGCGCGCTGAGCTCGCCGCGGCGGGCAGGTCACAGCCGGCGACGCACCCGCCGCGTGCAGTCGGCGTACGGCGCTCCGAACCGCAGACTCATGGCGCTAGCGGGCCAGCAGCGCCTTCAGCGCCTTCTCGGTCTCCCGCACCACCTTCGCCTCGTCGATGTCGACCAGCTCGCCGTGCCGCTTGCGGATCCGGCCGTCGACCATCACGGTGTCGACGTTCTCGGCGCCGGCCGCGAGAGCCAGCAGGTTGGGCACGTCGGTGCGCGGCGCCGTGGCGATGTCGCGGGCCCGGACCAGGATCAGGTCGGCCCGCTTCCCCGGCGTGAGCGAGCCGACGACGTCGCCGAGCCCGAGGCTGCGGGCCGCGTCGATGGTCGCCATCTCCAGGATCCGCCGGGTGTTCACGGCGAGCTCCAGCTCCGCCTGCCCACGCAGCAACCCGGTGGTGAGCCGGGCCACCGACCAGAGATCGGCAGTGCCGGTGAGCGGCAGCGTGTCGACCGAGAGGGTGAGCAGCATCCCGCTCTGCTCCATCTCTTGGACCGGGGTGACGCCGTACCCGATCAGCAGCTCCGACCACGGGCTGATGCTCACCGAGGCGCCGGTCTCGCGGACGGTCGCCCGCTCCTGCTCGGTGGTGTAGAGCGCGTGGACGAGCTGGATGTCGGGACCGAGCATGTCCTGCTCGCCGAGCTGCCGGATCATCTCGAGGTCGCCCTGTGCCCGGTTCGAGTTGGCGTGGTAGCTGACCGGGAGGCCGTGCTGCTGCGCGAAGTCGTACTCCGGCCGGAAGACGTCCTCGCCGACCAGCCCGGGCGGACGTCCGGCGAGGCCGAGGTGCATCAGCGGCAGCCGGTGGCCGTCGAACCACTCCTGCTCCACCCGGGCCACGTCCTCGAGGTCGAGCAGCTCGGTGCCCGGCTGTCCCTGCCGGGTGCCGTAGGAGAACCGGCCGCGCAGCCCCACCTCCTTGTGGGCGCGCAGGTTGCCGTCGACGTGCTCGGGCGAGCGCAGGTTGTGCGCCCAGTCGTGCACGGTGGTGATGCCGGTGTTCATCGCGTCGACGAGGCTCAGCCGGGTGCCGTGGAAGAGGTCGGACGGCAGGCAGCGCACGCCGTTGGCGACGTTGAGCGCGAAGTACGCCGTCTCCGGCGACGAGCTCGACATGCTCCGGTAGAGCGTGGTCCACATGTGCCAGTGGGTGTCCACGAGCCCCGGCATCACGACCATCCCGCGGCCGTCGATGCGGGAGCCGCGGGCGCCGAGGTCGGGTCCGACGGCGACGATCTCGCCGTCCCGGACGTGGACGTCACCGACCTCGATGTCGCCGAGGTCGGGGTCCATGCTCAGCACGTAGGCGTCGGTGACGACGTACTCCCGATGGTGGCGATGCCGGCCGCGCGCCGCCTCCGCTGCCGCTGGTGTGGCGGCCGCCCCGACTCCTGCCGCTGCGCCGGTGAGCACCCGTCGTCTCGTCATGTCCATGCGATTGTCCTCCCGCGATGGCCTGGAAATGTCAGAACCTGTGGAGCTCGGCGAGTGCGGCGACTACCTCCGCCGTCTGTGCGATCGCCGCCTGCTCGAGCACCTTGCTGATGCTCGGCGACGCCTCGCCGCCGGTGACTCGATGCACTGGCGCGTCGAGCAGGTAGACGAAGCGGCGGTGGATCTCGTCGGCCAGCCAGCCGCCGTAGGACGTGCCCCGCGCGCCCTGCTCGGCGATCAGCACCTTGCTGGTCTTGGTGATGCTGGCCTCGATGGTGTCCCAGTCGATGCTGGCCCGGTCGAGCCAGCGCAGGTCGATCACCTCGGCGTCGACCTCGCCGAGCTCCTCGACGGCCTCCAGCACCTTGGGCACCATCGCCAGGTAGCTCAGCACCGTGACGTCGGAGCCCTCGCGCCGGACCGCCGCCTTGCCGACGGGCAGGCAGTAGTCGAGGTCGTCGACCGGGCCCGGGCCGCTGGAGTTGTAGAGGTCGACGTGCTCGAGCACCACCACCGGGTCCTGGCACCGGAGGGCGGTGTTCATCAGCCCCACGTAGTCGTACGGCGTCGACGGCGCGACGATCCGCCAGCCCGGCGACGTCGCGAAGATGCCGGCCGGGTCCATCGAGTGCTGCGAGCCGTAGCCGGTGCCCATCGCCACCTTGCTGCGCAGGACCAGCGGGACGCCGTGCTCGCCGCCGTACATGTGCCGGGCCTTGGCGATCTGGTTGAACAGCTGGTCGGCGGCGACCCACATGAAGTCGGCGTACATGAACTCGACCACCGGCGTGTAGCGCCCGTCGAGCGCGATCCCACCGGCCAGCCCGGCGAAGGCGTTCTCGCTGATCGGCGTGCCGAGGATGCGTCCGGGGAAGCGATCCGCGAGGCCGCGGGTGGCGCCGTTCGTCCCGCCGTTGAGCCGGTGGATGTCCTCGCCCATCACCACGATGCCCGAGTCGGTCTCCATCCGGCGGCCCATCACGGAGGCCACCGCGTCGATGAACTTCGTCTCCTGCACCGGTACGGCGTGCCCGTCTGCCGCCACGAGCGGAGCGCCGTCCAGCTCCGACAGGTCGCCGCGAACGCCGACGTCGACCCATGCCGGGTCCGGCCACTCGGCGGCCCGGATCCGCCGCGCGCCGGGCTTGCCGGCGGGGTCCGGCTCGAGCAGGGTCTGTCCGATCTCCTCCATCACCCGCTTGGCGCGGGCGACCGCGCCGGCGGACTCGTCGGCGGAGAGGATGCCGCGGCGCTCGAGGTGGCCGGCGGTCTGGGTGAGCGGGTCACGCGCCCGCCAGGACCGCTCCTCCTCCTTGTCGCGGTAGCCGAACGCGCTGCCGGCGAACCCGCCGTTCTGGTGGAAGAAGCGGTAGGTGTCGGCCTCCACCACAGTGGGTCCGCGGCCGCGGCGCATGTGCTCGACCGCCTCGGTCATCGCCAGGTGAACGGCGAGCGGGTCCATCCCGTCGACCCTCCAGCTCGCGATGTTGAAGCCGAGCCCGCGGGCGGACAGCCGGGGCTCGGCGGTGGCCTCGTGCACGGACGTGGAGACGGCGTACTGGTTGTTCTCGATGAAGAAGCACACCGGCAGCGACCAGGCGGCCGCGAGGTTCATCGACTCCAGGGTCGACCCGATGTTGGTGGCGCCGTCGCCGAAGTAGGTCACCGACACCGCGTCGGTGCCGGCCTGCCGGTGCGACCACGCGAACCCTGCGGCCTGGGGCACCCCGCCGCCGACGATGGCGTTGGTGCCCATCGCGCCGGCCTCGCGCCACTGCAGGTGCATCGACCCGCCGCGGCCGTGGGTCCAGCCGCGGTCGAGGCCGCAGATCTCGGCGAGCGTGCGCTGCAGGACCTCGCGCATCTCGTCGGTGGGCTCGTCGAGGGGGTCCATCCCCTTCGGCTCGATGTGGTGCAGCGCCTTGGCCAGGAACTGGTGGTGGCCGCGGTGCGACCCGTTGACGGTGTCGTCGCTGGTGAGCGCCAGCACCGAGCCGACGGCGCCACCCTCCTGGCCGATGCTCGAGTGCGCCGGGCCGTGGACCAGCCCGGCACCGGCGAGCTCGAGGACGTACTGCTCGAAGGCGCGGATCCAGACCAGCTGCGTGTGGATCGTGCGCAGCAGGGCCGGTTCGGCGGCGTCCCAGTCGGCTCTCCCGGCGACCACCTCGACCCAGGGCGAGGCGGGCGCCAACCGGTGGTGCTCGGGCATCGCGGCTCCTTCGCTCGCCCACCACTTTGGCACAGGTTTGGATCCCAAATCCAGATCTAGCGAGCCTCTGGACACCCGGTGACCCGATGTGCGACGTTGTTTGGGATCCAATCGCGGGAGGAGTGCCGATGTCGCTGCCGGGGCTGCGCCGGGTCGACCACATCGGCTTCACGGTGCCCGACCTCGACCAGGCCCACGGGTTCCTGGTCGACGTCCTGGGCTTCGAGTACCTCTACTCCCTCGGCCCGTTCCGCCACGACGACGACTGGATGGCCACCCACCTCGCCGTCCATCCGCGCTCGGAGATGAACAACCGCTTCTACCGGTGCGGAGGCGAGACCATCCTGGAGGTGTTCGAGTACGACGCGCCCGACCAGCGCACGGCGCAACCGCGCAACAGCGACATCGGCGGCCACCACGTCGCGATGTACGTCGACGACCTCGACGCCGCCGTCGAGCACCTGCGCGACGCCGGCCTGGAGGTGTTCGACGGGCCGACCGCGAGCCGCGGCCCGGCGGAGGGCAACCGGTGGATCTACTTCCTCAGTCCCTGGGGCATGCAGTTCGAGCTGGTCTCCTACCCCGGCGGCAAGGCGTTCGACCGGGAGAGTCCCCGGCCATGAGCACGGAGCAGACCATGACCGACACCGGCGGCGCAGCGAGCGCCCGGATCGCGTCGTTCCTCCGTGAGGAGATCCTGCACGGGCGGTTCCGGCCCGGCGACCGGATCCGGCAGGAAGACATCGCGGAGCGGTTCGGCGCGAGCCGGCTGCCGGTGCGCGAGGCGCTCCGGATGCTCGAGGCCGAGGGCCTCACCGAGCACGAGCCCAACAAGGGCGCGCGGGTCCCGCGACTCAGCCAGCACGACGTCGACGTCATCTACCAGATGCGCGAGCGCCTCGAACCGCTCGCGCTGATGGAGAGCCTGCCGCTGCTGACCGCCGAGGAGCACGACCGGCTCGACGACGTACAGAGCCGGATCGAGAGCAACACCGACGTCGAGCGGTTTCTGGACCTGGACCGCGAGTTCCACATGCTCACCTACAGCGGCTGCGCCCTCGACCCGCTCAACAGCATGGTCACCCGGCTGTGGAACTCCACGCAGCACCACCGCCGGATGTTCGTGCTGATGGGCGGCCGGAGCCGGATGTGGGTGGTCAACGCCGAGCACCGGCTGATCCTCGACGCCGTGGTGCGGCGGGACCAGGTCGACGCGGAGCGCTACCTGCAGGGCCACATCCGACGCACTCGCATCGAGCTCGGCCACCACCCGGGCGTCTTCGAGGAGGGCACGTGACCCGGGTGACGGTCAACGGCACCGAGGTGGTCCTGGCCAGCGACGGTGACACCCCGTTGCTCACCGTGGTCCGCGACGAGCTCGGGCTCGTGGGCAGCCGCTTCGGCTGCGGCGACGGCCTCTGCGGCGCCTGCTTCGTGCGCCTCGGTGACGCCGTGGTGCCCTCGTGCCAGACGCCGCTGTGGCAGGCCGAGGGCCAGGCAGTCACCACGATCGAGGGACTGTCCGACGAGCACGGCCCGCACCCCGTCCAGCAGGCGATCCTCGACAAGCAGGCGGCGCAGTGCGGCTTCTGCGTCGCCGGCATCGTGGTCCGGGCGGCCGCGCTGCTCGAGTCCGAGCCCGGAGCGGACGCCGTACGCGTGGCGGAGGCGCTGGACCGCAACCTGTGCCGCTGCGGCTCGCAGCAGCGGATCATCGACGCGGTCGTGACCGCCGGGGCCGAACCGTGAGCGACCTGCCGGCCCACATCGTCGCCAACCCACGACTGGGGACCTGGCTGACGGTCGCGGACGCGCACCTGGAGGTGCACGTCGGCAAGGTCGAGCTCGGCCAGGGGATCGTCACCGCTCTCGCGCAGATCGCCGCCGACTCCTTCGGGCTCCCCCCGGAGTCGATCCGGATGGTGCCGGCCAACACCGGCGGCCCGGACCAGGGGCTCACCGCCGGCAGCCTCTCGGTGCTGCAGACCGCGCCGGCGCTACGGCACGTCGGTGGGGTGGTCCGCACGCTCACGTCGGGTCCGCTCGAACCTCCGACGGCGTACGTCGACCGGATCGGCACCCTCGACCCGGACACCGACCTCACCACCGTCACGCCGGCTCCGCCGGGTCCGGCGAGCGAGGTCGGGCGCAGCGCCGCTCGCCTCGACCTGCCCGACAAGGTGCTGGGCCGTCCGCGCTACCTCGCCGACCTACGTCCCGAGGGCCTCCTGCACGGCCGGGTGCTGCGTCCGCCGTCGATCGGCGCCCGGCTGGTGGACCTCGCCGCGGAATGGAAGGCGACAGGGGTGCAACTGGTGCGCGACGGGTCGTTCGTCGGCGTCGTCGGCGAGCGGGAGGTCGACGTCGACCGTGCGCTCGAGCAGCTCGAGCGCGACTGCGCGTGGGAGGAGTGCGACCTGCTGCCGGACGAGGACGACCTCCCCACCTGGCTTCGCGCGGGGCCGCATGAGGAGATCGTCGTGTGCGACGAGGAGCCTCCACCGGGCACATACACCGCGTCGTACTCCAAGCCGTTCCTGGCGCACGCCTCGATCGCGCCGAGCTGCGGGATGGCCCGGTGGGACGACGACGGGCTGCAGGTGTGGAGCCACAGCCAGGGAATCCACGGACTCCGCGCCGCGATCGCCGGCGCGCTCGACATCGACGCGACATCGGTGCAGGTGGAGCACGTCGAGAACGCCGGCTCCTACGGACACAACGCGGCCGACGACGCGGCGTTCGACGCCGTGCTGCTGGCCCGGTCCACTCCCGGGCGGCCGGTCCTGAGCCGGTGGAGCAGGCGCGACGAGCTCACCTGGGGTCCGTTGTCCTCGGCGATGACGGCGACCGTCTCCGCGACCCTGACCGACGGCCGGATCGCCGGTTGGTCGTACGACGTGTGGAGCCAGGGCCACACCTCGCGCCCTGGCTATCGCGGCGCTCCCGGCCTGCTCGCCGGGGCACACCTGGCGGAGCCGGTCGCTCTGCCACCGCCGACCGACCCGCCACCGGCGGCGGGTGGCGGCACCACCCGCAACGCGACCCCGATCTACACCGTCGGGCCACTCCGGGTCACCGGTCACCGTCTGTCGCAGACCCCGTTCCGGTCGTCGGCGATGCGCGCGCTGGGCGCCTACCTCAACGTGTTCGCTATCGAGAGCTTCGTCGACGAGCTGGCGACGGCCGCGGGAGCAGACCCGGTGCAGTTCCGGCTCGACCACCTCGACGACCCGCGGGCCACCCGCGTCGTGGAGACCGCCGCGCGGCTGGCCGGGTGGGAGCAGGCACTCCCCGACGACACCGGCCTCGGTCTCGGCTTCGCGCGCTACAAGGAGACCGGCGCGTGGTGCGCGGTCGTGGCGGAGGTCGAGGTCACCAGCGACGTGCGAGTGCGCGGGCTGACGGTGGTCGCCGACATCGGCACCGTGGTCAACCCCGACGGCGCCCGCAGCCAGCTCGAGGGCGGCGCGACCCAGGCGACCAGCTGGACGGTGCGCGAGCGGGTGCGGTTCGACCGGCGCCGGATCACCAGCGACGACTGGGAGCAGTACCCGATCCTGCGCTTCACCAAGACACCCCGCGTCGACGTCCACCTCGTCGACAGCGACGAGCCGTCGGTCGGCGCCGGCGAGGCGGCTCAGGGACCCACGGCGGCCGCGATCGCGAACGCCGTACACAACGCGCTGGGAGTGCGGGTCCGCGACCTGCCGCTCGACGGCGCCGCAGTCATCCGGGCCATCGAGGCCCAGCAGTAGCCACCGCAACCGAGGAGGACACATGTCGAAACCACGCATCAGCTACCTACCGCTCGAAGATATGGACGAGCGGATGCAGGAGGAGATGGCCCGCTGTGCGCGGGAGGGCACGCCGCGCCCCGAGAGCTCCGCGGTCCGGGCGCACGTGCCCGGCGCGTTCTGGGCGTTCGCCGACTCGTGGAAGGCGCTGTTCCACGAGGGCGTGTGCGACCACGCGATCAAGGAGCTGTGCCGGGTCTACATCTCCCGCACGGTCACCTGCGAGTTCTGCGGCAACCAGCGCTCGATCAAGGGCAGGGAGGCGGGACTAGAGGAGGCGCAGTACGACGACCTGCTCAACTTCGAGACGTCCGACCGTTTCGACGACCGGCAGAAGGCCGCACTCGCCTATGCCCAGGCGATCGCCTGGAACGAGCCGGACCGCGATGGCCTGTGGGGCCGGCTGAACGCGCACTTCTCCGAGGCCGAGCTGGTCGAGCTCGGCTGCTGCATCGCCCTGACCTTCGGCCAGCAGAGCTGGATCCGGCTGCTCGACATCGACCACCACCAGTACATGGCCGGCACCGACGCGTCGATGGCGCCCGGCTTCGAGGATGCGGAGAGCCTGGAAGCGTCGAAGGCCAGCAGCGACTACTGGGCAGCCCACTGAGGTGCCCCAGGAATCCAAGTTCAGCGACATCAAGCGGCTCGGCTTCGTCGGGCTCGGCGCGATGGGCGCCGGCATCGCCCGGCAGCTGATGGACGCCGGGCATCCCCTGGTCGGCTGGAACCGCACCCGCGCCAAGGCGTCGGACCTGGTGGATGTCGGGATGAGCTGGGCGGACACTCCTCGCGAGGCGGCCGCCGGCGCAGACGTGCTGTTCACCATGCTGACCAACACCGAGGCCGTGGAGCAGGCGGCGGACGGCGACGACGGGATCCTCGCCGGGTTGCGCCCGGGCACGATCTGGGCCGACCTGAGCACCATCTCGCCCGACGCGAGCGTCGCGCTGGCCGAGCGGGTGGCTGCGACCGGGGCTTCGTTTCTCGATACGCCGGTCTCGGGGAGCCCCGCCACCCTCGCCGCCGGACAGATGTCGGTGATGGTCGGCGGCGACCGGGCGGCGTTCGAGCATGTCGAGGAGGTGCTGCACGCGATCGGCCCGAAGGTCACCTACATCGGCCCCAACGGGCACGCGATCCTCAGCAAGGTCGCGATCAACCTCGCCCTCGTCGTCTCCGTGACTGCGTTCGCCGAGGCCGTCACGCTGGTCGAGAAGGCCGGTGTGGACCGCGAGGCCGTCGTGGACGCGGCGTTGAAGAGCGTGATCGCCTCCCCCGTGATCGGCTACCGGGCGCCGTTGCTCGTCGACGACAACGCGGTGTTCGCGGACGTGGAGCTGCAGCAGAAGGACCTGGTGCTCGCGCAGGAGCTCGGCCGCCGCCTCGGGGCCGCCGTACCGACCTGCTCGGCGGCCAGCGAGATGCTCAGCGCCGCCCGCAGCAGCCCGCTGAAGGACCGCGACTTCCTGGTCAGCGTCGCCGACGTCTACCGCCGGATGGCGGGGGTGATCGCGTGAGCACCGAGCCGCTGCCGCCGTACCGCACGACGATCGACGACGTACCGCTCGAGCAGAATCTGCGCGAGGACGAGGGCTGGGTCGACATGCAGGTGCAGTACCTCATCGACGAGCGCAAGGCCGGGTCGGAGCACCTGGTCGTCGGCCGCACCGTGCTGCCGCCCGGCGCCCGGCACGACCGGCACGCGCACCCGGACGCCGACGAGTTCCTGGTGGTGATGTCGGGACACGGCGAGATCCACACCAACACCGGGATGGAACCCTCGAAGGCCGGCGACGTGATCTTCACCCCGCGCGGCAACTGGCACGGCTACGTCAACACGTCCGACGAGGATGTGCTCCTGATCTGGGGGTGGAGCGGCGCCGGCTCGCTCGACGCTGCGGGGTACGCGCTGCCGGACCCGGACGAGAGGTTCGACGACTGACCGCCATCGACCCGCGCATCGTGCGCGGCACCACCCGGATGCTGGCCCGCCGAGCGGACGAGCTGGCCGCGGGCGCGGAGCACCTCGGCTGGAAGGTCGGCTTCGGCTCGCCGGCGGCGATGGCCGGCTTCGGCATCGACCGGCCGTTGGTCGGCTACTTGACGACGGGTCGCCGGCTGGCGCCTGGTTCGTCGGTGTCGGTGACGGGCTGGACCCGGGGCGTCATCGAGGCCGAGATCGCGGCGTACGTCGGTCCGGAGCTCGCCGTCGAGGGATGGTCACTCGCGGTCGAGCTGGCCGACGTCGACTTCCCGCCCGACGACATCGAGAGGATCGGCGCTGGCAACGTCTACCACCGGCACGTGCTGTTCGGCGACCGAGTCGCCGCGCTGCCCGACGAGCGCGGGGCCGGCGTCCGCTGTGACGGCATCGAGGTGGCCACCTCGTCCGATCCCGACGAGCTGGTGGGCGAGCTGGGCTGGGTGCTGGCGACGATCGCCTCGACCCTGGCCGCGGCCGGGAATGAATTGCGCCCCGGCGACGTCGTGATCACTGGATCGATGGTCGCGCCGCTCGACGTCGCACCCGGTCAGTCCTGGGAGGTGTCGGCGCCGGGACTGGGCTCTATCGCCGTACGGCTGACCTGAGGAGGCAGACATGCATCGACACTGGGTCGCGACCGCACGTGGGGGGCCGGAGGTTCTCGCCTTCGAGGAGTACGACGTCCGGTCGCCGGGCCGGGGCGAGGTGACCATCGAGGTCCGCGCCGCGGGCGTGAACCCCGCCGACATCAAGCACGTCGGTCGGGGCGAGCCGCAGGACTTCCCGAAGCCGATCGGCTACGAGGTCGCCGGCGTGATCACCGCGCTCGGGTCGGACACGGGACTCTCCATCGGCCAGGAGGTGATCGCCTACCGGGTGACCGGAGGCTGGACCACCGCGCTGACGGTCCCGGCTGCCGACGTGTTCGCGAAGCCGGCGCCACTTTCGGTCGAGGCGGCGGCCAACCTCCTGCTGGGCGGATCCACGGCCTCGGAGATGCTGCACGTCACGGGCGTCACAGCCGGCGACACGATCCTGGTGCACGCCGCCTCGGGATCCGTCGGCGTCAGCGCCCTGCAACAGGCGGCACTCCTCGGCGCCCGCGTCGTCGGCACCGCGAGCGAGCACAGCTTCGACACGGTCCGCCGCTACGGCGGCGTGCCCGTCGCGTACGGCGACGGTCTCGAGCAGCGGGTCCGCGACGCCGCACCCGACGGAGTGGCCGCCGCGCTCGACTGCATCGGCACCGACGAGGCGGTCGACGTATCTCTGGCGCTGGTCTCCGACCGCGACGGGATCGTCACCATCGCGGCGGGCCATCGCGCGGAGTCGGACGGGATCCGTCACATCGCGGGTGCGAGGCCTGCGAGCAAGGCCTACCGCGACCGGATACGTGAGCACCTCGTCCAGCTTGCCGCGGACGGGAAGCTCGAGGTTCCCGTTGCCCGCACCTACCCGCTTGCTGATGCGCTCGAAGCGGTGGAGCTCGTTGGCGGTCAGCACCCCGGCGGCAAGATCGCCCTTATCCCCTGACTTCTCTCGTTCACGTCCTCATGCCGAGATCAGTGCGGTCGCCGGCGGCGGGACGTCATACGTTTCGAGCGCTATGGCCCTCCGTTCGTATGACGTTGTGACGGAGGGCGACGGCTACGGTCCAGATTCGGAGCTGGCCGCCTCTTCAGCGGCCCAGCGGTCCAGTTCCTCGTGGGTGAACGACCGGAGGACGCAGAACTCGTTGCCGTCGGGGTCCGCCATGACCACGAAGGTCTGGTCGGAGCGCTGACCGACGTCTACTTGGGTGGCGCCGAGCGCCTCGAGCCGGGCAACCTCCACGGCTTGGTCCTTCGGCCGTAGGTCGGGATGCCAGCGGTTCTTGACTTCGGTGCTGTCGACAGCGATCAGCAAGGGGGCGGGAGATGATCACCCCGGCAGCCTCGGGAATCCAGTTCCAACGCATGACCAGTCGCCTCGGCTTAACCAGCTCGATGGTCCTAGTCGCGATGTGGCCGACCTGTTCGTATGGACCTTCGAACTCAGGCAGCGTGGCGTCGTGGTACTCCGTGGCCGTCGCGTTGCCTCGTCACCGTGACCAGCAGCGCTGGTCGCCGAGACGGCAAGACACTGGCAGTGTCGCGGTCAGTCGCCGGCATTGATCACGCAGAACAGGTTGCCGTCTGGGTCTGCAAGAACGACGAAGTCCGCGTCCTCGGGGTACTCCCACTCGACGCGGGTGGCACCGAGTGTCTGGAGACGCTCGACCTCAGCGAGTTGCTCGTGCTCGTTGGCTGCCCAGAGATCGAGGTGGGTGCGGTCCGTCGCGTCGAGGTGCAGCCGCGGCCCGCCGCCCTCACTCGGCAGGAGAAAGTCCGGGTTGCGCCCGCGTTGAAATCCCAGTGCCTGGCTCCAGAAGACGCCAGCCCGGTCAGTGTCAGAAACGTTGAGGACTATCGCTCCGATGCGCACCATGGGGAGACGGTACGCGGGGCGCTGCGGCATGAGTCCGGCCACTTCGAAGGCGCTGGACACGACGACGTCGGAGACGTGCCCGGAGGCATTTTCAGACGTTCGGTCAGGTGGCACGCTCGGATGCGTGGGTGTAGCAATCAGGCCGGTGGAGCCAGGCGATCACGACGGCGTACTCGAGTTGGCGCCGCGACTACTCATCGGCGTCGACCCATCACGGCCATCCGATCTGGTGTGGAACGCCATAGAAGGGTGGGTCAAGGACTCTCTCGAGGCAGCCGGAGCAGATGACCACGGTGGGTGGGTCGCGGTCCTCGACGAGTCCATCGTGGGCTTCGTCTCGGTCGCGCAGGAAGACCACTGGTGCGGCCAGGCCGACGCATGGGTTGGCGAGCTGATCGTCGATGAGCGCTACGAGGGGCAGGGGATCGCCCGCGCCTTGATCGCGGTGGTCGAAGACTGGGCGAACACACGGGGCCTATCACACGTGCGCCTGAGTACGGGTGCGGCCAACCACGGGGCGCGGGCCTTCTACGAGCGAATCGGCTACGGACTCAACGAAGTCACGCTCACCCGCGATCTGCGGGCTGCGTCAATCACTTGACCCACTCAGGACAGGCCGAGGATGGTCCCGTCATCAGCCAGGTCGATCCGCGACGCGGACGGGTCCTTGGGCAGTCCGGGCATGGTCATCATGTCGCCGCACACCACGACGACGAAGCCTGCACCCGCCGACAATCGCACCTCGCGGACGTGCAGCTCGTGCCCCGTGGGGGCGCCCCGCAAGGTCGGATCAGTTGAGAACGAGTATTGCGTCTTCGCCACGCACACCGGCAGCGTGCCGTACCCGTCGCGCTCGATGCGCAGCAGCCGCCGTCGGGCCTTGGCGTCCCACGTCACCAGGGAGGCGCCGTACACCCTTGTCGCGATGGCCTCGACCTTCGCGGTGAGGGATTGCTCGTCGGTGTAGGTGAACGAGAACGAGTACGGCGACGGCTCGTCGAGCGCCTGCAGCACGCCCTTCGCGAGATCCTGCGCTCCTACCCCGCCGTCGACGAAGTGTGTGGCCGGAAAGGCGCTGACGCCGACAGCCTCCACCAGGTCGACGACCTTCGCGACCTCGAGATCCGTGTCGGTCGGGAAGCGGTTGATGGCGACGAGGCACGGGATGCCGTAAACCTCGCGGAGGTTGTCCAGGTGTCTGCGCAGGTTCACCATCCCCGCCTCGATCGCGCCGAGGTCCTCTTCGCCCAGGTCGGCGAGCTCCACCCCGCCGTGGTACTTGAGGGCTCTCACCGTTGCCACGACGACCGCTACGTCGGGCCGCAGGCCGGACTTGCGGCACTTGATGTCGACGAACTTCTCCGCGCCGAGGTCCGCGCCGAACCCGGCCTCGGTGACCACGATGTCGGCCAGCCGCAGGCCCGCGCGCGTGGCCATCAGCGAGCTGCAGCCGTGCGCGATGTTCGCGAACGGACCGCCGTGCACGAACGCCGGCGCACCCTCGAGGGTCTGCACCAGGTTGGGTGCGAGCGCGTCCCGCAGCAGCGCCGCCATCGCGCCCGCAGCGCCGAGGTCGCGGGCGGTGACGGGTTTCGTCGCGCGCGAGTAGCCGATGACGATGTCCCCGATGCGACGCTTCAGGTCGGCCCACGACTCGGTGAGACAGAAGATCGCCATCAGCTCGGATGCGACCACGATGTCGAACCCGTCCTGCCGGGGAAAGCCGTTCACGTGACCGCCCAGACCGACGACCACCTCGCGAAGCGCGCGATCGTTCATGTCGAGCACGCGCTTCCAGGTCACGCTCCGCACGTCGATGTCGAGCTGGTTGCCATGGTGCACGTGGTTGTCGATCAACGTCGCCAACAGGTTGTTCGCCGCGGCGATCGCCGCGAAGTCACCGGTGAAGTGCAGGTTGATCTCGGTCATCGGCACGACCTGGCTGTAGCCGCCACCGGCCGCGCCACCCTTCATGCCGAAGACCGGACCCATCGACGGCTCGCGCAGGCACGCGACCGTACGCCGGCCCAGCCCGTGCAGCGCGTCGGTCAGACCGACCGTCGTCGTCGTCTTGCCCTCCCCGGGCGGGGTCGGCGACAGCGCGGTCACCAGGACGAGTCGGCCGAGCGGCCGGTCCGCGAGGGACGCCAGGTAGATCGGGTCGACCTTCGCCTTGAACTTGCCGTAGGACACCAGGTGCTGCTCCGCGATGTCGAGCGTCTCTGCGGCGACCTCACTGATCGGGCGCAACGTTGCGGCGGTGGCGATCTCAATGTCCGACAGCACTGTCGTCCACTCCTCCCTGGCCCCACCGCGCACGGTAGCCCAGGTCCATGGCCACGGTCGATGACGCCTAGGGCGACCGGAGCGACTTCGGCATCGGAGCCGAGCACCCCCCACCCCGGCAGTTCCGCATCCTGTCGAGGACTCTGGCCAGCGCCCTTTGGTCGGTGGCGTAGGCCCGGCGTCCGGCGACGTTGGTGAGCTGACCCGGGTCGACGTCCATGTCGTAGAGCTCGACCTCGTTGCTGGCGTGCTCGACGTAGAGGTAGTGCGCAGTCCTGATGCCCTGGGAGTAGCGGAGGGCGTCGGGGCCGGGATCCTTGGCCTTCAGGCCCGGGCCGGACTCGTCGAGGTCGGCGACCACGCCGCGCGGACCGGTGTCGGTCATCACCGCGCGACGCCAGCCGCGGTCGCCGTGCCGCGCGACGTCGAGCAGCGACCGACCGTTGAGCGGCCAGTCCACTCTCGTCTCGGCGGCGCGCAGGATCGTCGGCGCGAAGTCGATCGAGGTGAAGGGGTCGGTGCGGACCTGGCCGGCGGGGATACCAGGACCACGCGCCAGCAGCGGTACGCCGAGCGCCGGCTCGTAGGGGAGCACCTTGCCCTGGCGGATCCGGTGTTCGCCCAGGAAGTAGCCGTTGTCAGAGGTGAACAGAACAAGCGTCTGGTCGAGCTCGCCGGACGCAGCGAGGGCGTTCACCGTCTTCTCGACCTGCTCGTCCACGACGGCCAGTGCCTCTGCGCGCTGACGGGTCACCTCCAGCAGCCCATCGAGCTCGGCCTGGTTGAGCGGAGGGAGCTCGCGCACGAAGAACGGCTTGTCGCTGACGTCTGCCTCGCCGCCCGCTCCCGGCGCCTGGGTGATGTCCGGGTCGAACATCCCCTTCACGCGGTCAGGACGTGCGGTCGTGACGTAGGTGGTCTTCTTGCCGTCGGCGCGCGTGATCGGCTTCGGGTCGTCGGGCTCCCCCGGGTTGCCGTGGTGGGGCGCGACGTAGTTGGCCCACAGGAAGAACGGGCGGTCGTCCCCGGAGCGCTCGGCCACGATGTCCTCCGTCAGGTCGCCGAAGACCTCGGACTGGTAGCGATTCGGCTCGAGGTAGAACTCGCCGTTGTCGTTGAGCGTGGTGTTGAAGAACCGGTAGGTGCCACCGTCCTTCGGGTGGCCGGCACCCAGGCCTCCGTCGATCGCGCCACGCCAGTCGGTCCAGCCCGGCGGCACATAGAGCTTGGAGTCGGGAGTGCTGCCGTCGGGGGGCGGCTGGGCGCCGTAGCCGTTGAGGTACTTCCCGAGGAACACCGTGTCGTAGCCGGCATCCTGGAGCCACACCGGCAGCGTCTGCCGGTCACGCAGGCTCTTGAAGCCCCACGGCTCCTGATGGGACCAGACCTTGTGGTTGTGGGTGTAGAGCCCCGTCAGGAACGACGCGCGGGCAGGGCAGCACAGCGGGTACGGCGCGAACGCGTTCTCGAACGTGACGCCCTGGCCTGCCAGCAGCGCCCGGGTGCGAGGCATGTAGACCAGCTCGTCCTCGCGCATGTCATCGAGGGTGATGACCACGACGTTGGGCTGGCCGCCCGCGAGCGACGCCGGTGCCACGACCTCGGACGCTGTGGCACCCGAGTCGTCGACGAGGGTGGTCGCCGAGCCCAGGACGGCCGCCATGATGACGACGAGCATGAGAAGGCGACCGCGCATGAGCTCCCCCGAGTCAGTCGAATGTGCACATGATCTCTTAACTTACCGCACGATTTCACGTCCGCCTGTGGAACCTGACCTTGCCGCCGGTGATCTTGGTTGTTGTGTACGTCGGGTCGTGGGCGCGGGCGTGGTGTCGGGGGCAGAGCAGCCGGCCGTTCTTGACCGACGTGTCGCCGCCGCTGCTCCAGGGCTTGTCGTGGTGGGCGTGGCACATGCCCGGTGGCCAGTCGCAGCCCTCGGCGGTGCAGCCGCCCTGCTCGATCGCCAGCGCGATCCGTTGGGGTTCGGTGTGGAACCGGGTCCTCCGGCCCAGGTCGAGGACCTGGGACTGGCCGCCCAGGACCGCGGGGATGATCCCGGCCCGGCACGCCAACCTCCGCGCCAGACCGGGGCTGATCCGGTGGCCGGTGTCCAGCTGGGCGGCCTTCAGCCCACCCATCAACGTCTCCAGGGTCATCGTCACCACCACGGTGGCCGAGGTGCCGCCCGCCTGCGGGGCGTGCGCAGCGGGATAGCCCATGACCAGCTCGCAGAACGCCTCCCCCAACCGGCGCGCCGAGAGACGCCCGGGTGCTGGTGCCCGGCCGTCCACGCTGGCGCGGTGCTTCGGCGCGGCGATCGCAAGCAGGAACTGGCGCAGCTGCGCGGCCACGTGGGCGGGGATGGTGAACCTCCCGTGCGCCTTCCCGTGACCGTCCTCGTGCATCCGGAACACCGCCGCCGCCTCGGCCTCCCGCTCCTCGCGCTCCAACACCTTGACTTCGTGAGCCTCCCCGACCTCCGGAGCCACCACGTCCAGGATCCGCCTCCCCAGGATCCGGAGCGCCTTGGCGTCGTGGTGGACGGCGTACCCGATCAAGGTCGCCAGCGCATCGTCCCTGATGGCCGGGCCGATGTCCTCGGGCAGCGCCTGGACCGCGGCGATGATCACCTGCGCCTGGTCCACCAGCAGCCGGCCCTCCGCCAGTGCGACCCGGACCGGCTCGAACACCTCCGAGCCCAACGCGGTCGCGAGCCGGGTCTTCCGGTGCGCAGCGGCCCGGGTCTGCCGGGTGGCGTGCGCCCACCAGTTCGCCGTCGACGTGGCACCCGAGGCGGCCTCGACCCCGACGGCCTGGCCATGAGCGGCGGCCCGGGCTTCGAGCTCGGACATCGCCGCCTTCGCACGAGTGAGCCGGACCATCACATCGCGGGTCTGGGCCGTTCCCATCGACCAGGCCGGCTGGTCGCGCAGGGTCTTCAGCTCCTCCTCGATCCGGGACAGGCCAACGCCGATCGGGTGGTCCCGATCGGTGCTGTCCGCGGTCGTGGTCATGGACCTATTCCAGCACCCGACGCCGACACTCACGGACGGCTCGAACCACGCTGTGGAGGACCGACCACGAACCGTCACCTGTGGATGGTTGGTGGGCTTTTCGCCCATGGTTGAGCGCCGCTCAGCAGACCGACCGCGGCCCGGGGTGAAGAGCGCGAAGCGGCGAAGCGAATTCTTGACGCCGGGAGTCGGTCTGCTACGCGCGCGGGCCCTCCGATGCGGAGTACCCGGGCGCGTTCCCTCCTACGCTGCGGGGTCTCGACGACGCTCGCTGGCGCTCGCTGCTCGACCACCCGCCTACCAGTCGACGGCTACGTACTTGGACTCCAGGTAGTCGAGCATGCCCTCGTGGCCGCCCTCGCGGCCGATACCGCTTTGCTTGGTGCCGCCGAACGGTGCGGCGGGGTCGCTGACCAGGCCGCGGTTGAGGCCGACCATTCCCGAGTCGAGGGCCTCGCTGACCCGGAGGCCGCGGGCGAGGTCGCGGGTGTAGACGTAGGACACCAGGCCGTACTCGGTGTCGTTGGCCATCCGGATCGCGTCGGTCTCATCGGTGAAGGTCACGATCGGGGCGACCGGGCCGAAGATCTCCTCGGTGAGGATCTCGGCGCCGGCAGGTACGTCGACCAGGACCGTCGGCTCGTAGAACGAGCCAGAGCGGTCGGGCCGTCGTCCCCCGAGAACGACCCGACCGCCGGCTCCCCACGCCCCCCGGACTAGCTCATCTACCTTCTGCACTGCTTCCTCGTTGACCAGCGGACCTACCTCGGTGTCCTCCGAGGTACCCGGCCCGACCCGCAGCGCGCCCATCCGCTCGGCCAGCCGTCGGCCGAACTCGTCGGCCACGGCCGCGTGCACGTAGAACCTGTTGGCGGCGGTGCATGCCTCCCCCGCGTTCCGCATCTTCGCGACCATCGCACCGTCGACGGCGGCGTCCAGGTCGGCGTCCTCGAGAACCAGGAACGGCGCGTTGCCGCCGAGCTCCATCGAGGTGTTCACGACCTGGTCGGCGGCCTCGCGCAGCAGCACCCTGCCCACCTCGGTGCTGCCGGTGAACGACAGCTTGCGCACCCTCGGGTCGTGCAGCATCGCCGAGACCACGGCGCCGGAACGGCGGGCGGGCAGCACGTTGACCACACCGGGAGGAACCCCGGCGTTCTCGAGGATCCTGGCCATCAGCAGCGCCGTGAGCGGGGTGTCGCTGGCCGGCTTGAGCACCATCGTGCAGCCCGCGGCGAGGGCCGGCCCGATCTTGCGGGTGGCCATCGCGGCGGGGAAGTTCCAGGGCGTCACCAGCACGCACACGCCGACGGGCTGCTGCTGCACCATGATCCGGTTGGCCCCGGACGGCGCGGTCATCAGCGAGCCGGACGCCCGGACCGCCTCCTCGGCGTACCACCGGAAGAACTCGGCGGCGTAGGCGACCTCACCACGCGCATCGGCGAGTGCCTTGCCGTTCTCGAGCGAGATCAGGTGGGCGAGGTCCTCGCTGCGCCGGTTCATCAGGTCGAACGCGCGCCGGAGCACCTCCGAGCGCTCCCGGGGCGACGTCGCCGCCCACGTCGCCGCGGCAGCTGCGGCCGCATCGACCGCGGCCAGACCGTCGTCCACCGACCCGTCGGCGACCGAGGCGATCACCGCACCCGTCGCGGGATCCAGTACGTCGAACCTGCCACCGTCGCTGGAAGGCACCAGCTTGCCACCGACGTACAGGTCGAGTGGTAGGTCGGGAATCAGGTCCAGGCTGAAGTCACCCATCGGGGGCCTTTCGGGTCAGTAGGGGTTGGCGATCATTAGCTCCTGTGCCGGGAAGAGCGTGAGGATCCGCGGCCCGTCGGCCGTGATCACCACCTCTTCCTCGATCCGCGCTGCCGAGAAGCCGTCACTGGCGGGACAGTAGGTCTCCAGCGCGAAGACCATGCCGACCTGCAGCTCTACGGGCTCGGTCATGCTGTTGAGGCGGGAGATGATCGGGCGCTCGTGCAGGCCGAGGCCGAGACCGTGGCCGAACTGCAGGCCGAACGCCGCCAGCTCGTTGTCGAAGCCGAACTCGGTGGCCTTCGGCCACACCGCCGCCACCTCGTCGGTCCCGACGCCGGGCTTGATCATCCGGATCGAGGCATCCATCCACTCGCGTGCCTGGGTGTAGGCGTCGCGCTGGCTCGGCGTCGCACTCCCGACCGCGAAGGTGCGGTAGTAGCAGGTCCGGTAGCCGTTGAAGGAGTGGATGATGTCGAAGAAGGCCTGGTCTCCCGGCCGGATCAGCCGATCGGTGAAGTTGTGCGGATGCGGGTTGCAGCGCTCGCCGGAGATCGCGTTGACCGCCTCGACCTGGTCCGAGCCCATCTCGTAGAGCCGCTTGTTGGCCAGCGCGACGATCTGGTTCTCGCGGATGCCGGGCTTCAGCGCCTCGACGATGTCCTGGTAGACGCCGTCGACCATCGCCGCCGCCTGGTTGAGCAGCATGATCTCGTCGGCGGACTTGATCTGCCGGGCGTCGAGCATCAGCTGCTGGGCGTCGACGACCGCCAGGCCCTGGCGCTCCATCTCGAACAGGAACGGCGGCTCCACGATGTCGACCCCGACCGGGGCGTCGGCGAGACCGGCGTCCTCGAGCATGCCGCGGATCTCGCGTACGGCGCTCTCCATCAGCCCCACGGACGGCGCCACGGCACCGCGGAGGCCGAGCATGCCTGGGCGGCAGTTCTCGTCGGGCAGCCAGTTGGAGTACTGCTGGTGATGCTTGACCGCCGAGCCGAAGTCCCACAGCCACGGCTCCGGCGACTCCCGCGTCAGCAGGGCGTAGCGGGTCATCTTGTCGCCGAGTGCGCCACCGATCCAGGTCTGGGTCGTGTAGCGGATGTTGTAGAAGTCGAAGAGCAGGAACGCCCCGCACTCGCTGCCTTCCAGGGCCTCTCGGGCCCGGGCGAGCCGGTAGCGCCGGAGCCGGTCGAAGTCGACGCGTTCCTCGTAGTCGACCCCCATGTGGCCGGGTGCGGGCAGCGGCTGGCCACTCATCTCAGTCAACCTGGTCCGCTGCGGAGAGGCCGTCGTCGACGGGGGTGCTCTCGGGCTTGAGGGTGATCCCGGACGCGGCGGCCTGCAGGTCGAGCAGGATCGCGAAGTCCTCCTCGACCCGACCGGTGCTCACGCCGGCCTGCACTGCCGCGCCGGCAGCCGCTGCGACCGGCATCGGCACGTCCAGGTCGTGGGCCGCGGCGAAGCCGAGGGTGAAGTCCTTGCGCAGCAGGATCGGCGTGAACGTCGGCGTGTAGTCGAGGTGCACGAACGCCGGTGACTTGTAGCGGGTGAAGACCGATCCCATCACCGAGTTGTTCAGGAACTCCAGGAACGCAGCCCTGGACATGCCGCCCTTCTCGGCGAGCACGGTGATCTCGGCCAGGCTCTGGGTGACCACCCCGAGCATCAGGTTGTGGCAGATTTTCGCGAGCCGGGCGACATCGCCCTCTCCGACGTACGTCGCGCCCTTGCCGAGGTGGTCGAGGAGCGGCTCGACCTTCTCGAAGGTCTCCTCGGGCCCGGACACGACCAGGGTCAGGCCGCCGGCGCGCACGACCTTCCCGTTGCCGCTGACCGGAGCGGCCAGGAAGTCGACGCCGCGGTCCTTGCAGGCGGCGCGCATCGCGACCGACGACTCGGTGGAGACCGTGGAGCAGTCCACGACCACCCCGGGGACGTGGTCGGGGTCGGCCAGCAGGCCACCGTCACCCACGAGCACCTGCTCGAGGTCGTCGGGCGTCGAGACCATCGTGAACACGACGTCGTGGTCGCGCAGCTCGGCGATCGTGTCGGCGATGGTGCAGCCGAGCTCGGCGAGTGGTTCGGCCTTGGCCCGGGTGCGGTTCCACACCGTGACGTCCTCACCGGCCTTGGCCAGCCGACCGGCCATCGCGGCGCCCATCCGGCCGGCGCCGATCCACCCCACCCGGAGCGTGGGAGCGTCGGTGCTGTCCATCATCGGCCTGCCTTTGCGGTGAGAGTGCGGTCGGTGTGGTCGGCGACGGGTGCCAGTCGGGCGGCGAGCCAGTCGGCCGTGCGCGGTCGGTGCCAGGGCGCCACGTTGGCGCAGCCGTGGTTGCCGTCCTCGAGCATCAGGAGCTCGACCGGACCCGCGACGGCATCGCGGAGCCGCTCGGCCTGCTGCCAGGGAATCAGCCGGTCCTGCCGGCCGAAGACGATGAGCAGCGGCGCCACCAGGTCGGCCGCCGCCTGCTCCATGCCGAGGGTCAGCGCGATCTTGCGGGCCTCGTCCTCGTTGCGCGCGGCCGACCGGAGCCGGAACGTGTCGCGGGTCAGCTGCGGCAGGCCCGGCCAGCACTCGCCGAAGTTGAACGGTCCCGCCAACGCAACGCAGGCCGCGACCCGGTCTCCCAGTGCGGCAGCGACCCGCGGCGCGTAGTAGCCGCCCAGGCTGACGCCCCAGACACCGAGGCGGGACCGGTCCACCTCGGGCAGCGAGCCGAGCGCCTCCCACAGTGCCTCGGCCACGGGTGCCCAGTCGCCGCGGATGGGCAGGGAGTACTCCGCCTCCCCTTGACCCGGGCCGTCCACCGACAGGGTGGCCAGGCCGCGGACCAGGAACGTGTCCTCCGTGGACCGGAGCTCCTCCTTCGTGGAGTCCAGCCCGGGCAGGAGTACGACGACCGGGTGCGGGCCGGGGGCAGCTGGGGTCCGAAGCACGCCGATCAGCTGGCCGGTCGAGAACGGGATCTCGATCCGCCGTCCGGGCGGATCCAGGTGGGGCAGGGCGTCGGTGTAGCAGTCCACGGCGCGCTCGTGGGCCTCGCGCATCTGGTCGAGGTCCTCGACGAAGACGAACTTGGCGAAGTGGTAGTAGACCGCCGCCTGCGCGAGGTGCTCGCCGGCCGACCGGGTCCGGCCCTCGGCGAGGGCCTCGCGTCCCAGGGCCTCGTAATCGAAGCCGCGGGCCACCCAGGCCGCACACCAGTCGGCCCAGTCCTCGATGCCCGCGATGACGCCCTCGAAGTCGGCCGGGGTCACACCGTTGACGGTGAACCGCGGGCCCCAGTGGGACACCGCGGAGGCGACCCGCTCATCCATGCTCGCCCTCCGTGGCCAGTTCCTGCAAACGACTGCAGCCTCACGCATCGCCATGCCAGTGTCAAGTGAGCGCTGCCTGGGGCGGACCCCTGCTGCAATCGAGTGCAGGATCCGCTACGGTTCGCACGTGGAATCGCTCGCCGTGGGGTCCTTCACACCATCGGTGGTCACGGACCTGGCCGAGCGCACCGGGCGGCTGCGAGAGGCCGGTCTGGCGGTCACCGAGACCGCTGTCACCTCGTCCCCGGCGCAGTTCCGCTCCCTGCTGGACGGCGACCTCGACGTGGCTCTCACCAGCCCCGACAACGTGCTCGCCTATCGCTTCGACCCCGCGAACCCGCTGGGCCGGCTCCTCGACGCCCGCATCGTCGCCGGCATCGACCGCGGGATGGGCCTCGGCCTCTACGCGCGCCCCGGCCTGACCGTGGCAGACCTCGACGGCGCCGAGGTGGGGGTCGACGTCCCTGGCTCCGGGTTCGCGCTGGCGCTCTACGCGCTGGCCGACGGCCTGGGCATGGACCGCAGCCGCTACCGGCTGGTGAACCTTGGCTCGACCCCGCGGCGGCTGGAGGCACTCCTCGCGGGCGAGTGCACGGCGACCATGCTCAACGCCGGCAACGAGCTGCTGGCCGAGCGGTCCGGCTGCGTCAGGCTGGCCGCCGCGAGCGACCACCTGTCGCCGTACCTCGGCACGGTGGTCGCGGTCGTCGGCGACAAGCACCTGGCCGCGGCCGCGCGTCTGAGCACGGCGCTGGTCGACACGGCGGCCGAGATCGTGGGCGGAGGGCTGACAGCGGAGGCGGCGGAGTCGGCCACGGACCGGCTCGGGCTCGACCCGGAGCTCGCCGGCCAGTACGTCACCCGGCTCCGCGACCCCCTCGCCGGCCTGGTCCCCGACGGCGCCGTCGACCCGGACGCGCTGGCGACGCTGGTGCGGCTGCGGACGACGTACCTGCCGAGCGAGGATGGTTCGGACCCGCTGGCGCAGGCGCTGGAGGAGCGGTCCGGCCTGGTGCACCGCCCGTGACGCGGCGCCCCTCCCCGATCCGCCTGCTCCAGCTCACGACGTTCGTCAGCACCCTCGACCGGTTCGCGATGCCGCCGATGCTGGTGGTGATCGCGCGGGACATGGGAGTGCCACTGGCCTCGATCGTCCAGGTCGCGGGCATCTACTTCCTGGTCTACGGCTTCAGCCAGCCGGTCTGGGGCGCGGTCTCCGACCGTCTGGGCCGGGTCCGGACGATGCGCCTGACCCTGCTGCTCGCCGGCATCTGCGCCCTGGCCTCGGCCGCCTGTGGCAGCCCGCTGGCCCTGGGCGTCACCCGCGGCCTGGCCGGCGGCTTCTTCGGCGCGGCGTACCCCTCCACCCTGATCTACGTCGGCGACACGGTGCCGGCGCCGGTGCGCCAGAGGGCCGTCACCCGGTTGATGGTGGGTGTGGCGGTCGGTACCGCCCTGGCCTCGGTGGGCGCGGGGATCCTGGCCGACGCGGTGTCGTGGCGGCTGGCGTTCGTGATCACCGGCGCCGGATCGCTGGCCATGGCCTGGGCGCTGCGGCAGCTGCCCGAGCCGGAGCTCGGCTACCGGCCCGCGTCCCTCGCCGAGCCGCTGCGCGCGATCGCCCGCTCCCGCATCGCCCTGCTGATCCTGGTCTTCGCGTTCGTCGAGGGCGCCGTACTGCTCGGTGGTCTCACGCTGCTCCCTGCCGCCGTCGAGGACGCCGGCGCGACGGTGTCACTCGCCGGAGCGGTCGCCGGCGTCTACGGGCTATCGGTCTTCGCCTCCTCTGCGCTGGTCGGCCACCTGTCCGGGCACTGGCACCCGTCGTGGCTGATCCTGATGGGTGGCATCGCCGCGGTGCTCGGGTGCGGGTTGCTGGCGCTCTCCAGGCAACCGGTGATGGCGGTCGGTACGGCGATCCTGTTCGGCCTGGCCTGGACCTCGATGCACTCGTCGCTGCAGACCTGGGCGACCGAGGTGCTGCCCGAGGCCCGGGCGACGGTGGTGTCGCTGTTCGCCGGGTCGCTGTTCGTGGGCAGCGCGCTGGCCGCGGTGGCGGTGGCCGGCTGGGCGGACGCCGGCCGCTACGCCCTGATCTACGCCCTCACCGGCGTCCTCGCCGTACCCCTTGCCCTTGCCGCCGGGTGGGGCCGGTGGCGTTGGCGCCGTCCCGCCGAGACCTCATGAACCTAGGATGCTGACGTGCCGACATCGACGCTCCGTGACGTGGCCGAGGCCGCGGGCGTGCACCCTGCGACGGCATCCCGGGCGCTCAACCCTGCGACCCGCGGACTGGTCAACGCGGAGACAGCACGCCGGGTGATCAAGGTGGCCGAGTCGCTCGGCTACCGCCCGAACCCGATCGCCCGGGGGCTGAAGACGGCCAAGTCCGGCAGCATCGGCCTGGTCATCCCCGACCTGACCAACCCGCTGTTCCCCCCGATCGTGCGCGGCATCGAGGAGGTCCTCGAGGCGGCCGGCTACAGCGGGCTGGTGGTCAACACCGACAACGACCCCGGCCGCGAACGCGTCCAGATCGACTCGCTGCGCTCCCGCCAGGTCGAGGGGCTGATCGTCGCGACGGCGCTGCTGAAGCACCCGCTCCTCGAGGAGCTGGCCAGCGAGGGCGTGAAGATGGTGATGGTCAACCGTCGTCCGGAGGGCGTCGACGTCTCCTCGATCACCCCGGACGACGCCACCGGCATCCGGCTCGCCGTCGAGCACCTCGCGTCCCTGGGGCACCGCCGGGTCGCCCACCTGGCGGGCCCGGAGACCACCTCGACCGGCGTGGCGCGCGCCCGCGCGTTCCGCGCCGCCGTCCGCGACCTGGGTCTCGACGACGATCCCGGCCTGGTGCATGGCTGCGGCTTCTGGAGCGAGGAGGCCGGCGCGGAAGGGCTGCGGGAGGTGCTCGATAGCGGCGCGGAGTTCACCGCGATCGTCGCCGGCAACGACCTGATCGCCCTGGGGTGCTACGACGTGTTCGCCGAGCGCGACATCACCTGCCCCGACGACATGAGCGTGGTGGGCTTCAACGACATGCCGTTCCTCGACAAGCTGCGCCCGCCGCTGACCACGATCGCGATCCCGCACCACCAGATCGGGGCCGAGGCGGCCCGCCTGCTGCTCGACGCCATCGCCGAGCCCACCCGGCCGGCGCGGTCGGTGCTGCTGCCGTTGACGCTGATCGTCCGCGGCTCCACTGCCCCGCCGCGCTGAGCTCGCGCCTCAGGCCACCCTCGCCCGCACGCACCAGGCGGCCGCGGACACCGTGAACGGTGCGTCGGGCAACAGCTCGGCGCAGCGTTCGCGCAGTGTCGCTCGCCGCGCCTCGTCGAGCCCGCCGACGTACGCGCCGGCCGGCCCCACCCCGAGGGTGTACGGCGTCCACCACTCGTCGAAGGTCGGATAGTCGACCCCGACCGTCAGTCTCGACTCCTCGATGTCGGTCAGCCCCGCGGCGCGGGCGAGCTCTCCGAGGTGGCCCTCGCGGACGCCGGCGAGACCGGACTCGTCCTCGGCGTCGCCGTCGGTGTCGCGCACCGCGGTCCAGAACGTCGTCAGCGGCCCACCACCGCCGGCGTGGTCCCACACGCAGGCGGCCACGACGCCGCCGGGCCGGGTCACCCGGCCCATCTCCCGCAGGCCCGCGACCGGGTCGGCCATGAAGTGCACGACCAGCTGCGCCAGCGCGAGGTCGAACTCCGCGTCCGGGTAGGGCAGGTCCTCCGCCGCAGCACGGCGTACGTCGACCCCGGTCAGCCGGGCCGCGGCGTACGTCACGAACGGCTCCGAGGGATCCACCGCGGAGACCTGTCCGGCGCCGAGGCGCTCGACGAGTACGTCGGTCAACGCGCCCGGGCCGCAGCCGACGTCGATGACCCGCTGCCCCGGTTGCACGCCGGCGGCGTCGGCGAAGTCCAGCGCCAGCGGCTCGGAGAACCGGCCCATGAAGCTGGCGTAGGCGGCCGGTGCCACTTCGAAGCTCATCTCAGTCGATGACCTCGAAGCGGATGCCGGCCTTCTGCAGCCGCGCCATCAGGTGGTCGCCCATCGCCTGGGAGGTGGTGACCTGGCCGGCCGTCTTCGGGTTGTCGTCGAAGGCCAGGGAGAGCGCCGACTCGGCGAGCATCTTGGCGGTCTCGGTGTAGCCGGGGTCGCCGCCGGAGACGCGGGTGTGGATGGTCTCGCCGTTGCTCTCACCGACGAAGTCGACCCGGAACCACGACTTCTCGCGCTTCGCCGCGTCCGGGCCGTCGCCCTGCTTGATCCGGCTGAGCAGCAGGTTGCGCACCGGCTTGATCTGCGCCGCCAGGCCCATCGCGGTGACACCGACCACCCCGCCCGCCGCGAACCGCAGGGTCTTGGTGCCGGCGAAGTGGGAGTAGCGGAACGTCGGGCCGTACGCCGCCAGCGCGGCGCCGCTGCGGGCCACGATGGCCGGGTCGATGGTCGGGAGCGGGAGCAGCCAGTAGCCGAGGACCGGGTCGCGGTGCGGCTTGCCGCCGACGGTGCGCGAGGACCGGCCACCCTCGGGCTTGGGCTCGGCGCGCCGCCGGGCCTGGGTCGCCTCGCGTATCTGCCGGGCCCGCGACATCTGGGTCATCGCCGAGTGGAACGTGCCGCCGGAGAACATCGCGCCCGCGCGGACCACGCCACGCAGCGTGATCGGCCCGGAGGCGCCGAGGTGCTGCACGGTGTAGTAGGCGCCGAGGTCGTGCGGGATCGAGTCGAACCCACAGGCGTGCACGATCCGGGCGCCGCTGCTCAAGGCCGTGGCGTGGTGGGCGAGGTACATCCGGTCCACGAACTCGGGCTCGCCGGTCAGGTCGACGTAGTCGGTGCCGGCCTCGGCGCAGGCGGCGACGAGCGGCTCGCCGTACGTCAGGTAGGGCCCGACCGTGGTGATCACGACGCGGGTGCGGGCGGCGACGTCGGCGAGCCCGGCCGGGTCCGTGACGTCCGCGATCAGCAGCTCGAGGTCGGCGAGCGCGGGATCGATCCCGGCAAGGTCGTCGCGCACGCGCTCCAGCTTGTCGCGGTTGCGACCGGCCAGCGCCCAGCGCAGCCCGGCGGGGCCGTTGCGGGCGAGGTACTCGGCCGTCAGCGCACCGGTGAAGCCGGTGGCACCGAAGACGACGACGTCGAAGTCACGCTCAGCGGGAGCAGGCATGCCGCCATGCTTGCACTCGCAGGTTTCGGCCGCACCTGCCGTCCAACCGGAGGACGATGGAACCTGCTTCGTGAACCGACCCGTCGTATGGGAGAAGCAGGGCACAGGAAGAGGGGTCAGTGGACGACGAGGCCGAGTACGCGGAGTGGGCCCGCAACAACTGGGGCACGCTGGTGCGCGCCGCGGTGTTCCTGGGCTGCAGTCTCCCCGAGGCCGAGGACCTGGCGCAGACGACGCTGGTGCGCTGCTACACCGCCTGGGAGAAGGTCTCGAGCGCCGACAACCGCGAGGCCTACGTCTACCGGATGCTCCGCAACTGCCTGCGCGACAGCAAGCGCCGCCGCTGGTGGGCCGAGCGCCCGACCGAACGGGTCCCGGACACCGCCTCCCCCGACCGCACCACCCACGTCGACACCGCCGACGCCGTGCACCGGGCGATGGAGGGGCTCTCCCGGATCAACCGGGAGGTCGTCGTCCTCCGCTACTTCGTCCAGCTGACCGAGCAGCAGACCGCCGACGTGCTCGACGTCCCCACCGGGACGGTCAAGAGCCGCCTGTCCCGGGCACTGGCCCAGCTCGCCGCCGACAACCACCTGGCGGACCTCACCGAAGGAAGCACCTCATGAGCGACCTCGAACGTCTCTGGGACGACCTCCCGGTCGGCCGGGCTCCGGTCGACGACATCCTGCGTGCGGGTCGCAAGAAGACCCGTACGCCGCGGCGGCGTCCGATCCGTCCGCTGTTCACCGCCGGAGTGCTCACCGCCGTCGGCGCCGCGTTCGTGGCCGGCATCGTCGTCGCGCAGCCCCCGAGCAACGGGCCCGACTCGGCCGGACCAGGGAGTGCCGGTGGTGACGTCTCGCCCGCCGCCTTCCACGGCGAGCTGCAGCCGGTCGCATCCTGCGACGAGCTGCTCGAGCACTACGTCGACCAGGCGCTGGAGATCGTGGGGCCCTACGGCTGGGAGCTGGGCTACTACGGCCTGGTGGAGGAGGGCGACATCGCACTTGACTCCGCCGTGCCTGATCAGGCGAACGCCTTCCGCGGCACCGCCGAGTTGGCCAAGGCGCCATCGACCTCCACCTCTGTCAACAGCGACACCGGCACCAACGTCCAGGAGGCCGGCGTCGACGAGCCGGACGTGGTGAAGACCAACGGCGACCTGCTGGTCCGGATCCAGGACGCGACCCTCACGACGTACGACGTCACCGGCAAGCAGACCGAGGAGCTCTCGAAGATCGACCTCGACGGCTTCGAGGACGGCGAGATCCTGCTCTCCGGCGACACCGTGGTGGCGCTCGGCAACGACGGCACCGGTTCGCGCAACCGCGGCTACGGCTACTACGGCGAGCCGGGCCCGACCACCACCCGCGTGGTCAGCGTCGACATCAGCGACCCGGCAGAGCCTCAGGTGGGCGACGCCGTCGACCTGGACACGAACCTGGTCACCGCGCGCCAGCACGGCTCCAGCATCCGGCTGGTCACCGCAGCAGGGTTGCCCGAGCTCGACTTCGTCCAGCCCAGCGGCCGCCGCGGCATGCGCACCGCCCGGGAGGCCAACGAGAGGGTGGTGCGCGAGACCCGGCTGGCGGACTGGATCCCGAGCATGTCGGTCGACGGCGGCCAGCCCGAGCAGCTCGCCGACTGCGAGGACATGGCGATCCCCAAGCGCGACATCGGCCTGGACACCATGAACGTCGTTGGCTTCGAGGCCGACGCCCCCGCCGACGTGCACGCCATCGGCCTGGCCGGCAACGCGGCGCTCGCCTACGAGTCGCCCGACCACCTCTACCTGGCGGCCAGCCCCTACACCGACTGGAGCCGCTGCTTCGACTTCTGCCCGTTCACGGGCGCCCCCGCGCTGGACGACTCCGGCACCACGATGGTGTTCGACTTCGAGGTGACCGGCACCGAGGCGACGTACGTCGGATCCGGCGAGGTCGAGGGCAGCGTGGCCGACCGCTGGGCGATGGACGAGTACGACGGCGTACTCCGCCTGGCCCTCGGCCCGACCCAGGCGACCGGCAACTTCAACTCGGTCCTGACGCTCGAGCGGCGCGACGACGAGCTGGTCGAGATCGGCCGGGTCGACAAGCTGGGCGTCAACGAGCAGATCGAGTCGGTGCGGTGGTTCGACGCGCTGGCGATAGTGGTGACCTACCGGCAGGTCGACCCGTTGTACGCCATCGACCTGAGCGCCCAGGACGACCCGCGGCTGATGGGGAAGCTGAAGATCCCCGGCTTCTCCGAGTACCTGCATCCGCTCGGTGAACGGCGGCTGGTCGGCATCGGCCAGGGTCCGAGCGGCGGCAGGGGTGCCTGGGGCGCCCAGGCGGGCCTGTTCGACGTCACCGACCTGACCAGCCCGCGCCGGATCGCCGTCCTCAACTACGCCCCGGGCACCCAGGCACGGGCCGGCGCGGACCCGCGGCAGTTCACCTGGCTGCCGAAGGAGCGGACCCTGCTCACCGTGATCTCGAAGGGCTGGAACGGCCAGACCGGCTGGGTCTCGGTGGTCACGCTCGACCACGGCCGGCTCACCAACCGGATGGTCGAGGCCGACTACGGCAACGACATCGAGCAGATCCGCACCGTCCCGCTGCCCGGCGGGCGAGTGGTGCTGGTGACCGGCGAAGATGTGGAGTTCTTCGACCTCTGACGGTGGTTGAGGTGCGAGGAGCGCCAGCGACGAGCCTCGAAACCACGGTCTGGATTGCGCTGATCGCCCCCCGATCGGGGGACCCCGGTTCCCCCTCTCCATCCACCTGCCGGCGGACGGCGTGTGCCGTCGATCGGGAGCAAGGTCTGAGGTGTCGGCGGCAACGGGCCACCGAGACCCAGACAGGAGAGAACGATGAACGAGTACGACGAGAACCGGAGCCAGTCGCAGAACCCGTACCAGGCGCCCTACCCGGGCCGGCAGCAGCGTGGTGGCCGCGGCGCGCTGTACACCTCGATCGGCGCGGCGGCTCTGGCGGCGGTGGGCCTGGTCACGGCTCTCGTGCTCGGGCTGGGCAGCTCCGGCACGAGCGCTTCGGGCACGCCCCCCGATCACGCGGCGACCCACAGCCAGGTGCGGCCGGCGAGCACCAACGCTTCCGGCGACAACAGTGCGGGCGGCGGCAACAGTGCGGGCGGCGGCTCGAGCACCACGCCGGCGCAGCAGCCGTCGTCGACGGTCCGCCTGCTCCAGCAGCAGCTGGGCCGGCTCAACTACTACGAGGGCTCGGTGAACGGGGTCTGGAACGTCCAGGTCACCCAGGCGATCACCTACCTGCAGCGCGACGCCCACCTGCCGCAGACCGGTCAGCTGAACGCCGCCACCCAGTCCGCGCTCAACCGGATGCTGGCCACCGGCAACAACCAGATGGCCGGATGAGGCGCAGCCTCACTGCCGGACGACCGGCACCTTCACCTCGACCCGAGTCCCGTGCGGTGGGACCGGGTCGAGGTGCATTTCCCCGCCGACCGCCTCCACATGGATCCGGCGCGACGCCAGCCCCAGGTGGCCCACCGTGGGCCGGCCCGCGTCCACCACGTCAATGCCGTGGCCGTCGTCGGTCACGGTCAGTTGCGCAAGCGTCGGTCCGCCGACGTCCGCCAGGGCCAGCTCGACCCGCACGCTGGCGGCGCCGGCGTGCTTGACCACGTTGACGAGGAGCTCCTGAGCGGTGCGCAGCAGGAGCTCGTCGCCGGAGGTACGCGCGTCACCCCACCCGTCTGTCGAGAGGTCGACCTGCAGCCGGCCCCGCCGCGCGATGTCGCCGGCCAGGTCCTGCAGGGCCGCCACCAGGCCCGCCTCCCGAACCACGGCGGGGTGCAGCTGGGTGAGCGTCGACCGGAGCATGTTCACCGCCTCGCCGAGCGCGTCGTCGACGCGCTCCGCGGCGACGGGGTCGGAGCCGACGTCCTCGAGGTCCTGCCGCGCGGCGAGCACGTACTGCAACGCCCCGTCGTGAAGGTGCTCGGCCAGATCGCTGCGTTCGCGCTGCTCGACCTCCACCAGGTCGTCCACCAGCCGCGCCCGGTCGGCGGCCAGGCCGCTGATCGCGGTCACCCGCCGGCGCTGTAGCGCCGACAGCAGGACGCAGCCGAGACCGACCAACGCGAGGATGCCGGTGCGTAGGAGCAGCGACGCCCACGGCTCGGTGTCCTCGTGCCGGGTCGCGGCGCTCGCCACGAGGTGCATCGCCACGGCGACCGCCGACACCACGCCGCATGCCCACGGGCTCAGCTGGGCCGCCGCGAGCACGGGCACGAGGAAGAACGCGAACACGGTGACGAATGCCGTCCAGGTCTGCTCGGCCGACATGTCCGCCACCAGCGCCAGCGCCGTCACGGCCAGCACATCGAAGAACAGCGCCAGCCAGACGTACGGCGCGACCGCGGCGCTGGCCAGCCGCACCAGGATCCCGACCACGACGGACCAGACGGCGTAACAGGCGACGATCACCCAGCACAGCGCCTGGTCCTCCGACGGCGGCACCGCCAGCAGCGTGACGACGAAGAAGAGCACCAGCAGTATCCGCAGCATCCGCTGGATGCGCGCGCCGCGGTAGAAGTGCGCGAGCAGCAGGTCGCGCAGCTCCGACCGCTCGACATCCGGGACCGGGCCGAGAAGGTCCCGGAGGCCCCGCGCCGGGCTCATTCGATCAGGCCGCGGCGCATGCCCTCGGCCACGGCCGCCGCCCGGTCGGAGACCCCGAGCTTCTCGTAGAGCCGCTGCGCGTGCGTTTTCACCGTGCTCGCCCCGAGGTAGAGCTCAGCGGCGAGCTGCGGGATGGACAGCCCGCGCGCGAACCCGGACAGCACCTGCTGCTCGCGCTCGCTCAGGGCGACCTCGGCGACCCGCGCCTGCTGCCGGATCTGCGTGGCCAGGCCGGCCGCCAGCTCTGGGGGCACGACGGTCTCGCCCTTGGCCACCCGGAGCACCGCGTCGACGATCTCGGCCCGCCGCGAGTCCTTCGAGAGGTAGCCCGCGGCGCCCTCCTGGAGTGCCCGGAACACGACCGCGCCGTCGGTCAGCGCCGACAGGATGAGCACCCGGGTCGGGATCGCGTCCCGTACGACGGCGTGCACAACGTCCAGCCCGTCGAGGTCGGGCATCTGGTAGTCCACGACGGCCACCTCGGGTCGTTCGGCCCGCAACAGCTCCAGCGCCTCACGGCCGGTTCCCGCCTCACCCACCACCTTCACGTGCCCGCTCTGCTGGAGGCCGCGGATCAGCCCATCCCGGAAGAACTCGTGGTCGTCCACGACCACGACGCGGGTCAGCGGGCCACTGGTCGCGCGTCCGGTGGCTGACGCGGACGCCGTATCGCCCTGCACCCTTCGCTCCACGGTGGCCTCTCCCGACGGCTGCCCTCCTACGCCGTCGTCCCGCCACGAGGCTAGCGATCTTCCGACCGTCACGGGTGGGTCCGGGAACGACGGCAGGGGCGGGGCCCCCTGCGGCCCCGCCCCTGCCTGGCGGATTGGTGGACGTGCTCACACCATCGCGGTCTCCAGCACCGGCCGGCTCTCGCTCGAAGGGGCGATGCCGGCACCGCGAACCATCCCCCGGGCCCGGATCCACACGATCTGGGCCTGCACGGCCACCATCACGGCGATCATCACCATCACCTCGCCGAATCCTGCGGTGTCCCGCACCCCGGCCAGGTACTCGTAGGTGCCGATGCCGAACTTCGCGGCGATCAGACCGACGAACAAGGCGATGGTCAGCACCGTTCCCTGCCGCAGCACCCGGCCGTCCTCGGCCCGCCAGACGTGCGTCTTGTAGCCGCGGACCAGTCCGACGACCGCGCTCAGCGCGATGCTCAGGGCCAGCAGGCCGAGGGCGACGGCCCCGTGCGGCAGGGCGAACCCGCCGACCGCGATGCCGACGACGGCGTAGATGATGGCCAGCTTGAACCGGCCCTGCTCCCGCACTTCGCTGACGGTGGTCTGCCGGTAGACGGCGTACCCCGCCAGGGCGACGAGGGCGATGATCTCGATGGGTGACATGACTTTCTCCTGATGACTTGTTGGGCGTCGTTCCGATGTCTTCAGACTTCCGCGGATCACGCCTTCCGACCGTCCGCCCGATGGCGGATGCGCCGGAGGACGCCGTTGTCCCCCGATTGGCGGACACCCGCCCGACGTACGCTGAATGCATGTGCCGGAACATCCGTCAGCTCCACAACTTCGACCCGCCCGCCAGCAAGGACGAGGTGTACGCCGCCTCGCTGCAGTACGTCCGGAAGGTGAGCGGCTCGACGAAACCGTCGAAGGCCAACCAGGAGGCGTTCGACCACGCCGTCCACGAGGTCGCCCATGCCACGCGGCATCTCCTCGAGGCGCTGGTCACCACCGCGCCCCCGAAGGACCGCGAGGTCGAGGCCGAGAAGGCGCGGGCCCGGGCCGCGATCCGCTACGGCACGTGAGCCCTCCGCTCGACCTGGAAGGCCCGCTCGTCGTCCTCACCGGCGCCGGGCTGTCCACCGACTCCGGGATCCCCGACTACCGCGGCCCCGGCTCGCCGAACCGGACCCCGATGACCTACCAGGAGTTCGTGTCGGGCCCCGCTGCGCAGCAGCGCTACTGGGCGCGCAGCCACCTCGGCTGGTCGCGGATGCGCCGCGCGGAGCCCAACGCCGGCCACCGGGCGCTGGCGGCCCTCGACCCGGAGCTGCTGATCACCCAGAACGTCGACGGCCTGCACGAGGCCGCCGGATCCCGGCGCCTGGTCGCCCTGCACGGCCGGATCGCCGACGTCATCTGCCTCGACTGCAAGGAGACGTCCTCGCGAGCGGCCCTGCAGGCCCAGCTGGAGTCGCTGAACCCGGGGTTCGCCGCGCGGCACGCCTCGGCCGAGGTCCGGCCGGACGGCGACGTCGACCTCGACGACACCGGATCCTTCGTAGTGCCACCGTGCGCGGACTGCGGTGGGGTGCTCAAGCCGGACGTGGTGTTCTTCGGCGAGAACGTGCCGCCGTCTCGCGTGCAGCGCTGCTACGCCGCCGTCGACGCCCTGATCGAGTCCGGCGGGACGCTGCTGGCGGTCGGCTCCTCGCTGACGGTGATGAGCGGCTTCCGCTTCGTCCGCCGCGCCGCCCGCGCAGGGGTCCCGGTGGTGATCGTCAACCGCGGCCCGACCCGGGGCGACGACCTGGCGACGTACAAGCTCGAGGAGGGGTGCAGCGAGTTCCTCACCTCGCTCGTGGAGGCGCGGGACGGTCAGCGGGTGGCGACGTACGCCGCGAGCAGCGCGACCTCAGCCACCACGGCGAGTCCGATGGCGAGCCAGGCCACCAGGAGATAGACCCGCCCCGAGTGGCCGTACGTGTCGATCCGCCCGTAGGCCGGGTTGTCGGGGTCGTAGGCGATCGGGACGGTGCTGCCGATCCGGGGCGGGAAGCCGCCGCCCGCCGACAGGGCCGTCCGACGATGCTCGACGCCGGTGGCGTCCCGCCAGGCGAAGCTCGGTTTGCGGCCGGGGAGGACCGTGCCGGGCTCGTTGGGTACGACGACCCCGGTCGTCCGGACCCAGTCACGCGTGCTGACCGCCATCGTCTTGCCGATGGCGTAGAAGACCGCGCCGATGACGAGCGGGATCAGCGGCGCCAGGAGGACCGGTGCGGGCAAGCTGGGGCCCTTAGAGCTTCCTGACGAAGATGTGATCGGCCGCCTCGGGCACGATCTCGGCGGTCTCACCGCCGGAGCCGACCAGGACGCCCTCGGACGTCGCGATCGCGGTGATCGTCTTGTCGGGCAGGGCGCCGACCCGGCGCAGCGCGCTCATCAGCAGCTCGTCCTTCTGCATCTCCTCGGAGATCCGGCGGACCAGGACCCGGCCCTCCTCCTCGGTGACGGCCTTGGACAGCGGCTCGACGCCGGCCATGAACTCCTCGCCGACCTCGGTCTCGCCGAGCTCCTTGAGCCCCGGGATCGGGTTGCCGTAGGGCGACTCGGTGGGGTGGTCGAGCAGCTCGACCAGCCGACGCTCGACCGTCTCCGACATGACGTGCTCCCAGCGGCAGGCCTCCTCGTGCACGAGCTCCCAGTCGAGCCCGATCACGTCGGTGAGCAGCCGCTCGGCGAGCCGGTGCTTGCGCATCACCCGGGTCGCCAGCCGGCGGCCCTCGTCGGTGAACTCCAGGTGCCGGTCGCCCTCGACGGTGAGCAGGCCGTCGCGCTCCATCCGGGCCACGGTCTGGGAGACCGTGGGGCCGCTCTGGTGCAGGCGCTCGGCGATCCGGGCACGCAGCGGCACGATGCCCTCCTCGACCAGCTCATAGATGGTCCGGAGGTACATCTCGGTGGTGTCGATCAGGTCGCTCACCTGTCCATTCTCTCCCATGGTGGGTTGCCCTGGCAGGGTGGACCGCGATGGCCTCCGTGATGTGGTTCCGGCGCGACCTGCGCCAAGCCGACAACCCCGCGCTCCTGGACGCCTGTGCGGACGGGCCGGTGCTGCCGCTGTTCGTGCTCGATCCGGCGCTGTGGGGACCATCCGGCGCGGTCCGCCGCGCCTACCTGTGCGCCTCGCTGCGAGATCTGGCCGACCAGATCCCGCTCTCGGTGGTCCGGGGCGACCCGGTACGCCGGGTGGTGCTGGCCGCGAAGGAGGTCGGCGCGGAACGGGTGCACGTGGCCGCCGACTTCGGTCCCTACGGTCACGCCCGCGACGCCGCCGTCGAGCGGGCCCTCGCCGAGGCCGGGATCGAGCTCGTGCGCACCGGTTCGCCGTACGCCGTGGCGCCCGGCCGGGTGACCACCGGTACGGGCGAGCCGTTCAAGGTCTTCACGCCGTACTCCCGCGCCTGGGCCGACCACGGCTGGCGGGCACCCGTCGACCGCCCGGGCAGCCCGGAGTGGCTCGGCCTCGACGACAACACCGACATCCCCGACTCCGAACCGCCGGACGGCCTCGACCTCGCGAAAGCCGGAGAGGCCGCGGCGCTCGCCCGCTGGCGCGACTTCCTGGACCGGGTCGCCGACTACGACGACGACCGCGACAAGCCCGGCGTCGCCGGCACCTCGCAGATGTCCCCGCACCTGAAGTGGGGCGAGATCCACCCACGGACGCTGCTCGCCGACCTGGCCCCGCTGCGCAGCCAAGGCGCCGCGACCTACCGCACCGAGCTGGCCTGGCGGGAGTTCTACGCCGACGTGCTGTTCGCCCGGCCCGAGACCGCCCGCGACTACTACCGCCCCGAGTACGCCGCCATGAGCTACGCCGAGCCCGGCCCCGCGCTCGACGCCTGGCGGCGCGGCCGCACCGGCTTCCCCATCGTGGACGCCGGCATGCGGCAGCTCCGGCACACCGGCTGGATGCACAACCGGCTGCGGATGATCACCGCGAGCTTCCTGGTCAAGGACCTGCACATCGAGTGGCAGCACGGTGCCCGACACTTCATGCGCTGGCTGGTCGACGGCGACCTCGCGTCCAACCAGCACGGCTGGCAGTGGGTGGCCGGTTCCGGCACCGACGCGGCGCCGTACTTCCGGGTCTTCAACCCGACCACCCAGGGCCGCAAGTTCGACTCCGACGGCGGTTACGTACGACGCTGGGTCCCTGAGCTCGCCGACGTGGCGGACCCGCACGACCCCAGCCCCGACGATCGCGAGAGAGTGGGCTACCCGACGCCGATGGTCGACCACGCCGAGGAGCGCCGCGAGGCACTCGCCCGATGGGAGGAGATCCGATGACCGAGATCCTGGTGCCGCGCAGGTTCTGCGGCCCGCCCTCATCCGGCAACGGCGGCTGGAGCGCCGGCGCGCTGGCCGCTGTCACCGTCGATCGCGCCGACCATGCCGATCCGTGGCCGGCGATCACGGTTGCGCTGCACCAGCCCCCGCCGCTCGACGTCGAGCTGCCGGTGAGCGCGGACGACGGCTGGACGCTGGCGACGTACGACGGCGGCACGGTCGCCCGGGCGCGGGTGGCCGACCAGGAGCTCACCGAGGTCCCCGCCATCCCGCTCGCGGACGCGCAAGAGGCGACGGCGGCCTATCGCGGCTTCATCTCGCACCCGTTCCCGACCTGCTTCACCTGCGGCACCGGCCGCGAGGAGGGTGACGGGCTGCGGATCTTCCCGGGCGACGTTGCGGGCGACGAGCTGAGCCGGGTGGCCGCACCCTGGTCCCCGCACCCCAGCGTGGCCGAGGACTGGCACGTCTACCAGGAGCCCGCGCGGGACGCCTCGCTCCCGGTCACCTGGGCGGCGCTCGACTGCATCGGCGGCTGGTCCGCCGACATCGAGGAGCGGCCGATGGTTCTGGGCACGATCACCCTGCGGCTGGACGCCCTGCCGCGGATCGGGGAGCCGCACGTGCTCGTCGGCGCCCTGCGCGGTGCCGAGGGCCGCAAGACCTACACCGCGGCGACGCTCTACGACTCCTCCGGTTCAGTGGTGGCGACCGCCGAGCACGTGTGGATCACCGTCGACCCGGCCGCGTTCGGCTGACCGGTGACCGCCCCCGCGAGCGCCTGGTGGCGCCATGCCGTCGTCTACCAGGTCTACGTCCGCAGCTTCGCCGACTCCGACGGCGACGGGAACGGCGACCTGCCTGGCATCACCGACCGGTTGCCGTACCTCCGCGATCTCGGCGTCGACGCGGTGTGGATCACGCCGTTCTACCGGTCGCCGCAGCGCGACCACGGTTACGACGTGGCCGACTACAGCGACGTCGACCCGATGTTCGGCACCCTCGACGACGCCGACCGGATGGTCGCTCGCGCCCACGGGCTCGGGCTGAAGGTGATCGTCGACGTGGTGCCCAACCACACCTCGAGCGAGCATCCGTGGTTCCAGGAGGCGCTGGCCGCGGATCCCTCGAGCGACGCCCGGGGGCGGTACCTGTTCCGTACCGGCCGCGCGGGCGGCGAGGAGCCGCCCAACAACTGGGACTCGGTGTTCGGCGGGCCGGCGTGGACCCGGGTGGGCGACACCGACCAGTGGTACCTCCACCTCTTCGATCCCTCCCAGCCCGACCTCGACTGGCGACACCCCGACGTGGCCGACCTCTTCGACGAGGTCCTCCGGTTCTGGCTCGACCGCGGCGTCGACGGTTTCCGGATCGACGTCGCGCACGGCCTGGTGAAGGAGGAGGGCCTCCGGGACCGAGTCGTCAGCCTCGAGGAGCAAGCTGCCGCCAAGGACACCGCCATGGTGGTGCTGCGCACCGTCGACGAGCCGATGTGGGACCAGCCGGGTGTGCACGAGATCTACCGTGGCTGGCGCCGGATCCTGGACGAGTACGACGGGGACCGGATGGCCGTCGCGGAGGCCTGGACCCGGACCACCGAGGCGATGGCTCGCTACGTGCGCGACGACGAGCTGCACCAGGCGTTCAACTTCCACTGGCTGGTGGCCGAGTGGTCGGCGACCGAGTTCGGCAGGGTCGTCGAGGAGACGCTCGCGGCGCTCGCCGAGGTCGGCGGCGAGCCGACCTGGGTGCTCAGCAACCACGACGTACGACGTCATCCCACGCGGTACGGCGGCGGCGCGATCGGCCTGGCTCGGGCCCGGGCCGCGACGCTGGTGTCGCTGGCGCTGCCGGGCTCGGCGTACCTCTACCAGGGCGAGGAGCTCGGCCTCGAGGACGTCGACGTCGCGCCCGAGCACCGGCAGGACCCCTCCTGGTTCCGCACCGGCAAGCCCGGCCGGGACGGCTGCCGGGTGCCGATCCCGTGGGCGGGCGACCGGCCGCCGTACGGCTTCGGACCGGGGAGCGGCCAGCCGTGGATCCCCCAGCCCGACGACTGGGGCCCGCTGTCGGTCGCTGCCCAGCAGTCCGACCCGGACTCCACGCTGGCGTTCTACCGGCGGGCGCTCGCCGCGCGGCGCAAGCACGCGGCCGATGCCGGCGGGGTCGTCGTGGAGGTCCACGAGGACGCGCTCACGCTCCGCCGCGGTGAGCTGACGGTGGTGCTCAACTGCGGCACGACGCCGGTGCCGATGCCACCTGGTGAGCTGCTGATCGCCAGTGCCCCGGTCGACGACACGGTGCCGCCTGACACGGCCGTGTGGGTCAGTAGTCGCTGAGAGAGACGTTGTAGCGGGCCAGCTCGCGCACGAAGTCGGCCAGCTCCTGCTCGCTCCAGTCGCCGAGCTGCTCGTCGAGCAGCTTGCGCCGATGGTTCGCGACGTCCTTCATCCGGCGGGCGCCCTCGTCGGTGACCTTCAGCAGGCTGGCCCGACCGTCCTCGGGGTCCGGCTCGCCCTCGATCAGGCCGAGCTCGGTCAGGTGGTGCACCTGGCGGCTGATCGCGCCCTTGTCGATGTCGAACAGCTCCACGATGGAGGAGGCGCGCACCGGACCGTTGTCGTTGATGTGGGCGAGGATGAGGTACGACGCCGGCTGCAGCGACTCGTGGACCGCACGGGCACGCACGCCGATCACCCGGCGTACCCGCCGGATCATCACACCGACCTCCTGCTCGAGCTCCCGGATCGTGTCGGCACGTGTCATCGGGCCTCGCCCTCCTTCGTCACCGTGGTCCGAAGCGGGACTTCACGGATGGCCAGCACGCAGATCAGTGCCAGCACTGCGAACGGTACCGATACCAGGAAGATGTGGCCTATAGCGGCGCCGAACGCGTGCTCGTAGAGGTCCCGGATCGGCGCCGGCACCTTGTCCAGGTCGGGGATCGCGTGACTTTCGTGGCTCGAGGGGTGGATCCCCATCGCGGCCAGGCCCTCGCGCACGGTGCCCGACACCTGGTGGGCCAGCACCGCGCCCAGCGCCGAGACCCCGGCGGCGCCACCCATCGACCGGAAGAACGCGACCACCGAGCTCGCCGCGCCCATGTCGGCGAGGGAGGCGTTGTTCTGGACGGCCAGGACGAGGTTCTGCATGGTGGCGCCGATGCCGACCCCGACGACGGCCATGTAGGCGAGGACCAGGCCGAGGTGGGTGTCCGCGTCGATGCTGGCGAGCAGGGAGAGGCCGACGACGACCAGGACCATGCCGGCGACGAGCCACCGCTTCCAGCGGCCGGTCGTGGTGATGATCCGGCCGGTGGTGATGCTCGAGACGAGCAGCCCGCCGACCATGGCGATGGACATCAGGCCGGCCTCGGTGGGGCTCATGCCGCGGGCCAGCTGGAAGTACTGGCTGAGGTAGACAGTGGCGCCGAACATGGCGACGCCGACCAGGGCGGAGGCACCGGTGGCCAGCGCCGTCGTACGGTCCCGGAAGAGACGCAGCGGGATGACCGGGTCGACGGCCACCCGGGCCTCGACATACAAGGCCGCACCGATCACCGCGAGGCCCGCCGTGACCAGCATGGCGGTGGTGGGCGACACCCAGTCGAACTGCTGGCCCGCCAGCGACACCCAGACCAGCAGGATGCTGACGCCGGCCACGATCAGGGTGGCGCCGAGGTAGTCGATCCGCACCGGGCGCTTGATGACCGGCAGGTGCAGGGTGCGCTGCAGCACCACGAACGCCAGTGCGGCGATCGGCAGGGCCACGAAGAAGCAGCCGCGCCAGCCCAGCGGGCTGTCCACGATCAGTCCACCGATCAGCGGTCCGCTGACCGTGGCCAGCGCGAACGTCGCGCCGATGTAGCCGGAGTAACGGCCCCGCTCGCGCGGGCTGACCATCGTCGCGATCACGACCTGGACCAGCGCGGTCAGGCCTCCGACGCCGAGGCCCTGGAAGGCCCGGGCGGCGATCAGCACGCCCATGCTCGGCGCGGCCGCGGCGACCAGCGAGCCGACCGAGAAGATCACCAGCGCCGTCTGCACGAGCAGCTTCTTGCTGAACAGGTCGGCCAGCTTGCCCCACACCGGCGTGGTCGCCGTCATCGTGAGCAGGGTGGCCACGACCACCCAGGTGTAGCCGGTCTGGCTGCCCTCGAGGTCCGTCACGATCGCCGGCAGCGCGTTGGACACGACGGTGCTGGACAGCATCGCCACGAACATCGCCAGCAGCAGGCCGCTCAGCGCCTCCAGCACCTCGCGGTGCGACATCTCCCCGCTCTGCTCGGCGGCGGGTACGGCGGGAACGACCTGGGTCACGGAGTCTCGATTCACGTCCTATTAAAGGTTGTCAACTACAACTTTATTCCGCTCCGTTGCCATCCGCAACCATGGGTGACGGAGCCCACGCCGGATAGTCCGCCGTGCTCGGCACCCCATTTGGCACCACAAAGGGTGCTCAACGCGGCGGACTATCCCGGAAATAGGACAACCCGCAGGCGAGGCCTCATCGAACGAGTCGATGGGGGGCCGCTCCGGGGGACGTGATCCCGGACGCCTGCGGGTCGGGTAGCTGCTTTTGGATTCACCAGCAGCTCGCCGGACACTTCTGCCCGACGTCGTGCTGGGCTGCTAGCGGGCAGCCACCTCACGCGTCCTCAAAGAATTCATTCTTCGGACCACCTCCTTTCCCGTGTGGGACGAGCGTAGGTCGTCGGGCCGAGCCCGCCAAGGGGTTTTCGTCAGCCGCCGGTTCACGCGACGGCGGCGGCGAACTGCGCGTTGTAGAGCCGCGCGTACGCCCCCTCCTGTGCCAGCAGCCCATCGTGGTCGCCCTGTTCGACAATCTGGCCGTCCTCCATCACCAGGATCAGGTCGGCGTCGCGGATCGTGGAGAGCCGGTGGGCGATCACGAACGACGTACGGTCCGAGCGCAGCGCCGCCATCGCGTGCTGCAGCAGCAGCTCGGTGCGGGTGTCGACCGACGACGTGGCCTCGTCGAGGATCAGCAGCGCGGGGTCGGCGAGGAACGCCCGGGCGATGGTCACCAGCTGGCGCTCGCCGGCGGACAGGTTGCCGCCGTCCTCGTCGACCACGGTGTCGTAGCCGTCGGGCAGCGAGTGCACGAACCGGTCCACGAACGTCGCCCGCGCGGCCTCGAGGATCTCCGCCTCGGTGGCGCCGGGCCGGCCGTAGGCGATGTTGTCGCGGATGGTGCCCTCGAACAGCCAGGTGTCCTGCAGGACCATGCCGATCTGGCCCCGGAGCGCGGACCGCGGCATCTCGGTGATGTCGATCCCGTCGAGGGTGATCCGGCCGCCGTCCAGCTCGTAGAACCGCATCACCAGGTTGACCAGCGTGGTCTTGCCGGCGCCGGTGGGCCCGACGATGGCCACGGTCTGGCCGGGGCGGGCGACCAGCGACAGGTCCTCGATCAACGGCTTCTCGGGGTCGTAGGCGAACGAGACGTCCTCGAACGCCACCTCTCCCCGTCGTACGGCGGGGTTGGGACGCGCAGCGGCCTCGGGGGTCTGCTCGTCGGCGTCGAGCAGCTCGAACACGCGCTCCGCGGAGGCGACACCCGACTGCAGCAGGTTCATCATCGAGGCGACCTGGGTCAGCGGCTGGGTGAACTGGCGGGTGTACTGGATGAACGCCTGCACCTCACCGAGCGACAGCGACCCGCTGGCCACCCGGAGCCCGCCGACCACGGCGATCACGACGTAGTTGAGGTTCCCGATGAACATCATCACCGGCATGATCAGCCCGCTCACGAACTGAGCCCGGAACGACGACTCGTTGAGCTTCCCGTTCTGCTCGGCGAAGGTCTCGGCGACCTCCCGCTGGCGACCGAAGACCGTGACCAGCTCGTGGCCGGAGAAGGTCTCCTCGATGTGTGCGTTGAGCCGGCCGGTCAGTCGCCACTGGTCGATGAACTGGCTCTGGGAGCGCTTCATGATCTTGGCCGTCACGATCATCGACAGCGGCACCGACACCAGCGCGATCAGCGCCAGCACCGGCGAGATCCACACCATCATCGACAGCACCGCGATCACCGTGAGCAGCGAGGTCATCAGCTGGCTCATGGTCTGCTGCAGCGTCTGGCTGACGTTGTCGATGTCGTTGGTGACCCGGCTGAGCAGCTCGCCTCGCGGCTGCCGGTCGAAGTAGGGCAGCGGCAGGCTGTTGACCTTGTCCTCGACGTCCGACCGCATCCTGCGGACGACGCTCTGGACGACGTCGTTGAGGAAGTAGCCCTGGAGCCAGGCCAGCACCGACGCCGCGACGTACACCGCGAGCACGACCAGCAGCACCTGGCGGACGGCGTCGAAGTCGACACCCTGGCCGGGCACCAGATGGTCGACGCCGCGCAGCAGATCGGCGAACTGGCCGTCGCCCCTGGTCTCCGCGGCCGCGACCGCCTGCTCCTTGGTGATCCCGTCGGGGAGCTCCTTGCCGAGGAAGCCGGCGAACACCAGGTCGGTCGCGTGGCCGAGCAGCCGTGGCCCGAGCGCCATCAGCGTGACGCTGCAGATCGCCAGCGCCACGACGGCTGCCGCCTTGAACCGCTCGGGTGCCATCCGGCGCAGCAGCCGCTTCGCCGACGGACCGAAGTCCATCGCCTTCTGCCCGACCATGCCGCCGCCCATCGGGCCGCGGCCCGGCATCGGGCCGCTGGCGACGACCCGCTCGGTCTCCTTCATCTTCGCGGGAGCCTGGGTCATGCGGGGTCCCCGCGGCGTTGTTCGACGGAGGAGCGAAGCGGGGGAGGCGAAGAACGTCGTGGGGTGCTCATGCGGCCTCCTCCGGGCTGAGCTGGGACGCGACGATCTCCTGGTACGTCGCGTTGTCGGCGAGCAGCTCGGCATGCGTCCCGCGACCCACGACCCGCCCGTCCTCGAGGACGATGATCTGGTCGGCGTCGCGGATGCTGGCCACCCGCTGCGCCACGACGACCATCGCCGCGTCCCGGGTCTCGGGCTTCAGCGCGGCCCGGAGCCGGGCGTCGGTGGCCAGGTCGAGGGCGGAGAACGCGTCGTCGAACAGGTAGAGCTCGGGGCGGCGTACCAGCGCCCGGGCGATCGCCAGCCGCTGCCGCTGACCACCCGAGACGTTCGTGCCGCCCTGGACGATCGGCGAGTCGAGACCCTCGGGCATCGCGGCGACGAAGTCACGGGCCTGGGCGATCTCGAGCGCCCGCCACAGCTCCTCGTCGGTCGCGTCCGGTTTGCCGTGGCGCAGGTTGCTGGCCACCGTGCCCGTGAAGAGGAACGCCCTTTGCGGCACGAGACCGACCCGCGACCACAACAGGTCCGGGTCGAGGTCGCGCACGTCGACGCCGTCGAAGCGGATCGTGCCCGAGGTCGCGTCGAAAAGCCGCGGCACCAGGTTGACCAGCGTGGTCTTGCCGGCGCCGGTCGAGCCGATCACCGCGACCGTCTCGCCGGGGCGCACGCTGAAGCCGACGTCGGTGAGCACCGGCTGCTCCGCGCCTGGGTAGGTGAAGCCGACCCCCTCGAGCTCGAGGTGTGCGCGCAGAGAGAGATCGCGCACCGGGTTGTCCGGCGGAACGACGCTGGTGCGGGTGTCGAGCACCTCCGCGATCCGGTCGGCGCACACCGACGACCGCGGCACCATCATCAGCATGAAGGTGCCCATCATGATCGACATCAGGATCTGCATCAGGTAGCTGAGGAACGCCGTCAGCGCGCCGACCTGCATCTGCCCGGAGTCGACCCGGTGGCCGCCGAACCAGATCACCGCCACGCTGGAGACGTTCACGATCAGCATCACCAGCGGGAACATGGTCGCCATCCAGCGCCCCGCCCGGACCGACACATCGGTCAGGTCGTCGTTGGCCTTGGCGAAGCGACGGGTCTCCAGCGGCTCACGCACGAACGCGCGCACCACCCTGATGCCCGTGATCTGCTCGCGCAGGATCCGGTTGACCTCGTCGATCCGCTCCTGTACCAGCCGGAAGCTCGGGACCATCCGCGAGACCACGAACCCGACGGAGATCAGGAGTGCCGGCACGACGACCGCGAGCAGCCAGGAGAGCCCGAGGTCCTCGCGCATCGCCATCAGGATGCCGCCGACCATCATGATCGGTACGGAGACCGCCATCGTGCAGGTCATCAGCGCGAGCATCTGGACCTGCTGCACGTCGTTGGTGTTGCGGGTGATCAGCGACGGGGCGCCGAACTGCGCGACCTCGCGGCCGGAGAACGTGCCCACCCGGTCGAAGATCGCCGAACGCAGGTCGTGGCCGAACCGCATCGCCGTACGCGCGGAGAACCAGACCGCCACCACCGAGCAGCCGATCTGCAGCAGCGAGACGCCGAGCATCACCGCCCCCGCCTTGACGATGTAACCGGTATCGCCGCGGGCCACACCGTTGTCGATGATGTCGGCGTTGATGCTCGGCAGGAACAGCATCGCGACCGTCGCGGTGAACTGCAGGACGACGATCACGGTCAACCAGGAGCGGTACGGCGCGAGGAAGGTGCGGAGTAGTCGGAGCAGCATCAGTCCTCTTCCTCTCGGGCCAGGGTGCCGTGCAGGATCACGTCGACGATGAACGCGGGCTTCATCGGCCGCTGTTCGGAGATGTGGGGGTGGCTGCCCGAGAAGGTGAGCAGCCGCAGCAGCCGGACCACCTCGTCCGCCGGCATGCGGAACTGGTCGGCGTCGGGTCCGATCACCCGCATCAGTCCCTCGTTGGCCAGCCTCTTGCGCACCTCGTCGGTCTGGAGACGTCCGGGAGGACGCGGGACCGCCATCGCGATCATCAGCTGGAAGATGCTCATGAACCGGCGCTGGAGCAGCGTGGTGACCGCGATCATCCGGTCACGCAGTGGCTGGTCGAGATCGATCCGGTCGATGGCCTCCAGGAACGGGCCGGGGTCGAACTCCGCGTCCAGCACCGCGTCGAAGAGCTCCTCCTTGGTGGGGAAGACCCGGAAGATCGTGCCCTCGGCGATGCCGGCAGCCTCGGCGACCAGCTTCGTCGTCGTCCGGCGCCCGTGCTCCATCAGCAGGGGGCGGGTGGCGGTGATGATCGCCGCTCGGCGCTCCTCCGGCGACAGCGGCTTCGCCCGCTCCCTCTTCGTCTGCATCGCGGAGAAGGTTAAATGAGTGAGCGCTCACTCACAAGTGCTTTGTAAGGAGAGTTCCCCACTATTGACGACGAGCCTGTCGCGGGACGGGACGAGACTCGCGGCCATGAGCCAGCTGGCGCATGCGCCGCCGGGTTACGAGTACGTCCGCCCACTCGGGTCGGCGGCGTACGGCGACGCCTATCTGGCCACTCATCTAACCCTCCGCCGTGACGTGGTGGTACTGGATATTCCGCGGGCTGCCTTCGGCGGTCCCCGAGCCCTGGAGCGGCTCCGGCACGACGCGGGGATCCTGGCCGCGACCACGGTCGGGCCGATGATCCACATCCTCGAGATCGACGCCCGCAGCGACCCGGTCTCCGTGGTGACCGAGCACGTGCCGGGTACGACGCTCGCCGACCTCCTCGACGCCGGGCCGATGCCGGCGGAGCAGGCGATCCCGATCCTCGAGGACGTGGCCAATGCCCTGCGGGTGATGGCCTGGCAGGGGCTGGCGCACGGCTCCGTGGGCGCCGAGCACGTCGTCGTACTGCCCCACGGTCGGGCCCGCCTCGGCGGCTTCGCCGTGTCGCGCGCGCTGTCCGCGAACGAGCCCGACCAGTGGTCGGACGCCTATGACTTCGCGGTGCTTGCTCACCGCGCCCTCACCGGCAGCCCGCCGCCGCGATCCCTTGACGAGCCCTTGCCGCCGCTGCCGTGGCGGGCCGCGGAGGTGCTGCTCGCCGGCCTGAACGACCGCCCGCACGAGCGCCCCCTCCCGCACGACCTGGTCGAGGTGCTTCGGAGCATCCCGGTTAAGGGCTGGACCGCCTCACCGGCACCCGCACCCGTCGCCCCGAAACCGGTCGTGGTCCCCGAGCCGGTCGCGACACCGGCGCCGAAGCCGAACCCGGAGCCCGAACCGGACGACGACTTCCTCGGGTCGTGGACTCCCCCACGACTGCTCCGGTGGGCCTGCATCACGCTGGGGCTGATCGTCACCGGAGGTTCGGCCGCGTACGGCGCGTACCTGCTCGAGCCCTGGAAGATGGTCGACAACACCGTCGAGGTGCGCGGGATCTCTGTGGAGATCGCCTCCGGCGCGCCCGCCCGCTGCCCGCGAGCCGACGTGACCTTCCTCGCCACGATCGCGACCAATGGCAAGCCCGGAGAGCTGTCGATCACCTGGATCCGCCCCGACGGCACCCAGCCGCCGACCAGAGAGGTCAAGGTGTACGAGGGACAGCGCAGTGTGCAGACGCAGGTCCGCTACACGTTCCGCGGTCAGGAGCCGCGGTCCGGGCGTGCCGTGGTGCTCGTCGACGGCGACGACTCCGGCACGGGGAAGCAGACGATCAGCTACGTCTGCCCGGGTGCGTGACAATCGCGGCATGACCAACAGCTCCGACCCGACCGGCTGGCAGGTCCAGGGCACGGCCGCCGAGAACTACGAGCGCTACCTGGTGCCGGCGATCTTCGCCTCCTGGGTGCCCGACCTGCTCGACGCCGCCGAGGTGCAGTTGGGGCAACGGGTGCTCGACGTCGCCTGCGGCACCGGCATCGTGGCGCGGGGCGCGGCGGAGCGGGTCGGAGCGACCGGCCGGGTGGTCGGGCTGGACGTCAACGACGCCATGCTGGAGGCGGCCCGGGCCGCCGACGTCGGCGGGGCGGTGGAGTGGCAGGCCGGAGACGCGGCCGAGCTCCCGTTCCAGGACGGCGACTTCGACGCGGTCGTGAGCCAGCAGGGACTGCAGTTCGTGCCCGACCCCGTGCGTGCCGCCGCCGAGATGGGCCGGGTCGTCGGCGACGGGCCCGTGGTGGTCGCGGTCTGGGCCGCCCTGTCCGAGAACGTCGTGTGGGACCGGTTCGCCGGCGCGCTCGGACGTCACGCCGGCGCCGGGGCCGCCGAGATCATGCGGTCGCCGTTCCGGCTGGCCGACCCGGACCGGCTCCGCGAGGTGTTCACGGAGGGTGGGTTCTCGGCCGTGGACCTCACGACGAGCACGCACTCGGTCTGCTTCGGCTCGGCCGAGGCGATGGTGCGCGAGGAGCAGATCAGCACCCCGTTGGCGGAGCCGGTCGGCGCACTCGACTCCGAGGCGTGGGGGGCGCTGGTCGAGGACGTCGCCACGGTCCTCGCCGAGTGGCGGGGCGACGACGGCATCACCTTCCCGATGCACAGCCACATCATCACCGCCCGGCGCTGAGACGGTTCAGGGGGCGAGTCGCACCGTGGTCCAGCCGGCGTCGGTACGCCGGTAGACCAGCCGGTCATGCATCCGGCCGGGACGGCCCTGCCAGAACTCCACGGCGTCGGGCCGGACGACGTACCCGCCCCATTCCTCGGGCACCGGTACCGGTGTCGGCTCCGGGTACGTCGCGGCCGCCTCGTCGTACGCCGCGGTCAGCTCCTCGCGGCCGGCGACCTCGCGGGACTGGTGGGACGCCCACGCCCCGAGCTGGGAGCCCCGCGGCCGCGAGGCGAAGTACGCCGCCACCTCGTCCGCGGACAGCGGCGCGGCCGTGCCATCGACCCGGACCTGCCGCTCGAGCGGGTGCCAGGGGAACAGCAGCGCACAGGCCGGGTTGGCCGTGAGCTCCTCTCCCTTGCGGGAGCGGGTGTTGGTGAAGAACACGAAGCCGTCGTCGGACAGCCCCTTCAGCAGCACGAACCGCGCCGCCGGCCGCGCGCCCGCGTCGGCCGTCGCGACAACCATCGCGTTGGGCTCGTGCAGCCCGGCCGCGACCGCCTCGTCGAACCACCGCCGGAACATCGCGATCGGGTCCGGCGCCAGGTCGGACTCCGTCAGCCCGGATCGGGCGTACTCCTCACGCAGGGCGGCCAGGTCGAGCTCGGTCATGACTCAAAGGTAGGACGTCCAACGATGTGCGGCAGAATGCGGTGGATGCCCACCACCGTGGGCCCCTGACGAAGGAGTCATGGCGGGATGACCGAGGTACACCACGGGCTGGAAGGTGTCGTCGCGTTCGAGACACAGATCGCCGAGCCCGACAAGGAAGGCTCGGCGCTGCGCTACCGCGGCGTCGACATCGAGGAGATCGTCGGCAGGGTCCCGTTCGAGAACGTCTGGGGCCTACTGATCGACGGCACCTACTCGCCCGGCCTGCCGCCCGCCGAGCCGTTCAACCTGCCGATCCACACCGGCGACGTCCGGGTCGACGTACAAGCCGCGGTGGCGATGCTGGCGCCGGCGTTCGGCTTCGGCCAGACCTACGACATCTCCGACGAGCAGGCCCGCGAGGACCTCAGCCGGGTCGCCGTGATGGTTCTTTCGTACGCCGCGCAGTCGGCCCGCGGCCTGAGCCAGCCGGTCGTCTCCCAGCGCGAGGTCGACCAGGGCCGGACCCTCGCCGAACGGTTCATGATCCGGTGGAAGGGCGAGGCCGACCCGGCCCACGTCAAGGCGATCGACGCCTACTGGAGCTCCGCGGCCGAGCACGGCATGAACGCCTCCACGTTCACGGCCCGGGTGATCACCAGCACCGGCGCCGACGTGGCGGCCGCGTTCTCCGGGGCGATCGGCGCGATGAGCGGCCCGCTGCACGGCGGCGCCCCGTCGCGGGTGCTCGGGATGATCTCCGACGTCGAGGAGTCCGGCGACGCCGAGGGCTACGTCAAGGGGCTGCTCGACAAGGGCGAGCGGCTGATGGGCTTCGGGCATCGGGTCTACCGGGCCGAGGACCCGCGCGCGCGAGTGCTGCGGCGTACCGCCCGCGAGCTCGACGCACCGCGCTACGAGGTCGCCGAGGCGCTGGAGAAGGCCGCCCTGGCCGAGCTGAAGGAGCGCCGCCCGGATCGGGTGCTGGAGACCAACGTGGAGTTCTGGGCGGCGATCGTCCTCGACTTCGCCGAGGTGCCGGCGCACATGTTCACCTCCATGTTCACCTGTGCACGCACCGGCGGCTGGTCCGCGCACATCCTCGAGCAGAAGACCACCGGCCGGCTGATCCGGCCCTCCGCCATCTACACCGGTCCGGCCGCGCGCAAGGCCGACGAGGTGGACGGCTGGCAGTCCGACTGGGCCGACTGACCCCGGCTCAGGGATCCGCGCGTCGCCGCGGCAGACACAGCTGGGCACACAGCAGCCCTGCCGCGCCCACCATGACCCACAGCGCCCACGGGTCGATGGCGTAGACGGCGCCGCCGATGAGCGGCCCGGCGCCCGTGCCGAGGGTGTACGCGACGCCGTACAACCCCTGGTAGCGGCCGACCAGGTGGGGCGGAGCCAGGCTTCCCAGGTAGGCCTGGGCGACGGAGGTGGACATCATCTCGCCGAAGGTCCAGATCACCACGGTGACCGCCAGCAGGAACATGCTGTCCATGAACCCGGTCAGCGCGAGACCGACACCGATGAGCAGGTTGCCGATGGCCAGCACGTACTCCAGCCGATAGCGAGAGACCACGCCAGTGATAGGCAGCTCGAGCACCAACACCAGCAGACCGTTGAGCCCGATGAGGAACCCGAAGTCGCGCGCGCTCAGACCCACGTCGCTGATGTGGAGGGGCAGGCCGACGGTGTGCTGGATGTAGAGGAACTCGGCGACCACGATCATCACCAGGAACCGCACCAGGGTGCGGTCGCCCAGCGCCTGCCGGTACCCCACAGTCCTGTCCGGCTGCGGGTCAGCGTCGTCCTGGTCGGACCGCGGCCGGGGCGCCTCCCGCAGCAGCACCGCCATGACCACGCCGAACAGCAGGCAGGCGACCGCGTTGGCAAGGAAGAGCTCCTTGTAGGAGCTGCTGGCCAGCACCCCGCCGATGACGCCGCCCAGCGCAGCGCCGATGTTCATCGCGAACCGGAACACCCCGAAGGCAGCGAGCCGTTGTTGGTTGGTCGTCACGGAGTCGAGCAGCACCGCGGCCGCCGCCGGCCGGTAGATCTGAGACGTCACGCCGATGAGGCCGACCACCGCGACGATGAACGAGAGCGGTCCGACGAACGGAACGATCGCGGTGAGCCCGGCGGTGGGAACGGCGGACGACACGATGGTCCATCGCCGGCCGATCTTGTCGGTGAGGTAGCCACCTACGGCGTTGCCGAGCATGTTGCCTACGCCGGCCACGCCGAGCACCAACCCCGCGGCGCCGGCGGAGTAGCCGCGCTCGGTCAGGTAGAGCACGATGAACACGGGCAGGAACGCGCCGACCCTGTTGACCAGGATGCCGAGGCTGATGATCCACACCCGGCCGGGCAGACCGCGCAGCGCGTCGCGGAACCGCGGCTGGTCGACGCCCGGTTCGACCGGCGGGGCGGTGCTCACGCGACGGCCTCGGTGTGAACGTGGATCGCCGCGGCCAGTCGCTTGCCGTGGGCGATCGCTTCGGCGGCGGTGGCACCGCGGGCGATGACGAGACCGATCTTGTCCTCGTTCCAGGTCAGCGGTGGTACGTCGTCGCCGGGCCCCACCTCCAGCTGTAGGTCGACGAACGCCGGGTCCGCGCGTACGGCGTCCACCCCGGTCACCGCCACGACCCGTCCGGGCTCCGGCGTGAGAACCCGGACAGCGACTCCGCCCCGAGGCTCGGGCGCTGCGGCCAGCGGCTCCACCAGGCCGAACCGGGAGCCCAGCGCGTAGCGCTCCATGTCGACGCCGTAGGCGATCTCGGCCAGCTCGTTGATCCGGCCACCGCCGATGCGGTTGTGTGACTCGACGATCCGCGGGCCGCGCGAGGTCAGCTTGACCTCGGTGTGCCCCGGCCCGTCGCGCAGCCCGACCGCGTCGAGGAAGTCCGTCACCAACCGGGTGACCTCACTCAGCGTCTCCGCCGAGATGCCGCTGGGCTGCGAGTGTCCGATCTCCACGAAACCGGAGCGGCCGATCTCCTTGTCGGTCACCGCGACGACCACATGCCGGCCATCGAAGGTCAGGGTCTCCACGCTGATCTCCGGACCGTCCAGGAGCTCCTCCATGAGGAACTCGCGGAAGGCATCTGCGAACGCCAGGTCCCCGACGGTCCACTGCTCGTGGTCGAGCGATCGGAACCGTTCGGCAACGACGGCCACGTCGGCGTCGCGGCGGATGCTGAACACTCCCAGGCTGCCTGATTCGCGGATCGGCTTGACGATGATCGGGAGCCCGTTCGCCCGGACGAACTCGCGGATGTCCTGCGCGGAGCGGCCGACCGCGGCGGCCACCGGGCTGATGCCCTTCGCGGCCAGGTGCCGGCGCATCCGCCACTTGTCCAGCAGCAGCTCCGTGGTGGCGACGGACTCGCCGCTGAGGCCGAGCGCCTCGTTGATCCGCGCCGCCGGCAGCAGCCCGAGCTCGAACAGCGACACCGCGGCCTGGAAGGGATAGGCCTCGTGCAGCGACCGGGCCAGCGGCAGCAGCCGGTCGATGTCGCCGTAGTCGAGCAGCAGCGCCTGATCGACGTACGGCCAATGCCGGCGGTCGTAGGCGTTCGGGAACTGGACGTGAACCACGTCGAGCCCGAGCTCCCGGGCCTTGCGCACCTGCGCGACCTTGCCGCCGATGACCAGGACGCGAGGCCGTGCGGCGGCTCCCTCCTTCACCGTCTCTCCTTACGATCTATGTCAACACCAGTAAAAACGCTATGGTGGTTGCAGTCGGAAGTCAACCAGCAATCGGTCTATGGTGGTGTCGATGGAGATAGTCGTTGGCGGGAGCGTGTCGCCGCAGGCCGACCTGCTGTGCGCGTTCGTCAACACGCTCGACGTCGACGTAGACGCGGATCCGCACGAGGCACTCCCGGACGCGGCCGCGCTGACCGACTGGCTCCGCCAGCACGACTTGGTCGACGCCGTCGACCGGGCGGACAAGCGTGACCTCGACCTCGCGCTGACACTCCGGTCCGGGCTGCGTGAAGCGCTGGTGCGTCACCACGACGGGGACCACACGTCGCGGGTGCCCGACCTCGACACCGCGGCCACCGCCCTGTCACTCCGGGTCGTCTTCGACGGCACCCGTCCCCGGCTCGTTCCGGCGCTCGGCGGCGCCCGGGGCGGCCTGGCCCGGCTCCTCGTGGCGGTGGCCGAGGCGCAGGCCGACGACGCCTGGGCACGGGTAAAGCTCTGCGGCGCGGATGACTGCCAGCTGGCCTTCTACGACACGTCGAAGAACCGCTCGCGGCGCTGGTGCTCGATGGGCGTCTGCGGCAACCGGCAGAAGACCCGCAGCTACCGCGCCCGCCAGCGCGCCAAGAGCTGAGTCCGGGCTACTTGTACCAGCTGGTCTCGGCCCGGGCCGCCCGGCGGGTCAGGGAGATGTGCATGTGGTCACGGTGCCGCAGCGTCTTCGAGCACTTCTTCTTCGACGAGCAGCCGGAGCTCAGGTAGGGCTCCGCGTCGTAGCCGTCCCAGGCGGAGTACATCCGGTCGTTCCAGATGACGTACATGATCCCCATCCGGCGGGCCAAGGCGTCGGTGTTGCCGTGGGCGTCGGTGGCAAAGGCGCGGTCGAGGAAGGCCTTCGCCCGCCGCCGGTCGGCCTTGCGGGCCGCGTTCAGCGTCCAGTCGAACGCCCGACCCTCCGTGTGCTCGGACCTGCTCCCGCCGCACTTCCGGGAGATCGGGCCGAACCCGCCGCCGTACTGCCGGACCAGCCAGTGGCCGAGCTGCTTGGTGCCGGGCTTGGCCTTCGGCGAGCACTTCGTGGCCGGCTGGTAGCGGGGATAGTCCTCGATCGCGCCTGCAGGAGCGGGCGCGACGACAAGGACGACGCAGGTGACGAGCAGGGCGAAGAGGGTCCGAGACATCGATCGAGCGTAGGTCGGATCCGGCCGCCTGTCCTAGCTCTCGGCCATCCCGCGCCGGGTGCGGGCGAGGTAGGCGATCCCGCGGAGCGAGAGCTCGTAGCCCACCGGGTGGCTGATCGTGAGCCCGAGGTTCTTCAACTTGCGCACGTCGATCTTGAACGGGTCGCGCTCACGGCCGACCTCGCTGGCCAGGTCGGGAGCCCGGGTGTGCGGGCGGCGCCGGACCAGGTCCAGGGTCTGCATGGTCCACGCGCCATGGCTGCTGGCCCGGTCGAGCCGCTCCAGCCGGGCGTCGATCGCGGCCACGTCGTCGTCGGTGAGCCGGTCGTCGTTGCGCAGCGCGACCCGAGGGTCCTCGCCGGCCCACGACAGCTCCACGCGGTACGTCGGCACGCTGTCGTCGCCGGCCAGCCGCTTCCGCACCGAGTCGGCGTCCCGATGCCCGGCCAGCGCCGCATCGGCGTCGGTGATCGCGGTCGGGTCGACGACCTCGACCGCGTCCACCCGGATCACCCCGACCGCGCTGCGGAACGTCGCGCCGGGCCGCACGTCCTGGGTGCGCCAGCGCCGGAAGGCGAGGCTCATCGACCCGTCGGCCACACCCCTCGCGACCTTGATCGGCAGCAGCACGGGCCTAGTGTGCCTGGCCGGCGAGCCTGCTCACAGGGCGTCGACGGCGTTCTTGGCCTCCTTGAGGCCGACGCCGGTGGCCTCGCGGTACGCCTTGACCGCGTGGATCACCTTTCCATCGCGCTTGAGCCTCTGCACCCGCGCCAGCACGTCCGTGGAGAGCCCGGCGTTCGTCGTCCCTGCCGGAGCCGGAGATCCTTGCTCCTGCGTCATCAGCGCCACCATCGCCTCGAGCTGCTGCACCCGTGCCTCGAGCGCGTCCAGCCGCTGGGTGCGTCCCGGCTCCTCGGGCTTGTCGAAGAAGAGACCCATGCCCGCCACCGTAGGAGACGAGTCCGAACGCCCCCGACCGGGTGCCGCCCTCGCGGCGACGGGCCCAGGGGAGGACGCTGGTCGCGTGATGCGCGCCGCGGCGGTCCTGGCCTGGGTCGCCGGCCTCGGATTCGGCATCCCCGCTGCGATCGGCGCCGTGTACTTCGCACGGCACCACGTCGTGTGGCTCTTGTGGGGCTTGCCCACGAACGGAAACGGGCCGTTCGTGGACTGGGGCATCCCCAACGCCACCGGCATCCAGGTCGCCTTCGTCGCCGTGTGCGCTGCCGAGGTGGCGCTCGGCATCCTGCTGTGGAGGGGCCGGGGCCGCATTCTGAGCCTGGCGTTGCTGCCGATCGAGCGCTCTTCTGGATCGGGTTCGCGCTTCCCTTCGGATTCGGTCTCGGGATCGGACGGGTAGCGCTCAGCCTGCCGCGCCCGACCGGGTGGTCTGCCAATCAGGGCTAGGGTCCCCGTGCATGGACATGCTGAAGGGCGAACAGATCGCCGAGGCCAACCTGACCGACTGGCGCAAGCTGGCCCAGGGACTGCACGCCCGGTACGTCGTCGACGACTTCGGCGCCGGTGCGCGGTTCGTCGCCGCGGTGGGCGAGGCGGGCGACGCGCTCGGCCACCACCCGCGCGTGTCGATCGGCAAGGGGTACGTCGACCTCAAGCTGGTCACCGACGACGCCATCTATCGCGACGACGACGGCACCGAGTACGTCATCGAATGGGTGACCCAGCAGGACGTCGACCTCGCGCGACGGATCACCGAGATCGCCGCCGACCACAAGTTCGACGCCGACCCGGCCTCGGTCAGCGACATCGAGCTCGGCCTCGACACGGCGCACTCCGCGACCATCGCCCCGGTGTGGGCCGTCCTGCTGACCGGGAGCGCTGAGGCCCAGGGTCGCGGAACCCCTGGCGACGAAATCCGAGACGCCACGGCACGGGTACCGAATCTGTGGTTCGGGGACGCCGACGAGCACGAGACCCCAAGTCAGCGGTTCCATATCGAGGTCTATGTGGCGCCCGAAGCGGCCGAGCAACGGATCGCCGCCGCCGTCGCCGCGGGTGGGACCGTCGTCGATGACAGCGACGCGCCCTCGCTCACGGTGATCGCCGACCAGGACGGCAACAAGGGAGTCGTCTGCGTCGACGTGTCCGCCGCGACGAAGGATTGAGGGGCCGGAGCCGAATCCTGAGCTTGGTCATCAGGAAATGCGCAGCTGGGGCTTCAGCCCCAGAAAGTCGCCGTACTTCGCCGCCGCCCGCTCCACGTCAGGCAGCATGCTCGAGTTCCACGACGAGTGGGGACCGAGGTCGAACACGACCGCCTGTGGGGTGACTGACCGCTTCATCGACGCCACCAGCTGGCCGTCGTGCAGCACCATCCCGATCGAGGCTTCGCGGCGGCGCGGTACGGCGCCGACCGCGTCGATCACCATCCGTGAGTCCTGGAAGCCCCGATACATCTCGTCGAGGATCTGCAGCAGGTGAGCTCGCGGCTGGGCCGGGCCGACGGGTGGCTCCTCGTCCGGCAAGTGCCAGTAGGTCCGCCCTTCGTGCTCGAACGTCGCGAGTGTGTCGGACACCGATGCCAGGCCGTTCTTTGCGTCCTTGGGGCTCAGTGTCGCCCAGTAGGCGAGGTCGCGGACCGTGGCCGGTCCGTGCCCGGTGACGTACCGGATCGCGAGCCGGGCCAGCGCCTCGTCTCGATCGAGCCGGAGTGTCGACGGGACCCGTTCCTCGAACAGCGCGTAGGTGTGCGTGGAGCCCTGCGGGGAGCCGCTGCAGATCAGCTGCTGCTGCTCGAGGTCCCCGAGCAGGTGCATGAGTGCCATCCCGCTCAACTCGTGCCCAGATCCGACAAGCCTTGCCGCCACCTCGCGCCGGCTCAGGTGCCGACCGCCGCGCAGCCCGTCGATGACCAGGCCGGAAAGCCGCTCGATCCGGGTCTGATCGAGGCCGTGGCGGCTCTCGAGTTGGTTGGCGAACGAGCCACGAACGCGCGGCCCGGTGAGGTCGAGTAGCCACCCCAGGTCGTCAGGGACGGCGTAGTGCCAGGTCGGCCGGATGACGTGGGTGCGGAGCACCCGGCCGTCGGCGAGTGCCGCGCCGAGATCGGCGGCGTCTGGTGCGGAGATGCGTGATGCGACCGCCCAGGCCGACTGGGCCTGGTTCTCCGCCTGGACGCACAGCATCGCCCGCACGACCGACTCCGCGTCGCGACGACGCTCCCCGACCAGCCGCTGGCTCCGCAGCCGCCACCGCGCGATGTCGACGTCAGATCTGCTCATTGGCCGTGCGTCACAACGTCATACGAACTGGGGCCTATAGCGCTTGCAACGTATGACGTCCCGCCGCAGGCCATAGATGGAATGCCCACTTAGCGCGTGACCCCGGACTCGATCGCGAACACCACCAGCTGGGCGCGGTCGCGGGCGTGCAGCTTCACCATCGCTCGACTGACGTGGGTGCGCACGGTGTCGGGGCTGACCACGAGCTCCTCGGCTATCTCCTGGTTGGACCTGCCGGTGGCGACCCACCCCAGGATCTCCCGCTCGCGGTCGGTGAGGTCCCCGAGGCGGGGGTGCGGCCGGGCCGGCGGGCCGGAAGTACCGAAGTGCTGGATCACCGTGGTGGTCACCGACGGGGCTAGCAGCGAGCCGCCCTCTGCGACCACGCGCACCGCGTCGAGCAGGCTGTCCGGCTCGGCGTCCTTGAGCAGGAACCCGCTTGCTCCGTGGCGGAGCGCCTCGAAGACGTACTCGTCGAGCTCGAACGTCGTCAGCATCACGACCTTCACGTCCGCGAGCCCGGAGTCGGCGGCGACCTCCTGGAGCATCTCCAGGCCGTCCATGACCGGCATCCGGATGTCGCAGAGCACCACGTCGGGCGTCGTCCGACGCAGCATCCCCAGCGCCTCGCGGCCGTCGCCGGCCTCCCCGACCAGCTCGAGGTCGTCCTCGGCGGCGATCAGCGTCGCCAGGCCCATCCGGACCAGTGGCTGATCGTCGACCAGGGCCACCCGGATCACGCCGTCGGCGGTCACGAGGCCTCCGGGATGACCGCCCGCACCCTGAACCCGCTCGGTCCCGGCCCCGCCTCCAGCGTGCCGCCGAGCGCCTCGACCCGAGAACGCATGCCACTGATGCCCATGCCCCCATCCTGCCCTGTGCCGCCCGGCCCGCCGTGGCCGCGCCCGTCGTCGCGCACGGTGACGACCAGGTAGTCGTCCCGTCGCTCGAAGGACACCAGCGCCCGGGTCGCCTGCGCGTGCCGCAGCACGTTGGTGAGCGCCTCCTGCACCACGGAGTACGCCGTCCGGCTCACCGGCTCCGGCACTCCGGCGACGCCGCCCGAGAGGTCCACCGCCAGCCCGCCGACGCGGACCCGGTCGAGCAGGCTGTCGAGGTCGTCCAGCCCGGGAGCGGGTCGGCGCGCGCCCTGGTCGCCGGACATCCGGGCCAGCTCGGCGCGCAGCGTGTCCAGCGACTCCTTGCTGGCGGACCGGATCGCCTCGAGGTTCTCCCGAGCCTTGGCGGGGTCCTTGTCCAGCACGTGCAGCGCGGCACCCGCCTGCATCGCGATCACGGCCAGGCCGTGCCCGACGCCGTCGTGCAGGTCCTGGGCCATCCGCAGCCGCTCCTCGGTGGCGGCGTGCTGGGTCCGGTGCAGGTCGGCGGCACGGCGGCTGCGCACCGCGGTCGCGGCGGCCGCCGCCGCGGCCGTGATCGCGACCAGGCCGATCCCCTGCCAGCCGCTGTTGCGGCCGATGTCCTCCGCGACCTGCGCCCGGATCACCAGCCCGATGCAGCCGAGGGCAGCGGCGCCCAGCGCCCAGCCCAGCCACCTGCGCGGGCTGGTCCGCGAGGCCACCACGAACGCCACCGCCGGCAGGGTGAGGTAGGCCGGCCCGTCCGAGAAGCCGGCGGCGAAGTATCCGCCCATGAGCAGGCCGCTCGTCAGCAGAGACGCGGCCGGCCCGAGTCGGAGCACCGAGGGAAGGCCGGCGCCGACAGCGAGCAGCACTCCCAGAACGATCGGCAGGTCCGGGTCCACGTCTCGGTTGGACGCGGCGGTGCCCAGCAGCACCACGATCAGCAGGGCCCACGGCCAGTAGCCGCGGTGCTCGAAGTGATGGGTCAGCGATCTCACGTCGACGAGGCTAGACCGCCGGGCGCCGGGCGTCGTACGCCTGTGGGAGCGCGCGGCGTACGCAGTCCTGCGTAGTCGGCAGCCGCACCTGGGCGGACGCGGTAACCGCCGCCGAGGGCGAGCGTGGGGGCCATGAACGAACTCGTGGTGCAGACAGACGGACTGACCAAGCGGTACGGCGACCGGCTCGCCGTCGACTCCGTCAGCATGACCGTGCGACGCGGCGAGGTGTACGGCTTCCTCGGCCCCAACGGGGCGGGCAAGACCACCACGCTGCGAATGATGCTCGGCCTGATCCGGCCCACCGCCGGCTCGGCGAGCGTCCTGGGCCGGCCCGCTGGCCGCTCCGAAGTGACCGAGCGGGTCGGCGCCCTGATCGAGGGCCCGGGCTTCTTCCCCTACCTCTCCGGGCGCGACAACCTGCGGGTGCTCGCCCGGACCCAGGGCCTGAACAACGCCATCGTGGAGGGCGCGCTGGAGCGGGTCGACCTGGCCGACCGGGGCGATGACAAGTACAAGCGCTACTCCCTCGGCATGAAGCAGCGGCTCGGTGTCGCCGCTGCCCTGATGGGCGAGCCCGAGCTGATCGTGCTCGACGAGCCCACCAACGGCCTGGACCCGGCCGGCATGGCCGACATGCGCGCGCTGGTCGTCTCGCTGGCCCGCGGCGGCCAGACCGTGCTGCTGTCCAGCCACCTGCTCGCCGAGGTGCAGGAGATCTGCGACCGGGTCGGCGTGATCAACGGCGGCAAGCTGCTGCGCGAGTCGACCGTCTCCGAGCTGCGCGGCGAGGCGACGCTGCGGGTCCGGGCCACCCCCGAGGACGAGGCCCTGGCGGTCGCGTTGCGGGTGGCCGGCGACGACGGCGTACGACGGGCCTCGGGCGGCATGGAGATCGACCTGCCGGCCACCGCGGCCCCCGCCCTGGTGCGCGACCTGGTCGCGGCGGGCGTCGACGTGCACGAGATCGCATCGGTCGAGAGAACGCTCGAGGAGGTCTTCTTCGAGATGACCACGAACGAACTGGAGAAGGTGTCATGAACGACCTGATGAACAGCACCCGTGCCGAGCTCCTGCGGCTGCGCAAGTGGCCGGCCGTGTGGGTGACGATCGGGGCCTGGATGGCGATGGCCCTGATGTTCGGCTACCTGTTCAACTACATCGCCTACAAGACCGGTGACGAGAGCTTCTCCAGCGAGGGCGAGAGCTCGGCCCAGCTGCTCCACGACCTGCTCCCCGCGTCGATGCCGGACGTGCTCGTCCAGGGCCTGCCCCTGTGGGGTGGCGCGCTGGCGATGGTGCTCGGCGCGATCGTGGCCGGCAACGGCTACGGCTGGGGCACCTGGAAGACGATCTTCACCCAGGGCCCGTCGCGGACCTCGAGTGTGGGCGGGTCGATGCTCGCGCTGGTCATCATCGAGGTCGGCGTGATGGTGATGACGCTGGCGCTGATGAGCGTCGTGACGCTGGCGATCGCGGCCGGAGAGTCGCAGCCGATCGACTGGCCGTCGATGAGTGTGCTGCTGAAGTCGGCCGCCGGCGGCCTGTTGGTGCTCGAGATGTGGGCGCTGCTGGGCTACGCGCTGGGGACCCTGGCCCGCGGCCCGGCGCTGTCGGTCGGGCTCGGCCTGGTCTGGGCGCTGGTCGTCGAGAACCTGCTCCGCGGGGTCGGCTCCCTGCTCGGCCCGATCGAGAGCGTCACCCACGTGCTGCCCGGCACCTCCGCCGGCTCGCTGATCGGCGCGATCGTCGACGTGGGGGCCAACCCCACCGACACCCCCGGCGTTCTCGACGTCGTCTCGGGCGGCCAGGCCCTGATCACCGTGCTGGTGTACGCCGTGGCGCTGCCCGCGATCGTCGTACTGCTGGTGCGGCGGCGGGACGTCACCTGAGGAGCTACGCGATGGGGAAGTCGAAGTAGGTGCGTGGGTACGGCTCGTGCATCAACGTGTAGTGCCACCACTCGCAGTCGTAGGCGCTGAAACCGCTGGCCTCCATGATGGACCGGAGATGCCGGCGGTTTCGCGCCTCGACCGGCGTGATCCCCAGCGCTCCGTGGTGCGAGATCGAGTCCATCAGGTCGTGGCCGCCGCCCATCTGGACGAGCTCACCGGTGGCCAGGTGGAAGAGCGTCAGGTCGACGGTGCTCCCCCGGCTGTGGCCCGACTTGGCCGCGACGTAGCCCTGTTCGAACATCTGCGCTCGTTCGATGTTCGGGTAGTGCCGAGGTTTCGTCCGATCGTCCTCCGACTCCTGCGACCACCTCAGGAAGCAGTCCACGGCGCGCTGCGGGCGATAGCCGTCCCACAGGAGCAACCCGAAGCCAAGGGCGGCGGCCACCTCTCGCGCTTGCGCCAAGGCTGCGCACAGAGCCCTCGTGCCGACGATGCGATTGACGACGTACCCGTCCACCGGCTTCCCGGTGAAGTTGTCCCACGTGGCGTACTTCGCATCCCATCGCACCTCGGGTACCAGCTGGTCGACGAAGACGAAGTCGTCGGTCATCGACCGTTCCCCGTCATGGTCAGCGACACCATCCGGTCGATCACCTCGGCGAACGACAGTCCCGCGGCCGCCATCATTCGCGGATAGCGGCTGTACGACGTCAACCCGGGCAACGTGTTGACCTCGTTGAGCACGACCGCTCCGTCGTCCTTGAGGAACAGGTCCACCCGCGCCAGTCCCCTGCATCCCAGGGCGCGATAGACGGCCTTGGCTGTCTCCTGGACCAGCGTGCGCGACTCCGCTGGAATGTCCGCGGGGACGAGCACCGTCGAGTTGTCGGAACCACTCTCCGGCGTACTTTCTTGATGGATCCTGAAGAAGCCGTGGGACAGGTCGATCTGATCCACCTCGCCGGCCACCAGCCCGAAACGTTCGCTCAAGATCGCGCAACCGACCTCACTGCCCGCGACCGCCTCCTCGATCAAGACCTTCGAGTCGTACCGACGTGCGGACTCCACCGCACTCCGCAGCTCTTCCTTCCGCTCCACCTTGGTGACGCCGAAGCTCGAACCCGAGCGGGCCGGCTTCACGAACACTGGGTAGGTGAACCGGTCGGGGTCGACGTTCTCGTTCGGCAGCACGGTCCAGAAGTCCGGCGTAGCGATGCCCGCACTTCTCGCGACGATGTAGGCGAGGGACTTGTCCATGCACACGGCAGAGCTCTGGACATCGCAGCCGACGTACGGGATCCCGGAGAGCTCCAACAGGCCCTGGACCGCACCGTCCTCGCCGAGCCTGCCGTGCAGGACGGGAAGCACCAGGTCGAGAGCGACCGTTTCGTACTGCTCCGCCTCCAGGACGAGCAGCCCGGGGACGCTGCGGTCCGGTGACAGCATCGCCGCGCGGCCCCCGCCGTTGTCCCATCCGAGGCCCGGGCCGTCGCACAGCCTCCAGGCTCCGCCCTGGGTGATCCCGATCCAGATTGGCTCGTACTTCTCGGCGTCGAGGTGGGTGGCGACCTCCCGAGCAGACTTGACGGAGATGGGGTGCTCCTCGGAGGAACCGCCGAAGAGGATGCCGATCTTCAACCTGTCCATGTCAGTTCCCGCCTTCGAAGCTCAGGCAGCTCACGAGCGTGCCGTCGACGATGTCCGCCAGTGCGTGGTCGGTGAAGTAGGCGGTGTGCGGACTGATGATCACGTTTGGCAGCCGGTGGAGGCGCAGCAGGTGGTCGCTCTCGACCGGTTCGTCCCTATGGTCGGCGTAGAACGTCCCTTCCTCGCCTTCGAGGACGTCCAGTGCCGCACCTCCCAATCGGCCGCCTTCCAACGCCGAGAGAAGGGCCTCGGTGTCCACCAGCGAGCCGCGTGCGGTGTTGATGACGAATGCGCCGCGCTTCAGCTGCCCGATGCGTCGACGATCCAAGAGGCGGTGGGTGTCCGCGGTGAGTGGTGTGTGGAGCGTGACGATGTCGCTCTGCTGCAGCAGCTCGTCGAGTACGACGTACTCCACGGGGCAGGTCGCGGGCCGGATGTCATGGGCCAGCACCCGACAGCCGAAACCTCGCAGCCTGTCGATGACGGCAACGCCGATCCGTCCCGTCCCCACCACGCCGACGGTCAGGTCGCGCAGCTCTTTCCCCCGTGTGTCGAGCAGTCGGTAGTCACGAGCGTCTGCGCGGCGAATGACGGACCGAGCGTTGCGCAGCGCCATCAGCATCAACATCACCGCGTAGTCGGCCACGCTGTCGGGCGAGTAGGCGACGTTCTCGACGCGGATGCCCACGCCCGCGGCGTACTCCACGTCGATGTGGTTGTAGCCGACGCTTCTCGTGGAGATGTACGCCACGCCGGCCCGGCTCAGCGCATTGAGAGTCGCGTTGGTGATCTGCGTCTTGTGACCGACGCTGATGAATCGGTTGCCGAGTGCCAGGTCGATGGTGGCGTCGGATGCCGCTGCGTCCGTGATAGTCGGCACGACGCCGAAGCGGGGCGCCATCTCCCGGAACAAGGCTGCCTCGTCCGGCTCACATCCGTAGATGGTGATCCCCGTTGTCACGACGGTCGAGCCGGCCGATGTTCGTATCGCTTCGCTGCAAGTCATGCGAGCAGTCAAGAGAGCGTGGCGTTGCCAGCACGTATGCGGTTTTCGATATGCCGGCAATATGGTCCGCCTCGTAGCATCGAACCGATGCGTGTGCTGATCGTCGAGGACGAGCCCTTCATGGCAGACGCCATCCGCGACGGGCTGCGCCTCGAAGCGATCTCCGCCGACATCGCCGGTGACGGTGACGCCGCTCTGGAGCTGCTGAGCGTCAACGCCTACGACATCGCCGTTCTGGACCGCGACATCCCCGGGCCCTCCGGCGACGAGATCGCCGAGAGCATCGTCGCCTCCGGCAGCGGCATGCCGATCCTGATGCTCACCGCTGCCGACCGGCTCGACGACAAGGCCACCGGGTTCGAGCTCGGCGCCGACGACTACCTCACGAAGCCCTTCGAGCTCCGAGAGCTGGTGCTCAGGCTGCGAGCACTCGACCGCAGGCGCGCCCACAACAGGCCGCCGGTGCGAGAGATCGCCGGCCTGCGGCTGGACCCGTTCCGCCGCGAGGTCTACCGCGACGGCCGCTATGTCGCGCTCACCAGGAAGCAGTTCGCCGTGCTCGAGGTTCTCGTCGCCGCCGAGGGCGGTGTCGTCAGCGCCGAGGAGCTCCTTGAGCGAGCATGGGACGAGAACGCCGACCCCTTCACCAACGCCGTGCGCATCACCGTCTCGGCGCTGCGCAAGCGCCTCGGCGAGCCCGGGCTCATCGCGACCGTGGCCGGCGTGGGCTACCGCATCGACACCGCACCGAGCGCGCGTGGATAGGCGGCCAGGCTTGAGCGTTCGCCTCAAGCTCACCCTCAGCTACGTCGGGTTCCTGATGGTGGCGGGCACCTCGCTGCTCGCCGTGGTGTGGGTGTTCCTGCTGCGCTATGTGCCCGATGGTGGTGGCCCCGGGATGTTCGGACCCAGCCGCTCCGACCTGCTCGACGCCTTCGTCCCGAAGGCAGCCCTGATGCTGGCGTTCCTTCTGGTGTTCAGCGTCCTGGGAGGGTGGATCCTCGCCGGCAGCATGCTCGCTCCCCTGACGCGAATCACGAGTGCCACCCGGCAGGCAGCGGACGGGTCGCTCTCCCACCGGATCCAGCTGGAGGGCCGCAAGGACGAGTTCCGCGAGCTCGCGGACGCCTTCGACACCATGCTCGCGCAGCTCGAGGCCCAGGTCGCCGAGCAGCAGAGATTCGCCGCCAACGCCTCCCACGAGCTGCGTACCCCGCTGGCGATCACGCAGACACTTCTCGACGTCGCCCGCAACGACCGGGGCGGCGACACCCGCGAGCTCGTCGAACGCCTGCATTTCGTCAACACCCGAGCGATCGACCTCACCGAGGCACTGCTCCTGCTCAGCCGCGCCGACCGAGGTGCCTTCACCCGGGAGCACGTCGACCTGTCACTCCTGGCGGAAGAGGCCACCGAGACGCTCATCCCGCTCGCGGAGGAACGCGGCGTCACCATCGAGACTTCCGGGGAGAAGAGCTCCGCCACCGGATCGCACGCGCTGCTGCAGCAGATGACGACGAACCTCGTGCACAACGCGATCGTCCACAACCTGCCCCAACACGGCACCGTCTGGGTCACGACCAGTGCTCATGACAGGTCCGTGGTGCTCACTGTCGACAACACCGGCAAGAAGCTCGCACCTCAGCTGGTGGCCACCCTCGTCGAGCCGTTCCAACGCGGCACCCAACGCGTCCGCACCGATCACGTGGGTGTCGGCCTCGGCCTCGCGATCGTCCAGAGCATCGTCCAGGCCCACGACGGAACCCTGACCCTCACCCCTCGGGCCGACGGGGGGCTCTGCGTCGTGGTGCGGCTGCCCGCGTGACTCAGGCGAGCCGCTTGCCGAAGCAGCGGTTCAACGGCGACTCGCGGTAGTGACCGAACGAGGGGATCGGGGTGTAGCCGGAAGAGGTGTAGAGCCCGATCGCCTCCGGCTGGCGCAGCCCGGTCTCGAGCACGAGTGCCTCGATGCCGGCCTCCGCCGCGGTGCGCTCCAGCTCGGCGAGTACAGCGCGCGCGTGGCCCGCCCCGCGGGCCGTCGGCGCGACGTACATCCGCTTGATCTCGGCGACCACCGTGGTGTCGAAGGCCTCGAGATCGGTACGCCGGCGCCAGGCCCCGGTGGTCACCGGCTCCTCGCCGACGTACCCGACCAGGAACGTGCCGTGCGGCGGGTCGAACTCCAGCGGGTCGACCGGGCTCATGTCGTGGCTGCCGTAGCGGACGACGTACTCCGCCTGGACCGTGTCGATCAGGCGGGTGGCGTCGGGGTGCCCGTAGCCCACGGCGACCAGCCGCAGACCGTCCATGGGGGCTCCTCGATGCAAGATCGCCGATTCGGGGCTGTCACAATAGGGCGCTCTCTGACAGCGTCGTCAGCATCCACATGTCTGCAAGCAAGAAGGAACCGATGTGAGCGACGCCGTGACGATCCCGACCGACCTGCTGCCCGCCGACGGGCGCTTCGGGGCCGGGCCCTCCAAGATCCAGACCAGCCACCTCGACGCGCTCGCCGCGACCGGGTCGTCGCTGATGGGCACCTCCCACCGGCAGGCGCCGGTGAAGAACGCCGTCGGCCGGGTCCGTGAGGGGCTCGCGGACCTGTTCTCGCTGCCCGACGGCTACCAGGTGGTGCTCGGCAACGGCGGCGCGACGGCGTTCTGGGACATCGCGACGTTCGGGCTGATCGAGAAGAAGAGCCAGCACCTGTCGTTCGGCGAGTTCTCCTCGAAGTTCGCCAAGGCGGCCGCGGCCGCACCGTGGCTCGACTCGCCATCCGTCATCGAGAGCGAGCCGGGCTCGCGGCCCGAGGCGGTGGCAGAGGACGGAGTCGACGCCTACGCCTGGGCGCACAACGAGACCTCGACCGCCGTGATGGCGCCGGTGGTCCGCCCGGCCGGCTCCGACGGGCTGGTGCTGGTCGACGCGACGTCGGGTGCCGGCGGGCTGCCCGTCGACCTGGCGGAGGTGGACGCCTACTACTTCGCTCCGCAGAAGTGCTTCGCCTCCGACGGCGGTCTCTGGATCGCGCTGATGTCGCCGGCCGCCCTCGAGCGGGCCGCCGCGATCGCCTCCTCCGACCGGCACATCCCTGCCTTCTTCGACCTGCCGACCGCGATCGACAACTCCGGGAAGAACCAGACCTACAACACCCCCGGCGTGGCCACCCTGTTCCTGATGGCCGAGCAGCTGGACTGGATGAACGCCCAGGGCGGCCTCAAGGGCATGGTCGAGCGCACCACCGCCTCGTCCGACGCGCTGTACGGCTGGGCCGAGCGCACGTCGTACACCACGCCGTACGTCGCGGACCCGGCGCACCGCTCGCTGGTCATCGGCACCGTCGACTTCGACGACGCGATCGACGCCGCGGCCATCGCCGCGACGCTGCGCGCCAACGGCATCGTCGACACCGAGCCCTACCGCAAGCTCGGCCGCAACCAGCTCCGGGTCGCGATGTACCCCGCGATCGACCCCGCCGACGTCGAGGCGCTCACCACGTGCATCGACTACGTGGTGGAGCAGATCGCCTGAGCCGGTCGGCCGGTCAGGACCGGTTGTGAGCGACTGCCTCGCGGACCAGCTCGACGAAGGCCTTCTCGTCCAGGACGTCGCCTTCGCGAAGATCGATGGCGCGTCGTACGCCGGCATCCAGACTGGCATTGAAGATGCCGGACGGGTCGTCCAGCGAGGCGCCGTTGGCGAACGTTAGCTTCACCTTGTCCTTGTAGGTCTCGACCGTGCAGATGAGGCCGTCGCAGGAGAAGGTCGGGACGCCGGCGGGATTGGACGCCTTGCGCCACTTGGCCTCCTCGACGATGTCGGGCTCGGCCTTGAGGATCAGGGATCGCAGCTTGTCGACCGACTCGGTCTGCCAGTCATCGCTCACGCGTAGACCATACCTAGGGTGCTGGGTGTGAGCGCGTCTCCTCGCATCGCCCTGCAACTTGCAGAGGACCTGTCGTCCCTCGGATGGGTCGCCGACCTGCTTGTCGCGGGCTCTGTCGCAACCGGCGACTACCGCCCAGGGGTGAGTGACCTCGACCTGGTCGCCATCGTCGCCGGCCCGGTCGATGAAGAGCGACTAGCGACGCTGACGACCCTCCACACGCGGCTGGACGAGGGGCCGGGGAGGGGTCTGGACCTGGGCTGCGTCTACGTGTCGCAAGCCCTGCTGCTCGATCCCCTCGCCAAGCACCCGACGTGGACGCACGGACAGATGGTCGAGCGGATTCTCTCGGGGATCAACCGGGCGGAGCTCGTCCTGCACGGCTACGCCATCTTCGGGCGCCCGCCGGGCGACCTCCTCCCGGCGATGGACGAGGACGACGTCCGCGAGGCAGGGCGGGCGGAGCTCACCGGCTACTGGGCGTGGGCGGCACGCCGTCCGAGGCTGTGGCTCAACCCCGTCATCGCCGACCTCGGGCTCACCTCGATGGCCCGTGGCCGCCACACCTTGGCCACCGGGACGCTGCTCAGCAAGACCGACGCCATCGAGCGAGCGGATGCGCCGGGGTGGCTGATCGAGCAGCTGCGGGCCAGACGACAGGGCGAGGACGTGACGTCTCCACGCTTTCGTACTGCACACATCGCGTGGCGCGACGCCCGCAGGACCGTCAGCGCGGCTCGCCGTCCACCGACACGATGAGCATGCTGAAGTCCAGCGCCGGCGCGCTGTGGGTCACAGACCCCACTGCGACAGCGTCGACGCCAGTTGTGGACACGGCTGAAATGTTCGCAAGGTCAATGTTCCCCGAAGCTTCCAGTTGCGTCGACGATCCACGCTCATCGCGCAGTGCGACGGCACGACGCATCTCGGTGACAGACATGTTGTCAAGCAGCAGCCAGTCGACGTCGCAGTCGAGGCCCTCCGCCACCTCGCTCAACGTGGTGACCTCGGTCTCGATCAACAGTCGTCCAGCGGCCCCGGAGGCCAAGTTTTCGCGAACAGAACGGACGGCAGCGCTTAGACCTCCAGCAGCACGAAGGTGGTTCTCCTTGAGCAAGATCATGTCACCCAGGCCCATCCGGTGATTCGTACCTCCACCACACCGCACCGCGTACTTGTCGAGCGGTCGCAAGCCGGGCGCCGTCTTACGGGTGTCGCGCAGCAAGATCCGCACCTACGACGGTCACCCGGAAGACTGACGCAGCCTCTGGGTACCGTCTCAGAGGGAGAACTAGGAGTAGCGGTGACTCTTGGCCGCGTGGCCATGCTCCCGTGTGCAAGTGCGGCCGTTCATCGAACGGTGCCCGCACAGAGCGTCCGTGGGCGAGGAGGGGCCAGCCATGCTGCCCGGCTGGGTCTTCGCAGGCCGAACCGCCGGTCTGGCTGGGGTCGAGGCGTCGGTCGAGCCTGATGACCTTTCGCGATACCGGGCCTCCCGCATCGCCCTCACCGCTGCTTCCTTGCTCATCGTGTATTCACCCGAGTGACTCTAGGCGCGCGTGCCGACAGTTGCGTTCAGGCGCGGCGCCGACAACCGCCGGGTTCCCATCACGCCGCGACCTCGTCGTTTGGGCAGTTGAGGTGCAGTTCGGCGAAACCCGACAGTGGCGCCGGCGAATCGTGTAACTCTGCCGCTCTTGCCACACAAGGTCGACTCTCGGAGGTGCTCGCGTGTGCCGTTCACGTCGTTCTCTGCAAGCTGCGCTCGCGCTTGGACTTGCGCTCGTCTGCCTGCCGCTGTTGGTGGTGTCCTCCGCAGCGCCGGTTCATGCCGCCGACGGCACTGCCGTGCGGATGAACGAGATCAAGGACATCGCCGGAGGTGACTCGGACTGGGTCGAGCTCTACAACACGAGTGCCGAGTCCGTGGCCCTCGACGGGATGACGCTCACGGTCGCCACGTTTCGCGACGAGCTCGTGATCCCCCTTGACGGGGTGATCGCGGGTCATGGGCATCTGGTCATTCCTGCCCCGATCACCGGCGACCGCGGCAACACTCTCTACCTCAGGACCGACTCCGCGGCGATCGACGGCTTCCAAATCACGCCCCCCATGCCGACCACCACCTACGGCCGGTGCGGTGACGGCACCGGCCGGTGGGTGCGCACCACCGTTGAGACCCCCGGCGCCGTGAACCAGTGCAACCTCGTGCTGATCAACGAGATCGAGGCCACCCCGGACGGCGAGTCGGTGTGGGCCGAGCTGATCAACACCGGCACCACACCCCAGGACCTCTTCGGGTCCCGGTTGGTCAATGGTGCCTTCGGCTTTGATCTCGACGGCTTCCTCGCGCCGGGTGAAAGGCGCCGCTTCTACATGACCCTCGACGACCGGTTCAACATGGTCGGCTACCAGGTCATCGGGGGCAGTCCCTTCGATGAGCTTCGGTGGGGCGGGGCGACGCCACCCGCCACGACCTGGGGCCGCTGCCCCGACGGATCGGGCAGCCCCCTCGATAGGAGCTTCGTCGCGACGCTGGCGCCGACGCCGGATGCACGCAACGCCTGCCACGAGGACGCCCTTGCGATCAACGAGGTGAAGTCCGATGCCGATGAGTTCGTCGAGGTCAGGAACGTCGGGGACTTCCCGGTCGACCTGCACGACTACGCCGTGGACGACTCCGCGCGCGACCCGCAGCACCTTGCCCCAGTCGGCACCCTGTTGCAGCCGGGTCAGCTGTTCTCCGTGTCCCTGCCGGGCTGGTTCGCCGCGGCCGACAGCGCCACCATCCTGATGGCGGAGTCGACCAAGGTGGTCGATACCTACGAGTGGACCAGCGAGCGGACGCCTTCGTTCGGACGGTGCACCGGCATTGGCGGGCTGGTCGAGAACGCCTCACCCACCCCGGGTGCGGAGAATGACTGCGCCCTCAGGAACACGACCCAGCCGGTGATCTCCGGAGAGGCCGCCGTCGGCAGCCCGCTGACAGTCAGCACCGGTGCATGGACGCCCGAGCCGACGTCGTACTCCTACCAGTGGTACGCCGACGGCGTGCCGATCGAGGGCGCGAACACGGAGACGTACACACCGACGATCGAGGTGGTCGGCGCGTCGATCACGGCGGCAGTGACCGCCGAGCGGGACGGCTTCCGGGACGGTACGGCGACCGCTGAGGGAGTCGTCGTGTCGAGGCTGGCCTCGTCCACCGAGCTCACCATCAGCCCGACGGAGCCGACGTACGGCGACACCGTCCATCTGACGGCGACCGTCTCGGCCGAGGGTGGTGAGGGTTCGCCTACCGGCACCGTCACGTTCGTCGCCGGCGACACCGAGATCGGATCCGCGACCATCGACGCCAGCGGCACGGCGTCGGCAACGGTCGACGGCCTCGACGCCGGCACCTACCAGGTGCGCGCCGTCTACGCGGGCGATGCCCGCTTCGCAGGGAGCGCGTCCGACACCGTCACCCTCACCGTCGGCAAGAGGGCGACAGAGCTCAGCGCCGACGGCGCCATCCGCTTGTTCCCGTTGCGGCTCGCCCTGCTCCGCGCCGAGCTCACCGCCGGCTCGGATCCGCTGCCTGGGGCCACCCTCGACTTCCGGGTCGGCGGCACCAGGCTGTGCCTGTCGACGACGAACGCGGCCGGCGTCGCGACGTGCGACGCGGCCGGGCACCTTCTCGAGATCCTCTTCGCAGGTGGTTACACGGTGCGCTACCTCGGCGACGCCAACCACGAAGCGTCCACCGCTCAGGGTCCGCTGCTGCAGTGACGTCGCGGGCGATACCCACCTAGCCCGCCAGCGCACCCCGGATCGCGTCGTACGTCGCGCCGTCGAAGGCCAGCAGCCGCGCCTCCTCGACCGAGGTGTCCGCGGCGCGCAGGGTCTCGATCGCGGCGGCGATGGCGTCGTCCTTGGGCCAGCCGTAGATCCCGGCGCTGACCAGAGGGAAGGCCACCGTGCGGGCGCCGAGCTCGTCGGCGACCTCCAGCGCACGGGAGTAGCACGACGTGAGCAGTCCTCGGTCGGTCTCGCCGGATCGGTAGTTGGGCCCGACCACGTGGATCACCCAGCGCGCGGGCAGCTCCCCCGCCGTGGTCCAGCCGGCGTCACCAGTGGCCAGGCCGTCGGGGAAGCGGCGCACGCAGTCCTCCAGCACCTCCGGTCCGCCGGCGCGGTGGATCGCGCCATCCACGCCTCCACCGCCGCGCATCGCGCGGTTGGCGGCGTTCACCACGGCGTCGACCTGCTGCTCGGTGATGTCGCCCTGCTCGACGGTGACGTTCATGTGTCCGAGCGTCGCACGGGAAACGCACACCAACTAGCTCAGCGGCGTCCCCGCCGACGGGGCCAGCGTGTCCCGCAGAGCGGCGAGCGCCCGGGAGGTGTGACTCTTGACCGTGCCGGCGCCCACCCCCAGCTCCGCGGCTGTCTCCTCCACCGACAGCCCGACCAGGTGACGCAGGATCACGGTGCGCCGTTGCATGGCCGGCAGCCGACGTACCGCCTCGAGGAGCTCGGAGCGGTCCTCGACGGGCAGCGTGGCGGTGGCCGGCACCTGGGCGAGCTGCTCGTCGGACGCCGCCGACCGGTGCCGCCGCCACGGCCTGCGTCGGTCGTCGATGTCGGAATTGATGATGATTCGCCTGGTGTACGCCTCCTCCACACCCTGCTTGCGGACCTTCGGCCAGGACAGGTAGAGCTTGACGAAGGCGTCCTGCAGCACGTCCTCGGCGCGGTCGGCGTCCCAGCACACGGCGTACGCGATCCGGCGGAGCCGAGCCTGGTGAGCGGTGACGAACTCGATGTACGACGCGTCGTGGTCGCTCATGCGCGAGCCTTGACCCAGGCCACGAAGTCCTCGAGGTCGTCGGCTCCGAGGATCACCTGCTCGTAGGCCTGGTACCACGGCGCCCCGTCGAGTGGGTCCATCGCCTGCACGAACCAGGTCGTCCCACCCGACCGGACCTCGGCCACGGACGACCGGGCGTTCTCCGGCCACCGAGGCAGGTCGACGCCGTCGAGCTGGCGCACCAGCTCGCCCTGGTCGCCCGCGGCGAGCCGTTCCGAATCCGGCCCAGCGAAGTGCACGAGGCGCTCGGCGAAGGACGGTCGGTCCTCGAACTGCGAGGACTCGTTCTCGACCCAGAGCTCGAAGTCGTTGGTCCAGCGGCCGGGGGTGTCCATCGTCGCCGGGAGCAGCACCCACGTGGTCTCGCCCTTGTATCGGGCCTCCACCCCGTAGGACCCCGGCACCTCCGCCGTCCCCTCTCCGTCGATCGGGTTGACAACGGTGCGCAGGACTTCTGCACCCGGGGCGATCCAGAGCCGCCCGTCGGGTGCGAGGCCGACGGGGCCGTGGTTGCCGTACTCCTGGGCCCACTCGGGGATCCCCGGGGTGGTGAAGGCATCGACGCCCTCGAGTCCGGGGCCGGTCACCGGGGTCTCGGGTCCCGGATCGTCCGAGTGGCCCGGACCCGGGGTGGCGACGGGGGTGAGGTCCGCCGAGTCGTCGAGTGCCAAGTCGAGGGCCACTCCGCCGCCGATCAGTACGGCGAGCGCGACCGAGCCGGTGACGACCCGGCGTCGGCGACGCGCCTTGCGCGCCGCGGCGAGGTAGTTGGCGGCCGGCACGGCAGGCAGGCCGGCCAGGGCCCGGTCGAGCTCGGGAGCGAGGTCGCGTTCGAGTGTCATGCTCCCCCAGACGAATCAGGCCGGCTCTGCGTTGTCACGGCCAGAGAAATCGACGTGAGCTGAGCCTACGTCTCCTTGATCAGCTTCAGAGTGGCCCGCTCCAGGGCCGCCTGGCGCTCGTCGGGCCCGTCGTAGCGGCGCCGGGTGGTGCCCTGGATGGTCCGGCCCCGCTCGTAGGCCTCGATCACCCGCGGGTCGACGTACGCCGACCTGGCCAGCGCGGGCGTGTTGCCCAGGAACTCGGCGACCTCCCTCATCGCCCCCGCGACCGCGCGCTTGCGCGAGGCCTTGGTCTCCCCCGGCTCCTCCGTCTCGGCCAGCGCCGCGGCCGCGAGCACCGTGGCGTGCCAGGTCCGGAAGTCCTTCGCCGTCGCCTCGAGGCCGGTGACCTCACGCACGTAGTCGTTGACGATGTCCGGCACCATCGACCGCCAGCCGCGACCGTTCTTGTACGCCAGCAGGCTCGGGTCGTCCGCGCTCCGCCGGCGTCGCATCACGTCGATCGCCTCGATCACGCCGGCGTCGTCGATCTCGACCCGGTGCTCGACCCCGGACTTGCCGGTGAACGCGAAGACCAGCCGGTCCCGCTGCTTGCGGACATGGCGACGCTCGAGCGTGGTCAGCCCGAAGCTGCCGTGCTCGTCGGCGTAGACGTCGTTGCCGATCCGGAAGTAGCCCAGGTCCAGGAGTCGTACGGCGGTCGCGCACGCCCGGCTCTCCGTCATCCCCTCGCAGCCGAGGTCGTCGAGCACCTGCTCCCGGGCGCGCTTGAGCGCCTTTGCGAACAGCAGCACCCGGTCGAACTTCTGGGCGTCGCGGCGGGTCCGCCAGTCGGGGTGGTAGAGGTACTGCCGCCGGCCGGCGTCGTCGGTGCCGACCGCCTGCAGGTGGCCGTTCTCGTGCGGCGTGATCCAGACGTCCTCCCACGCGGGCGGGATCACCAGGTCCTTGCAGCGCTGGGCGTTCCGTTGAGACAGGCGTTCGCCGTTCTCGTCGAGGTAGACGAAGCCGGTCCCGGCGCGACGGCGGGTCCAGCCGGGTTCGTCGGGCGAGGTCCTGCGCAGCCGCGGCATCAGCGCGGCCTCAGTGCGCGCAGCAGGAACAGTACGACGAGCAGCCCGACCCCGCCGCCGAGCAGCCACGGCCAGACATCCCGCTCGGGGCCGGGGTCCGTCACCGGCTCACCGCCCTGCGAGACGGCGTCCGGGGCCGGCGATGCCGGTTCGGTCTCGGGCGGCGCGATGGCGCGCTCGATGCGCCGTGGCAGGTCGATCCGCAGCACCGGCGCCTGCTGCCCCTCCGAGCTGATGAAGACTCGGCCTTCCTCGTCGACGGCGATGCCCTCGCCCTGCTCCTGCTCCGGCAGCGTGATGTCGCCGACCGACTCGAACCCGGGATAGGTGTAGACGACCGCGCGCGAGTAGCTGCGCAGCACGTAGTGCCGGCCGTCCGGGAAGAACGCGCCGTCGGTGACCAGGCCGGGCACGTCGGCGACCGCCCGGAGGCGGTTGGTGTCCGACTCGGAGAGCCGCTCCGGCGCGGCGTACAGCATCCCTGCCATCAGCCCCTTCGAGGCGATCAGCACCTGCCCGGTCTCCGGGTGCACCAGGAGCGCCTCGGCGTCGCGTGGCCCGCCCGGATAGGTGATCTCGTACGTCGTGGGAGTCACGCGTCTGCTCCCCTCTCCCGGCAGGCACCCGCAGCAGCCGCACCGACTCACGGGCGGCGAGGTTGTCGCCGATGTCGCCCACCAGTACCCCGTCGTCGTCCGGAGCCACCGCCTCGACGTCTTCGACCTCCTCGCTCCAGGTCGTCCCGCCGACGGTGCGGCAGGTCTGCGCGTCGACGACGAAGACCCGGCCGGAGTCGCCGGAGTCGTTGACGGTGATGAACAGCCCGTCACGGGCCACCAGCCCGCTCGACTCGACGATCTGCGGGTCCTGGAACCGGCACACCTCCTTGGCGGGCGGCGTCTCAGCCCCGGCGACCGACAACCCGATCACGAACGGCACCGCGATCGCGCAGGCCAGCACTCGCTCGAGACGGCTCATGCGTCCAGCAGCGTGGCGAGGCGTGGCTGGATGCCCCAGGCGGCGACCAGGTCGTCGTACTCGTTGCGGACCCCGCCGCCCTTGACCGGGCCGCCGGTGCGCACGGCGCGGAGCAGGGTGTTGCGCGGGGTGTGCTTGCTGTCGACGAACTGCATGACGTCGACGCGGTATCCCGCCAGCCGCATCAGCGACGCTCGCAGCGCGTCGGTGAGGGTGTCCGCGAACCGCTCCCGCAGGATGCCGTGCCGGGTGAACATCGCGTACGGCGCCGGTGTGGGCGTACGTCGCAGCTGGGCCGCGACGTCGTGGTGGCAGCAGGGCGCGGCCAGCACCAGCGAGGCGCCCCAGCCGACCGCGCGGGCCAGCGCCTCGTCGGTGGCGGTGTCGCAGGCGTGCAGGGCGAGCACCACCTCGGGCTCGACGGCGAGCTCGGCGTCGGAGATGGTGCCGACCACGAACTCCGCATCCAGACCAAGGTCGGCCGCCACCGCGCTGCTGTGCTCGCGCGACTGCTCCTTGACGTCGACGCCGGTCAGCCGGACCGCCAGGCCGCGGGACTCCAGGAACCGCTGTGCGGTGAGGGTGAGGTAGGCGTTGCCACAGCCCAGGTCCACGATCCGGAGCGGCTCCTCGGCGGTCGGGCTGCGCAGGTGTCCCTTCGCGATCGCGTCGCTCACCGAGGCGTCGAGGATGCGCAGGAACTCCTCGACCTGCCGGAGCTTCGCCTGCCGGCTCGGCTTGATCCGGCCCTCGGCGTCGGCGAGGCCGAGGGCTCGGTAGACCGGGTCGTCCTCGGACAGCAGTCGCGCCTTGTCGCGGTCGTGGTCGCGGTCGACCTCGACCTCCTCGACCCGGTCGTGGGTGTGCACCACGGCCTCGAGCTTCTTGGTCACCCGCACCTGGTGGGTCTGGGTGGTGGTGTCGACGTGCCAGTTGCCGAACGGCTCGTCGAGCAGTGCGTCGACCGCGTCGCGGGCGGCGTCGCCGACGGCGTGGTTGGCGGTGTGCGCCTGGGTGTCGTCGTACGTCGTGATCTGCAGGTGCCGGCCGGACTTGAGGTCGACGTAGCGCAGCTCGGCGCGGCGCCACGCGGGCTGCTGGCCCTTCTGCCGGCCGGACGCGACCGCCTTGACCAGGACGTCCGGGTCGAGCAGGTGCGAGCGCATCCGGTTCAGCGCGCGGAGCAGTGGTTCGGTCACTTCAGGACCGCCGCGACGACCACGACCACCAGCAGGGCCACGAGCGCCACCGGGATCACGAGTCGGCGGTGGCGCGGGTTCACTCTGGAAGTCTAGGAGCGAGCAGCTCGGCGAGGTGCATCGCCGGCACCCCCGCCAGGTCCGCCAGCTGGAGCCGGCAGGACATCCCGTCGGCGAGCACCACCGCGTCCGGCGCGGACCGCACCGCCGGCAGCAGGTGGGTCTCGGCCACCGCCACCGATGTCTCGTAGTGCCCGCGCTCCATCCCGAAGTTGCCGGCCAGCCCGCAGCACCCCGCGACCCGGGTGACCTGGGCGCCTGCCCCGGCGAGCAGCCGCTCGTCGGCGTCGAAGCCCAGCACCGCGGCGTGGTGGCAGTGCGGCTGCACGACGACCTCGACCCCATCGAGATCCGGCGGCGTCCAGTCGATGCGCTCGAGCAGCTCGGCCAGGGTCAGCACGCCGTCGGCGACCACGGCGGCGCGCGGGTCGTCGGTGAGCTCGACCGCGTCCGATCGGAGCGCCGCCAGGCACGACGGCTCGAGCCCCAGCACCGGCGTCCCGCCCTCGACGTACGGCGCGAGGGTCGCCACCGTGCGCGCGACGATCTTCCGGGCGGCGTCGAGCTGGCCGGTGCTCACCCAGGTCAGCCCGCAGCAGGCCCGCTCGTCGATCACCCGCACCGTGAGCCCCGCCGCCTCGAGCAGCCGGATCGCCGCGTGCGCGGTGTGCGGGGCCAGGTGGTCGGTGAACGAGTCGGCCCAGATCCACACGTCCGGCACCCCGTCGCGCGGACGTTCGCGGGACGTGCGCCGCAGGGTCTTCGGAGCGATCTCGGGCAGCGCGCGACGCCGGTCGATGCCGGCCGTGGCCTTGGCCAGCCGGGCGACCGGAGCCAGCCGCAGCATCCGGTTCAGCGCAGGTGCCACACGCGCGGTCAGCCGCACCCAGCGCGGCAGCCGGCCCAGCGTGTAGTGGCTGAGCGGCCGGCGGCGGCCCGCGTAGGTCTGGTGCAGCGCCTCGGCCTTGTACGCCGCCATGTCGACGCCGGTCGGGCAGTCGGAGACGCAGCCCTTGCACGACAGGCAGAGGTCCAGCGCCTCGTGCACGGCGGGGTCGGACAGGCCCGCCACCAGGGTGCCGTCGAGAGCCTCCTGGAGCACCCGCGCCCGGCCGCGGGTGGAGTCCTTCTCCTCCCGCGTCGCGAGGTACGACGGGCACATCACCCCGTTGGTCGCCGGGGCCACACACCGGCCGACGCCGGTGCAGCGGTGGACCGCGGCGCCGAGGGAGCCGCCGTCGTGGGTGAGCCGCAACCCGGCGGCCACCGAGGCGACCGGGCGAGCGGGGCGGAGGTCGGCGTCGACGGGTGCCGGGTCGGTGAGCACCCCCGGGTTGAGCAGCCCTGCGGGGTCGCAGGCGGCCTTCACCGCCCCGAACAGCGCCATCGACTGCGCGTCGTACATCAGCGGCAGCAGCTCCGAGCGGGCCCGCCCGTCGCCGTGCTCGCCGGACAGCGAGCCGCCGTAGTCGGCCAGCCGGCGCGCGCTCGCGGTCAGGAAGTCGCGGAACCGGCCCCCTCCGTCGGCGAAGTCGAAGTCGATCCGGACGTGCACGCAGCCGTCGCCGAAGTGGCCGTAGGGCACCCCCGAGAGCCCGTGCTCGATGAGCAGCGACTCGAAGTCGCGCAGCCAGGCCCCGAGATGCTCGGGCGGCACCGCCGCGTCCTCCCAGCCCGAGTAGGCGGGACTGCCCAGGCTCCGGGCCGCGAGCCCCGAGCCGTCCTCGCGGATCCGCCACAGCGCCGCCGCCTCGGCCGGATCGGTCACCCGTCGCGACCCGGTCGCCTCCACCGCCTCGACGGCGGCGACCAGCGGCACTGCCTCCGCGCCGGCGACCTCCACGAACAGCCAGCCCGAACCGCGCGGCAGTTCCGGTACGCCGCCACCACGAGCGCGCACCAGGTCGACGATCCGCGAGTCGAGGCCTTCGCACGCCACCAGCCGAGCACCGTCCGCTGACATTGCGAGCAGCCCCGGCACCGCGTCGGCCGCCTCGGCCATGGACCCGAAGCCCAGCACCAACAGGTGCCGCGGCTCGTCGGGCACCAGCGCCACCGTCGCCTCGCGGACCAGCGCCAGGGTCCCCTCCGACCCGACCAGGAACCGGTCCAGGCTGCGCCGCTCGGGCAGCAGGTGCTCGAGCGAGTAGCCGCTCACCTGCCGGGTGAAGCGGCCGAAGTGGGTGCGCACGTGCCCGAGGTGGGCGTCGACGATCTCCGGCAACCGAGCGGCCGCGGCCGCCTCCGGGAACACCGCGTCCAGCGCGACCACGTTGTCGGCGGTGCGGCCGTAGCCCAGCGCCCGCGAGCCGCAGGCGTTGTTGCCGACCATCCCGCCGATCGTGCAGCGGGTGTGCGTGGACGGGTCCGGGCCGAACCGCAGCCCGTGCCCGACCGCCGCCCGCTGCAACGTCGCGTGCACGACCCCGGGCTCCACGGTCGCGGTACGCGCGTCGGGGTCGACCTCGATGATCCGGTTCAGGTGCCGCACCGTGTCGACGACGATCCCGGGCCCCACGGCGTTGCCCGCGATCGACGTACCGGCGCCGCGCATCGTCAGCGGCGTCCCCATCTCCCGCGCCACGTCCAGGATCGCGTCCAGCTCGTCGCGGTGCCGCGGCCTGGCCACCACCCGCGGTACCACCCGGTAGAGCGACGCGTCGGAGGAGTACAGCGCCCGGGTGAGCGTCGAGTCGTCGACGTCGGTGACCCCACGCCGCTTGAGCTCCGCGACAAGCTCCTGCGTCACCAGTGCTCCATGGACCGGTGGATGATCCCGGCCAGGTCCTCGTCGGTCACCGGCTTGGGCGCCGTGGCGAGCAGCCGCTGCTGCTGCAGCGAGCCGGCGACCAGGTCGTCGACGTCGGACTCGGCGTACCCCACCTCGGCCAGCCCGTTGGGCAGCCCGATGTCACGCATCAGCGTCGCCAGTACGCCGGCCAGCGCGTCCGGCCCGCGCCCCGCCCGCGCGTCAAGCAGGGTCGCGGCCCGCTGGTGCCGCTCCGGCGCGGCGTCGAACGTGAACCGGAACGCCTCCGGAGCGGTCAGCGAGACCGCCATCCCGTGCGGGACGATCGGCTCATCGGGCGGGTAGCCGTCCGGGCGGAAGTCGCGCACCCGGCCCGCGATCGGGTAGGCGTTGGCGTGCGGGATGTGCACGCCGGCGTTGCCGAAGCCGAGCCCCGCGAACGTCGCGGCCATCGCCATCTGCTCGCGGGCCAGCGTGTCGCTGCCGTCGCGTACGGCGGCGCGGAACGCCCCGGCCAGCAGTCCGAGCGCGCGCTCCGACCACATGTCGGCGATGGGGTTCGCCCCGCAGTAGGGCACCCGCTCCTCCGGGCGCTTGGCGTCGAAGTCCGCGAACCACCTCGCCGTGTAGCTCTCCAGCGCGTGACAGAGGATGTCCATGCCGGCCGCCGCGGTGACCATCGCGGGCTGCGTGGTGGTGAGCGAGGGGTCGACGATCGCGAGCCGCGGCCGCAGCGCCGGGTGGCTGATGCCCGTCTTCACCTTCAGCGACAGCACGTCCAGCACGCAGATCGTGGTGCTCTCGCTGCCGGTGCCGGTCGTGGTCGGGATCGCGACCAGCGGCAGCAGCGGCTGCCCCGGCGCCTGCGCCTTCCCGACCGGGGCGTTGATGTAGTCCATCAGCTCGCCCGGGTTGGTGACCAGGAGGTTGACCGCCTTGGCGGTGTCGATCGACGACCCGCCGCCCACGGCCACGATCGCGTCGAACGGGCCGGCGTCGCGGCCGAACGCCACGGCCCGGTCCAGCGACTCGTCGGTCGGCTCCACCCGCGCTTCGTCGTACGTCGTCACCTCGAGGCCGCTGGCGGTGATCGCCTCGGCGACCCGCGCGGGGTGGCCCGTCGCGGCCACGCCCGGGTCGGTCACCAGCAGCACCCGCCGAGCTCCGAACGCCGCCAGGTCGTGGCCCACCTCCGCCGACGCCCCGGCGCCGAACTTCAGAGCCGGTGCGGCGTACGTGAAAACCGTCTCGTTCATTGCCGCAACCTAGCCGCCAGCGCGGATCGCACCGTCTCGAAGACCGGCGTCGCGCCGGACTCGACCGCGGCCAGCGGCACCCATGCGGCCTCGTCGGCGGTGCCGTTGACCTCCACCACCCGCGGCTCGGCGCCGGGCGGCACCGCGGCGGCGTAGACGATCCCCACGGAGTGCAGCTTCTCGTCGCGGCCGGAGGGCGCGGTGCCGCGCAGGTTCACGTTGTCGACGATGACGATGTCGCCCACGGTGCACTCCATCCCGGTCTCCTCAGCGACCTCGCGCACCACGGCGTCAGGCGGCGCCTCGCCGTGCTCGATGCCGCCACCAGGGAGGTTCCACAGGCCGGGGTGGGGGCCGCGCGGCGAGTTCCGGGTCAGCAGCACCGCGTCGTCACGCACCACCAGCGCGTACGCCGCGACCCGCTGCATCCGGTGCGGCCGGTAGGCGGCGAGCGTCTCCTTGACCAGAGCGACCGTCGGCACGCTGCCGTCGTCGACCCCGGCGACCGGCTGCCAGGCCGCCTCCACCGTCGAGCCGTCGACCTCCAGCACCCTCGGCGGCGGTGAGTCGGTCGGCACCCAGCCCTCGTAGACGATCCGCAGCGAGTGCGCGTCGACCCGGCGGCCCTTGCGCCAGGTGTCGGGCAGGTGCAGCGAGAATGTGTGCGCCGTCTCCCCGATCTGCAGTGACAGCCCGGTCTCCTCGTGCACCTCGCGCACCACCGCGTCCCGCGGGTCCTCGCCGTGGTCGAGCCCACCGCCCGGCAGCGTCCAGAGACCCTCGCGGCTCACGTGCGGGGCGAGCCGGCTCAGCAGGATCTGCCCGTCGCGGATGATCACGGCGTACGCCGCCACCCGCTGCACTCGCTGCCCCACGACAGTCCAACCTAGCGGTCGCCAGAAGAGGTCGCGGCCCATGGATTCGCTGCTCGCCGAATCCATTCGTTCTCGGCCCATCGGCTGCCACCGTGACTCGCATGACACACACCACAGCGCCGGAGACCACCCACGACTTCGGCTTCCAAGAGGGGAGCTGGACGGTCCGCCACGTTCGGCTGCACCGTCCCATGGCAGGGCTCGACGCCGAGGACCCCGACTCGTGGTACGAGGCCACCGGAAACGCCACCGCCCGGCCGATGCTAGGCGGCCAGGTGAGCGTCGACGAGATCGGCCTCGGCAACGGCGAGACCGGGATGTCACTACGCCTGCGCTCGCCGGAGACGGGCGAGTGGACGATCTACTGGGTCAACAGCCGCGACGGCCGGCTGCAGCCCCCGGTCTGCGGCCGCTGGGAGGACAGTCGCTTCGTGGGTGTCGGCGAGGACGAGTACGGCGGCTCCCAGATCCTCGCTCGGTACGCGTGGGCCGACATCACCCCGACGACGGCCCGCTGGGAGCAGGCGTTCTCGGTGGACGACGGCACGACCTGGGAGACGAACTGGGTGATGCACTGGACGCGCACTGCTGCGGGCGACCCGTCCTAGTCTCGGGTCATGATCGAGTTCCGGCTGAGCCTGACGGCCCTGGGCCACACGCGGTTCGGCTACTCGCCGCTCGGGGAGGTCGCGGCGAGCCTGCGAGCGCTGAGCAACCGGCATGCCGATGCCCTGCTCCGGCCCTGGCGCCGCGAAGTCGACCCCGCCCTGGACCGGATGGACCTCACCCTGCTCCGCGCCGTGGCTCCGCCCGGGTTCAACTCTCCCGACTTCCTGTACGCCTGGTCGACCGACCCGCGGGTCACGATCGAGGACCAGCTCGACGAGCTGTCGGCCGTCCCGGACGAGACGGTCGCCGAGCAGCTGAGCGACACCTGGGCCGGAGAGACCCCGGCCGTGCTCGCGCCCCTGCTGAACGGCAGAGGACGGCAGGAGCTGTGCGACCGCCTGGCCGCGTACTGGAGTGTCGCCGTCCGCCCCTACTGGTCGCGGATCCGCTCGGCCGTCGACGACGACATCGCCTACCGCGCCAACAGGCTGCTCGCCGAAGGGCTCTTCGGCCTGCTGGGCGACCTGCACCCCGAGGTGTCGATCCGGGGCGACGTACTCGCGATCGACAAGCCGCAGCATCCGGACGCCAGCTACGACACTCCGATGATCACGCTGATCCCGTCGGTGTTCTCCTGGCCGCAGCTGCTCGTGGCCAGCAGCGCCGAGGACTCCTTCGAGCTGCAGTACCCAGCGCGCGCCGTGGGCCGGGTGTGGGAGGACATGGCGGACGTCGCCGCCGGCGTGCAGGAGGCCTTCGCCGCGCTCGTCGGTCGAGGCCGGGCGGCGGTCATGGAGAAGGTCGCCACGCCGCGGTCCACGACCCAGATCGCCCGGGACCTCGGCGCCAGCCCGGCGGCGGTGAGCGCGCACCTCGCGGTCTTGCGCCGCAACGGCCTGGTGAGCGCCAGCCGCAGCGGCCGGAGCGTGCTCTACCAGCGCACCGCGCTCGGTACCTCGATCCTCGCAGCGACCGCGCCCAGCGCTGCCGGGAGGGAGCCGGCATGACCGGGACCTGCTGCGACGTCGTGGAGCTGCGGCGTTACACACTCCACCCTGGAAAGCGCGACACGCTCATCGACCTGTTCGACGGCCACCTCGTCGAGCCGCAGGAGGAGCTGGGCGCGCACGTGGTCGGCCAGTTCCGCGACCGCGACGCCGACGACGCCTTCGTCTGGTTCCGCGGGTTCACCTCGCTGGCCGATCGGCTCCTCTTCCTCGAGCGCTTCTACGGCGGCCCGGTGTGGAAGCAGCACCGCCAGGCGGCCAACGCGACCATGATCGACTCCGACGACGTCCACCTCCTCGTCCCGGTTCACCGCGCGCCGGGGTGGCCGGTGCTCGGCGACCCGCGGGTCGCCTCCGAAGCAGTCTTCGAGCTCACGACGTACCCCCGGGCGGAGGGCGGCGCGGCGGTCAAGGCCCTGGACGTCGAGCCGGTGGCCGTGTTCGCCACGCTGCACGAGGTCAACGACTTCCCGGCGCTGCCGGTCCGCGACGATGACGTTCTGGTGTGGCTGCTCCGGTTCGACAGCGAGCAGGCCTACGACGACCACCGCCGCAACCGCGGCGAGCCCGAGGCCGGAGCCACGGCCCACGTGCTCCGCCCGACGAGTCGCTCCCAGCTCAGCTGAACGGCGGCCGGTGGTCGCGCGCCAGGGAGCGTCGCCCGGCCCAGCGCCAGATCCGTGCTGCGCGGTCGCGGTCCTCGTCGGTGACCAGGTTGCCCATCCAGCGCAGCGCCAGCGTCATCAGCCAGTCCGACCGCATCCCGGCTGGGCCCAGTGCGGGCAGCACCCGGGGCACGGTCACCAGCCCGGCGAGCCGACGGGCGATCGAGAACGACTCGCCGTACTGGTCGCTGAGCATGGCCGGCCAGAGCCGGTCCAGGTCGTGGCCCTCGGCCAGCACCTCGGCGACCATCCGGCCGCTCTCCAGCCCGTAGTCGATGCCCTCGCCGTTGAGCGGGTTCACGCACGCCGCGGCATCGCCGATCAGCGCCCAGTTCGGCCCCGCCACGTGAGACACCGCCCCGCCCATCGGCAGCAGCGCCGAGGTCGGCGCCCTGAGCTCACCGGAGAGCTTGAAATCCTCACGCCGCTCGTCGGCGTAGTGCTGCATCAGCGGCTTGACGGCGACGTTCGCAGGTCGCTTCGAGGTGGCCAGGCTGCCGACGCCGATGTTCACCTCGCCGGTGCCGAGCGGGAAGATCCAGCCGTAGCCGGACAGGATCTCGTCGTCCTCGCCACGCAGCTCGAGGTGCGAGCTGATCCAGGGGTCGTCGGACAACTCCGAGGCGACGTACGCCCGGCCGGCGACCGCGTAGACGGTGTCGCGGTGCCACACCCGGCCGAGCACCTTGCCCAGCGGCGACCGCACCCCGTCGGCCACCACGACGCGCTGGCACTCGATCTCGAAGGTCTCCGAGCCGGACCGGAACACCACCGCCGCGACCCGGTCGCCCTCACGGCGTACGTCGACCGCCCGGGCGCCGTCGACCGCGTCGGCGCCGGCCTTGATCGCGGTAGTGCGCAGGTGGTCGTCGAGCTCGGTGCGAGCCACCGCGCTGCCCCACGACGGCAGCGTGCCGCCGGGCCAGGGGAGCATCAGGGTCTGGCCGAAGCCATGGGCGCGCAGGCCCTGGTTGACCGTGTGGGCGCGCAGCCAGTCCTCCAGGCCGAGCCGCTGCAGCTCACCGATCGCGCGCGGGGTCAGCCCGTCGCCGCAGGTCTTGTCGCGGGGGAACACCGCGGCGTCCGCGAGCACCACGTCCAACCCGGCGCGCGCCGCCCAGGCAGCCGCCGCCGACCCCGCAGGGCCGGCGCCGACCACCAGGACATCGGTGCGCGTGGGTGTGCTGCTCACCCCTCGATTGTCTCAGGGGCGCTCATCCGGCCCGGCGGTAGGCCTTGTGAGACAACAGGTGGACCTTGGCCTTCGCGCATCCGGTGGTGGGGTGCCGAACGAACTGAGATCGCCTGGCGTCCGGGACGTACACCCGGAAGCCGTCGACGTGCGTGCGGTGGCAGCGGCGGTTCGGGTAGTTGTGCGCGTTCTTCTCGTCGACGACGCTGACCACCCGCTCCCCCGGCTGCAGCACGATCATCTTCCCCACTTTGCTGGGCGTGCGGACCGCAGCGGCGCCGATCTGGGTGCCGTCACCGTGGCCGACGTACGACAGTCCGCCGTAGCCGCGGGTCCAGCAGGCGCGATCCGAGGTGTTCGTGAGCCGGATCTTGCCGTAGGTGTGCCCGGCGCCCGCGCCGGTCGAGCGATACGACGCCGTGAGATCGGCGTTCCGGCACTGCGGGAAGTCCAGGTCCGCCGCTGCCCGACCGGTCGTCATCGTCAGGATCGGCGCGGCCAGGATGACCGCAGCGACCACTGCCCCGAGCATGCGTCTCATTCGTCCTCCTCGTCTGTGGGCCGGTCGAGGCCCTCAGAAGGTGGACGCCTCGAAGGTAAAGAAGGTTGCCCAGGAGTCGCAGAATCAGCGAAGAATCAGCCGGCCCATGGTCTCCACCCACCACTCCTCGGGCGCTGGTGCTGCTGCGGCGTACGCCGGCGGCGGAGCCGGTGGGTCACGAACGGAATCTGGTGCGCTCCTCGGCGGCGCAAGCAACCTCGATCCGCGCGGCCAGCTCCTCCTTCATGGGCGGCAACCGGTCGCGCGGCCACCACTGCACCTCGACGGACTCGTCGTCACCGACCTCCGCCTCCCCCTCGAGCCAGGTGCAGGCGAAGGTGTGGTCGAGGTAGATCGCCCGGTCGCCGTTGACGTGGATGACCGGCGGGGTGACCGACACCATGGCCAGCCGGTCCACGCTGACCCGGACCCGGGTCTCCTCCCACGTCTCGCGCCCGGCCGCCACTCCGGGATCCTCCCCCGGGTCGACGATGCCGGTGATCGGCGCCCACTGACCGTTGTCGGAGCGCCGGACGAGCAGCACCTCCTCGGCACGGCGGACCACCGCCGTGACTCCGGGGAGCCAGAGCTGGGCCTGACCCACCTGCCGGCGCAGCTCGAGAACGAAGTCGGGCACGGGCATCCTCCGACCCTACGGCCGCGCCACATGCAGCGGACCCCGCCACCACGAGGGTGACGGGGTCCGACTGGCTCGAATCAGTTCTGGTAGGAACCGAAGTCGAAGTCGTCCAGAGCGACCGCCTGACCAGAGCCGTTGCCGAACTCGTAGTCGTAGGAGTCGTAGCCGGTGACGGAGTACGCCGCGGCGCGGGCCTCCTCGGTCGGCTCGACCCGGATGTTGCGGTAGCGCTCCAGGCCGGTACCTGCCGGGATCAGCTTGCCGATGATCACGTTCTCCTTCAGGCCGCGAAGCGAGTCGGAGCGACCGTGGATCGCCGCGTCGGTGAGCACCCGGGTGGTCTCCTGGAAGGAGGCCGCCGAGAGCCACGACTCGGTGGCGAGCGAGGCCTTGGTGATGCCCATCAGCACCGGGCGACCCGAGGCCGGCTTGCCGCCCTCGGAGACCACGCGACGGTTCTCCTCCTCGAAGCGTCCCCGGTCGACCAGGTCGGACGGCAGCAGGTTGGTGTCGCCCGACTCGATCACCGTGACCCGGCGCAGCATCTGCCGCACGATGATCTCGATGTGCTTGTCGTGGATCGACACGCCCTGGCTGCGGTAGACCGCCTGGACCTCGTCGACAAGGTGCTCCTGCGCCTTGCGGACACCGAGGATGCGCAGCACCTCGCCCGGGTCGGGGGTACCGACCGTGAGCATCTGCCCGACCTCGATGTGGTCGCCGTCGGCGACCAGCAGGCGGGACCGCTTGGAGACGGGGTACTCCTGGACCTCGGAGCCGTCATCGGGGGTGACCAGGACCTTGCGTGCCTTGTCGGTCTCCTCGATGGTGATCCGGCCGGCGGCCTCGGAGATCGGCGAGCGACCCTTCGGCTGCCGCGCCTCGAACAGCTCCACCACTCGGGGCAGACCCTGGGTGATGTCGTCGGCCGAGGCCACACCACCGGTGTGGAAGGTCCGCATCGTCAGCTGGGTGCCGGGCTCACCGATCGACTGGGCGGCGATGATGCCGACCGCCTCACCGATGTCGACGAGCTTGCCGGTCGCGAGCGACCGGCCGTAGCACTTCGCGCAGGTGCCGGTCTTGGCGTCACAGGTCAGCACGGAGCGGACCTTGACCTCCTCGATGCCGGCGGCGACCAGCTCACCGATCTTGATGTCGCCGAGGTCCTCGCCCGCGACAACCAGGGTGTCCCCGGTGTCCGGGTGGGTGACCTCGACGGCCGCGCTCCGGGCGTACGCCGCGGTCTCGGCGTTCTCCGCCTTGACCACGGTTGCCCCCTCAGATCCAACACCGTCGCGCCGCTCGCCGATCCGCTTGGGCAGACCGCGCTCGGTGCCGCAGTCGTCCTCGCGGATGATGACGTCCTGTGAGACGTCGACGAGACGACGGGTGAGGTAGCCCGAGTCCGCGGTACGCAGCGCGGTGTCAGCGAGACCCTTGCGCGCACCGTGGGTGGCGATGAAGTACTCCAGCACCGTCAGGCCCTCACGGAAGTTGGACTTGATCGGCTCCGGGATGATCTCGCCGCGCGGGTTGGCCACCAGGCCACGCATGGCCGCGACCTGCCGGATCTGGTTCATGTTTCCGGAGGCGCCCGAGTCGACCATCATGTAGATCGGGTTGGCGCGGTCGAAGTTGGCTTCCATCGCCTTGCCGACCTCGTTGGAGGCCTCGGTCCAGATCTCGATGAGCTCCTGACGGCGCTCCTCGTCGGTCACCAGGCCGCGCTCGAACTGCTTCTGCACCTTCTCGGCCTGCTTCTCGTAGCCGGCAAGGATCTCCGCCTTGGCCGCCGGGGTGACGACGTCCTCGATCGAGACCGTGACGCCGGAACGCGTGGCCCAGTGGAAACCGGTCTCCTTCAGGGCGTCCAGGGACGCCGCGACCTCGACCTTGGTGTAGCGCTCGGCCAGGTCGTTGACGATCGCGCCGAGCTGCTTCTTGCCCACTTCGTAGTTCACGAAGGGGTAGTCAGCCGGAAGGGTGTCGTTGAACAGCGCCCGGCCCAGGGTGGTGTCGAGGGTCAGCGAGCGACCCTCCTCCCAGTCCGAGCCCAGGTCGAGCTCGAGCGGCGGAACGATGTCGTTGAACCGGATCTTGACCTGGCTCTGCAGCGAGATCTCGCCGTGGTCGAAGGCCATGATGGCCTCGGCCGGCGACGAGAACGCCCGACCCTCGCCGGGCGAGTTGTCACGCTCGGTCGTCAGGAAGAACAGGCCGATGATCATGTCCTGGGTGGGCATGGTCACCGGACGGCCGTCCGACGGCTTGAGGATGTTGTTGGTCGACAGCATCAGGATCCGCGCCTCGGCCTGGGCCTCGGCCGACAGCGGCAGGTGCACCGCCATCTGGTCGCCGTCGAAGTCGGCGTTGAACGCCGTGCAGACGAGCGGGTGGATCTGGATCGCCTTGCCCTCGATCAGCTGCGGCTCGAAGGCCTGGATGCCGAGGCGGTGCAGCGTGGGCGCACGGTTGAGCAGCACGGGGTGCTCGGTGATGACCTCTTCGAGGACGTCCCACACGACCGGGCGGGCGCGCTCGACCATCCGCTTGGCGGACTTGATGTTCTGCGCGTGCGACAGGTCGACCAGGCGCTTCATCACGAACGGCTTGAACAGCTCCAGCGCCATGCCCTTCGGCAGACCGCACTGGTGCAGCTTCAGCTGCGGACCGGACACGATCACCGAGCGGCCGGAGTAGTCGACGCGCTTGCCGAGCAGGTTCTGGCGGAAGCGGCCCTGCTTGCCCTTGAGCATGTCGGACAGCGACTTCAGCGGCCGGTTGCCCGGGCCGGTGACCGGACGACCGCGGCGACCGTTGTCGAACAGTGAGTCGACGGCCTCCTGCAGCATCCGCTTCTCGTTGTTGACGATGATCTCGGGCGCACCGAGGTCGAGCAGGCGCTTGAGCCGGTTGTTCCGGTTGATCACCCGGCGGTAGAGGTCGTTCAGGTCGGAGGTGGCGAACCGGCCACCGTCGAGCTGGACCATCGGCCGCAGGTCCGGCGGAATGACCGGAACGGCGTCCAGCACCATGCCCTCGGGCTTGTTGCCGGTCTTGCGGAACGCGTCGACGACCTTGAGCCGCTTCAGGGCCCGGACCTTCTTCTGGCCCTTGCCGTTCTCGATCACGTCACGCAGCGACTCGACCTCGGCCTCGATGTCGAAGTCCTCGAGGCGCTTCTGGATCGCCGCGGCGCCCATGTGGCCCTCGAAGTACTTGCCGAACCAGTTCTTCATCTCGCGGTAGAGGATCTCGTCGCCCATCAGGTCCTGGACCTTGAGCGCCTTGAACGTGTTCCACACCTCGTCGAGGCGCGCGATCTCGGCGTCGCCGCGCTTGCGCAGCTGCGTCATCTCGCGCTCGGCACCGTCGCGCACCTTGCGGCGCTGGTCGGCCTTGGCACCCTCGGCCTCGAGGGTGGCGAGGTCCTCCTCGAGCTTCTTGGTGCGGTCCTCGATGGCGCCGTTCATCCGGCCCTCGAGCCGGTCGCGCTCGAGCTGGATCTTGCCCTCGAGCGAGGACAGGTCGCGGTGGCGGGCGTCCTCGTCGACGGCGGTGATCATGTAGGCCGCGAAGTAGATGACCTTCTCGAGGTCCTTCGGCGCCAGGTCGAGCAGGTAGCCCAGCCGCGACGGCACACCCTTGAAGTACCAGATGTGGGTCACCGGGGCGGCGAGCTCGATGTGGCCCATCCGCTCACGGCGGACCTTGGAGCGGGTCACCTCGACGCCGCAGCGCTCGCAGATGATGCCCTTGAAGCGCACCCGCTTGTACTTGCCGCAGTAGCACTCCCAGTCCCGGGTGGGACCGAAGATCTTCTCGCAGAAGAGGCCGTCACGCTCGGGCTTGAGCGTGCGGTAGTTGATGGTCTCCGGCTTCTTGACCTCGCCGTGGCTCCACGTACGGATGTCGTCCGCGGTGGCCAGGCCGATCTGAAGCTGGTCGAAGAAGTTCACGTCGAGCACGATGGCTTTTGTCCTTCGTTAGTTCTGATTCAAGCTGTTTGACCGAGGTGGGCCGTACGCCGCGGTGACGGCGTACGGCAACACCTCAGACCTCTTCGACCGAGCTGGGCTCGCGGCGGGACAGGTCGATGCCGAGCTCCTCGGCAGCGCGGAAGACGTCTTCCTCCGCGTCGCGCATCTCGATGGCCGTGCCGTCCTGCGACAGCACCTCCACGTTGAGGCAGAGCGACTGCATCTCCTTGACGAGCACCTTGAACGACTCGGGGATGCCCGAGTCGGGGATGTTCTCGCCCTTCACGATGGCCTCGTAGACCTTCACGCGACCTGGCACATCATCGGACTTGATGGTGAGCAGCTCCTGCAGTGCGTATGCCGCGCCGTAGGCCTCCATCGCCCAGACCTCCATCTCGCCGAACCGCTGGCCACCGAACTGGGCCTTACCGCCCAGGGGCTGCTGCGTGATCATCGAGTAGGGCCCGGTGCTGCGCGCGTGGATCTTGTCGTCCACGAGGTGGTGCAGCTTGAGGATGTACATGTAGCCCACCGAGACCGGGTCGGTGAACGGCTCACCGGAACGGCCGTCGAACAGGTTGGCCTTTCCGTTGTCGCCGACCATCCGAAGCCCGTCGCGGGTCGGGAAGGTCGCACCGAGCAGGCCGACGATCTCGTCCTCGCGGGCGCCGTCGAACACCGGTGTCGCCACCTTGGTGTTGGGCTCGGCCTTGTCCGCGTGGATCTTGATCAGCCGCTGCTTCCAGTCGGCGTCCTTCTTGCTGTCGTGCAGGTCGAGGTCCCAGCCCTGCTTGGCCAGCCACCCGAGGTGGAGCTCGAGGATCTGGCCGATGTTCATCCGGCGCGGCACACCCAGCGGGTTGAGCACGACGTCGACCGGGGTGCCGTCCTCCATGAACGGCATGTCCTCGATCGGCAGGATCTTCGCGATCACGCCCTTGTTGCCGTGGCGGCCGGCGAGCTTGTCGCCCACCGAGATCTTGCGCTTCTGCGCGACGTAGACCCGGACCAGCTGGTTGACGCCCGGGGGCAGCTCGTCGCCGTCCTCGCGGTCGAACACCCGGACGCCGATGACCGTGCCGGACTCACCGTGCGGCACCTTCATCGAGGTGTCGCGGACCTCGCGCGCCTTCTCACCGAAGATCGCGCGGAGCAGCCGCTCCTCGGGGGTCAGCTCGGTCTCGCCCTTCGGCGTGACCTTGCCGACCAGGATGTCGCCCGTGGTGACCTCGGCGCCGATGCGGATGATGCCGCGCTCGTCGAGGTCGGCCAGCATCTCCTCGGAGACGTTGGGGATGTCGCGGGTGATCTCCTCGGGGCCGAGCTTGGTGTCGCGGGCGTCGACCTCGTGCTCCTCGATGTGGATCGAGGTGAGGATGTCCTCCTGCACCAGGCGCTGGCTGAGGATGATCGCGTCCTCGTAGTTGTGGCCGTGCCACGGCATGAACGCGACCAGCAGGTTGGTGCCCAGCGCGATCTCGGCCTTGTCGGTGCACGGGCCGTCAGCGATCGGCGAGCCGATCTGCAGCTTGTCGCCCTCGGCGACCAGCGGCCGCTGGTTGATGCAGGTGCCCTGGTTGGACCGACGGAACTTCGCCAGCTTGTAGGTCGTGTAGGTGCCGTCGTCGTTCATCGTCTCGATGACGTCGGCGGACACCTCCTTGACCACACCGGCCTTCTCGGCCACGACCACGTCGCCGGCGTCGACCGCGGCGCGGTACTCCATGCCGGTGCCGACCAGCGGCGAGTCGCTGGTGATCAGCGGCACCGCCTGACGCTGCATGTTGGCGCCCATCAGCGCGCGGTTGGCGTCGTCGTGCTCGAGGAACGGGATCAGGGCGGTCGCGACCGACACCATCTGGCGCGGCGAGACGTCCATGTAGTCGACCTCGTCGGCCAGGATCTCGGTGACCTCACCGTGGCGCTGGCGAACGAGCACCCGCTCCTCGGCGAACTTGTTCTTGTCGTCGAGCTTGGCGTTGGCCTGCGCGATGACGAAACGGTCCTCGTCGTCGGCGGTCAGGTAGTCGACCTTGTCGGTGACCTTGCCCTTCTCGACCCGGCGGTAGGGCGTCTCCACGAAGCCGTAGGGGTTGATCCGACCGTAGGAGGCCAGCGACCCGATCAGGCCGATGTTGGGGCCTTCCGGCGTCTCGATCGGGCACATCCGGCCGTAGTGGCTGTGGTGGACGTCGCGGACCTCCATGCCGGCACGGTCGCGGGACAGACCACCGGGGCCGAGCGCGTTCAGCCGACGCTTGTGCGTCAGGCCCGCGATCGGGTTGGTCTGGTCCATGAACTGGCTCAGCTGGGAGGTGCCGAAGAACTCCTTCAGCGCCGCCACCACGGGGCGGATGTTGATCAGCGACTGCGGCGTGATCGCCTCGACGTCCTGGGTGGTCATCCGCTCGCGGACCACGCGCTCCATGCGCGCCAGACCGGTGCGCAGCTGGTTCTGGATCAGCTCACCGACCGTGCGCATCCGGCGGTTGCCGAAGTGGTCGATGTCGTCCGCGCCGACGACCGTCGCGCCCTGCGGCGTCGCGAGCTCCTCGCGGCCGTCGTGCAGCGCCACGATGTACTTGATCGCGGCGACGACGTCGGAGATCGTCAGCGTCTGCTGGTCGAACGGCTGGTTCTGGCCGAGCTTCTTGTTGATCTTGTAGCGGCCGACCTTGGCCAGGTCGTAGCGCTTCGGGTTGAAGTAGTAGTTCTTCAGCAGCGTCAGCGCAGCCTCACGCGTCGGCGGCTCGCCCGGGCGCAGCTTGCGGTAGATGTCGAGCAGCGCGTCGTCGGGACCCTGGGTGTGGTCCTTCTCCTCGGTCAGCTGGATCGACTCGAACTCGCGGAGCTCGGCCATCACGCCGTCGTAGTCGTATTCCTCGCCGATGTCCTCGGCCACGGCCTGGAGGGCCTTGAGGAGAACCGTGATGTTCTGCTTGCGCTTGCGGTCGAGGCGGACGCCGACCATGTCGCGCTTGTCGATCTCGAACTCCAGCCAGGCACCCCGCGACGGGATCAGCTTGGCGGTGTAGATGTCCTTGTCGGAGGTCTTGTCGGCGGTGCGCTCGAAGTAGACGCCCGGCGAGCGGACCAGCTGGGAGACCACGACGCGCTCGGTGCCGTTGATCACGAACGTGCCCTTGGGCGTCATGAGCGGGAAGTCACCCATGAACACCGTCTGGCCCTTGATCTCACCGGTGTCGTTGTTGGTGAACTCGGCGGAGACGTAGAGCGGAGCGGAGTAGGTGAAGTCCTTCTCCTTGCACTCGTCGACGGTGTACTTCGGGTCGTAGAAGACCGGGTTGTCGAACGAGAGCGACATGGTCTCGGAGAAGTCCTCGATCGGCGAGATCTCCTCGAAGATCTCGGTGAGGCCGGACTTCTCGGAGACGTCCTCGCCGGCCTTCTTGCGGGCGGCGACGGTCTCCTGCCAGTTCTCGTTGCCGATCAGCCAGTCGAAGCTGTCGGTCTGGAGGGAGAGGAGCTGGGGAACCTCGAGAGGTTCGGTGATCTTTGCGAAAGAGATGCGGGAGCTGCCGGAAGTGTTACGACGCGCGGCCAAGGAGATGTCCTTCAGGGAACGCTGGTGAGGGCAAACCTTCCCCCCACATATTCAGCCACCGGGTAGGCCGAAGAGCATCTGAGGGCAGGCGCAAAGCGCTACAATACCCGATCTGCGGGCGCTCCACAACCTCTGCATGCGCCGTAACGACGAGCGTCGACGACGATCATGCGTCCCCGAGGCTTCGAGGTCAAGCACCCCGGCTCCGACGCGGCGCGGTTTGCGCCTGTGGACTAGCTCGGCAGGACCGAGTCGACCTTCATCTCGTCGATCAGCCAACCGTCGTCCTCGTTGACCATGGTCATGGTCACCCACATCTTCAGGGGCTCGTTCTCGGTGCCGGCGCGGCTGGAGGCCTGGTCGACGAAGACCAGGATCTCGGCTCGGTCGTCCCCGGAGCGGACGATGCCGGTCGCGATCGCCTGGGCGGCCACGACCAGCTTGCCGCTCTGCGCCTGCGGGGTCAGCTCCTCCATCAGGCTGCGGTACTTGTCGGCGTACTGATCGGTGAAGAACGGCGTCGCCCGGGCGATGTCGTCGTCGAGCTGACGATAGTCGTAGGAGAGCACCGGTCCGGCGGCCTCCTCGGCCACGGACGCCGCCTGCTGGGCGGCGTTCTCCCTGTCGTCGAAGCGGTCGGAGTCGCCGTCGGCGCCCGGCTGCTGCCACACCCACACGGTCCCGACGATGGCCGCCAGCGCGAGCACGCCGGCGATGATCAGCAGCCGCAGGGGGACCGTCCGGGGTCCGGTCTCCGCGACGGCCGACGGCTCCGGCTCGGGCTCCGGCTCGGGCTCGGATTCGGCCTCGGGCTCCGGCTCGGGTTCGGGCTCCGGCTCGCTCTCGTCGGGCTCGGTGACGGCGGGCTCGCTGGCGGCCAGCCCGGCGTCGTACTCCCGCCGGCGCTCGGGGTCGAGCAGCGTCTCGGCGGCCTGGTTGTAGGCGCGGAACCGCCGGTCGGTGGGATCCAGGTCGGCGATCGCCGCCTTCCAGGCGGCCCGGATCTGGTCGGTGGTCGCCGACTCGTCGACGTTCAGCAGGTCGTAGAGGCTGGGAGTCACTCCCCGTCACCTCCACTCGGGCGTGGGCGGCGCGGTCGGCACGGCCTCGGGGGGCACTCCGTCGAGGGTGCCGACATTGCCGAAGTTGTCGACCAGCCACTCGCCGTCAGTGCGGATCAGGTCGACCTCGTAGCGGAACGCGCCTTCGCCGTAGGGCAGCAGCTCGCCGGGCTTCTTGGGGTTCGGCACCGAGGCCTGGTCGGTGCCGGCCACCATCACCCTGGCGGAGTCGTCCTCGAGCGTGCTCACCGCCACGGCGTAGACCTGGCCGACGCGGGTGACCTGCTGCTGGGCCACGGTCTGCTCGGCGAAGGTGACGTTCTGCTCGAACGTGGTCGCGAACTTGGGAGTGAGCAGCTTCTCGACCCGCTCGACGTAGCCCGGCATCTTGTTCTGCTCGTCGAGGTCGTCGGGTCCGTACGACGAGAACGTCGTGACGAAGCTGCGGGCGACCGCCATCACCTGGTCACGTTGGGTCTGCGGGTTCGGCTGCTCGTCGACGAGGTCGTCGACGGACCAGCCGGCCCGGCCGAGCGCGACCAGCGACGCCAAGAGGCAGCCCAGCACGACCGCGAACAGCGCAATCAGGATCCACAGCGGGCCGCGTTGACCCTCGTGGCCCTGGGGGGCCGGTTCGTTGGGTGTCGTGTCGGTGCTGTCGCTCTGTTCCTCTACGGCTTCGCCGTCAGGGGCTGGAGATACAGCCACTTCCACGACTCCTCTCCGAGCGCTGGTGGCGCCAGGCTACCGGCCGGACTCAATGCAGGGTCATCGCCCCAAGTGAGCTTGCCGGTGGCTTCGTCGTACGTCGCAGCCACCCGCTCGGGCGCGTGCTGGGCGCCGCGCGCGTTGGACTTCGCCGACGGCTCCGTGCAGCGCGCGTTCTCGTTCATGGGTCGGTTGCTGCCGTTGGCAGGCGGCCGCTTGTCGGTGCCTTCGTAGCCCTGGAGACAGGCGGGCTGGGTGGTGAGGATCAGGCCGAAGTGGGCGTCGTACATACCGTTCGGCGACTTCGAGACGACGCTGAAGCTGCCTTCGACGGCGTACGGGTAGATCACCAGGAACTGCTTGATGCCGTCGAGGTGTTTGACGATCACGTTGCCGGTGGTGACCAGGTCGCGGATCAGCTCGCTCAGGTCGACCCGGTTCGCCTCCAGAAACGTGCGCAGCTGGTTGGCGGCGAACGAGCCCGAGTCGATCACCCGGCGCAGGTCGGGGTCGGAGTTCGCGAGCGTGCCGCTGAACAGCGACAGCTGGGAGGCGAACGTGCGGATCGCGCTCTCGGAGGCGATCTGGCCACGGAGCACCGTGTTGGCGTCCCGGATCAGGGCGGTGGTGACGTCGAAGTTCTCGTCGGCGGTCTGGATGAAGGAGTTGCCGGCGTCGATGATCTTCTGCAGGTCCTCGCCGGTGCCTCCGAAAGCCTGGCCGAGCTCGTCGACGGTGGTCCGGAGGGCGTCGCGGTCGACGGACTCGACCGTGGTGGAGAGGTCGGTGAGCAGCACCTCGGTCTGGATCGGCAGCGCGGTGTTCTCCTCCGGGATCTCACCCACTTCCTCCAGGTAGGGCTTCTTGTCGGTGTGGGGCTGGAGCTCGACGTACTGCTCGCCCACCGCCGAGCGGTTGCCCACGATGGCCATCGTGTCCGCGGGGATGTCGTCGAACTCGTTGTCGATGTCGAGGTAGACGTCGACCCCGGAGTCGGTGAGCTCGAGCTTCTCGACCTGACCGACCCGGACGCCTCGGTAGGTCACCTCGCCGCCGGCGAAGATGCCGCCGGAGTCGTCGAAGTGCGCGACCACCGTGTAGGCGTCGTCGGCGACCACCCGGTCGAGCCGGGCGTAGCGGGCGCCGACGAACGCGACGCCCACCAACGTGATGATGACGAAGAAGATCAGCTGGATCTTGGTGCGACGGGTGATCATCGGCCCACCACCATCGGGGTCATCAGCAGGCTCACCAGGGCTCGGTCGTGATCGGACATCATCTGGCTCAGTGCCCGACCGCGGTCGGACGCGGGCAACTCACCGAACGGCGCCCGGCCGAGCCCGAGATTGCCGGTGAGCCCGCCGGTCAGGTCGTCGAGGAGCCCGCCGAGGCCGCCCCCGCCGTTGCCGTTGCCTTGGCCGCCTCCGCCGTTCTTCAGCAGGCCACCTGTGAGGTTGCCGAGCAGGTCGTCGATGGCGTCGTCGATCCCGCCGAGCAGCTGGCCGTTGCGGCAGGCCGTGGGGATCAGCTGGCACAGCAGCTTGTCGGTGATCCCGGTCAGGTTCTCGAGCAGGCCGGCGAGGCACTCCTTCACACCGAGGTTGGTGCTCAGGTCGTCGATGCACTCTTGTACGGCGTCCTGGACGTCCTGGCAGAGCGCGCCCAGCGAGGGCAGCTCGCCCAGTGGCGGGATCGCGTCGAGCGGGAAGCAGACGCCCGGGATCTTGTTCAGGTTGAGGGCCAGGTCGATCGACAGGTTGGTGTAGTCGCCCATGTGCAGGTTGCGGGCGACCTGCGGGTCACGGCCGACGACCTCGTCGACGAACGGGAAGGTCAGGAAGACGTTGAACGCGTTGACGAACGAGTCGCCGGAGTTGGCCAGCTGAGTGAGCACCGGCTGCAGCTGACGGAACGTCTGGATGGTGACGTCCTTCGACTCCTTGATCACCCGGACCCCGACATCGCCGAGCTCGTTGAGCGACTGCAGCATCTTCACCAGGTCGTCGCGCTGCCGGTTGACCGAGTCGAGCGCGCTGGGCAGCTCCTCGAGCGCAGCGTCGATGCTGCCCTGCTGCTCCTTGGCCGTGACCGCGAGCCGGTTCAGGGACTCGATCGCGTCGACGATGTCGGCCTTGTTGGCGTCGAGCTGGCCCATCAGCGACTCGACCTGGGTGAGCACCGACTTGGCGGCGTCCTCGCGGCCCTCGAGCGCCAGGTTGAGCTCGCTGGCGATGGTCTTCAGCTGGGCGACCCCACCGCCGTTGAGCACCAGGCTCAGCGCGCCGAGGACCTCCTCGACCTCCGGGTTGCGGCCGGTGCGCTCGAGCGGGATCTCGTCGCCGTCGGCGAGCTCGCCCTGTGCCGCCTCATCCTCCGGCGGCTTCAGCGACACGAACTTCTCGCCGAGGAGGCTGGTCTGCCGGATCTCCGCGACCGTGTTCTCCGGCAGCTCGGTGGTGTTCTTCAGCTCCAGCGTGACCTCTGCGGTCTGGCCGGTGAGCTCGATGTCGGTCACCTGGCCGACGCTCACGTCGTTGACCTTGACCGAGGTCTTGGGCACCAGGTCGAGGACGTCGGTGAACTGCACCGTGATCGTCATCGGGTCATCGCCCACATCGGTGCCGCCGGGGAGCGGCAGCTGGTAGACGTCGAAGTCGCAGCCGCTCAGCACGACTGTGCCGAGCAGGATCGCGACCAGGGCGCGCAGCTTACGGGTCATGCTTGGAGTACTCATGGCGCGATCAGCCCGTTGAGTGTGGGGTCGAAGGGGCTGGACGCGCCGGAGCCGTCGCCGGCCGCACCGAACGGCGCCGCCCGCTTCTTCTTGCCGTTGAGCAGCTTGAAGATGTCGCAGAGGTCGCCGTTCTTGTCGACGGTGTCGGACAGGGCGCACAGGACCAGCCCGGGGTTGGTCGTGAGCTCGTGGGCGAGGTTGCCGAGGTTGGCGTTGGTGTCGAGGGTGCCGGCGTCGGGGTTGTAGGTCAGCGCCAGGTTGTTCAGCGCGAGTGGACCTGCAGTCAGGATCTCGTCGAGGGCGCCCCGCTGCTTGACCAGGACCTTGGCCACCCGGTTGAGACCCTTGATGTTGCGGCCCAGGGACGCCTTGTTCTCCTCGACGAACCCGCCGACCTGCTCGAGCGCGACACCGAGGTTGCCCAGCGATGCGGCCAGCTCCTCACGCTCGCCCTCGAGCATGGTGGACACGTCACCGAGGGACTGGTTGAAGGCCCGCACGGTGCCGTCATTCTCCGCGAGCGTGGAGATGAAGGCCTCCAGCTCTGCCGCCGAGCCGAAGAGCTCCTCCTTGTTGTTGTCGAGGGTCTCGCTCAGCGTGCCGAAGTCCTGGATTGTCTGCTTGAAGCGGGCACCTTCGCCGCCGAAGTTCTTCGCGGTCGACTCGAGCAGGTCGCTCAGCGCGCCGTTCTTGTTGGCGCCGGTGGGGCCGAGCGCCACGGTCAGCTGGTCGATGCTGGAGTAGATCTGGTCGAGCTCGAGCGGGACGCTGGTCCGGCCCTCCTCCAGGACGGTGTCGTCCGCCATCACGTCGCCGGTGGTGTAGGCCGGGGTGAGCTGGACGTAGCGGTCGCCGACGATCGACGGGGAGATGATCACGGCCTCGGCCTGGCTCGGGATCTTCACCTCCGCGTCGTAGCTCATCGTCACCTTGACCCGGGTGCCCTCGGGCTCGACCTTGTCGATCTGGCCGACGGGGACGCCCAGGACCCGGACGTCACTGCCTTCGTAGATCGAGATGGTGCGCGGGAAGTACGCCGTGACGGTCTTCTGGTCGGTGCCGCCGGTGAACATCACCAGCGCCGCCGTAATGAGCAGCACGGTGATGACCACGGGGATGGCGACGCGTCGCAGGTCCATCAGTTGCCACCCCCCGGGATCTGGATGCCGCCGAGGCCGCCGCCCGGACCGGGCTACGGGCGGCAGGTTCATGATGTAGGTGTCGAACCACGGCCCGGTGCCGAGGGTGTTGGCGAACACCCGGTAGAACGGCGCCATCAGTCGCAGGCTGTTGTCGATGTTGTCCTCGTTCTTGTTCAGCACGGCGACGACGTTCTCGAGGTGGTCGAGGGCCGGCTTGAGGTCGGCGCGGCTCTGGGTGACCAGGGCGGTGAGCTCCTCGGAGAGCGTGGAGGTGGAGACCAGCAGGTCGTGGATCGCGTCGCGCCGCGACACCAGGGCGCGGAACAGGACGTCGGAGTCACGCATCAGGGCGATGATGTCCTGGTCGCGGTCGTCGAGGACGGTGGAGACCCGCTCGAGGTTGTTGAGCAGGGAGTTGATCTCCTGGTCCCGCGACGCGATGGTCTCCGACAGCGCCGAGACGCCCTCGAGAGCGCCGCGGAACTCCTCCGGGGTGTTGCGGGTCAGGTCGGCCAGCGTGCTCAGCGACTCGGCGAGCTGGTCGGTGTCGATGTCGGACGAGGTCTCCGCCAGGCCGGAGAACGCGTCGACCACGTCGAACGGCGACGAGGTGCGCTCGACCGGGATCGTCGTGTCCTCCTCCAGCTGCCCGTCGCCGGCCGGCACCAGCGAGAGGTACATGGCGCCGAGGAGGGTCTTGACCCGGATCGCGGCCTGGGTCTCCTCGCCGAACGCCGAGTCGGTCTTGACCTTGAAGCCCACCTTGACCTTGTCGCCGTCGAGCTCGATGGAGTCGACCTTGCCGACCCGGACACCGGCGATCCGGACCTCATCGTTGACCTGGAGCCCGCCGGACTCGGAGAACTCGGCGTAGTAGGTGTCACCACCGCCGATCAGCGGGAGGTCCGAGGCCCGGAATGCGGCCAGGATCAGCAGTGCGATCACGGACAGGCTGATCGCCCCGATGATCACGGGGTTGCGCTCGCGGAACGGGACACTCATCCGAGATCGCACCTCTCCGCGCCGGTGGAGTACTTCGGGATCCTCACCTTGCCGACGTTGCCGGGCAGCGTCACCGTGCCCTTGAACTCGCACAGGTAGAAGTTGAAGAAGGAGCCGTAGATCGCGGTCCGGCCGACCTTCTCGAGCTTGATCGGCAGTACCTGGAGCGCGCGGTCGAGCTCGGCCTTGTTGCGGTCGACGTTGTCGGCGAAGCGGTTCAGCTGCTTGACGTCCTGGACGAACGAGGGCCGGATGCCCTTCACCAGGTCGGCGGTCTGCACGGAGAGCGCGGAGATGCCGTCGAGGGAGGCCAGGATCGCCTCGCGGTCGTCCTTGAGGCCCGAGACCAGGGTCCGGAAGCTGGTGATCAGGTTGGACAGCTGGTCGTCGCGGTCGGCGACGTGATCGAGCACGTAGTCGAGGTTCTCGATCAGGTCGCCGATCACCTGGTCGCGGTCGGCCAGGGTCTGGGTGATCGAGGCGGTGTGGCCGAGGAGGTTCTCCAGCGTGCCGCCCTCGCCCTGGAACACCTGGACGATCTCGTAGGACAGCTTGTTGATGTCGTCGGGCGAGAGCGCCTGGAAGAGCGGCTTGAAGCCGTTGAACAGCACGGTCAGGTCGAGCGCGGGTGAGGTCTGCCCCACCGGGATCTTGTCGCCCTCGCTGAGGGTCTCGGCGTCGCCGACCTCCTGGGTCAGCGAGAGGTAACGCTGGCCGACCAGGTTGCGGTAGCGGATCGCGGCGTGGGTGGACTCGTTGAGCTCGGTGCCCTCCTCGACCGTGAACGTGACCAGGGCACGGGTGCGGTCGACGACCTTGATCTCCTCGACGGTGCCGACCTTGACGCCGGCGATCCGGACGTCGTCGCCCTTGACCACACCGGTCGCGTCGACGAACTCCGCTTGGTACTCCTTCTTGCCCGTGAACGAGAGGTTGCCGATGGTCGCCACCAGGACGCTGGTGGCCAGCGTCGTGACGACGATGAAGATCAGCAGCTTCACCAGGTCCTTGGTGGTGCGCTTGTCGAGGCCGGCCATCAGCGCTGCGCCTCCCCGACGAACGGTCCGGCCAGCAGGACGCCGAGATCGGAGTCGTCGGCGCCGGAGGCCCGGAGGTACTCCCGCAGCCAGGCCGCGTCCTGCGGGCTCGCGTCGTAGGCGAGGCCGGCGTACTGCGGACCGACGCGGGAGGTGCCCTTGCCGGTGGGCTCGTCGATGCCGTCGTTGAAGTCGGGCTGCTTGGTCACCGGGTTGGCCTGGCTCCACGGCGGGTTGGGCAGGTGCAGGCAGTTGGGGCCGCGGTCGTCATCGAAGCGCGGCTGGTCCTGCGGACCGTAGTGGCGGGGCTGACGCGGCAGCGTCTCCAGGACGATGTGCAGCATGAAGCCGCGGAACGCCTCGGCCTCGAGCTTGCCGACGTTGACCAGCGCCTCGGTGAGGCAGGGGAACTCGGTCGAGTAGCGCGACAGCACCCTCAGCTGGGCGGCGCTCACCTCGCCGAGCCGGACCAGGTTGTCGCCGTTCTGGGCCAGGAAGGTCCGCGCGGTGTCGGAGAACGACGCCACGTCGGTGAACAGGGCCTGGAGCTGCTCCTCCTTGGACTCGAGGGTCCCGGTAGTGGTGATGGTGTCGTCGAGGATCTGCGCGATCTCGGGGAGTACGTCGGCGTAGGTGCCGGAGACCTCGGCGGTCAGCCGCAGGTCCTCGATCAGGGCGGGGATCTGCGGGTTGAGCCGCTTGAGGTAGCTGTCGACGGTCTCGAGGTTCTCGCCGAGCTGCTCGCCGCGGCCCTCGAGTGCGGTGGAGAGCGCGTTGAGGGTCATGTTGAGGTCCGCCGGCTGCACGGTGCGCAGCAGCGGGTAGAGGTCGGAGAGCACCTGCTCGACCTCGGTGCTGATCACGGTCCGGGTGATCACGTCGTTGGACTGGAGGTGCTCCGGCGAGGGGTCCTCCGGGACCTCGAGGGAGACGTACTTCTCGCCGAACAGGGTCTTCGGGACGATCGAGCCGGTGACGTTCTCGGGGATCGTGTCGATCTGGCTCGGGAAGATGCCGAGGGTGAGCTCGGCGCCCTCGGCGTTGGAGTCGAACTCGAGCACCTCGCCGACGATGACGCCCCGGATCTTCACGTCGGCCCGCGACGGCAGCTGCAGGCCGATCTTGGAGGTCTGCAGCTTGACCTCTTCGTAGTCGGTGAACGTCTTGTTGAAGATGGCGTAGGTGAACCAGGCGCCCGCGACCAGCAGGGCCAGGAACACCACGCCCAGCAGCTTGTGGTTGTCGATGATCTTCACGCCCTCACCCCGCCAATCTCACGGTGGTGGTGGTGCCCCAGATCGCCATCGACAGGAACAGGTCGACGACGTTGATGACGACGATGCTGGTGCGGACGGCACGACCCACGGCGACGCCCACCCCGGCCGGACCGCCGGAGGCGGTGTAGCCGTGGTAGCAGTGCACCAGGATCACCATGACGGCGAAGATCAACACCTTGCCGAACGACCACAGCACGTCACCCGGCGGTAGGTACTGGTTGAAGTAGTGGTCGTAGGTGCCGCTGCTCTGGCCGAAGAACTGGGTGACCACCAGGCGGCTGGCGAAGTAGGACGACAGCAGGCCGACGACGTACAGCGGGATGATCGCGATCAGGCCGGCGATGATCCGGGTGGTGACCAGGAACGGCAGCGAGGGCACCGCCATCACCTCGAGGGCGTCGACCTCCTCCGAGATCCGCATCGCGCCGAGCTGGGCGGTGAAGCCGCAGCCGACCGTCGCCGCCAGGGCGATGCCGGCCACCAGGGGCGCGATCTCGCGGGTGTTGAAGTAGGCCGACACGAACGCCGCGAAGTTCTCGGTGCCGAGCTGGTTGAGGGCGGCGTACCCCTGCAGGCCGACCTCGGTGCCGGTGAAGAAGCACATCGCGACGATGACGCCGACGGTGCCGCCGATGACGGCCAGGGCGCCGGAACCGAGGGTCACCTCGGCGAGCAGCCGCAGGATCTCCTTCTTGTAGCGGCGCACCGTGCGCGGGGTCCAGGCCAGCGCGCGGACATAGAAGGAGAGCTCCTCCCCGAGCTTGTCGAGGAACTTGATGGGCTTCTCGTAGACCGCCTTCGCGGAGTTGGTCGTCGCCATGGCGCTAACCCGTCTTCGCTGGCACGACTTGGAAGTAGATCGCGCTCATGACGAAGTTGACGACGAACAGCAGCAGGAAGGTGATGACGACGGACTCGTTGACGGCGTCGCCGACGCCCTTCGGGCCACCGGCGGCGTTCATGCCCTTGTAGGCCGCCACGATGCCGGCGATCAGCCCGAAGACCAGGGCCTTGAGCATGCCCTGCCAGAGATCTGGCAGCTGTGCGAGCGCGGTAAAGCTCGCTGAAATAGGCTCCTGGTGTGCCGTCTTGCAGCACCACGTTGAAGACGTAGCCGCCGGCCACGCCGACGACGCTCACCAGACCGTTGAGGAAGACGGCGACGAGCATGCAGGCGAGCACCCGCGGCACGACCAGCCGCTGGATCGGGTCGATGCCGAGCACCATCATCGCGTCGAGCTCTTCACGGATCTTGCGGGCACCGAGGTCGGCAGCGATCGCGGAGCCGCCGGCCCCGGCGATCAGCAATGCGGTCGCGATGGGTCCTGCTTCACGTACGACCGCGAGCACGGACGCCGAGCCGGTGAACGACTGCGCGCCGAACTGCTTGATCAGCCCGCCGACCTGCAGCGCGATGACCGCGCCGAAGGGGATCGCGACCAGCGCGGTCGGGATGATCGTGACCGACGCGATGAACCATGCCTGCTGCAGGAACTCCCGCAGCTGGAAGGGTCGCTTGAACAGGTTCCGACCCACGTCGAGACCGAACGCGAACAGCTTGCCCGCGGTCCCGACCGGGGCCAGGACCCGAGCCGAAGTGAAATTCGCCACCAGATGTGTCCGTCAGGCTCCGGTGGTCATGATCTGGTTCTCCTCGAACGAGCCGGGAGGAGCCGTGATCCCGTTGTCGCGACACCAGGCGCCGGGTTCGCGCTGGCTGCGTCGCGGGATGCCGTTGGAGGGCTCGATCTGCAGCGGGATCGGCGGCAGCGGCGGCAGGTCCTGACCCTTCTCCGCCTCGAGCTCGTCGGCGTCCTTCTCCTCCGACATGCCGATCGGGCCGACCCGCTGGGCGTTCAGGAACTGGCGCACCACCGGCTCCTCGGAGCTCAGCAGCATCTCGCGCGGTCCGAACATCGCCAGGTGCCGGTGGTAGAGCAGCCCGATGTTGTCGGGCACCGTGCGGGCGGTGTTGATGTCGTGGGTGACGATCAGGAACGTGGCGTCGATCTGGGCGTTCAGGTCGACGATCAGCTGGTTCAGGAACGCCGTACGCACCGGGTCGAGACCGGAGTCGGGCTCGTCGAAGAGCACGATCTCGGGGTCGAGGACCAGGGCCCGCGCCAGGCCGGCGCGCTTGCGCATACCGCCGGAGATCTCACCGGGCAGCTTGTCCTCGGCGCCGAGCAGACCCACCAGGTCCATCTTCTCCATGACGATGTCGCGGATCTCCGACTCGGACTTCTTGGTGTGCTCGCGCAGCGGGAAGGCGACGTTGTCGTAGAGGTTCATCGAGCCGAACATGGCGCCGTCCTGGAACAGCACGCCGAACAGCTTGCGGATCTCGTAGAGCTCCTTCTCGGAGCAGCTCGCGATGTCGGTGCCCTCGATGATCACCGAGCCCTGGTCGGGCTTGAGCAGGCCGATCAGGGTCTTGAGGAGCACGGACTTGCCGGTACCCGAAGGGCCGAGCATCACGCAGATCTCACCAGCGGGGACGGTGAGGCTCACATCGCCCCAGATCAGCTGCTTCCCGAAGGACTTGCTGAGGTTTTCGATCTTGATCTCTACGCCCATTAGACGACTCTCTCCCTCGGACTCGGCACGTCGACCCGATCCTTGGTTTGGACCTGTGTCGGAGCACACGCGACCCCACTGACCAGTAACAACGCGGACACCGCGGCGAGGTTACGCGGTTTCGTGTCGGCCGTCACGGTCCGGACAGGTATCGAGACCGCTCCTTGATGCAGGCGTGCAAAGGAGGCAGCCACCCGTTCGGGTGGCTGCCTCCTTGGCGTTGCATCGGGGCGCAGAACGCGCCCCACAGGTCACTTGACGGTGACGGTGGCGCCGGCGCCCTCGAGGGCTTCCTTGGCCTTCTCGGCGGCGTCCTTGGCGACCTTCTCCAGGATCGGCTTGGGAGCGGACTCCACCAGATCCTTGGCCTCCTTCAGGCCGAGGGAGGTCAGGGCGCGCACCTCCTTGATGACGTTGATCTTCTTGTCACCAGCGGCCTCCAGGATGACGTCGAACTCGTCCTGGGCGGCGTCGTCGTCGCCACCACCGGCGGCAGCGCCACCGGCGGCCGGCGCGGCGGCAACCGCGACCGGAGCAGCGGCGGTCACGCCGAAGGTCTCCTCGAACTGCTTCACGAACTCCGACAGCTCGATCAGCGTCATCTCCTTGAACGCGTCGAGCAGCTCGTCGGTGCTGAGCTTCGCCATGATGGCGTTTCCTTCCATTCGGTGGCTCTTGCCGGACGGTCAAGAGCCGGGTTTCAGGTGGTGTACCTCGGCCTGGGCTCAGGCCTCGGTGGGTTCGCCCTCGTCGGAGGCCCTAGCGGCGGCAGGCTCCTCGGCGGGAGCCTCCTCTGCTGCGGTCTCGTCAGCGGGGGCCTCGACCTCGGGCTCCGCGGCGGGCTCCTCAGTGGAGTCCTCCGGGGTGTCCTCGGCCGGTGCCTCCTCGGCGGCGGCGGGCTCGCCCGCACCACCTGCGAGGATCGTGGGGTCCTGCTCAGCCTTCGCCTGAAGCGCGCCGGCGAGCCGGGCGGCCTGGGCGATGGGGGCGTTGAGCAGGTAGACGGCCTGGGTCAGCGAAGCGAGCATCGCGCCCGCCAGCTTGCCCAGCAGCACGTCGCGCGACTCGAGATCGGCCAGCTTGGCGATCTCCTTCGCGTCGAGCGGCTGGCCGTCGAGGATGCCACCCTTGATGACCAGGGTGGGGTTGGCCTTGGCGAAGTCACGCAGACCCTTGGCCGCCTCGACCACGTCGCCGTTGATGAAGGCGATCGCGGTCGGACCGGTGAGCAGGTCGTCGAAGCCATCGATGCCCGCCTCCTTGGCGGCGAGCTTGGCCAGCGTGTTCTTGACCACGGCGTAGTTGGCGTTCTCACCGAGGGAGCGCCGCAGGTCCTGCAGCTCCTTGACGGTGAGACCGCGGTACTCGGTCAGCACGGCACCGGCGGAGTCGTTGAACGACTCAACGATCTCCGCGACTGCGGCCTGCTTCTCTGCCCGCGCCATGGGGCTCCTTCCGGATGGTTCCCTTTCAGGGACCACCGCTGGGGACCCGCCGAAATCACGAACGCCCCGAGCGCAGGCTCAGGGCGTTGACTTCGCGGCGTGGTGCCGGGTCTTGCTCTGTCCCCTGCGCAGGCCGTCCGTCTTTCGGCGGAACCTTCGGTCGAGCGGACTCGACCACCGGCGGTCTCTGGTTACAGCGCAGAACAGTACGGCGATCCGCCTATGGATACCAAATTCACGCCGCTGCCCCCTCAGTGACAGGATCGTCCCGTGACCAGCACTCGGACTCCGCCCAGCGACATGTCCCCCGACGCGCTCGCCGGTTTCCTCGCCGACAAGCAGGCGGCGTACGCCGACCTGCAGGCGCGCGGGCTGAAGCTCGACCTGACCCGCGGCAAGCCGTCGAGCGCCCAGCTCGACCTCTCCGAGCGGCTGATCGGTCTGCCGACCGCCACGAAGGATCGCGCCGGCGTCGACGTCCGCAACTACGGCGGCCTCGAGGGCCTCGCGGAGCTGCGCGAGATCTTCGCCGAGCTGCTGTGGGTCGGCGTCGACCAGGTGATCTGCCAGGGCAACTCCAGCCTCAGCCTGATGCACCAGACGATCAGCTTCCTGATGCTCTGGGGCGGCCCCGACTCGGAGCGTCCGTGGAAGGACGAGCCGGTGGTGAAGTTCGTGTGCCCGGTGCCGGGCTACGACCGGCACTTCTCGATGCTGGCCGACTTCGGTATCGAGATGGTGACGGTGCCGATGCACGACGACGGCCCCGACGTCGCCGCGGTGGCCGACCTGGTGCGCGACGACCCGAGCGTCAAGGGCATCTGGATCGTGCCGACGTACGCGAACCCGACCGGCGCGGTGGTGTCGGAGGAAGTCGCGGCCGAGCTGATGGCGATGCCTGCCGCCGCCCCGGACTTCCGCATCTTCTGGGACAACGCCTACGCCTTCCACCACCTGACCGAGGACGAGGCGAAGAGCGCCGACGCGCTGAGTCTCGCCCAGGCGTCCGGCCACCCGAACCGGCCGATCATGTTCGCGTCGACCTCGAAGATCACGTTCGCCGGCGCCGGGGTCTCGGTGCTCGCGGCCTCGACCGCCAACAAGACCTGGTTCCTCCGCCACCTCGCGATGGGCTCGATCGGCCCCGACAAGATCAACCACCTGCGGCACGTGGAGTTCTTCGGGTCCGCGGACGGCGTACGCGACCACATGCGCCGGCACCGCGAGATCATCGCGCCGAAGTTCGAGGCCGTCGACGCCGCCCTCACCGCGGAGCTCGAAGGGCTCGGCATTGCCGAGTGGAGCCGGCCGACCGGCGGCTACTTCGTCAACCTCGACGTCCTCGACGGTACGGCGACCCGGGTCGTCGAACTCGCCAAGCAGGCCGGCATCGCCCTCACGCCCGCCGGAGCGTCGTTCCCCCACGGCCAGGACCCGCGGGACCGCAACATCCGCCTCGCCCCGACCTTCCCCCAGCTCGACGAGGTCGAGACCGCGATGGCCGGCGTCGCCACCTGCGTGGCCCTCGCTGCCGCCGAGCACTTCTCCCAGTAGCCAAAACACACTGACCCGTCACCAGGTGGGCGACGGGTCAGCGATGAAGCGACGGGATCAGGCGTCGTCGTCGCCGGTGACGTTCTTGGTGCGGTTGGGGTCGATCTGGACACCCGGGCCCATGGTGGTGGAGAGGGTGACCTTGCGGAGGTAGCGGCCCTTGGAGCTGGCCGGCTTGAGCCGCAGCACCTCTTCCAGGGCGGCGGCGTAGTTGTCGGCCAGCTGGGCCTCGGAGAACGACGCCTTGCCGATGATGAAGTGCAGGTTGGAGTGACGGTCGACGCGGAACTCGATCTTGCCGCCCTTGATGTCCGAGACGGCCTTGGCCGGGTCGGGGGTGACGGTGCCGGTCTTCGGGTTCGGCATCAGGCCACGGGGGCCGAGCACGCGACCGAGGCGACCGACCTTGCCCATCAGGTCGGGAGTGGCGACGACGGCGTCGAAGTCGAGGTAGCCGCCGTTGACCTTCTCGATCAGCTCGTCGCCACCGACCTCGTCGGCGCCGGCCTCAAGGGCGGCCTCGGCCTTGTCGCCGACCGCGAACACGAGGACACGGGCGGTCTTGCCGGTGCCGTGCGGGAGGTTGACGGTGCCGCGGACCATCTGGTCGGCCTTGCGCGGGTCGACGCCGAGTCGCATCACGACATCGACTGTCTCGTCGAACTTCTTCTTGCTGCCGGCCTTGGCCAGCCGGATCGCGTTCAGCGGGGCGTAGAGCTCGTCCTGGTCGATCTTCTCCGCCGCCGCGCGGTAGGTCTTGCTGCGCTGCATGGTCTTCTCAATTCTTTCGAAGTCGTGGTCAAAGGTGAGCCAGCGCGGCTCTGCCACTAGTTACTCGGTCGTGACGCCCATGGAACGGGCGGTGCCCTCGACGATCTTCATCGCGGCATCGATGTCGTTGGCATTGAGGTCGGGCATCTTGGTCTGGGCGATCTCGCGCACCTGGTCCTTGGTCAGCTTGCCGACCTTCTCCTTGTGCGGGACACCCGAACCCTTCTGCAGGCCGGCAGCCTTCTTGATCAGCTCAGCGGCCGGCGGGGTCTTGGTGATGAAGGTGAACGACCGGTCCTCGTAGATCGTGATCTCCACGGGGATGACGTTGCCTCGCATGGACTCGGTCTGCGCGTTGTAGGCCTTGCAGAAGTCCATGATGTTGACGCCGTGCGGACCGAGGGCGGTACCGACCGGCGGGGCCGGCGTGGCCGCGGCAGCCTGCAGCTGCACCTTGACCAGCGCGGCGATCTTCTTCTTCGGGGGCATTGCTTCTTCCTTCTGTTCTCGTGGTCATGACGAGGCCGTACGACGTGCGAGCGGCCCCTGCCACCTGTTCTCGAGCTGCGGTCAGACCTTCTGGATCTGGCTGAAGCTCAGCTCGACCGGGGTCTCCCGGCCGAAGATCTCGACGAGGGCCTTGACCCTCTGTGCCTCCGCGTTGATCTCGGTGATCGTCGCGTGCAGCGTGGCGAACGGGCCGTCCACCACCATCACGGAGTCCTGGACGTCGAAGTCGGCCACCTCGACCGGCTTCTTCGCGGCGGTGCCGGTGCTCGGCGTGGAGGTGCCGGCTGCGGCCGCCTCGGCCTCGGCCGTCGCGACGACTGCCGGAGCCAGCATGTTTTCCACCTCGTCCATGCTCAGCGGGACGGGCTGGTGGCTGTGGCCGACGAAGCCGGTCACCGACGGGGTGTGCCGGACCGCGGCCCAGGACTCGTCGGTGAGGTCCATCCGGACCAGCACGTAGCCGGGGAGAACGGTGCGCTTGACCATCTTGCGCTGACCGTTCTTGATCTCGGCGACCTCTTCGGTGGGGACCACGATCTCGTGGATGTAGTCCTCCATGTTGAGGGAGATGATCCGGTTCTCCAGGTTGGACTTCACCCGGTTCTCCATGCCGGAGTAGGTGTGCACCACGAACCAGTCGCCTGCCTTGGCCCACAGCTCGCGACGGAACGCCTCGAGCGGGTCCTCGGCCTGGTCGACCGGCGCCTCCGTGGTCTCCTCCTCGGCAACCTCGACATCAGCCTCGGCCACCGCCTCGTCGACCTCGGCCGCCTCCTCGGGGGCGGCGGGCTCCTCGACAGCGGCCTCGTCGACGACCTGCTCCTCGGCAGCCACGACCTCCTCGACCGGCTCCTCTGTCGGCGCGGCCTCCACCGGGTCGTCGTCCTCCACGACCTCGGTGGGCGCGGTGCCTTCGGCGGCCTCCTCGGTCGCCTCTTCGACGTCCTCGTCGACCGAAGGCACGTCGACCTCGGCGGTCTCCTCGGCCTCGGTGGTCTCCTCGACCTCAGGGGTCGCTGCGTCCTCGGGCTCTGCCTCGGGGGGCGCCTGCTCGACCTCTGTCGAGTCGTACTGCTCCGACACGTGCTGCTCCATCACCTTGCTGTAGTGCTTGCCTGCGTGGCTCCATCCGGACCGTCGAGCCCGGTGGGCGTCGAGGTCCGCGGGGTCATGTGTCCGACCCGCCGGTGAAGATCGCGAAGACTAGCTTTCCGAATCCGAGGTCGAGGGCCGAGACGATCCCGATCATCACGATCACAAACACCATGACCACGAAGAAGTAGGTGACCAGCTGCTCCTGGGTAGGCCAGACGACCTTCCGGAGCTCGGCGACGACCTGCCGGTAGAACGTGGGCAGGCTGGTGCGCTTGTCGCGCTCCGGGCCACCGCCCTTCTTGTCCCGGCGGACCGTGCTGTCCGACACGCCACTCACCTCTCGTCGTTCCTCAGTTGGCTGCTGCTGCAGGGCACGAGGGACTTGAACCCCCAACCTTCGGTTTTGGAGACCGATGCTCTGCCAGTTGAGCTAGTGCCCTCCGGGGTTCCGCCCCGACCTGCCGACATCGCCTTCTGGGCAGGGAGAAGCATGTGGAAACCACCAGTCACGGAGTCTACGGGCATCCGACGCGGGCCACCAAAAGGACCCTCGCGGACGCCCCCTAGGATGCGCTCATGGTTCTCGAGTTCGACACCGCTCCCCGGCCCCCCGGCTGAGTGCGCGACCTCGAGGCGCTGCCGAAGGCGCACCTGCACCTGCACTTCACGGGATCGATGCGGCACGCGACGCTGCTCGAGCTGGCCGCCCGCGACGGCATCCACCTGCCCGACTCCCTGGTCGAGGACTGGCCGCCCGAGCTCTCGGCGGCCGACGAGAAGGGCTGGTTCCGCTTCCAGCGCCTCTACGACGTGGCGCGGTCGGTGCTGCGCACCGAGGAGGACGTACGCCGGCTGGTGCTCGAGGCCGCTGAGGACGACGTACGCGACGGCGGGCGGTGGCTGGAGATCCAGGTCGACCCCAGCGGATACGCCGCTCGTTTCGACGGCATCACCGCGTTCACCGACCTGGTGCTGGACGCCGTACGCGACGCGAGCGAGCGCACCGGCCTGGGGATCGCGGTGATCATCGCCGCCAACCGGACCCGGCACCCGCTCGACGCCCGCACCCTGGCCCGGCTCGCCGCACAGTACGCCGGCCAGGAGGTGGTCGGCTTCGGCCTCTCCAACGACGAGCGCCGGGGCAGCACGGCGGAGTTCGCGCCGGCGTTCCGGATCGCCGAGCGGGCCGGGCTGATGCTCGCCCCACACGGCGGCGAGCTCCGCGGTCCCGAGCACATCCGGACCTGCCTCGACCACCTGCACGCCGACCGGCTCGGCCACGGGGTCCGCTCTGCTGAGGACCCCGAGCTGCTGGCCCGGGTGGTCGACGCGGGAGTCGCGCTCGAGGTGTGCCCGGTCTCGAACGTCGCGCTCGGGGTCTACTCCGACCTCACCTCGGTGCCGCTGCCCGAGCTGCTGGCGGCGGGGGCAACCGTGGCGCTGGGCGCGGACGACCCTCTGCTGTTCGGGTCCCGGCTCGCCGGCCAGTACTCCACGATGCGCGCGGCCCACGACCTCACCGACGAGCAGCTCGCCGACCTGGCCCGGATGTCGGTGCGGGCCGCACGCGCGCCCGACGCCACGAAGCAAGAGATCCTGGCCGACATCGACACCTGGATCACGACACCTGAGAGCATGGACACGTGAGCGAACAGGGACCTCCGGACCCCGGGCAGCTGCCGCCCACCCACCGGGCCTACGGCGACCGCGAGGAGAACCCGTTCACCTCGCCCTCAGGTCCGGCCGCGCAGGACTCCGGCCCCCAGTACGCCGCGCCATCGGACCAGCAGCCGACCTACCAGCAGTACGCGCCCGCGCCGGTGCCGCCGTACGGTCCGGCACAGCCGCAGCCTTACGGCTACGCCGGTCCGATCCTCCCGGACCACCCGCAGGTGTCGACGGCGTTCGTGCTGGGCCTGGTGTCGCTCGTCGGCGGTTTCCTCTGCGGGCTCCCGATCCTTGCCGGACCCTTCGCGTGGGTCGCGGGCGCCCGAGCACGCAAGGCAGTCGACCAGGACCCGCGCTACGGCGGCCGCGACAAGGCCACCGCCGGCATGGTGATGGGCATCGTGGCGACCGGACTGCTCGCGCTGGTGGTCCTCGTGTTCGGCGTCGCCGTGCTGGTGATCGTCGCCGCCGAAGCCTGACTCAGAGCGCGCAGCCGACCAGCACCGGCTCGTTGACCAGCCGGATGTCGTGGACCCGCTCGACGCCGTCGCGGACCTCGCGCGCGACGGCCAGCAGGTCGTCGGCCGACGCATTTCCCCGGTTAGTCAGCGCCAGGGTGTGCTTCGTGGAGAGGCTCGCCCGGCCGTCGGTGAGCTCGGCGCCGTACCCCTTGCCGAAGCCGGCGTGCTCGATCAGCCAGGCAGCGCTCACCTTGACCCCGCCCTCCGCGGGCCAGGTCGGGGCGCCGTCGGGGACGGCCACGGGGTCGACGACCGGGTTGGTGAAGAACGAGCCGGCGCTCCAGGTGTCGTGGTCGTCGGCGTCGAGCACCATCCCCTTGCCGCGACGCAGCCCCAGCACCGCCTCGCGTACGTCGACCATCGGCACCCGCGCGCCGACGGCGACACCGAGGGTGCGGGCCAGCTCGGCGTAGGCCACCGGAGCGCCGAGGTCCCCCTGCGTGAACTGGAAGGTCACGTCGAGGACCACGTGCCGCCCGGGGTCGGCCTTGAAGCGGGAGTGCCGGTAGCCGAACCCGCAGTCGGCGTTGGCGAAGGTGCGCACCCCCTTGAGCTTGCGGTCCCAGACCCGCACCGACGCGATCGTCTGGGCGACGTCCTGGCCGTAGGCGCCGACGTTCTGGATCGGGGTGGCGCCCACCGCGCCCGGGATGCCCGAGAGCGCTTCGATGCCGACCCAGCCGCGCTCGACGGCCTGGCCGACGACGGTGTCCCACTCCTCGCCGGCAGCGATCGTCACGAGCACGCCGCCGCAGGACGCGTCGTCCTCGACGTCGGCGGTGACGCCGCGGGTGCCGATCTCGACGACCGTCCCCGGAAACCCGTCATCGGCGACCAGGAGGTTGCTGCCGCCACCGAGCACCAGGACCGGCTCACCGCCCTGGTCGGCGCCGGACACCGCCTCGATCAGCTCGGACTCGGTGGTCGCCTCGACCCAGGCTTTCGCCGGTCCACCGACGCGCAGGGTCGTGTGGTCGCGGAGCAGGTCAGCCACGAACCACGGCCTTGGGCATGCCGAGCACCTTCTGGCCGTCGCAGGTGACGGTGAGGGCCACCGTGGTGAGCCCGTCGTCGGACCCCTTCACCTCGCCGGCGACCTCGATCTCGACGCCGCCCTCGCGCGGCACCACGACGGGGTTGGTGAACTTGCAGCCGAAGCTGACCACCTTCGCGCCGGGGAACCAGCCGTCGACCGCCCGCGCCGCCAGCGCCATGGTGTACATCCCGTGGGCGATCACCCCCGGGAGCCCGACGCTGCTGGCGACCTCGTCGTCCTGGTGGATGGGGTTGTGGTCGCCGCTGGCCTCGGCGTAGCGGACCAGGTCGGCGCGGGTGATCGTGAAGGTCTGCGTCGGGAGGCTCATTCGGCCCCCCGGTGGACCAGCGTCGCGCTCGTAGTGCAGACGAGGGCGCCGGAGTCGTCGGTGACCTCGCTGGTCGTGCTGATGATGTCGTTGCCCGCGATCTGCCGCAGCCCGGACACGGTCAGGGTTGCGGTGAGCATGTCGCCGGGCACGATCGGCCGCTCGTAGGCGAACTTCTGCTCGCCGTGCACGATCCGGAAGAGGTCGACCTGCTCGGCCTCCAGGAACGCGTTCATCGCCTCGAAGGCGAGCACGATCGGGTACGTCGTCGGCGCCCGGCCGGTGTAGTCACCGCCGGCGGCCTCGGCGAACTCGCGCAGCCCCTCCTCGGTCACCGCATAGGGTCGCGTGGGTGGGAACTCCCGGCCGACGAGGGACTGGTCCACGGGCATGCGCCCAACCTATCGTCCGGTTCGGCGTCGCTCTGCTGGCGCTGCTGCTCGTCTGCGTCGGCTGCTCGTCCGACGGAGGCCTAGGTGGGGAGAAGCCCTCGAGCGGCCCGGGCGGTGCCTCCCCGGAAGGGTGCGGACCACCGGCGTTCGAGGACGTGCGCGGACGGCCTCCGTCGTACGTCTCCGACCGGCTGGACCGCTTCCCCAACGACCATGCGATGTGCGCCGGGCTGTGGGTGCGGGCCGACCGGTCGTTCGTGCCCCAGAGCCTGGCGGTCGGCCGGCGGACCGCCTGGGTGAGTGGGTACGACGGCGGAGGCCCGCGCGGCACGCTGCTGTGCCGAGTGGTACGCGTCGACCTTCGGAGCGGGCGGGTGCTCGACCAGGCGGCGCCGATCAGCGGGAGCGTCGGCGGTCGTCCCGAGGTCAACTGCCGCCACGGCGGAGGGCTCGCAAGCACCCCCGAGGGGCTGTGGCTGGCGGAGGGGCAACGGCTCTGGCTGCTCGATCCGGAGACCCTCGACGTGCGCCGAGTGTGGGGGCTCGCCGACCCGCTGCGCGGCTCGTTCGCGGTCGCCGATCGAGAGGGTCGAATCGGGTTGGGTGAGTTCAAGTTCGAGCGGGTGGGCCGCCTGGACTGGTTCGACGCCCAGGCCCTGGTGACCGGCGCCGATGTCGACCTGGCCCCGGCCGACGCCATCGACGGGCAGCGTGTGCCGCCGATGGCTCAGGGGGCGGTGGTGGCCGACCTCGGCGCCGGTCCGTCGGGGGTCTGGTTCGTCAACTCGAACACGCGGTGCGGGGTCCTCGTGGGTCCCCGCGGCCAGCGGCTCGGGTTCCTGCCCGGCGCGGAGGGGACCGTGCTCCGGGGAGGCGACCTGTGGACGGTCAGCGAGTCGGGGTCCCGGACCTACCAGGAGAAGGGCGGCCGGCCGGTCGTGCCGATGCTCGCCCGCTTCGACCTCTCGGAGGTCGAGCACTGGCAGGGCACGACCTGCCGGCCATGAGCCCTGGGGTCAGCTCACCTGGCCGGCGAGCTCGCGCCGCTCCGAGCCGGCGCCGCGGTTGACCTCGATTCGCCGGGGCTTGGCCTGCTCGGCGACCGGGATGCTCAGGGTGAGCACGCCGTCGGTGTAGTCGGCCTCCAGCTGGTCCACATCCAACGTGTCACCGAGGAACAGCTGGCGGCTGAACATCCCGTAGCTGCACTCCGCGGCGATCCGCTCGGCGTCCTCGTCGGGACGCCTCCGCTCGGCGTGCACGGTCAGCACGTTGCGCTCGACGGTGAGGTCGAGGGTCTCCGGGTCGATGCCCGGCAGATCCAGTCGTACCACGAACGACTCACCGCTGCGGTAGGCGTCCATCGGCATCACCGCTGGGCGGGATGAGGTGCCGAACACGGCCTGGGTCAGGCGGTCGAGGTCTCGGAACGGGTCGGTGCGCATCAACATGGTTCAGCTCCTTCCGAACGGGTCGCCGATCGGGTCGGTCGACCACGCTTATCTCAACTGGCTATTGGAGATTTACTCAATCTGTGGCAAGATGTCAAGCCCCCGACGACGAATCGAGGAGGAGTCGGCCATGGAGCTCGAGCTGGGACCGCATCGGCCCCTCTACGGCATCTCGGTGGCTTCGGAGCTCACCGGCGTGAACGCACCGATGCTGCGTGCCTACGAGTCCAAGGGGCTGATCGAGCCCTTCCGCACCGACGGCGGCACCCGGCGCTACAGCGAGGCTGACCTGGCGTCGGTCAACCGGATCACCACGCTGCTGACAGCCGGGCTCAACCTGGCCGGCGTGCAGGAGGTGCTACGACTCGAGGACGAGACGCGGGAGCTCCGGGCCGAGGTGAAGGGACTCCAGGAGCGACTCGATCGGCGGCCCCGGAAAAACACGTGACCCGCCCACGATGGGGCGGGTCCGGCCGTCGTACGACGGAGAGATCAGCGGGTCTCGCGGTGCTCGGTGTGCTTGCGGCAGCGCGGGCAGAACTTCTGCAGCGCGAGGCGGTCGGGGTCGTTGCGACGGTTCTTCTTGGTGATGTAGTTGCGCTCCTTGCAGTCCACGCAGGCAAGCGTGATCTTGGGGCGAACGTCGGAGCTCTTGCTGGCCACGGGAAGTCCTTCAGTTGAGTATTTGATGCGTAGCGGGGGCGGGACTCGAACCCGCGACACCACGATTATGAGCCGTGTGCTCTAACCACCTGAGCTACCCCGCCATGGGCAATGGCCCAGAGCCCCTTTACGGAATCGAACCGTAGACCTTCTCCTTACCATGGAGACGCTCTGCCGACTGAGCTAAAGGGGCAACGTCGGAGAACGATACACAGGGGGACTGGTGTTCGAGAAATCGGTTGGCGGCGCCTTCTTCTACCGTCTCACAGGCGTCTCCCACGAGGGGTTCGAGCGCTTCGAGTCGCTACCGACGACCGCCGGGCCATGGAGCCCGGACGCGCAGCACGGAGGGCCGCCGGCGGCCCTCTTGGCCCGCGGGATCGAGAGGCTCGACGAGGCTGCCGACCGGGTGATCGGCCGGTTCACGATGGAGCTCTGGGGCCCGGTACCGGTCGGCCCGGTCGCGGTCCGTTCCCAAGTGCTCCGCCCCGGCCGATCGGTCGCGCTCGCCGAGTCGGAGCTGCACGACGTGGGGCGCGACCGGGTCGCCGCGGTCGGCCGGGCCTGGCTGTTTCCGCGCGGCACCGACGGGCCGCCCGGAGAGGAGCAGCCGCTCGCACACACGCCGGCCGACGGCACCACCCGCCCGCGTCCGCCGGAGTGGTACGGCGGCTACCTCGACGCGATCGAGTGGCGGTGGATCAAGGGCGGCGTCGACGAGTCGGGGCCGGGCGTGGTCTGGATGCGGCCACCGGGCCTGGTCGAGGGCGAGTCGCTCTCGCCGGTGCAGCGGCTGCTGGCCTGCGTCGACTCGGCGTCCGGCGCCAGTGCGGCGCTCGACGTACGCGAGTGGGGCTTCCTCAACACCGAGCTGACCGTGCACGTGCTGCGGCCCCCGGAGGGTGAGTGGGTCTGCCTCGACGCGGTGACGACGTTCGGCGGCGGCGCGGTCGGCATGGCCACCTCCGACGTCTACGACGAGCACGGCCTGGTCGCGCGCTCCGCCCAGGCCCTCCTCATCGCAAAGCGCTGAGGTCAGGGGCGGGCGAGGAGCTCGCCGTGGAGGAGGGCGATCCAGGCGTCCGGGTGGTCGGCCCAGGCGCTCCAGGCCTCGGAGATCCGGTGCAGCTCGTCGGTGGTTGCCAGTCCGTCGTCGACCAGCTGGGTGGCCAGGGCCGAGGTGAGGATCCGGTCGGCCCACATGCCGCCCCAGTAGGCGCGGTCGTCGGGGTCGGCGAAGCACCAGGTGTCCGCCGACGGGGTGACGTCGGTGAACCCGGCGGCCCGGGCCCAGGACAGCAGCCGCCGGCCAGCGTCGGGCTCGCCGCCGTTGGCGCGGGCCGCTGCCTGGTAGAGCTCGATCCAGCGATCCAGCTCCGGCAGCTGGGGGTACCAAGCGAACGCCGCGTAGTCGCTGTCGCGCACCGCCACCACCCCGCCCGGGCGGCAGACCCGGCGCATCTCGCGCAGCGCCTGCACCGGGTCGGCCACGTGCTGGAGCACCTGGTGGGCGTGGACGACGTCGAACGAGTCGTCGGGCAGGTCGAGGGCGTGTACGTCGCCCACGACGAAGTCGGCATCGATGCCGCGACCGCCGAGCTCGGCGCGACTGAGGGACAGCGCCTCCTCGTTGGCCTCCAGGGCGGTGACCCGGCCCGGGGCCACCCGCTCGGCGAGGTCGGCGGTGATCGTCCCCGGTCCGGCGCCGACGTCGAGCAGCTGCTGGCCGGGCTGCAGGTGCGGCAGCAGGTAGCCGCAGGAGTTCTCGGCGGTCCGCCAGCGATGCGAGCGGAGCACGGACTCGGCGTGCCCGTGGGTGTAGCGGGGCGTGCTCATCCCGTCGTGGGAGCGGTCCCGGTGATGGACGCGAACGGAGCCGCCTCCTCGAGCTCGTAGGCGAGCTCCAGCAGCATCGCCTCGCGGCCTGCACCGGCGCCGAACATCATCCCCATCGGCAGTCCGCCGGCCGTGGTGGCGAGCGGCAGGGAGATGGCCGGCTCCCCCGACGCGTTCTGCCACGGGGTGAACGCCACCCAGTCCAGAAGCCGGTCCATGATCGTCTCGTAGTCCTGGGTCGGGTCGAGGTGGCCGATCCGCGGGGTCTCGTGGGCGAGCGTCGGCGCCAGCGCCACGTCGTAGTCCTGGAAGAACAGAGCGCCCTGGGCGGTGCTGCGGCGTAGCCGCCGGATGGCGCCAGGGATCCGATGAGCGTTGCGGGTGGCGTGCCGCGCGAGCCCGAGCGTGAGGTTGTCGTGCAGGCTCTTGTCGAAGCTGCGGCCGTGGTAGCGGCGGCCGGTGCGTAGCACGAACATGGCCAGCGTCGACCAGTAGAGAAGGAAGTCGTCGGGGAACGTCGGGTCCACCGGTGCCGACACCTCTTCGACGGTGTGGCCGAGCTCCTCCAGCAGCCGCGCGGTCTTCATGGTCAGCTCGGTCACCTCGGCGTCGGCACCGCGGCCCACGCCTTGGGTGTGCACCGCGACCTTGAGCCGCTTGCGCCCGGGCCGGGTGATGTCGCCGATCGGCTGCAGCTTCAGCCAGCGGTAGACCTTCTCCGCCTCCCGGAAGAACGCCGCTGTGTCACGGACGCTGCGGGTGACCACGCCGTCGGAGATGATCCGGATCGGCATGTCGCGCATCAGCTTGTCCTGCGCCAGCCGGCCCCGGGTGGGCTTGAGTCCGATCAGGCCGTTGACCGAGGCCGGGATCCGGATCGAGCCACCGCCGTCGTTGGCGTGCGCGATCGGTACGGCGCCGGCCGCAACGAGCGCCGCCGAGCCCGACGAGCTCGCGCCCGCGGTGTGCTCGAGCGACCACGGGTTGCGGACCGGGCCGAGACGCGGGTGCTCGGCGGAGGCGCTGAAGCCGTACTCCGACAGCCGGCTCTTGCCGAGCGGGATCAAGCCGGTGGCGAGGAACATCCGGGCGAAGTCGCCATCGCTCCGGGCCGGGTGGCCGACCCAGGTGTCGGTGCCCTGGCAGGTGGGCATCCCGGTGACGTCGACGTTGTCCTTCACCAGGGTGGGTACGCCGGCGAAGAAGCCGCCGCGCGGCTCGCGGGCCTCGCTGCGGGCCCGGTCGAACGCGCGGAACGCGAGGGCGTTGAGCTCCGGGTTGACCCGCTCCACCCGGGCGATCGCGGCCTCGACCGCGTCGTGGACCGAGACGGCACCGCTGTGCAGCGCCTCCACGAGAGCGACCGTGTCGAGGTCGCCGAGAGCGTCATCACCGAAGGCATGCACACGGGTCATGACCATCAAGTTACCGGGGCGTCACCACGTCTGTGGCAGCCGACCAAATGGGGATCGAAGATGCCGATCGCCTCCATCAGGGCGAACATCGTGGTGGGGCCGACGAACGCGAACCCCTCCTTCTTCAGCGCCTTCGACAGCGCCGCAGACTCGGGCGAGGTGGTGGCCATCTCCTCCGTGGTGGTCGGCGCCGGCGCTGGCTCCGGCGCGAAGGAGTCGATGAACTCCACGAGCCCGCCCGAGTCGCGCAGCGCGACCGTTGCCTTGGCATTGGTCACCGCCGCCTCGATCTTGCGGCTGTTGCGCACGATCCGCGGTTCGTCCATCAGCCGGGCGACGTCGCCCTCGTCGTAGCCCGCAACGATTTCGGCGTTGAAGCCCGCGAAGACCTCGCGGAACGCCTCGCGCTTGTTGAGGATCGTCGACCACGACAGGCCGGACTGGAACGCCTCGAGGGTCAGCCGCTCGAGGTACGCCGCCTCGCCCTCGACCCGCCGGCCCCACTCCTCGTCGTGGTAGGCGCGCATCACGCTGGGGGTAGCACCCGCCCACGGGCAGCGGGCGACGCCGTCGTCACCGATCACCGGACCCATGACAGCAATCCTGCCGGAGCCCGCCGACAGCTCAGCTGCGGTGCTCGGGGTTCTCGTAGTCGAAGCGGGCGCCGGCGTCCCACTCGGACCTGTTGTTGCCGTAGCCGGGCACGCCGCCGGCGTCCTTGAGCATCTGTGCCAGATGCATGAGGTTCCAGGTCATGAACGTCGTGTTGCGCTTGGTGAACTCGTTGTCCGGACCACCGCTGCCGGGATCGAGGTACGACGGACCCGGACCGGCCTCACCGATCCAGCCGGCGTCGGCGTTCGGCGGGATCGTGTAGCCGATGTGCTGGAGGCTGTAGAGGACGTTCTGGGCGCAGTGCTTGATGCCGTCCTCGTTACCGGTGATCACGCAGCCCGCGACCCGGCCGTAGAAGAGGTATTGGCCCTTGTCGTTGAGCTCGCCGGACAGGGAGTAGAGCCGCTCGATCAGCTGCTTGGTGATGCTGGAGTTGTCGCCCAGCCAGATCGGCCCGGCGACCACGAGGATGTCGCTGGCGAGGATGCCGGGGTAGATGTCCGGCCAGGCGTCCTCCGCCCAGCCGTGCTCGCGCATGTCGGGGTAGACACCGGTCGCGACGGGGTGGTCGATGAGCCGCAGCTCGGTGACGTCCACCCCGTGCTTGCGCATGATCGCCGCGCTGACGTCGACCAGGCCCTGGGTGTGGCTCCGCTCGGGGCTGCGCTTGAGCGTGCAGTTGACGTAGGTGGCCTTCAGGCCGGAGAAGTCGTGGTCGGGCATCAGCGGCGCTCCCTCAGTCGGGCGTTCGGCAGGTCGGGAGCCGGGATCGGCGGCAGGTGGTCGCCGACCACGACGCCGAAGCGGCCGTCGGTCACCTCCTGCGAGTCCCCGACCACTGCGCCCTCGGCGGTGATCTGATTCTGCCACTCCTCGCGGAACGCCACGATCTCCTCGTGGTTGCGCCCCACGAAGTTCCACCACATCACGATCGGCTCGTCGAACGGCGGGCCGCCGAGCAGCAGCAGCCGCGCCGGTTCGTCGTACGACCGGAGCTCGAGGCGCTCGCTGCCGGTCGGCACATAGGCGAGGTCGGCCGGCTTGGCCTCGGTCTCCCCGACGGTCACCAGCCCGGCGTCGACGAGTACGCCGTGCTCGAACTCCGGATCGACGTCGAGCGCGAGCCGGGTGTCAGGATCGAGCAGGATCTCGGCACCCAACAGCGGTGTGTACGTCGACACCGGCGACGTGTCTCCGAGCAGCGAGCCCAGGAACACCCGCGCCGACCATCCGTCGCCGGTCAGCCGCGGCGGCTCGTGGTGCGCGAAGTCCGGGTCGGCGTGCCGGTCCGCGTCGGGCAGCGTCACCCACAGCTGCGCACCGTGCAGGGTGCGGGTGCCCGGCGTGGAGATCTCGGAGTGGCTGATCCCGCGCCCGGCGGTCATCAGGTTGACCTGCCCGGGCCGCACCATCGCGTGGTTGCCGGCGCTGTCGCGGTGCTCGATCTCACCCTCGAACAGCCAGCTCACGGTCTGCAGGCCGGTGTGCGGGTGCGGTGCGACGTTCATCCCGCCGGTGTCGTCCACGGGGTCAGGGCCGTAGTGGTCGACGAAGCACCAGGCGCCGATCAGCGAGCGCTGCCGCTGCGGCAGCGTGCGGCGTACGGTCATCGCGCGCAGGCCGCCCAGCGGCACCTCGCGCGGCGTCATGATCTCCACCGACGTCGCCGGGGCCGGTTCGCAGACGACCTCTTGTGGGTCGCGCTCGGGGTTGGTCATCCGGGCTGCTCCGGTTCGACCTTGCGCTTGGCGCTGTCACCTTGGTCGCCGCCGGTGATCTTTCCGGCGTCCGAGGGGTCGGTGACGCCGGATTCCCCACCGGCGCGACGTACGAGTCGGATGATCACCGACTTCGACGCCGGACAGTTGCTGCCGTCGGCGACGTGGTCGAGCGGGACCAGCGGGTTGGTCTCGGGGTAGTAGGCGGCGGCGCAGCCGCGCGGCTGGTCGTAGGACACGATCCGGAACGAGGGAGCGGTCCGCTCCGACCCGTCCGTCCACTCGCTGCGAAGGTCGACCACGTCACCGTCGGCGAACCCGAGGTGCACGATGTCGTCGGGGTGCACGAAGACCACCCGCCGGCCGCCGGACACCCCGCGGTAGCGGTCGTCGAGGCCGTAGATGGTCGTGTTGAACTGGTCGTGCGAGCGCAGCGTCTGCAGCAGCAGCCGGCCCTCGGGCACCTCGAGCACGTCGGTCGGGCTGACCGTGAACACTGCCTTGCCCACCTCGGTCAGGAAAGTGCGGGTGTCGCGGGGCGGGTGCGGGAGCACGAAGCCGCCGGGCTGGTCGACCTTCTCGTCGTACGCCTCGCAGCCGGGAACGACTCTGGCAATCCGCCGCCGGATCTCGGTGTAGTCGTCGCGCATCGTCGCCCACGGCACCGGGTGCTCGGCGCCGAGTGTCGCCAGCGCGAGGCTGCAGATGATGTCGACCTCGGACCGCAGGTGCGGTGAGGCCGGCTTCAGCGGTCCGTGAGAGGCGTGTACGGCGGACATCGAGTCCTCGACGGTGACCCGCTGCTCGCGGCCGCCGGTCGTGTCCTTCTCGCTGCGGCCGAGCACCGGGAGGATCAGCGCCTCGGTCCCGGTGACGACGTGCGACCGGTTGAGCTTGGTCGAGACGTGCACGGTGAGGCCGGCGTTGCGCATGGCTCGTTCGGTGACCTCGGTGTCGGAGACGGCCGAGACGAAGTTGCCGCCCATCCCCATGAACACCTGCGCGCGCCCGTCGCGGAGCGCCCGCACCGCCTCGACCGTGTCGAAGCCGTCCTCACGCGGGGGGTCGAAGCCGAACTCGTCGCGCAGCGCGTCGAGGAAGTGCGGTGGCACCCGCTCCCAGATGCCCATGGTGCGATCGCCCTGGACGTTGGAGTGGCCCCGCACCGGGCAGAGCCCAGCGCCGGGCTTGCCGATGTTGCCCTGGGCCAGCGCGACGTTGGCGATCTCCTTGATCGTGGCGACCGCGTTGCGGTGCTGGGTGATCCCCATCGCCCAGCAGGTGACGGTGGCGGAGGAGTCGCGGAACATCTCGGCGGCGCGGACGATCAGGTCGCGCTCCAGCCCGGTCGAGCGTCGTACGGCGTCCCAGTCCAGCGCCTTCACGTGCGCCGCCCACTCCTCGAACCCGTGGCCGTGCCGCTCGACGAAGTCGTGGTCGATCGCGTCCCACTCGACGAGCAGGGAGCCGATCGCCTGGAACAGCGCGAGGTCGCCGTTGACCCGCACCGGCAGGTGGAGATCGGCCAGGCCGGTGCCCTTGCCGATCAGGCCGCGTGGCTTCTGCGGGTTCTTGAACCGGACCAGCCCGGCCTCCTCGAGCGGGTTGATCGCGAGGATCCGGGCGCCGTTGCGCTTGGCGACCTCCAACGCGGACAGCATCCGGGGGTGGTTGGTGCCGGGGTTCTGGCCCATCACCACGATCAGCTCGGCGCGGTGGATGTCCTCGAGGCTGACCGACCCCTTCCCGATCCCGATCACCTCGGCGAGTGCGACGCCGGAGGACTCGTGGCACATGTTGGAGCAGTCCGGGAGGTTGTTGGTGCCGAAGGCGCGGACGAAGAGCTGGTAGACGAACGCCGCTTCGTTGGAGGTCTTGCCCGAGGTGTAGAAGACCGCCTCGTCCGGGGAGGCGAGGTCGCGCAGCCGGTCGGCGATCATCCCGAACGCCGCGTCCCACTCGATCGGTTCGTAGTGGGTGCCGCCGGCCCGGAGGACCATCGGCTGGGTGATCCGGCCCCGGTGGCCGAGCCAGTAGTCGGTGCGCTGCCGCAGGTCGTCGATCGAGTGCCGGGCGAAGAACTCCGGCCCGACCCGGTCGCGGGTGGCCTCCTCGGCGACCGCCTTGGCGCCGTTCTCACAGAACTCCGCGGTGTGCCGGTGCTCGGGGTCGGGGTCCGGCCAGGCGCAGCCCTGGCAGTCGAATCCGTCGACCTGGTTGAGCTTGGTCAGGGTCTTGGCGGTGCGGGCGACGCCCATCTCCTCCACGGCCCGCTTCATCGCCACCCCGACCGCGGTCAGCCCGGCAGCGGTGTGCGCCTTGCCACCCACTTCCAGCGCCGACTCGTCGATCTCCGCTGTGCGTTTCCGGCGACCCATGCGTCCATCTTCACGCGGCAGTCAAGCACGCCCGCCACACCAGCCTTGGGTCAAGAAGCCCTTCGGCATGATCCGCCCGGACCGCCCGCTGCGACAGTGAAAGTGTGAGTGGATACGACGTCACCGACGAGGACCTGCTGCAGCAGGTCGCCGCTGGTGACGAGGCGGCCTTGCGGGCGCTGTTCGACAGGCACGCGGCCTGGCTCGAGCTGCGCCTGCAACGCCGTTCCTCCGATCCCGACCGGGTCGCCGACGCCCTGCAGGACACGTTCGTGGCCGCGTGGAAGTCCGCTGCGAAGTACGGGGGCTACGGCGACGTCGGCGGCTGGCTGTGGGGCATCGCCATCCGGCGGCTCGTCTCCCGGCTGCGCGCTCGACGTTCGCCGGACCCGGTGGCGGCCGAGGTCGTGTCCGCCGCGTCCCCCGCCGCCAGAACCGGCTGCCGATCTTCCCCTACCCCTCGGCCGGCCACTGGTCCGACAACCGCACCCTGTGGACCGGCGTCCTGGTGGCCACCACGATCTGGCTGGTCGCGACCTTGCGGAGCTAGGAGTTGCTGAACACCGCCGGGCCGCCGTCGCCGTTGCCGTCGTCGGGTCCGCGGCCGGCCCAGGTCCAGGCGTACGCCGGGTCCTCGACCGCGATCCCGCCCTCGCCGAGGTCGAGCGCGGCGAAGGTGTCGACCATGACCGCCGACTCCTCGAAGAACTCCACACCCAAGGACGCCTCGATCGCGCTGGGCTGCGGGCCGTGCGGGTGGCCGCCGGGGTGCAGCGAGATGGAGCCGAGGCCGATGCCGGAGCCCTTGCGCGCCTCGTAGTCGCCGCCGACATAGAACATCACCTCGTCGGAGTCGACGTTGGAGTGGTAGTAGGGCACCGGGATCGACAGCTCGTGGTAGTCGACCTTGCGGGGCAGGAAGTTGCAGACCACGAAGTTGTAGCCCTCGAAGACCTGGTGCACCGGCGGCGGCTGGTGGATCTTGCCGGTGATCGGCATGAAGTCGTCGATGTTGAACGTGTAGGGGTAGAGGCAGCCGTCCCAGCCGACGACGTCGAAGGGATGCGTGGCGTAGGTGATCCGCGACCCGAGCACCTGCCCGCCCGCGCGGTGCTTGACCAGCACCTCGACGTCGGTGCCCTCGGCGTGGTGGACGCCGGTGGGGCCGTAGAGATCGCGCTCGCAGTAGGGCGCGTGCTCGAGCAGCTGCCCGAAGCGGGACAGGTAGCGCTTCGGCGGAGCGATGTGGCTGTTGGCCTCGATCGCGTAGAGCTGCGACGGCTCGGCGGGCAGCCACCGGTGCGTGGTGGCGCGCGGCACGATGACGTAGTCGCCCGCGCGATAGCTCAGCACCCCGAACACCGTCTCGACCGTGCCGGTGCCGGACTCGACGTAGACGCACTCGTCGCCGATCGCGTTGCGGTAGAGCGGTGAGGGGTCGGTGCCGGTGACGACGTAGGCGATCCGGACGTCGTTGTTGCCGAGCACCAGGCGGCGGCCGGTCACCGGGTCCGGGTCGGTGCGCAGGTCGTGGAGCTTGAGGTGGCGCGGCATCAGTGGGTGGTTAGGCGTGCGCGTCTGATCGGGCAGCTCCCAGACCTCCGAGGCGACGATCGCCGACGGGACGCCACGGTGGTAGAGCAGCGAGGAGTCCGAGGAGAACCCCTCCTCACCCATCAGCTCCTCGTAGTAGAGGGAGCCGTCGGGGGCTCGGTGCTGGGTGTGTCGCTTCGGCGGGACCTCGCCCACCTGGCGATAGTGCGCCATGATTGCTCCGATAGTCGGACGATGGTGTTCGGTATCTGCGTGATCGCTAGAGTAGCCGGGTGCCTGACGTACTGGAACCCGAGCTCGTCGGCCTTGTCGACGACGCTGCGATCTTCCCTCCCGGCAATGCCGACCTGCACACGGCCAGCGCCGCCCACGTCGCCCGCCGTGGGGAGCCCTGGGCCGACCTGGTCGGGACCTTCGTGGTCCGCGACACCGACGTACCACTGCTGCGGGGCAGCCCCGCCCGACTCTCGGTGGTGGTCACCGGTGGCGCCGGCCAGGTCGCCGGGCCGGCCGGCCTGTGCGCGAAGCTCGGGCTCGAGCTCGCGGGCCTCGAGATCGCGCTCCGCGACCTCGACGACCTCGCCGGCAACGCCCGGCGGGTGGCTACCGCGGTCGACGCCGCGCGGGCCGACGGCACGCTCGCCGACGACGTCCCGGTCTACGTCGAGCTCCCGCACGGCGGCTCCGCGGCCTCCTGGCTGGCCGCTGCCGACGAGGTCGCCGCGGCCGAGCACCGGCTGAAGCTCCGCACCGGCGGGCTGGAGGCCGACGCCTTCCCCGCCGCCCACGCGCTGGCCGGCTGGATCGACGCGGCACTGGACCGCGAGACGCCGTTCAAGTGCACGGCCGGGCTGCACCGGGCGGTCCGGCACACCAGCGACGAGGGCTTCGAGCAGCACGGCTTCCTCAACGTGATGGTGGCCACCCAGCGCGCGTTCGACGGCGCCGGCGTCGACGAGGTGGCGGCCACTCTCGAGGAGCGCGACGGCACGATGCTCGCCGGGGCTGACCGCGCCAGCGGCCGCCGGTGGTTCACCTCCTTCGGGTCCTGCTCGATCGACGAACCGCTCGCCGACCTCCGCGACCTCGGGCTGGTGCCCGAATGAGTGGCTTCGGCATCGACCACCTGCCGTACGGCGTCTTCTCGGTCGCCGGCGACGCACTGCGAGTCGGCGTGCGGTTCGAGGACCAGGTGCTCGACCTGGCCGCGGCGACCGGGCGGCCGGAGTTCGAGCAGCCCTCGCTCAACGCGTTCATGGCCCTCGGTCCGCAGGTGTGGGCCGAGACGCGCGCCGCGGTGGTCGCGCTGGCCGAGGGCGGCGCTGCGCCGGCGTACTCCGTCGACGAGGTGGTGCTGCACCAGCCGTTCGACGTCGGCGACTACGTCGACTTCTACGCCTCTCTCGAGCACGCCTCCAACGTCGGCCGGCTCTTCCGGCCCGACCAGGAGCCGCTGCTGCCGAACTGGCGACACCTCCCGGTCGGCTACCACGGTCGCGCGGGGACCGTGGTGCCGAGCGGCACCCCTGTGGTCCGGCCGTGCGGTCAGCGCAAGGCACCGGACGAGGCGGCGCCGACGTTCGGCGCGAGCCGGCGGCTGGACATCGAGGCGGAGCTCGGCTTCGTCGTAGGCGTCGGGTCCCAGCTCGGGGAGCCGGTGCCGCACGCCGCGTTCGCCGACCACGTCTTCGGCATGGTCGGTGTGAACGACTGGTCGGCGCGTGACATCCAGGCATGGGAGTACGTCCCGCTCGGACCGTTCCTCGGCAAGTCGTTCGCGACCTCGGTGTCGACGTGGGTGACGCCGCTGGCCGCGCTCGACGCCGCATGGACCGCGTTGCCCGGTCAGGACCCGCGGCCGCTGGACTACCTCGCACCCGACGAGGCTCGCGGCCTCGACATCGACCTCGAGGTGGTGCTGAACGGCGAGGTGGTCAGCCGACCGCCGTACCGGAGCATGTACTGGGGGCCGGCGCAGATGCTCGCCCACCTGACCGTCAACGGCGCGTCCGTGCGGACCGGCGACCTGTTCGCCTCCGGCACCATCAGCGGCGCCGACAACGACCAGCGCGGGTCGTTCCTCGAGCTGAGCTGGGGCGGCGCCGAACCACTGGCCGGGGGCCGTACGTTCCTCGAGGACGGCGATGAGGTGGAGCTGCGCTACTCCGCGCCGGGCACTGCTGGCGGCCGGATCACACTCGGTGAGGTGGCCGGGAGGATCGAGCCGGCTCGTCCTTGACGGAGATGGCAGAAAGTCATCGATAGGTGACCTTTCCGCCATTGTCGGCCGACGATGCCGTTCCTAGCGTTGTGGGATGGACGTCGTGAGCCCTGCTGCCGCGGCCGGGATCGCGATGGTCGGGCTCGGCCTGGTGCTCACGCCCGGCCCGAACATGCTCTACCTCGTCTCGCGCTCGGTGACCCAGGGGCGGCGGGCCGGGCTGATCTCGCTGATCGGGACCGGCCTGGGCTTTCTGGTCTACCTGGTCGCCGCGGCCGCCGGGATCGCGGCGGTGTTCGCCACGGTGCCGCTCGCCTACCTGGCGCTGAAGTTCGTCGGTGCCGGCTACCTGCTCTGGCTGGCCTGGACGGTGCTGCGTCCCGGCGCCCCGCCGGTGTTCGCCGTGCGCGCCCTCCCCCACGACCCGGCGCGCCGGCTGATCGGGATGGGCTTCCTGACCAACCTGCTGAACCCCAAGATCGCGATCCTCTATGTCTCGCTGCTCCCGCAGTTCGTGGACCCGGACCGCGGCTCGGTCGCGGCCCAGTCGCTGGTGCTCGGGTCGATCCAGATCGCGATCGCGCTGACCGTCAACGCCCTGATCGTGATCGGCGCCGGAGGCCTGGCCACGGTCCTCGCGAACCGGCCCACCTGGGCTCGGGTTCAGCGGTACGTCATGGGGACCGTGCTGGGCGCGTTCGCCGTACGAATGCTGACCGGCCCGTCCGCGTCGACGACCTGACACCCACCGGCCGGGTCACCGGCGGCTAGATTGCGCGCCATGGGACTGTTCACACCGCTCGCCGTACGCATCGGCGCGATCTCGTGGATGCCCAAGCTGCTGCCGCAGATCGTCTGGGTGGACAAGAACCTGCAGAAGACCACCAAGGGCCGGGTCTCGGTGCTCGACATCGCCGGGCTGCCGAGCCTCTCCCTGACGGTGCCGGGCCGCAAGAGCGGCATCCCGCGGACCACCCCGCTGTTGTGCGTGCCCTACCAGGGCGGCTGGCTGATCGCCGGGTCCTACTTCGGCGGCCCGAAGACCCCGATCTGGGTCGCCAACCTGCGCGCGACCGAGCGCGCCGAGATCCGGTTCGCACGCGAGGAGATCAAGGTCTCGTGGCGGGAGCTCGAGGGAGCGGACCGCGCCGAGGCCTGGCAGGCGATGCTGGAGGTCTGGCCCAACTACGCCAAGTACGAGGAGCGGACGGACCGGGTGATCCCGGTGTTCCTGCTGCAGCGCTAGCTCACGACCAGACCGAGGCGATCCGGCGCTGGTAGTCGCGCCCGCCGACCTTGCGGATCACGAACAGCACCGGACCGGGCACCTCTCTGGCCAGCCCGGCACGCGCATCCGCGTCGGCGCCGTCCGAGAGCCAGGCGATGAACGTCCCGGTCTTCCCCTTGTGCGCCTTGCGTACGGCGGACTGCGTGGTCTTCCACTGCGGCGACCCCTTCAGCGTGGTCGCAGCGAACGGCTCGAGGTCACGCTCCTCGTGGGCGAGGTGGTCGGTGAGGATCGCCCCGAACGCGCTCACCGCGTCGCGGGCGGTGCGGGCGTTGTCCTCGGTCGGGTGCTGGTGCAGTGCCTTCATCGCCGTGGTCGCCGCCTCGAGGCCGGCCGACATCCGCTGGTGCTCGCCGTCGAGGTCACCCACCAGCGACACATCCGCGCCGAGCTCCCGCATCGCAGGCCAGAAGATCGTCTCCTCGTCGTCGTGGTGCTGGTGCAGCTGGTGCGCGTAGTTGTCCCACGCGGCCCACAGCTGGTCGGCCCGGTCCTGCGATCCCGGGAAGGCAGCCAGTGCCTCGTCGAACCGGGCCAGGTCTCGGCGGAACGCGGCGTGGATGACCGTGTTCATCGTCAAGTGCTCAGTCATGGTCTGTCCCTCCACTCGTGTGCATCGGACGAGTGTTCTACAGATGCCCGTGACGTGGGCGGATTCGAGGCAGCTCGCCGCCTACGTCGGCAGCGCGCCGATCTCACGCGGGTGCTGCCCGTAGTGGCGAGCGAGGATCCGATCCGACGCGCGCACACCCCATCGCTCGAGGCGTGCCTGGCCACCCGGAAGACGTCCCGCCACCTGGTAGCGGAGCAGGTTGAGAGGGAGCAGGTAGGCGACCGCCCAGGGCGGCCGGAGACGCAACCCGAGCTCGGCCATGCTCTGCGGTCCGAGGAGCACCGTCATCAGGCTGAGCAGCCGCTCCCGGGCCAGCCACCCCCGCACCCGGCCGAACCGGCCGAACGCCAGGTCGCGCTGCGCGTCCACGATCGCCCCGGCCAGCAAGGGGCCGGCCTCGGAGATGTCGGCCTGGGCCAGCAGCAGGTGGTAGTTGATCCGGTGCCGCTCCCGCTCGGAGTCGACCAGCAGGTCGTCGTCGACACCGATCAGCCAGCCGACGTACCGCCACAGGTGCATGACCGCCCGCGAGTCGGCACGCGAGACCGGCACCCCCAGCGCGCGTACGCCGAGCAGCACCACGGCGTCGAAGAGACCGAGGGTGGCGGCCTGGTCGGTCTGGTTGATCGGCAGACCCCATCGCTCGACGTCCCACCGCGGCGCGAAGCGCTGGTTGACCAGCGCGTGCATCGCCCGCACGTGCAGGGTGAGCCGCCAGGCCTCGCCGCCCGGGCGCAGCGCACCGGGCTTGGACAGCGAGACCGTCCACTTCTGGGTCTCGGCCAACCGGAGCACGGTCATGTCACCGGTGAGCCCGCCGGTCGCCACCAGGAGGTCGGTCGGCCCGCCGAAGCGGTACCCGCCGATCAGCGAGAGTACGACGAGGATGTCGGCCGCGTTCTGCCCGAACCGGCGGTAGGCATGCGCTCCGCTGGCCAGCAGGTCCCAGTCGACCCAGTCCGGCACCCGCGAGGCGGTCTCGAAGAACTCCACCAGTGCCGGCGCCGGGTCGTCGACCGCGGCCAGGCCGTCGCTGAGCGCCGTACGGAAGTCGTCCATGGTGACCCGGCCGGGCTCGCCTGCTCGCAACCGCATCGCGTCCGCGAGCCGAGCGCCGAGCTCGTCGCGGGTCAGCATCCCTTCGCCGATCCGGCGCATCAGATCCTCGTCCAGGTCACCGACCCGCGCGGCCAGCCGCAACGGACGACCCAACCGCCGCCCGCGTTCCTCTGCCTCGCGGAACCGGCTCGGATACCGTTGCGCCGTCGCTGTCACGGAACCATGGTGACGCGAGCGATCGCTCGCATACAATTCGCGTTGTGCGCAAGCAGCCCCAGCAGAAGCGGTCCCGGGCGATGGTCGGACGGATCATCGCGGCCGGCCGCGAGGTGCTGCTCAGCGACGGGTACGACGGGTTCTCGACCAACCGGATCGCGGCCCAGGCCGGGATCAGTCCCGGCTCGCTCTACCAGTACTTCCCCAACAAGGACGCGATCATCGACGCGGTGCTGGAGCAGTACGGCGACGACCTGGCCGAGCAGGTGGCGGCCGCGCTCCGCGAGCGGCTCGGCCAGGCCGGGCCGCGGATGATCCGGGACACCGCGGACGCGCTGCTCACCGCACTCGAGAAGGACGTCGGGCTGCTGCGGGTCAGCACCGAGGAGCTGCCGGCCACCCGGCACGGCGACCGGCTGGCCGCCCTCGAACGTCGGGTGCAGGAGCTGTGCGTGGCCTACCTGGCCGGGCGGCGGGACCTGCTGCGTTCCAGCGACCACACCACCTCCGCCTGGGTGCTGGTGCTGTGCGTCGAGACGCTCAGCGTGCGCTACGTCCTGGATGCACCGGATATCCCGAGGGACGTGTTCCTCGACGAGATCACCGCCCTGTGCCAGGGCTACCTGGCTCGAGAGGTTCGATAGGTTCGCGCCCGTGACCGACGCCGCCGCCGAGCTCGCGCGTGAGCTGCGAGCCGACGTACCGGCCGCGGTCGCCGCGCTGCCTCACGAGGACCTGCGACACCTCACAGCCGCACTGGCCGACCAGCGCGCCGCGCAGCTGGGCGCCGCCGACGAGGCGATCGACGAGGGTCTGCGCTTTCTCCCGCGGGTGCTGCGCGCTGTCGTCCGCAAGGCGCTGATGGGATGAGCGAGCGCCTGGATGCCCGCGCCGAGGTGCTCAAGCTGGCCCGGCTCCTCGACGTGAAGCCCGACGAGCTGTCCTACCTGTCCGGGCTGCCGTCTTCCGAGCTGCGGGAGCTGCGCGCCAAGGCCACCGACCGGCTGTTCACGTCTGCGCCGGGACTGGCCCGCTCGGCGGCCGCGGCAAAGCTGATCCCGTCGGGCCTGGTGGCCACCATCGCCCAGCGGGCGTTCGGACCGATGCTGTGTGCCCGCGCGGCCGGCGGCGCCGACACCGCGAAGGCCATCGACGTGGCCCGGCGACTGCCCGCCGGGTTCCTGGCCGACGTCGCGATCCACCTGGACCCACGGCGTACGGCGGAGATCATCGCCGAGGTGCCCGAGGAGGTCGTGGTGCCGGTCGCCGAGGAGCTCGGCTCGCGTCGGGAGCACGTCACCATGGGCCGGTTCCTCGCGTTCGTCCCGGACCGGGCCATCGCCGCGGCCATCGGAGCGCTGGACGACGAGGCCATGCTGCGTACCGCGTTCGTGCTCGAGCACAAGGACCGCCTCGACCACGCGATCGGGCTGCTGCCGCCGGAGCGGCTTCCGGGCCTCATCGACACCGCAGCCCGGCTCGACCTCTGGTCGGAGGCGTTCGACCTGCTCGCGCACGTGAGCGACGCGCGCCTGGGGCCGATCGCCGAGGTGGTCGCCGACCTCCCCGAACCCACGGTCACCGCCCTGGTCGGAGCGGTGTCGGCCGACGGGCTGTGGGAGACGCTGCTCCCGGTGGTCCGGCTGATGGCCGACGACGCCCGGGTGCGGGTCGCAGCGATGCCGGCGTTCCACGAGACCGAGGTGCTCGCCGACATCCTGCGAGCGGCCACGGCCGAGGACGCCGATGGCCTCTGGGTCGAGCTGGTGCCGCTGGTCGAGGCACTGCCCACCAACGCCCACACCCGGATCGCCGGCCTGGTCGCCGAGCTCGACCCGCGGGCGCTGCGGGTGATCCTGACGGAGGCCACCGAGGCACCGGACACCATCGAGACCCTGCTCCGCCTCGTTGGCCGGATGGACCCCGACGGGCGTGCGCTCGTGATCGACGCGATCGACGCCGCCGTACGCCGCGCGGCGGAGCGGGTGGGTCTGACCGCCGAGCTGGAGGCGGCGATAGACGCTGCAGGGTAGCCCCAAAATAGGTCGAGCCCCACACCTCGTGGAAGCTTCGGTGCGGGGCCTGGTGGCAGGTAAGGGCACAGCGTGGATTCGAACCACACCCCGAGAAAAGCTAGTCGAGCCCCACACCTCGTGGAAGCTTCGGTGCGGGGCTCGGTGGCAGGTAGTGGATTCGAACCACTGTAGGCGTTGCCGGCTGATTTACAGTCAGCTCCCTTTGGCCGCTCGGGCAACCTGCCGGGGTTATCGCCACGTCCAGGCTGGTGGGCTTGGCCGGTCGGCGACGAGGCGAAACAATAGCGCAGCCGCACCGGCAGACGGAAAACGCTGAACCCCCGACAGGAGACACCAGGCATGGCCGACTCGTCGTTCGACATCGTCAGCAAGATCGACCGGCAGGAGGTCGACAACGCGCTCGGCCAGACCGCGCGCGAGGTCGCCACCCGCTTCGACTTCAAGGGCACCGGAGCCACCATCGAGTGGCAGGGCGAGCAGGCGATCGAGATCTCCGCCTCCGCCGACGACCGTGCGTCGGCAGTGCTCGACGTGTTCAAGCAGAAGCTGATCAAGCGCAACCAGAGCCTGAAGATCCTGGACGCCTCCGAGCCCCGCCAGTCCGGCCAGCAGTCGAAGATCGGAATCGCGCTCAAGGAGGGCATCTCCTCGGAGGACGCCAAGAAGATCTCCAAGCTGATCCGCGACGAGGGGCCCAAGGGCGTGAAGTCCCAGATCCAGGGCGACGAGCTCCGGGTGTCGTCGAAGAAGCGCGACGACCTCCAGGCCGTGATCGCGCTGGTGAAGTCGCAGGACTACGAGGTAGCCCTGCAGTTCACGAACTACCGGTGAGCATCCAGCGGTGACAGACCTTCGACTCCAGGCAGCCGACCGGTCCTACCAACTGGCGGTGTTCGCCGGCGACCCGAGCGGTCTCGCGCCGGCGGAGCGCGACCTGGACGCCGTCGAGGCGGACCTCGCACTCGCCCGCGGGCGCCTGCTCCACGCCTCATACCTCCAGGAACGCGACGCAGAGGACCCGGAGGAGCTGAGGCTCTTCGAGCGGGCCGCACAGGTGTACGCCGACCTGGGCGACCAGCGCGGCGAGGGCGAGGCGTTGTTCTGGATCGGCATCGTCCATCAGGTCATCCGGGATGACCAGGAGACGGCGGTTCCCCTCTTCGAACGCTCACTCGCGCTGGCGTCCGACAGCGACGACCATCTCACCCGGTCGTACGCGCTGCGGCATCTCGGCCTCGCCGCCCACGCCGCCGGCGACCTGCCAGCTGCCCGGACGCACCTGGAAGAGTCCACGCGGTTGCGCCGAGAACTCGGCTTCCACGCGGGAGCCGCAGCCAACCTCATCGGCCTGGCCTATCTCGCTGCCGCGGAGGAGCGGGCCGACGACGTCCGCTCGATCCTCGAGGAAGCACTCGACCTTGCGGACCGGCCCGAGGCGGCCGGAGTGCGGGTCTGGGTCGAGGACGCCCGCGCCGACCTGGGACGATGAGGACATGCGCGCCGAGCCCTCCGCCGGCGTCGAGATCGACGCGCCGCTCGACCTCGTCTGGCAGGTCATGCTCGACACCGAGAAGTACGCCGAGTGGAACCCGTTCGTCGAGCGCGTGGAGACGCCGACGCCGCCCGCCGTGGGGAACCCCATCGTGCTGCACGTGCGCTGGGCCAACGGCCGCACCACTCGATCGCCGGAGCGGATCACCGGCATCGAGGCGCCCGTCACCGTCGACGGCGTGACCACCGCGCTGCTCTCCTACCGGTTCGTGGGCTGGCCCTCGAAGCTCCGCCTGCTGAGCGCCGTCCGCCACCAGCGGCTGACTCGGCGGCCAGGCGGGCCAACGACGTACGCCACGGTCGAGGAGTTCTCCGGTCCGCTGGTCCGCCTGGCCGGCCCCGGTCGCGTCGCGGACGGCTTCCGCCGGCACGCCGAGGGGCTCAAGAAGCGCGCAGAAGCCCTCGTCTCAGCCGACTGACGATGCGCTTGTAACACGCCGTCCACCGAACTACCTGACCGCTGCAACGGTCACGTAGTTGCCTCAACAGCGTGTTACAAGCGGCTCGACGCGCCTTCCCAGCGGCGTTGTGACAGTAGTACTGTCACGATGCTCCCTTCCGGAAGGCGTCATGACCACTCCCCTCTCTCGCCGCGGTGTGCTCGCCGGCGGCGCCCTCGCCTCGACCGCCACGTTCGCAGCTCCCGCCTTCGCCGCCCGCCCGGGTCGGAAGGTTGCGGTCCTTGGCGGCGGGATGGCCGGGCTCACCGCCGCCCACGAGCTGGCCGAGCGCGGCTTCAACGTCACCGTCTACGAGCCCTCGGCGTGGGGCGGCAAGGCGCGCAGCATCCCGGTCGCCGGCACGGCTCGGGGCGACCGGCGCGACCTGCCCGGCGAGCACGGCTTCCGGTTCTTCCCGGGCTTCTACCACCACGTGCCTGACACGATGCGGCGGATCCCGTTCGGCCGCGGCTCGGTCGGCGACCACCTGACCCATGCGACCAACGGCAAGTTCCTGCGCGCGGGCGAGCGGGCCGACGGGTTCGTCTTCGGGATCGGCCCGGACCCGATCCAGCTGCTCACCGTCGACGGGCTACGCCGCTACCTGCTGGACAACCTGTCCGGCCGCACCGTCCCGCCGCACGAGCTCGTCTACTTCGTCGAGCGGCTGCTGGTCTTCCTGACCAGCAGTGACGAACGCCGGCTTCGCCAGTGGGAGAAGGTCAGCTGGTGGAACTTCGTGGGCGCCGGCTCGAGGTCCAGGGAGTACCAGCGGGTGCTCGCCGCCGGACTGACCCGCAGCCTGGTCGCCGCGAAGGAGACCCTGGCCAGCACCCGCACTATCGGCAACATGGGCGAGGCGTTCGTCATGAACATCCTCGGCCGCGGCAACGACGGCGCGCTGGACCGGGTGCTCGACCTGCCGACCAACGAGGCGTGGATCAACCCATGGCTGCGACACCTGCGCCACCTCGGCGTCCGGTTCGTGCACGGCCAGCGCCTGGAGCGGTACGACGTCCGCGGCGGCCGGATCCGCGCGGCCTGGCTCACCGACGGCGCCGGCCGGCGTACCCGGGTCGAGGCCGACTGGTTCGTCAGCGCGATGCCGGTCGAGCGCGCCCGCCGCACCCTGACCAACGACGTGCTCCGGCTCGACCCGTCGCTGCGCCGGCTCGACGAGCTGTTCACCGACTGGATGGTGGGCATCCAGTACTTCCTCAAGCAACCGGTCGACTTCGTCCACGGACACATCACGTTCCTCGACGCGCCGTGGGCACTGACCGCGCTCACCCAGGGCCAGTTCTGGGAGGACCGCCGGATCGCCCGCGACTACGGCGACGGCCGGGTCAGAGACATCTTGTCGGTCGACGTCTCGAACTGGAACGCGCCCGGGATCCTGTTCGGCAAGCCGGCCAAGCGCTGCAACCCGCGCGAGATCGCCCGCGAGGTGTGGGCCCAGATCCAGCGGCACCACACGGCCGCCAAGGCCCTGCCCGACGGGATCGTCGACTCGTGGTTCCTGGACCCCGGCGTGCGCTGGCACCCGCGGATGGGGCGCAACACCAACGCGACCCCGCTCCTCGTCAACACCGTCGACTCCTGGAAGAACCGGCCGACCGCCGTGACCAAGATCCCCAACCTGCTGATGACCGGTGACTTCGTGCGCACCGACATCGACCTGGCCACAATGGAGGGTGCCAACGAGTCCGCTCGTACGGCGGTCAACGCCATCCTCGACGAGCGCGGCTCCGGAGCCGACCGGGCCGCGACGTACCGCCTCTACGACCCGCCCGAGTTCAAGGCGCTCAAGCTGGTCGACGCCCAGCTCTACCGGGCCGGCCTACCCAACGCGCTCGACGTCCTCTGAAACGACCGCCGGCCGTGGCCCGCGCAGCGCCATCCATACGGCGAAGCCGAAGATCGCGATGCCGCAGAGGATGTCCGCGATGACGTGCGTCTGCCGCCACCAGACCATGTCGGTCGCGCCGCTGACGGTGTAGTGGCCGAAGCCGATCAGCCCGCTTACCGAGTAGCCGGTCAGCGCGACGCACGCCGCGGTGATATTGCCGCGGAACCACAGCCACAGGCCGAGAACGCCGAGCGCGGTGAACACGAACCACGAGCCGCCTACCTGCGCGGCGGTGGGTGCGATCAGCGCGTCGGGGCCGGGTTGTGGATAGGCGTCGTAGTTGAAGTAGTTGTCGGTGTAGTGCACGACCGACACCAAGAACGCCGTACCGAACAGCCAGAGCAGGACCCGAGTTGCTTGTTGAAATGTCACGAGATCAGGGCTACCACGATCGGTGTCGGAGCGTGTACGTCCCCCGACGTAGATCGTGGTAGCCCTGCCCGTCAGACGGCCACCATGGCGGGGACGGTGATCGCACCGGTCGCCGGGGTGAGCCACACCTGCACGCCCTCGTCGAGCTCGAGAGACCGCGCGTGGGTCCGGGTGAGTACGACGTGCACGTCGTCGCCGTTCTCGGTGGTCACCACGAGCCGGACCTCGAAGCCGACCCGCAGCTGCCGCGTGATCCGGCCCGTGATGGCACCGGCCTGCCCCGGGGTAGCGGACACCTCGATGTCGTGCGGCCGCAACTGCACGTCACCGAGTCGGGTGACCTGGCCCAGGAAGCCCATCACGAAGTCGTTGGCGGGCTCGTCGTAGAGCTGGTCGGGAGAGCCGATCTGCTCGACCCGGCCCTCGTTGATCACCACGATCTCGTCGGCGACCTCCATGGCCTCCTCCTGGTCGTGGGTCACGAACACCGTCGTCACGTGCACCTCGTCGTGCAGCCGGCGCAGCCACTCGCGGAGCTCCTTGCGGACCTTCGCGTCCAGCGCACCGAACGGTTCGTCGAGCAGCAGCACCTTGGGCTCCACCGCGAGCGCCCGGGCCAGGGCCATCCGCTGCCGCTGCCCTCCCGAGAGCTGCGACGGCAGCCGGTGGCCGAACTGCGACAGGTGGACGAGCTTCAGCAGCTCATCGACCCGCGCCGCGATCTCGTCCTTGGGGCGCTTGCGGATCTGCAGCCCGAACGAGACGTTCTTGGCCACCGTCATGTGCTTGAAGACGGCGTAGTGCTGGAACACGAAGCCCACGTTGCGCTTCTGCGGCGGCAGCTTCGTGGCGTCGATGCCCTCGATCGACACCGAGCCCGAGTCGGCGGTGTCGAGCCCCGCGATGATGCGCAGCAGGGTGGACTTGCCGCCGCCCGAGGGACCGAGCAGCGCGGTCAGCTGGCCGGTCGGCAGGCTCACGTTGACGTCGTCGAGCGCGACGAAGTCACCGAAGCGCTTGGAGACGCCGGAGACGTCGATGCTCATTTGCTTGACTCCTTGGGACGAAGGATGGAGACCACGACGATGCAGAGCACGCTGACGAACGCGAGCACGAACGACAGCGCGTACGCCGAGGACTGCTCGAAGCTCTGGTACTTCTCCTCGACGAGGAGGGTCGCGGTCTGGGTCTGGTTGAGGACGTTGCCCGAGACGACCTTGACGGCGCCGAACTCACCGAGGCTCCGGGCCAGGCTGAGCACCACGCCGTACACGACGGCCCACTTGATGCTCGGCAAGGTGATCCGCCAGAAGGTCTGACGGGAGTTGGCCCCGAGGCTGCGCGCCGCCTGCTCCTGCTCGTCACCGATCTCCTGGAGCACCGGAACAACCTCGCGGATCACCAGCGGCAGCGCGACGAAGCAGGTGGCCATGATCATCCCGGGGCCGCTGAAGATGATCTTGATGCCCCACTCCTCGAGCGTCGGGCCGAACCAGCCGTCCCGGCCGTTGTAGACCAGGAGCAGCGACAGGCCGACCACCACGGGAGACACCGCCATCGGAAGGTCGATCAGCGCCGAGAAGATCCGCTTGCCAGGGAACGCGTAGCGCACCAGCAGGATCGAGACACCGACACCGAACACCAGGTTGATCAGCACCGCCTGCACCGCGACCTGAACGGTCAGCGACAGCGCCCGGACCACCTGCGGGTCCTGGAAGAGGTCGATGAGCGTGCCCGGTCCGCCGGAGAACGTCTCTCGGACGATCGTGCTGACCGGCCAGGCGACCAGCATCACGACGTAGGTGACGGCCACGATGCGGAGCAGCCACTTGAGGGGGGTCGGAACGCTAAGCACGACGCGACACCCGCCTCTGCAGGATGTCGAGCAGCACGATCACGACCAGCGCCACGACCAGCATCAGGCTGGCCACGGCTGCGGCCGACGCGGTGCTGCCGTTCTCGATGAACGACAGCACCCGCACCGACACGACCTCGGTCGAGAACGGCTTGTTGCCGCTCAGCAGCACGAGTGACCCGTACTCCGCGATCGCCCGGGCGAACGAGAGGGCGGCGCCCGCCGCGATCGCCGGGGTGAGGCTGGGCAGGATGATCCGCCGGAAGATGGTGCTCCGGTTGGCGCCCAGCGAGGCCGCGGCCTCCTCCACGTCGTGCTCGAGCTCCTCGAGCACCGGTTGCACGGTGCGCACGATGAACGGAAGTGTCACGAACGCCAGCGCCAGGAACACCGCCTTCTCCGTGTACGCCCAGTCGAGGCCCAGCGGGCTGCTCTGGCCGTAGAGGCCGAGCAGGACCAGGCCGGCGACGATCGTCGGCAACGCGAACGGGATGTCGATGATCACGTCGAGGATCGCCTTGCCCCAGAACCGGTCGCGGACCAGCACCCAGGCGATGAGCGTGCCCATCACGATGTTGACGAGGGTCACGAGCAGGGACTGGCCGACGGTGAGCCGGACGGCAGCCATGGTCTGCGGGTTGGTGATCGTGTCGATGTAGCCGGACCAGCCACGTTCGCTGGCGGCGACAGCGACCGCAGACAAAGGAATCAGGACCAACAGGCTGAACCAGGTGACCGCGATCCCCAGTCCGAGGGCCGAGCCCGCGGTCAGGGTCGAGCCCGAGCTGGTCCGCCGCTGACGCGGCGGCACAGCCGGGGCCTCAAGCAATGCCGAAGCCATCAGGGTCACTCCTGGGCGTCGGTGCCCGACTCCTCGATCAGCCGCGGGATGATGCCGACCGGGCCGCCGTCCTCGCCGTCGGCGAAGAACTTGTCCGCGGCCTCACCCCAGCCCCCGAAGTCGCCGTCGAGGGTGAACAGCTGCTCGGGCGTCGGGAACGGGTCGGCAGGGTCGTTGGCACCCTCGACCTCGGGGACCTCGACACCGTCCACGCCGGTGACCGGCCGGAACCCGAAGCCCGCGTAGATCGCCTGGCCCTCGGCCGAGGTCATGAAGTCGAGGAAGTCCTGGGAGCCGTCGCCGGCGTCCTCGGTCACGGCCGCCGGGTTCTCGATCAGCAGAGTGTCGTCCGGAACGATGTAGTCGATGTCCTCGCCGTTCTGCTTGGCCAGGATCGCCTCGTTCTCGTAGGAGAGCAGCACGTCCTGGTCACCCTCGACGAACGCCGAGGTCGCCTCGCGGCCGCTGGCGGGCAGCGCGGGGGTGTTGCCGAGCAGGTCGGAGACGAACGTCTCGGCCTCCTGGTCCGAGCCGCCGTTGCCGACGACATGGGCCCAGGCCCCCAGGATGTTCCAGCGGGCCGAGCCCGACGAGCCCGGGTTGGGCGTCACGACCTCGACACCGGGCTTCACCAGGTCGTCCCAGGTCTGGATGTTCTCGGGGTTGCCCTTGCGGACCACGAACACGACGACCGAGGACGTCGCGATGCCGTTCGTGGCGTTGTCCTTCCAGTCGTCGGCCACCAGGCCCTCGTCGACCAGACGCGTCACGTCGGTCTCGAGCGAGAAGTGCACGACGTCCGCGCTCGCGCCGCTCACCACCGCCCGGCTCTGGTCGCCGGAAGCGCCGTACGACGGCGCGAACTCGGCGTCCTTGCCCGCGTCCGTGTCCTTGAATGCATCGAAGACCGGCTCGTTGGCCGTCTCCATCACCGAGAAGGCCACCACGGAGATCGTGCTGGCGTCGTCGCCACTCGCACCTGTCGACGTGCAGGCGCTCAAGGCAAGCACCCCGGCGATTCCTACTGCCGCAGCCTTGATCGTCTTGGTCATCGTTCCTACCTTCTGTTGGACGCTTAGTCGCGTTTCCCACCTATGTGGAGCAGAGTACTCAACTTTACTGGATAAGTAGCAAACTGGCTGGGACGTGTCTCGCGTCACGGAGAAGCGGCCTTTTCTGGCCCGAGCGGCGACTATCGTGGGAGGCGCGAAGGCGTTACGCGGAAAACTGAAACATGTTCTGGTTCGCCGCATACCGCGAGTACGATCGGCTGGGTTGTCGTCGTACGCCCAGTGATCTTTAGGAAGTGAGTGGACGAGGTGTCCAAGCAGGTCAAGCAGCTGGATCGAGTCATCATCCGGTTCGCGGGTGACTCAGGCGACGGCATGCAGCTGACGGGGGACCGGTTCACCCAGGAGTCGGCGGTGTTCGGCAACGACCTGGTGACGCTGCCCAACTTCCCGGCCGAGATCCGGGCCCCGCAGGGCACGCTGCCGGGCGTCTCGTCGTTCCAAGTGCACTTCGCCGACCACGACATCCTCACCGCGGGCGACGCCCCCGACGTGCTGGTGGCGATGAACCCGGCGGCCCTGAAGGCCAACCTTGGCGACCTGCCGAAGGGCGCCACGATCATCGTGGACACCCACGATTTTACGGCCCGCAACTTGACCAAAGCTGGGTACGACGCCAACCCGCTGGACAACGATTCGCTGTCCGAGTTCGCGTTGCAGCCCGTGGATCTGACCGGAATGACGGTCGAGGCGGTCAAGGAGTTCGGGCTGTCCCGCAAGGACGCGGCCCGGGCGAAGAACATGTTCGCGCTCGGGCTGCTGTCGTGGATGTACGGCCGGCCGACCGACCCGACGGTGACCTTCCTGGAGAAGCGGTTCGCCCGGGTCGAGGACATCCGGGACGCCAACATCGCGGCGTTCAAGGCGGGCTGGAACTTCGGCGAGACCACCGAGACGTTCGTGGTGCGCTACGAGGTGAAGCCGGCGCCGATGCCCCCGGGCACCTACCGCAACATCACCGGCAACCTGGCGCTGTCCTACGGCCTGATCGCCGGCAGCGTGCAGTCGGGGCTCCCGGTGTTCCTCGGCTCCTACCCGATCACCCCGGCCTCCGACATCCTGCACGAGCTCTCGAAGCACAAGGCGTTCGGCGTGACCACGTTCCAGGCCGAGGACGAGATCGCCGGGATCGGCGCCGCCATCGGTGCCTCCTTCGCCGGCTCGCTCGGCGTGACCACCACTTCTGGGCCCGGCATCGCGTTGAAGTCCGAGTCGATCGGGCTGGCGGTGATGACCGAGCTGCCACTGATCGTGATCGACGTACAGCGCGGCGGTCCCTCGACCGGGCTGCCGACCAAGACCGAGCAGGCCGACCTGCTGCAGGCGATGTTCGGCCGCAACGGCGAGGCACCGGTGCCGATCGTGGCGCCCCAGTCGCCCGGCGATTGTTTCGAGGCCGCCCTGGAGGCGGCCCGGATCGCGATCACCTACCGCACGCCGGTGATGTTGCTCTCCGACGGCTACCTCGCCAACGGCTCCGAGCCGTGGCGGATCCCGGAGATCGCCGACCTGCCCGCCATCGACCCGGCGTTCGCGACCGAGCGCAACAAGACCGTCACGGCCAAGGACGGCACGGAGTCCGAGGAGTACTGGCCCTACCTGCGCGACGAGGAGACCCTGGCGCGGCCGTGGGCGATCCCCGGCACCCCCGGCCTCGAGCACCGGATCGGCGGCCTGGAGAAGGGCGAAGGGCACGGCAACATCTCCTACGACCCGGCCAACCACGACCTGATGGTCCGGACCCGGCAGGCCAAGGTCGACCGGATCGCCGACGCGCTCCCGCCGCTGGAGGTCGACGACCCGTCCGGCCAGGCCAAGGTCCTGGTGATCGGCTGGGGCTCGACGTACGGCCCGATCGGCGCCGGCTGCCGCCGGGTCCGCAAGGCCGGCTACCACGTCGCGCAGGTGCACCTGCGCCACCTCAACCCGCTGCCCAACGACCTGGGCGACATCCTGGCCCGCTACGACAAGGTGCTGGTGCCGGAGATGAACCTCGGCCAGCTGAACATGATGCTTCGGGCGAAGTACCTCGTCGACGGCATCGGCTACAACCAGGTCAACGGAATGCCCCTCAAGGCAGCCGAGCTCGCCGACGCGATCGGCGGCCTGGTCTCCGAGGCCGAGGGCATCCCTGTCAATCTCACTGTCGACCAGTCCATTCCCTCTTCTGAGGAGTCCGTCTCGTGACCACCAACACCGAGCTGCCGTTCCCCGGCATGCGTTCCGGCGTGGAGTCCGTGCCGACCACCGACACCGCACAGACCGCCAAGGAGTTCACCAGCGACCAGGAGGTCCGCTGGTGCCCCGGCTGCGGTGACTACGCCGTGCTGAAGGCGGTGCAGGGCTTCCTGCCCGACCTCGGGCTGCGCCGGGAGAACATCGTCTTCGTCTCCGGCATCGGCTGCTCCAGCCGGTTCCCCTACTACCTCGACACCTACGGGATGCACTCCATCCACGGCCGCGCTCCGTCGATCGCCACCGGCATCGCCACCTCGCGGGCGGACCTGTCGGTGTGGGTGGTCACCGGTGACGGCGACGCACTCTCGATCGGCGGCAACCACCTGATCCACGCGCTCCGGCGCAACGTCAACATGACGATCCTGCTGTTCAACAACCGGATCTACGGACTGACCAAGGGCCAGTACTCCCCCACGTCCGAGCCCGGCAAGATCACCAAGTCCACCCCCATGGGTTCGGTGGACCACCCGTTCAACCCGGTCTCCCTGGCGCTCGGCGCCGAGGGCACGTTCGTGGCCCGCACCATCGACTCCGACCGCAAGCACCTCACCTCGGTGCTCTCCGCGGCCGCCGCCCACCGCGGCACATCGTTCGTCGAGATCTACCAGAACTGCCCGATCTTCAACGACGGCGCCTTCGACGCGATCAAGAACAACGACACCAAGGCCGACGCGATCATCCCGCTCGTGCACGGCGAACCGGTCCGGTTCGGCGTCGAGGGTTCGAAGGGGCTGATCCGGGACACCGAGACCGGCGGCGTGAAGGTCGTCCAGGTCGCCGACCTAGGAAAGGGGGCCGAGGACTCGTTGATAATTCACGACGCCTACAACCCCGACCCCAGCACGGCCTTCTCGATCTCGCGGCTCACCGACTCCGGCTACCTCAACCAGTCACCGATCGGAATCTTCCGCCAGGTCGAGCGGGCGACGTACGACGATCAGGCGCGGGCGCAGATCCAGAGCTCCGCCGACAACGACCCCGTCGAGGCCACCGACCGGCTCGCCGGGCTCGTCAACAGTGGGGACACCTGGACCGTCGTCTGATGGACGACGACAAAGGGCCCCGCCTGGTGGCGAGGCCCTTCGGTGTCGAGGAGTTCGGTCAGCTGGTGGTGATGCAACCAGCGACTGCCCTCGTGAGGCGGTACTGGCTGGTGCCTGGCACCACGACGCGGTAGCAGACCTTCGAACCGCGCTTGCCGGGGGCGATCCGGGTCCGGAACTTGCCCTGCGTGGCGCTGGTCTTGGTCTTCTTGTAGAACTTCCAACTGCAGCCCCCGCAGGCGCGGCGCTGGACGGTGATGTTCTTGCCCTTGTACGACGTCCACTTGCCGTAGGCGATGAACTTGTTGGTGTTGCCGAGCTCCTTGCCGGTCGCGAAGCCAACGTGCTTCGGCTTGGCCCGCTCGCCGACGTCGGCGGCGCTCGCGCCGGTGGTCAGGGCGAGCGGGGCCATCGCGAGCAGCGCGAAGGCCACGATGGCCGCGATGATGCGGGTGAGCCGCATGGTGTTACTCCCTCGGGTCGAGTGTCCGGACGGGGGCTTCCTGCCCGGTCCATTGTCGCTTCAAACCCGGTCCCCGTGGGGGCGAATCTCATCCGCACCTATCCTGGCCAAGTGTCCGATCCCGCCGAGAACAGACGGGGTCTGATCTTCGGGGCGGCGGCGTACGGCATCTGGGGCGCATTCCCCCTCTATTGGCCGCTGCTGGAGCCGGGCGGCGCCGTAGAGATCCTGGCCCACCGGATCCTGTGGTCGCTGGTCACCATGGGTCTGCTGGTCGTGGTGCTGCGCCGACGTACCCAGCTGCGCGCGATCATCGCCGACCGTCGGGTCTCGCGGCTGCTGCTGATCGCCGCCCTCGTGATCAGCCTCAACTGGGGCACCTACATCTACGGCGTCAACAGCGGCCGGGTGGTGGAGACGTCGCTCGGCTACTTCATCAACCCGCTGGTCACCGTCCTGATGGGCGTGCTGATCCTCGGCGAACGACTCCGTCGGCTGCAGTGGGTGGCGCTCGGCGTCGGCACCGCTGCGGTGGCCGTGCTCACCTGGGACTACGGCCGGCCGCCGTACGTCGCGCTGGTGCTGGCGTTCTCGTTCGGCACCTACGGGCTGGCCAAGAAGACCGCCGGCGCCGGCGCCGTTGAGAGCCTGGCGTTCGAGACCGCTGTGCTGGTGCCGCTCGCCGGTGGCTACCTGATCTGGCTGACCGCCATCGGCGACTCCCACTTCACCACCGACGGCGTGGGGCATGCGCTGATGCTGACCACGGCCGGCATCGTCACCGCGATCCCGCTGATCTGCTTCGGCGCCGCGGCCACCCGGGTCTCGATGACGTCCCTCGGGTTGCTGCAGTACCTTGCCCCGGTCCTCCAGTTCGCGCTCGGCCTCCTGGTCTTCGACGAGGAGATGCCGGTGGGCCGCTGGATCGGCTTCGGCCTGGTCTGGGTGGCGCTCTCGCTCTTCACCTTCGAGCTGATCCGCCATCGCCGCCGACAGCTCGCGCTCGCCGTGGAAGCGGCTGCGGTCTGAGGCGGGTTGGCGGCCGGGCGGTGACTTAGCGTCGGTTTGGCAAGCCCAAAGCGGCCCTAACTCACCGCTCCCAGGCGGGTTGGCGGCCGGGCGGTGACTTAGCGTCGGTTTGGCAAGCCCAAAGCGGCGCTAACTCACCGCTCCCCGGACAACCTCAGGCCGACCGGACGGCCACGATGTCGGCGAACGCCTCGAGGGCGGTGCGGACCGAGCTCGCCGGGAGCGTGGTGAGCAGTGCCTTGGCCTCCGCGGCCCGCTCGACGACGTAGGCGCGGGCCTGGTCGATCGCGGGGTGCTTGCGGAGCAGGTCGAGGGCCTCGGCGTGCAGCTGGTCGTCGGTGAGGTCGGCACGGAGCAGCTCGTGGAGCCGCGCATCGGCGGGGTCGTCGGAAGCCAGGGCCATCAGCGAAGGCAGGGTGGGGACGCCCTCGCGGAGGTCGGTGCCCGGGGTCTTGCCGGACTCGCGGGCGTCGGAGGCGACGTCGAGGATGTCGTCGGAGAGCTGGAAGGCCGAGCCGACGATCTCGCCGTACGCCGTCAGCGCCTCCTCGATCTCGGGGGTGGCACCACCGAAGCGGGCGCCGTAGCGGGCCGACGTGGCGATCAGCGAGCCGGTCTTGCCGGCCACCACGTCGAGGTAGTGGCGCAGCGGATCCTCGCCCGGCTGAGCTGGCACGGTCTCGAGGATCTGCCCCTCGACCAGCCGGGTGAACGTCTCGGCCTGGATGCGTACGGCGTCCGCCCCCAGCTGCGCGGTCAGCTCGGAGGACTTCGCGAACAGGAAGTCGCCGGTGAGGATCGCGACGAGGTTGTCATAGCGGGAGTTGGCGGAGTCGGCGCCGCGGCGCAGCGCGGCCTCGTCCATCACGTCGTCGTGGTAGAGCGACCCGACGTGGGTGATCTCGACGACGCACGCGGCGGTGATCACCTCGTCGCTGTCGGGCCGGTCGCCGGTCTCGGCGGCGAGCAGCACGAGCAGCGGCCGGAACCGCTTGCCGCCCGCGCCCAGCAGGTGTTGGGCGGCCTCGGTGACGAACGGGGCACGGCTGGTGGCGTGGCGGTAGAGCGCCTCCTCCACCACCGCCATCCGTTCGCTCAGACGGGCGGCGAGGGCGTCGTCCTCCACGGGGAGGGCGAGGGACGACGCCGTCTCGGAGCTCACCTGATGAAGTCTCCCGCATGGGCCGCGAGGTCGAGCATCGGGCCCGGCACCACGCCGAGCACCAGGGTGCCGATCGTGCAGAGCGCGATCGTCACGGTCGTGAACGGCGACGCGCCCGTCACCACGCCCGGCTGCGGCTCCGCCTCGCTGAAGAACATCACCCGGATCACGCGCACGTAGAAGAACACCGAGATGATGCTCGCGCCGATCGCGACGAGCACCACCGGCCAGGCGTCCGCGGACAGGGCGACGGTGAACACCGCCCACTTGCCGACGAAGCCGGCGGTCAGCGGGATGCCCGCCATCGAGAGCAGCAGGAACGCGAACACCCCGGCGACCAGTGGCGAACGCCGTCCGAGCCCGGCCCACTTGCCGAAGGACGCGGCCTCTCCGGACGCGTCACGCACCAGCGTGAGCAGCGCGAACCCGCCCACCGTCGCGAGTCCGTACGTCGCGAGGTAGAACAGCACCGCCTGCAGCGAGGTGACCTGCCCGTCGGCGAGCTCGCTGGCGCTCTGTACGCCGAGCATGCCGGTCAGCAGGAAGCCGGTGTGCGCCACGGCGGAGTAGGCCAGCATCCGCTTCATGTCGGTCTGCATGATGGCGAGGATCGAGCCCACCAGCATGGTGAGGATGGCGACGACCCACAGCATCGGCTGCCAGCTCCACCGGTCGGCGCCGAAGCCGACGTAGAACAGCCGCAGCAGCGCACCGAACGCCGCCACCTTGGTGCAGGCCGCCATGAACGCGGTGACCGCCGTGGGCGCGCCCTGGTAGACGTCGGGGGTCCAGGCCTGGAACGGCGCGGCGCCGATCTTGAAGAACAGCCCGACGGCCAGCATGCCCATCCCGATGAGCAGCAGCGAGTCGTTGCCGACGTCGTTGCGCACGGCCTCGTTGATCCGCTCCAGCTGCATCGAGCCGGCGTACCCGTAGATCAGCGAGACGCCGTAGAGGAAGAAGCCGGAGGAGAAGGCGCCGAGCAGGAAGTACTTGAGCGCCGCCTCCTGGCTGAGCAGCCGGCGCCGGCGGGCGAGCCCGCAGAGCAGGTAGAGCGGCAGCGAGAGCACCTCGAGCGCGACGAACATGGTGAGCAGGTCACCCGCGGCCGGGAACAGCATCATCCCGCCGACCGCGAACACCATCAGCGGGTAGACCTCGGTGTGGTCCATCCCCTTGGTGGACGCCTCCCGCTCGGCCTCGGTGCCGGGCAGTGCGGCGGCCTGGCCGGCGAACGCCGAGACGCCCGCCTCCAGCCGCCGCTCGGCGAACAGCGCGACGCCGGCGAGCGAGAACACCAGGATCAGGCCCCACAGGAACACCGTCGGTCCGTCGACGATGATGGTGCCGCCGGCACTGACGATGCCGCGCGCGCCCCCGTCGTGCTCCTCGAGGCCGGTGCCGACGATCACGGTGCCGACCAGTGCGGTGGCGATGCCGGCGCCGGCAAGCACGACCTGGGTGAGGTAGCGGCGCTCGCGCGGCACGAAGGCCTCGACGACGACGCCGAGGCAGGCGACACCGAAGATGACCAGCAGCGGCCACAGCTCGGCGTACTCGATGGTGGGCTTGTCGAAAGGCATGTCAGTGACCGCCTTCCTCGGTCGCGGGCTCGGGCTCTACCGACCCGGGGGGTACGTCGGGGGCGTCGTCGGTGACTCCGACGTGGCTCATCAGGTCCTCGATGACGGGGTTGGCGACGTCGAGCAGTGGACCGGGGACGAACCCGAACACCACCAGGGCGACCATCAGCGGCGCCACCGCGCCGACCTCCCGCACCCCGAGGTCGCGGGTGCCCTCGACCTCCGGCGGCGTGGGTCCGGTCATCGTCCGTTGGTACATCCACAGCACGTAGATCGCCGCGAGCACGATGCCGGTGACCGCGACCGCGCCGACCCACCAGTGGTAGTCGAACGCCGCGACCAGGACCAGGAACTCGGAGACGAACGGGCTCAGTCCGGGCAGGCCGAGCGTGGCCAGGCCGGCGACGAGCAGCAGCCCGGCGAGCACCGGCGTGACCTTCTCGACGCCGCCCATCTCGCTGATCAGCGAGGTGCCGCGGCGGCGGATCAGGTAGCCGGCGAGCAGGAACAGCGCAGCGGTGCCGAGCCCGTGGTTGACCATGTAGAGGATCGCGCCGGAGCCGCCCTGGCTGCTGAACGCGAAGATGCCCAGCGTGATGAACCCGAAGTGGCTCAGCGAGGTCAGACCGATCAGCCGGAGTACGTCGTCCTGGCCGATCGCGACCAGCGCGCCGTAGACGATCGAGATCAGCGCCAGGGTGACCACGACCGGGGTGGCCCACTGCGAGGCCTCCGGGAAGATGCCCAGGCAGAAGCGCAGCATCCCGAACGTGCCGATCTTGTCGAGCACGCAGACCAGCAGCACGCTGGTGCCGGGCGTCGCCTTCTCGGTGGTGTCGGCGAGCCAGGTGTGCAGCGGGAACAGCGGCGCCTTGACGGCGAACGCGATGAAGAACCCGGCGAACAGCCAGCGGCCGGCATCGGTGTCGATGTCGAGCGCCTTCAGGTCGGAGAGCAGGTACGACGGATCGCCCTGCTGGGCGGACACGACGTACAGACCGATGACGGAGGCGAGCAGCACCAGGCCGCCGGCGAGCTGGAACATCAGGAACTTCAGCGCCGCTGCGCCACGTCCCTCACGGCCGAACCCGCCGATCAGGAAGTACGCCGGGATCAGGGTGGCCTCGAACACGACGTAGAAGAGGAACACGTCGGTGGCGCAGAAGACCGCCAGCGACAGCGCCTCGAGGGCCAGGGTCCACGCGAAGAACGCGCGCGGTCGCGCGCTGACGTCCTCGTGCGACCACTCGGCCACCATCACGATCGGCACCAGCAGCACGGTGAGCAGGATCAGGAGGAGCCCGAGGCCGTCGACGCCCAGCGCGTAGTGCACGCCGAACGCCTCGATCCAGTTCTCCTTCTCCTCAAGCTGCATGCCGCCGCCGGTGTCGTACTGGAGGAGGACGGCGACGCCGACGCCCAGGGTCGCGACCGCGAACGCGGCCCCGACCTGCTTGGCCAGGCCGACAGGCACGAACGGGACGACCAGCGCGCCCAGCAGCGGGAGTGCGATCAGCAGGGTGAGCGTCATCCGAGGTTCACCGCCAGGAGCGCCAGCACGACGAGGAGGACCCCGCCGAGCACGGACAGCGCGTAGGAGCGGACGAAGCCGTTCTGGGCTCGCCGCAGGATGCTGCCGAGGGCACCGACCAAGGCGCTGCCGCCGGTGAACACTCCGTCGGCACCCTGTCGGTCGAACTCGACCAGCCCGCCGACCAACTGGCGGCCGGGCTCGACGACCAGACCGTCGTTGATCGCGTCACCGTAGAGGTCGGCGCGCGCAGCCTTGGTCGCGAAGGACACGTCCTGCGGAGCCTCACGCGGCACCTCGCGCTTGCCGACCAGGAACCAGGCCACCGACACACCGACCGCCACCACGGCGACGATGATCAGGGTCAGCAGGAGCGCCGGGATCGGCGG
>CAVZZC010000013.1:0-263136 GCA_963779635.1 uncultured Actinomycetota bacterium | reverse complement strand
AGGCCCATCGCGAGGAGTTCCACGACGGGAGCGTCCACCACATGATCGTCGACCATCACGGGAAAGTCCTCGTGGACGAGGAGCTACGGGGTGAGTGACGAGGCGATCGTCGCCACCCACGACGTGCTCCTGGTGGGTGGCGGAGGTGCCGGGCTGCGCTCAGCCATCGCCGTTGCGGAGGCGAACCCGAACCTCGACGTGGCCGTGGTGTCCAAGGTCTACCCGATGCGCAGCCACACGGTGTCCGCCGAGGGCGGCGCAGCCGGGGTCATCGCCGAGGACGACACCATCGAGGAGCACATCTACGACACCATCTCGGGCAGCGACTGGCTCGGCGACCAGGACGCGATCGAGGCGTTCGTCCACGAGGCGCCGCGGGAGCTCCTCCAGCTCGAGCACTGGGGCTGTCCTTGGAGCCGCCAGCCCGACGGACACGTCGCGGTCCGGCCGTTCGGGGGCATGAAGAAGAAGCGCACCTGGTTCGCCGCCGACAAGACCGGCTTCCACATGCTGCACACCCTGTTCCAGACCTCCCTCAAGTACGGCGAGGTCGCGAGGTACGACGAGTGGTTCGTCACCCGGCTGCTCGTCGACGACGGCCGGGTGCACGGTGTGGTGGCGGTCGAGCTCCGCACCGGCCGGATCCGCGCGATCGCCGCCAAGTCCGTCATCCTGGCCACCGGCGGCTGCGGCAAGGTCTTCCCGTTCACCACGAACGCCAACATCAACACCGGCGACGGCATGTCCCTGGCCTACCGCGCCGGCGCGCCGCTGAAGGACATGGAGTTCATCCAGTACCACCCCACCGGCCTGCCGTTCTCCGGGATCCTGATCACCGAGGCGACCCGCGCCGAGGGCGCGTGGCTGGTCAACAAGGACGGCTACCGCTACCTCCAGGACTACGACCTGGGGAAGCCCACGCCGACTCCGGAGCTGCGCAGCATGGAGCTCGGGCCCCGCGACCGCCTCTCCCAGGCGTTCGTGCACGAGGACGCGAAGGGGCGGACGATCGACTCGCCCTGGGGATCGGTCGTCCATCTCGACCTGCGTCACCTCGGTGCGGAGCTGATCGACTCCAAGCTCCCGTTCGTCCGCGAGCTGTGCCTGAAGTACGAGCGGATCGACCCGGTGACCGACCTGATCCCGGTCCGGCCCGTCGTCCACTACATGATGGGCGGCGTCCACACCGACATCGACGGGGCCACCCCGGTGTCCGGCCTCTACGCCGCCGGCGAGACCGCCTGCGTCAGCATCAACGGCGCCAACCGCCTCGGCTCCAACTCGCTGCCCGAGTGCCTGGTCTTCGGCGCGCGGGCGGGTCGAGCCGCCGCTGAGTACGCCGCGAGCGCACCCGGGCCGCCGGCCGCCATCGCCGCACAGATCGCCGATGAGGTGCGCCGGCTCGAGGACCTGCTCGACACTGTGCCCGGCGACGACTCGATCTCGGCGATCCGCACCGAGATGCAGGAGACGATGGAGGAGTCCGCCGGGATCTACCGCACCGGTCCGGAGATGGCGAAGGGCGTCGACACGCTCCTCGGCCTCCAGGAGCGGCTGCCGAAGGTCGGCATCCGCGACACCAGTCGCACCTGGAACACCGAGCTGATGACCGCCCTCGAGGCCGCCAACATGCTCGACATCGCCGAGTGCATCCTCGCGGCGGGCCTGCGGCGCGAGGAGTCGCGCGGCGCCCACCAGCGCACCGACTTCCCCGAGCGCGACGACGCCCGCTACCTGGTCCACCAGCTGGTGCGCCGCGACGACGACGGAGCTCCCAGGGTGGAGCAGCTGCCGGTGACCATCACCCGATGGCCCCCCGGGGAACGGGTCTACGGAAGGTGAGGCATGACTGACTCCATCACTCTTCGAGTGACGCGCTATCGCCCCGACAAGGATCGCGAGCCGGCCTACCAGGACTACGAGGTCCCCCTGCGCGAGGAATGGACCGTCCTCGACGCGCTCAACCACCTCAAGGACGAGGTGGACACGACGCTCACCTACCGGTGGTCGTGCCGGATGGGCATCTGCGGCAGCTGCGGCATGAACGTCAACGGCGAGCCGCGGCTGTCCTGCGCGACGTTCCTCACCGACTACGGCTCGGGTCCGGTGCGGGTCGAGCCGCTCGCCAACTTCCCGGTCGTGCGCGACCTGGTCGTCGACATCACCGACTTCATGGAGAAGCTCCCCAAGATGAAGCCGTGGATCATGCGCGACGAGGAGATGTCGATCGACGACGGCGAGTACCTCCAGACGCCCGAGGAGCTCGACGCCTACAAGCAGTTCAGCATGTGCATCAACTGCATGCTCTGTTACGCCGCCTGCCCGGTCTACGGGCTCGACCCCCACTTCGTCGGACCCGCGGCGATCGCCCTGGCCGAGCGCTACGACCTCGACTCCCGCGACCACGGCGAGCGCGAGCGGCTCGACGTACTCATCGAGCACGAGGGCGTGTGGGGCTGCACGTTCGTCGGCGAGTGCACCAAGGCCTGCCCCAAGGACGTAGACCCTGCCGGAGCCATCCAGCGCTACAAGCTCAAGGCCGCCCAGGAGTCGGTCAAGGCGTTCCTGCTGCCGAAGGCGATGCGGAAATGACCCAGCGCGTGGACGACGACCTCCTCTACCGGCGGCCGATCTCGATCTGGTGGTGGACCAAGAAACGCACCTACTTCATGTTCGTGATGCGCGAGCTGAGCAGCATCTTCATCGCCTGGTTCGTCGTCTATCTGACGCTGTTCGTCCGCGCGATCGGGCACGGCGAGGCGGCGTACGACGACTTCCTCGACACGGCCTCGTCCCCGTGGCTCGTGGTGATCAACCTGGTCGCCTTCGCATTCCTGGTCCTGCACACGATCACCTGGTTCATGCTCACCCCGCAGGCGATGGTGCTGGACGTGCGCGGCCGGCGGGTGCCGGCCGCGGCGATCCTCGGTGGGCAGTACCTCGGCCTGGCGGTGGTGTCGGCGGTCATCTTCTGGCTGGTGAAGGGATGACCAAGCGGCGGATCGAGCCCCTGGTGTGGCTCACGTTCAGCGGCGGCGGAGTGATCGCAGCCACCATCCTGCCGATCCTGGTGTTCCTCTTCGCGTTCGCGTTCCCGCTGGGCTGGATCGACCCGCCGGACTACGACCACCTGGCCGCCATCGTGCGCAACCCCCTCACGCTCCTGGTCCTGCTGGGGCTGTTCGTGCCGATGCTGGTGCACGCGGCCCACCGGTTCCGCTACACGCTCTATGACGGGCTGCAGGTCAAGCACAAGATCCTGGTGGCGATGCTCTGCTACGGCGGCGCCGCCGTCATCGCGACCTTCGCCTTCTACCAGATCGCGAAGGCACTGGAGCTGCTGCGGCGGTGACCGGCGTAATCTCTGGCGCGTGAGCGCCGCACAGTCCGAGCCCGAGTTCCGCTACTCCGACCTGCTGCCGATCGGTCCAGACGAGACACCGTACCGGCTGATCACGAAGGATGGCGTTTCGACGTTCGAGGCCGACGGCCAGACGTTCCTACGGGTCGAGCCCGAGGCGATCCAGCGGCTGACCGCCGAGGCGATGCACGACATCTCGCACTACCTGCGCCCCGCCCACCTCACCCAGCTGCGCCGGATCATCGACGACCCCGAGGCGTCGGGCAACGACCGGTTCGTGGCCCTCGACCTGCTCAAGAACGTCAACATCTCCGCGGGCGGCGTGCTGCCGATGTGCCAGGACACCGGGACCGCCATCGTGATGGGCAAGAAGTCGGAGGGCGTGCTCACCGGAGCCGACGACGCCGAGTCGATCAGCCGCGGTGTCTACGACGCCTACACGAAGCTCAACCTGCGCTACTCACAGCTCGCTCCGATCACGACGTTCGAGGAGAAGAACACCGGCACCAACCTGCCGGCCCAGATAGAGCTCTACTCGACGCCACAGAGCTTTGGGCCAGATGGAATTTCTAGGCCGGAGTACAAGTTCCTGTTCATGGCGAAGGGCGGCGGCTCGGCCAACAAGTCCTTCCTCTACCAGGAGACCAAGGCGGTGCTTAACCCCACGCGCCTGCTGGAGTTCCTCGACGAGAAGATCCGCTCGCTCGGCACGGCGGCCTGCCCGCCGTACCACCTGGCCGTGGTGATCGGCGGCACCAGCGCGGAGTTCGCTCTGAAGACCGCGAAGTACGCCTCGGCGCACTACCTCGACCACCTGCCGACCGAGGGCAGCATGGCCGCCCACGGGTTCCGGGACGTCGAGCTCGAGGAGGAGGTCTTCAAGCTGACCCAGTCGTTCGGGATCGGCGCGCAGTTCGGCGGGAAGTACTTCTGTCACGACGTCCGGGTGGTCCGGCTCCCCCGGCACGGCGCCTCCTGCCCGGTGGCTCTCGCGGTGTCCTGCTCAGCCGACCGGCAGGCACTCGGCAAGATCACCGCCGAGGGCGTGTTCCTCGAGCAGCTCGAGACCGACCCGGCTCACTACATGCCGGACGCCGGTGTCGCCGACGACATCTCCGGCGGCGAGGTCGTGTCGATCGACCTCAACCGGCCGATGGCCGAGATCCTCGCCGAGCTGAGCCAGCATCCGGTGAAGACCCGGCTCTCCCTCACCGGGCCGCTGGTGGTCGCCCGCGACATCGCGCACGCCAAGATCAAGGAGCGTCTCGACGCCGGCGAGGAGATGCCGGCGTACCTCCGCGACCACCCCGTCTACTACGCCGGTCCGGCCAAGACCCCCGACGGCATGGCCTCGGGCTCGTTCGGCCCGACCACTGCCGGCCGGATGGACTCCTACGTCGAGCAGTTCCAGGCGGCGGGGGGTTCGATGGTGATGCTGGCCAAGGGCAACCGGTCCAAGGTGGTCACCGAGGCCTGTGCCGCTCACGGAGGGTTCTACCTCGGCTCGATCGGCGGCCCGGCCGCCCGCCTCGCCCAGGACTGCATCAAGGAGGTGTCGGTCCTGGAGTACGAGGAGCTCGGCATGGAGGCGGTGTGGCGGATCGAGGTCGAGGACTTCCCGGCGTTCATCGTGGTCGACGACAAGGGCAACGACTTCTTCACCGACCCGTCGGGCGCGGTGACCGTGCCGCTGAGCTCATTAGGAGTGGCTGGAATCCGGGTGCGCTCTAGGGAGTGACGACCGTCAGCGGACCCTCGTGGTAGGTGTCCAACGCGGCGCCGACCTGATCCAGCAGGTTGTCGTCGACCTTCAGGACGGAGGCGCTCTCGACCTGGACCGAGGTGTAGGTCCCGTCCGAGCACGCCTGCCCGTTGACCGCTTGCGGGCTCTCCCTGTCGGGCAGCACGTTGATGATGGACTGCGCGCCCTCATCGAGTCCCTGCAGGGAGACCACCAGGGTGGTGAACAGCTCACACGCGCCGTCGGCGGTCAGCTCGTCGCCGGAGCTGATCATGTCTCTGCCCTTCTCGAGCTTGCGCTGCTGGGCGGGATCCTTGACGACGCCCGACTCGATCACCTGGTCGATCAGGTCGGGCAGGGTCCTCGCCCAGTCCTCGGCCGGCACCTGGATCACCTGGAACTCGTCGGCTCCCACGTCGGAGCCCGTGACCTGCGCCTGGCAGGCGGGCAGCCCGCCCACGTCGGCGGTGTCCTCGTCCGACGCCGATCCCAGCTCTGCCAGCTCGGCGCTCCGGTCGATCAGGGCTGCACACTCCGAGCTCTCCTCCTGGGTGTCGCCACCGCTGTCGGGGTCGTCGCCGCATCCGGCACCCAGGACCACTACCGACATGAGGCAACAGAGCATCCCGAGCGCGCGCATGAGCGCCACCCTAAGGGTCGGAACCACTGCAACGACTTACTCGTTCACCCCTATATGCAATGCCCCACCGACGGAACCACGCTGACCATGAGCGAGCGCAGCGGCATCGAGATCGACTACTGCCCCCAGTGCCGGGGCGTGTGGCTCGACCGCGGCGAGCTCGACAAGATCCTCGAGCGGTCGATGACCCAACAGGCTCCCGCCGCGGCCCCGGCGCCGCAGCAAGGCTCCTACGAGCGCGAGCGTGACCAGCGCTACGACCAGTCCCAGCAGCGCTACCAGCAGCAGCCCTATCGCAAGAAGAAGAAGGAGAGCTGGCTCAGCGAGATCTTCGACTGACCATTGGGCACCTGGGCGCATGGAGTACATCGAGATCGCCCGGGCGGAGACCGAGCGCGGGGAGCTGATCCTGCGGGAGCGCCGCCCCGACGACGGGCCCACGGCGCTGGAGCTGCGCGCCAACGGCGTCTTCGTGATGGACACCTTCGAGGTGAGCACCGAGCGGGCGCTGGCCGCCGCGGCGCTGGAGATGGTCGATCAGCCGCGAGCCGTGGTGGTGGCCGGGCTCGGTCTGGGCTTCACGATGCACGAGGTGCTCGCCGACTCGCGGGTGGAGAAGTGCGCCGTCGTCGAGATCGAGGAGGCGCTGGTGCGATGGATGCGCGACGGCACCATCGGCCACGGACCGGCGCTGCTGGCCGACGAGCGGGTGGTGGTCGTGCTGGCGGACATCGCGGTGGCGATCGCCGAGGCCCGGCCCGCGACGTACGACCTGATCCTGCTCGATGTCGACAACGGCCCGGGCTACTTGGTCCACGACACCAACGAGGCGCTCTACCACGCGCCGTTCCTGACCCACGCGCGCGACGTACTGCGGCCGGGAGGCGCGCTCGTGGTGTGGTCGGCGGCCGAGGCACCCGAGCTCGAGGAGACGCTGGCCGAGGTGTTCGGTGATGTCAGCACCCGCCGGCACGATGTACTGCTCCAGGAGCGAGACGAGAGCTACTGGCTGTATGCCGCCCGGGTAGCGTCCCGCGGGTGAAGCGGTACGTCGCCCTCGGCAGCTCGATGGCTGCCGGGCCGGGCATCCCGCCGCGAGCGCCGGGCAGCCCGCTGGCGGCGATGCGGTCGCAGCGCAACTACCCGCACCTGCTCGCGGACGACCTGTCGCTCGACCTGGTCGACGTCTCCTACTCGGGAGCAACCACGGCGCACCTGCTCACCGACCGCCAGAACGGCGCGCCGCCCCAGGTGAGCGCGTTGAACGGTGGCGAGGACCTGGTCACCGTGACCATCGGTGGCAACGACATCGCCTACGTGCCGGGCCTGTACGTCGCCACCCTCCCCGGCGCGGTGCGGATGCTGCCGGTGGTGGGCGGCCGGCTGCGCGACGTACTCGACCCGGCGCGACGCGAGCTGGCGCTGGAGCGGGTGGCCGGCTCACTGGTCGCCGTCGGCGAGCGAGTGCGCGAGCTGGCGCCCCCGGCCCGGGTGCTCTTCGTGGACTACCTCACCCTGCTGCCGCCCGCCGGCGAGAAGTCACCTCCGCTGAAGCGCGAGCACGCCGATCTCGCCCGGCACCTCGCCGACCGCCTGGCCGAGCTCACGGCCAAGGCCGCCACCGCGACCGGTTGCGAGCTGGTCCGGGTGGCCGAGGCCAGCCGCGACCACCACGCCTGGTCGGTCGAGCCGTGGACGGTCGGCGCCACGCTGCCGCTGCCGGGCCGCCCGTTGGCCTATCACCCGAACGCCGCCGGCATGCGCGCGGTGGCGGACCTGATCCGCGACCACCTTCAGGCGAACTCGCCGCGGTAGTGCTCGGCCAGCGCCGGGTAGTAGTCGTCGAAGTCGAGCATCGCGGGATCGCCGCCGGTCTCGGCCAGGACCATCCGGTCCAGGTAGTAGTCCCAGCCCGGGCCGACACTCTCCGCCATGGTGGGCTCGGGCACGGACTGGGAGAACGTGAAGGTGGTGACGCCGTCGGCCTCCTCGAGGTCGAGCATCAGCTGCCAGGTCTCCGTGGTCCCGTCCGGGGAGGGCGCCTCGGTGGTGATCGCCAGCCGGCGCGGCGGCTCGCACTCGTCGATCGTGAACCGCTCGGCGGAGTGCGCCTCCCCCTCGAACAACATCCGGAAGGAGACGTGTCCCGAGGCCGGGTCGCCCTCCCAGCTGCCGATCCAGCGGGCCAGCCGGTCCGACTCCGTGACCGCCGCCCAGACGTCGTCGATCGGTGCGCTGAACGTGCGCTCGAACGCGACGTACGGCTGGCCCTCGTGCACGTGCTTGCGGCCGGTGGCCGCGGGGGTGGTGGGCGTGGTGGTCATCCGGTTTCCTCCTGGTGGGTGGGTGCGGTGGCGCGGCGTTCGCGTCCGGTACGCCGGACCTCGAGGTCGAGGCCGTCCAGCATCCGCTCGGTGATCGGGGGCGTCAGGGTGGCGAGCTCGCCGAGCAGGGCCCGCACGGGGGCGAGCCCCGCCGTGGCCGCTCGGTAGTGCCGCTCCCGGCCGTGCTCGTCGGCGGTCACGAGCCCGGCCTCGGAGAGCAACCGCAGGTGCCTGCTCACCGCGGGGCGACTGATCGGGTGCTCTCCGGCGAGGTCGACCACACGCGCCGGGCCACGGGCGAGCCGCCGGAGCAGGTCCCGGCGCACCGGGTCGGCCAAGGCGGCGAAGGCGTCCATGCATCATTGGTAACTGTTTAGTTACCAATAGTCAAGGGTACCGTCGCAAACGTGAGTGACGACTACCGCATCGAGCACGACAGCATGGGCGAGGTCCGGGTCCCGCGAACCGCGTTGTGGCGGGCGCAGACCCAGCGGGCCGTGGAGAACTTCCCGATCAGCGGCACCACGTTGGAGCCGCGGCTGATCGCGGCGCTCGGCCATGTCAAGGCGGCCGCGGCCGTGACGAACGGCGAGCTCGGCGTCCTCGAGCAGGACGCTGCGAAGGCGATCGAAGTCGCCGCGGGCGAGGTCGCCGACGGCAGCCACGACGACCAGTTCCCGATCGACGTCTTCCAGACCGGCTCCGGCACCAGCTCCAACATGAACGCCAACGAGGTGATCGCCGAGCTCGCCGCCAAGGCGGGGGTGGAGGTGCACCCCAACGACCACGTCAACGCCAGCCAGTCCAGCAACGACACCTTCCCCACCGCGATCCACGTGGCCGCCACGCTGGCCGTGACCGAGGACCTGCTGCCCGGGCTCGACGTACTCGCCACCTCGCTCGAGGCCAAGGCCGAGGAGTTCGCCGACCTGGTGAAGTCGGGGCGCACCCACCTGATGGACGCGACCCCGGTGACGCTCGGCCAGGAGTTCGGCGGCTACGCCGCCACGATCCGGTACGCCGGCGAGCGGCTCGAGGCCGTGCTCCCCAGGGTCCGTGAGCTCCCGCTCGGTGGCACCGCGGTCGGCACCGGCATCAACATGCCGGACGGGTTCGCGGAGCGGACGATCGCCGTCATCTCCGAGCGCACCGGCCAGAAGTTCGTCGAGGCGCGCAACCACTTCGAGGCGCAGGGCACCCGCGACTCGCTGGTCGAGCTGAGCGGGGTGCTGCGGACCATCGCGGTGGGGCTCACCAAGATCTGCAACGACCTGCGCTGGATGGGGTCCGGCCCGACGACCGGCCTGTCCGAGATCCACCTCCCCGACCTGCAGCCCGGGTCCAGCATCATGCCCGGCAAGGTCAACCCGGTGCTGCCGGAGGCCACCTTGATGGTCTGCGCCCAGGTGATCGGCAACGACGCCGCGATCACCGTGGCCGGCGCGAGCGGCAGCTTCGAGCTCAACGTCGCGATGCCGGTGATCGCCCGCAACCTGCTCGAGTCGATCCGTCTGCTGTCCACCTCGAGCGTGGTGCTGGCCGAGCGCTGCGTCGACGGCATCACCGCCGACGCCGAGCGGATGCGCCGCTACGCCGAGTCCTCGCCGTCGGTGTCCACCCCGCTCAACAAGTACGTCGGTTACGAGGCCGCGTCGAAGATCGCGAAGCAGGCGCTCGCCGAGGGCGCCACGATCCGCGAGACGGTGATCGCGATGGGGTACGTCGAGCGCGGCGACCTCACCGAGGAGCAGCTCGACGAGGCGTTGGACGTCGACAGGATGACCGGCCGCTAAGACTGGACCGGGGTTAGTACCAGCCGTTGGACTCGCTGTGCGCCCAGGCGCCGCAGGGGCTGCCGTAGCGGTCCTGGATGTAGCCGAGCCCCCAGCGGATCTGGGTCACCGGGTTGGTTGCCCAGTCGGCGCCGGCCGAGGCCATCTTCGAGCCCGGCAACGCCTGAGGGATGCCGTAGGCCGATGAGGAGGGGTTGTCCGCGGTGACACTCCAGCCGGACTCGCGCATGTAGAGCGAGTCGAGGCAGCCGAACTGGTCCAGGCCGAAACCGAACTCGTCGAGAAGCGCGCGGGCGATGTCGCGCGGGTCGGACTCGGCGAGGCTCTCGGTGCGGATCATCGCCTCGCCGGCCTCGGCGCGCAGCGAGGCGGCCTTGGCCGGGTCGGGACGGTCGCGCGGGTCGGACCGGGAGACCTGGGGCTCGCGGTCACCTACGTCGGCGGCTGCCCCACCCTCGGACGCATCGGCGGCGCCGGCGTCGGCATCGGCGGCCGCGTTCGTCACGGAAGCGGGGCTACCGCCGACCATGCCCCCGGCGATGGTCGCGCCGGTGGCGGCGACTGCGACGGAGGAGAGCAGGACCGTGGTGCGGAGCGCCTTGCGCGGTGCCTTGGCGAGGGTGTGCTTGGGCGGTGCAGCGCGGTGCTTCGGTACGTGTTTGACGTGCTTCGACACAGGTTGGGTCTCTGGGTAGACGGCGGTCGGTCGTCATGCAGGGAAATCGCGCACCCGAGTGCGCGAAGTCCCCACCTTGCATTGCTTTACTCGATCTCGCAAATGCCGTATCGCATGATGGGGATAGGGGTAGCGGGCGCTAGAGCGCGACGTTCTCGAGCATCTCGGTCACCAGCGCGGCGATCGGCGAGCGCTCGGAGCGGGTCAGCGTGACGTGCGCGAACAGCGGATGCCCCTTGAGCTTCTCGACCACCGCCACCACGCCGTCGTGCCGCCCGACCCGCAGGTTGTCGCGCTGGGCCACGTCGTGGGTGAGCACCACCTTGGAGCCGGAGCCGATCCTGGAGAGCACGGTGAGCAGCACGTTGCGCTCCAGCGACTGCGCCTCGTCGACGATCACGAACGCGTCGTGCAGCGAGCGACCGCGGATATGGGTCAGCGGCAGCACCTCGAGCATGCCTCTGGCAAGCACCTCGTCGATCACGTCAGTCGAGGTAATCGCGCCCAGGGTGTCGAAGACCGCCTGCGCCCAGGGCGACATCTTCTCCGACTCCGAGCCGGGCAGGTAGCCGAGCTCCTGACCGCCGACCGCGAACAATGGCCGGAACACCACGACCCGCCGGTGCTGCTGGCGCTCCAGCACCGCCTCCAGCCCGGCGCACAGGGCCAGCGCTGACTTCCCGGTGCCGGCCCGGCCGCCCAGCGACACGATCCCGACCTCCGGGTCGAGCAGCATCTCCAGGGCGATCCGCTGCTCCGCGCTGCGGCCGTGGATGCCGAACGCCTCGCGGTCGCCGCGCACCAGGTGCACGTGCTTGTCCGGACCGACCCGGCCCAGCGCCGTACCCCGGTCGGAGAGCAGCACCAGGCCCTGGTGGCAGGGCAGGTCGCGGGCGGAATCGAGGTCGAGGCTCCCGTCGTCGTAGAGCTCGTCGAGGTCGGCGGCGGCGACCTCGATCTCGGCCATCCCGGAGTAGCCCGGGTCGGAGTCCGCCACCGTCTCGCCGCGGTACTCCTCGGCGTCCAGGCCCACGGCCGACGCCTTGATCCGCAGCGGGAGGTCCTTGGAGACCAAGGTCACGTCGAAGCCCTCGTCGGCCAGGTTGTGCGCCACGGCGAGGATCCGGGTGTCGTTGTCGCCCAGCCGGAAGCCGGACGGGAGCGAGTCGGAGTCGGTGTGGTTGAGCTCGACCCGGAGGGTGCCGCCCTCCTCGCCCACGGGCACGGGCTCGTCGAGCCGGCCGTGAAGGATCCGCAGCTCGTCCAGCAGCCGGAGCGCGCTCCGTGCGAAGTAGCCGAGTTCTGGATGGTGCCGTTTGCCCTCGAGCTCGGTGATCACGACCACGGGTAGCACGACCTCGTGCTCGGCGAAGCGGCGCAAGGCGCCGGGGTCAGCCAGCAACACGCTCGTGTCGAGGACGTAGGTCCGGGTCTGCCGGCTCGGCGACTTCGCCGCCTTGGGTGATGATGCTGCTGCACTTGGCACGGGGCACCCCTCACGTGACCGCGCGCGCACCCTCGCCCGGCCCTACTCGTCGACGCAGTTGGACCGGGAGGGAGCCCGAACGCCGGAGTGCCGGCGTCCTCCCGCTCGGGGCGAGGGGCAAGGCTGGGCCTGCCACCCGGTCCGGGCGAGTAGGTCGTGATCTCTCACGTTCGGGCCTCCCGATGCGGTGAGCTTCCCCACTCACCACTTCCGGGAACGTAACCCCGAGATGAAGAAGATCCCTGCCGACACGCCCGAACGCGGGATGAAGGGAGGGTTACGCGCCGTACCGGCGTTCGCGCACCGCGTAGGCCCTGATCGCCCGCAGGAAGTCGACCCGGCGGAAGTCGGGCCAGTAGGCCTCGCAGAAGTAGAACTCCGACTTCGCGCTCTGCCAGAGCAGGAACCCGCCGAGCCGCTGCTCCCCGGACGTGCGGATCACCAGGTCGGGGTCGGGCTGACCCTTGGTGTAGAGGTGGTCGGCGATGTGCTCGACGTCGAGGATGCCGGCGAGCTCCTCGAGCGAGGTCCCCTTGGCGGCGTGCTCGTGCAGCAGGGACCGTACGGCGTCCGCGATCTCGCGCCGGCCGCCGTACCCGACCGCGATGTTGACGAGCATCCCGTCGATGTCGCGGGTGGCCTCCTCGGCCGACTTGAGCTTCTCCGCGGTCGTCGCGGGCAGCAGGTCGAGCGCCCCGACCGGGTGCAGGCGCCAGCGGTGCTCCTCGGCCAGCGTGTCGACCGCGCCCTCGATGATCGAGAGCAGCCCGCTGAGCTGTTCGGGCGGGCGGTTGAGGTTGTCGGTGGACAGCAGCCACAGGGTGACGACCTCGACTCCGACCTCCTCGCACCATCCGAGCAGCGGCTCGATGTTGGCGGCACCGGCGCGGTAGCCGTGGGCGGTGTCGGCGCCGACGGCCTTGGCCCAGCGGCGGTTGCCGTCGAGCATCACGCCGACGTGCTTGGGCAGGTCGGCCGGCATCCGGCGCAGCATCCGCGCCTCGTAGAGCGGGTAGAGCACCTTCCGCAGTCCACGTTTCCAGTCCGCCACCCCTCGATGTTAGGGGCTCGGGCGCGGCGCCGTGGGCGATGTGCGAAGGACTGCGTTCGAGCCGATCGTGCTCACCCGCCCGTTAGCCTGACCTCATGAACGAGGCCCTCCACCACGCCAACGACGCCGTGCGCGCCGGCCTCGAGTCGATCGGCGATTCGCTGGCCGAGGTGAAGCCGAAGCTGCGCGGCTGGATGCACCTCGGCACCGCGCCGCTGGCGCTGGCAGGTGGGATCGTGCTGATCTGCCTGTCCCCGACGGCGACCACCCGGATCGGCTCCGCACTCTTCGCGGCGAGCGCTCTGCTGCTCTTCGGCGTGTCGGCGATCTACCACACCGGCACCTGGTCACCCAGGGTCTGGACGTTCCTCCGGCGCTTCGACCACGCCAACATCTTCATCCTGATCGCGGGCACCTACACGCCGATCACGCTGATCCTTCTCGAGGGCACCCAGCGCGTGGTGCTGCTGTCGACGGTGTGGGGCTGCGCGATCCTCGGCGTCCTGTTCCGGGTGTTCTGGCTCAACGCACCGCGCTGGCTCTACCTCCCCCTCTACATCGGCCTCGGCTGGTCGGCGGTCTTCTTCATCCCCGGCTTCATCGACGGCGCCTCCAGCCAGCTGGGGAGCGGCATGGCGATCGCTGTCCTGGTGCTCGTGACCGTCGGCGGCGCGCTCTACACGTTCGGCGGCGTCGTCTACGGCTTCAAGCGTCCCGACCCCTGGCCGCAGTGGTTCGGCTTCCACGAGGTGTTCCACTCGTTCACGATCCTGGCGTTCATCACCCACTACGTGGGCGTCTCGCTGGCGACGTACTCGCTTCGGTAGCCCCGGTACGCTGACTCGATGGCCACGATCGAGCTGAACGACGACAACTTCGTCACTCACGTCACCGACGACCAGATCCTGTTCGTCGACTTCTGGGCGAGCTGGTGCGGGCCGTGCCGGCAGTTCGCGCCGACCTACGAGGCGGCGTCGGAGGCCAACCCGGACATCACGTTCGGCTCGGTGAACACCGAGGAGCAGCAGGAGCTCGCCTCCGCCGCCGGCATCTCCTCGATCCCCACGCTGATGGCCTTCCGCGACGGCATCCTGGTGTTCGCCCAGCCAGGTGCGCTGCCTCCCCCTGCGCTCGACCAGGTGATCAACGGCGTACGCGGACTCGACATGGACGACGTACGCAAGCAGATCGAGGAGCAGCAGGCAGCCGAGGGCTGACCGGCAGTCTGGCGTTGTTATCGTGTAGCTGAACCGAAGCAACGCCTGTGGGCGGGGAAAGTGAGGTTGCCGGACCGGCAGGAGCCGTCCGGTCGCCGAGTCCCCGTTCTCCGTCGAGGCCGGGGCCTCAAACGGACGGAAGAGCGAATGTCCATGGACGCCATCGACACCTGCTTCGAGAAGCTCGACGATCGGTTCGGGTGGCTGGACGGCGACTACGTCGTCGAGATCATCGACCGCGGCTCACGCAAGAGCGAGGGGCCGGCGTACTTCGCGGCCGGCCGGTATCTCGTGTGGAGCGACATCCCGAACTCCCGGCTGATGCGCTGGGACGAGACCACCGGCGTGGTCGGCGTACTCCGGGAGGACTCCGGCTATGCCAACGGCAACACGATCGACCGCGAGGGCCGGCTGGTCACCTGCGAGCAGGGCAACCGGCGAGTGACCCGCACCGAGCACGACGGCAGCATCACGGTGCTGGCCGACTGCTACGAGGGCAAGCGGCTGAACAGCCCCAACGACGTCGTCGTACGCGCCGACGGGACGATCTGGTTCACCGACCCGCCGTACGGCATCGCCGGGGACTACGAGGGGAACGCCGGCACGAGTGAGCTCGACGGCAACTTCGTGTTCCGCATCGACCCGGGCACCGGGTCGCTCACCGTGGTTGCCGACGACTTCGTGCGCCCCAACGGGCTGGCCTTCTCCCGCGACGAGTCCCAGCTGTTCATCGTCGACACGCGTCAGGAGCCGAGCCACATCCGGGTCTTCGACGTGCGCGACGACGGGACCCTCGGTGGTGGCGCGATCTTCGCCACCTGCAACTTCGGCAAGTTCGACGGGATGCGCCTCGACAGCGAGGGTCGGGTGTGGGCCGCGGCGTGGGACGGCGTGCACTGCTTCGCCCCGGACGGCGACCTGATCGGCAAGCTGCTGCTCCCCGAGCCGGCCTCGAACCTCACCTTCGGCGGCCCGAAGCTCAACCAGCTCTTCGTCGCCGCCGGCCGGTCGATCTACACGCTGCGGGTCACGTTCAACGGGGCTTGCTACCCCGCCGCGTCGGCGTAGCCTGTCGGATCCATCAGGGGTGCAGCGGGCGCTTCCTCGGCACCACCCGGCGACGGTGGATCCGCCACCCGTTGTCGTTCTTCGTGACGACATCCTCATAGCTGACCGACCCCGTGGTGCCGTCGGCGAGGACGCCGATCCCCTTCGACCGCACCGTGGCCCGGTCGGGCTCGGAGCCGGCCTGCACGATGACATTGGTGACGTGGTGTCCGAGCGGATTCGCGTCGCCGAGGGTGCGGGCCGCCGCCGCCAGGTCCGCCGCGCCACGGAGCTCCCCACCTCCGAGGAGCGACACGTCGTAGACGAAGTCGGGGGTGAAGAGCTCATCGAGGCGGTCGAACCCGCCCTCGTCCATCAGGTGCCCGTGCAGAGATAGCAGTTCGTGAATGTCGAGTCGGTCCTCTACCGAGAGCATGCCGGCCATGCTGCTAGGCGGGTTCGGGCCCGACAAGTCGATTTCCATACCCCTGTAGAGGGGTGTTGCCAGTGCCGGACGGGCGGACGCACACTGGTGAGGTAGCCGAACATCGTGAGCGAGCTGGTCACCATGAGTAACGGTCGTATGCCGGAGTTCGTCCCGGTCCTGTCTCGAGGCAAGCACCGCAACTCGCGCAAGGGCGCCTGCTTCATGGAATTCGCCTCCTACCTGGCCGGCGAGCCATGGTCCGATCACCCCGAGTGCACCCATCCTCTCCTCGCCGCCCTGGGGCGGGACGTCAACGACCACATCGGTGATGAGGGCCGTCGCGAGATCGCGCCACTGGTGTCCGAGGTGATCGGCCTCAACCTGAGCGACCCGCGCATCGACGCCCTGCTCGCCCGCGAGGCGGCCCTGGCCGCGCTGCCGATCGCGTCCGCACGGCGACAACGCGTGGCAGCCGTCGGGCTGCTCCGTTGCGAGCAGGTGCTCAACGAGCTCGAGGGACGGCCGGCAGACCACGTGTCGGCCCGCGTCGAGTCCGCTCTGGCCGACGTACCGGATGCCCGCGACTGGGCACGCGACTTCTGCGGTCCAGGCTTCGGAAAGGTCGAGAAGTTCGCAACCCGCAGCGCGCCCACCATCGTCCACTCAGCCGTCGCCGGCATCGCCGAGGCCGCCGTGAGCGACGGGGAGCAACGGTTGGTCGACCTGCTCAAGCAGTCGATCGCCAACTGCGCGGTATGGATGGGTCGGGGCGCCAAGAGTGTCGAGCCCGCGCGTCCTCACGTTCTTCGGTGATCACGCCGGGTCTGGTGAGAGGGAGGCCAGCCATCGGGTCAGCGTCTCGGTGTACGCAGGGCTGATCGCTGCAGCCTGGGGGCGGCCGCCCCGGGTCGGGAGATGATCAGCGCCCCGCAGGCGCACCACGGTGAGGTCGTTCAACGCGCCTTGTCGGGTGGCGGCGAGCCATGCGGCTTCACTCTCGTCGATCGGCACCCACTCGTCGGTTTCGCCGTAGAAGGCCAGGACCGGGCAGTCCAGGCGGGCCAGCACCGGACCCGGGTCGAAGTCCATGTCCCGCCAAGAGCCAGGCGCCGGTAGGACACCGGGGAGATGCGCGTGCGGAAACCACGACCGCGTGGCTGCCTCGTCAAGCAGGGATTGCGCTGCCGCCCGCCGCTCGCCAGTGCGGATGAACTCTTCGAACGCTCGTCGCGCTGCGGTGAGGTCCTCGACGTCGTCATCGGTGTAGCCGTGCGTGAGCAGCTGCTGGGAGCAGCCGTACCTCATCTGCACCGCCGGCGACACCCCGCAACAGGACACGCAGATCAAGAACGCCACCATGCTCGGATCGGTGACGGCCGCCAGCGGTGCCGCCCATGCACCCTGGCTGTAACCCCAGAGCCCCACCGGTGCACCGTCGACGATCTCGCGCAGCTGGCGCAGGGCGGCGAGGGCGTCGCCGGCCTGGGTGTGCAGCGGCACGTCGTGCCCATCCGCGGACGGCCTACGGTCGTAACGCAAGACGGCGATGCCCTCCGGTTCGAGCACCTCAGCGAGGTGCTCGTACAGGAAGTAGGAGCGCTCGCCCGCCTCCGCGCCGTGGAGGGCGACCACACCGGCGCGGACGACACCGCTCGGCAGAGTCAAGCTGGCAGGCAGCTCGGGTCCCTCGACCGTGACAACCAGCTCCACGTACGCACTACATCACCTGCGCAGTGACGTCGCGACCTCTCTCAGGTCCTTCGGTGGAACGCGACCTTCCCGCCGGGAATTTTGGATGTCGTGTAGGTGGGGTCGTGGGCGCGGGCGTGGTGTCGGGGGCAGAGCAGCCGGCCGTTCTTGACCGACGTGTCACCGCCCTGGGACCAGGGCGGGTCGTGGTGGGCGTGGCACATGCCCGGTGGCCAGTCGCAGCCCTCGGCGGTGCAGCCGCCCTGCTCGATGGCCAGCGCGATGCGTTGGGGTTCGGTGTGGAACCGGGTCTTCCGGCCGAGGTCGAGGACCTGGGACTGGCCGCCCAGGACGGTGGGGATGATCCCGGCCCGGCACGCCAGCCTGCGCGCCAGACCTGGTGTGATCCGGTGGCCGGTGTCCAGCTGGGCGGCCTTCAGCCCACCCATCAGCGTCTCCAGGGTCATCATGACCACGACGGTGGCCGAGACACCGCCGGCGTGCGGGAGCTGGTCGGTGGGGTAGGTCTCCACGTACTCCTCGAAGGCCGCGCCCAGCCGGTGTGCGCTGGGCCGGCCCGGCTCCGGTGCCTGCCCGTCGGTTGCTGCCCGGTGCTTGGGGGCCGCGATCGCCAGTAGGTGCTTCTTCAGCATCGCCCCGTGCCGGGAGGAGATGGTGAACCTCCCGTGGGCCTTGCCGTGGCCGTCCTCGTGCATCCGGAACACCGCCGCCGCCTCGGCCTCCCGCTCCTCGCGCTCCAACACCTTGACTTCGTGAGCCTCCCCGACCTCCGGAGCCACCACGTCCAGGATCCGCCTCCCCAGGATCCGGAGCGCCTTGGCGTCGTGGTGGACGGCGTACCCGATCAAGGTCGCCAGCGCGTCGTCCCTGATGGCCGCGTCGACGTCCTCGGGCAGCGCCTGGACCGCGGCGATGATCACCTGCGCCTGGTCCACCAGCAGCCGCCCCTCGGCCAGTGCGACCCGGACCGGCTCAAACACCTCCGAGCCCAACGCGGTCGCGAGCCGGGTCTTCCGGTGCGCAGCGGCCCGGGTCTGCCGGGTGGCGTGCGCCCACCAGTTCGCCGTCGACGTGGCACCCGAGGCGGCCTCGACCCCGACGGCCTGGCCATGAGCGGCGAGCCCGGGCCTCGAGCTCGCTGACATTGCGCGACTCAGCCGGGTGAGCCTCCACCATGGCTTCGCGGGTCTCGGCCGGTCCCATCGACCAGGCCGGCTGGTCGCGCAGGGTCTTCAGCTCCTCCTCGATCCGGGACAGGCCAACGCCGATCGGGTGGTCCCGATCGGTGCTGTCCGCGGTCGTGGTCATGGACCTATTCCAGCACCCGACGCCGACACTCACGGACGTCCAAGGACGGCTGTGGACGACCTCCACCGGACGCCCGCCTGTGGAAGGTTCGTGGGCTTTTCGCCCATGGTTGAGCGGGATTCGGACCTTCCGGGTTTCGAGACAGGCGCTAGCGCGGCTTTCTCAACCACCGGTCGGCGCTCGCCGCTCGACCACCGGCAGCAGCTACTTGTTGGGGATCGTCGTCCCGCGGCCGTGGAGCATCGTGATCATCTTCGCTAGCTGCTGCTCGGCCTTCTCGGTGCGGGTGAACGTCGTCAGCGCGATCATCGGCTTGAAGCGTTGACGGGAGATCGCCTTGGGGTAGGTGAACTCGCGGAGGCCGTCGGGGCCGTGGATGCGGCCGAAGCCGGAGTCGCCGACGCCGCCGAACGGGAGGCTCGGGACGCCGGCGAAGGTGATGATGCCGTTGATGGCGGTCATGCCGGCGCGGATCCGCTCGGCGATCTCCATGCCGTGGTCCTTCGAGAAGACCGTCGACCCCAGGGCGTAACGAGTGCCGTTGGCAAGCGACACTGCCTCATTCATGTCGCGCACCTTGGCCACGGTGACCGTCGGGCCGAAGGTCTCCTCCTGCACCGCCCGCGAGTCCTCCGGTACGTCGACCAGGATCGTCGGCTGCACGAAACGGTCCCCCACCGCGTCCACGCCACCGACCACGGCCCGGCCGCCACGATCCAACGCGTCCTGGATGTGCTCGCGGATGATGTCCATCTGCTGGGGCATCGTGATCGGGCCGAGGTGACTCCCGGGGCCGTCGTCGGCGCGCACGTCACGCGACTTGGCGACCAACACGTCGAGGAACTCGTCGTAGACCCGCTCGTGCACGTAGACCCGCTCCACACCGGCGCAGGTCTGACCCGCGTTGGAGCAGGCGCCCCACAGCGTCGCGTCGGCCGCGGCTTCGATGTCAGCGTCCTGATCGACGATCAGCGCGTCCTTTCCGCCGGCCTCGATCACGACCGGGGTCAGGGTCTCGGCGCAGGCCGCCATCACCCGTTTGCCGGTCTCGGTCGAGCCGGTGAAGGCCACCTTGTCGACGCCGGCCCGGCAGAGCGCCGCGCCCGTCTCGCCCAGCCCGGTCACGACCTGCAGCACCGGGCGGCCGACCGACTCGAGGAAGGTCCGGGCCAGCCACTCCCCGACTCCGGGCGTGTATTCACTTGGCTTGAAGACGACCGCGTTGCCCGCCGCCAGCGCATAGGCGATCGAGCCCATCGGCGTGAACACCGGGTAGTTCCACGGGCCGATCACGCCGACGACGCCGAGCGGCACGTACGCCACGCTCGCCGACTGGTTCGCCATCACCAGACCCGACGGAACCTTCCGCCGCTTGAGCACCTTCTCCGCGTGGCCCGCCGCCCAGGCGAGGTGGTCGATCGCGAGTGCCGCCTCGAGCATCGCGTCGGCGTGCGGCTTGCCGGTCTCCTGGTGCATCACGTCGGCGAGCTGGGCGATCCGGCGGGTGACGACGCCCTTCCAGGCCGTCAGGTGGGTCTGGCGCTCGTCGTACGTCAACGCCGACCACCAGGCCGCCGCCTCCTTCGCGCGCTCGACCGCTACCCGCACCTCTTCCTCGTTGTGCACCGGGTGGGACGCGACGACGTCCCCGGTGATCGGGTTGAGGGAGTCGAACGTGGGGCGCGTCTCGGTCACGGTCATGAGGCACTCCTGATCAGATCGGCCGCCTTCTCGGCGACCATGATGGTGGGGGCGTTCGTGTTGCCGCGGGGTACGGCGGGCATCACCGAGGCGTCTGCGACGCGCAGCCCCTCGATGCCGCGCACCCGCAGGTCCGCGTCGACGACGGCGTCCTCGCCCGAGCCCATCGCGCAGGTCGACGTCGGGTGGTAGAGCGTCTGAGCCCAGGTGCGCATGTGCTCGACCAGGTCCTCGTCGTTCGGGTCGTCAGGCAGCTGCCACGGCCGTTCGAGGTACGTCGACAGCTCGCCCTGGGTGCAGATCTCCCACGTACGACGCATCCCCGCCAGGAGCGCGTCGAGGTCCGCCTGGTCCTCGAGGTACGCCGCGTCGATGGCCGGGTGCCACGCGGGGTCGGCCGACCGCAGCCGGATCGACCCTCGGCTGGCCACCGACACCAGCGTCGGCGCAGCGGTGACCATCCGGCTGTTGGGCTCGTGCATGCCGTTGTCGTAGAAGCCGGTCGGGGCGACGTGGATCTGCAGGTCGGGAGCCGGAAGTCCCTCGCGGGTGGCGAAGAAGGCGCCGGCCTCGCCGACGTTCGACGCGAGCGGGCCCCGGCCGCGCGCCTTCCAGAGACCGAACGAGCGCAGGTTGTTGAGCTGGGCGAGGTCGCCGATGCCGCGGGTGTACCAGAGCATCGGCACCACCGGGTGGTCCTGGAGGTTGGCGCCAACGCCGGCGAGGTCGGCCTTCACGTCGATGCCGTGCTCCGCCAGGTGCGCCGCCGGGCCGATGCCGGACAGCATCAGCAGCTGCGGGGTGTTGATCGAGCCACCGCAGAGGATCACCTCGCGTCGCGCCTTTACCGTGTGCGTGCCGCCGCCCTGCCGGAACCTCACGCCCGCCGCCCGCTCGCCCTCCACCACGATGCCGGTGGCCAGCGCCCCGGTGGCGACGGTGAGGTTGCGGCGGGCCCGGGCGGGCTTGAGGTACGCCTCGTTGGTCGAGCAGCGCCTGCCCCGCCGACAGGTGACCTGGTAGAGCCCGGCGCCCGCCTGTTCCTCGCCGTTGAAGTCGTCCGTGGGCTTGAGCCCGCCGCTGACCGCGCTGGCCACGAACGCGTGGCTCAGAGGATGCGTGTAGACGCGGTCCTCGACGTGCAGCGGCCCGGACCGTCCGTGCAGTGGAGCGCCGAGTCGGCTGTTGGTCTCGGAGCGCACGAAGTAGGACAGCAGGTCGTCGAAGCCCCAACCCGCGGCGCCGTACTGGTCGCGCCATGAGTCGTAGTCGACCCGGTTGCCGCGGATGTAGATCATCGCGTTCATCGAGGAGCAGCCGCCGAGCGCCTTCATCCGGGGCCAGTAGGCCCGCCGGCCGTTCAGCTGCTTCTGCTCGGTGGTGTTGTAGTTCCAGTCCCAGCGGGTCTTGAACAGCGACGGGAACGCCGCGGGGATCATCACCTCGTCGGCGTCGGCCTCACCGCCCGCCTCGAGGAGCAGCACCGAGCTGACGGCGTCCTCGGACAGCCGCGCAGCGAGCACCGCCCCGGCACTTCCGGCTCCGACAATGACGTAGTCGTAGGTGTCGTCGCTCACGGATGCGAACCTACTCGCGTCAACGTGTCGCGGTCAGTGCCCTGTCCAGGTCCGAGACCTCGGTGACCGGCCGTTCGCACACGAACCCGCGGCAGACGTACGCCGCCGGGCGGCCGTCGATCGGCGTCCGGCCGGCCAGCAGCGGGATGCCGTCGACCGGGCCCTCCGCGACCACCACCACCGCGGTGGGGTGCGCCCGGGCCAGGGCGGCGAGCTCGTCCCGCTCCGCGCCGGGCGGTCCGACGACGGCGACCTCCACCGGGCCGTCGAGCATCGCGACCGCCGCCGCCGCGCTCCAGCCGGCGAACCGCGGGACACGCTCGATCAGCTGGTGGGCGGTGGCCAGCGCCTCCTCGGCGGCGGCGCGATGCCGGGTCTCTCCGGTGAGAGCGGTGTAGGTGATCAGCGCGTGCAGCATCGCGGAGAACCCCGACGGGCTTGCGTTGTCGCTGGGGTCGCGGGGCCGGACGACCAGTGACTCGGCGTCGTCGGCGGTGTCGAAGAAGCTGCCGTCGTCGGACCGGAAGTGCGTGAGCGCCGTGTCGAGCAGCGCCCCGGCGCGCTCGAGCCAGGCCGGGTCGCCGGTGGCCTGGAGGAGGTCGAGGAACCCGCCGGCCACGCAGCCGTAGTCCTCCAGCACGCCCGCGGGCTCGCCGACGACACCGTCGCGGGACACCCGCCGGAGACGGGCGCCGTCAAGGTGCACTCGGGCCAGCAGCTCACCGGCCTTGACGGCAGCCTCGAGGTGCTGCCTCTCCCCCAGCCATCCCCAGAGCCGGACCAGCCCGCTGATGGCGAGCCCGTTCCAGGCCGCCACGACCTTGTCGTCGCGAGCGGGGCGTACCCGCTGCGAGCGGGCCTCACGCAGCCGCCGCTGTACGTCGAACCAGCGCTCCAGGTCGTCGGGGTCCGCCCGCAGCTGCAGCGTCGACGAGCCGTGCTCGAACGTGCCGGCGTCGGTGACCGACAGCAGCCGCGCCGCCCACGCGCCGTCGTCGGGGCCGAGCGTCTCGACCAGCTGGGCCGGGGTCCAGGCGTAGAACTTGCCCTCGACGCCCTCGCTGTCGGCATCGAGCGCGGAGGCGAAGCCGCCTTCGGGAGTGCGCAGCTCGCCGAGCAGGAAGTCGGCGATGCCCTCGGCCGCCCACGCGCCCACGGGGGTGCGGGTGCCGGCGTACACGCTCAGCAGCAGGGCGTTGTCGTAGAGCATCTTCTCGAAGTGGGGCACCACCCAGTCGGCATCGACGCTGTAGCGCGCGAACCCACCGGCCAGCTGGTCGTGGATGCCGCCGCGGGCCATCGCCTCCAGGGTGCCGCCGAGCATCCGCTCCTCGCCCATCCGGCGCAGGAACTCCAGCAGCATCGACGGCGGGAACTTGGGCGCGCCGCCGAAGCCGCCGCGGGCCTCGTCGTACTCGCGCTCCAGGGTGGCCACTGCCCCGTCGAGCAGGTCCCGGTCCACCGGTCCCGCGACGAGCTCGGCCTGCTGGTTGAGGTGCTCGCGCAGGGTGCCGGCCACGCGGCGTACGTCATCGCCCTTGGTGCGCCAGGCGTCGACCAGTGCCTCGAGCACCTGCCGGAACGCCGGCTGGCCGTGCCGCGGCTGGTCGGGGTAGTAGGTGCCGGCGAAGAACGGGTTGCCGTCGTGGTCGAGCACCACCGTCATCGGCCAGCCGCCCTGCCCGGTCATCGACGTGGTGGCCTGCATGTAGACAGCGTCGACGTCGGGCCGCTCCTCGCGGTCGACCTTGATGCTCACGAAGTGCTCGTTCAGGTATGCCGCGGTGGCGTCGTCCTCGAACGACTCGTGCGCCATCACGTGGCACCAGTGGCATGCGGCGTACCCGACGCTCAGCAGCACCGGCACGTTGCGCGCCCTGGCCTCCTCGAACGCAGCCGGCTCCCACTCCCACCAGTCGACGGGATTTCCCGCGTGCTGTTGGAGATACGGGCTCGTGGCGGCACCGAGACGATTGACGGCGTCCTTCTCTCTGTTGCTATGTGGAGCAGCTCACTGAGGTCGACATGATACGAAGTCGGCCGGTAGTGATGCGAAAGTGCTCGGTCACTGACCGCCAGTAGTGGCGGTACCAGACGTTGCGAGCTGTGGATCACTCGCCGGCCGGTGCGTCCGTGGTCGCGGTGCTCATAGGAGATGCGAGCAGGCGTCGTCGAGCAGCTGTCCCGCCGGTGTCGCAGGTCGTCACATCTAGGCGAGTGCCAGGAACAGCTTCTCCATCTTCTTGGTGTCGACGCCGTCGATGCCCTCGCCGTCCTCCAGGCAGTGCTGCAGACCGGTGGCGACGATGGCGTATCCAGCACGCGAGAGCGCCTTGTTGACCGCAGCGAGCTGGGTGAGGACGTCCTCACAGGAGGAACCTTCCTCCATCATCCGGATCACGCTGGCCAGGTGGCCGTTGGCGCGCTTCATCCGGGTGATGATCGCCTTGATCTCGGTGGGTTCGAGATCCATCACGCCCGCCCTCCGACCGGCGCGAGCGCTGATCGGCCGGTGAGTGCCGCGATCGACGGCTCGGCCTGGAGCACCTGGTGGGCGAGCTCTGGTCGGCAGGCGTCCAGGATGACCTGTGGCTCGACGTCGACGTCGAGCTTGGTCTTCAGCGTCGCCTTGAGGTCGATCTCGGTCAGCACGCCGAAGCCCGCCTCCGCTAGCTGCTCGCGCACCGCAGCCACCGTTTCCTCGTAAGGTCGCTCCGTGGTGATGGACAGCATGTAGTCGGTCATGATCCCAACTGTACAACCCCCCGGGGGGTTCTGTTACGGTCCTGAGGATCCCCCCAGGGGGTTCAACGACATTCGGACCAGCTCAGTCGACGAAGGGACTTCCACCCATGACCGGTCTGACCGTCCTCACGATCGAGACCCCTACGCTCGGTGACCGCAGCTACCTCGTACACGACGGCGAGGTCGCCTTCGTGGTTGACCCGCAGCGCGACATCGACCGTGTCCTCGTCCTGCTCGACGAGCACGGTCTACGCCTCACACACGTCTTCGAGACCCACATCCACAACGACTACGTCACGGGCGGCCTCGCCCTTGCGCAGCGCACCGGAGCCCAGTACCTGGTCAACCGCCAGGACGAGGTGTCCTTCGAGCGCACCCCGATCCGCGACGGTGAGGTCGTGGCCGTCGGAGAGCGGATGCGCGTGGTCGCGGTCGGGACGCCCGGTCACACGTTCACCCACCTCTCCTATGCCCTCGTCGAGGTTGCGGATGGCAGCGATCTCGACCTGGGCGTCTCGGCCGGGGTGTTCTCGGGTGGCTCACTGCTCTTCGGCGCGACCGGTCGCCCCGACCTGCTCGGCGAGGAGAACGCCGTGGAGCTCGGCCGACGGCAGCACGCGTCCGCCCACCACCTCGCGCGGCTGCTCCCCGACGCCGCCGACGTCTACCCCACCCACGGTTTCGGGTCGTTTTGTGCCGCGACCCAGAGCGACGCGACCGAGTCGACGATCGGCGAGGAGCGGACCGCCAACCCGGTGTTCACCCAGGACCAGGAGAGCTACGTCCGCGAGCTGCTCAACGGACTGGGCGCCTACCCGGCGTACTACGCGCACATGATGCCGGCGAACGCCGCGGGTCCGCCCGAGCCCGACCTGAGCACACCGTCGGTCGCCGACCCCGCCGAGGTGCGTCGCCGCATCGAGGAGGGCGAGTGGGTCGTGGACCTGCGCAACCGCACCGCGTTCGCTGCCGGGCACGTCCCCGGCAGCTTCAACTTCGGAATCGAGGGACAGTTCTCCACCTACCTCGGGTGGCTGATCCCGTGGGGGACGCCGATCACGCTGCTCGGCGAGACCGCCGATGATGTCGCCCGCGCCCAGCGCGAGCTGGTCCGGATCGGCATCGATCGCCCGGCCGCGCAGGCGACCGGGTCACCGGAGGACTGGGCCGACGAGGTGTCCTCCTTCGCCACCGGCGTCTTCGCCGATCTCGCGCAGGTACGCCACCACCGTGCGGTCGTCGTCCTCGACGTCCGGCGCGAGGAGGAGTTCGCCGCGGCCCGGATCAACGGGGCGGTCAACCTGCCCCTGCACGAGCTGCCCGGCAGGGTCGACAAGGTGCCGGCAGGCGAGGTGTGGGTGCACTGCGCGAGCGGTTACCGAGCCTCGGTAGCCGCCTCGCTTCTCGACGCGGCGGGCCGCTCGGTCGTCGCGATCGACGACTCGTTCGACAACGCCGCGGAAGTGGGACTGCACCTCGTCGGCCCCGACGCGTGATCGCAGTCGCCGTCGCGATCTTCGCCGGCGCCCTCATCGGCCTCAGCCTGGGCGCGCTCGGCGGGGGTGGCTCCATCCTCGCCGTCCCGGTGCTGGTCTACGCCCTCGGGCAGGGCCCCGCGCAGGCCACCACCGGCTCCCTGGTCGTGGTCGGCGTGACCTCGCTGATCGGGACCGTCACCGCCCGCCGCGAGGGCCATGTGCTGCTCGCCCGCGGCGCCGGCTTCGGCGCCGTCGCACTCGGCGGCGCCGCGCTCGGGGCCAGGGCAGCCGCCCACGTGCCAGAGCCGACGCTGCTCGCTTGCTTCGCGGCACTGATGCTTCTGGTCGCCGCCGTGATGGCGGTCCGCCTGGTGCGCGGACAGGCGGACGCCACCGAACGGCGTGGATCGCCGGACCATCCGATCCTCACCTTCAGCCCGACGTTCGCCTGCCAGTGCCCCCGCGCCCTCAAGGTGCTGCTCACCGCGACCGTCGTGGGACTCCTGACCGGTTTCCTCGGCGTCGGTGGGGGTTTCCTCGTCGTCCCCGCGCTTCTGCTCGCTCTCGCCATCCCGATGGAGTACGCCGCCGGCACCTCTCTGGTGGTCATCACCATGACCAGCGCCGCCGCACTGGTCGTGCGCGCCGGTGCTGGCGTCTCCCCCGACTGGTGGTTGGTGCTCGTCCTGACCGCCGCCTCGGCCATCGCCGCGATGGCCGGCGCCCGTCTCGCGAGCCGCACCGACACCCAGCGACTCCAGCTCACCTTCACCGTCCTCGTGCTCGGCGTCGCCGTCTACACCGCGGCGCGCGCATTCCCGGCCCTCGCCTGAACCCATGAAAGGGACCGCATGTCCACGACGAACACCCCCCGCCACGCCTCCTCCCCTGCACCCGATCCCGACCTCGGCTACCGACCCGGACCCCTCGGCCGCCTCGGTGTCGCGGTCACCCGCCACGCTCGTCTCACCACCGTCGTGTGGCTGCTGGTCATCGTCGGCCTTGGTGCCTTCGCCCCCCGCGTCGAGACCGAGCTCTCCGGCGCTGGGTGGCAGGCGAACGGCTCCGACTCCGTCACCGCCCGCGAGCTCGCCCAAGAACATTTCGGCGGCAACGCCTCGACGGCGATCCAGGTCGTCGTCCACTCGACGGACGGCCCGCTCACCAGTGCCGAGGGGCAACAGGTGCTCGCCGGCGCGACCGCCCTGCTCGAGGAGGACTCCCGCATCGCCGAGGTGGTCCAACCCCAGCCCGGCGTCACCCTGAGCGAGGACGGCACCACCGCGGTCCTGCTGGCCGGGGCGAACGCCGACCCCAACGAGATGGTCCGCGCCGCCGACGACCTCAAGGGAGCGCTGCAGGACCTATCCACCTCCGGGATCCAGGTGAACCCGACCGGCGCCTCGCTGCTCTGGTCGGACTTCAACGAGGCCAACCTGTCGGCGATGCTGAAGTCCGAGCTCCTCTCGTGGCCGGTGACGCTCGCGATCCTGGTGCTGGCCTTCGGCGCCCTCGTGGCGGCCGGCCTGCCGCTGATCCTCACGCTCGCCGGGCTTGTCGCATCGGCCGGATCCCTCGTGCTGATCAACCACCTCGTGCCGGTCTCGATCTGGGCGATGAACTTCGCGATGATGTTCGCGCTCGCCCTCGGCATCGACTACGCACTTTTCATCGTGGTCCGCTATCGAGCCGCCCGCGCCCGGGCCGGGAGCACCCCACAGCGTGCGATCGCCGAGACCATGGACACCGCTGGCAAGGCCGTGCTGCTCTCCGGCGCGACCGTGCTCATCTCCTTGTCCGCCGTGATGCTGGTGCCCTCGCCGTCCTTCCGCTCGATGGCTGGCGGCATCATGCTGTCGGTCGTCTTCGTGCTCGCGGCGACGCTCACCCTGCTGCCGCTGGTGCTCTCGAACCTGGACCACCGCATCAACAAGCTGTCGCTGCCCTGGTCCCGCTCCAGCGAGCACCGCTCCCGGAGGTTCGCCTCCTGGGGCGAGCGGCTCTGGAAGCGACCGGTCGCCTTCGGTCTCGCCGCCCTCGTCGTGCTGCTCGCCCTGGCGGCCCCCGCCGTGGGCCTGCAGACCGCGATGCCGTCCATCAAGGTGCTGCCCGAGAACGCCTCTGCCCGGGTCGGCTACGACCTGGTCCAAGGCGCGTTCGGCGACGGCGCCCCCGGCACCCTCACCATCGTGGTCGACAAGGCCGACGCGAAGAACGCGGCCTCCGTGCTGAGCGACGACACCGGGATCGCCGCCGCGATGCCCGCGACGCCGGCCGCCGACGGGTCGTCGTACGCCCTGATCCAGGCGGTGCCGACCGTCGACCCCTCCGACCCGGCGCTCAGCGACACCGTGGGCCGGCTCCGTAAAGACCTGCCCTCCTCGGCCTACGTCGGCGGCGCTGCGGTGGAGAACCTTGATCTCAAGACTCAGCTCGACGACTCCACCCCGCTGGTCATCGGCGTGATCCTGGGGCTCGGGTTCCTGCTCCTGCTGATCGCGCTGCAGGCACCGCTGATCGCCCTGCTTGGGACCCTGGCCAGCCTGCTCTCGACGGCTGCCGCCTTCGGGGTCGCGCGCCTGGTCTTTCAGGAGGGTTGGGGCGCGGGCCTCCTGGGCTTCGAGTCGCAAGGCTTTCTCGACGCCTGGGCTCCGGTGTTCTTCTTCGCGATGATCTTCGCGATCGCGATGGACTACACGGTCTTCCTGCTCGCCTCGGCCAAGGAGCACTTCGAGCACTCGGGTGACCCGAAGGAGGCCATGGTCGGCTCGCTGGCCCACTCCGGCCGGGTCATCTTCGCGGCCGGTGCAGTGATGGTCGCGGTCTTCTTCACCTTCGCGCTGTCCGGCCCGCTGCCGCCCAAGGAGATGGGCATCGTGCTCGGGGTCGCGGTGCTGCTCGACGCGTTCCTGGTACGTCTCGTGCTGCTCCCCGTACTCCTGCGCCTCACCGGCAAGGCGGCCTGGTGGGCCCCTCGCTGGCTGACCCGCGTCCTGCCCGACATCCGCTTCTCGCACAGCTGAACCACCCCGCGCCCTGCTCCCCACACAGAACGGAGATCCACCCATGTGCCGAGCAGTCCGATGCAAGACCTGCGGCAAGACCACGTGGTCCGGCTGCGGAAAGCACATCGCGAACGTGAAGGCGGGTGTTCCCGCCGGAGGGTGGTGCCCTGGCAGGCACAGCAAGGCCGAGAAGGTCGCGGCCACTCGCTCGAGTCGCGACAAGAGCTTCTTCGGCAAGCTCTTCGGCCGACCCTGAGGTGAGGACGACCTGAACCTCGACCGTTCGGTGCCGCGGACGGGCGGTCACGGGGCAGAGTGCGGCGACTCTCACGAGACCCCGGGCGGTCTGAGCGAGCAGTTGCGCGTGACCTGGTTCGACGCGGCGAAGGCAACTGCCCTCGAGGATGCCCTCGACGGTCTCTGGCAGCGGGTCCGGCAGAAGACCTCACGTCAGGCGCGGGGCCAGTAGCGTAGGTCGACCTCCCGGGTCGGGTCGTCGGAGTTGACCAGGTCCAGGTAGAGCGGCGCGCCGCCCGGGTTGTCGTAGAGCCGCCTCGAGGCCGATCCGCACCGCCTCGGCGACGTCGCAGCTCAGGATCGTGATGCCCACCGCGGGCCGAGCGTCCTCGGGGTGGTGGGTGAGCATGAAGATCGAGCCCCTCCAGTCGTCGCTGTAGGGCGGCTGTCACCCCATCGCGCTGTCGAACGCGTCGCGCCCGCAGAGAACCGCGCCGGTGGTCTGGACGTACTCCTCGATGCCGGGCCGCCCGGTGAAGCCGGTCATCCAGTCGAAGGAGTGCTCGGGTCCTGCGATGAACCCGTCCAATCTGATCGAGAAGTGCCAGAGCACCTTGCCGGAAGCGGTCTGGGGTTCGGGGTCGTGCAGCATCGGGGTCCTCCGTCGCGCCGTTGTCTCTCGAGTACAGACAGACGGGGCCCGCCGACGGACATCATCGATGTAGACCGAATCGACCGCGTCAGGTGCGTTCGCGGAGCCAGGTCTGGGTCCCTGGTGCCAGGCCCTTCAGCTTCGGGGTGTCAGCGACCGGCGCGACCAGCAGCGAGGTTCCCTCGGGCAGGCTCCACTTCAGCTCGTGGTAGACCCGCGACAAGGTGTCGTCGCTCTCGACCAGGAGCAGTCCGGCGGCCGCGACATGCATCTCTCGCCACGGCCCGGGGAGCGGCTCGGGGACGGGCTCGGAGGTCCAGGCGACGAAGACGGTCACCCGGTGACGCTAGCCCGCGACCGGCACGGCCCGGGACTGGGTGGCCCGGTAGTGCGACGGGCTGACGCCGTACCTGCTCTGGAAGGCCTGGCGGAGCGTCTCGGGGGTCCCGAACCCGCATCGGGAGGCGATGCCCTCCATGGTCAGGTCGGTCGTCGTGAGCAGCTGCGCGGCCGCCTCGGTGCGGGCCCGGCGTACGAACCGGCCGGGGGTGACCTCGACCTCGCGGAGGAAGAGCCGGGTGAGGTGCCGCTCGCTGACGCCCGCTCGCTCCGCCAGCACGGCTGCGGAGAGGTCGTCGCCGAGGTGGCCCGCGACGTGGTCGATGGTGTCCTGGACCAAGGAGTTCCGCGCCGCCGGCGCCGCGGTGTACATGCTCATCTGGGCCTGGTTGCCGGGCCGCTGGAGGTAGGTGACCAGCTGGCGGGCGACCTCACGCGCGACGTCGGCGCCGACGTCGGCCTCGATGAAGGAGAGCGTGAGGTCGAGCGCGGACGTCACGCCGGCGGAGGTGCAGTAGGGCCCGTCGGTGACGAAGATCGGGTCACCGTCCCAGCTGACCTGGGGGAAGCGGGCGGTCAGCATGGCCGCGTGGTCCCAGTGGGTGGCTGCCCGGCGGCCGTCGAGCAGCCCGGCCGCGGCGAGGAGTCCCGCACCGGTGCACACCGCAGCCACCCGTCGAGACTCGCCCGCCAGGCGGCGTACGTGGGCGACCAGGCGCCGGTCGTCCATGGCCTTGACGTAGCCGATGCCACCGGAGACCACGAGCGTGTCGAGCGGCCCCGTGACCCGCTCGAGCTTGTCCTGCGCCTGGAGCACCAGCCCGCTGCCGGTGTGGATCGGCCGGCCGCCGGGCGTGGCGAGCACGACCCGGTAGACCTCCTCGCCGTGCAGGTAGTTCGCCACCGTCAGCGCGGTCGTCACACAGGCGATGTCGAGCAGCTCGGCGGCGTGGTAGCCGACGACGAGCACCCGCCGCGGATCGGTCATACGACCACCGTACGGCGCTCGGGGCCGCCTGGCAGCAGGTCCGATGGACTGGTGTCCCAAGTTTTCGGACACGCGCCCACGAGACTCTCGCGACCTTCGTAGCGGTGGCCCAGGCTGCTGGTCATGACCACCACCCAGACCCCCGTCCACGGAACCGTCGATGGGAACGCCTCCAGATGGCGGCCTCTCGCCCGCCACTACGTCGAGATGGTCGTCGCCATGTTCGCCGGGATGCTCGTCCTCGGCGGGCTCCGCGCCCTCCTCGGCCTGACCATCCCGTTCGAGGAGCAGCCGGGCGCGTCGTACCTGCTGATGGCGGTCGACATGTCCGTCGGCATGGCCGCTTGGATGCGCTACCGCGGCCACGGCTGGGCAAGCACCCTGGAGATGTGCGCCGCGATGTTTGTGCCGCTCCTTCTGATGCCTTTGGTGTGGGCCGGGGCGATGGCCGCGATGACGTTCATGGTCGTCGCGCACGTGGTGATGCTGGCGGCGATGCTGGCCGTCCTGCTGCGCCGCCGGGCCGAGTACTCCCACTGCTGACATGACCACCGTCGCGATCCCCCTGTACGACGGGTTCACCGCGCTCGACGTGGTCGGCCCCTACCAGATGCTGGCTATGACCCCGGGCGTCACCGTGGCGCTCGTGGCCGAGACTGCTGGGCCGGTGCGCGACGACCGGAGGTCACTGACCCTGTACGCCGACGCCGCCTTCGCCGACGTACCTGCGCCCGACGTGGTCGTGGTGCCGGGCGGGCCCGGCAGCGAGCACGTGTTGACCGGTCCGCTGCCCGAGTGGATCGCCGCTGTGCACCCGACGACCACGTGGACGACGTCGGTCTGCTCGGGGTCGCTGATCCTCGCGGCTGCCGGAGTGCTGACGGGTGTGCCGGCGACCTGCCACTACGTGCATCTCGAGACCCTGAGCCTGTTCGGAGTCGAGACCCGCTCGGAGCGGGTCGTCGAGGTGCCCGAGGCCCGGATCATCACCGCCGGCGGCGTCTCCAGCGGGATCGACATGGCGCTGCGGCTGGTCGAGATCCTCACCGACCGCAGGATGGCGGAGACGATCCAGCTCTGGACGGAGTACGACCCGCAGCCGCCCTTCGACAGCGGCGCCCCGCACAAGGCGACCGAAGAGGTGCGCGAGCGGGCTGCGGCGTACGAGCTCGCGGCCCGCCTGCCGACGCCTACTGCCTAGTCGGGCCGGCCGGTGAGGGCGATGCCGACGCCCAGCCCGATCATCGAGACCCCGCCGACCGTGCCGAGCGCGCGGCCGCGTCGCGCGGAGGCGTTGAACCAGTCGCGCAGCCGGCTGGCCGTGGCGGCCCAGATCGCGTCCGAGGCGAGCCCCAGGAGGATGGCGACCAGGCCGAGCACGAACATCTGCATCGGCACCCCGCCCTGGCCGCGCTCAACGAACTGCGGCAGCAGGGCCGCGAAGATCATGAAGCCCTTCGGGTTGCTGACGCCGACCACGAAACCCTGGCGCACGGCCGCGCGCGAGCTGATCGGCAGCCGGGTGGGCCCGTCCTCCACGTGCAGTCCGCGCCGGTGTCGCAGCGCCTGGACGCCGAGCCAGACCAGGTAGGCCGCGCCGCCGATCTTCAGGATCGTGAACACCACGATCGACTCGGCCACCACGGCGCCGAGGCCGAACGCCACCAGGCCCATCACCACGAAGAGGCCGAGGCTGTTGCCGACCACGCTGGCCAGGGCGACACCCTGCCCGTAGGCGAGCGCGCGGCCGATGACGAAGACCACGCTCGGCCCGGGGATCACGATCAGGATGAACGCCGCCAGCCCGAAAGTCAGCACCTGGTCCATCGTGACGACGCCCATGTGCGGCTATTCCTCGCTCGGTTCGACGACCGGCGGGTCGGACCGCTTCTTCTTGTTCGACGGGTCGTAGAGCCCGGCGTCCTCGGCACTCTGAGCCTTCCGCAGATGCTTGGTGAGGCTGAACCCGAGGAAAACCACGGCCACGATCAGTAGGCCGAAGATTGCGAATGCGGTCCAGCCGGCGACGACATCGTCGTCCTCGGGCGCCTTCTCGACGACCCAGAGGGCGAGCGAAACGAGGGTCATGACGGGAGTCTCTCAGTTGGGGTCGGGGATGCCTGCGAAGAGGTCGTCCTCGGGGGTCTCGCTGTCGACGTGGCTCACCACGAGCTCGAAGTCCTCGGTCGGTGCGACCTCGAGCTGGATCTCGCGAGGGATGGCGAACCAGAAGCCGTCCGGGTCGATCTGGGTGGCGTGCGCCAGCAGCGCCTGGTCGCGAACCCCGAAGTACTCGCCGCACGGCACCCTGGTGGTGATCCGGGCGTCCCACTCCGGCTCGGACGGCCACTCCTTGAGCCGCTCCTCCCACGGAGAGTCCAGGCCGTGGGCGAGCATCGCGTCGTGCAGCGCCTGCATCCGCGGCCGGTTGAACGAGTGGTGGTAGTAGAGCTTGAGCACCTGCCACGGCTCGCCCAGCTCCGGGTAGCGCTCCGGGTCGGCGGCCGCCTCGAACGCCTCCATGGAGATCTCGTGGCACTTGATGTGGTCGGGGTGCGGATAGCCGCCACGCTCGTCGTACGTCGTCAACACGTGGGGCTTGAACTCACGGATGAACCGCACCAGCGGCGCGGCCGCCTCCTCGAGCGGCACCAGGCCGAAGCTGCCCTCGGGCAGCGGCGGCTTCGGGTCGCCCTCGGGCCAGCCGGAGTCGACGAAGCCCAGCCAGTCCTGGCGCACGCCGAGGATGTCGCGGGCCCGCTCCATCTCCTGGCGGCGGATCTCGGTGATGTTGGCGAGGACGTCGGGCCGGTCCATCTTGGGGTTCAGGATCGACCCGCGCTCACCACCGGTGCAGGTGACGACGTGGACGTCGACTCCCTCCGCGACGTACATCGCGGTGGAGGCAGCCCCCTTGCTGGACTCGTCGTCTGGGTGAGCGTGCACGTGCATCAGCCGGTAGCCCGATCGGGGCGCGGCCTGAGGGCGCTGCGACATGGGATCAGACTAGGTGTCACGCTTTACCCGTGAGCTCCGAGGTCAGCCTTTCCGACCGGTACGGCGCCCCCGCACCCTGGCGGCGACGCGCCCTCGTCGCCGGTTGCGTGGTGGTCGCGCTGGCCTTCGGGGTCTGGCTCGGCTGGAGCACGCTGAGCCACTCGACACCCGACGTCGAGTCGGAGCTGGTCGGCTTCGACACCGTCAACGAGCACACCAGCACCGCGGTGGTGGAGGTCGACTTCGGATCCGACGACGTGGTGGCCACCTGCCTGCTGCGAGCCCTCGCCGAGGACCACAGCGTGGTGGGTGAGCTGTCGTTCACCGCGGACCCCGACGACGGGACCCGCTATGAGGAGTCGGTACGCACCGAACGGCTGGCCACGTCAGTGGAGCTGGTGGGCTGCACCACACCGGACCAGCAGCGCCCTCGTTGATCGATCTGCTTTGTCGGCCCGTCCTTGTTAGACTGACTCGACTGAGTCGTCCCGAAGCAGCAGGGAGACCGTCCCGCAGGGCCGCCGGCCGATCCGGACCACCCGCCCCTTCTTCATCCGGGACCCACGCACGACACCCGCAGCACCTATTCAGTTCAGGAGTACCCGATGTCCCAGTCGACCGAGCCGAGCACGATCTGGCTGACCCAGGACGCCCACGACAAGCTCCAGGCGGAGCTCGAGAACCTCAAGGGCCCCGTGCGTCAGGAGATCATCGCCCGGATCAGCGCCGCGCGCGACGAGGGTGACCTGAAGGAGAACGGCGGCTACCACGCCGCCAAGGACGAGCAGGGCAAGATCGAGGCCAAGATCCGCCAGCTCGAAGACATGCTGCGCCGCGCCGAGGTCGGCGACACTCCGCCCGACGACGGCGTCGTCGAGCCGGGCATGGTCGTGACCTACAAGTTCGTCGGCGATGACGACGACGAGGCCGAGAAGTTCCTGCTCGGCGCCCGCGAGATCGAGCCCGAGGGGCTGACCGTCTACTCGCCGCAGTCGGCGATGGGCGCGGCCATCAACGGCAAGCGCAAGGGCGACACGGTGTCCTACGAGACCGAGGCCGGCAAGACGTTCAAGGTCGAGATCCTCGACGCGAAGCCGTTCACCGGCTGACCCGCCCCGAACTCGCTGACCCGTCGCAAACTTTGCGACGGGTCAGCGTATTTCGGCGAAAGTTTGCGACGGGTCACTCGAGGATGCGGTAGCCGCACTCGCGGAGCCGGTTCGCCAGCCGCTCCGCGTGCTCGGCGCCCCGGGTCTCGAGTTGGAGATGCACCTCGACCCGGTCGAGGTCCAGCGAGGGTGAGATCCGCTCGTGCACGACCTCGAGCACGTTCGCCCCGGCCCGGCCGACCTCGGCGAGCAGCTCGGCCAGACCGCCGGGCACGTCGGGGATGTTGACGTGCAGGCTGACGTAGCGGCCGGCCGCGGCCATGCCGTGCCGGATCACCTTGCCGAGCAGCAGCGGGTCGATGTTGCCGCCGGACAGCACCGCCACCACCGGGGTCTGGTACGCCGTCGGCGCGTCGAGGAGCGCCGCGACGGCGGCCGCGCCGGCGGGCTCGACCACCATCTTGGCCCGCTCGATCAGGGCCAGCAGCGCGCGTGACATCGACTCCTCGGAGACGGTGACGACGTCGTCGACGTACTTGCGGACGGCGGCGAACGTGACGTCCCCCGGCAGCCCGACCGCGATCCCGTCGGCCATCGTGTTCATGGCCTGCAGCGGAACCGGGCAGCCCTGCCGCAGCGACTCCGGGTAGGCCGCGGCGTCCTTGGCCTGAACGCCGATCACGCGGACGTCGGGGCGCAGGGCCTTCACCGCGATCGCGATCCCGGAGAGCAGGCCGCCGCCACCGCAGGGCACCAGGACGGTCTGCAGGTCGGGCACCTGGTCGACGATCTCCAGCCCGGCCGTGCCCTGACCGGCCACGATGTCTGTGTGGTCGAACGGGTGGATCAGCACCGCCCCGGTCTCGGCCTCGAACTCCCGGGCGGCGACCAGAGCGTCCTCCAGATAGCGGCCCACGAAGACGACCTCCGCGCCGTACGCCCTGGTGGCCCGCTCCTTCGGGATCGGCGCGCCCTCGGGCATGAACACCGTGGCCTTGATGCCGAGCATCTGGGCGGCCAGCGCGACACCCTGCGCGTGGTTGCCGGCCGAGGCCGCCACCACGCCGCGGGCGCGCTCCTCCGGGCTGAGCCGCGAGATCCGCGTGTAGGCCCCACGGGCCTTGAACGACCCGGTGCGCTGCAGGTTCTCGCACTTGAGCAGCACCGGCCCGCCGGCCAGCGTCGACAGCCAGCGCGAGTCCTCCATCGGGGTCCGGATCGCGACCCCGGTCAGCAGGTCGCGGGCGGCCTCGATGTCGGCCAGCGTCACGTCACTCAAACGTCGTCCTCGTCCTCGACGCGGTCTGTCGCACCGATCTCCTCATAGTCCTCGGCCAGCTCTTCCTTCGGATCATCGCCCGGCGTGGTGTGCGAGGCCAGGTGTTGGACAACCGCGTTCACCGCCGCGGCGAGAGGTACGGCGACCAGGGCGCCCGCGACGCCGCCGACGATCACGCCGAGCCCGATCGCGACGACGACCCCGAGCGGGTGCACCGAGACCCAGCGGCCCATCAGGAACGGCTGCAGGATGTGACCCTCGAGCTGCTGCACACCGATCACCACGGCGAGCATCGCCAGCGCGGCCAGCGGCCCCTGGTCGACGAGTGCGACCAGCACCGCGACCGAGCCGGCCACCGTGGCACCCACCAGCGGCACGAACGCACCGAGGAAGACCAGCACGCCGATCGCCAGCACGAACGGCACGCCGATGACCGCGGCGCCGATCATGATGCCGACAGCATCGACGAACGCGACGATCACCGTCGCGCGGACGAACTGCGTGAGCGAGATCCAGGCGACCCGGCCGGAGCTGTCGACCTGCTGCCGAGCGGCGCGGGGCGCGAGCCGCACTGCCCAGGACCAGATCCGCTCGCCGTCGGAGAGGAAGAAGAACGTCGAGAACAGCACGATGAAGAACCCGGCGAGGACGTGGCCGAGGGTGGCGCCGAGCTCCGTGACCTGGTTGAGCACCTCGCCGTCCTGGGAACGCTCGGTGATCGCGTCCTGGATCTGCTCGATGTAGCCGTCGATCTGCGAGTCGCTGGCGTTCAGCGGGCCGTCCTTGAGCCATTGCTTGATCTCGCCCAGACCCTCGACGGTCGAGTCGGCGAGGTCGGACGCGCCGCCCGCGACCTGTTGTCCCACGAACGTCAGCAGCACCGCCACGGCGGCCAGCCCGCCGAGGACGACGGCGAGCGTCGCCAGACCCCGCGGGACCCCGGCCCGGTCCATCACGTTGACCAGGGGGGAGACCAAGGCGGTGATCAACAGCGCGATCACCAGCGGCAGGGTGACGACGGCGAAGAACCCGAGCAGCCAGAAGATCACGTAGCCCGCGCCGGCGACGACCAGCACCCGCCAGGCCCACGCGGCGGCGAGGTCGAGACCCCACGGCACCTGGGCACGGCTGAAGTTCGAGCGGCCGCCGACGACCGGCTCGGGCTCGTGACGCCGCTCGTCGCGGACCTGCGCCCACTGGTGCGCGAGCCGGTGGGCGAAGCTCTCGTCGTCCTCACCCCGGTGCCGTCGCAGCGGCCACCTGCGCCGGTGGTCCTCGGCCTCGTCGGGGACCTCGGCGACGGTCTCCGTCTCGTCCGTCGAGGGCTCGGCGGAAGGGTCCGGCTCGGGTGGATCGGCGTCGTTGCTCAAGGCGTCAGGCTCCGGTGTCGAGGAGGGTCAGGGCAAGACGGTACGCCGCGTCGGGGCGCACCTCGGCGAGCAGCCCGACCGCGGCGAGAACGTAGTCGGCGTCCACCACGACCGCAGGGTCCTCGGGCAGCTGCCAGCCACCCTCGAGATCGACGCCGGTGCTCGGCCCCAGAACCCGCTCGGCGACGCCCGGCCGCCCGTGCCGGAGCACGCCGCCCGATCCGACGAGCAGCCGCACCTCGCGCAGGTCCTTGCCGCTGCGCTCGACCACCCGGCCCTCCGGGCTGACCACCACCCGGGACCGGCCGGCGTGCCGCCGCAGCGCCAAGCCGGCGGCGGCCTCGGCGAGCCGCTCGTCCTCGTCGTGCTCCTGCTCGGTGGTGGGCACGAAGCCCGGGTCAGCGGTACGTCGTGCGGCCGCTTCGGTCAGGTCGTCGAGGTCGGCTGCCGCGGCGGTGGCCACGGCCGACCAGCGCATCCCGAGGTCGCCCTCGACGGTGCGTGTCACCGGGGTGGTTGCGACGACCTCGCGCGAGAGTCCGGCGTCCTCGGGGTCCAGCTTGACCACGGAGTGCACGTCGGTGGTCGCGCCGCCGACGTCGACCACGACGACGTCGCCCGCCGCGCGGGCCAGCACCTCGACGCCGGTGAGCACCACGTCGGGCGTCGCACCGCGGACCATGGCGGTGAAGTCGGCGCGGGCACTGAGGTGCTTGCCGCCGATCACGTGCGCGAGGAACATCTCGCGGATCGCGGCGCGGGCGCCCTCGGGTGCGAGCACCCCGATGGTCGGCACGACGTTGTCGGTGAGCACGTGCGGGACCTCGCCCAGGATCTGCGCGACGGCGTCCTGCGCGTCGACGTTGCCGGCCACCACGACGGGGCCGTTCCAGCCGCCCGACACCAGTTCTCGGGCCGCGGTGGTGATCGCCTCGGTGTTGCCGCCGTCGGTCCCGCCGGTGAGGAGCACCACGTCGGGGTCGTCCAGCCGGCCGACGACCCCGTCCGCCGCCGCGGTCACGGAGATCACCCGGCCGCCGCTGCTCAGCGCGACCCGGCGGCCGGCCTCGGCGGTGACCAGCTCCTCGTTGCCGACGACGGCGATCCGCAGTCCGCCGCCGGCACTGGAGCAGGCGAGCACCTCGGCACCGGCCGCCCGGGCGTCAGCGCTGGTCAGCTCGGCCAGGCACGCGTCGTACCCGTCGAGGAGGTCAGTCTCGATAGTGGTCGGGTGCTCGGCGCGCGCGATGACCCGCCCGGCCCGCAGGTCGACCAGTGAGGCCTTGGTGAACGTGGAGCCGAAGTCGACGCAGACCGCCAGGTCAGCCGAGGGCACGGTCGAGGTCCGCGAGCAGGTCGTCGGCGGTCTCGATGCCGACGCTCAGCCGGACCAGGTCGGCCGGCACCTCCAGGTCGGTGCCGGAGACCGACGCGTGGGTCATCCGGCCCGGGTGCTCGATCAGCGACTCCACGCCGCCGAGCGACTCACCGAGGGTGAACACCTCGGCGCGCTCGCAGATCCGGAGCGCCTGCTCCTCGCCGCCGGTGACCCGGAACGACACCATCCCGCCGAAGCGGCGCATCTGCCGGGCCGCCACCGCGTGCCCGGGATGGGTCTCCACGCCGGGGTAGAACACCTCGGAGACGGCGGGGTGGCCGCTCAGGAACTCGACCACCCGCTCGGCGTTGTCGCAGTGCCGGTCCATCCGTACGCCGAGCGTCTTCAGGCCGCGGTGGGTGAGGAAGCAGTCGAAAGGCCCGGCGACCGCGCCGATCGCGTTCTGGTGGAACGTGAGCTGGTCGGCGAGCTCGAGGTCGCGCACCACCAGGGCGCCACCGACCACGTCACTGTGGCCGCCGGCGTACTTCGTCGTCGAGTGCACGACGACGTCGCCGCCGAGAGTCAGGGGCTGCTGGAGGTAGGGCGAGGCGAAGGTGTTGTCGACGACCAGCAGCGCGCCGGCGTCGTGGGCGACCGAGGCGAGCGCCTCGATGTCGCCGATGTTGAGCAGCGGGTTGGTCGGGGTCTCCAGCCAGACCAGCTTGGTCTGCCCGGGGCGGATCGCGGCGCGCACCGCGTCGACGTCGGAGACCGGGGCGGAGGTGTGCTCGATGCCCCACGGCTCCTCGACCTTGGCGAACAGCCGGAACGTGCCGCCGTACGCGTCATCCGGCAGCACCACGTGGTCGCCCGGGCGGCAGGTGGTGCGCACCAGGGTGTCCTCGGCGGCCAGCCCGGAGGCGAATGCGAACCCGCGCTCCCCCTCCTCGAGCGCCGCGAGCGCGCCCTCCAGCGCCGTCCGCGTGGGGTTGGCCGAGCGGCTGTACTCGTAGCCGCCGCGCAGCCCGCCGACGCCGTCCTGCTTGTAGGTGGAGGTCGCGTAGATCGGCGGGATCACCGCGCCCGTGGTGGGGTCTGGCTCGTACCCCGCGTGGATCGCGCGCGTCTCGAACCCGGCCTTGTGTCGGTGCTGCTGTTCGCTCACGCGGGCGAGCGTACTCGGCTGGTTCCGGGCGACTTCCGGCAACAAATCGTCCCGAGGGTCTGGCCGTCGGGCGGCGGCCTCCCTTACAGTCGGCACCGCAGAAAGTTCGCTCGTATGTGCGCACTATCTCCATAAATCAATCACTTTCACGCAAGGAGCGCGACCATGGATGTGGCTTCGACCTCGCGCAGAGGTCTTCTCGGGGGAGCAGCTCTGGCGGCGGGCGGTCTCGTGGCCGCCCCCGCCATCAGCCAGGCAGCGACGGCGGTGGCGCCACAGCGGCGGCGCGGGCAACGGTCGATGATCGGAGTGCCCTTCGAGGGGTACGACGTGGTCCGGGTCGGCATGATCGGCCTCGGCAACCGGGGCGGAGGGATGGCCAGCGGCTGGGCGGCGGTCCCCGGTGCCCAGGTCACCGCGGTGTGCGACATCCGCGCCGACCGCGCCACCCGGGTGGCGGACGAGCTCGAGAGCGACGGCCACCCGCGCCCGGCCACACACGGCGGCTCCGAGTCGTCGTTCGAGGAGCTGCTGGACCGTGACGACGTCGACCTCGTCTACATCGCGACCCCGTGGGAGTTCCACTACCCGCAGGGCCGGGCCGCCCTGCGAGCCGGCAAGCACGTGGGGGTGGAGCTGCCGATCGCGCTGGAGCTCGACCACCTGTGGGACCTCGTCGACACCTCGGAGCAGACCCGCAAGCACCTGTGGCTGATGGAGAACTGCAGCTACGGCCGCAACGAGCTGGCGATGCTGAAGATGGCCCACGAGGGTGTCTTCGGCGACATCACGAACGGGCACGGCGGCTACGAGCACGACCTCAGGGCGCTGCTGTTCTCCGACACCTACTACACCGACGCCTGGCGCCGGAAGTGGCACACCCGCAAGGACGCCAGCTTCTACCCGATGCACGGCCTCGCCCCGATCGCCGCGTGCATGGACATCAACCGCGGCGACCGGATGCTGACCCTCGCCGCCACGTCGTCCGCGCCTCGGGGTCTCGACGACTACCGGGAGCGGTTCATCGCGCCCGGGCATCCCTCGTGGCAGGAGACCTACGTCAAGGGCGACCACACCACCTGCATGATCACGACCCACGGCGGACGGATCATCCGGGCCGAGCACGACGTCTCGTCGCCGCGGCCCTACAGCCGGATCAACTCCCTGGTCGGGAGCCGCGGACTGGTGGAGGACTATGTGCCGGTCGGCGATGCCGGCGCGCGCATCTACGTCGAGCCGGACCACGGCGGCGACACCTGGCGCGACTTCACGCCGTACCGCGACGAGTACGACCACTGGCTGTGGAAGGAGGTCGGCTCCAACCCCGACAACCCGGGCGGGCACGGCGGTATCGACTACATCCTGCAGTGGCGGATCGTCCAGCAGATGCGGCTCGGCCTGGTGCCGGACTTCGAGGTCTACGACTCCGCGACCTGGTGCTCGCCGGTGCCGCTGAGCGTGGCCTCGCTCAAGCGCGGCGGCCGACCGGTCGACGTACCGGACTTCACGCGCGGCCGGTGGGCCGAGCTCCGTCCGGGGCTCGACTCGCGTCAGACCGAGATGCCACCCGTGCCCACCCGCGCCGGCCGTCGCCGCAACGTCGCCTGAGCACCGACGATGAACACACGCATCGTGCTGCGGCTGCTGGTCGCGCTCCTGGCGGGGCTGCTCCCCGCCGCCGCCTTCGTCACTCCCGCGTCGGCCGTGGCAGGCACTGTCGAGGTGGCGATCTCCGAGGTCGACCTCGACGGTCCGGCGATCGCCGACGTCACCGTCACGGTCACCAACCACAGCGACGCGCGGATGTCGCGGGTGACGGTCGCCTTCACCGGGCCGAAGGCCTGGTCCGTCTACCCGGCCGAGCGCACCCTCCAGGGATCGATCCGTCCGGGCGAGTCGGCCGAGGTGGACTTCCAGATCAGGGTGCCGGAGCCGCGTCCCGGGTTCCGGGTCCGGACGTTCCGGGCAAACGTCTCCTACCGCGGGGGCGACGGCACCGGGAGCGCGGTCGGAGAACGCATCCAACAGACCGGGCAGGCACTGCCCGACCTGGCCGCGGCCTACGACAACGTCGGGGTGACCAGCGAGGCGGACACGGCTCCGGGTGACTTCGACGGGGACGGCAACAGCTTCTCCGCCGAGAAGCTCGCCGAGCAGGGCGTCACCCCGGGCGGAGCCGTCTCCGCGCTCGGCGCGACGTTCACCTGGCCGGACGTGCCCGCCGGTGAGCCGAACAACGCGACGGCCGGCGGGCAGGCGATCGAGCTCGATGGCACGGGCAGCCGGCTGGTGTTCCTCGGCTCCGGGTCGAGCTACGGCGCGAGCGGCAACGCGACCGTCTACTACACCGACGGTACGACGAGCACCGGCACCTTCGGCTTCCCCAACTGGTCGTTCCAGGAGGAGGACGCGCACGGTGCGACCCTGGTGGTGGCCACCAAGGGTCGCAACCGCCCGGACGGCTACGGCGACGCGGCGTACGACTACCGGGTCTTCGCGAACTCGATCCCCGTCGACCCCGCCAAGACGGTGGACCTGGTCGTGCTGCCGGGCTCACCCACGCTGCATGTCTTCGACCTTCAGTTGGTCGACTGACGCCAGCGACGCGAAGCGTCACACCATGCCGTGGTAGCGACGGGGCACGCGCAGCAGCGCTCCCCGGGCCATCACGCGCAGCTGTCGCGCGCCTTTGGCCTCCCAGACGCCGTCCCTCTCGGCCACCAGCCGGAGCGGGTCGACCCGCTGGGCGTCGAACTCCGGCACCTCCGGCCCGCCGTTGAGGAAGGAGGGGAAATCGGCGGCGATCTCGTCCCCGCTCTTCGCCCACGAGCTCCGCTCCGTCAGCCCGGACGAGACCCGCACCGCGTGGCGGAGGTCCGCGGTCCGCCGCATCAGGGCGAGGTCCGCGAACTTGAGATGGACCATGAGCAGCCCGCGGTCCGGTACGTACGGCGCGCGGATGCCGTGGGAGGCCCGGCCCCAGGGCACGTCGACCCGCTTGAGCGAGGGCTTGCTCATCTTGCCGACGAACTTCGCGAACCGGCGCTGCCCCAGGACCGGCTCGTCGGCGCGGAGCGCACCCTCGTGGTCGAGGTGGTGCACGATGTTGAGCCCCAGGCCGGCCGCGACCTCGAAATCGGGCCGGGCCGTCACGAAGTCCAGCAGGCCGTCATACCGGTCAGGGTCGGCAAGCAGGAACTCGTCGGCGTCGGTGAAGATCACCGCGTCGTGGTTGCGCAGCAGCTCGGCGCCGAGGCGGCTGGCCAACGCCATCCGGGCCTTCTCGAACTGGCCCTCGGGGAACCCGTCGTGGCGGATCACCCGGCACTGCAGGTCGTCGGTCGAGCCGTCGGTCGAGCGGTGGTCCACGACCACGAGGTTCTCAAAACCAAGCTGAGCGCCGTAGTACCCGACCCAGCGCGGCAGCATCACCGACTCGTCGCGCGCCACGGTGAGGGCCGCGACCCGCGGCACCTTGCTGCCCCTCGGCATCCTCATCACGCCATGAAGACGCACAGACCCCGAGTTTGGTTGTCGCTGAGAACAAGTCCCTGCAGAAGGGCGATGGCCGGCGGCTGGTCAGGCGCTGAGCCGGGCGCCGCTGGCGGTGTCGAACACGTGCACGTGGTGCGGGTCGGTGGTGACGTGCACCGTCGAGCCCTTCTGGATGTCGCGGCGGGCCTCGAGGCGCACCACCACCTGCTCGGGGGTGCCCTGCACATCGCAGGACCCGTAGAGGAAGGCGTCGGCACCGAGCTCCTCGACGACGGTGACCCGCACTGGCAGGCCGCCGTCGTCGGGGCCGACGAGCCGCCACGCCTCGGGTCGCACGCCCACGGTCACCGACCCGGAGGCCTTGGTGGCTGCGGTGCGGTCGATCGGGACGACGTACCCACCGATGTGGGCGGCGCCGTTGACGTTCTCGGAGACGAGCAGATTCATCGCGGGCGAACCGATGAAGCCCGCGACGAACAGGTTGGTGGGCCGGTCGTAAAGGCCTAGCGGGGTGTCGACCTGCTGCAGCAGGCCGTCCTTGAGCACTGCGACCCGGTCGCCCATGGTCATCGCCTCGACCTGGTCGTGGGTGACGTAGACGGTGGTGACCCCTAGCCGCTGCTGCAGCGCGGCGATCTGGGTGCGGGTCGAGACCCGCAGCTTGGCGTCGAGGTTGGAGAGCGGCTCGTCCATGCAGAACACCTGCGGCTGGCGGACGATCGCCCGGCCCATCGCGACCCGCTGCCGCTGGCCGCCCGAGAGCGCCTTGGGCTTGCGGTCGAGGTAGTCCTCGAGGCCGAGCAGGCGGGCTGCTTCCTCGACTCGCGTACGGCGCTCCTCCTTGCCGATCTTGGCCATCTTGAGCGCGAAGGCCATGTTGTCGGCCACGCTCATGTGTGGGTAGAGCGCGTAGTTCTGGAACACCATGGCGATGTCGCGGTCCTTGGGCGGCAGGTCGGTCACATCGCGGTCGCCGATCCGGATCGACCCGGACGTGACCTCCTCGAGCCCGGCCAGCATCCGCAGCGAGGTGGACTTCCCGCAGCCGGAGGGACCCACGAGCACCATGAACTCGCCGTCCTCGATCTCGAGCTCCAGATCCTTCACGGCGGGGGTGTCCGACCCCGGGTAGGTGCGTTCGGCCCGGTCATAGACGACGGCAGCCATTGGTTTCCTTTCGAGACGCCGGTCAGGCGAGGACGAGCTCGACGCCCTTGGACTCGAAGTCCGCGACGAGCTGGGGGTCGGCATCGCGGTCGGTCACGATGCGTTGGATAGCGGCGGTGTCGCAGATCCGGGCGAACGAACGGCGGCCCAGCTTCTCGGAACCCGCGACGACGGTGACTTCCTGGGCGCGCTCCACCATCAGCGCGTTGATGCTGGCCTCACCCTCGTGGTAGCAGCTCGCGCCGCTGTCGACGGCCAGCCCGTCGACGCCCAGGAACAGGTGGTCCAGCCACAGCTCGCGGAGCACCTGGTGGGCCAGCGGCCCGACGACCTCGTAGGACTGTGGCCGGGCGACGCCGCCGAGCGAGACGGTGCGGATGTGCGGGCGCAGCACCATCTCGGTGCCGATGTTGAGGGCGTTGGTCACGATCGTCAGCGCCGGGATCTCCCCGATCTCGGCGAGGTCCTGGCGGGAGGCCACGTGCCGGGCGGTCAGCGAGGTCGTCGTACCGCCGTTGAAGCCGATCACCTGGCCCGGCCGGACCATGGCGGCGGCCGCGACGGCGATCCGCTCCTTCTCCCCCGACGTGCTGCTCCGGTAGCGCACCGGCAGGTCGTAGGCGACCGACGCGGCCACCACGCCCCCGTGCGTGCGGGTGACCAGCTGCTGGCTGGCGAGCGCCGCGAAGTCGCGGCGGATCGTCGCCTCGGAGACCCCCAGCTCTGCCGTCGCCTCGACCACCGAGAGCCGGCCGCGCTGGGCCAGCAGGTCCAGCAGGGTGCGGGTCCGCCAGGCCTTGTCGGAGCGCTGCTCCTCGCCGACCCCGTCCTCAGTCGCCTCGCTCACTTGACACCACCCGCCGTAAGTCCTGCGACCAGCCGGCGCTCGATGAGCGCGAACAGGATGACCACGGGCACGATACCGACGACGGAGATGCCGAAGACGTACTGCCACGACACGGAGTACTGCCCGAAGAACTTGGTCAGGGCGACCGACAGCGGCTGGTTCTCGTCGGTCGTCAGGATGATCAGCGACGCCGCGAACTCGTTCCAGCAGGCGACGAACGTGAAGATGATCGCGGTGACGATCCCCGGCCAGACCAGGGGCAGCGTCACGGTGCGCAGCGTCTTCAGGCGGCTCGCACCGTCGAGCGCCGCTGCCTCCTCGATCTCCTTCGGCACCGAGGCGAAGAAGGAGTGCATCATCCAGACGGCGAAGGACAGGTTGAACGCCGCGTTGACCAGGATCATCGCCAGCCAGGTGTCGTTGATCCCCCAGGCCAGGAACTCGCGGAAGAGCCCGGCCGTGAGCACCGTCGGCTGCAGCATCTGGGTGACCAGCACGAGCAGCAGAAAGATGGTCTTGCCGGGGAAGTGCTGGCGCGCGGTGTAGTAGGCGGCCGGCAGCGCGACGACGAGCACGAGGAGGGTCGCCGAGAAGGCGATCACGATGGTGCTGACCAGGTTGTAGGGCAGCGGGGTCTCCGGCGTGTCCCACATGTTCGCGAAGTTCTCGGGGTGCCACTCCTTGGGGAGGTACGTCGGCGGGATCCCGAGGATCTCCGAGCGCGACTTGAAGGCCCCGATCAGCATCACCAGGTAGGGCAGCAGGAACACGAACGCCACCACGAACCCGGCGAGGCTGAGCACCCAACGAGGCGTGCGACCCCGGCGCCGCGGCGGTCGCGGCTTGGCCGGCTCGTCGCTGGCCGGGGCGAGGGTGGCGGAGTCGGTGACTGCCATCAGTCCTCCCGCATCGGGCGCACGATGCGCAGGTAGGCCAGGATCACGACGAGGACGATGACGAAGTTGGCAACGGACAGCGCGCTGGCCGTACCGATCCCCTCGTTGCGCTGGAGCATCTTGAAGATCCGGGTGGTCGTGGTGTCGGCGTCGTAGCCGGCGATGTTGCCGGTCATGGTCTGGAGGATCGGCAGCGAGTTGAAGACGTTGATGATGTTGATGATCGTGGCCACCGCGATCGCGGGACGCAGGCTCGGCAGGATCACCGAGAAGTAGCGCCGCAGTGGGGTGGCCCCATCGACCTCGGCCGCCTCGAGCACCTCCTCCGGGATGGTCTGCAGGCCCGCGAGGAAGACGTACGTCGTGAACGGCAGCGACACGAAGATCGCGGTGCCGATGGAAACCAGGAACGCCGCCAGCGGCTTCTTGGTGAACCCGTAGGGCTCATCGAGGATGCCGATGTCGACGAAGAACTGGTTGAAGATCCCGTAGAACGGGTCGAGGCCGTAGTAGATGATCGCCGAGGTCATCACCACGCTCGCCGCCCACGGCACGATCACCGCCAGCCGCACCAGGCGGCGGCCGGGGAACGCCTGGTGGAGCAGCTGCGCGAGCGCCAGCGAGATCACGATCGTGACGGCAACCACCCCGACCACCCAGACCACGGTGTTCAGCAGGATCCGGTCGAGGCTCTGCAGGTCGAGCAGGTTGCGGTAGTTCTCCCAGCCGGCGGGACCGCGGTCCACGCCGTACTGGGAGAACTCGCGAGTGGATGTCCACACCATGTAGCCCGCGGGGAACAGCACGATCGCACCGATCAACAGCAGTGCCGGGGATGTCCACGGCAGCGCTGCGAGGGCGCGTCGGAGCTTCGCAGTCACGGTGGGGATCCTTCCTGACGTGCCTCCGGTCAGGAGGCCTCGTCCGCCTTCGCCTGGATCTCGCCGAGTACGTCGGCGGGGTCCTTGCCCTGGCCGATCTGGCCGATCAGGCTCTGGAACCCGCCCTGCGCGGCCGCCCATGCGGGGTTGGTGCTGGGGTAGAACTGCGCGTTCGGGAGAGCGTCGAGGAAGACCTGCAGGTCAGGGTTCTCGAACGACTCGGCACCGGACTCCGTCACCGGCAGGAACTTCTCGGTGGTGACGAAGTTGTTGTAGACGTCGGTCGAGTAGAAGTAGTCGAGGAACGTCTGGATCGACTCCTGCTTCGAGTCGTCGTTCTTGAACGCCATCAGGTGGTCGGCGACCCCCAGGGTGACCGCCGAGCCGTCCTTGGTCGGGATCGGGGCCATCTCGAAGTTCAGGTCCGGGTTCTCCGTGGCGATCTGGTCGACTGTCGGGGGCAGTGCCTCGATGAAGCCGATCTTGCCCTGGACGAACACGTTGATCAGCGGGGTCCGGTCCGTCGAGCCCGGGTCGTCCTGCGTGGCGCCCTCGTCGATCATCTGCTTCATGAACGAGACGGCTTCCTGGGACTCGGGGGTGTCGATCGTGAGCTCGGAGCTGTCGCCCCACGACCCACCGGCGCCGAACGTCCAGATCGAGGTCTCGGCCTGGGCCTCTTCGCTGCCGAGCGGCATGCCGTAGCCGCTGACTCCGCCGCCGAGGTCGCTGATCTTCTTGCTCGCCTCGAGGAGCTGGTCCCAGGTGGTGGGGATCTCCTGGACCCCGGCCTGCTCGAGGAGGTCCGTGTTGACGAACAAGGTGCGCGCCGAGGCGATCAGCGGCAGGCCGTACTGCGTGCCGTCGATGGAGGCGTTGTCGACGAAGGAGTCCTGGAGGTCGTCGATCACGTCGTCGGACACGACCTCGTCGGCCTCGTAGAGCAGGTCGTCGCCGGCGAAGCCCGCGAAGGCGTCGATGTTCAGGATGTCGGGCGCCTCGTTGGACTGGACCTTGTTGCGGACGACATCGTTGATGTTGTCCCAGGACTGGACCTCGAGGTCGACGTTGATGTCGGGGTTGTCCGCCTCGAAGTCCTTGATGATGCCCTCCCACAGGGCCTGGGTCCCGTCGCTGTACGACGGCACCAGCAGCTCGATGGTGCTGGAGTCGCCGTCGTCGCCCTCGTCGTCACCGAACCCGCAACCGGCGGCAGCCAGGCTCAGGGCGACCAGCGCCGCCCCCGTCCGCAGCAGTGCCTTGTTCTTCACGATCCCGCCTCTCCTCGCCCGCCGAAGCGCTCGAGTGTGATTGGTTGTGCTCAACTCCTGCGCGGATCGCGCACAAGTCGTCAGTATCGCCCACGATCTTCTTGGTGTGACGCACGCCATGTCAAGGGCGCAGATCCAGATTTGTGATCGTTTGTGACTGGGTAAGGGTGATTATTGACAGAAGTGCGCATGCATCCGATGATCGTTTTCCAGCACGCGCCCCAACGGAGGATCTCGCCCATGACCGCCACGCCCCCGGCCTCCCACATCGAGGCCGAGATCGCCACCCAGCCACAGGACTGGCTCGATGCCAGGGCGACGGCCGCCGAGCATGCGGCGCTGCTGCCCCAGCCCGGCGAGCGGGTCGCCGTGGTGGGCTGCGGGACGTCGTACTACATGGCGCAGACCTACGCGTCGCTGCGCGAGGGCGCCGGCCTCGGCATCACCGACGCGTGGTCGCCCACGGAGGCCCGGCTCGACCGCGGCTACGACCGGCTGCTGGCGATCACCCGCTCGGGGACGACGACCGAGATCGTCGACCTGCTGCGGTCCCACGTCGGCCTGCTCCCCACCACCGTCGTGACCTCGTCGCCCGGCACTCCGGTGCTCGAGCTGGCGGCCCCGATCCTGACCCCCGCCGTCGACGAGCGCTCCGTGGTGCAGACCCGGTTCGCGACGACGACGCTGGCGATGCTGCGCTGGCACCAGGGTGAGGACCTCGGCCCGGTGGCCGAGCAGGCCCAGCGGGTGCTCGACACGGGCGAGGGCGCACTCGGCCCGGCTGCGACCGCCGACCAGATCACCTTCGTCGGGCGCGGGTGGACCGCCGGCATCGCTCAAGAGGCCGCCCTCAAGCTGCGGGAGTCGGCACAGCTGTGGACGGAGGCCTACTCGATGATGGAGTACCGCCACGGCCCGGTCAGCATCAGCGCGCCGGGCCGCGTCGTCTGGGCCTTCGGCGAGCTGGTCGACGGGTTCGCCGACGACATCGCCGTCACCGGCGCCGACCTCCTGCATGCGCCCGTCGACGCCCTCGCCGACCTGCTCCGGGTGCACCTGCTGTGCGTCGTCCGGGCCCGCGCCGCCGGACTGGACCCCGATCAGCCGCGCAACCTGAGCCGGTCGATCATCCTCTCCGCCTGACGACGTCTGGCAGGCTCCTCGATCATGGTGACTGACCCCGTCGTGCTCGCGTTCGACGTGGGCGGTACGTCGGTCAAGGCGGCCGCCTTCGATCGCGGGCTCACCACGCTCGCCGAGTCGAGGCTGCCGAGCCGCCGCGGACCCGCCATCCTCGACGTCATCGTCGCGGCTGCCGAGGAGCTGATGGCTGCCCTCGACCCCGACCAGCGCGCCCGGGTGGCCGGCGCCGGCGTGGCGATGCCCGGCCTGATCGACCGCGACCGCGGGCGCTGCATCAGGTCGGTCAACCTCGAGGTGACCGACCTCGACGTGGCCGGTCCGATCTCGGCCCGGCTCGGCATCGCGGTACGGGTCGACCACGACGTGGCTGCGGCCGGCGAGGCCGTACGCCGCTCGGCCGGCGACTTCGAGGACCCGTTCGTCGTGGTCATCGGCACCGGGATCGCAGCGGTGGCGTTCGTCCGCGGCCAGGCCGTGCGCGGTGTGTCGGGACAGGCGGGCGAGTTCGGTCACGTGATCGTCCGCCCCGATGGGCCGCCCTGCGGCTGCGGTGCCCGCGGCTGCCTCGAGGCGCTCGCCGGCGCGGGCGCGATCGTGCGCGCCTACCAGGAGCGCACCGGGACCTCGATCGAGGGCGCCCACGTGGTCGTGGAGCGGCGGCTCACGGATCCGGTCGCCGCGGAGATCTGGGACGACGCCGTCTCCGCGCTCGCCGACGCGCTGATCGACGTCTGCGCCCTGCTCGCGCCCGGCGCCGTACTGCTGGCCGGCGGGCTCGCCGAGGCCGGGGAGGCACTCACCGAGCCGCTCGTCGCACTGATGCGGGAGCGGTCCTGCATCGCCGTCATCCCACCGGTGGCACTGGCCGGTCTCGGCAGCCGCGCCGGGCTCGCCGGCGCGGCCCACCTGGCGCTGGACCTGGCCGACGAGCGGCGGCCCGCGTGACCTCGCTCCGCGGCCGGGTGGTCACCCTCGACAGTCTCCTACCGGACGCTGTGGTGGAGATCGAGGGCGACCGGATCGCGGCCGTGCGGGATGCGCGGCCTGACGAGACCGTCGAGCGGTCCGACGACCTGATCCTGCCTGGCCTCGTGGACCTGCACTGCCACGGTGGGGGCGGTGCGGCGTTCACCGTCCCGGACCGGGCGGAGGTGGCCCGGGCCGCGGCACACCACCTGGGTCAGGGCACCACGTCGATGGTCGCCAGCGCGGTGACCGACGACCCCGAGCGGATGCTGGCGGTCGTCGCGACGCTCGCTGACGCGGTGACGGCGGGCGAGATCGCCGCGATCCACCTCGAGGGGCCGTTCCTGTCCGCCGCCCGCTGCGGCGCCCAGGACCCCACCCGGATGTTGCCGCCCGACCTCGGGCTGGCGGAGGCGCTGCTCGACGCGGGACGTGGGCACGTGCGGGTGATGACGATCGCACCCGAGCTCGACGGCGCCGATGCCCTCGCCGAGCTCCTCGCCGAACGTGGCGTGCTCGTGGCCGTCGGGCATACCGACGCCACCGCAACGGCGACCGAGCGTTTCCTCCGGGACCACGCACCCGCGCTGGTCACCCACCTGTTCAACGGGATGGCGCCCCTCCACCACCGGACCCCGGGTGCGGCCCTCGGAGCGCTCGCCGCCGCCTCCCGCGGGGCCGCCACGGTGGAGCTGATCGCCGACGGCGTGCACCTCTCCGACGAGACCGTGGCGGGGGTGTTCGCCCTCGTCGGCGGACCGCGGGTGGTGCTGATCAGCGATGCCATGGCTGCGGCCGGGCTCGGCGACGGCGACCACCAGCTGGGGCCACTGGCGACGCGCGTCACCGACGGCGTCGCGCGGCTGGTCGACGGCGACTCGATCGCGGGTGGCACCAGCCGGCTCCTGGACGTCGTACGACGTCAGGTGACGGCGGGACTCGACCCGGTCGAGGTGGTCGCCAGCGCCTCGTGCCGGCCGGCCGCGCTGCTCGGCGTCGACACAGATGTGGGCGCGATCGGCCCCGGGCTCCGCGCCGACCTCGTCGTCCTCGACCAGGACTGGCGGCCCAGGAGGGTGATGCGGGCCGGGGACTGGGTGTCGTGATCCTCACCGTCACCTGCAACCCGGCCCTGGACGTCACCTACCGAGTCGACCGGCTGCGGCCGGGAGCGGTGCACCGGGTGAGCGAGACGTTCGTGCGGCCCGGTGGCAAGGGCGTCAACGTCGCGCGGGTGCTGCACCAGCTCGGCGAGCCGGTGCGCGCCCTGGGCCTGGCCGACGCGGGCTTCGCTGCGCGGCTGGCGGCGTTCGGGGTGCCGGCCTCCTTCGTGGACGCGATGCCGGAGGTGCGGCGGACGGTCGTCGTGCACGACGAGGCGACCACGTCGCTGTGGGAGCGGGGGCACCCGGTCACGTCCGACGCGGTGGAGCGGCTGGTCGGCACGGTCGGGGAGCACCTGGGCGAGGCGCGGGTGCTTGTCGTGTCGGGCAGCCTGCCGCCCGGCGTACCTGTCGACCTGCCGCTTCGGCTGGCGGGCCTCGCCGCGGCCGCGTCGGTGCCGGTGGTCCTCGACCTCGACGACGAGCCGCTCGCCGCGGCCGCACACGGCGGCGGGGCAGTCCTCACTCCCAACACGGACGAGCTGGCCCGCCTGCTCGGTGCCGTCGACGACCCGGTGGCGTCGGTGCGAGCCCTCGCGGCCCGGACCGGAGCGCCCGTGGTGCTCACGCTCGGTGAGCGGGGCCTGCTCGCCACCGATGGCACGACCTGCTGGCGGGCGACGCTCCGCCGTCCGGTCCGGGGCAACCCGACCGGCGCCGGCGACGCCGTGACCGCCGGCATCGCCCGGGGCCTGGCCCGCTCACATGACTGGCCGGACATCCTGCGCGACGCCGTCGCCCTGGGTACGGCGGCGGTGGCGGTCCCGACAGCCGGCGAGGTCGACCTCCCGGCGTACGAGTCCCACTTGGCCGACGCTCTCGTCCAGGTCGTCGACCCGGCCCCGGTCGAAAGGTAGTCATGCCCCTCGCCCCGATGTCCGAGCTGCTGGCCACCGCGGTCGCGGACCGGCGCGCGCTGCTGGCGATGAACGTGATCCAGCTGGAGCACGCCGAGGCGATCGTGGAGGGCGCGGAGCGGGCAGGGCGTCCAGTGGTCCTCCAGGTGTCCGAGAACACCGTCGCCTACCACGGCGCCGCCGCGCCGGTCCTGGCCGCGACGCTGGCCGTCGCGCAGGCCGCCGCGGTCGACGTGTGCGTGCACCTCGACCATGCGACCGGCGTCGACCTGATCCGCGAGGCTGTGGGCTTCGGCGTCCGATCGGTGATGTACGACGGCTCCGCGCTCGACTACTCCGCCAACGTCGCCAGCACCGCCGAGGTCGCGGCCTGGTGTCACGACCGCGAGGTGAGCGTGGAGGCCGAGCTGGGTGAGGTCGGCGGCAAGGACGGCGTGCACGCCCCGGGCGCACGCACCGATCCCGCGGAAGCGGCCTCGTTCGTGTCCGCCACCGGCGTCGACGCCCTCGCCGTCGCGGTCGGCTCGTCGCACGCGATGACGACCCGCGACGCCGTCCTCGACGAGCCGCTGATCGGGCGCCTGCGGGACGCCGTACCGGTCCCCCTGGTGCTGCACGGCTCGTCCGGGGTCCCGGACGACGGCCTGGCCCGCGCCGTCGCGGCCGGCATCACCAAGATCAACATCGCGACGCACCTGAACGCGGCGCTGACCCGGGCGGTGCGCTCGGCGCTCGACGACCCAGCGGTTGTGGATCCCCGGAAGTACCTCGGCCCCGGCCGGGTTGCTGTCGCTGCCGAGGTGGCGCGGCTGCTCGGGCTGCTCGGCTGAAGGTCAGCGCAGCCGTTCGGCGATGTCCGGTACGTCGAGAGCGCCCTCGGCCACAGCCATCACCAGGTCGAAGGCCTGATCCTGGGTCAACGTGAAGGGCTGGTCGTTGGCGCGCAGAAAGGTGATGGTTGCGAGCAGGCCAAGACGCTTGTTGCCATCCACCAGCGCGTGATTGCAGCAGAGCGAGTGGAGGAGTGCCGCAGCCTTGAGCTGGATCGTCGGGTATGCGTCGACTCCGAAGGCCGAGGACTGGGCCCGTGCCGCGGCCGAGTCGAGCAGTCCGAGGTCGCGCACTGGACCAGCGCCCAGCATCCTCGTCAGGACGACCAGATCTTCCAGGTCGAGGTAGTCGACGTTCACACGGTGCCGAGGCGGTCGAGCGCCTCGGCGTACTCGACCAGCACATCGGAGGCAATCGCATCGACGCGGGCCCGATGTCCGGTGCGGTCGCGCATGTCGAGGACCGCCCGGCGGATCACTTCCTGGCGCGACAGCCCTTGGGACTCGGCGAGCTCACTCAGGGCAGCCTCGAGCTCGGCGTCGGTGCGCAGCGTGAGTGCCATATGCGAATGGTATCACTTCGATACCACGTACCGCAGGCAGCATTGCGTCGTTGCCACCACATGCGCAGACTCGCGGTCACCCTGACCCTCGGCCTCGCCCTCTCCCTGCTGGCCCCCGCTGCCGCCAACGCGGACGACGACGACCCGCTGGGGCCGCTCGGACCGCTGGTGCCGGGCACGGTGTTCGGTGTGCTCGACCCGGTGATCACGCTGCTGCCGCCGTTCCCGGTCCCGCACACGCCGTACGTCGGTGACGTGTGTCCCGGAGCCGAGGACGCCTGCATCGACAACACGGTCACCGAGATGGAGGACCGGCTCGACGGGTTGGCCGCGGCTTGTGATCACGACGCGATCTTCTCGCTGGCCTACCTGCGCGTGACCGAGAACGTCCGCGATGCCGCCCGCAGCGGCTACTTCCAGGACCGCAAGTGGCTGACCCAGGTCGACGCGGTCTTCGCCGAGCTCTACTTCGACGTACGCGACGACTGGCACGCCGGTCGCCGCGGCCAGGTGCCGAAGGCCTGGGCGATCGCACTCCAGGCCGAGGACGACAAGGCGATGACCGGGCTCGGCAACTTCATGCTGGCCATGAACGCCCACATCAACCGCGACTTCCCCCACGTACTCGCCGAGGTGGGCCTCACCGCCCCCGACGGCACCAGCCACCGGCGCGACCACAACGCCTACAACCAGCGCCTCGACTCCCTTTACGCCCCGGTCTTCGCGGAGGAGGCGGAGCGTTTCGACCCCCGGTTCGACGACATCGACATCAGCACACTGGAGGAGACCGCGGCCGGCGTGATCATGCGTGGCTGGCGCGAGGGCGTCTGGCGGCATGCCGAAGAGCTGGCGCTGGCCAAGACCCCGGCCGCGCGTCGTTTGGTCGAGCGGCAGATCGAGGTGTACGCCGCCACCCAGGCGCTGCTGATGCGGGGCCTGTTCAAGTCGAGCAACGCCGGCAACGCCAAGCGCGACGCCTGGTGCGCCGACCACCACGGCTGAGGACCTGGTCCAGCCGGCAGGTCCGTGAGGCAGGCGAACGGTGATTCAGCGTCGGTTTCAGAACCAAGAACCGTCGCTAACTCACCGCTGCGGAGCGGTCGGGCAAGCGAGCGGTGACTTAGCGTCGGTTTCAGCACCGACAACCGTCGCTAACCCACCGCTCCCGACCACCACGGCTGAGGAACACCACGCGGGAGCCGATTGTTGCTCTAGTGCGTCAGAATCGACGTACCGCCACCGACTCCTTGGAGGCACCGTGTCCTTCTTCAACCGCCACAAGACCGAGATGATCAGCGCCGACGAGGCGCTGCCCGGCCGCACCGAGCGCCCCTTCAACCTCACCGACAAGCACGTCGTCCTGGACACGCCCGTCGTCACCGACGAGGCGCCCGCCGGCCACGAGGTCGCGATCTTCGGGCTCGGCTGCTTCTGGGGTGCCGAGGAGATCTACTGGCAGCTCCCGGGCGTCTACTCCACCTCGGTCGGGTACGCCGGCGGGCACACCCCGAACCCCTCCTACGAGGAGGTCTGCTCGGGCCGCACCGGCCACACCGAGGCGATCCGGATCGTCTACGACCCCACGAAGATCGCGTACGCCGACCTGGTGAAGCGGTTCTTCGAGGTGCACGACCCCACTCAGGGCATGCGCCAGGGCAACGACATCGGCACGCAGTACCGCTCCGCGATCTACTTCACCACCCCGGAGCAGGAGCAGACCGCGCGCGACCTCACCAAGATCTACGGCGACGAGCTGGCCCGCCAGCGGCTCGGCGACATCACCACCGAGGTCAAGCCGTCGCCGACGTACTACTACGCCGAGGACTACCACCAGCAGTACCTCGCCAAGAACCCCAACGGCTACCGCTGCCACGCCAACACGGGCGTGAGGTTCCCCGAGACGGCCTGACTTCTGCGGCGTATGGTCAGCCCAGGAGGGCGACATGGCCACACTCACCGTTGCGGCAGTGCAGGCGGCCTACGTCCTCATGGATCGCGCGGCCACGCTTTCCAAGGTGGAGGGGCTGCTCGCAGACCCCAAGGTGCGGGCGGCCGACCTCGTGGTGTTCCCGGAGGCCTTCGTCCCCGGCACGCCGATCTGGATCGACGGCACGCCGATCTGGGACGGGGACGAGCAGTGGTTCGAGCTGCTCGCCGACCAGGCTGTGGTCGTCCCCAGTGAGACCACCGATCGACTCGGGGCAGCCGCGCGGGAGGCGGGCGCCTACGTGGTGATCGGCGTCAGCGAACGGGAGTCGACCGGGAGCACGATCTACAACACGCTTCTGTACTTCGACCCGGAGGGCAGTCTCCTCGGCAAGCACCGGAAGCTGATGCCGACCGGCTCGGAGCGCACCGTGTGGGGCATGGGTGACGGCTCGACGCTCGACACCTATCCCACGCCCTTCGGACGCATCGGCGGCCTGATCTGCTGGGAGAACTACATGCCGCTCGCTCGGTTCTACCTGTACTCCCAGGGTGTGGACCTGTGGGTGGCGCCGACGCTGGCTCAAGGTGACGGCTGGATCGCGACGATGCAGCACATCGCCCGCGAAGGTCGCTGCTACGTCATCGGCGTGAATCCCTGCTTCCACGTCGACCAGATCCCGGCAGAGTTCCCCGATCGGGAGCGGGTGTGGGCCGACTCGGAGGACACGCCCTGGGTGGAGCCCGGCAACACGGTGATCGTCGGCCCAAACGGCGAGATCATCGCCGGGCCGGCGCGCCATGCCGAGACCGTGCTGGTCGCGGAGCTGGATGTCGGGAAGGTCCGGTCGGCCCGGCGGATGTTCGACCCGGTCGGCCACTACCACCGGCCCGACGTGTTCCGTCTCGACGTCGACACCGCGCCCCGGCCGGTCGTCACCACCCGGGGCAACGGCTCCGCCGACGATGCACGCCTCAGTCGACCGGAACCGGGACCTCGCTCACCGGAGTGATGGTGCTCGTGCACCGCTCGAATCCCGGCCACAGGAACTTCTGGATGGCCAGTACGTCGTCCGCCTCGACGACGAGGAAGAGCGTGTGCTGGGCGTTCGCCCCGTAGCGCCCGATCAACGTCACGCCCTCGACGCTCGAGTCGTACAGCGAGTCGGAGCCGCCTTCGCCTTTGGGACACAGCTCGGGGCTGTGCACCTGGGTGATGTGGAAGAGCATCGAACCTCCTGGGTAGATGGCCGAGAGCGCTCTCATCGTCGCCTGGCTGGGCGGGCTTGTCATCAATACCCATGTCACGATGAGTCAGAAGACGATCGGTGGTGAGCAGGATGATCCTCGTAGTCGGTGGCACAGGAGACCTGGGCGGACGGGTGGTCCGCCTGCTCCGCGAGGGTGGCCATGACGTGCGGTGCCTGGTCCGGCCCCGCACTGACGACTCCGGTGTCCTGGCCCTGGGTGCGACGGTGGTCAGGGGCGACCTGACCGAACCGGACACCCTCGGCCCGGCGTGCCAGGAGGTCAGCACCGTGATCGCGACCGCGACGATGATCGCGCGCCGGTTCGCAGGTGCGCGTCGGCCGACGATCCACGAGGCCGACGAGGTGGGGATGGGGTCGCTCGTCGACGCCGCGGCGTCCGCCGGCGTCGAGCGGTTCGTCTATCTCTCCTTCCCCGGCGTCGACTCGCCGATCGGGACGTCCTTGGAGCGCGCCAAGCTGGCCATCGAGAAACGGCTGCGCGCCTCGAGCCTGCGCCCGGTGATCGTGCGGGCCGACGCCTTTCAGGAGATCCATCTGGCATCCGCCGGCCGGTTCGACGTGGCCGGGGGCAAGGTCGCGATCATCGGCAAGGGCGACTGCAAGCGGCGTTGGATCAGCACCGAGGATGTGGCGGCCCTCGTCGCGGCGGTCGCCGTGGAGCCAGACCCACCGATCGTCGTCGAGGTCGGCGGTCCCGAAGCGATCTCCAAGAACGAGGCGGTCGCGATCGCGGAGGGGTTCACGGGGCGTCCGCTGAAGGTGCAGCACATGCCTCGCCCGGTCGCGCGTCTGGCAACCCGTCTGCTCGACAAGCGCATGGACGCCCTCGCGTCCGCCTTCGGGGCCGGCCTGATTCAGGACCTCAGGCCAGCCGATTGGGACGACTCGCCGCTACGCGAGCGAGGGATCGAGCCCAGGTCGGCCAGCGACTTCCTCCGCGAGCAAAACGAGATAGGCCACTAGCGGCCGGTCACGCTGACCCGTCGCGAACTTTGCGACGGCTCAGTGGACCTGGCCGGTGAATATGTCGAGGACACACCCCTCGTCGCCGGACAGTTCGACGCACTTGCTGCTGTCGCCGAACAGTGACCCGCCGCCTGACCGCACGCCAGGGAGCGTCGAGACCAAGATGTTCCAGTGTCCGCGGGTGTCGGGCTCGTCCTGACCGAGCAACACGCCATACGAGACGATGACCTCGCCCTTGTCGCAGTTGATCTGCTTCAGGCCGAAGAAGGCCAGTGTGTACCCGAGGTCGACGGAGTCGCCGTACAGATCGGTCACCGAGGTGCAGGACCGGAAGCGACCGCTCGCCTTGACGACTGGACTGGTCTCTTCGCCGAGCTGGGTGTTCACGACGAGCTTCACCGATCCCCCGTGCGACCCGTGATCGTGACCGCGGGTGACGGCTCCGGACGCACTCGGGCCGACGATCGACGCGGCGAGCAGGGCGATGGCGACGAGGATGACGCCCAGGAGGCGTCGGTGGATGAGGTTCATGGAAATCCGCTCTCAGAGGTTCCGGACCCGAGGCCCCATGCACGCTCGACGACGTCGGCGGGCTGACAGCAACCACCCTTCACTGGGCCCCGGGCCGCCGTCATCACCAATGTCGGGCACGGCCAAGGCCGTCCGGAGCGTCAGGCGGCCGTCACCGGGGTGGCCCAGACGTTGCCCCAGGGGTCGATGTCGAAGCGGAGGCGATCCTCGTGTTGCCGGAGCGCCAGTGCGAACCACACGACTCCCCACAGCCCGGCGGTGATCACGGTCATGACGGCGTGGAAGCCATGCGAGACCGGACGCTGGTAGGCCAGCACCACGCCGATCGGGCCGTCGGAGACGATGCTGGCGCCGTTGCTAGCGACCTGATCCGCCACCGCCCTCGCCAAGGCGTGCCTTCCGCGCTCGGGATCGATCATCGGGTGATCGTCGATGCGCGTGGAAGAGAACAGCTGCTCAGGATGCAGCGAATACCTCGCCCTGGCCCAATGACGGCCACTCCAGCGGCGCCACACCTCACCGTCCCAGCAGTAGTCGCCGTTCCTCGGCTCCCGGCGCACGACGACGCCGCTCGGTGCCACCACTTCCTGCACCCGCCCCATGCGGGGGAGTCAACACCACCCGACATCGAACGGACAGAGGAAACGGCGTACTCCACTGGATGACGCGACGGATCACCTTGCCAATGAGGTTCTCGGCAGCCGCCGCCGCGATTTGGGCATGATTCAGGTGTCGCTCAGGAAGTCGCTCAGGGCGCGGTTCACTTCATCCGGCGCCTCGACCGAGCAGGCATGCCCCACGTTCGGGAGTACGACGAGGCGGGAGGACGGGATCCCGGCCAAGAGCCCCTCCGCCACGGGTAGCGGGGCGCGCTCGTCCTGATCGCCGTAGAGGAGCAGCGTAGGCACCGTGACCTCCGGAAGTACGTGCCGCAGGTCGGCTTCGGCCGACGCCTTCGCCATGGTCCGAAAGCCAACCGGACTGAACTCACGAACGCTGGGCGCGAAGGCCTCCACGAAGGACTCGGCGGCGGCTGCCGAGAACATCGAGGGCAGCATCGCGCGGGCGAACTCCTCTGGCGGAAGCTCGGACACCGACAGGCAGCGGCGCAACCGAGCGTCGACGTCCGCATCGGACAGGGATCCACGCCAGCCTGCGTAGGCGCTGACCAGGGCCAGGGAGGACGGAAGGTCCGGCCTCCTCTCGAACAGGGACAGTGCGATGATCCCGCCGAACGAGAGCCCGACCAGGTGAGCGTCAGTGAACCCCAGCTCGCCCAGGAACGACGCCCAACAGTCCGCGTAGTCAGCAGCCCGGAAGGACTCGGGTGGGTCCGCGGAGTGGCCAGCCCCAGGCGCGTCCCAGGCGATGACCGTGAAGTCGCTCGACAGCGCGTCGATCTGCTTCGACCACGTCGAGACACCGTCACCTACGAAGCCGTGTGCGAGGGCGACCGGTGGCCCGGTGCCCGCGCGCTCGTAGGCGATCCGCAGCCCCTCGACCTCAACCTGATCCATGGCTGCTCACCGTCCGACGCTGAGCCGGACCTCGACCTCGTCGCCGAGGCCGATGCCCTCGGGCTTGCGGACGGCGTCCTTCAGCGGCAGGAAGTAGGTCCCCTCGCGGGGGAACATCGAGGTGGTGAACTCGGTGTCGCCAATCCAGGCGGTGACCGGGACCACGCCCCAGTAGGCCACCGACGCCTTCACCTCATCGACGGCCTCCGCTGGGTCCTCGGGAAGCGGGATGAAGTGGTACGGCGACGGCCCGCGCCACTCGACGACGGTGCCGGTGAACTCGAGCTCCACGAGGCCAGCCTAGGTGCGCCACGTCCCCGGCGACTCCCACCCTGGGACACTGAGGCCATGGCCGACCTCCCGCGCAAGGCAGCAGCCCGTACGGCGCGCCTGGCCGCGCTGCCCCTGGGGTACGCCGGACGGAGCGCGATCGGGCTGGGCAAGCGGCTCGGGGGTGCGCCGGCCGAGGCGGTGATGAACGACATCCAGCAGAAGACCGCCGAGCAGCTGTTCCGGACCCTGGGTGAGCTCAAGGGCGGGGCGATGAAGTTCGGCCAGGCGCTCTCTGTGCTCGAGGCGGCGCTGCCGGAGGAGATGGCCGGCCCCTACCGCGAGCACCTGACCAAGCTGCAGGACTCGGCGCCGCCGATGCCGACCCAGACCGTCCGCGACACCCTCGACCAGGACCTCGGCCTCCGCTGGCAGGACAAGCTGGTGTGGCTCGACGGCGGACCGACCGCGGCGGCCAGCATCGGGCAGGTGCACAAGGGGCGCTGGCACGATGGCCGCGACGTCGCGGTGAAGGTGCAGTACCCCGGCGCCGGCGACGCGCTCCGCTCCGACATTCGCCAGCTCGGGCGGCTTGCCAAGACCATCGGCCCGCTGCTGCCCGGCATCGACGTGAAGGACCTGATGGCCGAGGTGGAGGCCCGCGCCGTCGACGAGCTCGACTACAAGCTCGAGGCTGAGGCGCAGTCGACGTTCGCCGAGGCCTTCCGCGACGATCCCGAGATCGTGGTGCCCGATGTCGTCGACTACGGCGACAAGGTGCTGATCACCGAGTGGCTCGAGTCCCCCGCGTCCCTGGCCTCCGTGATCAAGGACGGCACCCAGGAGGAGCGCGACCACTACGGCGAGCTGATGGTGCGCTTCCTGTTCTCCGGGCCGGCGCGGACTGGGATGCTGCACGCCGACCCGCACCCCGGCAACTACCGGATCATCCCGAACGACGACGGCTCCCCCGGACGGCTCGGCGTGCTCGACTACGGCGCGGTGGCCCGGTTGCCGGAGCGCAACCTGCCTCGCGTGATGGGGTCCCTGATCCGGCTCTGTGCCGCGAACGCGGGCGAGGAGCTGATGGAGGAGCTGCGCAGCGAGGGCTTCATCAAGGGCAACATCCAGCTCAACCCCCAGCACCTCATCGACTACCTCTCTCCGTTCGTCGAGCCGACGAAGGTGGAGCGGTTCCGGTTCACCAGGGAGTGGATGCGCGGGCAGTTCCAGCGGATCAACAACCCGAGGGAGCCGGCGTACACCGTGGCGATCAAGCTCAACCTGCCGCCGTCGTACCTGCTCCTCCACCGCACCTGCGTCGGCGGGATCGGCGTGATGAGCCAGCTGGAGGCGGAGGCGCCGTTCCACGCGATCCTCACCGAGTACCTGCCCGGTTTCGCGGAGGCGGAGTAGCTACAGAGCCAGGTGCATCACGTGCAGGCCAACCGGCCCGTGCGACCGGGACTCGAAGGCTCCCGGCACGGTGCCGACGATCTCGAAGCCGAGCGACTGCCACAGGTGTACGGCGGAGGTGTTGGTCTCCACGACCGCGTTGAACTGGATGCCGCGGAAGCCCTGCTCGCGGTGCCACTGCACGACGTACTCCGCCAGCTTCCGGCCCACGCCACGACCACGGGCGTCGCCGGACACCATCAACGACGCCGTGCCCACGTGGCCGCCGCGACCCGGCCGGTTCGGGCCCATGGTCGCGCTGCCGAGCACCCGGTCGTCCTCGACCAGCACCACGGTCTGCCCTGGTGGCTTGTAGAGCCAGAGGTCGCGGGCCTGCTCGCTGGTCAGGTCGGGCGGGTAGGCGTAGGTCTCGCCGGCGTCGACGATCTCGCGGAAGAACGGCCAGATCTGCGACCAGTCCTCGACGGTGGCCGGACGGATGGTCATGCGCCGGTCGTGCCGTCGATCGACTGCCGGATCAGGTCGGCGTGCCCGTTGTGCCGGGCGTACTCCTCGATCATGTGGACCAGGATCCAGCGCAGGCTGATCCCTTCGCCGGTCTTCCCGCGACGCCCCTCACCGATCTGCTCCAGCGACTCGGCAGCGGTGATCACCTGGTCGGAGGTCTCGACGAACCGGTCGAACAGCGCCCGCAGCTCCTCGGGCGGGGCACCGGAGGCGCTGTGCCAGTCCCAGTCCTCGTCGGCCTCCCAGTCCACGTCGTCGAACGGCGGCGCCGGCGTTCGGCCGAGGAAGACGATGCCGAACCACCAGTCCTCGACGTAGGCCATGTGCTTGAGCATCCCGCCGAGCGTCAGGTCGGACGGTGGCAACGTGGTGTCGAGCTGTTCGGCGTCCAGGCCCTCGGTCTTCATCCGCAAGGTGTCCCGCTGCCACTGGAGCATCGCCAGCAGGGTGGTGCGCTCGTCGGCGGCGAGAGGGACCTTGGTGCGTTGGGTGGTCACGAAGGGCACGTTAGCCAGACGCTGGTGGGTCGACCATCCCGGTTACGTTGTCGCGCGGGGTGATGCAGTACGCCGCCCCGGTCGGGTCGGTGAGCACGGTGAAGTGCGGGTGCTGGCGGAGCACGGTGGCGCCGAGCTCCTGGTGCCGCCGGGTCTCCGCCTCCCGATCGCTGGTGTAGACGTCGAGATGAGCGGTGACCCGTGGCCGGTCGTCGCCCACCCGCTGCAGCAGCAGCCGGATCGGCTGATCGGGGGGCCGGGCCAGGGTCCGGAACTCCTCGAAGTACGTCGAGTCCGTCAGCTCCAGCCCGGTCAGGTCGCGCCAGAACTCGCACTCCCGCTCGTAGGCGGGCGCGGCGATGTCGAGGCAGACCTGGTCGACGATGGACCAGTGCCCGCCCGGCCAGGTCGCCGGCGGCGGGCGCCGGCTCAACGGGTCGGACACCTCGCAGTAGTCCAGCCCGCCGGGCGACCGGCGCACCTCGAACGGCTGTCCCGGCCGGTGCACGTCGGGGTGCACCCCGCCCGGGCCGTCGACGATCCGCTGCACCCGCAAGAAGGCGTCACCCTCCGGCGGCACCAGCGTCGCGAACTCGCCCTGCTCGCCTCGGCTCGGTGACACCGAGTAGCCGGTCACGCCCTCCCAGAACCTCACCCCGACGTCGTACGCCGCGGGCGGGAGGTCGATGAACGCGGTCAACCAAGTCGGGTGCGCGCGCATGCGCTCACGGTAGTCACCAGATCCCGAGGATCTCGCCGCCGATCCGGATGATGAAGGCGGACACGACGATGATGAAGAACACCCGCACGAACCCCGAGCCACGGGCAACTGCGGTGCGGGCGCCGACGTAGCCGCCGGCCAGGTTGCACACCCCCATCACCAGGCCCACCTCCCAGAGCACCACTCCCTGTGGCACGAACACGCACAGCGCCGCGAGGTTGGTGGCCCAGTTGGCCAGGCGGGCCTTGGCCGAGGCCTCCAGGAAGGAGTAGCCGAGCAGCCCGACCAGCGTGATCACGAAGAAGCTGCCGGTGCCCGGCCCGAGCGCGCCGTCGTAGAAGCCGATGCCGAGCCCGGTGAGCATGGCCGCGGCGGTGTGCCGGTGGCCGGTGAACCGGAGCTCGGTCTCACCACCGAGCGTCGGCTTGAACAGCACGTAGGCGCCGACGACGATCAGCGCCACCAGCACGATCGGCTCGAAGGCGTCCCTGGGGATCAGGAACGCCACGGCTGCCCCCGCCGCCGAGCCGACGAACGCCAGCGCCATCAGCGGCAGGAAGGTCCTCGGGTCCGGCCGGATCCGGCGGTAGTAGGTGGCCGAGCTCACCGAGGTGCCGCAGATGGAGGCCAGCTTGTTGGTGGCGAGGATCTCGACCGGCGACGCCGCCGGCAGCCCGAGAAGCAGCGCGGGCAGCTGCACGAGTCCGCCGCCACCCACGACCGCGTCGACGAACCCGGCGGTCAGCGCGGCCAGCCCGAGCAGGGCGAGGACCGACAGGGTCGGGTCGTCCACGTCGTCACCCTAGGGTGAGGGGGTGCGGATCGTGTCGTTGCTCCCCTCGACCACCGAGATCCTGTTCGCCGTGGGCGCAGGGGACGACGTCGTGGGCGTCACGTTCGAGTGCGACTACCCGCCGGCGGCCCGCGAGCGCCGCATCGTGTCGACCTCCGCCCTGCCCGAGGGACTCGCTCCCGCCGAGATCGACGCGTACGTCGTGGGTGCGATGGCCCGTGGCGAGGACCTCTACCACCTCGACGAGGGTGCCCTGGCCGGGCTGGACGCCGACCTCGTCGTCACCCAGGACCTCTGCGCCGTCTGCGCCGTCGATGTTTCGGTCGTGGACGACGCGCTCGCCCACCTGGGCTGCACGGCCGAGGTGCTGACCATCGATCCGCACACCCTGGACGAGGTGTTCGGCTCGATCCTGACGCTGGGCAAGGCCACCGGCCACGAAGGGGCGGCGGACGCCCTGGTGACCGAGCAGCGGGCGCGCCTGGACGCGGTGCGCGCGCGGGTCGCGGGACGCCCGCGGCCCCGGGTGATGCTGCTGGAGTGGACCGATCCGCCGTTCGCGCCCGGCCACTGGGTGCCCGAGATGATCGTCGCTGCGGGCGGGGAGCCGCTGCTCGGCACGCCCGGCGCGAAGTCGGAGCGGGTGACCTGGGACGCCGTACGCGCCGCCGAACCGGAGGTGGTCGTCGTCGCTCCGTGCGGCTACGACCGCGAGGGCGCATTGCGGCTCGCCGATGAGCTGGCCGCCTCCGGCGTACTGCCCGCCGACGTGCCGCTGCACCCGGTGGACGCGAACGCGTCCTGGGCGCGGCCCGGCACCCGGCTCGTCGACGGCGTGGAGGAGCTCGCCACTCTCCTGCATCCGGACACCACGTGATCCGGGAGAGCGGCCTCTACGCCACCCGCGACTCGCACACCTTCCAGGTCGCCTACCGCGCGGGCGGGTACGTCGCCATGCACCGGTTCGAGGGCGAGCCGCACACCGCCGACCTGGTGCCGATCCGGGAGCTCACCGCCCTGGAGCGGATCACTACGACCGCCGAGTGGCAGGGCACTCGCGTCGTGGTCGACCGGGTGCGCCCGTCGCGCCTGGTCTGGGTGCGCACCACCGACGTCGCCCTCGCCGAACGGCTCAGCCTCTACGGCAGCATGAGCACGGGCTGGGGCACCGCCGTGCGCCTCTACGAGCTCGAGGACATCCGCGAGGAAGTAATGGACCTGCTCGGCTGAAGCCGGCCTGGCATCCTCGGTGCCATGACGCTGCAGTTCGACGATGACGCCGCACAGGCACTCGAGGCCTCCTACACGACGGCCGACGTCGTCGCCCAGCGGGCGCGGCTCGTCGAGCTTCTCGACCCTCAGCCGGACGAGCGGGTGCTCGACATCGGCTTCGGCCCGGGGCTGCTCGCGGTGGAGCTCGCCGAGCGGGCCGGCTCGGTCCACGGGATCGACCCGAGCGAGGCGATGCTCGAGCTCGCCTCGGGGCGACCGGGCGGCGAGCGGGTCACCTGGTCGATCGCCGACGCTCTGGACCTCGGCGTCGACGACGCGAGCTTCGACGCCGCGGTCAGCACCCAGGTCTACGAGTACGTGCCCGACATGCCGGCGGCGCTGGCGGAGGCCCGCCGGGTGCTCAAGCCGGGCGGGCGGCTGCTGATCATGGACACCGACTGGGACTCGATCGTGTGGCACAGCGCCGACCCGGAGCGGATGACGCGCGTGCTGGGCGCGTGGGACGACCACCTCACCCATCCGCACCTGCCGCGCCACCTGCCGGGCCTGCTGCGCGGTGCGGGCTTCGTCCTCGAACGCGCGGAGGTCATCCCGATCATCACAGTCGGCTACGACCCCGACACCTACAGCGGCAACCTGATCGGCTTCGTCGAGCGGTTCGTGGGCGAGGAGGCCGCCGCCTGGGCCGCGGAGCAGCGCGGTCTGGACGACGACTTCTTCTTCTCGCTCAACCGCTACGCGTTCCTGGCCCGCGGATAGAGCCTGGTCTCAACCGTCAGTCGCCGACCCAGAACCCGCGGCCGCCGAACCAGTCGCCGTACGCGCTGCGCATCTGGCCCATCGGCGTCTGGCCCCGTGAGCCGAGGTAGGAGCCGACGACGGCGGCACCGAGGTCGTCGAGCTCCGGGGCGACCACCCGGCCCTCGACCCGGGCGGCCATCGAGTCGATGAACCGGGCCAGCCCGGGGTCCTCGCCGAGCCGGAAGAAAGTCGTCTGCGCACCGAGCCGGCGGGAGTTGTCGAGCTCACGGACGGCGTACGCGATGGTCAGTGGGCTCGGCGGGTAGGCGAAGTAGACCTCGCCGTCGGGCTCGAGGTGGGACGTCGGCTCGCCGTCGGTCACGATCAGCAGCACCGGCTGGGCGTTCGGGTGCTTGCGGAAGTGCCGGTTGGCGAGCAGCAGCGCGTGGTGCAGGTTGGTGCCCTTGTCCCACATCGCGTCGAGCGCGGTGAGTTCCTCGATGTCCATGACCTCCGCGTGCCGGCCGAAGCCGATCAGCTGCAGGTCGTCGCCGCGGAACCGCGACCGGATCAGCGTGTGCAGCGCCAGGGCGGTGCGCTTCATCGGCACCCAGCGACCGTCCATCGCCATCGAGAACGACGTGTCGACGAGCAGTGCGACCGCCGCCTGGGTGCGCGCCTCGGTCTCGGAGACCTCGATGTCCGCAACGCTGAGCATCGGGCCGCCGCTGTCGGCAGCCCGCCTGGTGACGCCGTTCAGGATCGTGCGCGGGATGTCCCACGGCTCGGTGTCGCCGAAGGCCCACTCCCGGGTGGATCCGGACTGCTCCCCCGCGGCGCCGGCCTGGCGCAGGTCGCGCTGGCCCTGGCGGCCGGACATCTTCTGCGCGACGTCGCGGAGCAGGGCGTTGCCGAGCTGGCGCATCGCCTTGGGGGTCAGCATCAGCTGGCCGTCGGAGCCGCGGCGGAGCGTGCCGCCGTCGCGGAGCGCACGCTCCAGCTCCTGCAGGGTGCGCGCGTCGACCGCGGCGCCGTCACCGAGCTGCCGGGCCAGCTTGTCCAGGTCGACGTCGTCGAGCCGCGCCCCGGAGTAGGACTGGCCGAGCTGGTCGGCCAGGTCGTCGAGGTCGGCGAGGTCCTGGAGCACACCGGTGCCGTCGCCGAGCCCGAGACCCTGCTCGCCGTCGAACCGCTCGCCGCCACCCCAGTCCTCACTGGGCCGGAGCGACTGGAGGTTGGCGTCCATCCTGGCCAGTGACTGCATCAGCTGCGGCGACCCGAACGCCTGCGCCGAGAGCTGCATCAGCTCGTCGCGCTGCTCCGGGCTCATCGAGTTCAGCATCCGCTGGGCGGCCGCGGAGCGCTGGGCGAGGGCGTCGAGCAGCTCGTCGATGTTCTGCGGGTTCTCGGGGAAGAACTCACCGTGCTTGTCCATGAACTCCGAGAAGTCCTCGTCGGTGTCCTCGCCACGCTGGTGCTTCTCGAGGAGCTCGTTGAGGTCGTCGAGCATCTCGTTGACCCGCTGGCGGTCCTCGTCGGTGGCGTTCTCCAGCGCCTGCTTCATGCCGGCGAAGCGCTGGTCCAGCAGCTCGCGCCCGAGGAGGTCCTTGATCCGCTCGTAGTCCTCGCGCGCCTCCCGCGACGCCCAGTCGTAGTCGCTGAGCTCGCTCACCGCCGCCGCGGTGTTCGGCGGAAGATTGTCGAGCTGCATCTCCCGGAAAGCCCGGTCGGCGTCGTCCATCATCGCGTCGCGGGCCAGCTGCTTGCGCTCCTCGAGCACCGCCCGGTCGAGCAGCTCGCGCACCTCCTCGAGCGTGCCGTCGAGGTTGTGCTGCTGCAGCAGGTCGCGGCGCCGCTCGGCCACCCGCCGGGCCAGGTCGTCGAGGCCGGACTGGCTGCGCCCCCCGCGACGGAGGAACTCCCGCATCGCCCGCTCGGGGCTGTACCCCGCCATCACGTCCTCGCCGATCGCGTCCAGCGCCTCGGCGATGTCCACCGGCGGCGCGAGCGGGTCGCCGCCGTCGTACCGGCGGAAGCGGGTGCGCTGGCGGCTCATGGCGCGCTCCTGCGGGTTTCCCCGGCCCACCGGGGAAACCCGCACTTATCGGCCGATCCTTCACCCGATAAGTGCCGGAATCCCCGGTGAACCGGGGATTCCCACAGCGCGCAGCTAGCCATAGACGGTTTCCGACCCGTCGGTGTCCTTGCCGATCTTTCGGGCGAGGTAGAGGCCCTCCAGGGCGAGCTCGATGGCGCCGGCCCGCTCGCCGTCGTTGGTGGCGTCGAGGCGGTCGCAGACGTCGTCGTAGAGCTCCGACTCACCGAGCACCGGCAGCCCGGTGAGGAAGTCGCGGGCGGTGACCTGCTCGCCGGTGGTGACCAGCGCGCCCTCTTCAATCGCCTCGACCAAGAGCCCGAAGTCGAGCCCGCGGAAGTGGGCACGGACCGTCTCGGCGGTCGCGGTGCGGAGCAGGTGGGTGAGGATCTCCTGCTCGCGGCCCTCCTCGCCGGTCTCGAACTCGATCTTGCCGCCGAGTACGTCGACGGCGGTCTCGAGGTCGACCACCCGGGCCACGGCCTCCGCCTCGCCCTGGAGCGTCGCCCGATGCAGCGCGGCGGCGGCGATGGTCTCGGCGCCGGCGATCGCGAACCGCGCGGACACCCCGGAGCGCTGGTCGACCGACGAGGACTCGCGCAGGTTGCGCGTGAAGCGGGCCAGGATCTCGACCAGGTAGTCGGGCAGCTCGGCGACCAGGTGCGCCTCCTGCCGGACCACGGCGACCTCGGCGTCGAGCTCGGTCGGGTAGTGGGTGCGGATCTCAGCGCCGAACCGGTCCTTGAGCGGGGTGATGATCCGGCCGCGGTTGGTGTAGTCCTCGGGGTTGGCGCTCGCGACGACGAGTACGTCGAGCGGGAGCCGCAGCACGTAGCCGCGGATCTGGACGTCGCGCTCCTCCATCACGTTGAGCATCGAGACCTGGATCCGCTCGGCCAGGTCGGGCAGCTCGTTGATCGCCACGATGCCCCGGTGGGAGCGCGGGATCAGCCCGAAGTGGATCGTCTCGGGGTCGCCGAGCGACCGGCCCTCGGCCACCTTCATCGGGTCCACGTCGCCGATCAGGTCGGCGACCGAGGTGTCCGGGGTGGCCAGCTTCTCGGCGTACCGCTCGTCGCGGTGCCGCCACGAGATGCGGAGGTCCTCGCCGTACGACTCCACCGCGGCCTTCGAGGCGTGGGTGATCGGGTCATAGGGGTGCTCGCCCAGCTCGGAGCCGGAGATCACCGGGGTCCACTCGTCAAGCAGCCCGACCAGGGTGCGCAGGAGGCGGGTCTTGCCCTGCCCGCGCTCCCCGAGGAGTACGACGTCGTGGCCGGCGATCAGGGCCCGCTCGAGCTGCGGGATCACGGTGTCCTCGAACCCGTGCAGGCCGGGCCACGGGTCGCGCCCCTCTGCGAGGGCGGCCAGGAGGTTGTCGCGGATCTCGGTGCGCAACGGCTTGTGCTCATGGCCGGAGGCGCGCAGCTCGCCGAGGGTGGCAATGATCGGAGCAGTCACCACTCGAACCTAGCCCTGCGATCCAACGCGGCGCACTAGGCTTTCGGCCCGGGGAGGCTCGACCAGGAGGACCCGTTGGCGCGCAAGCTGTTGAAGACCAACGACTCGGCGTGGCTGTTCGCGGAGACCCACCGCACCCCGATGCAGGTCGGCATGCTGGCGACGTTCCGGGTGCCGGAGGACCGGCCGACCTTCGTCACCGACCTGGTCGCACACTGGCGTGCTTGCAAGGAGTTCGCGCCGCCGTTCAACCTCCTCTACCGCAACCTGCCGGTGCCGAGCTGGGTGGAGCTGGACGCCGACGACATCGACCTCGACTACCACCTCCGGCACTCCGCGCTTCCGGCCCCGGGCTCGCAGCGCGAGCTCGGCGTGCTGGTCTCACGGCTGCACTCGGCGAGGATGGACCGTCGCTACCCGCTGTGGGAGTGCCACATCATCGAGGGCCTCGAAGAGGACCGGTGGTCGCTCTACCTGAAGGCACACCACTCCCAGGTCGACGGCGTCGGCGGCATCCGACTGCTGCGCCGCATCCTCTCCGCCGACCGGAACGCCCGCGACATGCTGCCGCCGTGGACGATCGGCACCCGCGGCCCGGACCAGTCCGGGATCTCCGCGCCACCCAAGGCCGAGCCGGAGCCGACGGATCGGTCCGGGCCGGTCGAGCTGGTGCGCGACGGGGTCCGGAGCACCGCCGCGGTCGCGGGCTCGCTGGGCCGGACGTACGTCGAGAGCGTGACCGGGCTCGGCTCCGAGGCCGACCGCGCCGTACCGTTCCGCGCGCCGAAGACGATCTTCAACGGCCGGATCCACACACCGCGCCGGTTCGCCACCCAGCACTACCCGATCGAGCGGATGAAGGCGGCGGCGAAGGCGGCCGAGGGCAGCCTCAACGACGTCTTCCTAGCCGTGTGCGGCGGCGCGGTGCGTCGCTACCTGATGGAGCACGATGCGCTCCCCGTGGATGACCTGATCGCCAACGTGCCGGTCTCCGTGCGGCGGGGAAACGACGCCAAGGTCGGCAACGCGATCACGTTCCTCTACTCGCGCCTGGGCACCGACATCCACGACCCGGTCCACCGGATCCAGGCGATCCGGGCCTCCACCCGCCTCGGCAAGGAGCGGCTGCCCGAGGTGGGCAGCGGGGCGATGGACCTCTACACCGCCGGCCTGATGGCGCCGTTCCTCGGGCAGGCGATCCTCGGCTTCGGCGGCCGCGGCCGTCCGGCGTCCAACCTGGTGATCTCGAACGTTCCGGGGCCGGCCGAGCCGCGCTACCTCGACGGGTCGCTCATGGAGGAGATCTATCCCGTCAGCCTGCTCTTCAACGGCCAGGCGCTGAACATCACCGGGGTGTCGTACGCCGGCGAGTTCAACATCGGCTACACCGGGTGCCGCGACTCCATCCCGCACCTGCAGCGGATCGCCGTCTACTCCGGTGAAGAGCTCGGCGCGCTCGAGGAAGGGCTGGGGATCTGAGCACCGCCGCGCTCTCCGTGCTCGCCGGCGCGCTTGCGGTCTTCCTGGTCGTCGCCGTCGCGCAGCTCGTGGGCGCCCGGCGACGGATCGCCGCCGACGCCCGCAGGATCGAGCAGCTCGAGTCCGACCTGTCCGCCGCGCTGCGCCCGCGGCCACCCGCCACGCCCACCGAACGCGCGGTGAGCCGGGTGCTGCGGACGGTCGGCAAGGTGCGCGAGCACGGCGTGGCCGGCCTGCTGCAGGCCTCGATCGAGGACCTGCAGGCGTGGGCACAGGAGGAACGCGCCGAGGTGCTCACGATGGCGGCCGCCGACGGCACGGTCACGCTGTTCTTCTCCGACATCGAGGACTCCACCGCCCTGAACGACCGGCTGGGCGACGAGGCGTGGGTGAAGGTGCTGGCCGCCCACGACACGCTGCTGCGGAACCGGATCGACCGTTACCGCGGCCAGGTCGTGAAGACCGCCGGCGACGGGTTCATGGTCGCGTTCCGCGACGCGGAGGCCGCCTGCCGCGCCGCGCTCGGCATCCAGAAGGACCTGGGCCGCACCCTCGACGCGCGACTGCGCCAGGTGCGGGTGCGGATCGGGATCCACACCGGCCGGGTGGTCAGCCGGGACGGCGACTACTTCGGCCGCAACGTCGCGATCGCGGCCCGGATCGGTGATCTGGCCGACGGTGGACAGGTTCTGGCGAGCACGGCGGTGCGGGAGGCGCTCGACCCGGACGCCGCCGTCGCGCTGGAAGAGACCGGCGAGGTCGAGCTCAAGGGGCTCCCGGGCACGCACGTCATCTGGCAGGTGCAGCGCCGCCCTTCTTGAGCCACTCCTCGGCGAGGATCGCGTAGGTGCAGCCGTCGACCCAGCCGAGCTCGGTGTGCCAGGAGTCGCGTACGCCGTACTGCTCGAGCTGCATGTCGACCTTCTCCAGCACCCGGCGGGAGGCGAGGTTGTCGGCGTAGCAGCCGGCCGTCACGCGGTGCACCCTCAGGTCCTCGAAGCAGATCCGGAGCAGCGCTGCCGCGATCTCGGTGGCGTATCCCTGGCCGGCGAAGGCGGGGTCCAGGATGTAGCCGATCTCCCCCTCCGCGCCCGCCATCGGCTCGCCCTGGCCCTGGCCCATCGCGTCGCTGACGTCGAGGGAGGCGGTGCCGATCACCACGCCGTCCAGCTCGACGACCGAGGAGTAGTCACGCGGGTCGGTCAACGTCTTCATCCACGCCTCCCGGAACTCGTCCGGGTCGACCTCTGTCTTCAGCAGCCACTTGTAGACATCAGGCTTGTTGCGGAACTCCAGCAGCCCGTCGACGTCCTCCTCCCGCACCTGGCGGAGAACCAGGCGTTCGGTGCGCTGCGGCCAGGACACGTCCGGGGAGGTCACCGGGACTGGATATCAACCTCCGCTCCGCCGCGGCAACGGGTTTGCCGTGCCGCCGTCACGCTACGGCGCCCGGACCGGGCAATAGGTCGATGTCGAATGCATGCATCGGCTCGCCGCAGCGGGCGCACCGCAGATCCACGTTGCTGACGTCACCGCAGGCGTGGTGGCGATGCAGCACCGGCGGCCCGGCCTCACCGGCGAGCCACTTGTCGCCCCAGCCGACCATGACCAGGAGCAGGTCGACGAGCTCTGCACCCTTCTGGGTCAGGTGGTACTCGTAGCGCGGCCGTCGGTCGTAGGGACGGCGCTCGAGCACCCCGTGGTCGACGAGGTGGTTGAGCCGCTCGGTCAGGACCTTGCGCGAGATCCCGAGGTCGGCCTGGAGCTGCTCGAACCTGGTCATGCCCGCCCACACATCGCGCAGGATCAGCGGCGACCACGGCTCGCCGATCACGTCCATCGTGCGGGCGATGGAGCAGGCCATCTCGCCGAAGTTGGTGCGTTGCATGAGACCACTCTAGCAAATGGAGTTCCCTTACGGAACTTTGGGTGCTACAGTCACGGAGTCTCTTGAAGGAACTCAAAGGAGGAAACCAACATGACCAAGGTCTTCAGCGCACTGTCCGTCTCGGTGGACGGGTACATCACCGGCAGCAACCCCGGTCCCGGACAAGGTCTCGGCGACGGAGGGCAGCTCTTCGACTGGTACTTCGACGGCGATGTCCGCAGCCGGGAGCTCGACAGCTTCAAGCTCAGCGAGCCCAGCGCCCGGGTCTTCGACGCGTTCGCCGGTCGGGTCGGCGCAACCATCGCCGGCCGCAACACCTACGACGACTCCGACCGCTTCGATGACACCGGGGCGCCGCACCCCACGGCTCCGCTCTTCGTGCTCAGCCACCGGCCGGCGCCGCAGATGGGCGGCCGCCAGACGCTCGTCACGACCGGCATCGAGGACGCCGTCGCGGCAGCCAAGGATGCCGCCGGCGACAAGGACGTCGTCCTCATGGGTGGCGGCGTCGTGACCGAGGCGTTGAAGGCGGGACTCGTCGACGAGCTCGTCCTGCACCAGGTGCCGGTCCTGCTCGGTGGCGGCCGCTCGTACTTCCAGGAGCTGCCCGAGCACGTCCAGCTGCGGCTCGTCGAAGCAGTGCCCGCCCCGGGCGTCACCCACCTCCACTACGAGGTCGTGCGATGAACCTCGAACCGCAGATCCAGCGCGTGCTCGACGGCACGTCCATCGCCCACCTCGCCACCGTCCTCCCCGACGGCGCCCCGCACTCGGTCCCGGTCTTCGTCGGCACGCACGACGGCCGGGTCGCCTTCTTCACCGGCCCGGGCTCCCGGAAGGCCCGCAACCTGCAGGCAGACTCCCGCGTCGCGATCTCGCTGACGAGCGCCGACAACCCGTTCGAGCCGATCATGCTTCGCGGCAGGGTCGTCGACTGGATCGAGGGCGACGCGGCCTGGGAGATCGTGGACCGGATCCAGATCAAGTACACGGGCCAGCCCTACCCGCGCGGTCAGGAGCGGGTGGTCGCTCTCATCGAGCCGGACCGGCAGCAGGTCGGGATGGGCTGACTCAGCGCCGGTCGCGGAAGACCGGGTCGCGGCCCTCCTTGCGGGCGCGGGTGGCCTCCTCGAAGTTGTCCGTGAGCAGCCGCAGGTAGAGCTGGCCGAGGCCCTCCGAGGTCAGATGCGCCTCAAGGGACGACGCGGCCATCCCGGCCTGGAGCGACTTCTTGGTGAGCTCAACGCCCGGCTGGGACAGCGCGGCGATCCGGTGCCCGGTCTCGACCGCCGCAGCGACCACTTCCTCGTGCACCGCGGAGACCAGGCCGATCCGCTCGGCCTCGTCGGCGTTCACGTCGCGACCGGTGAGCATCATCTCGGCGGCCCGCGTCGAGCCGACGGCGCGCGGCAGCAGGAAGCTCAGGCCGAGCTCGCTGGCGGTGAGCCCGTTGTTGATACCGGCCGCGCGGAAGTACGCCGCCGGTGCGGCCAGCCGCAGGTCGCAGGCGAGTGCGAGGCAGAGGCCGCCGCCGATCGCCGGCCCGTTGATGGCCGCAATCAGCGGCTGCGGCAGTCGGCGCATGGTGAGCACGACGTCCTCGAGGTACTGCATCGCCCGGAGCGCGTACGTCGGCGGCGGCAGGTCGCCCACGCCCGGCGGCACCCCCGCCGACTCCTGGTCGGCGCCCGAGCAGAACGCGTCCCCCGCGCCGGTGACCACGACCGCGCGGACGCTGCCGTCGGCGCCGAGCTCGTCGAGCGCGGCGCGGAACGGCACCATCACGTCGTAGGACATCGCGTGCATCCGCTCGGAGCGGTTCAGCGTGATGACGCCGACCGCCGGATCGGGGCGCGAGACCTCGACGAAGGCCATCAGACCGAGAGGATCACTGAGGAGCCGTGGCCGAACAGGCCCTGGTTGGCGGTGATGCCGACCCGTGCACCCTCGACCTGGCGGCCCTCGGCCCGGCCGCGCAGCTGCCAGGTCACCTCGCACACCTGGGCCAGCGCCTGCGCCGGCACCGCCTCGCCGAAGCAGGCCAGGCCGCCGGACGGGTTGACCGGGATCCGGCCGCCGACCGTGGTGTCGCCCGCGCGGAGCAATGCCTCGGCCTCGCCGCGCTTGCACAGCCCGAGGTCCTCGATCCAGTCCAGCTCGAGCGCGGTCGAGAGGTCGTAGACTTCGGCCAGGCTCACGTCGTCGGGGCCGATGCCGGCTTCCTCGTACGCCGCGTCGGCGATCGACTCCTTGAACGTCCGCTCGGGCGGCCCGACGACGCCAGCAGGGTCGGTCGCCAGCAGCGGCATGTCCAGCACGGTGTTGGGGAACGTCGGCGTCACCGTCGAGATCGCGGCGACGCGCACCGGGCTCGCCGCGCCGATCCGCTGCGCGTAGTCGGCGCTGGCCAGCACCACCGCGGCGGCACCGTCGGACGTGGCGCAGATGTCGAGCAGGTGCAGCGGGTCGGAGACCACCGCCGACCCGAGCACGTCGGCGGCGCTGACCTCCTTGCGATAGCGGGCGTTCGGGTTGTTCAGGCCGTGCCGCGCGTTCTTGACCTTCACCTGGGCGAAGTCCTCCCTGGTGGCGCCGTAGAGGTCCATCCGCCGGCGGGCGTAGAGCGCGAAGTAGGCCGGGTTGGTCATCCCGAGCAGCCGGAAGCGCAGCCAGTCGGGGTCGTCCCACCGCTCCCCCGCGTTCGGCGCCAGGAAGCCCTTCGGTGTGGTGTCGGCGCCGACCACGAGCGCCACCTCGCTCTGCCCGGCGAGGATCCGGGACCGCGCGGTGTCGAGGGCCTGGGCGCCGGTGGCGCAGGCGGCGTACGACGTGGCGACTCGGGCGCCGTTCCAGCCGAGCGCCTGCGCGAATGTCGCGCCCGCGACGTACCCGGCATAGCCGTTGCGGACGGTCTCGCCGCCGACGATCAGGTCGACGTCATTCCAGGGCACGCCGGCGTCGGCGAGCGCGGCGCGGGCCGCGTGGACGCCGTACGACACGAAGCTGCGGCCCCACTTGCCCCAGGGGTGCATGCCGACGCCGAGGACGGAGACCTGCTCGCTCACTGGTCGGCCTCCTCGCCCATCTCGACGACGGGCTTCCAGCGCCAGATGGTCCGCTCGCCGTCGTCGTCGGTGTAGAGCGTCTCGACCACGAGCTCGGCCTCCTGGCCGACGTCCAGGTCGCCGACTCCGTAGCCGGCCGCGACCTGGCCGAGCACGACCAGGCCCTCGGGCAGCTCGACCGCCGCGAGCGCGAACGGCTCGAACGGGTCGCTGACCGGGATGTACGGCGGCGGCGGCTGGTACTGCGCGTCGGTGTAGGACCAGACCCGGCCGCGGCGGGACAGCTCGACCTCCTCGAACGCCTCGCTCTCGCACACCGGGTTGCGGCAGAAGCCCTCCGTGCGCGGGAAGAACACACACCCGCACGACGTGCACCGGGAGCCGATCAGCGCGGGCTCGGACCCGGTCGTGAACCAGCCCTCGATCGCCGGGGTCTGCGTCATCCGCCCTCCAAAACTAGAACGTGTTCTCATCCTAGCCCTTGCCGCGCCGCTTGTAACACGCCGTCCACGCATCTAGGAGGCTGCTGCAACGGCGTGGGAGTTCGGGTAACAGCGTGTTACATGCCCACGGCCCGGCGCTACGGCCGCGCCAGGTAGGCGAGCAGGTCCTGGCGGGTGACCACACCGACCGGCTTGCCGTCCTCCTGCACCAGCACCGCGTCCGCGGCCTCCAGCAGCTTCACGGCGTCGCGGGCGTCCTCGGTGGAGCCGATCGTGGGCAGCGGCGGCGACATGTGCTGCTCGACGGAGTCGGTGAGCCGGGCGTTGCCGGTGAAGAGCGCGTCGAGGACGCTGCGCTCGGAGACTGAGCCGGCCACCTCCGCTGCGACGATCGGCGGCTCGGCCCGCACGACCGGCATCTGCGAGACGCCGTACTCCTGCAGGATCGCGACCGCCTCAGCGATGGTCTCGCCGGGGTGGGTGTGCACCAGGTCGGGCAGCTGGCCGGACTTGCCGCGCAGCACCTCGCCGACGGTCTGCACGGTGGGCTCGTGGCCGCTGGCGAAGCCGTACTGACCCAGCCACTCGTCGTTGAACACCTTGGTGAGGTAGCCGCGCCCGGAGTCCGGAAGCAGTACGACGATCACCGCCTCCTCACCCTCGGGCGTGCCGGCCAGCTCCCGCGCCAGCTGTACGGCGGCGAACGCGGCCATCCCCGACGAGCCACCGACCAGCAACGCCTCCTCGCGGGCCAGCCGCCGGGTGAACGCGAACGAGTCGGCGTCCGAGACCTCGATGATCCGGTCGGCGATGTCGCGGTCGTACGCCTCCGGCCAGAAGTCCTCACCCACGCCCTCGACGAGATAGGGCCGTCCGCTGCCGCCGGAGTAGACCGAGCCCGCCGGGTCGGCGCCGATGACCTGGACCGCGGGGTTCTGCTCCTTCAGGTAGCGGCCGACTCCGGAGATCGTGCCCCCGGTGCCGACGCCAGCGACGAAGTGCGTGATCTTGCCTTCGGTCTGCTCCCAGAGCTCCGGGCCGGTGGTCTCGTAGTGGGACCGCGGGTTGTGCATGTTGGAGTACTGGTCCGGCTTCCAGGCACCGGGTTCCGCGGCGAGCCGCGCGGAGACGTTGTAGTAGGAGTCCGGGTGCTCCGGCGCGACCGCGGTGGGGCAGACGACCACCTCGGCGCCGTACGCCTTCAGCACGTTGCGCTTGTCCTCGCTGACCTTGTCGGGGCAGACGAACACGCACTTGTAGCCCTTCGCCTGGGCCACCATCGCCAGCCCCACCCCTGTGTTGCCCGAGGTCGGCTCGACGATCGTGCCCCCAGGCTGCAGCTCCCCGGACGCCTCGGCGGCCTCGATCATCCGGGTCGCGATCCGGTCCTTCACCGACCCACCGGGGTTGAAGTACTCCAGCTTCGCCAGCACCGGGGGTGCCGACTCGCTCACTTCGTCGAGCGTCGTCGAGAGACGAAACAGCGGAGTGTTGCCGATCAGGTCCAAGAGGGAGTTCACGTACTGCATCCGCTCAATCTATGCGGCATCCGTAGAGTTCGGGCCAATGGGTAAGGCCGGCGCCGCACGCAAGCTCGCCGCCGCCGCTGCATACGGCGGCGGCGGTCTGTCGCTGCTCGGGGGCGCGCTCTACGGCGTGCTCAACGTCGAGGCCAAGCTGGCTCGCAGGACCATCGGCCAGGTGAGCGAAGACCCGCCACCCGACGCGACCGGTTGGTACGGCCGCGGCCGCCCCGGCCCCGCCGTCCGGCTCGCACTGCTCGGCGACTCGAGCGCCGCTGGATACGGCGTCGAACGGGTCGAGGAGACCCCGGGTGCGGTGCTCGCTAGCGGCATCTCCGAGCACGCCGAGCGCCGGGTCTACCTCCGTGACTTCGCGGTCGTCGGCGCGAGGTCGCCCCACCTGACCACCCAGATCGACCGGGCGCTGCCGATCGAGCCCGAGGTCGCGGTGATCCTGATCGGCGCCAACGACGTCACCCACAAGACCCTCCCGGCGGAGTCGGTGCGCTATCTCTCCGAGGCGGTACGCCGGCTGCGCGAGGCCGGCGTCGAGGTCGTCGTCGGCACCTGCCCCGACCTCGGAACGATCAAGCCGATCGCGCCGCCGCTGAAGCAGGTGGCCCGGGCCTGGTCGCGCCGGCTCGCCGCGGCGCAGACCATCGCGGTGATCAAGGAGGGCGGCCGGACCGTGTCGCTGGGGTCGATCCTGGGCCCGGAGTTCGACGCCGCCCCGGCGCTGCTGTTCGGGCCCGACCAGTTCCACCCGTCCGCAGAGGGCTACTGCGCTCTGACCAACCTGCTGATCCCGTCCGTGCTGGCCGCCCTCGGACTGGCTCCGGACGACGAGGCCCAGCCGGAGCCGTTCCGCGGCGAGGGCGTGCTACCGGTGACCCGGGCCGCGATCCAGGCGGTCAAGGAGACCGGCACCGAGCTCGACGGCACCGAGGTGGGCGGCGACCGGCTCGGCGTACGCGGGCTCTGGGTCGAGCTGCGACACCGGCGCCGCCGGCCGCAAGCCGAGGGCGAGGCGCCCGCGGCGTCGGAGGACGCGGAAGCGTCTACCTGAGGTCGTCGTCGGCCGGGACGATCATCGGGGTGCCCGTGACCGGGTCCGGCAGTACCACGCACGCCAGCCCGAAGACCTTCTCGACCAGCGCAGCGGTGACCACCTCGCCCGGCGGTCCCTCCGCGACGATGTGCCCGTCGGCCATCGCGACCACGTGGTCGGCGTACCGACACGCCAGGTTGAGGTCGTGCAGCACCAGGACGATGGTGCGGCCGGTCCGCCGGTTCAGGTCCCGCAGCAGCCGGAGCAGCTCCACCTGGTGGTTGATGTCGAGGAACGTCGTGGGCTCATCGAGCAGCAGCAGGTCGGTCTCCTGAGCCAGCGCCATCGCGACCCAGGCCCGCTGCCGCTGCCCGCCGGAGAGCTCCTGCACCGGCCGGTGCACGAGGTCGGCGGTCTCGGTGGCGGCGAGGGCGGCGACGACCGCCTCCTCGTCTGCGGACGACCACTGCCGGAACCAGCCCTGGTGGGGATGCCGGCCCCGGGACACCAGGTCGCCCACCGTGATCCGGTCGGGGGCCACCGGGGTCTGCGGCAGCAGACCGAGCACCTTGGCCACCTCGCGGGAGGCCAGCTCGGTCACCGGGGTGCCGTCGAGCACCACCTCGCCCGACCGCGGCTTGAGCAACCGTGCCATGCCGCGCAGCAAGGTGGACTTCCCGCAGGCGTTCGCGCCCACGATGGCGGTCAGCCGACCGTCGAGGATGTCGACGTCGAGTCCCTTGACGACGTCGCGTTCGGCGTACCCGAGGCTCAGGTCACGCGCTGAAAGGCGCCCGGTCATCACGTGCTCTCTCTGTTGGTGGTGGCCAGGAGAAACAGCAGGTACGGCGCGCCCACGGCGCCCGTGACCACGCCGGTGGGCAGCTGGGTCGGCATCAGGTTCACCGCGACGTAGTCCGACGCGAGCACCACCGCCGCGCCGACGGCAGCGGCGGCGAGCAGGCCGCCGGCGGCCGGACCGAGCAGTCGGTCCGCGATCGGGCCGGCCACGAGAGCCACGAAGATGAGCGGCCCGGCGACGGCGGTCGCCAGGCCGGTGAGCACGACGGCAACGCCGATCAGCACCAACCGAGACCCCTCCGCGTGCGTGCCAAGGACCCGGGCGGTGTCGTCGCCGAGCTCGAGTGACCGCAGCAACCGACGCAATACCAGGCTCAGCGGCACCAGCACGGCCAGCGCGCCCAGGAGGATATTGACCTCGGTGGGCCCGGACTGACCGACCGTGCCGGTGAGCCAGTGCATCGCCTCTCTCGCCTCCTCGAGCCGCGAGTGCGTCAGGAGGTAGCCGACCAGGCCGTACATGAAGCTCGAGATGCCGATGCCGATCAGGATGAACCGGTAGCCGTTGATCCCGTCCTTCCAGGCGAGCACGTACATCAGCACCGAGGAGACCACGGCGCCCATCACCGCCAGCGCCGGGATCCCGAGCCCGCCGAAGTCGTAGATCACGATGCCGGCCACCGCGGCCACGCTCGCGCCCGACGAGATCCCGACGAAGTCCGGCGAGGCCAGCGGGTTGCGGAGCAGCTGCTGGAACAGGGTGCCGGCGAGACCGAGGGCGACGCCGGTGGCGATCGCCGCTTTCGCCTGCGGCCATTGCAGGTCTTGGACCACGAAGTTGACGGCGTCGTTGTCCATGAGGCCGAGGAGCGACAGCACCACCTGACGCGCGCTCAACCGGACGCTGCCCATGGTCAGGCTGATCATCACCAGCACCACCACGACCCCCGCCAGGGCGACGTTGACGATGACCGAGCGCCGGCGCCGGCCGCGACGGTCGGCCCGGAGGTCGGCGCGGATGGGGGCAAGCGTGGTGGTGGTGGTGGTCATAGCTCGGCCAGCCGTCCGTAGCGAACCAGGCCGATGAAGAACGGTGCGCCGACCACGCCCAGCATCACCCCGACCTGAAGCTCACCGTCGCCGGCCAGCACCCGGCCGAGCACGTCGCACAGCAGCAGCACCAACGGTCCGAGAAGCATGGAGTACGGGAGGATCCAGCGGTAGTCGGGACCGCACACCAGTCGCGCCAGGTGCGGCACCGCCAGCCCCACGAAGACGATCGGTCCGCACGCGGCGGTCGCGGCCCCGCAGAGCAGCGCGATCACCGCGAACAGGGCCAGTCGGGTGCGTCCGACCCGGACTCCCAGGGAGCGAGCGGTGTCCTCGCCGAGCGTGAGCGCGTTGAGCCACCGGCCGCACAACAGTGCGGCGACGCAGCCGATGATGATGAACGGCGCCACCGCGGTGACCACCGACGCGTAGCGGCCGGCGAGCGAGCCGACCTGCCAGAACCGCAGCTCGTCGAGGGCCCTGTCGTTGGTCATGATCATCGCCGAGGTGTACGACGTGAGCCCAGCGGTCACCGCTGCCCCGGCCAGGGCCAGCTTGACCGGCGTCGCACCCTCGCGACCGAGCGAGCCGATGACGTACACCAGCACGGTGGCGGAAGCCGCTCCCACGAAGGCGAACCAGATGTAGGACGACACCCCGTCGATGCCCAGGAGCGTGATGGCCGCGACGACCGCGGCGGCAGCGCCGGCGTTCACGCCCATGATCCCGGGGTCGGCGAGCGGGTTGCGGGTGACGCCCTGGAGCAGTGCGCCCGACAGCCCGAGCGCCGCGCCGGCCAGTAGCCCGATGATCGTGCGGGGCACCCGCATCTCCAGCGTGACCGTGTCGTTCACGCTGGCCGTGCCGAGGTCGCCGAACGCGCGCAGCACCTCGCCCAGCGAGATCTCGCGCGACCCCTGGGTGACGCTCAGGAAGGTCACCAGACCGACCGCCCCGACAAGCAGGACGAGGCCGACGCCCAGGCCCCGGCGGCGGGTCCCGGTGGTCGGGGTCTTCGCCGCCGGCGCCTGGGTGAGCGCCGTCGCCACTCCTAGTCGCCGATGTTCTCGTCGACGCCTTCGAGGTCGGCGGTCAGCTGCTCCAGCGCGTCGGCGTAGTGGCCGTAGGTGTGCAGCCAGAACGCCGGCCACGAGATCACCGAACCAGCCTTCGCGGCCCGGATGCTGTCCCAGGTCGGCTGCTTCTCACCGGTGGCGAGCGAGTCGTCGAAGGTCCGGGAGTCCATCAGCAGGACGTCGGGCTGGTACTTGTCGGCGTTCTCCCAGCTGACGTTCTCCCAGTAGGGGAAGCCGGGGTCCGGGGCGTCCGGGTTGATCACGTCGAGGCCCCACTCCTGGAAGTCCAGCAGCTCCGGCGCGTACTCCGGGTTCGCGACGTAGAGCAGGTCGTCGGCAGGTGAGATCGCGAGTGCGGTCAGGCCGGGCTTCGACTCGACCAGCTCCTGGAACCCGTCGCGGGCCTCCTCGAACCTGGTCTTGTCGGCGGACAGCTCCGGGTCGTCGACGTCCGCGCCGAGGCTCTCGGCGAGATCCTCGTAGCCCTCCGCGAGCTCGAGGATCGAGGACCCCTGCGAGGCGCCGACCACCGGGGCGAGGTCGCCCAGCTTCTTGCTGGACTCCTTCACGCCTTCCTCGAGGCCGCTGTGCGCCTCCTCGGCGGGCCACCAGTCGGCGACGATCAGGTCCGGGTTGAGGGTGCTCGCCTTGGCGACGTCGATGCTCCCCCACTCCTCACCGAGGATCTCGATCCCCGAGAGGTCGAGACCCTTGAGGTTGGGGTCGGTCGTCACGGACTCGTCGGCGTAGATGCCGACCGGCTTGATGCCGTAGCTCATCAGGGCTGCGGCCTCGCCGGAGTGCGCGATGATCCGGGTCGGCGTCTCGTCGAGCTGCACGACCTCGCCGGAGCCGTCGGTGAACTCCCACGGGCCCGTGGGGACGTTGTCGTCCTGACCGGCGCTGTCGTCGCCCTCGTCGATGTCGCTGCCGCAGGCGCTGAGCACCAGTCCGGCGGCCACCAGGCCGACGCAGGTGCGCATGGTCGTGCGCATGTGTCCTCACTCTTCGTCGTCCGAGACCCGCCCGGGTGATGGTTAGGTGAGGCTAACCATACGGGAACTTCGACTCGGTGGCCGTCCGAGGGGTAGGCCCAGCCCCACCCCGATCGGCTGCCCAGCACCATCGAGGCGGCTGCCGCGCGCTCCTAGCGTCGAGAACCAGACACCGAAACGACCAAGGAGACCCCATGAACCACCACCCCGCACTGGCCGTCACCGGCCTGGCGCACACCTACGGCGAGGGTCCCGGCGCGGTCCGGGCCCTCGACGGCGTCGACCTGGCGTTCCACGCCGGCACGTTCACCGCCGTGATGGGACCGTCCGGTTCCGGCAAGTCGACGTTCCTGACCTGCGCGGCCGGGCTCGAGCGGCCCACCGAGGGCCAGGTGGCCATCGACGGCCACGACATCAGCGACTGGGACGAGGACCGACGCACCCGACTGCGTCGCGAGCGGCTGGGCTTCGTCTTCCAGGACTTCCACCTGATGCCCTACCTCACCGCGGAGCAGAACGTCGCGCTCCCGCTCCGGCTCGCCGGGCAGCGCCCGGACCGGGCCAGGGTGGCCGCGTTGCTGGACCGAGTGGGCCTCGGCGAGCGCCGCGGGCACCTGCCGGACACGCTGTCGGGCGGCCAGCAGCAGCGGGTCGCGATCGCCCGCGCGCTGGTGACCGACCCCGCCGTCGTACTCGCCGACGAGCCGACCGGCGCCCTCGACTCCACGACCGCCCGCGACGTGCTCCGGCTGCTCCGCGGCTCGGTCGACGACCTGCACCAGACGGTCGTCATGGTCACCCACGACCCGGTCGCGGCTGCGTACGCGGACACGGTCGTGTTCCTCGTCGACGGGCGGGTCGCGGGCCGGATGGAGCAACCGACGGCCGACGCCGTCGCCGGTCAGATGGCGCACCTCGACGACCTGGTCGTGGCCCGATGACCGGCCTGGCACTGCGGTCGCTGCGGCACCGCTCCACCGCGTTCGCGGCCACGTTCGTGACCGTGCTGCTCGGCACCGCGCTGATCGGCTCCTTCGCAACCCTGATCCAGACCGCCTCCGGCCCGGTGTCCGACACCGACGCCGAGTCGCTGACGATCATGGGCGCGGTGGTCGGCGGCTGGGGGGCACTGATCGTGCTGTTCTCGGTCGCCTCCACCATGGGCATCACCGTCCGGCAGCGGGCCGCCGAGATCGGCCTGCTCCGCACCATCGGCGGGACGCCCCGGCAGGCCCGGCGGCTGATCCGTTCCGAGGCTCTCCTGGTGACCGCGGTCGCCGCGGCCGCCGGCGCTGCGCTGGCCTGGCCGGGCGGCCGGGCCCTGCTGGCGATGCTCCGCTCCGGCGGCATGATCGGCGACGACGTGGAGTACGCCGGCGGGATCGCCTCGCTCGGGGCGACAGCGGCGGGGATGGTGCTGACCGCCATGGTCGCCACCGCGATCGCCGGTCGTCGCGCGGTCCGCGGTCCGGCCACTCTGGTGCTCTCCGAGGCGCGTGCCCAGTCGGGCCGGATGCGGTGGTGGCGGGTCGCCGCCGGCCTCCTGATGATCGGGTACGGCGTGGGCCTCGGTGTCGTCACCATCACCGTCATGGCCGACGACCCCGACCCCTACGCCGCGATGCAGACGTCCGGCTCGGCTTCCATCCTGGTCGGGCTCGGCCTGGCCACCCTGTCCCCGGTCCTGCTGCGCTGGACGGGCTCGCTGCTGCGGCCGGCGTTCGGTGGCGGCGCCCCGGGCTACCTCGCGGCGTACAACACGACGCGGCGCGCGCACCTCCTCGCGGGCGTGCTGGCGCCGGTGATCGTGCTGACCTCTGCTGCGGTCGGCGTCCTGATGCTGGTCGGCATCGACGGCCGCACGATGACCGTCGCGCCCAACGCCGAGACCGAGACGATCAACCTGCTCAACAACGTCGTCACCGGGATGATCACAGTGTTCGCCGCGATCACGGTGGTCAACGCGTTCGCCGCGGTCCTGTCCGACCGTCGGCTCGAGCTGCACCGGCTGCACCTCGTGGGCGCGACCCCCGACCAGATCCGCGCCTCGGTGCTGGCGGAGTCGGCCATCGTCGCGGTCGCCGGTGTCGTGCTGGGCGTGGTCGCCTCCCTCGCCACCGTGGTGCCGTTCGCGGTCGCCCGCGACGAGGGCGTGGTCCCCGACGGCCAGCTGTGGCTGCCTCCCCTGATCGTGGCGGGCGTCGTACTGCTCACCCTCGGCGCGGCGCGCGGTGGGCTGGCACGGGCGCGGGCGGTACCGGTGCGATGACAGACTTCGGGGCCATGGACACCTGGCTCGCGCCGATCGGCCGCGTGCGGCCGCTCCCGGTCGACGAGCCCGCGATCCGCGAGCGGCTGCGGCTGACCGTGGTGGGTGTCGGCCTGGCGCTGCTCGGGCTGCCGGTGGCGCTGTTCCTGGGGATCCTCTCGATCCTCTCGGTGCCGCTCGGGCTGGCGCTGGTCGGCTTCGCGCTCGCCTGGGCGGTGGTGCCGGCGACCGAGGAGCTGACCCGGCTGCACCGCCGGGTCAGCGGGGCGCTGCTCGACGAGGAGATCCCGTCCGGCTACGCCCCCACCGAGGGCACCAACGGCATCACCCGGCCGTTCGTCTGGCTCCGCGACCCGGCCCGCTGGCGGGACGTCGGGTTCCTGTGGTTCTCGGCCACCGGCGGCTTCGTCCTCTCGGCGCTGCCCGCGCTGCTGCTGACGGCACCGGTGATCCACCTGGTCGGCGCGGTCTTCGACGGCGGCGTGTTCTGGTGGCTGCTGGTGCTCTTGGACGGGCCGATGCTGGTGGCCTGGTGGCTGGTCACCCCGCACCTGGCCCGGGCGCGGGCGATGGCCGAGCGCGGCATCCTCGGGCACTCACGGGTCGAGCAGCTCGAGCAGCGGGTCGAGGAGGTCACCGCCTCGCGGGCGGAGACGCTCGACCACTCCGCAGCGGAGGTGCGCCGGATCGAGCGCGACCTGCACGACGGCGCCCAGGCGCAGATGATCGCGGCGGGCATGCACCTCGGCATGGCCGAGAAGCTGGTCGCGACGGACCCCGAGGCGGCTACCGAGAAGCTCCGCCAGGCTCGGGAGACCACGCTCGCAGCGCTGGCTGAGATGCGCGCGCTGATCAAGGGGATCCACCCGCCGGCACTCGCCGACCAGGGCCTGGTCGGTGGGATCGAGGCGCTGGCCTACGCGGCTCCCATCGCCGTGGCGGTGAACACCGAGGTCCCCGGCCATCCCCCGGCAGCCGTCGAGTCGGCCGTCTACTTCGCCGTGGCGGAATGCCTGACCAATGTCGTCAAGCACGCCGAAGCCCACCGCGCGTGGGTGCGACTCGAGCACGCCCACGGCGTACTGCGGGTAGAGGTCGGTGATGACGGCACGGGCGGCGCCGACCCGGGCGGCGGCGGACTCGAGGGGGTGCGTCAGCGCCTTTCGGTGTTCGACGGCACGATCAGGGTGTCGAGTCCCGTCGCGGGACCCACCCTCATCACCATGGAGCTGCCGTGCGCCTTGTCTTCGCAGAGGACCAAGCCCTCCTCCGGAAGGGCCTGACTCGGGTATTGACCGACCTCGGCTACGACGTCGTGGAGGTCGACAACGGACCCGCGCTGGTCGCGGCGCTGGCTGACCCTGACGTCGACGGCGCGGTCGTCGACGTCCGGCTTCCGCCGAGCCAGACGACCGAGGGACTTGCCGCCGCGATCGAGGCGCGCGAGGCCCGGCCGGGCCTCCCCGTGCTGGTCCTGAGCGCCATGGTCGAGCCCGAGTACGCCCGCAAGCTGCTGGCCGACGGCAGCGGCGCGGTCGGCTACCTGTTGAAGGATCGGGTGACCGACCTCGACCAGTTCGTCGCGGCGATCCACCAGGTGGTGGCCGGAGGGACGGTCCTCGACCCCGAGGTCGTTGCCACGATGCTGCAGCAACCGGCCAAGACCGGTCCGCTCGAGCGGCTCACCCCGCGCGAGCGGGAGGTGCTGGCCCTGATGGCCGAGGGCCGCTCGAACGCCGCGATCGCGGCCCGGCTGTTCGTCTCGGAGAAGGCGGTCGGCAAGCACACCAACAGCATCTTCACCAAGCTCGACCTGCCGGTGGCTCCCGACGACAACCGCCGGGTCCTCGCCGTACTCACCTGGCTCCAGAAATGACGCTGACCCGGCACTAAGTTAGTGCCGGGTCAGCGGTGTGGAGCGTGAGTGGCTCAGCTGTCGCTGAAGATCGCCAGCAGACGGAGCAGGTTGGTGTAGATCCAGACCAGGCTCACCGTCATGGCGAACGCCGCCCGCCAGGACTCCCGCTCGGGGAGGCCGTTGGCGATGCCCTGCTCGACGAAGTCGAAGTCGAGGATCAGCATGAAGATGCCGAGCACCAGACCCGCGATCGCGGTGAGCATGCCGAGCGCGCCGAAGCCGAACAGGCCGAGGCTGTCGCCGAACATGCTGAGCACCAGCTCGAGCAGGCCGAGGCCGACCATGCCGAACATCGCGGCGATGGTGAACATCCGGAACTTCGCGCCGACCTTGATGTTGAAGAACTTGTAGGCCGCCAGGGTGCCGGCGAAGGCAGCGAACGTGCCGAGCACCGCCTGGATGACGATGTTGCCGCTGTCGGGCGTCGAGAACATCGCGTCCATGAGCTTGCTCAGCGCACCGAGCGCAATGCCCTCGAGCAGGGCGAAGCCCATCACCAGCGCGGGGCTGACGATTCGCTTGAACGAGTTGACCAGCGACAGGCCGAAGGCACCGAGGCTGCCGACCGTCAGCGCGGCGAACAGCGGACCGAGGTCACTGCTGGTGACCGAGTCTGCGGTGATGTCGGGGGTCAGGACCCACGTCGCGATCGCGGCGATGATCACGATGCCGAGCGAGATGGCGGTCTTCTGGACGACCGAGTCGATCGTCATCGGGCCCGTCGACGGCGGCGCCTGCGTGGGCTGCCCCGGGACACCGGGCGTGCCGGTACCCCACGTCGAGGGGTCGGCACCGTAGCCCTGGTACGTCTGGCCGTTGCCGGCGTAGGTCGGGTTGCCATTGGCGTTGGTGCCACCGGCGTGGAACTCCTCCGAGCGGCGGAACACCGGGTTGTTGCTTTGCATGGTCTCCTCCTTGGAGGCCGAGGGTGACCGTCGCTCTGACGGCTCACCGACTGCGAAGCCAGTCTACTGGGCTTCTGAAGATTGAACGCCCGGGAGGCCTCCGGCGTTCCCCGTGGATTCCGAATCGGCCCAACCCGGCCGGTAGCCTGCAATCGCCATGCACGCCCAGCGACAGCCGACCTTCCGCGCTGACGTCCAGGGGCTCCGCGCGATCGCCGTGCTGACCGTGATCGCGGGCCATGCCGGTGTTCCGTTCCTCCCCGGCGGCTTCGTCGGAGTGGACGTCTTCTTCGTGATCTCCGGATTCCTGATCTCCCAGCTGCTCTTCCGCGAGGTCGAGCGCACCGGCAACCTGTCGATCCGCGACTTCTACGCCCGCCGGGCCCGGCGGATCCTGCCCGCCGCCACCCTGGTGACGCTCGCCACGCTGGTCGCCTCGCTGATCTGGCTCAGCGTCGTGGAGGCCCTCGAGGTGGTCACCGACGCGATCTGGGTGACACTCTTCGCCGCCAACTTCCGGTTCGCCGCGGTCGGCACCGACTACTTCGCCCAGGAGGAGGGCCCCTCCCCGCTGCAGCACTACTGGTCGCTGTCGGTCGAGGAGCAGTTCTACCTCGCCTGGCCGCTGATCCTGTTCGGCTGCGTCTGGCTGGCCCGCCGCCGCAGCAGCCGTGGCAACCGCGTCGAGACGCGGTCGCTGCCCAAGGGCACGGTCTTCTGGGTGCTGGTCGGTCTCGGCCTGGCGTCGTTCGTGTACGGCGTCTGGCTCACCGAGACCGACCCGGTGGCGGCCTACTTCTCGACACCGGCCCGGGCCTGGGAGCTGGCCATCGGCGCGGTCACGGCCCTGATCGCCCACCGGGTCGCCTCACGGCTCGGGTCGGTGCAGCGCGGGGCGCTGGCCGTCATCGGCCTGGTCGCGATCGCCTATGCCTGCGGGTTCTACGACTCCGGCACCGCGTTCCCAGGCTGGGCCGCCGCCGTACCCGTCCTCGGAACGGCACTGCTGCTGCTCGCCGGCGCCGGCGGCCAGGAGCGCCAGCCGCTGCCGATCCGGGCGCTGTCGGTGCCACCGATGCGGATCGTCGGCGACTGGTCCTACTCGCTCTATCTCTGGCACTGGCCGCTGCTGATCATTCCCGAGGAGCGGCTGGGTCACGAGCTGAGCGTGCCGTTCACGATCTTCGTCGTCGCGCTCACTTTCGTGCTGTCCGGGCTGACGTACCGCTACGTGGAGACGCCGTTCCGCAACCCGGTCCGGTTCCCGCGGCGGCGCGCGCTGTCGCTCTACCCCGCGGCGGTGCTGCTGGTCGTGGTCTCCTGCGTCGCCGGTTCGGTCTACGGGCACTGGAAGGCCGGCGAGTTCGGCGATCGGCCGGCGATCACGCTGACCAACTTCGGCGTACAGGACGAGTCCGACTACAAGCTCGACAAGGACCCGACGGTGGCGCTGGTGCAGGCATCGGTGATCGCCGCACGGCACGGCTTTGCGGTCCCGAGTGACCTCAGCCCCGACATCCTCAAGCTGCGCGACGACGTCCCGGACGTCGGGGACTGCGACTACACGGAGGACGTGCGCACCCTGTGTCCCTACGGCGACCCCGACGCGGACAAGTCGATCGTGGTGTTCGGCAACTCCCACGGGAAGATGTGGATCCCGGCGTTCGAGCGGATCGCCGAGCGGGAGGGCTATCGCACCTACTACCTGGTGAAGCCCAACTGCACGGCCACGCTCGTCGAGGTGGGTGACCTGTCCAACGGCAACGCCCCGTGGACGGCGTGCACGGAGTTCCGGGAGTGGGCGCTCGACCAGATCGCCGAGCTGCACCCCGACCTGGTCGCGGTGTCCAGCAGCGGCCCCAACCCGGTGGTCTACGACGACGCCGGCAACGACTACCGCAGCTCCGACCCGGAGTACGACGAGCTCGCCGCGGCCGGCTACGAGGACCTCTTCGCCCGCCTCGACGAGACCGCGGACCACACGGTGCTGATCCGCGACGTACCCAAGGCGGAGGAGGAGCCGGGGCCGTGCCTGACGACCGGCTCACCCGACCTCGGCGACTGCATGTTCACCCCGATCGAGCCCCAGGAGCACGACTCCGACCTCTCGGTCGAGGTGGCCGAGGCCACCGGCACCGACTACGTCAACCCGACCAAGTGGGTGTGCTGGGAGAACCGCTGCCCGGTGGTCATCGGCGACGTGCTCCCCTACCGCGACCGCGGGCACCTCACCACGATCTACTCCGAGTCCCTTGCCGACGAGCTCGGCAAGGAGATCGGGATCTGGTCGAAGTAGCGCTCGTCAGCGGCGCCGCAGCACCCGCACGGTGACGACGCGGTCCGAGTCGGGCGTCACCAGGAGCCGGCTTCCGCCCTGCCGCTCGGCGGTGCCGTTCTCGACCTGCACCCGCCAGCCTCGCGGGTAGTGCAGCGGGCTCACGAAGACCTCGGTGGGCTCGTGGATCCTGCGGTCGGGGCGGTAGCGGTAGCGGAACGCGCCGGTCTCGGTGTCGAAGCGCATCTGCAACGGCGTGCCGGCGGTCACCTGGGCGTAGGTCCGCACGAGCATGCGGACCTTGCCCCGCTTCACCGTCGAGAGCCGGCGGTCGTCGCGGAACAGCCCCTGGGCGTTGTCGGCGGTGGTCGGGTCGCGCCAGAACTTGTAGGCCCAGTGCGTCCAGCCCATCAGGTGCTCGTCGGCGACCGCGGCGTCGATCTGCAGTGCCCGAGTGTTGTCGGTAGCGCCCCACTCGCTCATCATCGGAACCGCCCGCATCCGCCGGGACTGCCCCAAGGCGTGCTCCTGTCGGTCGCGTGCGAACGACCAGCACTTCTCGACGTTGCCGATCGGCAGCCCCTGGGACTCGTAGAACACCTCGGGGCAGTAGCTGTGCCACGAGAGCCCGAGCTGCGGCTCCCGCTTCGGCGCGGTGAAGAAGGTGTCGACCCGCTGGCCGCCGGCGAACTGCTGCGGCTCCCACCAGACGATGTTGCGGCGGTCGATCCGGCGGATCGCCCTCGTAGCCCGCTCGAGGGCGGGCTGCAGCTCCCGGCGGTAGGAACCGCGGCAGCCGTTGGTGAGGCAGGCCGGCCACTCGAGGCCCATCCACGGCTCGTTGATCAGGTCGTAGCCCATCAGGTACGGCTGGTGCTGCCACCGCCGCGCGGCCACCCGCCAGGCCGCGACCCACCCGTCGAGCAGGCCGTGCTTGTTGGCCCAGAACTCGTCGAAGACCGTCGACGTCTCCGGCGTCCAGTAGCCCAGCGGGAACGGCGCGGTGACCACCGGCAGCAGGTTGTACGGCGCCGGCCGGCGCATCGCCCAGTCCGGGACACCCTCGCCGCCGTACGTCTCGTGCCACTGGTCCTGGTGGGCGTCCAGCTGCATCCAGATCTTCTGCTCGGCCAGCAGGTCCATCACCCGTTGCCACTTGCGCAGGTAGGACGGGTCGGCCTTGCCGGGCCGGTCGGGGGTGAGGCCGGCCCAGAGGGTCCCGACCCGGGCGCCGTTGAAGCCGTGCCGGCGCAGCCAGCGGGCGTCGCGCGCCTGGAACCCGGTGACCGAGTTCGGCGGCACGTAGGGCTTCCGCTTGTAGACCAGGTTCAGCCCGTGGATGATCACCACCCGGCCGTGCTGGTCGACCAGCCAGCGGCCCTCCCGGTGGAGCTGCGGTGAGGCGGACGGGTCCGCGCCCGCGGAGGTTGCTATCCCGGTGGCCAGCACCAAGCCGGCCGTCACGGCGGCAACCCATCTACGCACGACAGACCCAACGATCCGGGTCCGAAATCGGCACGTGGCGCCCCGCGACCGGAGTCGCGGAGCGCCACGTTGGGTTCGGGGTCGGTGCCGCACCGACCCCGAGCTCAGTAGGTGCTGGACTGCACCGGGATGTTGGTGGTCGGGACACAGAGCGCCCAGACCTCCAGCACGTTCCCCGCGTCCGCGTTCGGGGCGGCACCGTCACCGAAGTAGACGACCCAGCCGTCGAGCCGGTTCGGCTTCGGCAGGTTGGTGTCCCAGTCCATCCGGCCCGGGAACGAGGAAGTGATGTCCTCGGTGTCGGTACCGGAGCCCGGCACCTCGACCCGAGCCCCACCGGCGATCGCGGTGAAGCCCTGCGAGGCCGCGTCGGTGTCGGCGCAGGCCACGGTGGCTCGGCCGCCGCCGCCGTTGGAGTACTTCGCGACCCGGTAGACCGCACCGAACATCGCGTCCGCGCCGTCCTCGCCGTCCGCACCGGGCTGGCCGGCCGGTCCCTGCTCACCCTTCAGCTGGTTGTGGACTCCGTTGGCGAGGTCCTTCATCTTCAGCGACTCGTCCTTGACGTCAGCGCTGCGGATGGTGTTGTCCTGGATGTCGTTCGAGGTGATCTCGCCGGCGGCGTAGCCGACGCCTCCCGCGAGCACTGCCAGCACTGCCGCACCGGCTCCGACGGCCGCGATGCGGCTGTTCAGGACGCGCTTGAATCCCATGTGTTTCCCTCCATTGGATGTGAATCGCCACCCCTGCCGCGAGCCGAACAGCTCGGGTCCCTCTGGGTGGACTGCCGGACCATTTCACGAGCTCCGCGCGGCGCGCAGGAAAAACGGGAAACTGTAAAAAGCTCGGTACTTTCGGTCAGTTTTTGACGGCCCGTACGAGGGTGTCCCGCACGGTCGCCGGGCCATCCGGAAGGACCTGCTCACGCGTCGGGGATGCCTCCGTGACCACGTCCCACGCGTCCGGATCCAGCACCCCGACGACCTGCTCGGGCGTGAACATCAGCTGGGGCCCATGGGACTTGCGTACGCCGGTGGCGACGTCGTCGGGGTGGTGCCCCACCACCAGCAGAGATCCGCCGGGGTCGACCAGGTCGGCCAGGCCCCGGTAGAAGTCCTCGAACAGCAACGGCGGCGGCTGGAAGAAGAAGGCCGACACCAGGTCGTAGCGGCCGGGCGCCGGCCCGCCGGCGACCAGGTCGTGCTGCAGGGTCTCGACCAGGTCGCCGACGCCGGCCTCGAGCGCGTGCGCGCGGACCCGTCCCAGCGCCACCTCGGATACGTCGAGCGCGGTGACCCGCCAGCCGCGACCGGCCAGCCAGACGGCGTCGGCGCCCTCGCCGCAGCCGACGTCGAGCGCCCGCCCGGGCGTGAGGTCAGCGACCTCGTCCACCAGGCGCTGGTTGGGCCGGCCGCTCCAGATCCGTTCGGACTCGGCGTAGCGGGCGTCCCAGGTCTCCTGGGTGTACATCGTGTCGAGGTCGTACTCGTGTCCGTGCTCGTGTGTCATGTGCCCCCGGTGGGGGTCGAACCCACACTGAATCGCTTTTAAGGCGACTTCCTCTGCCGGTTGGGATACGGGGGCGACCGGCCCATTCTCGCGCAGCGCGACGCCCCGCACTGCGTCAGTCGGGCCAGTCGGCCGTGGTGACTCGTCCGCCCCGGACCTCGACGCGCAGCACCGCGCGGGCGTCCCCCTTCTCGTAGAGGTCGTAGGAGCCGCCCACCAGCTCGGGGAACACCAGTGACGCCACCTCGTCTCCGAACACGGGGCGCCGGACCACGGCGACGTGCTGTCGGTGCGCAGCCCGGTCTCCCGGAGCAGCGATCTCGACCTCGTCGCCGACCCGGCTCGAGGGCATGGTGACGATCAGCGCCCCGATGTCGCCGCCGATGTCGAGCAGCACCGATCCCTGTCCGGCGTGCGCGTTCTCCTCGTGCGCGCTCATGACGCTTGGGTGGTGCCGGGCTGCGTTTGGTAGCCGCCGCCGGGCAGCCCGAGGAACGGGAAGACGTTGAGCAGGTCGGCGTTGGTGTTGCTCGTGCCGTCCTCCACGGCGCTGGCAGCGTCGTCCGGGGTGAACGAGGGGTCGACCAGGGGGATGGTCAGCCCCGCGATCGCACGGAGCTCGATCGTCACCACGTCGTCCGAGATCCTTCGGCCGTTGGGGAACCCGGCAGGGTCTCCGGCCACGAGGCCGAGCGGGTGCGGCTCCTCGGCAGGCGGCACCGCCAGGTTGAGCCGGAGCATGTCGGCCTTCACCGGGCCGGTGTAGTTGGTGAACCCGGCAACGACACCCGGCGGGATGCCGGTGAGCAGGATCGCGTTCAGGTCGGCCCGGGGCTTCTTGTAGGCGTCCAGCTTCGGAAAGACCCCCGGGTAGAGCGCCGGCAGCAGCTTGCCCAGCTCGGGCCGGTTGACGAACTTCTCGAACCGGTCGTCGCGGTTGGGCTCCCTGGAGTTCCACCGGTCCTTCTGACCCATCGGGACGATGACCTCGTTGAACAGCGGGTTGCCCAACCGGGAAACCTGAACCCAGGGTCCGCGACCGACGAACTTGCCCTGCTTCGCGTCGAAGACCCGGCCCTTCTTCCGGCTGGCCGTGGCCCACACGCCGATCGTCGACCTGCGGTCGGGGGTGGCAGAGGGTGCCCGACCGTCCCTGGTCAGCTCCCGGGCAGGTACCTGCAGCGCGATGGTGTGGACGTTGTAGGACTGCACGGCGTTCACGCCGCCCATGGCGGGCATCGAGATCAGGTGCGCCTCGTTGAACGGACGCAGCGCGCCGAGGTCGAAGATGCTGCCGAGGTCGACGTGGAAGGCGTCCGCCCGCTGGCCGGCGAAAACCTTGCGCGAGCCGACCGTGTGCACCGCCTGGTCCCCCAGCGCGGCATAGTCGGGAGTGCTGCGGACCCCGACGTTGACCGGGGGGCAGGGCAGGTTGCGCGCCAGCACCCGCGACTTGCCGTTGATCACGCGGGTCACGGAGTAGAACTGCGGGCGGTTCCAGGTCTCGTCGCCGATGTCGTTGATGGGCCCGGTGTTGTAGAGGAAGGACTGAGGGTTGCGGACCCGGGTCGTGAACCTGAACTGATAGCTGACGTTCGACTCGGCGCGGTTGGTGTTGGACACATGGATCTCGTAGCGGACGTCGTCACCGAACTCGTAGAAGTTCGGCCCACCGTCGGGCTTCTGCAGCGGGATGAAGTTCGCGATCAGGACAACCATGTCGGGGTCGACCGGGCTGACGAAGGCGTACACGTCGGTGCTGTCGGCGACCGGGTCCTTGGAGATCTCCGGTGCTTCGCGGTGTGAGGACATCTCACTCGCCTCCCGCAGCGTTGAGGATCCGCGTCACCAGGTCACGGTCCTGGACCACGACCTCGCGCTCGCCGACGAGCAACCGCACCTCGGCGCCGTGGTGGTCGTCGACCACGGCCAGTACGGGTTCCTTCGCCCGCCCCGGATGAGGTTTCGCGGACGCCGGAGAAGCGCCGCTCACCAGCCCTACCGTGCCGGCCGCCGTGCCGATCCCGGCCGCCGCGAGGAACTTCCTTCTGTTCGTGTCGGTCATGTTCCCTCCAAGGTGAGGACGCGCTCGATGGTGAGCCGCGTCACATCACCTGGTTCGGAGCCGGCCAGGCATCGGATTGGGCGAGATCGGCTCAGCTCTGCGGCCGCACGTAGTCGGAGGAGTCGCCGGTGATGATCACGTAGAACCGCTTGCGGGTGCCCGGGTCCGCGGCGGTGCCGGCGCCCGAGGTGACCGAGCCGTCGCTCAGCCGCGGGCTGATCACGAACGCGTTGCCGTTCTGGGCGCCCGGGGGCGCGCAGTTGGTCGGCGTCTGGTCGGTGACTCCGCACATGCTCACCGCGATCTCGCCGGAGAACTCGGGGTTGGCGTCCGGGGCCGGGGCGCGCCCGCTGGTGATCCCGTCACCGTTCTGGTCGATGCGGTTCTGCAGCGCCACCGTGGCCACGATCCCGTTGTTACCGAGCGGCTCGTTGGCGTCGATGTAGACGTTGCCGTTGGCGCGCAGCGCGTTGGACGGCTGCCCCTCGGGCGCGGTGTTGGGCAGGACCGGGTAGCCCGCGACGAGCTCGAAGCCACCGGACTGGGCCACGATCTGACCGGTCGCGTCGACGAGCGCCCACCGGGTGAGCGCCGTCGGGTCCGCGGTCGGGTCGAGGAGCCCGGGGCGCAGGTCCTTGGCGCGGAGCGAGCCGTCCTTGACGTCGTTGGACACGATCGTCTCGTTCTTGATCTTGCCCGAGGTGACGGCGTTCGCCTGCAGGTCGGCGGTACCGATCGTCGCAGCGGCGTACGACGTACCGCCCAGTGCGACGACAAGGGCGGTCACGGAGACGGCCATGGACGGGCTGGGGCGGCCGAGCCGGAGAAGCTTCATGGTGCGGTCCTTTCGGAGGGGACGGGGACACTGCTCGGGTGTCCTTCGTCACGGCTACCTCCGCGGATTGCGTGGCCCGGGCACCCGTCCAAGGGCGGCCGCGCGGCCGAGGACGTCGTCGGTCATCGCCTCGGTGAGCTTGCCGGTGAAGGTGTTCTGCTGGCTCGGGTGGTAGCAGCCGAGCAGCGTGACGTCGCCGTGCGGCGCTCCGAGGGTGGCGGTGGCTCCGTGCCCGAACTTCGGCTTGGGAGTGGGGATCCGCCACCCCGCCAGCCGGAGCGAGCGGATGGCGGCGTCCCAGCCGAACGAACCGAGGGCAACGACCACCCGGACGTCGTCGGCGACCAACGCCAGCTCGGCGTCCAGCCACCGAGCGCAGGTGTCCCGCTCGGTCACCGTCGGCTTGTTGAGCGGCGGCGCGCAGCGGACCGCGGCGATCATGCGCGTGTCGATGAGCTCGAGCCCGTCGTCGGCGTGCACGCTCGTGGGCTGGTTGGCCAGGCCGACGCGGTAGAGGCTCGCGAACAGCCAGTCCCCGCTTCGGTCACCGGTGAAGATCCGGCCGGTCCGGTTGGCGCCGTGCGCGGCAGGCGCCAGCCCGATGATCAGCACCCTGGGCCGCCGGGCGCCGAAACCTGTGATCGGGCGGCCCCAGTAGTCCTCGGTCGCGTACGCTGCGCGCTTCTCTCGCGCGACCCGCTCCCGCCACTCGACCAGCCGCGGGCAGGCGCGGCACTCGACGACCTGCGCGTCGAGCAGCGCCAGCGGGTCGCTCAGGGGGCGGGCTGGATCGAGGTCTCGCGGCGTACCTTGTCGGCGGCCGTCGAGGCGGCGTCGGTGACCTTGTCCTTGGCCACCTCCGCGGCGTGCGACGCCTGGCTCGCCACTGCACCCTGCGCCTTCTGGGCAGCGTCCTGTACCCGCGGGTCGCGCGCGACCTTCTGCGCGCCGGTCTTGATCTGCTCGTAGCGCTCCCGCCCGGCGCGAGCGCCCAGGACGTATCCGGCCGCAACAGCGGCGAGCAGCGTGATCTTCGACATGACTCGGCTCCTTCAGTGGTTGGTCAGCGCCGACGACGCCAGACTACGAGGGCCACCAGCGCAAGCGCGGCGACGGCCACGCCGCCGACCAGGGCCGGCTGTTGGCGGAGCTCACCGGCCTTGTGCTTGGCCTTGGCCTTGACGTCGAACTTGGCCTGGAGCGCGTCGACGGTGCTCGCGAGCTCCTCGCGCTGCTGGGCGATCTGGAGCTCCAGCTCCTCCGGGGTCTGTGGGGGCGGGGTCCGGGTCATGACTGGTTTCCCTTCAGTGCCGCGACGTCTTCCTTCACCCCGGCGATGGCCCGCTCGGGGGCCGGCGGGGTCGCCTGGGTGACCTCCTTCTTCCCGACCATGGCCGCGATGCCGGCCGCGGCGAGCAGCACCGCGGCGACGATCAGCGCGGCCGCCCACGCCGGCACGGCGAGGTCGAGGGCGAGGATGCCGGCGGCGATGAGCGTCCCCAGCGCAAAGAACCCGAGGATGCCGGCAACGCTGAAGAGCCCGACGCCGAGGCCGGCGGCCTTGCCCTTCTCGGTCAGCTCGGCCTGGGCCAGGCGCAGCTCGCTGCGGACCAGCTCGGGCAGCTGCTCGGAGAACCGGTGGACGATCGCGCCGAGCGGCTGCTCGGCAGGCGGTGTGGGAGCCGGGTCGGTCATGCGATCCGGTATCCGCCGCGAAGATCGCTAAACCACGGTCACCGCTCCACGCACGGGCCGGAGACCCACCACTCACCGAGCAGGTCGAGCACCTCGTCGCCGAGCGGGTTGACGCCCCGCCCCGCCGCCAGTGAGTGGGCGGCGAGCACGTGCAGGCACTTGACCCGGTCGGGCATCCCGCCGGCGGAGATCCCCTCGATCTCGGGCACCTCACCGAGCCCGGACCGGAACTCCAGGAAGGCCTCATGTGCCCTCCGGTACGCCGCGGCGAGCTCCGGGTCCTCGCCCAGCCGGGCCTGCATCTCCTTCATCAGGCCGGAGCCCTCGAGGGTGCCGATCAACGAAGCCGCACGTGGGCAGGTGAGGTAGAAGGTCGTGGGGAACGGCGTGCCGTTCGGCAGTCGCGGCTCGGTGGTCACGACGTCGGGGTTGCCGCACGGGCAGCGGTGCCCGACGTCGTGGATGGCCCGCGGCGGCCGGCCCAGCTGCCGCTGGACCACGGCTTCGTCCTCCGGCGCGATCATCGCCGTGTCCCTAGTCCGGCTGCTGGTCGGAGCCGTCGATCTTCCGCAGCGGGATCGGTGGAGCCTTGGTCGGCGGGTGGCCGGCGAGCTTCACCGAGTCCCACGCGTCGTCGTACCAGGCCCGCTTCGGCTCCGGCGCGATGGTGTCCGGGTCGGTCAGCTCCGCCTCGCTCTGGAGCGGCTCGCCGTCCTCGCCGAGCACCACGAACGGCGTCTCGCCCGGCTTGACGTACCCGAACCGCTCCCGCGCCTGCGCGCTCACGTAGACCGGGTCCTCCCAGCGCTGCTTCTCGTCCTCGAGCTCGTCGATGCTGGCCCGGCGCTCGGCGATCGTCTCCTTCACCTCGGCGATGTGGGAGCGCTGCTCCAGGTAGGCCCGAAGCGACGACGCGTAGGACACCGCGAGAACGGCCAGCACCATCACCAGGATCGCGGCTCGACCGGTCAGCCGCGGCCGGAGCCGGCGCTTCGCCGGCGTCGGCGAGGGGTCGACAGCCGGCGTGGGCGCCGGGCGGGTGGTGCGCGCAGCGCGCCCCGGCCCCGCGCGTCCCCGGGGCCGAGACCCTCGCGGCGTGCGTCGCTGGTCGGCCATCGCCCCTAGGGTCTCTCAGACGGAGTACCTCGGGAACGCCGACACACCGGCGTACCTCGCCGCGTCGCCGAGCTCGTCCTCGATCCGGAGCAGCTGGTTGTACTTCGCGGTGCGGTCGGAGCGGGCCGGTGCCCCCGACTTGATCTGGCCGCAGTTGGTCGCCACCGCGAGGTCGGCGATCGTGGTGTCCTCGGTCTCGCCGGAGCGGTGGCTCATCATGCAGCGCAGCCCGTTGCGGTGCGCGAGGTCCACGGAGTCGAGGGTCTCGCTCAGCGAGCCGATCTGGTTGACCTTGACCAGGAGAGCGTTGGCCTGGCCGCCGTCGATGCCCCGCTGCAACCGCTCGACGTTGGTGACGAAGAGGTCGTCGCCGACGATCTGGGTCCGCTGGCCGAGGCGGTCGGTGATCGTCTTCCAGCCGTCCCAGTCCTCCTCGTCGAGCGGGTCCTCGAGGCTGACGATGGGGTATGCCGAGACCAGCTCCTCGTAGTAGTCGGTCATCTCGGCGGCGGTTTTGGCGGCACCCTCGAACGTGTAGGTGCTTCCCCCGGATTCCACACTGTCGCAGAACTCCGAGGCGGCCACGTCGAGCGCGAGCCCGAAGTCCTTGCCGAGCTCGTAGCCGGCCTTGTCGATCGCCTCGGCGATCAGGTCGAGCGCGGCCCGGTTGGACTCCAGGTCGGGTGCGAAGCCGCCCTCGTCGCCGACGCCGGTCGACAGTCCGCGGCTCTTGAGCACCCCCTTGAGCGAGTGGTAGACCTCGGCGCCGCTGCGCATCGCGTCGCGGAACGTGGCGGCGCCGATCGGCGCGATCATGAACTCCTGGACGTCGACGTTGGTGTCGGCGTGCGCACCGCCGTTGAGGATGTTCATCATCGGCACCGGCAGCAGGTGGGCGTTGGGCCCACCGACGTAGCGGTAGAGCGGGAGCCGCGCGGCGTCGGCGGCGGCGCGAGCGACGGCGAGCGAGACGCCGAGGATCGCGTTGGCGCCCAGCGACGCCTTGTTGGGCGTGGCGTCCAGCTCGAGCATGGTCTGATCGATGATCCGCTGGTCGTCGGCCTCCAGGCCCTCGAGGGCCGGCCCGATCTTCTGCACCACCTGCTCCACGGCCTTCGTGACGCCCTTGCCGAGATAGCGGTCGCCGCCGTCGCGCAGCTCCACCGCCTCGAACTGGCCGGTCGACGCGCCGCTCGGCACCGCCGCCCTGGCGAACGTTCCGTCGTCGAGCAGGACCTCGACCTCGACGGTGGGGTTGCCGCGCGAGTCGAGGATCTCGCGGGCGCCGACGGCTTCGATAGATGCCACGTGTCTGGGTGCTCCTGGTGAGGTGGGAAGGTGCTTCGACAGCCTAGTTGAGCGTCGGGGCACCGCCGGACGCGTACCCCGCGAGGTCCGCGGCGAAGGCCGCGGCCGCCCGGGTGAGCGCCGGCACGGCTCGCGCCTCGAGGTCCTCGGTCATCCGTGGCGCGGGGCCGGAGACCGACAGGGCGAGCGGGAGCTGCGGGTCGTCGAGGGCGACGGCCACACAGCGCACGCCGAGTTCCTGCTCACCGTCGTCGACGGCGTAGCCATGGGCACGTACGCCGATGAGCGCCGCGCCCAGCCCCTCCGGTGTGGTGATCGTGTGCTCGGTGTGCGCCGGCAAGCCGGTTCGCGCGACCAGCGCGAGTACGTCGTTCTCGGGCAGCCTGGCCAGCAGCGCCTTGCCGACCGCCGTGCAGTGCGGGTGCACCCTGCGGCCCACCTCGGTGAACATCCGCATCGAGTGGCGCGACGGCACCTGCGCGACGTAGACGATCCGGTCGCCGTCGAGCATCGCGAGGTTGGCCGTCTCGCCGAGCTCGTCGACCAGCGAGGTCAGGTGCGGGATGGCCCACCGCGACACCATCCGGCTGGCGCGCTCTCCGAGGTGGATCAGCCGGGGCGCCAGGGAGTACTCCTTCGCCTCCCCCAGGCGCACGTAGCCGAGCGAGGTGAGCGTGCCGACCAGCCGGTGCACGGTGGTGAGCGGGAGCCCGGTGCGCACGGAGAGCCGGGACAGGCCCATCGGGCCGTGCTCGGCCAGCGCCTCGAGCACCTCGAAGGCCCGCGAGATCGACTGCACGCCGTTCATCCCGTTCACACCCCCGCCCGTTGACCGCCCAAGCCGGATCGGCATAGCCTTCTTCATTGTAGAAGGTGGCTTCCACATCGTGGAAGGTGTCTCGGGTGGTCGTCGACAGGACCGGGCCGCAGCGGCTCCCCGAAACAAGGCTTCGGCCCGGCATCTAGGAGACGCCATGAGCGAGGCGACCAGAGCCCGCGGCACGGCAGACGCACCCGAGATCCCGGACAAGTACGTCCCGGCGGTCCAGTACACCGACCTCCCCGAGGCCCTCCCGATGAAGCGGGTGATCGGGCCGAGCGTGTTGCTGCTCGCGGGCGCGATCGGGTCCGGCGAGTACGTCCTGTGGCCCAACGTCACCGCTCAGGTGGGCCTGGCCCTGGTCTGGCTCACCGTCCTGGGGGTGCTGACGCAGTACTTCCTCAACATGGAGATCGAGCGCTACACCCTCGCCACCGGCGAGACCGCGGTGACCGGGTTCACCCGGCTCTGGAAGCCGTGGGGCGTGCTGTTCATCGTGATGGCGGTGGGTGCCTGGATGTGGCCGGGCTGGGCGTCGGGCGGCACCACCACGCTGAGCTTCGCGTTGGGCTTCTCCGAGGACCTGATCCCCTACATCACCATCGGGGTGCTGGTCCTCATCGGCGCGGTGCTGACCGCCTCGCCGGTCGTCTACCGCACCGTGGAGAAGATCCAGTTCTTCATGGTGGCGTTGATCGTGGCGTTCCTGATCTACGCGATCCTCTTCCTGCTGGGGGCACCCGGGTTCAAGGCGCTCGGCCGCGGCTTCGTCGAGGTCGACAAGATCCCCGGCGGCATCTCCGACATCGGCGCTGCGGCGCTGCTCGGCGCGATCGCGTTCGCCGGCGCGGGCGGGGTGATGAACCTCGTGCAGTCCAACTGGGTGCGCGACAAGGGCCTCGGCATGGGCGCAAAGATGCCGCGGGTGGTCTCTCCGTTCACCGGCGAGGAGACCGCCGCTCCCACAACCGGCTACTTCTTCCACCGCGACGAGGAGAACATGCGTCGCTGGAACGAGTGGTGGAAGGTCGCCAACCGCGAGCAGTTCGTGACGTTCTTCGTGATCGGCGCGATCGCCCTGCTGACGTTCATGACGCTGACCCTCGTCACGATCGGGACCACCGGTGAGGAGAGCTTCGACTTCATCCAGGTGCAGGGCGAGGCGCTGAAGGCGTCCGAGGGCGCCTGGCTGGGCACCGCGTTCTGGTTGATCGGCAGCGTGGTGCTGTACTCCACCAACCTGACCGTGCTCGACATGGTCGGCAGGCTCACCGCCGACGTGCTGAAAACCGGGGCCCTGCGCGACAACGAGCGCTGGAGCGAGAGTCGGCTCTACTTCGCCACCGTGTGGCTGATGATCCTGTTCGGCTCGGTGATCCTGCTCTCCGGCGTCACCCAGCCGCTGGTGCTGCTGGTGATCGCCGCGGCTCTCAACGGCGTGGTGATGTTCGTCTACTCGTGCCTGCTGATCCAGCTCAACCGCGGCGTGCTGCCGCGCGAGATCGGCCTGCGCGGCGGGCGGTTCGGGATGATCATCTGGGCCGTGGTGTTCTACGGCTTCTTCTCGGTGATCCTGCTGATCGACCAGGGGAAGCAGCTGTTTAGCTGAGCTAGCCCTGCCACCACACCAGACGGTCGCGGGGTCCGGCACTGGCGATCGCGGAGTCGACGACGGCCGCGTTGGCGCCGGGCAGCTGCCGCACCCGCTGCCAGATCGCCTCGCGCATGGCTCCGTAGGGCACCCGCAGGTCACCGTCCACGCCGGTGAACAGGACGGCCTTCCAGCCCTGGGACGTCGCGTGCACGAGGGTGACCTGGCGCAGCGACTCCCAGGTCACCCCGGTGCCGCCACCGTGGGGCTCCACGCGTTCCAGGCCGTCGTCGTCCGCCAGAAAGGCGGTATCAACGGGCGGGGTGCCGAACGCGGCCTCGGCCTCGAGCGAGAGGGTCTCCGGGCGCATCACAGCGAGCTCACCGCCGGGGAGCGCGAGCTCGACCAGCCGGCGAGCCACCTTGCGGAGTCCGACCCGGGCCCGCGGCCACTCCTCGACGACGTCCTCGGCCTGGTCCGGATGCGTCCGGCCACCCACCAGGGCCCAGACCCGGGTGGGGCCGAGAGCCAGGATGGTCCAGGTCGGCAGCCCGGCGGCGGAACCAGCCAGACCCTTGCTGGTCAGCAGCGCGCCGTGCTGCAACGGCTCGTCGCAGAGGTGCTGCGCGTGCTGCACGATCCGGGCGTCGTCGCGGCGATGGCCGCGCTCCTTGCGAGCGGCGAGCCCCCGTAGGGTCTCCCCCGTTCGCGGATCGAGGAGCGACACGACCGGAGGCTACTCCCGGGGAACGCCCCCGGGCCGGTGAAGGGTGCGCTCCACCGACCCGGGGACGGGTCTAGAGACGCCCGGCGAGTGCCCTTCGGGCATAGCCGCGTACGTCGGCGTCGGTGTCCTTGGTCGCGAGCTCGAGCGCGTCGCGTACGTCGGGGCGGTGCGCCCAGCGACCGAGCGCGATCACCGCCGCCTTCCGCACATCGGCGTGTACGTCGTCCGCCGTCCGGGCGACGACCGGTGCGGCGAGGTCGACCGGCGCCGCGGCCAGCCCGCGGACCGCGCCGACCCGGACCTGCCACTCCGGGGCCTGCGCCCCGGCGACCGCCTGCCGCCAGAGCTCCTCGACTCCGGAGAGGCCGGCCGCGGCCTCCAGGGCGGCGGCCCGGACCAGCGGCTCGGGGTCGCCCGCGAGGCCGACCAGGTGCTCGGCGCCCTCCGGGGACGCGATCGTGCCCAGGCCGTGGGCCGCGGCCACCCGGACCTCCCGCTCGGGGTCCGCGCCGGACGCGGCCACCCCGGCGACGTCGTCGAGCGACACCAGCCCGCGCACCGCCTGCAGCCGGACCCGGTGGTCCTCGTCGCGGGCGGCCTCCCGGAACAGGTCCTGGTCGGCGAGCTTCAGGGCCCGCAGCACGTCGAGCACGGCTGCCCGCGACACCGGGTCGGGCGCGGTCAGCGCGGTGAGCAGCGCGGCGCGCAGCTCATCGTCGGCCTGCAGCACCTCGACCAGCTCGCGCAACGCAGCGGCGGCGGCCGAGCGCACCGACTCCTGCTCGTCGAGCAGCGCCGTCGCGAGCGCCGGGCCGGCGCCCTGCGGCACCACCTCGGTCAGCGTGGCCACCGCGGCCCGGCGTACCTGCGGGTCCGGGTCCGCGAGGAACGGAGACAGCGCCGCGAGGTCGGGGACCCGGTCGGCCAGGCCGAGCAGCTCCAGCATCCGCGGCGAGTGGGGTCCGGAGGTTTCGAGACGGTCGTGACCGACCTCCTCAACCACCGGACCGCGCAACGCGCGCGGCTCCACCACCGAGATCACGGCCACGTCCTGCGGCGCCGCGTCGGGAATCTCCACGTCCTCGACCGGCACCAGGTAGGCGGCCACGGGACGGCGTACGAACTCGGTGGCCCCGTCGGTCCGCCGGCGCACGTTGAGGTGGAAGAACCACTCGTCGTCGTTGCGCATCGGGAGGTCGGCACGCGAGTGGTAGAGGCCCCAGCGGGACTCCTCACGCACCATCGAGGCCCGTGCCGCGAGCTCGGCACAGTCGCGGATGAAGGTGACCTCGGCACACCGCATCAGCTCGTGCGGGGTGCGGGCACCCATCTCGACCAGCTCGCCGCTCATCCGGTCGAACGACTCGATCGCGATCTCCAGCTTCTTCGCGGTCTTGGGCGGGGCCACGTAGTCGTTGACGAAACGGCGCAGCTTGTACTCGACCTGCGGCTGCGGCGGCCCGTACGGGTTGCGCAGCGGCCGGTAGATCAGCTCGTGCGCCTCGGCGATCTGGTCCTCCGGCAGTGCGGTCCGGCTCGCGGGCAGGTGGGAGGAGGCGTGCGTGCCCGCCAGGTCGCCGAAGACGAACGCGCCGATCATGTAGTTGTGCGGCACGCAGGCGAGGTCGCCGGCGGCGTACAGCCCGGCCACCGTGGTCTGCGCGTTCTCGTCCACCCAGACACCGGACGAGGAGTGCCCGCCGCAGAGCCCGATCTCGGAGATGTGCATCTCCACGTCGTGGGTGCGGTAGTCGTGCCCGCGGCCCTCGTGGAAGGTGCCTCGCGTCGGCCGCTCGGTGTGGTGCAGGATCCCCTCGATCGTGGAGATCGTCTCCTCGGGCAGGTGGGTCAGCTTGAGGTAGATCGGGCCGCGCGCGGAGTCGATCTCCGCCTTCACCTCGGCCATCATCTGGCCGGACCAGTAGTCGCAGTCGACGAACCGGTCGCCCTCCGAGTTGACCTGGTAGCCGCCGAACGGGTTGGCGACGTACGCGCAGGCGGGGCCGTTGTAGTCCTTGATCAGCGGGTTGACCTGGAAGCACTCGATGCCGCTGAGCTCGGCACCGGCGTGATAGGCCATCGCGTAGCCGTCGCCGGCGTTCGTGGGGTTCTCGTAGGTCCCGTAGAGGTAGCCCGACGCCGGGAGGCCGAGCCGACCGCAGGCACCGGTGGCCAGTACGACGGCCCCGGCCGAGACGGTCACGAACTCGCCGGAGCGGGTGTCGAAGGCGACCACACCGACCGCGCGGCCGTCGACGGTGAGCACGCGCACCGGCATCAGCCGGTTCTCGATGGTGAGGTGCTCGCGGACCTCGCGCTTGCGCATCACCCGGTAGAGGACCTTCTTGACGTCCTTGCCCTCCGGCATCGGGAGCACGTAGGCGCCCGAACGGTGCACCCGGCGGACGGCGTACTCGCCGTACTCGTCCTTCTCGAACTTCACGCCGTACTTCTCCAGGCGCTGCACCATGTCGAAGCCGCGGGTCGCGGTCTGCCGGATGGTGGCCTGGTTGACGATGCCGTCGTTGGCACGCGTGATCTCGGCGACGTAGTCCTCCGGGGTCGCCTTGCCGGGGATGACCGCGTTGTTGACGCCGTCCATGCCCATCGCGAGGGCACCGGAGTGCCGGACGTGCGCCTTCTCCAGGAGCAGTACGTCGGCTCCCGCCTCGGCCGCGGTGATCGCGGCCATCGTGCCGGCGGTGCCGCCGCCCACGACCAGGACGTCGCAGTGGAGCTCCCGCCGTTCGGTGACCGGCGGGATCTGGAGCGTGGTGTTCATGCCACCGCCCGCCCGACCTCGACCGGCGCCAGCGACTGCGTGGTCGAGAGCTCGTCGAGCACCGCGGCCCGGAAGTCCGGGCCGGGCGGCCGCTCCGGGTCGCGCGGGTGCTCGATCCGGTGCTCCGACACCACGCCGTACCGGCCGAGGACGACGATCCGGTCACCCAGCACGAGCGCCTCGTCGACGTCGTGGGTGACGAACACGATCGTGCATCCCGAGGTCTGCCAGGCCTCGACCAGCAGCTGCTGCATCGACCCGCGGGTCTGCGCGTCGAGCGCCCCGAACGGCTCGTCCATACAGATGACGCCGGGCTCGCTGGCCAGGGCGCGGGCGAGCTGCACCCGCTGCCGCATGCCACCAGAGAGCTGGCCGGGCAGCCGCTCGGCGAAGCGGGACAGACCCACCCGCGACAGCCACTCGTCGGCGCGCCGCCGCCGCTCGGCCCGGCCGACGCCCTGAACCGCCAGCGGCAGCTCGACGTTGCGCCGGGCCGAGCGCCACGGAAGCAGCGCGTCGTCCTGGAAGACCAGGGCTCGGTCGGCATCGGGGCCCTCCACGCGGCGGCCGTCAGCGACGACCTGGCCGGCGATCGGCTTGATCAGCCCGGCGATCGCACGCAGCAGGGTGGACTTGCCGCAGCCGGAGTGGCCGAGCACGACCAGGATCTCGCCGGGCGCGACGTCGAGGTCGATGTTCTCGACGACCGCCTCTCCGGCGTAGCCCAGGGACAGGTCAGCGGTCCGTACGGCGGACGGGGTGTGATCAGACATCAGGCGCTCCTCTGCTCGCTCGAGAGCCAGCGGGTGAGTCGTCGGCCGACGAGCTCGACGCAGCCGGACGTGATCCAGCCGATGGCGCCGATCGAGAGCATGCCGACGAGGACGTTGGGGTAGTCGACGATCGTGTAGGCCTGCCAGGTTCGGTACCCGAGGCCGAAGTCGCCGGAGATCATCTCGGCCGAGATCACGCAGATCCAGGCGACGCCCATGCCGACGGAGAGCCCGCCGAAGATCCCGGGCACGATGCCAGGCAGGACGACCGACCCGAGGACCCGGCGGCGGCTGGCGCCCATGGTCAGCAGGGCGTCCTCCCACACCGTGGGCAGCGCGCGTACGGCGTGCCGGGTGCTCACCAGGATCGGGAAGAACGCCGCCGTGGCGGTGATGAACACGATGCCCTGCTCGTTGCTCGGGAACAGCAGGATCGCCACCGGCACCAGCGCGATCGCCGGGATCGGCCGGGCGATCTCCAGCAGCGGCTGGAAGATGTCGGCCATCCAGTTGGACCTGGCCAGCAGGATGCCGAGCCCGATCCCGAGCACCGAGGCCAGTGCGAACCCGGTGAGGATGCGGATCAGGCTCTGGGCCAGGTCCTGGTAGTAGAGCGAGGTCCCGAGCTGCACCTGGAACGCCTCGAACACCTCGACCGGCCCGGGGATCCGGTTGAACCGCAGCCAGAACACGACGTCCCGCTCGGTGAGCAGGTGCCAGAGCAGCACCGCAATGGCCACCGAGGCCAGCCGGACGCTCCAGCGCCGGGCCCTCACCACGGGCGAGACAGTCCGCCGGGACCGCGACCGTCGGACCGGCGAGACCGCCTCGACGGCCGGGGCCGGTCGTTCCTGGAGCGCCGTCATCGGGCTGCCTCGACAGCCTCGACCCAGGTCAGTTCGCTGGTGCCGGGGTGCTCGCCGGCGTACTCGTCGGCCGTCTCGCGGGTGGCGAACGGCAGCAGCTCCTTGCCGTCCTGGAGCCAGATCATCCGGTCGGCGAACCACCGGGTGCCGGTCACCGCGTCGGGGATGTACGCCGCCCGCAGCCCGCCGCCCTCGGCGGTCACCTGCTGCACGTTGCGGAGCAGGCACGCAGGATCGGCGACCGGGCGGGTGTCGTCCTCGCCCTGGACCCAGATCTCCCCGGCGAGAGCCGGGTCGGCCACCTCCTTCTTGCACACCTCGTCGGTGCCGGTGATGGCGGCCTGGTTCTCGAGCGAGGCCGCGTCGGCGTCGTACGCCGTGCCGTAGGCGTCCTCGATGAACGAGTCGTCGACGAAGGCCTCGAGGTCGAGCGGGTCCTCCAGGACGCCGATCGACTTCAGGAACGGTACGTCGTGGCCGAGGGCGTCGACCTGCTCCGGCTTCAGCGTGGTGTCGAACGTCGAGACCCCGTTGCGGCCGTTGTAGAGGTAGACCACCTCGACCGGCAGGCCGGTCGCGTCGGCCACTATCTCGGCGGCGTCGACCGGGTTCTCGTGGAGGTAGTCGGTGGCGTCGATCTGGGCCTGCAGGAACGCGTCGACGATCTTCTCCTGGTCGTCCGCGAACTCGTTGCGCACAACCGTGCCGTGCAGGGTCGGCAGGTCGAGGCGGCCGCCGTCGTAGACGAGCCGGGCGTCGTCGCGGTAGGCCAGCAGGCCCGGCCAGGCCACGAACTGCGCGACCGCGTCGACCGACCCGCCCTGGAGGGACGAGGCGCCCACCGACGGGTCCTGGTTCTCGACCTTGACGTCGTCGGTGGGGTCGATGCCCTGGGCCGCCAGCGCCTGGACCAGGGTGCCGTGGCCGGCCGACCCGACGCTCGCGGAGATGTCGCCGCCCTTCAGGTCGCTGAGCGTCTCGGCTTCGGAGTCCCCCGCGACCACGACGCCGTTGAGCGCCCCGTGCGGGTTGTAGCCGGTGACCGCGACCATCGAGGTGCCGTCGTCGCCGGTGCCCGCGCGGGACCCGTTGATCAGCAGTGGGTAGTCGCCCATCGAGCCGATGTCGATCTTGCCCGCCAGCATCTGGGCGGTGATCGGGGCGCCGGTGTCGTAGTCCTGCCACTCGACCTCGAGGTCGGGGTCGATCTCCTCGAGGCGCTCCTCGAAGTAGCCGAGGTCGCGCAGCAGGGTGCCGGCGGTGACGGTGTTGATCGTCTTGGACTGGTAGCCGATGACGATGACCTTGTCGTCGTCCTCGGCGCCGGCGAGCGAGCAGGAGCTCAGCCCGCCGGCCACCAGACCGACGGAGGCAAGGATGGTCAGGGTTCGCTTCACGGGTGTGCTCCTCAGCGCAGCAGGTACGGGATGTTGACGGTCACGGCACCGGTCGGGCACCGGTCTGCGCAGGGCCCGCAGTACCAGCACTCGTCCACGTGCATGTAGGCCTTGCCGGTCTCGGGGTCGATCGCCAGCGCGTCCAGCGGGCAGACCTCGACGCAGAGGTTGCAGCCCTCGATGCACAGGGCCTGGTCCACCGAGACGGGGACGTCGAACCGCTGGTCGACCAGCGACGGCCGCTCCGGCGGACTGCCATCGCTGCAGGTGGCCTTCGTGCTCTGGGGGGTGCTCATTCAGCTCTCCTTGTGGGGTCGCTCGAGGGGCGGCGGACAGTGCCGCGCATGGTCATCCGGTCGCCCCGGAACCTGATGAACTCCAGGTCGACCGGGCGGCCGTCATCCAGACGGGTGAGCCGTTCCAGCATCAGCAGCGGAGCGCGGGGCGGGACCTCGAGGATCGCGGCCGAGTGGCTGTCGGCGGAGACCGCCTCGAGGAACAGCTCGGCCTCGCCGAGGCGCCGGCCGGAGATCCGCTCGAGAAGGGCGAACACGTCGTTGCTGGCGAGGTCCTCCTCGAGCAGCTGCACCCCGAGGTCGCCGACGACGTACGTCAGGTCCAGGGACAGGGGTACGTCGTCGGCGAACCGCCGGCGCTCCAGGTAGGCCACCTGCTCGCCGTCCGCGATCCCGAGCCGACGCGCGACCGCGGCCGGCGCCGGGACGAGTCCGGAGACGCGGACCTCGTTGCGCACCGCGCCGCGGCCGTCGAGGGTCTCGGCGAGGCCCTGGAGGTCGTCGATGCTGTGCGGGTACTTCGCCGCGGCCACGAACGTGCCAACGCCCGGGGTCCGCGTGACCAGCCCCTCGGTGCGGAGCCGGCCCAGTGCCTCACGCACGGTGTTGCGCGAGACGCCGAAGTCGGTGGCCAGGTCATCCTCGGCCGGGAGCGCGCCGTCGTGGAGCAGACCGCGCAGGACCTGGCGACGCAGCACGTCGGCGACCTGCCGGGCCCGGTCGGCCCGCTGTTGCATCAGACTCACGCACTAAACCATAGTGACTTACTCGACTAAATCGCCAACCCATCTCGCAACGCCACCGACGATCCCGGTCACACCGCTCTGACCTGCGCAAACGCGATCCGTGGAGGCCGTTCCGCCACCCGCCTCAGGCCCGCTTCTTCTCCTCGGCCTTGATCCGCTCCCACAGCTCGTCGATGGCGATCGCGTCGAGTGGCGGGTCGTCCGGCGAGCGGCCGATCGACGCGGGGTCGAAGACGTGCGGGTTGCGGCGGCGCATCTTCTCGGTGATCCCCCGGGCCACGTCGTCGAGGGTGAACTCCCCCGCCTGCTCGGCGATCACGGCGTGGAAGACCACCTGCAGCAGCACGTCGCCGAGCTCCTCGCGCACGTGGTCGACGTCGCCGGACTCGATCGCCTCCACCAGCTCCTCGGTCTCCTCCCGCAGGAACGGCACCAGCGACTCGTGGGTCTGCCCGGCCTTCCACGCGCACTCGGTGCGCAGCCGCCGCATCACCTCGGCGAACTCCGAGACGGCGTCAGTCATCGGATCAGCCGCAGCGCTGGGACTCGGGCAGCGAGGCGGCGTACGCCGGGTCCTCGGCCAGCGGGTCCTCGGCAGCCCCGAGCGCGTCGCGGGCGAAGTCGCTGACCGCCGTCGAGATGTCGCTGCGCGTGGTCAGCACGCCCTCGTCGGAGTCGCCGATCTCCATGCCGGAGTAGCGCGGGTTGGTCTCGATGGGGTGCTCTTCCTGCCACTGCTGGGCGATCTCGAGTCCTTCCGCGAAGCCCTGCTGACCGTCCGGGTCGTCGGCCTCTGAGATGCCGAGCTCGCCGCGACCCACCTGGATCAGGATGTCCACGAAGTAGTCGGTGCTGGACAGGGTGATCACCGCGCGGTCGACCAGGTCCTCGTCGAGACCCTCGAGCTGGCTGCGGATCTCGGCCTGGGCGTCGTCGTAGAGCTGACTGGACTCCACGTCGTGCTCCTCGGCCAGCTGGCTGGCCACCTCGCGGAGCACCTCCGACTGGAGGGCCAGGTCGCGGATCCGGGCACCGGAGACCGGCTGGTCATCCTCTTGGGCCACCTCTCCCAGGACCTCGCACCGGTCCTCGGTCGCCTGCTCCACGTCGGAAACGTCGATGGTGGTGCCGGCGACCTTCGCGGCCACTCCGGGCCGCACGCCCTCGTCGGCGACGCCACAGCCCGAGAGCAGGCCCGCGGCGACGACTCCGACGGCCACGACGGCGAGGCGGGCGCGGGGGATGGTTCTCACACTGGCTCCTTGCTGGGCTCGACCGGGGGGTCGATCACACTGTCGATGACCCCGCGCGCCCATTCAAGCAGGGCGATGCCGGTGAGCGGACGCCCGGTCGCGCCCGGCGTACCGGGCCGGGGCACCAGGATCGTGTCGACCGGCGCCTTGACGATCGACTTCGGGTAGAGGCGGTTCAGCCGGACCACCCGCGACTCCGGCAGGCTCACCGGCGCGAACCGCACGTTGCGGCCCGCGATGGTCGCCTCGCCGATGCCGGCCTGCCGCGCCCGCGCCCGGAACCTGGCCACGAGCTGCAGCGAAACGACTTCCTGCGGAGGCTCGCCGTAGCGGTCGACCAGCTCCTCGGCGATCACGTCGACGTCGGCGTCGGTGCGCACCTCGGCCAGCCGCTTGTACATCTCCAGCCGCAGCCGCTCGCTCGGGATGTAGTCGTGCGGAAGGTGCGCGTCGACCGGCAGCTCGATCCGGACCTCGTCCAGCTCGGGTGACTTGTCACCGCGGAAGTCCTGCACCGCCTCGCCGACCAGCCGGACGTAGAGGTCGAAGCCGACGTCGGCGATGTGGCCGGACTGCTCGCCGCCGAGCAGGTTGCCGGCGCCGCGGATCTCGAGGTCCTTCATCGCGATCGCCATGCCGCCGCCGAGGTCGGAGTGCTGGGCCAGGGTGGCCAGCCGCTCGTGCGCAGTCTCGGTGAGCGGCTTCTCGGAGGGATAGAGGAAGTAGCCGTAGGCCCGCTCGCGGCTACGCCCGACCCGGCCGCGCAACTGGTGCAGCTGGCTCAGACCGAGGGTGTCGGCACGCTCGATGATCATCGTGTTGGCGTTGGAGACGTCGAGGCCCGACTCGACGATCGTGGTGCACACCAGCACGTCGAAGCGCTTCTCCCAGAAGTCCAGCATCACCTGCTCGAGCAGGTGCTCGCCCATCTGCCCGTGGGCGACCGCGACCCGGGCATCGGGCACCAGCTCGCGCAGCCGGGCCGCAGCCTTCTCGATCGACTGCACCCGGTTGTGGATGTAGAAGACCTGGCCGTCACGCAGCAGCTCCCGGCGTACGGCGGCGACGACCTGGCGGTCCTCGTAGCCGCCGACGTACGTCAGCACCGGGTGCCGCTCCTCCGGCGGGGTGGTGATCGTGGACATCTCCCGGATGCCGGTGACCGCCATCTCCAGGGTCCGCGGGATCGGGGTGGCGGACATCGAGAGGACGTCGACCGAGGTGCGCAGCCGCTTCATCTGCTCCTTGTGCTCGACCCCGAAGCGCTGCTCCTCGTCGACCACGATCAGGCCGAGGTCCTTCATCCGGATGTCGGGGTTGAGCAGCCGGTGCGTGCCGACCACGATATCGATGCTCCCGTCGGCGAGGCCCTCGATCACCTCGCGCGCCTCCTTGTCGGTCTGGAACCGGCTCAGCGCCCGCACCTCCACCGGGAACCCGCTCATCCGCTCGGTGAACGTGCTCAGGTGCTGGGTGACCAGCAGCGTCGTCGGCACGAGTACGGCGACCTGCTTCCCGTCCTGGACGGCCTTGAACGCCGCGCGCACCGCGATCTCGGTCTTGCCGTAGCCGACGTCGCCGCAGACCAGCCGGTCCATCGGCACGGTGAGGCGCATGTCGGCCTTCACCTCGTCGACGGTCGTGAGCTGGTCGGGGGTCTCCGCGAACGGGAAGGCGTCCTCGAGCTCGCGCTGCCAGGGCGTGTCCGCACTGAAGGCGAAGCCCTGCGTGGCCTGGCGTGCGGCGTACAGCTTGATCAGCTCGGCGGCGATCTCGCGGACCGCCTTGCGGGCCCGGCCCTTGCGCTTGGCCCAGTCGGCGCCGCCGAGCCGGTCCAGGCTGGGCTGCTCGCCGCCGACGTACCGCGTCACCTGGTCGAGGGCGTCGGCCGGCACGTAGAGCCGGTCCGGCGGCCCGCCGCGCTTGGAGGCGCCGTACTCGAGGACGAGGTACTCGCGGGTGGCCCCCTGCACCTCGCGCTGCTTCATCTCGACGAAGCGGCCGACGCCGTGCTGCTCGTGCACGACGTGGTCGCCGGCGCTCAGCTCCAGCGGGTCGATCTGCCGCTTGCGCCGGGCCGGCATCTTGCGCATGTCGCGCGTGGAGGCCTTCTGGCCGGAGATGTCCTCGCCCGTGAGCACCGCGACCCGGTGGGTGTCGTCGACGAGGCCGTTGGTCAGCGCGCCGCAGGTCACTTCGACGACGCCGGCCGGGCCGGTCGCCTCGAGCTGCTCGACCAGCCGGGCCGGTACGTCGCGCTCCCCCAGCGCCTCGACCATCCGCTCGGCGGGCCCATGACCGGGGTGCACGACCACGACCCGGTAGCCGTCGGCGCGCCACCGCGCGATGTCGGCTATCGCCGAGTCGACGTCGCCGCGGTAGTGCGGAGCGGGCCTGGCCGAGAGCGCACCCGCCTCCGGCGCCCCTTCCTCGACGTCGAGACCGAACGGGCTCAGCGACCACCAGGAGAGGTCACGGCCGATGGCGTGGTCGCGGACGTCGCCGAGCTCGCGGTACGACGCCGCGCCGAGGTCGATGGGGGCGGTGCCGCCGCCGGCCGCGGCCGCCCAGCTGGCGCCGAGGAACTCCTCGCTGGTGGCCACCAGGTCGTGGGCCCTCGCCCGCGCCCGCTCGGGGTCGAGCACCAGGACCTGCGTGTCGGACGGCATCAGGTCGACGAGCAGCTCCATCTCGTCGACCAGCGCCGGCGCCAGCGACTCCATCCCCTCCACGGCGATGCCGGCGGCGATCTTGTCGGTCAGCTCGAGCAGCTGGGGGTGCGCGGCCCCGAGCTCGGCGGCCCGGCGGCGTACGGCGTCGGTGAGCAGCAGCTCCCGGCACGGCGGCGCCCACAGCCGGTCGAGCTTGTCGAGGGTGCGCTGGTCGGCGACCGCGAACGAGCGGATCTCCTCGACGTCGTCGCCCCAGAACTCCACCCGCAGCGGGTGCTCCTCGGTCGGCGGGAAGACGTCGACGATGCCGCCGCGGACCGCGAACTCGCCGCGCCTCTCGACCAGGTCGACGCGCGAGTACGCCGCGTCGGACAGCCGGCGTACGACGTCCTCGAGCCCTGCCGGACGACCCACCTCGAGCTCGACCGGATCGAGGTCGCCGAGCCCCTTCACCTGCGGCTGGAGGATCGAGCGGACCGGCGCCACGACCACGGACAGCGGCCCGTTCGCGGCGTCCGACCCGGGGTGCCGCAGCCGGCGGAGCACGGCGAGCCGCCGACCCACGGTGTCGCTGCGCGGGCTCAGCCGCTCGTGCGGGAGGGTCTCCCAGCTCGGGTAGTAGCCGACCGTCGCGGGGTCGACCAGGTCGGCCAGCTCGGCGACCAGGTCCTCGGCCTCGCGCGAGGTGGCGGTCACCGCGAGCACGGGACGGCCCGCCTTCACGAGCCCCGCCACGGCGAACGGCCGGAGCGCCATCGGCCCGGTCAGGTCGAGGGTCCGCACCCCGGCAGAGCCCGCTTCGGCCATCGCCTCGCGCAGTGCGGGGTCGGCAAGGACGGCGTCGGTGAGACCGGCGAGCGACACGGTTGCTCCAGGGGGGTGTAGCGGGCTGCGGACAACACTTCAGCCCCCGGCCAGGAATGACGGGGGGTGCGGGTTCCACCTTATGTTGGGGGCGTGAACCACCGAAGGTGGCTCCCACCCCTGGTCGTGGTCCTGATCGCCTCCGCGGGCTGCGCGGCGGACCGGGATCCGGCCGAGCCTGCGCCCTCGAGAGCAGCACCGCGCGTGGAGGAGTCGCAGACGCTTGCGCCGGAGCCGTCGGCGCCGCCACCGCCGTCGGAGCCGCGACTGCGCCGAGCTCGCACGCCGGGCGAGCTGGTCGAGCAGATCGTGACCGCCGAGCGCGCGATCGCCGACCCGGCCACCCCGGCCCGGGCGCTCGCAGCGGCCGGCCATCTGCAGCAGCTGGCCTACCGGGTGCTCGGCACCCGCCCGGCCTGGGACGAGCGGGTGCTCCGCGGCGTACCCGCCCGGCTGGCGCCGGTGGTGACCGCGAACGTCGCGTCCCGCCGCGAGTTCCGCTCGATGCACACCGACCTCAGCCCCACCCTGCCGGCCTGGCGGATCGTCCGGCCCGCACCGGCACGCGACCTGCTCAGCTACTACCGGGCGGCCGAGCGCGAGTTCGGGGTCGGCTGGGAGTACCTCGCCGCGATCAACCTCGTCGAGACCGGCATGGGCCGGATCCGCGGCACGTCGGTCGCCGGCGCCCAGGGGCCGATGCAGTTCATCCCGTCCACCTGGGCACGGTGGGGCCAGGGCGACATCAACTCCCCGCGCGACGCGATCCTGGCCGCCGCGCGCTACCTGGCGAGCAGCGGCTTCACCCGTCGCGGCGGCATTCCCGGTGCCTTGTGGCGCTACAACAACCACCCGGCATACGTGCGCGGAGTGACCCTGCTCGCGCGGCGGATGGAGCGCGACCCGCGGGCCTTCCTCGGCTACTACCACTGGCAGATCTACTACCTCACGACCGAAGGAGACGTGCTGCTGCCGGAGGGCTACGCCACGCGAAAGCCGATCCCGGCCAAGCGGTGGCTCGAGCGACACCCACGCTGAACTACCCAGTCCTGGGGATTCCCCCGTCGCCCCGCATTCCTAGCCTGAAGTGGACCGCGAGGGAGGCGGCATGAGACGCACCGTGCCCGGAGCACGAATCCTGCTTGTCCTTCTTGCCGTGGTCATCGCCATGCTCGGCGTCCCGGCGACGACGGCTGCCGCTGCTCCGTCGCCGCCGGGCACGCCGTACAGCTGGGGAGGGAACGTCTTCGGCGAGCTCGGCAGCGGCAACACCACGCCGCGCACCACCCCGGGGATCGTCCAGGGCCTGACCGACGTCGTCGACGTGCACGCCGGCCGCGAGCACGTGGTCGCGCTGCGCGCGAACGGCACCGTGGTCACCTGGGGCAGCAACGCGATGGGACAGCTCGGCATCGGGGTCAACGGCGGCAACCGCACCAGCCCGGTCGCGGTCACCACCCTCAGCAACGTGACGATGGTGTCCACCGGGCACTACCACTCGCTGGCACTGCTGGCCGACGGCTCGGTGTGGACCTGGGGCTACAACTACGCCGGGATGCTCGGCGACGGCACCACGACCTCCCGCAACCGGCCGGTGAAGGTCTCCGGCACCAGGACCTACCAGTACGTCGCCGCCGGCCGCGACATGAGCTACGCGGTGGCCACCGACGGCACCGTGTGGGCCTGGGGGCTCAACGGCGACGGCCAGCTCGGCGACGGCACCACCACGACCCGGTTGACTCCGGTGCGCGTCGGCACGCTCACGAACGTCGTCCAGGTCGCAGGCGGCCGCGACCACGGCGTCGCCGTCCGCAGCGACGGCACGGCGTGGGCCTGGGGCTGGAACGCCTACGGCCAGGTCGGCGACGGGACTCTCACCGACCGGCTGACCCCGGTCCAGGTGACCACCGGTGTCTCGATGGCCGCCACCGGGGCGCACCACTCATACGCCCTGCGGACCAACGGTCAGGTGGCCTCCTGGGGCCGCAACTACCGCAACGAGCTCGGCGACGGCACCACCACGCAGCGCACCCGGCCGGTGACCGTGCTCGGGGTGGCGAACGCCATCTACGTCGGCTCCGGCCGGGACCACGGCCTCGCAGTGATCGCGGGCGGCGCCGTTCGGGCGTGGGGCCACAACAGCTCCGGACAGCTCGGCGACGGAACCGCGACCAGCCGTTCCTCCTCGATTCTCGTGCCTGGGGTCAGCGACGCGACGCGGGTGACCGGCGGGGCGGAGTACTCCGTGGCGCTCACCGGCGACGACGTGCCACCCGTCAACCAGCCACCCACCGCGCGAGCGACGGCCGACTGCGACCTGCTGGCCTGTGACTTCTCCGGCACCACGTCGACCGATCCCGATGGAGCCGTCGATGACGTACGCGTGGACCTTCGGCGACGGGGGGACCGGCACCGGACCCACCCCGTCTCACACCTACGCCGCGGCGGGGACCTACAACGTCACCCTCACGGTCACCGACAACGACGGGGCAACCGACGACACCACCATCCAGGTGGTCGTCAGCGACCCGCCCACCGGCGAGACCGCCGAGTTCCGCGCGGCGGCCGGCTCGAGCCGCAACTCCGCGACCACCAGCGTCGTGGTCCCGGCCTCGGTCGTGACCGGCGACGTGCTGGTGATGTTCGTGTCGACCAACCGTGCCGCCACCGCCAGCACCCCGGCGGGCTGGACCCTGCTGGGCACCCGCTCCGACGGAACCGACGTGCGCTCGTGGGCGTTCACCCGAAGCGCGGCAGCGGGCACGGCGGGCTCGACCGTGAGCGTCACGCTGGACGCCCAGAGCAAGGTGGACCTGAGCCTGGTCGCCTACTCCGGCGGGGGCACCGTCACCGCCTCGGCGTCGGTGGCCGAGGCCGGTACGAGCGCCACGCACACCGCCCCGGCAGTTGCCGTGTCGACGCCCGGGTCCCGGGTGGTCCACTACTGGGTCACCAAGGTCAACGCCGCGGTCACCTGGACGCACGGCAGCGACGTACGGCGCGGCACGGCCAACGGCAGCGGCAGCGGGCAGGTCTGCTCGGTGACCGCCGACGCCGGCCCGGCAGCCGCGGGCACCTGGCCGACCCAGAACGCGATCGCGAGCGTCTCCTCCGCCAAGGCGGTCGCCTGGTCGGTCGTCGTCGCGCCCTAGGCCGGCTCCGCAGGCAGCGCGGCCCGCTCCGCCTCCGAGAGCAGGATGCAGAACTCGTTGCCCTCCGGGTCGGCGAGCGTCACCCACCCGGTTCCGGGGCCGTACTTGCCCCGGAGGTCCCACACCTGAGTGGCGCCGATGCCGAGCAGCCGCTCGACCTCCTCGGCCTGGGTGAGGTCACGCGGCCGTAGGTCCAGGTGGATCCGGTTCTTCTTCTCCGACCTGGATTCGGGTACCTCGATGAACAGCAGCTGATGGCCGGACTCGGGGTCGCGGATCATGCACTCCTCGTGGCCGGGCAGGTTCGGGTCGCCGTCGATGTCGACGTACCCGAGCAGCTGCTTCCACCACTCCGAGAGCTCGTAGGCATTGGCGCAGTCGATGGTGGTGTGCGAGACGAAGGAGGTCATGCGCTCACTCTGGTACGTGACAGGCGCCACCCGCCAACAGGTTTTGGGATCGGCTGAGCGGGGAGGCTGTCGGCTCAGGCATTCGCGAAAGGAACCCGATGGGACACGACCCCTACAAGCCGGGCTACACCCCCGACGGCGAGTCCAGTCGAGACGGGCTCGGCGACGTCGGGCACGGCGGCCAGTTCGGCATCGACCTCTACTCGCTCTACCGCGCCGGCAGGATCAACTTTCCGGAGCACGCCCAGCGGTTCTCGTCCATGACGTACACGATGCAGGCGACCGGCTACAACATCACCAAGGTCGCCGACAGCGTCGGCAACCCGGCGGGCCTGACCAAGCTCAAGCAGATCCGCGACACCCTCCACGGCGCGTTCTACCGCACCGCGACGATCCTCAACGAGGTCGGTCCGGCGCTGGTCACCCTGGCCGACGACTACGCCGCCACCGACGGCGACGCGCGCGGCTCGTTCAACCGCCTGATCCAGTCTCCCGACGAGAAGGGCAAGTACGACGAGCCGCCGCCGTACGTGTCGCCCCCGGTCAAGCCCGACGAGCCGTACGTCCCGCCGGGCGGCCCCAATCACTACTACTGATCGACGCATGGGAGCGAACGCGTGTCTGAGCAGGTCAAGTTCGAGTACAGCGCCTTCTGGAGCAAGATCAGCGAGTTCCAGGAGAAGCTCGGCGAGTTCTGGTTCATCCATGAGGCCGTCGAGGCCGCGGACAGCAACGACATCTTCCACAGTGAAGGCATCGAGACGCCGGGCCGGATCAGCTTCCTGATCGGCGAGACCGCGCCGTTCTACGTCGACTTCCAGTACTTCAACTACGAGTTCGACGACGACGAGGCCGCGAAGGAGCACTGGAAGGGGAAGCTCGAGGGCTGGCAGAAGGAGGGCGCCTCCTGGGCGGTCGAGAAGGTCAGCGCGATCACCCCGAAGTTCGAGAACCTCGTCTACGCCAAGCCCGAGGACCTCAACTCGGCCGGCCTCGACTTCACCGAAGTGGCCACGACCTTGGCCACCGAGGTGCCCAGGGACTTCGGCGGTCTCGTCTACGGCACCGACCAGTGGGAGGGCGTCGCCGCCTTCAACTTCTTCAACAACTTCTACAACCCGATGGTCGACTGCGTGGACAACCAGGAGTGGCTGGCCAACATGCTGATGCGTGGGTGCGCCTTCGCGAAGGGCATCATCGACGCCGGCCAGCACAGCTGCATGACCACCGTGACGACGATGGTCGAACGCGTCCAGGACGCCCTCGAGCAGCGCCAGGACGCGCACTCGATCTCGCCGTCGGAGTGGATCGTGATCGCCGAGACCGCGCTGTCGCTCGTCGACTACATCCCGCTGCTGGACGCGGTGAAGACCAAGCCGACCGGCATCGACGAGACCCCGGAGCCCGAAGCCGGGACCAGCTACGGCGACCAGGCCAAGGGCGCAGCCGAGGGGTTCCTGGGCTGGGCCAAGGACAAGATCCCGGAGGACGCGAAGTACGACGAGAAGGCCTCGGAGTGGAAGCCCGAGGGCCTGGCCAAGGACTTCTCGGACGCCGTCGACACGATCAACAAGAACGTGAAGACGCACTGGGACGCGTTCGAGACCGACTTCGTCAATGGCCTCAAGGAGCAGGTCGACACGATCGAGAAGGCGAACCTGCTGGTCGTGAAGCGGCCCGACTTGGCCGGTGGCAACGTCCCTCCGGGCGACTTCCACCACGAGAGCAGCGACCAGTACACCTGAGGTGCGACCTCAGGTCACGGTCAGTCCGTGCGCCGACAGCAGCGCACGCAGCGAATCGATCCCCTCGCCGATCTCCCACCGCTCAGCGCGGAGGCCGGCGGCGCGGGCGCCGTCGACGTTCGCCTGCGAGTCGTCGACGAACAGGACCTCGTCCGGAGAAGCACCGAGCGCGTCGACCACGTGCGTGAAGAACTCGGCCGACGGCTTCGCCCAGCCCACATCGCTGGAGTAGAAGGCCGAGTCGAACACCTCGTCGTACCCGAGCTCGGCCTTCATGTATGCCGCCCGGCCGCGGTCCTGGTTGGTGGCCAGGTGCACTCCGACGCCCGAAGCACGAAGTGCGGCGGCGACGGCGAGGGACTCCGGAGAGACCTCGAAGGCGAGCCAGAGGTCGTCGTAGACACGCTGCGCGTCGGCGTCGCTCCCGTTGGCGAGCAGCGCCTCGGCCAGCAGTGGCACCACGTCCGCCCGGCCGCGTAGCACCGGGCCGTCGGGAGTGAAGGTGCTGGTGAGCCACTCAACCGAGCCCTCCCCGAGATGGCCGGCCAGCGTGTCGACCTCACCGCCCAACGACGTGCTCTGCTGCACGACACCGTCCGCGTCGAGGAGCACGTGCCGGACGGGCCGAGGGCCGGTCATCCGGCGTTGTGGCGCTTCACGAAGTCGACGATCTGCTCGGCCAACTCGGGCCGGCAGACGATGAGATCGGGCAGGTAGACGTCGTCCTGGTTGTACTGCAGCGGAGTGCCGTCGATCCGCGACGTGAAGAGGCCGGCCGCCCGGGCGACCGCGACCGGAGCAGCGGAGTCCCACTCGTACTGGCCGCCGGAGTGCACGTAGGCGTCGGTGATGTCGCGCGCCACCGAGATCACCTTCACCCCGGCCGAGCCCATGGCCACCAGCTCGGCGCCGAGCTCCTCGGCGAGCGCGGGCACGAACGCCGGCGGGCGGCTGCGCGAGACCGCGATCCGCGGCCGCTCGGCGGTCCGCGGCGGGACGACCGGCGGGTTCCCGGTGTTGAACGTCTCCCCCAGCACCGGCTGGGCCACGGCTCCGGCCGTCAGGTCGCCGGCCTGCCAGAGCGCGACGTGCACGGCCCAGTCGTCGCGCGGCACCTCGGAGAACTCCCGGGTGCCGTCGAGCGGGTCGACGATCCAGACCCGCTCGGCCTCGAGCCGACGCTTGTCGTCCTTGCCCTCCTCGGAGAGGACGGCGTCGGCGGGCCGGTGCTCGGCCAGCAGCGCCATCAGGAGTTCGTGGGCGGCCCGGTCGCCGGCGTCCTTGAGCTCGCGCCCCTCCAACCCCTCGCCGCGCACCTCGAGCAGTCGGTGCCCGGCCACCTCGGCCAGCCAGGTGGCCAGCACGTGGTCGTTGGTAGCCGCGTCGTCGGGTGGGGTGCCGGGGTCGAAGGTCACCGGGTCACCCTAGCCAGAGGGTCAGGAGTTGAACTTCTGCTGGGTGCGCTCGAGACCCTCGGTGAGCAGCGTCTCCACGGCGTCCGCTGCGAGCACCACCTGCAGCGGGATCTCCTTGCGCTCGGCCGTGGTGTAGTCGGACAGCAGGAAGTCGGCGACCTCCTGTCGCCCGGGCGGCCGGCCGACGCCGATGCGCACCCGGTGGAACTCGCCGGTGCCGAGCGATGACCGCAGCGACCTGAGCCCGTTGTGACCGTTGTCGCCGCCGCCCAGCTTGATCCGCATGGTCCCGAACGGGATGTCCAGCTCGTCATGGACCGCGACGATCCGCTCGGCCGGGACCTTGTAGAAGGTGGCCAGCGCCTTCACCGGCCCGCCGAGCTCGTTCATGAAGGAGCGTGGACGCGCGAGGACCACCCGCGGGCCGGCCGTCCCGGGCGCGCCGATGCGACCCTCGACCACGTCGGCCCGACCGGTCTTGTGCGACTTGAAGGGTGAGCCGAGCCGCTCGGCGAGCTCCTCGGCGACGAGGTAGCCCACGTTGTGCCGGTGCCCGGCGTACTTCGGACCTGGGTTGCCCAGGCCGACCACCAGCCACACCTCGGCAGCAGCCATGTCACTCTCCTGCTCGGCTGTTCCGGTGACCGGTGATATCAAGCGACCCAGGAACCACCTGAGCCGGCGGAGGATCACTCCTCGTCGCCACCCTCGCCGCCCTCGGCGGAGGCCTCGCCCTCGCCCTCGGCGGCGGCCTCGGCCTCCTCCACCGTCTCCACGTGCTCGTCGCGCTCGATGCCGGCCTCGGCCTCGGCCTCCTCCAGCTCGGCGTCGACCTCCTCCTGGGTGGGAGCGTTGGTGATGTTGACGATCAACATCTCGTCGTCGGTGAGCAGCGTCGAGCCCTCGGGCAGCGTGAGCTGGCCGGCGAGGATCTGGGTGCCGACCTCGAGGCCCTCGATGCTGACCTCGATCCACTCGGGGATGTTGGTGGCCTCGGCCTCGAGGGAGATCGTGGTGTTCTCGGTGACGACCAGCGTGTCGGGGGCGGCCTCGCCCGCAAGGTGGATGCCGACGTCGACGGTGACCTTCTCGCCCTTGCGGACGGCGACGAAGTCGATGTGCTCCAGGGTGCGGCGGATCGGGTCGATCTGCACCTGCTTGGTCAGCGCCAGCTGCGTGGAGCCGTCGATGTCGAGCTCCAGCAGCGCGTTGGAGCCACCGTGCTTGAGCGCCATCATCGTCTCGTGGCCCGGCAGGCTGACGTGGATCGTCTCGTTGCCGTGCCCGTAGACCACGGCCGGCACCTTGTGCTCTCGGCGGATCCGGCGGGCCGCACCCTTACCGAACTCGGTGCGGGACTCGGCCTTGATCTTCTCGGGCATGGGATGACTCTCTCTGGCTCGTGGCGTACGTCGAAAACTCGGTGTCGCTCTGGCCGGAAGCGAAAACGCCGCGCTCCGTGGTCGACGGCGCGCGGCGGACATTCAGCCGGCCCTGTCGATCACGGAGACCCGCGCAGCACGTGGGGCTCCCTCGCCGAGGCAACCGCAGAATCGTAACGGGGATGGGGACCCGGCACCAATCCGTAAGCGTCAGGCGTATGGGTCGGTGATCTCCCGCAGCGTCGTGAGCGCTCCCTGCAGCGCCGCGAACCGCTCCGGCCCCAGGTGCCGGCGCCACTCGCGCAGCACCTGACCCTCCACCTTCCTCGCGACGGCCACCACGCGCATTCCGCCCTCGGTGAAGCGCACCAGCCGCGCGCGGGCGTCCGCCGGGTCGGGGGCCCGTTCGACCAGACCGGCCCGCTCGAGCTGGTCGACCAGGAAGCCGGCGCTCTGCTTGGTGATCTGGGCCTGCTCCGCGAGGTCGGTCAACCTGCTGCCCTGCTCGCCGATCCGGGCCGCGAGCTTTGCCTGGGGCAGGGTGAGGTCGAAGCCCGCCTCCCGAACCGCGTCGATGACGCGGGTCTCGACGTGCCGGCCGGCGATGAACATCAGCACCGCGGGATGCAGCTCGGTCATGGCCCCCTCTTGACAAAGTGGTCAGCCTCTCTGACCATATTAGTCAGAGAATCTTACCAGTTCGGAGGAGGGGGTCATGGACCGCGACACCCTCTGGGGGCACATCCACCACGAGCGCGCGACGCTCGCCCGGACCCTCCGCACGCTGACGCCCGAGCAGTGGCAGCACGACTCGCTGTGCGCGGGCTGGACCGTCAAGGACGTGGCCGCCCACATCATCTCGACGCCGCAGATGGGGTTCGGCAGGACCATGGGGCTCTTCGCGCGCAACCTGGGCCGCGGCTACAACACGATGATCTTCCGCGAGACCAAGCGGACCTCGGCGCGCAAGAGCATCGCGGACATCCTCCAAGACTTCGAGACCTACGCGACGTCACGCCGGAAGGTCCCGACGACGACCACGGTGGAACCGCTCATCGACGCGCTCGTGCACCACCAGGACATCATCCGGCCGCTCGGCCTTCGGCACGACATGGACCCGACAGCCGCTGCGGTCGCTGCGGACCGGCTTCGGCTGCTCGCGCCGCTGATGGGCACCCGCCGTTTCATCAAGGGCGTGCGGATGGTCGCCACCGACGTCGACTGGGCGCGCGGCCAGGGGCGGGTGGTCGAGGGTCCGATGCAGGAGCTGCTGATGCTGTGCTCCGGCCGAGAGACGGACCTGGTCACTCAGACATAGGGTCGCCGGGTGTCTCTCACCCTCACCGAGGCGCGGGCCCGCGCCGCTCAGGTCTCCGACGTCTCCTACTCCATCGACCTCGACCTCACCGAGCCCTCCGCCGGCACGTTCGGCTGCCGGACGGCGCTGAGCTTCGCGAGCACCGGGCCCGAGACGTTCGTCGAGCTCACCGACGCCGCCAGCCTGCGGGTGAGCATCAACGGCGTTCCCGCCCAACCGGCGTACGACGGCCGCCGGATCTCGTTGACCGGGCTGACCGACCGCAACGAGGTCGTCGTGGACGCCCGGTTGCCCTACGTCACCGACGGCGACGGGATGCACATCTTCACCGACCCCGCCGACGGCGAGACCTACGCCTCGGCGTACGTCGGCATGGACGTCGCCCAGCGGGTCTTCGCGTGCTTCGACCAGAACGACCTCAAGGCCACCGTGGACCTGAGCGTCACGGCAGACCAGCAATGGACCGTGCTCGGCAACGGCCGGCTGCTGGACGGAGCCGACGGGCGCTGGCGGTTCGCGACGACGCAGCCGATCCCGGTGGCGATGTTCGTCGTGTGCGCGGGGCCGTGGCACTCGAGGACCTGGGAGCACGCCGGGCTGCCGTTCGGGTGGCACGCACGACGGTCGCTCGCCGCCGAGCTCGACCGCGACTTCGAGCACCTGCGAGAGGTCACGGAGGGCTGCTTCGACCACTACGCCAAGCTGTTCACCGAGCCCTACGCGTTCGACTCGTACGACCAGGCGTTCGTGCCCGGTCAGAACTGGGGGGCGCTGGAGACACCGGGCTGCGTCACCTACCGCGACGAGTACCTCCCCCGTGGCCGGCTCACCGACCTGATGAGGATCAACCGCACCTCGACGATCGCGCACGAGATGGCGCACATGTGGTTCGGCGACCTGGTGACGATGACCTGGTGGGAGGACACCTGGCTGCAGGAGAGCTTCGCCGACTACATGGGCTACCGGGTCGCCGCCGACGCGGTGGACGAGCCGGGGGCATTGCTCGCCGGTGAGATCAGCCGCAAGCCGGTCGCGTTCGACGCCGACCAGCGCCGGTCGACCCACCCGATCGCGCCCGCGCCCGAGGAGGTGCCGGACGTCGACGCGGCCGCCAACAACTTCGACATGATCTCCTACGCCAAGGGCAATGCGGCGCTGCGCCAGCTGGTCACCTGGCTGGGCGATGACGCTTTCCTGGCGGGGCTCAACGCCTACCTGACCCGACACCGCCTCGGCAACGCCACGCTCGCCGACTTCGTCTCGGCCCTCGACTCGGTGTCCGAGCGCGACGTCCGGGACTGGGCCGAGCGGTGGCTGCGGACCACCGGGTTCGACACGATCCGGGTCGGTCGCGACGGCGAGGTGCCGGTGCTCACCCGCGAGGGCGACCGGCCGCACCGCATCCGGGTGACGGCGTACGACGACGGGCTGGCCGAGGTCGGCAGCAGGTACGTCGACCTCGCCGCCGAGCCGGTGCGGATCGAGGAGTGGGCCGGGCTGGTCGTCGTACCCAACAGCCACGGGGAGACCTTCGCCCGGGTGGTGCTCGACGAGCAGTCCTGGGAGGCCGTGGTGCGCGGCCTGTCCGGCATCAACGACCCGATGGTGCGCGCGGTTCTGTGGACCGCGGCGTTCGGTCTGGTGCGGAGCCGCGAGCTGCCGGCCGCGGACTTCCTGACCCTGGTGTCGCGGCACCTGCCCGGCGAGCGCGAGGTCCCCATCGTCAGCGTCGTGGTCCGCCGGACCCTGGGGATCGTGGTCCAGCGACTGCCCGCGAGCGAGGCCGGGAGCGCGCTCGACCTGCTGGCCCAGTCCTGCCGGCTGGGCATCGCCGGCACCGACGACGAGCAGGTCCGGATCGAGCTCACCCGGGGCCAGGCCGCAGCGAGCCATGACGCCGGCGAGCTGCGGCGCTGGCTGGACGAGGGAGCCACCGACGCCGGCGTCGACCTCGACCCGGGGCTGCGCTGGTCGGTGGTGCACCGCCTCGCCTCCCTCGGTGAGCTCGACCTCGCGGCCATCGACGAGGAGCGGGAGCGCGACGGCACGATCGAGGGCGTGCTCGGCGCCGCCACCGCGGCCGCCGCCGTGCCGACTCCCGAGGCGAAGGCCGCGGCCTGGGCGCTGGTCGTCGAGGACGAGCGGATCTCCAACCGGATGCTGACCGCGGTGTGCGGCGGCCTGTTCGATCCGGAGCAGGCCGACCTGGTGGCGCCGTACGTCGCGGCGTACGTCGCCGAGGCACCCCGCCTGGCGCGCCGCGGCCAGGCCTTCGCCCTGGAGGTACGCCGCGCGTTCCCGGCGGTGGCCCTCAGCGACGAGCAGCTGCGGATGTTCGAGGAGGCCTTACGGGGCGAGCTGCCGACCGTGCTCCGCCGGGGCTGGGAGGACCGGCTCGACGACCTGCGCTGACCAGCGGTCCTACGCGTGACCGTCGAACATCGAGGTGACCGAGCCGTCCTCGAACACCTCGCGGATCGCCCGGGCGACCAGGGGTGCGATCGACAGGCAGGTGAGCTTGTCGAACTCGCGCTCCGGGGCGAGCGGGAGCGTGTTGGTGACGATGATCTCGGCGGCCGGTGAGTTCTTGAGCCGGTCGACGGCGGGGTCGGACAGGATCGCGTGGGTCGCGGCGATGATCACGCCCGCCGCGCCGTCCCTCATCAGCGCCTCGGCGGCCTTCACGATGGTGCCGCCGGTGTCGATCATGTCGTCGACCAGCACGCAGGTCCGCCCGCTCACGTCGCCGACGACCCGGTTGGCGACGGACTCGTTGGGGCGGTCGATGTCGCGCGACTTGTGGATGAAGGCCAGGGGTACGCCGCCCAGGCGGGCCGACCAGCGCTCGGCGACCTTGATCCGGCCGGCGTCCGGTGAGACCACGGCCAGCTGCTGGTCGCCGTACTTCTCCTTGACGTAGTCGGCCAGGATCGGCATCGCCATCAGGTGGTCGACCGGGCCGTCGAAGAAGCCCTGGATCTGGTCGGCGTGCAGGTCGACCGCGATGAGGCGGTCGGCACCAGCGGTCTTGAAGAGGTCGGCCACCAGACGTGCCGTGACGGGCTCGCGGCCGCGGTGCTTCTTGTCCTGGCGCGCGTAGCCGTAGAACGGCAGCACCACGGTGATCCGCTTGGCCGAGGCGCGCTTCAGCGCGTCGACCATGATCAGGTGCTCCATGATCCACTCGTTGATCGGCGCGGTGTGGCTCTGCAGCACGAACGCGTCGCAGCCGCGCACCGACTCCTCGAACCGCACGTAGATCTCCGAGTTGGCGAACTCGTAGGCCACTGTCGGCACCAGGTCGGTGCCGAGGATGTCGACAACCTCCGCGGCCAGCTCGGGATGGGCCCGCCCGGAGAAGACCATCAAGTTCTTCTCGGTGGTTTTCTGGATTCCAGTCACGCGCTAGAGCTCCTGGTCGCCGGAGTGTTCGTGCTCACGACGATTCTGCACCGGGGGCGTCCGAGTCCCCAATCCCCGCGCCGTCATCCTGAGACGCCGCTGCGGAGGCCGCCTCCGCCTGCTCGGTGCCGGCCCGCTTGGTCTGCGCCCAGCCGGGCAGGTTGCGCTGCGGCCCGGCGCTGACGGCGAGCGCGCCCGGCGGCACGTCACGGCGTACGACGGTCCCTGCTCCGGTGCCTGCGCCGTCGCCGATCTCGACGGGCGCGACGAACGTGTTGTTGGACGCGGTCTTCGCGTGCCTGCCCACCTTGGTGCGGTGCTTGTCGACCCCGTCGTAGTTGGCGAAGATCGTGCCGGCGCCGATGTTGGTGCCCTCGCCGATCTCCGCGTCGCCGACGTAGGACAGGTGCGGCACCTTCGCGCCGTCGCCGATCTCGGAGTTCTTGGTCTCCACGAACGTGCCGATCTTGCCCCGGGCCCCGAGCTGCGTGCCGGGCCGGAGGAAGGCGTACGGGCCGACCGTGGCCTGCTCGCCCACGACAGCCAGCTCCCCGTGGGTGCGGACGACGCGCGCCCCGGCGCCGATCTCGCAGTCCTTGAGCGTGCTGTCCGGGCCGATCACCGCATCCTCGGCCACCACGGTCGCGCCGAGCAGCTGGGTCCCCGGCAGGATCGTGACATCGGGAGCCAGCACGACGTCGGCGTCGATCCAGGTGGTGGCGGGGTCCATCACGCTGACGCCGTCGCGCATCCAGCCGCTGACGATCCGCCGGTTGAGCTCGCGCCCGAGGGCGGCCAGCTCCTCGCGGTCGTTGACCCCGGCCGTCTGCCAGCCGTCGTCGATGGCATGGGCGCCGACGGTGAGCCCGGCATCGCGGGCGATCTGCACCGTGTCGGTCAGGTAGTACTCGCCCTTGGCGTTGTCGTTGCCCAGCTGTGGCAGCGCCTCGACGAGGAACGCTGCGTCGAAGGCGAGGATCCCGGAGCTGATCTCGGCGATCTCGCGCTGCTCGGGTGTGGCGTCCTTCTCCTCGATGATCGCGACCACGTCGCCGTCGTCGTCGCGCACGATGCGGCCGTAGCCGAACGCGTCGTCGACGATCGCGCTGAGCACGCTGACCGCCCGCTGTGCGGCCTCGTGCTCCTCCGCAAAGATCCGCAGGCTCTCGCCGCGCAGCAGTGGGGTGTCGCCGGTGGCGACGATGACGGTGCCACTGACCTCGCCGACCGCCTCGATCGCGACGCGTACGGCGTGGCCGGTGCCGTGCTGCTCCTCCTGGACCGCCAGCACGCACTCGGGCACCACGCCCTGGATGTGCGCCCCGACCTCCTCGCGCTGGTGACCCACCACCGCGACGACCCGTTGTGGCTCGATGGCCTGCACCGCGGTCAGGACGTGCTCGATCATGCTGCGCCCACCGACCCGGTGCAGCACCTTCATGGTCTTGGACTTCATCCGGGTCCCGCCGCCGGCGGCGAGCACGATCACGGTCAGGTTCTGGCCCATGAGGCTCCCTCCGAACGCTGGAAGCCTCACTCTAGTTGGCCAGTGATAGCTCCCAGTCCTGACCGATCAAGTCGGCGCCGAAGCCGTGGTGGGGCTGCTCGTGGGTGAGCTGGAACCCGACTGCCTCGTACAGACGTCGGGCCGAGTGCAGGTTGCCCGTAGTCCACAACCTCATCCGCACGTAGCCGGCCGTCCGCGCGAACCCGACGCAGGTCTCGACCAGGTCGCCCCCGAGTCCGAGCCCCCGGTACTTCGCATCCACCAGCAGCACCCGGAGCCGCCCGGTCGCCGGGTCGTCGTCCTGCATGCAGGCGATGCAGCCGGCACGTTCGCCGTCGACCTCCGCGATCCAGGCCTGCTCCCGATCGGGGTCGTGGCCGGCGGCGTACCCACCCATGATCTCGGCGACCATCTCCTCGAAGGCGACGCTCCAGCCGAACTCCCGGCTGTACATCTCTCCGTGCGCCAGCACGATCCAGCCCAGGTCCCCTGGCTGGTCGGCCGGACGAATCACGACGCTTGTCATTGCTCACCTACTGACACGAGTGTTTCAGTGCTGTCAGAATAGGCCCGTGCCGGCCACCTCGACAACCCCGTCCGCACGCGAGACCGAGCTGCTCGAGCTCGCCTACGCCTACGTGCTCGAGCACGGGATCTCCGACCTGTCGCTGCGGCCACTGGCCACCGCGATCGGCTCGAGCCCGCGGGTGCTGCTCTTCCTGTTCGAGAGCAAGGACGGTCTCGTACGCCGGCTCCTCGCCCGCGCCCGCCAGGACGAGCTCGACGGGCCGGTCGACGTACACCGAATCTGGGCGTGGTTGTCCGACCCGGGCCACGCCGGCCTGCTGCGCCTGTGGACCGAGACCTACGCCCGCTCCCTCACCGACCCCGAGGGGCCCTGGGGCGATTTCGCCCGCGACACCGTCGAGGACTGGCTGCGGCTGCTGGCCGCGGCGCAGCCTGCGGCGCTGCGCCGTACCGCCCGGGGCCGCGACCAGCGCACCGCCACCCTCGCGCTCCTGCGCGGCGCGATGCTCGACCTGCTCGCCACCGGCGACCGGTCCCGCGTTAATCCTGGGGTGAAGGCAGCGCTCTCTGCGTTGGGCGCGTAGGGCGTTCAACACCAGGGTGTTGAACCGACCTGGGTGTCGGTGGCGCCTGCTTCAATCAATGGCAGGCGACGGGATGTCTTGACCGACCTCTCGGAAGGAACATGGGATGCGTCCCGACCTGCCCTCACCGGATTTCAACGTGACGGTGTTGAACGACCACGATCTGCTCCACGGCGGCCTCCACGACGTCTTGATCGAGAACCAGGCACAAGCCAGACGTTGGGCGCGCTTGGTCGAGCTGCACCGACGACAGTCGGACACCGACGGCAACTTCTCGATGACGGCACGTGAGTGGGCCGCTCTCAACGTCAGTGAGGCATGGGCGATCGGAGACCGCCACGCCCGGCACGAGCTCAACGTCGCGTTGTTCCTGACGGAGCACCTGCCCGAGGTGTGGGAGCTGTGCGTCATGGGTGCGTTGGATCGGGCACGAGTGCTGGTGATCGTGGACATCATTCGGCATCGGCTCGACGACCCAGCCGACTGGGCACGCTGCGCAGAGAGGGTGAGCGCCTACTTGGCCAAGCACCTCGCTCAGGTCGATGACGGCGGCGCCACGCTCGTCACCTGCACGATCACCCAGCTGCGCAACAAGCTGAACTACGAGACCCGGGTGCTGCGATCGGCCGACGACGAGTTCGACGCCGCTCATGCCGAACGCTCGGTGCGCGCGCTCGAGTTCGACGACGGCACGGGACAGCTCGCGATCACGGCGTCGGTCGACGAAGTCCGGCTGGCCCGCCACCGCCTCCATCTCAGCGCCAAGGAGCGGCGGGCCGCAGGTGACGAACGCACCGTCGAGCAGTTGATGTCCGATTTGGCCCTCGACCTGCTGATCGGCCGCGGGGATGGCGTGCCGGTGCCGGGCTACGCCAGGCCGATCATCAACGTGACGGTCTCGCTCGAGACCTTGGCCGGCCTTCGAGACGACCCAGGGCAGCTCGCAGGAGGCACCGTGATCCCTGCCGACCTGGCTCGGGCGATCGCCACCCGTGAGGGCGCCACCTGGCACCGGATGCTCACCGACCCCGCCGGAGACATGGTGACGTTGTCGACGAAGAGCTACCAGCCGACCGGATCGATCTGGAGGTACGTCGTGGCCGATCAGCCCACGTGCGCCCACCCGAGCTGCGACCGACCCTCGGTCGAGTGCGAGCTCGACCACATCGTGGAATGGCCACTCGGCGAGACCAGCACCGACAACCTGCAACCGCTCTGCCGCCGACACCACAAGGCCAAGCACGCCCGAGCCGAACGCCCCGACCTCGACTGGGAGTACGACGCCGCCTGCTGAGCTCCCCGGGTAGGAGTCGAACCTACGTCGCTAATCCTGATTCAAAGTCAGGCGGGCCCTGCCGGCAGACCAACCGGGGAATGCTCCGAACAGGTTAGTCAGCCGCGGCGGTCGAAGGTCACAGCCCCGCGCGGTACGCGGCGATCCGGCGGGGAACTCGAAGCTCTGGCCGTCGCCGCTGACCGTCTAGGCTCGGCCGGGTGGACCTGCCCGTGATGCCACCCGTCCAGCCGATGCTCGCCAAGGCGGTGAAGGGCGTCCCCGATCCGGAGAAGCACGGTGGGCTCAGCTTCGAGCCGAAGTGGGACGGGTTCCGGGCGATCGTGTTCCGCGACGGCGACGAGGTGGAGTTCACCAGCCGCAACACCAAGCCGCTCACCCGCTACTTCCCCGAGCTCGAGGAGGCGGCGCTGGAGCAGCTGCCCGAGCGCTGCGTGCTCGACGGCGAGATCTTCGTGGCCATCGGAGAGCGCCTGGAGTTCGAGACGCTGCAGGAGCGGATCCATCCCGCGAAGTCGCGCATCGACATGCTCGCCGAGAAGACGCCGGCCAGCTTCGTGGTGTTCGACCTGCTCGCGCTCGACGACACGTCGTACGTCGACCGGCCGTTCTCCGAGCGCCGGGCGGTGCTCGAGGAGCGGCTCGGCGGGCTGAGCGGACCGTGCTACCTGACCCGCACCACCGACGACCCGGCGCTGGCCGAAGAGTGGTTCGAGCAGTTCGAGGGCGCCGGGCTCGACGGCGTCATTGCCAAGCCGCTGCCCGCGCCGTACACGCCGAACGGCCGCACCATGATGAAGATCAAGCACGAGCGCACCGCCGACGTGGTGCTGGCCGGCTACCGCGAGCACAAGACCTCCACGCCCGAGCAACCGCTGCTCGGCAGCCTCCTGCTCGGGCTCTACGCCGACGGCAAGCTGCAGCACGTCGGCGTCTCAGCGAGCTTCACCGCGGCCCGGCGGGCCGAGCTGATCGAGGAGCTGCAGCCGCTGGTCTGCGACATCAAGGACCACCCCTGGGGCGAGTGGGAGGAGTGGGCGATCGCGAACCCCGACCGGGTCCCCGGCACCCAGAGCCGCTGGAGCCAGGGCAAGGACCTGAGCTTCACCCCGCTGCGTCCCGAGCGCGTGATCGAAGTGAAGTACGACGCGATGGAGGGCCGCCGGTTCCGGCACACCGCGCACTTCAAGCGGTGGCGCGACGACCGCGAGCCCGAGTCGTGCGGCTACGAGCAGTTGGAGCAGCCGGTGAGCTACGACCTCGGTAGTGTGTTGTCAGCGACTCCGGAGGGGTGAACGATGGCTGATGACACCCGCAACGACGACATCACCGATGGCATCGGTGACTACCACGTCGTGCTGCTCGTCGAGCAGGAGCTCGGCGAGATGGACGCCGCTCAGGTGCGCGCGCTGCACGACGAGATCGAGGACCGCGTCGTCTACCACGTGTTGATCCCGCTCGAGGACGCCGCGGCGCGCATCGAGGCGTCGATGGGATCCCTGTCGGCCGGCGAGATGCTGGCCTCGCCCGCGATGACGATGCGCGACGTCGACCTCGACGCGGTGCGCAAGGACTGCAAGGACCGCTCCGACCGCGAGCTGAAGGACACGCTCGCGGCCCTCGAGGCCACCGGCGCCACGATCGGCAGCGGGACCGTGATCGCCGAGCCACCCATCGACGCGCTGTCCACCAAGGTCACCGAGGTCGACGGCCGCGAGGCGATCATCCTGACCCGCTCACACGTGGTCGCCGAGTTCTTCCACCTCGACTGGACCTCCCGGGCCCGCCGCAAGATCGGGGTCCCGGTGCTGCACCTGCTCGAGCGCGAGAACTTCGACGAGCAGGCGGGCGGCGGCGAGGGCGTCACGGGCGTCTAGGCTCCGCAGCGTGAAGTTCGCGCGCCGTCGACCCGCAGAGGGACCCGACGCTGCCGACGCGGCACCACCCCCGCCGACCCCACCTCGCGGCGCCCCGGTCTCCGCCTTCGCCGGGATCCTGGACGGGCAGCGGCTGTGGCTTGCCGTCGACGACGCCCCCGGCTCCCTCGCGCTCCGCGACACCGGCTCCGGCGACGTGATCGCCCCGGAGAACGAGGTCCCCGCCGACGAACAGCCCGGCTACCGCGCCGCCCGGGTCGACCTGGCCCAGCTGCCCGGCGACGCGGAGGCGACGTACGACGTGGTGGTGGTGCCCGCGCGCAACAGCAACCCGAAGCCTGTCTGGAGCGAGCCGTTCACCGCTCCCCTGCCTCCCCCCGCCGAGGACGGCCGGACGCAGTGGCGGCTGGGCCGCACCGACGAAGGTCTGCTCCAGGTGCGCCGCGGCGTCGTCGAGGAGGCCGCCGAGCTGCGGACCGTCGAGGTGAGCGACGACGGCCTGCGCCTCACGATCGCCGGTGCGGGCAGCACCCTCGCGCTGCTCGCCGACGACGAGCCGGTCCTCACCCTGCCGCTGGCTGCCGACGGCGACCTCCTGACCGTCACGATCGAAGCCTCGTCGCTGCCCGACCCCGCCGATCAGCCGGCCCAGGTCGTCATCGGCGAGCCTGGCGCCTGGCTGCCGATCCGCCGCCGCGCCAACGACCTGGCCGAGCCCGGCCGCGGGGCGCCACTGCCGGCACTGGTCGGCGACGACGACCGGGAGCGACTCCGGCTGCGCTGGTCGCCGCGAGCGCTGCTGCTGGCGCGGGTGCTCGACCCTGAGGCCGACGAATGAAGATCGCCTTCATCGTCTTCAACATCGACGGGATGGGCGGCACCTCCCGCTCGGCCATCACCCAGGCCAACGCGCTGGCGCCGCACCAGGACGTCCGGATCGTCAGCGTCACCCGGTCCGGCGACCGGCCGCACTACGACATCGACGACCGGATCGGCGTCGACTACCTCGTCGACGTCCGCGACCCGAAGAAGCCACTGGCCGTCCCCGATGGCCTGGTGCCCGCCGATGTCGCGCTCGCGCTGCACCGGCAGGAGTCGGCGCTGGTGCCGAACCGCTGGGACAAGCAGTTCACCGCGCTCTGCGACGTCGCGATGGAGGCGGCGCTTCCGACCCTCGACGTCGACGTCGCGGTGACGGTCACCCCCGGCCTGCTGGTTGCGGGGATCGACCTGCTGCCCGACCGGGTCGTGGTCGTGCACCAGGAGCACCGGTCGTCGTCCGGCCGCTCGCGCGGGCTGGAGCCGCTGCTCAACTACGCCCCGCGGGCCGACGTCGTGGCGATGTTGACCCCGCCGCTCGAGGAGTGGCTGCGGGAGCAGCTCGGCCCGCTCTGCCCGCCGACCGTGGTAATGCCCAACCCGCTGCCCCTGGGGTTCCAGCCCCGCTCGCGGCTCGACAACCCGCTGATCCTCACGGCCGGCAGGCTGGTGCAGGAGAAGCAGTTCCCGCTCCTGGTCGCGGCGTTCGCCGAGATCGCCGACCAGATCCCCGAGTGGCGGCTGCGGATCTGCGGCACCGGCCCGGAGCGACCCGACCTGGTCCGCGAGATCCGCAAGTGGGGGCTCTGGGACCGCGTCGAGCTGCCCGGCGGCGTCAGCGACATGGCCGCCGAGTGGGCCAAGGCCTCGGTTGCCGCACTGACGTCCCGCACCGAGGGTTTCCCGCTGGTGGTGCAGGAGGCGATGGCCGCGGGGGTGCCGGTCGCCAGCTTCGACTCCGCCTCGGGGCCGCGGGAGATCATCGAGCACGAGGTCAACGGCCTGCTGGTCGGCCCGCAGTCGGTCGCCGGGATGTCGGCGGCGCTGCTCCGGCTGACCACCGACGCCGAGCTGCGGCAGCGCCTCGGCCAGGGGGCGCTCCGCACCGCTCGGCAGTACGACGCCGGCGCGCTCGCCGAGCGCTGGATCGGGATCTTCTCCGAGGCCAGGGCGCGCCGGGCCAACCAGGGGCGGCTCACCGTGGGCGCCACCGCGGCGAGAAAGGGTGGTTTCGAGGCCCGCTCCGCCCGCACCTCAACCAACGTCGACTCCGGCGCAGGCACGTCACCAGGCCCTCACCTGCGCCGTCGACGCGGCCCGGGCCACCGGCGCCGACTGGCTGGTCATCCCGCCGCACGAGAACGACACCGCGATCGTGGTGCTGCCGATGACGGCGCGCGACGCGTTCCTGACCGCGCTGGTCGAGGCCGACCCGCCGGCGTACCTCTCCCTGCGGGATCCGGCCCTGAACGGCTGGCACGAGCGTCGCGGCACCATCGCCGACCTCGGCGCCAGCCTGCGCCGCGGGATGACCGCGGCGGTCTGCATCGAGCCCTGGCCCGAGGGTGTGCTCGGCCAGGGCTGCTCGGTCGAGGTGCAGTTCTGGGAGCGCTCGGTCCCGGGCGACCTGGTCGGCCCGCGCCGCAACCCGTACGCCGACCGGATGCCCGCGGAGCCGGACACCGTCGAGGTGGAGGTCGAGGGAGTCAAGGTCCCGACGCTGCCGGTGATGGCGGCGCCCACGGTCGGCGAGGTGCGGTTCCCGGTCGACGTCGTCTACACCTGGGTCGACGGCAGCGACCCGGCCTGGAACGCCGCCCGCGAGGCGCGGCTGGCCGGTGTCACCGGCACCGCGCAGACCCGGGAGTCCAGCGGTCAGGCCAGGTTCATCGCGCACGACGAGCTGCGCTACTCCTTCCGCAGCATCCACCTCTTCGCTCCGTGGGTACGCCGGATCCACCTGGTCACCGCGGGTCAGGTCCCGGAGTGGCTGGACACCGACCACCCGATGGTCAACCTCGTCGACCACGCGCAGATCCTCCCGGCCGAGGGTCTGCCGACGTTCAACTCCCACGCGATCGAGACGTCCCTGCACCGGATCGACGGGCTCGCCGAGCACTTCGTCTACTTCAACGACGACTTCCTGCTCGGCCGTCCGGTGCGCCCGGAGACGCTGTTCACGGCGTCCGGGCTGAGCGCGACGTACTTCTCCCCGATGACCATCGGGCTCACCGACGCCCCGGACGCGGCGCCGTTCCTCAAGGCCGCGTGGAACAACCGCGCGCTGCTGCAGGAGGCGTTCGGCGCGGTGACCACGCGCAACCTCGCGCACGCGCCGTACGCCCACCGGGTGTCGGTGCTGCAGGAGCTGACCGAGAGGTTCTCCGAGCCGCTGTCGGCGACCGCCCGGTCGCCGTTCCGCAGCGACACCGACGTATCGACGCTGAGCTCGCTGGCCCAGCACTACGCGCTGCTCACCGGGAAGGCGTACGCCGCCGAGCCCAGCCTCACGTTCGTCAACCTCAGCAACGCCGACGTGAACCGCCAGCTCGCCAAGGCCCTCGACCGCGACCAGGACTTCATCTGCCTGGCCGACCACCACGACCACGCGATGAGCGTCGAGCAGCTCGACGCGCTGCTCGCCGACTTCTACCGCGACTACTTCCCGGTCGCCGCGCCCTGGGAGAAGGGCTGATGGCGATCTTCCGGCGCGGCTCCGACACCGCGGAGGCCGTCTACGCGCGGATGCTCGACGGCGAGCACCTGTGGCTCGCGGTGCGTGGCGATGGCCCGCTGCTGCTCCGCCGCGGCGGTGCCGCCGACCTGGAGCTGCCCACCGAGCCGCAGGCCGACGCCGAAGGCCCGCTGCTCACCGTGCGGTTCGCGCTCGCTGAGGCGCTCGCCGACATCCATGACACCAAGCTCGAGCTGCGGCTGTTCGCCGGCCCGGGGCGCCGCGCCACCCCGGTGACGTACGCCGCCGCCGCACCCGCCGGTCCCGGCCTCGCCGAGCCGACCACCCGCGACCGCCGCAGTCAGTTCCGGATCATCGAGGCCGACGGCCAGGTGGTGGTCCGACGCACCCGGCTCCCCGCGACCATCGCGGTCCTGGGCTTCACGACCGACGAGGACAGCGTCGAGGTGCGGGTGGACACGCACGCCAGCCATGCCGGGCTGGTGAGCCACGGGCACCGGGTCGCCGACCTGCCGATCGCGGACGGGTCCATCTCGCTCGCGGAGCTCCCACCGCTGGCGGCGGGCGCGACGGCGACGTTCCGCGTGGGCGCCGCCGACGTGGTCCGCGCCGGCAATGCCCTCGACCGGCCGATGGCCGGCATCGCCCTCCCGCCACTGCCCGACCCCGAGCTCTCGCTCCGGTGGACCCGGGACGGCCTGCTGGCCGTGCGCCGTGAGGAGCAGCCGTGAAGATCGCGTTCCTGATCTCCACGGTCCATGACCTCGGCGGCACCGCCGGGGCGATCGTCACCCAGGCCAACGCGCTCTGCGCCCGGCACGAGGTGGAGATCATCAGCGTCTATCGCGACGAGGGCCACCACTTCCCGATCGACCAGCGGGTCGCGGTCACCGACCTGGTCGACCTGCGCGGCGGCAAGGTGTCCGTTCCCGGCCTCGACCCCGGAACGGCCGCGACGCTGCAGGGACGCCAGCCGACGATGATCGAGGCCGGCTCCGACCCGACGCTGGATGCGCTGGCCGACGTGGCGCTGGAGAATGCGCTGCCCGGCCTCGACGCCGAAGTCCTGGTGACGGTCACGCCGGGCACCCTCGGCTACGCCACCCAGCTCGCTCCCGCCCGCACCGCGGTCGTGCACCAGGAGCACCGGTCCTCCAGCCAGCGACCCAACAGCCGCCGGCTGCTGCTCGACCACGCCCGCCGCGCCGACGTGGTCGCGATGCTCACCGAGCCGATGGCCCGCTGGCTCGCCGTCGAGCTCGGCAACGACGCCCCGCGGATCGAGGTGGTGCCCAACGCGCTGGCGCCGGCGTACCGGCCTCGCTCACCGCTGACCGAGCCGGTCATCCTCGCCGCCGGCCGGCTCGCCACCGAGAAGCAGTGGACCCACCTGATCTCCGCGTTCGGCATGGTCGCCGACCGGATCCCCGAGTGGCGGGTGCGGATCTTCGGGACCGGCCACGCCCGGTTCGACATCATGTCGATGTCGCGCCAGCTGGGGCTGTGGGACCGGGTCGAGTGCCCCGGATCGACCGCCGACCTGACCAGCGAGTGGGCCCGGGCCAGCATCTCGGCGCTCACCTCGCGGCCGGGCGAGGGCTTCCCGCTGGTGATCCAGGAGGCGATGGCCGCCGGCGTCCCGGTCGTCGCCTACGACATGCCGTCCGGGCCCCGCGACCAGATCGACGACGGCGTCGACGGCCTGCTCGTCACGCAGGGCTCCCGCCACGGCATCGCCGCCGGACTGCTGCGGCTGGCCGGCGACCCGGCCGAGCGGCAGCGGATGGGCGAGGCCGCCGCGGCCAAGGCGGCGACCTGGGACAGCGAGACGATCACCGCGCAGTGGGACGAGATCTACGAGCAAGCCGTACGCCGGCGACGCGGAGCGACCGGCCGCAGCACCGTCCTGCTGACCGGCGATCAGGTCGCGGCCGCCGACCCCGACAGCGCCCCGCCGGGTCACGAGGGCACCGGGGTGACCCCCGAGCAGGCGCGACGCGAGACGCTCGCCGCTGCCGTCGAGGCGGCCGCCGTGGTGAGCGAGCAGTGGTTCGTGGTGCCGCCGCACACCGACGAACACCCGACCCTGGTGCTGCCGATCGAGGCGCGACGGCCGTTCCTCGACGAGCTGGTGGCAGCCGACCTACCGGCGTACGTGTCCGTGCACGAGCCCGAGCACAAGGGCTGGCCGAGCCGCCGAGGCACCGCCGCCGAGGTGGTGCCGGCGCTTCGCCGCGGCCGCACGGGCCGGCTCCTCCTCGAGCCGTGGCCGCGGGTGCGGGACGGCGCCTCCCACCTCGGCCAGGGCTGCGCGGTCGCCGTGGAGTTCTGGGAGGAGGGGCCGGACGGCGACCTGCACTCGCCCGGCCAGGCGGCGTACACGACCACGGTGCCGCGGAGCGCGGTGACGGTGGCGACCAACGTCCACGACGTCGAGGTGCCGACCCTGCCGCTGATGGTCGAGCCCACGGCGTACGAGTTCACCTCGCCGGTCGACGTCGTCTACACCTGGGTCGACGGCAACGACCCGGAGTGGAACGACGCACGCGAGCGCCGGCTGGCCGAGGCCACCGACACGACGATGCTCACCCGCGCATCGAGCGGCCGGGCCCGGTTCGTCGACCGCGGCGAGCTGCGCTACTCGATGCGCAGCGTGCATCTGTTGGCGCCGTGGGTGCGCCGCATCCACCTGGTCACCGCCGGGCAGGTGCCACCCTGGCTCGACGTCGGCGACCCGAAGATCAACCTGGTCGACCATCGCGACCTGCTGCCGGCCGACGCGCTGCCGACGTTCAACTCCCACGCCATCGAGTCGGTCGTGCACCGGATCCCGGGGCTGAGCGAGCACTTCCTCTACTTCAACGACGACTTCTTCCTGGGCCGGCCACTCCGGCCGGAGCGCTTCTTCACCGGGGCGGGGAGCACCGCGGTCTTCCCCTCGTCGATGCTGGTCGGGCTGCCGGGCCAGGACGAGCTCCCCTACGCGAAGGCCGCGGCCAACAACCGGCGGCTGCTGCACGAGACGTTCGGCAGGGCCACGCTGCACACGCTGCTGCACGCGCCGTACGCGCACCGGGTGTCGGTGCTCTCCGCGATCGCGAAGCGGTTCGCTGCCGAGGTGGACGCGACCACGCGGTCACCGTTCCGCTCGGCCACGGACGTCTCGATGCTGTCGTCGCTGGGTCAGCACTACGGCCTGATGGACGGTACGGCGCACGTCGCCGAGGCCGATGTCGCGTTCGTCGACGTCACCGACCCACTCCTGCCGCGGCGGCTCAAGGAGCTCGCGCAGCGGGAGCGGGAGATGTTCTGCCTCGGCGACGGCCACGTCTTCGCCCGGGACCCCGAGCAGGTGGCCGAGATCGTCACCGAGTTCCTCGAGACCTACTTCCCCATCGCCGCGCCTTGGGAGCGCTGAGCTCCTCGACCTGGCGCTCGAGGTCGGAGATCCGGCCCTCGAGCTCGGCCCGGGTGTTGGCCTTGGCGTTGCGCCGCACGTGCACCTCGCGGGCCTTGGTGTGGTCGAGCGCGATGGCGACTGCGTGGTCGTGCACCTTGTCGTAGTCGCGCTGGAGCAGCTCGAGGGCGGGTCCGGCGGACGGGTCGGCGGGGTCGTCGGCGAGCCGGTTCAGCTGCTCCCAGGTGCCCTCGGCGACCGCGCGCAGCGTGTCGGGCAGGTCGACGGAGTCCCACGTGGTCTCCGACCGGCGCAGGCCGCTGTCGATGAAGTCGTCGACGGCGTGGTGGTCGGTGGAGTCGAGGTCGGTGTTGAGGTCCAGGCCGAGCGAGTCCCGGACCGGCCGCAGCGCCGCGCGCCAGTCGCTGAGCAGGTCGGTGTAGCGCACGAACACCCTGGGCTCGGCCCGGGTGATCCGCTCGGTGACGAACGCGGCGTTGCACCAGCCGGCGATGTTGGCGGTGGCCCGGTGTCGCCGGAAGTCCTCGTCCACGCCCGGGGTGTAGTGGGTGTCGCGCGACTTCGCGACCTCCGCGGGGTGCCGCAGCATGCTCAGGAAGGCCAGCTCAGCGCCCTGCCCGACCGACGCGCGCCGCCACAGGTCGTGGAACCAGAACGCCCGCGGGTCCTTCACCAGCACCTGCTCGTGCACGAGCTGCTCGGCCAGCCAGGCGGCGAGCCGCTCGGCGTCCTCCTCGGCGGGGCGCTTCTCGGCCAGCTCGGCGACCTCGGGGCGGGCGTCGAGCGTCCGTATCACCGGCGACCGTTCGAGCAGGTCCTTGTGGAAGTCGACGACCCACTGCGACTCGAAGAAGCCGCGCGGGTTGGTCTCGTCAGCGGGCACCTCGGGCTGCGGCAGGTGCAGCCCGAGCATGCTGAGTGCGCCCGCGATCGTGCTGGTGCCGCTGCGGCCGGCGCCGGCGACCATCACCAGCCGGGTCACTCGGCGGCACCTTCCCCGCGCAGCTGATGGACCTCCTGGCGGAGCTTCTCGATGCGCTTGTTCTTGGTGTCCAGCCGGTCCTGCAGCTTGTGCTGCTCGGCCAGCACCGCCGCCTTCTTCTCGTCGGAGGCGAGCGCAGCCGCGGTCGTGTAGAGGTCGGCGTACGCCGCCGCGAGCCGATCGAGCTCAGCCCGGGCCTTCTCGTCGTACGGCGTCGCGACCAGCACGCTGGCGGCCGTCCAGGTCTGCTCGGCCAGCTCCTTGAGCGAGTCGGGCACGGTCAGCCCGTCCCAGGCGTCGTCGGAGCGGTTCAGGCTCGGGGTGATGAAGTCGTCGACCGGGTGCGGGGCGGTGAGGTCGCCGGTGTCGATGCCGAGCTGCTCGCAGGCCCGGGTGATCGCGGAGCGCCAGTCCTCGACCAGGTCGTAGTAGGGCACGAACGCACGGGGGTTGTCCCTGGTGGCCCGCTCGGTGACGAACACGGAGTTCATCCAGGCGGCGACGTTCGAGGTCTCGCGCGCCAGCCGGAACTCATCGCTGCGGCCGGAGAGGTACGCCGTGTCGCGGGAGCGCACGACCTGGGTGGGATGCCGCAGCATCGTCAGGCTGGTCAGCTCGGCGCCGACGTCGGCGACCACCCGCTGCCACAGCGGGTAGACCCAGTAGGCACGGGTCTCCTTGATCACCACGACGTCGTCGTCCGGCCGAGCCGCGAGCTCGTCGGCCACCCAGGTCCGCAGCTTGTCCTCGCGCTTGGGGTTGACCGTCTCCATCGCGACGTCGCCGGCGTGCGGGCGCGTGTCGATGGTCCGCACGTGGATGTTGTCGAGCCACCCCTTGTGGAAGGCAGCGACCCAGCGCGGCTCGTAGTAGCCGAGCGGGTTCTTCTCGTCGGCCGGCACCTCGGGCTGCGGGACGTGCAGGCCGAGCCGCTTCAGCGTGCCCGCGACGCTGCTGGTGCCACTGCGCCCGGAGCCGGTGACGAGGAGGATCCGCTTCACGCAGGCGAGGCTACCGGTCCGACGACCGACCGCCGGCCGCGGTACTACAGGCTGCCGAGCAGGCTCTCGAGCGCCTCGCGGTTCGCGCTGAAGTCGAAGTCCCAGTCGGCCTGGTGCGCCTGATAGCTGCTTGCCTCCGGCCCCGCGTCAGGGTCGCTCCAGAAGAAGTGCGAGTCGACGCCGTGAGCGGTCGCGAACAGGTGCTCGCTCCGGCCCCAGTAGGCAGAGTGGTTGAGCACCACGACGTGCTCGAGGGCGTCGGCGTAGAGCAGGTTGAACATCCCGGATCCGCCGAAGCCGGCGACGACCCGCGCCTGTGCGAACACCGCGGCCTGCTCGGGGATGGTGAAGGTCTCCGGGCGGATGACGGCGAACCCGCGGCTCACGAAGAGCGACTCCACGTCGGCGGCGTTGCGGCAGAACCGATTGGAGTCCGATGCGCGGGTGACGAAGATCTTGGGCTGGGGCGCCACCGTCACCTGGGGCAGTCCGTCGCGGAGCCGGCGCCAGTCGTCGAGCAGTGCCGGGTTGACGTAGTACGGCGGCGCGTTGTGCCACAGCGGTGTCACGCCCACGAGGTGGTCGACGGTCACCGGTCCGGTCGCCCACACGATGTCGGCCGGGTCGACGCCGTACGCCGGCAGCAGGACGTTCTCGAGGCGCCCGGCAGCGGATCCGGGTCGTTTCGGATGCTCCCGGCAGAGGATCTTCAGGCTGGGATCCGCGGCCTTGGCCGCGTCCCACCCCCACATCTTGGCGACGGCCTCGGTCATCAGGTGGCCGAAGTGACCCGGGTTGTTGTAGGCGAAGAAGTAGTAGGAGCCGGCGAGGTGCTCCCACGGCATGATCGACCCCGATCGCGGCCGGGCGAACCGCTCGTCCACGTCGCGCAGCCGGTTGGTGACGGGATCGTCCGCCAGGTGCCAGCGGAAGGAGTCCGGCAGCACCGACCGCCCGTGGACGACGACCGAGGCCCCGGGCAACGCCACCCGACCGTCGTACCGCCGGACCTGAGCCTCCGGGTAGGCGAGCTCCTCCGGGAAGGCCGGCTTCGGCGCCGCGCCGACGTCGGTCATCGCCGCGCTTCGGACCGTCCCGGCCGCCAGCGACGCGATCTCGGAGACCTGCAGCTCGGGCTCCCTTGAGTTCAACAGCTCGACGGCCCCGGCCTCCCGGACCTTGAGGAGGTGCGGCCGGATCTTCTCGAGCAGCACCATCGGGCTCGCGACCTCGACCCGGCCGGTCGACCGCCGGTGCTCCCGCCACCGCTTCTGGACCCCCTGCGGTCCATGATCCTGGAACCGGTCGGCCAGCTCGACGAGACGCTCCCGCTTCCCCTCGGGCACCTGCGGCGAGCGCAGCGCGATCCAGACGTCGCCGTCGGCAAGGTGGAGGAAGAGTCGCTCGAACGCGCGCGCCTGCGTTCCCCCGAAGGATGGTCGGGCGTCGACCACCATCAGCCCCGTGCCGTCGTACGCCGCGAGCTCTGCGTCCATCTGCTCGAGGCTGAGCGCCACCAGCTCACTGACGCGGACGCCGTCGGGGACGAAGTCGGCGACGCGTAGCTCCGCCAGCCGCTCCGGGCTCCCGGCGATCACCACCACCCGGGCGTGCGACTGCGGCGAGAGCTCGAGCGAGACATCCCGCAGGTCCTGGGCGAGTCCGCCCCCACGCTTTCCGAACCCGAGCATCACCCGGACGGTAACAAGCGGACCAGGATGATTGGATGGGTTCATGCCCGATCTGCGTGTCGATCCGCTGCTGAGCTACGCCCGGCGCTCCGGGGAGACGGTGAGGGTGACTCTCGAGGTGGAGGGTGAGGCGCCCGCCTCGAGCAACCTTGCGCTCCGCCTGCACGAGGAGGAGGGCCTGCACGACGTCCCCGTCACAGTCACCGGTAGTGGCCCCGGTCGGTTCCGGGTCGAAGCCGTGGTCGGGAACGACCAGGTCGGCGAGGGCACTTGGCGGATGAAGCTCATCGACCCGAGCGGCACCGAGCGCCACAACCTGCAGACCCGCGTGCTGATCCGCAGCGGAATGCCGGTGGCGCTCCTGCCCGGACGCCCACCGCGGACGGTGCTGCCCGAGCCCGCGCCTCGCGGCTAGGTCGCCCGCGGCAGCAGGTCGTCGAGAGCGTCGGCGTCCTGGTATGGAACGAACGCCACCTCGTGCCCCCGGGCCGCGGCGATCATCGTCTGCGTGGGGGTGGGACTGTTCGGAGATCGTTCGTCGCCGAGCTCCACGACCTTGGTGCCCTCAGGGGCGAACGCGGTGAGGTGCAGCGCCGAGCCGGTGAAGCCCGCGACCACGTCCGCTCCCTTGACCACCCCGATCTGCCGGCTGACGGGCAGCCTCTCCGGGTGGAAGATCCGGTACCCGGCCTCGGCGAAGCGGGCCTCCACCAGCGCCTCCCACTCGGGTGTGGTCCGCACCCTGGCCTTATCGCTGCTCGACTCCTCGTGGTGGCGCGCACGGGAGAGGAACACCCTGCCGCCGCTCTCTTCCGGCGGGTCCGCCGCGTCGGCCACCCGGCGCCAGAGGGCCACGGCCGGCTCCTGGGCCCAGCTCTTCAGGAGCACCGGGCGGCTCGGTACGACCAGCTCATCCACCCGCACCGGCCGAGCCCGCACCACCCGCACCTTGAGGCCGCCGTACCCCGCGAGACCGAGCAGGTCCCGCTGCCACGCGGCGAGCTCGGGGGTGTGCAGGGCGCCTGACCTCTCGGAGTCGCCGGGGATCGACCCGCGGTAGCTGCGGTGCACCAGGATCCCGCTCACGTCCACCTCCGTCGGGTCCGGCCAGAGGTTGGTCAGGACCTCGACCAGGAAGTGCCCGAAGTGGCGGGTCCAGTGGCCGGCGTAGATCCACCGACCCGACAGGCGACGGCATTCGGCGGGCACGTCGACCCGCTCGGGATCCGCTGCCCGCGGCGCGTTCAGGTCGCCGTGCCAGGAGCGCTGCGCCTCGGCGACGAGGCGACCAGCGGCGTCGTGGACGGATCCGGTCATCCTGCGCCGCGTGCCACCGGGCTCAGCCGGTCCGGTCCCGCGCTGGAACGGAGTCACCAGGGCATCGGTGACGGTCGCGACCGAGACCCCCGCGGGCGGCGGGTCCGGCGAGAGCGGGACCTGCCAGGTCACCGAACCGTCGCCAGGCCCGCTCCGGCGAGCACCGAAGCGACCTCCGGACGTGCTTGGGAGTCCTCGAGGTCACGCAATCGCCGGAGGTCGTCCCAGATGGGAGCCGCCAGCAGGGCATCCGGTGCGATGGCCCGGGACCGGGCCAAGACCTCGTTCGGCACGTGTTGGGGGTCCGGGATGACGAAGGCCTCGACCAGGTCGTCGTACGCCGACAGCAGGGTCGTGGAGGCGGCGTCCGGCAGGAGCACCACGACCGTGCCGGTCGGTGCGGTGTCGACCTCGAGGCAGACGAGGTCCGGCCGAGCGGTGCGCAGCGGCTCGAGGACCTTGTAGACGTCGCCTGCCCAGGCGTTGTCAGAACGCGGCCGGCTCCGGTCGCGATCGGCCTCGGGGACGTTGCGGGGGAGCATGTCGTCGATCACGATCACCGAGGCGGAGTGAGTGAACCGCTCGGTGTTGATGAAGTCGCGCAGCGCGTACTCCGCGAGATGCATCCCGTCGATGAAGGCCAGGTCGATCACCGGTTCGTCGAAGTGCGCCAGCGGATGCTCGCGGGCGAAGAACTCGTCGCTCGTCGCGCGCACCAGGTGCAGGTCGCAGAGCAGCTCACGCTTGACGTGAAAGGCCGGGTCCACACCGATCGACCGCGCGCGCGAGCGGGACATGCTGGCTCCGGTGCTCACCCCGATCTCCAGGTAGGTGCGGGGTTGGAGCAGCTCGTGAAGCCTCTTCAGCAGGTCATGGCGTTGCACCCGGCGACGCTATCGCAGCGTGGGTGGCGCCTCAGTCGAGGTAGCGCCGGCTCGGCCACAGTGCTCCCAGGTCGACATCGGGGAAGCGGGCCGCCACGACGTCGTAGACCTCGCGGTAGTGCTCCGCGATCATCCGCAGGATCTCGTCGGGCACCTGCGCCGGGGGTGAGGCGTTGCGGCGCTCGTCGAGGGCAGGCTGGTGGAAGTCGATGCCCAGCAGGTCGCTGATCTCCCTGATCCGAGCCTCGGAGAAGAGGTCCTCGTAGAACCCGATGTAGGTCTCGTCGGGACCGAACGCCCGGTCCAGCTCGGCGAGGGTCAGGTGGTAGCTGGTGCGTTGGATGTTCTCGCGGTGCGCGTAGCGGTCGACGAGCACGTCAGCAACGGGCTTGTCCCAGCGCTGCGGCTTCTCCCGGATCTGCATCCGGACATGGGAGACGACCCGGTCGACCGGGTCCCGCATCAGGAAGACCGCGACGGTGCGGACACCGCGGGCGGCGAAGGCCTGCTTGATCTGGGTCATCCGGTCCGCGGAGAGCATGGCGTACGCCGGGGTCACGTCCGCCGTGAGGCGGGCGTCCTGCCGCGAGGCCAACAGGCCGGTGAAGTAGTCGAAGTAGACGTCGGGGTCGGCGTACATGCTGGCCAGGTGCATGACCTGTGCGTTCAGCGGCTTCCCCGCGCGCGCTCGCCCGAGCGCGGCCTCCGCCTCCTCGAGGACGCGCCTGCGCCGGTAGGCCTGGCCCTTGACGTCCATCGCGTCGAAGACGTGGTACTCCTTCCGGTACCCCGACACGAACTGGGGCGACGCCTTCAGGTGGTGGTACAGCCAGGTCGTGCCGCCCTTCTGTGCCCCCGTCCCCAGCAGGAACGTCTTGTCCGTGGTCACCGGACCACGCTACTGGCCGCTAGCCTGCGGGCGTGGGTGAGGGACCGGAGCAGAGCCGCACGTTCGTGCTCGGCGTCGGCGCCCAGAAGGCCGGGACCACCTGGCTCTACCGCTACCTGCAGGAGTCGCCCGAGTTCGTGGCCGGCTACCGCAAGGAGTACCACGTCTTCGACACCCTCGACCTCGCCTCGGAGTCCTGGACGCGCAACCGGATCATCACGCTCGCCGAGTCGGCCCTGACCGACCTCCGGGAGGGGCGCCCGGCCGACGCCGCGGTGCTGCACCGGATGAGCATGTACGGCAACCCGGCCTACTACTACGACTACTTCGCCGCGCTGCTGCAGCAGGAGCCCGACCGGCACGTGACGGCGGACGTCACCCCGGCGTACGCCCTGCTCTCGGTCGGGCGGCTGCGCGAGATCCGGCAGGAGTTCGCGGACCGAGGCGTCCGGGCGGTCGCGGTCTACCTGATGCGCGACCCCGTCGACCGGATCTGGTCGCAGCTGCGGATGCAGCACCAACGGAAGGCAGCTCCCGGAGACCCCTCCGCGGAGCAGCGGGTGCTCGAGCAGTACGCCGAGCCGCAGTACGCCGCGCGGAGTGAGTACCACCGCACCATCGAGGCCCTGGACGAGGCGTTCGGCGACGACGCGCACTACGAGTTCTACGAGCGGCTGTTCACCCCGGAGGCGGTGGCCGGGCTCTGCGAGGCGGTCGGGATCTCGATGCACCCGCCCGCACTGGAGCGACGGCGCAACGAGGCGCCTGCCGAGGCCGAGCTACCGGAGTCGACCCAGCGCACCGTGGCGACCCACCTGAGCGAGGTCTATCGCCGCATCGCCGAGCGGTTCCCCGACGTGGACCTCGCAGCGATCTGGCCGAGTGCGCGGCATGTGTCCTGACGTAGAGTCCCGAGCGATGAAGCAGGAGCAGGAGAAGCCCCTTCGCCGCTCGAATGTCCTCAAACGCCTCACCAACCTCTACGACGAGCCGCGCTATCTCGAGGTCGGCGTCGGCCGCGGCATCACGTTCGAGCGAGTGCCGGCGGCTCGCAAGGTGGCCGTCGATCCGCTGTTTCGGTTCGATCACGAGGCGAAGGCCCGCGAGCTCCCGGAGGCGACGTACCACCCGGTCACCAGCGACGAGTACTTCAACCGGATCGTCGAGCCCGACGACATCTTCGACGTGATCTACCTCGACGGGCTCCACGTCTACGACCAGACCCTCCGCGACCTGATCAACGCGCAGGAGCACCTGCAACCGCAGGGCGTCATCGTCATCGACGACACCCGGCCGCCGACGTACCTCGCGTCCCTGGCGGACCGAGAGCTGTTCTTCCAGCTGAAGCGAGCCACCGGGTCGGCCGAGAAGCAGTGGATGGGCGACGTCTACAAGACCGTCTACTTCATCGCCGCCATGTGCCCCCACCTGAGCTACGCCACGATCGCCAACAACCACGGACAGACCGTCGTCTGGCGCACCCGCCGCCACGAGACGCCTCAGGTCGACCTGGCGGACATCGACGGCCTCACCTTCGAGCGCTTCCAGCGCGCCCAGGAGGTGCTGCGGCTCCAGCGGTTCGGCGAGATCCGCAGACAAGTGCGGCACGACCTCGGCCTGTAGCTCCGGCGGGTCCCACGGAAGTCCCTCTCGGACGGGCTCGACCTTGTTAGCGTCGATGAATGGTGGGGAGGGCAGCGCCGCCTGAGCTCCCGGAGCTCGTTTCGGTCGAGCACGCCTTCCTGACGCCGTGGTCCCGTGGGCCGCTCCGGACCGAGAGCGGGCCCATTCGCTGGGTACGCGGCGCGGTCCACGACGCCGACGGCCTGCTCGTCCCGCAGTCCCAGCGCGTGTGGAACGGCAACAAGAAGGAGCCGGTTCCGGCGGACCCGGAGCAGGTGCCGGTGAGCCGCGGAGCGAAGCGGCTGAAAGGCACCTGGATCTACGCCGGGCACTGGAGCACCCACTTCGGCCACTTCCTCCTGGAGACCCTGCCGAACCTGTGGCCGGACCCGGTTGAGTGCGCCAGCCTGTCCGGCATCCTCGCGCACCGGCCCATCCGCGGCCCGGCCGCTCCCGACGCCGACCAGGTCCCGCTGCAGGCCCCCACCGTTCACCCTTGGCAACAGCAGCTGATCGAGCTGGCGGGCTATGGCGGGGTCGACCTCCGCGTCGTCCACGGTCGCCCGGTCCGGGTCGACCGCCTGGTGGTGCCCGCCAGGCCTGTCGTGCTCAAGCGCCGGGCCGGGGCGGGCGCCGTACAGGTCTGGCGGCGCGTCTCCGACGCAGTTGCCGACCGCGGCTCGGAGTCACGGGTGTACCTGTCCCGCAGCCAGTTCCACGCCGGAGACCATGGGCCCGGCCGCGCCCGGACCGACGAGGCGCAGGATGCCCGGCTCGACACCTTCTTCTCGGACGCGGGCTTCGAGGTCGTCCATCCCGAGACCCTGCCCATCACCGAGCAGGTCGCGCTGGTGCGCGGCGCCCACGTGTTGGCCGGGCTGCCGGGGTCCGCCCTGCACCTCTCGGCGTTTGCCGATCCGGGCACCCGGGTGCTCACCATCGGGGACCGACGCAACGCCGAGAAGCCGATGCCCGCGCAGACGATGGTCGACGAAGCGTGCGGCCACCGCTCGATGTTCGTGCGGAGCAACGACGACGAGGCCCTCGACCACGCATTGGCCGCTCTCGACGACTGACCTCAGTCCTCGATCCGGTTGCCGTCCTCGTCCCAGTGCGCGGCGACCTTCTTGCTGGGCTGCACCCGCGGCGGCTCACCCGGCATCTTCGGGTAGTCGGGCGGGTAGTTGAGCTCGACCGCGCCCTGCTCCTCCCACAGCTTCAGCAGCGGCTCCAGCGAGTACGCCGTGTCGTCGATGCCTGCCCAGGGGTCGCCGTCCTGCACCCGGTCAGGGACGTTGAACAGGTTGTACTCACCCGGGTCCGTCACGCCCGAGAGCTCCTCCCAGGTCATCGGCGTCGAGACCGGGGCGCCGGGGATCGGGCGGAGCGAGTAGGCGGAGGCGATGGTGCGGTCGCGGTTGTTCTGGTTGAAGTCGACGAAGATCCGCTCCCCGCGCTCCTCCTTCCACCAGTCCACGGTCACGCCCTCGTCGCGGGCGGCGAGCTCGCGGCCGAACCCGATCGCGGCATGCCGGACGTCGACGAACTCCCACTCCGGCTTGATCCGCACGTAGATGTGCACGCCCCGGTTGCCGCTGGTCTTCGGGTAGCCGATCAGGCCGAGCTCCTCGAGCAGCTCCTTCGCGACCCCGGCGACCCGGACCGAGTCGGTGAACGTCGTACCGGGTTGCGGGTCGAGGTCGATCCGCAGCTCGTCGGGGTGGTCGACGTCGGCACGGCGTACCGGCCAGGGATGGAAGGTGAGCGCGCCCATGTGGGCGCACCAGACCGGCACCGCGATCTCGGTGGGGCAGATCTCGTCGGCGGTGCGGCCGGACGGGAATGTGATCTGCACCGACTCGAGATAGTCGGGAGCCCCCTTCGGCACCCGCTTCTGGTAGAACGCGTCGGCGTCCTTGTCCTGCGGCCCGGTGGCCAGCTTCATGCCCGGTCGTACGCCGGACGTCCACCGCTCGAGCGCGGTCGGCCGGTCGCGCAGCGCGCGCATCAGCCCGTCGTCGACGCTGGCGAAGAACTCCGCCACCATCAGCTTGGTGACCTCGGGCGTGCGCTCGGTCTTCTCGTAGATGACCCGGTCCGGGCTCGACACCCGCACCATGCGCCCGCCCGCTTCGACCTCGACAGCAGGGGTCTTCGGCATGCCCGAAGCGTATGCGGTATCAGCGGGGCTAGGGGTTCTCCGTCGGCGCTGGGTCCTCGCCGGGCTGCGTCTCCGGCTCGGGATCGGGCGTCTCGATCGGTGTCGGGTCGCCGCTGGGGACGACCTGCGGGTCGGGTGGGGGCTCTTGGGGTGTAGTGGTCATGCCCCCCGGTACCCGCAGGAAGCGCCTTCGCTCAGGCGGAACCGAGCAGCGAGTTCGGCTGGAACGTCGGGCTCCGGTCGAGGTCCTCGCGCTGGGGCCGGACGAACTCGAACCCCGAGGTCAGCACCACCAGCCAGTCAGGGTCCGCGTCGTCACGGCGGGACAGCTCCTCCGCGCACGACTGATGCATCGGTGGCGCATGGAAAGCGTTGCGGGCGATCTCCTCGGTCGTGCCGAGGAACGCCACCGGGCGGCCGAGCGACTCCGAGCAGACCCCGCAGATCCGGCTGAGCGCGCACCGGGTCACCCACGCGGTTCCCCACTCGGTGGTCATGCCCGCGCTGCCGCTCCTGCCCGCGACCAGCCGCCGAGCTCCCGGCGCCGGTGCGGGCGCTCGCTGTCGGACCTGCGCTTGCGGTCGCGCGCCGGGGTGGGCGGCTCGGGCTGGTCGCTGCGGGTCCAGGAGTTCGGCACCGACAGCTTGATGATCGTGCGCAGCGCCTGGCCGTACTGCTGGTGGAGCGGCCCGGTGGTGTAGGGCAGGTCGTACTTGTCGCACAGCTCGCGGATCCGGACCGAGATCTCGGCGTACCGGTTGCTCGGCAGGTCGGGGTAGAGGTGGTGCTCGATCTGGAAGCCGAGGTTGCCGGACATGATGTGCAGCAGCGGGCCGCCCTGGAAGTTCGCGGCGCCGAGGATCTGCCGGAGGTACCACTCCGAGCGCGACTCGTCCTCGATCTCCTCCTCGGTGAAGTGCATCGCGCCGTCCGGGAAGTGACCGCAGAAGATGATCACGTAGGACCACAGGTTGCGCATGATGTTCGAGGTGACATTGGCCCCGAGCACCGTCTTCCACTGCCGGCCGGCCAGCGCCGGGTAGACGACGTAGTCCTTCATGATCTGGTTGCGGCCCTTGCGGAAGATCTGCTTGAGCTGCCGCTTCATCTCCTTCGGGTCCTTCTCGCGCTTGCGGATCCGCTCGATGTCGAGGTCGTGCAACGCGACGCCCCACTCGAACAGCAGCGCGAGCAGGCTGTTGTAGACCGGCTGTCCGATGTTGTACGGCGACCACTTCTGCTCGCGCGCCATCCGCAGGATGCCGTAGCCGATGTCGTTGTCGTAGCCGAGCACGTTGGTGAACTGGTGGTGCACGTAGTTGTGCGAGTGCTTCCACTGCTCGGCCGGCTGGGCGGTGTCCCACTCCCAGTTGGAGGAGTGGATCTCCGGGTCGTTCATCCAGTCCCACTGGCCGTGCATGACGTTGTGCCCGATCTCCATGTTCTCGAGGATCTTGTGGAGCCCCAGGAGCGCGGTCCCGAGCGCCACGGCGGGCTTGCGGGTCTTCGACGACTGGGTGCCGACCATCAGCGTGACCCGTCCGGCGGCGGCCAGGGCGCGTTGGATCTTGATCAGCCGGTTGATGTACGCCGCGTCGCTGGCGCCCCGGGACTCTTCGATCTCGGCGCGGATCGCGTCGAGCTCGCGGCCGAGCTGGTCCACCTCCTCCTCCGTGAGATGGGCGTACTCCTTCACGTCCGAGATAGCCATTGGTGTCTCTCCAATCCTGATCTGGGTCAGATGTCGAGCGTGCAGTCACCGACAGCGGCGGTGACGCAGGTCTGGACGGACTCGTTGGGGTTGTCGTACTCGTCGCCGTTGCGCAGGTCTCGCACGGTGCCGTCGACGAGGGTGAGCGTGCAGGTGTGGCAGATGCCCATCCGGCAGCCGAAGGGCATCCCGATGCCGGCCTCTTCGCCGGCCTCGAGCACGGTCGTCGCGCCGTCGGCGTCGACGGTCTTGCCGGAGTTGCGGAACGTGATCGTGCCGCCCTCGCCGCCCTCTCCCCCGAGCTGTAGGGAGAACCGCTCCAGGTGCAGCTGGTCCTCCAGGTCGGCGGCCTCGAAGTGCTCGGTGACCGCATCGAGCATCGGCCCGGGGCCACAGGCGTAGGTCTCGCGCTCGCGCCAGTCGGAGCAGATCTCGTCGAGGTCCGCGAGGTCGAGCATGCCGTCGGTGTCGGTGTGCAGCTCGTGGAAGGTCAGGCCGTCGTGCTTCTCGGCGAGGGCCGCGAGCTCGTCGCGGAAGATCATCCGGTCCTGGTTGGGCGAGGAGTAGTGCAGGACGACGTCGGGCATGGTGCCGCGCCGGTCGAGCGTGCGCAGCATCGCGATGACCGGGGTGATCCCGCTGCCGCCGACCAGGAACAGCATCCGCTGCGGCGGCGGGTCCGGGAGCACGAAGTCGCCCTCGGGCAGCGCCAGCCGCACGATCGAGCCGGGGTCCAGCCCCTTGACCAGGTGCCCGGAGAGCAGCCCCTCCGGCATCGCTCGCACGGTGATCGCGATGGTGCCGCGGTCGCGCTTGGGCGGCGAGCTCACGGAGTAGGACCGCCACTGGAACCGACCCTCGACCTGGACGCCGATGCCGACGTACTGGCCCGGGCGGTGGTCGTAGCGCCAGCCCCAGCCGGGCCTGATCACCAGCGTCGCGGCGTCGTCGGTCTCGGGGACCACACGCTCGACCCGACCGCGCAGCTCACGCGAGCTCCACAGCGGGTTCAGCAGCGACAGATAGTCGTCGGGGTGCAGCGGCGTGGTCAGCTTCGAGCCCGCCCTGCGCACCCTTTCCCAGGGAATCGTGCCTGAGTTGGCCATCACTTGAGTGAACAATTGTTCTCCGAATTCGTCAACCTGGCCCCCACAATCCGGTCGCCCGGTCGTCGAGGCGCTCAGTAACTTGGACCGGGTGACCGCCGCGGACCAGTACCCAGACCTCGCTTTCGCCACGCTGGACGTCGGCAAAGAGGGCGATCCTCCCGACGAGCGGATGGTCGGTTGGGTCGACGGCCTGCAGCGCGGATTCCAGCACCCCCGGCCCAACGACGACTTCCGGACCAGCTGGCTGGAGCACGTTCGTACCGATCGGGTCACCGTCCGCGGCGCCTGGCTCGCCGAGCCGCAGATCGGGCCCGGCACGATCCCGGTAGCGACGTACTCGAGCTGGGACAAGTCGATCAACACCGGTGGCGACGTGGTCCCGCTCCGGATGATCACCGACATCACGGTGAGCCCGACCCACCGCCGCCGCGGGCTGCTCCGCCGGCTGATCAGCGACGACCTCAGCGATGCCGTCGACCACGGCGTGCCGCTGGCGGCCCTGACCGTCTCGGAGGGGTCGATCTACGGCCGGTTCGGATTCGGCCCGGCCACCCACGTCCAGCACATCGAGGTCGACACCACCGCCCGGTTCGCGCTGCGCGAGCCGATCGACGAGGCCACCACCGGGCGGATCGAGCTGGTCGAGCCGGCCGAGGCGTGGGAGGCCGTGCAGACGGACTTCGACGGCTTCCACCGGACCACTCGTGGCTCGGTGGAGCGCCCGGAGTTCTACCGGCACATCCTCACCGGGGAGTTCGACTTCCACGAGCAGGGACCCGACCGGAAGCTCCGGGGGGCCGTGCACCTCGACGACGCCGGTGAGCCCAACGGCCATGTGCTCTACCGGTTCGACCGCTCGGGTGACATCCGCGCGATCGACGTGGTCGACCTGGTCGCCCTGGCCCCCGCGGTCTACCTGCGGCTCTGGCAGTTCCTCGCCAACGTCGACCTGGTGCAGCGGGTGCGCTGGAGCTCCGCGCCCACCAACGACCCGCTCGAGTGGGCGCTCGTCGACCCACAGGTGCGCAACGTGAAGAAGGTCAGGGACTTCCTGTGGCTCCGGGTGCTGGACGTGCCGACCGCGCTGGCCGCCCGACCGTGGGGTGCCGACGGGTCCGTGGTGATCGAGGTGGACGACCCGCTGGGGCACGCCGCGGGGAGCTGGCAGATCGTGGTCGAGGACGGACAGGCGACCGTCGAGCGCAGCGACGCCACTGGTGGGGTGCGGCTGGCCGCGGACACCCTCGGATCGCTCTACCTCGGCGACGTCACCGTGCCGATGCTGCACGTCGGCGGCCGGCTGGGCGGCGACGACGACTCCGTGGCCACCCTCGCCGCGATGGCGGACGTCGGCCCGACGCCGTACTGCATCACCGGGTTCTGAGTACATTTGAAGCATGAACTACCAGGTGGAGAAGTCCGACGACGAGTGGCGCAAGGAGCTGTCGCGCGAGGAGTACGCCGTGCTGCGCAAGGCCGGCACCGAGCGCGCGTTCACCGGTGAGTACACCGACACCGAGACCAAGGGTGTCTACAGCTGCAAGGCCTGCCAGGCGAAGCTGTTCGAGTCGGACACGAAGTTCCACTCCGGCTGTGGGTGGCCGAGCTTCTACCAGCCGATCACCGACACGGTCGAGTACATCGAGGACAACACCCACGGGATGAAGCGGGTGGAGGTGCGCTGCGCCAACTGCGGCTCACACCTCGGCCACGTCTTCCCCGACGGCTACGGCACGCCCACCGGTGACCGCTACTGCATCAACTCCGTCAGCCTCACCCTGGAGCCGGCCGACTCCGAGTGACTTCCTTGTGACGCACCGGATCGCGATGTGGTCGGGGCCGCGCAACCTGTCCACCGCGATGATGCGCAGCTTCGGCAACCGCACGGACTGTACCGCCGTCGACGAGCCGCTCTACGCCGCCTACCTCGCCGAGACCGGTCTCGACCATCCCGGGCGCGACGCGGTGATCGCGTCCCAGCCCACCGACTGGCGGGTGGTGTGCGCGGGGCTGACCGACGGGCCGGTGGCGACGCCGCTGCAGTACCAGAAGCACATGACCCACCACCTGTTGCCGGGCATCGACCGGTCCGCGCTGGCGGGGCTGCAGCACGCGTTCCTGGTGCGAGACCCCGAGCGGGTGCTCACCTCCTACGCCAAGGTGCGTGAGGAGCCGACCCTCGACGATCTCGGGCTGCCTCAGCAGGCCGAGCTCTTCGAGCGGTACGGCGGCCCGGTCGTCGACGCCGCCGACGTGCTGCGTGACCCGGCTGCGACGCTTCGGTTGCTGTGCGACGCGCTGGACATCGGCTTCGACGAGGCGATGCTGTCGTGGCCGGCCGGCCCGCGCGACACCGACGGCGTGTGGGCGCCACACTGGTACGCCGGCGTCGAGGCCTCGACCGGCTTCGCGCCGTACTCCCCCGGCAGCGGCGACCCGCTGCCGGACCACCTGCGGCCACTGCTGGAGCGGTGCCGGCCCTACTACGACGCCCTGGCGGCGTACCGGCTTCGTCCGGAGGAGGACTGATGAAGCAGACCTACGACGAGCGCAACCGCGACCTGCTCGTCTCGATCAACGGCGAGCTCAAGCACCGCGACCAGGCAGGCGTCAGCCCGTTCGACTCCGTCGTGCAGGGCGGCGACGGGGTGTGGGAGGGGCTGCGGCTCTACGACGGCCGGATCATCCGGCTCACCGAGCACCTCGCGCGGCTGCGGCGCTCGGCGACCGCGCTCGCGTTCACGGAGATCCCGTCCGACGAGACCATCATCGAGCAGATCCGGGCCACGCTGGCCGCCAACGAGATGCGCGACGACGTACACATCCGGCTCACCCTCACCCGCGGCGTGAAGATCACCAGCGGCATGGACCCCCGGCTGAACCAGTCCGGCCCGACCCTGATCGTGCTGGCGGAGTTCAAGTCGCCGGTCTACGACGACAGCGGGATCAGCCTGGTGACCTCGTCGGTGCGCCGGCACCGGGCCGACTCGCTCGACCCCAAGATCCACCACAACAACCTGCTCACCTCGATCCTCGCCAAGATCGAGGCCAACGTCGCCGGCGTCGACGACGCCCTGATGCTCGACGACGCGGGCTTCGTCGCCGAGACCAACGCGACGCACGTCTTCCACGTGGCCGACGGCGTGGTTCGCACCTCCACCACCCGGGCCTGCCCCGAGGGCATCACCCGCGAGGCGGTGCTCGCGCTGTGCGTCGAGGCCGGGATCCCGACGGAGGTCGGCGACTTCTCGACCACCCAGCTCTACACCGCGGACGAAGCGTTCGTGACCGGCACCATGGGCGGTCTGACGCCGGTGGTGTCCGTCGACGGACGGGTGATCGGGTCCGGTGCGGGCGGGCCGGTCACCGCGAAGCTGGTCGAGGCGTACGCCGCGCTCACGGCGGCCACGGGCACGGTCGTCGTCTAGGCGGGTACGGCGGAGGTGACGACGTACTCGCCGTCGTCGAAGTAGCCCTCGACCAGGAACGCACCCCAACGGACCTTGCCGACCTGGTCGTAGTCGCCCTCGTGCTCGGCCCACCGCCACTCGCGGATCGGCGGCCCGCCGCACTGGGGCGGGTAGGACTCCGCGACCGGTCCGGTGCACAGCTCGGGGCGCTCGACGTCCATCACGATCACCGGGGTCGGGATGGTCGGCTCGGCGTCAGCGGGGGGCGCGGGGTCGGTCGCCTGGTCCGGTTCGTCGGGGTCGGACGTGCAGGCGGTGGCGGTCAGGAGAAGTGCGGCCAGCACAAACGCAGCGACGTGCCTCATTCCCTTTGGACGGCGCCGGCTGCGACCGGGTTCCGGGCGGCCTGGTGCGCCCGCTCGTCGGCGTCGGCCAGCACGAAGAAGACGACAGGCAGCACCAGCTCGATCCCGATCAGCGGCACCTGGAACCAGTGTGGTGCACCCTGGACCGCCCACGACAGCACCCGGCCGATCCCGCCGAGCAGGAAGATGCCCGCCAGCCAGCGCACCGCGCTCGCGGGGACCGGCTTCCGGCGTACCGCCCACACGAACGCCAGCCCGTAGCCGGCGAAGATCGCGTTGTAGAAGCGTTCGCGGCTGTCGACGGTGGCGCGGGCCTCGCCCCGGATCGAGTCCGTGCCGGGGACCGAGAACACTCCGCCGACGAGGTGGTAGAGGCCGATCCCGACGATGGCGACGCCGGTCAGCCAGAGCAGTGCTCGCAGGGTCTTGGCCATCTCGCGTCCTCCTTGATTGACAGTTGTCTAGTAACGGCCAAGTTAAGCGTCTACTAGACAACTGTCAACTAGTCTGGGATCCATGCCGCCACGCCGCCGCTTGACCCCCGAGGCCCGCCGCGACACCCTCCTGGACGTCGCCGAGGGACTCTTCGCACGGGTGGGGTACGACGAGGTGCGGATGGAGCGGGTCGCGACGGGTGCGGAGGTGTCGCGGGCGCTGCTCTACCAGCACTTCCCCAACAAGCGCGAGCTGTTCGCCGCGGTCTACCGCCGCGCCGCGGACCGCCTGCTGGAGGCCACCGTCCTCGACGCCGACCTGCCGCTCGCGGACCAGGTGCGGGCCGGGCTGGACGAGCACTTCGACTACTTCGAGGCGAACCGGCGCACCGTGCTCGACGCCAACCGCACCCTCGGCGGAGACCCGGTGATCCAGGCGATCATCACCGGGGAGCTGTCGGTGCTTCGCGACCGGATGCTCGACGTTGTCGGCCTCGACGCCGACCATCGGGCGACCGCGGCGACCACGCTGATGGGGTGGCTGGTGTTCGTGCGGGTGCTCTCCGTCGAGTGGCTGGAGGCGCCGACCTGCAGCCGGGTCGAGCTACGCGAGATCTGCACGTCCGCGCTGCTCGGCGCCCTCGCTCCGCTGCTGCAGGGCGACTAGGGCAGCCGGTCGACGAGCTCCGCGATCGGCACCAGCGAGCCGGTGTAGAACGGCACCTCTTCGCGCACGTGCCGGCGGGCGTCGGAGGCGCGCAGGTGCCGCATCAGGTCGACGATCCGGTAGAGCTCGTCGCCCTCGAAGGCGAGGATCCACTCGTAGTCGCCGAGCGCGAAGCTGGCCACCGTGTTGGCCCGCACGTCGGGGTAGTCGCGCGCCATCTTGCCGTGCTCGGCGAGCATCCGGCGGCGCTCCTCGTCGGGCAGGAGGTACCACTCGAAGGACCGGACGAAGGGGTAGACGCAGATGTGCGCCTTGGGCTCCTCGTCGTTGAGGAACGCCGGCACGTGGCTCTTGTTGAACTCCGCCGGGCGGTGCAGGGCCAGCTGCGACCAGACCGGCTCGAGCCGGCGACCGAACGCCGTACGACGGAAGCGGTGGTAGGCCTTCTGCAGGTCCTCGCTCTCCGCGGCGTGCCACCACACCATCACGTCGGCATCGGCGCGCAGGCCGCTGACGTCGTAGACCCCGCGGACCACGACGTCGGACTCGGCGAGCTCGGCGAACAGCTTCTCGACCTCGGTGGCCTCGACGCCCCGGTCGTCGTCACCCAGGGGTGAGGCGAGGCGGAAGACCGACCACATCGTGTAGCGGATCGAGTCGTTGATCTCCTTCGCCCGCGCGGCCTTCGAGGTGCTCATGGTGTTCATTCTGCCGCGACCACCTCGGCGGCCGCCCGGTGCCCCGAGGCGATCACGGCGGGGATGCCCACGCCGTCGTACGCCGCACCGGCCAGCGCCAGACCCGGCACCCGCCCGACATCGGCCCGGATCCGGGCGACCCGCTCGAGGTGACCGAGCGCGTACTGCGGCAGGCCGCCGCCCCAGCGCTGCACGTGCGTATCAACGTGCGTCGCCGCCACACCGGTCGCGTCGGCGAGGTCGCGCAGCGACGCGGCGACCAGCTCGTCGTCGGTCACCTGCAGGGTGTCCGCCTCGCGATGCCGACCCACCGACGTACGCAGGAGCAGCAGGCCGTCGCCGGCCTCACGCACCCAGGCCCACTTCGCGAAGGAGAACGTGGACGCCTTGATCCGGCGCCCGTCGACCGGCGGCACCAGGAAGCCGGAGGCGTCGGTCCCGGCCAGCGCTGGTACGTCGGCGGCGCGGAACGCCAGGGTCACCACGGCCACCGAGGCGTACTCGATCGTGGCCAGCTCGCGCGCCGCCTCCGGAGCCAGCTCGGCGAGCAGCTTCGCGGTCGGCGCGGCAGGGGCTGCCAGGACGACGGCGTCAACGGTGGTTGAGGTGCGAGCGAAGCGAGCCTCGAAACCACTGCTGGCCCGGATCAGCTCCTGCACCGGCGCACCCGTGCGCACGTCGAGCCCCTCCGCGAGCGCGTCGACCAGGCCCGCCATACCGCCGCGCACGCCCGCGAACACCGGGACGTCGGACCCGGGCAGGCCGTCGGCCTGGGCCAGGATCGAGCCCCGCTCGGCCATCGCGACCAGCTGTGGAGTGGCGGCCCGGGCCGAGATCTCGCGGGCCCGGCCGGCGTACACACCCCCGAGCAGCGGCTCGACCAGCCTCTCGGTCACCTCGTCGCCGAACCGGGCGGCCACCAGGTCGCCGACCGTCACGTCGCCCTGGACCGGCAGCACCCGCTCCTCGCGGGCCCGGTCCAGCCCCTCGGGCGTGAGCACGCCACTCTCGGCCAGCTGGTCGAGGTCGAGCGGCGCCCCCATCAGGCTGCGCGGCAAGGGGCGCAGCGCGCCGCGGGTCCAGACCCGGGAGGCGGCCTCGGTGGGGTGCACGACCTCGAGGCCCAGCGCCCGGGCCAGGTCGACGCCCTCGGGGCGGCGGTTCAGCATCGCCTCCGCGCCGACGTCGACGACCACCCCGCCGACCGCGCGGCGGCGCAACTTCCCGCCGATCTCGTCGGCGCCCTCGACGACGGCGACCTCGTGCCCAGCGAGCGTCAGATCACGAGCGGCCGTCAGTCCCCCGACGCCGGCGCCGACCACGAGGACCTTCACGGCCCCAGCGTGACAGGTCAGCGGTCGAGCTTGGCCAGCGCCGCCTCGAGGTCCTCGGGATGCAGATGTCCCATCCGCACGGACTGCTCCATGCTCTGGTCGAACTGGGCACGGGTCAGCTGCCCGGCCAGCACCATGTCGGCACCGGCCAGCGCGGCCATCCGGTTCTGCTCGCGGATCTTCTGGACCATGGCCGGCTTCGTGGTGCGCTCGAACTCCGCACCGATGTGGTCCCACTGCGCCTCGGCGCGGAGCTGCTCCGCGGCCTGTTTGCGGCCGGGCAGGGCGAGGTAGCCCTCCCAGTCGATCTCGACATCCTCGAGGCCCGGCCCGGTCACCCGCAGCGGGACCTCGGTGCCGCTCGGCACATGGGCCTCGCCCTGCGTCCAGGTGCGCTGGACCTTGCTGGGGATGCGCTCCCGCTGCTCGATCCGGTACGGCTCCATGCCGGGTCGGCGGACCTCCAGCACGAACCGGTAGGGGATGCCGGACACCGCGTCGATGGCCAGATCGGCAAGGTCCGCACCATCGCTGGACGAGTTGGTCCGCGAGCCCGGACGGTGCTCGGACTCGACCAGCACCGCCATCGGCCGGTCGGGCGGCCACTGGTAGGTCTCGGGCTCGGCATTCAGCTTCTCGCCGAGGCGCTCCACCGTGCCCCGGAACCTGTCCATGAGACCCATCGCGCCCTCCTCGGGAGTGCCCGGCAGACTAGCCCGCCGCAGGCCGGAAGATCTCGGTTTGGTCACGTACGGAACGCCGGCCCGGGGGGCGCCGTCGTACTCCCATGAGGCCCACACGCGCGCTCGTCGTGGCGGTCCTGGCCGCCGTCCTCTTCCTCTCCGCCTGTTCCTCCGACGGTGGCGATGCCGACAGCTCGGGTGGGAGCAACGCGGCGGCCGACGTCGCGCCCGCGGAACGCGAAGGTCTGGACGCCCCGGCCGACGAGGCGGCGCTCAAGGCCGACCCCGACGCGGGTGAACCGCCCGCGATGGAGCGGGCGATCATCTCCAAGGGCAACGTGCAGCTGGAGAGCGACGACGTCGACAAGGCGGTGTTCGACGTACAGGCGCTCGTCGACAAGTACGGCGGCGAGGTCACCGACCGGGAGACCAGCACCGACGACGAGGGCGACGTACGGATGGCCCGGCTGGTGCTCCGGATCCCGGCGAAGAAGTTCTCCGACGCGTTCGGCGACCTGGAGCAGGTGGCCGACCTGAAGTCGTCGAGCTCCACTTCCGAGGACGTCACCACCAAGGTCATCGACAACGCGGTCCGGATCCGGGCGCAGCGCCGCAGCCTGCGCCGGGTCGAGATCCTGCTGGACCAGGCCGTGAGCATCCGCGACATCATCGCCATCGAGTCGCAGCTCACCCGCCGGCAGGCCGACCTGGACTCACTCGAGCAGCAGCAGGCCTACCTGCGGGACCAGACCTCGATGTCCACGGTCACCGTGAACATCCAGCTCACCCCGGAGGCGCCGCCCAAGAAGGAGAAGAAGGACGACGACGCCGGCTTCCTCTCCGGGCTCGAGAACGGCACGAAGGCGCTGGTTGTCTTCGCCGTAGGTCTGGCCACCGTGATCGGCGCGCTGCTCCCCTGGGCGATCGTCCTGCTCGTGGTCGGCGGACCGCTCTGGCTGCTGATCCGCCGGCTCCGCCGCCGCTCACCTACTCCGGCACCGGCCACTGCCGACGTCGACGCATAGTCCGCCTCGCTCGGCACCCTATTTGCCCCATGAAGGGGTGCCGAGCACGGCGGACTACCCCTCGAGTGGGTAGGACTGGACGAACTCGGTGAGCCGCTTCAGCTGGTCGGGGTCGGTGGAGGGGATCACCCCGTGGCCGAGGTTGAAGACGTGCCCGTTGGCCGCCCGGCCGGCGTCGATGATCTCGGCGGCCCGCGCGGTCATCACCTCGGTCGGCGCGAACACCAGGGTGGGATCGAGGTTGCCCTGCACCGCGCGCCCGCCCACCTGCGGGATCGCGGTGGCGAGCGGCGTCCGCCAGTCGACGCCGACGACGTCCGCGCCGGCCTCGCCCATCAGTGTCAGCAGGTTGGCGGTGCCGACACCGAAGTGGATGCGCGGTACGCCGAGCTCGCCGGCGCGCGCCAGCACCCGGGCGGAGTGCGGCATCACATGCTGCTGGTAGTCGGCCGGGGTGAGCGCACCGGCCCATGAGTCGAACAGCTGTACGGCGGCCGCACCGGCCCCCACCTGCACCTCGAGGTAGGCCGCCGAGATCCCCGCGATCTTGCGCATCAGCGCGTCCCACACGTCAGGAGCGCCGAACATCATTGCCTTGGTCTTCGCGTGTTCCTTCGACGGACCGCCCTCGACGAGGTACGACGCCACGGTGAATGGCGCGCCGGCGAACCCGATCAGCGGGGTGTCGCCCAGCTCGGCCACCAGCCCGCGCACCGCCTCGATGATGAACGGGACGTGCTCGGGGGTGAGGTCCGGGATCGCCTCGACGTCGGCGAGGGTGCGCACCGGGGAGGCGACGACCGGCCCCACGCCCGGCTTGATGTCGAGGTCGACACCGACGGCCTTGAGCGGCAGCACGATGTCGGAGAAGAAGATCGCCGCGTCCACGCCGTACCGGCGCACCGGCTGCAGCGTGATCTCGACGACCAGCTCGGGGTTCATGCACGACTCGAGCATCCCGACGCCCTCGCGGAGCTTCAGGTACTCCGGCAGCGAGCGCCCCGCCTGACGCATGAACCAGACCGGCGTGTGCGGGACCGGCTCGCCACGGGCCGCCTTGAGGAAAGCGCTCATGCCGGAAGCCTCCCAGAGGGAAGCGCGGGACCCACAACCGGCGTGTTCGCATATCGGTTCACCGCCGTCCGACCTACTGTGAACTCATGGTGGTCGGTCCTGAGACGCACCCGGGACACGGCACGGGGTCCGCCCCGCCCGAGTTCCGAGACGCTGTCGCATCCATGCGAGCGGCGACGCTGCGCCCGGAGATCTTCTGCGAGGAGATGCCGGCGCCGCAGCGGATCGCGCCGTTCGCAGCCGCGCTGTCGGCCGACGTGACCGTCGACGGCACCGACGTGGGCACCGGCCGGATCATCCTGCTGCACGACCCGGCCGGCAACGACGCCTGGGAGGGCACCTTCCGGTGCGTCGCCTACTGCCGGGCCGAGGTCGAGCTCGACCTGATCACCGACCCGCTGCTGGCCGACGTCGGCTGGACCTGGCTGACCGAGGCGCTGGCGGTCCACGGGGCGGCGTACGCCGCGCCCTCGGGCACCGTGACCCGGGTGGCCACGGAGAGCTTCGGCGGGATGTCCGACGAGCCGGGCACCGCGCAGATCGAGATCCGCGCCTCCTGGACCCCCGTCCAGACGCGGGACGCCCGGCCGGGTGACCCGCTCGACGTAGCCCCGCACGTGGAGGCCTGGGGCGAGCTGCTGTGCACTGCCTCGGGCCTCGAACCCGTCCCGGAGGGCGTCGCCGTGATGCCGGGGCGGCGCGGGCAACGAGGCCCCGGTTGATGGCGGTCGAGGAAGAAGCCGATCCTCCCGAGGGCCACGAGCCCGAGTCCCAGGCCGAGCCGGAGCCCGAGCCGGAGCGCGAGCTGCTCACGCTGGCCGACGGCCTGCCGGCGGTCGTCGAGACCGACGAGGCGCTCGCAGAGGTGTGCGAGGCGATCAGGGCCGGCACCGGCCCGGTGGCGATCGACGCCGAGCGAGCGTCGGGCTACCGCTACTCCAACCGCGCCTACCTGATCCAGCTGCGTCGCCGCGGCAGCGGGAGCGCGCTCATCGACCCGATCGCCTTCGACTCACTCGATCCACTGCAGGAGGCGATCGGGGACACCGAGTGGATCCTGCACGCCGCCACCCAGGACCTGCCCTGCCTGGCCGACGTGGGCCTGATGCCGTCGGCGCTGTTCGACACCGAGCTGGCCGGGCGGCTGCTCGGCTACCCCCGGGTCGGACTGGCGACGCTGGTGGAGACGCTGCTCGGCTACCGGATGAAGAAGGAGCACTCGGCCGTCGACTGGTCGACCCGTCCGCTGCCGGAGCCGTGGCTGGAGTACGCCGCCCTCGACGTCGAGGTGCTGGTCGAGCTGCGCGACGTGCTCGAGGCGGAGCTGATCGAGGCGGGCAAGGACGAGTGGGCGCGGCAGGAGTTCGACCACCTCCGCGGCTTCGTGGTGCCGGAGCGGGTCGAGGCCTGGCGGCGTACGTCGGGCCTGCACAAGGTGCGCGGGCGCCGGGCCCTGGCCGTCGTACGCGCCCTGTGGGAGGCCCGCGACGAGATCGCTCGGCAGCGCGACGTCACCCCCGGCCGGATCGTGCCGGACGCGGCGCTCGTGGTGGCCGCGACGGCGCTGCCCGGCGACAAGGACACGCTGCTCGGCACCAAGGGCTTCCACGGTCGCGGCGCCGAGCGCTACGCGAAGCGCTGGGTCTCCGCGATCCGCGCCGCCCTGGAGCTGCCCGAGGACGACCTGCCCACCCGCACCCAGCGCGGAGACGGGCCGCCGGTGCCGCGGGCCTGGGCCGAGCGCGACGTGGTGGCTGCCCGCCGGCTGGTGCTGGCCCGCGAGGCGATGGCCGCGCTCGCCGAGGAGCACCACCTCCCGGTGGAGAACCTGCTCACCCCCGACAGCCTGCGCCGGGTGCTGTGGGCACCGCCCGCGACCCGCGAGCCGGGCGAGTTGGTGGGAGCGGTGGTCGACCAGCTCACCGGGTACGGCGCCCGCGGCTGGCAGATCGCGTTGGTCGCGCCGCTGATCGTGCGGGCGATCATGGACGCCGACGCCTACTCGGAGGGTGAGTCAGAATCCGAGGGCGACTCGGAGTCCGGCGTCTCCGGCTCGTAGTCGGGGTCGAGCACCGGGCGTGAGTCCTCGTCGATTTGCGTCGTGAGAGCGTCGAGGTCGAGGACCGGGGCCCGGAACATCTGCCGCAGGCTGCCCTCGACCGCGCGCTCCAGCGCCGGGTAGTCGTCGATCAGCGGCTGCAGCACCATGTCGCCGACGCTGGCGTTGAACACCCCCGCGTGCGCAGGGAGTTGGTCGGGCTGCAGGAAGGCGTCGGAGGTCGCCACGTCGAGGTTGGAGGGCGCCAGGTAGCCGGCCTCGGCCACCCGGCCGAGCGGCTCCTCCTCGATCGCGTGGACCAGGAAGTCGGCGGCCTGCGAGACGTACGCCGACTCCGAGGAGATGCACAGGCCGGTGAAGTCGCCGATCGTGGCCGTGGTGTCGAGCGTCGGCATCGGCATCACGTCGAAGTCGAGGTTGGGCACCGCCCGCAGCTCGGGGGTCAGCTCGCGGAAGCCCGGCAGCATCCCGAGCTTGCCCCGCTTGAACCACTCCAGGGGCGACCGCTGCGCCAGCTGCCGGTCGGTGAGGGTGACCTGCGGGTCGCGGAGCAGCTCCAGCGACTCGGTCAGCGCCTCACGGGTGTCGTCGTCGGAGAAGGCCAGGCTGGTCGGCTCGTTGTTGTCGTTGTAGACCTCACCGCCGCCGGCGTAGATGAACGGCGACAGCCCGCCCAGCGAGGGCTCGACGTAGAGCCCGCGGGCGTGCCTGCGCGGCCGGCTGGCGAACTCGGCCGCGGCCGTGAACTGCTCGAAGGTCCAGGCGTCGTGCTCCTCGTCGACCTCCGGCGCCGGCAGCTCGCGGGCCCGCATCCGCTCGAAGTCGATGAGCCGAGTGTTGTAGTACATGATCATCGGCGAGACGCCGTAGGGCATGCACTGCAGGTCGTCGTCTCCGGAGAAGGCCTCGATCGCGTCGCGGTAGTAGCCGTCGCCGTAGTCGACGCCGCGCTCGTCGAGCAGCTCCAGCAGCGGGACGTTGAGCTCCGCCTCGCGTACGTCGGCCAGCGAGCTGCGGGTGATCATGAACAGGTCGGGGACCGGCTCACCGCCCGCGATCCCGGCCATCATCGCGGAGGCGTCGGGCCACGACTGGATCTCCACGTCGGTGGCCTCGGTGCTGGCGTTGTAGTCGTCGACCATCGCTTGGTAGGCCCGCACCTCCTCGGGCGGTCCCCAGATCCCGAACGTGAGGATGGTCGTCTGCGACGAGGGCCCGCCAGGCCGGCCGCCCGGGCGCTTGCGCGGCTCGTCGTCGCAGCCGGCCAGCGCGACGGTCGCCGTCAGGCAGAGTGCGACCATGCCGACGAGCGCAGGCGAGCGCAACGCTCGTCGTCCGTCCAGCATCCGCACACCCATCCATCTCGTGAACCGCAGACTTTACCGGGCGGTAGGTCATGCCCCCACCGAGATTTCTCGGTGGGCTAGGTCACCGTGTGGAATTGCCGCGCCTCGGCCAGTACGGCGTCGAACGTCGCCCGGTCCAGCGCCGCGCCCTCGCGCCGGATCGCGTCCGCCTCGAGCACCAGCAGCCGGTCCAGCCGCACCTCGCTCGGCCGGCCCTCCTGGTCCCAGCCGCCGGTGCCGACGTCCATCCAGTGCCGCCCGTAGCGCGCCTCGTCCTCGGCGTCGCGGTCGTGGTCCTTGCTGGTCAGCATCAGCCCCAGCCACTGCTCACCACTGCGGCCGATCAGCAGCACCGGCCGGTCCTTGCCCTGGGCCGGGTCGTCCTCGTAGGGCACCCAGCCCCACACCACCTCGCCCGGATCGGGCTCGCCGTCCATCTCGGGCGCGTATTCGGTCACAGGGGCAACCTAGCGCGCGTCGGCCAGCGCCGGCTCCGGCTCCGGTGCGGGGTCTGTGCGGCTCGGCCGCACGAACACGAACACCGCGATCGCCGCGGCCAGGCCGAATCCCGCGGCCACCATGAAGGTCTGGTCGAGGGCGTCGGCGTACGTCTGGCGCAGGCTCTGGCCGGCGGTGTCGTCGAGCCCGCCGCGGAAGACCGCACCGAGCACCGCGATCCCGAGCGCGAAGCCGAGCTGCCGGAACGTGTTGACCGCCCCGGCCGCCATGCCCGCTCGCGGTCCGGGGACGGCCGCCATGGCGGCGGCGGACAGCGGACCAAGGACCAGCCCCGCACCCACACCGACGAGGAACAGCCCGGGCACCGCGACGGTCCACTCGGATCCCGCGCTGACCACCGTCTCGGCGAACGCACCGGCAGCGATGATCAGCATCCCGGTCCCGATCAGCAGGCGAGGTGAGACCTGGTCCATCACCCGGCCGACCAGGATGGACACGATGAACGTCGTGACGCTGGCCGGGAGCCACACCAGCCCGGCCTCGATCGGGCTCAGGCCGAGGACCGACTGCAGCCAGAGTGTCTGGTAGGCCAGGAACGCCCAGGCCGCCGCCGGCAGCATCGCCGCCGTGAACAGCACGGTGGCGAACGAGCCGCCGCGCAGCAACGAGAGGTCCAGCATCGGGTCGGACCGCCGGCTCTCGGCGACGACGAAAACGACCAGTGCGAGAGCCGCGACGGCGAACAGGCCAAGGGTGACGCCCGAGCCCCAGGAGCCCCGGATCAGCGCGTAGGAGAACGTTCCCGCGGCGACGGTGAAGCTCACCATTCCGGGCAGGTCGATCCGGCGCGGACGGGGGTCACGGGACTCGCCCACGACCAGCACGGTCAGGACGACGGCGGCGACGCACACAGGCAGGTTCACGAGGAAGATCCACCGCCAGCCGAGGCCGTCGGTGAGCAGCCCTCCGAGCATCGGCCCGACCGCCGCCGCCGCGCCGTTGACCGCTGCCCAGACCCCGAACGCGAGCCCACGGTCGCGGCCCTCGTAGGAGGTGCTGATCAGCGCCAACGTGGTGGCGAACATCGCCGCGGCGGCCAGCCCCTGGACGCCGCGGGCCGCGATCAGCATGCCCACGTTCGCGGACAGGCCGCAGGCCAGCGAGGCCAGCCCGAAGCCCACCAGGCCACCCAGGTAGACGGCCCGCCGCCCGACCCGGTCGGCGATCGAGCCCGACGTCAGCACCAGGGCGGCGAGCACCAGCGCGTAGGCGCTGAGCACCCATTGCAGGTCCGAGAGCGAGGCGTCCAGCCCGCCCGCCATCTCGGGCAACGCCACGGTCACGATCGTCACGTCGACCAGCAGCATGAAGGTTCCGGCGCAGACCGCCACGAGCGGCAACCACTTGCGCATGATGTTGATCCCTTCCCTCGATTTTCGTCTCTAAAGGGAAAGACACCGCGAATCTGCCGGGTGTGACCGGAGGTCAGCCGAGAACGGTCAGGTCCAGCCGGCTCAGGCGCTCGGGGTCGGCCATCACGTCGATCCGGACGATCTGGCCGCCCGAGACGGTGAACCCCATGACCGACACCGGCCGCCCGCCGACGGTGATGACCACGCCCGCGGCGCCGTTGACCAGGGCTGGTCGCACGAGTGCGGCGGGCCGGTCGAACAGGACCGCCCGGCCGGCGACGGCCGCAGCACCATTGACGACCGCGGATGCATCGGGGCGGGCCATGCCCTCGTCGGACCGCAGCACCACATCGGGATCGAGCACCGCGACCAGCGCGTCGAGCTCGCCGCGCTTCGCCGCGGCGAAGAAGGCGTCGACGACCTCGCGCTGGCGGCCGATGTCTGGATCGGGAGTCGGAGCCTCCTTGCCCCGCACCCGGCGCCGGGCCCGGCTGGCGAGCTGCCTCGCCGCTGCCGGCGTACGCCCCACCATGGGGGCGATCTCGTCGAAGGGCAGGTCGAACATGTCGTGCAGGACGAACGCCAGGCGCTCGGCGGGAGCCAGGGTGTCGAGCACCACCTGAAGCGCGAGTCCGACCGAGTCGGCGAGCAGCGCCGCGTCCTCGGGGTCAACACCGTCCGGCGAGCTGATGACGGGGTCGGACACGTGCACCTCCAAAGGCTCCTCACGCCGCCTCTTGCGCGAGCGCAGCATGTTCAGGCAGATCCGGACGACGATCGTGGTCAGCCAGGCCTCGAGGCTCTCGATGCCGTCGACCTTCGACTTGGTGAGACGCAGCCAGGTTTCCTGGACGGCGTCCTCGGCCTCGGCGAGGGAACCGAGCATGCGATAGGCCACCGCCCGCAGGCGGACCCGGTGCGCCTCGAACTCCTCAGCCAGGCTGTCGAACTCACTCATCACTGGGGAGACACCGCTCAACCGTCCGGTGTGACATCGAGCCGAAATCTAGAGTGCAAGTGCGCCGGACCGGGAGCGCCTCTCGGCGCGTGGCCGCTCGTAGCGGCAATTTGTGGAGCCCGGGGCTGCCGCGGCCCGGCGCACTCGCCTGTGAACGATACGCGACGACCCCTCGTTCCGCAGGATGGTTGGTCGCGGGCTCACCGGGTGGTCCAGGCACCCCCGTCGACGTGCAGCGTCTGGCCGGTGATGTGCCGCGCCTCGGGCGAGGCCAGGAAGAAGACCGTCTCGGCGATGTCGACGGGTTCTCCGAGGCGCCCGGTGCGGGTGGCCGCCAGCAGTCGCTCGCGGCGCTCCTCCCGGATTCCGCCCGGGAAGAACTCGGTGCGCGCGACGTAGCCGGGCGCGATGGCGTTGACGGTGATCCCTCGTGGCCCCAGGTCGGCGGCCAGGTCGAGGGTCCAGGCCGAGACCGCTGCCTTGGCCGCGCCGTACGACCCGGCCCCGGTCTCGGCGGCGATCGAGCCGATGTTGACGACCCTGCCGCCGTCGCGCAGGACCGGGTCGAGGGCAGCGGTCGTGAGTACGGCGGTGAGCACGTTGCTGGCCAGGTTGGCCTCCCAGTCCGCCGCCAGCTCCTTGAGCCCGCGTGGGTCGGGTCGGCCCAGCGAGGTGTTGCCGCCGGCGTTGTTGACCAGAACCTCGACGCCGCCGGCGCAGGCGTCGGCCAGGTCCGCGAGCGCGGCCGGATCCGTGTGGTCGCAGACCAGCGCCGTGGCCCCGGTCCGCTCGGCGACCTCGCGCAGGGGTGCCTCGCGCCGGCCGGTGATCAGCACCGGCCGCCCCGCGTCCCGGAACCGCTCCGCCACCGCTGCGCCGATCCCAGTACCTCCGCCGGACACGACGATCATGACGTGCCTCCTGTTTAGACCTAAACGTTTAGACCTAAACGTACAGTGGTCACGTGGCCAAGCCAACCGAGGACCGCAGCGAACGGATCGAGTCGGAGTGGCGACGCGAGCGCCCCGACCTGGACCCCTCCTCTATCGGCGTGGTCACCCGGGTCTGGGAGCTGGCCAAGACCTTCGGCGACCGCCGGCGACGGCTGCTGGCCGAGCAGCACGTGGACTCCGCGCTGATGGACCTGCTCGGCCAGCTGCGCCGCAGTGGACCACCGCACGCTCTGACCACCCGCGAGCTCGCCGAGCGGGCCATGGTGTCCGCCGGCGCGATCTCGCAACGGCTGACCCGGGCCGAGAACCGCGGCTGGGTGCGTCGCGTCCCTGGACCCGCACGCCAGGTCGTCGTCGAGCTGACCGACGAGGGCCGCGAGACCGTCGACCGGGTGGCCGGCCTGATCTTCGCGGCCGACGACGAGGCGCTCGCCGGCCTCAGCGATCGCCAGCGGCGCGACCTCGCCGCCCTGCTGCGCCGGCTCACCCTCACCCTCGGCTCGGGTGGCCCGATCCCGCACGTGGGCGGCGAGTGACCGGCGTACGACTCAGTCGCTGATCTCCAGCAGCGTGCCCTGGTCCATCACGCCCTTCCAGTGCCCGCGCTCGAAGACGTAGGTCACCGTGGTCAGCGCCCGCTGGTGGTAGTCGAAGGCCGGGATGTCGTACGTCGCGTCGTAGACGATCATCGCGCTCTTGCACCCGTCCACGCGGCGCGAGAGCTCGGTCCAGGACCAGACAGCGTCCTTCTTGGTGAAGTGCCGCTCGGCGGCCGCCATGATCTCCTCGATGCCGACGAACATCTCGCCGGTCGGGAAGATGCTGATGGCGTCGTCGGCGTGGCCGTCGCGCCAGGTCTCGGCGTCGAAGTCGCGGAACGACTCCATGTCGATCCGCTGGGCGCGGTCGAACGCTCGCTCGCAGTATCCGGGGCGCCGGTCGCCGTCGGCGGCCCGGCCGACGCTGGCGTCCGCGGCGAGCCCGCTGGTGAGCAACAGCCCGGCTGCGGCGACGGCGACCCACGTGGTGTGATGCATTCCTGTCCTCCTGGTCCTCTGCCGACCCGGCGGGTCGGTGGCGCCAGGGTGTGGGCGCGGTCCGCGGCCCACCACGATTCGAGGGCCGGCGAACCGGAACCTTCGATCACGTTCGAAGGGTGGGACCCCGGCAGACATCGAGCGCAGAATGAGCCGGTGATCGAGATCCGGGTCGGCACCGATGACTTGGCACGCGTTCGGTTCGCGGCCGATCCGGCCTGGGAGACCACAGCGAGCATCAACGTACTGGCGTTCCCGCGGGCGCACGTGCTGCACGAGCGGCTCCGGCGCCGGCTGCCGCGGCACCCGAGCTTCGACCTGGAGCACCTGTTCGCACTCGCCGGCCACCAGCGGTGGATCCCCGACGTACTCGGCCCGACGCCGACCGGTGAGGCCACCGATCCGGAGAGCCGGCTGGCCGGTCTGGTGGACACGGAGGTGTCGGTCGCCGAGAGCGACCTGCGGATGCTCAAGAAGCTCCGGCCGGAGACGCGCACCGCCCAGATGAGTCCGGACGAGTACCTCGCCACCACCGCGGAGGCGATGGTGGGCTACTGGCGCGAGGTCCTCGCGCCGCTGTGGGACCGGATCGACGGCATCGTCACCGCGGACATCGCCCACCACCGGGCGGCGCTCGCCGCCCAGGGTCTCGGCGCCGCGCTGCCCGGGCTCCACGAGGAGCTGTCGTTCGCCGGCGAGACGGTGCGCGTGGCGATGCACACCGACGCGGTCGTGCAGGCGTCCGGCCGCGGTGTCTGGTTCGTGCCGTCGGTGTTCCGCTGGCCATGGATCTCGGTCGACATCCGGGAGCGCGAGCCGGTCGTGTCGTACGCCGCGCGCGGGGCCGGACGGGTCTGGGAGGACGAGCAGCAGTCCGACCTCGGCCTGGTGGAGCTGCTCGGCCGGTCCCGGGCGGAGATCCTGCGCCGCCTCGACGTACCGCGGAGCACGACCGGCCTGGCCCGGGACCTGGAGCTGTCACCGAGCACGGTGAGCTGGCACCTCTCGGTGATGTCCACCTCGGGGCTGCTCGGCTCGCGCCGGGAGGGCCGCCGCGTCCTCTACTCCCGGACGCTGGTCGGCGACCTGCTCGCTCGCGGCGGATCGGCGCTGGAGCAGATCGGTTGATCCCGCAGTCGACGTCGCGGCGTACGCCGTGGCGCGTAGATGCAATGTCGTCGCTCGCCGTACGCGGCGGCGCGCGCGAGGAGGCAGCGTGATGAGCGCCATCCACCCCTCCAGGAAGGACACCCCATGACCGTCAAGGACTCGCACGTGATCGAGGTCGAGCGGACCGCACCAGAGACCAGCGGCCGCCTGCTCCTGCTGTCCGCTCTCGGGTTCGTGCTCTGCTACGTCGCGGTCAGCTTCGTGACCCCCGCCTTCGCGTCCTCGTCGCTCCCGCTGCCCGACGACCCGACCTCCGAGGCTCGCGCGTGGTTCGTCGAGAACCCGCTCGCGACCGTGCTGATCGGCGTCTGCCAGCTGGCATCGGTTGCCTGCCTCGCCGGCTTCGTGCGGATCCTCGGCAACGCGCAGCGATGGGCCTACGCCGCGGTCGGGCTCATGGTGCTCTCTTGTGCCGCCTCCTGGCTGCTGGCCGCTGTCGCGCCGGACGCCTCGCTCGACACCGTCTCCGCCCTGCGCACGTTCAGCTTCATCACCGGTGGCACCGCACACGTCGTGGCGCTCGGCGTCTATGTGTGGCTCGCCTCGCGCAGTGCCGGGTTCGGCCGCGGCGTACGCGGGTTGGCCTGGGTTGCCGTGGTCCTGAGCGTGGCCTCTCTGGTGTCGCTCGTCGTCTACGAAGGCGCCGCGCTGATCCTGCTCGGCCGGCTGCTGTGCATGATCTGGACGGTGAGCGCGGCCGTCAGCGTGAGCCGCGCGATGGCCCGAGGGACGTGGTCGTCGTGATCCGTCACCGCACGATCGGGGCCGCAGTGGTCCTGGCCCTGACCGCCACCCTCGTCGCGGCGCCCGCCAGGGCTGATGGCGATCCGGTGAGCCGGTGGCTCACGCGGCACGCACAAAGCCTCCCGGCGTTGGACGACGCCGCCGACGGGGCCACCGTGGTCGGGCTCGGTGAGTCCGTCCACGGCGCCCACGAGGAGGCGTCGCTGAAACTGCGCGCCCTGAAGCGCCTGGTGACCCACCAAGGCTTCCGCTCCATCGCCTGGGAGGAGGACTGGACGACCGGCCGGGCGATTGACCGGTTCGTCACCACCGGCCGCGGTCGGCTCCCGGCCCTGGTTGGGCGGATGACCGGCCAGTGGCAGTCGCAGGAGGTGGTCCGGACCCTCCGATGGGTGCGGGCGTTCAATGCCGCCCACCCCCGTGACCAGGTCCGGTTCGTCGGCGTGGAGTACTACTACACCGGCCGGCCCGCCTACGACGCCGTCAAGAGGTACGTCGCCGCTCACGCCCCGCGACTGCTGCGGGAGCTTCGTGCGGACTTCCGGGTGATCTACCCCGACCTGCGCGACCCGGTGGCCTACTCCGCGCAGTACGCCGACGAGCGGCACAAGGGCCGCTTCATCCGGCGCGCCCACCACCTCGCGCGCCTGGTGTCCCGGGTCCCGCACCGGGCCGGGGATCCGGCGCACGCGACGGTGCGGCAGCACGTCCGCCAGATCGTGTCGTTCCACGAGCACTACGCACTGTCGCTCGACGCCCAGGACGACTACCGCGAGCTGCACGCCGCGCGGAACCTGCGCTGGTGGCAGCAGCGCACCGGCGACCGGGTCGCCTACTGGGCGGCGATGCCGCACACCGCGGCCGCGCCGCGGCTGCGGATCGCGCTCCCCGGCACCCCGGACTTCAGCTATCGCACCACCGGCTCTCACCTGCGCGAGTGGTACGGCGAGCGCTACGTCTCGGTCGGCTTCCTCTTCGACCACGGTCGCGTCGGGCTGCCCCCGGAGGTGACCCCGCAGCCGCCGCCGGACCCGGGCTGGCTGGAGGCGCCGTTCGGGCGGGTCGACCGGGACGCGTTCCTGGTGGACCTCGACGACCCCGCGCCGGCCGCCGTACGGCGCTGGCTGCACACCCGGCTGACCACCCGCGGCTTGCCCTGGGCGCCCGGATCGACGGTCACCGGAGGGTCGCCGGCTCGCTGGTTCGACGTACTCGTGCACGTGCAGCGGGTGACCCCGCAGCGGCAGGTTTGAGCATTCCCGGAACCGCGCAGGCTGGCGAAGAGACCAAGGAGCTTTGATGAGCCAGTACCCCACGCAACCCCAGCCCCAGCCCCAGTGGCAGCAGGGACAGTGGCAGCAGGGACAGTGGCAACCGCCGCCTCCCCCTCCGGGACCGCCGCCCGGGCCCAAGGTCGGGGTGTGGATCGCGGTCGCCGGCGGTGTCCTGGTGCTGCTGCTGGGTGTCTTCGGGGTCACCGCGTTCGCCGCGCCCGGGTTCCTGGTCGACGACGACTCCGACGACAGCTCCAGCGAGAGCTCCGACGAGCCCCGGAGCCGCGAGGAGGACGAGGGCGGACCGGGTGACCAGCCCGATGTTCCGATCCCGCCGCCGAACGCCAGCGCCCCGGAGGGCGAGGTCCCACCGCCGAGTGTGCCGGACGGGAGCGACGCACCGGAGCTACCGGACGCGCCGGAGGCGCCCGAGGGGGATCCCGTGGGATTCGCCCAGGAGTACCTCGCCCAGGTGGCGGCCGGGGACTCGGCCGGCGTCGACGAGGCGATGTGCCAAGCCGATCAGGAGTGGCAGTACGAGGACGCCGTCTCCGAGGGGCTCGCGCTCGGGGTCTCCAACCCCCAGCAGGACAGCAGCTCACCGGACAAGATCGTCGCCGACCTCACCAGCCCGGAGGGAGAACTCGCGGGGCGCATCTCCATGCTCCCCGACGCCGGCGGCTGGTGCGTCGACACGTTCTACGCGTTCTGACCGCGCCCGCTTGTAACACGCCGTCTACGTGACTACCGAGCCGTTGCAACGGCGTGGTAGTTCGGTGGACGGCGTGTTACATGGCGTGGGCGGGTGACAGCGCCGGCTCAGGCGAGCCCGCGGTCGAGCTCGGTGTGGGCGGCGGCCTCGAGCTGCTCGGCGAGCTGGAGCATCCGGCGTACCTCCTGGTCGGAGGGGTCCGGCAGCCCAGCCCGGCCGGTGGCGACCACCCGGGCGAACGCCGCGGCCCGGAACAGCACGTCGGCGAAGTCGCTGCCGGCGATCCCGCGGAGCACCTGGTCGACCATGGCCTTGAGCTCCTCGGGGCCTGGCGGGTCGGCGACGCCGGCCACCACCTGAGCCACCTGCGCCCCGGTCCGGCCGGCTTCGAACTCCCGCGCGACGCCCACCGGGTCGGCGTACACCCACGAGCGGAGCAGGTAGAGCCGCCACAGGCAGCCGGCGAGTGAGTCGGCGGGCGAGCCGGACCAGACCTCGGCGATCGCCTCGATGCCCTCGGTGTCCGCGAGGTGCAGCAGCCGGTCGGCGACCGCGTCGTCGTCGCTCTCCCGCGCGCCCCGCACCAGGAGCGCGGCGGCGCGGTCGGCAGCCTCGGTGACCGCAGCCGGGTCGGTGCCGCCGACATAGTCGTCGAAGAAGTCCGCATCCCGCGAGGCGGGGCGGTGGTGCGGTCGGCTGCTCACCACGTCAGGTTACGACGGCGGGGGTCGGCACCCTCCCCGGCGCCGCTGCAACACCTGGTCCGGGATCGGACGCAACCTTCCCCGGGCTCACCTCGTTTCCGATACATGGACCGATCCACGGAGGCGGCGTTCGTCGAGTTCGCCCAGGCCGCACGGGGTCGGTTGAGGCACACGGCGTACCTGATGTGCGGGGACTGGGACCAGGCGGCAGATCACGTGCAGGAAGGCCTGATCCGCGTCTACGTGGCCTGGCCGCGGCTGACTCGCGCGGGCGGCGAGCACGCCTACGCCCGCAAGGCCGTCGTCAGCGCCTTCCTCGACCATGCCCGGAAACGGTCCAGCACCGAGATCACGGCGGAACCCGACCCCAACCTGTCGTCCGGACAGGACGTCTCCGAGTCCGTCTCGGCTCGCACCGCGCTGATGGCGGCCCTCGTGCGCCTGGCCCCGAAGCAGCGAGCCTGCGTGGTGCTGCGGTACTTCGAGGACCTCAGCATCGCCGAGACGGCCACCGCCCTGGGCTGCAGTGAGGGCACGGTCAAGAGCCAGACCTCCCGTGCCCTCGACTCGCTGCGGTCCATGTTCGACGACTCGCCACTGGGCGAGCTGATCACCGAAGGAGCACCGTGATGGTGAACGAGCTGCGCGAGCTGCTGCGAGAGAACATCGCCTCCGCGCCCGCCTACGACGTCGACCTGACCGAGGTGCTGACGCACGGGCGCCGCCGGAGGCGTCGCCGCCGTGGCCTGGCCGTGATCGGGGGTACGGCAGTCGCCACCGCTGCGATCGTGGCCGTGACCTCAATCGTGGGGCGCGGCACCGACGCCGGTCGCGAGGCCGACCGACCGCCCTCGCCGGACGCTCCCACGCTGCGCCTCGCGGATGCCAGCCCGGCGGTCGAAGGACGCGACTACCGCCTCCTCGCATCGCACACCAACGACGACCTCAACCACGCGAACGGGCAGTACTTCGACGGCGTCACCGACGACGGGCTCATCCTGTTCCGCGACGAGGCGATCGGGCCCGACATCACCGTCCGCCTGGCGCTGATGGAGCCGGAGAACGGCGAGAAGGACTGGCTGCCCGACCCGCCCACGCCCGCGGGTGAGCAGCTCTGGCCTCTCGACCTGGGTGCCGATCGGCTGGTGCTCACCGGCCTGGGCGACCTGTCCGGTGGCGGCGGCGCGTTCGCGCGCGCGGACGTCTTCGCGCTCGTCTACGACCGTCAGGCGCGGACCTGGGACCGGGTCGAGTGGCCGGCGCTGCCGGCGGTCGACGTACCGAGCGCAGCCGTGCTGGGGCCGGACGGCCGGCTCTATGTCCGGGTGCCCGCCACGAAGGGGAAACCGCCCGAGGGTGGTTGGCCGACCGGGCCCAACGGCGAGGCCGACGACGCAGGTGCCGAGGGCGACGCCTACGCACTCTGGTCGGCCTCCCTCACGGACCCGAGCGACGTCCGCGACGAGGGGATGCTCGTGGGGGACCTCGCCTTCACCGATGAGGCGATGGTGTGGACCGACCGTACGAACGGCGACAGCGGCCTCGTGCACGTGCGCGACCTCGCCTCCGGCGAGGAGCACTCGTTCGACCCCCACTCCGGCGATCGGTGCAACCTGCTGAGCTTCGGCGCGACGACCGACCGGATCGTCATGGGGCAGTACTGCGGCACCTACGCCGGCGGGGGCCGTGACGACCGCGTTCAGATCCTCACGACCGACGGCGACCAGGTCGTCACGATCCAGGACAGCGGCATCTTCACCTTCTTCTCGAACTCCCTCGAAGGGGGCCTGGTGACGTTCGAGTCCTACGAGGACGACCGGGCAGGCACCTACGTCTTCGACCTGGATGACGAACGGTTCCTGCGCGTGAGCGACTCGATCTCCCAATGGGGGCTGGGTGGCCCCACGGCGCCGGGCATGTTCCTGTGGCACACGTCCGTCAACGACCGCAAGGGAGCGACCCAGTGGCTGGGAGAGCTGCTCCCCCGGTGACGCCCCGAGCTAGTCGAGCGCCTTGCGGATCCGCTGGTCGCTGACGGGGTACGGCGTGCCGAGCTGCTGCGCCCACAGGGAGACGCGGTACTCCTCGAGCATCCAGTGCACCCGCCGGAGCCGTTCGCCCGGCGGCCGCCCGGGGGGCAGCGCGTCGACCTGGTGGAGGTAGGCCTCCTGCAGGTAGGTGATTCGTTCCATCTGCTGCCGGTCGCGGGCGACCGCGGCCGCGCCGTCGTCGAGGCGGGTGCGCCGCTCGCTCAGGGCGCGCAGGTAGGTCAGGTAACGGGCCAGCTGAGTCGGTCCGGCGTGGGCGATGAACCCGTCGGACACCAACCGCCCGAGCTGGGCCTTCATGTCGGTCAGCGCGGGCAGCATCGTCATGTCCGCCCGGCCGCCGAGCAGCCGGTCCGCGGCGCGCCACGCTTCGAGCACCCGGATCACCAGCGCGACGAGATCGCGCAGGGCGTTGTCCAGGGGGATGCCTCCGACCAGGGCGTCGTACGCCGCCTGGTCCCGCACCGGCTCGGCCGCATCGACCGCCTCGCGCACGACGGCTGCCCGGCAGTCCTCGACCAGCGCCGCGACCGAGGAGTACGGCGACCCGGCGAGCGCGAGCTTCTCGGCGTTGTCGAGCGAGCCGAGCAGGTCCGGCCGCGGCAGGGCGAGCAGCAGCAGCCGGGCCACCCCTAGACGGTGGTGGGAGTCGCGCTCGTCCTCGGAGCCGAACACCTGCAGCCCGACCGTCGCGCCCTCGTCGACCAACCCGGGGAACCCGCGAACCTCGTGGCCGGCGCGGGTGCGCGTGAACGACTCGTCGATGGTCCCGAACACCCAGGAGGTCTCGCCGGTCCGAGCGAGCCCGCTGTCGTCGGCGACCTCCGCCATCGCCTCGGCGAACTGCGGCCGCAGCGGCTCCTTCAACGCATCCAGGTCCTTGCCGCGGGCCTGCTCGGCGCCGGCGTCGTCGACGACGCGGTAGGTCGGCCGCAGGTGCTCGGGGACCTTGGTCCAGTCCCAGGCATCGCGGGGTACGACGACGCCGGTGGTGGAGCGCAGCCAGCGCTCCAGCGCGTCGAGCAGCGGCTCCTCGCCGGGTGGCACCGCGGCGAGGAACTCGCGGGCCTTGTTGGGCGCGGGCACGAAGTTGACCCGCAGGTTCTTGGGCAGGCTGCGGATCAGCCCGGTGACCAGCTCCTCGCGCAGACCCGGCACGTTCCAGGAGAAGTCGTCGGCGGCGACCCGGTTGAGGGTGGCGACCGGGACGTCGATGGTCAGGCCGTCGTCGGCGGAGCCGGGCTCGAAGTGGTAGCTGATCGGGAACGTCAGCCCGTCCTCCGCGGCCCGCCACTCCTCGGGGTAGTCGGACTCGCGCACCGGCTCCGCGGTCTCGTGAGTGAGCATCTCCGGGTCGAAGGTGAGCAGCTCGGGCCGCCGCTGCCGCTCCTGCTTCCACCACTGGTCGAAGTGCGCCCCGCCGACCACCTCGGCGCCGACCCGGGCGTCGTAGAAGTCGAAGAGGGTGTGCTCGTCGACCACGATGCCGCGGCGTCGGGCGCGGTGCTCGAGCTCCTCGGCCTGCTCCAGCAGCTCGCGGTTCTTCGCGAAGAACTTGTGCCGGGTGTGCCACTCGCCGTAGACGAGCGCGTGCCGGATGAACAGCTCCCGGCTCAGCCCGGCGTCGACCTTGCCGTAGTTGACGAGCCGATCGGCGATCAGCGGGACGCCGTACAGCGTGACCTTCTCGTGCGCCATCACGGCGGCGCGCTTCTTGGACCAGTGCGGCTCGGAGTGGGTACGTCGCACCAGGTGGGAGCCGAGCCGCTCGGCCCACTCGGGCTTGACCGCGGCGTTCTGGCGCGCCCAGAGCCGCGAGGTCTCGACCAGCTCGCCGGCCATCAGGAACTGCGGGTTCTTCCGGTGCAGCCCGCTGCCGGGGAAGATCGCGAACCGCGCGCCGCGGGCGCCGAGGTACTCCCGCGGGCCGCGCCGGTCGCGGTCGCGCTCCTCGAGCAGGCCGATGTGGCTGAGCAGGCCGGAGAGCAGGGCCTGGTGGATGCCGTCGGCGTCGGGCAGATCGGCCGGGCGGCCGACCTGGATCTTCATCTCCTTCGCGACCTGGCGGAGCTGGGACTCGAAGTCCTGCCACTCGCGGACCCGCAGGTAGTTGAGGAACTCGCGCTTGCACATCCGGCGGAACGCGCTGCTGCTCAGCTCACGTTGCTGCTGCTTCAGGTAGCGCCACAGGTTGAGCCAGGTGAGGAAATCGGAGCTCTCGTCCTTGAAGCGTGCGTGCTGCTGGTCGGCCTGCGGCCGCATCTCCGCGGGCCGCTCGCGCGGGTCCTGGAGGGACAGCGCCGCGGCGATGACGAGGACCTCGCGGAGGCAGCCGAGCCGCTCGGCCTCCAGGATCATCCGGCCGAGCCGCGGGTCGATCGGCAGCCGGGCCAGCCGCCTGCCGACCTTGGTGAGCTGCGGTCCTCCGAGCGCTCCCAGCTCTTCCAGCAGCTGCATGCCCGCCGTCACGTTGCGCTTGTCCGGCGGCTCGACGAACGGGAACCTGCCGAGGTCGCCGAGGCCGAGCGAGGTCATCTGCAGGATCACCGAGGCCAGGTTGGTGCGCAGGATCTCGGGCTCGGTGAACTCGGGGCGGGACTCGAAGTCCTCCTCGGAGTAGAGCCGGATCGCGATGCCGGCGGCGACCCGGCCGCAGCGACCGGAGCGTTGGTTTGCCGAGGCCTGGCTGATCGCCTCGATCGGCAGCCGCTGCACCTTGGTGCGTGCGGAGTAGCGCGAGATCCGAGCGACGCCGGTGTCCACGACGTACCGGATGCCGGGGACGGTCAGCGAGGTCTCGGCGACGTTGGTGGCCAGTACCACCCGGCGCCCCGAGTGCGACGCGAAGACCTTGTGCTGCTCGGCGGCGGAGAGGCGCGAGTAGAGCGGCACCACCTCGAGCCGCTCCAGGCCGGAGAGCGCGTCGGCGGTGTCGCGGATCTCGCGCTCGCCGGGCAGGAAGACCAGGACGTCGCCCGACCCCTCGCCGGAGAGCTCCTTGACCGCGTCGACGATCGCCTCGGTCTGGTCGCGGACGACCGTCTCGCCCTCTTCGTCGGACTCGGTGACCTCGACGAGCGGGCGGTAGCGGATCTCGACCGGGTAGGTGCGGCCGGAGACCTCGACGACCGGTGCGTCGAAGTGCTTCGCGAACCGGTCGACGTCGATGGTGGCCGAGGTGATGATCAGCTTGAGGTCCGGCCGCTTCGGCAGCAGCCGTTTGAGGTAGCCGAGGAGGAAGTCGATGTTGAGGCTTCGCTCGTGCGCCTCGTCGATGATGATCGTGTCGTAGCGGCGCAGCTGCCGGTCGCGCTGCAGCTCGGCGAGCAGGATGCCGTCGGTCATCACCTTGACCCGGCTGGCTCGGGAGGTGCGGTCGGTGAACCGCACCTGGTAGCCGACCAGGTCGCCCAGCTCGGTGCCGAGCTCCTCGGCGATCCGTTCGGCGACCGACCGCGCCGCGATCCGACGCGGCTGGGTGTGCCCGATCATCCCGCCGCCCTTGCCCGGCCGGCCGCGGCCGAGCTCCAGGCAGATCTTCGGCAGCTGGGTGGTCTTCCCCGACCCGGTCTCGCCCGCGACGATCACGACCTGGTGGTCGCGGATCGCGGCGGAGATGTCCTCCCGGCGCTGGCTGACCGGCAGGTCGGGCGGATACGAGATCCGCAGCGGGGCGTCGGTCATGGCAGGCTCAGTCTCTCAATCGAGCTCAAGTGGGGTCGATCGGCCCAAACACCGCAATTGCGCGGTTGTGACAGGTCGGCGGGCCTGGGGCTGTCGCACCGGCGCAATTGCGCGGTTGTGACAGTTAGGCGGGGCTCTGAGCCGTCGTACTGGCGCAATTGCGCTGATTCGGTCGCGCCCTACTCCCGGCCCGCTTGCATAGAACACGTTCTACTTGGGACGATCCACCGGTGACCGAACCCGCTGTGTACGACGTCGTCGTGGTCGGCTCCGGGGGCGGCGCCCTCACCGGCGCGGCGCTGGCGGCGAAGGCGGGTCTGTCGACCGTCGTCCTGGAGAAGACCCCGCTGATCGGCGGCACCTCGGCGTACTCCGGAGGCGCCTGCTGGCTGCCCGGCAGCGACGTACAGCAGCGAGCGGGGATCCCCGACTCGACGGAGTCGGCGCGCACCTACCTCGACGCGATCCTGCAGAGTCCCGACACCGGCAAGATCGAGGCGTTCCTCTCGCACGCTCCCGAGCTGGTCGCCGAGCTGGAGGCGGACCCCGGGCTGGAGTTCGAGTGGCTGGCGTTCCCCGAGTACTTCGACGCTCCGGGGCGGGTGCCGTTCGGCCGCTCGATCCAGCCCACGAACATCAAGCGGGCCGAGCTGCCGCTCGAGGTCGGTGAGCTGTTGCGGCCTCCCGTCGAGAGGGACCGCGAGGGCGCCCGGGGCCGGAGCACGCTCAGCGGCGGCCAGTCGCTGATCGCCCGGCTCGCGGCGATCGTGCTCCGCGAGGGCGGCACCATCCTCACCGAGCACGCGATGACCGAGCTGGTCACCGAGCACGGCCGGGTGGTCGGCGTCGAGGCGACGTACCGCTCGGATCCGGTGACGGTGCACGCCCGCCGCGGTGTGCTGATCGCCGCCGGCGGCTTCGAGGGCAGCGACACCATGCGCGGCGAGCATGCGGTGCCCGGCGACGTGGCCTGGACGATGGCGCCGCGCGGCACCAACGCCGGCGAGCCGATCCGGGCCGCCGAGCTGCTCGGCGCGGCCACCGACTACTCCGCGCTCGGCTGGTTCTGCCCCGGCCTGGAGCACCCCGACGGCAGCGGCTCGTTCACACTCGGGTTCCGCGGCGGGCTGATGGTCGACGCCACCGGCCGCCGCTACGCCAACGAGTGCCTGCCCTACGACCGGTTCGGTCGCGAGATGGCGAAGGCCGACGACCGGATCCCGTCGTGGTTCGTGTTCGACGACCGTGAGGGCGGCCGGCTACCGGCGATCGCGATGCCCGAGGGCGACCTCGACAGCCATCTGGCCGCCGGCACCTGGGTGCGCGCCGACACCCTCGAGGCGCTGGCTACGGCGATGGGCGTCCCCCAGGACGCGCTCGTCTCGTCCGTCGAGCGCTTCAACGGGTACGCCGGCACCGGCGTCGACGAGGAGTTCGGCCGCGGCGACGACGAGTACGACACGTTCTTCGCCGGCGGCGAGGGCCCCAACAAGGCGCTCAACCCGGTCGACCGGCCGCCGTACTACGCCGCCCGCTTCGTGCTCTCCGACCTCGGCACCAAGGGCGGCCTGGTCACCGATGCTGCCGGGCGGGTGCTCCGCGAGGACGGCTCGGTGATCGAGGGCCTCTACGCGTCGAGCAACTCCGCCGCTTCGGTGTTCGGCTCGGTCTACCCAGGCCCCGGCGCCCCGCTCGGCTCGGCGATGGTGTTCGCGTCGCTCGCCGTACGCGACCTGCTCGGCTGAGGGGTCAGCCTTCGAGCCCGTCCAGCAGGCGGCGCAGCTCCCTGGTGACTACGTCGGGGATCGCCTGCTCCATGAAATGGGGCGAGTCGACGCGTAGGTACCTGCCCGGTGCGAAGCGGTCGACGTAGGCCTCCTGCAGCTTGATGACCTCCCGGTCGTACTCCGGGATCCCGTAGTCGTTCACGTCGAAACCCTCGGTGAGCGAGGCCAGATAGGTGACCGGGATCGCAGGCTCCCGGCCGATGTAGGGCTCGGACGCCTTCAGGACCTTGAAGTGGCTGATCCGCTCGAGGCTCTCGTTCTCATCCTCGGCGTCGAACGCCTCATAGGTGTCTTCGGGCTTGAACAGGTGCTCGAGGGACAGCTCGTCCGGGAACGGCGAGTCCAGGAGCACCATGCCCACGACGTCGTCGGGGTAGGTGTTGGCGTAGAGGTAGGACAGCAGGCCACCGAACGAGGCTCCGAGCAGGACGTACGGCGGTGACACCTCGGCGGCCTCGAGCAGCGAGTGCAGATCGGCGATCGCATCCTCCGGAAGCTGGACCTCATCCACGACATCGCTGTGCGCGAGGTTCCGACGGTCGTAGACACAGACCCGGTGCTCATCCTCGAGCGCGTCGATGAAGGTCTCTCCGTTGGCGTGCGGGTCGACCTCGGTCTCGGTGATGGACCCGTGCAGGTAGAGAACGGTCGGCGGCTCCGTGCCCCGGCACTCGAGGTACAGGCTGTGCCCGCCGACGTCGAACTTTCCCTCGATCGCGTCGCCGTCGGTCGTGGCGCTCGGCGTGGTTTTTGCGTCAGGCTTCGCAGCTTCTCCGCCGTCGTCGCTCGAGCAGCCGACTGCGGCCGAGAGCGAGACGGCCAGCGCCAGGCCAGCGATGAGGACCCTTCGCATGCGTCCTCCCAACGTGCGCCGTGAGTCGCGAAACTACGCCCGTGGAGGTCCTGCGTCATGGACCACCTGGGGGATAGGGCGGGCTCAGCTCCGGTCCGAGCCGCGGGTGACCGCGGTGCCGACCGGGATGACCAGGCCGGCGAGGATGAAGCCGACCGACCACCACACGCCGTTCTCGTCACCGAGCCGGTAGAAGAGGTAGCCGAAGGCCACCCCGACGACGCCGGTGGCCAGGTAGCTCGTGGCCGGCACGCCGGGATCCTGGCCCTCCTCGACCGGCCGGAGCCGGAGCATCAGCCAGAGGGCGAAGGCCAGCACCGCGCCGATCACCAGTCCCGGCCACTCGGCGTCGCTGAGTAGCCAGATCGCGAGGGTGATGCCGACCCCGATGAGAACGTGTGGAACGAACGAAGGCATGCGGTCCAGCCAAGCAAACTACTGAGGAGCCGCAGGCACGGGGTTCTCGGACGTGCCCTCGCCTCCGAAGGGCTCTACCTCCGGATAGTCCGGGAAGCCCATGCTGGTGCCGGCGTTGCGAATCTGCTCCGGGGTGGCCGGAGTCAGTCGCTCGTCGGCGGCGGCACGGACCAGGTCGTCCAACGGGATGTCCAACGAGGACAGGGGGACGAGCGAGTTGTTGCCGAACAGCGAGTTGACCGTGATCGCGGCCGTCCCGTTCCGGCGTTCCACGACGACGGTCGTCGAGCCGTCCCACTCGAGGACGCGGGCGTGGATCCCGTCGACCGTCGTGTCGCTGCATTCGACACTGGGGTCGCCGCATCCGGCGCCGATGAAGCCGTTCCAGCCGCCGCCGACGAAGACCTCGACCATTCCGAGCCCCTCCTCGCCGGGCACGGTCCAGCCGAGCTTGGTGCCGAGCCCGCCACCGGACTGGAGGTTGTCGGGCTTCTTCTGCAGGTGGGTGCCGTCGGGGTCGATGTGCTCCGCGATGACGTCGCGGTAGTCCTTCAGCAGCTCGCCCCCGGTGCGCTGGTCCTTGGGAGCGGGCGGCTTCGACGCCTCCGTGGGCGAGGGGGAGTCGGGCGCCGAGGTTGGCGCGCCGGCGGGTCCGGCGGGTCCGGCGCTCGGACCGTCGTCGAACACGCTGCCGGCCAGGGCGACGCCCAGCGAGATCACCGCGACACCGGCGACCGTGCCTCCGGTCACCAGCAACCGGTGCAGCCCGAGCCGCCGGCGCCCGCGAGCAAGGTCCTCCTCCAGGGGTACGTCGGGGGTGCGGATGGTGGTGCCCAGCTGGTGGAGTCGCTGGTCGATGTCGTTCATGAGTGCTCTCCCGGGGTCGCGGCCACCGACAGCGCATGACGCAGGCGCGCCAGCGCGTCGGAGGTCTGGCTCTTCACCGTCCCGGGGCTGATCCCCAGGTCGGCCGCGGTCTCGTCGACGGACAGGCCCCAGTAGTGCCGCAGCACCACCACGCGCCGTTGTCCGGGAGCCAGCCCCCGCAAGGCGGTCCAGAGAGCATCGGAGTCCTCGGGCGCGACCGCGTCCGAGACCGGCCGGTCGAGCGCCGAACCCGGATCCGGCTCGACCGGTCGTTCCCGCCGCCAGGGACGGCGGGTCTCGTCGATGTGGGCGTTGACCACGATCCGGCGGGCATACGCGTCGACGGACTCGAGGCGTGAGGCGCGCGGCCAGGCGGCGTACAGCTTGGTCAGCGCCAGCTGCACGATGTCCTCGGCCCGGTGCCCGTCCCCGCACAGCAGGTACGCCGTCCGGTAGAGGTGCGCCCGACGCTCGGCGACGTACTCGCCGAAGTCCCGGTCACGGTGCGCCCGCTTGATCATCTAGCCCCCACTCCGTTGCTCTCTTCTACCCCCTCAACGGGAACGGCGAACAGCGGGTTGGGTCGGGGTCAGCCCCAGTTCGCGGCGTTGGTGAGGCAGAAGGGGTGGCCGCCGGGGTCGATCAGCACCCGCCAGGTCTCGCCGGGCTGCTCGTCGGGGACGGTCGCGCCGAGCTCGAGGCAGCGGCGTTCGGTGGCCTCGATGTCCTCGCAGGCGAGGTCGAAGTGGAACTGCTTGCTGCCGCGCTCGTTGGGCCAGGCCGGTGGCTCGTAGTCGGGAATCGAGCCGAAACCGAGGTTGACCTCGGGGCCGGTGACCATCGCGTACTCGTCCTCGGCTGCGGCCAGCTCCCAGCCCAGCAGCGCGGACCAGAACTCCCCGCTGCGGCGCGCGTCGGCGCAGTCGAGGCTGACCATCTTGAGCACGGGTGTCGTCATGACCCCACCGTGCCGTGACGACACGAGCTCTCGCTTGAACAAATCCGACACCCGTCGGTTACCCTGAATATCAGATTGTCTGACAATCTTTCCCCGGCCCTCGAGGGGCCCGCCATCCGAGGAGAGGAGTGACCCGATGACCGCCGCACTCAGTGACCCGACCGCCGCAGCGTCTGCCGAGGAGTTCGACCGCGCCGAGGCTCGTACCGCACACAACTACCATCCGCTGCCGGTGGTGCTCTCGAACGCAGAGGGCGCCTGGATGACCGACGTCGACGGGCGTCGCTTCCTGGACCTCCTGGCCGGCTACTCCGCCCTCAACTTCGGGCACTCCCACCCGCTCCTGGTGGCGGCCGCGCACGAGCAGCTCGACAAGCTGACGCTGACCAGCCGCGCGTTCGTGCACGACAAGTTCGCCGACTTCTGCGCCGCCCTGGGTGACATGTGCGGCAAGGAGCTGGTGCTGCCGATGAACACCGGCGCCGAGGCCGTCGAGACCGCGATCAAGGTCTCCCGCAAGTGGGGCTACGAGGTCAAGGGCGTGCCCGCTGACCAGGCGCAGATCATCGTCGCCTCGGGCAACTTCCACGGGCGCACCACGACGATCGTCGGCTTCTCCGACGACCCCGACGCGCGCGACGGCTTCGGGCCGTTCACGCCCGGCTTCGTGACCGTGCCCTACGGCGACCTGGCCGCTCTCGAGGCGGCCATCACCGACAACACCGTCGCCGTCCTGATCGAGCCGATCCAGGGCGAGAGCGGCGTGGTGATCCCGCCGGACGGCTACCTGCGCGGCGTCCGCGAGACCTGCACCCGCAACAACGTGCTCTTCGCCGCCGACGAGATCCAGGCCGGCCTGGGCCGCACCGGCCGCACCTTCGCGTGCGACCACGAGGACGTCGTCCCCGACCTCTACGTCCTGGGCAAGGCCCTCGGCGGCGGGATCGTGCCGGTCTCCGCCGTGGTCGCGAACCGCGATGTACTCGGCGTGCTCCAGCCCGGCCAGCACGGCTCGACCTTCGGCGGCAACCCGCTGGCCTGCGCGGTCGGCACCACGGTCGTCGAGATGCTCCGGACCGGTGAGTTCCAGGCCCGGGCCGCCGAGCTGAGCATCCTGCTGCGCGAGCGGCTCGAGGCGATGATCGGCCACGGCGTGGTCGGCGTACGCGTGCGCGGGCTGTGGGCCGGCGTCGACATCGACCCGGCGATCGGCACCGGCCGCGAGGTCTGCGAGGCGCTGATGGCCCGCGGTGTACTCGCCAAGGACACCCACGGCTCCACGATCCGCCTCGCCCCGCCGCTGGTGATCTCGCCGGAGGACCTGGTCTGGGGTCTCGACCAGCTGGCGGACGTCGTCAGTCGCTGACGGTCGCGACCAGGGCCGGGAGTGACTTGGCGAGCAGGTCGTCGAGCTCCTGGCGGGTGACACCGGCGGGTTCTTTGGCCCAGGACAGCACCAGCGCCTCGGACATCGACGCCCAGCCGCGGACGACTAGCCGGGTGGTCGGGGTGTCGACGAGCAGCTCCTGGAGCGCATCCTCGGTGAAGACCCGGTCGGTGAGCACCGCGAGTGCGTCGTCGTAGATCCGACGCAGCGCTTCGTTGCCGCTGGCGGCGCCCTTGACCAGGGACAGGTAGCCCTCGTAGTTGGCGACGACGTAGTCGACGTACGCCGTCATCGAGGCGAGCAGCCGCTCCATCGGCTCGCCCTCGGCCGGCGGCGCGGTCTGCTCGATCAGCTCGTCGGCAGCACGGCGGACGACGGCCTCGTGGAAGTCGTGCTTGTTGCCGAAGTAGTGGTAGAGCAGGCCGCGGGAGATGCCGGCCTCCTCGGCGAGCACGTCGATCGACAGCTCGTCGAGGGAGCGGGTGGCGAGCAGCCGGACGCCGAGGTCGAGCAGCTGGGCGCGGCGCTCGTCGGGGCTCAACCGGTTGCGTGGGCCGCGGCTCCCGGAGGACCGTGTGCTTACCGTCACGGGGGTCAGTCTATTGACAGATGTTCAATAACGCCAATAGCGTTCCGGCCATGGACAACGTCCCCCCTGTCTCGAGCACGAATTCCGGCCATGCCCGCGAGGTCGACCACCTGATCATCGGGGCCGGCTTCGCCGGTCTCTGTGCGGCGATCAAGCTCCAGGAGGCGGGTGAGACCGACTTCCTCGTGCTCGAGAAGGGCAGCGACGTCGGCGGCACCTGGCGCGACAACACCTACCCCGGCGCGGAGTGCGACGTCCCGAGCCAGCTGTACTCCTACTCCTTCGCCCCCAACCCCGACTGGTCGCGGTCGTTCTCCCCGCAGCCGGAGATCCAGGCCTACATCAAGCGGGTCGCCGAGCGGTCCGGCACGCTGGACCGCTTCGTCTTCGACACCGCGGCCGACGACGCGACCTGGGACGACACCCGGCAGCGCTGGGTGGTGACGACGCCTGGTGGCACGTACGCCGCCCGCACCCTGATCAGCGGCGCCGGCGGCCTCTCCGAGCCCAAGCTGCCCGAGATCGAGGGCATCGAGACCTTCCAGGGCGAGGTGTTCCACTCCGCCCGCTGGAACCACGACGTCGACCTGACCGGCAAGCGGGTCGCGGTGATCGGCACCGGCGCCTCGTCGATCCAGATCGTCCCGGCGATCCAGAAGACCGTGGGCCACCTCGACGTCTACCAGCGCACCGCGCCGTACGTCATGCCGCGCAACGACCGGCCCTACACCGGGATCGAGCGGACCCTGTTCAAGCGGATCCCGGGAGTGCAGTCGCTCTACCGCAACGCGATCTACTGGGGCCGCGAGTGCTACGTGCCGGGCTTCACGCTGCAGCCCAAGCTGGCCTGGCCGGCCAAGCAGCTGGCGCTGAAGAACATCGCGCGCGGCATCGACGACCCCGGGCTCCGCGAGAAGGTCACGCCGACCTTCGAGATCGGCTGCAAGCGGATCCTGATCTCCAACACCTACTACCCGGCCCTGAACGCCGACAACGTCGACCTGGTCACCGACGTGATCGCCAAGGTCACCGGCGACGCGATCGTCACCAACGACGGCGTGGAGCGCCCGATCGACGTACTGATCGTCGCCACCGGCTTCTACACGACCGAGCTGCCGATCACCGAGCACATCACCGGCCGCTCCGGGCAGACGCTCGCGGACAGGTGGCGGGACGGCGGAATGGCCGCCTACAAGGGCACCACGATCGCCGACTTCCCCAACCTGTTCATGATCGTCGGGCCCAACACCGGGCTCGGCCACTCGAGCATGGTGTTCATGATCGAGTCGCAGGTGACCTACCTCGTCGACGCGATCCGCACCATGCGCGCCCACGACTACGGCACCGTCGAGGTGACCGAGGACGCGGTGGCGGCGTACAACGCCGACGTGCAGCGCCGGATGAAGCGCACCGTGTGGACCACCGGCGGCTGTGCCAGCTGGTACCTCGACGCGCACGGCAACAACACCACGCTGTGGCCGCGGACGACGTTCGCGTTCCGTGGCGAGACCGCGAAGTTCGACACCGACGCCTACCGGGTCGAGGCCCGGGACGACGCCCACGGTTTCGAGACAGGCGCTAACGCGCCTTCCTCAACCACCGGAGTCATGGCATGAAGACGCTCGACGACAAGGTGGTCGTGATCACCGGCGCCGGCTCCGGCATCGGCCGCGCGCTCGCCGTCCACGTGGCCCGCCTCGGTGGGTTGCTCGCGATCTCCGACGTAGACGACGCCGGGCTCGCCGAGACCGTCGAGCTGGTCAAGGCCGCCGGCGCCAAGGAGGTCCGCAGCGACCATCTCGACGTGGCGGACCGCGCCGCGTTCACGGCGTACGCCGCCGCCGTGGCCGAGCACTTCGGCCGGGTCAACGTGGTGGTCAACAACGCGGGTGTTGCGCTCGCGGGTGACTTCGCCGACCTCGAGTACTCCGACATGGACTGGATCGTCGGCATCAACTTCTGGGGCGTCGTGCACGGCACCAAGGAGTTCCTGCCGCACCTGATCGCGTCTGGCGACGGCCACGTCGTGAACATCTCCTCGCTGTTCGGGCTGATCTCGATGCCCGGCCAGAGCGCCTACAACGCCACGAAGTACGCCGTCCGCGGCATGACCGAGGCGCTCCGCGAGGAGATGCTGATCGCCGGCCATCCCGTGGGCGTCACCGCCGTGCACCCCGGCGGGATCAAGACCGCGATCGCCCGCAACGCGCGGTACTCCGAGCACGAGGACGGGGCCGAGAGCGCGAACCTGTTCGACAAGAAGCTGGCCCGGATGACCCCGGAGAAGGCGGCCGAGATCATCGTCCGCGGCATCCTGCGCAACCAGGCCCGCGTGTTGGTCGGGATCGACGCGCACGCGATGCACCACTTCGCGAAGCTCACCGGCTCGCGCTACCAGGACGTCGTCGCGCGCGCCTCGAAGCGGGTCATGCCGCCGAAGACCACCGTGGTCTGATAGCCGGGTGAATCCCGGGACCACCATCCATGTCGCGATGACCAAGTGGGGCGACCGGCCGCACTGGGAGTTCGAGGCGACGTACCTCGGCAGTGACGACCACGGCGACTGGCTCGGCATCCCCGCCGGGACCACGATGACCCGGCCCGGCGTCGACTACGTCGCGCCGGTGGCCCAGGTCGGGCTGGTGCCCGGGCCCGGGACCTCCGTCGAGCGGGGCTGGCTGGCGACGTTCCACGACGAGGGTGGGCCGGTGCGGATCTACGTCGACATGACCACGCCGCCGGAGTGGGACGACGCCACGGTGCGGGCGGTCGATCTGGACCTGGACGTCATCCAGGACCCGGATGGACGGGTGTGGGTGGACGACGAGGACGAGTTCGCGCGGCACCGGGTCGAGCTCGAGTACCCCGACGAGGTCGTGGGCCTCGCGACCGCTTCCCGCGACCGGATCTTTGAACTGGTTGCCGCAGGTGCGGGGCCGTTCGACGGCGGCGCCCGGCAGTGGTTCGCCGAGCTGCACGGTCAGTCCGGCTGATCCTCGGCCGCCGAGTCGCGACGCCGCTGCCGTCGGGTGCGGCCGTGCCGGCCGAGCACGTGGACCGGCCCGATCAGCCGGGGCCCGGCGAGCCGGGACTCGACGCGTCGGGCCTCGCGCCTGAGCGGCTGGGCGACGTACTCCCCCAGGATCACGCCGGCGGCCAGAGCCAGGGCGACCGATGCGGCGGTCATCAGCGCCACGAGTCCCTCCGAGGTGTTGAAGCGGTTGCCCTCGGCGAGCAGGGACAGGCCACGGAAGATCGACAGACCGGGCAGCATCGGCACCACGGCGGAGACCACCAGGATCAATGGCGGTACCCGCAGCCGGCCCGCCACGGCGTACCCCACCAGGCCCACGAACAGGGCGGCGAACGCCACCGACCAGGTGCGGCCGATGCCCGGCGTCTCGATCCACAGGGAGATCGACATCGCGATACCGGCGACCACCGCCACCGGGCCCAGCATCCGCTTCGGTGAGTACGACGAGAACGCGAACGCCGCGGCGGCTATGGCGGCCCCGAGGGCGGCCACGCCGACCTCCTGGATGCCGGTCCGGCCGACGTTGATGGACGGGATGTCGACGCCGGTGACCGAGGCGAGCCCGAGACCGCCGCTGACCCCGGCGATGATGCCGGCGGTGGCCAGCAGCGCCTCGGTGAGCCGGGCGCCGGCGGTGATGTAGAAGCCGGTGAGCGCATCCTGGAGGGCGCCCATGAACCCGATCCCGGCGAGCAGCATCACGATGTTGGCCGTGACCACGAGCTGTACGTCGACATCGAGCGGGGTCGCCGAGGCGCCGACGGCGATCATCGTGGCCAGGCCCCCGCCGGCGACCTGCTGATAGAACGCCGGGATCCGGCGCCGGGCGATCATCATCTGCAGCCGGTCGATGCCCATCGCCGCGACCGCCGCGAGCACCACGACCAGCCAGTCACCGCCGAGCTGCACACCGACGCCGGCGCTCATCACGCCCCAGCCGAGGGTGATCGCCCAGCGCGGCCGTCCGTGGCCGGTGGAGGTGATCTGGCGCAGCTCGGCGCGGGCGCCGGCGAGGTCGACCTCCTCGCGAAGCACGGCGCGCACCAGGTGGTCGACGCGGGTCAGGTCCTGGTAGTCGATCACCCGCTGGTGCACGTGCCGGGTGGCGATCAGCGGCCACTCCTCGGGGCTGCTCTGGTGACTCATGGTGAGCGCGGTGAAGGTCACGTCGACCTCGGCCTGGCCGGCCCCCAGGCTGCGCGCCAGCGACAGCATCGTGGCGGCCACGTCGGCGGCCCCGGCGCCGGAGGAGAGCAGCAGGTCGCCCACCCGAAGACAGAAGTCCAGGGTGAGGGTGAGCTCGCGGGTCTCCGACACAGCCTGATGCTCGCAAACCAACGGCTGAGACCCCAACGTCGCGGCGCGTCGATCGGCGTTGGGTGCGCCACACTGGCGGGGTGCGCATCGACTTCGCTGCCTCGCCGGAGCCGACGCTCGGCGTCGAGTGGGAGTTCGCGCTGGTCGACCGGCGTACCCGCGATCTGCGCAACGACGCCGCGCACCTGTTCGCCCGGGCCAAGGCCCGGCTGCCCGACCCGGGCCGGCTGCACAAGGAGCTGCTCCGCAACACCGTCGAGGTCGTGACCGGGGTCTGCCACACGGTGGACGAGGCGATGACCGACCTCCGGGAGACGCTGGAAGTGGTGGTGCCGTCCGGCGACGAGCTCGGCGTGGACCTGTACGGCGCGGGCACGCATCCGTTCGCGTCGTGGACCCAGCAGGAGCTGACCGAGGGGCATCGCTACGAGGAGCTGATCAACCGCACCCAGTGGTGGGGCCGGCAGATGCTGATCTGGGGCGTCCACGTGCACGTCGGCATGCCGGACCAGTCGCGGGTGATGGCGGTGCTGACCGCGATGCTGCGCTACTACCCGCACCTGCAGGCGCTCTCGGCGTCCTCGCCGATCTGGGCCGGGGCGGACACCGGCTACGCCTCGAACCGGGCGCTGATGTTCCAGCAGCTGCCGACCGCAGGGTTGCCGTTCCACTTCCAGACCTGGGAGCAGTTCGAGGCGTTCGCCGATGACCACTTCACGACCGGGGTGATCGACGTGCTGTCGGAGATCCGCTGGGACCTGCGCCCGGCCCCGCACATCGGCACCCTGGAGAACCGGGTCTGCGACGGTGTCTCGTCGTTCGACGACTTGGCCGCGCTGGTCGCGTTCTGCCAGTGCCTGGTGGTCGACCTGGACGAGCGGATGGCTCGTGGCGAGACGCTGCCGTCGATGCAGCCCTGGCTCGTGCAGGAGAACAAGTGGCGGGCCGCGCGCTACGGCCTCGAGGCGATCGTGATCCTCGACGAGGAGTGCAACGAGCGGCTGGTCACCGACGACCTGCGCGACGAGGTGGAGCGGCTGGCGCCGGTCGCCGAACGGCTCGGCTGCGCCGCCGAGCTGGCCTCGATCGCCGAGATCCCGACGCGCGGGGCGTCGTACCAACGGCAGCGGCGGGTCGCGGCCGAGACCGACGGCGACCTGGTGGCGGTGGTCGACTCGGTGGTGCAGGAGCTGCGGGGTGCGCTGTAGGGCTGTGGTTGGTCGTCGTCGGGCGGTGAGTGAGGGTCGGTTTGCGGCCGCGGAAGCGACGCTAGGTCACCGCCGGCCCGGCGCGTCGTACCCGCCCTCCGGCTCGACCATCTCCAGCCGGACGCCGAGCAGCCGGACCGGCTTCCGCTTCTCGATCCGGTCGAGCAACGCCACCGCCTCGTCGGCGAGGACCTCGGGGTCGTTGGTGGGTGTGTCGATTTTGTGGATCCGGGTGAGGGTGGTGAACGGCTTGAACCGGATCTTCAGCCCGACCCGGAACGCCGGCCGGCCCTCGCGGTCGATGTCGGCCACCACCCGATGGGTGATCCTTCGGATGGCTGCCTCGACGTCGGCCCACTCGGTGAGGTCCTCCTGGAACGTCTCCTCGCGGCCGTGCGCCCGCGGCACCCACGGCGTCGCGTCGACCGGGCTCGAGTCGACGCCGCGGCCGAGCCGGTGGAACCACGGCCCCATCGTCGGCCCGAACTCGGCGGCGAGCAGGCGAGCGTCGGAGGTCGCCAGCTGGTGGACGGTGTCGATGCCGAGCGTCGCCAGCCGCTTCGAGATCTTGGACCCGATCCCCCACAGCGCCCGGGTCGGCCGGGCGCCCATCTCCTCGAACCAGGACTCGTCGGTGATCACGTAGATCCCCGGGTCGGGCTTGCCGAAGTCGGTCGCGATCTTGGCCTGGAGCTTGTTGTTGCCGATCCCGACCGAGCAGTGCAGCCGGCTCGCGGCGAGCACCTCGTCCCGGATCAGCTGGGCGAAGTCGCGCGGGTCGCCGAGGTCGGGCTCGGCGGCCGGTGCTGCCTGGGAGGGACCTCCCCCCACCCCCTCCGCCGGCGACCGGTCCGCGGCCACGAAGGCCTCGTCCCAGCCGAGCACCTCCACGACCACCGGTCGCCCGCCCCACTCGAGCGAGCGGAGCGTGTCCATCACCACCGCCGAGGCGGCGTCGTACGCCGGCGCGTCGACCGGCAGGAAGATCGCGTCCGGGAGCTTGCGCGCCGCCAGGCGCAGCGGCATGCCGGAGCCGACGCCGTACTCGCGGGCCTCGTACGACGCGGTGGACACCACCCCGCGCTCGGTGGGGTCGCCACGGCCGCCGACCACCACCGGCCGGCCGGCCAGCTCGGGTCGGCGCAGCACCTCGACCGCCGCGATGAACTGGTCGAGGTCCACGTGCAGGACCCATCTCGTCTCCGCCACGTCAGGACAGACCGTTTCCGGTGTCGGTCCTCATCGCGGTGGGGGCAGCGCGTCGGTGGACTCCATCTGGTCCAGCCCGGTGAGCAGCAGCAGGTCGACCACGATCGAGCGGAGCTGCGCGAGGATCGCCTCGGCGGCAAGCACGTCCGAGCGCTCGACCCGGCCGGTCGCCTCGCCCACCCTGAGCAGCGCGGGCCTGGCAGCGGCCGCCATCCGGTCGGCGCGGAGCTCGTCGGCCACCTGGTCCGCGGCCGCGGCCAGGTCGACGGCCAGTCGAACGTAGGACTGCGGCACCTCCCGCCGGTGGTAGGCGGTCACCGCGACCTGGCGGACCAGCACCCGGGTGCTGCGCAACGCCCGGTCGAGCGGGTCGACCAGCTCCACCATCCGACGCAGGTTGCCGCGATGTCGCACCCGGAACGGTGACGCGGACACCACCGCCATCCCCTCGTCGGCGGCCACCTGCAGCTCGCGGATCAGGGCGTCTGTGGAGCGGGCGTCGGCGAGCACGTCGAGCCCGTGCTCCAGCTCACCGTCGACCATCACCTCCGAGGCGGCGCGCAGCAGCTCGGCGACCTTGCGCATCACCCGGGCCGCCTGCTCGCGCGGTCGGCGCAGCGGCGCGGCGGGCACCACCGTCGCACCCACCAGCGCCACCGCACCCCCTACCAAGGCGTCGGTCCACCGGGTCAGCGCCTGATTGGGCTCAGGCACCAGCGAGCTGATCACGATCGACTGCACCGCGGCCTGCATCACGAACAGCTGACCGCCGTCGAGCAAGAACGCGGTGCTCATCGCCAGCGCCACGATCAGCGTCAGCTGCCACGCGCCGGAGCCGAGCTGCACCACCAGCAGGTCGGCGATCAGCACCCCGATCGCCACCCCGAGGGTCACTTCGGCCACCCGGCGCAGCCGCTGCCCGTAGGACGTGCCCAGGCTGACCACGGCCGCGATCGGCGCGAAGAACGGGGTCTCGTGGCCGAGGATGTCCGCCGCGATGAACCAGGCGACGCCGGCCGCGACCGCGCACTGCAGCACGTGCCAGCGCTTGTCAGCGAGGCGGTCCACGCGGGCCCGGACCGAGAGCCGTCCACGGCTCCACATCCGGTCGAGCGGGCCCGCCTCCATGGGCCAGATGTTGCCAGGTCATGGCGACTACTTGCTCCTGAGCGACTGCTGGTAGTTGATCGCCCGCTTGATGTCGCCGAGGTCGCGGTACCAGACCCGGATCTCCGTACGGCACTTGACCCGCTCCAGTCGGGTGTCGTACTCGGAGCACTCCGCCCGGGCCTCACTGTTGGTCGGCGGGAACTCCGCGGTGCCGTCGTAGTGGTGGATGCCGAACCCGTTGTACTTGTCGCCGGTGACCTCCACGATCGTCTTCGGGTGCGGCACGTAGGGCTTCTCCGGCTCGTCCTGGTCGGCCGCGGCCAGCCCGCCGGAGCCGAGGGCGATGCCGGCGACGGCCAGCGCGGCGAGGGTGACGGCGTACTTCTTCATGAGTCCTCCGAGAGGGTCGTGACGCCGGCGAGTTCCGGCGTGCGGAGGACGCTAGGGAGAACGAAGGACCCGGACGGCGGCCACCGCCGGCACTGTGGAGGAGCCCGGGTCGGCCCCGGGTTGTGGAGGGAAACTGGCCCGCTAGCGGGCCCGGGTCACCGTGATCGTGACGTTGGAGCACGAGGAGGCGAGCGAGCTCATCGCAGACTTCTCCCCGCTGTCCACGGTCAGCCGCCACCGGAGCTTCACCGCGACGAACTCCCCCAGATAGCGGCAGTTGTCGTACGTCGGCAGCCACTCCGCGATGTCCTGGTCACCCTTCGCCTGGTTGACGTCGTCGGTGACGCCGACCAGGGACCGGGAGTCACCCAGGTCGTTGGCGTAGTCGCGCCGGGTTGCGGCGTCCCAGGTCCGCGCGCCGGAGTCCCAGGCCTCGGCCAGCGGGACCATGTGGTCGATGTCGACGTCGGAGGTCTGCGTCCACGACACCCGGTCGTAGTAGGAGAACCAGCGCCCGCCGCTCAGCGCGCACCCGCCGCCCACGGTCACCGGGTCGTCTGCCTCGGCGATCAGCACCTCGTTGCGGGTGTTGCACCCGTCGCCGTCCGCGTCGATCCAGTGCTGGAACAAGTCGCGCGAGTAGCCGGTGCGCACCTCGGTGGCCACCGGCAGGTCCGCGATCGCGGTCTGCAGCGGGGCGGAGTAGGTCTCGGCGTGCGCCGCAGTGGGCACCGCGAGGACACCGCCGAGCACGGAGAGGACGAAACCGCAGGACAGCAGCAACCGACGAACCATGACGACTCCCGAGACGGAGGTGAGGGCAACGACCCGCCGAGCGTGCGCCCACCACCCCGGCACCCGCAAGAGGCCCGCCGAAGATCAAGGGTGAACCCTCAGCGAACAGCGCGCCGACGGCGTACTTGTCGCGGCCCCCACGCCACGACAGGATCGGGGTCCGAGGAAAGGGGCTCCAGTGGCCACTCCGATCGACCCGACCTCCGCAGGCTTCCTGATCGCGGAGAACCGCAACATGCCGATGCACGTGGGCGGTCTCCAGCTGTTCAAGAAGCCGGAGGGAGCCGGGCGCAACTTCGTGCGCGAGATGTACGAGCAGATGCGCGACGTCGAGGAGATCGCCCCCCTGTTCCTGAAACGCCCGCACCGCTCGCTCAAGACCGGCGCCCAGCTGGTCTGGGTGCCCGACGAGCAGTTCGACATCGAGCACCACGTGCGGCACAGCGGGCTGCCCAAGCCCGGCCGGGTCCGCGAGCTGCTCGAGCTCTGCTCCCGCCTGCACAGCACCCGGCTGGCCTGGGAGCGGCCGCTCTGGGAGGCCACCATCATCGAGGGCCTGCGCGACGGGCGGGTCGCGATGTACACCAAGCTCCACCACGCCCTGGTCGACGGCGTCTCCGCGATGCGCCTGGTGCAGAGCGTGCTCAGCACCGACCCGGAGCAGCGCGGGATGCAGGCGATGTGGGCGGCGAACGCGACCGCCCGGGCCCGCAAGGCGACCACCGAGGCCGAGCACAGCCTGGCCGAGGTGCCCGTCTCCGCGGTCCGCAGCGCGCTCGGGATGACCGCCGAGGCGGCCGGGCTGCCCGGCGCACTGATCAAGACCCTCTCCAAGGCGGTCCGGAACGAGACCTCGGCACTCTCCCTCAACGCGCCGCGCACGATGTTCAACCAGAGCATCACCGGGTCGCGCCGGTTCGCGGCCGACGACTGGCCGGTCGAACAGCTCCGGGGCATCGGCAAGGCCACCGGCACCACCATCAACGACGTGGTGATGGCGATGTGCTCCGGCGCGGTGCGCAAGTACCTCCTCGAGCAGGACGAGCTCCCCGCGACCCCGCTCGTGGCGATGGTCCCGGTCGGGCTGAAGGCCAAGGACTCCCAGAGCGCCTCCGCCGAGGGCGGCAACGCCGTCGGCGCAGTGATGGTGCAGCTGGCCACCGACCTGCACGACCCGGCCAAGCGGCTGGCCGCCATCCACCAGTCCATGAAGGACGGCAAGGAGGCGCTGTCGTCGATGACGCCGCTACAGATCCTGGCGATGAGCGCGATCGGCCAGGCGCCGGCGATCCTCACCCCGATGTTCCGGATGCAGGGCCTGGTGCGGCCGCCGTACAACCTGATCATCAGCAACGTCCCCGGCCCGCGCACCACCCACTACTGGAACGGCGCCCAGCTGCTCGGCAGCTATCCCCTGTCGATCCCGATCAACGGGATGGCGCTGAACATCACCTGCACGTCCTACGACGGCAACATGGCGTTCGGCCTCACCGGCTGCCGGCGCACCGTCCCGCACCTGCAGCGGCTGCTCACCCACCTCGACACCGAGGTGAAGGCCTTGGAGAAGGCGGCCGGCGTAGCGTAAGCCTTGACTTACCGTAAGTGACAACTTACGGTAAGCGCATGACCGCAGCAGGAGCGCTGGACGCCCTCGGCGACGCCACCCGGCGCGAGATCGTCGGCCTGCTCGCCGCACGCCCGTCGTCGGTGCAGGACCTGGCCGACCGGCTGCCGGTCTCCCGGCCGGCGGTCTCCCAGCACCTCCGGGTACTGCACGCCGCCGACCTGGTCACCGTGGCCGCGCACGGCACCCGCCGGGTCTACCGGCTCGACCCCGCGGGCGCCGCCGACGTCCGCGACTACCTGGACCGGATGTGGGACACCGCGCTCGACAGTTTCGAGGCGTACGTCGACGCGACCGCCCCCAAGGAGGACCGATGACCGACACCCTCACCGCCGTCGTCAAGGAGCGCACCCTCGCCTGCTCCCCCGACGTCGCTTTCACCCTGTTCACCGACCGGATGGGCGAGTGGTGGCCGGTCGACCCGCACAGCGTCGCCGGCGACCGGGTCGCCTCGATCACTGTCGAGCCGCTGGTCGGAGGCTTCGTCTACGAGACCGACGTCGCCGGGGTGCGCGTCGACTGGGCCCTCGTCACGCTGTACGACGCCCCGCACCGGCTGGTCATGGACTGGTACCCCGGCGGCACCCCCGACGAGGCGACCCGCGTCGAGGTGACGTTCGCCGAGGCCGGCGACGGCTGCCTGCTCCGGCTCACGCACTCCGGCTGGGACGCCGACGCGGCCGAGCGGCGGGCCGGCTACGAGACCGGCTGGGACCTGGTGCTCGACGCGCTGGTGGCCGCCGAGCGGTGAGCTATCCACCGTTCGGGCGGCCCGAAACCGGGAAAGGTCACCGCTACCCCTCCTCCAGGCCGCCGCCGACCGTCTCCGCGACCGCCCGCAGCCGGGCCCGGGTGATGTCGGCGACGGTCGCGTAGCCGCCGAGCCGCGCCCGCGACTCCGGCAGCGTCGGCTCCGCGGAGTTCACCGAGATGCACCGCCGCGAGCCGCCGTCCTCGGCGTTCGCGAGCGCGACCGCATGCCCCGTCGTACCGCTGCCGGCGAAGAAGTCGAGCACCACCGCGTCGGCGGGCATGGTGCCGAGGATCCGGCGTACCAGCCCGGTCGGCTTCGGGGAGTCGAAGACGTGCCCGAGGATCTCCTTCAGCTCCGCGACCGCGGTGTCGGTGGAGCCCACCTCCTCGGCCAGCCAGATCGTGCGCAGCTTCTTCCGCCGCCCGCCCGGCATGTGCAGCCAGTCCTTCTGGAACACGTCGACCCGCTCACCCTTCGACCCCCGCACCAACCGGCAGACCAGGTCCGCACCTCGCTCGTCGATGCGCGGACGACTCCACCGCCACACCGCGGGCAGGCCGTCTCCGAACACCGGCAGGATCTCCACCGCGTCGCCGAACGGCGCGGTGCGCACCTCCCCCGACGCCACCGACCCCCACACCGGGAAGTGCAGAGTCCGCGCGGTGGCCGGGTTGAACTTCTTGTTGGTGTTGCGCAGCGGCAGGTGCCGGAACCGCCGGCCGTCGCCGTCCACCAGGGGGAAGTCGCGCTCGTTCACGGTCTCGTGGCTCGACGCGTCGAGCACGCACAAGGCCGCGTCGCGCGCGTAGGCCAGCAGATACTCGTGGCTGGTCGCGAACCCCTTGCCCAGCTGCCGCCCCTTGGGGTTGAGGTTCACCACGATCTGCGCGAGCAGGTTGGCCTCGCCGTACACCTCGTCCATCAGCAGCCGCAGGTACGCCGCCTCGTTGTCGTCGATGCTCACGAAGATCGCGCCGCTCTCGGCGAGCACGTCCCGCGCCGCCACCAGCCGCGGCCGCATCATCGCTACCCAGACGGCGTGCGAGGAGTAGGAGTCGCGGTAGGCGAAGTCGTTGCCGGTGTTGTAGGGCGGGTCGATGTAGACCAGGTCGACCGAGCCGCGGTCCAGCGTGGCGAGCACGTCGAGGTTGTCTCCCTGAATGAAGGTATTCCAGGACGCCACGGGCTGCACACTAGGCGTAAAGAGCGATGATGGAGTGGTGCCCACGACCGAAGAGCGCCAGCGCACGATCACCGTGATCTCGGTGATCGTGACGGCGGTCGCCATCACGGCGTTCGTGGCCTTCGACCCGGGCACTCTCGGCACCCGGATCCGCGAGGCGATCGGCGCGGAGGGCCGGATCCACCCGGAGGTGCAGGAGAAGGGCATCCCCGGCGGCCACTACGACTTCCTGGCCACCCAGCGCGGCTCCGACGACCCGGTCCGCTGGAACCCCTGCCGAGAGATCCACTACGCCGTCAACCCCGACGGCTCGCCCCCGGACTGGAAGGCCCTGGTCGAGGACGGCATCGCCGAGGTGGAGCACCGCACCGGGCTGGCGTTCCGCTTCGACGGCACCACCGACGACCGCGGCTTCGATGACCGGTTCGCGGCCAACGGCGAGCCGCTCCCGGTGCTGATCGGCTGGGCCGACGACGAGGAGGTGCCCGACCTCGACGGCGACGTGGCCGGCATCGGCGGGGCGACGTACGCCGAGCTCGGCGGCCGACGCTCCTACGTCACCGGCATGGTGGTCCTCGACGTCGAGACCTACGACAAGCTCGCCGCCACCAAGGACGCCGAGCCCGTCCAGCTCGCGGTACTGCTGCACGAGCTCGGGCACCTCGTCGGGCTTGCGCACGTCGACGACCGCGGCGAGATCATGTACGCCGACGGGGTCACCCGCACCAGCTACGGCACTGGCGACCTCGACGGCCTGGCCCGCCTCGGCGCCGGCGACTGCCGGTGACCCGCGAGTAACTTCGGGGCCCGCTCGGCAGTTGTTCCGGCGTGAGAACCCGCCTGGCCACCCTCCTCGGCACCGCTCTGGTCGCGGCCGCCCTGACCGCCGTACCCACCGCGCAGGCCGAGTCGGCACCCGCCGCCGGCAAGACCGGGGTCACCAACGGCTGCGTGAAGAGCGCCCCCGAGCCGGGCAAGAAGGCCAAGGTCAAGATCTGCTACACGCTCTTCCGGCCGGCCCGCGCCACCTCGAAGCACCCGGTGCCGCTGCTGATGCACAGCCACGGCTGGGGCGGCTCGCGCACCACCAAGGCGAGCGGGGTCCGCGAGTTCCTCGACGCGGGGTACGGCGTGCTGTCCTTCGACCAGCGCGGCTGGGGCGCCTCCGGCGGACTCGCGCACGTCGAGAACCCCCACCTCGAGGGCAGGGACGTCCGCCGCCTGGTCCGGCTGGTCAGCAACCTCGGCTGGGTGAAGCAGGACGGCCCCGGCGACCCGCGGCTCGGCTCGGTCGGCGGCAGCTACGGCGGCGGCTACCAGTTCCTCGGCGCGTTCGAGTCGCTCCGCGTCCGCGGCAAGCCGGTCTTCGACGCGATCGCTCCCGAGATCACCTGGCACGACCTCTCGCAGAGCATCGCCCCCGAGGGCGTGGTGCGCACCGAGTGGGCACTCGCGCTGAGCGCCGCCTCGCTGCTCTCCGACGCGCTCCCCCACAACGTCTACAAGGCGCTGATCGAGGGCGCGGTCACCGGCGAGTGGCCCAACGGGTCAATGCCGCTGGGCGAGAACATGGTGAAGTTCTTCAAGAAGAACGGCCCCAAGTGGCACGTCGACCACGGCCGCAAGCTCGACATCCCGGTGCTGTTCGGGCAGGGCACCACCGACACCCTCTTCCCGCTGCAGCAGGGCCTGGCCAACTGGCAGCGGGCGCTCACCCCGCGGGCCCGCAAGCACAGCATCTTCGTGGCCTACAACGGCGGCCACGTGTTGCCCGCGCTGCTCCCCGCCGGCGTCCGGGTCACCTCCGACCCGTGCAGCAAGAAGCTCGCCGGCGGCGACTTCCGCGACCTGTCCGTGAGGTTCTTCAACGAGACGCTCAAGCATCGCGACACCGGCCTCGGCGGCTGGGGCCGGCTGCACCTCGCCACCCCCACGAGCACCTGCACCACGGTGGGCTCCGCCGCGCCCACCAAGACGTACGCCGTCGGCCCGGTCGCCACCACCACCGCGGCCGGCCTCCCGCTGCCCTACAAGGTCGCGAAGGGCCCGCTCCGGGTCGCCGGCTCGCCGTACCTCACCGGCAAGGTCACCGCGCTCGGCGTGCAGAACCGCGCCTTCTACGGGCTCGCGGTCGGCACCAGCCCGCTGACCGCCAAACTGGTGCAGAACAACGTGCTGCCGCTCAACGAGCCCACCCCGGTGACCGGCAAGCAGCGCCGGATCACGCTGCCGTCGGTGGCGGTGAACGTGCCGAGGGGGCAGAAGCTGTTCCTGGTCGCGAGCGCCGTCAGCGACACGTTCGCGCTGATGGGAGCGCGGGTGCCGGGCGTGGTACTGCTCGACGACACGGTGGTCCATCTCCCAGTAGTCGGGCGCTGAGTTCTTTACTCTGGAGCCCATGCGTCCCTTCCCCGCGCTGCTGTTGGCTTGCGTGCTCGCCGCCGCCACCCCGGCGGCCACCGGCTCGGCAGGCGACCCCGACAGACCGGCCGGGCGCGACGACCGTGACCCGCGTGGTCAGCAGACCTCCGACGGCGTGCGCGGCGAGATGGCCGCACCGATGCCGAGGTGGATGCGCAAGCCCAGCAGAACCGTCATCCGGAACAAGTGGCAGGTCTCGCCGGGCGTCAAGGCAACGATCTGGGACGAGTTCGACGGCCGCGGCCCGGTCCGCTACTACCTGCTCACCGCCGACCTGCGGCGCAAGGGGCTGCAGATCGACTACGCCAACGACGGAGCGGTACGACGTACCGCCCCGCTGAGCAAGATGCTGGCCCGCAACAGGCAGTCGGTGGGCGGCGTCAACGGCGACTTCTTCGACATCGGCGACACCGGCGCGCCGCTCGGCGTCGGGAGGGACCGGCAGCGCGGCCCGCTCAACGGCCCCCGCGCCGGCTGGAACAACGCGTTCTTCTTCGATCGCCACGGCCACCCGCAGATCGACGTCCTCCCGATGGACCCCGTCATCATCGACCGGCCGAAGGTGGTGCTCACCAACGTCAACTCCCCGTCGGTCCGGCCGGGCGGGATCGGTGCCTACAACTGGCAGTGGGGGCTGTCGTCCGGCTACCGGATCACCGACGGCCAGGAGCGCGACGTCCGAATGGTGCAGATCCGCGAGGGCACGGTGGTGCGCAACTCCACCCGCCTCAGCTCGGGAGAACACATCAGGGGAGTCATGCTGGTCGGCCGCGGCGCCGGCGCACGGACGCTGGCGAGGCTCAAGGTCGGGGAGCCCGCGCATGTGCGGTGGCGGTTGGACGGCACCCCCAAGATGGCCATCACCGGCAACAAGTTCCTGGTCCGCGACCGGAAGATCAAGGTCGTCGACGATCGCGAGATGCACCCGCGTACGGCGATCGGCATCGACCGCGACGCCAAGCGGCTGCTGTTCCTCGTGGCCGACGGCCGGCAGAAGTTCAGCCGCGGCAACACCATGGTCGAGCTCGCCGAGAGGATGATCGAGCTGGGTGCGGACGAGGCGCTCAACCTCGACGGCGGCGGCTCCTCGACGATGATGGCCAAGGGCCGCGGCGGCCTGCTGAAGGTGATCAACTCGCCGTCGGACGGGTCCCAGCGCTCGGTCGCCAACGGCATCGAGATCGCCTACCGGAAGCCGCGCTGACCCGTTACAGCTGAGTCAAGGGATCTCGACGACCGCGATGCTCGTCGTGGGTGCGAAGCACTCCTGCTTCGGGTTGATGATCTTGTCGGCGCGCACCTCGGGCCGGTCCTCGCCCTCGGTGATGCTCACGCCCTCGGGCACGTCGCAGCCGACCGCCACCGTCGCGGCCGCGAGCCGGCCCCCGCGGTCGCCCGCGTCCTCCACCGCCTGCTGGACCGCCGCTTCCACGTCGTCGCGGTCCTCGAACGTCTTCACGTAGGAGTTCATCTCCTTGGGCTCCTCGACGAAGTACGCCGCCGGCGACACCGTCCCGCCCGCCGAGGTGAGCACGAGCATCTGCACCAGCTCGGGCTCGGCGTCCGCGGGTTGAAGGCCCGGGTCCTGGGGGTCGGACGCGCATGCTGCGAGGAACGTGACGAGCAGGAGCGCCGAGATGATCCGCCTCATAGTGGTGGGACGGTACCGCCCTGCCGAGGGTTCCGATCCGGGTGTCCGGCAGGCTTCGGCTATGGCCAGCTTTACGCGCGCCGAGCTCGAGTCGTTCCGCGGCGCCGAAGTGCCCGACCTGCTCGGGCCGGACCTGCGGCTGCTCTTCGTCGGCATCAACCCCGGGCTGTGGACCGCGGCCACCCAGACCCACTTCGCACACCCGGGCAACCGCTTCTACCCCGCGCTGCTGCGCGGCGGGGTGATCACCGAGCCGATCTCGCCCTCCGACGGGATGACCGACGCCGACCGTGACCACCTGCGAGCGCGCGGCATCGGGATCACCAACCTGGTGCGCCGGGCCAGCGCCCGCGCCGACGAGCTGACGAAGGACGAGCTGATCGCCGGCGGCGCAGAGCTGGAGGCGCTGGTCCGCCGTACGACTCCCCGAGTGGTCGCGGTCGCCGGGATCACGGCGTACCGGACGGCGTTCGGGGAGCGCAAGGCGGTGCTCGGTCGGCAGCCCGAGCCGTTCGCCGGATCCGAGCTGTGGGTGGTGCCCAACCCGAGCGGCCTGAACGCGCACGCCACCGTCGCGACCCTGGCCGAGTCGTACGCCGAGGTTGCCCGAGCCGCCGGTCTGGATACCTTGCCTGCATGACCAAGCTGATGTTCGCGCTCTGGGGGGATCTCGCCGACCTGCACTCGCCCGAGGTCCACGGACGGATCGAGGCGGCCGGTGGCATCCGGCTGCAGGTCAACGTCGCCGATGCGGAGGTGGAGCGGGCGATGCGGATCTCGACGTTCGAGCCCGGCATCGACGGCTTCGCCACCGTGTGGACGGCCTCTGACTCCGTGGCGATCGACGTCGCCGCCGCGCTGCACGACGTCGGTGACCGGGTGGTCGGCTGGGAGGTCGAGGAACGCCGGCCGATCGAGCCACCCGACGAGTGGGACGGCTCGCGCCTCGACGGACTGGCCAACATCGCCGTACTCCGTCGACCGGCCGAGCTCACCCAGGAGGAGTGGCTGCACCGCTGGCGGGAGGACCACACCCCGATCGCGATCGCGACCCAGGCGACGTTCGGCTACGTGCAGAACCTCGTGGTCGCCCGGCTGACCGAGGAGACGCCGGAGGTGAGCGGGGTGGTCGAGGAGCTGTTCCCGACCGCGGCGATCGACGACATGCACGCGTTCTACGGCAGTGGCGGCGACGACGCCGAGCTCTCCTCGCGGCTGGAACGGCTGATGGCGAGCGTCGCCCGGATCGGCGCCGACCGAGATCTCGACCTGGTGCCGACCTCGCGCTACCTCTACCCGCTGCGGGCCTGACGACGATCAGCCCATCAGGCCGTTCCGTACCGCCTGCACCCCGGCCTGGAACCGGCTCTCGGCGCCCAGCCGCGACATCAGCCCCGCCACCCGCCGGTGCGCGGTGCGCTCGCTGACCCCGAGCTGGCGGGCGATCGCCTTGTCGTTCATGCCCGTGGCGAGCGCGCTCGCCAGAGCGCGGTCGTCCGCGTCGAACGTCTCGACCGTCCGGTCGCGGACGAAGTCGGCGAGCGGCACCGCCGTCGTCCACAGCGACTCGTAGTACGCCGCGAACAGCGCCACCAGGGTCGGGTGCCGCACCTCGAGGATGCCCTCGGCATAGGTGCCGCCGCTCCGGATCGGGGTGAGCACCACCTCCTGGTCGACCATCAGCCACTTGGTCGGCGTGACCAGCGTCGCGCGGGCTTCCTCGCCGCTCGCCAGGCTCCAGAGCAGATCGTCGAGCCCGCCCGGTGCGTCGACGGCTGCCTGCTCGTACAACCCACGGACCCGGACCCCTCGGGCGATCAAGCCGGCCTCGACCTCGTGCTCGCGGTTGCGCGCACTGGTGGGTCCGCCGTGGTTGACGAACGCGAACTCTCGGGCTGCCTGCTCGACGCACCAGGTCACTCGTGCCCACGCGTCGGCGGGGTTGACCACAACGAAGACCTGGCTCGCCGGCGACACCTCGACGTCTGACGACGGGATCACCTCCGCGAGCTCCGCCAGCGCTGCCCGGGTCCGGGCGAGCTGGTCGTCGGCCTGCCCCAGCACCTGCCGCAGCAGCGCGAACGGTACGGCGGGCAGGTAGCGCCGCTCGCCCTCGTCGTACGCGACCAGGCCCCGCGCCACCAGCCGCCGGAGCGCGGCGAACGGGTCGGGGATCCCGGAGATCTCGGCCACCTCGGCGGCTGTCAGCCGCGCCCGACCCGTCATCGCCGCGAAGACCCGGCGCTCCGGGTCACTCAGTCCCGGCGGCGCGGGATCCGGGAGCACCCGAACGCTGTCCGGTTCCGCCATGGCGATATCTGACACCGCCCTTTGCTTTCCGTGCAACCGGGTTGCGGCGATGGTGAGGCCAGCCCGCGCTGATCGCGCGCCTCGTTCTCGGTCCTGGAGGCCCCCGTGTCCGTCCGCAGTCGCTCCGTCTCGCTCCTGATCCTCGCCGTCGCTCTCGCGCTGCTGACGGCCTGGACCCCATCTGATGCCACCGCCCGGGAGACCGGCCCCGACCCCGTCTCGGCTGGCAGCGACAAGATCGAGCCGGCCCTCGAGAAGACCCTGACGGAGCAGGACACGGCCGACTTCTGGGTCGCCTTCACCGCCGAGGCCGACACCGGCCGGGCCGAGCAGATGCGCAGCTGGGGCAACCGCGGGCGCTTCGTGGTCGACGAGCTGCGGAGCACCGCGCAGCAGTCGCAGGTCGATGCGCGGCAACTGCTCGAGGCGGACGGCGCCGCGTTCACGTCGTACTGGGTCACGAACGCCATCCACGTCGAGGCCGGCGACCACCACCTCGCCCAGCTGTTGGCGCGCGACCCGGCCGTGCAGCGGATCTTCCCGCCGGTCAAGTACGCCGAGCCCGAGCCGATCGACCAGAAAGGCACCGGCGGCCGGCTCGGCGCCCAGGCCGAGTCCGTCGTCGAGTGGGGCGTGGGCAACATCAAGGCCGACCAGGTCTGGCAGCAGTACGGCGTCCGCGGCGACGGCATCGTCGTCGCCAGCATCGACTCCGGCGTGCAGTTCGACCACCCGGCGCTGGTGGACTCCTACCGCGGCTACGACGCCGCCAGCGGGCAGTTCAGCAACGACTACAACTGGTTCGACGTCTCCGGCATCGCGGAGTACCCCACCGACGACAACGGGCACGGCACCCACACGATGGGCACCATGGTCGGCGACGACGGCGGCGCCAACCAGATCGGCGTGGCGCCCGGCGCGCGCTGGATCTCCGCCAACGGCTGCTGCCCCTCCGACGAGGCCCTGATCGCGTCCGCGCAGTGGATGCTCGCCCCGACCAAGGTCGACGGCTCCGCCCCCGACCCGGCCAAGCGGCCCGACATCATCAACAACTCCTGGGGATCCACCGAGCCGTCCACCGACCCGTTCATGGAGGACATCCTGGAGTCGTGGGCTGCGTCGGGGATCTTCGGCGTCTGGGCCAACGGCAACCTCGGCACCCAGGGTTGCGGCTCGGCCAGCTCGCCGGGCAGCCGGGGCATCAACTACTCGGTCGGCGCCTACGACGCAGCCAACCAAGTTGCCCCCTTCTCCGGGCGCGGCCCGGGGCAGGACGGCGAGGTCAAGCCGAACATCTCTGCGCCTGGAGTGCAGGTGCGGTCGTCGGTGCCCGGCAGCCGCTACGCCCTGTTCAGCGGCACGTCGATGGCCACGCCTCACGTTGCCGGCGCGATCGCGCTGCTGTGGTCGGCGCAGCCGAGCCTGGTCGGTGACATCCCCGGCACCCGAGAGCTGCTCGATCAGACCGCGACCGACAGCCCGGACGGCAGCTGCGGCGGCACCGATGCCGACAACAACGTCTACGGCGAGGGTCGCCTCGACGCGCTGGCGCTGGTACAGGCCGCGCCACAGGAGGAGACCGGCACCATCACCGGCACCATCAGTGCGGAGGAGACCGGGGAGCCGGTCCGCGGCGCCACGATCCGCCTGGACCGCACCGATCTCGTGCGCTCCGCACGCACCGGGGACGACGGCGGCTACCTTGCCGAGATCCCGACCGGCACCTACCACGCCACTGTCACCGCCTTCGGCTTCGAGCCGGTATCGGTGGACATCAGCGTGACCGCGGGCGCAACCACCGACACCGACATCACCCTGGCCGGCGTGGCTGGCTTCACGGTCTCCGGGCGCGTGCTCGACCAGACGAACGGGAGCGGCATCCCGTTCGCCCGGGTCACCCTTGCCGGCACCAGGTTCGCCACCACCACCGACGCCGACGGGGGCTTCGCCGTCGAGCACGTGCCCGGTCCGGCGGACTACCTGCTGTCCGTCGACGCGGGCGGCTGCACCCGGGCCGGTCACCGCAGCGTGACGGTTCAGGGCGACACCGAGATCGCGGCACTCCGCCTACCCCGCGTCACCGACCAGCCGCAGAGCAGCGGTTGGGGCTACCCGCCGTCGTACGGCTACAGCTGCGAGCACGAGCCGACCCAGTGGATCGAGGGCGCAGACGAGATCACGATCCCGGGGATCCGCGACTCCAGTGAGCTCGAGATGCCGTTCGACTTCACCTACTTCGGCCGGACCTACGACCACCTCTTGGTGGATCGCTACGGCGTGGCCTCGTTCTGGCTCGGAAAGCAGTACCCCGGGTCACCGCACTACCTCGTCGACGGCATGTTGCTGACCAAGGGCCAGGTCAGTGTGGACGACCAGACTCGAATGCTGACCCGGACGACGGGCAAGGCACCGAACCGCGCCTTCACCGTCGAGTGGCGCGACGTCACGAACCTCTTCCAGCATGACGTCCGGTTCAGCTTCGAGGTGACCCTGCACGAGGACGGCGACGTGGTCTACGCCTACAAGGACATCGACCAGGACAACCTGATCGAGGTGGGCGCCTACTCCGACATCCGGTTCCTGTCCCACGGTGCCGATCCCTCGCTGACCTACGAGTTCGGGCTCGACTACTCCATCCAGCGGGCGATCATCGACGACCGGCGACAGATCCGGTTCGAGCTGCCCCCCAACGGTTGGGTCGCGGGCCGGGTCACCGACCGGCAGACCGGGGCCGGGGTGCCCGGGGCCGACGTGGACCTGGTCAACCAGCACGGCAACGAGCTGGTCCGGGTCGAGACCGACGACGACGGCCGCTACCGGATCCAGGCGATGACCGAACGCCCCTACACGATCCGGGTCGCCGACGCGCCGGGGTACTACGTACCCGCTCCCGTAGACGTCCGGCTCACCACGGACGGCCAGGTGCTGCCGGTGCAGACTCAGCTGGAGGCGGGGACGTTCCGCTTGAGCTCGAGTGAGCTCACCGTGAGGCCAGGACGATCCACACAGCTGACGATCCGCAACACCGGGCGAGCCCCTCTGCGGTGGCGCGCCGAGACCCGGGCCGAGCTGCCCGACCGCCCAGCGCCGGGCACGCAGGTCAGCGGTGTGGCGACCGGGGTGGGCATTCAGCTGGGCGTGGAGGAGGTGGACGGTCTCCGCTGGGTCTCCGCGGTCAACTACAACCGGGCGGTGCCCTGGGTGATCGCCGAGGTCACCGAGGAGGGGCAGCCCACCGGCAAGGAGATCTCGGCCACCGACGTCGCGCAGCACTACGGGATCCCCGCGGAGCGGCTCGAGCCCTCGGACCTTGCGTGGGTCCCCTCGCGCGGTTGGATGTGCACGGCACCCGACCAGGTCGATGACGTCGTCTGCCTGGATCCCGATACCTCGGAGGTGGTCGCGACCATCCCCACGGGGTTTGGGACCGATGCGAACCCGAGCGGACTGGCGTACGACACCGAGCGCGACCTGTTCTTCGTGTTGGGCAACCCCCGAGCCGGCCGCAAGCGGTGGTACCGCACCCTCACCGGCTTCGACCACCCGGACCCGGGCCGCGAGGTGGGGTCGTGCCGGGACTCGATCAGCTCCGCGGGTCTCGCCTGGGACCCGGCCAGTCGGTCGCTGTGGACCAAGGCTGCTGGCGGCACGCTGCGTCAGGTCGACCCGATCACTTGTACGGAGATCTCCACGGTGCAACCGCAGCAGACCACCCCCGGGTCGATCTTCCGGGTCTCGGACGTCGACGCCGACGGCGACCTGCTGACCGTGTTCGCGCTCAGGGACGTTGTCGGCGAGTTCGTGGCGGGCGACCCCACACCCACGCGGGTGCCCGGCGTGACCCTGTCGGCGTGGGAGGGCACCGTGGACCGCGGCCGCACCGGACGGATCACAATCGACGTCGACGACGAGTCGCAGCTGCCCGAAGACCTCGAGGAGCTGTGGCTGGTGCTGCGCGGCAACGGCGGGGCCAAGACCAAGGTGGTCGTCCCGGTGGCGATCAGGAGGTAAGCACTCGCCGACGTCCTCGCTCCGAAAAGGTCGGGCCCCGAGCAACCTCCGATGACGCCATCACCGTTTCATCACTGAGGAACGGAGGATGGATGAGGACGAGGGACGTAGCAGCCTTCGAGGAGTTCGTCGCGGCGACGGCGCAGTCGCTGCGGCGGACGGCGTACCTGCTGTGCGGGGACTGGCAGCGCGCTGAGGACGCCGCGCAGGACGCACTGGTCAAGGTCTACCTGGCCTGGCATCGGCTCGAGCGCAGCGAGGGGCTACGGGCGTACGCTCACCGGGCCGTCACCACGTCTGTCATCGACCAGAGCCGTCGACCCTGGCGACGTGAGGTCCTCACCGAGCACCTGCCGGTCCAGATGACTGCCGACCCGTCCGCCGCCGTGGACCGCCGCGCCGCCGTCGTCGATGCGCTGCAAGGCCTCGCGCCCCGCCGTCGTGCCTGCGTGGTGCTTCGGTACTTCGCCGACCTGCCCGTGAGCGAGGTGGCGGCCCTCCTCCGGATCAGCCCGGGGACGGTCAAGAGCCAGACCGCGCGGGCCCTGGAACAAGTCAGAGAGTCCCTCGTTGCCAACGGACTCGATTTCCAACTCGAGGAGCTGTCATGAACCAAGTCATCAAGGAACTGCTCGACTCGGCCGCCGATGACCACGCCCATCCGCTCGGGTTCACGCCATCCGAGGTGACCGCTCGGGCACGGAAGGCGGCACGTCGTCGCCGCGCGATCGGATCCGTCGTGGCCGCCGCTGTAGTGATTGGCCTGGCCGGAGCTTTGGTGTGGGCCGACGTGGTGGGATCTGATCCTTCGACGGTCGGACCGGCCGACAGTAACCGTGTCGACCCGAACCCGCCCCCGGCCGTGCCGACCACGGCGGCGAACCCCGAACAGCAGGCGGTCATCGACCGGTGCATCTCGGCCCAGCAGGCGTCGGGGTCCGGTTCACTCGAACCACCCGTGGCTCCCAGGGGCACCTCTGAAGCGCAGGTCAACTCTTCCGCCCCGCAGTCGTTCGAGAGGACGGAAGGAGCCCCCGCGTGGTCATTGGCGGACGGTTGGGTCCTGGACGCCGTGGCGCAGGACGCCCAGGGCACGACCGCCACCTTCGTGTCGCCGGACCTCAGCCAGTTCGCTGTCTGCGACCTGTACGACGCCGGGATAGCGGATCCCGACGAGGTCTCGTCACCGCAGCCGCTGGACAACGGGCCGGTGCCCGGGAATTGGTACGGAAACCAGGGGTTCCGACACCACCCGACCGCGGACTGGCTGCAGGTTTGTGCGGGCGGCGAAGGCAAGGTCTGCTCGCGCGAGCTGTTCCACGGCGGCTTCTCGTTGCACGCGGAGGTTGCGAAGGTCCTGATCCAGGCTCCGGACGGAGACGAGGTGAGCGCGACGTTGGGTGCTCACAGCTACGTCTTCCGGCATGTCGAGGAGCGGGTGGACCCCAACCGGGCGGCCAATGACATGCAGGCGCTGCCGTCGGTGCCGGTCACCCTGGCTGACGCCTCGGGCTCACCGATCATCACCTACGACTACTTCCCGTCGTACGTCGTCCCTGAAGAGTGCCTGGACAACGCGGGTGGCTGCTGACGATCAGGAGATGAGGCTCACCACGTGGTGGTGCGAATGACCTTGCCGTCGATGGTTGCGGACACGTAGCCGCCCTCGCTGAAGTCATTGCTGGCATACGCCCAGAGAGCGGCACCCTCGTCCGTCGGTCCGGGCGTGTGGGCGATCACGTAGGTCGAGGTGGAGTCCTCCACCTTCCTGCTGACCTTCGCGAGTAGGCCTTGGATCACCTGCGAGTCAAGATCGCGCACGTTCATCCGTTCCGGATAGGTCGCCTTGCCCTTGCTCTGCTGCTGCAGGTCGCCGTCCCAGTAGTAGCGGAACATCCGCTGGCCCGACGCTTCCGCCGGAACCTCCACGTAGGCGTAGTCCGGGTAGAGGGTCGCCGAGAAGACCTCGCTCGAACCTGTCTCCTTCTCGAGGTCGTCTGCGAGTTCATCGAGGCCGTCGGCGCTGAACACGTCGACGTCGTTACCACCGAGGCCGTCGATGTCATCGACGGTGTCGACCAGCGCCTTGATGCCGAAGAAGACTGGGAGCGCGATGCCCGCGATGACGATCAGCACGATCAGCAGCACCAGCTTGCCGGCGTGGCCGCTCTTCTTGATGATCGGAGCGGTGGCGCCGGGGATCGACGTCCCGGTCGAGGGGGTCAGCGCCTCGCCGTACTGCACGTTGGGCGCCGGGGTCGGGTCCGGCTCGATGACCGGCGGCGTCGTGGGCGGCGTGTACGTCTGGAACGTCGGACTCACCGGTGGCGCCGGCTCCGAGACCGGCGGTGGGCCCGCCGCGACAGGAGTCGCCGCGGCGGCCGCGGGAGCGACCAGGCCGCGGGTGAGCAGGTCGAGCTCACCGACCGTCCCGGCCGTCTTCGCCTCTTGGATCCGCTTCGCCTTGTCGGCGTCGACGATCAGTCCGCGCGCGGCGGCAGCCTCGATCTGCCTTATCGCTTCGTCGCGGTCCTTGTCCTTCGGGCGCTGCCCCCAGTCGGCCACGTTCTGACCGTAGAGGCCTTTACTTTCGATCGTGGCAGTTCTGGATTGTCCACAAGCCCGGATTCGCGGGTTCCGGGGCCGGGGCGAGGGCGGTAGCGTCCGAGCATCTCGGGAAGGACCTGCCTGTGAAGCGCTCTCCACTCGCCGCGCTGGCCCTGATGCTGGCGCTCGCCGGTGCTGCCTGCAACGACGACGACCCCGAGCCAAGGTTCGGCCCGCCCGAGTCCACCTCCCCCGCGCCGACCGAGACGGAGACCACGTCGGAGACGCCGGATCCGCTGGATCCGGAGGAGACCGTGCGGGCGTGGGTGAAGGCGCGGAACGTCACCTGCGCACAGGACGGCAGACAGAGCCGTCAAGCGCTTGAGCACGACGACTGCACGACCTGCAAGGACTCCGATCGAGCCAGTTCGCGAGGTGTACGAAGCCGGTGGCCACTTTGAGACCAAGGGCTGGCGCGTCGAGACTCCAGAGTCGAGCGCCAGACTCGAAACTGCGACGCGTCGAGGTCGTCGACTGCGCTGATCGCTCGCGGCGGGCAGGACCTTTCCGAGCGGCGGAGCGGAACCAGTCGTCGTATGCGCCAGAGAAGCGCATCTGCTCATGTTCGAGCTGTCGAACAGGAACAGGAGCTGGTGGAAGGTCTGATCGGGTTCTCTACGTGATCATGATCGCGCGATCAGCCTGATCGTCCTCGTGATCGCGGTCGGGTTTGATCATCCGTCGGGTCCTCGCCCGCGGCTGCTGATGCAATGGGTCAGAAGTCCGTACTTCCGACGGCTGCTCGTTGCACAGGCGAAGATCGCTGTCCAGGTCGGCGCACCTGCCGGGCAAGGAGGCGCCGATTCGAGCCATCGATCTTCAGCCGCGGTGCCTGCGGGCGACAAGGCCTGTGCGACGGGCTGCGCACGCTCCTGGCGCAGACTCCCGACGAGTCCTGCCGCGCGGAGGACGCAGCGACGTCGTGACTCCGGCCGCTGGTCGCCGCGCGCCCTCAGGCGAGTGTCGCTTGCCGCCATCGACGCTGATGGTCCAACCACCGAACGGCCGCACCCTCGTCAACTTCGCGACCAACTTCTACACCGAGCGCGAGGAGTTCACCCGCAACGTGCGACTGCTCGGCCAGCGCATCGAGCTTCGGATTACGCCCAGCCAGTTCACCTGGCACTTCGACGACGGCGAGAGCGCCACGACGACGTCACCGGGGTCGCCGTACCCGCACCTCGAGGTCACCCACGACTACCTCGACAAGGGCGGGGTCAGCCCCAGCGTGGACACGACGTACACGGCCGAGTTCCGGGTCGGTGGCGGGTCCTGGCAGCCCGTGCCGGGCTCGGTCACGATCCCCGGAGTGTCGGTCGCGCTCGAAGTGGTGGAGGCGAGTCCCGTCCTGGTCGGCTACAACTGAGTCATGACCGAGCTCAACGTGCTGGGCGAGCCGCTCGAACCCTGCGGCACCGACCCGGTGACCGGCTTCTACCGCGACGGCAACTGCGCGTGCGGTCCGGACGACGTCGGTCTGCATGCGGTGTGCGCGGTGGTCACCGCGGAGTTCCTCGAGCACCAGCGCTCGGTCGGCAACGACCTGTCGACTCCGCGGCCGGAGTGGGAGTTCCCGGGACTGACCCCGGGTGACCGGTGGTGCGTGGTCGCGGCTCGCTGGCTGCAGGCCCACGACGACGGCGCGGCCGCCCCGGTCGTGCTCGCGTCCACGAACGCCCGGGCCCTCGAGATCATCCCGATCGAGCTGCTGCGCGAGCACTCCGTCGACGTGCCGGAGGACCTGAGCGAGCTCGACCAGTAGCTCACCCGGCGGGCAGGTCGCGCGACCCGCTCTCGCGGCGGCGCCGGCGGTCCAGCTCGATCACCCGGCAGGTGTCCGGCGCCGGCGCGTCCGCGGCGGTCCACAGGTGGCGCGACGAGACCCGGTTGCGGCGAGCCGCGACGGTGAAGACGTCGCCGTCCTCGGTCTGCGCCACCACCATCCCGTGCAGCAGGAACCCTGCGGGCTTGAAGTGGCCGTCGATCATCGCCCGCAGCTCGGCGACGACAGTCGCCCGGTCGCAGTACTGCCGCAGCACCAGTCCCAGCGCCGTCGGCGCCCAGAGCGTGGAGAGGTCCGCGACCTCGTCGCGATCGGACGCGAGGAGTCGTGGCGTGACCGAGATCCGGCCGAGGCAGTCGACGTCGGTGTGCATGGGGAGGAGGGTTCCCGTGGGGTGGGGCAACGACGCCTACGAGTTGCGATCTGTGGATATCCCTCGGCGTCAGGCGTCGTCGACGAGGTCCGCGACCCACGACGCGGCGCCCTCCACCGCGTCCCGCACGCCCTCCGGTGTGGCGACCAGCGTGAGCGCGACCAGCAGCGCCGCGAGGGCGCCCAAGAGGTACGCCACCCCTCGGCCCGGCCCTCCACGACCAGTCGCCTTCCCCGCCGGCACCACCGGTAGCGCCTGGCCGGCGAGGTCGCGGGCGAGCCGCTGGATCTCCACCTCGGCGAGCACCCGCCGCTGCGACTTCAGCACCTCGGCAAGATTGCCGGCGCTGCACACCAGTACGCCGTCGCAGTCGGCCGAGAACGGCTCGGCGCGCTCCAGGCACAGCACCGGGCGCACCGGGCAGCGGGCCGTGCGCAGCTGGGCCGAGATCGCCCGGGCGGCCTCGGACACATGGGTCACGGCGCCCTGGCGGGAGTACTTGTCCAGCTTGAGTACGCCGGCCCGCACGCTGACGTTGCCGGACCAGTTCTTGGTGTCCACGACGAACACCCCGGCCGGACCGACGACCACGTGCTCGATGACGACCCGCGGCCGGCCGGGCCACGGTACGTCGTGCAGCACCCGCCAACGAGCGCGCGGCAGCGCCTCCAGCGCGTCGGCTGTCGCTCGGTCCCCCGCGGACTCTTCCGCCATGAACCCTCCCCGTTCCCCCGGCCGGAAGGTTAGATCGAGATCAAGTGCAACTCAGCGGCAAGTCGCGAACAATGTCCTTTCGGGCATTTCTCGCCGATCGGCTAGCGCTTCTCCCGGCGCTCGCTGCGGGCTCTGCGCTCTTTCTGGCCGCCGTCGCCCTTCTTGGGCTTGGCCGGCTGGTCCGCGGGCGCCGTTCCCGAGTCGTCCGCGATGGTCTGCACGAAGAAGTCGGCGATGCCGGAGGCCACCTGTGGCGTGTACGCGAGCGTTCCGATGAAGAACGCACCCAGCAGCGTGGCCGCGACGCTCACCCGCGCATTGGCGCGACTCACCTTGGACGGCCGCGGCGGGGAGGGAGCCACCACCGGGGCACGCCGCGGCTCGGAGTGGTTCTGCAGTCGTCCCCGGAGCTCGTTGGCCACCGCTCGCACCTGATCGGGCGACGTCACCGGCCGCCGCGAGCTGAGCACGTGGGCGACGTTCGAGTTGTTGCAGACCAGGACCGATCCGACCCACCCGGTGACGTCGCTGCCCACGAAGCAGAGCACCGACACCACCTGCACGGACGGCAGGAAGACGAGCTGTCGAGCAACGGCCGCCGCCGACTCGCGGGCACTGACGAGCTCACGCGCGCGGGTGCGTCCGTCCTGACGAATGACTTCGCCGGCCAGCTCCACCGATCCGGACCAGTTCTTGCTGTCGATCACGAACACCCCGCCGGGGCCGATCGCCACGTGGTCGATGTTCGCGAACGGCCGGCCCGGCCACCGCACGTCGTGCAGCACCACCCAGCTCTCGGACGGCAGGGAGTCCAGCGCCTTCGCGGTCGCTCGCTCGCCGGCAGCCCCGCGTTCCCACAGGTCTGCCGACCGCTGCAGCCGCGAGATCTTCTCGCGCTTCCGACGCACGACCGCGTCGGCGGACTCCCCCGCCATGGGCTCCCTCCCCAGAAAGCAACAGAGGGGATTTTAGGCGGGATTCAACTATCGCGTCGCGAAACGCGAGATCACCCGCGCGCCTCGAGCGCCTCGGTGAGCAGGGCGACCAGCGCCTCGAGCTGTACGTCGGCGGAGGACGAGACCTCCTCGTCGGAGCCGTCGAGGGCGCGGGCGGCGAGGCCGGCCTTGCTGTCGATCAGCTCTGCGATCTTGGCGTCGATGGTCTGCGCGGCGATGATCCGCCAGGCGGTGACGGGCTCGGTCTGGCCGATCCGGTGCACCCGGTCGATCGCCTGGGTCTGCTCGGCGTCGGTCCAGGACAGCTCGGCGAGGACGACGTTGGAGGAGACCTGGAGGTTGATGCCGACGCCGGCCGCGGTGAGCGAGCAGACGATGATCTGGACCTCGGGGTCGTTGGTGAACGCGTCGATCGCCTTGTCGCGTGCGGTGCGCGACTGGTCGCCGCGGATCGAGGTGTACTTGATGCCGCGGGACTCGAAGGCCTCCTCGGCGGCGTCCATCACGTCAATGTGCTTGGCAAAGAAGACGACCTTGCCGGCGCTGCGCGCGAGCTGGGCGGCGTAGTCAGCGGCCAGCGGTGCCTTGGCCTGGCCGATCCGCCGGACCATCGCGAAGACGTTCTCCTCCGACTTCGACTCGGCGGCGTCGTGGAGCTCCCAGCCGGCGACTCGGCGTACGAGAACCTCGTCGATGCCGTCGACGACCGAGCCCTCGCGGCGGGTCAGCAGCGCCTGGTCGTAGCGCGCCATCAGCCGCTCGGCGAGCTCGCGCTCGGCCTCGCGGATCGACCTGGCCAGCGCCTCGTCGAGCTCGACCGGCAGGTCGGCGATCCGGCGGGCGGGGATGTCGGAGGCGACGTCGATCTTGCGGCGGCGCACGATGCCCATGTCGACGACGGCCTGCCGCGCCCGCGGGTAGAACCCGTGGTCGGCCGGGGTCAGCTCGGTCTCCTCGAGCTTGGCCATCAGCCCGTTGAGCGGCTTCTTCTCGTCGATCCACCCGAGGAACTCCCAGATCGCCCGGAAGTCCTCGATGTCGTTGATCAGCGGGGTGCCGGTGAGCGCCATCAGCAGCGGCCGCGGCACGCGCGCCCGGATCCGGCGGGACAGCTCGAGCACGTGCTGGGAGCGCTGCGACTTCTTGTTCTTGATGAAGTGCGCCTCGTCGACCACCATGCCGCGGAAGCCGTGGTCGTCCATCCAGCCGACGTGCCGGTCGAGCACCTCGTAGTTGACGACCACGATGTCGGCGAAGCCGTCGATGTTGTTGCCGTCGCCGTGGATCACGGTGACCGGCCGGCGCGGCGTCCAGAGCGCGGCCTCGCGGGCCCAGTTGGTCTTGACCACGTTGGGTACGACGACCAGCAGCGGGAACGCGTCGGTGGCCTGCGCGGCGAGCAGCGCCTGGGCGGTCTTGCCGAGGCCGGGCTCGTCGGCGAGCAGGAAGGTGCGGTGGCCGGACGCGGCGGCGGCGACCACGCGCTCCTGGTGGTGCATCAGCTCGAGGCCGTCGGGCGCGTGGATGCCGCAGTTGTCGGGCAGCTCCATGTGGCTGGGGGCGCCCGGGGCGGCGTGCTCGAAGGAGTTGAGGAGGGGGCCGATCAGCTCCCAACCGACCAGCCGGCGCTCCTTGGGCATCGCCGGCGCGGCCGCGGAGAAGTCGGGGGTGAGGAACGGGTTGGCGAGCTGGCGCTGGATCACCGACTGCGGGACCACCTGCCGCTCGGCCGTCTCGGAGAAGATGTCGGGCTCGCTGGGCTCTGGCTCGGGCTCGGGCTCCATGCCGGCCTGGACCTGCATCCGGCGCTTGAGCTCGCGGGCGGCCTCGGTGACCTCGGCGTCCTCGGCGAGCAGGTGGAACAGCGACGGCTCGCGCGCCGCCGTCTGCGCCAGGATCGTGCCGATCCCGTCGAGCCGCTTCAGCTGGGCGTCGCGCTGCCCCTCGCTGATGTCGCCGTCGGTGCGCACCCGAGAGCGCTCTTCACGCGCCAGCAGCGCGGCGACCTGGAACTTCGTCCGTTGTCCCCCGGTCACCGACCCGCGCTGTACGGCGTTCTCCACCTCGCGCACGGCCTTCGCCAGCACCGGCAGGATGCCGTCGTTGTCCCGCCGACGTTGAGCGGTCCGGGTGCCGGACCGGCTCTGCCCTCGTGCCAAGCCACTCTCCTCTGTTAACGGTCGGCCCGTGGCGGTGCTCGACCGAAGGCGGGTAGTGCCCGCTGGTCGACCCCTCTGATCGACTGGGTGCCGTCACGCTCCGACGCATCGACCAGGCTCGGTCCCCATGGACCGGGTCGGGCGCCGCGTGGAACGGATGAGGCTGATGTGCGGCGCCTTTGGGGTTGATGCTGCGGTAACGATACCGCGCCCCGCATCTATTCACTCAACGACGGTGGGGTTTCGTTTACTCCCGTGCTGTCGCCAGGCCAGTGAATCCGCTTTCGCGCCGCGCTCCCGGCCATCTTCGCGGCCTTCTTTGCCCTTGCCTTGGCGCGACTGCGGTCGTAGTCCTCGGGCGTCTGGCGGCCCGACAGCTTGGCGTGCTCCACCAGGTCGGCGAGGTCCTTCTCGATCGATGGGTACGACGCCACCGGCTCGGCGCCCGCGAACACCACCCAGATCACCTGGTCGCCGTCCAGCTGCCGCAGCACCGTCCCGTCGGCCAGGGTCCGCGCCTTGTCGAAGGCGAGCTTCTTGTTGGCAGCGCGGGCCCGCTGGATCTTCACCTGCTCGGTGGCCTGCTTGCCCGCCATGTCCCACGCGACCTTGACCTTCGGCCCGTGCTTGACCGCGAGTTCGACTGCCTTCTTGCCGGTCGGCACGATCTTGGTCATGTCACGAGCGTATCCACGTGGGCGGCGCCGGACCGGCTCCGCACGAGCACGCCGCGCCCGCAGCAGGAAACGAGCAGCGCCACCCCGACAAGCACGCTGCTCGCCCACACCGGGCCGAGCGCGCCGAGCCCGATGCCGAGCGTGGCCGCCGCGATAGCCGGACCGGTGCAGGCGCCGACGTTCAGCGCCGCCGTGGCGTAGGAGCCGGCCATGGATGGCGCGCCGGCCGCCTCATGCAGTACCCGGGCGATCAACGTCGCCCCGAGAGCGAAGGAGAGGGCGCCCTGGACGAGTGCCAAGGTGAGCAGCGCGACCGGGCTGGTGGCGGTGACCGCCAGCGTCACCCATCCCAGAAGCAACAGCGGGCCGCCCACCGCGACGACCAGCCCCGGCCGGTGGTCGGACAGCCGCCCGGCAGCGCTGACGCCGAGGAAGGAGCCGACCCCGAAGAGCACCAGCACCACCGGCACCCAGAGGTCGCTCAGGTCGCACACCTCGGTGCTGACCGGCGCCAGGAACGTGAAGGTCGCGAACGTCGCAGCGTTCACCAAGGCACCCAGCACCATGACCAGCACCAGGCGGGGGCGCCGCAGCTGCGCGAGCTCGTCGCGCAACGCCGGGACCGGCTGATCCGCGGAGCGTCGTGCTGCGGCCGGGATCACCCGCAGCACGCCCCAGGCGGCGGGGACGCAGAGCAGCGCCACGGCCCAGAACGTCGCCCGCCAACCGAGCACCGTGCCCAGCACCGCACCACTCGGGACACCCGCCACGGTGGCGACCGTCGTACCCGACAAGAGAACGGCGAGGGCCCGGCCCTTGCGGTCGGGTGGGACCAGGGCGACCGCCGTCGTCAGTGCCACCGCGAGGAAGCCCGCATTCGCCACGGCCGCGACGACCCGGGTCGCGAACAGGATCGCGAAGCTATCCGTGACGGCGCCGACCACGTGTGCGGCGAGGAAGAGGACGACGAAGCCGAGCAGGCTGGTGCGCCCGGGACGGTTGCGGGCGAGCGCCGCCATCAGCGGGGCGCCGACCACCATCCCGATGGCGAAGGCCGAGGTCAGCAGACCTACCGTCCCGACTGGAACGCCCAGATCGGCGGCGATGTCCGGCACGAGACCGGCGAGCATGAACTCCGAGGTGCCCATGGCGAAGACCGCGAGGGCGAGCAGGTACAGCGGAAGAGGCATCGTGAAACTCCGAGGTGAGTGGGGACGAGAGATGTCTCGTCACCCCGCTCAGCAACCTCGAGCGAGCGGGAGGTTCAGTGGGCTGACGGGGTGACCGGCAGCCCTGCAGTAGATGCCTCGGGGCTCGACATGGCGCAGAGCCTAGGTGCCCGGCCAGGTCTTGGTCTTCTCGATTACCGTCCTGGCTCATGTCCGTCGCCACCGCCGTTGCGCGCGTCGTCGAGAGGTCCGACGCTGCGCCGTTCTCGCTGCGAGTGGCTGGCTCCGACGACGCGGCGACCATCCTCGGCCTGCTCGACGACGCAGTGGTCTGGCTGAACGGCCGTGGCATCACCGAGCAGTGGGGCACCACGTCGTTCTCCGGCGACCCGAAGCGGGTGGCCGCGGCCGAGGCCTGGGTGCGCTCGGGTGGTGGCGTCATTGCGTCCCGCGATGGGCTTCCCGCCGGCGCGCTGGTCGTGGGTGAGGCGATGCCGTACGTGCCCCCACCGACCGAGCCGGAGCTGTACGTCGTACTGATGGTCGCCGGCCGCGACCCCTCCGCCCGAGGGGTCGGGCACGCCCTGCTCGACTGCGCGGAGCAGGCCGGCCGTGAGCTCGGTGTCGACCTTCTCCGCGTCGACTGCTACGCCGGGGGCGACCAGGCGCTGGTCCGCTTCTACGAGTCCGCGGGGTTCACCCGCACCCACACGTTCGACGTGAAGGGCTGGCCCGGACAGGTGCTGGAGCGCCGGATGGCCTAGCGGCAGGCCCGGTCAACCAGCAGCGGCAGGCCCTTCGTGCGCCACCAGTTCAGGTCGACGGAACCACCGGTCATCCCGCCGTGGTCGAGGTCCCCGCAGGGCACGCCATACGTGTGGGTCGCCGCGGGGCCCCCACTGCCGGTGGACGACGTCGAACCCGTCGCCGAGCAGGCCGGTGCCCGGCGCGTCGGTGCGCAGCCCGCAGGTCCCGCACACCTGCACCCCGGTCACCTCGGCCTGGAGGAACGCTCCATCGGTGCCGCAGCAGTACGCCCCATCCATGGGTCCACTGTTCCGAAACATCCCTAACGCAGGCCATGACGGGGCCGCTCAGAAGGTGCTTGCGTGACGGCGGGGGGAGCTTATCGGGAAGCAAGAGGGAGGACCCCCATGAAGAATTTTGGACGAGCCGCCGCGTTGACGACAGCGATCCTGCTGGTCGCCACGCTGGCCCCGGCCTCGGCAGGAGGACGCCACGACGACGGCGACCTGCGCACCGTGGTCGGCGGCCTGGACGGGCCGCGCGGCCTGGACGCACTAGGTCACGGGAGGACGCTGATCACCGAGAGTGACGGCACCTTCAGCCTGGTGATCGAACACCGGGGCAAGGAGGCCAAGCAGATCGAGCTCGGTCCAGTGCCGCCCGGCTTCGGACACGCGATCGCGGCCGGAAAGCACGGCAAGATCTACATCCTGACCGGCGCCGGCGGTGAACCCGACGGCTCACCAACTCCGGGCGCGCAGACGCTCTACGAATGGCGGTACGGCTACGACGAGCCGAAGCCGGTGTTCAACGTCGCGGCGTACCAGGAGACCGACCACGACCCCTACGACCTCGAGGGCGTCCCCGAGGACAGCAACCCGTTCGGCCTGGCCGCGCTGCACGATGGCAGCCTGCTGATCGCCGACGCGGCCGGCAACGACCTGATCCGCTGGTGGCCGAACGGCCACGCGGTGACCGTGGCCCGGCTCAAGCCGCGCCTGGTCGACGTCCCGCCCGAGCTCGGCCTGCCCTTCCCGGAGACGGACAGCGAGGCCGTGGCCACGTCGGTCACGGTGGGTCCTGACGGCTACTGGTACGTCGGCGAGCTGCGCGGCTTCCCGGGCACCCCGGGCACCTCGCAGATCTGGCGGATCAAGCCCGGTTCGGTAGGCGCGACGTGCGATCCGGAGAAGCCGTGGCACGGCCGCTGCACGCGGTACGCCGACGGGCTGACCGCGATCGTCGACCTCGGTGCCAGCCGACACTCGGTCTACGCGGTGTCGCTGTCCAAGCTGGGGTTCCTCGCAGCAGAGGGAGACCCGATCCCCGGCTCCGGCGCGCTGTACCGGATCACCAAGCACCACCACAAGGTGTGGATCAAGGAACTGGCTGAGGGAGAGCTGACTCTGCCCGGTGGGGTCGACGTGGAGGACGACGACATCTATGTGCTCGGGCCGATCTTTGGGCCCGGCGCTCTGTCGAAGGTCAAGTAACCCCCGCGCTCACGCTCGGTACGGCGCGTACCGGGCGTGAGCCGCGGCGCTCTCCGCCGTAAATCCGCTGGACCCGGCACGGCAGCCGGTGCATGGTGACGAGGTGCATGCGGCGACCTCGGGCGCCCGCTTCGTTGGCCGCACCCGTGAGCTGGCGCAGGCGGTCGATGCGCTCGCTCGGCCCGATTCGATCCTGGTGGTCGAGGGTGAGCCCGGCATCGGCAAGACCCGGCTGCTGCGTGAGGCACTGAGGGCACCGGCGATCGCGCCGCTGGAGCGGCTGCACATGGCCTGTCCCCCGCTCGACGAGCCGTTCCCGTTCGGGCCGGTGGTCGACGCGCTGCGCCGGCGAAGCATCGCCGGGCTCGAGCTGACGAGTCTGGCCGGTGCGCTGCGACCGCTCTTCCCCGAGTGGTCCGCGCACCTCCCCCAGCCGCCTCCGCCGCTCGATGACCCGCGCGCCACCCGGCACCGCCTGTTCCGGGCGATGGCCGAGGTGGTCGAACGCCTCGGCATCGAGCTGCTGGTGCTCGACGACGCCCACTGGGCCGACTCGTCGACGCTGGACCTGCTGCTCAGCCTCGGGGCCGATCAGCAGAGCCGGCTCCGGTTCGCGATCGGCTACCGGCCGGTCGACGTACCAGCCGAGTCCGCACTGGTGCGCCTGATCTCCGGCGCCGGGTCCGGGCTGGTCCCCGTCCGGGTCGGTCTGGGAACCCTGGACGTGGCCGACACCCGGGAGCTGGTGGCCTCGGTCTTCGGGGTCCGCGAGGTGTCGGAGGAGTTCGTCTCCTGGCTGCACGAGCGCACCGACGGCGTACCGCTCGCGGTGCAGGAGACCCTGTGGCTGCTGCGCGACCGCGGCGACGTCGTGTGGAAGGACGGCGAGTGGGAACGCCGCGCGGTGGAGGACATCGACGTACCGCCGTCGGTCCGCGACTCGGTGCTGGAGCGGGTCGGGCGCCTGCCGGCCGCAACCCGAGCGGTGCTGCGAGCGGCGTCGGTGCTCAGCGACCCGGCCACGGAGCCCGAGCTGCGCTCCGTCAGCGGGCTCGAGGAGCAGGAGGCGCGGGAGGGCCTGGCGACCGCGCTGGGTGCCGACCTGCTGCACGAGGACGCCCCGGGCTCCTATGCGTTCAGACATCTGCTCGCCGCGCGCGCGGTCGAGGAGGCGACGCCGGTCTCCGAGCGACGTCGGCTGCACGCCGCCGCGGCGGCCGCCCTGCGGACCCGGACCCCACCACCGCTGGGGCGGCTGGGCCGCCACTACCGCGAGGCCGACGACCGCGCTGCCTGGAGCGCCAACGCGGAGACCGCTGCCGAGCTGGCGAGTGAGTCCGGTGACGACCACGCCGCGGTCACCTGGCTGGTCGAGCTGCTGACCGCGGTGGAGCACCCGCCGGCCGAGCGACTCCGGATCGCGCGGCTTCTTGGCGACGTTGCGGCTCGCGGCGTCGCCTCGCTCGGCGACACCGGGGCCCGGGTTACCGCCGTACTGCGCGAGGTGGTGGCCGAGGTCGAGGAGCCGCGACCGGCGGTGGCCGAGGTCAGGCTGTCACTGGGGCGCCTGCTGCTCCAGCTGGGCGAGTTCGACGGCGCCGCCGACGAGATCGAGGAGGCGACCGGCGGCCTCGAGGGCCTGCCGGTGGGCGCGGCGAAGGCGGCGATCTCACTCGCCTGGCCCCGTGGCCACCGATGGCCCGCCGAGCGACACCGCGCCTGGCTGGCCCGGGCGGGCGCTCTCGCGGCAGCGGTCCCACCAGGACTGGAGCGCACCTGGCTGGACGTCGACCGGGCCAGCGTGATGCTGATGCTCGGTGACGAGGATGGCTGGTTGGTGGCGGACGAGCTGCGCCCGCACGCCCACTCCACGGAGGAGCAGCGGCACATCGCCCGGCTGCTGCTCAACATGGGCCATGTCGCCATCGCCTGGGGGCGCGACGAGCAGGCGCGGCGCTGCCTCGAGGAGGCGGCCGCGACGATGGCCGCCACCGGCTACCGGCGGCTGCTGAACTCCGTGCGTCTCACCCTGGCCTACCTCGACTGGCACCGCGGTGCCTGGCACGGTCTGGCCGAACGCACCCGTGCCCTGGCCGACGCGGATGCCACGCTCCCCGAGGCGCGGCTCGAGGCCGTCCAGACGATTGCCCTCCTGGGGCTGGCCGGCGGTCGGCGTGCCGCCAGCGAGCGCGAGCTGCTCCGCGTGCACAAGGAGCTGGTACGCCGCGGCGTCACCGACGCCCAGCCCGGACCGGCGGCGGCACTCGGCCGCCTCTACCTCGCCGAGGGCGACGTACAACAGGCCCTCGACGTGACCGGCCCCGTCGTCGACACGATCGCCCGCAAGGAGATGTGGGTGTGGGCGAGCGGCCTGACGGTCGTCCACGTCGAGGCGCTGCTGGCCGCGGGCGACCACGCGGCGGCGGTCGCCGTGGCTCGCGACTTCGAGCGCGGCACGAAGGTCGAGTGTGCGCCCGCCCCGCACGCCGCGCTGCTTGCGCTGCACGGGCTGCTCGAGGCCGCGAACGGCGACCACACCACGGCAGCGGCCACCTTCCATGCCACCTCCCACACCTGGTCCGACATCGGGCGTCCGCTCCCCTCACTGCTGGCCGGCGAGCACCAGGCCCGCGCGGAGCTGGCCGCCGGGGAGCAGGAGGCCGCCGTGCGGCAGCTGCGCTCGGTCGAGCGCGGGCTCCGCTCGCTCGGCGCTCGCTGGGACGCAGACCGGGTGGCCCGCACGCTTCGCGAGCACGGCGTCGAGGTCGACCGGGTGTGGCGCGGTGGCCGCCGTGGCTACGGCCACGAGCTGTCCCCGCGGGAGCTCGAGGTCGCCCGGCTGGTCGCTCAGGGACTGACCAACCGTCAGGTCGCCGAGGCCCTGTTCCTCTCGCCACGGACCGTCGAACGCCACCTCGGCGCGGCGATGCGCAAGCTCGGCATCACCGGCCGGTCGACGCTGGCGCGACTCGTCGCTGAGTCCGGTCTCCCGGAGGGCGAGCCACCGCAGACCGACTGATCGCCCAGCAAAAATGGGTGTTCCGCCCAATCGCAACGCGGCGCCCCGCCGTTCACTATGCGGAGATGTCCCCCCTTCGTTCCGCCCGGCCCCGGTCTCTGCTGCTCGCGATCGTCCTGGTCCTCACCTTGTGCCTGCCGGTGGGTGGCATGGGCTCGGGAGCGGCGGCGGCACCTGACCGCCCCACGGCACCCACTGCGCCCACCGGCGCCGCCGCGGCGTCCGAGGCACGAGTGACCCTGCTGACCGGCGACGTGGTCGCCTGGCACCGGTCCCCCTCGGGCAAGCAGGGCGCCTCGGTGGTCGACCCGGCCGTGGATGACACCCGGCCCGCCGTGGTCTACGAACAGGACGGCCAGGTGCACGTCGTACCGTCCGAAGCGCTGCCGTACGTGCAGTCGGGAGTGCTCGACGAGAACCTGTTCAACGTCACGATGCTGGTGACCAGCGGGCTCGACGACGACTCCAGCGAGCAGCTGCCGCTGTTGCTCCAGGGCAGCGGACGTCCCGAGGCCAGGCGAGCACCCGCCACGCCCGACGCGGCCGACAAGGTGCAGGTCCTGGACTCGGTCGGCATGGTCGCGGTCGAGGGCGCGAAGGACGAGATCCGCACGGTCTGGGAGTCCCTCCGCGGCGAGCCGGCGGACCTCACCGCCACCGACGCGCATCTCGACGGCGCCGGCAAGGTGTGGCTGAACGGCACCGTCCGGGCCACGCTCGAGGACAGTGTGCCGCAGATCCACGCGCCCGAGGCCTGGGCGCAGGGGTACGACGGCAGCGGGGCCACCGTGGCGGTGCTCGACTCCGGCTACGACCCCGAGCACCCCGACCTGGCGGAGCAGGTCAAGGGAGTGCAGGACTTCACCGGCACCTCGGAGGGCGCCATCGACGACAACGGGCACGGCACCCACGTCGCGTCCACCGTCGCCGGCACCGGCGAGGGCTCCACGCGCGGCGAGGGCACCGGCGTGGCCCCGGGGGCGGCATTGCTGATCGGCAAGGTGCTCGACGCGGGCGGCAGCGGCTCCTTCGACCAGATCATCGCGGGCATGGAGTGGGCCGCGCACAGTGGTGCCGACGTCGTGAACATGAGCCTCGGCTCGCCGAGCTCCACCGACGGCACCGACCCGCTCAGCCAGGCGGTGGACCGGCTGACCGAGGAGACCGGCACGCTGTTCGTGGTGGCGGCCGGGAACGCCGGGCCCGACGAGGGCACGATCAAGACTCCCGGAGCAGCCACCAGCGCGCTCACGGTGGGCGCGGTCGACAAGCAGGACGAGGCCGCGGTGTTCAGCTCCCGCGGTCCGCGGATCGGCCAGGACCGGCTGATCAAGCCGGAGATCACGGCCCCAGGCGTCGACATCATCGCCGCCCGCGCCAAGGGGACGTCACTGGGCAACCTGCTCGACGAGAACTACACCTCGATGAGCGGCACCTCGATGGCCACCCCGCACATCGCCGGGGCGGCCGCGATCCTCGCCGCGCAGCACCCGCAGTGGGACAGCGATGAACTGAAGAACCGGCTGGTGTCGACCAGCGAGGCGCTGAGCGACATCGCGGTGACGGCCCAGGGCGCCGGCCGGGCCGACGTGGCCGACGCGGTCGCGGCAACGGTCTCGGTGGACACCGCGGTGCTCTCCCTGGGCCAGGTGCCCCAGGCCTCGGAGGCCGTCACCCGAACGCTCACCTACGACAACCCCACGGACCAGCCGGTGCGGCTGCGGCTCAGCGCCCAGGTGTCCGGCACCGGCTCGGATCTGGACGAGCGCGCGGAGATCGACTTCACCAAGCGGGTGCTGACGGTGCCGGCCAACGGCGACGCCAGCACCAAGGTGCGCCTGGTGCCGAAAGATACCGAGAGCGGCGGGTACGCCGGTCGGATCGTCGCTCGTGAGGAAGGGCAGGGCGGCGCCGAGCTGCACACGGTGCTGTCGGTGGTCGTCAACGCGCCGCTGCGGACGCTCACCGTCAACGCCACCGACCGCAGCGGCGCTCCGGCGAGAGGCCCGGTCGACCTGTGGAGCGCCGAGACCGGCGAGTGGCGCCGGATCTGGATCCAGGACGGGACCGTCAGCGCGCAGGTGCCGGACGGGCTGTGGACGGTGATGGCCGTCGTGGAGCCCGGAGACGGCGACAAGTGGTTCCCCTACCAACAGACCGTGGTCGGCGACCCGGAGGTGCAGATCCACGGCGACATCACCTTCGACTTCGACGCCCGCGACGGCAAGCCGGTGCGGGTCGACACACCGCGCGCTGCGGACGAAGAGGGCTACGAGACCTTCTGGCGCCGTACCGTCGGCGCGCGGTCCTTCTGGATCCACAACGCGCAGGGGTTCGGTGACCGCGAGCTGTCGGTGGTGCCCAGCACCAAGGCGACGACCGGTTCCTTCCACTTCGCCACCCAGTGGCAGCTGATGCAGCCGATGCTGACCGCGCAGGTGAGCGGGCGGCAGGACTTCAAGATCGACCCCAACCCCGACTACATCTCCCACGAGAACCCCTACGTGGGTCAGGGATCCCTGCCCGTCGTGTACGCCGGCGCGGGCACGACCGCCGACTACGAAGGACTCGACGTCGAGGGCAAGGTCGCGCTGGTGGCCCGGCAGAAGCCGGAGAAGGCCTACCAGCAGGTGCAGGCGGCCAAGGCCGCAGGTGCGGCCTTGCTCCTCATCCACAACACCGAGGACGAGAAGGGTCTCTGGGAGCCGGACCTGTGGAAGCCGGGGCATCCGGCGTACACGATCACGCAGGAGGCCGGGCTGCGGCTGAAGTCGGCCCTCGGCTCGGACCCGGACCTGCGGCTCGACGTGAAGGGCGTGCAGGACTCGAACTACCTGTACGAGCTGGCGTTCCAGAACGACCGGGTCCCGAGCAAGGTGGCCTATGAGATCGGGCCGGACGACATCGCCACCGTGCGTTCGGACTACCGGGAGCACGACCAGATGGGTCGCCGGGAAGGCTGGATTCCCGAGTTCGACAAGATCGGCGTGGGCCAGCTGATGGGTCTCGAGCGCAGCGGTCCGCTGGTGCGCACCGAGTACGTCACCGCTGGTGACCACGTGCGGTGGCGCCGGTTCGCGCAGCCGCACTGGGAGTTCCTGGGCCTCTACTGGGTGTGGTCCGCCTACGAGCACTTCCAGGCCCGGCACAACTACACCCAGGAGTGGTGGGGCCCGTTGGTGCACCCGGCCGTGCTCACGTCGTACGGCGTCCAGGAGCTCGGGTCGCCGGTCGCCCGCTACCGCGACGCGATCCGGCTGATGGTCCCGCACTACGCGTTCGACGGGTCGATCGCCGGCGACATCGACCAGCGGTTCGGCGACACCTCCCAGGTGACGCTCAGCCGCAACGGCCAGGTCGTCGGGACCGCCGGCTGGCCGCAGGCCCAGTTCACCGTGCCGAAGAGCGACGCGGAGTACGACCTGCGGCTGGAGGTGCACCACGGCGCCGGCAACTACATGGACCTGTCGACCAACACCGACACGACGTGGACGTTCCGCTCCAAGCGCCAGGGTGAGGGCCGGACCGTGCTGCCACTGCTGCAGCTCGACTACGGCGTCGACGCCGACGGCTACAACCGGGTCGACGCCTCCTCGACGTACCCGCTCCGCATCGAGACCGGCTACCAGCCCGGGTTCAACGGACCGGGCGGCTTTGATGTCGCGGTCGAGGTGTCGTACGACGAGGGCAAGACCTGGGTTGAGGCTCGCGCCCGCGACACCGGCCAGGCGTGGCGGGCCAACGTCCCGGCGGCACCGTCGGGCGCGGAGTTCGCGACCGTGCGCGTCATCGCCGAGGACGAGGACGGCAACAAGATCGACCAGCGCATCGACCGCGCCTGGAAGATCGCCGTCGACTGACAGGCCAGCAAAAATGGGTGTTCCGCCCAATCGCAACGCGGGCCCCTGCCATTCACGATCTGGACATGCGCACTCCCCGTTCGGGCCGAACCGGCCAGTCTCTGCTGCTCACGTTCGTCCTCCTCCTGACCCTCGGCCTACCGCTGGGTGGTCTCGGAGGAGGAGCCACGGCCGCCCCCGGCCGCGGGGACGACGCCACGGCACCCACGTCGAGTCCGGCACCGCCCAGGTCCGAAGCGCGGGTGACGCTGCTGACCGGCGACGTGGTGGCCTGGCAGCAGGCACCGAACGGCAAGCAGGGCGCGTCGGTGGTCGTGCCGGCGGTCAAGGGCTCCCCGCCGGCCCTGAGCTACGTGCAGGACGGCCAGGTCCACGTCGTACCCGCCGAGGCGCTGCCATACGTGCAGTCCGGAGCGCTCGACGAGAGCCTCTTCAACGTCTCGCTGCTGGTCACCAGCGGTCTCGATGATGGTTCGACCGACCAGGTTCCGCTGCTGCTGCAGGGCCGCGGTGGCGTGGAGGCCAGGCGTGCACCGGCGACCCCCGAGGCCGCCGACAAGGTGCAGGACCTCGACTCGGTCGGCATGGTTGCGGTCGGCGGGGCCAAGGACGAGATCCGCGACGTCTGGGAGTCGCTGCGTGGTGACCAGGCGGAGCTCACCGCCACCGACGCGCAGCTCGCGGGCGCCGGCAAGGTCTGGCTGAACGGGAAGGTCCACGCCACGCTCGAGGACAGCGTGCCGCAGATCCATGCACCCGAGGCCTGGGCTCAGGGGTACGACGGCACCGGGGCCACCGTGGCCGTGCTCGACACGGGCTACGACCCCACGCACCCTGACATCGAGGGCCAGGTCAAGGGCGCCGTCGACTTCACGGGCACCTCCGAGGCCGCCATCGACGACAACGGCCACGGCACCCACGTCGCGGACATCGTCGCCGGCACAGGTGCCGGATCCGATCGCGGCGAGGGCACCGGCGTGGCACCCGGCGCCGCCCTGCTGATCGGCAAGGTGCTGGACGCCAGCGGCAGCGGCTCGTACGACCAGATCATCGCGGGCATGGACTGGGCCGCGCACAGCGGCGCGGACGTGGTCAACATCAGTCTGGGCTCGCAGCCCACGGACGGCACCGATCCGCTCAGCCAGGCGGTGGACCAGCTCACCGACGAGACCGGCACGCTGTTCGTGATCGCCTCCGGCAACGCCGGCCCCGACGAAGGCACGGTCCTCAACCCCGGGACCGCCGCGTCGGCGCTCACGGTCGGAGCGGTCGACAAGCACGATGCCGCCGCGTGGTTCAGCTCACGCGGACCGCGGCTGGGCGAGGACCGGCTGCTCAAGCCGGAGATCGTGGCCCCAGGTGTCGACATCATCGCTGCCCGGGCGAAGGGCACCTCGCTCGGCAACCTGCTCGACGAGAACTACACGTCGCTGAGCGGCACCTCGATGGCGTCGCCGCACATCGCAGGGGCTGCGGCCATCCTCGCGGCCCAGCACCCGAAGTGGGACCACGACGAGCTGAAGGCCCGGCTGGTGTCGACGAGTGACGCCCTGGCCGGCATGCCCGCCACCACCCAGGGCGCCGGCCGGGCCGACGTTGCCAACGCTGTCGCCCCCACGGTGTCGGTGGACACCGCGGCGCTGTCGCTCGGCCGGGTGCCCCAGAGCTCCCCGGCGGTCGCCCGCACTCTCACCTACACCAACCCCACCGACAAGCCGGTGCGTCTGGAGCTCAGCGCCCAGGTGTCCGGCACCGGCACCGATGCCGGCGAACGCGCTGAGATCGACTTCACCAAGCGGACGCTGAAGGTGCCGGCCGGTGGTGCAGCCAGCACCCGGATGCAGCTGCTGCCGAAGGAGACCGCAAGCGGTGCGTACGCCGGCCGGATCGTCGCCCGTCAGGTCGGAGGGGACGCCGCCGAGCTGACCACGGTGATGTCCGTCGCCGTCGACGGCCCGCTGCGGACGATGACGATCAACGGCACCGACCGTGAGGGCCGCCCGGCGCAAGGGGCCGTCGACCTGTGGAGCGCCGAGACCGGCGAGTACATCCGGCTGTGGTTCGAGGACGGCAAGGCCACCACGCAGGTGCCCGACGGGCTCTACTCCGTGGCGGTCGTGCTCGAGCCGGCTGATACCACCGACGGCAACCCCACCGAGCAGACCGTGGCGGCCGACCCAGACGTGCGGATCAACGGTGACCTCAGCCTCGACTTCGACGCCCGCGACGGCCACGACGTACGGGTCGACACGCCACGCCGCGCCGATGAGAAGGAGTACGACGTGCTCTGGACCCGCACCGTGGGCGGCCGCTCGTTCTCGATGCACGCCGCGCAGGGCTGGGACGGTCGTGAGCTGTCGCTGATCCCGAGCCCCCGCGCGGAGAACGGCGCCTTCGAAGTCGCCATCCAGTGGCACCTGGTGCAGCCGATGCTGACCGCTCGGGTGACGGGCCGGCACGACTTCCGGATCGCGCCCACCCCGGCGCTGGCGTCGATCCAGGAGCCCTACGTCGGGCACTCCTCGCTGGCCGTGGTCGACGCGGGTGCCGGCACGCCGGCCGATTACGAGGGCCTGGACGCGGCCGGCAAGGTCGCCCTGGTCACGAGGCAGGAACAGGACACGATGGGCGAGCAGGCCGCTGCGGCCAAGGCCGCAGGAGCGGCGATGATGCTGGTCCACGACGTCGAGGGGCGCGGTCCCTGGTTCGACGCGCTCTTCAAGCCGGGCATCCCCGTCTACAAGATCCTCGAGCCCACCGGGCTGCGGCTGCGCTCGGCGCTGGGCACCGATCCGAGGCTGACGATGGCCGTGGTCGGCCTGCAGGACTCGACGTACGCCTATCACCTGGCGTTCGAGGACCCGCGGGTGCCGAACCGGCCCACGGCCGAGGTCGGGATGGATGACCTGGCCACGGTTCGCTCGGACTTCAGGGACCACAGCGGACTGTCGCGCGTCGAGTCGTGGGTCCCGGCGTATGCCCACAACGGCGCCGGGCAGGGGATGAGCATCTGGCGCAACGGTCCCCTGGTCCGCACCGACTTCCTGTCGACGGGTGACGGGGTGCAGTGGCGGCGCTTCGCGCAGCCGCACCACGAGTTCCCGTCCTTCTACTGGGTGTGGTCCGCCTATCAGCAGTACCAGGCGCGGAAGACCTATCGGGAGGTCCTGTGGGGTCCGCTGGTGCACCCGGGCGTCATCGCGTCGTACGCACCCGAGCAGCTCGGGTCACCGGTGGCGCGGTACCGCGACGCGATCCGGCTGATGCTCCCGCACTACTGGTTCGGCGGCACCCTGCACGGCGACATCGACCAGCGGTTCGGCGACACCTCGCAGGTGACGCTCAGCCGCAACGGCCGGGTCGTCGGGACGGCCGGATGGACGCAGGCGCAGTTCTCCGTGCCGCCGAGCGATGCGGAGTACGAGCTGCGGCTGGAGGTGCAGCACGGCGCCGGCAACTACATGGACCTGTCGTCGAGCACCGACACCACCTGGACCTTCCGGTCCAAGCGACGCGGCGAGGGCCGGACCGTGCTCCCGCTGCTGCAGCTCGGGTACGACATCGACGCTGACGGCTACAACCGGGTCGATGCGTCCTCGACGTACCCACTGCGCATCGAGACCGGCTACCAGCCCGGCTTCAACGGGCCCGGTGGGTTCGACGTGGCGGTCGAGGTGTCGTACGACGACGGCGCGACCTGGGTCGAGGCTCGGACCCGCGACGTCGGCCAGGCCTGGCGGGCCAACGTCCCGGCGGCACCGTCGGGCGCGGAGTTCGCGACCGTACGGGTGATCGCCGAGGACGAGAACGGCAACAAGATCGACCAGCGCATCGACCGCGCCTGGAAGATCGCGGTCGACTGAGGAGCCGGCCTCCGCTCACCCATCTGCGGTGGTGGGCGGGGGCCTCCTTGGATGCCTAGGCGAGCCCGGTGTCCGGCGCCACCCAGGCGCTGAACACCGGCAGGCCGTGCCACGCCTCCGGGCCCTCGTGGAGCGCGGCGCAGGCCAGCACGGCGTACGGACGGTCGAAGCGGAGCTCGACGCGGCGTACCAGCACCTCGTGGAAGTCCGGCATCCCGGCCGCTCGCATGCCCACCGCGGTGACGGCGGCGGCCTTGAACCCGGTCCGGGTGTACGCCGCCACGGCGGTCTGGCGGGCCTCGAAGCTGACCGGCTGGTCCTCGGGCCGGGCGAACCCGCTCAGCGTCTCGAAGACCTCGGCCATGCCGGGCGCATTGCGCAGGTCGTGGTCGCTCTTCGCCGACCAGGCGGGCAGGTAGGTCTGCCACTCCTCCTGCTCGGCTGACCCCGACCGCGTCTCCCGTCGCTCGGTGACGCTCCACGCGTGGCCGTCGGTCAGCTCCTCGACCGGGACCCGCCGGGCGCTGCCCTCGTCGCCGGCGAGCATCGCGGCGACCTGGTGGGCCGCCTCGTCCACCCGGCCTGCTGGTACGTCGGGCGCCGCGATCACGCTGAACACGTCCAGCGCCGACGATGACGGCGGTGCCGCCACCGCAACCAGTCCTCCGGCCTCAGTCTCGGCGACCAGCTGGATGCCGTCGCCGAACGTGAGCAGACCCTCGGCCTCCTCGAGCGGCTGCACCCAGCTGATGTCGGTCGCCAGCGCCGAGGCCAGGATCAGGCGGGTCAGCTCGTCGATCTCGAGAGGGAACTGCTCGATCATCCCCAGCGTCCGCTCGCTGGCCCACGCATCGGCGCCAGCCTGGCTCGGCACCGGGCCTCGCTCGACGACCGCGGGCAGGTCCCTCGCCCAGTCGTCGAAGGTCGGCCCCAACAGGCGGTCCCACACCGCGGCCGCGGCTGACACCGCAGGGTGCGGATCGCTGAGCAGCTCGGCTGCTCGGGTCGATGCGTCGTCGGCCGTGGCGCCCAGCGCCGTCTCCAGGCCCGCGCGGCCGCCCTGAGCGGCCGGAGCGACAAGCGCGAGCAGCAGCCAGACACCGAGCGGTGACGTGACGGCCTGACCGGTGAGCAGTGCCGGGTTGAGCCGCCCGGAGTACGCCGCGATCAGCTCGCGGTTGGTCGGTGGCACTAGCCGCAGTTGTCGCAGACGCCGGTCGCCGGAAGGGCCATGTTGCAGGCCGGGCAGACGTCCGCGGGCCTGGCGTCCTTCGCCGCCTTGCGCGAGCGAGTCCGCGCGGCAGCGAGCCGGTCGGTCAGCTGAGGCCGGCCACCGTCAGCGGGGATATCCGCACCGAAGTGGTGGTAGCACGCGAGGCGCTCCTTGGCGGCGTGGTCGTCGGGATCGCCGACCACGTCACCCGTCAGCTCGGTCACGATCGGCGCGTAGGCCTCCCCGACGCTGCCGTCGGCGTTGACGCACAGCGCCGACAGGTTCGGCTCGTCGCGCTCCGCGCAGTCGCGGGCCACGCGGCTGAGCACGTCGCCGATCCAGTAGTGCGTGAGCTGCTGCGTCCGGATGTGCGTCCGGTTCTGCACCTGCTCCGAGAGCTGCTTGGTCGTGACGGTGGCGCCGTACGAGCCGGCGGGCTCGATCAGGACCCCGCGGGCCGACTCGGCCCAGGCGGAACGCGCAGCCTCGTTGCCAACGGTCGACGCCTCCTGCCAGCCATCGTTGTGGTCAGGACTGATCGCGTCGACATTGCTCATTGCCCTCAGGTTAGTCCCAAGGCGCTCAGTTCATTGCTTCGTAGCGTGCAGGGACCAGTCAGATGTGCCGGCCGATCCACTTGTACTTCGTGTTGCGGATCCAGATCGCGCCGTTGTGCTCGTAGCTGTAACGCGGGATCTCCACCCAGTACTTGAACTTCGGGCGCGTGGACCCGTGGCGCACCTTCTGCATGAAGACCGTCTCGATCCGGTCGACCTTGCCCACCTTGCCGGTCTCCCATAGGGCGCTGTTGCCGTCGAAGGTGCCGCGGGTGACGCGGTAGTCGTCGCACAGCTGCTGGGTCGTCGACACGCTGGCGCCGAAGAAGCCGGCGGAGATGGAGAACGGCGTCCCGCACTCACGGTTCGAGGTGAACGAGCCGGTGGCGCTCTCGGTGTTGTCGGCCGCCCACTGCGAGGACCCGATCTGCTGGCTCATGTAGGCGTCCGCGGTCCACTGCGTCGGGCCGTCGGCGTTGTACCAGCGGGTCTCGAGGTAGGCGACCCACCAGTCGAACTTCCTGCGGTCCTCGCGCACCTTGTAGAGCGACCAGCAGATGTACATGCCGCCGCGCGGGCGGCTCTGCACGTTGCCGAGGTGGCTGTACTGCGGCTCCCCGCCCTTCCACTTGACCCGGTCCTGCTTGTCGGTGCACTTGGTGTTGATCGGCTTGATGCTGATCGTGGTCTGCGGGTCGGCTGTGGCCGTCCCGGTCGAGACGGTCGTGACGATCAGCGGGGCGAGCAGTGCCGTCGCCAGGAGACCGATGCGCAATTTCTGCTTCGGCATGGACGTGATCCTTCCGAGATGAGGGCGGTCAATCGGCGTACCGGCCGGACACCACATCCTGCTGGTCGACCGGCTCGCCGCGCTGGATGGTCCAGGCGAGGCGGATCAGGTTGCCGTGCGACCAGGTGAGCGGGGTCGCGGCGCGGGTGCCCTCGCCGGCCGGGCAGCACGCCTCGCCGGTGGGCGGGCGGCCGTCCCAGACCTGCTCGGAGATCAGTCCGCTGTCGTTGGCGGAGGCGGCCATCGCGGCGAGGTACGGCGTCGCGTCCTGGCCCGCCGAGACGGCGTACTCGCCCCGCTCGCCGGTCAGGATCGGCCAGCCCCGGCCGAGCGTGGTCGCCGTGCCGGGGTCGGTGATCTCCCACTCGCCGCCGGTGCGGGTCTCGCCGTACCCGTCGTAGTTGAAGCGGTGCCAGAACGGCCCGTTCGGGGTATCGACCTTCAGCGTCTCGTCGACGACCTCGAGGGTGTTGGTGACCGCAGGGTCGTCGGCCGGGCGCAACCCGAACCGCACCAGGTTCAGGAAGCTCGGGTCGACGATCTCGCGCTGGTCGATGCTCTTCGGGCCGCCGTCACCCATCTCGTACGGCGACGCGGTGTCCGGCTCGCCGTTCTTGGTCAGCCGCAGGTAGTACGGCGCATCGCTGAGCGGCCCGTTGGGCGTGACCGTCCAGTCGTCGACCTTGCGCTGCCAGCGGTCGGCGATCCTCAGCCACTTGCGCGCGAGGTCCTTGCGGCCATGCTTCCGGGCGATGTCCGCGGCGCACACCAGGCCGGAGATCTGCGCGGCGATGGAGTTGGGCGAGTAGCCGGACTGGTTCTCCCAGCGCTCCTGCGGTGAGTACGGCGCCCGGCGTCCCGTGTCCTCGTCGCGGAAGCCGGTGAGGAACCGGGCAGCCTTGCGCACACCCGGCCAGGTTTTCGCGCCGGTGCGGCCGACCAGCCGGGCCAGCACGATCGGCAGCGCCACCTCGTCGAGCTGCAGCTCGCCCCACACCGGCGTGCCCTGGACGTCGGAGTTCTGCGGGAACGAGCCGTCGTCCTTCTGCTGCACCTCGAACAGCCAGTCCACGATCCGCCGCGCGGCCGCCTTGTCACCCGCGGCCCAGAGCGCGGTGGCGAACTCGTAGGAGTCGCGCGACCACACCAGGTGGTAGGCACCGGACGGCGAGCTGAGGTCGGGAACCTCGTTGCCCCACACCCACGGCGCCGACGGCGAGGCGATCACTGCGCCTGGATTGAGCTTGTCCTCGGCGGCCGCGACCACCAGCACCGAAGCGAGGTACTCATCCTCGATGCCGCTCGCGCTGGTCGGCGCGTCCTTCAGGTCGTCGAGGTAGCCGTGCCAGCCACGGTCGTAGCGGTCGGAGCTCTTGCCGAACGGCGCCTTCTTGCTCTGCTGCGCGGTCTTCAACGCCTTCGCGGGGCTGCGCCCGAAGCCGACAACGAGCGTCGCCCGATCGCCCCTGATGCTCGCCTCTTGTACGACGTTGCCCGGGCCGGCGTCCGTGCCGAGGTCGGTCAGCGCGGGCCTGCCAACCAGCGCGGTGCTTACCCGCCCGTCGGTCGCGACCAGCGCGTTGCGCTTGGTCCGCCCGGTGTCGTCCATCCCGCTGTTGTCGAGCGCCGGGTCGTAGTGCACCCGCACGCTGTAGTCCCCGCCGTCCAGCGACTCCAGCCGCAGCTTGACGACGTACGCGTCACGGCGGGGGTCGGTGACGTGCTGCTCGGTCAGCCGGTATTTGCCGTCCTTGTCCTCGTGCACCTGGGTGAACCTCAGGCTCCTCGGGTCCGGCCGGCTGACTGTGGTCGTCATGTCCGTCGAGGCGCGGTCGGTGAACGTCTCGCCGTCGGTCACCAGCAGCTCGAGGCTCTGCACGCTCGGTGTGGACAAATCTGGGTAAAAGACCTCGCTGGTCCTCCCGCCCTGCAGCGTGAACCACACGTTGCTCTTGCGCTCCCGCGCGGTCCCGAACCCGGTTTTGTCCCCCTCGGTCCAGGTCTGCTTCTCGTCCGCCGGAGCTGGTGGCGCCGCGCCGGACACAGGCAGAGAGACGAGCGCGCCGGTGACGGCGACTCCGAGGGCGAGGGTTCCGGCGATCAGGCGCAAACGCATGGGGCCTGCGGTACCCGGCCCGCTCCGCCACAAACTCTCGCCGCGATCGGGGCCATCAGGGAGGCGGGAAGCGACAAGGAGGCATGGGATTAACTCCTCGTACGTGCCACCGCGTCGCTGACAGCCACCGATCGTGACTAGGAGAAGGTAGGTCGCGGACCTCCCACGTGGATCCCCAAAATTGGGGATATAGGGCGCAGCCTCAGCCGAAGAGCCTGTCGACCAGCGGTCGGCCGAGCCACAGCCAGAGCAGGACCAGCGGCAGGATGGTGAGCATCCAGACCACGATCTTGCGGGTCCTGCTCCGCTCGCTCACTTGTACCAAGAGTCCAGGAACATGGCCCAGAGGCAGAGGCCGCCCCCGGAGCCCGCACCCCAAGCCCCGCCGCCCTTCTGGAAGCCGATCACCGCCGAGGCGCCGCAGTAGAGCACTACCCGGGAAGTGCTCCTCATCACCCGGTCGACCGACCGCTGACCCTCGTCACACACACCGCGGTGCGTGCCGGTGGGGTTGGTGACCAGGCAGGCGGTGGACTTGAGCGGGTCGGTGATCCAGTCGCAGCACCCGTCTGTGGACCGGCCGTGCATCCTCCTCCACTTCTTCTTGATCCGCTTCTGCATGAACTTGGGGATCATGACCCCCTTGGCGTTGCCGAGCTTGTGCTTGCGAAACTGCCGCGCCTTCTTCTTGGCAGCGCCCGGGCAGATCGGGGCGTCGGTGTCCGCGGCCGGCTTCGGCATCAGGCACATCTCGGTCATGTGAGAGTCGGCCCTGATCGCCTGCCCGATCGGCTGGACGGCGTGCGAGGCGTTGCTCACCGACTGCCAGCCGAAGGTCGCCACCGCACCGATGATCAGCACCGCGATCACCTTGGTCCAGGTCATAGCTCGAGCCTCTGTCCCAGGCTCGATGTGATCTTGCATATGCACCCTCCCGAAAAGGTTGATGGTTTGGAGCGGCGAAAGTACCCGAGATTCGAACACCTGTTCGAAGTTCATCCACAGCCCTCCACGAGCACCCGTGGCAGGCTCATCCCATGCAGGTCGTCCAGCTGGGGTTCGCGCCCGTCAAGGGCACCCGCCACCTGCCCCACGAGGAGGTCACGCTCGACGAGCACGGTCCGGTCGGCGACCGCGCCTTCTGTGTCGTCGACGTCGGCCGCAGCAAGGTGCTCCGGACCCTGTCGAACCGCACCTTGGTCGCCGTACGCGCTCAGTGGGACGGCGAGACGCTCACCCTCACGTCGCCCTCCGGAGGAAACGCCTCCGGCCCGGCACCTCTCACCCGCGACACCGTGACCTGCACCTACTGGAACCGCACCGTCACCCACGCCCTGACGTCCGGCCCGCATGCCGAGCTGCTCTCCGACCACCTCGGCAAGCCGGTCCGCCTGGCTGCCTCACCCCGCAACGGAGTCGTGTACGGCGCCCCGATCAGCATCCTCACCACGGCATCGCTCCGCGACCTCGGCGAGCGCACCGGCCGCGACGACCTGCTGGAGTCGGTCTCCCGGTTCCGGATGACGATGGTCGTCGACGCCGGCGACGATCCGTACGCCGAGGACTCCTGGTTCGGCCGCGAGCTGAAGCTCGGCGATGCCGTGGTCCGGGTCCGCACCGCCGTCGCCCGCTGCGCCCAGATCGACATGGCTCCCGCCACCGGCGACAAGGACGGCTCCCTTCTCAGGACCATCTCCGGCTACCGGCCGGACACCGGCGGCGAGCCGTGGTTCGGCGTCGACGCCGAGGTCGTCGTACCCGGCGCCATACGAGTGGGCGACCAGGCCGACATCAGTGGTTGAGGTTAGAGGCGCGCCAGCGCCGAGCCTCTAGCCCGGACCTGAGCTCAGTCCGCGAGCAGCCCCGGGGTCACCGTGACGGTGAACGGTCGTGGAGCCTGCCAGATCCCATCACCAGCGACGTCTGCCACCTCGACGTACGCCGCATCGCTCAGCTCCCAGGCCATCAGCCGGAGCTCGTCCGGGTCGACGATCCAGTACGACGGCACGCCCGCTCGTTCGTAACGCGCCCGCTTGAGGTTCAGGTCGATCAGTCGTGAGCTCGGGGACAGGATCTCGACCGCCAGGACCGGCGGCTCGGTCACTTTGGGACCGGGAAGGTCGTTCCTGACGACGAGGATGTCGGGCTGAACGGAGGTGTCGTCGGCGAGCACGACGTCCATTGGCGCGCTGAGAACTTCTAGCTCGTGCGGACATGCGAGCAAGAGCAGCTTCATCAGCCGGGAGTGGACCCGCTGGTGCCTCAGGCTGGGCGACGGCGACACGATCAGCGTCCCGTCGATGAGCTCGTAGCGGTGCCCGTCATCGGGCATCAGCTCGAGATCGTCGACCGTCAGCGGTCGCCGCGGCAGCGTTGTCACGCGTTCCATGGTGCCCCACCCCCCTGCCTTCGGACATGCTTCGACCCTTGACGGCCACCCCGACCCTGGCAACCGCCTCTCCACAGGCCGACGCCTGTGGATGACCTCTGCGGCCGAGGGAGCACCTGCGCCATCGTGGCGAGATGAACGAGACCCCTCCCCTCAACCGACCCGAAGAGATGCCCCCGATCCGCTCGCAGGCGGATCTCTACCAGCTCTGGCGAGCCCTGATGGGCGAGCTCGGCTTCGCTGCACCGCAGCTGTGGATGGTCCTGCTCGACGCCGAAGCCAGGTGCACCCCGGTGATCCAGAAGGTCGAGGACCTCCCCCACGTGCCGGACCCACAGGTGTTGGACAACCTGATGACCGTGTGTCGGGGCATCCTCGACGAGGTCCTCCCCGGCGGCAGCGTGGCGCTCCTGAGGGCACGTCCGGGCGCCGCCGGCATCACTGCGTCCGACCGGGCGTGGGCGGCCGGTCTCTCCGCCGCCGCCCGCAAACGTGGGGTGGCCTCCCATCCGGTACATCTGGCCAACGACCACGAGATCCGGCCATTCACGCCCGACGACAAGGTCGCCAGCGCCTGAATGGTGGCGGAAGGCATTGACCTCCGGCCGGGTTGGTAGGAAACTCACCGTCGCACGCTGCTGTTGGTAACTGATTGACTAACGGACGGCACACCTCTCGGGAGGAACCATGCGGCTCGGCCTGCGCGACCTGTCACGACGCAGTACGGCGGGGGTGATCCTCGCGGTCGCGGCGCTGATGCTCTCGGCGCTGACCGTCCGCGCCCCGGACGCCCAAGCCAGTCCCCAAAGAGCCGCAGAGGAGGACTGGGTCGAGACCACCCTCGCCGCGATGACGCTGGAGGAGAAGGTCGGCCAGCTGTTCATGACCAACGTCTACGGCAGCACCGCCGACACCGAAGTGCCGGCGGACGTGGCGGCCAACCAAGCGCTGTACGGCGTGGACAACGCCGAGCAGCTCATCGAGGACTACCACCCCGGCGGCATCATCTACTTCGCCTGGACCAACAGCGTGCAGAAACCCGCCCCAGATCGCCGGGCTCTCCAACGGCATCCAGGACGCCGCCCTCGAGCAGCCCGGCGCCGTCCCGTCCCTGGTCGGCATCGACCAGGAGGGCGGCCTGGTCGCCCGGATCGGGCCGCCGGCGACCCAGTTGCCGGGCAACATGGCGTTCGGCGCGGGCCGCAGCAACGCCGACGCGCAGACGGCTGCCGCGATCAACGGCGACGAGCTCGCGGCGATGGGCATCAACTGGAACTTCGCCCCGGTGGCCGACGTCAACGTCAACCCGGCTAACCCGGTGATCGGGGTCCGCTCGTTCGGCGAGAACCCGCGGCTGGTCGCCAACCTCACCGCCGCCCAGACCCGCGGCTACACCTCCGCGGGGGTGGCCGGCGCGGCCAAGCACTTCCCCGGCCACGGCGACACCGCCCAGGACAGCCACACCGGACTCCCGGTCATCGACCACACCCGCGAGGAGTGGGAGCAGCTGGACCGGCCGCCGTTCCAGGCCGCCATCGACGCCGGCGTTCCCGCGATCATGACCGCGCACATCTCGGTCCCGGCCCTTGACCCATCCGGCGACCCGGCCACCCTGTCCGAGCCGATCATGACCGGCATCCTCCGCGAGGAGATGGGCTACGACGGGGTCGTCATCACCGACGCCCTCGACATGGCCGGCGCCAGCGAGACCTACGGCAACGACCGGGTCCCGGTGCTCGCGCTCAAGGCCGGCGTCGACATGCTGCTGATGCCGCCCGAGCCCCGTGTCGCGTTCGACGCCGTCCTCGGCGCCGTCGCGTCGGGTGAGCTCACCGAGGAGCGGATCGACACGTCCGTACGCCGGATCCTCACCCTCAAGCAGGACCTCGGCATCGTCGACGACCCCTACGTCGACCCGGCCGACCTGTCCGCGCACGTCGGCACGCCGGAGCACCTGGCCACCCTGCAGGAGATCACCGACGGCACGACCACGCTGGTGCGCAACAAGCGCAACATGCTGCCGCTCGAGGTCGACCCCGGCGAGGACGCCCTGGTGACCGGATGGGGCGTGACCACCACCGCCACGGTCGCCGCCGAGATGACCGAGAGAGGCGTCGACACCGACGTGCTCGAGACCGGGCTCAACCCGACCCCGGAGACGATCACGGCCGCCGCCCAGCAGGCCAAGCACTACGACAACGTCGTCGTGATCACCAACCGCGCGGGCCTGGAGACCCAGCCCGGCCAGGCCAAGCTGGTCAACCGCCTGCTCAAGGCCAACAGACACGTGGTGGCGGTCGGGGTGCGCGACCCCTACGACGTCAACCAGTTCCCGACCGTGCCGGCGTACGTCGCGACGTACTCCTACACCGCGGCCGCACTCGACTCGATGGCGCGGGTGCTGTTCGGCGAGCTCGACCCCACCGGGCGGCTCCCGGTGACCATCCCCAAGAAGAAGGGCAAGCAGGTGCTCTACCCCTACGGCCACGGACTGGAGTACTGACATGCGCCGACGCGCCCTCCTCCAAGCGGCTGCCGGCACGGCCGGCGTCGGACTGCTCGCCCCGACCGCAGCCCGGGCCGCCGCCGCCGAGCAGCGGCACGGCCGCGGCGTACTCACCGGCTTCGACACGCTCGCTCGCGACGGCTACCGGTTGGTGGCCGGCCAGCGGGTCGGCCTGATCTCCAATCCCACCGGCGTGGTCACCGACCTGCGCCACGAGGTCGACGTGATGGCCGCCGACGACCGGGTCGACCTGGTGGCCGCGTTCGGTCCGGAGCACGGCTTCCGGGGCAGCGCCGAGGCCGGAGGGTCCGAGGGCGACTACATCGACCCACGCACCGGCATCCCCGTCTACGACACCTACACGAAGACGCCGGCGCAGATCGCCGGGTTCTTCCAGGCGGCCGGCGTCGACACGGTGATGTTCGACATCCAGGACGTCGGCGCCCGGTTCTACACCTACATCTGGACGATGTACGACTGCATGGTCGCCGCCTCGATCGCCGGCGTGCGGTTCGTCGTCCTCGACCGGCCGAACCCGATCACGGCCACCAAGGCCCTCGGTCCGGTGCTGCACCCCGAGCACTCCACCTTCGTCGGCCGCAGGGCGATCTCCCAGCAGCACGGGATGACCGTGGGCGAGCTCGCCGGGCTGTTCAACGCCGAGTTCCTGCCCGAGGACACCGACGCCGACGGCCCGGTCGACCTGGCCGTGTCGCGCATGAAGAACTGGCGCCGCAGCATGTACGCCGAGGAGACCGGCCAGCCCTGGGTGATGCCCTCCCCCAACATGCCGCGGGTCGAGAGCGCGGTCGTCTACCCCGGCACCTGCCTGTTCGAGGCCACCAACCTGTCCGAGGGCCGGGGCACGACGCGGCCGTTCGAGCTGATCGGCGCGCCGTACGTCGACCACGAGTGGGCCGCAGCCCTCAACGAGTTGGACCTGCCGGGCGTCGACTTCCGCGAGGCCTACTTCACGCCGTCGTTCTCCAAGCACTCCGGCGTCGCCTGCGCCGGCGTCCAGCTGCACGTCACCGACCGCGATGACTTCGAGGCGATCCGCACCGCGATCGCGATGATCGTCACGGCCCGCGGGCTCTACGACGAGTTCGCCTGGCGCGAGACCGCGCCGCCGTACTGGATGGACAAGCTCTCCGGCAACGAGCAGGTGCGTCTCGCGATCGACGCCGGGGCGGGGTTCGACGACGTGGTGGCGGTCTGGCAGGACGAGCTGGCCGACTTCCGAAGTGTCCGGGCCGAGCACCTGCTCTACCCGGGAGGCCGGTCGTGAGGCGGCTGGCGGTTCCCATCCTGACGCTCGCGGTCGCGCTTCTCGGGGCGACCGCGACGTCAGGGTGGTCGGTGGCCGACGACAAGGCCCGGCCGAGCACCGACAAAGAGGGCAAGCGGGTCCTCGCGGCGCCGCACCGGTACGACGTCACCCCCGACGACCTGCGCTTCGAGCACCACAAGCTGCGCCCCGGCTCGGCCCGGCAGGCGCACCTGCTGGAGGAGCCCCTGGACCAGATGTCCACGGACCTGCGGAAGTTCCTCGCCCCGTCGCCCGAGCACCCGCTGTACGCCGGCGGCGTGGTGCTCGCCTCGCGGCACGGCGTGGTCCCGGTCCACGACGCCGCCGGGAAGGCCCTGAAGTACCACGAGATCGACACCGAGCTCCCCGCCGACCAACAGGTGCCGATGCGGCGGGACACCATCTTCGACCTGGCGTCGGTGACCAAGACGTTCACCACGATCGCGGTGATGCAGCAGGTCGAGGCCGGCCGTGTCGACCTCGACGAGCCGATCGCGACGTACCTCCCGGACTTCGCCCAGAACGGCAAGGACGACGTCACGATCCGGCACCTGCTCACCCACACCGGCGGGCTGCCGGCCTGGCTGCCGCTCTACAGCGACTACGAGACCGTCGAGGAGCGCTTCGCCGCCGTACTGGCCGTCGAGCCCGACGCCGAGCCCGGCGCGGCCTACGTCTACTCCGACCTCAGCCTGATCACCCTGGGCCTGGTGGTGGAGGAGGTCACCGGCCGACCGCTGGACCGGGTGATCGCCCACGGCATCACCCGCCCGCTGGGCATGATGGACACGATGTTCAACCCGCCCGCGCGCCTGGTCGACCGGATCGCGGCCACCGAGGCGCAGCCGTGGGCCGATCGGCCGATGATCCGCGGCGAGGTGCACGACGAGAACGCCTGGTCGCTCGGCGGCGTCGCCGGCCACGCCGGGCTGTTCTCCACCGCCCGCGACCTGGCGGTCCTCGCCCGGACCCTGCTCAACGGCGGCCGCTACGGCCACGAGCGCATCCTCGAGACCGACACGGTCCGCGCGATGCTGGTCAACGAGAACGCCGAGTTCCCCGGCGACGCCCACGGCCTCGGATTCGAGCTCGACCAACGCTGGTACATGGATGCCCTGTCCACGCCCGTCACCTTCGGGCACACCGGCTACACCGGCACCTCGGTGGTGATCGACCCGATGTCCGACTCGTTCGTGATCCTGCTGACCAACCGGGTGCACCCGTCCCGCGACTGGGGCAGCAACAACCCGGCTCGGCGCGCGGTCGCGCGCGATCTCGGCCGGGCGATCGCCGTACGCCCGCTCGAGGGCCGCGAGGCCTGGTTCTCCGGGATCGGCGACGCCCGCACGGTCACCCTGACCGCGCCCGCGGCGCCGGGCGGCGAGCTGCGACTTCGGGCTCTGGTACGACACCGAAGCCGGCTACGACATCCTCACCCTCGAGGCCTCCACCGACGGCGGATCGACCTGGGCACCGGTGCCGTTCGCGATCCGCGAGGGTCCCGGCCACCGACGGCACCGTCTCCGGGTTCGGCGGGCGTCGCTGGCACCACGCCGAGGCGACGCTGCCGGAGGGCGATGATGTCCTCATGCGCTGGCGATACACCTCCGACCCGGCCAACCAGGGCCGCGGTGTCTACGTCGACCGCGTGCGCGTCGACGGCGAGCGGATCGCGGACGGGTCGTTCACGGCCGACGGGTGGCAGCCATCGTGGAACTGAACGAGTCCGGGCTGGCCACGACGGTCCGGATCCGCGCCCTGATGCCCTCCCTGGCTCCGGCCGAGGTCCGGGTCGCCGAGCGGGTCCTCGCCGATCCGACCGCGGTCGCGGCGTCCACGATCAGCGACCTGGCGCGGGACTGTGCGACCTCGGAGACGACCGTGCTCCGGTTCTGCCGGGCCGTCGGGTTCACGGGCTACCCCGCGCTCCGGCTGGCCCTGGCCGCCGAGCACGGTCGCAGCGAGGGCGGCGACAGCAGCGAGCTCACCGGCGACATCGCGGCCGACGACGACCTCGACAAGGTGGTCGCCAAGATCGCCTTCGCCGACGCGCGCGCCGTCGAGGAGACCGCCCAGCAGCTGGATCTCGACGCGCTGCACGAGGTGATCGACGCCCTGGTGGCGGCACCGCCGGGTCGACGTCTACGGCGTCGGCGCGAGCGGGTTCGTCGCCCTGGACTTCCAGCAGAAGCTGCACCGCATCGGCCGGGTCGCGTTCGCCTGGCCCGACCCGCACATGGCTCTCACCAGCGCGGCGCTGCTCACCCCGGGTGATGTCGCGGTGGCGATCTCCCACTCCGGTGCCACCAAGGACACCATCGACGCCCTGGCGCTGGCGCAGCGTCGCGGCGCCACCACCGTGGCATTGACCAACTTCCCGCGCTCGCCGCTCGCGCAGCTCGGCGACCACGTGCTCACCACGGCGGCCCGCGAGACGACGTTCCGCTCCGGCGCCACCGCCAGCCGGCTCGCCCAGCTCACCGTCGTCGACTGCGTCTTCGTCGGCGTCGCCCAGCGAACGTTCGACACCACGCAGCGCGCACTCGAGCTCACCCACGACGCCGTGGCCGACCGCCGGGTCGGCCGGAAGACCGGTCGATGACGGCGGAGCGCGAGCCGATCCTGGTGGAGGCGCCGACCGAGCGCCGGCATCCCGGGACCGCCGACCTCGACCTGATGCCCACCCCCGATCTGCTGCGCATCATCAACCACGAGGACTCCCTCGTGGCCCCTGCCGTCGAGGCGGCGCTGCCCGCGATCGCCTCGTCGGTCGAGCTCGCGGTCGAGGCGCTGGGCGCGGGCGGCTCGGTGCACTACTTCGGCGCGGGCACTTCCGGGCGGATCGCGGCCATGGACGCGGCCGAGCTGCCGCCGACGTACGGGCTGGAGCCGGGCAGGTTCGTCGCCCACCACGCCGGCGGAGCCGACGCGCTGGAGACCGCGCTCGAGAACGTCGAGGACGACGGCGACTCGGGCGCCGTCGACGCCGGCACGCTCGCGGCGGGTGACGTCGCGGTCGGGCTCACCGCCAGCGGCCGCACCCCGTACGTCGCGGGCGCGCTGCGCGAGGCGCGACGCGTCGGCGCCCACACCGTGCTGGTCAGCGCCAACCCGGCGGCGGAGCTGGACTCGCTGGCCGACGTACACATCTGCGTGGAGACCGGTCCCGAGGTGCTGGCCGGGTCCACCCGGATGAAGGCGGGGACCGCACAGAAGCTGGTGCTCAACGCCTTCTCCACCGCGACCATGGTCCGGCTCGGGCACACCTACTCCAACCTGATGACCAGCGTGGTCGCCAAGAACGCCAAGCTGCACGGCCGGATGGTCACCATCCTGGCCGAGGCCAGCGGCCGCGACGTCGACACCTGCGCCCAGGTGCTCCGCGACTCCGACGGCGACCTCAAGCTCGCGCTGGTGCGCCTGCTCGGCGACGTCGACGCCGTGCGCGCCCGCACCGCCCTCGACGAGGCCGGCGGCGTCATCCGCGCCGCGCTGCACCACCTCGACTCCGACCTGCCCACCATCCCCAGACGGGATCACTGAAAGGAAGTCACATGCGGTCGATTCTCGGGCTCGGGACCGCCGGGCTGATTGTCACCATGCTGGCGGCGTGCGCGCCGTCCACCGACGAGTCCTCGGGGGGAGGTGACGGCGACGGCACCACCCTCACGGTGTGGTCCTGGCGGACCGAGGACGTCGATGAGTACGAGAAGATCTTCGACGCCTACGAGGCCGAGCACGAGGGCGTCACGGTGGAGTTCAAGCCGTACGTCGCAACGGAGTACGACACCATCCTCTCGACCGGCCTGAGCGCGGAGGGCGGTCCGGACGTCGCCCAGCTGCGGGCCTACGGCGGGCTGCAGCCGCTGTGCGAGGCCGACCGGCTGGTCGAGCTCGAGGCCGAGGACGTCGACACCTCCGGCATCTCCGAGGACGTGCTCGAAGGCGCCCGGTGCAAGGGCGACGGTGGCCTCTACGGCGTGCCGTTCGCCAGCCAGGCGCTCGTCGTCTACTACAACAAGGCGATCTTCGAGAAGTACGACCTCGAGGAGCCGAAGACCTGGGACGAGCTGATGGAGATCAACACGACGCTGCAGGACGAGGGCGTCACGCCGTACTCCGTCACCGGCAAGGACAACTGGGTGCTGCCGATGCTGCACGACCTGTTCGCCGCGCCGCGCTACGGCGGGCCGGAGTTCGAGAAGGCGGTGCTGGCCGGCGACAAGGACTTCACCGACCCCGACTACGTCGCCTCGATCGAGACGCTGGAGGAGCTCACGCCGTACTTCCCGGAGGACGTGGTCGGCGTCGACTACGCCACCGCGCAGACGCTCTTCACTGCTGAGCAGACGGCGATGTACCCGGGCGGCTCGTTCGAGCTCGCGTTCTTCCAGGACCAGAACCCCGACCTCGACATGGGCGTCTTCGCGGTGCCGCCGCCGCCCGGCGCGCTGGTCGACCAGGCGCTCACGCCCGGCTGGGTGGACGCGTCGTTCGGCGTCAACAGCGAGTCCCCCGACAAGGAGGAGGCGCTGGAGCTGGTGAAGTGGATGTCGAGCCAGGAGTTCGGGCAGATGGTCAGCGACGAGCTCAAGCAGCTGAACCCGGTCGAGGGCGTCACCCCGAGCGACCCGCTGCTGGAGGAGATGCTGGAGCTCTACAACGCCTCACCCACGCCGTACATGCAGCTGGTCGACTTCCGGTACGGCGAGCCGCGGGGCTCCGACCTGATGGCGGCCGCCCTGCAGGAGATGCTGCTCGGCGACAACGACCCCGCCGGCGTTGCCGAGGATGTCCAGAAGGGCGTCTCTCAGTGGTTCAAGCCCGGGGCCTGACGACGCGGCGGGGTCGAGCCTCGAGAAGTGGGGGCTCGGCTCCGCCGTTCCGGGTGCTGGCGGTGTTCCTCACCCCGGCCCTGGTGCTCTACAGCGTCTTCGTCGTCTACCCGCTCTTCTCGGCGCTGCAGTACAGCCTGTTCGACTGGGAGGGCACGGCCCGCCGCAGCTTTACCGGCGTACAGAACTTCGTCGACCTGTTCACGACGTTCCCGCTCGACGAGCAGCTGGTGGCCGCCTTCGGGCACAACGCGGTGTTCTTCCTCGGCACGATGCTGATCCAGAACACCCTCGGCCTCACCTTCGCCGTTCTCCTTCATCGGCGCCGGATCACCCGTCGCCTGTTCCAGACCCTCTTCACGCTGCCCTACCTGGTCAGCCCGCTGGTCGTCGGCTACCTGTGGGTGCTGATGCTGCGGCCGCAGTTCGGCGCGCTAAACGCGCTGTTCGACGCCGTCGGCCTGGAGTCGATGTCGCAGCCCTGGCTGGGCCAGCCCGACACCGCGCTGCCCGTGATGATCCTGATCAACGCGTGGCAGTGGGTCGGCTTCCCGATGCTGCTCTTCGGCGCGGCGCTGGGCGGCATCCCGCAGGAGTACGACGACGCCGCCCGGGTCGACGGCGCCTCCCCGTGGAAGGCGTTCAGCCGGATCACCCTGCCGCTGCTCACGCCCGCGATCGGCACCGTGACCGTGCTGACCTTCATCGGGTCCTTCAACCTGTTCGCGCTGGCCTACGCCGTCGGCGGCTCCAACGGCGACCCGACCGGCTCGATCGACGTACTCGGCCTGGTCTTCTACCGCACCGCCTTCGAGGGCGGCCTGAACGCGATCGGCCACTCCTCCGCGCTCGCGGTGCTGATGTTCGTCTTCATCTTCGGCGTCGCGGTGGTCGCCAACCGCTTCCTGCGGCGCAAGGAGGCGGAGCTGACATGACGTTGGTCGAGACCCGCCCCGAGCGCACTGCGTCCGGGCCTTCTGCCGTGGGCCGGCGGTCCGCGCCGCGGGTGCGGTCGGTCGCCGTTGTCCTGCTGCTCTCTGCGTACGCCGTCATGGCCGTCGGGCCGTTGCTGTTCATGCTGCTCCAGTCGTTCCGGCCGAGCTCGGAGATCTTCAACGACCCGCTCGGGCTCCCCCACGAGCTCTACCTCGACAACTACAAGGAGGCCTGGCGCGAGGCGCACTTCGCGACGTACTTCACCAACTCGGTGCTGGTCGTGGTCGCCGCCGTCGCCCTCTGCACGGTGGTCTCGGCGATGGCCGCCTATCCCCTGGCGCGCTATGACTTCCGCGGCGGCGGCGTGCTCACGGCGTACTTCATCGCCGGCCTCACGCTGCCCATCGAGCTCGCCGTCGTCCCGATCTTCTACCTGCTCGGCTCCATGGGGATGGTCGACTCCCGCTTCGGGCTGATGCTCGTCTACGCCGCCACCGGCATCCCGTTCTCGGTCTTCATCCTCGCCGCGTTCTTCCGCGGCCTCCCCCGCGACCTCGAGGAAGCCGCCCGCCTCGACGGCGCCGGCGAGTTCCGCATCTTCGCCCGGGTCATGCTCCCCCTGGTCAAGCCGGCGCTGGCCACCGTCGCGATCTTCCAGTTCGTGCAGCTCTGGAACGACTTCTTCTTCCCGCTCATCCTGCTGAGGACGACGGACAAGTACACCCTCCCCGTCGGCCTCACGAACTTCTTCGGCGAGTACCAGACCAACTGGGGCGCGGTCTTCGCCGGCCTGACGATCACCACCCTCCCGCTCGTGGTCCTCTTCCTCTTCCTCACCCGCCACATCGTGTCCGGGCTGGTCGCCGGCATGGGCAAGTAGCGGCCGTCGGTGGTTGAGGTGCGAGGAGCGCCGGCGACGAGCTGCGAAACCACCTGGCCGGACTAGCGGGGGCCTCGCCCACCAACGCTCCTACTTCCATAGGCGGGGAGGACGATCAGCCGCGCACGTGTCCGGCCGGCTCGACGTCGCGCACCTCTCAAGCAGCGCGCGCCTGATCCGGCTGCGCCGCCGAGTCCTCATCACCTTCGCCCGGCTGGCGGGGCTCGGATCCCGAAGAGTGCTCGGATCTAGATGAGTCGTCGGACGAGCCGCCGATGATGCCGGCCGCGGCCAGGGTGCCGACCGTCAGCACCACGATGGTCATGATCGCCATCGCGATGATCCAGATGATGTGTCCTGTGGGTGTCATGGCCTTCTCCTTGTCACCAGTTCTGCGGTGGATCGCTTGCGGGGAACGAGTCCAGACCCCAGACGTCGGCCTCCTCCGAGGCCGGTGCGGTCGGGTTGTCCGAAGCCACGGCGTAGCGGCAGATCACGGCACTCACCGCCTCTCGCTGCGGTCGGCACCGTGCTCGTCCTTGACGCGTGCGTACATGTCAGCGAGGGCGAGCAGGCTGACGGTGACCACAAAGATCACCAGCGCCGCCACGGCGGGTATCCAGATCATGTGCAGGCTGTCGGTCATCGACTACTCTCCTTCCGTGTCCAGTTACAACGCTACGCATAGCGTATCTTATTCCTGGAGTGACCGATGACGCCGTCACGCCCCGGCCGGCCGCGCCAGGCGGAGGTCGACGCCAAGTTGCAGGCGGCGACGCTGTCCCTGCTGCGCTCCGGCGGCCCCAGGGCGGTGACCATCGAGGCGGTGGCGGCGGAGTCCGGGGTCGCCAAGACCACGATCTACCGGCGATACGCCGACCGCCGCGAGCTGCTGCGCACCGTGCTGACCGACGCCCTCGAGGCGCCCGGGCCGGTGCCCGAGGGGAGCGTGCGGGACAAGATCCGGTTCGCGCTCGAGCGGGCGTGGGGTCAGATGGAGCAGGTCCTCGGCCCCGGCGGGCTGGCCGCGCTGGTGCTGAACGACGACCCGGAGTTCTCCCAGCTCTTCCGCGACAGCCTCCGGCCCTACGACCGGGCCCTGGCGGCGGAGGTGCGCGAGGACGCCGAGGCCGGCCTGCTGCGCGAGGACGTCGATGCCGACGGCGTGGTCAGCCTCTTCCTGGGCGCCTACCTCGGCGAGCTGGTACGTCGTGGCCGGGTCGGCAAGGACTGGATGGACCGCTCCCTCGACATGCTCTGGCTGGTCCTCGCCCGGCCCGACGACTGACCACAGCGATCTCAGGCATGACGAGAGCCCCGGAGGATCCGGGGCTCTCGAGGTGCCGTGGCGTCTCGGTTACCACTTGGCGTTGTTGCCGTGGGCGATGTTGTCGTACATCCCGATGTGGGTGTAGAAGTTCATCGCGCCGAACAGCAGGAACACCACGCCGCCAACGACCCAGGCGCGGACCGCCCACTTCAGCAGCTGCGGCCGGTCGGTCCACAGTGCGATCGCGAACAGCAGCGCGCCGAGCGCAACGACGCCCCACAGGCCGCCCAGGAAGAGCGCCTCGATGATCGGCCACTCGCCGAACCGCCCGCTGATCGGCTCCTCGGGCGGCGCGGCGCCGAGCTGGAAGCGGACGAAGGCGATCGCCAGCACCGCCATGCCCAGGCCGAGCGCGCCGACGAAGATGCCGGCCGGCTTCAGCGCGGCGAGGGTGGTGGTCTTCACGGCCTCGAGCGGACCGGCGTACAGCTCCCGGTGCCGCCACAGGTAGATCGCAGCCAGGAGCAACAGAGCGCCGAAGGCCGCGGCCGGCTGCCCGAACGCGATGTTGGCGTACTCGAACCCGTCACCGCCGAACGGCCAGGTCACCGTGGTGTGCAGCCCCGTCACCAACAGCAAGAGGCCAGTGACGCCGAAGAAGGCTGCCCAGCCTTCGCTTTCGATGCGCTTGCCGCCGATGAGGTTCGCGAGGAACGCCGCGAAGCCCAACAGCCCCGCGCCCGCCGTCATGGCGATCAGCTCGTTGTAGACGATCATTTCGTCCACCTCTCATGGATAGGGAATGAGGTAACGCCTTTCGCAACGCTGCGCGTAGCGTTTTCATTCCCCACGACCGCTGGACGGCGCTGGGGCGGTGGGTGAGCCGACCCGTCAGCCGACCCGTCGGGCCAGCCGCACGACGGCGTCGGCCACCAGGGGCCCGAACATGACCGGGTCGTTGTGGTCTGCGCCGGGGATCACGACCCGCTCGGAGAGGTTGCCCGCCTCGTCTGCGACCCGGTCGGACAGTGAGCTGGGGACCACGGTGTCCCTATCTCCGTAGACGACGGTCACCGGGACGTCGCTCGACGAGAGGTGCTCGACGACCGGGAACCGGTCCCGCAACAGCAGCCGCACCGGCAGCCACGGGTAGTGGTGCGCGCCGACGTCGGCCAGCTCGGTGAACGGCGACCGCAGCACCAGACCGGCCGGTGGCGTCCGCGCCTGCAACGCCGCCACCACGCCGCCGCCCAGCGACTCGCCGAAGTAGAGGATGCGCTCGGGCGGATATCCCAGCCGGCCCAGCGCCGTGACCGCGGCGTCCGCGTCGGCGGCCACACCCTTCTCGCTGGGGCTGCCCCGGTTGCCGCCGTAGCCGCGATAGTCCATCAGGAGTACGGCGAGTCCGCGTCGGCTGAGTTCCTCGGCGAGGCCCGCGCGCCCCTCTCGGTTGCCGCCGTTCCCGGGGGCCACGAGGACCGCCAACCCGCGGTCGGCGCGGGCGGCGGGAGGCACGAACCAGGCGCCGAGCTCGAGCCCGTCCTCGGTGTGCAGCGTGACGTCGCGAGCTCCGCTGATGACCTCGGCCGCCGGCGGGACTCGCGAGGAGTCAGGGAAGTAGATCAGCTGCCGCTGGAGGGCCCACAGCATCCCGATCCCCATTCCGACGACGAGTACCGCCACCAGGAGCCAGGTGAGGACTCTCCTCCGACGGCTCCGGGTGGGTCGAGTCATCGCCCAGTCTCACCCGCCCTCCTCATCCGTTCAGGGTAGGTACCCGCGAGCCGACGTCGGCTCGCCTCGCGGCTCGCCTGCTCGACCATCGGTACGTCGCGGCCCGCAGGCACGCCGTACGACGCCGAGACACTCCCTTGTCGCGTGCCAGGCCGGGGCCATATCTTGGCGCAGACAGTGACCTGGCTCACCGTCCCCCCGGGAGGCCTCGCATGACGGAGATCGACAGGAAGGGTCAGGATCCGGTGTCCGTCCCGTTCACGCCCGGGATGCGCGACAACCCCGAGGAGCTGGCCGCCTACCCCGACGAGATCGCCCGCGACTTCGAGACCCCCGAGCACCCGACGCCGACCGAGGAGTTCACCGCCGAGTGGCGCAACGCGTCGTACAACTGCTTCTCGTCGGGCCACAAGTTCTGCCGCGAGGTCTGCCCGGTGATGCAGGTGACCCGCAACGAGTCGTGGACGCCGACCGCGTTCCACGCCAACGTCGTGGCGATGGATCGTGGCGAGCTGACCATCGAGGACGTCGCCGCCGACTACGTCAACTGCACCCAGTGCGGCGCCTGCGAGCTGCGCTGCCCCAACACCCTCTTCACCGGCGACTTCTACCGGTTCCGCACCCGCACCGTCGACGTCGTGAAGGCCGCCCGCGCGTTCGCGGTCGAGAGCGGCGTGCACCAGCCGGAGTGGCAGAGCTGGAACGCCCGCACCGACGAGCGCACCCACGAGCCGGTGCTCGGCGAGACCCCGGTCAGCCAGGACCACGTGCGCGACTGGTCCGACGGGCTGGACATCCCGATCGGCGGCGAGACGGTGCTCTTCGTCGACTGCGAGGCGGCGTTCTACCGCACCTCGGTCCCGCGGGCGGTGGCCCAGATCCTGCAGCAGGCGGGCTACGAGTTCGGGCTGATGGGCGAGCAGTGGTGCTGCGGCGGCCCCGCCGCCGAGATGGGGTACGTCGACCAGGCGAAGCGGTTCGCCCAGCACAACCTCGACAACTGGCGCTCGACCGGGACGAAGCGGGTGCTCGTGCTCGACCCGCACGACTACATCTCGTTCACCGAGGACTACCCGAAGTACTTCGGCGCCGACTTCGACATCGAGGTGGTGCTCGTCGTCGAGCTGTTCGCCGAGCTGATCCGCGAGGGCCGGCTGACGCCGTCGGTCCCGATCGAGCGGGCGATCACCTACCACGACCCCTGCCGCCTCAATAAGCGCAAGGGGATCTGGAAGGAGCCGCGCGAGGTGCTGCGCTCGATCCCCGGCCTGGACTTCACCGACGTCGACCGGGTGACCCAGTGGTCCTACTGCTCCGGCGGCGGCGGCGGGCTGCCGATCGAGAAGCCCGAGCTGACCGCGGCCATCTCGGCCGGCCGGGTCGAGAAGGCCAAGGCGCTCGAGGTGGACACCCTGGTCAGCGCCTGCCCCTGGTCCGAGCGCCCGCTCAGCGAGGCGGGTGACGCGGCCAGCATCGACGTCGTCGACATCCACGAGCTGCTCGCCGAGTCGCTCGGCATCACGGTCGGCGGCTCCACCAACGGCGGCGGCTCATGACCGTCACAGCCGAGCGGCTCGACGAGGTCGTCACCGCGCTGCGCACGGTCCTGGCCGACGACCAGATCCTGACCTCCAAGCCGGACCGCTACAACCGCGCCCGGGTGCCCGCGCCGTTCCCCGTGCATCGCTGGTCCGAGCGGCTCCCCGACCTCGCCGTACTGCCGACCAGCACCGAGCAGGTCGCGGGCGTCGTACGGATCGCCAACGAGCTGCGGATCCCGATCGTCCCCCGCGACGGCGGCACCGGCCTCACCGACGGCGCGGTCCCGTTGCGCGGCGGCATCGTGGTCGACGTCAAGCGGATGAACCAGATCAAGGAGCTCGACCTCGAGAACCGCACGGTCACCGTCGGCACCGGCATCAGCATGCTCAAGCTGAACGAGGTGCTCGGGCAGCACGGGCTGATCTACCCGGACGACCCGGCGTCGTACCCCTGCTCGCTGGTCGGCGGCCGGATCGGCACCAGCGGCTGGTCGCTGATCGGCTCCCGCTACGGCCACACCCGCGACCTGGTGCTCAGCTTCGACCACGTGCTGCCCACCGGCGAGGTGATGCACGTCGGCGACGGCATCGGCCACAAGGTCAGCAAGTCCTCCAGCGGCTACCAGCTCAAGCACCTCTTCATGGGTCACCAGGGCACGCTCGGCATCGCCACCGAGGCGACGCTCAAGCTGTTCCCGAAGCCGGAGGCCGAGCTCTCGCCGTTCTGGGCGTTCGACAACTACGACGACGCCTACGCCTGCGTCGGCGCCCTGGCCCGGGCCGGCGTCGCGACGTTCGCCGGGAGCGGTGCTGTTCGACGAGTACAAGGTCGCCTACCTGCGCCGCGACGACGAGGCCTACATCCCGCAGCCCGGCGACGTACGAGCGCTGGTCTGCGCGGTGATGTACGGCTACGAGGACGAGGTGCGGCCGGCCGGCAAGCGGCTGTTCCGGATCGCCAAGCAGTACGGCGCCCGCTACCTCGGCGACGAGATCTCCGAGGGCGACTGGGCGGCGCGGCACGACCGCTACGCGACGCCGCTGCACGGCCGCACCAAGGCCGGCCAGGTGGTGCCGATGAGCTGGCACTGCGAGGACGCCGCGATCAACTACACGAACCTCCCGTCGGTCACGAAGGCCTGGCACGAGATCGTCGCCGACCTGCGCCGGCGTACCGACGTCTTCGACGACTGGGGCATGTTCGCCTACACCTCGGGCAACACCGGCGTCGACTACCTCACCGAGATCGACGTCGGCATCTGGGAGCAGCAGCTCGACGACCGGGCCTGGGAGATGTGGGTCAAGGCCAAGCGCGACATCGCCGCGGTCGCCCTCGCGCACAACGGCTCGATCAGCGCCTGCCACGGCTCCTGCCGCGAGGGCGAGGTCGACCTCGTGCCCGACGAGCTCGGCCGCGGCTTCGACGTGATGCTCGACCTCAAGCGCCAGCTCGACCCGAACAACATCATGAACCCCGGCAAGTACCTCCTGGACCGGGCCTACGACACGGGGGTGGCCCGATGAGCTTCAAGTACGACGAGCAGTACACACCGCCCGAGCCGCAACGGGTCTCGGACGTGGCGATCACCACGCACGAGCACGTCTTCGAGGTCGACCCGCGGCTGATGGAGCGCTGGGTGCTGCAGCAGACGTTCCCCAACTGGGACAGCCTGCGGATCATGAACAGCCGCAACGACCACCTCGAGTGGATCCACCGGCACTTCGCGACCAAGGTCGTCACCGGCTCCGAGCTGCTGGCCGAGGTCGACGCCGAGGACGGTGACGCGTGACCGCCGCGCCGCCGGACGACGAAGCGGCACGGCTCGAAGGGCTCGGCTACACCTCGGAGTTCAAGCGGGAGATGAGCCTCGCGGCGAACTTCTCCCTCGGCTTCACCTACCTGTCGCCGGTCGTCGCGACGTACACCCTCTTCGCGATCGCGCTCGCCACCGGCGGCCCGCCGATGATCTGGTGGCTGGTGATCGTCGGCATCGGGCAGTTCCTGGTGGCGCTCGTCTTCGGCGAGGTGGTCTCGCAGTTCCCGGTCGCGGGCGGCGTCTACCCGTGGGCGCGGCGGCTGTGGGGGCGCCGGTGGGCCTGGATGACCGGCTGGGTCTACCTGATCGCGCTGCTCGTCACCATCGCCAGCGTCGTGTACGGCGCGGGGCCGTACCTCGCGCTGCTGCTCGAGTTCACTCCCGGCACCGGCTCCACCGTCATCTGCGCGCTGATCATGCTGGCCGTGGCGCTGGGGCTGAACATGCTCGGCACCAAGATCCTCGCCATCGCCGCCACGATCGGCTTCGTCGCCGAGCTCGTCGGTGCGCTCATCGTGGGTGGCTGGCTGCTGCTCACCGAACGCCACCAGAACCTCTCGGTCCTCTTCGACGGCGAAGGGGTCACCGGGCACAGCGGCGGCTACCTCTCGGCGTTCCTGGCGGCCGCGATCATCGGCGTCTACCAGTACTACGGGTTCGAGGCCTGCGGTGACGTCGCCGAGGAGGTGCCGGACCCCACGCGGGTGATCCCGAAGGCGATGCGGATGACCATCTACGTCGGCGGCGCGGCGTCGATCCTGGTCTGCCTGTCGCTGCTGCTGGCCGTGCCCGACTTCAGCGCCGTGATCAGCGGCGAGGACCCCGACCCGGTCATCAGCGTGCTGCACAGCGCCTTCGGCGTCACCGGCACCAAGTTCGTGCTGCTCGTGGTGATGATCTCGTTCCTGTCCTGCACGCTGAGCCTGATGGCCGCGGCCAGCCGGCTGATGTACTCCTACGCGCGCGACGACATGATCTTCGCCTCCCACCTGCTGCGGCACTTCGACCCCAAGCGCCACGTGCCGCCGTACGCGATGGTGATCGCGGCCTCCGTGCCGGCCGTCATCGTCCTCGGCTCGATGATCTCCGAGAAGGCGCTGACCTCGATCGTCTCGTTCGCGATCCTCGGCATCTACCTCGGCTTCCAGATGGTGGTGCTGGCGGCGCTGCGCGCCCGGCTCAAGGGCTGGGTGCCGTCCGGGACGTTCACCCTCGGTCGCTGGGGGCTGCCGGTGACCATCGCGGCGCTGACGTACGGCGTCCTGACGATGATCAACATCGCCTGGCCGCGGACCCCCGACGCGGCTTGGTACGACAACTACCTCGTCGCGCTCTCGGCCGTCGTCGGTGTCGGCATCGGCGCGGTCTACATGGCTCTCGCGAAGCCCTACCTGCGCAGCGACGCCCGCTTCGGCGACGCCGTACCCACCCGAGAAGGAGTCAAGGAATGAAGTTCAGCTACGCCATGCTGCCGGACTATCCGCTCAGCGAGTCCCTGGCCTCGATCAAGAAGGCCGACGAGCTCGGGTTCTACGCCGTGTACGCCGCCGACGAGACGTGGCACAAGGACCTCTGGCTCCTCTTCGCCGCCGCCGCCGCCGGCACCAGCAGCATCCGGATGGGCCCGAGCGTCTCCGGCGTCGTACTCCGCGAGCCGACCCTGATCGCCCAGGCGGCCGCGACTCTCGACGAGCTGACCGACGGGCGCGCCGAGGTCGCGGTCTCGAGCGGCAACTTCGGCCTGCTCGCGCAGTACCACATCGACTGGGCCAAGACGAAGCCCCTCTCCCGGGTCAAGGAGTCGGTGCAGGCGATCCGCACCCTGCTCGACGACGGCGTGGTCACCATGGACGGCGAGTTCTTCAAGTACTCCGGGCTGTTCACCTTCGCCCGGCCGGTGCAGGAGCACCTGCCGGTGAAGATGGGCGCCATGCGCGGGCCGAAGTCGTTCGAGGTGGCCGCGGAGTTCTCCGACGGCTGCCACCACGCGCTCTCGTACACCCGCGAGGCCTACGACTACATGATCGAGCACTGCACGATCGGCGCCGAGCGCGCCGGCAAGAACGTCCAGGACCTCGACCTCGGCGCCTGGATCGTCTTCTCCGTCGCCGAGGACGGCGCCGTCGCCAAGGACGCCGCCCGCAGCATGGTCGGCCTCTACGCCTCCTCGATGCCGCACGAACAGCTCAAGCGCAACGGCGTCGACCCCGACGAGGTCGCCCCGATCATCGAGGCGATCGGCGCCGGCGACATGGCCAAGGGCATCGAGCTGACCTCACCCGACCTGGCCGAGCGCCTCTCCGTCGCGGGTACGCCGGAGGAGTGCGCGGAGAAGCTGCAGAACAACATCGCCGCCGCCGGCGTCAACCACATGATCCTGGCGATCACCGACAAGGCGCTGGTGAAGGCGCTGATGGGCCGCGAGGTCGACGGCGTACCCGACATCAACGCCCAGCTGCAGCTGGTGCACGACAAGGTGAT
>CAVZZC010000012.1:0-1719638 GCA_963779635.1 uncultured Actinomycetota bacterium | reverse complement strand
TCGTGTAGACATTTTCCTCCGTTCCAACGCCTTTGCGGCGTGGTCGTGGCAGGACAATAGCGAGTGACGTGGCTCACATGCGAAAGCGCGGGTAAATCGTTAGCTCAGCGTATGGCCGCCACCAGTGCGACGAGCCCCGGAGCCACGAGAAGCGCAGGTAAAAGGTCTGCCACCGGGATCTCCCGAATCCGGAGCAACCGTAGCGCGATTCCCACCAGTAGTAGACCCCCGGTGGCGGTTATCGCGGCCAGCTGCGCATCGGGGAGTACGTCGCCCAAGAGCACTCCTAGCACGGTCAGCCCACCCTGCACGACCACCACGGTGATCGCGCTGGCGGCCACGCCCCACCCGAACGCCGCGGCGAACGCGATCGCCGCGAACCCGTCGAGGGCCGACTTCAGGAAGAGCTGCTCGGCGCCGTTGCCCAGCCCGTCGTTCAGGGCGCCGAGGATCGTGAGCGGGCCCGTGCAGAAGATCAGCGACGACACCACGAACCCCTCGATGAACCGGTGCCGCTCCTCCGAGCTGGTCTCCCCGGCCAGCCGGTGCTGAAGCCAGCCGCCGAACCCCTCGATCCGCGCCTCGAGCCGCAGCAGCGAGCCGACGATGCCGCCGATCAGCACCGCGCCGAGCACGATCAGCATCGGCGCGCTGTCGCCGACCTCGCCGGAGAGATCCGGGTCGAGGACAGCCATCGCCGAGGTGGCCGCGATCAGCAGCGTGACCAGCCCCAGAGCGTCGGTCACGAGCTCGCGAGTGCGGGTCGGCAGCCGGTTCCCGAGGAGCTTTCCGATCGTCGCTCCGACGAGCACGGCGAGCACGTTGACCGCCGTACCGATTCCGGGGATCACGACTCTCCTCTGGCAACTCCTCTTGCAACTGGGCGGGCTGAGCGTAGTCTGCCGCCTTGTGAGCCGCTCGCTGGTGTCGAAGAGAAGTGCCGAGCTGACCGATGCACCGCTGCTGGCGGAGCTTTGGGGTGAGGCAATGCGGCGAGTCGACCGTCAGGATCAGATCGCCGATGTCGAGCTGCTCATCAAGGCGGCCTCTGCCTCGGCCGAGCAGCGGCTGATCGTGGCGGAGTACGACGGCGAGCTCGCCGGCGCCGTCTTCCTCCGCCTGACCACGCTCACGGCGATCAACCTGGAGCCGGTCGTCGAGGCCGTCTCCCCGCATGTCTTCCCGCAGTTCCGCCGACATGGGATCGGCAGCTCGCTGATGGAGTGCGCCGTCACGTTCGCCGACGAGCAGGGCGCGGCGCACGTGCTGACCGCGGCGTCCTCGGGCTCACGGGACGCCAATCGGTTCATGGCGCGACTGGGCCTCGGTCCGTTCGCGGTGGCCCGCGTCGCGTCCTCGGGGGCGATCCGGTCCAAGGTGACCGCGCATCGCCCGGGCCTGTCGACAAATGGGGGTCGTCACCTCACCCGGGTGCTGGCCGCGCGCCGCTCCATGAAGCGCGCCCAGCCGCTCCGCTGACCTCGGTCCAGGCAGCGTCAGCTGCGGAAGCGGTCCGCCGGCACCAGGGCGCAGGTGATCCGCGAGGTGCACACCCGGCGGCCGTCATCGTCGGTGATGACGACCTCGTAGCTCGCCGACGTACGCCCGAGGTGGATGGCGGTGGCCACGCCGGTGACGGTGCCCGAGGTGGCCGAGCGGTGGTGGGTGGCGTTGATGTCGACCCCGACGGAGAACCGGTCGGGATGGGCGTGCAGCCCGGAGCCGACCGAGCCCAGGGTCTCCGCAAGTACGACGGAGGCGCCGCCGTGCAGCAGGCCGTAGGGCTGGGTGTTGCCCTCCACGGGCATCGTGGCGACCACCCGCTCGGGCGAGATCTCCAGGAGCTCGATGCCCATCCGGTCGTTGAGGACTCCCATGCCCTGGGGCATCCCGGCGAGGAACTCCTCGATCGACGGGACCTGCTTCTCGGCACTCATCCCGCCATTCTGCTGTCGGTGGCGACGGTTAGCATCGGCGGGTGTCCGAAGTCACCGCCGACCGCCCCCGCCTCCTGTTGCTGGACGGCCACTCGCTCGTCTATCGCGCCTTCTTCGCGCTCCCGGTCGAGAACTTCTCGACGGCCACGGGCCAGCACACCAACGCGGTCTATGGGTTCACCTCGATGCTCACCAACGTGCTCCGCGACGAGCAGCCGACCCATGTGGCGGTCGCGTTCGACGTGTCCCGCAAGACGTTCCGCACCGAGGAGTACGCGGAGTACAAGGCGAAGCGCAACAAGACCCCCGACGAGTTCAGCAGCCAGCTGCCGCTGATCGAGAGGCTCCTCGACGCGCTGTACATCCCGTTTCTGAAGAAGCCCGGCTACGAGGCCGACGACATCATCGGCACCCTGGTCACCCAGGCGGTGGCCGACGACATGGACGTGTTGATCGTGAGCGGCGACCGTGACTCCTTCCAGCTAGTGAGCGACCGGACGACCGTGCTCTACCCGATGCGCGGCGTGTCCGAGCTGGCCCGGATGACCCCGGAGGCGGTGCAGGACAAGTACGGCGTACCGCCCGAGCGCTACCCCGAGATCGCCGCGCTGGTGGGGGAGACCTCCGACAACCTGCCGGGCGTGCCCGGTGTCGGGGTCGGCTACGCCGCCAAGTGGATCAACCACTACGACGGACTCGACAACGTGATCGCCCACGCCGACGAGATCACCGGCAAGAAGGGTGAGGCGCTGCGTGAGCACCTCGGCGACGTGATCCGCAACCGCCGGCTCAACGCCCTGGTGTGCGACCTCGACCTGGAGAAGGTCCCGGAGGACTTCAGGCTGCGGGAGTGGAACCGTCCGGCGGCCCTTGAGTTGCTCGACGAGCTGGAGTTCCGGGGGGAGCTGCGGACCCGGATCCACGACGTGCTGGCGCCGGAGGCGGAGCCGGAGGTGGAGGGCGGATTCCAGCTCGACGGCACCACCCTGGCCCCCGACGCCGTCGCGGCGTGGCTCGAGGCGGTCGGCGACGAGCGCGTGGGCGTCCACATCCGCGGCACCTGGGGCAGCGGCACCGGGCGGGTCCTGGGCGTGGGACTCGCGCTGACCGACGGCCGGGCTGCCTACATCGACGTCGAGGCGATGAGCCCCGCCGACGACGCGGCGCTCGCAGGCTGGCTCGCCGACCCGGCGCGACCCAAGGTGCTCCACGACGCCAAGGGCCCGATGCTGGCCCTGTCCGCGCACGGCTGGACGCTCGTCGGCGTCGCCGAGGACACCGCCCTCGGTGCCTACCTCGTCAGCCCCGACCAGCGGTCCTACGACCTGGCCGACCTGACCCTCCGCTATCTGCACCGTGAGCTCCAGCAGGAGGGCGACGGCGACCAGGGCATGTTGTTCGACGAGGACGGCAGCGTCGCGCAGGCTGCCATGGTGCACGCCCGGGCCGTGCTCGACCTGTCCGCAGAGCTCGCCGACCAGGTCGAGCGCGCCGGTGGTCATTCACTCCTCACCGAGATCGAGATGCCGCTGGTCAACGTCCTGGCATTGCTGGAGCAGACCGGCATCGCGGTCGACATCGACCACCTCGAGTCCCTGGAGCGGCACTTCGGGGTCGAGGTGAAGCAGGCGGCTGACGAGGCCTACGCCGTGATCGGCAAGGAGATCAACCTCGGCTCACCGAAGCAGCTGCAGGTGGTGCTGTTCGACGAGCTCGGCATGCCGAAGACCAAGCGCACCAAGACCGGCTACACGACCGACGCCGACGCGCTGCAGGCGCTCTACGTCAAGACCGAGCACCCGTTCCTGCTCCACCTGCTGCGGCACCGCGACGTGATCCGGCTGCGGCAGACCATCGAGGGCCTGCTCAAGACCGTGACCCCCGACGGCCGCATCCACACGACGTTCAACCAGACCATCGCGGCCACCGGCCGGCTGTCGAGCACCGACCCCAACCTGCAGAACATCCCGATCCGCACCGAGGAGGGGCGCCGCATCCGCGAGGGCTTCGTGGTCGGCAAGGGCTACGACTGCCTGATGACTGCCGACTACAGCCAGATCGAGATGCGGATCATGGCGCACCTGTCCGAGGACGCGCTGCTGATCGAGGCGTTCAAGTCCGGCCGCGACTTCCACTCGATCACCGCCGCCCGGGTCTTCGACACACCCGCCGACGACGTGACGGTCGAGATGCGGGCCAAGATCAAGGCGATGAACTACGGCCTGGCCTATGGCCTGTCCGCGTTCGGGCTCGGCCAGCAGCTGGGCATCGACCCGGCCGAGGCGCGCGGCCTGATGGACGAATACTTCGAGACCTTCGGCGGCATCCGTGACTACCTCGGGGGCGTGGTCGACGAGGCCCGCAAGACCGGGTTCACCGAGACCATCTGGGGTCGACGGCGCTACCTGCCCGATCTGACCAGCGACAACCGGCAGCGTCGGGAGATGGCCGAGCGGATGGCGCTGAACGCACCGATCCAGGGCTCGGCCGCCGACCTGATCAAGGTGGCGATGCTGCACGTGCAGCGGGCCATCGAGGACGGCGACCTGCGCTCGCGAATGCTGCTCCAGGTGCATGACGAGCTCGTGTTCGAGGTGGCCGAGGGAGAGCGCGACGCCCTCGAGTCACTCGTGCGCGACCAGATGGGCAACGCCGCCGACCTGGCGGTCCCACTCGACGTCTCGGTCGGCACCGGGCACAGCTGGCACGAGGCCGCGCACTAAGCGTCAGCGTCGACCGTGGCGGGTGACTGCCGGCTCAGTCGCCACAGGCTGATCGCCAGCAGCGCCGCCAGCAGCACCGCGTCGATGGTGATCACGGTGACGATCAGCTGGTCCAGCGTGGTGATCATGGTCGCGGCGATGGCCAGCGCCACCACGGCCAGGCCGAACAGGATGGCCGACCGGCCGCCCTGGCGGGCCAGTACGGCGTACACGAGCAGCTGGAGCATCGAGAGCAGGGTGCCGAGGATCGCGAACAACCAGAGCCGGTCCTCCACCTCGGCGTAGTCGTCGCCGCCGATGAAGATCATCGCCACGTCGGACAGCACCATCGCACCGAGGGTGCAGACCAGCCCCAGCACCAGCACCAGGGCGAGACTTCCGACCAGGGCACGCCGCCGCTCGCCGGGAGTCGCCATTGCAGGGAACGCGACCACCACCACGAACTGCGGCAGGAACAGCACCGCCTTGGTCAGGATCAGGCCGCCGGCGTAGAGGCCGGCGTCGTGGGGGTCCAACACGTTGCGGGCGACCACGATGTCGGCGTTCGAGAGCGCGAAGAACGCCAGCAGCGCCAGGGTGTTGCGGGTCGACTCGCGGAAGGTGGGGCGCAGCGAGTCGTGCCGGCCTTCCTCGTGGTGCACATCGCCGCGCAGCAGCCACCAGCCGACGGCGACCGATGTGAAGGCGCCCAGGGCGACCCCGATCATCGCGGCCGTCTCGTTGGGCTTCACCGCGATGAACACGGTGCCGAAGAGCAGCCGAGGCACGCCCATCGACAGGTAGAGGATGCCGAGCGCGAACCACCGGCGCTCGCCCTGCAGGATCCCGGCCTGACCGCCGACCATGGTCAGCGGGACCGCCGAGAGCGCCACCAGCAGCGCCGGCACGATGCTCTCCAGCCGCAGCACGTGCCACACCAGCGGCGCCGCGGCCGCCAGCACCAGCCCGAGCCCGAGCGACGCCCGGCGGGTCAGCCGCAACATGGCCGGGGCGATGCGGGAGACGTCCTCGGGTGCCGCGGCGATCTGGCGTGCGGCGGTCGCCTGCAGGCCGAGCTGGACCACCGCGACCACGAGCAGCAGCGCCATCAGCGACGCGACCGCGCCGTACGCCGCCGGACCGAGTGCGCGGGCAGCCACGATCTGGAAGCCGTACGTCGCGACGTTCATGGTCAGGATCGCCACCGCGAGCCCGCCGCTCCCGCGCATCAGGGCACGCAACCGTGAGGGTCGGTCGGCACCCAGCGTTGTCACGCCCGCGAGCGTAGTCGGCGCCCAGTCCCCGTCTACAGTGACTGCGCCATGGAGGAGGACCGGGGGGACGACGCACGTCACGCCGGCATCCTCTGCTGGACGGCCTACCTGGTCCTGGCCGTGTTCGTGTTCACCGAGAAGTGGGGGCAGACCACCTCCGACACCCGGCTGGATCTGACCGAGGCGCCGGGGGCGTTCCTGCGCGACACGTTCTCGCTGTGGAACCCACGGGTCTCGCTGGGGGAGCTGCAGAACCAGGCTTACGGCTACCTGTTCCCCCAGGGCTCGTTCTTCGCCGCGCTCGAGTGGGTGCAGGTGCCGGGGTGGGTCGCCGAGCGCGTCTGGACGGTGCTGGTGCTGGTCGTGGCCTGCGAGGGCCTACGACGCGTGGCCCGGGCGATCTCGCTGGGTCCGTGGGCCGCCGCGATCGCCGGCCTCTGCTACGGCGTCAACTCGCGCAACATCGCCGAGCTCGGGGTGCGCAGCGCGGAGATCCTGCCGGGCGCGGTGCTGCCCTGGGCGCTGCTGCCGATCCTGCACGCGGTCAACGGGCGGATGCGCCCCCGCAACGCGGCACTGTTGTCCGCGGCGGCGTTCGGCTTCGCGGGTGGGGTCAACGGGACGGCGACGGCGGCGCCGGCCGCGCTGCTCGTGGTGTTCGTGGTGTGGGCCCGGGTGACCCGACGCCTGGGCTGGTCGTTCGTCCTGTGGTGGGGCGGGCTGATGACCGCGGTCAACCTCTGGTGGATCCTCTCGTTGGTGCGCCTGGGCGCCTACAGCCCGCCGTTCTTCGACTACGTCGAGGACGCCCGGACCACGACCGAGACCGCTGGGTTCGCATCCGCGCTCCGTGGGGCGAGCAACTGGGTCAACCCGGTCGTGGTCGGCGGCGAGCGCTGGTGGCCGGCCGGGTACGACGTCTCGTACACCTGGTGGGTGGTGCTGGCCTCCGGGGCGCTGGCCGCCCTCGGCGTGGTCGGCCTGGTGCGCTACCGAGGGCTCTACCGCGTCCCGCTGCTCGTGTGCGTCGCCCTGGGCCTGACCTGCCTCTCCATCGCGCACGTCGCGCCGCTCGACAGCCCGCTGAGCGCACCGTTCCGCGACCTGCTCGACGGCGCCCTCGCCCCACTGCGCAACATCGCCAAGGCCGACCCGATCCTGCGCGTCGCCGTGTGCGTGGGTCTGGGGGTCCTGGTCGAGGAGCTGGTCCGGACGGTGCGGACCCGCTCGCGTGGCACCCTGCCGACCCGGCTGCGTCGGGTCGGGGCCGGCGTCCTCACGGGCGCGGTCACGTTGGGACTGGTCGGCATGTCGTGGCCGGCGCTGGCGGCACACCTGCGCACGCCGGGCTGGGAGCGGATCCCGGACTACTGGAGCCAGGCGTCCGACTATCTCGACGACCGCGACTCCGACAGCGCGGCCTGGGTCGTGCCCGGCTCCGGGTTCGGCATCCAGACCTGGGGCTGGACGCTGGAGGAGCCGATGCAGGTGCTCCGCGACTCGCGATGGGTGACCCGCTCGCAGGTGCCTCTCACGCCTGCTCCGACGATCCGGATGCTCACGGCCCTCGAGCTCTACCTCGAGACCGGGGCCGGGTCGCCGTACCTGCGCAACATGCTGGAGCGGATCGGTGTCGACCGAGTGGTGGTCCGCCACGACCTCGACCCGGAGGTCTCCCTCTCGACGCCGTCGAGCCTGATCTCCCTCGCGCTCGCTCGGTCGCCCGGGATCGACCGGGTGAAGACGTTCGGCGAGCTGGAGTTCGGACCCGCCATCGAGGTGTTCGAGGTGGAGAACGCCTTCGGTGGGTCCTTGACCGAGCGGCCGCCGTTCGACGTGCGCGACGTGGCCGACTCGGTGACCGTGGCGAGCTCGGTCGAGGACGCGATCGTCGCCGTCGGCGCCGGCCGGGTGGGCGATGACCAGCCGATGGTGGTCCAGGGCGACACGGAGTGGCGCGAACCCGCCGACGTCCAGGGCGACCAGTTCCGGCGCCGCGAGCGCGCCTTCGGCCGGGTGCACCAGGCGGAGAGCAACGTGATGGCGCCGGACGACCCCTATCGCGGCGGCAGGGTGGTCCCGAACTACCCGGGCCCGCCCGGGGCGGAGCCTGTGGTCGCCCGCTACCCCGGCATCGAGGGCGTCACCGCCTCAACCTCCTCGGGATACACCGACATCATCGGAGCCGTTCGGCCGGAGACGGCACCGTGGTCCGCCCTCGACGGGGACCGCCAGACCTTCTGGCGCCCGGCGCCGTTCGCGGAGCCCGAGGACCAGTGGGTCGAGATCGACCTCGGGACCGAGCGCACCCTGCGGGAGGTGAGGCTGGTGGAGCCGCGGGCACCGCTCGGCCTGCAGCCGGTCGAGGCCTGGCGGATCGTCGCCGGCGGCGAGGAGGTGCGGGTCGAGGCCGACCAGGCGACCGGGGAGACGGTCGTCGACCTCGACGGCGTACGCGCCGACCGGATGCGGATCGAGGTGGCGGCCGTTGCCGATGAAGACGCCGCCATCGGTCTGGCCGAGGTGCAGATCGACGGCGTCCAACCGACCCGCACGCTAGTGGTGCCGCCCACGTCCCTGGCCGACAGGCCCCACTACGTCTTCGGGGCGGTGCCCGAGTCGCGAGCCTGCGTGCCCACCCTCCTTGGCCCCGACTGTGACCTGTCCCGGGCACATCCGAGCGAGGAGTCCACGGGCATCGACCGGACGTTCGTGGTGCCGCGGACCGGCACCTGGAAGGCCACGGGGCTCGCCGTCGCGCGCAGCCGGCCCGGCACCTTGGAGCTGCTGCGTCCGCAGCCGGGTCCGCAGGTGACCGGCAGCTCCTGGCTGGCCGAGGACCCCACGGTCTCGCCGCGGATGGTCCACGACCGCGACCCGACGACGTCGTGGATCGCCGACCCGCGCGATCCGGAGCCGACGCTCTCCGTCGAGCTCCCGGAGCGACGGCTGCTGCACCGGATCGAGGTGACCGCTCCCGCCGACATCGCCAACCTCCCGACCCGGGCGGTGATCGAGGCCGACGGGGAGGAGCGGGTCGTCGACCTGACCGGCTCCGGTCGGTTCGAGCCGCTGCGCGCGAGCAGCTTCACGATCACGTTCAGCCGGCCGGGGGACGACGTCTTCACCCTGGGCATCGGTGATCTCCGGCTCCGCTCGGCGCGGCTGAAGGTGCCGCTGTACGGCGCCGGAACGACCGGCGCGGTCTGCGGCTTCGGGCCGCCGCTGGTGGTCGACGGGATCGAGTACCCCACCCGGGTGGAGGGTCGGATCGGGGCGGTGATCGCTGCGGGACAGCTGGCGGTGAGGCCCTGCGGCCCCTCGATCCGGCTGGCCGCGGGACAGCACCGGGTCGCGCTGCGGTCCACCGAGCAGTTCCAGCCGGTGTCATTCTCGCTGACCGCCGTCGGACCGACCACATCTGTCACCAGGTCCCGCCTGCTCCGGCTGGTCTCGTCGGACAACACCCGGCAGGTGCTCGACGTTGGCCCGGGGGAGGAGGCGATCCTCTCCACGCCGCAGAGCTTCAACAAGGGCTGGACCGCCCGGGTGGACGGCGACGAGCTGGAGCCGGTCCAGGTCGACGGCTGGGCGCAGGGCTGGGTGCTCCCAGAGGACACCTCGGGGGAGGTGGTGCTCAGCTTCGAGCCGCAGCGCGGCTACGTGGTGACCCTGATCGGCGGGCTGGTGCTCCTCGGCCTGGTGCTGCTGTGGGCGGCCTGGGTGTTGCTGCGAAACCGGCTCACCGAGCCGGCCGACCCCGAGCCGCCGAACCCGCACCGAGCCACGTCCCGGCGATGGGCCATCGCGGGCCGATGCCTGGCCGTGATCGCGGCGTACTTCGTCGGCGGACCGGTCGTCGCCGGTGGAGCACTGCTCGGCGTGCTGCTGGCGAGTCGCCCACGGCTGGTCGTCGTGACCGTGGCTGCAGCCCTGCTCGGTGCTGTCCTGGCCTTCGTGATCGAGGTCGCGCAGGATGCGGTGCTCCCCGCAGACGCCGTCGACCTGATCACCGGTGCCGCGGTGGCGCTCGCCCTGGTCGCGGCCTTCCTCACGCCCGGCGAGCGAGAGGCGCCACCGCCATGAGGCGGGTCGACGCTGCGTGGACGGCTTTGCTCACCGCGGTGATCCTCGGGCCGCTGCTCACCGGGTGGGGCTTCTGGCTGTTCGGGGACATGGTGTTCGTGCCCGAACAGCCCTGGAAGGACGCCTGGCTCGGCCTGGACGGCACCCTGCCGCGGGCGGTGCCCATGGACGCGATCGTGTCGGTGCTGACCCAGGTGCTGCCCGGCGAGCTGGTGCAGCGGCTCCTGCTGGTCGGGGCGTTCCTGGCGGGTGGCATCGGGGCCGGGCTGTTCGTCGGCCGGCACAGTACGGCGGCGCGGCTGGCCGCGATCACGCTGATGCTCTGGAACCCCTGGGTCTACGAGCGGCTGCTGATGGGCCAGTGGGCGATCCTGGCCGGCTACCTGCTGCTGCCGTGGGTGGCGCTCGCGTCGCTCCGGATGCGCCGCGACCTGCGCCGCGGGGCGCCCGCGGTGGCGGTGGCGCTGGTCCTCTCCGCCATGTGCAGCCCGTCGAGCGGCCTGATGGCCGCCCTGGTCGTCGTGGTGCTGGCTCTCCGCCGCAGTTTCGCGCACGTGGCCGTAGCGGCCGGCCTGATCGTGGTCGCCAACCTGTCCTGGCTGCTGCCGTCGCTGCTCGCCGACGCGAGCGCCGAGGCCGGTGGTGAGGTGTTCGCCGCGTTCGCCGCCCGGGGCGAGTCGTCGCTCGGGGCGCTGCCGAGCCTGTTCTCGCTCGGCGGGAGCTGGAAGATCTCGATCGTCCCCGAGGAGCGGACCTCGGTGCTGATCGTGCTGCTGAGCTGCGCGTTCACGGTGGTGGCGCTGCTCGGGCTCGTACGCCGCCCGCGGCCGAGGCTGCTGGTGCTTGCCGGCATCTCGTTCCTGGTCGCGGCGCTGCCGGTGCTCCCCGCCGGGGACGACCTGCTCGAGGCGCTCGGGGACGTCGTACCCGCCACCGCGCTGCTGCGTGACTCGCACCGGTTCCTGGCCCCGGCGATCCTGGCCCTGCTGCCGGGCATCGCCGGTGCCGTCACCTGGGCCCGCGCGCAGGTCCGGCCGGAGCGCGAGGCGATGTGGTCGGTCGTCGGGCTGCTGGTGGTGGCGCCGATCCTGCTGCTGCCGAGCCTGGCCTGGGGATCCCTCGGCTCGCTGGACACGTCGACCTACCCGGACGACTGGCAGGCGGTCGCCGACCACCTCGACGACAACGGGCCGGGCCGCAGCATCGTGCTGCCCTGGGCGGGCAGCTACCGCGGCTTCGAGTGGAACGACCGTCGCGCGGTCCTCGACCCGGCACCCCGGTTCATGCCGGGCGAGGTGCTGATCGACGACCGCCTCTTCGTGGACGGGAGCACGATCCCGTCGGAGGACCCGCTGGTCGGCGAGGTGAGCGATGCACTCGAGTCGGACGACCCGGCATCCGCCCTGCGAGAGCTGGACGTGCGGTGGGTCCTGGTCGAGAAGAGCATGCGGTCTGGACCGGTACCTGCCGGTGAGACGGCGTACGACGGCGAGGACCTGAGCCTTGTCGACCTCGGCGAGGACGTGAGCTCGGAACCCCGCAAATCCGGCTCAACCACGCTGATTCTGGTAGGTCACATCCTTGTCACAGGTTTGTTACTCGGGAGTCTTTTTCTGCTAGGTTTCCGCCCGGAGGGGGACGGCGTCGGATGACGCCCACCCCGCTGACGGTCTTTGGGAGGGGACCCCAGCATGAACTTCGTCATAGCCGCCGTCGTCGGCGGCCTGATGGCAGCGACGGTCAGCGTCGGCGCCGTCCAGGCCATCAAGGAGCCTGACCAGAAGCCGGTCCAGGCAGACACGCTCTTCAAGTACTCGGACGACTGAGCCCTACCTGCAGGAAAGTTCTGCATTTGGCTTGGGAGGGCCCGAATGCTGCAACTCGTCATCCCCGCGTACAACGAGCAGGAACGACTGCCGCGCACGCTGCGTGAGCTGCGTCGGCATCTTCGCGACCAGCGGAGCCTGGCCCGGCCGGTCGAGGTGATCGTGGTCGACAACGCGAGCACCGACGGCACTGCTGCTGTGGCTCGCGCGGCCGACCGCCCTGGGCTGCGAGTGCGGGTCGTCGACTGCGCGACCCCCGGCAAGGGCGCGGCCGTCCGCGCCGGCATCGCGGTGACCGAGGCACCCGTCGTGGGCTTCATGGACGCCGACGGCGCCACCCGCCTCGACGCGCTCGAGGAGGCCTGCCGGCGGCTGGCCCTCGGCGCCAACGTCGCCATCGGATCCCGGGGTGCCGAGGGAGCGCACACCGAGACCCGGCACAGCTGGGTCCGTGAGCGGGGCGCCCGCACCTACCGCGCCTGCACCGCCCGCGTGGTCCCCGGCGTGGTCGACACCCAGTGCGGCTTCAAGGTCATGGACGGCGACCTCGGTCGCCGCGTCTTCGCGGACCTGCGCACCACCGGCTTCTCGTTCGACGTCGAGGTGCTGGCCAGGGCTCTGGCCCTGGGTGCTCGGGTCGACGAGTTCCCGGTGACCTGGACCGACGTACCCGGATCGACGTTCGACCCGCTGCGCCACGGCGCCGGCTCGTTCGCCGGCCTGGCCCTGATCGCCTGGCAGGCCCGTCGCGACCGCCGCACCGTGCCGGCCACCGCACTTCCTGTGCCCGTGGCGGCGCTGTCCACCGTGGCGGTGGAGGCCTGAGATGACCATGCCCACCCGCTCCTCGCTGGCCGGCCGCCGGGCCGTGGTCGTCAACTGGCGCGACCCCTGGCACAGCCTGGCCGGCGGCTCCGAGCGGTACGCATGGGAGTTCGCCCGGGCGCTCCTTGCGGCCGGCGTGCGCGTGGAGTTCCTGACCGCGCGCGAGCCCGGCCAGCGCGCCGCCGAGATCCGTGACGGCGTCGAGATCCGGCGCGCGGGCGGTCCCTTCACGTTCTACGCTCACGCCGCGCTGAGGCTGCTGCAGCGTCGGCGCCGGCTCGACATCGTGGTCGACCCAGAGTGCGGCATCCCGACGTTCTCGCCGCTGTTCGTCCGCCGCGACACCGCGGTGGTGCTGGTGCTCCACCACGTCCACCAGGAGCAGTTCCGGACCTACTTCCCGGCCCCGCTGGCCTGGGTCGGGCGCACTCTCGAGCGCGTCGTGATGCCTCGCGTCTATCGGCGACGCGCGACCGTCGCGGTGTCGGAGTCCACTCGCAGCGAGATGCAGACCCAGCTGGGCTGGAAAGAACCGGTCCGCATCCTCGGCAACGGCGCCGTTGCCGCCGCCGATCCCGACGGCCTGGCCGACGCGAAGGACACCGACCGGCTGGTCGTCCTGGGCCGGCTGGTGCCGCACAAGCGGGTCGACCTGGTCCTCCAGACGCTGCACGCACTCCGCGAGGAGCGGCCCGACCTGCACCTCGACGTGTGCGGCAAGGGGCCGGACCGACCGCGGCTCGAGGACCTGACCGAGCGGCTCGGCCTCACCGACCGGGTCACCTTCCACGGCTACCTCAGCGAGGCGGCCAAGGAGGAGCTCCTGCGCCGGGCCGCGCTGCACGTGTGCGCCTCCGACGTCGAGGGCTGGGGTCAGGCCGTCATCGACGCTGCGGGGTACGGCGTACCGACCGTCGCCCGCGACGTCCCCGGTCTCCGTGACTCGGTGCGCGACGGCACCACCGGCTGGCTGGTGCCCGACGCTGCCGACCTCGACCTGGTCGGGGAGCGGATCACCGAGCAGGTCCGCAGCGCCCTCCGCGAGCTGGAGGAGCCGGAGAACCTCACGCTCACCGTCAAGGCCTGCCACACCTGGGCCACCGCCTTCAGCTGGCCCCACATGCACGAACAGGCACGAGCCCTGGTCGTAGAGGAGCTCGGACGCGTCCGAGCCGGACACCACCCACTCGAGAGGTAACACCCGTCATGCGCCGAATCATCAGCCCCGTCCTCATCGGAGTGGGCACCTTCCTGATCGTGGCGGGAGTGCTCATCAAGGTCTACGCGGTCCCGACGCTCGCGGTGGTCCCCACGAACTACGACTCGACGACCTTCCTCGAGGCGAAGGGCGCCACCGTCTTCAACTCCGACCCCGACGTGCTCGCGCCGGAGACCGTCGACCTGGAGATCAGCTCGCACACCGTCGCGGGTGACTACCCCGATGCGCCCGACGGCGTCGTGGTGTGGGCCAACAACGTGACGACCACGCCGGTCGGCTGGGACGAGCCGTTCCAGCAGTCCCGCGAGCTCACCCCGTTCGACGAGAACACCGGCGCCGCCGTCGACTACCCCGAAGCGAGCTTCGAGGAGATCGAGAACGAGGAAGGCGACATCGAGCAGGTCGACGTGACCCGCGAGGGCCAGGTCTACAAGTTCCCGTTCGACACGCAGAAGAAGGACTACCAGCAGTTCGACTCCGAGCTCGGTGAGGCGACCACCGCCAAGTACGAAGGCGAGGAGGAGCTCGAGGGGACCACGGTCTACAAGTTCGTGCAGACCATCGAGCCGACCGTGATCGACACCCTCGACATCCCTGGGTCGGTCTTCGGCTCCGACGAGGACTCCGTCTCGGCCGAGATGATCTACGAGATGACCCGGACGCTCTACATCGAGCCCACCACCGGCGCGCCGCTCAACCGGGTCGAGGAGCGCAACCAGGTGCTGTCCTACGACGGCACCGAGGTGCCCGCCTTCGTCGGCACCGTCCAGTACACCGAGAAGTCGCAGGCCGACAGCCTCGACAAGGTCCAGACCCGGGCCACCCTCCTGAGGCTCGCCGACTGGCTCTTCTCGATCGGGGCGATCGTGGTCGGGCTGCTGTGCATCGGCGGTGGGCTCCTCCTGCGCCGCCGCCGGGACGACGCGGACCACCAGGCGCAGCACAAGGACGACTTGGTCGACGCCTGACGCTGGTCAGCCCAGCTCAGCCGCGATCTCGCTGAGCAGCTCCGCCAACCCGGGCCGGTCCCACTGGCCGGCCCGGCCGCGGAGGCTCAGCGTGGTCGAGCCGCCCAGTCCGACCGCGCCGAGCGACAGCCCCGTGCCGCCGGCGGTCACCGGGTGGAACGCCAGCCCGGTCACACCCTCGGCGGTCACCTCGCCGAGGTGCGACACCAGCACGGTCGAGCCGAGCCGCCGGGACAGCAGCCGCATCCCGCCGGCCATCAGCCTCGCCGTGCCGCGCCGGCCGCCGGTGGGCGCGGCCTCGAGCGATGCGCTGCGCAGGCGGTCCTCGATCTCCTGCGTGGTCGCGTCCTCGAGGTCGGTCAGCCGGACCAGGGCGCTGCGGTTGGCGATCCGGTCGTCGTCGCCGGACCGGGGCCGTCCCGCGCCGACGGCGACCGCCAGGTGCCGAGTGTCGCGCCCCACGGCGTCGTTGTGCCGGAGGATGCCCTGCACTGCGGCGTTCACCAATGCCACGGTGCGCCAGGAGCCCGGCACCGTCAGCTCGGCGAACACGTCACCGCTGCCGACCGTCCCTTCGGGCGCGGCGACCGTCGCCGGCGGCCTAAACGCCGCCTCTGCCACTCGCCGGGTCACGGTCCGCGCGAGACCGCCGCGGGTCTGGCGCTCGCCGACCCCGCGCACGCTCGACGTCACGGGCCGACCCGTCGCGGCGGCGAGTACGTCGAGCAGCCCGAGACCGTCCACCCAGGCGTGATGCGCGGAGACGACCAACGCCGACCCGGCGACGCCGGCGATGACCGGCGCCGAGCCGTCGATGAGGCGGGCGCGGAGCGCGTCGACGTCGTCGTCGCGGCGCACCTCGGTGGTCCCTTGCCATTCCTGCTCGGCGGCGAGCTCGGCCAGCCGTCCCAGGACGGCGCCGGGATCCGGCTCCTCAGGGAGGTACGCCGTCAGCAGGATCCGCCAGCCGATGCCGGGGTCGGCAACCCAATCGCCGGTCACGGCGTCAGCGCTTCACGGCCCGCGCCACCAGGCTGATGCCGGGCAGCCGACGTACCGGTAGGAACCGCTCGGAGGCGACGGCCATCCGGAGGCCGACGTTCAGCACCGGGTTGACCGGCTCCATCTCGCTCTGGCTCGTCACGCGGCGCCGGCGTCGGGCCCGGGCCACGGGTCGCAGCAGCACGTTCCACGACATCACGTCGACCACGTCGAGCCCGGCCTTCTCCATCAGGCCGACGAGCTGGTCGCGCTCGTAGCGCCGCTCGTGCCCGAGGGCGACGTCGTGCCCGCTCCAGAGCTTCATGCTGCACGGCACGGCCACCAGCGCGCGGCCACCGGGGCGCAGCACCCGCGCCGTCTCGCGGGCCACCGCCTCGTCGTCGTCGATGTGCTCCCACATGTCGGTGGACATCACCAGGTCCATCGACTCGTCGCGGAACGGCAGTCGGCGGGCGTCGCCCCGGACCACGGGCAGTCCGCGCGCCGCGGCAATCGGGGCGGCCACGGGGGAGTACTCCAGCCCCGCCACCCGCCAGCCGAGGTCGCGGAGCACCGCGGTGTTGCCACCGCCGCCGCAGCCGACGTCGAGGGCCCGTCCGGGGGTGAGCGGAGCGACCAGCCGGCGCACCAGTGACCGGCGCTCGGCGTACCACCAGTGCCGCTGCTCCAGCGCCGCCGACCGGCGGATCTCGTGCTCGTCCACGCGGGCACCCTAGGCTAAGAATGCTGGCACGTGAGGAACTGATCGGAGAGCTGAGTGGCGCTCGAGATGGACGTGCGTTCCTCGGACGCGCCACTGGTCGACTGCGTCTGGCGCGGTCGCAGCACCGGCATCGGCATCCTCAACTCGGTCGCCTCGAGTCATTGGCACCTGGTGGTCAGCGAGGTGCGCGGCCAGGTCGACGTGAGTGTGCACGGCCCCGAGAGCCGGCCCGTTGCCACGTCGCTCCCGCCCGAGGGGACCTGGGTCGGCGTTCGGTTTCGCCTCGGAGTCATGCTGCAGGACGTTCCGGTCCCGAACCTGGTGGACGGCGGGATCGTGCTGCCCGAAGCGAGCCATCGATCGTTCTGGTGGAAGGGCGGCACCTGGGAGCGTCCGACGTACGAGAACGCCGAGGGCCTGGTGGCGCGGCTGGCGCGCGAGGACCTGATCGGGCGGGAGCCCCTGGTCGATGACGCACTGCAGGGCGGTGGCGGCGGGGTCTCGCTGCGCACGCTGCAGCGCAGGTTCTACCTGGCTACCGGGCAGGCGCGTCGAACGGTGCGGCAGATCGAGCAGGCCAGGCGGGCCGCCGTACGCCTGCGCGAAGGTGCGACCCCGGCGGACGTGACGCACGAGCTCGGCTACTACGACCAACCGCATCTGACCCGATCGATGCGGCGGTATCTGGACCGGACGCCCGCGGAGCTGGCCAATCCCAGGCGGGACGAGCACCTGTCACTTCTGTACAAGACCGATGCAGACGGCGCGCCTACGTTGACCATCGACCGTCTTCCAGATCCAGCAGAGGCAGCGTGACGATGTCAGGGAAGAACACCGAGGTGACCGCCGAACGTCGGCTTCAGGCGATGCAGGCCTACGCAGCAAGGATGGCCGAGAACGTCGGCGCGGCCGACAGTGACGCGGCGGTGCCGACCTGTCCGGGCTGGACAGTGGCCGACCTGGTCAAGCATGTGGGCGAGACCCAGAACTGGGTGTCCGACATCATCGAGCGTCGCATCGCCGACCCCACCCAGCTGCCCACTGAGATGGCGCCCTTGCCCGCCGAGCCGGGCGACTGGCCCGCCTGGCTGTCCGAGGGTGCCGCTCGTGCGGTCGAGGCCTTCTCCGACGAAGCGCTCGAGGCACCCGTGTTCAACGCCGCAGCCGATGATCGGACGGGAGGAGAGTTCTGGCTGTCGAGCCTTCTCAACGAGACGGTCGTCCACGGCGCCGACGCGGCATACGCAGCGGGCAGGGACTACGACGTTGACGCCGACATCGCGGCGGACCTGATCACCAATCACCTGCAGATGCTCACCTCGCCCACCTGGGCGGCCCAGCGCCCCGAGTCCGCCAACGCTCTGCGCGGCGCCGGCGAGACGCTGCACCTGCGGGCCACCGACGACGCCGGTGAGTGGTTCATCGAACGCGGCCCGGACGGCGCTAGCTGGCAGGCGCGATCCGGCGACGCGGATGCCTCTGTGAACGGACCAGCGAGTTCTCTGCTGCTCATCCTGACTCGCCGTCGTCAGTTGAGCGACGAGACCGACCGGGTCAGCGTCGACGGAGATCTCGATCTCGTCCGACACTGGATCGAGAACTCCGCCCACATTGCCGACTAGCCGTTGGGCCGGGGAAGCAGCAGGTCGGCGGCGACGATGGCGGTACCAGGAGTGAACCGGCCGCGCGTCTCCGACCACCCTCCCCAGATCCTGTCGTGGCCCTCGGGCCACTCCGGCTCCACCAGGCGGGTGATCGCGAAGCCGGCGGTGGCCAGCAGGTCGACCCAGTCGCCGAGGGTGCGGTGGTGCTCGACGTACATCACCTCGCCGGTGTCGTCGTCCACCTCGACGTACGGCGTCCGGTCCCAGTAGGACTGGCTCGCCAGCAGCCCCTCCTCGGTCGGGTCGTCGGGGAACATCCACCGGGTGGGGTGGGTGATCGAGAACGCGAACCGGCCACCGGGCCGGAGCACGCGTGCGGCCTCCGCCACCGCGATGTCGAGCTCGCTGACGAACTGCAGCGCGCCGAACGACGAGAACACCACGTCGAAGGAGCCGTCGGCGAACGGCAGCTGGGTGGCGGTGCCGAGCACCGAGGGAACCCGCACGCCGCTCTCGTCGTCGATCCGGCGCGAGTGCTGGAGCTGACGGTGGGAGAGGTCCAGACCAGTCGCGCGGCCGCCGCGGGTCCGCACCCAGCGCGAGCACTGGCCGGCCCCGGAGCCGACCTCGAGCACGTCGCGCCCGGCGACGTCGCCGAGGATGCCGGCCTGCTCCTCGGTGAGCCCCTCAGGGCCCCACACGAAGCCGGTGTCGCCGAGGAAGGCACCATGGGTGGCTTGGTACTCGTCCGCATAGCGGTCCCAGTCGGGCCCATTGGCCCGCCGGGACTCGGGCTCGCCGACCGGCCGACGCTCCACCCGCACGCCCCGACCCTACTGCGCGAGTTGGACTAGCCCGCCGCGCGCAGCGTAAAGTTGAGCCTTGCGCCTGCGGTCTGCCTGAGTTCCAAACGGAGCGGACTCTCGCTCGCTATCCCAACCGGTAGTGAAACGGACTTCACGCGTGCCCACACAACATCTGCCCACCCAAGGAATCCACTCCCTTATGACGAGCACCATCACCTCTCCTCAGGACATCGACGCGCCCCAGGTGGCGATCAACGACATCGGTTCCGAAGAGGAGTTCCTCGCGGCGATCGACGCGACCATCAAGTACTTCAACGACGGCGACATCGTGGATGGCACCATCGTCAAGGTCGACCGGGACGAGGTCCTGCTCGACATCGGCTACAAGACCGAGGGAGTCATCCCCTCGCGTGAGCTCTCGATCAAGCACGACGTCGACCCCAACGAGGTCGTCGAGGTCGGCGACAAGGTCGAGGCCCTGGTCCTCCAGAAGGAGGACAAGGAAGGCCGGCTGATCCTCTCCAAGAAGCGCGCACAGTACGAACGCGCCTGGGGCACGATCGAGCAGGTCAAGGAGGAGGACGGCGTCGTCGAGGGCACCGTCATCGAGGTCGTCAAGGGCGGCCTGATCATCGACATCGGGCTGCGCGGCTTCCTGCCCGCCTCGCTCGTCGAGATGCGCCGGGTGCGCGACCTCCAGCCCTACGTCGGTCAGACGCTCGAGGCCAAGATCATCGAGCTCGACAAGAACCGCAACAACGTCGTGCTGTCCCGCCGCGCGTGGCTGGAGCAGACCCAGTCCGAGGTGCGCCACGGCTTCCTGACCCAGCTCCAGAAGGGCCAGATCCGCAAGGGCGTCGTCTCCTCGATCGTCAACTTCGGTGCGTTCGTCGACCTCGGCGGCGTCGACGGCCTGGTGCACGTCTCCGAGCTGTCCTGGAAGCACATCGACCACCCGAGTGAGGTCGTCACCGTCGGTGACGAGGTCACCGTCGAGGTGCTCGACGTCGACATGGACCGCGAGCGGGTCTCGCTGTCGCTGAAGGCGACGCAGGAAGACCCCTGGCAGCACTTCGCCCGGACCCACCAGATCGGCCAGATCGTGCCCGGCAAGGTCACCAAGCTGGTCCCGTTCGGCTCGTTCGTGCGGGTCGAGGAGGGCATCGAGGGCCTGGTGCACATCTCCGAGCTGGCCGAGCGCCACGTGGAGATCCCCGAGCAGGTCGTGCAGGTCAACGACGACGTGATGGTCAAGATCATCGACATCGACCTCGAGCGTCGCCGGATCTCGCTGTCGCTGAAGCAGGCCAACGAGAACCCCGCCGCCTCCGACGTCGAGGAGTTCGACCCGACGCTCTACGGCATGGCTGCTACGTACGACGAGCAGGGCAACTACGTCTACCCCGAGGGCTTCGACCCGGAGACCGGCGAGTGGCTCGAGGGCTTCGACGAGCAGCGTGCGGTCTGGGAAGAGCAGTACGCCAAGGCGCACGCCCGGTGGGAGGCCCACGTCAAGCAGCAGGCCGAGGCCAAGGTGGCCGAGGTCGAGCACGGCGAGGCCACGTCGTACTCCTCCGAGGGCGAGACCGCGGTCGAGGAGACCACCGACGGCGGTTCGCTCGCTTCCGACGAGGCGCTGCAGGCGCTCCGCGAGAAGCTCACCGGGGGCAACGACTGACCCGGCGCTGACTCAAGCAACGCGCTGACCCGTCGCTAACTTTGCGACGGGTCAGTGCGTTTTGGTGCGCGCCCGGTTCCGGCTCAGCTCGCCGGGTCGTACATGAACTCCCGCAGCTCCTGCGAGCAGCGGCAGGCGGCCGCGATCTTCCTGGCCCACTCCTCGGCAGCCTCGCGGTTGGGCAGTTCGAGGACGGTGAACCCACCCCTGATCTCCGAGCCGGGGTAGGTCTCGGTGCTCACCGTCCCGTCGGCAGACACGAGCACCGGGTCGACGGCCTCGTCGATGCCGCCGCCGAACACGTACACGCCGGCGGCCTTCGCCTCCTCGATCACGGCGCGGGATTCGGCGGAGACGATCGGGAACTCCTCATCGGTGAGCACCATGGCTTCGCTGGGGAAGGAGATGAGGTACTTGGTCATGGGTCGAGCCTCGCCTGCGAGCGCGAAAAACCCACTGACCCGTCACGAAGTTAGCGACGGGTCAGTGGGTCTGAGCGTCAGATCCGGGCCGCGGGGGCACGGAACGTGGGGTCTTCGAAGTGCGACTGGGGAGCCTTGCGGGGGCCCCGGTCTGCGAAGAGGTCACGGACGGTGGCCACGACGCCGGTAACGGCGAGGACCACCAGGATTGCCAGTAAGAAGGTCATGGCAGTAATTATGCGCCGCTGCAGATCCTGCCACCAGTGGCAGTAAGGACAGTCACCATTGATTTTCTGCCAGAACCGAGGCAGACTGCCGCCATGCGCAGTGTGGCGGTCGTAGTTCAAGACGGAGCAGAGCCCTTCGGGCTGGGATCTCTCGTGGAGGTATGGGGCGAGCCCTACCACCCGGACGACGACAACCCAGTGTTCGACTTCAAGGTCTGTACGCCGAAGCCTGGGGTGGTCAGCAGCCGGTCCGACTTCGACCTCGTCGTGAAGCACGACCTCTCCGCCACCGCCGACGCGGATCTGGTGTGCATCGCGCCCAGGCAGAAGTTCCAGGACCACGACCCCGAGGTCATCGACGCCATCCGCGCGGCGTACGACCGCGGCGCGATCATCTACGCCCACTGCTCGGCGGTGTTCCACCTGGGTGCCGCAGGGCTGCTCGACGGTCGCGAGTGCACGACCCACTGGCGCTACACCGACCTGCTCGCCACCACCCACCCCGAGGCGAAGGTGCGTCCCGACGTCCTCTACTGCCACGACGGTACGGTGCTCACCGGGGCCGGTTCAGCGGCCGGCATCGACGCGTCGCTGCAGCTGCTCCGCCAGGAGTACGGCGCCCGCGTCGCCGCGACCACTGCCCGCCGGATGGTGGTCCCGCCGCACCGCGACGGTGGCCAGGCCCAGTTCATCGCCCGCCAGGTCGTCGACTGCCAGGCCGAGACCCTCGGCCCGCTGCTCTCGTGGATCCTCGAGAACCTCGACGGTGAGCTCGGGGTCGACGAGCTGGCCCGCCGCGCGCACATGTCGCCGCGCACGTTCGCGCGCAGGTTCCGCGACGAGACCGGCACCACCCCGCACAGCTGGGTCACCGGCCGCCGGCTGCAGGTCGCGGAGGAGCTGCTCGAGCGCACCGACGCCTCCGTCGACTGGATCGCCGGCGAGGTGGGCTTCGGCAACGCCGCCGCCCTGCGCCACCACTTCACCCGGGCCCGCGGCGTCAGCCCGCAGGCCTACCGTCGTCAGTTCGCCTGCTGAGCTGATCCCGCCGCACTTTCCCGGTCAGTGTCCGGGGGAGCGCGTCGTGGAACACCCACGTCTTCGGCCGCTTCGGTGGCGCCAGGTGTTCACGCGCGTACGCAGCCAGCTCGGCCTCCGACACGTCCCCGACGACCGCCGCACACACCCGTTGTCCCCAGTCGGGGTCGTCGACGGCGTACGCCGCGACGTCGGTGACTCCCGGGTGCTCGCCCAGGATCTGCTCGACCTCGAGCGGGTAGACGTTGACGCCGCCGCTGATGATCAGGTCCTCGCGGCGACCATCGAGGAAGAGGTAGCCGTCGTCGTCCAGCCGACCGACGTCGCCCACCGTGAAGCTGTCGCCGCGCCACGCGGCCGCGGTCTTCTCCGGGTCGCCGTAGTAGCTGAACCGAGCGTGCTCGGGGACAGCGCACCAGATCACGCCGTCCGCATCCACGGACAGCGTGCGCCCCGGCCGCGCCCGGCCAACACTGCCCGGGCGCGCCAGCCACTCCTCACTCGGGCAGGCGGTGAACTGCCCCTCCGTCGATCCGTAGAACTCCCAGGTGCTGCGGTCCGGGAACGCCTCGATCAGCCGTCGTTTGGTCTCCGTCGGGCACGGAGCGCCGGCATGCGCCACCAGCCGGAAGCACGAGAGGTCGGGCGCCCCCACCTCGTCCCAGTGCGCGAAGAGCCGCTGCAGGTGGGTCGGCACGCAGAACATCGACGTCGGCCGCTCGGTCCTGATCGCGTCGGTGACGGTGGCCGGATCGAACGGCCCCGGGATCACCACCCGCCCGCCAGCGAGGATCGTTCCCATCCCGAACCGGAGCGGCGCCGAGTGGTAGAGCGGGCTGAGCACCAGGTTGACGTCGTCCGCCGCGAACCCCCACAGGTCCCGCTCCTCGGCCACCAGCGCAGCCGCCTGCTTGTCGTCCAGGAGCCCGCTGTAGACGCCCTTCGGCGTACCGGTGGTGCCGCTGGTCACGTGCATCGGACGAGCCCGGGGGAGTCCGTCGGAGGGTGGGAGGTCGGCATGCGCTGCCTCGTCCTCGACGATCAGGTCAGGCTCGAGATGGACGAGGATCCGGTCCCGCTCGTGCGCCGTCAGGCGCGGGTCCAACGGGATCGGAAACATCCCCTCCGCCAACAGCCCCATCACCGCGGCCAGGTAAGCGTGCGAACCGGGCACCATCAGCGCGACGCGCGATCCCTCACGAAGCTCCGACACGGTGGTCGAGGTTAGCCGTGCCCCTCATGTGAGCAGGTTGGCTCACTGCCGGTCCGTCCGCGGCCGATGCGTGCCCACAACAGATCCTGGACCTCGCCCTTTCCGGGGAGTAGCGTCAAAGCCCTGGTCGGTCCGCGTCTGTGGCGGGGCCGCATCGGACGAACCGAGGTCGAAACATGAGCAAAGACAATGGACTGAACCGTCACCCCTTGGCACCGACCTTCTCGACGTCCCAGGAAGGGTACGAGCCGGAAGAATACGAGACCGTGGTTGGCTTCGTCGGCGACTCGCCACGCGAGGGTTACGTACGCGTGTACGCCGGTCTCACGTTCCGAAGCTATTGCGAGTTGGCGGCGTCCGACATCGCCGCCGCGACGCCCCTCGACGCGAGCGATTCCGACGGTCCGACCGTGATTCGGGTCGCCGCCGGAGCGCATCTGGAGTACGTCCGCAGTGAGCGGCTCGAAGGCGATGCCAGCTACGTTCTCGGAGCCGTTCGCGCGTCCTATCGAGGACCGACGGGCGACACCGCCGCAGAGGAGTCGTTCGGGAAGTTGCCCAAGGTGATGCCGCTTGACCCCGTGTCTGTCGTGTATCCGCCCTGCCCGCCGCCAATCACGCCGGTCTTGTACTGCGTGTCGGACGTCTATCCGCCTTGCTAGTAGGCGCATCGCGCCCGACCCCGCTCGCTGCGGAGGACACGAGCGCGGTCTCACGACTCACCGTGGACACCGTCGTGCCGTACCTCGTTGAGACGGGCTTGCTCGCCGAGGACGCGATTGCCGACGGTGGCGTCATTGTCGACGCCGTCCCACGTCGTCACCAGAACCTTCGGGTCACACTGCCCGACAGCGCCGCGCACCCTGGCTTCTTCGTCAAGCAGGCCGACGCCCTTGCGGTCGGCGGCCCGGAGGCCGTTGCCGCCGAGGGCGCGTTCTACGTCGGCATTGCCAGCCTCCGACCGACTCTCGCCCGCCTCGTCCCGTCGCTTGTTCGGTTCGACGACCACCACGGCGCCGTCGTGCTCCAGCTTCTTGTCGATCACCAGACCGTGCGCGAGCTGATCGCCGCGGAGGGCGCACTGCGCTTTCCGACGCGCATGTGGCGGCGGATTGGCGAACTTCTCGCCCACGTCCACGCAACCGCTCCCAGCGAGCGAGCGACGGTGCCATGGATCCTCGAGACCGTGGACCCGGCCGTTGACGCTCTTGCAGTAATCGGGCCTGCGGCCCTTCGCAGCTTCCAGATCGTCCAGGGCTCCGGAATCCGCGACGGGCTGCTCGCGGCGGCGGACCGGTGGGAACCAACCTGCTTCACACACGGCGACCTCCGAGTTGACAACGTGCTCGTGCGCCCAAGCATGAGCGAGCCCTACCCGGAAACAGATCCGACCGCCGAGGACGTCCGGCTCGTGGATTGGGAGCTCTGCGGGCAAGGGGATCCGCGCTGGGACGTCGCAGGCGCCCTGGCCGACGCCATCGCCTGTTCGTGGGGTCGGTTCGGGACTGAGTTGTGTCTGCCCGTCGTCCAAGCGACGGGCCGCGCGGTCCGCCGCGGCTACACCGAGGCTACCGAAAGCACGACCAACCAGGACTGGCCGGAGACAGTCGCCCTCTTCGCCGCCGCTCACCTGGTGCTCGCCTCGCTGGCCGAGGCGCGCATCGACGAGCACGACCTCAGCCATCGAGGGGCGGCCTACCTGCAGGTCGCGGAGAACATTGTCGCCGATCCGGCCAGGGCAGCCGTCGACCTCTTCGCCGTCAGCGAACCTGGATGAGCGGCGCCGCCGACCTGGTCGAGCTCGCGCGGCGCGTGTCCGCAGTGAACGACAAGACGGCGCTCCTGGACGGCCGAGAGCTGACTCCCGCCACGCCGTTGCCGACGTACGACGAGGCCGTCCGTGCCGAGCCGAGTGCTCCAGCCTGGTTTGCCGGCCCATGGACCTCCGGGGTCGTGGGGAGACCGGAGATCTCCTGGCTCGCGACCCAGCTCTACGGTCATTGCTACGTGCGGCCGATGCCGCGGTCGCGCTCCACGGCCGACACAGCGGCTGTCCATTCCTTCCGCCTGGCGCTGTCGGCCGCGAACCAGGGCCACGGTCACTGGGAAGCCGGCTGGAACGTCGGCGACACCTCGGCGAACCAGGTCGTCCCGGATGGCGAGTCGGTCCGGCGCCGTGTCCGGCGGTATGGGGTGGAATTCGTCACCCCGTCTGACCGGGTTCGACGCGACGGGTCGGCTACCGGGGTCGCTGTCCTGGTTCCCAAGGAACGTCGCGAGCTCCATCCCGGCTACTACGTCGCCCTCGGGGACGCGCCCTGGCCCGCGCTCGGTAACCAGCCATTGGTCCGGGTCTATTGGAACCTCAGCGCACGCGGAGCACCAGTATGGATGGGCGCCGTAACCGGAAGTCTCAACCGAGCCGAGATCCCGTTCATGGCCAAGCTGCGCGACCATCCCGACGGACACGGACGAGCCGACTCGGCAGTTCTCTACCTTCCAGGAGGCTGCGACGAGGTCAGTCACGAACGGCTTGCCGCCGTGTACGCCGGTGTCAGCGAGTATCTCCTTGACGACGAACCGATGTTCACTAGAACTCTCGCGACCGGCGTCGGTGTGGCGACCGACCCCGGCAACGGCCTCAGCTTCGGACAGCACCGATGCGAGCTCGTCGCCCAGGGACTTCGCGCGCACCATGAGTCGGGTGGGCCCGACTTGGCGAAGGAGAAGTACGACGCCATCGCCGACGCGTTCCGTGAGGCTGGGATCGACCCCGAACACCCGCATCGTGCCGCCAGCGAGGTGGAAGGTATCGACGCGCTCGGACGCCTCGATATGCAAGAGGTCCGGGAAGCTGGGCCAATTGTTCCGGTCAGCTCGCAAGATTCACGCGAATGGGATCTTCTCGAGGCGGCAACAGAGATCGGCGATCTACTCTGTCAGACCGCGTACTGGAATGACCGACACGGGTGCTGCTCCTGGATCGGTCGCCGCCCCGACATCACGTCGTACGCGCACGGCCGTACGCCGCAACCGATCGCCGTCAGCCTAGACGGCCGACTGTACGACGGACACGCAGGGATCGCGCTCTTCCTCAGCGAGCTGTCCGAGCTGACTGGAGATGAGCGGCAGCGTCTTACCGCCCTCGGCGCAGCCGCGACCGCACGCCGACACGTGCAGTCGCTCATCGCGTCAGGCGAGCTGGCGGCAGGTCTCTATACCGGCGTTTGCGGTGTGGCGTGGATCGCGCGTCGCCTGGCTGCTCTCGTGCCGGATCTCGCGGGACTGGCCAGCGATCTCGAACGACTGGCGATCGACACGATCAGTTCTCGGGACGCCTGGCCTGACGACGTGGTCTCGGGCAAGGCCGGCGCCATTCTGACCCTGCTCGCTCTAGAAAAGTCAGACGACAGGCACGGTGATGCGTCGCACGTAGGGCTGGGGGTCGAGCTGGGCCGCGCGCTGGTCGCTTCGCTTGCGTCGGATCGCATGCTGACTGGGCTGGCACACGGCGCGTCTGGGTTCGGCATCGCGCTGCTACGCCTCTACGCGCGGACCGAACTGCTTGAGTTCCTGGACGCGGCCCGAGCCGCTCTTGACTGGGAGGATGGTCTCTTCGACGAGATCGACGGTACCTGGCCCGACCTACGCGACCTTCCAGGCGCTGACGCCGGACCGCGGGGACGAGCCGCCGTGACATGGTGCAACGGCGCCGCCGGCATCGCGATCGCGCGGCTCGCGGCCGCGACCGACGACCCCGGGCGCCGCGCGTCGCATCTAGGGCGCGCGAGCACTGCCCTCGCGCTGACCCGAACGGCACTCGAGCGGGTGGGCTCGGAGGACGACTACTCGCTGTGCCACGGAAGCGCCGGCCTCGCGGAAACGCTCCTCCTCGGCAGCGAGATGCTTGGAGACGGTGAGCTCGCGGCCGAAGCTCGCGAAGCGATGGTGGCGCTGACAGCCCGCGGCGCCTGGAGAGGAGATGCGGGCCGCGACTTCGTGCGAGCGAGCCCGAGCCTCATGCTCGGAGCGGCCGGCATTGGACACCAGCTCCTTCGGGTTCACGCTCCTTCGGCCGTGCCCTCGGTGCTTATCGGACCGCGTCATTGAATGCAGAAAGACGCGAACTGCGACTGCCCGGATCGCGGTGCGGACGTCCAGGTGTGGCCGAAAGCGTCGCTGGCAAAAACTGGCAATGGTGATGCTCGAGACCGTTCCGAGTCTTCATGACATGCACTCCGCCCTGCCCTTTCGCGCACGCCATCATCACGGAGACGATGCCCGTCTGGACGGCGAACTCGCCTGATCGGTCTGGCCAGCCGTCGGAGCAAGCCCAATAACATCAGCCCGATCGGCACCATGATGAGCAGACCCGCGATGCCGAAGCTCCGGCTGTAACCGTGCGGGTCGTCGGCCGCGCTGCCCACCAGCGACTCGACGACGAGGAACAACAGCATTGCGATCACAAGCAGGTCGGCTGTGAGCAGAGGCCAGTACGACCACGCCGATCCATCGCAGCGCGCGTGACACGGGCCAAGCATCCACTTCGGGTGCTTGCGCGACCACCCCGGGCCAGTAGCCGAGATCGTCCTGGTGGTCCGAGCATTACTTCTGAGGTCATCGACCCGATGACCTCCGCGACGCAGGCTGGATACATGACCAGCAACCGACCGGCCGAAGTGCCTCGCTACGACCTGACCATCCGTGTCGTGATGTGGCTCGACGCGTTCTGGTCGGTCGCGTTTGTGCTCGCAGCTCCCGTGGCTGCGGCGATTGCGATTATCTGGACTCCGTCCGACGTGCCCGGGGCCGTGGTCGTGTTGACGTTCGTGTCGGCCGCGGGACTGGCGCTGTGCGGGGCGATCACCGGGGTGCTGCTGATCGCGCGGATGCAGCGTGGGCACTACTACCTGCCGGACAACCTCCGGCTGCCGCTGCCGGCGTTCATGCGACCTCTTGACACGTAAGGGCAACGGGTGGAGGTTTGGTCTAGCCCAATGGTCCATCTCGGAGGACTGTCTTGCGATCCACGCGCCTCGTCCCGTTCGCCCTCGTGTTGTCGATCGCGTTGGTCGTCACCATGTTCGCCGGGCCGGCCCCGGCAAAAGCCCCCGCAGGCAACGATGCCGCGAAGGCATGCTCGCCCGACCCGGCCGCTCCGAAGCGGCAGCTGCGGGCCGACTGGATCGCGAGTGTCGAGCACATCGACTGGCCATCCGCGCCGGGCCTAGCGCCGGACCAGCAGAAGGCGGAGCTGTCGGCGTTGTATGACCAGGCCGTCGACCGTGGGCTGAACGCCGTCATCGTGCAGGTGCGGCCGACGGCTGACACGTTCTGGCCATCGGAGCTGGAGCCGTGGTCGAAGTACCTCACCGGGACCCCCGGCGGCGACCCGGGCTACGACCCGCTGCGGTACGCCGTACGCGAGGCGCACGCCCGCAACCTGGAGTTCCACGCCTGGTTCAACCCCTACCGGGTCTCGATGAACACCGACCGGGACGCCCTAGCCCCCGACAGCCCGGCGCGGCAGCACCCCGACTGGGTGGTCGCGTACGGCGGCAAGCTCTACTACGACCCGGGCCTGCCCCAGGTGCGCGAGCTCACGACTGACGTGATCCTCGAGGCGGTGCGTCGGTACGACGTCGACGGGGTGCACTTCGACGACTACTTCTACCCCTACCCGGTGGCGGGCCAGGCGTTCCCCGACGACCAGACCTTCGCCGACCACGGCGGCGACTTCCCCGACACCGAGGAGGGGCGCGCCGACTGGCGCCGCGACAACACCGACCGGCTGATCGAGGGGCTGGACCGCCGGATCCACCGCGCCAAGCCCTGGGTGAAGTTCGGCGTCAGCCCGTTCGCCGTCTGGCGCAACATCGCCACCGACCCCGAGGGCTCGAACACCACCGCCGGCGCGCAGACCTACGACGACCTGTACGCCGACACCCGCCGCTGGGTGCGCGAGGAGTGGCTCGACTACGTCGCGCCGCAGGTCTACTGGAACATCGGCTTCGCCCCCGCCGACTACGCCGTGCTCGTGCCGTGGTGGTCCGACCAGGTCCGCGGCACCAACGTGCAGCTCTACGTCGGGCAGGCGACGTACAAGGTGGAGATCTCGACGCAGGACCCCGCGTGGCAGGACCCGCGGGAGATGACCAAGCACCTCCATTTCAACCGCGACCAACCCCAGGTCGACGGCGACATCTACTTCTCCGCCAAGGACGTGCGCGCCAACCGGCTCGGCCACATGGACATCGTCCAGAGCGAGCACTATGTCCATCCCGCGCTGCTCCCGGTCACCGCCGACGTGCCGGGCCGCGCACCCCGCGCGGTGACCAGGCTCGACGCCGACCGCAACGGCGACGCCGTCCGGCTGACCTGGCGCGGCACCGGTTCGTCGTACGCCGTCTACCGCATCGACGGAACAGCAGGCCCCTGCGACCTGCGCGACGCCACGCACCTGGTCGCGACCATCCGCGATGACCACTGGGTCGACCGCGAAGCCCCCGGCCACCGCGTCACGTACGTCGTCACCGCGCTGGACCGCGCCTACCGCGAGAGCCGCCCGTCGCGGGCGGTGGTGGGTCGGTGACCAGCGTGCAGCCGGGCGCCGGGACGTCGAAGCAGCAGCAGATCCGCGAGGACCTGGAGATGCTGCTTCAGGGGCTAGCCCCCGGTGACCTGCTGCCCGCCGAGCGCCGGCTCGCCGAAGAGCTCGGGGTGGCCAGGATGACGCTGCGCCGGGTGATCGACGAGCTGGTGGAGGAGTCCCGGCTGGTACGACGCGCGGGGTCGGGCACGTTCGTCGCGAACGCGAAGGTGTCCCAGCGGCTCTCGGCGACGTCGTTCTCCGCCGACATGCGCGCCCGCGGGCTGCGTCCGGGCAGCCGCACGGTGCACGCTCGGCGCTCGCCGGCCGGGATGATGCTCGCCAGCCTGCTCGACGTATCACCCCAGACAGAGGTGCTGCACGTACGCCGCCTGCGCCTCGCCGACGACATCCCAATGGCGGTCGAGGACCTGCACGTCCCGGCGACCGTCGCGCCGGGCCTGACCGGCGAGGACCTCGAGGGCGCGTCGTTCTACGACCTCCTCGCCCAGCGCTTCGGCAACCCCGTGGTCTCGGGCACCCAGTCGGTGGAGCCGGCCCTGGTCGGTGACGAGGAGGCGGAGCTGCTCGGGGTCGAGCCGGGTGCGCCGGTCTTCCTGTTCGAGCGCACCTCGCGGGTGCGCGACGGGGGCGTCGCGGAGTTCGTCCGTTCGATCTACCGCGGCGACCGCTACCGGATCGTCGCCGACATCTTCCCGCCGACCCAGCACGGCGGGAACCACTCAACCGACACACAGCAGAGGTAAGGGGAAGGTCTAGATGAAGGTGCGACGTCTAGCGGCCGGTATGGCTGCGCTGAGCCTGTTGGTCGCGGGCTGCTCCGGAGGCTCCGGGGAAGAGAAGGAGATCGGCAACGCGGAAGGCGATGTCAAGGCGGAGGGCGAGACGCTGACCCTCTGGATCATGGAGGGCACCAACCCGGAGGCCGAACCGTTCTTCGACGAGCTCGCCACCGCGTTCCAGGACGAGACCGGCGCCGAGCTCGACGTGCAGTTCGTCCCCTGGGCCGAGGCTCACGACAAGTTCGTGAAGTCCATCGCCGGCGGCACCACGCCGGACGTGGCCGAGGTTGGCACCACCTGGACGCCGGAGTTCGCGGATGCCGGCGCGCTCGTCGACCTGACCGATGCGGTCAACGAAGCGGGGCTCGACGACGACCTGGTCTCGGGGCTGGTCGAGGCGGGCACCGTCGACGACGCGCTCTACGGCATGCCGTGGTACTCCGGCGTCCGGTCGGTGGTCTACCGCACCGACGTCTTCGAGAAGGCCGGCATCGAGCCGCCCACGACGTGGGACGAGCTGGTCGCGGCGGGCGAGGAGCTCAAGAAGGCCGAGCCCGACATGATCCCGTTCCCGATCGCCGGTGACAGCGAGTACGGCGTCGACCCGTTCATCTGGGGCAACGGCGGCGAGCTCGCGGTCGAGGACGGCGACCAGTGGACGAGCGAGATCGACTCCCCGGAGGCGCAGGAGGGCATCGAGTTCTATACGGGCCTGGCCACCGAGCACGGGCTCTCCTCGCCCGCGGCGACGACGTGGGACGAGGCCGACCTCTCTGACGCCTTCACCCGCGGCGACGTCTCGATGATGATCGCCGGCAGCTGGACGCCGGCCGCGCTGGTCGAGGGCAACCCCGACCTCGAGGGCAAGATCGGCGCGTTCCCGATCCCGGGTCCGGACGGCGGGCTCTCGCCCTCCTTCCTGGGTGGTTCGCACCTGTCGATCTTCAACACCACGGAGAACGCCGACCTGGCGTTCGCGCTGGTGCGGATGATGGGCACCGGGGAGTTCGCCGAGAAGTGGGGCCAGCAGTCCGGCTACTTCCCGGGCACCAACACGCTGCTCGAGGAGGTCCAGGCGGAGGGCGACCCGCTGGTCGCGCCGTTCGCCCAGCAGGTCTCCGAGGCGGGCAAGAGCGTGCCGGTGACGCCGCTCTACGGCCAGATCCAGGGCAAGAAGACGGTCTCCGCGATGCTGCAGTCGATCCTGTCCGGTGACGCGTCGGTGGCCGACGCCAGCAAGTCGGCCGCGGACGAGATGGACGAGATCTTCTCGCGCGGCAGCTGAGGTCCGTTTGAGCGTCACGACACGATCGGGGGAAGGGGTCCGGCCTACAGGGCCGGGCCCCGCCCGTCGACCCCGGGGCACCCGACCCGTCGGCAGCGGCGGACGACGTACGCCGGGATGGCTGCCGTGGCTGCTGCAGGTCCCCGCCCTGATCGTCCTCGGCGGGCTGCTGGTCTACCCGCTGCTCTGGGTGTTCGTCCTGGCTTTCCAGGACTTCAACCTGCGCGAGCTGGTCACCGGCGAGGTCCACTGGGTCGGGCTGGGCAACTTCCGCGAGATCCTCAGCGACCCGCTGCTGTGGAAGGTGGCGCTGCCCAACACCGCGGTCTTCGCGGCCGTCACCGTCTCTCTCACCGTGGTGCTCGGCACGCTCATCGCGCTGCTGCTGATGCGGCTGGGCACCTGGGCCCGGGCCATCCTGACCAGCGCGATCATGGTGGCGTGGGCGATGCCCGCGGTCACCGGCACCTACGTCTGGGTCTACGTCTTCGACTCCCGCGACGGCGTCGTGATGCGGCTGCTCGGCCAGATCGGCCTGGTCGACCCGGAGACCACGAACTGGTTCACCGAGCGGCTGCCGTTCTACGCCATCGCCACCCTGAACGTCGTGCACCACGGCTTCCCGTTCGTCGCGGTGACCGTGCTCGCGGGGCTCCTCACGGTGCCCCGCGAGCTGCTGGAGGCGGCGGAGATGGACGGCGCGGGGCCGTGGCGGCGGTTCTGGCACGTCACCTACCCGCTGATGAAGCCGATCTTCGCGGTCGTGGTGGTGCTCTCGACGATCTGGGACTTCAAGGTGTTCACGCAGATCTACCTGATGCCGGGTGGCTCCGGCACCAACCGCGACGTGCTCAACCTCGGCACCTGGTCCTACCTCAGCGCGATCTCGCAGAACCGCTACGGGCTCGGCGCCGCCATCGCCGTACTGCTTACCGCGCTGCTGCTGGTGATCACGATGGTCTATCTCCGGACGCTGTTCCGGCAGGAGGAGCTGTGAGACGCAGGGGAGCGGTGCTCAACGGCGTCGGCTTCGTCGCCGTGCTGGCGTTCAGCCTTTTCCCGGTGCTGATGATGCTGTCGACGGCGTTCGACGCGCGCGCCAACGACGGCTCGCGCGACCTGCTGCCGACGGACCTGTCGCTGGACAACTTCCGCTTCGTGTTGGGCGAAGGCGGCTTCACGACGTTCCTGTTCAACTCGCTGCTGGTCGGCCTCGGCACGGTCGTGGTCAGCGCGCTGCTGGCGCTGCTGGCCTCGGTGGCGGTGTCGCGCTTCCAGTTCCGGTTCCGTACGACGGTCCTGGTGCTCGTGCTGGTGGTGCAGATGGTGCCGCTCGAGGCGCTGGTGATCCCGCTGTTCATCCAGTTCAACTCGCTGAACATGCTCGACAGCCTGCTCGGCCTGACGATCGTGTACGTCGCGTTCTCGCTGCCGTTCGCGATCTGGATGCTCCGCGGCTTCGTCGCGGCGGTGCCGAAGGAGCTCGAGGAGGCGGCGTACCTCGACGGCGCCTCGTGGCCGCGGATGTTCTGGTCGGTCCTGATGCCCCTGATCGCGCCCGGTCTGGTGGCGACCAGCGTGTTCTCGTTCATCACGGCGTGGAACGAGTTCGTCTTCGCGATCACCTTCCTCAACGACGAGAGCAAGTACACCGTCGCTGCCGGGCTGCGGCAGTTCTTCACCGAGCACGGCACCGACTGGGGCTACGTGATGGCCGGGTCGACGCTGATCACGGTGCCGGTGATGATCTTCTTCGTGGTGGTGCAGCGACGGCTCAGCGAGGGCCTGGTCGCCGGGGCGGTGAAGGGATGAGCCACGATCCCGGGCTGCGCAGGCTGGCGTCCGCCGTGGTGCTACCGGGCTTCCCGGGTGTCACGGTGCCGCCGTGGCTGCAGCAGCGGCTGGAGCACGGCCTGGCCGGCGTCTGCCTGTTCGGCCAGAACGTCGAAGGTGGTCCCGATCAGGTCCGTGAGCTGACCGCTGCCCTGCACGCGGCTCGTCCCGGGATGCTGATCACCTCCGACGAGGAGGGCGGGGCGGTGACCCGCCTCGACTTCGGCACCGGCTCACCCTGGCCCGGGCACGCGACGCTCGGCGCGCTCGACGACACCGACGCGACCACCAGGGTCGCCGCCGGCCTCGGGGCCCGCGCCCGCGACCTCGGCGTCGACGTGGTGCTCGCACCGGTGGTCGACGTCGGCTCCGAGCCCGACAACCGGGTGATCGGCGAGCGGTCGTTCGGCGCCGACGCCGAGCTCGTGTCGCGGCACGGCGCGGCGTTCGTGCGTGGTCTGCAGTCCAGCGGGGTGGCCGCCTGCGCCAAGCACTTCCCGGGACACGGCGCCACCCGGGTCGACTCCCACGTCGCGCTGCCGGTGATCGACGTCGACGAGGCGACGTACCGGGCCCGCGACCTGGCGCCGTTCGCGGCCGCCGTCGACGCGGGGGTGCGCTGCGTGATGACCGCCCACGTGGTGGTGCGCTGCCTCGACGACCGGCCGGCGACGATGAGCGGCACGGTGATCGGACTGCTGCGCGACGAGCTCGGCTTCGACGGCGTGGTGCTCAGCGACGCGCTCGACATGCGCGCGATCTCGGCCGGCGTGGGCCGGGCCGCCGGGGCCGTTGCCGCGCTGGGCGCGGGCGTCGACCTGCTCTGCATCGGCAACCCGGTCTTCCCCGAGCAATACGCCGCGGAGGCGGTCCTCGACGAGGTGGTCGACGCCGTGGAGCGTGCCGTCATCGACGGATCGGTGGCGGCTCAGCCGCCTCGAGGAGGCCGCGGCCCGTGTTGGGGGACTGGCGTCCGCGCTCGGTCCGGCTCCGGCCGAGGTGCTCGACGACGCAGCAGCACTCCGGCTCGGCACCAGCATCGCTAGGTCTGCGCTGTCGGTGCGGGGCGACGTGCGCGTCGACGGGCCAGCCCTGGTGCTGGTCGCACGATCGGAGCTCTCGTACGCCGCCGGCCGCCGCGACTCGGTCCTGGCCGGGCTGCTGCGCCGCCGGTCCGACTGGCAGGTCGTGGAGGTCGCCGACGGCGACGACGCCGCGGCCCGCGCCGCCGGAGCCACCGGGCGCGAGGTCGTCCTGGTGGTGGAGGGCCGGAGCACGCCGGCGAGCGGCAAGGTCGTGGACGCCGTGCTGGCGGCCGCGCCGCGGGCGGTGGTCGTGCACGAGGACCAGGGACCCGACGCGGCCCGCTCGGTGCGGTCCTACGGTGGCGGTGCAGCGACCGCGCACGCGGTCAGCGAGCTGCTGGGGGGCGGTGCATGAGCGACGCAATCGTGGGCGTCGACCTGGGCAAGACGCAGTGCCGCTCCCTCGCCTCCGACGGCACCCGTGCCGAGGGTGCGGGCGCGCCCGGACTGGCCGATCCCGGCGGCGTCGAGCTGGCACTGGACGCCGTACGCCGCGTGGTGGCGGGGGAGGTCCCCGACGCGCTCTGCGTCGGTGCGGCCGGGGCGATGGCGGCACCGGACGAGGCGGCCCGGCTCGCCGGGCTGCTGGCCGAGGCGCTCCCTGGTTGCCGGGTGGCGGTGACCTCCGACTCGGTGATCGCCCACGCCGGCGCGCACGGTGGGGCGCCCGGGGCGGTGCTCGCGGTGGGCACAGGGGCGGTCGCGCTCGGGATCGACGCGAGCGGACGGCATACGACGGTTGACGGGTGGGGTCCCTGGCTCGGCGACGACGGAGGCGGTGCCTGGATCGGCCGCGAGGCGCTGCGGGCGGTGCTCCGTGTCCGTGAGTCCCGCGGCCCGGCGACGACCCTGACCCGCGCCGCCGAAGACCGGTACGGCGACCTCGCCCGGCTCCCGCGCACCCTGCAGACGGCGAGCAGCACCGGCGCGTTCGCGCCCGACGTGGTGGCCGCCGCGAGCGCCGGCGACGCCGTTGCTCGCGAGGTGCTCGAGCGCGCCGCCGACGCCTGGGGCGAGCTCGCGCTCACCGCCGTGCGTGCCGCCGGCGAACCCGCGACGCTGGTCGTGATCGGCGGCCTCTCCGACGTGCCACTGCTCCGGGAGATGCTGCGGAAGCGGCTGCCGCTCGACCTCGTCGTGCAGGACCCGGTGGGTGCCGCGGTCGACGGGGCGCTGCGCCTGGCCTCCGATGCGGGGCTGCCCCATGAAGCGGCAGTCACCCGGGTGACGGCAGCCGCCGCGGGGACGGGTGACGAGATCGACCTGCTCGCGACCGAGCAGGTCCGCGCCGACCTCGCCGACCTCGACACGCGGTCACCCGCCGATCTGGTGGACGTGCTCCTTGCGGCCGAGGCCGCTGTCCCGGCGGCCTTGGCGGCGGCGAGCGCGGGTCTCGCGGCGGCCGTCGAACGGGCCGCCGAGGCTCTCACCGCCGGTGGCCGCTTGATCTACGTCGGCGCCGGCACCCCCGGCCGGCTGGCGGCGCTCGACGCTGCGGAGTGCCCACCCACCTACGGCCTCCCGCCGGACCGGGTGGTCGCGATCGTGGCGGGTGGCGACCTCGCCGAGAGCACGGCCGTCGAGGGAGCCGAGGACGACGCAGCGGCCGGAGCAGACGACCTCGCGACGCTCGGCGTCGGCCCGAAGGACGTCGTGGTCGGCATCAGCGCGTCCGGCCGGACGCCGTACGTGCTGGCGGCGCTCGAGTCGGCTCGCGCCGCCGGTGCGAAGACGGTCGCGATCGTCAACAACCCGGGCAGCCCGGCGGTCCTGGTGGCAGAGGTGGCGGTCGAGCTGCTCACCGGCCCCGAGGTGCTCGCCGGCTCCACCCGGCTGAAGGCCGGCTCGGCGCAGAAGGTGGCCCTCAACGTGATCTCGACCGGCGCGATGATCACCGCCGGCCGGACGTACGGCGCCTGGATGGTCGACGTGATCGCCTCCAACGAGAAGCTGCGCCGCCGGGCCCGGCGGATCCTGCGCGAGGCCACCGGCGTCGACGACGACACCGCGCTCGCGGCCCTCGAGGGCGCCGGCTGGCACACGAAGACGGCGCTGGTCTCGCTGCTGGCCGGGGTGCCTGCCGACGTCGCCCGCGAGCGGCTCGAGCGCCATGGAGGCTGGGTGCGCCGCGCCGTGGAGCCGGACTCGTGATCGTCCTCTCGGTGGCCTCCGGCACCTCCGCCGACGGCCTGGACGTCGGCATCGTCGACCTCCACCTCGACGACGACGGTGTGGTCGAGGTGCAGGTCGTGGACACCTGGACCGCGGACTGGCCGCCCGGGTTGCGGGATCGGCTGCTCGCGCTCCTGCCCCCGGCCGACGTGACGGCTCGTGAGCTCGCATTGGTCGACACCGCCATCGGTCAGGCCGTGGCCGACGCCGCGACGGAGGCCCTGCGAGTGGCGGAGTCGCGGAGCACGCAGCGCCCCGAGCTCGTGGTCTCGCCCGGGCAGACCGTGCACCACGAGGTGGTGGGCGACCGGTGCCTCGGCACCCTCCAGCTCGGGCAGCCGGCCTGGGTGGCCGAGGCGACCGGGCTGCCAGTGGTCTCCGACCTGCGCGCTACCGACGTCGCCGCTGGGGGTCATGGCGCGCCGTTGGCCGGCGTACTCGACGGGCTGTGGCTGGCCGGGGAAGGCGGCCCGCGGGTGGCGCTCAACCTGGGCGGCATCGCGAACGTCACGGTTGTGGGGGAGCGCGGCGCCGAGGCCGCCTGGGACACCGGCCCCGCCAACTGCCTGCTCGACGTGGCCAGCGTGCGCGCCACCGGCGGACGGCAGGCGCACGACCCGGACGGCGCGCTGGCCCGGGCCGGGCAGGTGCACCCCGAGCTCCTCGCCGCGCTGCTCGAGCACCCCTACTTCGCCATCGACCCGCCGAAGTCGACCGGCCGCGAGACTTTCTCGGCGGCCTACCTCGAGCAGGTCCTGGAGAAGTTCGGTGAGCTGTCGTGGGTCGACGTGATGGCGACCCTGGTCGAGCTCACCGCCGTCACCGTCGCGGACGCCGTGCTCCCGTACGCGCCGACCGAGGTGGTCGCGTCCGGGGGAGGTACGGCGAACCCGACGCTGGTCGCCGCCCTGGCCCGCCGGCTCGGCGGCACACCTCTGCGCCTCAGCGACGAGCTCGGCCTGCCCTCCCGCGGCAAGGAGGCGGTGCTCTGGGCACTCCTCGGCTTCCTCACCTGGTACGGCGTGCCCCGGACCACCGGTGCGCACCCGGCCCGGCTGCTCGGCCGGATCAGCCCCGGCGCCGTACCGCTGACCCTGCCGCCCCCGGCCGCCGTCGCCCCGACCGCTCTCAGGGTGCGTACCTCCGAGGTGTACGTCGGGGGCCGCCCCGTACCGTGAGCGCATGCGTGTGGGGCTCACCGGCGGCATCGCGTCCGGCAAGAGCGCGGTGTCGGCGATCCTCGACGAGCTCGGCGCGGTGATCATCGACGCCGACGTGCTCGCGCGTGAGGTCGTGGCCAAGGGGACGCCCGGTCTCGAGAAGGTCGTGGCCGAGTTCGGACCCGAGCTGCTCACTCCCGACGGCGACCTGGACCGGCCGGCGATGGGCCGGCTGGTCTTCGCCGACGAGGAGAAGCGGCGCGCGCTGGAGGCGATCGTCCACCCCCTCGTCTTCGAGCGGATCGTGGCGCTGGAGGAGACGGCGAGCGAGGACGACGTGGTCGTGCACGACATCCCGCTGCTTGCCGAGTCGGGGCGCGCGGACACGTTCGACGCGGTGATCGTCGTGGACGCCGACCCCGAGCTGCAGGTCGAACGGATGGTCCGCGAGCGTGACTGGACCCGCGAGGAGGCGGAGGCCCGGATGCTGGCCCAGGCCTCGCGGGAGGAGCGCCTGGCCATCGCGACGCACGTGATCGAGAACAACGGCACCCTGGAGCAGCTGCGGGCCAGGGTCGAGGAGGTCTACGAGCGGCTCACGAACGAATGAGCCGCTCCCGCCTCGCGAGCCGCGGCCTGGTGCTGCTCGGCATCGCCGTACTCGCGTTCAACCTGCGACCTGCCGCGGTCAGCGTCGGCCCGGTGCTCGACGACATCCGTGCCGACCTCGACATGTCCGGCACCGAGGCCGGCATCCTCACCTCGCTGCCGGTCATCGCGTTCGCGATCTTCGGCGCTGCCGCACCACGGCTGGCCGCCCTGATGGGGCCGCACCGCCTGACGCTCGTCTCGCTGATCGGCGTCGCCGTCGGGCTCTTCGGCCGCAGCCAGGTCGACGGGGTCTCGGCGTTCCTGGCGCTGAGCCTGCTGGCGCTGGCCGGGCATGGCCACCGCCAACGTGCTGCTCCCGTCGCTGGTCCGACTGCACTTCCCCGACCGGGTGGGGTCGGTCACCGCGGTCTACACGACGGCCCTCGCGGTCGGTCTCACCTGCGCGTCGGTGCTCACCGTCCCGGTCAGCGAGGCGTACAACGGCTGGCGCACCGGCCTGGCCGTCTGGGGGGCAACTGCCGCCATCGCCGTACTGCCCTGGCTGGCGCTGGTCCGCCACGACCGCCGGGCCAAGCACGACGACACGGCCAAGCCCCTGGCTCTCAGTCTGCGCCAGGTCGGACGCACCCGCCTCGGCCGGCTGATGGCGGCGTTCTTCGCCTTCCAGTCCCTGCAGGCCTACGCGATCTTCGGCTGGTTCGCCGCCGTCTTCCGCGACGCCGGATTCTCCGGTACGACGGCCGGTCTGCTGCTCGGCGTGATCACCGGCGTGAGCATCCCGCTCGGCTTCATCGTGCCCGCGCTGGCCGGCCGGATGACCAACGTGGCCCCGATCGTGGTGGTGCTGTTCGCGTGCTACCCGATCGGCTACATCGGGATGATGCTCGCCCCCCACGCGGGAGCGGTGCTGTGGGCGGTGCTGCTCGGCGTGGCGATCGGCACGTTCCCGCTGATCCTGGTGCTGATCCCGCTTCGAGCGCGGACGCCTTCGGGCACCGCGGCGCTCTCCGGTTTCACGCAATCGGTGGGCTACTTGGCCGCAGCCATCGGCCCGTTCGCCGTCGGAGTCGTCCACGACGCAACGGACGGCTGGACCTGGCCGCTGGCTCTCCTGCTCGTCATGTCCCTGCCGATCCTCCCGATCGGCCTGGCCGTCTCGAAGCCGACGTACGTCGAGGACGAGCTCACAGCTCGCGGGTCATGAACACGCTGAGCGGGTCGGGTCGGTAGTCGCCGAACGGCTCGCACTCGACGAAGCCGTGTCGCGCGTAGAGCGCCCGCGCCGGGTCGAAGAACGGCTCCGCGCCGGTCTCCAGGCTGAGCCGGCGGAGCCCGCCCTCCCGGGCATGCTCGACGACCGTGCCGAGCAGGCGGGTGGCGATGCCTCGCCGGGCCTGGTCGGCCGCGGTGCGCATCGACTTCACCTCGGCGTGGGTGTCGTCGAGGGGCTTCAGCGCCGCGCACCCGACGACCCGGTCGCCGTCGCGCGCCGACCAGAACACCACCCCGGGAGCGCGCAGGCCTTCGAGGTCGAGGGCGTGCGTGCTCTCCGGCGGGGTGAGTGCGCGGAGCTGGGTGACGTGGTCCTGCAGGAACGCGATCGTCTCGCTGCTGGTCAGGTCGTCGACGTCGATCCGCACGCGGCCAAGGATCGCGGGTGTGCGGTCAGGCAGCGAGGTCGGGGTCGCCCAGGCGACGCAGCTTCTGCAGCGCCTCACGCTCGAGCTGGCGCACCCGCTCGGCCGAGATCCCGTGCTTGGAACCGATGTCGGCGAGCTTGTGCTGCCGGCCGTCGACCAGGCCGTAGCGGGACCGGATGATGTCGGCGGCGCGCTCGTCGAGCTGACCGACCAGCCGGTTGAGACGCTCCCGCGACTCCACGTCCAGGACGGTCAGGTCCGGGCCGGGCGAGGTCTCCTGAGCCATCAGGTCGCCAAGCGAGGTGTCGCCGTCCTCGTCCACCGGGGTGTCGAGGCTGACGTGCTCGCGACCCCACGACATCAGGTCGAGGACCCGGTCGAGGTCCATGTCGAGCTCGGCGGCGATCTCCTGGGGCTCCGGGTCACGGCCGAGCTGGCGCTCGAGCGTGCGGCGGGCGCCGCCGACCTGGTTGAGCTCCTCGACGACGTGCACGGGGAGCCGGACCACGCGGGCCTGCTGCGCGATGCCGCGGGTGATCGCCTGACGCACCCACCAGGTGGCGTAGGTCGAGAACTTGTAGCCCTTGGTGTAGTCGAACTTCTCCACGGCGCGGATCAGGCCGGTGTTGCCCTCCTGGATCAGGTCGAGCATCGGCATCTGCGCGCGGCCGTACTTGCGGGCGATGGAGACCACCAGCCGCAGGTTGGCGGTGATGAAGGTGTCGACGGCCTTGCGGCCCTCCTCGGCGAGCCACTCGAGCTCCTCCTCGGAGGCCCGCATCGGGGCACCGCCCTTCTTGCGGCCGACACGGCCCTCCTTGAGGAGGTGCTCGGCCAGCAGACCGGCCTCGATCGTCTTGGAGAGCTCGACCTCCATGGCAGCGTCGAGCAGCGGGTTGCGGGCGATCTCGTCAAGGTAAAGGCCAACGCTGTCGCGGCCCTCGATCTCGCGCGTGTTCGACCTGTTCCGGGTCGTGGTCCGTGCTGCCATGGGGACCCCCTCCTAATCACTGCCTAGTGGGCGTGGTGCGCCCCACAACTGCATCAACGCCCCGCTGGGTCAGGGGATTCCCCGTACCCTTGTAGGGCCTTCGACATGAATGACGTTCCGGATTGCTCCAGAGTTGCCGAGCGACCGGGTTCTCAGGGACTTCTCAGGGCCGTTCGGCCCGATCAGCCTCCGGAGGGCGGGGCGAACATCCCCACGCACAGCTCGACGTCGGCGTTCGCGCGCTTCGCGAGCCGCTGAAGTGTGAGGCACGCCACGTCGGTGCGGGCCTCGATGTCGACCTGTTCGGGCGGGGGACGCAGGTTCTCCACCGCCTGCTGGTCCAGTCCGGCCAGGGTGCTGGCGAGCTCGCGGGACAGCTCCAGCTCGGCCCGGGTGGCGGTGAGGAGCTCCTCGTGGGCCGCGCCGGCGTCCTCTGGGGGCTCGAGTGCCGCCATCTCGTCCAGCGTCGCCTCCAGCCGCTCCGCCGACTCCAAGGTGGCCTCGCTGAAGAGGTTGCCGATCTGGCCGGGCTTGGTGGTGGGGAGGGCGTCGTTCAGCTCCTGGTCGGCGGCGGTGTTGGCCGCGTCCATCTCGTTGGTGAGCTCGGCCAGGTCGGCGTAGTACGCCGGCGCCGCATCGTCCTCGGCCGCGTCGTCGTCCCCGTCGCTGCAGGCCACCAGCGCGGGCGCCAGCAGCACGGCCAGACACAGACGGCGCAGCATCGGGTCAGTCTCGCTCGGCGAGGCCCATCCGGTCGAGGATCCAGGCCAGGCTGAAGGCCCGGTCGTGCCACGACTTGTAGCGCCCGGACACCCCACCGTGGCCGGCCGACATCTCGGTGCGCAGCAGTACGTCGGCGTCCGGCGCCGTCGCCCGCAGCCGGGCCACCCACTTCGCGGGCTCGACGTACAGCACCCGGGTGTCGTTCAGCGAGGTCTCGGCCAGGATCGGCGGGTAGTCCCGCGCCGCGACGTTCTCGTAGGGCGCGTAGCCAGCCAGGTAGTCGTAGACCTCCGGGTCCGACGCCGGGTCGCCCCACTCGTCGTACTCGGTCACCGTGAGCGGCAGGGTCGCGTCCAGCATCGAGGTCAGCGGGTCGACGAACGGCACGCTCGTGGCGATGCCGCCGAAGGCCTCGGGTGCCTGGTTGGCGATAGCGCCCATCAGCAGGCCGCCGGCGCTGCCACCCTCCGCTATGAGCCGGTCCGCGGTGGTCCAGCCGGTGTCGACCAGGTGTCGCGCGCAGGCGATGAAGTCGGAGAAGGTGTGCTGCTTGTGGAGCAGCTTGCCGTCGTCGTACCAGCGCCGACCCATCTCGCCACCACCGCGCACGTGCGCGATCGCGAACGCGCCGCCGCGGTCGAGCACCGACAGCCGGGCGATCGAGAAGTAGGGGTCCATCGACATCTCGTAGGCGCCGTAGCCGTAGAGCAGGACCGGGACCGGGCCGGTCCCGCCGCCGGAGTCCTCCCGCGACCCGCGTCGGCAGACGATCGAGATCGGCACCGGCTCTCCGTCGTCGGAGGTCGCCCAGAGCCGGTGCTCCTCGTAGTCGTCGGGGTCGTAGGCGCCCCACCTCGGCGACGGCAGCACGGGTGCGCGCTTCAGCATCGTGCGGCTCCGGGTGCGTACGTCGTAGTCGTAGACCGACGACGGGACGGCGAGCGTGGTGTAGCCGAGTCGCACCGTCGGCTGCTCGAACGACGGGTTGCCCGCCGCGCCCACGGTGTAGGTCTCCACGTCGAACTCGATCAGGTAGTCATCTCCGACGCCGTGGTCGTCGAGCTCCAGGATCCGCAGCTGGGTGAGTCCGCGGCTGCGCTGGTGCACGACCAGGTGGCCGGCGAACGCGTCCACGTCCTCCAGGCGTACGGCGGGGTCGTGGGCGATCAGGGGATCCCACCCGTCCCGCGGGGTCGGGTCGATCGGCGCGACGGCGAGCTCGAAGTCGGGGCCGCTCGCGTTGTGCAGCACCAGGAACTGGTCGCGGCCGCCGAGAACGGCGTGCTCGAGCGAGTACTCCACGCCCTCGACCCGTTCGGCGAAGCACCGGAACCCGAGCTCGGGCCGCTCGGTGTCGAGCACGTGGTACTCCGACGTGGTCTTCGACCCCGCCGCGATCACCAGGAACCGCTCGGTGCGGCTGCGCCCGACCCCTACCCAGAACCTGCCGTCCGGCTCGTGGAACACCAGCTCGTCGTCGGCCTGCGCGGTGCCGAGCCGGTGCCGCCAGATCTTGTCGGGCCGCCAGGTGTCGTCGACGGTGCTGTAGTAGACGTCCTTGCCCTCCGGGTCCCAGGTCACCCCGCCGAGCACGCCGGTGATCTCGTCGTCGAGGAGCTTGTCGCTGCCGAGGTCCTTGACCCGGACGGTGTAGCGCTCGTCGCCGACCACGTCGGTCGAGTAGGCGATCAGGGTCGCGTCCGGACTGACGCTCGAGCCACCGAGGCTGAAGAACTCGTGGCCCTCCGCCAGCTCGTTGAGGTCGAGCAGCACCTCCTCGCCGGGCAGCGCCGGCTGGTCGGGGGCGCTGTCCTCGGCCGGCTGGGGCGGCGTCCAGTCGTCGGGGTCGTCGACGGGGACCCGGCAGCTGGCGCCGTACTCACGGCCCTCGAAGGAGCGCCCGTAGTACCAGTAGCCGCGGCGGCGTACCGGCACGGAGAGGTCGGTCTCCAGGGTCCGGGCCTTGATCTCCTCGAAGATCCGGCCCCGCAGGTCGGCGAGGTGGGCGGTCCGGTCCTCGGTGTAGACGTTCTCGGCGTCGAGGTAGGCGCGCACCTCGGGGGAGTCCTTCTCGCGCAGCCACTCGTAGTCGTCGACCCGGGTCCGGCCGTGGTGTTCGGTGGTGATCGGCCGACGATCGGCGCGAGGCGGCTGCATGTCGCGACCCTACGCAGCCCTCTAGTCCACCTGTGAAGTCGGCTGTGCAGAACCTGTGCAGAGAGGCCACTTCTTGTGGACTCGCGGGCCCTGGTTGTGGAGGAACCTGTGGGACCCGAAGTTTGTGGAATTAGATTCCTGGAACCTCTTGCGCGACCCATCCCGCGCGCCGTAGAACTCTCCCTACCGAACCGGAGCGGACCGAGAGGAAAGCGAAGGATCGGAGATCGGACTGGAGTGAAGACCCGCACCACGAGGCAACTCGTGGCGTCGGCCCGGTGACGGGGGCGACGGGGTCGGAGAACCGGTCAGGATCGGTCGGACGTCACTTCCCAGCGATGGGAAAGCCGGCCAAGCCGAGGGCCCCCTGCTGCTCATACCAGCAAGGGGCCCTCACCCTTTACAGGAGCAGTTTTCCGCAACACCACGCGCGGTGTCGAGCCGAGACCCCCGGATGGGCAGACTGTTCGCGTGGAGTTCATCCCCGTGGGACGCGACGCGGTCCTCGTCGAGGTGGGCGGCGCCGACGAGGCGTTGTCGCTCGCTCTGTGGGCGCGCGGCGCCCGGGTGCCCGCGGGGGAGATCGTGCCGGCAGCGACCACCGTGTTCTTCGACGACGTCAGTGACGTCGACGCACTGGGGAGCCTCCTCGATGCCTGGGACCCTTCCGCGACGCCGGCCACCGGGGACCTGGTCGAGATCCCGGTCGAGTACGACGGCGAGGATCTCGCCGATGTCGCCGAGCGCTGGGGCACCGACGCCGACGGCGTGGTCGAGCGGCATGCCGACTCCGAGTTCGTGGTGGCCTTCTGCGGGTTCTCTCCCGGCTTCGCCTACCTCGCCGGCCTGCCCGACGAGCTCGCGGTGCCCCGTCTCGACACCCCGCGCACCAAGGTCCCCGCCGGTGCGGTCGGCCTGGCGGGCACGTGGTGCGCGGCCTACCCGACGGCGTCACCGGGCGGTTGGCGGCTGATAGGCCGCACCGATGCGCCGCTGTGGGACGCCGGCCGCGAGCAGCCGGCCCTGCTGCCGCCCGGCACCCGCGTCCGGTTCCGGCCGACATGACCGCGAGCCTGGTGGTCGAGGAGGCCGACGGTCTGGTCACGGTCCAGGACCGGGGCCGGGTCGGGCTGGCGCACCTGGGCGTGCCGCGCGCCGGATCGCTGGACGGTCCGGCGGCGAGGCTGGCGAACCGGCTGGTCGGCAACGACGAGGCCGCCGCGGTCCTCGAGGTCACGATGGGCGGACTGGCCGTGCGCGCCACCGAGGCGGTCTGGGTCGCGGTCACCGGCGCCCATTGCGCGGTCGCGGTGGACGGCCGGGCCTCGGCCCACGCGGAGGCGGTGTGGGTGCCGCGGGACGGTACGGCGCGGATCGGGCCGCCCGACGGTGGGGTGCGGACCTACCTCGCGGTGAGCGGCGGGATCGCCGTCGAGCCGGTGCTGGGCTCGCGTGCCACCGACACGCTCGCCTGGGTCGGCCCACCGCGGGTGGTCGCCGGCACCGAGCTGCCGGTCGGGTCACCCGGCGGTGCGCCGGCGACGTACGACGCCCCGCGATCGCCGCGCCCGGGCCCGTTGCGCGTGGACCCGGGGCCGCGCGCCGACTGGTTCGCCGACGAGGCCTTGGAGCGGCTGTGCGCCACGGCGTACACGGTGAAGCCGGAGTCGAACCGGATCGGCCTGCGCCTGGACGGGCCACCCCTGGAGCGGGTGCGTGACGACGAGCTGGCCAGCGAGGGCATGGTCCTGGGTGCTGTCCAGGTGCCGCCGGACGGCCGGCCGGTGGTGTTCCTCGCCGACCACCCGACGACCGGCGGCTACCCGGTGCTGGCGGTGGTGCGTGCGGACGACATCTGGCGGTGTGCGCAGCTGCGCCCCGGGGACGAGCTGCGGTTCAGCCGCGGCTGAGACCGGCCGGTGGGATCCTGGCCGCATGCGTCGGTGGATCGCAGCGGTGGCGATGGTCCTCGGCCTGGTTGCGTGCTCCGATGACCCTGCCGACCAACTGTCACACCCTGGAGACGACGAGGGGCTGAGCCTCTCCCAGCCCCGCGCGGTGCACCGGGCGACCCTCTTGGACGACGGTCGCGTGCTGATCACCGGCGGCTGCACCGAGCCCGGCTGCGAGGGGTTCGACGCCGGACGGACCAGCGACCTGTTCGACCCCGCCGCCGGTGTGCGCACGGGTCCGTCGATGGGCACGGCCCGAGCCAGCGGAACGGCCACCCTGCTGACCGACGGGAGGGTGCTGCTCACCGGCGGCTATCCGGGCGAGGGCGCCCCACCCACGAGCACGGCGGAGATCTTCGATCCCGTCAGCGGTTCCTTCACCTCGACCGGCGATCTGACCGTGGGCCGTGCCGACCACAGCGCCTCGCTGCTGGCGGACGGCAGCGTCCTGCTCGTCGGTGGCTTCGACGCGAGTGGTCGCGCCCTGGCGAGCACCGAGATCTACGACCCGGAGTCCGGTGAGTTCGCGAGTGGCCCGGACCTGGCCGATCCTCGTGCGGCGCACGTGGCGACGCGGGTCGGTGAGCTGGTGGTCGTCGTCGGCGGCACGGAGGACAGCGCCGCCCTGGCGACCAGCGAGGTGCTCGAGGACGGGCGCTGGCACTCCGGCCCGACGTTGCTCACGCCGCGGGTCAAGCTGGGCGTTGCAGCACTCGCCGATGGTCGCGTGTGGGTCGTCGGTGGTTCCACCGAGACCGAGGGGCACGAGAAGCTGGCCTCCACCGAGCTGCTGGACCTGCGCCGGGAGGGCAGTACGCCGGGGCCGTCGCTGCCCCAGGGGGAGTACAAGCTCGACGGAGCGGTGAGCATCCTCGAGGACGGCCGCGTGGTCGTGCCGTCGGGCGACGCGCTGGCCGTGTTCGACCCCGTCGGCGATGAGCTCCGCGAGCTCGCCGTGACGACGTACCCGGCCGGCTCGTTCCGCACCGTCACGCCGTTGGCCGACAGCCGGGTGCTGGTCGCGGGTGGCTACGACGACGACATCACGCCGACCGCGCAGGCCGTCGTCGTCACGATCCCGCAGCCGGCTCCGGACGCTTGACGAACTCTGCGGAGGCTTCGACCAGCTCGAACCCCATCAGCACGTTGATCGCGACCATGAAGTCGTTGGTCTCGCCGTTCTGGGTGACGATCCGGGTCGTGTCGCGGAACTGCGTCTGCAGCTCACGCAGGTTGACCGCCTTGGTGGCCAGGCCGAGCCGGTTGCCGCGGTGCTCACGGTGCACGAACGTGCCCCACTGCCAGACGTCGCCGCTGTCGTCGAGGGGGATCGACAGCGTCGACTGAGCCGCGACGGTCCCGTCGGGCGCGACCGCCAGCGTCTCCAGCACGGTTCGGCCCATCGCCTTGACCGTCTCCTGGTGCTCGGCGTACCGCTCCGGAGTCATGACCTCTTCCTCGAAGTCGACCTCTCCGCTCGGAGCGTCGACGGCGAGCTGGCCCCACAGCACGCAGAGCGAGGGCACCAGCTCGGCGGGGATGTCGTCCCTGAAGGTCTCGATCCGGTAGCCGCCCCGGTGCTTCTCCGCGGCGTGGTCGATCCAGGTCTGGATGGCGGCGTCTTCGACCGGCATCATCAGGTAGCGCACCAGTTCCACGTTGGCATGGATGAACCCCGCCTCCTTCAGGAACAGCGCGTAGGGGTGGGTCTTCACCTCGGCGATCGGGATCTTGGTCTCGGCCAGCACCTCGGTGCGGTGGTCCGCCTCGGCGATGGCCATCAGGTGCTCGAGCATCGCCCGGCCATAGCCCTTGCGACGGTGGTCGGGGTCGACGCGGACCTCGAGGAACGCCTTGTCGGTGTTGTCGAGGAGGAAGGAGTAGAGCACCCCGAACGAGACGAGCTCGCCGTCGACGAAGCCGACGAACGACTCCATCCGCTCGCCGCTGTCGGTCGAGCGCATCGCGCCGAGGAAGTTCTCGAAGCTCCAATGCGGAGCCGTCTCGCGTCCGACCAGCTCGGCGCGCCGGGTGGCGTCGTACGCAGCGCGCATCTCAGCGTCGTCTGCGAGGTTGAGCGGGCGGATCTCCACGAGCGACACGCTAGGGCTCCGGGGGCTCCTCCGGCACCTGAATTTCGGGTAGCCAGGGGTGCAGGGCGGGGTCGTCGGCGGGGTAGGACCGGACCGGGCCGGGCTCGGTCTCGGCGGTCTCGAAGCGCACCGTGACCACCCCGCGGCCCGACCCCCACACCCAGCCACGCCCCATCTCGTCGTGTACGACGTCCATGCCCGGCGCCCAGGTCGTGCGCCGGACGACCGGTGCCTCGACCTCGGGGAGCTCCAGGTCCTCCTCCGGTTCGATCTCGCCGAACAGGTCGTCCTGGATCCAGTCGGCGAGCCCGGAGACACCGACGCCGAGCAGCCGCACCCCGCCGGAGGTGTCCAGATCGGCGAGCAGCTCGCGGGCCAGGCGGGCGACGGTGGTGGTCCTGTCGGTGGGGGAGCTCAGCGTCGTGGACCGGCTGAGCGTGGTGAAGTCGTGCAGCCGGACCTTGATCGTGATGGTGCGGCCGGACAGGCCGTGCTTGCGCAGCCGGCCGGCGACCTCGCCCGCCTGCCGGGTGAGCAGCCCCTCCATCAGCTTGCGGTCGGTCAGGTCGGTCTCGTAGGTGCCCTCGACGCTGACCGACTTCGCCTCCCGCTCGGCGACCACCGGTCGGTCGTCCTGGGCGCGGGACAGCGCGAAGAGCCCGGTGCCGTGCGCCTTGCCCACCAGTCGCACCAGCTCCTCGATGCTCACCGACTCCAGGTCCGCCACCGTGTGGATGCCGGCCTTGCGCAGCCGCTCGGCGGTCGCGGGCCCGACCCCCGGGATGACCGTCACGTGCATGGGCCGGAGCAGCTCGACCTCGGTGCCGGGTGGCACCACGACCAGGCCGTCGGGCTTGTCCAGGTCGCTGGCGACCTTCGCGATGAACTTGGAGGTGCCGATCCCCACCGACGCGGTCAGCCCGCCGGTGACGTCGAAGATCCGGGTCCGGAGCTCCTCGGCGAACGCGGTCACGTCGGGGATCTCCAGACCGGACAGCCCAGCCTGCTCCAGGTCGACGAACGCCTCGTCGAGAGAGAGCGGCTCCACCAGCGGGGACACCGAGCGGAGCAGCCCCATCACCCGACGGCTGGCGTCGCGGTAGGCGTGGAAGCGTCCGGAGAGGTACGCCGCGTGCGGGCACCGCGACCGGGCCTCGCGGGTCGACATGGCCGAGCGCACGCCGTAGATCCGGGCCTCGTAGGACGCCGTCGACACCACCCCACGGCCACCGACCCCGCCCACGACCACCGGCTTGCCCCGGAGAGAGGGCTTGTCGCGCTGCTCGACCGCGGCGAAGAAGGCGTCCAGGTCCAGATGGAGGACCGATGCCTGCTGTCGCACGTTGCGCAACCTACCCGCGGGCATCCACAGCCGCGGGAAGTCGTGGTTAGGAGGACTGACGGGTCCGGGCAGGTCTCCGTCATGACCGACATCCAGCCCACCTCACTGGTGGCTCGCAACCCCGAGGACCTGCTCGCGATGGTGCCGATCGTGATCGGCTTCGCGCCGCGCGACTCGGTGGTGATGCTGACGTTCGAGGCCGAGCACTGTTTCCATGCCCGGGTCGACCTCCCCGCTGGCGCCGACGAGGTCGACGAGCTCGTGGAGGCACTGCTCGACCCGGCCCGCCGCAACCGCGTCCGCCGGGTGGTCCTCGTCTTCTACTCCGAGGATCCCGGGCCCACGACGCGTGCCTGGCGCGGGTTGCGCGGGGGCTGCCGGGAGGCCGGCATCGAGGTGCTCGAGGCGCTCCGGGCCGATGGCCGGCGCTGGTACCCGCTGGTGGGTGGCGACCGGTTGATCCGCGAGATCGGGGTGTCCTACGACGTCTCGGCGCACCCGTTCGCGGCCCAGGCGGTCGTCGACGGGCGGGTCACTCACGCGTCCCGCGACGAGCTGGCCGCGCTGCTCGACACCGAGCACGAGCGGGCGTCTGCCGTTGCGGATCTGGTGGACGATCTGCCGGTGCCGAGCGAGCTGCGCAGCGAGGGCGAGTGGGTCGACCGGTTCGTCCGCCGGCACACCGCGGCCGGCACGTCGCCGACCGACGCCGAGGTGGCGCGGCTGCTCCGAGCACTCATGGAGAAGCGGCTGCGCGACGCGGCGTGGTGCTCGCTGACGCGCGTCGACGCTCAGCGGCACGTCGACCTGTGGGTCGACGTGCTGCGCCGCACGCCGACGCCGTACACCCCGCCGGTGGCGACGCTGCTGGGCTTCGCGGCCTGGCAGAGCGGGCACGGCGCCCTCGCTTGGTGTGCCGTGGATCGATGCGCCGAGGTCGACCCCGACTACACGCTGATGACCTACCTCGCCTCCGCGCTGACGCATGCGCTGCCGCCGAGCGCCTGGGAGCCCGACTTCCGCTGGGACGCCGGCCTGAGTGCATGAGCCGCATGCGCGGACCCGTGGGTGGGCACCACCGAGGACCATGGTGCGCACGGTGGGTGTCGAGGAGGAGCTGCTGCTCGTCGACCCCGAGACCCGGCAGCTCGGCTCTCGATCGCCGCAGGTGCTCAAGGAGTTCCGCGAGCACGGCGCTGGTAGCGACGATGCCGTGGCCGACGACGACCTCGACCAGGAGCTGTTCCGCCACCAGGTGGAGATCCGCACCGGTCCGGAGACCGACCTCGCCGAGACCCGGGCGCAGGTGCTGGCGTCGCGACGGCACGCCGCCGAGTCGGCCGAGGCTGCTGGGCTGGTGATTGTGGCCAGCGGCATCATCCCGTGCGGCGGGATGCCGCTAGAGGTCACGGACGACGACCGCTACCGCCGCATGGTGGAGACCTTCGGCCGGATCGCGACGTACGGCGGCACCTGCGGCATGCACGTGCACGTCGCCGTCGACTCCGACGAGGAGGGGGTCGCGGTGATCGACCGGATCGCACCGTGGCTCCCGGCCCTGGTCGCGATCGCGGGCAACTCGCCGTTCAACGAGGGCGAGGACACCGGCTACGCCTCGTGGCGGTTCGAGAGCTGGGGGCGCTGGCCGAGCGCCGCCGGCACCGAGCAGTTCGGCTCCGTGGCCGGCTACCGGGACGCCTGCCGGTTCCTGTTGGAGTCGGGCGCGGCGCTCGACGAGGGGATGCTCTACCTCGCCGCGCGGCTCTCGCCCGGCAACCCGACCGTGGAGGTCCGGGTCGCCGACGTCTGCACCGACCCCGAGGACGCGCTGCTGGTGGCGGCGCTGGTCCGCGGACTCGTGGAGACGGCAGCCGGCGACGCCGAGGCCGGCCGCGAGATCGAGGGGTGGCGGGCCGAGGCGTTGCGCGCCTGCCAGTGGCGGGCCGCGCGGTACGGCGTGTCCGACACGCTCGTCCACCCGCTCCGCCGCGACCTGGCTCCGGCTCGCGAGGTGCTCGACGCGCTGGCCGACCACGTCGCGGACGCACTGGCCGAAGCGGGCGACGCCGACCTGGTCGCCGAGGGGCTGGAACGGGTGAGCGCCAGGAGCGGCGCCAGCCAGCAGCGGGCGGCGTACGAGCGGACCGGCGAGGTGGAGGGGGTCGTCGACGATCTCATCGAGCGGACCCGTGCCTCCTGGGACACCTGACGTGCGGGCTCTTCGGGCCTAGTGTCTGGTCATGGGCGAAGAGGTCGAGGTCCAGGAGTTCACCCGAGCCGACCGCACCCGGCACCGGGAGAAGGTGCGCCGCTGCCTCGACGTGTTCGCTCGGATGCTCCGCGAGGCGGCGTTCGACACCGACGACCCGATGACCGGCATGGAGGTCGAGCTCAACCTCGTCGACGGGCGCGGTGACCCGGCGCTGAAGAACGCCGAGGCGCTGGAGGCGATCGCCGACCCCGACTTCCAGACCGAGCTGGGCCAGTTCAACATCGAGATCAACGTGCCGCCGGCACGGCTGCGCGAGGACGGGCTGGCAACGTTCGAGAACAACCTGCGTCGCAGCCTCAACGACGCCGAGGAGAAGTCCGCCAAGGTCGGCGCCCACCTGGTGATGATCGGGATCCTGCCGACGCTGGCCGAGGGGCACATGAGCCTCGAGAGTCTCAGCGGCAACCCGCGCTATGCACTGCTCAGCGAGCAGATCCTCAACGCCCGCGGCGAGGACATCTCCATCGACATCGCCGGCAAGGAGAAGCTGCACGCCACGGCCGACTCGATCGTGCCGGAGGCGGCCTGCACCTCGACCCAGCTGCACGTGCAGACCTCGCCGGACCAGTTCGCGGCGTACTGGAACGCGTCGCAGGCGATCGCGGCGGTACAGCTGGCCGTGGGCGCCAACTCGCCGTACCTGCTGGGGAAGGAGCTCTGGCGCGAGACCCGAATCCCGCTGTTCGAGCAGGCCACCGACACCCGCAGCGAGGAGCTCAAGGCGCAGGGGGTGCGGCCGCGGGTGTGGTTTGGCGAGCGGTGGATCACCTCGGTGTTCGACCTGTTCGAGGAGAACGTCCGCTACTTCCCGGCGCTGCTCCCGGTGTCCGACGACGAGGACCCGCTGCAGGTGCTCGAAGCGGGCGGGACGCCCAACCTGTCCGAGCTGCGGCTGCACAACGGCACGATCTACCGGTGGAACCGCCCGATCTACGACATCGCCGGGGGAGTGCCGCACCTGCGGGTCGAGAACCGGCTCCTCGCCGCGGGCCCGACGGTCGTCGACACGATGGCGAACGCTGCGTTCTACTTCGGCCTGGTCCGGGCCCTGGCCGAGAGCGAGCGACCGCTCTGGTCGCAGATGTCGTTCAGCGCCGCCGAGGAGAACTTCCACGTGGCGGCCCAGCAGGGCATCGACGCGCAGATCTACTGGCCCGGCGTCGGCCAGGTGTCGGTCACCGAGCTGGTGCTGCGCCGCCTGCTGCCCGCCGCCCGGCAGGGGCTGGAGTCCTGGGGCGTCACGGTCGAGACCAGCGACCGGCTGCTGGGCATCATCGAGCAGCGCTGCCTGACCGGGAGGAACGGCGCGGAGTGGTTCGTCGAGCGGATGGGGCTGCGCGAGGACCAGGACCGGTACGACGCGCTGCGGGCGACGCTGCTGGAGTACCTCGAGGGGATGCACAGCAACGAGCCGGTCCACGGCTGGGACTGACGGACCAGGACGTCACGAGCGGCGCCGGAGCCGCTGCCACTCGCGGCCGACGCCGGTGCTCGGGTCCCGCCAGCTGCGCCTGTTGACGACGACCATCCGGAGCCCGACGCCGAGCTCACACGCGGCCGCGGCGGTCGCGGCGAGCCAGTGGAGGTCGAGGTCCTGGGTGTCGAGCGGCCCGGGCCGGGTGAGCCAGACCAGCGGCGGAGCCGGCATCCGGCGTACCAACGCCTCGACGACGTCGGCCCGGAGCGCCTGGTCCAGAGGCTCGGCGCCGGGCTCGAACGTCGCCGCTGAACCGCCCGGCATCCCGACGTGGAGCACCGGCGGAAACTGCCGCCGCTGCTCGCCGTCGACCAGCTCGAGCACCGCCCTGCGAAGCAGCAGGTGGAGTGCGTCGGGGACCGGTTCGACGATGCCCACGGTCATGGCGCGCACCCTGCCGCAGACCGCGCACCGTCGCAGGCGTCCTCCACAGGCGGTAACGTCGCGGCTATGGCGACGGTAGTAGTCGGGTACGTGCCCAAGCCCGAGGGAGAGGCCGCGCTCGACGCGGCCATCGAAGAGGCGAAACGACGCGGTGCCGATCTGGTCGTGGTCAACGCCCACCATGCGGGCGCCGAGTCGGCGCCGGACCTGGACGCCGTACGCGGCAAGCTCACCGAGTCCGGCGTGACGTTCGACCTGCGGGAGATCGTGCAGGGCCTCGATGCGTCGGAGGACCTGATCGGGGTCGCCTCGGAGACCTCGGCCGAGCTGATCGTGATCGGCCTGCGCCGGCGTACTCCCGTCGGCAAGCTGATCCTCGGCTCCAACGCGCAACGGGTGCTCCTCGACGCGCCCTGCCCGGTGCTTGCGGTGAAGGCCGACTGAACCGTGCCCCAGGCACGCACCTACCCGCACGGGGTCACGTGCTGGGTCGACACAGCGCAGCCCGACGTCGATGCGGCACTCGAGTTTTACGGCGGCCTGTTCGGCTGGGAGTTCGAGGAGGCGGCGCCGCCCGATGCACCGGTCCGCTACGTCATCGCCTCGCTGGGCGGTCGCGACGTCGCCGCGTTGACCGGGCCAGGTGATGGGACCGCGATCTGGAACACGTACGTCGCGGTCGACGACTGCGACGCGACGGCCGACAAGCTCAAGGGTCTCGGAGGCACCGTGGTGGCGCCTCCTGCCGATGCGGGACCGGAGGGCCGTGCGGGTCGCTCGGCGACGGTGGCGGACCCCGAGGGCGTTCCCATCTGCCTCTGGCAGCCGCGCGAGCGACTCGGCGTACATGCCGCCAACGAACCGGGCGCCTGGAACTTCAGTGACCTGCACACCGCCGACACCGCCGCGGCCGCGGAGTTCTACGCCGCCGCGTTCGGCTGGCGAGCCGTGGACCAGGGCTGGGGGACTGCCATCCAGGTGCCCGGGTACGGCGACCACCTCGAGGCCACCGCCGACCCCGACATCCGCACTCGCCAGGCCAGCGCCCCGGAGGGGTTCGAGGACGTGATCGGTGCGATCGCCCCGGTGAAAGCGGGGGAGCAGCCGCACTGGCACGTCACCTTCACCGTCGCCGACCGCGACGAGTCCGTCGCCGCGGTCGAGCGGCTCGGCGGCTCGGTCGTGACCTCGGCCGAGGACGACTGGACGCGCAGCGCCCTGGTCCGCGATCCCGGTGGAGCCGAGTTCACCGTGAGTCAGTTCGCGCCGAAGGAGTGGGGCTAACGCCTCGCCCCGACGCCCGGCGCTGGGGCAGGATCGGGACATGGCCATCCACATCACCGGCGACGACGCCGCCGACCAGATCCTGACCGACAACCCGTTCGCGCTTCTGGTGGGCATGATGCTGGACCAGCAGTACCCGATGGAGCACGCGTTCCGTGGCCCGTCGAAGGTGGTCGGGCGGTTCGGCACCTTCTCGCCGGCCGACATCGCGGCGGCCGATCCGGAGGAGTTCACCGCGCTCTGCACGACCCCGCCGGCCGTGCACCGGTTCCCGGGGGCGATGGCCGCCCGGATGCAGGAGCTGGCCCGGATCGTCGAGCAGGAGTACGACGGCCGCGCCGAGCGGCTGTGGAGCGAGGCGGGCGACGCCGAGGAGCTCAACCGGCGGCTGCTCGCCCTCCCGGGGTTCGGCAAGCAGAAGGCAAGGATCTTCGTCGCCCTGCTCGCCAAGCAGCTCGGCGTCCGACCCGACGGCTGGGAACGGATTGCCGGTGACTACGCGGAGGACGGGTACCGATCGGTGGCGGATGTGACCGACCCCGCCTCCCTGCAGAAGGTGCGGGACTTCAAGAAGCAGAAGAAGGCGGCGGCCAAGGCCAAGGCCGTCTGAGGCCGACGTGCAACCGCCCCACCCGCAGCAGTGGGGTAGGGCGGCTTTCCGGCGTTTGTCGCCGGCTCTCTCGGGGGACACGCGAGAGCCGGCCTCCGGACCTTCGAGCATGATGTCGATTCTTGGAGCCGTCGAGACCCAAAATAGGGGATACCCCCGTCGGTGTCGCGGATCAGGGGGCCGACAACGTTTGTGGCCGGTTCGGAGTGGGTATCGGCTGCCGGTTGTGGACGCCGGACTCACACGACCACGACCTCCGAGACATCCCGGGCTAGAGCCCGACTCACCGCTGCACCCCATGGCGGCGGTGGAGCTGGCCCGGGTGAAGGATCGTCCCTCCCTCAAGCGCCGCTGCGCTGGGAGGGACGATTCACGTGTGCGTCGTGTCCGACCCGGTTCGTCCCAAGCCCAATGAGACACGTCGGCCCGAATGCCGGGACCCCATGGACCGCGTGGCAGAATGACAACGCGGCTCTTGACATCACCGGGCTTTGCCGCGCCCCAAATGCCAGTTTTACGAGAGGTGTTCGTGGCTTCGAACGCGCGCAAGATCCCCGCCGAGGTGCTCGCGCACCCTGCCGTGGTCGATCTGATCCAGAAGGCCGCTCCCAGCGGCAGTGTCACCCCCGACGACGTACGCCGTGCCAGTGACGAGGCGGCCGTCGAGCCCCGTCACCTCAAGGCGCTGCTTGCCCATCTGAGCTCGCTCGGGATCTCCGTGGCCATGCCGGTCAGCACCAAGGCCTCCGCGGCGACCGCGTCGAAGAAGGCCACCACGGCCAAGACCGCGAAGAAGGCGCCGGCGAAGAAGCCGGCCGCGAGCAAGGCGCCGGCCAAGAAGGCCCCGGCTCCGGCGAAGAAGGCCTCCGCCAAGGAGGCTCCGGCCAAGAAGGCGACGACGGCCAAGGCGACGCCCGCCAAGAAGGCCGCAGCGAAGAAGGCGGCCGACGGTGCCGAGGCAGTCGTGCCCGAGGCTCCGGTGCTGGGTCCCGACGGCAAGAAGATCCTGCCCGATGTCCCCGACGAGCAGTTCGAGAAGGACGTCAAGACCGACCCGACGATCGAGGAGGACGAGAAGCAGGCGACCTTCGTCGTCTCGGCCGCCGACGACACCGACGAGCCCGAGCAGCAGGTGATGGTCGCCGGGGCAACCGCCGACCCGGTCAAGGACTACCTCAAGCAGATCGGCAAGGTGCCACTGCTCAACGCCGAGATGGAGGTCGAGCTCGCCAAGCGGATCGAGGCCGGCCTGTTCTCGGAGGAGAAACTCGGCAAGGGCGGCAAGATCAGCGCGAAGATGCTCGAGGAGTTCGAGTGGATCGCCGAGGACGGCCGCCGCGCCAAGAACCACCTGCTCGAGGCCAACCTGCGTCTGGTCGTCTCGCTGGCCAAGCGCTACACCGGCCGCGGCATGCTGTTCCTCGACCTGATCCAGGAGGGCAACCTGGGTCTGATCCGCGCGGTGGAGAAGTTCGACTACACCAAGGGCTACAAGTTCTCGACGTACGCCACCTGGTGGATCCGGCAGGCGATCACCCGCGCCATGGCCGACCAGGCCCGCACCATCCGGATCCCGGTGCACATGGTGGAGGTCATCAACAAGCTGGCCCGTGTCCAGCGCCAGATGCTGCAGGACCTGGGCCGGGAGCCCACGCCGGAGGAGCTCGCCAAGGAGCTCGACATGACCCCCGAGAAGGTCATCGAGGTCCAGAAGTACGGCCGCGAGCCGATCTCCCTGCACACCCCGCTCGGCGAGGACGGTGACTCCGAGTTCGGCGACCTGATCGAGGACTCCGAGGCGATCGTCCCGGCCGACGCAGTCAGCTTCACGCTGCTGCAGGAGCAGCTGCACGCCGTGCTCGACACGCTCTCCGAGCGTGAGGCGGGCGTGGTGAGCATGCGGTTCGGTCTGACCGACGGCCAGCCGAAGACCCTCGACGAGATCGGCAAGGTCTACGGCGTCACCCGCGAGCGGATCCGGCAGATCGAGTCCAAGACGATGTCCAAGCTGCGGCACCCGTCGCGGTCCCAGGTGCTGCGCGACTACCTCGACTGACCCGCACACCCGCAGTGCGCACGGCCGCTCGGAGCCTGTTCGCGCTCACGCTGGTGGTCGCCGTGAGCGCCACCGCGCTGGTGCTCGCGCCACCGAGGCACGACGTCAATACGGAGTCGGCTCCCGGCCGCGCGGCGTCGGCGCGCCCCAACATCGTCCTGATCACCACCGACGACCAGAGCCTGATGGAGATGCGGTGGCTGCCGCAGACCAGGCGGCTCCTGGGTGGCAGCGGCGCGACGTTCACGCGGTTCACCGCGCCCCAGCCCCTGTGCTGTCCCTCGCGCGCCCAGATCCTGACCGGGCAGTACGCCCAGAACAACGGCGTGCGCGACAACAGCGGTCCGCACGGCGGCATCCGTGGCTTCGAGAAGGCCGCGCCGACCGCCCTCCCGGTGTGGTTGCAGAACGCGGGCTACCGCACCGGCTTCGTCGGCAAGTACCTCAACTCCTACACCGAGCAGCACGGTGCGCAACCTGGCTGGGAGTGGTTCAACCCGACGGTGCGCGGGCTGTTCGACTACCGCGGCTTCGTGCAGTACGACAACGGCGAGCTCACCGAGCCCGCCGGCTACCACTCCGACTACCTGGCGTCCGAGAGCGCCGGGTTCATCGCCGAGGCAGCCTCGGACCAGCGGCCGTTCTTCCTCTGGGCGTCCTACAGCGCGCCGCACGGTACCTGCCGGGGTGACGCCACGGGCACCTGCGCGGCCCCGCCGATCCCCGCGTCGCGCCACAGGAAGCTGTACGCCGGCGTGCGCGCGCCCTTCCTGCGTCAGCCCGGCATTCAACGAGGCCGACGTCTCGGACAAGCCGCGGCAGGTCACGTCCGGCGGCAAGGTGCCCAGGCACGCCGTACAACGGCTCTTCACGCAGCGGATCCGCACCCTGGCGGCGGTCGACGACGCGGTGGCGACCACCGTGCGCGCGCTGCGGGACGCGGGTGAGCTCGACCGGACGCTGATCGCGTTCACCTCCGACAACGGCTTCCTGTTCGGCGAGCACCGCTATGTCGGCAAGATCCTCGGCTACGAGGAGGCGGTGCGGGTGCCGCTGTTGGTCCGCGGTCCCGGGATCCCGCCGGGAGTCCGTCGGCGACAGACCACGGCGATGATCGACCTGGCCCCCACGTTCGCCGCCCTGGCCGACGCCCGGCCGCTGGTCCGCCTCGACGGCCGCAGCCTGCTGCCCTACGCCCGCGGCAACGCCAGGCAGAACGACCGGACCCTGCTCATCCAGGCGGGAGCCAGAGGCCCGCACCGGGAGCGCAAGCGGGACTGGATGTTCCGCGGCGTCCGGACCGACCGCTACACCTACCTGCGCTGGTCCGACAGCGGCTTCGTCGAGCTCTACGACCGGCTCCGCGACCGCCACCAGCTCCACAACCTGGCCCGCGACCCGCGCTACCGGGCCATCGAGCGCATCCTGGCGAGCCGCACCACCCGGCTCCTGAGGTGCGAAGGCAAGGCGTGTCGGCACCGTTTCCGAAGGTTTCCGCAACCTTTGCCGTACGGCGAGCGTCCATGATGGGTACCCACCACCACGACGACGACCCCAGGAGAACCCCATGAAGAAACGCTCCCGGGCCGCCAGCATCCTCGCGGCCGCCGGCCTCACCCTTGCTCTGATCGGATTCGCAGCCCCAGCGAACGCCCAGCGGTACTCGGTCGACGACCCCGCCGACGCCGCGGCCTCGCTCAACGACATCTACGGCCTGACCGTCGCCCACGGAGAGCAGCGGGTCAGGTTCTCGATCAAGCTCGACGACCTGCGCCGCGTCTCCTCCGCCGGCGCGACGCTGTTCCTCGACACGAACCCGCTCGACAAGGGGCCGGAGTACGCCCTCGGGGTGGGCCTGGCCGACGGCACCGACTACGCGCTGTCGGAGGTCGAGGGCTGGCGGGGCGTCAGCGCCGAGCCGCTGCACTGCAAGTACACCCTGCACCTGCGCTACAAGGCGGACATCGTCAACGGCTGGATCTCCCGGGGCTGCCTCGGCAAGCCGGCCACCGTGCGCGCCGCGGTGAAGATGGTCGACAACTTCGACGCCTCGCACGTGATCACCGACTGGGCTCCGGCGAAGAAGAAGTTCGGGCTCGCGATCGCCCCGGGGTGACCCTGGTCGCTATCGGCGACAGCATCGTCCACGCGGAGGGCTCGTGGGCCGCATGGTTGGCGCGGTCCATGGGCCAACCGCTCCGTAGGCTCTCCGCGAACGGCGCCCGCTCCGACGACGTGCTCCAGCAGCTGCCGGGGCTCGCGGGGGAGCGGTACGCCGTGGCGTGCCTGAGCGTGGGCACCAACGACGTGCTGTTCGCCTGGGACCCCGAGGCCTTCGCCGCCCGACTCGGGCGGATCGTGGAGGTAGCCGGCTCGAGTGCCGACCGGGTGGTGGTGCCGACGGTTCCGGTGTCCCTGGCCAGGTTCCCGGGCGACGGCCCGGAGCTCAGGCGTCGGGTCGAGGAGGCGAACACCGCGCTGGTGGCCAGCGAGGCGGTGGTCGTCGCTGGTGACGACATCGGCGGGCCGCGGCTGCTGCAGCCCGACCGGATCCACCCCACGGAGGAGGGCCAGCTGCTGCTCGCCGACCGGGCCGCCACGGCACTCGGCGTCACTACGACGCCCTCGTCGCTGGCCGATGCGCCGGTCGGCTCGGGCCGCTGGGCCTACCACCGGGTGGCGGTCGGGCAGGCACCGCGGCGAACTCTCAAGAGGCTCCTGGGCCGACCTACGCACCGGGACCCGCGCAGAGGCTGAGCCTCACCCTCCGGCGACCAGAGCGACGGCCACGGCGCACAGTGCCAGGCCGACCCCCTGGGTCCGGTGGACGTGCTCGCGCAGCACCGAGAAGGCCAGGATCACGGTGAACGCCGGATAGAGCGACGTGATCACGGCGCTGATCGTCAGATATCCGCTCTGGGTGGCCAGCAGGAAGAAGGCGGTCGCCAGGGCGCCGAGCGTGCCGGAGAACACGCCGGCGTACGCCGCCGGCTCGCGGGGCACCCAGGCGGCGCCCAGCAGGGTGGCCACGATCGCGACCACGATGGCGGCGATCACCTGGTTGAACGCGAGGGGCAGGAAGCCGGCCTCCTCGGGGATCTGCGCCAGCGCGGCGAACAGGCTGCCGAAGCCCAGGCCGGCCAGGACACCGTCGAGCAGCCCGGACCGGGGGACCGCCGGCTCGGTCGTGGCGGGCTCGGAGGCGACCAGCCAGATGGCCGGCAGCGCCACGAGCATGCCGGCCCAGACGATGACGCCGGGCCGCTCACCGGTGGCGAGGCCGACCACCACCGGTACCAGGGCAGCGCCGACACCGGAGACGGGGGCGACCACCCCCATCCGGCCGGAGGACAGGCCGCGGTAGAGGAACGCCGTACCGAAGCCGTTGCCGACGCCGGCAAGGACGCTCCACGCGTAGTCGCTCCGCTGCGGGTCGCCGCCGTCGAACAGGGTGAAGGCCGCGACCGCGGCCGCGCCGGCCAGCGCGCCCACGAACGCCACGGACCAGGGAGTGGCCCGTTTGGAGAAGACGCCGCCGACGAAGTCGGACAGGCCGTAGGCCACCGCGGCCAGGAGGGAGAGCACGATCGCCACGGAGGCAGCCTCTCAAGCCTCGGGATCCGGATGCACAACGGCCCCGGACCGAGGTCCGGGGCCGTTGCAGAAGGTCTGGGGTGTGGTCAGGACTCGTCGTCGGGTGCGACAGCCGGGGTGCCCTGCAGCTTGTGTGTTTCGTCCTGCAGGTTCACCGCGATCTCCTTGAGGGCTTCACCGTGCTCGCGGGCGTGGTGCGCGCAGAAAAGGAGCTCTCCGCCGGTCTGCAGCTCCACGCGGAGATAGGCCTGCGCGCCGCAACGATCGCAGCGGTCCTCAGCAGTCAAGGTGCTGGGGGCAACGGCAGTGGTCACTTCGGCCTCATTTCTCATCAGTCGGTGCCAGTTCCAACGTAGCGAGGCATCCCAAGATTCCCGGCGCTGCGTGGCGCGTGACACGTCGATCCAATCACGCATTGTCTTACCCGGATGGGGATATTCCATGCCGTGAGCCGAGCCCTGCGCGGGCAAAGAATCCGGAGTCCGGTCCCTTGTTTACTTGTGCCGCGCCTTTGAGACGCTCGGAGCGCCCAATCCTGACGCGTTCGTTGCCTCATCGTGACCTGACGCCGCCGCGCGAGCCTGCACCGGACGTCGGCGTGTCGCCGGATAGATTGGGGAGGTCCAGACATCTCGATGGAGGCCCCCGATCGACAACACGTACAACGCGGCACACCTGCTGGTCCTCGAAGGTCTCGAGGCGGTGCGCAAGCGCCCCGGCATGTACATCGGCTCGACCGACACGCGCGGCCTGATGCACTGCCTGTGGGAGATCATCGACAACGGCGTCGACGAGGCGCTCGCCAACGCCGCGACCCGGATCGAGGTGACCCTGCACCCCGACGACTCCGCGGAGGTCTACGACGACGGGCGGGGCATCCCGGTCGACAAGGAGCCGCGCACCGGCCTCCCTGGTGTGGAGGTGATCTTCACCAAGCTGCACGCGGGCGGGAAGTTCGGAGGCGGCTCGTACGTCGCCACCGGCGGTCTGCACGGCGTCGGCGCCTCGGTCGTCAACGCGCTCTCCTCCCGGCTCGACGTCGACGTCGACCGGTCGCCGTCCCAGCAGGGCATGTCGTTCCAGCGTGGGTTCCCCGGAGTCTTCGCCGGCGACGGGCCGAGCGGGAAGTTCAAGGCGAAGTCGGGCCTGTCCCGCAAGGGCAAGCGGGTCGCGAAGGGCAAGACCGGCACCCGCATCCGGTTCTGGCCGGACCGGCAGATCTTCACCAAGGACGCCAAGTTCGTCTACGACGAGCTGATCACCCGCGCCCGCCAGACGTCGTTCATCGTGCCCGGGCTCGAGCTGGTGATCCGCGACCTGCGCGGTCCCGACCCGGTCGAGGAGAAGTTCCGCCACGACGGCGGGATCGCCGAGTTCACCGAGTTCCTGGCCACCGACGAGCCGGTTACCTCGGTGCTCCGGCTCCAGGGCAAGGACACGTTCACCGAGACCGTCCCGCTGCTCGACGACAAGGGGCACATGACCCCGCAGGAGGTCGAGCGCGAGCTGCTCGTCGACATCGCCGCCCGCTGGGGCACCGGCTACGACACTGAGCTGCGGTCGTTCGTCAACGTCATCGCCACCCCCAAGGGCGGCACCCACGTGTCCGGGTTCGAGGCCGCGCTCACCAAGACCTTCAACGAGGCGATGCGCGCCACGAAGGCGCTCCGGGTCAACGACGACGACGTGATCAAGGACGACATCCTGGAGGGACTCACCACGGTGGTGACGGTGCGGCTGGCCGAGCCGCAGTTCGAGGGGCAGACCAAGGAGATCCTCGGCACGCCCGCCGCGCGCAGCGTCGTACGCAAGGTGGTGTCGGCCGAGCTCAAGAAGTTCCTCACCTCCACCAAGCGCGCCGACAAGGCCCAGGCCCGGCTGCTGATGGAGAAGGTCGTCGGTGCGTCCAAGACCCGGATCGCGGCCCGCCAGCACAAGGAGACCCAGCGCCGCAAGAACGCCCTGGAGTCGTCGTCCCTGCCGTCCAAGCTGGCCGACTGCCGGGCCAACGACAACGAGCGCACCGAGCTGTTCATCGTCGAGGGTGACTCAGCGCTCGGCACCGCGAAGCTGGCCCGCAACTCGGAGTTCCAGGCGCTGCTGCCGATCCGCGGCAAGATCCTCAACGTGCAGAAGGCCTCGGTCGGCGACATGCTCAAGAACGCCGAGTGCGCCTCGATCATCCAGGTCGTCGGGGCGGGATCCGGCCGGACGTTCGACATCGAGGCGACCCGCTACGGCCGGATCATCTTCATGGCCGATGCCGACTCCGACGGTGCGCACATCCGCTGCCTGCTGGCCACGCTGTTCTTCAAGTACATGCCCGACCTGGTCACCCAGGGGCGGGTGTTCTCGGCGGTGCCACCGCTGCACCGGATCGAGATCTCGAACCCCAAGAAGGGCCAGGACAAGTACGTCTACACCTACTCCGACGACGAGCTCCAGCGGAAGCTGGCGGAGCTGAAGAAGAAGAACGTCCGCTGGAAGGACCCGGTGCAGCGCTACAAGGGCCTCGGCGAGATGGACGCAGACCAGCTGGCCGAGACCACCATGGACCCGCGCCGGCGCACCCTGCGCAAGCTGACCGTCGACGATGCCGACGAGGCGGCCAAGGTGTTCGAGCTGCTGATGGGCTCCGACGTGGCCCCGCGCAAGGAGTTCCTGGTGCAGGGCGCCTACGAGGTCGACGTGGAGGCGCTGGACGCCTGAGCGACCAGCGCCTCGACGGTCGGCTCAGCGGACGAAAGTGAGCCCGTCGAGCGAGGTGAATGCCCTCGCGTTGTCCTCCGTGTTGCCCGTCCCGACCTCGACGTACACGACGCCGTCCGTATCCACGTCGATCCGGGCCGGTCCCGTGGCGTTGACCGTGTTCGTCGTCAGCCAGGCATAGTCCTCGATCGGGCGGTAGCCCGGGGGCAGGGTGCCGATCGCGCTGTTGAACGCACCGGGCTGCACCACGCCGCCGGAGAGCACGATGAGGCCGTCGGCGGTCTTGCCGAACTTGACGCCGCGATCGGTGTCGTAGGGCACCCAGCCGTTGAGCAGCGGCAGGTCCTGCATCTTGATGTCGGCGACGTCCGGCTCCCGCACACCGTTGTCCTTGAGCTTGGCCGAGTTGATGGCGTCCTTCTTGACGTCCTTGTGAGAGATCGTCTTGTCCTTGATCTTCGAACTCGTGACGGCGTTGTTCTTGATGTCGTTCGTGCCGATCGTGGCCGCGGCGTAGTCGGTGCCACCCAGGGCGACGACCAAGACGAGAGAGGCGACGACGTTGGCGTAGCGCGTGCCGCGCAGAGGATTCTTCACCGGGGGACCGTCCGACTTGTTGGATGGCGGATTCACCATCCAAGAACGTCCCGCTTTCAGGCCCCTTCAGGGAACCTGTGTCTAGACCGTTCAGACCTTCCGGTCGAGCCGGCCGGTGTCGACGTCGTACAGGAAACCGCCGACCGGAACCGTGTCGGGGATCAGCGGGTGGCTCCGGATCCGCTGTACGTCGTCCAGGAGCGCGACGACCTGGTCCTCGACGACGTGGAAACTCTGCCAGGACGCGTCCACTCCGGCGGACTCGCCGACCCGGTCCCGGAGCTCCTGCTCGGTCGCGGACGCCATCGCACAGCGGGTGTGGGGCACGACCAGGATCCGGTCGACGCTGAGCAGGTGGACGCCCAGGACCAGCGCCTCCAGGGCCTGGGGGGTGACCCGGCCGCCAGGGTTGCGGAAGATCTTCGCGTCGCCGGGACTCAGCCCCACCATGCGTAGAGGGTCGATGCGGGAGTCCATGCAGGTGACGATCGCGACGCCTGCGTGGGCGATGCCGTCGAAGCCGCCCATGTGGAAGTCGGCGGCGTACTCGCGGTTGGCGGCGAGCAGGTCCTCGAAGTCGGGCACGGGCCGAAACTAGCGGAGACTCAGCCCGCCGAGCGCAAGAGGTCCGCCGGCGAGACGCCTCGAGTGGTCACTCCGCGGAACACCACGACGGCCAGGACCGCGGCCACGGCGGCGCAGACAGCCGCTCCGGCGAACACGGCGTGCTCCTGCGGGATGCCCTGCGCGGCCAGCAGGTCGGTGAACGCCTTGCACCGGGTCTGGCCGTTGCAGACCTCCCTGGCGGGGGGCAGCGGGTGGTCCTCCTGGTGGGCATAGAAGCGACGCAGCCCGATAGCGGTCAGCGCGGAGATCCCCACGAGCATGCCGACCATCCGGCCGACGACGACGAACGCGCTGGCCAGCCCGTGCACGTCGTCGTCGGTGCTGGCCAGGATCGCCGCGTTGATGGGCGGGAGGGCGAGGCCGAAGCCGAACCCGCACAACACCAGCGGCAGGTTCGCGTCGAAGTGGTGCAGGGTCTCCATCTCCCAGGTGGTCATCCACAGGAAGGCGGCCGCCGACATCGCCATCCCGACCGCCGTCACGAGCCCGGCGCCGAAGCGGCGGGTGAGGAAGCCGCCCAGCACCGCGCCGACCGGGAGGGCGAGCAGGAACCGCACCAGTACGAGCGCGGCGTCGAGCTGGGAGTCGCGGTAGATCGTGGTCCGCGCGAACAGCGGGATGTCGACCACGGCGGCGATCAGGGCGGCTCCGACGAAGAAGCTGACCAGCACCGAGCCCCACGCGGGTGTCGGTCGCAGCGTCCCGCGGGGCACAAGCGGGTTCTCCGCGCCGCGGATGTGGACGACGAACGCGATGCTGCTGACCAGCGAGGCGGCGAGGTACCACCAGCCCTGGTCGGCGAAGAGCTCGACGGCCGGGTCGGCGGTGGCGAACGCCAGGATGACCCCGCCCAGTGCCACCGCGAGGTAGACGGCGCCGAGCAGGTCGGCGTCGCGCATGCTCCGCCCCCAGCTCCGCAGGTCGACCAGCGGCCGGCGAGCGGTGCCGCACCGGACCAGGAACAGCAGCGCGGCTCCCATCGCCACGGCCCCGATCGGCGTCAGCCACCGGCCGTCCCCGGCGAACGGGATGAACAGCTGGCCCCAGGTCAGGTCGCGGAGCAGGTCGGACGGTCGGATGAAGACGAGTGCGCCGGTGAACAGGGCGATCAGGAGCAGGATCGCGCCGAGGAAATCCGGTGGTGGTTTCGAGACAGGCGCTGTCGCCCCTTCCTCAACCACCGATCGTCGGGCCGCGAGTGCGGAGATCGAAGCGGCGAGGACGAGGCCGACGGCGAGGTTGATCAGGAAGATGGCCCGCCAGTCGGCTACTGCGAGGACGAGGGCGCCGAACAGCGGCCCGATGACGCTGCCGGCCTCCTGCACCGCCGACACGATCCCGAGGGGTACGGCGCGACGCTGGACGGGGTAGAGGTCGGCGACGAGGGCCAGGGTGGCCGGCACCAGGCCGCCGCCGCCCAGGCCCTGCAGGAACCGGCCGGCGACCATCGACGGCATGTCGTAGGCGAGCGCCGTGACCAGCGAGCCGAGGGCGAAGATGACCAGCGCGGCGACCAGCACCGGCACCCGGCCGCGCAGGTCGGCGATCCGGCCGATCAGCGGCAGCATCGCGACGTAGCCGAGCAGGAACCCGGAGATGATCGGCGCGGCCCGCTGGAGCTCCTCGGTGGAGTAGCCCACCGCGCCGAGCATGTCGGGCAGCGCCAGGACGACGACATAGGTGTCCGCGGCGGCGAACGCGACCGCGACGGCGGCCAGGGTCAGCAGCCCCCGCGGCGCCAGCCCGCTCACGGCTCGGAGATGTCCTTCTCCGTCCCGTAGTCGTCGATCCCCACGGTGTAGGTCATCTCGTCGGAGTCGGGGTAGAAGACGCCGGTGAGCTTGGCCTCGCGCAGCTCGCCGTTCTCGGCGACGGTGTAGGTGACGTCGAAGTCGCCCTCGGCGCTCGGGATGATGTTCTCCACGACCGAGCCGGCCACGGTGCCGGTGTATTCGGTGAGGACCTCCTCGTTGTTGTCACCCCCGCGGACGGTCTCGCCCTCCTCGAGGCCCTCGGTCTCGGTGAGGATCGAGGAGAAGCCCTCCTCGGTGTCCATCAGCTGCGCGGGATCGGGGGCGCCGTACTCCGCCGGGTCGATCTCCTGGGTGATCGGGACGCCGGGGATGGAGGCGAAGACCTTGCCGTCGACGGCGACCAGCGGATCGACGTTGAACGGCGACCCGGACAGGCTCACCGTGGCCACGCCCTCGAAGGCCGGCGCGTGGGTGGCCACACCCTCGGCAGTCACCAGTCCGTCGACGCCGTCCGGGAGGTCGTCAGTGGTCAGGCTCAGGCTCACCCCGCTGGTCTCGTCGAACGTGGTCCGGGCCAGCTCGAGCACCTCCTGGCCGCTGACGTCACCGTCGTCGTCGACGTCGGCGCTCTTGTTCTCGGTGACGCCGCCGCCGTCGTCGCTGCACGCAGACAGGCCGAGGGTGGTGAGCACGGCGATGGCCGCGCCCGAGGCCAGCCGGTGTCGATGGAGCATGCGGTCAGCCTTCCACACCGGTGGCTGCTCCCATCCGGTCCGCGAGCGGGCCCGCGCAGGCCACGATCGGCTGGCTGCCGGGCACTCCGGAGCCGTCGCGCCTGCCGGTGTCCTCGGGAAGGTCGACCGGTGCGCCGCTGGCAGCCGAGGCCCGGGCGGGCCGCTGGCCGGCCCAGGCGAAGACCAGGGTGTCCTCGCCCTTGAGGAACCGGTGGCACCGGACCCCTCCGGTGGCACGGCCCTTCGCGGGGTACTCCGAGAACGGCGTCACCTTCACCGCGCCCGGCTCGGTGCCGGGCAGCGCGGTCGAGGAGCCGGAGACGGTGACGGCAACGGACGACTCGGGGTCGAGCGCCCCGAACGAGACGACGTGCTGACCGGCGGCCAGCTTGATCCCGGCGATCCCGCCGCCGGAGCGGCCCTGCGGACGCACGTTGCCGGCGCCGAAGTGCAGCAGCTGGGCGTCGGAGGTGATGAAGCAGAGGGTCTCCTCGCCGGTGGTCAGCTCGATCGCACCGACGACCTCGTCGCCTTCCTTGAGCCCGATCACGTCCCACTCGTCGCGACCCAGCACCTCGGGGTTGACCCGCTTCACGACGCCGTCTCGGGTCCCGAGCGCGAGGCCGGGCCCGTCGGTGGCGAGCGTGCACAGCGCGAGCGCGCGCTCGTCGGAGCCCAGTGGGAGCACCTCGCTGAGCGGGAGCCCGCCCTGGAGGTTGGGGTCGTTGGCCGACGGCGGGATGGCAGGCAGGTCCAGCACCCCCAGCCGGAGCAGCCGTCCGGCGGAGGTCAGCACGCCGACCTCGCCCCGGGCCGTGGTTGCGACAGCAGACACGACCACGTCGTGGTTGGTGCGGGCCCCGCCCGAGCCCACCGGCTCCGCGCTCGCCGTCCGGGCCAGCAGTCCGCTCGCCGACATCAGCGCGAAGCAGGGGTCGTCGGGGACCTCGAGGGGCGTGGTGGCGGCGGTGACCGCAGCGGTGCCGGCCGACTCGAGCAGCACGGTGCGCCGCGGGGTGCCGAAGGTCTTCGCGACGTCGCCCAGCTCGTCGGAGACCACCTTCCGCAAGAGCTTGTCGTCCGCGAGGATCGCGTCGAGGAGCTCGATCTCGCGCTCCAGCTCGGTCTTCTCCTTGTCGAGCTCGATCTTGGAGAACTTCGTGAGCCGGCGCAGCTGCATGTCGAGGATGTAGTTGGCCTGGACCTCGGTGAGGTCGAAGACCGTCATCAGCCTGCCCCGTGCCTCCTCGGAGTTGTCGCTGGTCCGGATCAGCTGGATCACCTCGTCGATGTCCAGGATCGCTACCAACAGGCCCTCGACCAGGTGCAGTCGGTCGGCGGCCTTGTTGCGCCGGAACGTCGACCGCCGGCGTACGACGTCGAAGCGGTGGCCCAGGAAGACCTGGAGCAGCTCCTTCAGCCCGAGGGTGCGGGGCTGGCCCTCGACCAGCGCGACGTTGTTGATGCCGAAGGAGTCCTCCATCGGGGTGACGCGGTAGAGCTGCTCGAGCAGCGCCTCGGGAACGAAGCCGTTCTTGACCTCGATCACGAGACGCAGACCCTTCTCGAGGTCGGTGAGGTCCTTGATGTCGCTGATGCCCTGCAGCTTCTTGCCCTGCACCAACGTCTTGATCCGCTCGATGACCTTCTCGGGACCGACGCCGTAGGGCAGCTCGGTGACCACGATGCCCTTGCGCCGCCCGACGGTCTCGATCCGCGCGGTGGCCCGCATCCGGAAGCTGCCGCGACCGGACTCGTAGGCGTCGCGGACCCCGTCGAGCCCGACGATCTTGCCGCCGGTGGGCAGATCCGGGCCGGGGACGAACCGCATCAGGTCGTCGATGGTGGCGTTCGGGTGGGTGATCAGGTGCTTGAGCGCCTGCACCACCTCGACCAGGTTGTGCGGGGCCATGTTGGTGGCCATGCCGACCGCGATGCCCGAGGCGCCGTTGACCACCAGGTTGGGGATGGCGGCGGGCAGCACCGACGGCTCGAGCTCGCGGCCGTCGTAGTTGGGTCGGAAGTCGACGGTGTCCTCGTCGATGTTGGCGGTCATCGCCAGCGCCGACGGCGCCATCCGGCACTCGGTGTAGCGCATCGCCGCCGGTCCGGCATCCGGCGACCCGAAGTTGCCGTGCCCGTCGATCAGTGGAAGTCGCAGCGACCACGGTTGGACCTGTCGGACCAGCGCGTCGTAGATCGCGGAGTCGCCGTGCGGGTGCAGCTTGCCCATGACCTCTCCGACGACCCGGGCGCTCTTGACGTGTCCGCGGTCGGGCCGCAGCCCCATGTCGTTCATCGTGTAGAGGATCCGGCGCTGCACCGGCTTGAGCCCGTCGCGGGCGTCGGGCAGGGCGCGGGAGTAGATGACCGAGTAGGCGTACTCCAGGAACGACGACCGCATCTCGTCGCCTACGTCGATGTCGAGGATGTGCTCCTCGAAGTCGTCGGGGACCGCTGTTTTCGTGCTACGCCTAGCCATGTCGGACATTCTCCCCAAGCGGTCCGACACGGCGCCGCAGGGCACGCCGTTGCCGGTCAGCGATGAGTATTGCTCGCCCGGATGGTCTACAACCACAAGGTTGAATAATCCGAAATGAAGGAGAGCCTGATGGGCAAGGTACTGATGCACAACGTGGTGTCGGTCGACGGCTTCATCGCCGACGACAACGACGACGTCGGGCCGCTGTTCGAGTGGTACTTCAACGGCGACCACTCGCTCACGGCACAGGACATGGCCGACCCGGAGCCGGGCGGGATGGGGATCTCGAAGGCGTCGTTCGACTACGTACGGCCGACCTGGGACGCCATCGGGGCGATGGTGATCGGCCGGCACCTGTTCGACACGACCGATGGCTGGGCCGGCAAGCCCCCGACGGGCGACCACGTGGTCGTCGTGTCGCACCGGCCCAAGCCGGACGGCTGGCACCCCGAGGCGTCGTACCACTTCGTGAGTGACATCGCGGACGCGGTCGCGAAGGCCAAGGAGCTCGCGGGCGACGGCAATGTCGCCGTCGCGGCGGGCGACGTCGGGGGTCAGGTCCTCGCGGCCGGCCTGGTCGACGAGGTGGCGATGGACGTGGTGCCGGTCGTGTTCGGCTCCGGCAAGCGGTACTTCGGTCCGGTCGACACCCAGTACCTCCTGGAGGACCCCGACGTGGTGATCCGGGGCGACCGGGTCCTGCACCTGCGCTACCGGGTCCGCAACTAGTCAGCCCTGCAGCAACACCCGGATCAGCGTCTCGACGGCCTGTCCGTCCAGCTGCACCCCTCACGGGATCCGGGCGCCGGCGATGACGTCGGTCAGCCCGGCCCGGCAGGCCCTCGCCCTGGGTCGGCGCGACGTCCTTGCGACCCGAGCACTCGACGTCGGCGTACACGATGTCGATCGTGGTGCCCTTGCGGACCCGGGCTGCATGGAGGGTGACCGTGAACTCAGCACCGGGTGGAACGGGGTGGGGCGGTCCCTCGACCCGGTACTTTGTGTTGCGCCGGAACAACCCCATGGCGGAAAGGGAGGGCATGACCGACGCTCCTGCCGCGCCCCGGCACTGGGAGGCGGATGTCCTGCTGCGCGACGGGCGCACCGCACACATCCGACCGATCACCGCCGACGACGCCGACCTGCTCGTCGAGTTCTACTCGCGGGTCTCGGACCGGTCGAAGTACTACCGGTTCTTCAGCCCGATGCCGGAGCTGTCCCAACGCGACGTGGAGCGGTTCACGCACGTCGACCACGCCGACCGGGTGGCGCTGGTGCTGCTGCTCCAGGGCCGGATGATCGCGGTCGGGCGCTACGACGTCACCAAGCCCGGAGAGGCCGAGGTGGCGTTCCTGGTCGAGGACCAGCACCAGGGCCGGGGGATCGGGCAGCTGCTGCTCGAGCACCTTGCCCAGGCGGCCCGGGAGCGGGGCGTCGAGCGGTTCACCGCGGAGGTGCTGCCCGACAACCAGCGGATGATCCAGACCTTCCGCGACGCCGGCTACCGCGTCGCCAGCGGCTACGACGAGGGCGTGCTCACCCTCGAGTTCCCGATCGGCGCCACCAACACCGCGATCGGGGTGATGCGCAGCCGCGAGCACCGCGCCGAGGCCGCCTCCATCGAGCGGTTCTTCAACCCGCGCTCGGTCGCGATCATCGGGGCCAGCCGGCGCCAGGACACCATCGGCCAGGTGCTGGTGCGCAACCTGGTGACCGGCGACTTCACCGGGCGGGTCTACGTCGTCAACCCGAGCGCGGCCGCCGTCTCGGGGATGCCGGCGTACAAGACCGTGGGCGACATCCCCGACGACGTCGACGTCGCGATCGTGGCCGTGCCCGCCGAGTCGGTGAACGACGTGGTGCTCGACTGCGCCGCCAAGGGCGTTCACGGCCTGATCGTGATCTCGTCGGGCTTCGCCGAGACCGGCGACGAGGGCCGGCAGCGGCAGCGACACCTGGTCGGCCTCTCCCGTTCCTACGGGCTGCGGCTGATCGGCCCCAACGCCCTGGGTGTCATCAACACCGACCCGGCGGTCTCGATCAACGCCTCGCTGTCGACGCTGATGCCCGCTCGCGGCCGGGCCGGCTTCTTCTGCCAGTCCGGCGCCCTCGGCACCGCGATCCTCGAGAAGGTCCACAACCGCGGACTGGGGCTGTCCACGTTCGTCAGCGCCGGCAACCGCGCCGACGTCTCCGGCAACGACCTGCTGCAGTACTGGGAGGAGGACGACTCCACCGAGGTTGTGCTGCTCTACCTCGAGTCGATCGGCAACCCGCGCAAGTTCTCCCGGATCGCCAGGCGGGTCTCGCTGCGCAAGCCGATCATCGCCGTCCGTTCCGGCCGGACCACCCAGGGCGTGCCGATGGGTCACGCCGTACGCCGGATCGCGGCGCCGGGTGCCGCCGTCGACGCGATGTTCCGGCAGGCCGGCGTGATCCAGGTGGACACCCTCGATGAGATGTTCGACGTCGCCCAGCTGCTGGCCCACCAGCCGCTGCCACGCGGACGCCGGGTTGCCGTGGTCGGCAACTCCGACGCCCTGGGCCTGCTGGCCGCGGACGCCTCCGCCGCGGTGGGCCTGGTCGTGAACCGCTCGGTGTCGCTCGGCGCCGAGGCGACCGCCGAGGACTTCGAGGACGCGCTCGACGACGCGATCGACGACCCCGAGGTCGACTCGGTGATCGCGGTCTACATCCCGCCGCTCAACGTCTCCGGTGAGGACGTCGCGAACGTCCTGGCGGCCGTGGGGGAGCAGTCCGACAAGCCGCTGGTCTCCTCGTTCCTGGGCGCCGAAGGCATCCCCGAGCTGCTTCGGGTGCCCGACGTCGCCGGCTCGACCGCGGGCCGCGGCTCGGTGCCGTCGTACCCCGCCGTCGAGGCGGCGGTCCGGGCCCTCGCCCGGGTCGTGGAGTACGCCGTGTGGCTGCGCACCCCCGACGGCCCGCCGCCCGACCCCGCGTCCGTGGACCTGGACGCCGCCCGCCAGCTGGTCAACGGGGTGCTCGGCGAGCACCCCGACGGCGCGGAGCTGCCCCGTTCGCAGGTGACCGCGCTGCTCGCCGCCTACGGCATCGAGCTCTGGGGGGCCACCCCGGTCGCCTCGCTGGAGGAGGCCTGCGCTGCCGGCGAGCAGCTCGGCTGGGACGTGGTGCTCAAGGCGACCGCGGAGTCGCTGCGGGAGCGCCCCGACCTCGCGCACGTCTGGCGCAACATCGACGGGCCGACCGAGATGGAGGCGGCCTGGGACGCCCTGAACAGCCGCGTGCGGGTGCCGGACACCGCAGGGTTCGTGGTGCAGAAGAACGCCGAACCGGGAGTGCCGGTGGCGGTCCGCAGCATCGAGGACCCGCTGTTCGGACCGGTCGTCTCGTTCGGCATCTCCGGGCCGGTGATCGAGCTGCTGGCCGACAAGTCCTACCGGATCCCGCCGTTGGGTGAGCACGACGCCGCCGCCATGGTCCGGGAGATCAAGAGCTCGCCGATGCTCTTCGGCTACCGCGGTGCGGAGATCCCCGACGTGGCCCAGATCGAGTGGCTGATCAGCCGGGTGGCCCAGCTGCAGAACGACCTGCCGCAGATCGCCGCCCTCGAGCTCTCCCTGGTCCTGGCCGGCCCCGAGCAGGCCAGCGTCCTCTCGGCCGCAGCGCGGGTGGCGCCGGTGACCGACCCTCGGTCGGACCTCTTCGTGCGCCGGCTCACCCAGCCGCCGGGGGACACCCTGCCGGAGTGATCCTGCCCAGCCCGCCTCGTTACTGATCGGCCGGTTCGGACGCGAAGAGATTGAGCCCGATCCGCTCGGCCAGGTACTTGGTGACCAGCTGGCCGCGCACGCTGTTGCCGGCGGGATCCAGCGGTGGGGAGAAGGTGGCCAGACCACCCTTGCCCGGCGACACGGTCACGATGCCTCCGCTGACACCGCTCTTGCCGGGCACCCCGATCTCGTACAGCCAGTCGCCCGACAGCTCGTAGAGGCCGGCGGTCGCCATCACGGCCAGCACCCGACGGCACACGCCTGGCTTGAGCACCCGCTCCGTCGTCTCCGGGTTGACCCCACCGTTCGCCAGGGTCGCGGCCATCGCCGCGAGGTCGTGGACGGTCACGTCGAGCGAGCACTGGCGGGTGTAGACGTCGGTGGCCGCGTCAGGGTCGAAGTACAACCGGCCGTAGCTCTCGAGGAGGCGCGCGATGCCCTGGTTGCGCATGTTGGAGGCCGCCTCGGAGGCGTAGACGTCCTCGCTGATGCTCAGCTCCCGGCCCGCGAAGCGAGAAAGGCCCTCCCGGACCCGCTCGAACTTCAGCTCGGCGGTGTCGCCCGGCACCAAGCTGGTTGTTGCGATGGCACCGGCGTTCACCAGTGGGTTCATGGTGCGGTCGTCGTTCAGCTCGACCGCCATCAGCGAGTTGAACGGGAACCCCGTGGAGTTCACCCCGAGCTGGTGCCGGGCCGACTCGTAGCCGACCTCCTCGCACACCAGCGCGAAGACGAACGGCTTGGAGACACTTTGGATCGAGAAGTGGACGTCGACGTCGCCGATCTCGACCGAGCGCCCACGCACGCCGACCACGCTGATGCCGAACAGGTCCGGCGACGCACTCGCCAGCGCCGGGATGTAGTCGGCGACGATCCCGTCCGTGTTCGACCGGTAGCGCTCATAGGCCTCGGTGACCAGGCGCGCGACCTCCTCGGCAGTGGGGAGGTCGCCCGTCGACACGCGGGGAGGTGTCGTCGCCTCGTCGAACGGGAGACGCTCGTGCATCGAGAGCTTGGTCATGGGGTAGCGCGATCGTGGCACTGAGGATCGGGGCGCGGCAAGAGCACGAGACTGCGGCCGCCACTCGGCGGACTAGCCCACCGCCTTCGTCGCACGCGCGGCCGGGAGGCCGGACAATGGCCTGGGAGGAGGGCCATGGACGACCTATCCGGCCTGCAGACGCTACTCGTCGTAGCTGCGGTCTCGGCCGTAGCCCCTATCTGCGCCATCCTCCTGCCGGGTCAGCGGATCCCTCAGCTGATCCTGCTCATGGTGGGCGGCGTGCTCATCGGCCCGGAGGTCCTCGGCCTGACGATCGACGTCGAGGTAGAGCTGATCGCCAACGTCGGCCTGGGCATGGTGTTCCTTCTCGCTGGACTGGAGATCGACCCCGCGATGATCCTCGAGCGGACGGGCCGGCTCGCGCTGATCGCGTGGACGACGTCCCTCGTGGTCGCCGCCGCGGTGTCCGGCGCCCTGACGGCCCTCGGCTACGTCGACGCGTTCACCGCGGTCGCCCTCGCCCTGACGACGACCGCCCTCGGAACCGTGCTTTCCATCCTCCGCGAGAAGGGGATGCTCGGCGGCGCGCTCGGGAGGCACTTCCTCGCGAGCGGAGCGGTCGGTGAGCTCTTCCCGATCATCGCCATCGCCATCTTCCTCAGCGTCCACAGCCGCTTCTCGGCGCTCATCTCGCTGGCCGCCATCGCGCTCGTGGCGCTGCTCCTTGCCGCCTCCGCTCACCTGGTGCGGGGACGTCGACTGGCGCACATCGCACTCCAGGGCGCGGACGCCACGAGCCAGACCACGCTGCGGCTGACGATCGTCCTGCTCCTCGGTCTCCTGGTCCTGGCGGCCGAGTTCGGGCTCGACGTCGTCATGGGCGCCTTCCTCGCAGGTGTGGTGCTCCGCCGCTGGACACCCGGCGACCTCCACGCGCTGGAGACCAAGCTGGACGCCATCGGCTACGGCTTCTTCATCCCGATCTTCTTCGTCACGGCCGGTATGGCCATCGATCTCCAGTCCATTCGTGAGTCCCCCGAACGGCTCGTCTTCTTCTTCTTCCTGCTGCTGGCGGTCCGCGGTCTCCCGATCCTGGTCGTCTATCGCAAGGCGCTGCCGCCGCGTGAGCGCATGCAGCTCATGCTGCTGAGCGCGACCACGCTTCCTCTCGTGGTGGCGCTGACCCAGATCGGCGTCTCCAGCGGGACGATGCGGACCGACAACGCTGCCGCCTTGGTCGGCGCGGGCGTCCTCTCGGTGCTCTTCTTCCCGCTCATCGCCCACGCGCTGGACCGGCGGACGGCCGACCCCGACGAGTCGAGCGCACCCTCGTCCCCAGCCTCCGGCGAGTCCGCCTAGCGACAACTTGCTGGCGGCGGTGCATCCGGTGGCGGACAATCGGCAGCATGCCGAGCTCGAACCAGTGGATCGCCTTCCTGGTGGCGTCGTTCCTGTTCATCCAGATCCCGGGGCCGAGCGTGCTGTTCATGCTGGGCCGGGCGCTGACGGTGGGCCGCCGCGACGCCCTGGTCTCGGTGGCCGGCAACGGGCTCGGGCTGATGGTCCAGGCGGCGCTGGTGGCGATCGGGCTCGGAGCCGTGGTGGCGGCCAGCGCCACGGCGTACTCCGTGCTGAAGATCGTCGGAGCGGCGTACGTCGTGTGGCTCGGCATCCAGGCGATCCGGCACCGCGGCGACGCCCGCCGGGCGATGCTCGAGGGGCGCGGCGCGCCCAGCGAGGGCCGACGAGCGCTCCTCACCGGGCTGGTGGTCGGCCTGACCAACCCCAAGACGATCGTGTTCTTCGTGGCGTTCCTGCCGCAGTTCACCGACGAGACCGCCGCCGCCGGGCCGCAGATCGCGCTGCTCGGTCTGGTGTTCGCGGGCATGGCCATCACGTCGGACAGCATCTGGGCGATCCTCGCCGGCAAGGCCCGTGACTGGTTCGCTCGCGAGCCTCGGCGGCTGGACCGGCTGGGGGTCGCCGGCGGAGTGGTGATGATCGGGTTGGGCGGCACCATGGCGGCCACCGAGTAGGTGACACACTGCGTTCATGCGCAGCACGCGGCTGACCGAAGAACGCGACCGGGGTCGCGACCTCCGTACGGCGATCGAACGCACGGGTTACTACCCCGAAGTGGTCGCCGACGCGGTGGTGGGTGCGATCGCGGGGGAGCAGGTCGTGTCGTTCTACGTCCATCACGAGCCGACGTTCGAGCGCGACGAGGTGCGCCGGCACCAGAGCGTCGTGGTGCTGACCCCGACCCGGCTGGTGCTCGCGCACACCGACGAGCACGCCGGTGACGACCTCCTCCCGGAGCCCTACACGTCGACGTCCACGGAGGCGGTCAGCCTCGCGGCGGTGAGGTCGGTGGTGGTCACCCGGATGACGGCCAACCCGACCAAGGGTCCGCAGCCCCCCGCTGAGGCGGTCCTGACGATCGGCTGGGGCGGCGTGAGCCGCCTCGACCTGGAGCCGGCCACCTGCAACGACCCGCAGTGCGAGGCCGACCACGGCTACACCGGCGTCCTGGCCTCCGACGACTTCTCGCTTCGTGTGTCGGCCGCGGCCGACGGCAGCGACGCCGTCGACGGCCTCCTCTCCTTCGCCGAGTCGCTCTCGGCGCGCACCCACTAGGGCATCGGTGGCAGAGTTCGTGGAGCCCGCCTACGGGCGGCGTTCCCTGGGTGACGTGGTCCCGGCAGTCGCCGCTGCGCTCGGCGTGCCCGGCGCTGCGGGCCCCTCGGAGCTCGAGCTGCCCGGAGCGGCGTCGTACGTCGTCTTCCTGGTCGACGGACTCGGGTCACGTTTGCTGGAGCGCTACGCCCACGCCGCGCCGTACCTGTCCTCGATGAACGGCCATCCGGGCACCGCGGGTGTCCCGTCGACCACGGTCACCAGCCTCACCTCGTTCGGCACCGGGCTGACCCCGGGCACCCACGGCCTGGTCGGTTTCACGTCGCGGATCCCCGGGACCGACCGCCTGCTGAACGCGCTGTGGTGGGACAAGGAGATCGACCCGCTGGAGTGGCAGCCGAACCAGACAGCCTTCGCGGGGCTGGGGGCGCTCGGCGTGCGCGTGAGCGTCGTCAACAAGCGGGAGTTCAAGGGCAGTGGACTGACCGTGGCCGCGCACCGGGGTGCGGAGTTCGTGGGTGCCGACAAGGTCGGCGAGCGGATCGCCGCGACCGTGGCGGCCTCCGCCGAGCGACCCTCGCTGACCTACGTATACGACGGCGACCTCGACTGGACCGGCCACAAGTACGGCGTGGCCTCGAGCCAGTGGCTGCAACAACTGGCGATGATCGACGCAGAGGCAGAGCAGCTGCGCGAGGCACTTCCCGACGACCGGCGGCTCGTGGTGGTCGCCGACCACGGGATGGTGGACTCCGTGCAGGAGCACCGGATCGACGTCGACGAGAACCTCGAGCTCCGGGACGGGCTGGCGGTCTTCGGAGGCGAGGCGAGGTTTCGGCACCTCTACTGCCACAACGGTGCCGTCGACGACGTGGTGGCCACCTGGACCGAGCTGCTCGGTGACCGGGCCGACGTGCTCACCCGCGAGAAGGCGATCGCGCGGGGCTGGTTCGGGGCCGTGCAGCCCTCGGTGCTGCCGCGGCTCGGTGACGTGGTGGTGGCCTGCCGTGGCGACCACGCGATCATCTCGACGGCGGACTTCCCCTACGAGAACACCCTCGTCGGTCTGCACGGCTCGCTCACTGCCGACGAGATGCTGATCCCGGTGATCGTGGCCTGAAGCCCCTTCAGCCGAACGGGAGCGGGTCGGGCGCCAAGCTGACCGCCCGGGCCCGCGCCGCCGTCATCCCACGGCGGTGGTGCTGTCGGCACAGCACCTCGTAGGCGACCTCTGCCGGAGGAGCGCCCTGCTCCTCGACGTCGCCCACCACGATCACCTCGCCCTCGGTGACCATCACGCCGTCCTCGGTGCGCGCGTTGTGGGTCGCCCGGTTGCCGCACCAGCACAACGCCTCCACCTGGAGAACCTCGGTGGTGTCGGCCAGCTCGACCAGACGTGCCGAGCCGGGGAACAGCGTGGTCCGGAAGTCGGTGAGGATCCCGAAGCAGAACACGTCGAGCTGCAGCTCGTCGGCGATCTTCGCCAGCTGGTCGATCTGCTCCCGAGTGTAGAACTGCGCCTCGTCGCAGATCAGGTAGTCGATCCGCGCTCCGCTGGTCAGTGCGTCGACGACGTACTTCCAGAAGTCGAACTCCGCCGCCACCTCGATCGCGTCATGGGTCAGCCCGAGCCGCGAGGAGACGAGGGCCTCACCGGCCCGGTCGTGCGAGGTGAAGATCCGGCCGGCTCGGCCGCGGGCCGCGTGGTTGTGGTTGGTCTGGAGCGCCAACGTGCTCTTGCCCGAGTCCATCGTCCCGGTGAAGAAGTGCAGGTCCGCCACGGGGCGACATCCTGTCACGCAAGTAGTGACCCCACCGACGAACGGCTCCCCTCCGGTGTCGAGCAGCGAGCGCCAGCGAGCGTCGTCGAGACCCCGGGATGCGCGAATCCGGCTCAACCATGGGGGTGGTGAGCCACGAACCATCCACAGCCGACCCATTCGAATGGCCTCTCCACAGGCCACCGAAGGTGGCCATCCGATGTCGGCGGCTGGCGGTCGGATAGGGGTCATGACAGCCACCGCGCACGACCCCCGATCCAGCCGGGACGCCACCCTGCTGGATGCCGTGCGCGCGCCCAGAGAGCGCGAGATCGCAGAGCAGGTCCAGCAGCTCGAGCTGATCGTCGACTGGTGTTCTGACCATCAGGTCGATGAGGCGGATGCCGCGACGATCGTGGAGTTCGGCCACGACACCGGTCTCCCGCTGACCGGCCGGGTGCGCCGTTCGTGTCGGAGTTCGCGGTGGTCGAGCTCGCCGCCGCATTGGGGATGACGGTCGATGCCTGCCGTCGCCATGTCGGGCAGATGCTCGAGGTCCGGCACCGGCTGGAGCGAATCTGGGAACTCGTCGTGGACGGCCGATTGCCGTTCTGGAGGGCCGGGCGGATCGCCCAGCACACGATGCTGCTCCCGGCCGAGGGTGCCGCGCACGTGGACCGTCGGCTGGCCGCGGTGGCGCACAAGGTCGGCGTGGCGGCCACCGAGAAGCTGTGCCAGGACGCCAGGGACACCTTCGACCCCGACCAGGCCGAGGAACGCCGCGTCGCGGCCGCGGAGAACCGGAAGGTCGAGGTTCACCTCGACCGGGCCGGCCGGCACGGCACCGTGGACGCGGACGCCGTGTTGGACACCGCCGACGGTCTGGATTTCGAGACCGCTGTCGCCCAAGCCGCCGAAGCCCTCAAAGCGGCGGGTTCCACCGACACCCTCGACGTCCGCCGCTCCCAGGCGGTCGGGGTGATCGCCCGCCACTACCTCGGCGACCTGCTCAACGCCGACCACGGCGGTGCCGGGCCGCTGGTCAAGCCGCGGCAGGTGAACATCAACGTCCACGTGCGTGACCAGGACACCGGCCGCTGCGACACCACCCGCGCGCCGATCTCGGTGGAGCAGGTCAAGGGCTGGTGCACCCACCCGGACACCCAGGTGACCATCCGCCAAGTCATCGACCTCAACGAGCACATCCGGGTCGACGCCTACGAAGTCCCCGACCGACTCGACCACCAGGTCACCGAACGCGACGCCACCTGCGTCCATCCCTGGTGCACCCGACCCGCCACCTCCTGCGACGACGACCACTGCATCCCCTACGACCATGGTGGGCCAACCAGCAGCGACAACATCGCCCCCTTGTGCCGCCGACACCACCGCACCAAGACCCACCGCCGATGGCGCTACCGGTTCCTGCGACCAGGCGCCTACCTCTGGCACTCACCCACCGGCCACTGGTTCCACCGCGACGGCACCGGCACCACCGACCTCGGACGACTCACGCTCGAGTGCGCCCCGCGCCGCCGCTGGACGCGTGTTACGCGGTCCCTTCCAAGAGCCGCGCCAGGTTGGCCAGCGCCATCCGGGTGCCGGCCTCGTTGTCGGCGGGGGGTACGGCGTCGGGGATGCCCTCGTGCAGGATCGTGACGTCGGTCCCGTCGCCGGCGTCGACCAGGGTGGTGGTCATCGTCATCTCGGTCGCCAGCGCCGGGTCGTCGGTCTCGAACGACGACACCTCGACCACCTGCTCGTCCGGCACCAGGCGCGTGAAGCGGCCGGCGTAGGTGTCGGTGTGGCCGCCGGACTTGCCCGTCTCGTCGTCGTCGTAGGTCAGGGAGACCCGGAAGGCGCCGCCCTCGCGGACGTCGTACTCGTGCACCGTGGCGGTCATGCCGTGGGGCACCCTCCACGCCGCGACCGCATCGGGATCCAACAGGGCCCGGTAGACCTCGGACCGCGACGCGTGGACGTGGCCGGTGACGCGGGTGGAGTACACCTGCGACAGCCTAGGCAAAATCGGTGGAGACGAGCGCCCTGCTGCGGCAGCCTCGGCGTCGTGACCCAGAAGACCCTGCAGACGGAGCGGTTGGCGCTCAACCCGCTCTCCGACGATCACCTCGAGCACGAGGTGGTCCTGGACGCCGATGCCGAGGTGCTTCGCTACCTCTCGTCGCAGCCGCGCACCCGGGAGGAAGTGGAACGTGCCCACGCCTTCCGGCTCGAGCAGAGCCGAGAGGTCGACGGCCTGGGAGTCTGGGCGGGCTTCCTGCGGGCGGAGCCCGACCGGTTCGTCGGCATCTGGATGCTCCAGCCGCCGCACGGGCCCAGCCAGCCCAAGGTCCCCGGGGAGGCCGACATCGGCTACCGGCTGCTGCGCGAGTTCTGGCGGCAGGGTCTTGCCAAGGAGGGCTCACGGGAGCTGATGCGGTACGGCTTCGAGGTCATCGGACTCCAGCGGATCTTCGCGCAGACGATGGCGGTCAACACCCCCTCCCGGGCCACGATGGCGTCCTTGGGGATGACGTTCGTGCGCTCCTTCCACGAGGACCACGACGAGCCGATCCCCGGCAGTGACGAGGGAGAGGTGGAGTACGACATGACCCGCGCGGCCTGGGACATGATGACGCGGTGACGACGCCGCTGATCTCCACGACCGAGCTCCGCGACCGCCTGGACGACGTGACCTTGCTCGACGTTCGCTACCGGACGGGCGACGGCACGGCCGGACCGGATGAGTACGACGCCGGCCACATCCCGGGTGCGGTGTACGTCGACCTGGACACCGAGCTCGCCGACCCACCGGGGCAGGGCGGGCGCCACCCGCTGCCGCCCACGGCGGTCTTCCAGGCGGCGATGCGACGCGCTGGGGTCCGTGGTGAAAGGCCGGTCGTCGTCTACGACGACTGGCAGGCGCTCGCCAGCGGACGATGCTGGTGGTTGCTCCGCTACCACGGGCACCCCGACGTACGGGTGCTCGACGGCGGCTGGTCGGCATGGCTGGCCGACGGGGGAGCGGTCGCGCAGGCGGCGCCCACACCCACCCCCGGCGACTTCACCGCGCACCCCGGTGGGATGCCGGTGGTCGAGGCCGACCGGGTGCTCGACGTGGCCGTGCTGGTCGATGCCCGGGCTCCGGAGCGCTATCGCGGCGAGACCGAGCCGATCGACCCGGTGCCGGGTCGCATCCCGGGATCGGTCAACGTGCCGACCGACCGCAACCTCACCGAGGACGGCCGGTTCAAGCCGGCTGAGGAGCTGCGGGAGATCTACGCCGAGGTCGGCGCCGTCCCCGACGCCGACGTCGCGGCGTACTGCGGCTCCGGCGTGACCGCGATCCACGACGTGATCGCGATGGAGCTGGCCGGCGTCACCGCTGCGCTCTACCCGGGCAGCTACAGCGGCTGGATCACCGATCCGGCCCGGCCGGTCGAAACGGGCTGACCGGTCGCAAAGTTAGTGACGGGTCACCAGTGAACGCCCCGGAAGACCTTGGCGAGCATGATCTGCTCGGTCTCGCGGGTGCCGCCCTCCGGCGCCACCTTCTGTCCCTTGGCGGCCGCCGAGTCCGGGAACACGTGGTAGGCCATGTTCAGCACCCGGAACGCCGTCTTGGGGGCCACCGTGTGCGCGATCGCGCCGGCGTTGCCGAGCGCGGTGTTGATCTCGTGCGGCCGCTCCACCATCGCCCTGATCACGGTGTCCGCGGCCTGCGCCGGTGAGATGGTCGGGAACTTGTCGTAGATCTTGGTCGGGGCGATCATCGGCGTCCGCACCAGCGGCATGTGGATGTTGGTGAACGTGATGCCGTTGCCGACCACCTCGGAGGCGACCACGTTGCTCCACGAGTCGAGGGCCGACTTGGACGCGACGTACGCCGAGAACCGCGGCGGGTTGGTCTGTACGCCGATCGACGAGATGTTCACGACGTGGCCGCGCTTCTGCTGGTGCATCGCCGGCATCAGGCCCATGATCAGCCGGATCGCGCCGAAGTAGTTGAGCTGCATGGTGCGCTCGAAGTCGTGGAAGCGGTCCTGCGACAGGCGTAGCGACCGCCGGATCGACCGCCCGGCGTTGTTGATCACGAAGTCGACCGACGGGAGCTCGGTGGAGATCTGCTCGCACAGCCGGTCGATCGCCTCGAGGTCGGAGAGGTCGCACGGGAACACGTGAGCCGTGCCGCCGCGCAGCTCGATCGTCGACCTGGTCTCCTCGAGCTTGTCCTTGCCGCGGGCGACCAGCACCGGAATGCCGCCGGCCTGCGCCACCTTGAGCGCGGTGACCCGGCCGATGCCGGAGGAGGCGCCGGTGATCACGACGTGCTTGCCCTTGAGCGCCGACCGGTTCTTCGGGTTCCGGCCGGTGGAGGTGTCGAGGTTCTCCTCCCAGTAGCCCCACAGCGTGCGGGCGTAGCTCTCCAGGTCGGGCACCGCGATCCCCGACCCGGCCAGCGCCTTCTCGGTGATCCGCGAGTCGAAGACGGGCCGGAAGCCGGTGTGGGAGAGCACCTCGGCCGGGATGCCGAGCCGCCCGACGGTCTGGTCGAGCAGGGCCTGCACCGGGCCCAACCCCACGAGGCCGTTGACGATCGCCGAGGCGCGGAACCGCCGCGGCACCAGCCCGAGCGGACCGGCGCTGGTGAGGTTGCGGTCCACCGGCGTCGCGAAGCGCGGTGCCCCGGCCGCGGAGCAGAACGTGTTGATCATCTCCACCGTGGACTGCGGCTCCGGGTTGACCAGGTGGAACGCCTCGCCGTCGCGGTCGGGGAGGTGGCCGAGGTGGTCCATCGCCTTCGCGACGTAGTCGACCGGCACCACGTTGGTGTCGCCGAGGTCCGCGCCGACCAGCGGTAGCCACGCCGGCAGGGTGTCGCGAAGCCGCTTGAGGACCGGGAAGAAGTAGTAGGGCCCGTCGACCTTGTCCATCGCGCCGGTCTGCGAGTCGCCGACCACGATCGCCGGCCGGTAGACCCGCCACGGCACGGTGGCCTCGGTGCGCACGATCTTCTCGGACTCGTACTTCGTGCGGTGGTACGGCGAGGGCAGGTGCTGGCCCTCGTCGAACATCGTCTCGTCGAAGTGCCCGACGTAGTCGCCCGCGGCCGCGACCGACGAGACCTGGTGGAAGCAGCCGACACTCAGCAGCTCGGCGAGCTGGAGGGCGTGGCGGGTGCCGCCGACGTTCAGCTTCTCGTTGGCGGCGTCGTCGGCGGTCATGTCGTAGATCGCGGCCAGGTGGAAGAAGTGGTCGATCTTGCCGGCGTGCTCGGCCACCCACTCGTTGTCGACGCCAAGCGCGTCCTCAGCGAGGTCGCCGGTGACCGGGTGCACCCGGCCCGAGCCCCAGCGCTTGGTGAGGGCCTCGATCCGCGCCTTCGAGCCCGCTCGCACCAGGACGAAGATGTCGCCCTCGCGGTGGTCGACAAGCTCCTGGACGAGATGACGGCCGATGAAGCCCGTGGCTCCGGTCACGAAGTACGACATGAACCGGAGCGTACTTGCAGGTAACCCTCGTTGGGCAGCCCCCGAGGAGCGGGTGGGCTACTGGTCGCCGCCGCCGAACATGATCTCGTCCCAGCTCGGCACCGAGGCCCGGCCACGCTTCTTCTGCACCTGCCGGCGCGCGGGCGGCTCGTCGGGCTCGTCGTCGTCCTCGGCGGCCGCCTCAGCGGCCTCCTCACGCAGCGCGGGGTCGTCGGACGTCGGCGAGTCGTCGAGGAACGCCTCCACCGGCGCCTCGGCACCCAGGCTCGCGGTCTCGTCTCGGGTGACCAGCTCGATGGCGTCGTCGCCGAGCGGCAGCTCGTCCTCGGGTACGGCGGACAGCCGACGCAGGCGGGCCTGCTCGAGGTCGTCGACGGGCGGCGCTGCGCCGGCGACGACCTCGCCGACCAGCCAGCGCGCGTCGTCGTTGTCGAGGACGACGTAGTTGCCCGGCGCGTCGTAGGTGAACTCGGCGGTGCCGCGTCGCTCGGCGGTCTCGAACTGGGCGCTGAGCGCCCAGCGGCCGTCCTCGCGGCGCCAGGCGTCCCACGCCACGGTGCCCGGGTCGACGTTGCCGGAGCGCAGGTGGGCGCCGACGGCGTCGCCGAGCGTGCGGGCCGCACCTGTGGACTCGCCGGGGGCGCGGCGTACGGAGGACCGCTGCGCCCGCTGGGCGACGTGCTCACGCTCGGCCAGCACCGGGCCGGCGTACGTCATGATCTTGTCGATCGAGGTCTGGGCGGCCTGGGCGACGGCCTCTGGGGTCTCCCCGGCCCGGATCCGAGCCTGGATGTCGCGGGGGCGAAGAGCACTTTCCATCTGAATCTCCAGCTGGCCGATTCGGGAGGTGTCGCCGCTCAGTGCGGCTCGGAGGCTCGGCGTGATGTCGAGGGTGAACTCGACCCCCTTGTCGCTGACCAGCAGCAGCTTCTTCCCGTCGTCGCTCACTCCGGTGAGCGTCAGGTGGGCCATGGGCTGTTTCTGCTTCCTGCGGGTCCTTGCGGGTGTGCCTTCGGTTGGAGGCGAGCCTACGCCAGCGCCGTACGGCGCAGGGCTCATCCGTACGGCGCGCCGACAACCGCGAAACCGGCCAAATTCCCCCGCGGGGTTGCCGGGTGGGCCACGATCTGGGGATGGCCAGGACCGGGCAGCAGATGCGGATGCGGACCGCCAAGGCGATGGGCGACACCCGCCGGCGGGCCGCGACACGACCCACCGTCGTCCAGCGGTCGAGCCTCGGCGACCGGCTGCGCTACTTCTTCGACAACACGATGTCGCGCGGCACACCGGCGCTGATCGCCTGGCTGACCCTCGGCACGTTGGTCATGATCTTCGTGTTCTCGCTCCTCGTGATGGCCCTCGGCCTGCGCGACAGTGACGACAAGGGCTTCTTCGAGGAGCTGTTCTCCAGCCTGCTGCACGCGCTGGATCCCGGCACCGTCGCCGGTGACGAAGGCGGCGCCTGGCGGTTCGTCCTGACGATGCTCGCGCTCACCATCGGCGGCCTGTTCATCGTCAGCGCCCTGATCGGCGTGATCGCCGCCGGAATCGACACCAAGCTGGCCGACCTGCGCCGCGGTCGATCGGTGGTGCTCGAGCGCGACCACGCGGTGATCCTCGGCTGGTCGGACAGCATCTTCACGATCATCAGCGAGCTCAGCATCGCCAACGAGAGCCGGCGCAAGCCGGTCCTGGTGGTCCTCGCCGACCGCGACAAGGTTGAGATGGAGGAGGAGATCCGGGCCAAGGTCCCCGACCTCCGCGGCACCCGCGTCATCTGCCGGTCCGGGTCACCGATCGACATCGACGACCTGACGCTGACGAGCCATCAGCAGGCGAGGTCGGTGATCCTGCTCGCGCCCGACACCGACGACCCCGACAGCGAGGTCATCAAGGCGCTGCTCGCTCTGACCCACGGATCGGAGGACGGCCCCACGATCGTGGCCGAGATCCGCAACCCCACGAACCTCGAGGCGGCCCGGCTCGTCGGTGCCGACCGCACGGTGCTGCTGGACATCCAGGAGACGGTCGCCAAGCTGGTCGTGCAGACCTCGCGGCAGTCGGGTGCGGCCGCGGTCTACATCGAGCTGTTCGACTACGACGGCGACGAGTTCTACTTCCTGGAGTCCCACGAGCTCGGCGGCGCGACGTACGCCGAGGCCCAGCTGGCGTTCGAGGAGGCGACGATCGTCGGGATCGTCGACGACGGCGTACCGACCCTCAACCCGGACCCGGACACCGTCATCGGCAACCGGACGCTGATCGTGATCGCCGAGGACGACTCCGCGCTGGTCGGCCAGGCCGCCGCCCGGACCCGGCCCGACCCAGGCCTGCTCGGCGAGTCCGCCGAGACGTCGGACCGGCCCACGCGGGCGGTCGTCATCGGCTGGAACGCGCGGGCGCCGATCATCCTGCGCGAGCTCGACAAGTACGCCGCCCCGGGCTCGACCCTCACGGTGGTCAGCTCGTTCGGCGACCCGGTGGTGCCGACGCTCCGGAACCTCGCCGTGAGCATCGTCGACGGCGCCACCACCGACCGAGCCACCCTCGAGCAGCACGTCGTCGCGGGTCTCGACCAGGTCATCGTGCTGTGCTACTCCGACCATCTCGAGCCCCAGGCGGCCGACGCGCGCACGCTGGTCACGCTGCTGCACGTCCGCGACATCCTGGCCATCCTCGACGCCCCCACCCCGGTCGTCACCGAGATGATCGACGACCGCAACCGGGTGCTCGCCGAGGTCGCGCAGGTCGACGACGTGGTCGTCAGCGGCGAGATCGTCAGCCTCCTCGTCAGCCAGCTGTCGGAGGACCGGCGGCTCGAGCACGTCTTCTCCGAGCTCCTCGGCGAGAACGGCAGCGAGGTCTACCTGCGCCCGGCCGGCTGGTACGCCCGATCCGGGGCCGAGGTCACCTTCGCCACCGTCATCGCCGGAGCCGTACGCCGCGGCGAGACCGCGATCGGCTACGCCTCCGAGGCGCTCGGCGACGGGCTCTCGTCGTTCGGGGTGACCGTCAACCCGGCCAAGTCGCGGACCTTCTCGGTGCTTCCCGGCGACCGGGTCGTGGTGCTCGCCGATACCTGACCGTCACCAGCGCCGATAGCCTCGCCGGGTGCCCAGCACCCTGGTGACCCTCGACCTGGTCGGGATCTTCGTGTTCGCGATCTCCGGCGCGCTGGTCGCCGTCCGCAAGGACCTGGACATCTTCGGCGTCCTGGTCCTGGCGGGCGCCACCGGCTTGGGCGGCGGGTTCCTGCGCGACGTACTGATCGGCGTCACCCCGCCGACCGCGCTTGCCGACTGGCGCTACCTACTGGTCCCCGTGGCCGCCGGCCTGATCACGTTCGTCTTCCACCCGGCACTGGGCCGGATGGAGCGCACCGTCAACGTCTTCGACGCGTTCGGCCTCTCGCTGTTCTGCGTCGTAGGGGCCATCACGGCGCTCGAGCAAGGGCTCGGCCCGCTGCCCGCCGCCCTGATGGGGATGGTCACCGGCATCGGCGGCGGGATGCTCCGCGACCTGCTGGCCGGCCGGGTACCGGTCGTGTTCCGGGGCGAGCTCTACGCGACCCCTGCCCTTGCCGGCTCGGCGATCGCGGTCGTAGGCATCCGCCAGGACCTGTCAACGCTCCCCGTCGCGATTGCGGGAGCGGGGGTGTGCCTGGTCTGGCGGCTGCTCGCCATGTGGCGTGGCTGGCAGGCCCCGATGCCTACCGGCCCCGCCAGCGTGTGAGTCAGTCCCCGAGCACCCGGCGCAAGTAGGGGTTCGTGAAGACCCGGTAGGGGTCGAGGCGATTGCGCATCGCGACGAAGGCGCCGAAGCGCGGGTAGAGGTCGGCGAAGTCGTGCGATTCGAGGGTGTGCACCTTGCCCCAGTGCGGGCGGCCGTCGTGAGCGCGCATCACCTCCTCCATCAGGGCGAAGTACGCCGTGTGGTCGGCCCGGCGGTGCGTGTGGAAGGCAAGGTAGAGGGAGTCGCGGCCCTGCGCCGTGGAGAGCGGGACGTCGTCGGCAGGGGCTACCCGGATCTCGACGGGGAAGCTGATGGCCAGGCCGGAGCGCTCGAGGGCGGCGCGCGCCTCCTTCAGGGCGGAGAGCCCGGCCCAGCGCGGTACGGCGTACTCCATCTCCCGGAAGACCACACGACGCTCGGTGACGAACACCCGGTGTGCGACGTCGGAGTAGGTGCGCGCGCCGAGCACCGAGGCGTTGAGGCGGTTCATCCGCGGGATCACCCGCGGGACCAGGTTCGCGGCGGCGAGCTCGGCACCGAACACCGTGTTGGACAGGAAGTCGTCATCGAGCCAGCGGCGGAAGCCGGAGAGCGGCCGGGCCTCGGTGACCGGGGCCTCCAGCCGGGAGTTGCGCTTCGTGAGCATCCGGTCGGTGTGCGGGAACCAGTACATGTCGACGTGGTGGTGCTCGGCCGTCATCTCGTCGAAGCTCGCGAGCGCCCGGTCCCACGACATCGGCTCCTCGACCGCCTCGAGCAGGAACAGCGGCTCCACGGCGAACGTGATCTTGGTCAGGATCCCGAGGGCCCCGAGCCCGACGCGGGCCATCGCGAGGATGTCGAAGTTCTCCCTGGCATTGGCCTGGATCACCCGGCCGGTGCCGGTGACCAGCTCCAGGCCGACGACCTGGGCGGCGAGCCCGGCGGCGACCCCCCCGGTGCCATGCGTCCCCGTCGAGATCGCCCCCGCGAGGGTCTGCTCGGCGACGTCGCCCATGTTGTGCAGGCTCAGTCCGAGCTGCTCCAACGCGGTGTTGAAGTGCTTGAGCTGCATGCCGGCGGCCGCCGTCACCGTCATCGCATCGCGGTCGACGGCGACGATGCCGGTCAGTGCGTGGGGCACGAGCATCGTGTGCTCGGGCGCGGCGATCGACGTGAAGCTGTGGCCGGTGCCGACCATCTTGACGGTGGTGCCGGCCTCATGGGCACGGCGTACCTCCGCGCGGACCTCGGCCGCGCTGGACGGCTCCACCACATGTTCAGGTTGGGCCGACTCGAGGCCCGACCAGTTAGTCCACCGCGTCATGGGAGGAAACCGTAGTGCGCGTGGCGAGTGCCGCGGCGAGGGCGAGCAGACCCCCGCCGAAGGAGACGAGGTACGACGGGGACGCGCCGTGCGCGTCGATCACGAGTCCGGCCACGGTGGCGCCCGGGGCGACGCCGCCGATCAGGCCGGTGTGCAGGAAGGCCATCCCCTCGGTGAGCCGCGACGACGGCAGCACCTGCTCGGCCAGGGACATGGTGGCGATCAGGGTGGGTGCGATCGCGAAGCCCGCCGCGAACAGCACAACACCCATCACCCACATCGAGTCGATGAACGCCAGCGGGAACATCGTGACCGCCATGCCGAGCGCACCCACCCGCAGCCGCACCACGGGGTTGCGCCGCCACGTGATGGCTCCGGTGATCGCGCCGGCCAGCAGGCTGCCGAAGGCCCACAGCGCCAGCAGCACGCCGACGTAGCTCTTGGCCCCCTGCTCCTCCGCGAAGGCGACCGCGGTGACCTCGGCTGCGCCGAACAGCACGCCGAGGGCCAGGCACACCACGGTGAGCGGGGCGACGGTCCCCCACGGGACCGGTGGCCGATCCGCACGGGTCGTCGGGCGCGGATGCGGCGGGGGAGCGGTGGAGCGCTGGGCGGCGAAGTAGAGGGTGCCGAGCACCCCGAAGGCCAGCGCCGCTCCGAGTCCCGCGATCGGGTCCACGGTGGTCGCCAGTACCGTCACGATGATCGGCCCGGTCATGAAGATCACTTCGTCGACGACCGCTTCCAGCGCGAAAGCGGTCTGCACGTCGCGCGGGGAGTCGAGGACGTGCGCCCACCTGGCCCGGACGCAGCTGCCGATCGCCGGCAACCCCGCACCTGAGATGGCCGCGAGAACGTAGGCGACGACGATCGGCCAGTCCGCCTCGACCGCCCAGATCATCAAGGCCAGGCCGGCGCCCCACACGGTCACGACCAGGGGCAGTACTCGGGGCTGCCCGAGACGGTCGAGCAGCCGGCCCTGCGGGATCGCGAAGGCGGCCTGACCGATCAGCATGGCGGCCGACACCGACCCCGCCAGGCCATAGGAGTCGGTCGCGTGCTCGACCAGCAGCACGATGCCCAGCCCGATCATCGAGATCGGCAGCCGCGCCACCAGGCCGGTCGCGCTGAACAGGGCCGTTCCCGGGCGGTTGAGGATGCCTCGGTAGGTGGCGAGCATGGCAGGGAAAGCGTGCTCCCTACGATGGCGTCGTGCCTAATCCTTTGCGAGCAGACACCAGCCCATACGACGCTCTGCTGCTGGTGTCGTTCGGCGGCCCGGAGGGTCCCGACGACGTACTGCCGTTTCTGGAGAACGTCACCCGGGGGCGCGGGATCCCGCGCGAACGGCTCGAGGAGGTCGGCCGGCACTACCACCTGTTCGGCGGCCGGTCGCCGATCAACGACCTGAACCGGGCACTGCTCGAGGCGCTGCGCGCCGACCTGGCCGCGGCCGGCATCAACCTGCCCGTCTACTGGGGCAACCGGAACTGGGACCCCTACCTCCGCGACGCGGTCGAGCGGATGGCCGCCGATGGCGTGACCCGGGCGGCGTGCTTCGTCACCGGCGCCTACTCGTCGTGGTCGGGCTGCCGGCAGTACCGCGAGAACCTGTACGCCGCGGCCGACGGAGTCTCCGGTGCACCGCGCCTGGACCGGCTGCGGCACTACTTCAACCACCCCGGCTTCGTGGAGCCTGTGGTCGACGCGGTCGTGGCCGCGCTCGCGGACCTGCCCGACGGCGTACGTGACGATGCGCGGCTGGTCTTCGTCACCCACTCGATCCCGACCTCGATGAACGACGCCAGCGGCCCCGACGGCGGCGCCTACCTGGCCCAGCACCAGGACGTCGCGGCAGTCGTGGCCGACCGAGTGCAGGAGACGACCGGGGTGGCCCGGGCTCACGATCTGGTCTTCTGCTCGCGGTCCGGCGCGCCCCACGTGCCCTGGCTGGAGCCGGACGTCAATGACCACCTCGAGGGCCTCGCAGCACGCGGGGACGCCGCCGCCGTACTCGTGCCGGTGGGGTTCGTCTCCGACCACATGGAGGTCGTCTACGACCTCGACACCGAGGCGGTCGCGACAGCGGGGAAGCTCGGCCTCGAGGTCCGCCGCGCCGCGACCGCGGGCGCCGACCCGCGGTTCGTCGCGATGGTGCGCGACCTCCTGCTCGAGCGCGCCGCGGCCGAACGCGGCGAGGGCCCGACGCGTCCGGCGGTGGGGCAGATCGGTCCCCTCTGGGACCGCTGCCCGGTGGGCTGCTGCGCCAACCCGCGCGGCGAGGTGCCCACGATCGGCGGCGAGTGACGTGCCCGATCTCGCCTCCGACCTGGCCGACCTGGCCCTCGACACCGCCCGCGCCGCCGCCGACCTGATCCGGGAGCGGGCCGACCAAGGGGTGTCGGTGGCGGCCACCAAGTCCAGCGACGTCGACGTCGTCACCGAGGCCGACCGGGCCACCGAGACCTTGATCCGCGACCGGATCCGCGGTGTCCGGCCCGACGATGCGTTCCTGGGGGAGGAGGCCGACGCGGAGCCGGGCACGTCCGGGGTGCGCTGGATCATCGACCCGATCGACGGCACCGTGAACTTCCTCTACGGCCTGCCGCAGTACGCCGTGTCGATCGCCGCCGAGCTCGACGGCGAGGTGGTGGCCGGCGTCGTGATCGACGTGGCGAAGCAGGCGGAGTACCTCGCCCGCCCCGGCCCGGACGGCGTGGTGGCGCTGCGCGACGGCGCCCCGATCGCGGTGCGCGGCCCGGCCCCGCTGTCCCAGCGACTGATCGCCACCGGGTTCGCTTATCGGTCCGAGGTGCGCGTCGTACAGGCGGCCGCCGTGGCTCGGCTGGTCCCCACGATCCGGGACATCCGGCGGCTCGGGTCGTGCGCCCTGGACCTGTGTCACGTGGCCGAGGGGCGGCTCGACGGGTACGTCGAGGAGGGCGTTAACCTCTGGGACCACGCCGCAGCCGGACTGATCGCCAGGGCCGCCGGTGCCCGGACCCGGGAGCTGGTCGGAGCCTCCGGAATGACCCTCTTCGTCTGTGGCCCGGATCACGGTTTCGACGAGCTCGTCGAAGCGGTCGAAAGGGCAGGTTTTACCCGGGAATAGTCCCGCTCGGGGGACCGTTGCACGGACTCACCGTGGGCCCACCTTTGTGATCCGGGTCCGATGGTGCACAATCTGCCCCGCCACATCGGGCCGAAGGGAGTGAGCGACGCCATGGCGACTGATTACGACGCACCGCGCAAGAACGAGGAAGACCAGTCCGAGGAGAGCATCGAGGAGCTGAAGGCGCGTCGCCACGACAAGAACTCCGGAAAGGTCGACGAGGACGAGGCCGAGGCCGCCGAATCGTTCGAGCTTCCGGGTGCGGATCTCTCGCACGAGGAGCTCGCCGTCGAGGTGAAGCCCAAGCAGGAGGACGAGTTCACCTGCCTCAGCTGCTTCCTCGTCCACCACCGCAGCCAGCTGGCTGACGAGAAGAAGCTGATTTGTAAGGACTGCGCGTAAGCGCTCCTCTTACTTCTCGCCCTTCTTGAGTCCCGGGGGCAGCTGGCCGGTGGACTTGGCGTAGTAGCCCGCAGCCCGGCGCTGGGCGACCATCCGGGCGAGGGCGACGAGAGCGCCGGTGAGTGCGGCCCAGGCGACCGCTTCGCCGATCTGGACGTCGGGGTCGGCCGGGTTCTCCGGGGGGTGCTTGCCGGTCGCGGCCTTCCACGTCGTGTCGATGGCCTTGCGGGCGAGCGCGGCGGCGCCCAGGGCGCTCACGAGCGAAAAGATCGACCAGACCTTGGAGCTGTCCTCTGCCATGCCGGAACAGTACCCACCGACGCGGGGCTCATCCGCCGGGCGACCGCCCCGCGAGGAAGCTCAGGGCGCCGGCCAGCTCCTCGGGGCGCCGCGAGCTCACCAGCCAGTACGGCGCGGGGTCGGCCGGGTCGGTGATCTGCACCTTCACGGCGCGCTTCAGGTAGGGCCGGAGCACCAGGTAGGCGCGCGCGTCGGCCTCGGTCCCGGCGGTTCGACGGGTCTGCTCGGCGTCCAAGGCCTCGACCGCGCCGAGGTGACGGCCCTCGATGTGTGCGCGGCCCGCCCGGAACACTCCTTCGGCGACGCTCAGCCGTACCCCGCCGTAGGCGAGCAGCCCGGCGCCGAGGAGCAGCATCGCCACCGCGGTCACCAGCCAGGCGACCGGTCCAGGAGTCGCAACGATCACGGCCAGCCACAGGCTGGCGACCAGCATCGTGCCTTGCACCCACCAGCGCAGCGGGACGCCGAGCCGCTCGTGGTATTCCGACTGCACGGGGCTGGATGACACGGGGCACAGCCTCCCATCCCCGATCGGCCTCGAACGGCATAGGGTCCGTCCGTGCACAACGACCCGATCGTCGACCTGCAGATCCAGGTGCTCCGCCTGGACCCCGACCTTCCGATGCCGGCGTACGCCCATCCCGGCGACGCCGGCGCCGACCTGGTGACGGCCGTCGACGTGACGCTGGCGCCCGGGGAGCGGGCGCTGGTGCCCACCGGGATCGCACTCGCGCTCCCCGACGGGTACGTCGCCCTGGTCCACCCCCGCTCGGGGCTGGCGGCGCGGCACGGGCTGTCGATCGTGAACTCACCGGGCACCATCGACGCCGGCTACCGCGGCGAGATCAAGGTGCTGCTGATCAACCTCGACCCGCGTGACGAGATCCAGCTCCGCCGCGGGGACCGAGTGGCGCAGCTGGTGATCCAGCGCTTCGAGCACGCCGGCTTCGTAGGGGTCGACGCACTCCCCGAGAGCGTCCGTGGAGCCGGGGGCTACGGTTCTACTGGAGGCTTCGGCCCCGAGGACACGAGGAGTGGTACGTGAAGTTCCGTCGTAGGTCGGCAGCGGCTGACGAGGCCGAAGAGGCCACGCAGGTCGACGAGACGACCGAGCAGGACGAGGAGACCGGCGAGGAGACGGCCAGCGGGCCGTTCGACGCCGCCGACCTCCCCGAGGACGACGTCACGCGGGTCGACCTAGGATCGCTGCTGATCGAGCCCGAGCAGGGTCGCGAGCTCCGGCTCCAGGTCGACGAGGAGTCCGGTGCGGTGCAGTCGGTGGTCCTCGCGGGCCAGGACGGCGCGATCGAGCTCCGGGCATTCGCAGCCCCGCGAAACGGTGACCTCTGGAGCGAGGTGCGGCCGCAGATCGCCGCCGACATGGCGCAGAAGGGCGGCACCGCCACCGAGCGGGAGGGGCGGTTCGGACCCGAGCTCGTCTGCCAGGTGCAGGTCAAGCGCAAGGAGGGCGGCACCGCGACCCAGCCGTCGCGGATCATCGGCATCAACGGCCCGCGCTGGCTGCTCCGCGCGACGTTCTTCGGCAAGCCGGCCCTGGAGCCGGACGCGGCCGGTGCCTGGGAGGACACGGTCACCAAGGTGACGGTCCGCCGCGGTGAGCACGCGATGCGGGTGGGCGAGCCATTGCCGGTGACGCTGCCCGACCAGGCCCGCCGCGTCGCACCGCAGACCCCCTAGAGCCATGCCAGGCAAGGGCCGACTGCGGCGCACCATCAGCGACTGGGCGAGCAGCACCGACCAGCACGCTCGAGACCTACGGCGCAGCCACCAGGTCGAGGACGGCACGCCGATCGCGGACGCGCCCGACCGCGAGCTGGTCCGGCTGCGCGGCACGCTGCGCACCGTCACCCTGCGGCCGCGGGGTGGGGTGCCCGCCCTCGAGGCCGAGCTCGACGACGGCTCCGGCGTGCTCACCATCGTGTGGCTCGGACGTCGCCGGATCGCCGGGATCAGCCCCGGTCGCTCGCTGCAGGTGCAGGGACGGATCGGGGTGCACGAGGGGCACCGGATCATCTACAACCCGCGCTACGAGCTGATCCCGTGAGTGACCCGGACCAGAGCCCGGAGCACCCCAAGGCCACGGTCGAGACCGTCGAGGCCGTGGTGCGCGCCCAGCTCGCGAAGGCACTGGGTGGGCGCCGCGGCATGCTCGAGGCGGCGGTCCCGACCATCCTGTTCACGGTGCTCTGGCTGACCACCCGTGAGCTGACCGTCGCGCTGGGAGTGAGCGTGGCCGCGGCGGTGGTGCTGCTGGTCGTCCGGCTGGTGCAGCGGTCCACCGTTCAGTTCGTCGTCAACGCGCTGTTCGGCATCGGTATCGGTTGGCTCTTCGTCCGGCTGGCCGCCAGTCGGGGCGGGAGCGAGGACGAGCAGGCGCTCGCCTACTTCCTGCCCGGCATCCTCTACAACACCGGCTACACCGCGGTGCTGGCCTTCACCTGCCTGATCGGCTGGCCGATCGTCGGGTTCATGGTGGGCAGCGTCACCGGTGACCCCACGGCCTGGCACGAGGACAAGCAGGTGGTCCGGCTGTGCGCGATCCTCACCTGGCTGCTCACCCTCCCGTGCCTCCTCCGGGTGCTGGCCCAGGGGCCGATCTGGCTCGCCGGCAACTCCGGGGCGATGGACGCGGACACCGCCGTCGCCGTGCTCGGGGTGCTCAAGATCGCGATGGGCTGGCCGCTCCAACTCTCCGCGCTCGCGGCGATGGCGTGGGTGCTCAGCCGCGACCGGACCCCGGTGGGGCCAGAGGTCGCCTGAGCCGGTCGGCTCAGCCGGAGTGACTGCCGGGGGAGAGGATCCGCTCGAGCTCGTCCTCGACCTCGGAAGGCACCACGAAGAGCAGCTCGTCGCCGGACTCGACCGGCTGCTCCGGCTCGGGCACGTAGACCTGCCCGTCGCGAAGGATCGTGACCAGCGCGCAGTTCTCCGGGAGCGGGATCAGCCCGGCCGGCTTGCCGACGTACGGCGAGTCCGTCGGCAGTGTCATCTCGACCAGGTTGGCGTTGCCCTTGCGGAACGTGAACAGGCGGACCAGGTCGCCGACGGTCACGGCCTCCTCGACCAGAGCCGACATGATCCGCGGGGTCGACACGTTGACGTCGACCCCCCACGCCTCGGTGAACAGCCACTCATTGTTGGGGTGGTTGACCCGGCCGACGGTGCGCGGCACGCCGAACTCGGTCTTCGCCAGCAGCGAGGTGACCAGGTTGGCCTTGTCGTCACCGGTCGCGGCGATCACGACGTCGCACTTGTCGAGGCGCGCCTCCTCCAGCGACGACAGCTCGCACGAGTCGGCCAGCAGCCACTCGGCGTCCGGCACCCGCTCCGGCATCACCGACCCGGGGTTCTTGTCGATGAGCAGCACCTCGTGACCGTTCTGGATCAGCTCGCGCGCGATGGAGCGTCCCACCGCGCCCGCTCCGGCAATGGCTACCCGCATCGCTCAGCCACCTTCCTCGTCCGGGCCGCTGGCGATGACCTCATAGGCGTGCCCCGCGTTCTCCTCGCGCATCACGAGATGGAGCAGGTCGCCTTCCTGGATCACACTCTCGCGGCTGGGCAGCATGCCCTCCCCGAGGCGGTCGATCCAGGCGATCCGGCTCTTGGACTGCATCTGGAACTCGACGGTGCGGTGCCCGACCCACACCTCGGTGATCGGCACCTGGTCCAGCCGGATGGTGCCAGACGGGTCGCGGAAGTCGGGCTCCGCGCCGGCGGGCAGCAGCCGCCGCAGCACCTGGTCGGCGGTCCACTTCACCGTGGCCACAGTGGTGATCCCGAGTCGCTGGTAGACCTCGGCGCGGCCGGGGTCGTAGATCCGGGCCACCACCTGCTGGATCCCGAACGTCTCGCGGGCCACTCGGGCCGCGATGATGTTGGAGTTGTCACCGCTCGAGACGGCCGCAAAGGCGTCCGCGCGACGTACGCCGGCCTTCTCCAGGACCGCCTGGTCGAAGCCGAACCCGGTGATCTTGTCGCCGTTGAAGTTCGGCCCGAGTCGCCGGAACGCGTCTGGCTCGCTGTCGATGATCGACACCGTGTGGTTGCGGTCCTCGAGGCTGCGCGCCAGCGTGGAACCCACGCGGCCACAACCCATGATCACGACGTGCACTGGATCACCGTAGCGCTGCCCTCGCGTTGCCGTAGCCTTGCCGCTCGTGGGTGTAGGCGACGTCTCCAAGCGGATCCTGCTTGGGCGCAAGCTACGCAGCGCACAACTGGGGGAGACGCTGCTCCCCAAACGGATCGCCCTTCCCGTCTTCGCCAGCGATGCGCTCTCCTCTGTCGCGTACGCCCCCGACGAGATCTTCATCATGCTCTCGCTGGCGGGCGCGTCGGCCTACGTGTGGTCGTGGAAGATCGGCATCGCCGTTGCCGTGGTGATGACAGCGGTGATCGCGTCGTACCGGCAGACCGTGCACGCCTATCCCAGCGGTGGTGGCGACTACGAGGTCGCCACCGTCAACCTCGGCAAGAACGCCGGCGCGACGGTCGCGAGCGCGCTGCTCATCGACTACGTGCTCACCGTCGCGGTGTCGATGTCGGCCGCGGCCCAGTACGCCTCGGCGGCGATCCCCGCGCTCCAGCATCACGAGGCGACGTTCGCCGCGGTCATGGTGATGCTGCTGATGGCGATGAACCTGCGCGGCATCCGCGAGTCCGGGACCATCTTCGCCATCCCGACGTACGCGTTCATGGTCGCGATCCTCGGCATGTGCGCCTACGGCCTTCTGCAGCTTGCCGCTGGCACGCTCAACGACGTCGAGTCCGCAGACCTCACGATCGAGCCGGATCCGAACTACGAGGGCTCGCTCACGACGTTCGCGCTGATGTTCCTGCTGGCCCGCGCGTTCTCGTCAGGATGTGCGGCGCTCACCGGTGTCGAGGCGATCAGCAACGGGGTGCCGGCGTTCCGGCGTCCGAAGAGCCGCAACGCCGCCACAACGCTGCTTCTGCTGGCGATGATCGCGATCACGATGATGTTGAGCATCATCGTGCTGGCCAAGCAGATGGGCATCAAGTACGTCGATCCCAACGACCTCGACCGGCTCTCGCTGAACGGCGAGCCCGTCGGCTCCGACTACGAGCAGCACGCGCTCATCGCGCAGATCGCCCGCGCGGTGTTCACCGACTTCGAAGCAGGCTTCTACCTCGTTGTCATAGTGACCGGCGTCATCCTGGTGCTGGCGGCGAACACCGCGTTCAACGGGTTCCCGGTGCTCGGCTCCATCCTGGCCAAGGACGGCTGGGCGCCGCGCGCGCTCGGCTCCCGTGGCGACCGGCTGGCCTACAGCAACGGCATCGTCTTCCTCGCCCTGATGGCGATCCTGCTGATCGTGATCTTCGACGCGGAGACGACGCGGCTGATCCAGCTCTACATCGTGGGTGTCTTCGTGTCGTTCAACCTCAGCCAGCTGGGGATGATCCGGCACTGGACGAGGCATCTGGCTACCGAGCGCGACCCGGCCACCCGACGCCACATGGTGCGCTCGAGAGTGATCAATGCGATCGGGCTGTCGTTCACCGCCGTGGTGCTGGTGGTCGTCCTCATCACCAAGTTCCTGGCCGGCGCCTGGATCACCATCCTGGCGATGGCCGGCTTCTTCGCGATCATGCAGGGGATCCGCCGGCACTACGACAACGTCGCGCTCGAGCTGGCCGCCGACGAGGACGACAAGGTCCTCCCGACCCGGGTGCACGCGATCGTGCTGGTCTCCAAGCTGCACAAGCCGACGCTGCGGGCGCTGGCGTTCGCGAAGGCTTCCCGCCCCAACGTGCTCGAGGGTGTCTACGTCGCTGCCGACCCGGTCGAGACCAGCAAGCTGCTCGACGAGTGGGAGGAGCGCAACACCGGGGTCCCGCTCAAGGTGCTGCACTCGCCGTACCGCGAGCTGGTCAAGCCGATCGTCGACTACGCGACCGAGATCCGCCGCGCCAACCCACGCGGGGTGGTCGCCGTCTACATCCCGGAGTACGTCGTGGGCCGGTGGTGGGAGCAGCTGCTGCACAACCAGACGGCGCTGCGACTCAAGGGCCGGCTCCTGTTCACGCCCGGTGTGATGGTCACCTCGGTGCCCTACCAGTTGCGGTCCTCGCAGATCGCCCGCGATCGTGAAGAGCGTGAGAGCCAGCGGGTGCAGCCCGGCGACCTGCGGCGCGGGCAGGTGGACAGCAAGGGCTCGGACAAGCAAGTCCGGCGATGACCCGGAACCCCCGGGCGCGGGCGGCACGAGGCCGGAGCCGGGTCGGCGAGCGGTTCGAGGTCGAGGTCGGCCCGGTCGCGCATGGCGGGCACTGCGTCGCGCGGGTGACCGACGAGGGCCGGGTCGTGTTCGTCCGGCACGCGCTACCGGGGGAGCGGGTGGTCGTGGAGATCACCGAGGGCGCGGAGGGCGACCGGTTCTGGCGCGGCGACGCGGTCGGGGTGCTGACCGGCTCCGCCGACCGGGTCGTGGCGCCGTGCCGGTTCGCCGGGCCCGGACGCTGCGGCGGCTGCGACTTCCAGCACGTCAGCCTCGACCGGCAGCGCAGCCTCAAGGCGGACGTGGTCCGCGAGCAACTCTCCCGGCTCGCCGGCCTGGATGTCGACGTCGTGGTGGAGCCGGTCCCGGGCGACGAGGACGGGTTGCACTGGCGGACCCGCCAGCGCTACGTGCCGCTCCCGGGCGGCGGACGGGGGATGCGCAAGCACCGCTCGCACGACGTGGTGGAGATCGACGAGTGCCTGATCGAGGGGCCGCCACCGTCGTACGCGGTGCGCGGGCGGGAGTTCGCGGTGGCCGAGGACGGCTTCTGGCAGGTCCATCCGGGCGCGCCCGAGGTGCTCGTCGACACCGTCCTCGACCAGCTCTCGCCACGGCCGGGTGAGTCGGCACTGGACCTGTATGCCGGGGTCGGGCTGTTCGCGAGGTTCCTGCTCGACGCGGTCGGTGTCGGCGGCCGGGTGGTCGCGGTCGAGGCCGACAGACGGGCGGCGACCAACGCTGTTGGCAACTGCCCGGACGCCGAGGTCCGCACCGGCCCCGTCGACCGGGTGCTCGCCACGGCGTACGACGAACCCTTCGACCTGGTGGTGCTCGACCCGCCGCGCACCGGTGCCAAGCGGAAGGTGGTCACCCAGGTCGCGGCCCGCCGGCCGCGGGCGGTCGCGTACGTCGCGTGCGACCCCGCGGCACTTGCCCGCGACGTCGCGATCTTCGCCGAGTACGGCTACCGGCTGGACGCGCTGCGGGCCTTCGACCTGTTCCCGATGACTTCCCATGTGGAGTGCGTTGCGCATCTTGTGAAGAGCGACTCTGACTTGCGGTGATGCGGCTCCAACTCAGCTCCAACTCACACCCACGGCTTCCTCGATCGTGATCGCCGCGGTGGCGTCGGTCAGGGCAGGTGTGGGATCAGCTGGACCGGTGGGAACGCGTAGCCGGCGTCGACACAGCTCGGGGGTTGTAGAGCCGGAACACCAGCCGGAACGGACCCGTCGGTGCGGGGAGCCACTTGGCCCTGTGAACCGCCCGGGTCTGGTGGAGGCATTGGTGTGTCGACGAGGTAGTAGCGCGGGATGTCGTAGAGGGTGATCGACCAGAACGCTTCGACGGGCGGTGGCTCGGGGAAGAGGACCTGGTAGGCGTTGGTGCCGTCGAGCGGGGCGCCTTCGGTGTAGGCGAACGCTTGGGCGTAGACGGCCTCGTAGGCATGGTGCCCCACAGGCCGAGGCGGTCCGCGACGGCGCGTTCCACAATGCGGTGGGTGGGGTCGGTGATCTTCCAGGCGTCCTCGTCGCGGGTGCCGAGCCCCAGCGAGTAGGTGTTGTAGTCGAAGGCGTGCAGGCCGACGGTCCACTCGTTGATGACCGGTGAGCTGCCGTGGTGGGTCAGGTACTCGAGCTTCTCGACTCCTTGGCGGAACCCAGTAGCGAGCTCCTCCTGTTCCGACGTGCCGGCTCCGTGTCCGAAGCCGAGCTCGGTGTAGCCGTCGTCCTGGCTTGAGGCCGGGAAGGCGCGGGACCCGGCACGGGCCTGGGTCCAGTACACCGCTTCGTCGGGGCCGTTGATGTCGACCTCCGAGATGCCGACGCCTTCTCGCTGGCTGGCGTAGGTTGACGGTTCCCTGTCGTTCAACCGTTTCAGGCAGCCGCGCGCGCTTGTTCTGTCTGAGGGTCGTCACGCTCCGCGTGACAGTTCCTTATCTGGGGCGAGTCGTCAGGGCTGGGAGATCGGGTCGGATTCCTGGCCGGTGTGGGGCAACGAGAACATCGTGCGCTTCCTCGAGGATCAGCGCGACATGTACAAGTACATCCACGACCAGGCCATGCGGCTCGCCAATAAGGGCTACACCCCGCTCGAGGCCGCCGAGGTCATCGCGCTCCCGGACGAGCTCGCGCGCAAGTGGTACAACCGTCAGTACCACGGCACGGTCCACCACGATGTGCGCGGCGTGTTCACCAAGGAACTCGGCATGTGGGACGGCGACCCGGTCTCGTTGCACCCCCACATCCCGGTCGAATCAGCCAGACGCTACGTGGACCTCATCGGCGCCGAGAAGATCCTCGCGGAGGGCAAGAGTGCCTTCGATGAAGGGGATTACCGGTGGGTGGCCGAGATTTTTCACAAGCTGGTCTTCGCCCAGCCTGACAACCAGGACGCAAAGCACCTCCAGGCCGATGCCTACGAGCAGATGGGCTACCAGACCGAGGCGCCGCAGTGGCGCGGCATCTTCCTCACCGCCGCCCGAGAGCTGCGGGAGGGAGTGCTGACGGCGGCCTTCAGCACGGCGTCCCCAGACACCCTCATGGCGATGCCGCTGGACGTGCTGTTCGACTTCGCCGGTGTCCACATCATCGGCGACAAGGCCGTCGACACTGACCTGCGCATCGACTTCGCGTTTACCGACGTCGACCAGACCTGGACGGTATGGGTCGGGCGCGGCGTGCTCAACGCCCGCCTCGGCGCCACACCTCATGCTCAGCTGACCGTCTCCGGCCCCAAGACGGCACTGGTCGGCGTCGTCCTGAAGCCCGCTTCGGGACAGTGCTCTGCCGACGCCGGACACATCCAGCTCGACGGCGACGCCTCAGTCTTGGCGTACCTGGCCGCCGTCATGGATGACTTCGACCCCAACTTCACATCGTCACCCCCTGAGCAGTACACCCAGGTGCGCATCCCCGTTGGGGATCGGCACACTCCGCAACCGCTGAGCTCTAGTTTCGCAGTCGGGGCCGGCGGATGTAGGTGCAAGGTCGCACCTTGGGGGCATATATGGCGACGGGCACTCTGAACGCCGCGTTGTTCGCCGTCCCGTGGGGTCAGTTCCTGAACGGACATTAGGACCTTGGTTCTCGCGTGCTCTCGAGGCCGGCTCAGCCCTTTCCGCGGAATCGACTCCAGGTGATGGCTCCCAGCGGCAGGGCCACCAGCGAGTAGAAGACGCGCCACAGCAGTGCGGCCGCCACCAGCGCGTCGTCCGAAGCGCCGCTGAGCTCGAAGAGCATGGCGACCAGCACGGCGTCCACGACGCCCAGCCCGCTTCCCGTGACCGGGAACACCGCCCCTGCCCAAAAGGCGATGGCAAACGCGGCGAAGGCATCTGGTGAGGACAGCTCAGCGCTGGTCACCCCAACGAATCGCAGCGAGGCGAGCAGGATCAAATACGTGAACAGGAGGTTAGCCGTGACCCCGATCGTCCCCAGCTTCCAGCCCCGGTGGAGGAGCATGAGCGTCTGACTTCGCAGCGCCACGGCCTTCGCCGCCAGCTCGATGATCGGCTCGCGCTTGAACCGAGTCCGGATGCGGTTGAGCGGCCGTTCGATTCGGGCGCCTACCCAGTGCGCCGAGCTCTCGGAGCGCAGGAGACGGTAGCTGGCGAGGGCGGCCACGGCTGTGAGCATGAGCGCGATCCCGCCGGCGATGGCGACGGTCCCGTCGACCTCGCCGGTGAGGAGCAGCACGAGCACGGCGACCACCGGGAGGAGGAACCGGCCCAGGGTGGGGAAGAGGAAGGTGCCGGCTGCCGCCAGTCCGGCCGTGTCGGCCGGGTAGCCGTCTCGGCGGAAGTAGGCGTACTGGACCAAGCTCGCCCCGGGAGGGGGAAGGATCTGCCCGGCGAAGTTGGAGGACAGGTACGCCTGACTTCCGCGCCAGAGACCGAGTCCGGGCAGGAAAGCTCGGTAGATCAAAGCTTCGGTGGGCACCCGCACGAGGGCGAGCCCCAGCAGGACCACCACCTCTGCGGTGTCGAGCTCGGTGAGGGCGTCCCAAACCTCGTCGTAGTCGATGAACTGAGGGAGGAACCAACCGAACACAAGGACGAGCGCGACGACCATGAGGGCAGGCCGCACCAGCCGCCGCCAGAAAGGAGCCATAGCGGCCGTGGGCATCGGCTCGGTCACCGGCACCCGACCATCATCGTGCAAGACACTCTTCGGTCCCCCGCTCAGGTCTGCTGTCGCAGGAGTCGCACCGAGGTCGACCCGCTGCAGGCGCAACCAGTAGCGGGTTGCGCTGCCACGGGGTTCGAAGGCCTCGCCTGCCGCGCGCTTCTTCCGCCGGCATCCAACCCCCATCCCACCACATTCCGGGCACCGGCCCCAGCTCCCGGCATGGGACTAAGTGTTCTCCGGTTCTGGTGCGGTCAACTGGTCCGAGGCTCTGACGCCGGACCGGCCAGTCTCCGTGTGCGGTGCCATGGCGATTGGCTGCCGTCGTTTGTGACCGTCGGAACCCGCTGACAGGAGGGCTCGGAATGGGCTCGCTTTGATTCGCAAAGGCCCGCAACACCGCTCCGGCGCCCACAGTCCCCGAGGACTGCATCGCCGCAGGTCAGAGGCCGGTTTCGCCTCCTGAGCGCCGCCGACCGCAACGGATCGCGGTTTACGCTCGTGATCATCGGCGTCTTCCCCATGACCCACCACGTGGAGTGCGTCGCCCTGCTATCGCCCACCCGTTAGCGCTCCCTACTCTCTTCCCATGCGAATCCTGGCGACCTCGGGCGGGTTCCTCCCCACGGACCTCGGCCCCTTCCAATGGGTGCGCGGGCCGTTGATCGAGCACGCGATCCACCTCGCGGGCGACCCGGAGCGACCCCGGGTCTGCTACCTCGGTACGGCGCACGGCGACTCGCTCAACGGCGTCGTCGGCTTCTACCGCGCGTTCGCCGGCTCGGACGTGCGGGCCTCGCACCTGGAGCTCTTCACCCTGCCCAACGTCCCGGACATCCGCGCGTACCTGCTGGCGCAGGACGTCATCTGGGTCGGGGGCGGTTCGGTGGCCAACCTGCTCGCCGTATGGCGCACGCACGGTGTCGACGACGTGCTGCGCGAGTGCTGGGAGGCGGGCGTGGTGCTCGGCGGGGTCTCGGCCGGCTCGATCTGCTGGTACGTCGGCGGCCCCACCGACAGCTACGGGCGCGACCTGCAGCCCTCCCCGCCCGGGCTGGGCCTGCTGCCCTACGGCAACGGCGTGCACTACGACAACGAGGGGCAGCGCCGGCCGCTGCTCCACCGGCTGGTGGGGGACAAGACGCTGCCGACCGCGCACGCCACCGACGACGGGGTGGGCATCGTCTACGACGGCACCGAGATCTCGGAGGTGGTGGCCGACCGGCCGGACGTCGCGGCGTACGTCGTGGAACGGCAGGGCGACGGAACGGTGGTCGAGACCCGTTTGGAGCCGCGGCTTCTGCCCGACGCTCAGGCACGCTGACCGTCAGCCGGTGGTGCCAGGCTCCAGTCGGCCGCCGGCCTCGATCGTTGCCTGGTCGGGCACCCGACAGCCCCGTCCGACCAGCGTCACCGACTCAGAGTCCTCCGGTGGTCCATCCTGGTGCTCGCCGACGGTCGCGCCGGCACCGATGACGCAATCTCGATCGACGATGGTGCGCTCGACGCGGGCGTCCGAGCGAATGACCGAGCCGGTGAACACCACGCTCTCGCGCACGACGGCGCCCGGTTCGACGACGACTCCGGGGCCGATGACGCTGCGGACGACGGTGCCGGCCACCCGGCACCCAGGGCTCAGCATCGAGTCCTCGACCCGCCCGCCGTCGAGGACCCGGGCCGGCACGCGTTGGGGTTGGCGGGTCAGGATCGGCCGATCGGTGTCGTCGAACACGCCCAGGTCGTCGACGAGTGCGTCGAGGTGCGCGCGCAGGTACTTGTGCGGCTCGCCGAGGTCACGCCAGTACCCCGGCAACCGATGTGCGACGACGAGGGTGCTCTCGACCAGGCGCGGCAACAGGTGGTCCCCGAAGTCGCCCAGGCCCGTGTCCCCGGGTCCGCTGTCGCCACCCAGCTCCCGGTGCAGCTGCTCCAGGGTCTCGATGAGCACGCTGGGGGTGTAGACGAAGATCTCCGTCGCGACGGTGGACGTCTTCGGTTCGTCGGGCTTGTACTCGAACCCGGTGACAACGTCGTCCTTGCCGACCTCCACCGTGGCGTGGTCGCCGGCCTCCTCGCGGCGGACCTCGGTGGTCACGACGGTGCACGAGGCGCCGGCCTCACGATGTGTGCGCACCGCATCCATGTAGTCGAAGCGGTAGATGTGGTCCGCGCTCATGACGAGCACCAGCTCGGGACTTGCGGCTGCGATCTGGTCGCGGATCCGGTAGAGCTCGTCGGCGTTGCCCCGGGCGAAGCCCTCCTCGTCGGTGGAGCCCGTGCCCTGCTGAGGCATGAGCAACCGCAGGCCGCCCGTGGTCCGGTCGAGGTCCCACGGTCGGCCGTTGGCCACCTCGTCCTCGAGGGTGGCGCCCAGATACTGCACCGAGAGCCACACGTCCACGATCCCGCTGTGCCGGAGGTTGGAGAGCGGGAAGTCCACCAGCTGGTAGATGCCGGCGAAGGGCAGCGTGGGTTTGGCGCGCTCCCGGGTCAGGACGTCCATCCGCCCGCCCGCGCCGCCCGCCTGGATGATCGCAAGGATCCGTGGTTCCGCCATTGCTGAAGCGTGGCATGGTGCCGGTTGCCGGGTCGCTCGACGTCAGGTATCTTGATATCAAGAGAGATTGCGGAACGAACTTAGGTTCGCCTCATTACCTGGCCACGCTGCGGCGGCGGCAAGATGACCGAGAGCGACATCCCCGAACCGACGAGGAGATGGCTGATGGCCAGCAAGGACAGCTTCGGCGCGAAGAGCACCCTGGACGTGGATGGGAAGTCCTACGAGATCTTCCGTCTCGACGCGGTGACCGGTGACGGCCTCCCAGAAGATGCAGTGGCCTCGCTTCCCTTCTCACTGAAGGTGCTGCTGGAGAACCTGCTGCGCACCGAGGACGGTGCCGACATCACCGCCGACGACATCAAGGCGCTCGCCGGCTGGGACGCCGACAGCGAGCCCGACAAGGAGATCCAGTTCACGCCGGCGCGCGTGATCATGCAGGACTTCACCGGCGTCCCGTGCGTCGTCGACCTGGCCACGATGCGCGAGGCGATGGAGGAGCTCGGCGGTGACGCGTCGCGCATCAACCCGCTGGCGCCGGCCGAGATGGTCATCGACCACTCCGTGATCGCCGACGTCTTCGGCACCCCCGAGGCGTTCGAGCGGAACGTCGAGATCGAGTACGAGCGCAACCGCGAGCGCTACCAGTTCCTGCGCTGGGGCCAGGGCGCGTTCTCCGACTTCAAGGTGGTGCCGCCCGGCACCGGCATCGTGCACCAGGTCAACATCGAGCACCTGGCACGCGTCGTGTTCACCCGCGACCCAGAAGACGAAGCCGGTGCGCCCTTGGCATATCCGGACACCTGCGTCGGCACCGACTCCCACACCACGATGGTCAACGGCATCGGCGTGGTCGGCTGGGGCGTCGGCGGCATCGAGGCCGAGGCCGCCATGCTCGGCCAGCCGGTGTCGATGCTGATCCCGCGGGTGGTCGGCTTCAAGCTCAACGGCGACCTCCCCGAGGGCGCCACCGCCACCGACCTGGTGCTCACGATCACCGAGATGCTGCGCAAGCACGGCGTGGTCGGCAAGTTCGTCGAGTTCTACGGCCCCGGCGTCTCGGCCCTCCCGCTGGCCAACCGGGCGACGATCGGCAACATGAGCCCGGAGTTCGGCTCGACGATCGCGGTGTTCCCGATCGACGAGCAGACCATCGACTACCTGCGGATGACCGGTCGCAGCGACGAGCAGCTCGCCCTGGTCGAGGGCTACGCGAAGGAACAGGGCCTCTGGCACGACCCCGACGCCGAGCCGCGCTACTCCGAGCGCCTCGAGCTGGACCTGACGACCGTCGTACCCTCGCTCGCCGGGCCGAAGCGTCCCCAGGACCGGGTCTCGCTCTCCGACGCCAGGGAAGCCTTCCGGGCCGCTCTGGCCGACTACGTCGACACCGAAGGCGAGGAGAACGGGTACGACGAGTCGGTCGCCGAGTCCTTCCCGGCCTCCGACTCTCCCTCGCACGAGCACGGCAACGGCTCCGCACCGCCCAACGAGCTGGTCTCCGCTGCCCCGGCCGACGGCGGCCGGGTCAGCTCCCCGGCCGAGGTCACCCTGGAGGACGGCACGAAGTTCGAGATCGACCACGGTGCGGTCACGATCGCGGCGATCACGTCGTGCACCAACACCTCCAACCCCTCGGTGATGATCGGTGCGGCCCTGCTCGCCAAGAAGGCGGTCGAGAAGGGCCTGCAGCGCAAGCCCTGGGTGAAGACCACGCTCGCCCCCGGCTCGAAGGTCGTCTCGGACTACTACGAGAAGTCCGGCCTAACGCCGTACCTCGACAAGCTCGGGTTCAACCTGGTCGGCTACGGCTGCACGACCTGCATCGGCAACTCCGGCCCCCTGATCCCCGAGGTGTCGCAGGCGGTGCAGGACAACGACCTGGCCGTGGTGTCCGTGCTGTCCGGCAACCGCAACTTCGAGGGCCGGATCAACCCGGACGTGAAGATGAACTACCTCGCGTCGCCGCCGCTCGTGGTGGCCTACGCGCTGGCCGGGTCGATGGACGTGGACCTCTACGAGGACCCGCTGGGCCAGGACTCCGATGGCAACGACGTCTTCATGAAGGACATCTGGCCCACCGCCAAGGAGATCGAGGACGTGATCGCGCAGGCGATCAGCTCCGACATGTTCGGGTCGAACTACGAGGACGTCTTCGCCGGCGACGAGCAGTGGAAGTCGCTGCCGACGCCCGAGGGCAACACGTTCGCGTGGGACGAGGACTCGACGTACGTCCGGAAGCCTCCCTACTTCGACGGGATGCCCGACGAGCCGGAGCCGGTGACCGACTTCGAGGGCGCCCGGGTGCTGCTGAAGCTCGGCGACTCGGTGACCACCGACCACATCAGCCCGGCCGGTGCGATCAAGAAGGACTCGCCGGCCGGCAGCTACCTCGCCGACCACGGCGTGGAGCAGCGCGACTTCAACTCCTACGGCTCCCGCCGCGGCAACCACGAGGTGATGATCCGCGGCACGTTCGCCAACATCCGGCTGCGCAACCAGCTCGCGCCCGGCACCGAGGGCGGCGTGACCCGCGACTTCACCGCCGACGGCGAGGTGACCACGGTGTTCGAGGCGTCCGAGAACTACCTCGCCGCCGGCACGCCGCTGGTCGTGCTCTCGGGCAAGGAGTACGGCTCCGGGTCCTCCCGCGACTGGGCCGCCAAGGGCACCGCGCTGCTCGGCGTGAAGGCCGTGATCGCCGAGTCCTACGAGCGGATCCACCGCTCCAACCTGATCGGCATGGGCGTGCTGCCGCTGCAGTACCCCGAGGGCGAGACCGCCGAGTCGCTGGGGCTCAGCGGCGAGGAGACGTTCTCGATCACCGGCATCACCGCGATGAACGACGGCGACACGCCGCGGACGGTCACCGTGAAGGCGGACGACACGGAGTTCGAGGCGACCGTGCGCATCGACACCCCGGGCGAGGCGAACTACTACCGCAACGGCGGGATCATGCAGTACGTGCTGCGGAACCTGCGTCGCGACTGACCCGCATCGACACTCTTCTCGGGGTCGACGTCTGGGTGGTCGCCGTGTTGGCGGCCACCATGGTCGTCGGCGCCGCCGTGCAGGGCCTGGTGGGTCTGGGCGTGGGACTGGTCGGCGCCCCGGTGGTGACGCTGCTCGAGCCGCAGCTGATGCCCGGGATGCTGCTGTTCATGGGCTTCTTCACCCCGGCGTTCACCCTCGTCGCCGATCGCAGCGACATCGACTGGCGGGGGCTGGCCTGGTCCCTCCCGTTCCGGGTGCCGGGGACGGTGCTCGGGGTGTTCCTGGTGGCCATGGTCGATGACCGCGCGCTCGGGGTCGCGGTGGGGGTCATGGTGCTGGTCAGCGTGCTGGTCACCTGGCGGACCGTGCAGGTGCCGATGACCCGCCTGAACCTCTCGACGGCGGGAGTGGTCTCCGGCGTCACCGCCACGGCCACGTCCATCGGCGGGCCGCCGATCGCCGTGCTGTACCAACACCAGCGGCCGACCCGGATCCGCAACACGCTCGCGGTCTACTTCGCAGTCGGTGCGGTGTTCAGCCTGACCGGCCTGGCCATCGCGGGGGAGATCACGCGCGCTGAGATCGGCCTGGCCCTGCTGTTCCTGCCGGCGCTGGCGCTCGGCTTGGTGATCGCCTCCTTCGTACGCCGTCTGCTGCCGACCGACTCGATCCGCACCGGGGTGCTGGTCGTCTGCGCGGCGTCCGCGATCGCGCTGCTGGTGCGATCGGTGGTCTGAGCAGCCCTCAGGTTCGCCGCTGCAGCTCGTACGCCGCGGTGATCGCGTCGCGGATCGCGTCGTCGTTGCCGTGGTCGAGGACCGCCTGCACCTTGTGGTGCGCCTCCATCCGGGGCGGGATGCCGAAGGTCTCGGGGTGCTCCTCGAGCAACCGCTCGCGCGGCTCCGGCAGGCTGCGGATGGTCAGTGTCGTCGCGTCCTCGAGCCGGGCGACCAGGCGGTCGTCGACGTACCACGCGGGCTTGGCTGCGGTGCCCTTGCGCTTGCAGCGGGGCAGGCTGGCCGCGTGCTCGGCGACGTCTTCCGGGGTCATCGGAACCACCATTCCACGCGGCTCAGACTCTCCGACGAAACTGGCGGCAATCGGCACGCTCGACCCCCTTCGACGAGGCGTTTGCCGCCAGTTAGATGGCGGCGCATACGGTGGCGCCATGATCGTGGCCTTCAGCATCAGTCCCACCGCCGCCGACGACACGGGCAGCGTTTCCGAGGCCGTCGCGGCCGCAGTGCGGGTGGTCCGTGAGTCCGGGCTGCCCAACGAGACGAACGCGATGTTCACCAACATCGAGGGGGAGTGGGACGAGGTGATGGCGGTCGTGAAACGGGCCGTCGAGGTGGTGGCCGAGGTGTCGCCGCGGGTCGGGCTGGTCCTCAAGGCCGACATCCGGCCGGGGTTCGAGGGTGAGATGGCCGCCAAGGTCGAGCGGGTCGAGCGGGCGCTCAGGGACTGACGATGCGATCCGAGGTCAGGGAGTACCGCACCGGGGACCAGGACGTCGTCCTCGACCTCACCGACGACTGCGCCACGTTCGTCGCCGACGACGGCGACGGGCTGCTGCACGTGTTCGTCCCGCACGCCACGGCCGGGATCGCGATCATCGAGACCGGCGCGGGCAGCGACGACGACCTGCTCGCCGCGCTCGGTGACCTGCTGCCGGCGGACGACCGCTGGCGGCACCGGCACGGTACGCCGGGACACGGGCGCTCGCACGTGATGCCTGCCCTGGTGCCGCCGTACGCGACCGTGCCGGTGCTGGGCGGGAGGCTGGCCCTGGGCACCTGGCAGAGCATCTGCCTGGTCGACATCAACGTCGACAACCCCGTGCGCGAGGTGCGGTTCAGCTTCCTACCCGGGTGAGGCGATCGAACAGGTGTTCGACTAGAATGCCGCCATGGTTGCACCCGTCACCCCGCCCGGCTGGCCCCGTCCCGTCCGGCCGCCCGGCGCCCCGGGCTGGGAGCACACCGCCGGCAGCTGGCTGCTCGACCTCTGCCCGCCCGACTACCGCGGCTACCCGGCGCTCCGGCGCCACCTCGTGGTGCTGGCCCGGTTCGCCGTGCTGCACATCGAGGCGAGCCAGGAGGCCTGCCGGCGCGGGCTGAGCGAGGCGCGGGCGGAGCTCCGCGACTTCGCGGACCCGGACGTCATCGAGGCGGCCGTCGAGACCTGGCTCACCGAGGACGCCCGACTGAGCGGGGTGCGTCTCGCGGCCGGGTTGGTCGAGGAGGCGATCCGCGGACGCCGGTTCGTCGCCCGGCTCTAGGCGGCCTACTCCGCCGAGCGCTCCTGGCTGGCGCCGGAGAGCGCCTGCTGGAACTGCGGGATCTGGTCGTTGAGCCGCTGCACGACCTCGTCGGTGAAGTGCAGCACCTCGAGCGGGGTCTCGGCGACCACGGTCGCGTTGCGCAGCTTGTGGTTGACCAGCGCCATCTCGCCGATCAGCTCACCGGCGCCGACCCGGGCGACCTCCTTGCCGTCGCGGCGTACCGACACCTCGCCGTCGAGGATCAGGTAGGCCTTGTCGGCGGGGGTCTTCTCGACCATCAGCGCCCAGCTCTCCGGAACCGTGAGGTAGGTGGCCTCCTCCACGACGCGGTGGATCTCGTCGTCGGAGAGATCGCGGAACCGGTCAAGCCGGGCCAGCATCTCGATGCGCTTCTCTTTGTCGGCGCCTTTTCCGAACACGGGGTCTCCTTTCGTCGCCTCCCGGCTCGGATTGTCGCAGATCAGGGCAGCAACAGCATCGAGTCGCCGAACTCGTGCCAGAGGTACGCCGGGGCGTCGGTTCCGGTGATGTCCGCGTAGCCGCGGCCGACCAGATCGCCGCCGGCCACGGCGGCGAGCAGGTCGAGATGGCTCGCCTCGGGCTCGTGGAGACCGGTCAGCAGGCCGCCCACGACCCTTGCCGGGCGCCGCGGCCCGAGGACCAGGGAGGTCCAGCCGGTGGTCGCGTGCACCCGGCCTCCGGCCGCCGCCGACTCGAGCGCCCGGACCACCGTGGTGCCCACGGCGACGACCCGGCGGCCCGCGTCCAGGGTGCTGTTGACCAGCCGCGCGGTCGCCGCAGGGACCGTGAACCGCTCCGGCTGCGGCGGCTCGTGCGACTCCTGGCTGGACACGCCGGTGTCCAGGACGATCGGCACCACCGGTACGCCGCGGGTCATCAGCCGCACCAGGGCCCGCTCGGTCAGCGGCCTCCCGGCGCTCGCCATCTCGGCGCTGCCGGGGCGGTCGGCGTACACGTTCTGCAGCGAGTCCAGCGGCCAGTCACCCTCGACGTACGGGTAGTGGATCGGTCGGCCGTGATCCGACAGGTAGTCGACGACCTCCGCAGCCGGCAGCGGTACGGCGCGCCAGAGGCGGGTCTGCCCGGCCGGGTGCGGTGCGTCCACGCGCAGGCGTACGCCGCCCGGCAGGCGGAGCACCTCGCCTGGCTCGCCGGCGTCCGGTCCGCTGCCATCGCCCCGTCGCAGCTCCACCACCCAGGAGCCGTCGTCGAGCTGGGTGGAGACGTGCAGCGTGGCGGGGCAGCCGCGCCGTTCGAGCTCCACCGCGGCCGGGAGGGTCGCACTGGTGTTGACCACCAGCAGGTCACCGGGATGGAGCAGGTCGGGGAGGGCGTCGGCCCGTAGGTGCCTGGTCAGCTCGGGGCTGACGACGGCCAACCGGACCTCGTCACGGGCCAGTCCGCGCGCCTCGGGAGGCACCCTTGCCTCCCCGGACTCCGGGAGCCGGAAGCGTTCGACAGGTGCCGTGCTCATGCAGCCTCCCTCACCAGCTCGCCGGCGACGTAGCGCCCGCTGGGCAGGTCGCTGTCCAGCAGCGACAGCACCGCCGGGACCACGGTCTCGGGCTCGGGTCGGTCGGATATGTCCTCTCCCGGGAACGCGTCCTGATGCATCCGGGTGCGCATCTCGCCCGGGTCGAGGCTGTAGATGCGAAGAGCAGGCTCTTCGGCCGCCAGCACCCGGCCGGCGTGGTCGAGGGCGGCCTTCGACGAGCCGTAGCCGCCCCACGTCTCGTAGGGCTCGACGGCGGCGTCGGAGGAGATGTTGAGGACCCGTCCCTCGTGCTGCCGGAGCTGGGGGAGCAGGGCGGCGGTGAGCGCCATCGGTGCGACCAGGTTCACCCGGAGCAGATCGACGTACGTCGCCGGGTCGAGGTCGCTGAAGGCCGGCAGCGGGCTGGCGCCCAGGCTGCTGGCGTTGTTGACCAGCACCGACGCGCCGCCGAGGGCTCGAGCGGCGGTGACCAGGTTGGTCCGATGGGTGGGGTCGGTGATGTCGCCCGCCATGGCGTGGTGCGGGCCGCCCGGCAGCTGCGCCTGGACAGCTCCGAGGTCCTCGGCGCCGCGGGCATCCAGTACGAGGTGCCACTGGCGGCGGGCGAGCTCCGTGGCGAGCGCGCGGCCAAGGCCGCGGGACGCTCCGGTGATGACAGCAACGGGCATGGTGTTCTCCTCGGTGATTTGACGTGTCCCTCGAGAGTGCAAGTTCAAGCACACTTGAGGTCAAGCGCAGTCTCAGGCCCGGCCGGTAACGTCCGTGGGGTGCAGCGGTTTGCAAGCGTGGTCCTGGTCGACTCCAGGGGATGGGTCCTGCTCCAGGAGCGGGACGAGTTCCCGGACATCGACCCCGAGAAGTGGGGCTTCGTTGGCGGGCACCTCGACCCGGGCGAGGATTACCGCGAGGGCGCCTACCGGGAGCTCGCGGAGGAGACCGGCATCCGGCTCGAGCAAGGTCTGGAGCTGTTCGGCCAGTTCACGGTGCACCACGAGCACAGCGACAGCGACGACGACTTCCGGCTGTTCGTGATGCTCACCGACCTCACCGACAAGCAGGTCCACTGCCACGAGGGGCGCCAGATCGTGTTCGTCGACCCGGAGCAGGTGGCCGAGCTCGACCTCACCGCGGCTGCGCAGGTTGCCCTGCCGCAGTTCCTCGACTCCGACCACTATCGCCGGATCCTGAGCACCCTCGAGTCCACTCGCGGTGGGGGACGGAACGCCTGACGCGGCACCGTCAGACCGGGCTCCATCGTGTAGCGCCGGGCATGCCGCGCGCGCGGCGGTCGCTCGACCATCCGGCGTACGGCGCCGCGCTCCAGCACCAGGTGGGCACCCAGCAGCCGGTCGGTTCCCATCAGGAGCCGGACCAGTTCTGTCGAGAGCTGGTACGGCGGGCTGGCCACCACCCGGAACGGGCGCCGCGGCAGGCGGAGCTCACGCAGGTCGCTGCGTACGACGCGCAGCCCGGCGTCACCAAACCGGTCCCGCAGCACCGCGGCCCGCCGCGGGTGCAGCTCGACGGCGATCACCCGAGCACCGGCGGCGAGAAGCGGTGCGGTCAGCGCGCCGTGGCCGGCGCCGAGGTCGAGCACCAGGTCGCCGCGCCGTACTCCTGCGGTGTCGACGACTCGGCGGGCCCACTCAGGCCGAAGCGGGTGCCATCCCCACTCGCGCCGTGTCCTCGGCGCGGACCCGGACACGACGCACCCTCAAGATCACGCAATTCATGTCGCGAAGGTACGTGCGTGGGCATCCGGCCCGCACCTGATTTTGGTCGCTATGGTCGGCCGATGAGCTTCCAGGTGATCCAGGTCCCCGAGTTCGGCGCCGAGGACGTGGTGGTCGGCACGAAGGGGCCGGACGAGGGGGCCGTCTTCACCGGCACCGACGACGGCAGCATCTTCCGGATCTCCCATGACGGCAAGAAGATCGACCGGGTGGCGCAGACCGGCGGCCGGCCGCTCGGCATCGAGATGGACCTCGACGGGCGACTGCTGGTGTGCGACGCCTACCGCGGGGTGCTACGCATCGACACCAGCCGAGGCGAGGTCGAGCAGGTCATCGACAGCGTGGCGGGAGAGAAGATGGCGTTCTGCAACAACGCCGCCATCGCCAGCGACGGCACCGTGTGGTTCTCCGACTCGTCCACGAAGTACGGCCTCGACAAGTGGAAGGACGACTTCGCGCAGAACACCCGCACCGGGCGCTTGCTCAAGCTCGGCACAGACCGCTCCATCGAGGTCGTCCTCGACGGCCTCGCGTTCGCCAACGGCGTCGCCCTCTCCGAGGACGAGAGCTTCGTCGCCGTCGCCGAGACCGCCGCGCGGACCGTCGTACGCCGCTGGCTCACCGGCAACCGGGCCGGAATGCGCGACCTGCTCTGCCAGAACCTGCCCGGCTACCCCGACAACATCGCCCGCGGCAGCGATGGGTTGATCTGGGTGACGATAACCAGCCCCACCGACGGCCTCGTCGAGCGCATCCAGAAGGGCCCGATGCCGCTGCGCAAGGCGGTCACCAAGATCCCCGAGCGGCTCCAGCCGAAGCCCAAGCAGACCGTCCGGGTGCAGGCCTACGACGACGAGGGCACGCTCGTGCACGACGTCGACGTGCGCGCGGCCGAGCACGGCGCGGCGTACCACATGGTCACCGGGGTGCGCGAGCACGACGGCCGGGTGTGGATGGGCAGCCTGCAGGAACCGGCGGTGGCGGTCTACGAGCTCTGAGCCCGTAAACTCGCGGGCATGTCGTTGCTCGAGTCGATCGCGGGTCCTCGTGACCTCCGCGGGCTGACGGAGGACCAGCTCGCCGTGCTCGCGAGCGAGATCCGCGACGCCCTGGTCGAGTCGTGCTCTCCGGGCGGCGGTCACCTCGGACCCAACCTCGGCGTGGTCGAGCTCACCATCGCCATCCACCGGGTCTTCGACTCCCCGCACGACAAGGTCGTCTTCGACACCGGACACCAGGCCTACGTGCACAAGATGCTGACCGGACGCGCCGCGGACTTCGACGGCCTGCGTCGGGAGGGCGGCCTGAGCGGCTACCCGAGCCAGGCCGAGTCCGACCACGACCTGGTCGAGAACTCCCACGCCTCGACCTCGCTGAGCTACGCCGACGGGCTGGCCAAGGCCTATGCGATCCGCGGCGAGGACCGGCACACGGTCGCTGTCATCGGCGACGGCGCGCTGACCGGTGGGATGGCCTGGGAGGCGCTGAACAACATCGCGGTCGCCAAGGACTCCCGGCTGGTGATCGTCGTCAACGACAACGGCCGTTCCTACACACCGACCGTCGGCGGGCTGGCCACCGCGCTCACCACGCTGCGGACCAACCCGCGCTACGAGCACGTCCTCGAGGTGGTCAAGCGGCGACTCAACTCGGTGCCCGGCGTCGGCCCCGCTGCCTACGACGCGCTGCACGCGATGAAGAAGGGGCTCAAGGACGCGATCGCGCCGCAGGGCCTCTTCGAGGACCTCGGTCTCAAGTACGTCGGACCGGTCGACGGCCATGACGTACCAGCCATGGAGCACGCGCTGGCCCAGGCGAAGCGGTTCGGCGGCCCGGTGATCGTGCATGCGATCACTCGCAAGGGCTTCGGCTACGACGCCGCCGAGAAGCACGAGGCCGACCAGTTCCACTCGCCCGGGCCCTTCGACATCGACACCGGCGAGGAGACGCCCAAGGGCCGGATCTGGACCGACGTGTTCGCCGACGAGATGGTGCACATCGGCAGTCGCCGGCAGGACGTGGTGGCGATCACCGCGGCGATGATGCACCCGGTCGGGCTGAACAAGTTCCAGGCCCGGTTCCCCGAGCGCACGTTCGACGTCGGGATCGCCGAGCAGCATGCCGCCACCTCCGCCGCCGGGCTGGCGATGGGCGGGCTCCACCCGGTCGTGGCGATCTACGCGACGTTCCTCAACCGGGCGTTCGACCAGGTGCTGATGGATGTCGCCCTGCACCGCTGCGGTGTCACCTTCGTGCTCGACCGGGCCGGCGTCACCGGAGACGACGGAGCCAGCCACAACGGCATGTGGGACATGTCCGTGCTGCAGGTGGTGCCCGGCCTCCGGCTGGCCGCCCCGCGTGACGGCACGCGCCTGCGCGAGCTGCTCAACGAGGCGGTCGACGTCGACGACGCGCCCACGGTGGTGCGCTTCCCGAAGGGCCCGCCGCCCGAGGACATCCCCGCGCTCGGCAAGGCCGGCGGCGCTGACGTACTCGCCCGCAACGGCACCAAGGACGTCCTGGTCGTGGCCGTCGGGCCGATGGCCGGGGTGGCCGTCGACGTCGCCGAGCGGCTGGTCGCCCAGGGCATCGGCGTCACCGTCGTCGACCCGCGCTGGGTCAAGCCGATCGACCCCGCGATCATCGACCTGGCCCGCGAGCACCGGTTGGTCGTCAGCATCGAGGACAACGGTCGGACCGGCGGCTGCGGAGCGGTGCTCCTGCAGACCCTCAACGACGCCAGGGTGACCACGCCGTTCCGGCTGCACGGCATCCCGCAGGAGTTCCTCGGCCACGCCAAGCGAGCGGCGATCCTCGACCGGATCGGGCTGACGTCGCAGACCATCGCCCGAGGCATCGTGGAGGACCTGTTGCTGCTTCCCGAGCAGGGGAGGGACGAGCCGTCTCGGGGGGCGGTCGATGTCGACCAGTCGGGCTGAGCGGTCGCAAGCCAGGATCCTGGCCGCCCTGCTCTGCTCCCTCCTCGTTCTCTCGCTCCCGGCCTGCTCGGACTCGTCGCCCACGTCCTCGGAGGGGTCCACGCCGAGCACCGACGCCAACGGCGGCATCCAGGTGCCGCCCGATCTCGACCAGGCCTTCACGGCCACCCTGGAGGAGCGCGCGACCTCGCTGCTCTCTCGCGACCGTGCGGCCTTCCTCACCGGCATCGACCACGCCGACCCGGGCTTCGTGACCGCCCAGGGCGGCTACTTCGACAACCTCGCGCAGCTGCCGCTGCGCCAGTTCGCCTACGAGCTCGACCGGTCCAGCATGGTCCGGGAGGACGACGAGTACTGGGTGGTCGTCGAGGTGACCATGCAGCTCGAGGGTTTCGACCCGCACCCGGTCGTCACTCGTGACCGGTTCCGGTTCGCCAAGACCAAGGACGACCGCTACGTCGTCAGCTCGGTCACCGACCCCGAGTGGGAGCAGGCCAACGACCAGCAGAAGCAGCCCTGGGACATGGTGCCCGTCCTGGCCCGGACCCGGCCCGGGGTGCTGGGGATCTTCGATCAGGAGTCGGTCGGGGCCGCCGAACCGCTGATGGACTCCATCGAGCAGGGGATCGAGAACGTCTCGGCGAGAGTGCCCTACGACTGGCGAGGCTCGGTAGTGGTCTACGCGCTCTCGGACACGAAGTTCCTGGCCTCCCTGGACGACCTGCCGGGTGGCGATCCGGAGAAGCTCGACGGTGTCGCCTTCCCGGTGATGGCCGGTGACGAGGAGGGGCAGGTCGTGGCCACCAGGTTCGCCCTGCACCCGTCGATGCTGAGCCAGCCCGGCATCGAGCGCGACCGGCTGGTCCGCCACGAGCTCACCCATGTGGCGCTCGGGCGACGTGACGACAAGGCACCCGCCTGGCTCAGCGAGGGCATCGCCGAGTGGGTGTCGGTGCAGCCGCTGACGCCCGAGCTGCGCCGGCTGCCGCAGGAGGCGCTGGGCGAGGCCGAGGCAGGCGTGCGGGGGCTGCCCGGTGACGGCACCTTCAACGACGCCGACTCCTCGGCCCACTACGGGCTGAGCTGGTGGGCGTGCGAGTACCTCGTCGCCGGCTTCGGGCCCGAGAGCCTGTGGCGGCTGCTGGAGGAGCTGGACCACCCGGGCGTCGATCAGGACGCCGTACTGCAGTCGCTGGTCGGGCTCACCGGCCGGATGCTGGCCCGGCGCGGCGCGAAGATGATGATCAACCAGTACGACCCGGGCTACCTCGCCCCGGACCCGACGGTGACGCCACCGGCGACGCCGACCGACGGGCCGACCGAGCCGGGGACTACCGTTTCCCCGTGAGCTCCGAACCCCGTCTCGTCCACATCGTCGACGAGGTGTCCGCCCTCGACGATGCCGAGTCGCTGACCATGGTGCTGGTGCTCAACGGCTTCCTCGACGCCGGCAACTCGGCGGCGATCGCGTGCCGCCACCTGGTCGACCAGGGCTCCATGCACGGCTCCGTGGTCGCCACCTTCGACGTCGACCAGCTGCACGACTACCGCGCCCGGCGGCCGCCGATGTCCTTCGTGCGCGACCACTACGACGACTACGACGCCCCGCGGCTGGTGGTCCGGCTGCAGCACGACGCCGGAGACACGCCGTACCTCCTCCTGCACGGGCCGGAGCCCGACAACCGCTGGGAGGCGTTCGCGCGCGCCGTACGCGAGGTCGTCGAGCGGTTCGGCGTGACCCGGGTCGTCGGGATGGGCTCGGTGCCGATGGCGGTGCCGCACACCCGGCCGATCGCGATCACCCATCACGCCAACCGGCCCGAGCTGCTCACCGGCGAGAGCCCCTGGCGCGGCGAGCTGCGGATCCCGAGCAGCGCCCAGGCCCTGCTCGAGGTCCGGCTGGGCGAGTGGGGACACGACGCGCTCGGGTTCGTGGCGCACATCCCGCACTACCTCGCCCAGCTCGACTACCCACGCGCCGCGGCCGCCCTGCTCGAGCAGGTGGAGCTTGCCGGCCGGCTGACCATCGACCTCACCGCCCTGCGCACCCAGGCCGAGGAGCGGGAGCAGGAGATCGCCCGCTACCTGTCCGCCAACGAGGAGGTGGAGGAGGTGGTCCGCTCCCTGGAGCAGCAGTACGACGCCTTCCAGCGGGCCGAGGAGTCCGGCAGCAGCCTGCTCGCCGGCGACCAGCCGATGCCGACCGGCGAGGAGATCGGTCAGCAGTTCGAGCAGTTCCTGGCCGGCCTCGAGGGCCCCGACGAGCAGCAGGGTCGAGCATGAGTGAAGTAGTGGCCGACCTGGTCGGTCTCCTCGACCTGGAGTACCTCGACGTCGATCTCTTCCGCGGTCGTCAGCCCGACAGCGAGCGGCAACGGGTCTACGGCGGCCAGGTGGCGGCACAGGCCCTGGTTGCCGCGGTGCGGACCGTCGACCCGGACTATCACGTGCACTCGTTGCACTCGTACTTCCTGCTGCCCGGCGACTACGACGTGCCGATCATCTACGACGTCGAGCGGGTCCGCGACGGACGCTCGTTCGTGACTCGCCGGGTCTCCGCGCGACAGCACGGCAAGGTCATCTACTACCAGACCGTCAGCTTTCAACGGACCGAGCCGGGCCTCGATCACCAGGAGCCGATGCCGGAGGTGGGCGGCCCCGAGACCGGCGCGAGCCTGTTCGACCTGATGAAGGACCGGGGCGCCAAGGAGGCAGCCGGGCTCGGCAAGGAGTGGGCCGCGATGGATGTCCGGTTCCTCGGCAACACCAGGTACGGGCTCGAGAAGGATCCCGCCCATCCGTCGCAGGCGCGGGTCTGGATCCGTATCGACGGCAAGCTCAGCGACGATCCGGTGGAGCATCTCGCGCTCTTCACCTACGCCAGCGACGTGAGCCTGCTCGGTGCGGCGCTCGCCGCCCACGACGCGGATCCCACGAACACCCAGATGGCCTCGCTCGACCACACGATCTGGTTCCACCGGCCGTTCCGTGCCGACGAGTGGTGGCTCTACGACCAGTGGTCGCCCTCCGCCAGCGGCGCCCGCGGTCTCTCGCTGGGCCGGGTGTTCACCGGCGACGGCACCCTCGTCGCGACCGTCGCCCAGGAGGGTTTGATCAGGCCTCGCCGCTCCTAGAGGACGGTGGTGGCTCCGGTGAGGTGCGGCGCGCCGCTCTTGGGGTTGCTGAGCGAGAACGCGTAGCCGTCGTTGGTCGGGGTCGACCCGAAGGCCACCTTGCCCGGCAGGATGATCGGCTTCTTGAACGCGACGTCGACGCGTACGGCGTCGGGCAGCCGGTTCTCGAGGGCGGCGATGCAGCGCGCCTTGCTCCACATGCCGTGGGCGATCTGCCGCGGGAAACCGAGCGCCTTGGCGGTCAACGGATAGAGGTGGATCGGGTTGTGGTCGCCGGACACCCCGGCGTACCGACGTCCGAGGTCGGCGGGCAGCTGCCACACCGTCCCGGTGGGCGGCGCGTCGGGGAACGTCGAGCCACTCGAGGCCGACTCGTCGCCCTTGCCGCGGCGGAGGTACGTCGACGTGCTCTCCCACACCACGTCGTCGCCCGCCCGCACCTCGGTGATGAACCGGTAGATGGTGCCCTTGGGGTGCGCCTCGGCCGGCGTGACTCTCGCCGAGACCGCCAGCTCCTCGCCGATGGCGATCGGGCGGTGGCCGGTGATGGAGTTCTCCAGGTGCAGGGTGCCGATCGCCGGGGCCGGGAACGCCGAGTCGGTCATGATCGCCATGTGCAGCGGGAACGCCAGCATGTGTGGGTAGGGGAGCGGGACGGTGTCCTTGGTCGGGAACCCGCACACCGCGGCGTACGCGTCGACATGGCTGCGTTCGACGGTGACCAGCGGTCGGTCCTTGCTCAGCCCGGCGAAGCCGTCGGGCGACGCCTTCTTCACGCCGGGCAGCTGGTTGACGACCGGGACCGAGGGGAGTGCCGCCTTCACCAGTAGTGGGATGCCGATCACGTCAGGCTCCGAGCATCATCTGGCCGCAGACCCGGACCACGTTGCCGTTGACGGCACGGGAGCCCGGGTTGGCGTACCAGGCGATGGTCTCGGCGACGTCGACCGGCAGGCCGCCCTGGGCCATGGCGTTGAGCCGCTGCCCGACCTCGCGCGTCGCGAACGGGACTGCCGCGGTCATCTGGGTGACGATGAAGCCCGGAGCGACGGCGTTGATCGTCCGGTCGTCCTTGAGCTCGTCGGCGAGGGAGTCGACGAAGCCGATCACCCCGGCCTTCGAGGCGGCGTAGTTGGTCTGCCCGACGTTGCCCGCGATGCCGGCGATGCTGGCCACGCCCACGATCGACCCGCCCTTGTTGAGCACACCCTGCTCGATCAGCTCGCGGGTGATCCGCTCGGGCGCGGTGAGGTTGACCGCGATCACCGACTCCCAGCGGTCCTCGGCCATGTTGGCGAGCTTCTTGTCGCGGGTGATGCCCGCGTTGTGGACGACGACGTCGACGCCGCCGTGCTTCTCCTTCAGGTGGTGCGCGATCCGCTGCGGGGCGTCCTTGCCGGTGATGTCGAGGGTGACCCAGTCGCCGTCGAGCTCCTTCATCAGGGTCTGCAGCTCGCTCGCGGCCTGCGGCACGTCGACGCCCACGACGGTCGCACCGTCGCGGTGCAGCACCCGGGCGATCTGCTCGCCGATGCCGCGGCTGGCGCCGGTGACCAGCGCGATCCTGCCGTCGAGCGGCTTGATCCAGTCGGTGACCTCGGGTGCCTTCGTGGTGCCGTGCGCTCCGATCCGGACCACCTGGCCGGAGACGTAGGCCGACTTGGGGGAGAGCAGGAAGCCAAGGGTGCTGGTGACGGCGCCCTCGGCGCCCTCGGCGACGTAGACGAGCTGGACGGTGCCGCCGCGGCCGACCTCCTTGCCGAGGCTGCGGGTGAAGCCCTCGAGTGCGCGCTGCGCGACCCGCTCGGGGCCCTTCGCCTGCTCCGGCGGGGTGCCGAGCACGACCACGTGGGAGCAGGCCTCGAGGCTGCGCATCAGCGGGGTGAAGAAGTCTCGCAGCGCGGTGAGGTCCGAGGAGGCCTGCAGGCCGGTGGCGTCGAAGACCAGCCCCTTGTAGCGCGCGCCCTCCTCCTGGGCCTGCGTCGAGGCGATGCCGAGCAGGTCGAGGAGCCCCGGCAGCGACTCGGCCAGCCGGCCGGTGCCGCCCACCAGGATGGTGCCGTCGACGAGCGGCGCGCCCTCGGCGTACCGCTCCAGCTTCGTGGGGTTCGGAAGGCCCAGGTTCTTGACGAGCAGCTTGCCGACGGGCGTCTGTGTGAAGCCCTGGTAGCGGTCACTCATAGGGGTGGTGTCCTCCGGGAGGTCTCGTGGGTACGTGACACGAACCTGTCACGCTCCGCCATGTAACTCCATGTGTAACTCCGCGTCCACATTTCGTGACCTGCCCCTCATTGCCTTCTCTCGTGGGCGTCCGGCGGAGAGGATGGATGCATGAACTCCAGCACCCGTCGGGTCGCCGTGATCGGCGGCAACCGGATCCCGTTCGCCCGCTCCAACACCGTCTACGCCGAGGCGTCCAACCAGGACATGCTCACCGCCGCCATCGACGGCCTGGTGACCCGGTTCGGGCTCGAGGGGGAGCGGCTCGGCGAGGTGGTGGCCGGGGCCGTGCTCAAGCACTCGCGCGACTTCAACCTGGCCCGCGAGTCCGTGCTCGGTTCGAAGCTGTCGCCCGAGACTCCGGCGACCGACATCCAGCAGGCCTGCGGCACCGGTCTGCAGGCGGCGATCCAGGTCGCCAACAAGATCGCGCTCGGCCAGATCGAGGTCGGCATCGCGGGTGGCACCGACACCACCTCCGACGCGCCGGTCGCGATCAGCGACAAGCTGCGCAAGAAGCTGGTCAAGGTCAACGCCGCCCGCGACACCAAGGGCCGGCTCGCCGCGCTCGGCCAGATCCGGCCCGGAGACATCGGCCTGGAGATCCCGCAGAACGGCGAGCCGCGCACCGGGCTCTCCATGGGTGACCACGCCGCGCTGACCGCCCTCGAGTGGCAGATCGGCCGCGAGGAGCAGGACGAGCTCGCCGCCGCCTCCCACCAGCACCTGGCCGCGGCGTACGACGCCGGCTTCCTCGACGACCAGGTCACGCCGTTCCGCGGGCTGGAGCGCGACTCCAACCTGCGCGCCGACTCGACCGCCGAGAAGCTCGCCAAGCTCAAGCCGGTCTTCGGCAAGGGCGAGGCCGCAACGATGACCGCCGGCAACTCGACCCCGCTGACCGACGGCGCCTCGGTAGTGCTGCTGGCGTCGGAGGAGTGGGCCAAGGAGCGCGGGCTGCCCGTGCTGGCCTACCTGACGGCGTACGAGACCGCGGCCGTCGACTACGTGCACGGAGGCGAGGGCCTGCTGATGGCGCCGGCGTACGCGATGGCGCGGATGCTGCAGCGCGAGGGGCTCAGCCTCCAGGACTTCGACTTCTACGAGATCCACGAGGCGTTCGCCTCGCAGGTGCTGGCCACGCTGAAGGCCTGGGAGGATCCGGTGTTCTGCAAGGAGCGCCTCGGTCTGGACGCGCCGCTGGGCGAGATCGACCGGTCCAGGCTCAACGTCAACGGCTCCTCGCTCGCCGCGGGACACCCGTTCGCCGCCACTGGCGGCCGGATCGTCAACACGCTTGCCAAGCTGCTCGCCGAGAAGGGCCAGGGCCGCGGCGTGATCTCGGTCTGCGCCGCGGGCGGGCAGGGCGTGACCGCCATTCTCGAGCGTCCGTGAGTCAGCGCGACAGGACAGCCAACGCCGAGGCGACGAGGTAGTCCCGCACCTGCTGCGGGCTGATCTGGCCGACCGTCGGCACGCCCGGGGCCGCCTCCGCCACCAGGATGCCGACCCGGGCGAGCTGGATCGCACCGAGGCCGCTGGCGTACATCGTGTTCGCCAGCAGCGTCGGATCGGTCGGGGTGATGAAGTCACCGGCCTCCACCCCGGACTCGATAGCCGCTGAGAGCACGCTCAGGCACGACGAGATGCCGCGGCCGAGGCGGAACAGCGCGCTCTCGGAGATCTCGTCGAGCAGCTCATCGCCGGGCATCCGCATCAGCGACTGCGCACAGTCGACGAACGCGGGGTGGGCGACGCCGTAGTCGACGAACGCACCCACGATGGCTCCCAGCTTGGCGCGGGGGTCCTGTTCCTTGTCGGCGGCCGTCGCGAGCGCGCCGCGGAGCTCCTCGAGGTAGCCCTCCAGGGTCAGCGCGAACAGCTCCTCCTTGCCGCTGAAGTGCCGGTAGACGATCGCCCGGTTGATCCCCACGGCCCGGGCGATGTCCTCGATCTGCGCCTCCCGCACCCCACGCTGGTCGAACAGCTCACGGGTGGCGGCGATGATCTCCGCCTCGCGCTTCCGACGGCGCGCGGCGGCGGCCTTTCGCCGGCCGTCGCTCTCCGGGGCCCTGGTCGCCATAGGCCCAGGATAAGCATGTTGCAACTCGGAGTTGCACAACTGTGACAGGTTCCTCAGCGAGAGCCCTCAGCGGACGACCCGGTAGCGCAGATGGGTCGCGTCGCGGCCCTCGAGCTGCCGGACTCGCTCGAGCTCGACGCGGTCGGTGTCCTCGAAGAGCCGGCGGCCCGCGCCGAGCAGCACCGGGACCAGGTGGATCTCCAGCTCGTCGAGCTCGCCCGCGCGGAGCAGCGACTGGGCGGCGCTCGCGCCGTGCACCATGACCGCGCGCTCGCCCGCCGCCGCCCTGGCGTCCGCGGCGCAGGCCGCGACGTCGGTGTAGAACGTCGTTCCGTCCGCCGGTGCCTCTTGGTCGTCCGGGTGGTGGGTGAGCACGTTGATCGGTACGCCGTCGTGGTGGTCGCCGCCCCAGCCACCGGCGAGCTCGTAGGTCCGCCGGCCCGAGATCAGGGCGCCGGTGGCCAGCGCCTCGGCGTACACCTGCCCGTTGATGCCGGGCCCGTTCCGGTCGTCGAGCCAGTTGAACAACCGCCCGCCATCGCGGCCGAGGCCCTGCCCTTTCCGGTCGTCGAGGCCGGTGATGAACCCGTCGAGGGACATGGACATGTACAAGCGGATCGGTGAGGTGGTCATGCGGGGTGGACCTGGCTTCAGCACGGAACTCATCGGGCGGTCGGTGATCGGCCCTACGCTCTGCGTCGTGAGCGAGGTGCACGAGCTGTCCCGGGCCGACGCCCGCCGGATCGCCGTCCGGGCCCAGCTGCTGCACGCCGACCGCCCGACCGACCTGATCGACTTGGTGCGGCACGTGAACGTGCTCCAGGTCGAGCCCACGGCCGCGATAGCGCCCAGTGCGGAGGTGGTGGCGTGGAGCCGTCTGGGTGCGTCGTTCGACCGGGCCGACCTCGAGGCGGCGATCGTCACCGGTGCTCTGGTGGAGCTGCGAAGCATGCTTCGACCTGCCGCGGACATCGCGCTGTTCCGGGCCGAGATGGCCGCCTGGCCGGGTCCCGGCGAGCTGACGGAGTGGCAGGAGGACCAGCGCGACTGGCTAGAGACCAACGACGACTGCCGCCGCGACATCCTCGAGAAGCTCTACGACGAAGGGCCGCTGCCGTCCCGCGAGCTGCCTGACACGACGCTGCTGCCCTGGGAGTCGAGCGGCTGGAACAACGACCGCAGCCGCCGGATGCTGCTCGAGCTGATGGTCAAGCGGGGCGAGGTGGCTTCGGCCGGCTACGAAGGCCGCGAGCGGCTGTGGGACCTGGCCGAGCGGGTCTACCCCGACGATCCCGTAGTCCCCCTGGACGAGGCACTCCACATCCGGGCCACCCGGAGGCTCCATGCCCTCGGTCTCGCGCGTGCGAAGACCACCGAGGCGCCGGGGGAGCCCCACCACGTCGGCGAGCTGGGTGAGCCCGCGGTGATCGATGGCGTGCGCGGCAAGTGGCGGGTCGACCCGGCATACATCGACGAACCGCTCGACGGACGCGCCGCCCTCCTCTCGCCACTCGACCGCCTCGTCTTCGACCGCAAGCGGATGGTCGAGCTGTTCGAGTTCGACTACCAGCTCGAGATGTACAAGCCCGCCGCCAAGCGCCGCTGGGGCTACTGGGCGATGCCGATCCTCTTTGACGACCGGCTGGTCGGGAAGCTCGACGCGACCGCCGACCGCGACGCCGGAGTGCTCCGGGTCGAGGCGGTCCATGAGGACGAGCCGTTCGGCCAGGCCACGAGGACGGCGGTCGATCGGGAGATCGAGAGCCTCGCGATCTGGCTAGGTCTGGAGCTCGAGCTGCCTGAGTAGCCGGGCTCATGCGCGACGTCGTCAGCCGCGCGACCGTGAGGACATGAGCAACGAGCAGCCCTACCCGCGCCAGCCACACGAAGGGATCCCGGATCCCTCGCGTCGTTCCCGGACCCTCAGGATCACACTGACTGCCGTGGGTGTGCTGGCCGCGCTGGGCCTGGCGGTGGCCGCCGGCTTCGGCCTCCTCTGGGCCGTCAACCCGATGGGCGACGAGTGGCACTGCTCCGACGGCGAGGCTCCCGCGGGGAAGTCGCCGTCCTACAGCGGCTGCTACGACACGGACAAGCCACTGCCGCGGGGGCTGCAGTGGGATCCGTGGGGCAACCGCCCGATGTCCTACAACTGCGACAAGGACGGCTGGATGCTCATCGAGCGGATCCCGCGCGGCGGTCAGCCTGCGGACGTCGAGGAGGACTGTGTGCGCGAAGGCACCGAGCTTCCCGGCCGGTGGCACCCGGTCGACGAGGACTGAGCTACGCCATGGACCGCACGGTCTCGATGGTGTCCGCCTCGTCGGCGGTCTTGTCGTCGCGGTAGCGGACGACGCGGGCGAACCGCAGAGCGAGCCCACCGGGGTAGCGGGTCGAGCGCTGGAGGCCGTCGAAGGCGATCTCGACGACCTGCTCGGGCCGCACTTCCACGACGTACGCCGACCCGTCGACCGGCGTCGTCGCCAGCTCGGTGAAGCGCTCGGTCTGCCACGCGAGCATCTCGTCGGTCATCCCCTTGAACGTCTTGCCGAGCATCACGAACCCGCCATCGGGGTCTCGAGCGCCGAGGTGGATGTTCGACAGCCAGCCCTTGCGGCGGCCGGAACCCCACTCGACCGCGAGCACGACCAGGTCGAGGGTGTGCACCGGCTTCACCTTCACCCACGAGGAGCCGCGGCGGCCGGCGGCGTAGGCCGAGCCCGGGTCCTTCACCACCACGCCCTCGTGTCCCGCGGCGAGCGTGGAGGTGACGAACTCCTGGGCGGTGTCGGCATCTGCGGTGACGAGGCGCGTGGTCCGATGCTCCTCGGGCACCAGTGCGTCGAGGGCCGCCAGTCGCTCGTGCACGGGCCGGTCGAGCAGGTCGGCGCCATCGAGGTATAGCAGGTCGAAGAAGTACGGCGTCACGTGGACGCCGGCGGCCATGGCGGTGCGGGACGCCGTCTCCTGGAACGGCCGTGGTCGTCCGGTCTCGTCGAGCGCGAGCGCCTCGCCGTCGAGCACGAACGACGTGGCCGGAAGCGCCCGGGCCACCTCGACCACCTCGGGCAGCCGGGCGGTGATGTCCTCCAGGGTCCGGGTCGCGATCAGCACCTCGTCGTCCCAGCGGTGCACCTGGATCCGGATGCCGTCGAGCTTGGTGTCGATCGCCACCTCGCCGTCGGCGACGGCCTTCGTCATCCCCTCGGCGATCGTCGGCGCCGACGACGCGAGCATCGGCAGCACCGGCCTCCCGACCTCGAGCCGGAACTCCCCCAGCGCCTCCTCACGGCCCTCGAACGCGGCCCGCACGATCGCCACCGTCGAGCCGGCCAGCATCGCCGCGCGGCGTACGGCGGCGAGCGGCACCTCCGCTGCGGCAGCGACACCCTCCTGCACCAGCGCGTCGAGCGCGCCCTGGCGCACCTCGCCGGTCACCACACCGCGGAGCCACGCCTGCTCCTCGGCCGTCGCCCGGCCGAACAGCTCGGCCACGGCCTCGGACCTGGCGCTCTGCGACCCGGCCCCGGCGAGCGCCGCGATCGCGTCGAACGCAGCATGCACCTCGAGCACCTCGAGGGTGGGGGAGTCCGCCGGGTCCGGAAGGCTCTGCAGTCCACGCCAGCCGAGCCCGGTGCGTCGCTGCCGGAGCCGACCGCCGAGGTAGGACGTGACCACCTGGAGCTCGGAGGCGTCCGTGCGGCCAAGCAGCTCGGCGATGGCTGCCGCCTTCGCCTTCCGCGATCGGGTCGCGGCGACCTTGGTGGAGGTGGCGACCACGTCGGCTAGCAACATGGGCACAGTCAACCCGTTCGCGCCGACATCAGGACAGCACCTTGCAGCTCGATCCCGGACCGCTCGTCGTCGTCCTGGTGCTGGTGGCAGCGATCCTGCACGCGGGCTGGAACGCCATCGCCCACACCGCGGCGGACCGGCTGGTCGGGTTCGCCCTGATCTCGTCCGCGGCTTTCGTCATCGGCGGTGGCTTGGTGCTGACCCAGCCGATGCTCGACAGGCACGACTTTGGGCTGGTCGCGGCCTCGGCGGCGATCCACGTCGCGTACTTCGCCCTGCTGCTCGCTTCCTACGAGCAGGCGGACCTCAGCCGTGCCTACCCGCTGTCACGTGGCACCGGAGTGGCGCTGACGGCGTGCGCGTCGATCTTCCTGCCGCGGGCGACCCTCGGCGCGGATGTGGTCGTCGGCGTCGGCCTCGTGGTGCTCGGCCTGGTCGGCGTCACCGTTGCCGGGCCGCGGCTCACCCTGGGCGACCGTCCGGGCATCGTGACCGCGCTGGCCACCGGCGTCGCGATCGCCGGCTACACCGTGGTCGACGGGTACGCCGTCTCCGGCGGTGCACCGGTGCTGGCGTACGCCGGCTGGTTGTTCCTCCTCCAGTCGTGGGTGCTGCCGGTCGTTGCGATGGCGCGCCGGGGGAGGCGGCTGCCGGGGCTGGCCCGGAAACAGGCGTTCGCCGGACTCGGGGGAGGTGTGGTGTCGATGGCGGCGTACGGGCTGGTCCTGCTCGCCCAGACCAGCGGGGCGCTCGCCGCCGTGGCGGCGCTCAGGGAGTTGAGCATCGCGTTCGGCGTCCTGCTCGGCGCGTTCGTGCTGCACGAGAAGGCGGCCCGCAAGCGGCTGCTCCCGGCGCTGGTCCTCACGGCAGGCGCGGTGGTGCTGGCGTTCAGCATCTAGGAGTCGCTTGACCACAAACGAGAACACGTTCTAACCTGGACAGGTGTCCAGTCAGGTGTCCACCTTGCCGCGGCAGGGGCTGAACCCCCGCCAGGCGGAGACGGTTGCGAAGCTGCTGGACGCCGCCGAGCAGGAGCTCGCCGCGGTCGGGCCTGAGGGGCTCACGATCCGCACGGTCGCCGGTCGCGCGGGAGTCTCCTCGGCCACGGCGTACACCTACTTCAGCTCGCGCAACCACCTGTTCGCCGAGCTGTTCCACCGCAAGGTGCTGCTCGAGCACCCGGTCGAGATCGAAGGCAGCGAGTCGATCGACCGGGTCACCGCCGTGACCCGGCACCTGGCCACCGTGCTGGGCAGCAAGCCTCACCTCGCGGCCGCAGCCAACCACGCACTGCTCGGCACCGACCCCGACGTCGAGCGGTTGCGCGTCGTCATCGGCGCCGAGATCGTCGAGCGCTTCGAGCGGGCCCTCGGCGACACCGCGGACGCCGAGCTCCTCGACGCCCTCACCCTCGCCCTCACCGGCGCTCTGCTGCAGACCGGCATGGGGCTGATCTCCTACGACAAGCTCGCCGACCGCCTCGACGCGGTGATGGCCACGATCCTCGAGGGCAACACATGACGGTCACCACGCAGCCAGTCGCTCTGGACCCCTACGACTACGGGTTCCAGGAAGACCCCTATCCGGTCTATGCCCGGCTGCGGGCCGAAGAGCCGCTGCACCACAACCCGGCCCTCGACCTGTGGGCGCTGACCCGGCACGCCGACATCGCCGAGGCGGTCCGCACCGAGGGCACCTACTCCAACTCCCGGGGTGTCGCGATCGAGCAGTCGGCCTGGGGGCCGGACGCGCACAAGGTGATGTCGATCCTCGGGATGGACCCGCCGCGGCAGAAGCGGCTGCGCTCTCTCGTGTCTCGCGGCTTCACCCCGCGCCGGGTCCACGACCTGCTGCCGCGGATCCAGCAGCTGACCGACCGCTATCTCTCCGAGTGCCTCGAGATGGGCAGCTTCGACTGGATCGAGGACCTGGCCGGCAAGCTCCCGATGGACGTCATCTCGGAGATGATGGGTGTCCCCGAGGAGGACCGTGCGGAGGTACGCCGCCAGGCCGACGTCGTGGTGCACCGCGAGGACGGGGTGTACGACGTGCCGCCGGCCGCGATGGACTCGTCGCTGTGGCTCGTCGGCTACTACCAGGACATGGTGACCCAGCGGCGGCGCACGCCGAGCGACGACCTGACCAGCGCGCTGATCGAGGCGGAGGTCGACGGTGACCGGCTCACCGACGAGGACGTCATCGCTTTCCTGTTCCTCATGGTCGTGGCCGGGAACGAGACCACGACCAAGCTGCTCGGCCACGCGCTGTTCCACCTGACCCGCCACCCCGACCAGTTCGCGCAGGTCTTCGACGGACCCGACCCGGAGCTCGTCACCCCGTGGATCGAGGAGACGCTGCGCTACGACACCTCGAGCCAGCTCCTGGCCCGCTACCTCCTGCGCGACGTCGAGCTGCACGGCAAGGTCGCGCCCAAGGGATCGAAGCTGCTGCTCTGCCTCGGCTCGGCCAACCGCGACGAACGCGTGTTCTCGCGGCCCGACGAGTACGACATCTTCCGTGACCAGGACGAGCTCGCCCAGATCCTGTCCTTCGGCGGCGGCCGGCACTTCTGCCTCGGTGCCAACCTGGCCCGGCTGGAGGCCCGCGTCGCGCTGACCAGCCTCGTCGAACGGGTCCGCTCGGTCGAGGTCGAACACGACCAGTGCGTCCGCGTGCACTCGCTCAACGTGCGCGGCTTCGCCGTGATGCCGACCCGGGTCGAGGTGCGCTGATGGCGAGCGACAAGTACGAGCAGCCCGCCCGGCGGCCGGCCGTGGTCACCGGCGCCAGCTCCGGCATCGGCGCCGCCACCGCGCTCCGCCTCGGCCAGGCCGGCTACCCGGTCGCCCTCGGCGCGCGGCGTACGGACAAGCTCGAGGAGGTGGCCACCCAGATCCGCGCGGACGGCGGCGAAGCCGTCGTACATCCCCTCGACCTCACCGACGACGACTCGGTCGCGGCCTTCGCCAAGGCGGTGCAGCAGGACCTCGGCGACATCGAGGTGGTGGTCTCGAACGCCGGCGCGGTCGCCCCGGGCACGATTACCGAGGTCGACCCGGAGCGGTTCACCCGCGAGCTCGACCTCACGGTCGTCGGTGCGCACCGGCTGGTCCGGGCGTTCGTGCCGGCGATGCGGGAGCGACGCCGCGGCGACATCGTCTTCGTCTCCTCCGACACCGCGGTCCGCCCGCGGCCGTTCATGGCGGCGTACTCCTCGGGCAAGTGGGGGCTCGAGGGGCTGGTGGCGAGCCTGCAGATGGAGCTCGAGGGCTCGGGGATCCGCGCGAGCGTGGTGCGGCCCGGCCCGACCTGGAGCGAGATGGGATCGGACTGGGACGACGAGGAGGCGGCTTTCGTGCTCAACCAGTGGGTGCGGTTCGGCCTCGCCCGGCATCCGCACTTCCTCAAACCGGCCGCCATCGCCGACGCGATCACCACCGTGGTCAGCGCCCCACGCGGGGTGCACCTGAACCTCGTCGAGGTCAGCCCCGAGGCGCCCGTGGAGGAGCGGTGATCCCAGAGGTCTCGTACGCCGTCCCGGACGACGGACATGGCCACCTGGCCGAGATGCGGATCGACCCGATCGGTCTGTTCGAGCGGGTCCGCGCCGAGTGCGGCGACATCGGCCGGTTCCGGCTGGCCGACAAGGACGTCGTGCTGGTCTCCGGCGCGGAGGCCAACGAGCAGTTCTTCCGGGCCCCGGACTCCACGCTCGACCAGGCCGCGGCGTACCCCTTCATGACGCCGATCTTCGGCAAGGGCGTGGTCTTCGACGCCTCGCCGGAGGAGCGGCAGCAGATGCTCAAGAACCAGGCGCTGCGCGGCGACATGATGCGCGGCCACGCCTCGACGATCGAGGGGGAGATCCGTCGGATGGTCGCCGACTGGGGCGAGGCCACGGATGAATGGAGAGAGATCGACATCTTGGATTTCTTCGCGGAGCTGACGATCTACACGACGTCGTCCTGCCTGATCGGCAAGCCGTTCCGTGAAGAGCTCGACTCCTCGTTCGCGCAGCACTACCACGAGCTCGAGCGCGGCACCGACGCGATCGCGTACGTCGACCCGTACGCCGACATCGAGAGCTTCCGTCGGCGTGACGCCGCGCGCGAGCGGCTCGTCGAGCTGGTGCAGGGCATCATCGACAAGCGGCAGGCCCGCGGCACGGTGGCCAAGGAGGAGCGCGACCTGCTCGACGTGCTCATCTCCATCGACATGAGCGCCGACTACATCACCGGCATCTTCATCTCGATGATGTTCGCCGGCCACCACACCTCGTCCGGCACCGCGTCCTGGGCACTGATCGAGCTGATGCGGCATCCCGAGACCATGGAGGGCGTCGTGGCCGAGCTCGACGACCTGTACGCCGACGGCTCGGAGGTGTCCTTCCAGGCCCTGCGATCGATCCCCGCGCTCGAGGCTGCGTTGAAGGAGACGCTGCGGCTGCACCCGCCGCTGATCATCCTGATGCGGGTCGTGCAGGAGGAGATCGAGCTCGCCGGGCATCCGATCCAGCCCGGGACCGTGGTCGCCGCGTCGCCGCGGGTCTCGAACCGGATCGGGGAGGACTTCCCCGACCCGGAGCGGTTCGACCCGGCTCGCTACCTCGACCCGCGCCAGGAGGACCTGCAGAACCGCTGGACCTGGATCCCGTTCGGCGCCGGCAAGCACCGCTGCGTCGGCAACGCGTTCGCGATGATGCAGATGAAGGCGATCTTCTCGGTGATCCTGCGCGACTACGAGTTCGAGATGGCGCAGCCGGCGGAGAGCTATCGCGACGACGTGTCCAAGATGGTGATCCAGCTCGAGCAGCCGTGCCGGGTCCGCTACCGCCGGCGGGCCGGACGATGAGAGCACTCGCCGATCTGGACCTTTGCCAGGCGCACCAGATGTGCCAGGGCGAAGCGCCGGACGTCTTCGGGTTCGACGAGGACGCCGACAAGGTCGTGGTCCTCCAGGCGCACCCCGACGAGTCACTGCGGCACCAGGTGGAGGCCGCAGTGAGGTACTGCCCGGCGATGGCCCTTTCGATGGAGGACTGACGATGACCGACCTGACCCGCACCGAGATCGAGGCGTTCTGGGAGACCTGGCTGGAGGTCAACCGGGAGGCCGAGCGGATCGGCGACTGGAAGATCATGGCCGACTGGTACGCCGAGGACGCGACGTACGGCTGGATGTACACGCCCGACGAGCACTTCATGGCCGTCGGCCGGGAGGAGATCCGCGAGCTCGCGATCGGCCAGGAGATGGCCGGGCTGGACGGCTGGCACTACGACTACCAGGCCACCCTGATCGACGAGAAGGCCCGGATGGTGGTGGGCTTCTGGAAGCAGAGGTCCGGGATCGTCGACGACGCGACCGGCAAGGAGTACGAGATCCTCGGCATCGGTGGCTCGTGGTTCGGTGTCGAGCGACAGGCCGATGGTGAGCTGAAGTTCGCCTGGCAGCGGGACTGGTTCGACCTCGGCTCGACCGCGCACACGTTCCTCGCCCTCGCCGCGTCCGGCAAGGCGCCCCAGCCGCTGCTCGACCGGATGGCCGTCGACGGCAAGTCGCAGCCCGGCCACTACCGGCTCGAGGAGCTCCCGTCGCCGGTGTGGCCGCCGCCTGTCGAGCAGGGCGACTTCGTCACCCAGAAGGCGGCACCGTGATGGCGCTTCCTCCCGCACCCCAGCTGCTCATCGACGGCAAGCTCACCGGCGCGAGCGACGGCGCGACGTACCCGATCCTCAACCCGGCCACCGGGCAGGAGATCGGCCATGCTGCGGACGCCACCGCCGAGGACGTCGACCGCGCGGTCGGTGCGGCCCGCCGGGCCTTCGACGAGACCGACTGGAGCACCGACGTCGAGCTCCGGGTCCGCTGCCTCCGACAGCTGCACGAGGCGCTGGTGGAGCACGGGGAGTCGTTCCGCGAGCTGACCACCGCCGAAGTCGGGGCGCCGGCGTTCCTCACCGCAGGCCCGCAGTACGACGTCCCGGTCGAGGGGTTGTCGTGGACCATCGACCTCGCCGAGGGCTACGAGTGGGAGCAGGACCTCGGCGTGGCCGAGCCGATGGGCATCCCCACCCGGCGCACGGTGCGCCGCGAGGCGGTCGGCGTGGTCGCCGCGATCACCCCATGGAACTTCCCCAACCAGATCAACCTCGCCAAGGTCGGGCCGGCCCTGGCGGCGGGCAACACCGTGGTGCTCAAGGCCGCGCCGGACACCCCGTGGGTGGCCTGCGAGCTGGGCCGGCTGGCCGCCGAGCACACCGACCTGCCGCCGGGCGTGCTCAACGTGGTCACCCCCGGCAGCAACGCGGTCGCCGGCGCGCTCACCACCGACCCTCGGGTCGACCTGGTGTCGTTCACCGGATCCACTGCCACCGGGAGGGCGATCATGGCCGCGGCCGCGCCGACCCTGAAGCGGGTCTTCCTCGAGCTTGGCGGCAAGTCGGCGGCCGTGGTGCTCGACGACGCCGACCTGGCGGCAGCGGTCGGCACGACCGCGTTCAGCGTCTGCATCCACGCCGGTCAGGGCTGCGCGCTCACCACCCGGCTGCTCGTCCCACGGGCCCGGTACGACGAGGCGGTGCAGATTGCCGCCAGCACGATGGAGTCGATCGGCACCGGCGACCCCACCGACCCGGGGACGATCTGCGGCCCGGTGATCTCGCAGGTCCAGCGCGACCGGGTCGAGGGCTACCTGCGGCTCGCCGAGGAGGAGGGCGCGACGTTCGCGACCGGCGGTGCCGTCGACGATTCCCACGAGCACGGCTTCTGGATCCGGCCGACCGTGATCGCCGGGCTCGACAACAACAGCCGAATGGCGCAGGAGGAGATCTTCGGCCCGGTGCTCGTGGTCATCCCGCACGACGGTGACGACGACGCGGTGCGGATCGCCAACGAGTCGGCGTACGGCCTCTCCGGGTCGGTCGACTCCGGCGACCCGGACCGGGCCCGAGCCGTGGCCCACCGGATCCGCACCGGCACCCTCGCGGTCAACGGCGGGGTGTGGTTCAGCCCCGACGCACCGTTCGGCGGCTACAAGCAGTCCGGCATCGGCCGGGAGATGGGCGTGGCCGGCTTCGAGGAGTACCTCGAGACCAAGCTAGTGGCTGAAGGAGTCCGATGAGATTCGAGAACAAGGTCGCCGTCGTCACCGGCGCGGCACAGGGCATCGGGGAGGCCTACGCCCGCGCGCTGGCCGCCGAGGGCGCAGGGGTCGTCGTCGCCGATCTGAACGAGACGGCGGGGGAGAAGGTAGCCGCCGCGATCAACGAGACCGGCGGCCGTGCGCTGTTCGTGCGCACCGACGTCTCGTCGTCGGAGTCGGCGCAGGCGATGGCCGCACGCACCGTCGAGGAGTTCGGTGGGATCGACCTGCTGGTCAACAACGCCGCGATCTACGGCGACATGCAGTTCGACCTGCTGATCAGCGTCGACTGGGACTACTACCGGAAGTTCATGTCGGTGAACATGGACGGCGCCCTGGTGATGACCCGGGCCTGCTACGCCCTCATGCAGGCGCGTGGTGGGGGCGCGATCGTCAACCAGAGCTCGACCGCGGCGTACCTCTACTCCGGCTTCTACGGCCTGGCCAAGGTCGCCATGAACGGCCTCACCCAGCAGCTCGCCCACGAGCTGGGCGGCATGAACATCCGGGTCAACGCGATCGCGCCCGGGCCCACCGACACCGAGGCCACCCGCACCCAGGCCGGCGACGCGGCCAAGGAGCTGGTCAAGGGCCTGGCACTCAAGCGGATGGGGCAGCCCCAGGACATGGTCGGCGCCTGCCTGTTCCTGCTCTCCGACGAAGCGGCCTGGGTCACCGGCCAGATCCTCGCCGTCGACGGCGGCCAGGTCTTCCGGTCGTGAGGGTCGGTTTCGTCGGCCTCGGCAACATCGGCAAGCCGATGGCGCTCCGGCTGGCATCGGACTTCGACCTGCGTGTGTACGACGTCGTGCCTGAGCCAGTGACCGAGCTCGTCGAGGCCGGCGCGACCGCCGCGGGCTCGGTGTCCGAGGTCGCCGACGTCGACGTGCTGTGCGTGATGGTCCGCGACGACGAACAGGTCCGTGGCGTGGCCGCCGAGGTGCTGGCCTCCGGCGCCAACCCGGTGCTCGTGGTGCACTCGACGGTGGCACCGTCGACCCCGGACGAGCTCGCGGCGCTCGGCATCAGGGTGCTCGACGCGCCGGTCAGCGGTGGCCCCATGGGGGCCGCCGACGGCACGCTGGCCATCATGGTGGGCGGCTCTGACCCGACGTTCGCCGTCGCGCAGCCGGTGCTTGCCCGGATAGGCACGAAGGTCGTGCACGCGGGGCCGCTCGGTGCCGGCACAAGGATGAAGCTGGCGCGGAACCTGATCCACTTCGTGGCGTTCACCGCCGTCACCGAGGCGCAACGGCTGGCCGAGTCGGCGGGCCTCGATCTGGCAGCGCTGGGCGAGGTGGTGCGGCACACCGATGCGATCACCGGCGGACCTGGCGCCATCATGTACCGCGACACCACGGCGCCGCTGGCGGAGGACGACTTCTGGCACGGCGTCTTCGACCACGTCCGGACCCTCGGGGAGAAGGATCTGTCGTTCGCGATCGAGCTGGCCGCGACACTGGGTGTCGACGTACCGCTCGCGCAGCTCTCGCGCGAGAACCTCGCGAAGGGACTGGGACTCCGATGAGCAAGTTCGACGATCTTCCCGAGGAGCGACGCCGTGGCCTGGAGAAGATGGAGGAGGTCTACGGCTTCGAGATGTCCGACGGCGCCGGCGACTTCTTCCGCTACACCGCCGACCACCTGTTCGGGGACATCTGGCAGCGCCCCGGTCTCACCGACCGCGACCGGCGGCTGCTGCTGATCGGCCTGCTCGCCGGCACCGGCGGCCACGACGTGCTCGGCATCCAGGTGCCCGCGGCCCACGCCAACGGTGAGCTCGACGACGAGGCGCTGCGCGAGATCGTGGTCTTCCTGTGCCACTACGCCGGCTGGCCCGTCGGTGCGCGGCTGAACTCGCTGGTCGAGGAGACGATCGCCAAGGCCGGCCGTGACAGCTAGCTCCACGCCCCTCCCGGCCGGGGAGGTCTCGCTGATGTCGGCACGGCCCGCGCCCGACTACGCGGCCGTCGGCTACGCCGAGAGCGAGTACGTCGTCCGCGGGACCGCGAGGTCACAAGCGGGCGAGACCGCCGACTACGCGACCCGCGTCGTGGTCCGTCGGCCGAGCGACCCGGCTCGGTCCAGCGGCACGCTGCTCGCCGAGTGGCTCAACGTGAGCAGCGGCCAGGACTCGGCCCCCGACTGGACCTACCTCGAGGCGGAGATCCTGCGCCGCGGTCACACCTGGGTCGGCGTCTCGGCGCAGTACGTCGGCGTCGAGGGCGGCGGCGGCTCGGTGGACACCGGACTGGGCAGCCCCGGACTGAAGGGCAACGACCCTGCCCGCTACGGGGGGCTGCACCACCCGGGGGATGCGTACATGTTCGACATCTTCCGGCAGGCGGTGGCGGGTCTCGACGTCCCCGCGGACCTGCGACTCGCGGTCGGCGAGTCGCAGTCGGCAGTCGCGCTCACGACATACGCGAACGTCGTGCACCCGGTGACGCCGTACTTCGACGGGTTCCTGATCCACAGCCGCGGGGGAGTGGCGGCACCACTCGGCGAGCCCGGCAAGGGACTGGTCATGGACGAGGTGTTGCGGGGGGAGCCGGTGACGATCCGTGACGACCTCGAGGTTCCCGTCTTCGTGGTGGTCACCGAGGGTGACCTCTTCGACCGGATCGGTTTCCTGCCGGCCCGACAACCCGACACCGACACCTTCCGCCTCTGGGAGGTCGCCGGCACGTCGCACGCTGACGGGTTCATCATCGGCGAGTTCGAGGAGTTCCTGGGCTGCGAGGTCCCGGTCAACCGCGGCCAGCAGGCCTTCGTGCTCCGGGCCGCGCTCCGGCACCTCGATCGCTGGGCGCGCGGGGGAGACCCGCCACCGGCAGCGCCCCGGCTGGAGACCACGGACGACGGGTTCGTCCACGACGACAACGGCAACGTCCGCGGCGGCGTCCGCACGCCCCGGGTGGACGCGCCGGTCGAGGTGCTGTCCGGGCGGCCCTGGCCGGGTGCGTCGGTGGCTTGCCGGCTCTTCGGCAGCACCCTCGCGCTGCCGGCGGCGCGGCTGAAGGAGCTGTACGTCGATCGTGCCGCCTACCTGGCGGCGTACTCCCGCGCGGCGGACGCCGCGATCGAGGCCGGGTACGTGCTCGGCGAGGACCGCGAGGCGATGCTCGCCGAGGCGCAGCCCGAGCTGATCCCCTAGAGGTCCCGGGTCAGGAAGGCGTCGACCTCGGCGCGGCGGCCCCGGAGTTCGCAGAGACGCCACCGACGAGTTCATCCCGGTCAACGCGCTCTACCGCGAGGTGCCGAACCTCGAGAGCGTCCGGGCGTCGGTCGAAGCGTGCGCCGTGGCAGTGGCCGAGGTCGAGGGCCGCCGCCTCTACACGAATATCATTCGTAGCGCGGTGAAAGAGTGTCGGTCAACCGTTGGGCGTGGTGGCCTCCAACACAGCGGCGGTGACGGCCCCTCGGATCACCTGCGCGAAGACCGCGTCCAGGTCGGGGATCCCGCCGAAGTAGCCGCTCACCTCCAGTGACACGAATCCGTGCAGCGCGGAGAAGATGGCCATCCCGGTCGGCAGGATCCGCTCCTCGGGAAGGCCCGCGGAGCGCACCATCACCGCGAGCGCCTCGATGGTCTCGCCGGCGGCCGTGAAGAATGCGTCGCGGTTGATCGGCGCGCGGGTGATCGCGGCGTAGCGGTGGGGGTATTCGCGGGCGAACGCTCGCAGTTCGTGGCTGAGCACCCTGAGCCCGTCGGCCCCGGCGTGCCCCATCGCGGCCCGGCGGACGTGCTTGCCGAGCAGCTCCATGGCGCGCACCTGGATCTCGGCGCGCAGGTCCTCGAGGTTGGCGACGTGGTTGTAGAGGGAGGAGACCCGGGTCTGCAGCTCAGCGGCGAGCAGGGTCATGGTGAGGGCGTCGTACCCCTCCCGGTCGACCAGCGCCTCGGCGGCCGACAGCACGGTCTCGTGGTCCAGCCGGGCCCGGCGTTCCCCGGTCTTTGCCGTCGTCGAGGTACTCATCCTGCTCCCATGTCGATGTGAAGGAGTTTCGTCACAGCGCGAATGAGTATACCCGTTTCGTTCGGGGCACCCGCGCCGTCCTCGGCCGTGGTCGGCGACCTCGTTCCTGGCGCTCCTCGTCCATCGACCGCGGGTGGGCGCCTAGCCTGTGCCCTGTGAGCACCCCCGGCCGGACCCGCCTCTGGCGTCCGGACTGGCCCTGTCCGGTGGGCTCGTTGCTCAGCCAGCAACGCCACGGCGGCGGCGATCCGACCCACCGGGTCGACGCGCACGGCCGGCACTGGCGCGGCACCCTCACCCCGGAGGGCCCGGCGACACTCGCTGTCGAAGGCCGACCGGCCGCAGGCGAGGTCCACCTCGAGGCCTGGGGGCCGGGCGCGGAATGGGCGCTGGAGCAGGCGCCCGACCTGCTGGGCGCCAGTGACAGCTGGGACGGCTTCGAGCCCCGACACCCGGTGCTCGCAGAGATCCGCCGCCACCACCCGCACGCCCGGTTGGGCCGGAGTGACCTGGTGATGGAGTCCCTGGTGCCGGCGATCATCGAACAGAAGGTGACCGGCCAGGAGGCGTTCGCCGGCTTCCGGATGCTGGTCCACCGGTTCGGCGAGCGCGGCCCGGGCCCGGGTAGCGACCAGCGGCTGTGGGTCCAGCCCACCCCCGAGACACTGCGCACCATTCCCTCCTGGGAATGGCTGCGGATGCACATCGACCCCGCGCGCTCCCGCACGGTGGTCACCGTTGCGCGGTCCGCGGCCTCGCTCGAGCGGCTGGCCACTCGAACGCCGGAGGAGTTCGACGCCGGACTCCGCAGCATCCCCGGGATCGGGGCGTGGACCTGCGCCGAGGTGCGGCAGCGGAGCCTGGGCGATCCCGATGCGGTCTCGTTCGGCGACTACCACGTGGCGAAGGACGTGGGCTGGGCTCTGACGGGCACGCCGTTCGACGACGATCGCCTTGCCGAGTTCCTCGAACCCTGGCGGCCACAGCGCGGCCGAGTGCCCGCGCTGGTGGCCATGGCCGGGCTCGGGCGTCCACGTCGTGGACCGCGGATGGCCCCGCGAACGCACCTACCTGCGAAAGTGTCGCGACCGTGATATCTGTTACCCGGAGAATCAGGTAATCGGTCGTCAAGCCGCGGCGAACGGAAGGGCGAGAGGCGCATGGGACCCACGCTCGACCACCTCCGCGGCGCGGAGGCCCGAGACGCGGGCGCCTTCTTCGCGGAGACCGATCCGGTCGTGGTCGTCGAGGCGGTGCGCGCCACCAGCGACGAGCAGCTGCTGGAGCTGATCGGCCGCGACGACGTCCGCCCGCTCGCGGTGGCCGCGGTCGTCTCCCGGATGCACGAGTACGCCGTCCCGGAGCGGCTCGCCGCGATCAAGGGCGTGGTCCGGTTCGACCTCGAGCGGCGGGGTGAGCTCCTGGAGCGGCACGGGCTGGTCTTCGACCGCGGCGCCCTGAAGCACCTGCCCGAGATCCGGGAGGACGAAGCGGTCGACGTGGTCCTGCGCACCAGCGTGCTGCGCTTCATCCGGCTGGTGAGCGGTGAGAAGAACGCCGGCCTGGAGTTCCTCGCGGGCACGGTCGACATCGACGGTGACGCCAAGCTGGCGCTCGGCATCGGCGGCCTCTTCCGGGTGCCCGGCACCGACGACGTGGCGGTCGATCCGAAGCGGCTCGACCCCGTCGACGTGGCCACGGCCCTCAAGGGCACCAAGTCCGAGCACCTGCGCAAGGTGATGGCCTCCGGGTTCCGGCCGATCGTGCTCGACGAGATCTTCCGCCGGCTCCCGTCGTTCGTGAACGACCGCAAGGCCCGCAACGCCGACCTGACGATCGGCTTCCGCCTGGAGGGCCGGCCCGACGGCGAGGTCGACCGCTACGTCGTACGCGTCGTCGGCGGCGAGGCGACCGTCACCGCTGGGGCCGAGGAGGGGTCGGAGCGGGACGCGACGGTGACCTGCGAGGCGCATGAGTTCCTGCGCCTGGCCACCGGTCACCTGAGCGCGATCACCGGCGTGCTGCGGGGGCAGCTGAAGGTCAAGGGGGACAAGGCGAAGGCACTGCAGCTGAGCTCTGTCATCGACTTCCCGAAAGCGCGCTGACGTGCACGCACCCAGACCTTCCCATCGTTGCTGTGACAGTAGTACTGTCACGGTCGCAACCGGACACGGCACCGTAACCAGCCCACTGCACGGGCAGTTGAAGACCTGTGGCGGCCGGGCGCGGGCGCCGTTTCCCCATTCTGTGATCGAACCCCAAAGGTCAGGTGATCGCACGTGAGCACCGTCGCGGCGACCACCCGGTCGGGGGTCGGCAACCTCGCCGGCCGGGCCCGGCAAGGGGTCGAGACCAGCGGCGAGCTCGTCGTCCTGGGCTACGAAAGCGTGCGGTTCGCGGTCACCGACATCGTCGCGCGCCGGTTCTCCTGGACCGAGTTCCTGCTCCAGGCGTGGTTCATGACCCGGGTGTCGTTGCTGCCCACCATCCTGGTGGCGATCCCGTTCGGGGTGATCATCTCGGTCCAGATCGGCGCTGTCGCCGGACAGATCGGCGCCACCTCCTTCCAGGGAGCGGTCAACGGCCTCGGAGTGCTGCGCCAGGGCGCGCCGCTGGTCACCTCGCTGATGATCGCCGGTGCGGTGGGCTCGGCGATCACCTCCGACCTGGGTGCCCGCAACGTGCGCGAGGAGATCGACGCACTCCGGGTGATGGGCATCAACCCGGTGCAGCGGCTGGTCGCGCCGCGCGTGGTGGCTGCCCTGTTGGTCGGTGTACTGCTCACCGTGATCGTGGCGATGACCGCGATGATCACCGGCTTCATCATGACCGTCGGCAGCGGGTCGAGCTCCTCGGGCACCTACCTCGACTCGTTCGTGGCTTTCAGCCAGCCGTCCGACCTGTTCCTGGCGGAGTTCAAGGCGCTGGTCTTCGCCTTCATCGCCACCATCGTGGCCGCGCACAAAGGTCTGCACGCATCGGGGGGCCCCAAGGGCGTGGCCGACGCCGTCAACCAGGCCGTGGTGCTCAGCGTGATCCTGCTGGCCTTCGCCAACGTGGGCATCACGCAGGCCTACGTGATGCTCGTTCCGCAAGCGGGGGTCTGATCCATGGCCGGAGTCGGAGCACCACGCCGCGCGGGCGACCTGCTGGTCGGCCTGCTCGACGGCATGCTCGGGGTCCTCGCCCAGCTGGGGCAGTTCGCGACCTTCGCCTGGCGGACGGTGACCGCGATCCCGATGACGGTGCGGCTCTACCACAACGAGGTGCTCCGTCAGCTCAAGGACATCGCCTGGGGCAGCGGCGCCCTGATCGTCGGCGGCGGCACGGTCGGCATCATGGTGCTGCTCTCGCTCTCGGCCGGTACGTCGCTCGGCATCGAGGGGTTCAGCGGCCTGGAGCTGGTCGGGCTCTCCCCGCTGACCGGCTTCATCTCCGCGAGCGCCAACACCCGCGAGCTCGCACCACTCGTCGCGGCGCTGGCGCTCGGCGCCCAGGTCGGCTGCCGCTTCACCGCGCAGCTCGGCTCGATGAAGATCCACGAGGAGGTCGACGCCCTCGAGGTGATGGCGATCGACCCGATGCGCTTCCTGGTCACCACCCGGATCCTCGCCTGCATGCTCGGGATCCTGCCGCTCTACCTGATCGGGCTGATCGGTTCCTACATCGCCTCCCAGGCGTCGGTGGTGTTCCTGTTCGGCCAGTCACCGGGGCAGTACGACCACTACTTCTCCACGTTCATCCAGGGCCGCGACGTCCTGTTGTCGGTGGTGAAGATCCTGATCTTCGCGCTCGCGATCGCGCTCATTCACACCTGGTACGGCATGAAGGTGTCCGGCGGTCCGCAGTCGGTGGGCGAGGCCACCGGTGAGGCGATCCGGGCCAGCATCGTGGTCGTCGTCGTGCTCGACATGATCCTCACGCTGATCTTCTGGGGCGGGGACCCCGGATTCCGGGTCTCGGGGTAGCCGGATGGGCAAGCGGGTCGGACGACGCGAGCTCCGCCGGCAGGACTACGCCCGCCGGGGCGTGGTTGTGCTGGTGGCCTTCGCGCTGCTGCTGGTCGCGGCCTGGCTGCGGATGTCGGGCGCCGTGGGTGGCGACCCCGAGGTCTCCGCCCAGCTGCGCAACGCCGGTGGGTCGCTGCGCAACGGGTCCGACGTCAAGATCGCCGGCGTGATCGTCGGCCGGGTCACCGGCATCGCCCGCGGAGACGACGGCGGCGTCCGCGTCGACATGAGCCTGCCCGACAGCGAGCTCGACACCATCCCCGACAACGTGGTCGCTCGGATCCTGCCGGCCACCGTGTTCGGCACGTCCTTCGTCGACCTGGTCGTCTACGACAAGGCCTCCGGCGACTCGCTCGAGGCGGGCGCGGTCATCCCCGCCGACCAGACCCAGGGCACCCTCGAGCTGCAGCAGGCGCTCGACGACATCGACCGGCTGGTCAAGGCGCTGGGGCCGGCGGAGCTGGCCTCCGCCATCGGGTCCGCGGCGCAGGCGCTCGACGGCCGGGGTGAGCAGCTCGGCGAGATCGTGGACACGCTCACGGCGTACCTCGGCCGGCTCAACCCCCAGATGCCCCTGGTCCGGTCCGACCTGCGCAAGCTCGCGACCAACCTCGAGGTCGTCGACGACGTCGCTCCGGACCTGCTCGACGCGACCGAGGACGGGCTGGTCACCCTCAACACGATCGTCACCCAGCAGGCCGCGATCCGGGCGATCATCGTCGGCGGCACCAGCCTGACCAGTACGGCGACAGCCTTCCTCAACGAGAACCGCGCCGAAGCGGTGCGGGTGATCAACGACGGTGCGATCCTGCTCGACTCGCTCTACGACAACCGGCGCGCCGGCATCTCCGGGTCGATCGCCACCAACATCGCGCTGGGTGCGGAGCTGCCCAGCATCGTCGACCACGGCTTCGCGCTCACCGACGCGCAGATGCGCACCGACGCCCCGCCCTACTACACCGCCGCCGACCGGCCCCACCTGTCCCGGGCTGGTCTGAGCGGCCTGTTCGGAGGCGACCGATGACCGGGATCGGTCGGGTCGCCGCGAAGTTCGGCGCGTTCGCAGTCGCCAGCGGGCTGCTGCTGTTGCTGCTCGTCAACACGATGGTCAACGGTCTGGGCGGCGACGCCAACACCTACGACGCGGAGTTCGCCGACGTCAGCGGCCTCCGCATCGGAGACGACGTCAAGGTGGCCGGCGTACGGGTCGGCCGGGTCGAGTCCATCGAGGTCGACGGCGACGCCGCCCGGGTCAGCTTCGAGCTCACCGACGAGCAGCCGATCCTCGACAACACCACCATCGTGATGCGCTACCAGAACCTCCTCGGGCAGCGGTATCTCGCCCTGGTCCAGGGCGAGGACCGGGGCAAGGAGCTCGACGACGGCGCGAAGATCCCGCTCGACCGCACCAACCCGGGCTTCGACCTCACCGAGCTGCTCAACGGGTTCCGGCCGCTCTTCGAGGTGCTCCAGCCCGACGACGTCAACCAGCTCGCCACCTCGATGGTCAAGGTGCTGCAGGGCGAAGGTGGCACCGTCGAGACGCTGCTCCAGCAGACGTCCGAGCTGACCAACTTCATCGCGGACCGCGACGACCTCATCGGCGATGTGCTCACCAACCTCACGCCGGTGCTGGACAACCTCGCCGGGCAGGGCACCGAGCTGAAGAGCACCGTGCAGGAGCTCCGGGGGTTGATGACGGGCCTGGCCCGGGACCGCAAGTCCATCGGCCAGTCGATCGACGGTGTGAGCCAGCTGGTCGGCGCCACTTCCGGTCTCCTGCGCGAGGCGCGAGTGCCGGCGGCCCGCACGATCGAGCGCTTCCGCACCGTGGCGCACATGCTGGCCACCTCCCGGGGCCAGCTCAACGAGGCGCTGCGCTCGTTCGGCGTCACCTTCGAGGGCCTCGGCCGCGGTGCGTCGTACGAGAACGCGGTGAACGTCTACCTGTGCTCGATGGCGTTCGCGGTCGGCGAGCGAGACATCAACCCGGCCGGCAACAACGGCCCGTGGTCGCAGGTGTGCCAGTGAAGCCACTCGTCCAGCGCGACCCCTTCCGGATCGGCATCGTCGCGATCGCGTTCGGTGTCGTGATCGGCCTGGTCATCCTGGTGCTGAGCGTCGTCAGCTTCGGCACCACCAGCTACACCGCCGTGCTCGAGCACACCGCCGGACTTCGCAAGGGCGAGGACGTGCAGGTCCACGGCGTCTCGGTCGGCCGGATCACCGGCATCGAGCTGTCGGACCAGTATGTGGTCGTCAGCTTCGTGGTCGACGAGGGCATCGAGCTCGGCTCCGAGACGACGGCGGAGGTCAAGGTCGCGACCCTGCTCGGCACCCACTACCTGCAGGTCGACCCCCAGGGCTCGGGCAACCTGGCCGACGGCCGGATCCCGCTCGACCGGACGACGGTTCCCTACAACCTGCAGGACGTGCTCGAGGGCGGCACCAAGAACCTCCGGGCACTGGACGCCGAGACCCTGGCGCAGGCGCTGACGGCGGTCAGCGACACCCTGTCGGCCTCGGCCGGTGACATCGGCCCGGCCCTGACGGGGGTCGCCCGACTCTCGGAGGTGGTCACCACCCGATCCAGCCAGGTGGGCGCGCTGCTCGACGCCGCGCGCAGCGTGACCGACCAGCTCTCGGAGAGCAGCGACGACATCGTCGGGCTGATGGAGCAGACCAACCTGGTGGTCAGCGAGGTCACCGCCCGGCGCGAGGCGATCCACCGACTCCTCGTGGAGACCACGGGGCTGTCCGATGCGCTCACCGCGATCGTCACGCAGACCCGGGATGACCTCAAGCCGGCGCTCCGGGACGTCAACCTGGCCCTGGCGTCCCTCAACAAGGAGGACGACGCGCTCAAGAAGGTGCTGGACGTCATGGCACCCGCCGTTCGTTACGTCGCGAACGCGACCGGGAACGGCCCGTACGTCGACCTCTACGGGCACGACCCGGCGATCCCGGCGGACGACGCACTCTGCAGGACGAAGGTGATCTGCTGATGCCCCGCGTCCTGCGCCTCGCGCTCGTGACCCTGCTGGTCTTCCTCGCAACGGGCTGCGTGCCCGACGCCGTCGGCGGCGACAAGATGACGGTCACCGCCTACTTCGGCGACTCCGCCGGCCTGTTCGTCGGCAACGACGTCGGGGTGCTGGGCGTGCCGGTCGGGAAGATCACCGACATCGAGCCTGACGGCGACCGGGTCAAGGTGACGATGGAGATCGACGCCGACCGAGCCGTTCCCGCCGACGCCGGGGCGGTCGTGGTCGCCCGCTCCGTGGCCACCGACCGCTACGTCGAGCTGACACCGGTCTACAACGGCGGTGAGAAGCTCGCCGACGGCGCCGAGATCGACGTCGACCGCACCGCCTCGCCCGTCGACTTCGACGAGGTGCTCGAGACCATCAACGAGTTCGCCACCGGGATCGCCGGCTCGAAGGACACCACGCGCGCGCTGAAGCGGTTCATCGACAGCGGAGCTGCCGCGTTGCAGGGCAACGGCGAGCTGTTCAACCGGAGCACCCGCGAGCTGGCCCAGGCGATCAGCACGATGTCCGGCCAGCGCGAGGACTTCGCGGAGACCATCGTCTCCCTCGACGTGCTGGTGGGCACGATCTCGGAGAACGACCAGACCGTGCGCACGTTCGTCGACCAGGTCGCCGACGCGAGCACCCTCCTGGCCGACGAGCGAGGCAACTTCCGCAAGGCGCTTCGGGCGCTGGACCGGGCCGTCACCGTGGTGGCGCAGTTCGCCGTCGACAACCGCGACGCGGTCGTCGACACCTTCGACAACACCACCAAGGTGTTCCGGACGATGCTGAGCAAGCGCGACGCGCTCAACGAGGTGCTCCGGGTGATGCCGGTGGCGCTCGAGAACCTGATGCGCCTGCCGGTCAACGGCCGGATCCCGACCCGCGTCGACCCGCTCGTGATCGCGCCGCTCGGCAACGAGCTCCGCAAGCTGTGCAAGCAGCTGCCCCTGGGCCTGTGCGACCTGCTCAGCGGCACCGACCCCGACCTCCCGCTCGGACTGGGAGGCCGGCCGTGAAACGTCTCCCGCAGAGCGTCGTACCCCTCCTCGGGCTGCTGCTGGTGGCCGGCTGCGGTCCCGGGCTGAAGGACGTCCCGCTGCCGGGCACCGGCGTGTCCGGTGACACGATCACCGTGCGGGCCGACTTCGCCGAGGCGCTCAACCTCGCGGAGGGCGCCACCGTCCGGGTCAACGGCGTGGCCAGCGGGAAGGTCCAGGACGTCTCGGTCAAGGACTTCCATGCCGAGGCCGAGATGCTCGTGAAGACGGATGCCGAGCTGCGCGAAGGTGCTACCGCCCGGCTGCGCTACACGACCCCTCTGGGCGAGCTGTTCGTCGACATCACCAACCCCGCGAAGGGCACCGCGCTCGAGGACGGCGATGCGCTCGCCCTGGCCGACACCAGCACCGCCCCGACGGTCGAGGACGCGCTCGCCCAGGCGTCGTTGCTCGTGAACGGCGGCGGGCTGGAGCAGCTGCAGACGGTCACCGAGGAGCTCAACACCGCGGTCGGGGGCCGCGAGGGCACGGTGCGCACCCTGCTCGGCGAGGCCGAGACGTTCCTCACCGAGGCGAACGCGACCACCGCTGATATCGACCGGGCGCTCCAGGCCCTCTCGTCGGTCTCGAAGACCCTCCGCGGACGCCAGGAGGTCATCAACCGGGCGGTGCGGGAGATCCGTCCGGCGGCCAAGGTGCTGCGCCAGAACACCCCCGGCCTGACCGAGCTGCTCGCCGAGATCGAGGACTTCTCGGCGGCCGCGAACACGACGGTCCAGCAGACCCGCGACCAGCTGTTGACGATCATCCACCAGGCCGAGCCGGTGCTCGACGAGTTCACGCGCAACCAGGGCCGCTACGTGCTCTCCCTCAAGCGCCTGGTCGCCGCCGGTGACGTGGTCGACAACATCGTGCCCGGCGACTACGTCTCGCTGCTGCTCGCGGCCCATCTGGACGGGGTGGCTCTCGGCCAGCTAGAGGACCTGCTCGGCGTCCTGGGGCTCCCGGTGCTCGACGACCTGCTCGGGGGGCGCGACCAGCCCAAGGCGGGCAAGCCGAAGGCCGGCAAGGACCAACCGCTGCTCGACCCGCTGGAGCAGCTGTCGCTCACCGGGCTGCTGGGAGGTCTGCTGTGAAGATCCTCTCCAACCGGCTCTACCTCAGTGCCCTCGGCGTCCTGCTGGTCCTCGCGGTCTGCGTGTTCTACCTCTTCGCCGCGGTCCTCAACCAGCCGCTCACCTCGCGGCCGGTCGAGCTGAAGGTCCAGCTCAAGTCCGCCGGCGGCCTCTTCGACGGGTCCGCGGTGACCTACCGCGGGGTCAAGGTCGGCAAGGTGACCGGCATCGAGCTCACCGACGAGGGGGTCGAGGCGCAGCTGCGGCTGAGCGCCGGCACCGAGGTCCCCGAGGACTCGCTGGCCGTGGTGCGCAGCCTCTCGCCGGTCGGCGAGCAGTACCTCGACTTCCAGCCCGACACCGCCGATGGACCGTTCCTGGAGAGCGGCGACACGATCGCGGCGGAGTCCACGGACATCCCGATGAGCCTCCAGTCGACCGTGGTCGCGGTCAACAACGTGATGCGCCAGATCGACGAGCGCAAGCTGCGCACCACCCTGGTCGAGCTCAGCCGGGGCCTCAGCGGCACCGGCGACGAGCTCGGCCGCCTGATCGACGACGGGCAGCTGCTGCTGGAGGAGCTGGACCGGATCTACCCGCAGACCGAGTCGCTGCTGCGCAACAGCGACGTGGCGCTGGACATCGCCCCCGACAAGGCGGCCGACCTGGGCCGGCTCGGTACGTCGGCCAAGCAGCTGGCGGCGTTTCTCCGCGACTACGATCCGGAGCTACGGGACACCCTGAAGAAGGCGCCCGGTCAGATCGATCAGCTGGAGGCACTGGTGGCGGACGCACGCAAGGTGCTGCCGGACTTCCTCTCCGCCGGGGTGCGCATCACCGACATCTTCGCGTCCTACGAGCCGCACGTGCGGCGACTGCTGCAGACCTACGGTCCCGGCCTCGGCGTGCTCAACCAGGCCATCGTCGGCAAGGAGCTCCGGATCCAGCTGATCCTGGACGCGGACCGCCGGTGCGCCTACAACGTCCCCCGGCTGAACCCGCGCCACACCGGTCGCCGCCCGCTCCAGCAGAACGGCAACTGCGGCGCGTCGTTCAGCACCCTGCAGCGGGGCGCCGCGCACGCGCCGGGGCCGGTGCGCTGACGGTGGATCGCACTCGCCTGCTGGTCGGTGGCCTCGTCGTGGTCCTGATCGCCTCCCTTGTCGCCCTGGTGCTCGTCTGGCGCGACCGCGACGAGGCGGAGGAGCGCGCCGAGTCGTCGGCCGCGCTCGTCGATGCCAGCGTGGATGCCGAGAAGGTGGCCCGCGACGCGGTGACGCGGATGACGACGTACAGCTATCGCACCGTCGAGGAGGACTTCGCCTGGGTCGACGAGGTCGGCACCGAGAACTTCCAGAAGAACTTCGCCGGAGCCAGCGAGGACGCCGTCACCTACATCAAGTCGCTGAAGGCCAAGGCCGTCGGCACCGTCGTCGACTCCTCGGCGACCGCGGCGGACGCCGACCACGTCAAGGTGCTGCTGTTCGTCGACCAGAAGATCCGCAGCGAGCAGGAGGCTCGTCCCGGGCTCGACCAGCCGCGGGTAACCATGCAGATGGTCCGTGAGGACGGGAAGTGGCTGGTCGACGAGGTGCAGCTCAACAACCTGGTCAGCAGCCAGGGCGCCGGGTGACCAGCACGAGTGCCGCGCACGAAAAGTCGTGTGCGCTGCGCGCACACATAGCACGCACCTCGCCTCGTTGGCGTTCGCTTGAATTGACGCTGCCAGTCCGGCGCTCCGCCGCCTTGCGATGCACGCACTCTGAGCACGCCCACCATCACAGGACGTCCCGTGCACGGCACTAGATTGATCGCGTGAGCAACCGGACGAGTGTCGAGCGACTGGTGGTGGTGCTGCGCCGCACCCTGCTCGCCGTCCTGGGCATCCAGCTCGTCGTGGCGATCAGCATGTCGCTGGTCGACTCCTACCGGCGCCGCGGCAAGAAGCCCAAGCCGTTCCCGACGGTGCCGCCGCGCACCGTCGAGATCGGGGACGGCCGGATCACGACGTACACCTTCGGCAAGGACCTCTACGACGACATGCTCGCCGCCATCGAGGGGGCGCAGCGGCAGATCCTCTTCGAGACCTACATCTGGAAGGGCGACGAGACGGGGGAGCGATTCAAGAGGGCGCTGGTCGACGCCGCCCAGCGCGGGGTCGAGGTCTACTGCATCTACGACGGGTTCGCCAACCTCGTCGTGTCGCCGATCTTCAAGCGGTTCCCGCCAGGCGTGAAGGTGCTCCGCTATCCCGTCTACACCGCGGGCTGGCGGTTCTTCGACCTGCGCCGCTACGGCCGCGACCACCGCAAGATCCTGGTCGTCGACGACGGTGTCGGGTTCGTCGGCGGCTACAACATCGGGTCGGCGTACGAGACCGAGTGGCGCGACACCCACGTCCGGATCACCGGCCCCGGGGTGTGGGACCTCAAGCGGGCGTTCGCCGACTTCTGGAACCTCAACCGCCGCCGCCGGCTGCGCGCCAACGAGCGGCCGCTGCTGCTCGAGACGGCCTCCACCTGGGAGCCGCAGATCCGGGTCCAGCGCAACGTGCCGCGGCTGTGGATGTTCCCCATCCGGGCGATGTACCTCGAGGCGATCAACCGGGCCAGCATCAACGTCTGGATGACCCAGGCCTACTTCCTCCCCGACCAGGACTTCGTCGACGCGGTGAAGAACGCCGCCCGCCGCGGCGTCGACGTACGCCTGCTGGTGCCGCTGAAGTCCAACCACATCGTCGCCGACTGGATCTCCCGCGGCTACTTCACCCAGCTGCTCGACGCCGGGGTCCGGATCTTCCGCTTCAAGGACGCGATGGTGCACGCCAAGACGGCCACCGTCGACGGCACCTGGAGCACGGTCGGCACCGCCAACATCGACCGGCTGAGCCTGACCGGCAACTACGAGATCAACGTCGAGGTCATCGACGAGCCCCTGGCCAAGACGCTCGAGGAGATCTTCGCCACCGACGAGTCCAACTGCCTGGAGCTGACCAGCGGTGAGTGGGAGGCGCGCGACCTGCACCGCAAGTTCACCGAGTCCTTCCTCGCCCCGCTTCGTCCACTGTTGTAGGAGAGCCGCCGTGTTCAAGCGCAAGATCCGCAGCCTGAGCGGAAAGCTGGTCTTCGTCACCGGGGCCGCCAGCGGCATCGGCAGGGCCGTCGCCGAGGCGGCCGCCCGCGAGGGTGCGGTGCTGCACCTGACCGACATCCGGGGCGACCTGCTCGAGACCGTGGTCGAGGAGATCCGTCGCGACCGGGGAGACGTGGCGTTCGCCCGCGCCGCCGACCTGTCCGACTACGACGCGGTGCGCGCGCTGGCAGCCGAGCTGACGCGCGACCACGGATCCATGGACGTCGTGATGAACATCGCGGGCATCTCCACGTGGGGCACCGTGCGCAGCCTCGAGCACAGCGACTGGAAGCGGCTGGTCGATGTGAATCTGATGGGCCCGATCCACGTCATCGAGGAGCTGGTGCCCCCGATGATCGAGGCCCGCCGCGGCGGCCACCTGGTCAACGTCTCGTCGGCCGCAGGCATCATCGGCATGCCCTGGCACGCGGCGTACAGCGCCTCGAAGTTCGGGCTGCGCGGTGTCTCCGAGGTGCTGCGGTTCGACCTGCGCCGGCACCGGATCGGCGTCAGCCTGGTCTGTCCGGGCGGCGTGCGGACCCCGCTCACCCAGACCGTCCGGATCGCCGGGATCGACAAGGAGAGCCCCGCCTTCCGCAAGGCCCAGGCCGGGTTCCACAAGCGCGCGGTGACACCCGAGAAGGCGGCGGAGGCGATCATCAGGGGCGTCCACCGCAACAAGTACTGGGTCTACACCTCCAACGACATCCGGATGATCCACCTGCTGCAGCGCTACTTCCCGCCCGGCTACGCCCTCGCGATGCACGGCATGAACGTCGGTGCCAACAAGGTGCTGCCGGACGTCGCGAAGGCGACCCGCAAGGAGACCGTGTGAGTACGTCGGTGCCTCGGGTCGCGCCGGGCAACGTGCGCGAGGCAGGTCTGCTGGTCTCCGGCTTCGCGCGCCTTGCGGGGCGGGTCACCGGCACCGAGCCGCCGGGCGTCTTCCTCACCCTCGGCCGGCACCGCCGGCTGTTCTGGGGGTGGTTGCTCTTCGCGGGCGCGCTGATGCCCGGCGGGAAGCTGCCGCGCCGGGAGACCGAGCTGGTGATCCTCCGGGTGGCCACGCTGGCCGGCAACGACTACGAGCTGACCCAGCACCGCCGCCTGGGCCGCCGGGCCGGACTGTCCGCCGAGGAGGTCGAGCGGGTGGCTGCCGGGCCGGACGCGGTCGAGTGGGGGCCGCGCGAACGGCTGCTGCTGCGGGTCACCGACGAGCTGCACGCTCGTCAGGACCTCGCGGACGCGACCTGGTCGGACCTCCGGGCCCAGCTCGACGAGCGGGAGTGCATCGAGCTGGTGATGCTGGTCGGTCACTACACGATGCTGGCCACCACGCTCACCACGCTGCGGGTCCAACCGGACCGCCCTCGCTGACAGCTTGATTCCGTCAGTACCTGGTTTCGAGACGGCACCGGCAGCCCCTCGCTGCGCTCGGATCTGCGTTCCGCCTCCTCAACCTCTACGCCTGGGTCCTGCCGGGACAGGCGACCTCCTCGCTCGCCCGTCTCGGCACGGGCGTTGATGTCGGCGCCCCGTCGTACGCTCGTGCTCATGCGTCCCGTCACTGACCTCGAGCGCCGCGTCGCCCCGTTCAAGGTGATCTCCGACTACCAGCCGTCGGGCGACCAGCCGGCTGCCATCGCCGAGATCTCCAAGCGGCTCCAGGGTGGCGTGCAGGACATCGTGCTGCTGGGTGCGACCGGCACCGGCAAGACCGCCACGGTCGCCTGGGTCGCCGAGCAGGTGCAGCGGCCGATCCTGGTGATGCAGCCCAACAAGACGCTCGCCGCCCAGTTCGCCAACGAGCTGCGCCAGCTCTTCCCCAACAACGCGGTGGAGTACTTCGTCTCCTACTACGACTACTACCAACCCGAGGCCTACCTCCCGCAGACCGACACCTACATCGAGAAGGACTCCTCGATCAACGAGGAGGTCGAGCGGCTGCGGCACTCGACCACCAACTCGCTGCTCACCCGGCGCGACGTGATCGTGGTGTCCAGCGTGTCGTGCATCTACGGCCTGGGCACGCCGCAGGAGTACGTCGACCGGATGCTTCGGCTCAAGGTGGGTCAGGAGCACGACCGCGACTCGATCCTGCGCCGGCTCGTGGAGATCCAATACACCCGCAACGACATGACCTTCACGCGAGGCACCTTCCGGGTCCGCGGCGACACCCTGGAGGTGTTCCCGGTCTACGAGGAGCTCGCGGTCCGGATCGAGTTCTTCGGCGACGAGATCGAGCGGCTGATGACCCTCCACCCCGTCACCGGCGAGGTGCTCACCGAGGACCAGGAGCTCTACATCTTCCCGGCGAGCCACTACGTCGCCGGTCACGACCGCATGGAGCGGGCGATCAACGGGATCGAGACCGAGCTCGATGAGCAGCTGTCGACCTTCGAGCGGCAGGGCAAGCTCCTCGAGGCCCAGCGGCTGCGGATGCGCACGACCTACGACGTCGAGATGATGCGCCAGGTCGGCTCCTGCGCCGGCATCGAGAACTACTCGATGCACATCGACGGGCGCAGTCGAGGCTCGGCGCCCAACTGCCTGCTCGACTACTTCCCCGAGGACTTCCTGCTGGTCGTCGACGAGTCCCACGTCACGGTGCCGCAGATCGGCGGGATGTACGAAGGCGACATGTCCCGCAAGCGCAACCTCGTCGACCACGGGTTCCGGCTGCCCAGCGCGATGGACAACCGACCGCTGCGGTGGGAGGAGTTCCTCGACCGGATCGGCCAGACGATCTACCTGTCGGCGACACCAGGCAACTACGAGCTCGACAAGGTCGGCGACGACACCGTCGAGCAGATCATCAGACCGACCGGCCTGATCGACCCCGAGGTCGTGGTGAAGCCGACGAAGGGCCAGATCGACGACCTGATCCACGAGATCCGCACCCGCACGGACAAGAACGAGCGGGTGCTGGTCACCACGCTCACCAAGAAGATGTCCGAGGACCTCACCGACTACCTCCTCGATGCCGGGGTCCGCACCCGCTACCTGCACTCCGAGGTCGACACCCTGAAGCGGATCGAGCTGCTCCGCGACCTCCGCCTGGGCGACTACGACGTCCTGGTCGGCATCAACCTGCTGCGCGAGGGCCTTGACCTTCCCGAGGTCTCGCTGGTGTCGATCCTGGACGCCGACAAGGAAGGCTTCCTCCGCTCCGACAAGTCGCTGATCCAGACGATCGGCCGCGCGGCCCGCAACGTCTCCGGCCAGGTGCACATGTACGCCGACCGGATCACACCCTCGATGGAGTCCGCCATCGACGAGACCAACCGGCGCCGGGCCAAGCAGGTGGCCTACAACACCGCCAACGGCATCGACCCGACCCCGCTGCGGAAGAAGATCGCCGACATCACCGAGATGCTCGCCCGCGAGGACGAGAACACCCAGGAGCTGCTGGAGACCTGGCAGCACCTCGACCCGAAGTCCAAGAAGGCCCCGGTGCCCGGGCTGTCCAAGATCAAGCAGGACAGCGTGGGCGTCCACGCCGCCGACCTGGCCGGACTGCCCAGCGCGGAGCTCGCCGAGCTGATCCAGCAGCTGACCGACCAGATGAAGAGTGCCGCCGCCGAGCTGCAGTTCGAGCTCGCCGCGCGCCTGCGCGACGAGATCAGCGAGCTGAAGAAGGAGCTGCGGCAGATGATGGAGGCCGGTGCGCGATGAGTCGAACGATCCAGGTCACCTTCGACTGCGCTGACCCCGGGGCGCAGGCTTCTTTCTGGTGCGCAGCGCTCGGCTACGAGATCGCCTCGCCACCGGCCGGGTTCCGCGCCGCCTGCCACGACCCCGAGGGCACCGGCCCGCGGCTGTTCTTCCAGAAGGTGCCGGAGGGCAAGACCGCCAAGAACCGCGTCCACATCGACCTCCGAGCAGCCCCCGGCCTGGACCCCGACGACCGGATGGCCGCCCTGGAGGACGATTGCACCCGGCTCGTCGCCCTCGGCGCGACCCGGGTCGAGCGCCTGGAGGCCACGGAGATGGACGACGGCATCATCGTGATGCAGGACCCCGAGGGCAACGAGTTCTGCCTCGGCTGAGGGACACCATCCGCGCGGCCGTCATCGGGCGCGTGATCGTCGAGCGCATGCCGCCGCCGTTGTGGGCTACCGGACCGGCATGAGCACTCCTATCGATCTCGGCAGGCCGGTCTCCGGCGACGTGGTCGAGCTGATCCTGCAGGACCACCGGCTCTTCGAGACGCTGCTGCGCGACCTGCGCGACAGCTCCGCCGACCGGGACGCCGTACGTCAGGCGTTCTCGACGCTGCACGTCGCGCATGCCGAGGCCGAGGAGAAGCACGTCTACCCGAAGCTGCGCCGCAAGCACGCCATCGACGAGCACGAGGCCGAGCACGGCGAGGAGGAGCACGCGGAGGGGCACGAGGCGCTGCTCGCGGTCCTCGAGCTGAAGGGCACCGACACCCAGGCGTTCGACGACGCCGTGGAGGAGCTGGCCAAGGCGGTCAACCACCACCTCACCGAGGAGGAGCTCACGATCCTCAACCCGGCGCGGGAGGAGGTCGGCGAGCAGGTCCGCGCCGACCTCGGCGAGCTCTTCGCCAAGGAGCGGAACGCCCAGATGGACGACAACTGCGGCCGGTTGACGAACGTGCGGGCGATCGTGGCGAAGGCGAAGCGGGAGGGTCTCCTCGACAACGAGGACGACGACGACTAGAAGAGGGTCGTGGACGTCGCGACGATGCAGGCACACTGCCTGGCCAAACCAGGAGCCTGGCCGGACAACCCGTGGGACCACGAGCACCCGGTGGTCAAGGTCGGCCCGGGGGAGACCGGCAAGATCTTCGCGTTCCTCGGAGCGTCGGGCATCGGCATCAAGGGCGGTCCCAGCCGGGACGCGGCGGACGAGTGGCTCCAGCGCTTCCCCGATGACGCGAGCGTGATGGCCTACATCGGCCGCTCGGGGTGGAACGACCTGGCCTTCGGAGGCGCCATCCCCGACGAGGACCTGCTGGAGGCGGTGGACGAGTCCTACCGGCTGGTAGTCGCCAAGCTGCCGAGGAAGCACCGGCCCCAGGGCTGGGACGCCTGAGCTACGAAGGGCCTTGCATCCTGCGACGCGCGCCGAGCCCGACCAGACGAGCGACGACGAGCGCGACGTAGAAGACGCCGACGACCATCTCCACCATCACCAGCGACCGGGCGTGGTCCTGGACAGGGACGATGTCCGACAGGCCGAGGCTGGTCAGCGTGGTGAAGGAGAGGAAGAGGAGCTCGAACCAGGACTGGTCGCTGCCCTGGGCGCCTGCGAACGAGCCCGACCAGAGCACCTGGGCGGCGTTGAAGACGTAGGCGAAGGCCCACGCGACGACCGTGAAAGCCGCGCCGGTCGCGTAGAGCTCGTCGCGGGTCACCACGTCATCGTGGAAGAGGTAGCGAACCATCGCGTAGGACACGAAGAAGTAGAACGGCACGTGGAACGTGGCCGACAGGAGGATCACCCAGTCGAGGTCGGGATCGATGGCCTCCAGGATCGTGAAGACCATCGCCGGGCCGCCCAAGGTGATCGCGACCCAGCTCAAGGCCGGGGTACGGCGTACCGCCCAGACCGCGATCAGCACCACCGCCATCTGGACGACGCCGACCACTGCTCGGCCGGCCACGTTGCCGTCGAGGAACGGGTAGGCGAGGACGACGACCAGCTGCGCGAACAGGAGCACCGCCGACGGATGCTCACGCGCGGTACGGAGGCGGCCCACCCGCTGATCCTAGAGTCCGCGCCGCGAGCGTCACCCCAGGCGCTCCCGCGCGTTGTCCTGTGTGGAGGGAAGCACCGGTTCGGGACGGGACACGCCCTAAGACACGTCTCGTAGACGAAAACGAGAACACGTTCTATTGTGTGGCGACCGTCGCACTGGGTTGGGAGGTGACCGATGGGGTTCAGCGCCGTGTCGGTCCTTCGAGGTCCCGGCGAAATCACGGCGATGGTCGTCGAGGTCACCAAGCGGATCTTCACCCGCCCGTTCCAGTTCCGCGAGTTCATCGAGCAGGCCTGGTTCATCACCAGCGTCACGCTGATGCCGACGATCATGGTCTCGATCCCGTTCGGGGCCGTCATCTCTCTCCAGGTCGGCAACCTGACCGGACAGCTCGGCGCCCAGTCGTTCGCGGGCGCCACCGCGGTGCTGGCCACCGTCCGCGAGGCGGCCCCGATCGCCGCCGCGATGATCATCGCCGGCGCCGCCGGGTCGGCGATCTGCTCCGACCTCGGCTCCCGCAAGATCCGCGAGGAGATCGACGCCATGGAGGTCCTCGGCGTCGACCCGCTCGAGCGGCTGGTCGCCCCCCGCGTGGTCGCCACCATGTTCGTGGCCGCGATGATCAACGGCATCGTGATCGCGGCGGGCATCGCCGGCGGCTACTTCTTCACGGTGATCGTCCAGGGCGGCTCCGCGGGAGCGTTCCTCGCCAACTTCACGGCGCTCGCCTCGCTGCCCGACCTCTACATCTCGATGATCAAGGCCATCCTGTTCGGCTGGCTGGCCGCGATCGTCGGCTCCTACAAGGGACTCAACGCCGGCGGCGGACCGAGCGGGGTCGGTCGTGCGGTGAACGAAGCGGTGATCATCGCGTTCATGCTGCTGTTCTTCCTGAACGCAGTGATCACGGCCCTCTACTTCCAGGTCGTTCCTCCGGTGGGGCTCTGATGGCTGGCCTGACAGAGCTCGCGAGCAACGCCGCGCAGTCACCGCGCCGCTCCATCGAGCGGTACGGCGACCAGCTGCTGTTCTGCGTCAAGGCGCTGTGGGCGATCCCGCAGACGATCAAGCGCTACCCGAAGGAGATCACCAAGACCCTCGCCGAGATCACGTTCGGAGTCGGCGGGCTCAGCCTGATCGCGGGCTCGGTGGGCGTGATCGCGTTCATGGCGTTCTTCGCCGGCACCGAGGTCGGCATCCAGGGGTACGCGTCGCTGAGCCAGATCGGCGTCGCAAAGTTCAGCGCGTTCATCTCGGCGTACTTCAACACCCGCGAGGTAGCGCCCCTGGTCTCGGCGATCGCCCTAGCGGCGACCGTGGGCTGCGGCTACACCGCGAGGCTCGGCGCGATGCGCATCTCCGAGGAGATCGACGCGCTCGAGGTGATGGGGATCCCGTCGCTCCCGTTCCTGGTCACCACCCGGATGATCGCCGCGTTCATCGCGGTGATCCCGCTCTACATCGTGGCCCTCTCCGCGTCCTACCTCTCGCCCCGCTTGATCGTCACTTACATCTACGGGCAGTCACCAGGCACCTACGACCACTACTTCCTGCAGTTCCTCCCACCGATCGACATGCTGTGGTCGTTCTTCAAGCTGCTGTTCCTGGCCGTGGCGATCATCCTGATCCACTGCTACTACGGCTACACCGCGAGCGGCGGTCCCGCCGGTGTGGGACGGGCCGTCGGCCGCGCCATCCGGACCAGCATCGTGACCGTGGTGGTCGCCGACTTCTTCCTCAGCTTCGCGATCTGGGGCTCGACCACGACCGTGAGGATCACCGGATGACCGGGATCGTCCGGCTGGCGAGCCGTGCGCTGGAGGTGGGTTCCCGATGCTGGTGAACATCCACCACGACAACGCGCGTGAGCACAACCGTCTGCTGGTCGCGGGGATCGCGTTCATCCTGGCGATCGCCATGCTGATCTGGCTGTCGATCGCGATCTACAACAAGGAGTTCGAGCGGGTCACCATGGTGACCGTCAAGGCCGACCGCGCGGGGCTCCAGCTGGCCAAGTTCGGCGACGTGCGGGTCAACGGTGCTCTCGTCGGTCAGGTCCGCGAGGTCACCCAGGACGGCGAGCAGGCGGAGATCCACATCGCGCTCCAGCCCTCGGCCGCCGAGAAGATCCCGTCGAACGTATCGGTCGAGATCCTGCCCACGACGCTGTTCGGCCAGAAGTTCGTGTCGTTCGTGTCCCCCGACACTCCGTCCGGGGATCCGCTCACCGACGGGACCGTCATCCCGGCCGATCGGGTGGAGACGAACGTCGAGCTGAGCCAGGTGCTCGCCGACCTGTTCCCGCTGCTGCGCGCGGTCCGGCCCGCCGACCTCAACGCCACGCTGAACGCCCTGGCCACCGCCCTCGAGGGCCGCGGCGAGCAGCTCGGCGCCACCATGGACGAGCTCGGCCAGTACCTCGACGCGATCGACGACCACCTGCCGACCCTGCGCCAGGACCTGGTGGAGCTGGCCGAGGTCGCCGACGCCTACGACGTCGCCGCACCTGACCTCCTCGACACGCTCGCCAACGTCACCGTGACCAGCAAGACGGTCGTGGAGAAGCAAGAGGAGCTCGACGTCTTCTTCTCCGACCTCGGCGGCCTCGCCCAGACCTCGACCCGGATCCTCCGGGACAACGAGCGGAACCTGGTCCGGGTGGGCCAGGTCACCGAGCCGGTGCTGGCGCTGCTCGCGGAGTACTCACCCGAGTTCCCGTGTCTGCTCAAGGGTGCCGCCAACTACGCCCCGATCCTCTCCAAGACCTTCGAGGGCGACTGGGTCAAGCAGTACATCGAGTTCTTCAACCCCCAGTGGCGCGCCTTCGACGAGCGGGACACCCCGCGGTACGGCGAGGTCGGCCACGGGCCGTGGTGCGCGGGGCTGCCCAACTTCGAGGTCCCCGGTACGCCGCGCCCCCTCGACCAGGGCAGTCCGCTCGACGAGAACCCGCCGCGCAGCCCGATCCCGAACTTCGGAGCACTGCCCCCCGACTGGCTGAACCTCACGAGCGGCTACGCCGGCACCGACGGGGAGAAGCAGGTCGTCAACGCGCTCCTGGCGTCGCAGTCCGGCCGTGACCCCTCGACGTACGGCTCGCTCGGGTCGCTGCTCTACGGCCCGGTCGTCCGCGAAGGCGAGGCGAAGGGATGAGCGAGCGCAGCGTGGACAAGGCCCTGCTCCGGCGGCGCAACAGGGTCACCATCAACGCCGGCATCAAGCTGGGCATCTTCACGGTGGTCTCCGTGCTCGTCACCGGGCTGCTCGCGGTGATCATGGGCAACATCGGGCTCGGTGACTCGCGCGAGTACTCCGCGATCTTCGCCAACGCCAGCGATCTGCAGGAGGGCGACGACGTGCGGGTCGCCGGCGTCAGCGTCGGCGAGGTGACCGGGGTGGAGCACCACGACCGGACGATGGCCAAGGTGACCTTCCAGGTCGAGTCGGACATCAAGCTGACCTCGGCGTCGACGGCCGAGATCCGGTTCCTCAACCTGATCGGCGACCGCTACCTGGCGCTGGAGGAGGGGAGCGGGGCCGACGGGGCCGAGTCGCTCGCCGAGGACGACACCCTCCCGGTGAGCAACACCAGCCCCTCGCTCGACCTGACCGTCCTGTTCAACGGCTTCAAGCCGCTGTTCCAGGCGCTGGCGCCCGACCAGGTCAACGAGCTCAGCATGAACCTGGTCCAGGTGCTGCAGGGCGAGGGCGGCACCGTCCACGGGCTGCTCGAGCACACCGCTTCGCTGACCTCCACGCTTGCCGACCGCGACCAGCTGATCGGCGACGTGGTGACGAACCTCAGCGAGACGCTGGACACCGTCAACCAGCGCCACGAGCAGCTCAGCTCGCTCGTGGTGGAGCTGAAGAACTGGATGCAGGACCTCGCCGCCGACCGCGAGACGATCGGCTCGTCGTTGGGCAACATCTCCGCGCTGACCGTCACCGTCGCCGACCTGCTGAAGCGCGGTCGTCCGCTGCTGAAGAAGGACGTCGCCGCGCTGCATGACCTGGCGAAGCTGATGAACGAGCCGGACCAGCGCGCCGACCTCGTCGACCTGCTCAACCGGATGCCCGAGGTGATGGAGGACCAGACCCGCACCGGGACCTACGGCTCCTGGTACCAGTACTACATCTGCGGGATCTCGGCGCGGATCCGGCTGCCGCTGATCGGGAAGCTTCCGATCATCAAGACGATCCAGAACTACATCGAGAAGATCGACATCAAGTCCAACGCCGAGAGGTGCCAGCGCTGATGGCCCGCTCCACGGACGCCCGGATCATCCGGCTCGGCGCGATCACCCTCGTGGTGATGGCGCTGGTCTCGGCCGCGACGTTCAACCTGTCGAAGTTCCCGGGCTTCCGGGGGACCACCTACTACGCCGAGTTCAGCGACGCCAGCGGCATCCACAAGGGCAACATCGTCCAGGTCGGCGGGATCCGGGTCGGCCGGGTCACCGAGGTGACCCTGGATGACTCCAAGGTGTTGGTGAAGTTCGAGGTCGACGGTGAGGTCGACTTCGGGCCGGAGAGCCAGGCCTCGATCGAGGTCTACAACCTGCTCGGTGAGAAGTACCTCAAGCTGACTCCCTCGGGCGACGGACAGCTCGAGGCCGGCGACCGGATCCCGGTCGAGCGCACCGAGTCGGCGTACGACATCGTCGAGGTGCTGGGCGACCTGACCACCACCACCGAGAGCATCGACACCGACCAGCTGTCCGAGGCGCTCAATGTGGTGGCCGGCACGCTCGACGACGCCGCTCCCGAGATCGGGGCGGCCTTCGACGGCATCGCCCGGCTCTCGCAGTCGGTGTCCGCCCGCGACGAGCAGCTCCAGACCCTCTTCGAGAGCTCCTCGGAGGTGACCGAGGTCCTCGATGCACGCAGCGAGGACATCGTCGACCTGATGGGCAACAGCGACCTGGTCTTCAAGGAGCTGCAGAGGCGCAAGCAAGCCGTCCACGACCTCCTGGTCAACGCCCGATCGCTCGCGGTCGAGCTCGAGGGTGTCGCCAAGGACAACGAGGACCAGATCGGCCCGGCCATGCAGGAGGTCGACCAGCTGCTCGACCTGTTGGTCGACAAGCGCGACCAGCTGAAGGCCACGCTGCACCAGCTCGGTCCCTACGTGGAGATCCTCAGCAACATCATCGGCACCGGCCCCTGGTTCGACGCGATGGCGATCAACCTCACGACCCTCCCGGTCGAGCTCCGACCCGGTGTGCCCGAGTTCGTCCCCGGCTTCCCGGAGACGGAGTGATGGCGATGATCAACTTCCTGAAGGGTCTCGAGCGGCGGTCGGTGCTGCTCGTCGTCGTACTGCTCGGGCTGACGGCGATCCTCACCGTCGCGATCACGCCGACGGAGACCAAGCAGGTCACCGCCCACTTCCCGCGCGCCGTCAGCATCTACGAGGGCTCCGAGGTGCGGATCCTGGGTGTTCCGGTCGGCGAGGTGACCGCGGTCATCCCCGAGGGCAACTCCGTACGCGTCGAGATGGAGTACGACGCGAAGTACGACGTTCCCGCCGACGCGAAGGCCGTGATCGTCACCCCGACGCTGGTGGCGGACAGGTTCGTCCAGCTGACCCCGGTCTACGAGGGTGGCCCGGCGATGGCCGACGGTGCGGAGATCGCGCTGCCCGACACCGGCGTCCCGGTCGAGCTGGACCGGATCTACGCGAGCCTGCAGACGCTGACCCAGGCGCTCGGACCCAACGGCGTCAACGCCGACGGGACCCTCGACAACCTGCTGAAGGCCGGAGAGAACGCCTTCCAGGGCCAGGGCGCCAAGGGCAACGCGATGCTGCGCGAGCTCTCCGCCGCGGTGAAGACCTTCGGTGACGGCGCCGGCCCGCTCTTCGACACAGTCACCCACCTGGCCGAGTTCACCACCACGCTCGCCGAGAACGACAAGCTGGTCCGGGCCTTCATGCAGGATCTCGCCGGTGTCTCGAACACGCTCGCGGCGGAGAGTGACGAGCTCCAGCAGGCGGTGGCGGCGGTGGCCGGTGCGGTCGGCAAGGTGGAGGGGTTCGTCCGCGACAACCGCGACGCGCTCGCGAACAACGTGCGGAGCCTGACGACCGTGATCTCCGCGATCGACGAGGAGAAGGAGAACCTCGACACGGCTCTCCGGGTCGCTCCGCTGGCCATGGCCAACCTGCAGATGAGCTTCGACCACAACAGCGGCAGCCAGAACTCCCGGATCGGCGTCGGTGGCAACATCTGGACCGCTGACGCGCTGATCTGCGGGATCATCCAGCAGGCGCCCGGAATGCCGCGACCGCTCAAGGACACCGCCTGCGACCTGATGGCCCAGCTGATCCGGCCACTGACGGGCAAGCTGCCGTTCATCCCTCCGGAGTACAAGAGCTACGTCCCCTCCGACACCAAGAAGGGGATGCGCAATCCGGCACCCCGGGACGTCTCCTACAGCTCGGACGCCGACCCCTCGATGACCGAGCTCCTCGGAGGTGTGTCATGAGGCGCTGGACCCGGTGGCTGGCCGGCGCGGCGGCCGGCGCGGTGCTGTTGAGCGGCTGCGACTTCGACGGGGCCTACGACCTGCCGCTGCCCGGCTCGCCGGTCGACGCGGACGACTCCTTCGAGGTGTCCGCCGACTTCTCCGACGTGCTCAACGTGGTGCCACGGTCCCCGGTGATGGTCGACGACGTCGTCGTCGGCGAGGTCACCGAGGTCGAGCGGGTCGGCTGGCACGCCCGAGTCACGCTGCGGGTCAAGAACAACGTCGTGCTCCCGGACAACGCGGTTGCCGAGATCCGCCAGGTCTCGCTGCTGGGGGAGAAGTACGTCGCCCTGGAGGCGCCGCCCGACGAGGAGTCCGACGGACGCCTCGCGGACGGCGACACGATCGACATCTCCGCGACCGGACGCAACCCCGAGGTCGAAGAGGTGCTGGGCGCGCTGTCGTTCCTGCTGAGCGGTGGCGGTGTGGCCCAGCTCGGCACGATCACCCGCGAGGCGAACCTGGTGATGTCTGGCCGCGAGGACCGGCTGCGGTCGATGCTCGGCTCCCTCGAGGGGGTCGTGGGCACCCTGGACCAGCAGAAGACCGACATCATCCACGCGCTGGAGTCGCTCAACAACCTGGCCGGCACGCTCAACGAGGAGAAGGACACGATCGGCGAGGCCCTGGACGCCGTCGGTCCGGCGGTCGAGGTGCTGGCCGACCAGCACGACGAGCTGATCAGCATGCTGTCCGCGCTCGACCGGTTGGGCGAGGTCGGCACCCGGGTGATCAACGCCAGCAAGGAGGACGTGCTCTCCATGCTGGACGACCTGGAGCCGATCCTCAGCGGGCTGCGCGGAGCCGGCCGCAAGCTCGCGCCAGGCATCAACCTGCTCGCGAGCTTCCCGTTCCCGAAGGCCGCCAACTCAATCGTCCAGGGCGACTACGCCGACACCATCGCGCGGGTGGAGATCGACTTCCGCAACCTCTACGCGTCGACCGGGCTGCCGGACATCCAGCTACCCGACCCCGGCGAGGTCCTCGACCAGGTGGGCCGCTGCTTGCGGAGCGGCAGCCTGACCAGCGCGGCCTGCGTGAAGGTGCTCAACTCGGTCAACCTGCTGAAGGACCTCAAGCGGCAGTGCAAGCAGCCGGCGAACAAGAACAACGTGGTGTGCAAGATCCTCAACTCGGTGCCCAACCTCGACCTCGGCGGGCTGCTGGGTGACCTGACCGGCGGCCTGGGCGGCCTCGCCCAGGGCCTGAGCGGCGACCCGGCGGCCTACCCGCGTGGGCCGACCGGCATGGAGCCGCTGCTGGGGGGTGACGTCGCATGAACAAGGGCTTGCGGTTCCGGCTCATCGCGTTCGTGGCGCTCAGCGCCATCGGGATCACCTACGTCACCGCCACCTACCTCGGGCTCGTCGACCGCGTCACGGGGCGCGATCTCAACGTGACCGTGACCCTGCCCGGGTCGGGTGGCCTGTTCGAGGGCAGCGAGGTCACCTACCGCGGTGTGAAGATCGGCAAGGTCTCGGCGATGGCGCCGACCGAGGACGGGGTCGAGCTCGCGCTGACCCTGAACCACGACGTCGAGCTCCCCACCGACTCCTCGATGTACGTGCACAACCTGTCGGCCGTCGGCGAGCAGTACCTCGACTTCCAGCCCAGCGACGAGGAGCCGCCGTACGCGAAGGACGGCACGAAGTTCGAGGGCGACGCAACGGCGCTGCCGGTCGACGAGGGCGACCTGCTGGTCGACATGAACGACTTCGTCGGCTCGGTCGACCGGGAGAGCCTGCAGGTGGTCGTCAAGGAGCTCGGCCAGATGTTCGGCGACACCGGCCGCGAGCTGCAAGTGCTGCTGGACAGCGGGTCGACGTTCGTGCGCGAGGCCTCCGCTCACACCGACGAGACGGTCAAGCTGCTGCGCAGCGGACTGACCGTGCTCCGCACCCAGCGCGGCCAGAAGGAGAACATCCAGAGCTTCGCCAACGACCTCAGCACGCTCACCCGGGCGCTGCGCGACAGCGACGGCGATCTGCGCCAGGTGCTCGAGGGGACGCCGGGGACGGCCCGGGAGGTGGACGCGCTGCTGAAGGACCTCGAGCCGACGCTGCCGATCCTGCTCAGCGACCTGGTCTCCGTCGACCAGGTGATCTCGAGCTATCTGCCGGGTGTGGAGCAGCTCCTGGTCACCTATCCGGCGATGATCGCCGGCGGTCCCACCGGCAGCACCTCCGACGGCTGGGGTCACATCAACCTGCAGTTCGACTACAGCGTGCCGCCATGCACCAACGGCTACCGGCCGCCTGCTGAGTGGCGCTCGCCGTACGACACGACCGATGCGCCGGTCTACCCCGCTGAGTGCAAGTCCGGCGCGCCGTTCGAGATGCGCGGCCCCAGGAACGCCCCCGGTGCGAACGGCGCGAACGCGTCGCCACCGCGCGTCTACAGTGGCAGCTACGATCCGGCCACCGGACGGGTGCCTGGCATGGTCGATGCCAACGGCAACCCGGTGGAGTTCAACCAGCCGGACAACCTGTCTGTCCTTGGAGGCGATGCGTGGAAGTGGATGCTGGTCGGTCCGGTGGCGCGCCGGTGACCCCCGGCTCATCTGCCAGCGAACGCACCCGCGCCCGGCTCAACATCGTGCTGTACGCCGTCGCCCTGCTCTGCGTGGCCGCGATCGGTCTGCTCGGGTCGCGGATCTGGGGCGAGGTCGACGACTCGGACGGGTTCTGGGACCACGTCGGAGACGTCGCACGCGATCCCGAGGCGGAGACCGCCTCCCAGGCGGGAGAGAAGATCGGCGACGCGCGGATCGAGGCGCTGCCGCTCGCCAGCACCGAGGAGCAGGAGCGGACCGCGGCCGCGATCGATGCCGCCTCCAAGATGGCCAACGTGTTCCTGAACGTGCGCTACGACGACGTGGAGGCCTACGCCGAGGCCGTGCGCGCCCTCGCCACCGGCGCCTTCCGCGACCAGTTCGACCAGTCCACCGAAGGCATCACGAAGGTGGCCCAGCGGGCGAAGTCGGTCCAGACCGGCGAGGTGCTGTGGTCCGGCGCCGTCGCCGTCGACGAGGACTCCGCGACCGTGATCGTCGCCAGCGCTGGCACCGTGGCCAACCGGACCACGAAGTTCAAGCCGGTGCCCCGCAACTACCGGCTGCAGCTGGACCTGGCTCTCCAGGACGGCCAGTGGCTCACCCGCGACCTGCAGTTCGTGGCCTGAGGAGACGGTGATGTCACGCCCCACGCCACGCCGCTCCAGCTCCCGGGCGGCAACGCCGCGCCCCCGCAAGATCGCGGGTGGTCGCACCCCGGCCGACCCCGCGGTCGACGAGCCCACGGTCGACCCGGACGTCGAGGAGCCGGCCGACGAGGAGCCGCCCGCAGCCGAGGCTGACGACACCGTCCTCGAGGAGGAGCCCTGGCCGGACGAGGAGTCCGAGCCCGCGGGTGAAGGAGGCTCGGCCCTCCGCAGCCCGAAGGTCACCCGGTTCCTGCTGATCCTGGTCGCGGTGCTCGCCGTGGTGCTGGTGCTGCAGAGCCTCTGGTGGCTGCGGCACTCCTCCCGCGACGAGCCCGAGCCGGCCAAGGCGGCCGAGGGCGAGATCGTCGTCCCCGAAGACCGCCCGGTCCTGCCGACCGAGCTGTCGTGGCAGGAGGGCGCGGAGGCGGCCGCCAGGGCTGCCGAGAAGATCGTCTCCCGGACCTTCCAGAACTACGACAAAGAGGTCGACGCGGCGACGGCGCTGATGACCGACGATTTCGCGGAGGAGTACCGCGCCACGACCGACGATGTGCGCGAGCAGTTCGTCGCGCAGCAGACCACGGTGGAGGTCCGGGTGGTCGGCCAGGGCGTGGTGCGCGCCAACGACACCGAGCTCCAGGCGCTGGTCTTCCTCAACCACTACGTCATCCACGAGAAGGGCGAGGACCCCGGGACGACGTACACCCCCTATCGCGCGCTGCTCACGATGGTGAACACCAATGACGGATGGCTCGTCGACAGCCTCGAGACCAAGTGACGGGCGTGGCTGGTGAGCGCAGTGGAGTCGAGCTAGACTAGAACACGTTCCAGTTTTCGCGGACCTGCCACCGCGGCGATTGGGTTGAGCGTCGACCTCGAGTTGGGAAGGATCGCCAGCGTGACCCCTATCTCGCACGAGTGCGACCTCCTGATCATCGGCGCCGGCCCCACCGGTCTCTTCGCCGCCTACTACGCCGGCTTCCGCGGGCACCGGGTGGTGGTCGTCGACTCTCTGCCCGAGCTCGGCGGCCAGATCACCGCGATGTACCCCGAGAAGCAGATCTTCGACGTCGCCGGATTCCCGTCCGTGAAGGGGCGCGATCTGGTCGACGGGCTGGTGGAGCAGGCGGCCACCGGCGACCCGACGTACGTGCTCGACCGGACCGCGTCGACACTCGAGTGCGACGACGACGGCGTCACCGTTGGGCTCGACGACGGCTCCACGGTGCGCGCCGGCGCGGTGTTGATCACGGCCGGCATCGGCAAGTTCAGCCCCCGGCCGCTGCCGGCCGGTGAGGGTTGGCTGGGACGCGGCATGGAGTTCTTCGTGCCCAGCTTCGCGCCGTACGCCGGCAAGGACGTCGTGATCGTGGGTGGCGGCGACAGTGCGTTCGACTGGGCGATGCACCTCGAGCCGATCGCGAAGAGCGTGGCCCTGGTGCACCGCCGCGATGCGTTCCGCGCCCACGAACGCACCGTCCAGCAGGTGCGGGACTCCTCGGTGGAGATCATCACCAAGGCGCAGGTGACCGCGCTCAACGGCGACGACCTCCTCGAGTCCGTCGAGATCACCATCGGCGACGAGAAGAGCACCCGCCCCGCGCAGGCGGTGGTGGCGGCGCTCGGCTTCATCGCCGACCTCGGACCGTTGCAGGAGTGGGGCATCGAGGTCGCAAAGCGCCACGTCGTGGTGGGTCCGTCGATGCAGGCCAGCCTGCCCCGCGTCTTCGCCGCGGGCGACATCACGGAGTACCCCGGCAAGGTGCGGCTGATCGCCGTCGGCTTCGGCGAGGCCGCGACCGCGGTCAACAACGCCACGGTTGCGATCGACCCCTCCGCGAAGGTGTTCCCCGGCCACTCGTCGGATGCGTGATGAGCAAGGGGCGCGACGCGGTCAAGCTGACCGACCAGGAGGTCGACGGCCTGCTGGCCGACAACCTCAAGGTGCAGGTCGCCAGCGTGGGACCGGACGGCGCGCCGCACCTGAGCACGCTGTTCTACGTCGTCCGCGACGGCCGCATCGCGTTCTGGACCTACGGCCGCAGTCAGAAGATCAGGAACCTCGAGCGCGACCCTCGTGTCAGCGCCCTGGTCGAGGACGGCGTCGACTACTTCGAGCTGCGGGGCGTGTCGATCACCGGCCGCGCCGAGATCGTCCGGGACTTCGATGCGATCTACTCGATCGGCGCCGAGGTCGCGACCCGGATGGTGGCGGCGGAGTCGTTCGAGGCATTGGGGGACTTCGGTCGAGAGACCGTGGAGAAGCAGGCGCGCAAGCGGGTGGGCGTGATCGTGCATCCGGACAAGGTGGCCACGTGGGACCACAGAAAGATGGTGTGAGACATGAAGATCAAGGTCGACTTCGACCTGTGTGAGTCCAACGCACTGTGCGAGGCGATCGCGCCCGACGTGTTCGAGCTGGACGACGACGACTATCTCCAGCTGAAGACAGAGGAGACGACGCCGGAGAACCTCGAGGACGTACGCCGGGCGGTGGCATCGTGTCCACGGGCCGCCATCTCCATCGAGGGTGATTCGTGACCGATCTGTCCCTCGACGGCCGGGTCGCGATCGTCACCGGGGCCGGTGCCGGCCTCGGCCGGGCCGAGGCCCTCGCCCTGTCCGATGCGGGAGCCGCCGTCGTGCTGAACGACCTCCCGGGTGCTGCCGGCGAGGCGGCCGACGAGATCCGCGCCCGCGGCGGCCGGGTAGCGGTCGTGGAGGGCGACGTGGGGGAGCGGGCCACCGCCGACGCCATGGTCGCTGCCGCGGTCGACGGCCTCGGCTCGCTGGACATCGTGGTCAACAACGCGGGGATGACCCGCGACCGGATGCTGTTCAACCTCTCCGACGAGGAGTGGGACGACGTGATCCGGGTGCACCTGCGCGGCCACTTCCTGCTCTCGCGCAACGCCGCGTCGTACTGGCGCGGCCTGTCGAAGGACACCGGGGCGCCGGTCTACGGCCGGGTCGTCAACACTGCGTCCGAAGCGTTCCTCGGTGGCTCCCCGGGCCAGGCCAACTACGCCGCGGCGAAGGCCGGGATCACCGCGCTCACGCTGTCGACCGCCCGCGGACTCGAGCGGGTCGGCGTACGCGCCAACGCGATCTGTCCCCGGGCCCGCACCGCGATGACCGCGCAGGTCTTCGGGGACGACGAGTCGGGCCTCGAAATCGACCCGTACTCACCTGACCATGTGGCACCGCTGGTGGCCTACCTCGCGTCCCCGGCGGCGGACTCGATCACCGGGCAGGTCTTCGTCGTCTACGGCGGCATGGTCGCCCTGGTGGCGGCGCCGGTAGTGGAGCAGCGGTTCGACAAGTCCGGCACCACCTGGACGCTCGACGACCTCGACAAGCAGCTCGGCGGCTACTTCGAGGGCCGCGATCCGGGCCACGGCTTCGCGGCCGACTCGATCATGCAGCTCACTCTCTAGAAGGAACTCTCATGGGCAGACTCGACAAGAAGATCGCGATCGTCACCGGCGGGGCCCAGGGACAGGGCGCCGGCATCGTCCGGGCGTTCGTCGCCGAGGGCGCGAAGGTCGCGATCGCCGACGTGGCCAAGGAGCCGGGGCAGGCGCTCGCCGACGAGCTCGGCGCGAGTGCGCACTTCGTGCACCACGACGTGAGCGACGAGGCGTCGTGGGCCGCGCTGGTCGAGGACACCCACCAGCGCTGGGGTCCGGTCAGCGTGCTGGCAAACAACGCCGGCATCCTGCGCTTCGGTGAGATCGGCAGCACCCCGCTCGAGGAGGTCGAGCTGCTCTTCCGGGTCAACCAGCTCGGCTGCTTCCTGGGCATGCAGGCGGTGACCCCGACGATGAAGGCGAACGGCGGGGGCTCGATCATCAACGCCTCGTCCGTGGAGGGGCTGGCCGGGATGGCCAACTGCACGGCATACGCCGCCACCAAGTGGGCGATCCGCGGGATGACCAAGTGCGCCGCCCACGAGCTGGGACGCAAGCAGATCCGGGTCAACTCCGTGCACCCCGGCATGATCGACACCCCGATGACTCGAGTGCACGGCGGCGACCTCGCGATGGAGTACGGCGCGACGAAGATCCCGATGCGCCGGGTCGGCCACCCCCAGGACGTCGCCCCGCTCTACGTCTTCCTGGCGTCCGACGAGTCGTCGTACATCAACGGCGCCGAGATCGCGGTCGATGGAGGGGTGACCTCGACCCACGCCTTCGGCGGCTGACCGGGCTCACTCAGCCGGCTCCCAGACCGCGGCGTCGTGGGCGAAGACGACCCTGCGCGGGTCGAAGGCCAGCAGGCGTTCCATCCATGCGGGAGCCGCCGGCAGCGGTTCGGCGTGCCCGAGTCCGGTGGCCTGGACGGCGAGCGCGTCCGCGCTCCACTGGGACGTGGAGTCGTGGGACTGCCCGGCCAGCACCAGCGAGCCGTCGTCGCACTCCACGACCACCGACTGATGACCATCGACGTGCCCGGGCGTGGGGATGATGTGAACGCCCGGCCACAGCTCCGCCTCTCCGTCGAGCAGGTCGTAGGTGCTGCCGGCGAAGTCGATGAGGTGGTCCATGGTGTAGTCGCCGCCCTGGGCCGTGGCGAGCTCGTTCCGCTGGCACACGACCGGGGTGCCCGCCAGCAGCGGGTTGCCACCACAGTGATCGAAGTGGAGATGGCAGTTGACGACGACGCCGATGTCAGACAGCCGCAACCCGGCGGCACCGAGTGCGTCGGGCAGCTCGATCCGTTGTGGTCGGTACCACTCCTCGGTCTCCTCGTCACCCGCACCCAGTCCGGTGTCGAGCAGCAGCACCCCGCTGTCGTGCTCGACGACGTAGCCGTAGACCGCTTCGACGCGCGGCTGACCCGTCCCGGTCTCCTCGGCTGGACGGACGAACGTGCCGAGCGGGATTCGCCGTACGTCACCGATGCGCATCAAACGGTCCCGAGAGCTTCGACGCGGGTGGCCTAGTCGCGGAGCAGGAGCCGGACCGCGGTCTCCATGTGCTGGGCGGTGTCGGCGGCGTCGCTGCGGCCGGTGACCCAGGCGACGAGGGAGGACAGCCAGACGTCGCCGATGACCCGGGCGATCGCCACGTCGTCGTCGGTGACCTCGTCGCCGCGCTCGGGGTCCATCGCGTGGGTGAGCATGCTGGTCATCAGCATCCCGACGTCGTGGATCTCGGCCGCCACCGACGCGTCGGCGAACATGAAGGCCCGGGTGAGGGCCTCGGTGAGATGCGGATCGCCCTGCAGGCCACGCGTCGTCTTCTTGAGCACGCTGATCACCCGGTCGGCGGGGGTGTCACCCGGGACCGGACGGCCGCGCATCGAGGCCTCGGCCTGCTCGAACGTCCGGCCGAGGGCGGAGACGAGCAGGTGGATCTTGGACGGGAAGTAGCGGTAGAGCGTGCCGAGCGCGACGTCGGCCCGGTCGGCAACGGCTCTCATCTGGACGGCGTCGAAGCCTCCGTCGCGCGCCAGTTGGTACGTCGCGTCGAGGATTCTCTTGCGACGATCGCGCTGGGCCGCGGACCCCAGGTCCTCGACCGCAAGCGAGTTGGCGCTGCTCACAAACACTCCCAAGTTTTTCGACTGCGTCGGTAGGCTATCAATCAGTGGGACATAATAGGAACACGTTCCACTTCGTCCGGCCCGGCGTGTCAGCGCAATCCGGGAAGTGTCCGGATGCCGACGAGCAGCAAGAAGGGTCGCCCGTGAAGATCGCGATGCTGTCCTATCGCAGCAAGCCACATTGCGGCGGCCAGGGCATCTACATCCGGCACCTCAGCCGTGAGCTCACCAATCTGGGCCACGAGGTCGAGGTTTTCTCGGGTCAGCCCTACCCCGATCTCGACGAGGGCGTCCGGCTGACGAAGGTGCCGAGCCTCGACCTCTACCGCGAGCCGGACCCGTTCCGGGTGCCGAAGCTGGGCGAGTTCCGCGACCTGATCGACGTCGAGGAGTTCGCCACCATGTGCGTGGCCGGGTTCCCGGAGCCCAAGACCTTCTCCAAACGGGTGTCCCGGATCCTCAAGGAGCGGGCCGGCGAGTTCGACATCGCCCACGACAACCAGGTGCTCGGCACCGGCATGCTCGACATCGAGGGCTACGGGCTGCCGCTGATCACCACGCTGCACCACCCGATCACGTTCGACCGGCGGATCGACCTGAGCCAGACCCGCAACCCGTGGCGCAAGGTCACGCTGCGGCGCTGGTACGGCTTCCTCCGGATGCAGGGCCGAGTGGCCCGGCGCGCGCGCCTGATCATGACGCCGTCGGAGGCCTCCAAGCGCGACATCACCAAGGACTTCGGCGTCGACCCCGCAAAGATGCAGGTGATCCTGCTCGGCGTCGACGACGGCTTCGTGCCGCCGACCGAGCCGCGGGTGCCCGGCCGGATCATGGCGATGGCCAGCGCCGACGCCCCGATGAAGGGGATCTCGACCCTGCTCGAGGCCTTCGCCAAGCTGCGCACCGAGCGCGACGTCGAGCTGATCCTGGTCACCAAGCCGCAGACCGGCGGCCGCACCGAGCGGCTGATCGACAAGCTCGCGATCGGCGACAGCGTCCGGTTCGCGCACGGCCTGAGCGAGGTCGACCTCGTCGAGCTGATGGGCTCGGCCGAGGTGGCCTGCGTGCCGTCGCTCTACGAAGGCTTCTCGCTGCCCACCGCCGAGCTGATGGCGTGCGCGACCCCACTGGTCGTGTCCCGCGCCGGTGCGATCCCAGAGGTGGTCGGGCCCGACGGGCTCTGCGCCGACCTGGTCACCCCCGGCGACGTCGGTGAGCTCAAGCTGGCGCTGGAGCTGATGCTCGACGACCCCGAGCGCCGGGCGCGCATGGGTGCCGCCGGACGGCAGCGGGTGCAAGAGCTGTTCAGCTGGCGCGCGGTGGCCGCGAAGGTCGCGCGTGCGTACGAGGAAGTGATCGAGGAGTACCGGAGCGAACATGCTGACCGTTGATTTCGACCGGCTCGGGCTGCGGCCCGGCGACCGGGTGCTGGACATGGGCTGCGGTGCCGGCCGACACGCGTTCGAGATGTACCGCCGCGGCGGCGACGTGATCGCGTTCGACCAGGACGCCGACGAGCTGGCCGGCGTGCTCGAGCTGTTCGGCGCGATGAAGGAGGCCGGCGAGGTGCCCGAAGGCGCCGCGGCCGACATCAAGGAAGGTGACGCGCTCGAGCTGCCGTTCGCGGACGGCGAGTTCGACCGCGTCGTGGCCGCCGAGATCCTCGAGCACGTGCCCGCTGACATCCAGGCGATCGGTGAGCTGGTGCGGGTGCTGCGCCCCGGCGGCACCATCGCGGTCTCGGTGCCGCGCTGGCTCCCCGAGATCATCAACTGGAAGCTCTCCGACGATTACCACAACGTCGAGGGCGGCCACATCCGGATCTACACCGACAAGGAGCTGGTCGACAAGCTCACCAAGGCCGGCCTGGAGTTCGAGGGCAAGGACTACGCGCACGGCCTGCACTCGCCGTACTGGTGGATCAAGTGTGCGGTCGGCGTGACCAACGACGAGCACCCGCTGGCGAAGGCCTACCACCGGCTGTTGGTCTGGGAGATCATGAAGCAGCCGCGGGCCCTGCAGCTCGCGGGCAGGGTGCTGGACCCGCTGATCGGCAAGAGCATGGTGCTCTACCTGCGCAAGCCCGAAACGGTTGAGCACGGCCGACATGCCTGAGCTCCACCCGGTCGACCTCGCCCGCATCCCGTACGTCGACGGCATCCTCACCGCGGATCAGGTGGCGAACAGTGCCGCCGCGATCGCGGCGATGCAGGAGCCGTCCGGCGCCATCCCGTGGACGGTCGGCGAACACGTCGACGTCTGGAACCACGTCGAGGCCGCGATGGCGATGCTGGTCGGCGGCCAGGTCGAAGCAGCCGAGCGCGCCTACGCCTGGATCCCCACGATCCAGCGCGCCGACGGCTCCTGGCCGATGAAGATCGTCGGCGGCGAGGTCGACGACCCGCGTGGCGAGGTCAACATGTCGGCGTACTTCGCGGTCGGCCTGTGGCACCACTGGCTGGTGCGCCGCGACATCGAGTTCATCCGGCGCTTCTGGCCGTCGGTCCGGGCCGGGCTGGACTGGGTGGTCTCCCAGCAGTCCGGGTTCGGTGGGATCAACTGGACACCCACGGAGTCGTTCTCGCTGCTGGCGGGCTCCTCGAGCATCTACCAGTCGCTGCGGGCGGGCGTGGCGCTGGCCGACCTGCTCGATGACCCTCAGGTCGAGTGGGAGCTGGCCGGCGGCCGGCTGGGCCACGCCGTGCGGGAGCACCGCGACCTGTTCGAGGACAAGTCGACGTTCTCCATGGATTGGTACTACCCCGTGCTCGGCGGCGCGGTGCGCGGACGCGCGGCGTTCGAGCTGATCGACTCCCGCTGGGACGCCTTCGTGGTGCCCGGCCTCGGCATCCACTGTGTCGACACCAACCCGTGGGTGACCGGGGCGGAGACCTGCGAGCTGGCGATGGCGCTGGACCTCCTGGGTGACCACCGTCGGGCGCTGCAGCTGCTTGCTGACATGCAGCACCTGCGCGCCGAGGAGGGCAAGTACTGGACCGGCTGGGTCTACGGTGCCAAAGAAGATGAGCCTGGTGTCAACTGGCCGGTCGAGCACACGACGTACACCGCGGCCGCGGTGATCCTCGCGGTCGACGCGCTGGGGGAGACCCACGGGCACAGCTCGCCCGGGTCGGGCATCATGCGCGGCACCTCGCTGGCCCCGCACTTCCGCGAGATCGCGCTCGAGTGCGGCTGCCCCTCAGCCGACGAGGTCTCCCGCTTCGCCGGCCGTACGACGTAGCACCCGCATCGAGCCGAGCGCCTCGACCTCCTCGAAGCTGCGGGAGTCGAGCGCGCGCAGGAACACGTGGTACGGCGGCTGCCCGCCCTCCGCGGGGTCGGCGAACACGTCGTGGATCGCCAGCAGGCCGCCCGGCATCAGCCACCTGGCCCACCCCGTGTAGTCGTTCTGGGCGTGCTCCTCGGCGTGCCCGCCGTCGATGAACAGCATGCTGAGCGGCGTGTTCCACAGCGCGGCGACGGTCGTGCTCCGGCCGACCACAGCGACGACGTACTGCTCGAGGCCGGCACGGGCCAGGGTGTCCCGGAAGACCGGGAGGGTGTCCATCAGCCCGAGCGCCGGGTCGACGAGCGTGGGGTCGTGGTGCTCCCAGCCGGCCTGGTTCTCCTCGGACCCGCGGTGGTGGTCGACGGTCACGACCGTGCCGCCCACCTCCGATGCCGCCGCGCCGAGGTAGATCGCCGACTTCCCGCAGTAGGTGCCGACCTCGAGCACCGGCCCGTGCGGCAGCCGCTCACGGGCGTAGCGGTGCAGCAGCAGCCCCTCGTCGTCGGGCATGAAGCCCTTCGCCGCCCGGGCGTGGGCCAGCAGGTCGGCAGGCATGTCGCTCACCCGCCCAGTCTAGTAAGATTGGAACACGTTCTAGTTTTCGGTGACCCGTCACTAACTTAGTGACGGGTCGGCGACGAAGGGTGAGCATGTCCATCGGGATCTCCGACGAGCACGTCGAGCTGGCGGCCAGCCTGCGCAAGTGGGCGGTCGCGCTGGGCGGTGCCGAGACGGCGCGGACCGCGGAGGGCGACGCCGGGGAACGCTTCGACGAGGCCTGGAAGGCGATCGGCGAGATGGGCATCGCGACGATCGGCGATGACGGTGGCACGGCCCTCGACCAGGCGGTCGCCCTCGAGGCGTGTGCCCATGAGCTGGTGCCCGGCCCGCTGCTCGGGCCGGTGGTCGCGGGGGCGCTGCTCGACGACGTACCCGACGGCGCCGTCGTCGGTCTCGCCCTCGACCCGGGGCTCGACATCGTGTGGGACGCCCCGTCGGCGACCCACCTGCTGGCCGGTGATGCCGACGATCACTGGTTCCTCGTGCCCGCCGAGGCGGCGACGGTGACACCAGCCCAGACGGTCGACCCGTCCCGCCGGTTCGGCAAGGTCGACGTCGACCTGTCCACCGGCACCCCGGTGCCCGGGCTGACCCGCGAGGTCGTGCGTCGTACGGCGGTGACGTTCGGGGCCGCAGAGGCGTCGGGTGTCGCCCGCTGGTGCCTGCAGACGGCGGTCGACTACGCGAAGGTGCGGGAGCAGTTCGGGAAGCCGATCGGCAGCTTCCAGGCGGTGAAGCACCTCTGCGCGGAGATGCTGGAGACCGCCGAGGCGGTGACGGCCGCCGCCTGGGACGCCGCAGGAGCGGCATCGGGTGACACCGAGCAGTGGGCCTACGCCGCCGACGTCGCCGCCGCGACCGCCTTCGACGGTGCGGTCGAGGTGGCCAAGGCCTGCATCCAGGTGCTCGGCGGGATCGGGTTCACCTACGAGCACGACGCCCACCTCTACCTACGCCGAGCGCTCGCCCTGCGCGCGCTGCTCGGCGACGGCGACGCGGCGGCCGTTCGGCTGCTGGGCCGCGCCGTCTCCGGCGTACGCCGGCGGGTCGAGGTCGACCTGGAGGGCCGGGACGAGCCGATCCGCGACGAGATCCGGGGGAGCGTTGCCGGGATCGCCGCCGCGGACGACCGGCGCGCGGCGCTGGTCGACGCCGGCTACCTGACCCCGCACTGGCCCGCGCCGTACGGCCTCGGCGCGGATCCGGTCACCCAGATCGTCATCGACCAGGAGCTGGCCGCGGCGGAGGTGACCCGGCCGGACATCGTGATCGCCGGCTGGGCGTTGCCGACGATCCTCGAGCACGGCACCGACGAGCAGCGCGAGCGGTTCGTCCGGCCGTCCCTGCTCGGCGATCTCGTGTGGTGTCAGCTGTTCTCCGAGCCCGGCTCCGGATCCGACCTCGCCTCGCTGCGCACCAAGGCCGAGCGCGTGGACGGTGGCTGGAAGCTCACCGGCCAGAAGGTGTGGACCTCGGTGGCCCAGCGTGCCGACTGGGGGATCTGCCTGGCCCGTACCGATCCGGACGCCCCGCAGCACAAGGGGATCAGCTACTTCCTGGTCGACATGAAGAGCCCCGGCATCGAGGTCCGCCCGTTGCGCGAGATCACCGGCGAGGCGCTCTTCAACGAGGTCTTCCTCGACGAGGTGTTCGTGCCCGACGACTGCCTGGTGGCCGGGCTCGGCGAAGGCTGGAGGCTGGCCCGCACCACCCTCGCCAACGAGCGCGTCGCGATGGCGACCAGCAAGCTCGACAAGAGCACCGAGCGTGCCGTGGCCCTGGCGGCTGCCGAAGGGCTGAGCGCCGCGCAACAGGTTGCGGTCGGCCACGCGGTGGCGCTCTCGACGGTCTGCACCCTGCTCGGCGTCCGAACCACGCTCCGCTCGCTGAGCGGGCAGGGGCCCGGCGCGGAGTCGAGCGTGGCCAAGCTGCTCGGCGTCCGCAACCGCCAGGACAGTGCCGAGCTTGTCGTGACCCTGTACGGCGACCGGGTCCTCGCGCCGGACGCCGACGTCGAGGCGGCCGTGTGGGAGCTGCTGAACACCCGGTGCCTGTCGATCGCAGGCGGGACGACGCAGATCCTCCGCAACGTCGCGGGGGAGCGGATCCTCGGGCTGCCGCGCTAGCTAGCCGGCTTCGCGGGTCGCCGACACCCAGTCCGGGTCGTCGCGGTCGGAGCGCGGTCCGACCGCGGCCTCGGCCAACCCGTCCAGCACCGCCACGGCAGCCTCGTCGAGGGTCAGGTCGAGCGAGCCGAGGTTCTCGTCGACCCGGGCCGGTCGCCGGGTGCCCGGGATCGGCACCACCCCGAGGCCGAACGCGGCGCCGCGATGGCGCAGCCACGCCAGCGCGACCTGGGCGGGCGTTGCCTCCAGGTCGCGGGCGATGCCGCGGACGACCTCCACCAGAGCCAGGTTGGCGTCGCGGGCCGTGCCGCTGAAGCGGGCCAGCCCACCCCGCCAGTCTTCGCTCAGGTCCGTGTCGCCGGTGATCGATCCGGTCAGGAACCCGCGCCCCAGCGGTGCGTAGGGCACGAAGCCCACGCCGAGCTCGGCGGCCGCGGGAACCACTTGACGCTCGACGTCTCGGCTCCAGAGCGACCACTCGCTCTGCACCGCGGCGATCGGGTGTACGGCGTGGGCGGCGCGCAGCTCGTCGGCGGTGACTTCCGAGAGGCCCAGGTGGCGCACCTTCCCCGCCTCCACGAGAGCGGCCATCGCGCCGATGACGTCCTCGATCGGCACGCCTACCTCCCGGCGGTGGAGGTAGTAGAGGTCGATCACGTCGGTGCCGAGACGGGCCAGGCTGGCGTCGCAGGCCTCGGCGACGTAGGCGGGGTCGTTGTTGGCGCGCATCGTCTCGTAGTCGCCGCCGGAGGTGACGATGCCGAACTTGGTGGCCAGGGTGACCTCGTCGCGCCGGTCGACGAGCAACTGGGCGATCAGGCGCTCGTTGGAGCCGGCGCCGTAGACGTCGGAGGTGTCGATCAGGTCGATGCCGGAGTCGACGACGTGGTGCAGGGTCGCCAAGGCGTCTGCTTCGCCGACCGGGCCGTAGACCTCGGCGAGGCCCATCGCGCCGTAGCCGATCGCCGACGTCGTCAGCCCTGCCCCGAGTTCTTGCTTGACGGTCATCGCTTCGACCGTATGCGTTGGAGTGGACTCCAACGCAAGCCGATATTCAGGCACGCTCGCGGCGGTAGCCGTTCCAGTGCCAGTGCAGGTAGCGGTCGATCGCGCGCACCACGTGCGCGGACCGGATCGACATGAACAGGTCGAACGCGTGCTGGGTGCCGGGGAACTCCGCGTAGACGACGGTCCGCTTGGACACGTCGCGCAGCTTGGCCACGAACTGGCGGGCCTGGTCGACCGGGAACAGCGTGTCGTGCACGCCGTGCAGCACGAAGAAGTCCGGGGCGTCCGGGGTGAGCCGCAGGATCGGCGACGCCGCCTCGAACACCTCGGGGTGCTTCGCCCAGCCGGCCCTGAAGATCCGCGGCCCGACGAACCGGTCGCGCAGCCGGATGGACGCCCTTGTGCCGGTGGCGCCCGCGAGGTCGTAGCCGCCGTAGACCGGCACCGCCGCCTGGATGGTGGTGTCGGCGTCCTCGAAACCCGGCTGCCACTCGCGGTCGTTGGGGGTGACCGCCGCGAGGGCCGCGAGATGGCCGCCGGCCGAGCCGCCGGTGATCGCGATGTAGTCCGGGTCGCCGCCGTAGTCGGCGATGTTCTCGCGGATCCAGGCGATCGACTTCTTGACGTCGACGATGTGGGCGGGCCAGCGGTTGCGCGGCGAGAGCCGGTAGTTGGGGGCCACGCAGATCCAGCCCTTGGCCGCCAGGTGGTTCATCAGCGGGAGGCCCTGCTGGTCCTTCTTGCCGATGGTCCAGCCTCCCCCGTGGATCTGCAGCAGCACCGGAGCGCCCTCGGCAGGCCGCTCGGCGGGCAGGTAGATGTCCAGCAGCCCTCGGCCGCCGTACTCCTCGTTGTAGACGACGTCCTTCTCGACCCGCACCCGCCGGTCGCGCATCCGGAACGGGTAGACGAGCCTCCGCCACGGGACGGCGAGATCCGCCGGGGTGGGCTTCGCGTCGAGCTGCTCGACGTAGTCGACGCCGAGGCCCTCGACGAGAGCGTCCTCAGCACGCACTCGCACGTCGCGGCTCTGCTTGATCAGGTAGGCCAGCCCGGCCGCGCTCGCTCCCGCCAGCATCAACCCGGCCGGATCGCGCCGACCTCCGGTCGCATGGGTCGCCGCGTCGGCCGCGGTCAGCGCCATCAGGTGCGGCGCCAGGTCGCTGGTCAGCCAGCCCGCCGCGAAGGCCGCGGGCCCCAGCTCGAAGCCCGGCAACGGCCGGATCGCGTTGGCGGTCAGCGCAGCGGTGAACACCTGCCGGCGGAGAAACCCCATGCCCCGAATCCTACGGTGGCTGGATAGAACACGTTCCAACGGATCGCCTTACGATGACCACCATGGATCGACTCTCCGGGCTGGACGCCAGCTTCCTCTACCTCGAGACGCCCGCCCAGCTGATGCACGTGTGCGGCCTGATCGTGCTCGACCCGAGCACCATGCCTACGCCGTACTCCTTCGAGCACGTGCAGTCCGAGATCGACCGCCGGGTCAAGGACGTCCCGTCGTTCACCCGCAAGCTGCGGCGGGTGCCGCTCGGGCTCGACCACCCGATCTGGGTGCGCGACAAGGGCTTCGACATCGAGCGGCACGTGCACCGCCTGGCGCTGCCGCGGCCGGGCGGCTACCGCGAGCTGGCCTCGCTGACCGCCCACCTGGCGGCGCTGCCGCTGGACCGCTCCCGGCCGCTGTGGGAGATGTGGATCATCGAGGAGTACGACGACGGCAAGATCGTCTGCTTCTCCAAGATGCACCACGCGACCGTCGACGGAGTCTCCGGCTCCAACCTGATCTCGCACCTGTGCGCGCTCGAACCCGACGCCGAGCCGCTGGCGCTCGGATCCGAGCAGCGGCACGGCCGGGATGCCGGCCCCGGTGAGCTGCTGGCGCGCGCGACGCTGAACCTCGCCACCCGCCCGGTCGACATGGCCCGGCTGCTCGCGCCGTCCGCCCAGATGGTCACCAAGACGGTCGGCCGGGCCAGGGAGGGTACGGCGATGGCCGCGCCGTTCTCCGCGCCGCGGACGTCTTTCAACGGGACCATCACCGGCCACCGCAGCATCGGACTCGCCGACATCAGCCTCGACGACATCAAGGCGATCAAGAAGGCCACCGGCACCACCGTCAACGACGTGGTGCTCGCGGTGTCCGGCGGCGCCCTGCGCGCCTACCTCGAGGAGCGCGGCGAGCTGCCGGACTCCTCGTTGCTGGCGACGGTGCCGGTCAGCGTGCGCGAGAGCTCGCAGCGCTCGAGCGGCGCTAACAAGGTGTCCGCGCTGTTCGCGAAGCTGGGCACCGACGTCGAGGACCCGCTGGAGCGGCTCCGCCAGATGTCGGAGGCCAACCAGAACGCCAAGGAGCACCACAACGCGATCAGCGCCGACTCGCTGCAGGACTGGGCCGAGTTCGCCGCGCCGCGCACCTTCGGCCTGGCGGTGCGCGCCTACGCCGGGCTGCGGCTCGCCGAGAAGCACCCCGTGGTCCACAACCTGGTGATCTCGAACGTCCCCGGACCGCCGGTGCCGCTCTACTTCATGGGCGCCCGGATCGAGGCGCTCTACCCGCTCGGTCCGGTCTTCCACGGGGCCGGCCTGAACATCACCGTGATGTCGAACAACGGCGCTGTGCACGTCGGCGCGATCGCGTGCCGCGAGTCGATGCCGGATCCCGACGAGCTGGTACGGCACTTCCCCGAGGAGCTGGCGCGACTCAAGAAGGCGGTCGAGAACGCCGCGACCTAGGGCCCGAACGCCTCGCTCTGCCGCCGCATGATGTCGCGCATCGAGGTGCCGCGCGGGACGCCGTAGACGGTGCCCGGGAAGTCGAGCGGCTCCTGGACCGCCCAGAGCTCGGCGTGACGGTCCGGGGAGAACAGCTGCGCGGGGTCGCCCGCAGCGATCCAGCCGATCGGCAGGGTGGTGCCCGGCTCGAGCCGGGAGTTCACGTGCAGCACGCTGTTGATCCGCAGCTCCGCACCGGTGCCGGCCACGGAGCCGGGGAACATCGAGACCCCGGTGGCGATGAACACCTCGTCCTCGACCGTGGTGCCGTTGAGGTGGGTGTGCGGGCCGATCAGCACGGCGTCGCCGACCTTCACGGGCTGGCTGGGGCGGCCGCGGAGCAGGGCGTGCTCCATCACCACGACGTCGGAGCCGACGATGACCGGGCCGAGATCCCCGTTGAGCACGGCGCCGTAGAGCACCCGGGAGCCCGCCCCGATGGTCACGTCACCGGTGACGACGGCGTTCGGAGCGACCCACGCGGAAGGATGGATGTCCATCCCGCCACATTAGGACGCGCTGGAGGGACGGTCGCGGGCGATGCCGTGCCGCCGCGCGTTCACGGTGTTGACGGCCTCGACGACGATCGGGACGAACTTCTCCGCCTCGAGCACGCACATCGCATGCCCGCCGTCGACGTCGTGGACGGTCGCGCCGGGGATGGCCTTCGCCAGCGAGAACTGGCGGGCCGGCGCGATCACCCGGTCCTTGGTGCCCACCACGACCGCGGTGGGCACGTCGATCTTGCTGATCCACGGTCGTGAGTGGTGGTGACCGAGGGCGGCCAGCGCCTGTCCGATAGCCCAGGGACTGGTGGAGCGGAACTCGCGCAGCGCCCACTCGTGGATGTCCGAGGGCTCGAGGTCCAGGGCCCGCGCGGTCGCTCGGGCGGCGGTGAGCGCGGTCCGCGACCGGGAGATTCCGCGCGCGCCGAACATCGCGACGCCCATGCCGGTGAAGAACACCCGCTCGCTCGGGGTGAGCGCGAAACGGTCGGTGGTCGCACAGAGCACCAGGCCCTGCACCTTGTCGGGGTGCTGCCGCCAGACTCGCTGCGCGACGATCGAGCCGAGGGAGTAGCCGCAGACGATCACGTCCTCGAGCTCGAGCGCGTCGATCAGCGCGGCCACGTCGTCGGCGCAGTCGTAGAGCGAGAACTCGTCGCTCCGGATGCCCTGGCCGTGCCAGCGCTGGTCCATGGTGACCACCCGGTAGCGCTTGGAGAAGGGCTCGATCGTGGGGTACCAGGTGAGCAGCCCGGTGCAGCCCAACGCGTGCAGCAGCACGAGGGTGGGGGAGTCCGGCTCCGGGCCCGGCGTGTCGGTGACGTACGTCGCCCCGCCGCGACCGGGAAGGTCCAGCATCCGGCCCTTCGGGACCCGGGCCCAGGGCATGTAGACCTGCCGGCGGATCAGATCACGTGGTGACCACATGCGGTCCACACTAGAACACGTTACAGTTTGGTCCGTGGATTCTGAGTCGACCGAGGCGGTTCGGTCCGTCGTCACCGAGGTGCTCAACCGCGCCGGCGACGACACGGACGACTGGGCGGCCCTGGCATCGGCGGGTCTGCTGGCCCTGGCCGTGCCCGAGGAGTACGGCGGCGAGGGGCTCGGCCTGGACGAGGTCGGGGTGCTGCTCCGCGAGACCGGCGCCCGGGCGATCGACCTGCCGGTCTGGGAGACGCTGTGCTGCGGCGCGCTCCCGCTCGCCGCCACGGGCACCGATGAGCAGCGCCGGACCTGGCTCCCCGGCGTCGCCACCGGCGAGACGCTGCTGACCCCGGCGCTGCGCGAGGTCGGCGTCGGGATCACCGGTGTCCCGGGCACGACGTACACCGACGGCAGGGTGACGGGCCGCAAGATCGGCGTGACCCGGGCCGACCAGGCCGCCCGGCTCCTGGTCACCGCCCGCGACGGCGACGACACGATCGTGGTGCTGGTCGACCCGCACGCACCCGGGGTGCAGCTGCTGCCCTCGCCGTCCTCGAGCGGCCGGACCCAGCACACCGTGGTCCTCGACGGCGCCCCGGCCGAGCCGCTCGGCGCGGGCTCGGCAGAGGTCCTGACCCGGCACGCGGTCGCCGGCCTGGCGCTCACCGCCGCCGGACTGGTCGCGGGAGCCCGCGACCTCACCGCCGACTACATCAAGGGCCGCACCCAGTTCGGCCGGGTGCTGGCCGAGTTCCAGGCCGTCGCGATGCAGATCGCGGACGTCTACATCGCGTCCCGCACGACCGACCTGGCGGCCGCCAACGCCGCCTGGCGGATCCGCGAGGGCCTCGACGTGACCGACGACCTGGCGGTGGCGGCGTATTGGATCTGCCGGGAGGCGCCGAAGGCGCTGCGCACCTGCCACCACCTGCACGGCGGGATGGGGCTCGACGTCACCTACCCGCTGCCCCGCTACTTCTCCTGGGTCACCGACATCACGCACGCGCTGGGCGTGCTGCCCGGCGACGTGCGGATCGAGGACCCGACCGCCAAGAACCTCGAGCTGACCGCCGACCAGCGGGCGCTCAAGACAGAGCTCCGGGACTACTTCACCGGCCTCGCCGGGCAGGCCGACCACGGCGACCCCGGTCCCGAGGGCTCACGCGACCGGCACGGCCCGACGTACCAGCGCCTGATCCGACAGATGGGTTCCGACGGCTGGATGGGCATCGGCTGGCCCAAGGAGTACGGCGGCCACGGCCTCGCCGAGGTCGAGCAGACGATCTTCGCCAACGAGGCGCAGCGCGCCGACGTGCACCTGCCGGCGGTCACCCTGCAGACCGTCGGGCCGACCCTGATCAGGTACGGCACCCAGCACCAGAAGGACCTGTTCCTGAAGCGGATCCTCGAGGGCGACGTGCACTTCGCGATCGGCTACTCCGAGCCCGACGCCGGCACCGACCTGGCCTCGCTACGGACCACCGCTCAATTGATTCAGGGCGACGGCGACCCGTACTACCTGGTCAACGGGCAGAAGCTGTGGACCACCGGCGGGCACCAGGCCGACTACATCTGGCTGGCGGTGCGCACCGACCCGGACGCTCCGAAGCACAAGGGCATCTCTATCCTGATCGTGGACACCACGGATCCCGGCTACTCCTGGACTCCGATCATCACCGCCGACGGCTCCCACCACGTCAACGCGACCTACTACAACGACGTGCGCGTGCCGGTTGAGATGCTGGTGGGCGAGGAGAACCAGGGCTGGAAGCTGATCACCACCCAGCTCAACCACGAGCGGGTGATGCTCGGTCCGGCCGGCCGGCTGGAGGGGTTGCGCGACCGGGTGGCGGAGTGGGCGACCAAGGCGGGCGTGATCGAACGCACCGACGTGCAGGACGCGATCGGCCGCGTGACCGCGACGTTCCGGGTCAACGAGCTGCTCAACTGGGAGGTAGCCCGGGCGGCAGCGGTCGGCGACATCTCCGTGGGCGATGCGTCGTCGTCGAAGGTGTTCGCTGCCGACGAGGTGCAGCACCTCTCGGCCGAGCTGGTCGCGATCGTGCACCGGTACGGCGACCCTGCGGACGAGGAGACCGGTCGGCTGATGAGCTATCTGGACGCCCAGGCGAAGCGCAACCTCGTCCTCACGTTCGGCGGCGGTGTGCAGGAGGTGCAACGCGAGCTGATCGCGATGTTCGGGCTCGGCCTTCCCCGGGTGCCGCGATGACTGTGACCGAGGGCGCCCACGAGCGGATCATGGCCGAGGCCGAGCGCATCAAGGCGCTGGGGGAGGCCTCGGAGTCGATCGCGCCGTACGCGGTGAACCAGCCGACGATCGGTGCCTGGCTGGACGCGATGGGCTACGACAACAAGCGGTTCCGCTCCGGCGAGGCGCCACCCTCGATGGCTCAGGTGTGGACGATGCCGGGGCTCGGCAGGCGACGTCCCGACGACGACCCACTGAGCAGGATGATGGAGATCCTGACCGACGAGGGCTACACCGCCGTGCTCGGCACCAACTGCGACCAGACCTACGAGCGTTACCTGCACGTGGGCGAGCAGGTCCGGGTCACGACCGCGCTCGACTCGGTCGCCGGGCCCAAGAACACCGCGATGGGCGAGGGCTACTTCGTGACGTCGCGCAACCGGTGGTACGTCGCCAAAGAAGATGGGCAGAGCGAGCTGGTCGCCACCATGCTGTTCAGGGTGCTCAAGTTCGTCCCTCAGGAGCGCCCGTGATCCGGCCGATGGTGAACGTCGACTCGGCGTACTTCTGGGAGGGCACCGCCGCCGGCGAGCTGCGCATCCAGACCTGCAACAGCTGCGGCGCGAAGCGGCATCCTCCCGGGCCGGCCTGCCCCGACTGCGGGGCGTTCGACCGGGGCCACATGGTGGCCTCGGGGCACGGCACGGTCTTCTCGTACGTCGTCCACCGCCATCCGCCGGTGCCCGACAAGGAGCTGCCGATCGTGATCGCGCTGATCGACCTCGAGGAGGGCGTCCGGATGGTCGGCGAGGTGGCCGACGTGGCCGACGACGAGATCGAGATCGGGATGCCGCTGCGCGTCGACTTCAACCGGGTCGACGACGACCTCACCCTGCCGGTGTGGAGGAGGGTGCAGTGAACGTAGGCGACACCATCCCGCCGTGGGCGCTGCCGCTCACGCCGACCACGATCGTGAGCACCGCGATCGCCACCCGCGACTGGCAGGACGTCCACCACGACCGCGACGTCGCGCAGGCCGCCGGCTCCAAGGACATCTTCATGAACATCCTGACCACCAACGGGCTGGTCGAGAAGTTCGTCGCGGACTGGGCCGGCCACGACGCCGAGATCAAGGGGATCGCAATCCGTCTCGGCGCACCCGCGCATCCCTACGACACCCTCACCTTCACCGGGACCGTGGCGTCGGTCGAGGACGGCATCGCCACCATCGACGTGACGGGGACGGTCTCGCTCGGCGACCACGTCACCGGCACGGTCAGGTTGGCCGTGTGAGCGCCCTCAGCGGAGCGGCCGCGATCGCAGGCATCGGGGCCACGGAGTTCTCCAAGGAGTCCGGGCGGTCCGAGCTGCAGCTGTCGGTGGAGGCGGTCCAGCATGCCCTCGCCGACTGCGGGCTCACCGCGGCCGACGTCGACGGGCTCACGACGTTCACCATGGACACCTCGAGCGAGATCGCCGTCGCCCGTGAGCTCGGCATCCCAGAGCTGCGGTTCTTCAGCCGGATCAACTTCGGCGGGGGCGGCGCCTGCGCGACCGTGCAGCAGGCGGCGATGGCGGTCGCCACCGGAGTCGCCGACGTCGTCGTCGCCTACCGCGGCTTCAACGAGCGCTCCGGCGCCCGGTTCGGCCAGGTCTCGGCCGCGGCGGCCACCCAGGTCAACACCAACGGGCTCGACAACGCCTGGACCTACCCACTCGGGCTCGGCACCCCCGCCGCCACGGTCGCCATGCAGGCCCGCCGCTACATGCACGAGTACGGCGCCACCTCCGAGGACTTCGGGCGGGTCGCGGTCGCCGACCGCCGGCACGCCGCGACGAACCCGAACGCGTTCTTCCACGACAAGCCGATCACGCTGGAGGACCACCAGGCCTCGCGGATGATCGTCGACCCGCTCCACCTGCTCGACTGCTGCCAGGAGAGCGACGGCGCGGTGGCGCTGGTCATCGTCTCGGCGCAGCGCGCGAGCGACCTGCGGCAGCCGCCCGCCTACATCATCGCGGCGGCGCAGGGCAGCGGCAGCGACCAGTTCGTGATGACCTCCTACTACCGCGACGACATCGGCATCCCCGAGATGGGCGTCGTCGGCCGGGAGCTCTGGCGGCAGTCGGGGCTCCAGCCCGACGAGATGCCGATGGCGATCCTCTACGACCACTTCACGCCGTACGTCCTGATGCAGCTCGAGGAGCTCGGCTTCTGCGGTCGCGGAGAGGCGCCGGGGTTCATCGCCAACGGCGCGATCGAGGTCGGCGGGCGGCTCCCGCTCAACACCCACGGTGGTCAGCTCGGCGAGGCCTACATCCACGGCATGAACGGCATCGCCGAGGCGGTCCGCCAGGTGCGGGGCACTTCCGTCAACCAGGTCCCCGACGTGCCGCACGTGCTCGTCACCGCAGGCACCGGGGTCCCGACCAGCGGGCTGATCCTCTCCGCCTAGCTCGGCCCGGGGTCGCGCAGCTTCTCGCCGAAGAAGCCCAGCACCCGGTCGACCGCTGCCTGCTGCCGGTGCACGGTGATCGTCGAGTGCTTGCGACCGGGGAACTCCACCCGGATGAACGCGTCCCCGATCTCCCGGTCGAGGGTGTCGAACCGGGACCCGGTGGCCGGGTCCTTGTCGTACTGGAGACCGAGCACCTGGCAGCCGGCTCCGGCGCGCTGCCTCACCGTCTCGAGGTCGGCGGGGGAGAGGTTGAGGTCCGCCGCCCGTCGCCGTCCGATCGCGAAGGGCACTGCCGGCTGGCACACAACCGGTGCGGCGACCGACTCGTCGACCATCATCGCGAGTGCGAAGCCGCCGGTGAAGCACATGCCGAGCGCACCCACCCCCGGGCCGCCGAGCTCGGCGTGCACCTCGCGGGCGAGGCTGCGCAGCCACCCGGCCACCGGCGAGGTCTCACGGGTGGCGAGCTTCGTGAACTCCCTGCGCACGCAGACCTGGCGCATGGTCCTCGCGATCGAGAGCGGGCCCTTGGACTCCTCCAGCCGACCGAAGAGCTGCGGCAGTACGACGGTGAACCCGGCGGCCACGACCTCCTCGCCGAACTCGATCACCTCAGGGATCAGCCCGGGGATCTCGTGGATCACGATGACGCCCGGCCCCTGGCCCGTGCGGTGGGTGGGGAAGGTCAGGGTGTCGCCGTCCAGGGAGTCACCGGTGTGCTCCCCACGGATCCAGGTGTCGAGGAGCGCCATCCCGCGAGTATGGCGTGGATAGGGTCGGGGCATGCCCGACGTCCCGCTCCTCGACGCCGCCGAGCAACGCGTCCTGGGCGCCCTGCTGGAGAAGCAGGTCACCGTCCCGGCGAGCTATCCCCTCACGCTCAACTCGCTGCGCAGTGCGTGCAACCAGTCGAGCAGCCGCGACCCGGTCACCGACTACGACGAGCAGGAGGTCGAGCGGGTCGCCCGCGGCCTCAAGGACCGCGAGCTGGTCCGGATCGTCTGGGCCGACACCGGCCGCCGGACGCTGAAGTACCACCAGGCCCTGGCCGAGGTGCTCGAGCTGGAGGCCGATGAGCGCGCCCTGCTCACCGTGCTGCTGCTGCGCGGTGCGCAGCCGGCGGGGGCCCTCAAGACCCGGACCGAGCGGCTCTTCGCGTTCGACGACCGGCAGCACGCGGAAGAGGTGCTGGCCCGGATGGCCGCCCGGCCGGAACCGCTGGTGCGCGAGCTGCCCCGACAGGCCGGGCAGCACGACAACCGCTGGATCCACCTGCTGGGGACGGTTCAGGAGGCCGCCGCCTCGGAACCGGTCCCGGAGCCGGTGTTCGACGGTGCGGTGCGTGACGAGCGGGTGCGGACGTCGTACGCCGCGGTCTCGGGTGCGTACGCCGACCACCTGGTCGACGAGCTCGACCACCTGCCGTTCGAGTCCTGGCTGCTGCGTCGGATCGTCGAGCTGGCCGGCGACCACCCCGTGGTCGACGTCGGTTGCGGACCGGGTCACGTCACCCACTTCCTCGCGCAGGCCGGTGCCCGGGCCACCGGGATGGACATCACGCCCGCGATGGTGGAGGAGGCCCGGCGCCGCTTCCCCGACGGCGACTACGTCGTCGGCGACCTGCGGTCGCTGATGCGTCCCACGAGCGACGCCGGATGGGGTGCCGTCATCGCCTGGTACTCCCTGGTGCACATGGCGCCCTCGGAGCTGCCGGAAGCCTTCGCGGCGCTCACCCGACCGCTGCTGCCCGGTGGCTTGCTGGTCTGCGCCCTGCACGCCGGCGCGGGCACCCTCGACCCGGACTCGTGGTTCGACGTCGAGATCGACGTGACGTTCGTCCTCCACGACCCGGCGCGGCTGCGGGCGATCGCCGAGGCGGCCGGGCTCGTCGACCTGGAGTGGTACCACCGCGGGCCGAACACCGGCCGCGATGAGTTCACCGAGCGGTTCTACCTGCTCGGCCGGAAGCCGGGCTGATGCCGTTCACCCTGGCGCACCCGGCGTTGGTGCTCCCGCTGCGCGGGCTCGGCCTGCCGATGACCGCCCTGGTGGCCGGATCGATGGCGCCCGACCTGCCCCAGATGCTGGGCATCTCGGGCCCCTCAGAGGCCCGGTCCTGGTCGCACTCCGCGTCCGGCGTGGTGACGGTCGACCTGGTCATCGGCATGGTCGCGGTCGTCCTCTGGTACGCCGTCTACCGCCGGCCGCTGGTCGACCTGGCCCCGGATCCCTGGCGCAGTCGACTCCCGGAAAAGGTTCGGCTCGGCCCGCTCACCTGGCTGCTGTGCGTGCCCGGAGTGGTGCTGGGAGCGGCCACGCACGTGGCCTGGGACTCGTTCACCCACGAGGACGAATGGGGCACCGACCACGTGGCGCTGCTCCGAGACACCTACCTGGGAGCAGCGGGCTACGACTGGGCGCAGCACCTGTGCAGCGCGCTCGGCCTGGTCATCGTGACGGTGGCCGCGGTGAGGTACCTGTCGCGGCTCCCCGAGCAGCCCCCGCGGCCGGGCCCGCTGGTGGTTCGCTGGGCACTCATCGTGGCGGTGGCCTGGGGCGGGCTGCTGGGCATGGGCATCGCCGTGCTGGTGTGGCCCTGGGGGCTCGAGGCGATGGCATATTTCGGCGTGATCACGATGATGCTGGTCGCCGGGTTCGGCGCCACCTGCGTCTGCCTGTGGTGGCACCTGAAACGCCGGGTGCGCTCAGGCGTGGACCGACGGCGCGAGGTCAGGCGGGGATAGGCGGATCGCTCAGGCGAGCTCGAGCACGCAGTCGGCGAGCACCGGCGAGCCGTCCCGCTCGTCCTGACCAGCGATGCCCGCCGAGGCGACGATCCGGCCGTCCTCACGCCAGCCGCGCACCCGGATCGTCTCGCCGGGGAACACGACACCCGCGAACCGCGCCGAGAAGCCCCCGACCGCGGTGGCGTCGCCACCCATCAGGGCGTCGGTGAGCTCGCGCAGCACGATGCCGTAGGAGCAGAGCCCGTGCAGGATCGGTGCCGGGAAGCCCGCCGCCTTGGCGAAGTCGGGGTCGGCGTGCAGCGGGTTGCGGTCGCCGCAGAGCCGGTAGAGCAGCGCCTGCTGGGGCGTCACGTCGTACGTCGTGTCCGCGTCTGGCTGGCGGTCGGGCAGCTCGACGGCCTGCGAGGCGCCGCGCTCGCCGCCCCAGCCGCCCTCGCCCTTGACGAAGATCGAGGACCGCACCCGCCAGAGCTCCTCGCCAGAGGGCGCCGTGGCGACGCCCTCCTGCCAGATCACGCAGGCCTTGCCCTTGTCCCAGATGTCGGTGAGCGTCGTCGACACGGTGGCGGATCCGGACGTCGGCAGCGGGCCGGCGACCGAGATCGACTGCGAGCCGTGGACCACCTGCGCGAGGTTGATGTCGCAGCCGGGGAGGTCGAGGGGCGGCGGGTCGGTCTCGTGGAACGTCGGCACCACCACCCCGAAGGACGGGAGCACCTGGAGAGCGGGGCCGTCGACGGTGTAGCGCAGCGCATCGGGATTCAGGTTGTCGTCCGGGCGCGAGCCGGCGCCGATGCCGAGGTGGTAGAGCAGCACGTCGCTGGAGGTCCAGGAGAACTCCGTGGTGCCGACGGGAGCGCCGATCGCGGCCTGCGGGTCGATGGGCACTACGCCTCCTCGGTGATGTCTTCGGCGGCGAGGTAGCCGAACGTCAGCGCCGGGCCGATGGTGGCGCCGGGGCCGGCGTAGGTGTGGCCCATCACCGCGGAGGAGACGTTGCCGGCGGCGTACAGGCCGGGGATCACCGAGCCGTCCGGCCGCAGCACCCTGGCTCGCTCGTCGGTCACCAGGCCGCCCTTGGTCCCGAGGTCGCCGGGCACGATCTTCACGGCGTAGAACGGCCCGTGGTCGATCGCGTGCAGGGAAGGGTTCGGCTTCACCCGCGGGTCGGAGTAGTACTTGTCGTAGGCCGACTCACCGCGGTGGAAGTCCTCGTCGGTCCCGGAGGCGGCGAAACCGTTGAACCGGCGCACCGTCTCCTCCAGCGCCTCGGCCGGTACGTCGATCTCACCGGCCAGCTCGGCGAGCGTGCCGGCCTTCTTGACCGTGCCGTTCTTGTACCAGCGGCCGGGGAACGGCTGGCGCGGCGTCAGCCCCGCGAAGAGGTAGCGGTTGCGGTAGCGCTGGTCGATGACCATCCAGGCCGGCACATGCCGGACTCCGGTGGCCTCACCCTTGTAGATCTCGTGCACCGCCTCGACGTACGGCAGCGCCTCGTTCATGAACCGCCGGCCCGCGGCGTTGACGATGATCGAACCAGGCAGGTTGCGCTCGGCCAGGCAGAACCACGGGCCGGAGGGGAGCGGGATGGTCGGGCCCCACCAGGCGTCGTCGAGGAGGTCGGTCGCGGCACCCGCGGTGATGCCGGCGAGCACGCCGCCGCCGGTGTTGAACTCCGAGCCGGTCGTCCAGTCGATCGACGTCGGCTGCGGCTGGTACTTCTCCCGCATCTCCAGGTTGCGCTCGAACCCGCCACTGCCGAGGATCACGCCGCGCCGGGCCCGGACCACGCGCTCCTCGCCGTCCCGCATGACCCGGACGCCGACGACCCGGCCGTCCTCGATCACCAGATCGGTCAGCTCGGTCTCGTAGTGCACCGGCACGCCGGCGTCGATCAGGCCCTTGCGGAGCCCGATCGAGAGGGCGTTGCCCATCGCGTACATCTTCCGGCCGAGCACGATGCTGACCAGCCGGTTGAGCATCACCCTGAGCATGGTGAGCGGGCCGCGCAGGGAGCGCAGGCCGAGGCTGATCTTGCGGAAGTCGGCCTGGGTGACGATCAGGTTGGCCGGCGCCTTGGTGTACTGCGGGTGCAGGCGGTCCAGCTCGTCGCCCAGGAACTTCGCGTTCATCGGGACCGGCTCGACGCTGCGTCCGAGGGCCCGGCCGCCCGGCTGCTCGGGGTGGTAGTCGGCGTACTCAGGAACCCAGGAGAACCGGAGCGGGGTGTTCGCCTTGATGAAGTCCATCACCTCGGGGCCGCGGTCGACATAGGTGTCGCGGCGGACCTTCGGCACCACGTCGCCGACGATGGCGTCGAGGTAACGCTTGGACTGCTCGGGAGCGTCGGCCTGTCCGGCCTCGCGCAGGGCGTAGTTGCCGGGGATCCAGACGCCGCCGCCGCTGCGTGCCGTGGAGCCGCCGAAGTAGGCGCTCTTCTCGAGCAGCACGGTCTCCAGACCGCGTTTCCGGGCAGCCAGCGCGGCGGTCATCCCGGCCCCTCCGGCGCCCACGACGACGACGTCGACCTCGTCCGGGAGGGGGCTGCTCATGGCGCAAAACTGTAACAGGTTCTAGCATGGGCGCCATGCTCCCCGACGACGCGCGACGTGAGGCTGCCCACGCCCTGGTCACGGCCGAGCGGGACCGGTCGCCGATCCCGCCGCTGCGCGAGACCTATCCCGATCTCGACGTCGTCGACGCCTACGAGATCCAACTGCTGAACATCCGGCAGCGGCTCGCGGCCGGGGCGACCGTGCACGGCCACAAGGTCGGCCTCTCGTCGAAGGCGATGCAAGAGATGATGGGCGTCGACGAGCCGGACTACGGACATCTGCTCTCCGACATGCAGGTGCTCGAGGACCAGCCGGCCAGCGCCGGCCGCTACTGCTATCCGCGGGTCGAGGTCGAGGTCGGGTTCATCCTGGGTGCGACGCTGCCCGGGGAGGGCTGCACCGAGGACGACGTGATCGCGGCGACCGAGGCGGTGGCCCCGGCGATCGAGCTGATCGACAGCCGGATCGCCGACTGGAACATCCGGATCGGCGACACCATCGCCGACAACGCCTCGTCGGCCGGCTACATCCTCGGCCCGGACCGGGTGAAGCCGACTGACATCGACCTGCTGACCATCGACGCGCGCCTCATGAAGAACGGCGAACAGGTCGCGGAGGGCCGCTCCGACGCGGTGCTCGGCAACCCGGTCACCGCCGTCGCGTGGCTGGCGCGCAAGGTGGCGTCGTTCGGCGTGACGCTGGAGGCGGGGCACGTGATCCTGCCCGGCAGCGTGCACCGCGCGATCGACGTGGCCCCTGGAGACGACTTCGAGGCGGTCTTCGACGGCCTCGGCACCGTGCGACTGTCCTTCACGGACTGAGAGGAAGACATGAGCCAGAAGCTCAGCGCCGCCATCGTCGGCCCCGGCAACATCGGGACCGACCTGATGTACAAGCTGCTCCGCAGTGCCAAGAATGGAGGGAGCATCGAGCCGAGGTGGATGATCGGCGTCGATCCGACCAGCGAGGGCCTCAAGCTGGCCGCCGACAAGGGCCTGGAGTCGACCCACGAGGGCGTCGACTGGCTGCTCAAGCAGGACGAGCTGCCGGACCTCATCTTCGAGGCCACCTCGGCCTACGTGCACCGTGAGTACGCGCCGCGCTACGAGGAGGCCGGCATCCGTGCGGTCGACCTGACGCCGGCCGCCGTCGGCCCCGCGGTGATCCCGCCGGTCAACGGCGAGGAGCACGTGACCGCGAAGAACGTCAACATGATCACCTGCGGCGGCCAGGCCACGATCCCGATGGTCGCCGCGGTCTCCCGCGTCACCCCGGTGTCGTACGCCGAGATCGTCGCGTCGGTGTCCTCGGTCTCCGCGGGGCCGGGCACCCGCGCGAACATCGACGAGTTCACCCGCACCACCGCCGCCGGCGTCGAGTCGATCGGCGGGGCGGAGCGGGGCAAGGCGATCATCATCCTCAACCCGGCCGAGCCGCCGATGATCATGCGCGACACGATCTTCTGCGCGATCTCCCCGGACGCCGACACCGATGCCGTGGTGCAGTCGATCGTGGCGATGGAGAAGGCGGTGCAGGAGTACGTGCCCGGCTACCGGCTGCTCCAGGAGCCGCAGATCGACGAGCCGTCCGCGGCCACCCAGGGCCGGACCCGGGTGGCGATCTTCGTGGAGGTCGAGGGTGCGGGGGACTACCTGCCGCCGTACTCCGGCAACCTCGACATCATGACCGCCGCCGCCACGAAGGTCGGCGACAACATCGCCCGCTCGATCCTCGGAGGTGCCGCATGAGCGACCTGGACACCCTCACCCGCACCTGGTCGGGCACCCACGGCAACGAGCCCTGGGGCGAGCTCGACCTCCGCCTCACCGACACCTGCCTGCGCGACGGGTCGCACCACAAGCGGCACCAGTTCACCGCCCAGGAAGTGCACGACATCGTCGAGGCACTCGACTCGTCCGGCATCCCGGTGATCGAGGTGACCCACGGCGACGGGCTCGGGGGCTCGTCGTTCAACTACGGCTTCTCCAAGACCCCGGAGCAGGAGCTGATCAGGATCGCGGCCGAGACCGCGAAGCGCGCGAAGATCGCGTTCCTGATGCTGCCCGGCGTCGGCACCAAGGACGACATCCGCGCGGCCCAGGACAACGGCGGCCAGATCTGCCGGATCGCCACCCACTGCACCGAGGCCGACGTCTCGATCCAGCACTTCGGCCTGGCCCGCGAGCTCGGCCTGGAGACCGTCGGCTTCCTGATGATGAGCCACACCCAGCCGCCCGAGGTGCTGGCCAAGCAGGCCCGGATCATGGTCGACGCCGGCTGCCAGTGCGTCTACGTCGTCGACTCGGCCGGCGCGCTGATCATGGAGCAGACCGGCGATCGGGTGGCTGCGCTGGTCGCCGAGATCGGCGGGCAGGCCGACGTCGGCTTCCACGGCCACGAGAACCTCGGCCTCGGCGTCGCCAACACCGTCATCGCGGCCCGGGCCGGCGCGACCCAGATCGACGGCTCGGTACGCCGCTTCGGTGCAGGCGCCGGCAACACGCCTCTCGAGGCGTTCATCGGTGTCTGCGACAAGCTCGACTGGACCACCGGTGTCGACTTCCTGCAGATCGTCGACGCCTCCGAGGACGTCATCAAGCCGGCCATGCCCGAGGAGTGCCAGCTGGACCGGATGACCCTGATGATGGGGTACGCCGGCGTCTACAGCTCGTTCCTCAAGCACGCCGGCAACGCCGCGGAGCGTTACGGCGTCAGCGGTGCCAAGATCCTGCTGGAGGCCGGCAACCGCAAGCTGATCGGGGGCCAGGAGGACCAGCTGATCGACATCGCGCTGATGCTGAAGGCCGAAGCGGAGAAGGAAGCCGCCAACAGCTGAGGGTCACGGGCGCTTCATGTAGTACTCCGTGAACTCGCGGCACCTGCCGTCGCCGTCGAACTGCATCAGGTAGCAGTTCTCGTACACGCGATCGACGCCCCCGCCGGGGGAGTCGAAGTAGGTGGACGTGCCGGCGGCCACGACAACGTCGCCGTCCACGGTGACGGGCGAGTAGCTGGCCTCGTAGGTCCCTGGCTGGTCCCGGGTCGAGGCGTCGTCCGACTCGCCCTCGCCGAGCCAGGACGCGACCACCGCGTCCCGGCCCACGATGGGTTCGTCGTAGGGGTGGTAGCGGTAGACGACGTCCTCGCTGAACAGGTCGCCGATCGCGTCCGGCTCGTACGACTCCCAGGCAGCGACGTACCGATCCAGCCAGCTCTGGGCGGCTGCGTGGTCCATCGGGCAACGATAGGCTCATTCGAGCGCACCGCCGGTGGAGGTGAACGGGGAATGTCCGACAACATCGAGGATCTGACCAGCGTTCGCTACCTGGTTGACGACGTCGAGGGCTCGATCGAGTTCTACACCCGGCATCTCGGGTTCGCGCTCAGGATGAGCGCGGCGCCGGCCTTCGCCGACGTCGTCCGCGGCAACCTGCGGCTGCTCCTGAGCGGGCCGAAGAGCTCGGCCGGCAGACCGATGCCCGACGGGGCTCAGCCGGGACCGGGTGGGTGGAACCGGATCCACCTCATCGTGGACGACATCGCGTCCGAGGTGGACCGGCTGCGTGCCGCGGGCCTGCCGTTCCGCAACGACATCGTCTCCGGTCCCGGAGGGCAGCAGATCCTGCTGGAGGACCCGTCCGGAAACGTGGTCGAGCTGTTCCAGCCCGCCGCCCGCTGACCGGATCAGCCCCGTGGCTCGCGGAGCCGGTCGACCAGTGCGCGCGCGGTCTGCCCGATGGCGGCGTCGATGACGGCGGGCTCGGTGGGGTTGCCGGGCTCGCGCCGGGTGAACACCGCGACGGCGTACGCCGCCCCGTCCGGGAAGGTGACCACCCCCACCTCGTTGCGGACGACACCCATCAGGCCGCCGCTCTTCGCGGCCACGGCGACGTCCGGCGCGAAGCCGGAGGCGAGGCGATGGAGGGTCAGCTGCTGGCCCATGTGTCGGCGGACCGCCGCGCACGCGTCGGGTGGCCCTGCGGCGTCGGTCCAGATGGCCTGGAGCAGGCCGACAGCCTCGCGGGGAGTGGTCCTGGTCCCACGCTGCGGGTCGAGGGCCGTTGCTCCGGCGATGGCGACGCGAACCTCCGCGTCCGAGGGCGGGCCGTCGACCCTCGGATCGTGCGCGACCAGGGCGGCGTAGTCGCCGAACCCGATCTCGACCGCCACGTCGTGCAGCATGGTCCGGAGGTCACTGGTGATCTTCGTCAGGGGCAGCCCGAGCTCCCGGGTGGTGCGGTTGACCTGCTCGAGGCCGGCGACGCCGATCAGCTCGTCGGTCGCGACGTTGTCGCTGATCGTGAGCATCAGGGTCACCAGGTCCCGGACCGTCATCGCCACTTCGTCGCGCATCAGTGAGATCCCGACCGGTCCCGGGGTCCGGTCGGCGGGCGTGAGCACCCGTCGCTCCGCGCCGTCGACGGCGCCGCGGGCGATCGCGTTCTCGATGGTGAGGGCGACCTGGACCTTCATCACCGACGCGGGCGTCACCAGGTCGTCGGCGCCGAACCCGACTCCCGGCTCTCCGGACACCGGCGCCGCGTAGGCCGCGCCGAAGAGCCCGAGATCGCTGAGCATCCGGCTCTAGAGGTCCCGCTCGTAATAGAGCATCGACGGCCCGCCGTCCCCGAACTCCTCGTTGGTGAAGCCGCACTTCTCGTAGAGCGCCCGCGCCGCCTCGTCGGTGACCGACGTGTTGAGGTCGATCCGGGTCGCGCCGTGATCACGGGCGAGGTCCATGGCCGCCTCGAGGAGCTCGCGACCGAGGCCGGTGCCGCGGGCGTGCGGGCGGACCCACAGCTCCTCGAGGCAGGCGTCCGGTCCGGCGTCGTACAGCGAGAGCCGGTAGCGCAGCTGCGCGAAGCCTTCGGGCGGATCGCCGGGCCCGAAGAGCACGGCGACCTCACCGCTGGCCAGCTGCGGCCCGGCGAGCGCACCCATCTGGTCCGCGGGCGGCTCCGTCTGGTCGTACTCCGCGTTGAACTCGTAGAGCATCCGGCCGAGCAGCTGGGCGTCGTCCGGCCCGCCTACGCGCAGGTGGTGACGGGTCACGGGGTGGAGGAAGGGGTGGTGCTCGGCTCGGGGTCGGGGGTGGTGCTGGGTTCGGGCGTGGGCTCCGGGGTCTGCGTCACGCTGGGCGTGACCGGGGTGAGCGTCTGAGTGGGTTCGGGACTTTGGGGGCTCGACGGCGTGGCAGTGTCCTTCGGTGGGGCCGGTGACTCGGTCTCGGTCTCGACCTCGCGCCTCGGCTGCGTCACGTCGACCCGGAACTCCTTGGAGACGCTGCCGGTGGCCAGCGGCCGGTCGGCGAAGCGCCAGCGGTAGATCGTGGACTCCTCCGGCGCCACGGTCACGCTGGGATCGGTCGAGGCGGCGTCGACGACCCGCACCGGCAGGAAGCTGGCCGCACCCACCGGCTTGGCCTCCAAGATCATCGTGCCGCGCACCAGCCGTCGGCCGGTCCCGTCGCGGACCGAGCCCCTGATGGTGACCTCGTCACCCGGGTCGACCGAGTGGGTCGAGCCGTTCATCGTCAGGTGCGAGGTCAGCGCCTCGAGGTCGTACGTCGTGGTGGTGCCGGGCGCCCCGACCCGCCAACCGTCCATGTAGAACGGCGCTCCGTCGCAGCCGAAGCCGACCATGTAGAAGCCGGCCCCGTCGCCTCCGTGCACCGCCGCGAAGCCCGCGACCGTCGCCGTCTCGGCGGTCTCACCGGTCGGAGCCCCGGTCTGCATGTCGAACTCCGCCCACGTGTAGCTCAGCGCGGTGGCATCGATCTGCTGCCAGGAGCCGGCGGCCGACAGTGACGACCGACCGACCCACAGCTGGTAGCCGTCGGCGTCGGAGCTCTGGAAGCCGGCGTAGGCGACGCCCTGGGCACCGGGGCGCGCGTAGATCTGAAGCCCGGCCGCGGTGGTGCCGGCCATCGAGTCGACGTACGACAGGGTGCCGATCGCGTTGCCACCGGCCAGGTCGTACTTCAGGCTGCGGCTGCCGAGCGCCGGCCGGCCGGGGCCGCGGGAGATGTAGGGCTGGAGGATCTCGGTGCTGCGCTGGTAGAGCGACTCGCAACCGACGAGGGTCAGCTGGGCGGCGCGCTGGTCCGGGAAGTCGGTCCCGTGCACGGTGACGGTGTCGTCGGCGAGCGCGGGCAGCTGCCCGACACCAACCATCGCGACTGCTGTCGCGAGCACCACACCAATCTGCCGTCGCACTGTCTTCTCCTGATTCCCGTCCCCTTGGGCATGACTCTAAGCCGCCAAGTAAAAAACGTCTGTAGGTGAGGGAATGTCTTATGACAGTCTCAGGAACATGCCCGAAACCCCCATGGAGATCCTGGTCCGCTACCTCCAGACCCTGCACGACTCGGTGTTCTGGAAGCTCGACGGCCTCAGTGAGTACGACGCCCGCCGACCGCTGACGCCGACCGGCACCAACGTGCTCGGCGTCGTCAAGCACCTCGCCTACGTCGAGGCGGGCTACTTCGGCGACACCTTCGGCCGGCCGTTCCCGGAGCCGCTGCCGGCGTTCGCGGACGACGCGGAGTACAACGCCGACCTCTGGGTGGCGCCGGACGAGTCGCGCGACTACATCGTGGGGCTCTACCAGAAGGCATGGGCACACGCTGGCGAGACCTTCGAGGCGAGCACCCTGGAAACGGTGGGCAGGGTGCCGTGGTGGCCGGAGGAGCGGGCCGAGGTGACGCTGCACCAGATCTTGGTGCACATGATCACCGAGACCGCACGGCACGCCGGCCACATCGACATCGTGCGCGAGATGATCGACGACTTCATCGGGATGCGGCCCGAGGCCCCCAACCTGCCCGAGGAGGAATTCGACTGGCCGTCCTACGTGGCCAAGGTCGAAGCTGCCGCCCGGACGTTCCAGGCCTGAGCCCGTTCAGCCGGGAGCGAGCGAGAAGCCGCCGTCCACGGTGAGCGTCTCTCCGGTGACATAGCGGGAGTCCGCCGAGCTGAGCCAGGCGACCGCTTCCCCGATCTCCTCGGGCTCGGCCCGCCGGCGCATCGGCACGCTCTGCTCGACGGCTGCCACGTTCTCTGCGGTGGGCCCGCCCGCGGACTCGAGCGCCGCCTCGTGCATGGGTGTGAGGACGTAGCCCGGTCGAACGGCGTTCACCCGGATGCCCTGCTCCGCGTGCTCCAGTGCCGCCACCCGCGTCAGCATTTCGAGCCCCACCTTGCTCGCGCAGTACAAGGACGCAGTCGGATCGGGCAGCACCGAGTTCACCGAGGTGATGTTCACGATCGACCCACCGCCACGTTCGGTCATCACCGCGAGCTCGTACTTGAGGCAGAGAAACGCCCCGCGCAGGTTGGTCCCCATGGTCAGGTCGAAGTCGGCAGCCGACAGATCGATGATCGGTTTGAGCGGACCCAGGGTCCCGGCGTTGTTGCAGGCGATGTCGAGGCCGCCGAAGTGGGCGACAGTCCTGTCGACCATTGATCGCACGTCGTCCTCCACGCTCACGTCGGCGCGTACGGCGAGCGCTTCGCCGCCCGCATCGTGCACCAGCCGGGCGGTGTCCTCGACCAGCTCGGTCCGGCGGCCGGCTACGACCACCCGGGCGCCGTACCGCGCGAGCACGAGGGCGGTGCCCCGGCCGATGCCGGTCCCGGCGCCGGTCACCAGCGCCACCTGGCCGGTCAGATCGATGGTCATGGGGTCCTCCACATGGCTCGGATTGTTCGTGCGACCATGCCGCCCCGCGGGCGCTCGACCAAAACGAGAACGTGTTCTAGTATTGCTCCTGTCCGACCCAGACAGGAGCTCCCATGTCGAACCCCGCCTCACAGGCCGTCCTCGACGGCGTCCGTGACCTGCTGCCCACCTTCCGCGAGCGGGCCGACGACGCCGAACGGCTCCGGGTCGTGCCCGAGTCCTCTATCAAGGAGCTGGAGGAGACCGGCTTCTTCCGGCTCCTGCAGCCCCAGCGGTTCGACGGGCTCGAGGCGGACCCCCTCGACTTCTACACCGCCGTGCGCGACATCGCCTCGGCCTGCGGCTCGACCGGCTGGGTCTCCAGCGTGGTCGGCGTGCACCCGTGGCAGGTGGCCCTGTTCGCCGACGAGGCGCAGCAGGCGGTGTGGGGCGATGACACCGGCACCCGGTTGAGCTCGTCGTACGCCCCCACCGGCAAGGCCAAGCTGACCGACGGCGGGTTCATGCTGTCGGGCAAGTGGAGCTTCAGCTCGGGCTGCGACCACTGCTCCTGGGTGCTGCTCGGCGGGCTGGTGTTCAACGAGGACAACCAGGTCATCGACTTCCGTACGTTCATGGTGCCGCGCGAGAAGTACGAGATCCTCGACGTCTGGAACGTCGTCGGCCTGCGCGGCACCGGCTCCAATGACATCGTCGTGGAGGAGACGTTCATCCCCGAGGCGTTCACGCTCTCGATGGGGGAGACCGGCCAGTGCAAGGGTCCTGGCCAGGCGGTCAACACCTCCGACCTCTACAAGCTCCCGTTCCACTCGATCTTCACCACTACGATCAGCACGCCGATCATCGGCATGGCGCAGGGCGCGTACGACGAGCACGTCGACATGCAGCAGAAGCGGGTCCGAGCGGCGTACCTCGGCGAGAAGGCGTCGCTCGACCCGTTCGCCGCGGTCCGGATCGCGCGAGCCTCCTCCGAGATCGACGCCGCGTGGGCGCTCACCATGAACAACATCCGCGACGAGCAGGCCCTGGTCGCCAAGGGCGAGCAGATCCCGCTCGGCCTGCGGCTGAAGGTGCGCCGCGACCAGGTCCTCGGCACCCAGCGCGCGATCGACGCCATCGACGCACTGTTCGAGGCCTCCGGCGGCCGGGCGCTCGCCGAGGGCACCTACCTGCAGCGGGCCTGGCGCGACGCCCACGCCGGCCGGGTGCACGCGGCCAACGACCCGGAGCGGGCGCTGCAGATGTACGGCGCCCACGAGTTCGGTCACAAGGTCGACCCGGGGATGTACTGACCCCATGACGCTGACGAAGAAGTCGGTCCAGCACTCGGCGAAGGCCGGCGACCTGACGCTGAACTACTACGAGGCCGGGGCGCCGACCGAGGTCGGCGGCGCGCTGCCGCTGGTGATGCTGCACGGCGGCGGTCCCGGCGCCTCGGCCTGGTCGAACTTCGGCAGGTCGCTGCCGACGTTCGCGGCGAGCTTCCGCACCCTCCTCGTCGATCAGCCCGGCTTCGGCGGCTCCGACAAGCCCCCCGTGGTCGGCAACTACTACCGGCACTCCGCGGAGTACGTCGTCCGGCTCTTCGACGAGCTCGGCGTCGACCGGGTGCACCTGCTCGGCAACAGCCTCGGCGGCGGCACCGCGATGCGGCTCGCGCTCACCCACCCCGATCGAGTGGGCCGACTGGTGCTGATGGGCCCCGGCGGCCTGTCCCTCAACCTCTTCCACGCCGACCCCACCGAGGGGGTCCGGCGGCTGATGGACTTCAGCGCCAACCCGACGCGGGAGGCGCTCCGGGCGTTCATCTCGTGCATGGTCGTCAACCAGGACCTGGTGACCGACGAGCTGGTCGAGGAGCGGTTCGCTGACGCAACCGCACCGGGTGCCCAGGAGGCGATGGCCTCGATGGGTATGTCGTTCTGGAATCCCGAGACCGCCGAGGACGGGATGCTCTGGCGCGAGGCGCACCAGCTCCGCAAGCACACGCTGCTCACCTGGGGCCGTGAGGACCGGGTCAACCCGCTCGACGGCGCCATGGTCGCCCTGAAGCTGATCCCCAAGGCGCAGCTGCATGTGTTCCCGAACTGCGGGCACTGGGCCCAGATCGAGGCTGCCGAGGAGTTCGCCGAGATCACCACGGCCTTCCTGGCCCGGCACGTCGAACGGAGCAAGGCATGACCATCGACATCAAGAGCATGGGATATGTCCGGGTGGCCTCCACCGACCTCGACCAGTGGACGACGTTCGCCGGCAAGGTGCTGGGTCTTGCTGCGGGTCGTGGCCCGAACCCCGACCACCAGTACTGGCGGATCGACCAGGTCTCCGCCCGGCTCGTGGTGTTCCCCTCCGACGTCGACCAGCTCTCCGCCACCGGATGGGAGCTGGCCGACCACGCGGCCCTGCAGGAGGCCAGGGAGCACCTGCAGAAGGCCGGCGTCGCGTTCGAGGAGGGCACCAAGGAGGAGCTCGACGAGCGCCGGGTGCAGGAGCTGGTCCGGTTCTCCGACCCGTGGGACAACGTCTTCGAGCTCTTCCACGGCATCACCTACGAGTCGCGGCCGGTGGTCACGCCGTACGCCGCCACCTTCGTGACCGGCGACCAGGGGATGGGCCACATCGTGTTGCCGGTGCTCGACGACGTGGAGGCGCTGCGCTTCTACACCGACGTGCTCGGCTTCCGGCTCCGCGACTCGATGAGCATGCCGGGGGAGTTCGTCGGCAAGGAGCCGGGCTCGAAGGTGTGGCTGCGCTTCCTCGGCGTCAACCCGCGGCACCACTCCCTGGCGTTCCTGCCGATGCCCAACCCGAGCAAGTGCGTGCACATCATGCTCGAGGTCGACGAGCTCGATCACGTGGGTCGAGCGCTCGAGCGGGTCCGCAAGCACCAGGTGCAGCTGTCGGCGACGCTGGGACGACACATGAACGACGAGATGATCTCGTTCTACGTGCGCTCCCCGGGCGGCTTCGACATCGAGTTCGGCACCGACGGCCTGCAGGTCGACGACGATCGGTGGGTCGCGCGCGAGTCGACCGCCGTCTCGTACTGGGGTCACGACTTCAGTGGAGGTCAGTGATCGTTAGCGTTGACGCCATGTCGAGCTCCGCACCGGACGTCCCGGAGGGGATGAGTCCCGACGCGCGCGAGACCTGGCCGAGCCCGGAGCTGATCAGCTCCTGGCTGGGAGACGTCGACTTCGACATCGAGTGGCGCCCCGGCGAGGGCAGCGCCGTACCCGCCGACGACCCGGAGGCGGTCGCCGCGGCCCGCCGGTTCCGTGACGTGCTCGGCCGGTTCGCCTCGGGCGTGACCGTGGTGACCTCGATGAGCAACGGCGCGCCGGTCGGGCTGACCTGCCAGTCGTTCTCCAGCGTCTCCCTGGACCCGCCGCTGGTGCTGTTCATCCCGGCCAAGACCTCACGCGCCTGGCCGCTGATCCAGCGCGCCGGCCGGTTCTGCGTGAACTTCCTGCGCCACGACCAGGCCGAGCTCTCCAACACGATGGCCAGCCGGGGCGTGGACAAGTTCGAGGCGGTGTCCTGGCAGCCGTCCGAGGCCACCGGGTCGCCGCTGTTCGACGACACCCTCGGCTACGTCGACTGCAGCATTCACGCCGTCCACGAGGCCGGCGACCACTTCGTCGTGATCGGCAAGGTCCTCGACCTGTCCGCCAGCGACGCCGAGGGGCCGTTGCTCTTCTACCAGGGCCAGTACCGCACGACCGACCGTTGACGGTCTGGCAGGCTCCTCGGGTGCGCAGCCTGGAACCCGCCGAGGACCTCGCGATCACGCTGGTCCGGCGGTTCCTGCTGCTCTGCGAGAGCCCGCGCACTCGGCGGACGATGCTGCGGATGGTCCGCGGGTCGACCGGCAACGCACGCGCTGGGCGCAGGTTCTACCGGGTCGTGAACCGGGCGGTGCTGAGCCCGGTGATGCGCACCCGTGGGGTGCAGGCCTCCGCGATGAAGAGCGAGCTGATCGCCTCGCAGCTGATCGGCATCGGGGTGCTGCGCTACGTCGTGAAGGTGGAGCCGATGGCGTCGGCCACCGTCGACGAGGTGATCGAGCTGGCAGCTCCGTCGATCCGGGCGACGCTTCGCGCCTGAAGGTAGGTTCGGGCGCGATGAGCGATCTGCATCCCTTGTGGCGCCCCTACGAGCAACCGACAGACGAAGAGATCGCGCAGGCCCGGGTGGCGCCGGCGGTCCCGACCCGCGTGGAGGTCGTCGCACCGGACCCGGGCTGGGTCGACGACTACCAGTGCGTCCGCTCCCAGGTGCTGGACGCGCTGGGGGCACGAGTGCTGTCGATCGAGCACGTCGGGTCCACTTCGGTGCCCGGGTTGTGGGCCAAGCCGGTGATCGACGTCGATCTAACGGTGGCCGACTCGAGCGACGAGGCGTCGTACCTCCCGGACCTGGAGGCGTGCGACTTCGTGCTGACGGTCCGCGAACCGGGGTGGGAGCAGCACCGGTGCCTGCGCGGCCGGGCTCCCTTCGCCAACGTGCACGTTTGGTCGCCGGGGTCCGTGGAGGCGCAGCGGCACGTGGTGTTCCGGGACTGGCTGCTCGAGCACGAGGACGACAGAGCGGCGTACGGCGACCTCAAGGCCAGGCTCGCCGACCAGGGGTTCACCGACGTGATGCACTACAACAACGCCAAGGGCGGGCTGATCTACGACATCTACGAGCGGATCTTCGCCGCCGACCCGGCGCACCCGCACACCCCGCAGCCGCGCTAGGAACCGGAGCCTGCCGGGCGGCACCGCGCCCACGACTGCACCAGCCAGCCGACGTCGCCGGCCTCGTCGTCGGTGCGGGCGGCGATGACGGCGATCTCGGCCGGTCCGGACGCTTCGTGCGTGAACAGCACCGTGCCGACCTCCTCGACGGAGACCTGGTAGCCGTCGAGCGGGATGTCCGCAGACCGCCGCGCCCGCTTCGCCCACGCCTGCACGGCGCCTAGCGCATCCTCGCTCCCCGTCGATGGGCCGGCGGTCACCGTCTTCTCCTCGACCTCGGTACCGGTCGGGCACTCGAGCGCGTCGGCGGCGGTGGTGATCCTGGTGCCGACCTCGACCAGCTCCTCGGGCTCCTCGCCACAAGCGGTGAGCAGTGCCGCCACGGCCAAGGCCACGGCGATCAGGAGGGCGCTACGTCGTGGCATGCGGCGAGCGTAGTCAGGGGCCTCTCAGGCGTGACATCGGGCCTGGGAAGCAGCCCGCCCTTTAATGAGAGTTTTCATTAAACCTGGGGACGCCGGGGCCCCGGCGCGGGAGTTCACTGACTCTAAAACGCCGATGGCCCCCTGCGGGAGTTCACTAACCCGGGGGACGGGGTCACTCACTCGCAGGGGGCCCTGAGTCGGCTTCTCCCCGACAAAGGAGACTCTACGCGAACTTGCCACGCGATATTGACAGAATATGCCTAAATCTTGGAAGTTGAGACAACGCAACGACGGAGGAAGCACATGAACCGCAAGATGAGGCTGGCAGTTGCAGCCCTGGTAACAGCGCTGGCAGCGATGATTGGGAGCGTCGCGGCCGCCGATGACGGGCAGGTGGCGCAAGCTCGGCCTACTCACTGCTGCTGATCGGGCGCCGAGAGTTTTGCCAACACCGGTCTAGACGCCACGTCCAGTGGTCTAGACGCTGACAGACCTGTCAGCGTCGGATTTCTGGCGCGCTTCGAGCCGTCGACCCGACTGCAGACCGGTTGCCCTGGCCGCCGTACGGAGTGCGTTGTTGGACTGGTCGACGAGGCCGACCTGGTCCAGCAGCTCGGCCAGGTCGTACCACAGCTGGGCGGAGTAGCGGTCCTCGTCGCATGCGGTGAGGAGGTCGATGGCGGTCTGGTAGGCCTCCACGGCATCGTCGGTCCGCTGCAGGGCCCATGCGGCCTGCCCGCGGATCATCGCAGCCTCCGCGCGCTCGGGCAGCGTGGCTGGTTCGTCCATGGCTTCCACCTCAGCGGCGAGCTCCACGGCGTGCTCCGCGTCGCCCGACCGCAGATGGGCATCGGCGAGGGCCATCCCGCTCTGTGCCATGTCGATGACTCCGGCGCTGGACCACTTGAGCTCGTCGCGCGCGCGGCTGAGGTGTGCGAGCGCTTCCGGCACTGATGCCTGATCCATGCGCAGCTCGAGGCGACCGAGCGAGAGCCGCAGCCGCGCGAGGTTGCGGGTGTCGTTGCCCTCGCCCTGCAGTGCCAGTGCCCGCGTGGCCAGCGCCACCGCGTCCTGGATCTCGCCGCGTTCGGAGAAGGCCACGCTCGCGCTCCAGTAAGCCGAGCTCCGGGCGGCGGGAGAGGCCCATTCCTCGGTGTGGCGAATGACGTCCGCGCACAGGCGCGCCGCCTGGTTGAGGTCGCCACGATCGATGTATCCGCTGGCGACCGTCATGGCGAGCTGGACGGCCTCGTCGGTCCGGTCGAGCCCGAGCGCCGGCAGCGTGGCCTGAATGCGCTCGCCGACCTCGATGGCCAGGCTCACGTCGCCCTGGTTGCGATGGCATCGGGTCAGCGCGATGCCCGCGCGGACGGCCAGCACGGTGGAGTCGGAGGCGACGGCGTGCTCGAGCTCGCGGACGGCGTCGTCGAGGCGTCCGAGAACCTCGTAGGCCCGGCCGAGCAGGTAGTGGCCGCGGGACTGGAACTGCTCGAGCGACGCGAGCTCGGCCCGGGTCAGCGCGTCACGCGAGTGACGTTCGGCTTCCTGGCCCTCGCCGTTCTCCAGCGCGAGCTCGGCGTAGTCGAGGCCGAGCCGGATCTCGTCGTACTCCGTGCTGGAGATGCCGCGCAGCAGCTGGTCGACGGGCTTGTCGAGTCGACGCGCAAGCTCGGTCAAGACCTTCAGCGTGGGGCGGCGGATGCCGCTCTCGATGCGGGAGACGTAGCCGCTGGAGATGCCGTCTCCGGCAAGCGCGGACTGCGTGAGCCCGCGCGAAACCCGGGCCGCCTTCAGGCGACCCCCGAGAGCGCGCGGTTCCACCGCACGCAGGAGTTCCGCATTACCTTCATGCATCCTCGATATTCTGCCTGATTCTGACAACTGCGTCACGCGGTTGTCATAACGCCCTCGTTATTGGCCTTGACGCGACGACAACCGGACCAGAGTGCGGTGGTGTCGTGGCGACCCGTAGAGCTGCCCGAGTGCGTGCGCCCGCTTGAAGACCAGGTGCGCGTCGTGCTCCCAAGTGATCGCGATCCCGCCGTGCAGCTGGATGGTTTCGCCGGCGATCCGGGCCATCGCGTCGCCGCAGTAGGACTTCGCAATGTGCGCGAGCTCGGTCGCGTTGTTGGTGGAACGGGACACGGCATACGACGCCGCCCAGGCGGCAGAACGACTCATTTCGAGCAGCACGAGCATTTCGGCCATCCGGTGCTTGAGCGCCTGGAAGGACCCGATCGGGCGGCCGAACTGCACCCGCTCCTTGCTGTAGGCGACCGTCATGTCGACGGCCCGCGCGGCGAGCCCGGCCTGAAGGGCGGCGACCCCGACGGCTCCGACGAGCTCGGCCCGGGCGACGGCCGCAGCTGCGTCGCCGATGCGTTTTGTAGTGGCTTCGGTCAGATCGACGTGGGCTAGACGGGTCGTCTGGTCCATCGACTCGGCCCAGGTCCGAGTCGCAGTTTCGGGGTCGACCTCGACGAGCCCGTCGTCGGTGACTGCGACCAGGACGGTGGCGTGATCGCCGTCCAGCACCGGACCGGTCCCGGCCACGAACGCGGCGGGCTCGCCGGCGGCGATCCGGGGAAGCAGTCGGCGCTTGGCGTCCTCGTCGGCGCCCGCGAGCAAGGCCTCCGCGGTCACCAGCGAGGCCAGCAACGGGGACGGGGCCAGGGAGCGGCCCACCTCCTCGAGAACGATCAGTGACTCGAAGAGGGTGAACCCGGCCCCGCCGTACTCCTCGGGGATCGCGAGGGCGGCGGCCCCGATCTGTTCGCACAGCGTGTTCCAGAGCGTCTCGTCGTACTCCGCGACCCGGGGGTCGGCGCGTTTGTCGAGCAGGGACCGGACGTTCTTGGCCAGCTCCCGCTGCTCCTCGGAGAACGCGAACTCCATCAGCCGACCAGTTCCTCGAGGACCTTCGCCCGGTGGTAGGCCGGCGTGCCCCACGCCGTCACCAACGCGCGCACCTTGGTGATCCAGATGCTCAGGTCGAACTCCTGGGTGTAGCCGATCGCGCCGTGCACCTGCAGCGCTGTGCGGGAGGCGAGGTACGCCGCGTCGGCGCAGGCCACCTTCGCGGCCGAGGCGCTGATCTCGCCGAGCGCGGCTCCGTGCACCAGCGGCCGGGCGAAGTCGAGGCCGATCCGCACGTCGGCCAGCGCGTGCTTGATCGCCTGGTAGGAGCCGATCTCCCGGCCGAACTGCCGGCGCTGCTTCACGTAGGTCACCGAGTCGCCGAGCAGCCGCTCGCCGGCGCCGAGGAGCTGGGCCGAGGTCGCAAGCACCGCCAGCTCGAAAGCCTCCGGGTGGAGGTCGCCGGTGCCGGAGACCTCGAAGAGGTGTCGCGTGCGGTCGACGGAGTCGACCTGCGTGCCCACCGAGTCGACGGGGGAGGTCCCGACGTACACCTGGTCGGCGGCGTCGGCATCCAGGGCGTACGGCACGTGCGGCGGTACGGCGGCGGTGGCGACGCCCTCCACCTCGTGACCCAGGGCGATGGGCAGGTACGCCGCGGACTCGACCCAGGGACCGGGTACGGCGTGCCGCCCGAGTGCCTCGAAGGCGACGCACAGCTCCACCGGGCCGGCCTCGGTGGCCAGCATGGTCAGGCCCTGGTCGGCCAGCCGCTTCCACAGTGCCAGGCCGGGAGCGGTGTCACCGTCGGCCCAGGCCCGCGCGATGGCCGGCGTGTCCGAGGCGGCGAGCAGCGCGTCGAGGGAGGCCGCGAAGTCGCGCTGGTCGGCGGTGTGCTCGAACCTCACTTCCCGCCTCCTGGTTCCTGAGGTGCGAGCTTGCGAGCCTCGAAGGGCTTCGGCTCGCGGGGGAGGCCGAGGATCCGCTCGGCCACGATGTTGCGCTGGATCTCATTGGTGCCGGCGTAGATCGGGCCGGAGAGCGAGAACAGGTAGCCGTCCAGCCACCGCGACTCCACCTCGGCCTCCGGGCCCAGGAGGTCGAGCGCGGTCTCGTGCAGCGCGATGTCGAGCTCGGACCAGAACACCTTGTTGACCGATCCGTACGCGCCCATCTCGCCGCCGTCGGCGAGGCGGGTCACCGTGCCCCAGGTGTAGAGCCGGTAGGCCTGGGCCTTGATCCAGGCGTCGACGACGCCGTCGGAGGCACCGCCCCGTTCCCGATAGAGATCCACGAGCCGGTCGGCGGCTGCACAGAACCGGCCGGGCGAGCGGAGCGACAGGCCGCGCTCGTTGCCGGCGGTGCTCATTGCGACGCGCCAGCCATCGCCGGGGGCGCCGAGCACGTCGGAGTCGGGCACGAACGCGTCCTCGAAGAACACCTCGGCGAACCCGGCCTCGCCGTCGAGCTGGGCGATCGGGCGGACCGTGATGCCTTCGGCGTCGAGCGGGAACAGGAAGTAGGTCAGCCCCTGGTGCCGCTCCGCCTCCGGGTCGGAGCGGAACAGGCCGAAGCCCCAGTGTGCGAACGCGGCGCGGGAGCACCAGGTCTTCTGCCCGTTGAGCACCCAGCCACCGCGCTCCTCGTCGCGCCGTGCCGTCGACTTGAGGGAGGCCAGGTCGGAGCCGGCTTCGGGCTCGGACCAGCACTGCGCCCACACCTTGTCGCCGGTCGCCATCGTCGGCAGGAACCGGTCCTGCTGCTCGGGGGTGCCGTGGTCGAAGATGATCGGCGCGAGCAGGAAGATGCCGTTCTGCGAGACGCGGCCGGGGGCGCCGGCGCGGTAGTACTCCTCCTCGAAGATCACCCACTCGACCAGCGAGGCGTCACGGCCGTGGTATTTCTCCGGCCACGACACGACCGACCAACGCGCCGCGGAGAGCCGCGCCTCCCACTCCTGGTGGGCAGCCCAGCCCTCGGCGGTGTCCATCGACGGCAGCGGCTCGGCCGGCACATTGGCGGTGAGCCACTCCCGGGCCTCGGCCTGGAAGGCCAGCTCGGACTCGGACAGGGACAGATCCATCTACTTCCTCAGCTCCGTCTTCAGGACCTTGCCGGACAGGTTGCGGGGGAGTGCGTCGGCGAACTCCACCAGCCGCGGCACCTTGAAGTTGGCCAGCCGCTCGCGGGCGAACGCGACCACGTCCTCCTCGGTGAGGGCCGCGCGGTCCGCGCGCACGACGTACGCCTTGCCCACCTCACCCATCCGCTCGTCGGGTACGCCGACCACGGCGACGTCGGCAACCCCGTCGAGCCGGGCCAGGGTCTGCTCGACCTCGGCCGGGTAGACGTTGAAGCCGCCCGAGATGTACATGTCCTTGAGCCGGTCGGTGATCGCGAGGTTGCCGGCCTCGTCGAGGGTGCCGATGTCTCCGGTGTGCAGCCAGTCGTCGGCGTCGATCGCGTCGGCTGTGGCGGCGGCGTCGTCGAGGTATCCGAGCATGACGTAGTCACCCCGGAGCAGCAGCTCCCCGTTCTCGGCGATCCGGGCCTCCATGCCGGGGATGGCCCGTCCGCACGTGGTGGCGACGATCTCGGCGGAGTCGTCCTCGCGGCACATCGTTGCGACCACGGCCTCGGTCATCCCGAACGCCGTGACCACGTGGTCGATGCCGAGTCCATCTGGGGAGTCCTCGCGCATCCGCTCGATCAGCACCACGGGTACGACGGCCGCTCCGGTGACCGCGAGCCGCAGCGAGGAGAGGTCGAAGTCGCCGCGGTTCGGGGCGTTCAGCAGCGACTGGTAGATCGTCGGCGCGCCCGGCAGCAGGGTGATCCGCTCGGACTGGATCAGCGCCATCGTCTCGTCGAGGTCGAACGTCGCGACCGGGTAGAGCGTCGCGCCGGTCAACAGGCCGACCACGATCCCGATCTTGTAGCCGAACGAGTGGAAGAACGGGTTGACCACCAGGTAGCGGTCGTCGGCACGCACGCCCCCGAGCTCGGCCCAGGTGCGCGCGACACCGATCGTCTGCCGGTGGGCCGACATGGCTCCCTTGGAGCGCCCGGTGGTGCCGGAGGTGAAGAGGATGTCCGCGACGTCGTCGGGCGCGACGCCGTCGGCCCGGGCCTCGACCTCCTCGACGCTGACGTCGGTGCGTAGCGCTCGCTCCTCGCCGCGATGGTCGATCGTGAGCTTGTCGAGGTTGCCGAGCGAGCCGACGGTCGGCAGGTCGCTCGCGGCGCGCAGGTCGGCCAGCTGGGTGCGGCCGAGGAACCCGTCGGCGACGAGCACGATCAGGGCCGAGGTCCGGTCGACCAGGTCGGCGACCTCGTGCGCGGTGTAGCGGGAGTTGGCGGGGACGACGATGCCCCCGGCGTAGGTCACGGCGAGCGCCGAGATCGCCCAGTTGAGGCTGTTCGGGCCCCAGATGACCACCCGGTCCCCGGGCTGCAGCCGGTGCTCGAGGTAGTGAGCCGCGAGCTTGCGGACCCGCTCGAGCAGGGCGGTGTAGGAGAGGGTCGTGTCGCCGACGACATAGGCCGGGTGGTCGCCGTACCGCTCCGCGGCCTCGCGCAGCGCGCCGGGGATCGTGTCCTGCACTCGCCCTCCTCGACTCCGCCAACCAAGCAATTGCTTGGTAGGGTAGCAAACGTGGACCTGAGCTACTCGGCCGAGGATGAGGCCTTCCGTGCCGAGATCCGCGGCTGGCTGGAGCAGCATCTGACCGGCCGCTGGGCCGAGCTGCGCGGTCTGGGCGGCTCTGGTCGTGACCACGAGCGGTTCGAGGACCGGCTCGAGTGGAACCGGCTGCTGGCCGAGCAAGGCTGGACCTGCGTCGGCTGGCCCGAGGAGTACGGCGGCCGCGGGCTCAGCCTGTGGCAGCAGGTGATCTTCCACGAGGAGTACGCGCGAGCCGACGCACCCGCCCGGGTCAACCACCTGGGCGAGGAGCTGCTCGGCCCCACCCTGATCGCGTTCGGCACCGAGGAGCAGAAGGCCCGCTTCCTGCCGAAGATCGCGGCCGTCGAGGAGCTCTGGGCCCAGGGCTACTCCGAGCCCAACGCCGGCTCCGACCTCGCCAACGTGCAGACCAAGGCCCGTCTCGAGGACCGGCACTGGGTCATCGACGGGCAGAAGGTGTGGACGTCCAACGCCCACCTCTCCCAGTGGGTCTTCGTGATCGCGCGCACCGAGCCCGGCTCCGAGCGGCACCACGGACTGTCTTTCCTGCTGGTGCCGCTGGAGCAGGACGGCGTCGACATCCGGCCGATCGAGCAGCTGACCGGCGGCTCGGAGTTCAACGAGGTGTTCTTCACCGGTGCCCGCACCGATGCCGACCTGGTCGTCGGCGAGGTCGGTCAGGGCTGGGCGGTGGCGATGGGGCTGCTCGGCTTCGAGCGCGGCGTCTCGACGCTTGCCCAGACCGTCGACTACGGGCGCGAGCTCGACGACCTGGTTGCCGCGGCGACGCAGAACGGCGCGATCGACGATCCGCTGCTCCGCGATCGGCTCGCCCAGCTCAAGGTCGAGCTCGAGGTGATCCGGGCCCAGGCGATGCGCGGGCTCTCCGCCGTCGGCCTCGGGGACGACTCCGCCGCCGGCGGGGGAGCGGGCTCGATCTTCAAGCTGGTCTGGGCCAACTGGCACCGGCGCCTCGGTGAGGTGGCGATGGACGTCGCCGGCCCCGCCGGGCTGCTCGCCCGGCCGAGCGGCACGCCGTACGACCTCGACGAGTGGCAGCGACTGTTCCTCTTCTCCCGCTCGGACACCATCTACGGCGGCAGCGACGAGGTGCAGAAGAACATCCTGGCCGAGCGGGTGCTCGGCCTACCGAGAGAGGCGCGCGGATGACAACCGTCCGACCCGAGCAGGCCAGCCCCGACTACGTGCCGGGCCACGACCTGCTGGCCGGGAAGGTCGTCGTGGTGACCGCGGCCGCCGGCGCCGGCATCGGTGCCGCCGCTGTACGCCGCGCGCTCGAGGAGGGTGCCAGGGCGGTGGTCTTCAGCGACACCCACGAACGCCGGCTGGCCGAGGCGGAGGCGGAGCTCGGCGCGGAGTTCGGCGCCGACCGGGTCCGCCAGCTGGTCTGCGACGTCACCGACCAGGTCCAGGTCGAGGCGCTGCTCGACGCGGCCGACGACGTGGGCGGCGTCGACGTGATGATCAACAACGCCGGCCTCGGCGGCACCGCCGGCGTACTGGAGATGACCGACGACGAGTGGTCGAAGGTCCTCGACATCACCCTGACCGGCACGTTCCGGTGTGTGCGGGCGGCGGGCCAGCGGTTCGTCGACGCCGGCAAGAAGGGCGTGATCGTCAACAACGCCTCGGTGATCGGCTGGCGGGCCCAGGAGGGCCAGGCCCACTACGCCGCCGCCAAGGCCGGCGTGATGGCGCTGACCCGGTGCGCCGCTCTCGACCTCGCACCGCACGGCATCCGGGTCAACGCGGTGAGCCCCAGCCTCGCGATGCACCCGTTCCTGGCCAAGGTCACCTCCGATGAGCTGCTCCACGAGCTGAAGCAACGCGAGGCCTTCGGGCGGGCCGCCGAGCCCTGGGAGGTCGCCAACGTGATGGTGTTCCTCGCCAGCGACTATTCCTCCTACCTCACCGGTGAGGTCGTCTCCGTGAGCTCGCAACATGCCTGACCTGACCACGCCCACCCGCCGCGGCGAGCTGCTCCGGATCGCGGCCGAGCTGTTCGCGACGAAGGGCTTCAAGAACACCACCGTCCGCGACATCGCCGAGGCGTCGGGGATCCTCTCGGGCAGCCTCTACCACCACTTCGACTCCAAGGAGTCGATGATCGACGAGGTGCTGTCGACGTTCCAGGAGGAGCTCTTCGGCAAGTACGACGAGATCCTGGCCGGCGACGAGGATGCCCGGGCCAAGCTCGAGCGCGCGGTGCGGGTGTCGTTCGAGGCGATCGACCAGCACCCGCACGAGGTGGCGATCTTCCAGAACGAGGCCGACTACCTCGGTGGCTTCGAGCGGTTCAGCTACCTCGCAGAGCGCAACGCTCAGTCCCGCAACGTGTGGAACACGCTGCTGACCGAGGGCGTGGAGACCGGCGTGCTGCGGCCGGACCTGAACATCGAGCTCACCTACCGGTTCATCCGGGACACCGTCTGGGTCGCGGTGCGGTGGTACCGCCCGGGCAAGGGGCTGAGCCACGATGACATCGCCGACCAGTACCTGCACATTCTCCTGGATGGGATCTCCAATGCCTGAGGCCTACATCGTCGACGCCGTCCGCACGCCGGTGGGCAAGCGCGGTGGCGCGCTCGCCGAGGTGCACTCGGCCGATCTGGCCGCGCACACCCTGGCGGCGCTGATGCGGCGTACCGGCGTGGACCCGGCCGCGGTCGACGACGTCATTCTCGGCTGCTGCGACACGATCGGCTCCCAGGCCGGCGACATCGCCCGGTCGGCCTGGCTGGTCGCGGGGCTGCCCGACCACGTGCCGGGCGTGACCATCGACCGCCAGTGCGGCTCCTCCCAGCAGGCCGTGCACTTCGCGGCCCAGGGGGTGATGTCCGGGACCCAGGACCTGGTCGTCGCGGGCGGCGTACAGAACATGAGCGCGATCCCGATCGCTGCCGCGATGATCGTCGGTCAGCAGTACGGCTTCTCGACTCCCTTCGCGGAGTCGCCCGGCTGGCTCAAGCGGTACGGCGACCAGGAGGTCAGCCAGTTCCGTAGCGCCGAGATGATCGCCGAGAAGTGGCACATCTCCCGCGAGGAGATGGAGCGGTTCGCGCTGGCCTCCCACGACCGGGCCCGCGCGGCGATCGCCGATGGCCGGTTCGACAACGAGATCGAGCCGGTCGACCTGCCCGAAGGCGACAGCTTCGCTGTGGACCAGTGCCCGCGCGAGACCTCGTTGGAGAAGATGGCCGGGCTGGACCCGCTGGCTCCTGGCGGCCGGATCACCGCCGCGGTCTCCAGCCAGATCTGCGACGCCTCCTCGGCGATGCTGGTCGCCTCCGAGGACGCCGTACGCACCCACGGGCTGACGCCGCGGGCGCGGGTGCACCACCTGTCGGTGCGCGGGGACGACCCGGTCTGGATGCTCACCGGCCCGATCCGGGCCACCCAGCACGCGCTGGAGAAGACCGGGCTCGCGGTCGACGACATCGACCTGTTCGAGTGCAACGAGGCGTTCGCGTCCGTGGTGCTCGCGTGGATGAAGGAGACCGGCGCGCCGCACGACAGGGTCAACGTGAACGGCGGCGGGATCGCGCTGGGCCACCCGATCGGCGCCACCGGCACCCGGCTGATGACCACGCTCCTCAACGAGCTCGAGCGCACGGGCGGGCGCTACGGCGTGCAGACGATGTGTGAGGGCGGCGGTCAGGCCAACGTGACGATCATCGAGCGTCTGTAGGCGGCGAGCCCTCTCCCGCTGGCGGCAGGGTGACCTGGACGACGTACCTGCCCTTGGAGCCGGAGTAGTCCTTGGTGGCCGCGTACGACGCCACGATGGTGTAGGTGCCCGGGGCCGTCACCTCGAATCGCGCAGTCGCGGATCCTCCGGCGAGCGAAGCCTGGGCGATCCTGACCCCGTCCGGGCCGATCAGCGCGAAGGTGACCCCGCCCCTCGGTGCGGCGTCGTCCGCGCTGACCACGGCGGTCGCGCTGATCTGGAGGCCCTCGGAGTCGTAGGTCGCGCTGACTTCGGTGCTGGTCGGCAGGGGGCCCTGCTCGGGGGCGGGGGTGGGCGACTCCCCGGGGCCGTCGCCCGAGTCGGTGCCGGAGTCCGCGGGCGGGCGAGACAGTGGGGTGCGGTCCGGCTTCGCCGTTGACGGCGTCGGCTCCTCCGGCAGATTCGGCAGCTCGGGCAACGTGGTCAGCGGCACGGGCTCGACCTGCTGCGCGCCGGAGCGGAGCTGCCGGCGGTAGGCGACATCGACGTCGAGAACCGCCCGCCCGAAGTCCGGAGCGTCGTTGATCCGCCGGAGCGCGGCCCGCTTGCCCTTGGTCGTCCGGAGGTCCTCGCCGAGGGAGCAGAGAAGGACCGCGAGCGCGAGGGAGGCGTCGTCGAGGTCCTGCGGGTTCCGCTTCCCGTCGGCGTCGCCGTCGACACCCACGACCGTCCAGTCGGCCGGGGTCAGGAGCATCGGCCCCACGGGCCGGTCGAACCGCCGGTCCTGATCGAGGAGGCCGGCTTCGGTGTCGCCGACGCGTTTGCCCCCTCGGGCGAGCAGCGGCTTCCCGACGATTCCGGGGCGGACGTTGCCCCGGTCGTCAACGCGGTGACCACCGCGCAGGCCGTGGTCGGTGAGGACCCGGCCGACTGCTGCCAGGAGGGTCCAGTGCAGCCGACTGCCTGGCGACGCTTCGTGCATGACGGCCGCTGACCGCTGGTACGCCACCACCGCTGCGTCCGGGAGGTCGTCGATCCGGTCGGCGCCCGCACCCCAACCGGCCCCGGCGGTGTGCTGCGTCCTGCGCGAGGACGTCGCGACAACCGGATCGGCCCAGACGGGCTGGGTCGGCGTGGAGTAGGACGCCAGAGAATTGGGGCCGGGCGGCGTAGCGGCGGCCCGGCTGTCGGCGCCGGTGAACACAATCGCAGTGGAGCCGCCGCTTGCGGTCGTGAGCGCCATCGCCGCCAGAGTCGTCGACAGCACCGAACGACGCAGGTGGCGGCCTGTCCCCGACTGCGCCCGGTGGCGTGGTTCGTACTGCATGTGAGGTCCCGTGGTCGATGAAGGACCCATCGTGGCCCGCGGGTCAGGGCTCGGGCCCGGAATGCCGAATCACATCGGGACGATCGCGAAACTGCGCCCGATCGGACTAGGCGACTGACCTGAAAGGGTCATGGACCCTAGTACGAACTGGTCATGTCCTATCCGAACGCCAGGATCAGCCCGACGACACCAGGGGTGAGCCCGATCAACACCCAGAAGTTGAGTGGCGACTTCTGATGGATGGCGAAGCCGGCCGCCACGCCGACGAGGCCGGTGATGCCGGCGAGCACGCAGAGCCCGATCTGGGCGCCAGGGCTGTCTTCGGTGATGTAGAGCGCTGAAAGGACCAGGCCGACGGCCAGGTGACCGATGGTGGTGACCGCGAGCACCGACAGCACCCACTTCTGCACCCGAGCCAGGCGAGCGAGGTCCTCCGGGCTGGTCGGCTTCCGCGGCTGGTTCGGATCCATCAGGTGCCGCGCGCGTCGCGGTTCCTTGGTCCCTTCCATGCCTCGATGTTCGCACCGTCTCGCGGGCGATGAACCAGCGGACTACGCAGATGCGTCCTCGCTCAGCGCGAGGAGCGCCTGTTTCGCGATCTCGACGAGTGGGTCGGCCATCGCGTCCTGGCCCCCGAACTGTTCATAGAGCAGGGTGCCCCCGACGCTGAAGTCGAGGATCACCTCTTCGCTTCGAACCCGCAGGATCGTCGTCGCGCCGGGCTGCGGATTGAAAACTGCCTCATCGCCCACACCCTTGATCGGCTCGGTAGGGGTGCTGAACGGTGGTGGCGGATTCGCCGTCGTACTCGCATCGATCTGCAGCTGGCCTCCGCCTTGGTCCTTGTTCGGCGTGGCGTACTCACAGCCGAACACCACGCCTGCGGCTTTGGACGGCCTCGGCGCTTGGACCTGGACGCCGAGAACCTGGCTCACTTGTTTCGGGGTGACTAGGAGGCGTCGACAGTTGGAGATGTCCTCCACGAATGCCTCAGCGACCGCCGACTCGTCTTCGGTGGGTGCCGGCGCCGGGGAGGGTTCGCTCGACGGGGTCGCCGCCCCGCTGTCGTCTGCGCCGTCGTCGCCGCCGCAACCTGCCAGGACGACCCCGATCAGGATCATCGGAGCGCCGACCATTTGAGCTGTTCGCAAGGCTGACATGTCTGTGTCCCAACGTGATGGTGCGAGTCGGATCACCTGCCTGACCTGAGTGTGAACTCAACGACGGAACTCGTCGGGAAACGATGGGAGAATTCCCCCATATTGGAGGGCACCTCAGACGGCGTAAGACGCCGCCCGACGGAGCTCCTCGACGGCCTGGGTCACGATCCGGTCGATGAGTACCTCGCACGAAGGCAGGTCATCGATGACGCCGACGACCTGGCCGCTGGCGAGCACGCCGGCATCGGTGTCGCCCTCGACGAGCCCGGCGCGGAGCATCATCGGGGTGTTCGCCGCCAGGGTCATCTGGGCCAGGGTCCGGCCCTGCTGCTTCTTCATCTCCCGGCCGTCCTTCGCGAGCTGCCACCAGGACATCCCGCTGGTGCGCCGGAACTCCAGGGTCCGCCGCAGGGTGGGTCCCATCCGGCGGAGGGTGCTCGACTCCTCGAGCTCGTCGACCAGGTCGGTGCGCAGCATCCGGTGCGGCATCCCGTCGACCTTGGTGGTCACGACGGTGCCGGTCAGGTCGGTGTCGAGGTAGCGCTGCTTCACGGCGTCGGGCACTGCGCTGTCGCTGGTGAGCAGGAAGCGGGTGCCCATGCCGATGCCGGCGGCGCCGTACGACAGCGCGGCTGCGAGGCTGCGACCGTCGAAGAAGCCACCAGCGGCGACGACGGGGATGTCGACCGCGTCGAGGACCGTGGGGAGCAACAGGGTCGTGGGCACCGGACCCGTGTGGCCGCCGCCCTCGCCGCCCTGGATCATCACTGCGTCGGCGCCCCACGCAGCGACCTTCTCCGCGTGCCGCGGCGCACCGACCGACGGCATCACCACGATGCCGTGATCCTTGAGGCGGGCGATCAGCTCCTGCTTCGGAGCGAGGGCGAACGACGCGACCTTCACGCCGTGCTTGATCAGCAGGTCGCAGCGGTCCTGGGCGTCGCCCGCGTCGGCCCGGAGGTTGACGCCGAACGGCTGGTCGGTGCGCTCCTTGACCTCGATGATCGCCTTCTCGAGCTCCTCGAAGGTCATGGTCGCGCTGGCCAGGATGCCCAGCCCGCCCGCGTTCGCCGTACCGGTGACCAGGCGCGGACCGGACACCCAGCCCATCCCGGTCTGCACGACGGGGTGCCGGACGCCGGTCAGCTCGGTCAGAGGCGTGCGGAGCAGCTGGTCGATCATGCCGGGACCTCCTTGTGCCGGAGCTCCTTCGGGTCGAGGACCTCGCGGATGATCACCAGCTCCTCCATGCTCGGCAGCCGGGTCTCCGGTACGTCGTCGGGCGCGGCCAGGTCGAAACCGGTCGCCTCCTGCACTTCCTCGACCGTGACGCCCGGGTGCACGCTGAGCAGCCGCACGGTGTCGTCGGGGCCGCCGACATCGAGGACGGCCAGGTTGGTGACGATCCGGTGGATGTCGTTGAACCTCGCCGCCGCCGGTCCGGCCCCCCGCGCCCGCCGCGGGCCGACGCCCGTGACGACGTCGACGCGCTCGACGAACACCCGCGGGGAGTGCTTCGGCACCCAGTAGGACGTGCGGTTGTTGACGGTGTTGCCCGGGGCGCCTCGCGAGCCGAGCAGCTGTCGCTTCGGCCGGGCGAAGTCGCCGATGGCCGAGATGTTCTGGTTGCCCTCGCGGTCGACCTGGGTGGCGCCCATCATCACGTGCCGCTTGCCGTAGGCCACCACGTCGAAGACCCTGCGGAACGGGATCCAGCCCTCGACCACGTCGGCCTTGGCGAACAGCGGGGGAGTGCCGGCCAGGAACAGCGACTCACCGTCGGAGATGAGCAGGTCGGGATTGCTGGTGAGCTTGGCCAGCCGGACGCCGAGCATCGGCATCAGGCCCATCGGGCTGGCGAAGATCTCGCCGTCGTCCTTGAACGCGTCGGCGACGGCGGCCGCGCAGACCTCAGCACGTGTCGCATCCATCACTGCGCCTCCCCGAACGCGCTGACCGCGGACTGGTAGGCCGCCTCGTCTCCAGAGAGGAACCGCGCCTCGAACGCCGCCCAGTCCTCGTCGCTGCCGGACGCGGCCGCGGCATAGGCCTTCTGGAACTTCTCGTCTCGCTCGTAGTCGGGGGTGCAGGTGGTGAAGTGCGCGCCGTGGGGCGTCTCGACGACGCCGCTGACCATCATCCGGCTGAGCAGCAGGCGCTGCACCGGGGTGTCGACGGTGAGGCCAGCCGTGTCCACGATCTGCTCGCAGCTGAGGTAGGTCCGGTCCGCGGCCATCGCGAACAGGTCGTCGAAGTAGGGGTCCGGGCCGAGATAGGTGGCGTTGCCGTGCCGGTCGGCGCGGTTGAGGTGGACCAGCGCGACATCCAGGTCGATCGCGGGTACGGCGACCAGCTCCTCGCCGTCGTCGTAGGGGCTGGTCACCGTGCGCAGCCAGGGGTTGTTGACCATCACGTCGGAGCCGAGCCCGGCGCGCATCGGCAGGAAGGGGAGGCGCTCCGCGGCGGCGCGCAGACCGGTCTGGAACATCCCCTCGTCGAGCTCGACGATCTCGGGGATGGTGCCCTCCTGCCGGGCCCTCTGGAAGTTCGGCTCGAGCGGGACCGAGTCCAGGCTGACGAACGCGTAGACCAGCTTGCGGATCTTGCCGGCCCGGGCCAGCAGGCCCACGTCGGCGCCGCCCCAGCTGACCAGTGTGAGGTCCTTCAGGTCGGAGCGAAGAATGGCGCGGACCAGGGCCATCGGCTTGCGGCGCGGTCCCCAGCCGCCGATGCCGATGGTCATCCCGTCCTTGAGCTCGCCGACCACCTGGTCGAGGGTCATCGTCTTGTCGCGGGGTCCCTTGGTCACTTCGTCGCCTTGTCCGTTCCCGCGAACTCGTCGCGCAGCTCGTCGCTCACCCCGGACAGGTTGAGCTCCATCGTGAACCCCTGCTCGAAGCGGTAGCTTTTGTTGACGTCGATCGGGTCGATGCCGTTCAGGGCCTCCTTGGCCGCCCGGATCACCCGGGTGTCCTTCTCGGCGATGTCGGCGGCGAGCGCGAGCGCGGTCTCGTCGAGGCGGTCGCGGGGGACCACCTCGAAGACGGAGCCGTGCTGGACCAGGTCGACCGCCTTGATCGTGCGGGCGGTGAAGTAGAGCGTGCGCATCAGGTGCTGGGGGACCAGCCGAGCCATGTGGGTGGCCGCGCCGAGGGCGCCCTGCTTGACCTCGGGGACACCGAAGTAGGCGTCGTCGCTGGCGACCACGACGTCGGCATTGCCGACCAGACCGACGCCGCCGCCGAGGCAGAACCCGTGCACGGCGGCAATCACCGGGACGCTGCACTCGTAGACCGCCTTGAACGCCGCGTAGCACCCCTTGTTGGCCCCGATCAGGGCGTCGAAGCCGGTGGTGCTCTGCATCTCCTTGATGTCGACGCCCGCGTTGAACCCGCGGCCCTCGGCACGCAGCACCACGACGTGGGTGTCGAGGTCGGCGGACGCCTCGTCGAGCGCGGCCGCGACGTCGAACCAGCCCTGCACGGTCAGCGCGTTGACCGGCGGGTGCTCCATCGTGATCACCCGCACGTGGTCGTCGCGGAGGTCTGAGCTGGTGGCCATGTGGCTCCTGTCGTACCAACCAAGCAATTGCTTGGTATGGTAGCAGCCATGGCCATCCCGATCGACCTGTCCGGCCGCGTGGTGCTGGTCACCGGCGGCACCCAGGGCATTGGTCTCGGGATCGCCCGCACCTTCCTCGAGGCCGGCGCCTCCGTGGTGACCTGCGCCCGCTCCGAGGCGTCTCCGCTGGACGGGACCACCCATCGCGTGTGCGACGTGCGCGACCCGGAGGCGGTGCGAGCGCTGGTGGACGACGTGGTGTCGGCGCACGGGCGGCTCGACGTCCTGGTCAACAACGCCGGCGGCGCGCCGTACGTCGAGGCGGCGACGGCGTCAACCCGCTTCCACGACGCGATCGTCGGGCTCAACCTGATGGCGCCGCTGGCATGCGCGCAGGCCGCGAACGCGGTGATGCAGACCCAGGAGACCGGCGGCGCGATCGTGAACGTCTCCTCCGTCTCGGCGACCCGTCCGTCGCCCGGCACCGCGGCGTACGGCGCGGCCAAGGCCGGGGTCGACTCGCTGACTCGGTCGCTCGCGGTCGAGTGGGCGCCGAAGGTCCGGGTGAACGCGATCGACGTGGGCCTCTGCCGCACCGAGAACACCGACGACCACTACGGCGGCGACGCGGGCGTGGCCGCCATCGAGAGCACCATCCCGCTGGGCCGGATGGCCCGGCCGGAGGAGGTAGGCCGGGTCGCGGTCTTCCTGGCGAGTGACCTGGCGTCGTACGTGTCGGGTGCGCGGATCGAGTGTCACGGCGGGGGAGAGCCGCCGGTCTTCCTGAGTGCTGCGAAAGGTGTGGGATGAGTCCTCTTCTGGAGGGTCGCGTCGCGATCGTCACCGGTGCGGGCCGCGGCATCGGCCGCGCGCACGCCCTGGAGCTCGCCTCCCACGGGGCCAAGGTCGTGGTCAACGACTACGGCGTCTCGCTCGCCGGCGAGGGGACCGCAGAGTCGCCCGCGGAGGAGGTGGTCGAGCTGATCCGTTCCTCTGGCGGTGAGGCGGTGACGAACGGCGCGGACGTCGCCGACTTCGACGCCGCGGCGGCGATGGTGCAGCAGGCGATCGACACCTTCGGCGGGCTGGACATCCTGGTCAACAACGCCGGGTTCGTCCGCGACCGGATGCTCGTCAACACCTCCGAGGAGGAGTGGGACGCGGTGATCCGGGTGCACCTGAAGGGACACTTCGCGCCGCTGCGCCACGCCGGCGCCTACTGGCGCGCCGAGTCCAAGGAGGGGCGCCAGCGCGCCGCTCGGGTGATCAACACGTCGTCAGGCGCCGGGCTGCAGGGCTCAGTGGGGCAGGCGACGTACTCCGCCGCGAAGGCGGGGATCGCCGGACTCACGCTGGTCGCCGCCCAGGAGATGGGCCGGTACGGCGTCACCGTCAACGCGATCGCGCCGGTCGCCCGGACCCGGATGACCGAGGGCGCGTTCGACACCACTGCGATGGCGGTACCCGAGGACAACTCACCGCTGGTCGCGTGGCTGGCCTCCGAGGAGGCCGGCGACGTCACCGGCCGGGTGATCGAGATCGACGGCGGCACGATCACCGTCGAGAACGGCTGGGCCCACGGCCCGTCGCGCGACGCCGGTGCGCGTTGGGATGCCGCGAAGGTCGGGCCTGCGCTGCGCGACCTGCTCGCCGAGGCTCCCGAGCCGGAGCCGGTCTACGGCGCCTGATCCCGCTCCGTCCGGCCCGGCGTTTGTGGGCCTGTTCGGGGGGTACCGCCGTGCGCGGACACCGGGATTGGGAGGTCCTGGGCGGGACGGGGGCTTGCCCCCCAAGGGAGGGGTGGGACGCATGCCTGCGAGCACGCGTGCGGTTACGACGGTCTCGACGGACAACGAGGGCGAGGACCTTGAGCTCGTCGACCTCGTCGACCTCGTCGACCGGTTGATCGAGGGTGGACTCCAGGTGCACGGCCATGCCGGCGCGCTGCCGCGATGACGCTGCTGCTGTACGCCGTGATCCCAGGCAGTGCTCGTGTTCCTGACGGGTTCCGCGCTCTGCATGGGAACAGGGCCGCGGTCCTGTACGCCGAGCAGGACGTGGGGCCCGCTAGGGATCGGGAGGCCGTCATCGCGTTCGGCCGGGCCGTCGAGCGCATCGCCAGCGAGGTCCCCGCGCTGCCGATGCGGTTCGGAGCTGCTGTGGCGGACCTCGAGGAGCTGCGTCTCCTGATCGCCGAGAACGAGGAGGCGTGGGCGGCGCGGCTCGACGCGGTCGCCGGGTGTTGCGAGCTGATCGTGCACCTCGTTCACGCACCATCGGTCGAGCCGAGGGTGGGCGGTCTGGATCACCCGGCGGGAGGCGTCGAGGCCCACGACGCCGTACGGGATGAGCTCCGCGCGGTCCTCAGCCCGTGGTTGCGTGAGGCAAAGAGCCTCACCGTTGCCGAGTCGGACCGGATCGCGGTGCTCGTGCCGGTCGCCCAGGCGGCGCACGCGCGCACCCGCATCGAGCAGTGGGCAGCCGACCACGCCGGCCTGGAGATCGAGATCACCGGGCCCTGGCCGCCCTTCAGCTTCTGTGATCCCGCTGCGTAGCCGGCGATGACCTACGGGGTCAGATCCGCTCCAGCACCGTTCCGGTCGCCATCGCGCCGCCGGCGCACATCGAGATCAGCGCCGTGGACGCGTCGCGTCGCTCGAGCTCGTGCAGTGCGGTGGTGATCAGGCGGGTGCCGGTGGAGCCGACCGGGTGGCCGAGCGCGATCGCGCCGCCGTTGACGTTGACCTTGTCCATGTCGACCCCGTGCTGCCCGGCCCAGGACAGTACGACGGACGCGAAGGCCTCGTTGACCTCGAACAGGTCGAAGTCGGAGATCGACCTACCGGTCCGGTCGAGTAGCCGCTGGGTGGCCTCGATCGGACCGTCGAGGTGGTAGTACGGGTCGGAGCCGACCAGGCAGTGGGTGACGATCCGGGCCCGCGGGGTGAGGCCGAGCGACCGGGCCAGGTCCTCGTCCATGATCAGCACCGCGGAGGCGCCGTCGGAGATCTGTGAGGACGTCCCGGCGGTGTGCAGGCCGCCGTCCAGCACCGGCTTGAGACCGGCAAGCCCCTCGAGGGTCGTGTCGCGGAGACCCTGGTCGCTCTCGACCAGGCGGGTCTCGCCCGTGGGTGCTCCCTCGTCGTCGAGCACCGGGGCCTCGATCGAGGCGATCTCGCGCTTGAACCGTCCCTCGTCGACCGCAGCCCGGGCCTTCTGCTGGGACGCGAGCCCGAACGCCTCGAGATCCTCGCGGCTCAACCCTCGGTTGCGGGCGATCCGGTCGGCCGCCTCGAACTGGTTGGGCATGTCGATCGTCCAGTCGTCCGGACGCGGGTCGCCCAGCCCCGGCGGGACGTTGCCGCCGAGCGGGATGCGCGACATCGCCTCCACGCCGCAGGCGATGCCGACGGCGATCGTGCCGGCCGCCACCATGTCCTGCACCAGGTGGGCGCTCTGCTGGCCGGAGCCGCACTGCGCATCGATGGCGGTGCCGCCGGTGTGCTGCGGCAGGCCGGCGTGCAGCCAGGCGCGCCGCACCATGTCGTTGGACTGCTCACCCGCCTGGGTGACGCAGCCGCCCACTACCTGCTCGACGAGCTCGGGGTCGACCCCCGAGCGCTCGAGCACCTGGCGCTGCGCGAACCCGAGGAGTACGGCGGGGTGCACGCCGGCGAGCCAGCCCTTCCGCTTGCCGAGAGGCGTGCGGACGGCATCGACGATCACTGGGGTGCCCATGGAGAAAAACTAGAACACGTTCTCGTCCATCACAAGCGACGTGCGTCACCAGGCCTCGAAATCGCCACACGAAACTCTTTCCCAAGAACCCGAGACTATGTAGTGTCCCTCTAGAACGTGTTCCAGTACCGCTGAGCCGGGCGCCTGCGGAACGAGAGAGGGCAACGCACGTGACGAGCACCGCAATCCCCGAGGGATTCGACTTCACCGACCCGTTCCTGAACGAGAAGGCGATCCCGCACGACGAGTTCCGGCGGTGTCGCGAGACCTCGCCGATCACCTGGGTCGAGCAGGAGCAGGGCGCCTTCGACGGCATGGCGGAGGAGTCGGGGAACGGCTACTTCGCGATCACGAAGCACGCCGACGTCTCCGCGATCTCGAAGAACAGCAGGGACTGGTCGAACGCCGAGAACGGCGCGATCATCCGGTTCTCCGAGGGCATGCTGCGCGAGCAGGTCGAGATGCAGCGCGTGATCATGATCAACCAGGACAACCCCGAGCACACCACCACTCGTCAGATCATCTCCCGCGGCTTCACGCCTCGCTCGATCGGTGAGCTCGAGGACATCATGACGAAGCGGGCGCACGAGATCGTGCAGGGTGCGGTGCAGCAGGGCTCGGGCAACTTCGTCGAGGAAGTCGCCGCCGAGCTGCCGCTGCAGGCGATCGCCGACCTGATCGGCGTACCCCAGGAGGACCGGCGCAAGCTGTTCGACTGGTCCAACCAGATGCTCGCCTCCGACGACCCGGAGATCGAGGGCGAGCCGGACATCGCCGCCGCCGAGATCCTCGGCTACTCGATGATGATGTCCGCGGACCGACAGGCGAACCCGCGCGACGACCTGGTCACCAAGCTGATCAACGCGCACCTTGGCGACCGGGGGCTCAACGACGACGAGTTCGGCTACTTCGTGATCCTGCTGACCGTGGCCGGCAACGAGACCACGCGGAACGCGATCTCGCACGGCATGAACGCCTTCCTGGACAACCCCGAGCAGTGGGAGCTGTGGAAGAGCGAGCGGCCGGCGACGATGGTCGACGAGATCGTGCGCTGGGCGACGCCGGTGTCGGTCTTCCAGCGGACGGCGCTCGACGACGTCGAGGTCAACGGCGTGAAGATCAAGAAGGGCCAGCGGGCGGCGCTCTTCTACTCGAGCGCGAACTTCGACGAGGACATCTTCGAGGACCCGTTCCGCTTCGACATCACCCGCGACCCCAACCCGCACGTCGGGTTCGGCGGGCACGGAGCGCACTACTGCATCGGCGCCAACCTGGCCCGCCAAGAGATCCGGCTGATCTTCGAGGCCCTGGCCGACCATGCGCCCGTCATCACCAAGCTGGAGGAGCCCCGCCGGCTCCGGCACGCCTGGATCAACGGGATCAAGGACCTCCAGGTCAAGTACGCCTGACGAAGGCGTGGCTCAGGCCGCCGGGTAGATCGCGAACATGTAGCAGCCGAAGACGACATTCCGGCTGTGCAGGTAGGCCACGTCGGGGTCGGCGAGCAGCTCCGCGGCGATGGCCTCCTGGTCATCCTGGGGCTTCACCACGTGGCCGCCGACGATCCGCCCATCAGCGGAGTACGCGCGGAACACCTGGGTACGACGACGGAACTCCTCCGGGTACCCCGGCCGGCTGGGCCCTCCGCAGGGGTCTGCGTGCATGAAAACGGGGCCGGACTCGGCATACGCACCCTGCGGTCCGGGCGGCGTCACCGAGGCGAGGACGAGCCGCTCACCGGGGCGGCTGTCGCGCAGGCAGCAACGCAGCGGGGCGCCGCCCTCGCGGTCGATGCTGATCTGCTCAGCGGTGGTGGGGATCGTGCCCGGAAGCGGGCGTACATCGAGGTTCATACTTCGATCGTGGCGCACGTGGTGCGCCACTTCTGGCGGAAATCGGACGTCGCGAGAATGGCGCCGATCAGTCGCGCGAGGTGAGCACCAGGGTGCCCTCGTCGGTGATCGCCACGGTGTGCTCCATATGGGCGCCCCGCGACCCGTCGGCACTGCGGATCGTCCAACCGTCGGCGTCGAAGTAGATGTCGTCGGTGGTGTGCATGAACCACGGCTCGATCGCGACCACCAGGCCGGGCTTCAGCTTCAGCCCGCGCCCCGGAGCGCCGTCGTTGGTGATGTGCGGGTCGCCGTGCATGGTCCGGCCGACCCCGTGGCCGCCGAACCGTAGGTTCACTCCGAGGCCGGACGCGCGGGCCACGGAGCCGATGGCGTGCGAGATGTCGCCGAGCCGGTTGCCGACCCGGGCGGCGTCGATGCCCGCGGCGAGCGCGCGGTCCGTGATCTCGATCAGCTTCAGGTCCTCCTCGCGCGGCGTCCCGACGACGAGGGAGTATGCCGAGTCGGAGACCCAGCCGTCCACGGACGCGGCGAAGTCGACGCTGAGCAGGTCACCGTCGACCAGCGCGTAGTCGTGCGGCAGGCCGTGGAGCACCGCGTCGTTGACCGACGTGCACAGCACCTTGCCGAAAGGCGAGGCCCCGAACGACGGGTGGTAGTCGATGTAGCACGACTCGGCGCCCCGATCCTTGATCATCCGGTGCGCGAGGGCGTCCAGGTCCAGCAGGTTGACGCCCACGTCGGCGGCGTCCGCCAGCGCGGTGATCACCGACGCGACGAACTCGCCGGCAGGGCGCATCTGCTCGATCTGCGCAGGAGTCCGGAGTTCGATCATGGGCGCGAGCCTACGGCTCGGACATCGGGCTCTTGATGGGGGAGGGTGCGTCCTGAAGCGTCATCGCCGCGCCGACCAAGGCCAGGTGCGAGAACGCCTGGGGGAAGTTCCCGGCCATCCGGCCCTCGCCCACGTCGTACTCCTCACTGAGCAGGCCGACGTCGTTGCGCAGCGCCAGCAGTCGTTCCATGAGCCGGCGGGCGTCATCGGTGCGACCGGCGTGCGCGTAGGCCGAGACCAGCCAGAACGAGCAGGCGAGGAACGGGTGCTCGTCGCCGGCGACGCCGTCGACCCCGGTCTCGGTGCGGTAGCGCAGTAGGAACCCGTCGCGCATCAGGTCGGCCTCGATCGCCGCGATCGTGCCGAGGACCCGAGGGTCGTCGCCGGGGAGGAACCCGACCTGCGGGATCATCAGCAGCGCCGCATCCACCTCGGTGGTGTCGTAGTGCTGGGTGAAGGTGCCGCGGCCGCTGTCGAAGCCGCGGCCGAGCACCTCCTCGTGGACCCGGTCCCGGAGCGCGCGCCACTCGTCCACGGGGCCTTCGAGGCCATGCCTCTCCACAGCGCGGACGGCGCGGTCGAACGCGACCCACACCATCACCCGGCTGTGTGTGAAGTGCCGCTGCGGGCCGCGGATCTCCCACAGGCCGTGGTCGGGCTTGGTCCAGTGATGGGAGAGCTCGTTGACCAGGATCCGCTGCAGGGCCCAGCTGTCGGCGGTCTCCTCGAGGCCCGCTTCGCGGGCCAGGTCGAGGGCCTGCAGTACCTCGCCCAGGACATCGGCCTGGCGCTGTTGGGCCGCGCCGTTTCCGATCCGCACCGGCCGAGAGTCGGCGTACCCCGGGAGGTGGGTCAGTTCCATCTCCGGGATGAACCGACCGCCGTCGACGGTGTACATGATCTGCAGGTCCTCGGGGTCGCCGGCGACCGCTCGGATCAGCCAGTTGCGCCAGAGCCTGGCCTCGTCGGACCGCCCGGCTGCCAGCAGCGCCTCGAGGGTGAGCGCGGCGTCGCGAAGCCAGCAGTAGCGGTAGTCCCAGTTGCGCTCTCCGCCGAAGTCCTCGGGCAGGCTGGTGGTCGGTGCCGCCACGATGCCGCCGGTCTCGGCGTGGGTGAGCCCGCGGAGGACGACCAGGCTGCGCACCACCTGCGTGCGCCAGGGTCCGTCGTACTCGCAGGCGTCGGCCCAGGCCTGTTCGTCGGCGATCGTCGTGCGGATCCGGTCCTCGAACGCGAGCAGCTTCGGGATCGGGCGGTGCGAGGCGACCCAGGTGGTCGAGAAGGTCAGCTCCTCACCGGCGGCCACGTCGAACTCGTCGCCGTGGAACCCGTCCTCGGCCTCGGGTAGCCGTGGGCCGCGGAGCACCAGCTTGTCCGGGCCGGCCACGGCGACGATCACCTCGGCGCCGTCATGATCCTCGCGGTGCACCCACGGGCGGATCTTGCCGTAGCCCAACCGCACCGCCCACTCGTGCGTCATCCGGACGGTCCCCGAGACGCCGCGGATCTTGCGCACCACGTCGTTCCGCTTGTCGTTGATCGGCATCAGGTCGGTGATCTCGACAACGCCGGTGTCCGTGGTGAACGTCGACTCGAGCACCCCGGTGTCACCGACGTAGCGCCGCTCCACGCGGTGATCGCCGGCCGGCCCGATCAGCCAGCGACCGTGCCGCTCATCGCCCAGCAGTGCCGCGAAGCAAGCGGGGGAGTCGAACCGAGGCAGGCAGAGCCAGTCGATAGAACCGTCCCGGCCGACCAGTGCCACCGAGCTGCCGTCGCCGATGGCGGCGTAGTCCTCGATCGGCAGGGGCATGGCAGCGAGGTTAGCGAGCAGGTCCTCGGCCCATGCCGATCAGCCCATGCCCGATCAGCCCAGGGCAGATCTGCCCACGGCGGAAGTCCTTGGGAGCGCGGCCTCCGCGGCACAGGCTGGCGACATGACCCAGACAACGCCCGAACGACCGGTGGGCTCGCTCGACGACCAGCTCACCGCCCGCCTGCTGCACCAGCGCATCATCGTCCTCGGCCAGGAGGTCGACGACACGATCGCGAACCGGCTGTGCGCCGAGCTCCTGCTCCTCTCCGCAGAGGACTCGCACCGCGACATCAGCCTCTACATCAACTCGCCGGGAGGTTCGGTGTCCGCCGGCCTCGCGATCTACGACACGATGCGGCTGATCCCCAACGACGTCAGCACCCTGGCAGTGGGACTGGCCGCGAGCATGGGCCAGTTCCTGCTCTCGGCGGGCACTCCCGGCAAGCGGTACGCGCTGCCGCACGCGCGGGTGCTCCTGCACCAGGGGTCGGCCGGTATCGGCGGCACCGCCATCGACATCGAGATCCAGGCCGAGAACCTCGAGTACACGAAGAACGTGATGATCGGGCTGATCGCCGAGCACACCGGCCAGCCGGCCGAGAAGGTCGAGAAGGACGCGCTGAGAGATCGCTGGTTCACCGCCGAGGAGGCGGTCGGCTACGGCTTCGTCGACCAGGTGCTCTCCGACGTCAGCGACGTGACCCCGGTCCGACCCGCCGGCAGCTTCGGGATCCGGTGACGACGATGAGCCAGTACACGATCCCCTCCGTGGTCGAGAAGACCGTGCGCGGCGAGCGCGCCGTCGACATCTACAGCCGGCTGCTGACCGACCGGATCATCTACCTCGGCACCGAGATCGACGACGGCGTCGCCAACGTCGTGATTGCCCAGCTGCTGCACCTCGAGGCCGACAGCCCGGACTCGCCGATCAGCATCTACCTGAACTCACCGGGTGGCTCGGTGACCGCGACCCTCGCGATCTACGACACCATCCAGTTCATCCGCCCCGAGGTGGGTACGACGTGTGTGGGGCAGGCCGCCTCCTCGGCCGCCGTGCTGCTGGCCGCGGGCGCGGCCGGGCAGCGCACCGTGCTGCCCCGGGCCCGGGTGGTGCTGCACCAGCCCTCGGGCGGCGGCCAGGGCACGCTGCCCGACCTGGCCCTGCAGGCCAAGGAGATCGTCCGCCTGCGCGCCGAGATGGAGGAGATCCTGTCCCGGCACACCGGGCAGACCCTCGAACAGCTGCGCTCCGACACGGACCGCGACCTGATCCTGACCGCCAAGGAGGCGGTGGACTACGGGCTGGCGGACACCGTGCTCGACAGCCGGAAGGCGGTGCCGGCCTAGCGCTACGCCGCGAGCGCCAGCGGTCCCGAGGGCCGGGTCAGTGACCGCGACACCCGCGTGGTGAGGTCGACCAGGCGCAGCCCGAGGGCACCGGCCACCGCCGTCAGCACCTCCGAGCTGGGCTCCTTGAGTCCGCGCTCGACCTCGGACAGGTACTGCACCGAGACTCCCGCGTCACCGGCCACGTCGGCCAGGGTGCGCTGGGTGGCCTTGCGCTCGGACCGGAGCTCGTGACCCACGGCCTCCCGCCACAGCGGCTCCGGTTCGGGCGCGGGCTCGGGCGAGGGCTGGACCGGGAATGCGACGACGTCACCCATGATCCGACGATAGGCCGGGTTGTCGGGCGGGGTGGGCGTGTTCGCCACCGGCGAACTAGTTGCTCGGCTTCTCCGACCCGACGACCCACATCGAGAAGAACTGCGAGCCGCCGCCGTAGGCATGGCCGAGCGCGCGGCGTACGCCGTCGACCTGGTGCTCCCCGGCCGCGCCGCGGACCTGCAGCGCCGCCTCGCCGAAACGGAGCATGCCGGAGGCGCCGATCGGGTTGGACGAGAGCACGCCGCCGGAGCAGTTGATGGGGAGCTTGCCGTCCATGCCGGTCTCGCCGGCCTCGGTGAGCTTCCAGCCCTCGCCCTCCGGGGTGAAGCCGAGGTTCTCGATCCACATCGGCTCGAACCACGAGAACGGCACGTAGATCTCGGCCGCGTCGATCTCCTCGAGCGGGTTGGTGATCCCGGCCTGCTTCCAGAGCTGGGCCACGGCCTCGCGACCGGCCTGCGGGTTGACCTGGTCGCGCTCCGCGGCCGTGGTCGGCTCGGAGCGCATCGCGGTGCCGTGGATCCATGCCGGGTTGGGGGAGGACGCGGCGGTGTCCTCGTCGACGATCACCAGCGCGCAGGCGCCGTCCGAGGAGGGGCAGGTCTCGTCGTACCGGATCGGGTCCCAGAGCATCTGGGAGTCCAGCACCTGCTCGACGGTCTTCTTCTCGCGCAGGTGCGCGTAGGGGTTGTTCAGGGCGTTGGTGCGGTCCTTGGCGGCGACGATCGCGCCCACGTGGGTGGGGGCGTTCGAGCGCCGGATGTAGGAGCGCACGTGTGGGGCGAAGTAGCCGCCGGCCCCTGCGTGCACCGGCATGATGAACGGCAGCGGCACCGACAGCGCCCACATCGCGTTGGACTCCGACTGCTTCTCGAAGGCGACCGTGAGCACCCGCTTGTGCACACCGGCCTGCACGAGTGACGAGGCGACGATGGCGGTGGAGCCGCCCACCGAGCCGGCCGTATGCACCCGGAGCAGCGGCTTGCCGACGGCGCCGAGCGCCTCGGCTAGGTAGAGCTCGGGCATCATCACGCCCTCGAACAGGTCCGGTGCCTTGCCGACGACGATCGCGTCGATGTCGTCCAACGACAGGTTGGCGTCCTCGAGAGCGCGGTCCATCGCCTCGCGGCACAGCCCCGCCATCGAGACGTCCTCGCGCTTGGCCCGGTGGTGGGTCTGGCCCACGCCGATCACGGCGGCCGGCTGCTTCGCCATCTCAGCGTCCTTCCATCGTGCACACGAGGTTCTGCTGCAGGGCGGGGCCGCTGGTCGCGTGGCCGAGCACCTTCGAGGCGCTGCCGTCCCAGATCCGCTTCGCGGCCTCGCCGATCCGGATCGCGCCACCGGTGAACATCGGGTTGCCGGTGAGCGCGCCGCCTGACGGGTTGATCCGTACGTCGTCCGCGAGCCCGAGCTCGTTGCTCAGGATGAGCTCCTGGTGGCTGAACGGCGCATGCACCTCGGCCACCTCGACGCCGGCCGTCCCGCCGACCGCCTCGCCGGCCCTTCGCGCCGAGCCCGAGCCGGTCAGGTCGCGGGTGCCGAGCTGGAGCCCGTCGGTGGAGTGCGCGAGGCCGCTGATCCAGGCCGGGCGCTCGCAGGCGTCGTTGGCGCGGTCGCCCGCGGCCAGCACCAGCGCGGCGGCGCCGTCGGTGACCGGCGCGCAGTCGTGCTTGCGCAGCGGGTCGGCGTACAACGGGCGGGCGAGCAGCTCCTGCACCGACGAGCCGCCCTTGCGGATGGCGTACTCGTTCTTCTCGGCGTCGGTGAGGGAGCGGTTCGCCACCTCGGCCATCGCGGACTCGTCCCAGAGTCCGGCGTCGAGCCCGAGGCGGGCCTGGAGCGCCGCGATCGACACGGTGTCCGGCCAGAGCGGGGTGAGCGTGTAGGGGTCGAGCTGCAGCGCGAGGACGCGCCGCAGGGTGCCGGCCGAGGACTTGCCGAACCCGAAGACCAGCGCGGTGTCGACCTCACCGGTCTGGATCTTGATCCAGGCCTCGTACAACGCCCACGCCGCGTCCATCTCGACGTGCGACTCGTTGACCGGGGGGATCACCCCGATCGCGTCGATCGCCGACACGAACGAGAACGAGCGCCCGGCCAGGTAGTCCGAGGACCCCGAGCACCAGAACCCGATGTCCTTGCGCGACCAGCCGGTCTGCTCGTAGCACTCCGCGAGCAGCGGCACCAGCAGCTCCACACACGTGGGGGAGCCGTCGAACTCCTCCATCTGTCGCTGGGCGAACCCGACGACGGCAACGTCTCTCATCGTCCGCCCCTCACAGGTGCTGCTTGTAGGTGTCGTAGTCCGCGTCCGGCTCGCCGGTCGGCCGGAAGTGGCTGATGTTCTCGATCGAGGTGGTCCACTCCTCGCTCGGCTTCCAGACCGCCTCGACGCGCATACCCATCCGGACCTCCTCGGCGGGGATGTCCAGGATCAGGTGCTGCAGCGCGATGTCGGCGCCGTCGAGCAGCACGTACGCCGAGACGTAAGGCGGGGTGATCTTCTGACCCAGGAACGGCACGTTGACGATGCAGAACGTCGTCACCGTTCCCTTGTCGGACAGCTGCACCTCGTCGGTCGTCGGCACGCCGTCGACCGGGCACGCGCTGCGCGGCGGGACATAGACCTTGTGGCAGGCCGGGCAGCGCTGGCCGAGGATCTTGCCCTCCGCCAGGCCGCGGAAGAACGCCGACTCCTCGGGGGAGGCGGCGTACAGGTAGTCGAGGCTGATGGGGGAGACGAAGCCGGTGACCTCGCCCTCGGTGGTTGAGGAAGGCGCGTTGGCGCCTGTCTCGAAACCCTCCGTCGCCGCCTCGAAGCAGGCGATGTCGTTGATCGAGCCCACCCGCTCATCGGCCCAGCGGACCTGCACGCGCATGCCGGTATCGATGTCGTCGGCGGAGGCCACGTCGACGGCGTGCAGGAACGGCGCGTCGGCGCCGTCGAGCGTCACCAGTGCGAACGCGAACGGCCGATCGAGCGGCTGGCCCTTCACCGGCTCCGGAACCCAGGTCCAGGACGTGACCGTGCCGGTCGAAGGGAGGGCGACGAAGTCGGTGGTGGCGACGTGGGTGATCGGGTCGAACTCGGGCGGCGGCACGACCACCTTGCCCTCGGACGTGCGAGCCCCGACGAGGCGGCCGTCCCGGAGCCCGGTGAGGAATCTGCCGATCACCGGACCCACGGACCGGGTGTAGTCGAAGCTCACCGTCACCGGTGCCTGCAAGGTACGGCTCATGAGGTGATACTAGAACACGTTCTAGAATTCCGGGCAAGCGTCTGGGAGGGTGATCACCATGAAACTTGGACTTCAGCTGGGCTACTGGGGAGCCGGTCCACCGTCCGGCACGGCGGAGCTGGTAGCGGCGGCTGAGGACGCGGGATTCGACGCGATCTTCACCGCGGAGGCCTGGGGCTCCGACGCCTTCACGCCGCTGGCCTGGTGGGGTCGCGAGACCTCGCGGGTCCGGCTCGGCACCTCGATCGTGCAGATGTCCGGTCGCTCACCGACCTCGATCGCGATGCACGCGCTGACCCTCGACCACCTGACCGGTGGGCGCGTCGTACTCGGCATGGGCGTCAGCGGGCCCCAGGTCGTGGAGGGCTGGTACGGCGCCCCGTTCGCCAAGCCGTTGGCCCGCACCCGCGAGGTCGTCGACATCATCCGCCAGGTGCTCGCCCGCGCGGCTCCGGTGACCAACGACGGTCCGCACTACCCACTGCCCTTCGCCGGCGAGGGGTCGGTCGGGCTCGGCAAGCCGCTCAAGCCGATCGTGCATCCGTTGCGGGCCGACATCCCGATCTGGCTCGGCGCCGAGGGCCCGAAGAACGTCGCGCAGACCGCGGAGATCGCGGACGGCTGGATCCCGATCTTCTACACGCCGAAGAGCGCGAGCATGTACCAGCCCTGGCTCGACGAGGGGTTCGCGCGTCCGGGTGCCCGGCGTACTCGTGCCGACTTCGAGATCGCGGCCACGTGCCACCTCCAGATCACCGATGACAAGCCGGCGGTGATCGAGGCGATGAAGCCCTTCGTCTCGCTCTACATGGGGGGCATGGGCGCGAAGGAGCAGAACTTCCACAAGCAGGTCTTCGAGCGGATGGGCTACGCCGAGCTCGCCGACGAGGTCCAGAAGCTCTACCTGTCGGGAGAGAAGGACAGGGCGACCGCGCTGATCCCGGACGAGCTCGTCGACGACATGCACATCATCGGCAGCGAGGCGGAGGTCAAGGAGCGGGTGGCGCAGTGGGAGGAGACCGGCGTGACGACGTTGCTGCTCAGCCTGGGCTCCGCCGAGGAGGTACGCCGGATCGCCGAGGTGCTGGCGTGACGTCGGAGTGGCCCAGGTCCACTCACAGCCAGCGACGTACCCGCCGCGCGTAGTCGTCGTACGACGCTCCGAACCGCTCGTGCAGGAAGCGCTCCTCGGGGCGGATCGCGCCCCAGAAGAGGAGCAGCGCGGCGGCCGGTGCCAGCACGAGCCCCCAGAACGTAGGTGCCAGCAACGCCAGCCCGAGGTAGAGCGCGAGCAGGCCGACGTACAACGGGTTGCGGGAGAGGCGGTACGGCCCCTCCTCGATCATCGCGTGCGTCGCCTGGCCCGGCAGCAGCCCGGTCTCGTGCCGGCGGAACAGCCACAGCGACCAGCCGTTCCACCCGACGAAGAACAGCACCAGCACCCAGCCGAGCGGAACCCGCCACCCACCGAGGTCGACCGGGTCACCCCAGAGCCGCGTGGCCAGCCAGCCGGTGAGCAGGGGCGCGCCGATCGCGACCGGCGGCCAGAGCCGGAACGCGACGGTTTCGTCGGAACCGTGGGCCATGCGCCCATTGTCGCGGGCAGCGTCAGGATGCGGCCATGTGCATGCGAACGACGTTGCCGGCCCCGGAGGAACGGATCTGCACCAGGTCGCAGAGCTGGTGGATCAGCCAGATGCCGCGACCGCTCGGCGCCTCGACGTCGGCGGGCAGCCGCCCGGTCATCGGATCGTGGATCCAGCCCAGGTCGTGCACCTCGCAGACGATGTGGTCGTCCTGGTGCCACCGCCGCAGCTCGCCGCCGCCGCCGGCATGGCGCAGGGTGTTGGTGGCTGCCTCGGTCACCGCCAGGGCCAGGTCGGCCGTGCGCTCCGGATCCAGCCCGGCGGTGAAGTCGTCGTCGGAGACCCACCGGCGTACGTCGGAGAGGCTGTGCTCGGCCAGGTCCAGCATCTCGACCTGGCCCGTCGGCTCGGTGAGGCTCCCGGCGAACGGCGTGACCCCGCGGTCGTACTCGTTGCTCGAGAGCGTCTCGCCGTCCTGAACCAGCACGGGGTGGCTGTGTCGGGCCTCGGCAAGCACCGACTCGTCGAGCAGGGCGCGGTCGTAGGGACACATCAGGACGAAGCCGGCCCGGTCGGCGAACGCCAGGTTGAGCAGGGACTCATGGCGTTGGCACTCGACGATCTCGTCGGCGCTCCGCCCCGGCCACACCGGCTCGCCGATGCCGCGCAGCCGTTGGCCGGATGGCTGCTCCGCGAGGAAGTCGGCCCATGCAGAGATGATCCGGCCGGGGTTGCGCCCGAGGTCGGTCATGTCGACGAAATGGATGGCGCCCTTCGGGTCAGGCAGGGCCGCGCGCATGGCCTCGGCCTTTCTCGGTTCCACCGCGACCAAGGCAGGCTCGGCCGCGTCGATCCCCTCCAGGAGGAACGGGACCGTGTCGGACAGGAACCCGGACAGGTCGTCGTAGAAGATCGCTCCGTGGCTGAAGGGCGCGCCAGGCGCCGTCACAGCGAGACTCCCAGCAGGTCGGCGAGCCGATGAAGAGTCGGGGGGCCGCCGCGGACGGTGACCCCGAAGCCCTGGGCGCGCACCTCCTCGGCGTATTCGTGCAGGGCATGCACCCCCGTGTGCTCGATGAAGGTCAGCTCGCCGAGGTCCAGGACCTTGTCGACCGGAAGGCCGTCGCTCGCCCGGAGCAGATGTCGCAGGGTGTTGCTGGAGAACGCGTCGACCTCGCCCGCGATCGCGATGGCATCTGGGCGACCGAAGAGCCGGAAGGGCACCAGCTCGTCGAGACGGCGGTCGACCACCGGGTGCGCGCTCGCGATGGCCGCGAGTCCCTCGCGCGGTACGGCGCGCCGGTCGAAGCAGCACAGGGCCGCCAGCGTGGAGTCGGCCATCCGTCGGTCGGCGTAGCTTTCCCACCGGGCCTGACCCGGCCAGGCGCCGTCCGGGCTCGCGAGGGAGGTGACCTCGGCCAGGACCCGAAGGCCATTGGCCCCGGCCTGCTCGGCCTGTTCGGTAGCGCCTGCGTAGGCAGCCCACTGGTCCTCGTTGGACATCCGCTGACCGCCGGGATAGACGCCCTCGAAGGGAGCGATGGTCAGCGACCCATCGGCGACCATCGAGCTCATCGGCTCGAGCGAGCGCACGACTTCCTCGGCTGCGGGCCCGCCGACGAACATGAGAGCCTGCCCGAGCTCGAGCCCCTCGGTCAGGAACGCGACGGCGGCGTCGCGGAAGTCACCGGCGAGGTCGTCGTAGCCCCAGCAGGCGTGACCGTTGACCCCGATGTTCCCGGGGGAGTCGACAAGTCCCTGACACCGCACAATTCGCAGGGTACGCGCGCTCCGCCAACACAGGTAGGTTCCCGTGTGGACAGGTGGTCGCAGCGTCCCCTACCTAGGGGATGAGGGCGCGGCGCCATCCGCCGAGGATGCACGTGGGGGTCACCAGCGACGTTGGGAGCACGTCATGCAGGTCAGGAACCAAAACAAGGGCATGCCGGCGGTTGCTGCCGGGTTGCTGGTCGCCGGACTTCTCTCCGGTCTCGCCGTGGACCCGGCGAGAGCGTCGGTCGACGGCCGACCAGGAGCGGTGGAAGCACGGCATCCCGACCGTCCGACCCGGGTGGTGCAGATCGTGCTCGACCAGCTCCGGCCGGAGTTCATCGACGCCTTCAACATGAAGAACGTCAAGCGGCTGATGCGCGGCGGCGCGGCGTACCCGAACGCCTACCTCGGGCACATGGCGTCGGAGACCGTGGTCTCCCACAACGTGATGACCAGCGGCATGCTGCCCAAGCACATGGGCTGGTCCGACGAGTGGTTCCCCGACGACCGCAACCTGCTCACTCCGCCCGCCGACCGCTTCGTCACCGGCTCCATGAACTTCTCGCAGTTCGACACCCTGATCAACGACAAGGGCTACCCCAAGCTCGCTGACTACCTCCACGCAAAGTTCCCGGGCACGACCGTGGCGGCGATCGGAGAGAAGAACTACGCCGTGCACACGATGGGCGGACCCGGGGCCGACATGCGGATCACGTTCGGCAGCCGCACCGCCGACTGCGACGACGTCCCGAACGAGCCCACCGACCTGACCTGGCGTGGCCCGGCCGGCGACGGAGTGCCGACGTACATCTCCGACCCGGTGTGCGGTCGCTACTACGTCGACGCCGACAAGGCCCTCGACTACGGCACGAGCGACACCCCGCCGGCCGACATGTACCCCGTGGAGGGCAACCGCGACGTGCCGGGCTTCGACGAGGCCCACAAGGGCGGCGACGTGTGGGTGACCGACGTCGCGTTCGACGTGATGGACAACGAGGACTGGAGCGGCCTGCTGCTGACCTACGGCGGCATCGACAAGGCAGGGCACATGTGGGGCGGCCTGAACGACCGGCCGCCGTACGAGGGCACGGACCCGCACGTGCACATGGCCGAGCTGGCCCGGATCGCCGACGAGCAGGTGGGTCGAGTGGTGCAGAAGTTGAAGGACGAGAAGCTGCTCGACGACACGCTGATCGTGCTGACCACCGACCACGGGCAGCAGACCAGCAAGCACTTCTTCGGCCAGGACGGACCCGGGCGCGGCAATCTGAACTGGTACTACGGCGCCGACGCCGACGAGACCTACCTGACCCCCCAGCCGGAGATCGCGGGGTTCGTCGAGGATCTCGAGGGCAACGTCGAGATGAGCATGCAGGACTCCGCGATCCGCACCTGGCTGGTCGACGACTCCTGGAAGGCCAAGACGCGCGCTGCCAGGGTGATGTCCACCTTGGCCGGGGTCCGTGCGACGTATGTGCTGGCAGGTAACCGGTACCACCTGGTGTGGAACGCCCACCGGTCCAAGTGGACGTCGTCCGAGTGGAACTGGTGGCGCAAGCACGGCCAGGAGATCGTGAACACCGCCGCGAACTCCGAGTACGGCGCGGACGTGATCGGGCTGCTGCGCGACGACGCGAGCTACGGCGTGGCCGGTGACCACGGCGGCGCGCAGGAGAAAGTGCAGCGTATCCCGATCATCTTCTCCGGGCCGGGAGTGCACCCCGGTGCCCGACCGCGCGACGACATGCGTTCCGTCGACATCATGCCGACGGTGCTGCGCGCGCTCGGCATCCCCGAGACGCACTGGAATGACGGACACGCCTACCGGCTGCCCTGATCAAGTGGGGCCCGGCAGCACCATCACGGTCACGTCGGGCCCCTCGTCACCCATCACCGACGTCAACCATTCGGGGCGCACTCGCATCACCTCGCGCCACCCCGTGGAGGTGTAGAGCGACACGGCGGCGGGGTGGACCGGCAGCACCTCCAGGCATGGACGCAGGCGGGCGCGGCGGATGTCGTCGACCGCTGCGCCGAGCAGCCGGCGTCCGACGCCGAGCCCGCGCGCCTCGAGACCGACGAACAGCGTGGAGATCCAGGCGAGCTCCTCGACGTCGCAACCATGTGCCAGCGCGCACGCGCGGTTCATCTCGGCCGCGTCCGGAAAGCCGTCGGGCGGTCCGGTGTGGCACACATGACCCACCGGGCGCCCGTCGAGCTCGGCGGTCCATGCGCCGACCGCGTCGTCGATGTGGAAGAACCGCTCCACCGGGATCGGCAGGGGATCGCGAAACGGGTAGCGGCTCGTCGGTTGCTGCGCCAGGAGCACGTCGACCAGGGCCGGAAGGTCGGTGGGACGCCGGGGCCGGACCGTTGTCACGGCTCCAGCATCCCCCGGCCTCGTTGCCTCAACCTAGAACACGTTCTAGTCTGGCCGCGTGACCGAGACAGACATGCGCACCGGCACCCACAACGGCAACCTGATGGTGGCCGCGCTCAAGCGGCACCGGGAGCGACCGGTCATGCACCTCGGTGACGTCACGCTCACCGGCGGCCAGGTCGCCGAGCGGATCAGCCAGTACGTCCAGGCGTTCGAGGCGCTCGGCGCGGGCACCGGCACGTCGGCCGCGCTGCTCGCCCTGAACCGGCCCGAGGTGCTGTTCATCCTGGGCGCGGGCCAGACGCAGGGCTACCGGCGTACCTCCCTGCATCCGCTCGGCTCGGCCGACGACCACGCCTACGTGATCAACGACGCCGGCATCACCACGCTGGTGATCGACCCGGCGTTCACCGAGCGGGCGCTGGCACTGCTCGAGAAGTGCCCGGGGCTCACCCAGGTACTCACCATCGGCCCGGTCCCGGTGCAGCTCGCCGACGTGGGCAAGGACCTGATCGCCACCGCCGCGACGTACGACCCGCAAGAGCTGACCGCGAAGGTGCTGACGCCGGACCACATCGTGTCGATCACCTACACGGGCGGCACCACGGGCAAGCCGAAGGGCGTGATCGGGACCTCGCAGGCGATGGCCACGATGAGCCAGATCCAGCTCGCGGAGTGGGAGTGGCCGGAGAACCCCAAGTTCCTGATGTGTACGCCGCTGTCGCACGCCGGCGCGGCGTTCTTCGTGCCCACCGTCATCAAGGGCGGCGAGCTGCACGTGCTGGCGAAGTTCGACCCGGCCGAGGTGCTGCGCACCATCGAGGAGCAGAAGATCACGGCCACGATGCTGGTGCCCTCGATGCTCTACGCGCTGATGGACCACCCCGACTCGCACACCCGCGACCTGAGCTCGCTCGAGACCGTCTACTACGGCGCCTCGGCGATCAACCCGGTGCGGCTCCAGGAGGCGATCGACCGGTTCGGCCCGATCTTCGCGCAGTACTACGGGCAGTCAGAGGCGCCGATGGTGATCACCTACCTGCCCAAGGCCGACCACGACGCGAAGCGGCTCTCGTCGTGCGGGCGGCCGTCGGCGTTCATCCGCACCGCCCTGCTCGGTGAGGACGGGCAGCCGGTGCCGGTCGGCGAGCCCGGCGAGATCTGCGTCGCCGGGACCCTTCTGGCCGGCGGTTACTGGAACCTTCCCGAGGAGACCGCGGAGACGTTCCGCGACGGTTGGATGCACACCGGCGACGTGGCCCGCGAGGACGAGGACGGCTTCTGGTTCATCGTCGACCGGACCAAGGACATGATCGTCACCGGCGGCTTCAACGTGTTCCCGCGCGAGGTCGAGGACGTCGTCGCCGAGCACCCCGCGGTCGCCCAGGTCGGCGTGATCGGCACCCCGCACGAGAAGTTCGGCGAGGCGGTGACCGCCATCGTCGTGCTGCGCGATGGGCACGAGCTGAGCGACGAGGTGGTCGCCGAGATCCAGGCGATGGTCAAGGAGCGCAAGGGCTCGGTGCACGTGCCGAAGCAGATCATCGCCACCGAAGCGCTGCCGCTGACCGGGCTGGGCAAGCCGGACAAGAAGGCACTCCGCGCGAAGTACTGGACGGGCGAGCGAGCGGTTGGCTAGCGGGTACGCCGACCTCACCCGGGACAAGCTTGCGGTGCTCGTGCCCGAGCTGTTGCTGATCGGGCACCTGATCGACCGCTCCGGGATGGCGTGGTGCATCGAGGCGCTGGGGCGCGAGGGGATGGCGGAGGTCGCGATCGACGAGTGGATGGCTGCCTCGCCGATCTACACGCCGCGGATGCAGCGGGCGCTCGGCTACCAGGGCGACGACGTGGTCACGATCTTCAAGGGGCTGCAGCTCGACATCGGGGCGCCGCCGCAGTTCATGGACTTCCGCTACACGGTGCACGACCGGTGGCACGGCGAGTTCCACCTCGACCACTGCGGCGCGCTGATGGACGTGGAGCCGATGGGGGAGGAGTACGTCGTCTCGATGTGTCACGACATCGAGGACCCGACGTTCGACGCCACCGCGGTGGCGACCAACCCGAAGGCGCAGATCCGGCCGATCCACCGGCCACCGCGGGTCCCGGCCGACCGGCAGCCGCACTGTGCGTGGTCGGTCACCATCGACGAGTCGCACCCACCGGTGACCGACTCCGAGGGCAGCCGTGAGGTACGCCGGTCGGTCGCTGCCGGGATCGAGCTGGACCCGATCGACCCCACCGACGAGGGCGCCGCGGACTACTCGGGGCCGCTGCTCTCCGACGTCGACTTCGCCGCGTTCTCGCACTCCGCGCTGGTCCGGATGGCCGACGAGGTGTGCCTGCAGATGCACCTGCTGAACCTCGGCTTCCTGTACGGCCTCCGGCGGCGGCTCCCCGAGGACGACGTACGCCGGATCGCGCGCAAGCAGCTGGTCGGGATCGCCGGGCTCGCGGCGGACCGGCTCCGCGCGGCGCTCGACATCCCGCGGACCGACGCCGGCAACGAGCGCCTCCTGGCCCTGCACCCGGTGCGCAACCCGCTCGCCTACGTCGAGGCCGGCGGTGCCGCCGACGGCGGGTGGCTGGCGCTCGCCGAAGGGCCTGCCGTCGTACAAGCGATCACGAACCTGGACCCCGCCGCGGAGTCCGCGGAGGTGCAGGTGACCCGGATGAGCACCGGCGCCGGCTTCGCGTTCGCACCGCGCAGGTCGCTCCCGATCACGCCGATCTAGTTGGCCTTCATCGGGGCTCGCGCTCCGCGATCTCCTTCATGAATGCCAGGTCCGGAGTTGCGGTGCTCGGGTCATCCGGCCAGCCGTCGATGGTGGTGGTCGCCCAGTCGGCCCAGGTGTTCACCATGTCGGCGAAGTCGGTGTGGAAGCGTCCAACGACAGCGAGCACGGCGGCGCGGTCGGGGAACGAGCCGGTGCCGGCGACGTAGCCGCGAGCCACGGCGATGTTCTCGGCCTCGCGTTCACGACCCCACTTCCTGATGCTGGCCACGGCTTTCAGCGCATCTGCCTTCGTGCCGTGGTCGGCGAAGAACACCTTGAGCAGCTGCTCGAACTCGAGAACCGGCCCCTCGCCGGGTGTTCCGAGCCATGCCTCGAGGGCCTGTCGGCCGGAAGAGGTGATGGCGTAGACCGTGCGAGGCCGACGACCAACCATCTCCTCGGTGGCGACCGCCAGCCCATGGGCGGCTAGCTTCTTCGGCTCGTTGAAGAGATTGCTGCGGGCCCGGGGCCATAGCGGGCGCAAGCTGCGATCGACGTGCTTGGCGAGCTCGTAGGTCGACCACGGGCGGATCGCGAGCATGCCGAGCATGGCGAACGAGGTGGTGCTGAGTTTGTTCTTGCCTCTTGGCATTTAGTCCTCCTAGGACTAATATAGTCCTATCTGGACTATATCGGAGGCCTCCATGAGCGACGTGGCCACACTCCCCGTCGACCCGACGAACATCGAGCAGGCGAACGCGTGGGATGGGGACGAGGGCGCCTTCTGGGCGGAGCATGCTGACGACTTCGACCGCTCCGTCGCCCGCTACCACCCGGCGTTCATGGACTCGGCGGACGTCGCGGCCTCGGACCGGGTGCTCGACGTCGGATGCGGGACCGGGCAGACCACCCGGGACGCGGCGAGGGCGGCTGGCTCGGGCTGGGCCCTCGGAGTCGACCTCTCCACACGGATGATCGAGCGGGCCCGCCAGATCGCGGCCGCAGAGGGTCTCGACAATGCCGACTTCGAGCGGGCGGATGCTCAGGTTCACCCCTTCGCCGCCGAGGACTTCGACGTCGCCATCAGCCGTACCGGCGCCATGTTCTTCGGCGACCCGGTCGCCGCCTTCGCCAACATTGCGCGCGCCCTCCGTCCCGGCGGACGGTTGCTGCTGCTCACCTGGCAGGGCGTCGACAGGAACGAGTGGATCAGGGAGCTGTCCGGGGCCATGGCCGCCGGACGCGATCTGCCGATGCCACCTCCGTCGGCGCCTGGACCATTCTCACTCGCCGATCCGGACCGAGCACGCTCCATCCTCGGCGACGCCGGCTTCACCAACATCCAGTTCGAGCCGATGACCGCGGGCATGTGGTTCGGTAACGGTCCGGACGACGCCGAGCGGTTCGTCCTCGACCTGCTCGGCTGGATGCTGCAGGGCATCGATGACGAAGGCCGCCAGCGCGCCGTCCAGGATCTGCGAGCCACTCTCGCGGCTCACTCGGGTGCCGATGGCGTCGTCTTCGGGTCCACCACCTGGATGATCCGGGCCACCCGACCATGACCACCGCGGCACCCTCAGAACGGAGCAACCGATGAGCCTGTTCGCCGTCACCCGCGAGGCAGGATCCCTGTGGACCGAGGGCAAAGGGGCCTTCGAGCAGCCCGGGGTCGCACAGCACGCGGCGTTCATGAACGGTCTGTCGGAGGAAGGCTTCGCACTCCTCGCAGGCCCCCTGGCGGAGACGGAGCTCGACCGGATCCGCGTGCTGCTTATCGTCGACGGCATCGACGCGGCCGACGTTCGTAGCCGGCTTGCGGTTGACCCGTGGGAGCAGGCGGACGAATCGTGACCACGATCGTCGAGCCCTGGAACCTCCTGGTCGGTATCGAGCGCCTCGGAGGTCAGCCAGCGACGCGGTGAACGGTCGCCCCCGCCGTTCGTACCCTCCCGCCATGCCCCTCCGCAACGGCGAGCGCGGCTACGCCCTGGGGCGGACGGCTCTCCGACCTCGAGCGCCGGGTCACCACCGGCTCGGTGCTGCCACTGCACGTCGCGGCGCACCTTGCGTTCTTCGTGGCCCTCCTGGTCCATGTCGGACTGGTGCTGCGGCGCGGCCTGCTTGCGCGGATGCTGTGAGCCCGGTCCGTACCGGCTGCTGACACAACGGGATCTGGGGAGCACGATGGAGGGGCAGCGGCGTCGGCTCGACAAGGGAGGAATCGAGATGACCCAGGCTGAAGAGAACATCGAGCGCGCAAAGGCCGGCTACGCCGCGTTCGCCGCGGCGGACGTCGACGCCGCCGCGGCGGACCTCGCCGACGACATCGAGTGGGTGGTGCCCGGCAACAGCACCGTGAGCGGCACCTACCGCGGCAAGGAAGAGGTGATCGGCTTCTGGATGAAGCTGGCCGAGAAGGGGTTCACTACCACCCCGGAGCACTTCTTCGGCGACGACGAGCGAGTCGTGGTCCTGTGCAGCGTCACCGCTGGCGGCGAGACCTCGGACTCGGCCGACGTGCTCACGTTCCGGGACGGCAAGGTGGTCAAGTTCCAGAGCGCCGGCGACACCGCGCTGCAGGAGCGGGTCTGGGGCAGCAAGTAGCGAAACGCGTCAGTGCCCGGTGAACTGAGGCGCGCGCTTCTCGGCGAACGCCCGCGGCCCTTCCTTGGCGTCGTCGGAGGCGAAGACTGCCGCGCCCACTCGCGCGTCGTCCTTCCAGCACTCGTCCTCGTGCCTGCCCTCTGAGTCGCGCATCGTCTTCAGGATCGCCTGCACGGCCAGCGGGCCGTTGGCGGCGATCAGCTCGGCCAGCTCATGTGCCTTCGCCAGCGCCTCCCCATCGGGTACGACGTGCCCGATCAGGCCGAGCTCCTTGGCCTCCGGGGCGAGGATGTGCCGGCCGGTGAGCAGCAGGTCGGCGGCCACCGTGTAGGGGATCTGTCGGACCAGTCGGACGGCGGAGCCGCCCATCGGGTAGAGGCTCCAGCGGGCCTCCGAGACGCCGAACTTGGCCGACTCGCCGGCGACCCGGATGTCGGTGCCCTGCAGGATCTCGGTGCCGCCCGCGATCGCCGGCCCCTCGACCGCCGCGATCAGCGGCTTGGTCAGCCGGAACCCCTTGAGCAGCCCCTTGATCACCGACGGGTCGTACTCGCCGGACTCGAAGCTCTCCGAGGGCGGTCGCTTGGACATCGACTTCAGGTCCGCTCCGGCGCAGAAGTAGCCGCCGGCGCCGGTGAGGATGCACACCCGGATCGAGTCGTCGGTGTTCACCCGGTCCCAGGCCTCGCTCATGATCGCGAGCATCTCCCCGGAGAGGGCGTTGCGGGCCTCGGGGCGGTTCATGGTGACCACCAGGGTGTGGCCCACCTGCTCCACGAGGCAGTGCGGGGCGGAGACATCGTCGCTGCTCATGGGGGTGACGCTAGCGAAAAACGAGAACGTGTTCTAGTCTCGGGCCGTGGCCCTGAACATCGCCGACCTCTTCGAGCACGCCGTCGACGCCGTCCCGGACAACCCCGCTGTGAAGGTGGGAGACCGCACGGTGACCTACGCCGAGCTCGAGGCCGACGCCAACCGGCTCGCCCGCTTCCTCGCCTCGCGGGGGGTGGGGCCGGGCGACCACGTCGGCATCTATGCCAAGAACAGCATCGAGCACGTGGTGGCGGTGCTGGCGGTGGTGAAGATCCGTGCGGTCAACATCAACGTCAACTACCGCTACGTCGAGGGCGAGCTCAACTACCTCTTCGACAACTCCGACGTGGTGGCGCTGATCCACGAGCGGCCCTATGCGCCGCTGGTGGCGAAGACCTTCCCCAAGCACGACGGGCTCCGGACCGTCGTGGTGATGCCGGACGCGATCGAGCCGGATGACCGGTCCGACGTGTCGGCGTACGACGGGGTGCTGTGGGAGGACGCGCTGGGCGCGCACAGCGCCGAGCGCGACTTCGGGGAGCGCAGCAACGACGACCTCCACATCATCTATACCGGCGGCACCACCGGGTTCCCCAAGGGAGTGATGTGGCGGCACGAGGACTTCTGGAGGGTCCTCGGAGGAGGGATCGACTTCTACACGGGGGAGCCGCTGGAGGAGTACGACCAGTCCAAGCAGGCCAGTGACCCACGGATGGTCACGTTCCCGCTCAGCCCGCTGATGCACGGCGGCGCCCAGGCCGGACTGCTGATGCACCTGTTCGCCGGGCACCTGACGATCCTCGAGCCGAAGTTCGACCCGGTGCGCACCTGGGAGATCATCGAGGCCGACAAGATCCAGCTGATCTTCATGACCGGCGACGCGATGGCCCGGCCGCTGATCGAGGAGTTCGAGCGCAAGGCGGCCACCGGCACGCCGTACGACGGCTCCAGCCTGTTCGCGATCTCCAGCAGTGCCGCGATCTTCAGCCCACAGGTCAAGGAGCGCTGGATGGCGGCGTTCCCGAACAGCATCTTCACCGACTCGGTGGGCGCCTCCGAGACCGGCTTCCAGGGCATGGGCATGCAGGACAAGGACCACATCAGCAGCGACGGACCGGTCGTCGGGCTGGGGCCCAGCAGCGTGGTTCTCGACGACGACAACAACGTTCTCGACATGGCGACGAACGTCGGCCAGATCGGCCGGCTGGGCCGCGCCGGATCCGTGCCGGTCGGCTACTACAAGGACCCGGAGAAGTCCGCGAAGACGTTCCTGGAGATCGACGGGCAGCGCTACTCCGTGCCCGGTGACTTCGCCAGGATCGAGGCCGACAACAAGGTCACCCTGCTCGGCCGGGGGTCCAACTGCGTCAACACCGGCGGGGAGAAGGTCTACCCCGAAGAGGTCGAGATGGCGATCAAGGCGCATCCGGCCGTCTACGACTGCCTGGTCGTCGGCCTTCCCGACGAGAAGTACGGGCAGGCCGTCGCCGCCGTCGTGCAGTGCCGCGAGGACCAAGCGGTCGAGCTCGACGAGCTGCGCGACTTCCTGCGCACCTCGCTGTCCGGCTACAAGCTTCCGAGGGCGCTGGCGCTGGTGCCCGAGATCCCGCGCAACGCGACCGGGAAGGCGCAGTACCCCCGGGCCAAGGAGATGGCGCTCGCCAACCAGCCGAGCCAGACCGGGGCGGGGGCGCCGGCGTGATGCGTACCGCGCTCTGTGAAGAGTTCGGGATCGAGTACCCGATCTTCGCGTTCACGCCGTCGGAGCACGTCGCTGCCGCGGTGTCCCGCGCCGGCGGGCTCGGGGTGCTCGGCTGCGTGCGGTTCAACGAGACCGAGGAGCTCGAGACCGCGCTGTCCTGGCTCGACGACAACACCGACGGCAAGCCCTACGGCGTCGACATCGTGATGCCGATGAAGATCCCCACCGAGGGCACCCAGGTGGACCTGCAGGCGATGATCCCCGAGGAGCACGTCTCGTTCGTCGAGCGGACCCTCCAGAAGCTCGGCGTACCGCCGCTGCCCGAGGGCGAGGGGCGCGACGCCGTGCTCGGCTGGCTGCACTCCGTGGCCCGCTCGCACCTCGACGTGGCCCTCAACCATCGGCCGGTGCTGATCGCCAACGCGCTCGGGTCGCCGCCGAAGGACGTGATCGACACCTGCCATGGGCACGGCATCAAGGTCGCCGCTCTGGCCGGTGCCGCCAAGCACGCGCTGAGCCATGTAGAGAACGGCGTGGACATCATCGTGGCCCAGGGCTTCGAGGCCGGCGGGCACACCGGCGAGGTCACCAGCATGGTGCTGACCCCCGAGATCGTGGATGCCGTCGGGTCCGACGTACCCGTGCTCGGCGCGGGTGGCATCGGGTCGGGACGGCAGGTGGCGGCCTCGCTCGCGATGGGCTCCCAGGGCGTGTGGACCGGCTCGATCTGGCTCGGGACCGAGGAGTACCAGCAGCTGCAGTCCAACGCCGGGTGGACCAAGGCGTTCACGCGGGCCACGTCCAGCGACACCGTCCGCACCCGGATCTACACCGGCAAGCCGGCCCGGCTGCTCAAGACGAAGTGGACGGAGGCGTGGGCCGAGGAGGACGCGCCGGCCCCACTGCCGATGCCGTTGCAGAACATCCTGGTCAGCGAGGCGCACAACCGGATCAACGCGTCCGGCGACCCCGACGTGATCTCGATGCCGATCGGGCAGATCGTGGGCCGGATGAACGACGTCCGCCCCGTCGCCGAGGTGATGGCCGACCTGGTCTCGGAGTTCGAGGGAGCCGTCAAGCGCCTCGGTGAGATCGCGGGCTGACCCGGACCGCGAGTAACACTAAAGTCACCGGGCATGGTCGTCTCTCGGGTCTCACGCGTCCCTGCCACGCGCCGCCTCGCCGTGGTTCTCGCGGTGGTGCTGGCGTCCGGAATCGGCTGGGCGGCGGCCGATCTGGGGCACGATGCACCCCAGCCGGCTGCCGTGCCGCGCGCCGACTGCGGGCCCGGCTCGCGGCCCGAGACGTCGATCCAGGGCCGAGTCCCGCTGGCCGACTACAAGTCCGGCCGCGCCGCGCGCGGCTACCTGTGCAACACCCGCCAGGTGGCTCACCAGGGCGCCTCCGGCGGCTTCAAGACCCTTCGCTACACCGACCGCAAGGGCAACACCTGTGCGTTCTACGACTCCACGCTGCTGGTCGGGCGCGACGTCGTGTCGAACCTGCTGTCCGGTGACGGTCTCGGTGTCGTGGTGCTGGACATGAACAACCCGCGGAAGCCGCGCCGGACCGCCACCCTGGTCACCCCGACGATGCTCACGCCGCACGAGTCGCTGCTCGTCAACCAGCGGCGCGGCCTCCTGGTCGCGGAGATGGGCACCGCCGCGACCCTGCCCGGCGTACTCGAGATCTACGACGTGAAGTCCGACTGCCGCCACCCGGAGCGGCTGTCCACGACGGTGTCGAGCCTGTTCGGTCACGAGAGCGGCTTCGCGCCGGACGGCAAGACGTTCTACACCTCCGGCACGGCGGCCGGCTTCGCAGCCGTCGACATCTCGAACCCCCGCAGACCCAAGACGATCTTCCAACAGCTCGCCGTCCAGTACCACGGCATGCGGCTTTCCGACGACGGCCGGACCCTGTACGCCGCCCACATCGGCGAGCCCGGCCCGGGCGGGCTCACCGGCGGTGGGCTCCGGATCCTGGACGTGAGCGACATCCAGGACCGGAAAGGGAGCCCGGAGGTGCCGACGCTGTCGTCGCTCACCTGGAACGGTGGATCGATCCCGCAGGTGGCGGAGCCGTTCACCCGTGGCGGTCATCGCTATGTCTTCGAGGTCGACGAGTTCGTCGACCTGTTCTCGGTCAAGGGGCTGACGAACCTGCAGGAGTCACCCGTCGGCGCCGCCCGGATCATCAACGTCGACGACCCGCGGCACCCGAAGGTGGTGTCGAACATCCGGCTCGCGGTGCACCAGCCCGACGCGCACGCGGGCAAGCAGCTCCGGGACCCGGGTGCGTGGTTCCCGGCCCAGGGGTACGCCGCCCACTACTGCGCGATGCCGACGCGCAAGAGCCCGAAGATCGCGGGCTGCTCGATGATCCTGTCGGGGTTGCGGTTCTTCGACATCCGCGACGTGAAGCACCCGCGCGAGGTGGCCTACTTCAACAAGCCCGTGGTGAAGCAGAAGAAGCTCACGGTCTTCGGCACCGGCGCCTACGCGATGTCGCAGCCCGCCTGGGACCCCGCGCAACAACTCGGTCTGGTACACCGACACCAACTCCGGTTTCTACGTCGTCCGGCTCACCAACGGCGTGCAGAGGCTGCTGCCCAAGCGCTGATGCCGATGGCTCAGAACTTGTAGCCGAACTCCGTGATGTCGGCGGCGAAGGCGTCCTCTATCCGCTTGCGCGACGCGTCGGAGTAGTAGTGCCGGTACTTCGACGGGTCGCGCTTGCCGCGGTTGTGGTGGTCGAGGGCCTCGGCTGACAGGCCGACGTACGACATCGCGTGGGTGACGTCGTCGGCAAGCGTCTCGGTCTTCCCGATGAAGTCGGCGCGGCGGCCGCGGGCCTGCAGGTAGCGGATCTGTGGGCGGCGCAGTCGCGGCAGCTCCTCGGTCCCGCGCAGCACGAAGTCCTCGAAGTCGTCATAGCCGGCGCACTGCCGCCAGAACGCGTTGCCCTTGCCCTCCCAGGAGACCCCGCGACGGATGAACCGGCTGCGCCAGACGTCGATCATGTTCCACCACGAGACCATCCGGTCCCACGGGTCCCGGACGAAGCCGAAGATCCAGTAGTCGCCGAGCTCCGGCTCCTTGTCGAGGATCCGGCCGAGCGGCGCATGCCGCTTGTCGATCGTGCGGATCTCCTCGTCGGGGAGCTCGACCTTGAGCAGCTTGGTCACCGCTGACCCACCGGTCTTCTGCACGTGCACGAAGACGAAGCGCCGGGAGTCGCAGATGATCACGGCGGGTGAGCCTACCGGTGGGCGGCGTAGGTCCGGCTGCGCGGCTCACGCTCCCAGAGCACCCCGTCGCCCGGCACCGCGCCCTCGGCCGCCAGCTCGCGCTTGAGCACCTTGTTGGTGGCGGTGCGGGGGAGCCGGGGCGCGATCCGGACGTAGCGGGGCCAGGCCTTGGGGGACAGGTCCGGCTGGCCGGCGAAGAAGTCGGCCAGCTCGCCGGGGCTCAGCGGCGCTGTGGTGACCAGCGCGGCCATCACCTGGTCGCCGACCTGCTCGTCGGGGACGGCGTACACCGCCGCCTCGGAGACGCCTGGGTGCCGCAGCAGGATCCGCTCGATGGGCGCGGCGGCGAGGTTCTCCCCGTCGACCCGGAGCCAGTCGGCGGTGCGCCCGGCGAAGTAGACGAAGCCGTCGGCGTCGCGGTAGGCGAGATCGCCGGACCAGTACATCCCGCCCCGCATCCGCTCGGCCTCCGCCGCGGGATCGTTGTAGTAGCCCGCGAACGCGCCCGCGCCCTGGGTGTTGACCAGCTCGCCGGTGGCCCGGTCGGCGTTGAGCAGCCGGCCGTCGGGCTCGAACTCGGCATCCGGGGTCTCGACCATGGTCTCCGGGTCGAGCACCTTCACCCCGTCGAGCGGCCGACCGAGGCTGCCGGGCGGCATCTCAGGCACCCGCTGCACGATGACGGCGTTCTCGGTGGAGGAGTAGGAGTCGACGACCACGCAGCCGAACCGGCGCCCGAACTCGGCGATGTCGCGCTCGTTGGCCTCGTTGCCGAAGACGAGCCGCAGCGGGTTGTCGGCGTCGTCGGGGCGCTCCGGCGTCGCCAGGACGTAGGCGAGCGGCTTGCCCACGTAGTTGGCGTACGTCGCGCCGTGGCGGCGTACGTCGGTGAGGAAGCCCGAGGCGCTGAACCGCCGAGCCAGCGCGATCGTGGCGCCGGAGGCGAGCGCCGGGCCCCAGGCGGCCATGATCGCGTTGGAGTGGAACATCGGCATCGACAGGTAGGCCACGTCTCCGGGACCGAGGCCGAATCGCTCGGACAGGAACACACCGGGGTAGGCGACCTTCGTCTGGGTGACGTTGACCGCCTTGGGGTCGCCGGAGGTGCCGGACGTGAAGATCAGCATCATCAGCGTGTCCGGCCCGACGTCGGTGTCCGGGACTTCCGCCTCCGCGTGAGAGGCGAGCAGGTCAGCCCACTCGGGGGAGTCCAGGCGGACGACGGGGACCTCGGTGTCCGCGAGCAGTCCGGCGTACGTCGCGTCGGTGAGCACCACCTGGGTGTCGGACCGCGCGATGTCGGCGGCCAGCGCGGTCCCGCGCCGGGTGGGGTTCAGGCCGACCAGGACCTGTCCACCCAGCGCCGCCGCGCCGAGCAGGAACGAGAACTCGGGGGTGTTGTCGAGCAGCACGCCCACGTGCGGTGGGCGTCTCTCGGGCAGCAGGTCCCGCAGGGCCGCGGTGCGCACGACCGACTCACGCACGGCTTCGGCCCAGGACCAACTGCGCTCCTCGAACAGCAGCCCGGGGCGCTCGTCATCCGCCCGCGCGAGCAGCTGCTCGCGAACGGTGTCGCTCACGCCGGTTCGGCGGCGAGAGCACGTCCGATCGTGAGGGCCTGCTCGGTGGCGCCGCCGAACGAGAACTCGAAGCGCTTGGCGCTGGTGAAGTAGCGGTGCGCCTCGCCATCCATGTCGATGCCGACTCCGCCGTGCACGTGCACGGTCGTGTGCGCGAGCTTGTGGCCGGCATCGGCGGCCCAGAGCTTCGCGGTGGCGACCTCCACCTCGGCGGGCAGCCCCTGGGAGAGCCGGTCCACGGCGGCCCAGAGGGTGAGCCGTTGACCGAGCACGTCGATGAAGCCGTCGGCGAGCCGTTGGGAGACCGCCTGGAAGGTGCCGATCGGGCGGCCGAACTGCTCCCGTGTCTTCGCGTACGCCGCGGTCAGCGACAAGGCTCCCTCGGTCACGCCGAGCTGCTCGGCCGCCGCGCACACCGTGAGCAGCTCCCCGAGGCGCCGGGCAGCGGCGCCGTCGGGTGCGCCGAGGGCCTGGGCCGGGGCGCCCACAAGGTCCAGCCGGGCCACGGTGTCGCCGTCGCTGGTGCCTTGCGCGGTGAGCTCCACACCGGGCTCGCCCGGCTCGACCAGGAACACGCCGACGCCGTCGTCGGTCGACGCCGTCACCAGGAACAGCAGGGCGGAGGTCCCGGCGCGGACGATGCTCTTCGAGCCGGAGAGCTGCCAGCCCTCGCCGGACGGAGTGGCGGTAACGGTTGGTCGCGCGGGTAGGTGGGTCCGCTCCTCGGCGACGGCCGCGGTGAGCACGTGCTCGCCCGAGGCGGCGCCGGTCAGCCACTGCTCGGCGACCTCCGGCCCGGCCGCCTCCGCGAGAAGCAACGCGGCAGGACCGTGCACCGCCAGCGGCACCGGGGCCACGGTCCGGCCGATCTCCACCAGCACCCGGCAGAGCTCGAGCAGGCCGAGGCCGGCGCCGCCGTGCTCCTCGGGCAGGGCCAGCGAGAGCAGCCCGGCCCCGCCGAGGTCCCGCCAGAGATCGTGGTCGAACCGATCTCCGGCCTTCTCGACCTCGGTCATCCGGGCGGTGGTCGTCTTGTCCTTGAGGATCGTGGCCGCCAGCTCAGCGGCCTCGTCCTGCTCGGGGGTGAATGAGAAATCCATCTAGTAGTCCATGCCCTTTGGTTTATCGCTTCGCGGCCGGGAGGCCGAGTCCGACGTAGCCGATGATGTCGCGCTGGATCTCGTTGGTGCCGCCGCCGAAGGTCATCACCAGCGAGGACCGGTGGAACCGCTCGAGGCGGCCGGCCAGGACCGCGCCGTCGGAGTCGCCGGTGATGCCGGCGTTCGGCCCGACGATCTCCATCAGCGTGCGGTAGATCTCGGTGTTGAGCTCGGAGCCGTAGATCTTGATCGCGGACGCCTCGGCCGGGGAGAGCGCCACCCCTGCATCGGCGTCGGCGGCGAGCTTCCAGTTGAGCAGGGACAGCGCCTCGACCCGAGCATGCGCCCGTCCCAGTGCGATCTGCACCCACTCGGTGTCGATCACCCGCTGTCCGTCGGGAGCCTTGGTCTGCTGCGCCCACTCGCGCACCAGCTTCAGCGAGTGGATGGTCGGCGCGGCCGAGGTGAGTGAGACCCGCTCGTGGTTGAGCTGGTTGGTCATCAGCGACCAGCCGCCGTTCAGCTCGCCGACCAGGTTCGACGCCGGCACCCGCACGTCCTCGTAGTAGGTCGCGCTGGTCCCGACACCGGCCACCGTGTGCACGGGCGTGAAGGACACGCCGGGAGCCTCGGCCGGCACCATGATCATCGACAGGCCCTTGTGCCGGGGCAGGTCCGGGTCGGTCCGGCAGGCCAGCCAGATCCAGTCGGCGTACTGGATCAACGACGTCCACATCTTCTGGCCGTTGATCACCCACTCGTCGCCCTCGCGGACCGCGCGTGTCTTCAGCGAAGCCAGGTCGGTGCCGGAGCCGGGCTCGGAGTAGCCGATCGAGAAGTGCAGCTCGCCCGCGAGGATCTTGGGGAGGAAGTACTCCTTCTGCTCGTCGCTGCCGAACCGCATGATCGTCGGCCCCACGGTGTTGAGCGTGAGGTAGGGGATCGGTACGCCGGCCACCGCGGCCGCGTCGGTGAAGATCAGCTGCTCGACCATCGACCGGGCCTGGCCGCCGTACTTCTTCGGCCAGCCGACGCCGAGCCAGCCGTCGGCGCCGATCTGGCGGATGACCTCCTTGTAGACGCCCGCCTCTCCGAACTCGCCTGTGGCGGACGCCAGCCCGGCCTTACGCTCGGGAGTGACGAGCTGGTCGAAGTACTCCTGAAGCTCCGCGCGCAGCGCGAGGTGCTCGGGATCGAGGGCGATGTGCATGTCGTCAGACTAGAACGTGTTCTCGTTTTCGGCTAGCCTCGACCAGTAGGCACTGGATCCCAGACTGGTCCGATGAGAGGTACGTCATGAGCGACACCCCAGGCAGCGACACTCAAGGGCGGACGCGGTCCCTGGACCGGGGCACCGCGCCGACGCGGTTCGCACGCGGGTGGCACTGCCTGGGCCTGGCGGACAGCTTCCGGGACGGCAAGCCGCACGCCATCGAGGGCTTCGGCAGCCAGCTCGTCGTCTGGCAGGACAGCAAGGGTGAGCTGAACGTTCTGGACGGCTACTGCCGGCACATGGGCGGCGACCTGACCCAGGGCACGGTCAAGGGCGACGAGATCGCCTGCCCGTTCCACGACTGGCGGTGGGGTGGTGACGGCAAGTGCAAGGCGATCCCCTACGCGCGCCGGGTGCCGCTGCGGGCCCGCACCCAGAAGTACCCGACCGTGGTCCGCAACGACCAGCTGCTGGTGTGGCACGACCCCGAGGGCTCCGAGCCGGACCTGGACATCCTGCCGCCCGAGCTCCCGGGTGTCGGGACCGATGACTACACCGACTGGGTGTGGGAGGTGGTGCCGATCGAGGGTTCCAACTGCCGCGAGCTCATCGACAACGTGGCCGACATGGCGCACTTCTACTACGTGCACCTGTCGTTCCCGACCAGCTTTCAGAACATCTTCGAGGGCCACCGAGCGACGCAGTTCATGGAGTCCAAGGGACGCCCCGACGTGAGCGGCGGCTACGGCGCGCCGGAGCTGTTCCTGAAGTCCGAGGCCACCTACTACGGGCCGTCGTACATGATCAACTGGCTGTGGGTCGACTACAAGGGATTCGAGACCGAGGTCGTCCTGATCAACTGCCACATCCCCACGGGGCCGGACTCGTTCACGCTGCAGTACGGCATCACCGTCAAGAAGCCTGAGGGTCTCGACGAGAAGACCGTGGCCTACATCGGCAAGCAGTACGCCAAGATGTTCGGCGAGGGCTTCCTGCAGGACGTGCACATCTGGAAGAACAAGGTGCCGGTCCAGAACCCCCTGCTCTGCGAGGAGGACGGGCCGGTCTACCAGCTGCGTCGCTGGTACGAGCAGTTCTACGTCGACAAGGCCGACGTCAAGCCCGAGATGGTCGACCGGTTCGAGTTCGAGGTCGACACCACGAAGGCCAACGAGTACTGGCACGAGGAAGTGGCGGCGAACCTCGCCCGCAAGGCCGAGGAGGACGCCGCTGCCGAGCAGGCGGAGAAGTCCGAGACCGCGGAAGTCTGACTGTGGCTTCCTTCGTTCCGACCAGCGAGGAGACGCTGGAGGACCAGCGGCTCTACACCTCCGTCCGGCTGACCGAGGTGTCCTGCCTCGACTGCCTGGCCAAGGTCGCGGTGAAGAAGAACAGTGAGCACCACACGTCCATCCAGTGGAGCCAAGAGGCGGTATCTGCCTGCCCGGAGTTCACCCGGATGACCGGTACGCCGGATGGTCGCCCCCTGCACCAGGGCTGCCCTCGGCTGGCCGCCAGCATCGACGCCGCGGCGCGAGACGGGCGGCTCCCGATCGGCGCCGAGGACGGATACTGACGCCGCCATGGAGACCGAGAGCTTCGAGCTGAAGATCCTCGACATCGTCGAGGAGACCGGTGACGCCCGGTCCATCTCCTTCGAGGTGCCCGAGGGGCAGGAGGAGACGTTCGCCTACAAGCCGGGCCAGTTCCTCACGCTCGCCGTGCCGAGCGACCGGACCGGTGTGGCTGCGCGCTGCTACTCGCTCTCCAGCAGTCCGCACGACGGCGGTCCGCTGACCGTGACCGTGAAGCGCACTGCCGAGGGCTACGCCTCCAACTGGATCGTCGAGAACCTCAAGCAGGGCGACACCATGCGCGTGCTGCCTCCGAGCGGGATCTTCACGCCGGCCTCGCTCGACGCCGACCTCCTGCTGTTCGCCGGCGGCAGCGGGATCACCCCGGTGATGTCCATCACCCGCACTGCGATCTCCGAGGGCACCGGCCGGATCGTGCTCTTCTACGCCAACCGCGACGAGCAGTCGGTGATCTTCGCCAACGAGCTCAACGAGCTCTCGGAGCAGCACCCCGAGCGGCTCCAGGTCGTGCACTGGCTGGAGAGCGTCCAAGGGCTGCCGACCCAGGAACAGATGAAGGCGTTCGCCGCCGACCGCCTGGGCTGGGACGCGTTCGTGTGCGGCCCGGCGCCGTTCATGAAGATGACCGTGACCGCGCTGAAGGAGCTGGAGTTCCCGAGGGCCCGGCGACACCAGGAGAAGTTCGTCTCCCTGGGTGGCAACCCGTTCGGCGACCTGCACGACAAGGAGCTCGCCGAGAACGAGATCACCACCGCCGAGACCGACGAGGACGACATCGCGGCCGACGCGGTCGAGGCGTCGCGGGGGCCGGTGAAGGTCGAGGTGGAGCTCGACGGCGAGGAGTACACCTTCGACGACTGGGACCCGCGCACCAAGCTGCTCGAGTTCCTCGAGAGCAAGGGCGTGAAGGCGCCGTACTCGTGCCGCGAGGGGGAGTGCTCGGCCTGCGCGATCCGGCTGCTGCAGGGCGAGGTCAAGATGCTGAACAACGACGTGCTCGACGACGACGACCTCGAGGACGGCATTCGCCTCGGTTGCCAGTCGCTGCCGCTGACCGACACCGTGAAGGTGAGCTACTCCTAGCTGCGCAGGTTCGCGAACAGGTGCTGCCAGCGGGGTATCAGCGTGCGCATCCGGGTCCTGCTGATGTGCAGGTCGTCGTACCAGGTGTGGATGCCGTTCTTCATGCCTCGGCACCACTTCGGGCCGCAGACCGCGCCGTTGACGTCCACCAGGTCCGGTGATCCCGGGATGCCGCGCATCCGGTTCAGCAGCCAGGTCCGGGTCCGGCCCTCCTGAACGATCGACGCCTTCCGCCGGACCTTGCCGGTGAATGGATCCTCGCGCTCCGGGCAGCCGGGTCCGCGGAGATGCGGCACGGTGGCCGTCTGCGACGTGGCCACGGTCTGGATGCTGTTACGGCGCAGGTTGCTGAACAGCTTGTTGCTCCGCGTGTGGGCGAGCTTGGACATCTCCAGCACGTAGGGCTTCGCCTCGTCGCAGATGGGGGTCTGGCCCTCGACGAAGATCCGCTGGTAGTGGCTCCGGAAGCCCGCCCAGTGCGAGCCCAGGACGACGAGCAGCGGCTGGCTGCGCCGGGTGAGGGTCTTGGCGTAGTGGAGCGCCATCGCGTTGGAGTAGTGGCAGTTCCTGAGCCGCCCACGGGAGTCGAGGTAGTTCTTGTGCCCCGAGCCCTTGTAGGGCCACTGCACCGGGGGACAGCCGCCGAGGACGAACGCGGTCAGGTTGACGTGGTAGGCCCGGGCCAGGGGAAGCAGTGCCGGCAGGTGCTGCCAGGCGTGCGAGTCACCCCACACCATGACGGTCGGCCGGTTCTTGTTGAACGCAGTGAGCCGGCACCCCACTGGCCGCTGCGGGATGATCTTCCCCGGCTGGGGGCACGCCGCGGGCATCCGGAAGTAGTCGTCACCGGGGTCCGGCGCGGCCGCTGCTGCGCGAGCCGGAGCGGCGGCGACCGACCCGGCTGGCAGGACCACCAGCGAGAGGGCAGCAGTCAGTAGTCCGACCACGAGAAGGAGGGACGAGGGCATGCGAAGGAGAGGAGGCCGCTGCAACACGGCGGAGATCCTGTCACACGACCGGACGCCGCGTGACGGCTTCCCGGGGGTCGGGCTCCCGGTGAGTTCAGGGCATCAGCGAGGCGACCTCGAAGGTCTTCTCCTCCGGGGGCCCCTCGAACCCGCCGTCGATGCCCGCCTGGAGAGCAGGCAGCAGGAGGTTGTCGCGGAACTGTTCCCAGCTCGCCTGCGAGTTGTGGATGGCGACGATCGTCCACCCGTCCGCCGATGGGCCGGCGGCGTGGTAGACCTGCCCTTCGGGCAGGCTGTCGGGGCTGGGGTGGACGGCCGCGAGCGACGCGTCGTACTGCTCCTTGGTGCCGCCGGGGAACTGGTGGATCACTCCGTATGCCATGAGGGTCTCCTGTCGGGTCTTGCCTGGACCTAGCACGCAATCCTCGACGCTAGACCGACCAGAGCACTCGACACCTCATCAAAGACGGGTATGAGCGACCGTCACCAACCGCGCGAGCGCCACTCCCCGAGGCTCGGCCGCTCGGCACCGATGGTCGAGTCGTTGCCGTGGCCGGGATAGAACCAGGTCTCGTCCGGGAGCTGCTGGAAGACCTTGGTCTCGACGTCGTCGAGGAGCTGCACGAACGCCGCGTCGTCGCCGAACGTGTTGCCGACCCCGCCGGGGAACAGCGAGTCGCCGGTGAAGAGGTGCGGGTGTCCGCCGGGCGACGCCGAGTCGTCGTAGAGCAGCGCGATGGAGCCAGGGGTGTGTCCGGCGAGCGCGATCACCTCGAGCTTGCAGTCGCCGACGTACACGGTGTCGCCCTGCCTGAGCCGGAGGGTCACCTTGACACCGGTCTGCTCGGTGATCGCGTCGGCGTCCGGCTCGCCGGCCACGACGGCGGCGTCGGTCGCGGCCACGACGTCGGCCAGGGCGCGGTGGTGGTCCCAGTGCTGGTGGGTGGTGACGACGGTCGTGAGCCCGTCGTCGCCGATCAGCGGGAGCAGCACATCGGGCTCGGCCGCCGCGTCGACGAGCACCTGCTCGTCCGTGTGCCGGCAGCGGAGCAGGTAGGCGTTGTTGGACATCTCCTTGTCGACGGCCACCTTGGTGATGGTCAGGTGGGTCAGCTCGCGTACGTCGGGCGGGCCGCCCACGGTGACGCTTCCGGTGTAGGTCACCATGCCTCGATCCTGGGCAGTGCCCCTTGGTCGGAGGAGAGTCCGGCGCCGTCGCCGCGACCGGTCAGCCACCAGCCGAGCTCCGCGGCCGGCCCGCTGACGACCGGTCCACCCTCACCGAAGTGCCAGGCGCGGTCCACGTCGGTGGCATGCACGGTCAGCGGCGACGGGCGGTCGCGTTTGGCCATCGCCTCGATCAGGCCTTCGGCAAAGCGGGGCGGCCAGTCCATGTGGGTGTAGGCGAGCCCGAGATCGGCGTGGTGGATCTCGACCTCGCGGTGCCGCATGCCGGGGATCGCGCCGGCCTTGAAGGTCCGGCCGCCAGGGGTGCGCTCGACGTCGACGCCCCAGGCCTCGTCGGGGACGGCGACCACCGCGTGGACGAAGTCGGTCGACCCACCCAGCAGGCGGCTCCGGATCGCCTCGGGCTCGGCGCTACCAAGGGTGGCGATATCGGTGTTCCGCGCCTCGTCGGAGGCGTACATCGGCACGGAAGTGCCCTCGGTGAGCCCGTGCAGCGCGCTTGTCACGCCCTCGGCGTTCAGGGCCAGATGGGCGACCACGTCGCCGCGGGTCCAGTCGGGCAGCAGCGACGGCTCGGCGTACGCGGTGTCCGCCATGCCGTCCACAGAGCGAATCAGGCGGCGGGTGGCCCCGGCCAGCTCCTCGAGATACGTCCGGTCGACCATGGATCCATCCAAGCAGGCGACTGTCGGTGGCCCGTGAGAGTGTGGGCGAAGTCGGCGCGGCGGGTTGTGTCGGCCGGTAGCATGGCGAACACTTGTTCGAATCACGACGGCACTAGGTCGAGGAACGGTAGTGGCGGATCAGCTGGTCATCCGGGGAGCCCGGGAGCACAACCTCAAGGACATTTCGCTCGACCTCCCACGCGACTCCCTCATCGTCTTCACGGGGCTGTCCGGGTCGGGCAAGTCGTCCTTGGCGTTCGACACGATCTTCGCCGAGGGGCAGCGGCGCTACGTCGAGTCGCTGTCGGCCTACGCGCGCCAGTTCCTGGGCCAGATGGACAAGCCCGACGTCGACTTCATCGAGGGCCTGTCGCCGGCGGTCTCGATCGACCAGAAGTCCACGTCGAAGAACCCCCGCTCCACGGTGGGCACGATCACCGAGGTCTACGACTACCTGCGCCTGCTCTACGCCCGGGCCGGGCGGCCGCACTGCCCCATCTGTGGCGCCCCGATCGAGCGGCAGACCCCGCAGCAGATCGTCGACCGGATCCTCTCGCTCGAGGAGGGGCAGCGCTTCCAGGTGCTGGCCCCGGTGATCCGCGGCCGCAAAGGGGAGTACATCGAGCTGTTCAAGCAGCTGCAGGCCCAGGGCTTCAGCCGCGCCCGCGTCAACGGCGAGACCCACGCCCTCGACGACCCGCCCAAGCTCGACAAGCAGAAGAAGCACACGATCGAGGTGGTCATCGACCGGCTCAAGGTGGCCGGCTCCGCGAAGCGGCGGCTGACCGACTCGGTCGAGACCGCCCTCAACCTCGCCAGTGGCCTGGTGCTCATCGACCTGGTCGACCTCCCCGCCAAGGACCCCGGACGCGAGCTGCGGTTCAGCGAGCGGATGGCCTGCCCCAACGAGCACCCGATCGACACCGACGAGCTCGAGCCACGATCGTTCTCCTTCAACTCACCGTTCGGTGCCTGCCCCACCTGCCACGGCCTCGGCACCCGGATGGAGGTCGACCCCGAGCTGGTGGTCCCCGATCCCACGGCCACCCTCGGCGAGGGGGCGATCCAGCCGTGGAGCCAGGCCCACGTCGCCGACTACTTCCTCAAGCTGATGGGTGCCCTGGGTGAGGAGCTCGGCTTCGACCTCAACACGCCCTGGGAGGACCTGACCGCCAAGGCGCAGAAGTCGCTGCTCGAGGGCCACGCGACCAAGGTCCACGTGGTCACCCGCAACCGCTACGGGCGGCAGCGCGCCTACTACGCCGCGTTCGAGGGCGTCCGTCCCTACATCGAGCGCCGGCACCGCGAGGCCGAGTCCGACACCAGCCGCGAGCGCTTCGAGGGCTTCATGCGCGAGGTCCCGTGCCCCGCGTGTGCAGGCAGCCGGCTCAAGCCGGTCTCGATGGCGGTCACCCTCGGCGGCCGCAACATCGCCGAGGTGTGCGCGCTGCCGATCAACGAGACCGCGGAGTTCCTGCGCGGTCTCGACCTCACTGCCCGGGAGCGGCAGATCGGCGAGCGGGTGCTGAAAGAGATCCAGGAGCGGCTCAACTTCCTGCTCGACGTCGGCCTCGACTACCTCTCCCTCAACCGGCCGTCCGGATCTCTGTCTGGCGGTGAGGCGCAGCGGATCCGGCTGGCCACCCAGATCGGCGCCGGCCTGGTCGGCGTCCTCTACGTGCTCGACGAGCCGTCGATCGGCCTGCACCAGCGCGACAACCACCGGCTGATCGAGACCCTGGTCCGGCTCAAGGAGCTCGGCAACACCCTGATCGTCGTCGAGCACGACGAGGAGACCATCCGCACCGCCGACTGGGTGGTCGACATCGGCCCGGGGGCCGGCGAGCACGGCGGCCAGGTGGTGCACAGCGGGGCCGTGCAGGGTCTGCTCGACCATCCCGACTCGATGACCGGTCAATACCTCTCCGGCCGCCGCGAGATCCCGGTCCCGCCCGTACGCCGACCCCGCACCCCGGGCCGCGACCTCACCGTCAAGGGCGCCCGCGAGCACAACCTGCGCGACATCGACGTGACGTTCCCGCTCGGCCTGTTCGTCGCGGTGACCGGGGTCTCCGGCTCCGGGAAGTCCACCCTGGTCAACGACATCCTCTACACGTCGCTGGCCAAGCAGATCTACCGCTCCCGCACGGTGCCGGGGCGGCACCAGAGGATCACCGGCAGCGACGAGGTCGACAAGGTGATCCACGTCGACCAGTCGCCGATCGGCCGGACCCCGCGCTCCAACCCGGCGACCTACACCGGAGTGTTCGACCACATCCGCAAGCTGTTCGCCTCCACGCCGGAGGCGAAGATGCGCGGCTACCTGCAGGGCCGGTTCTCCTTCAACGTCAAGGGCGGCCGCTGCGAGGCGTGCTCCGGCGACGGCACGATCAAGATCGAGATGAACTTCCTGCCCGACGTCTATGTGCCGTGCGAGGTGTGCCACGGGGCCCGCTACAACCGGGAGACTCTCGAGGTCCACTACAAGGGCAAGACCATCGCCGAGGTCCTCGACATGCCGATCGAGGAGGCGCAGGACTTCTTCTCCGCGGTGCCGGCCATCTCGCGCCACATGAAGACGCTGGTCGAGGTGGGCCTCGGCTACGTGCGGCTCGGGCAGCCGGCCACCACTCTCTCCGGCGGTGAGGCACAGCGGGTCAAGCTCTCCACCGAGCTGCAGAAGCGGTCCACCGGCCGCACCGTCTACGTCCTCGACGAGCCCACCACGGGTCTGCACTTCGAGGACATCCGCAAGCTGCTGCTGGTGCTCGGCCGGCTGGTCGACCAGGGCAACACGGTCCTGGTGATCGAGCACAACCTCGACGTGATCAAGACCGCCGACTGGCTCATCGACATGGGTCCCGAGGGCGGCTCCCGCGGTGGCCTGGTGATCGCCGAGGGCACCCCGGAAGACGTCGCCGCCGACCCGGCGAGCTACACGGGCCAGTACCTCGCGCCGTTGCTGCTCGAGGGGCGCACGGCTCAGGCGCCGAAGAAGACGCCCGCCAAGAAGCGTCCCGCGAAGAAGGCCGCGGCCAAGAAGGCCGGCGCGAAGAAGGCCACGGCTCCAGCGAGGCGGAGAAACGCGCGCTCGGCTTGAACCGAACCGAGTTGCTCCCCGTTCTCATCTGTGTCTCATAGTTCCCGTTTAGTGTCGCGTTCAACTATCCGCGGCACAGGTGGTGGAGGACAGATGGATCGCTCGGGGATCAGTCGTCGCGGCGCGTTGACCGGCGCGTCGCTCGGATTGACCCTGCCGGTGCTGACGGCCTGCGGCGACGACGAGCCGGAGGCGGGCAGCGACAGCGGTTCGCCCAGCGGCCGGTCAAGCGCGTCGGAGACCCCGGAGTCGCCCACCTCCGACCCGCCCAGCGAGTCGCCGACCAAGAAGAAGAAGAAACCGAAGGGTGACGGTGGCATCGTCGCCACGGCCGACGTACCGGTCGGCAGCGGGGTGATCCTCACCCACCAGAAGATCGTCATCACCCAGCCGACCGAGGGTGGCTTCAAGGGGTTCACAGCGGTCTGCACCCACCGGGGCTGCACCGTCAACACCGTGACCGACACGATCAACTGCCGGTGCCACGGGAGCATGTTCTCCATCGGGACCGGCGAGCCGGTGGGCGGTCCCGCCCCGTCGCCGCTGGCCGAGAAGCCTCTCGTTGTCCGCGGCGACTCGATCGACCTCGCCTAGCCACCCATCCCAACGCAGGAGTGTGCGCATGACCGAGCAGACCTACCGACCTTCGCGCCGGATCGTCTTCCAGGGCCTGGGTGCCCTGGGGACCGCCGTCGCCCTCGCGGGCTGCGGATCGGACGACGGTGGCGACGACGAGGCGGCGCCGAAGCCGGGGGCCGGCATCGAGCTGGGCACCACCTCGGAGGTCCCGGTCGGCGGCGGGGTGATTCTCTCGGACGAGAGGATCGTCATCACTCAGCCGACCGAGGGGGAGTTCAAGGCGTTCACTGCCGTCTGCACCCATGCCCAGTGCACCGTGAACGAGGTGACGGAGACCATCAACTGCGTCTGCCACAAGAGCAAGTACTCCATCGAGGACGGATCCGTGCAGGGCGGCCCGGCTCCCGCCCCGCTCGACGAGATCGCGATCAATGTCGAGGGCGACAAGATCGTCACGGCCTAGTCCACGGGGGCGTCCTCCAGGGGGCGCAGCTCGTCGGCGTACGACACCGACTTCCGGCGGAGCACGCCGGCATCGCTGACGGCGTACTGACCCATCCGCCACAGCGGCGGGCTGTAGGCATGCACCGACACCGACCCGTCGTACTCTCCGGTGAGCCGGTGGATGTGGTCCGGCCCGAACGAGAAGACGTTGCCCTGCGACACGACCGTGCGCACGTGGTCGGCACCGACGCCCAACACGCGCGCGGTCGCAATCGGGGTGTCCTCGCCCGCCCGTAGTGTTGAGGCGTGCAAGATCGCAGACCCTCACGCAACACCCGAGGGCCGTCGTCCTACCGACCCGCGCCGGGGTCCATCCCGACCCAGCCGGGGGTCTACCGGTTCCGCGACGCCCGGGGCCGGGTCATCTACGTCGGCAAGGCGAAGAACCTCCGGGCCCGGCTGTCGTCGTACTTCCAGGACATCGGCAACCTGCACCAGCGCACCGCGACGATGGTCTCGACCGGCGCGAGCGTCGAGTGGACCGTGGTCAAGACCGAGGTCGAGGCGCTGCAGCTCGAGTACTCCTGGATCAAGGAGTTCGACCCGCGCTTCAACATCAAGTACCGCGACGACAAGTCCTATCCCTGGCTGGCCGTCACGGTTGGCGACGAGTTCCCGCGGGTGATGGTCGGACGCGGCGCGAAGAAGCGCGGCACCCGCTACTTCGGCCCCTACAGCCATGCCTGGGCGATCCGCGAGACCGTCGACATCCTGCTCCGGGTCTTCCCGATGCGGTCGTGCAGCAACGGCGTGTTCAAGCGCTCCGGGCAGATCGGCCGCCCGTGCCTGCTCGGCTACATCGGCAAGTGCGTGGCCCCCTGCGTCGGCAACGTGACCGCCGACGAGCACCGGGCGATCGTCGACGACTTCTGCGAGTTCATGGCCGGCCGCACCCGACCGTTCATCAAGCGCATCGAGACGCAGATGTACGCCGCCTCCGAGGCGCAGGACTACGAGCGGGCCGCCCGGCTGCGCGACGACCTCGCCGCCATGGAGAAGGCGCTCGAGAAGCAGGCGGTGGTGTTCGGCGACGGCGCCGACGCCGACGTGATCGCGCTGGCGGAGGACCCTCTCGAGGTGGCGGTGCAGATCTTCTATGTCCGCGGAGGCCGGATCCGCGGGCAGCGTGGATGGGTGGCCGACCGGGTCACCGACGCCGGGACCGCCGAGCTGGTCGAGGACTTCCTGCTGCAGCTCTACGCCGGCGAGGCCGACGCCATCCCGCGCGAGGTCCTGGTGCCGGAGATGCCCCCGGAGGCGGCGACGTTCGAGGAGCTGCTGAGTGACCTTCGCGGCAGCAGGGTGCAGATCCGGGTGCCCCAGCGCGGCGACAAGAAGACCCTGCAGGAGACGGTGGCTCGCAACGCCGGCCAGGCGCTGGTGCTGCACAAGACCAAGCGGGCCAGCGACCTCACCACCCGCAACCGGGCGCTCGAGGAGATCCAGCAGGCCCTCGACCTCGACGAGGTGCCGCTGCGGATCGAGTGCTACGACGTCTCCAACCTCCAGGGCACCGAGGTGGTCGCCTCGATGGTGGTCTTCGAGGACGGCCTGGCCCGCAAGAGCGAATACCGACGGTTCGTGATCCGCGGCGTCGAGGGCCAGAACGACGTGGCGTCCATGCACGAGGTGATTACCCGGCGGTTCCGCCGGCTGCTCGACGAGCAGTCCACCAGCGAGACCCGGGAGACCGAGGACGGCCCGATGTTGGTCGACCCCGAGACCGGCCGGCCCCGCAAGTTCGCCTACGCGCCGGGGCTGGTGGTGGTCGACGGCGGGCCACCTCAGGTGGCGGTGACCAAGCGAGCTCTCGACGAGCTGGGCATCGACGACATCCCGGTCTGCGGCCTGGCCAAGCGCCTGGAGGAGGTCTGGCTGCCCGACGAGCAGGACCCGGTGATCCTGGCGCGGTCCTCCGAGGCCCTCTACCTGCTGCAGCGGATCCGCGACGAGGCGCACCGGTTCGCGATCACCCACCACCGTTCGCGGCGCTCGAAGTCGATGGTGGAGAGCCTGCTCGACGACGTGCCTGGCCTCGGCGAGGTGCGCCGCAAGACGCTGCTCAAGCACTTCGGCTCCATGAAGAAGCTCCGCGATGCGTCCGTCGACGACATCGCGCTGGTGCCAGGGATCGGGCCGCGCACCGCGACGGCTATCAAGGAAGCGGTCACGGCGGCCGCCGCGACCCGCAAGACTGTCTCCGTGAACACGGCGACCGGCGAGATCTCGGATGACGGCTGATGCAGAGGACCGCGCCCAGGGCGACCTGGTGGTGGTCACCGGGATGACCGGCGCTGGGCGGAGCACGGCCGCCAAGGAGCTCGAGGACCTCGGCTTCTATGTCGTCGACAACCTGCCGCCGAGCCTGCTGCCCGACGTGGTGCGGCTGGTCGACCAGAACCTCGGCCGCGAGCAGGCGATGGCGGTCGTGGTCGATGTCCGGTCCGGGTCGTTCTTCCACACCCTGCACGCCCAGCTGGCGCAGGGGGCGATCGGGCGACGTACCACCCTGGTGTTCCTGGACGCGACCGACGAGGTCCTGGTCCGCCGGCAGGAGGCAGCCCGCCGCCCGCACCCCCTGCAGGGCAGCGGACGGCTGCTGGACGGGCTCACCCGTGAGCGGCGGGTGCTTGCCGACCTACGCAGCGACGCCGACCTGGTCATCGACACCTCCGCGCTCAACGTGCACCAGCTGACCGACCGGATCGCCGAGTCCTTCGGGTCCCCGCAGACCACCCGGCTCAAGGTGACGCTGATCAGCTTCGGCTTCAAGTACGGCATCCCCGTCGACGCCGACTTCCTGGCCGACATGCGGTTCCTCCCGAACCCCTACTGGGTGCCGGAGCTGCGCGCCTCGACGGGCCGCGACGAGCCGGTGTCGGACTACGTCATGAAGCAGCCGGGCGCCGAGGAGTTCCTCGACTCCTACGTCCCGATGCTCGCTGGGGTCGCCGAGGGCTACCTCCGTGAGGGCAAGCGGTTCATGCGGGTCGCCATCGGGTGCACCGGCGGCAAGCACCGCAGCGTCGCCATGAGCGAGGAGATCGCCCGCCGGCTGCTCGAGCGCGGTTACGACGCCAAGGTCAGCCACCGGGACCTGGGACGGGAATGACCGACCCCGGATGAAGCTGCCACGTCTCACCCGGTCCGACCGCGCCCAGGCGGTCGTGGCGCTCGGCGGAGGGCACGGCCTGCACGCCTCGCTCTCGGCGCTGCGCCTGCTCGTCGACGACCTGACCGTCGACGAGCTGACCGCGATCGTGACGGTGGCCGACAACGGTGGCTCGTCGGGCCGGTTGCGTGGCGAGTTCGGCGTCCTGCCGCCCGGCGACCTGCGGATGGCGCTGGCCGCGCTGTGCGGCGACGACCAGTGGGGCGACACCTGGGCGCGGGTGATGCAGCACCGGTTCGCGGGCCACGGCGAGATGCGCGACCACGTGGTGGGCAACCTGCTCATCGTCGGGCTGTGGGAGCTGCTGGGTGACCACGTCGACGCGCTCGACTGGGTCGGCCGGCTGCTCGGCGCCAAGGGCCGGGTGCTGCCGATGGCGCTCACCCCGATGGACATCACAGCCCAGGTCCGCGGACTCGGCGACGACAGCGAGGCGCTCACCACGGTTCGCGGACAGGTCGAGGTGGCGACTGCCGAGGGCGTGATCACCTCGATCAGCCTGGTGCCGGCCGATCCGCCGGTCAGCCCCGCCGCGGTCACGGCGATCCGGGACGCCGACTGGGTGGTGCTCGGACCTGGGTCGTGGTTCTCGTCGGTGATCCCGCACCTGATGGTGCCGGCGTTGCGTGACGCCCTGGTCGCCACGGAGGCCCGGGTGATCGTGGTGCTCAACCTCGCCGAGCAGGCCGGTGAGACCGGTGGCTTCGCACCGGCCGACCACCTGGCGGTGCTGTCCAAGCACGCCCCCGACCTGAAGCTGTACGCCGTGCTCGCCGATCGCGAGACGGTGGCCGAGGAACTGACCGCGCTCCGTGAAGTTGTAGAAGCGTCGGGTGCCCGGCTGGTCGTCGACGACGTCGCGATCGGTGACGGGACGGCCCGCCACGACCCACGCAAGCTGGCCTCGGCGTACTCCCGGATTCTGGCCGAGGGTGATTGACGCGCGTGGCAGGATCGGCCACATGGCGATGACGGCGCAAGTGAAAGCGGAACTTGCGAACACCCAGATCACCAAGACGTGTTGTCGCAAGGCCGAGGTCGCCACGATGCTGCGCTTCGCCGGCGGTCTGCACCTGGTGAGCGGCAAGATCGTGGTCGAGGCCGAGCTCGACACCGGGGCCTCGGCACGTCGACTGCGAACGGACATCTCGGAGGTCTACGGACACGAGTCGGACGTCGTGATGGTGCAGGGCAACGGCATCCGGAAGGGCAGTCGCTACATCGTGCGCGTCGTCAAGGACGGCGAGGCGCTGGCCAGGCAGACCGGGCTGGTGGACCAGCGCGGCCGGCCGGTCCGCGGGCTGCCGCCGGCGGTGGTGTCGGGCGGTGGGTGCGACGCGGTCGCAGCCTGGCGCGGTGCCTTCCTCGCCCACGGATCCCTGACCGAGCCCGGTCGCTCGTCGTCGCTCGAGGTCACCTGCCCCGGGCCCGAGGCCGCGCTGGCACTGGTGGGCGTGGCCCGGCGACTCGGCATCCAGGGCAAGGCCCGCGAGGTGCGCGGAGTCGACCGGGTCGTGATCAGGGACGGCGACGCGATCGGCCAGCTGCTCACCCGGCTCGGCGCCCACGAGACGCTGATGGCCTGGGAGGAGCGCCGGATGCGGCGCGAGGTCCGGGCGACGGCCAACCGGCTCGCCAACTTCGACGACGCCAACCTGCGCCGGTCCGCCAGGGCCGCCGTTGCGGCCGGAGCGCGGGTCGAGCGGGCGATGGAGATCCTCGGCGACGAGGTGCCCGACCACCTGCGGATGGCCGGTGCACTGCGACTCGAGCACAAGCAGGCATCCCTGGAGGAGCTCGGCCAGCTGCACGAGCCGGTGTTGACCAAGGACGCGATCGCGGGCCGGATTCGCCGGCTGCTGGCGATGGCCGACAAGCGCGCCGAGGAGCTGGACATCCCCGACACCGAGGCGTCGCTGACGCCCGAGATGCTTGCAGAAGACGCCTGACGCTAGGCTCGGAGAGCCCAGCAACTCGACCAGCAGGAGCTCTTCCAGTGACCGTTCGTGTAGGGATCAACGGCTTCGGCCGGATCGGCCGGAACTTTTTCCGCGCAGTCCGCGCGTCTGGCGCTGACATCGAGATCGTCGGTGTCAACGACCTGACCGACAACGCCGTCCTCGCCCACCTGCTGAAGTTCGACACCATCCTCGGCCGGCTGGACGCGGACGTCACCTCCACCGACGACGCCATCAAGGTCGGTGACCACGAGATCAAGGCGTTCGCCGAGCGCGACCCCGCCGCCCTGAAGTGGGCCGACATCGGGGCCGAGATCGTCCTTGAGTCGACCGGCTTCTTCACCGACGCCACCCAGGCGCGCGCCCACGTCGACTCCGGCGGGGCGAAGAAGGTGATCATCTCTGCGCCGGCGAAGAACGAGGACGTCACGGTCGTGATGGGGGTCAACCACGAGACCTACGACCCCGAGGCGCACACGATCATCTCCAATGCGTCGTGCACCACCAACTGCCTGGCTCCGATGGCGAAGGCGCTCCACGACGAGTTCACCATCGTCAAGGGCCTGATGACGACGATCCACGCCTACACCGCCGACCAGAACCTCCAGGACAACATCCACAAGGACCTCCGCCGGGCCCGCGCGGCCGCCCTGAACGTGGTGCCGACGTCCACGGGTGCTGCGAAGGCGATCGGCCTGGTGCTGCCCGAGCTCAAGGGCAAGCTGGACGGCTACGCGCTGCGGGTGCCGGTCCCGACCGGCTCCGCGACCGACCTGACCTTCGAGGCCGGCCGGGACACCTCGGTCGAGGAGGTCAACGCTGCGGTGAAGAAGGCTGCCGACGGGCACTACCTGCGCTACTCCGAGGACCTGATCGTCTCCAGTGACATCGTCACCGACCCGGCCTCGTGCATCTTCGACGCGCCGCTGACCAAGGTGATCGGCAACCAGGTGAAGGTCGTCGGTTGGTACGACAACGAGTGGGGCTACTCCAACCGCATCATCGACCTGATCAACTTCGTCGGCGAAACCCTCTGACCGGCGTGGGGGAGTACGCCGGCCTGGGCGACGTACGCGGCAAGAGGGTCCTGGTCCGGTCGGACCTGAACGTGCCCCTCGACGGCACCAAGATCACCGACGACGGGCGGATCCGGGCCAGCGTGCCCACGCTGAAGGAGCTGGCGGACGCCGGCGCGCGCGTCGTCGTGGTCGCCCACCTGGGCCGGCCGGAGGGGGCGCCGGACCCGGCGTACTCGCTCGAGCCGGTGGCGACCCGGCTGAGCGAGCTGCTCGGCGCCGACGTCGCGTTCGCCACGGACACGGTCGGCGAGTCTGCTTCGGCCACGGTGGAGAAGCTCGAGGACGGGCAGGTCGCACTGCTCGAGAACGTGCGGTTCAACCCGGGCGAGACCAGCAAGGACGACGCCGAGCGCGGTGCCTTCGCCGACGAGCTCGCCGGCCTCGCCGACGCCTTCGTCTCCGACGGGTTCGGGGTGGTGCACCGCAAGCAGGCCAGCGTCTACGACGTGGCGCAGCGGCTGCCGCACGCGATGGGCGGTCTGGTGCGCACGGAGATCGATGTGCTCCGCCGGCTGACCGCCGACCCCGAGCGGCCCTACGCCGTGGTGCTCGGTGGCTCCAAGGTCTCCGACAAGCTCGGCGTGATCGAGAACCTGCTGGAGACGGCCGACCGGCTGCTGATCGGCGGCGGCATGGTGTTCACGTTCCTCAAGGCCCAGGGCCACGAGGTCGGCAAGAGCCTCCTCGAGGAGGACCAGGTCGACGTCTGCCTCGGCTACCTGCAGCGGGCCGAGAACGCCGGCGTACAGATCGTGCTGCCGACCGACGTGGTGGTCGACAAGGAGTTCCCGAGCGAGGGTCGCGAGCCGCTGCCGATCGTCGTACCGGCCGAGGAGATCCCGTCCGACAGCCTCGGCCTCGACATCGGCCCGGAGTCGGCCGCCGCCTTCGCGGCGGCGCTGGCCGACGCGCGCACGGTGTTCTGGAACGGTCCGATGGGCGTCTTCGAGACCGACGCCTTCGCCCGCGGCACCAGGGCGGTCGCCGAGGCGCTCACCAAGATCGACGGCCTGTCGGTCGTCGGTGGTGGCGACTCCGCCGCCGCGGTGCGGGCGCTCGGCTTCGACGAGGCCGACTTCGGACACATCTCCACGGGCGGCGGAGCCAGCCTGGAGTACCTCGAGGGCAAGGAACTGCCCGGCATCACGGTTCTGGAGGACTGATGGCCGCGACCCGGATCCCGCTGATGGCGGGCAACTGGAAGATGAACCTCAACCACCAGGAGGCCGTGGTCCTGGTGCAGAAGCTCGCCTGGACGCTGACCGACAAGCGGCACGACTTCGCCAAGAGCGAGGTGGTCGTGGTGCCGCCGTACACCGACCTGCGTTCGGTGCAGACACTCGTCGACGGCGACCGGCTGTCCATGAAGTACGGCGCGCAGGACGTCTCGACCCAGGACTCGGGTGCCTACACCGGCGAGATCTCTGCGGGGATGCTGGCCAAGCTGGGCTGCTCCTACGTCGTCGTCGGGCACTCGGAGCGGCGCCAGTACCACGCGGAGTCCGACGACGTGGTCAACGCGAAGGCACACAAGGCGCTGGCGGCCGGGATGACCCCGATCGTCTGCGTGGGCGAGGGTCTCGAGGTGCGCCAGGCCGGCGAGCAGGTGCCCTACACGCTCGCCCAGGTCGACGGCTCGCTGGCGGGCTTCAGCGCCAAGCAGGTGGCCGGGCTCGTGGTGGCCTACGAGCCGGTGTGGGCCATCGGCACCGGCGAGGTCGCCACCCCCGACGACGCCCAAGAGGTCTGCGCGGCGATCCGGGCCCGGATCCGGGAGACCCACGACGGTGCCGCCGCGGACGGCGTACGCATCCTGTACGGCGGCTCGGTGAAGGCCGCGAACGTCGCCGGGATCATGGCCAAGGCCGACGTGGACGGCTGCCTGGTGGGCGGCGCGAGCCTCGACGTCGACGAGTTCGGCGGGATCTGCCGGTTCTACGACATGCCGATGCTGTGAACTTCTGCGACCGAGTGTCGGCCGCATCGCTGATTCGAACTGACCTGACGTAGGATTCCCGACCGTGACTACGCTCTTCACGATTCTGCTGCTCATCAGCAGCGCGATCATGATTCTTCTGGTGCTGCTCCACAAGGGCCGCGGCGGTGGACTCTCGGACATGTTCGGTGGTGGCGTCTCCAGTTCGCTCGGAGGCTCGTCCGTCGCAGAACGGAACCTGGACCGATTCACGATCGGAATCGGTGTCATCTGGTTCGCATGTGTGATTGCCCTGGGCCTCCTGCTGGCCTACCAGAACTGAGGAGTCGGACAGCATGGCCGGTGGTGGAAACGCGATCAAAGGCAGCCGTGTCGGCGCCGGACCGATGGGCGAGGCGGAGCGTGGTGAAGCCGCTCCGCGCCAAGCAGTGACCTACTTCTGTTCCCACGAGCACCGCTCGGTGGTGACGTTCTCGGTCGAGGCGACCGTCCCTGAGTCGTGGGACTGCCCCAAGTGCGGCCTCCCGGCCTCCCTCGACTCCGACAACCCGCCGCCCGCTCCCAAGATCGAGCCCTACAAGACCCACCTCGCCTATGTGAAGGAGCGCCGCTCCGACGCCGAGGCCGAGGTCATCCTCGACGAGGCACTCCAGCTGCTCCGCTCCCGCCGCAAGGCCGGCGAGATCGTCTTCTAGTCGTCGTCCGGCTGACGGGCCGGGTTGGGCGGTGACATGTCGCGGTGCACCTCGCTCCGCTGACGGCGTGCCGCTTCAGGCGATGGCGACAACTAAGCCGGACGCAGGCCCTCGCGACCAGCAGCGGCGTCCTGGTCGAGGAACCAGATCGTCTCCTCGGCGCCGGTGACGCCGCGGGCGGGGATCTCGTGCAGGTCGCCCTCTGGAGCGAGGGCCGCGGCGACGGCTGGAGCCTTCTGCTCGCCGCTGACCAGGAACCACACGGAGTGGGCCCGATTGAGCGCGCCGTAGGTCAGGCTGACCCGCTCGGGAGGGGGCTTCGGGGAGCCCGTGACGCCGACCGCGATCCGGTCGTCGACGTCGAGCGCCGGGTGGCCGGGGAAGAGCGACGCCACGTGTCCGTCCGGGCCGAGGCCGAGCATCACTACGTCGAACTCGCCGGCTCCGTCCTGCTTGATCGTCGCGGAGTACGCCGCGGCGGCGGCGTCGACATCAGGGGCATCGTCGGTGGAGGGCATCTCGTGCACCTGCGTCGCGCCGACCGCATCGAGGAACGCCTCCCGGGCGCCCTTCGCGTTGCGGTCATCGGAGTCGCGACCGACGAACCGCTCGTCGCCCCACCACACCACGACCCGGCTCCAGTCGACCTCGGACGTGGGGGAGAGACGGGCCAGCTCGTGGTGCACCGCCTCCGCGATCCCGCCGCCGGTCAGCGCTATCTGCGGCTGGTGCCCCGCCGCCTGCGCGTCGGCCAGCCGCGAGAGCAGCTCACCGGCCGCGGCGATCGCGAGCGCAGCGGCGTCGGGCTGGACCTCCACCCGCGGAGTGCTCATGCGCGGGCCTTCTTGTTCATCCGCTTCATCGTGGCGGCGTAGACGTCGTCCTCATCGAGGCGGCGCAGCTCTTCGGCCAGCAGCTCCGGCAGGTTGCGTCGCTTCAGCGCGATCGGCCGGTCAGGACGGTCGGGCGAGGTGAACGTCGCGAGCCGCCCGTCGGCGCGGGCGATCCGGATGGGCCCCTCCTTGGTCTCCAACTCCACCTCGGTGATTCCTGGGCCCGAGGAGCTCGACCGCGTGACCTCGACCCGAAGGCGGTCCCTCAGCCAGGCGGCGAGCAGCTCGGCACTCGGCGAGATCCGCTCGGAGACGACCTTCGCCGAGGTGACCTTCAGCTGGTGCTGGTCCAATGCCGCCGCGAGCAGCGCCCGCCAGGGCGTGAGCCGGGTCCAGGCCAAGTCAGTGTTGCCGGCGACGTACGACGAGCACTGCACCGACAGCGCCTTGGTCTTGCCGCGGGTGACCTCCGCGGCGTCGGTGATCCGCCGCTTGGCGAGCCGTCCGAGCGGGTCGTCGGCCGGGTCGTCGGGAGGATCGTGCGGCCACCAGATAGCGACGGGGGAGTCGGGCAGCAGCAGCGGCAGCACCACGGAGTCGGCGTGCTTGACCACCTCGCCCTCGAGCCGGATGACGGCCGCCTCCCCGCCCCACCCGGCGCCGGTGCCGACCTGGGCGTTGACCAACGCGGCGCCGCGCGCGTCGCCGAGCACTACCCCGAGCACCCGTGCGGGGTGTTCGTGGGTGGCCTTGCGGGCGTTGTCCATCGCCGCTTCGGCGTTGTCCTCGTCGACCACGACGATCAGCGTCATCACCATGCCCATCGCGGGGCTGCCGGCCCTGGTCCGGGCGCGGACGAACTCGGCGGCGATCGCCGAGGAGTTGGTGTCGGTGAGCTCTATCACGGGCGCCTCCAGACCCTGCCGTCACGCGCGAGCATCGCGTCCGCGGACTCGGGCCCCCAGGTGCCGGGCGCGTAGGGCTCCGGGGTGCCCTTGGCCTCCCAGCGGTCCAGGATCGGGTCCAGGATCTTCCAGGAGAGCTCGACCTCCTCGTGCCGTGGGAACAGCGGCGGATCCCCGAGCAGTACGTCGAGGATCAGCCGCTCGTAGGCCTCCGGAGATGCCTCGGTGAACGAGCCGCCGTAGGCGAAGTCCATGTTGACGTCGCGGATCTCCATCTGGGTGCCCGGCACCTTCGACCCGAACCGCAGCGTCATCCCCTCGTCGGGCTGGACCCGAATCACAAGGGCATTCTGGGTGAGGTCCTCCACAGAGGTGGCCGAGAACGGCTGGTGCGGCGCCCGCTTGAAGACGACGGCGACCTCCGTGACCCGGCGACCGAGACGCTTGCCGGTGCGCAGGTAGAACGGCACGCCGGCCCACCGGCGGGTGTCGACGTGCAGGGTGATCGCGGCGTAGGTCTCGGTCCGGGAGCGCTGGGGTATCCCTTCCTCGTCCCGGAAGCCCGGCACCTCCACGCCACCTGCCCACCCCGCAGCGTACTGTCCGCGGGCCGTGGTCAGGTCGAGCCGCCTCGGCAGGCTGACGCTGGAGAGCAGCTTCTGCTTCTCGATGCGGAGCGCCTCGGCGTCGAACGACGTCGGCTCCTCCATCGCGACCAGGGACATCAGCTGGAGCAGGTGGTTCTGGATGACGTCGCGAGCGGCGCCGATCCCGTCGTAGTAGCCGGCCCGGCCGCCGATGCCGACGTCCTCGGCCATCGTGATCTGCACGTGGTCGACGTAGTTGGAGTTCCAGAGCGGCTCGAACATGGTGTTGGCGAAGCGGGTCGCCAGGATGTTCTGGACCGTCTCCTTACCGAGGTAGTGATCGATCCGGAAGATGGACGAGGGCGCGAACACCTCGTCGAGAGTCGAGTTCAGGTCGCGAGCCGACTCCAGGTCGTGCCCGAACGGCTTCTCCACCACCACCCGCCGCCATGCGTCCTCCGTGGAGTCCGCCAGGCCGTGCTCCTTGAGCTGCTGGGCCACGACGCCGAAGAAGCCGGGCGGGATCGCGAGGTAGAACGCGTGGTTGCCGCCGGTGCCTCGCACCTGGTCGAGCTCCTCGATGGTGCGGCGCAGGTTGTCGAAGGCGGCGTCGTCGTCGAAGTCACCCGACACGAAGCGGAACCCCTCGGCGAGCTGGCGCCACACCTCCTCGCGGAACTCGGTGCGGGCGTGCGCCTTCACCGAGTCGTGCACGATCTGCGCGAAGTCCTGGTTGGCCCAGTCGCGTCGGGCGAACCCGGTCAGGGAGAACCCGGGAGGCAACAGCCCGCGGTTCGCGAGGTCGTAGATCGCCGGCATCACCTTCTTGCGGGACAGGTCACCGGTGACCCCGAACAGCACCATCCCGCACGGGCCCGCAATGCGCGGGAGTCGCCGATCCTCCTCCTGGCGGAGCGGGTTGACGTAGGTCACGGCAGCAGGGCGCGTCGTACGGCGTCCAGGTCGCCGGGGCTGCTGACGTGCAGCCGCAGCACCGGGCGACCCTTGTCGGCGAGCACCCGCCCGTCGCCGACCGCCTGGGCGGTGAGGAACTCGTTGAAGGTGAACGGCCGGTCGGGCACCGCCAGGTCGGCCTCCGGCTGGCCGGTGACCTGCACGTAGACGCCGGTCGCCGGGCCGCCCTTGTGGTACTGGCCGGTCGAGTGCAGGAACCGCGGACCCCAGCCGAACGTGACCGGCCGGCCGGTGCGTTTCGCCAGCTCAGTGCGTACGTCGGCGAGTGCGGCGTCGCGGTGCCGGTCGAGGTAGGCCTGGACCGCGAGGTAGCCGTGCTCCGCATCGAGACCGTCGAGCAGCGCCGTCACGGCGTCGGCCGCCGACGCGCAGCCCTCGGGGAGCCAGCCCTCGCTGGCGTAGACGGTGATCGGGCCGTCGACGAACGAAGCCGTGGGGCTGGTGCCACCGCCCTCGAGCATCTCTCGTGCAGCGGCCTTCGCGCTCTCGACGTCGGGCTGGTCGAACGGGTTGATGCCGATCACCCGGCCGGCGACCGCGGTGGCGTACTCCCAGAGCAGCATCTGGGCGCCCAGGGGGCCGTCGACCGCGGAGTGCCAGCCCGAGGCAGGCTCCTTCGCCACGTCGTCGGGGCCATAGCTGACCAGCACAGAGTCGGGCGTGCTCGGGTCGAAATTGGGCGCGTCGCGGCCCTCGACGACCACCGGCAGGATCCCTTTGCCGTCCTTGCCCGTCGACTCGGCGACCAGCTGCTCGACCCAGTCGCCGAGGTGGGCATACGCCGCCCCGGCGTCCGCCAGCACCAGCTTGTCGACCCCACTGACCGCGGCGGCGCCGAGCAGCGCGCCCAGGCGGAGCCCGGGGTTGTCCTCCGAGTCGGTCTCGAGCTCCGAGCGCAGGGCCTCGGCCTCTTCGAGCAGCCCTTCGATGTCGGCTCCTGCCAGCCCGCTGGGCACCAGCCCGAACGCGGTGAGCGCGGAGTAGCGGCCGCCCACGTTGGGATCGGCCAGGAAGACCCGGTAGCCGTCGGCCCGGGCCGACTGCTCGAGCGGCGACCCGGGGTCGGTCACGACCACGATCCGTTGTGCGGGGTCGATGCCGACGTCGGTGAACGCCTTCTCGTAGGCGCGCTTCTGGCTGTCGGTCTCGACCGTGCCGCCGGACTTGCTGGACACCACGACGACGGTCTCGGCGAGCCGGTCCTCGGTCGCCGCCCTGACCATGTCGGGGTCGGAGGAGTCCAGGACCGTGAGCTCGACGCCCGCCGACTCGCAGATCACCTCCGGCGCCAACGACGACCCGCCCATGCCGCAAAGGACGACGTGAGAGACGCCCTGATCAGCCAGCTGCACGGCAAGCGCCGCGATGTCGGGCACCAGCCCGCGGGACGACTCCGACAGCGCAACCCAGGAGAGCCGCTTGGCGGCCTCCTCCTCGGCGGCCTCGCCCCACAGGGTGGGGTCCTGGGCGGCGATCCGGCTGGCGACCTTGTCCTGGACCAGATCACCGAGGGCCCGTTCGTATGCCGCGTCGTCGGGGCAGCTCAGCCACAGGCTCTGCCGTGAGCTGGCCGTCATCCCTTGGACCGCTCCATCTGCGCCTCGACGGTCTCGACGAGCTCGCCCCAGGACTTGGAGAACTTCTCGACGCCCTCGCGCTCGAGCACCTCCAGGACGTCGTCGAAGTCGATCCCGACGGCGGCCAGCCGGTCGAAGACCTGCTGGGCGACATCTGCCCGCCCGGTGACGGCGTCGCCGTGGATCTCCCCGTGGTCGGCGAAGGCCTCCAGCGTCTTCTCCGGCATCGTGTTGACCGTGTCGGCCACCACCAGCTCGGTGATGTAGAGGGTGTCGGGGTAGGCCTCGTTCTTCACTCCGGTGGAAGCCCAGAGCGGCCGCTGCGGGTTGGCACCGCCCTCGGCGAGGGTGCGCCACCGATCGCTCGCGATCACCTCTTCGAACGCTCCGTAGGCCAGCCGCGCGTTGGCCACCGCGGCCTCACCGCGCAGCGCCAGGGCCGCATCGGTGCCGATCTTCTCCAGGCGCGGGTCGACCTCGGTGTCGACGCGGGACACGAAGAACGAGGCCACGGAGTGGATGGAGGAGATGTCCAACCCGGCGTCGCGGGCCTGCTCGAGGCCGGTGAGGTAGGCGTCCATCACGTCGCGGTAGCGATCGATGCTGAAGATCAGCGTGACATTGACGTTGATCCCCTGGGCGATCGACGCGGTGATCGCCGGCAGTCCCTCGACCGTGGCCGGGATCTTGACGAACGCGTTGGGCCGGTCAACGGCCTGCCACAGGTCCTGGGCCGCGGCGATGGTGGCCTCGGTGTCGTGGGCGAGGTTCGGGTCGACCTCGATGGAGACCCGCCCGTCGGCCGGCTTGCCGTCGTAGATCGGGGCCAGTACGTCGCAGGCGTCCCGGACGTCCTCGGTGGTGAGCTCGAAGATCACCCGGTCGGTCGTGGTGCCGTCGGCGACCAGCTTGCGCACCTGCTCGTCGTAGCGCTCGCCGTCGGAGATCGCCGCCGCGAAGATCGTGGGGTTGGTGGTCACGCCGACCACCGACTTCTCTTTGACCAGGTCGGCCAGGTTGCCGGTCTCGATGCGTTCGCGCGACAGGTCGTCGAGCCAGATGGACACGCCCGCGTCGGCGAGCGCCTGCAGTCGATCGTTCATGGGTTCCTCCTGTGATCGGGGTTGGGCGGTCGCCTGCCGGGTCTCAGCCGGTCGCCACCTGGATGCTGTCGCGTGCGGCGTCGGCGACGGCGCGTGCGGTGATGCCGTACTCCTCATAGATCCGCGAGTACTCCGCGGAGGCTCCGTAGGTCTCGATCGAGACGATCCGGCCATGGTCACCGACGACCTCGTGCCAGCCCTGCGCGATGCCGGCCTCGACCGACACCCGGGCCTTGACGATCGGTGGGATGACCGTCTCTCGATAGGACTCGTGCTGCTCGGCGAACCACTCCCGGCACGGCATCGAGACCACCCGGGCGCGGATGCCGTCCTCGGCTAGCAGGGTCCTGGCCTCCACGGCCAGCTGGACCTCCGAACCCGTCCCGATCAGCACCACGTCGGGCTGCCCGCCCTGGGCGTCGAGCAGGACGTATCCGCCCCTATGGACGTCGGAGGTGTCCGCGAATCCGTCGACACCGCGCGGGAAGACCGGCACGTTCTGCCGGGTCAGGGCGAGGCCGGCCGGACGGTCGGTGTGCTCCATGATCGCCTTCCAGCACGCCGAGACCTCATTGGCGTCGGCCGGGCGCACGACGTCGAGGCCGGGGATGGCGCGGAGTGCGGCCAAGTGCTCGATCGGCTGGTGGGTGGGCCCGTCCTCGCCGAGGCCGATCGAGTCATGGGTCCACACATAGGTGACGGGGATGCCCATCAGAGATGCCAGCCGAACGGCCGGGCGCATGTAGTCGGAGAACGTGAGGAAGGTGCCGCCGAACACGCGGGTCCCGCTGTGCAGTGCGATGCCGTTCATGATCGAGCCCATCGCGTGCTCGCGGATGCCGAAGTGGAGCACCCTGCCGGCGTGGGGATCGGTCGACCACATCGCGGTCGACCGCTCCTTCGGGGCGAACGACGGTGCGTCTTCGATGGTGGTGTTGTTCGACTCGGCCAGATCTGCCGAGCCGCCCCAGAATTCCGGAACGGTGGCGGCGATCGCGTTGATCACCCTGCTCGAGGCCTTTCGGGTGGCCATTCCCTTGTCGTCGGCATCGAAGGCGGGCAGCTTGTCGGCCCAGCCATCGGGCAGGGTCCGATCCTTCAGACGCATCAGGGTCCGGAAACCGTCGGGGTTCTTCTCCTGCCACTTCTCGAACTTCTTGTCCCACTCGGCCCCGGCGGCGGCACCCCGCTCACCCAGCTTGCGGGTGTGCTCGAGGACACCGGTCGGCACCTCGAAGGTCTGCTCGGGGTCGAAGCCCAGCACCGTCTTGGTCGCCGCGACCTCGTCGTCGCCGAGTGCCGAGCCGTGGGCCTTGCCGGTGTTCTGCGCCTCGGGGGCAGGCCAGGCGATGATCGTGCGCAGTTCTATGAAGCTCGGCCGGTCGGTCACTCCGCGAGCCGCCTCGAGCGCGTCGTACAGCGCCTGGACGTCCTCGTGGTACTCCTTGCCGTCGTTGGTCCAGTCCACGACCTGGACATGCCATCCGTAGGCGGCATAGCGGGCAGCGACGTCCTCGCTGAGCGCGATGTTGGTGTCGTCCTCGATCGAGATCTTGTTGGCGTCGTAGATCAGGGTGAGGTTGCCGAGGCCCTGGGTTCCGGCCAGCGACGAGGCCTCACCGCTGATGCCTTCCTCCATGTCGCCGTCACTGGCGATCGCGTAGACCTGGTGGTCGAAGGGAGAAGCGTGCTTGCCCGGATCGAGCATCCCGCGCAGGCGCCGGCTCGCCATCGCCATGCCGACCGCGTTTCCGACGCCCTGGCCCAGCGGACCCGTGGTCGTCTCGACACCGGCGGTGTGGCGGTACTCCGGGTGACCGGGCGTCTTGCTGCCCCACGTGCGCAGCGCCTTGAGGTCGTCGAGCTCCAGCCCGAAGCCGCCGAGGTAGAGCTGGATGTAGAGGGTCAACGACGAGTGTCCGGCGGAGAGCACGAACCGGTCGCGCGCCACCCATTCGGGATCGGAGGGGTCGTGCCGCATCACCTTCTGGAAGAGCAGGTACGCCGCGGGCGCCAGGCTCATGGCCGTGCCCGGGTGGCCGTTGCCGACCTTCTGCACCGCATCCATCGCGAGCACCCGAACGGTGTCCACGGCCAACTCGTCTTCAGCGGTCCAGTCCAGAGTCACGAGCGTCCTTTCGGGGAAGGTGGCACCTGCCAATATTTCGGGGCCTGCCTCGTTGGCGAGCCTACTCATCCCAACCGTTAGACTCACACCCGCTCCGGTAGCCCGTTTCGCCCTTACGCAACACCTCTTCGATCCCGAGGATTCCGTGACCTACGTCGGCCAGTCTGCGCGTGCAGTACCCCGGTCTGACGTCGTCGGGTCCGCAAGGTTCAAGGACGTGCTGGCGGCGTACGTCGGCCTGACCAAGCCCCGGGTGATCGAGCTGCTGCTGCTCACCACCGTCCCGGTGATGTTCTTCGCCGAGCGAGGGGTGCCCGAGCTCGGCCTGGTCGTGGCGACCGTGATCGGCGGCGCGCTCTCGGCCGGGTCGGCGTCGGCCTACAACTGCGTCTACGACCGCGACATCGACGAGCAGATGCGGCGGACCCGCAGGCGGGCGCTTCCGCGGCACATCGTCACGCCGGCGGCGGCGCTGGTGTTCGCGACCGCGCTGGCCGTGCTGTCCACGGTGGTGCTCGCCGTCTGGGTCAACCCGCTCTCGGCCGCGCTGTCGGTGCTCGCCAACGCGTTCTACGTCTTCGGCTACACGATGATCCTCAAGCGGCGGACCACCCAGAACATCGTCTGGGGCGGGATCGCCGGCTGCTTCCCGGCGCTGATCGGCTGGACCGCGGTCACCAACGAGCTGTCCTGGGTGCCGATCGTGCTCTTTGCGGTGGTGTTCTTCTGGACCCCTCCGCACACCTGGGCGCTGGCGCTGCGCTACCGCGAGGACTATGCCAACGTCGACGTCCCGATGCTGCCGGTCGTGAAGCCGGCCCGCGAGGTCGGCCGTCAGGTGGTGCTCTACAGCTGGGTGATGGTCGCGACCTCACTCCTGCTCTGGCCGGTCGCCGAGACCGGTCCCTTCTATCCGATCGCCGCGGCGGTGCTGGGTGCGATCTTCCTGGTGGAGGCACACCGGATGTGGGGCCGGGCTCGCGGCACCGAGGACCTCGCGGTGATCCAGCCGATGCGGCTGTTCCACTCCTCCAACCTCTACCTCTCGCTGCTGTTCGTGGCGGTGGCCCTCGACCCGCTGCTGAAGTAGGCGCGGCTGTGGCGGGCGACTTCTCGGCGACGGTTCGGCCTCACCTCCACGCCCTGCTCGAGCCGGACGAGGCGCTGCTGGGGATGGTTGCGGCGACCGTGCAGAAGACGTTCAGCGGGGGACTCTTCGCGCTGGGAGTGACCGACCGGCGCCTCATCCTGATGCCCCTCGACCGCCGCATGCAGCCCAAGGGCGACGTCCGCTCGATCGCTCCCGAGGACTTGGCCTCCGCCGACATGAACGGTGCCGGAGGAGGTTGGTGGACGGCCCCGTCGGCGATCCTGAGCTCATCGGCGTCCGCGCTGACCCTGCGCACCGTCGACGGGGAGAAGACCAAGCTGATGATGATGAAGGGCACCGGCATGTTCGGCGGACTGGGGGGCGGCGAGTCGCAACGCGACGGCGTGGTGGCCCTTGCCGAGTGGATGGCCCGGCGCTTCGGCTAGGTCGGCTACGGGTGGCAGGGTGGGGCCATGGCCTACGAAGCTGCCCCTGATCGCTACGACGACGCGCACTACCGGTTCACCGGCAAGAGCGGGCTCAAGCTGCCGATGCTGTCGCTGGGCCTCTGGCAGAACTTCGGCACCGACCGCCCGGAGGAGACCCACCGCGCGATCCTGCGCCGGGCGTTCGACCGCGGCGTCACCCACTTCGACCTCGCCAACAACTATGGGCCGCCGTACGGACGGGCCGAGGAGAACTTCGGCACCTACCTGCGCGACGACCTCGCCCCCTACCGCGACGAGCTGATCATCTCCACGAAGGCCGGCTGGGACATGTGGCCGGGCCCCTACGGCCAGGGTGGAGGATCGCGGAAGTACGTGCTGGCGTCGCTCGACCAGTCCCTGGGCCGGCTGGGCCTCGACTACGTCGATATCTTCTACAGCCACCGCTACGACCCCGAGACGCCGATCGAGGAGACGATGATGGCGCTCGACCACGCCGTCCGCTCCGGCAAGGCGCTGTACGCCGGCATCTCGTCGTACTCCGCGACGAAGACGCACGAGGCGGCGGCCATCGCCCGCGACCTGGGCACGCCGCTGCTGATCCACCAGCCGTCGTACTCGATCCTGAACCGCTGGATCGAGGGGGGCCTGCTCGACGAGCTGGAGGAGCAGGGGATGGGCTGCATCGTGTTCAGCGCCCTGGCCCAGGGGCTGCTCACCGGCCGCTATCTCGACGGGGTCCCGGAGGACTCGCGCGCGGCCCGCTCCGGGTCGACGGTGCCGGAGGAGTCGTTCTCCGACGAGACGATGGCCCGGGTCCGAGGCCTCAACGGCATAGCGGTGGAGCGCGGGCAGTCGCTCGCACAGCTGGCGCTGCAGTGGGTGCTCCGCGACGCGCGGGTGACGTCTGCGGTCATCGGCGCCTCGTCGGTGGAGCAGCTCGACGCCAACCTGGACGCCCTGGAGTTCCCCGACCTGACCGACGACGAGCTGACCAGGATCGACGACCACGCGGTCGAGGCCGGGATCAACCTGTGGGCGAAGCAGACCGAGGAGTAGCCCCGGCCGGGGAGCGCACCGCCAGCAGCGCCCGGGTCACCACCGCGGAGATCAGCGCGGCGCCGAGCATGTGGAAGCCGACGAGCACCTCGGGCAGGTCGGTGAAGTACTGCACGAAGCCGATCGTGCCCTGCGCCAGCTCGACGCCGAGCAGCACCGCGACCGCCCGTTTCGCCTCCGCGGTCCCGCCGACCGCGTGTAGGGCGAGGAGCAGGCCGATCGTCAGGCCCACGAACAGGAACACCGCGTCGGCGTGCAGCTGGCTGACCTGCAGCGGGTCGAGGTCGTTGCGCGGGGAGTCCACGTCGCCGGCGTGCGGGCCGGAGCCGGTGACCACCGTGCCGACGTAGAGCACCACCCAGGCCGCCGCGAACGTGACCCAGGCCAGCACCACCGCTGGCCCGCGGGCCGGCTCCGGCGCAGGCTGGTCGATGCGGCGCAGGAACAGCACGGCGAGCCCGATGATGGCCAGCGAGCTCAGCAGGTGGAAGGACACCACCCAGGGGTTCAGGTCGGTGAGGACCGTGATCCCGCCGACGATCGCCTGGGCGGGGATCCCCAGGCCGAGGAACAGCGCCAGCAGCCGGAGGTCGCGGCGACCGGTCATCCAGGCCGACACGAACGTCGCCACGGCGATCGCGGTGAGCACGAACGTCAGCATCCGGTTGCCGAACTCGATCGCCTCGTGCAGGTCCAAGGCCCCGTGCGGGGTGAATGACTCGTCGGTGCACCGCGGCCAGGTCGGGCAGCCGAGGCCCGAGCCGGTGAGCCGGACCGCGCCGCCGGTCACCACGAGACCGATGTTGGCGACCAACGTGGCCCAGCCGAGGGGGCGCACGTAGCGTGCCCAGGTCTTGGGGGCTACTCCCACTTGAACGTCCTCGAGGTCAGCACGCTGCCGACGACCGCCCAGGCGGCGAGCACGGCCAGGTCGGGCCAGCTGAACGAGGCGCGCTCCAGAGCGTCGCGGAGCGCCTCGCCCAGGGCGCCGGAGGGCAGCCAGCGGGCGATGTCTCCCCAGGCGCCGTACGCCGATGCGGGGAGTACGACGGCACCACCGGCGAGCAGCAGCAGGTAGACGAGGTTCGCGGCGGCCAGCGTCGCCTCCGCGCGCAGCGAGCCGGCGAGCAGGAGGCCCAGCGAGGCGAACGCCACCGTCCCCAGGAGTACGGCGAGGAGCGCAGCGAGCAGGTTGGGATCGGGGTCCCAGCCCAGGGCGAATCCGACGGCGCCGATCACGACCAGCTGCACGAGCTCGACTGCCAGCAGCGCACCGGCCTTCCCGGCGAGCAGCGAGCCGCGAGAGAGCGGTGAGGTGCCGAGGCGCTTGATCACGCCGTACCGACGCTCGAAGCCGGTGGCGATCGCCAGGGACGTGAACGCGGTCGACATCACCGCGAGCGCGAGCACGCCCGGGGTGAAGATGTCGACGGTCGGCCGCGAGAACTCGAGACCGACCCGGTCGGCGCCGGCAACCCCTCCGATGAGCACGATCACCGGGATCACCAGCGCCAGAAGCAGCTGCTCCCCGTTGCGCAGCATCAGCCGCGCCTCCATCGACGCCTGGGCGCCGACCTGCTGGAGCACCGGGGCCGCGCCGGGCCGGGGAGCGAAGGTCATGGTGCGAGCTCCCTGCCGGTGAGCTCCAGGAAGACGTCCTCGAGGTTGCGCTGGCCCAGCGTCAGCGACTCGGGCACCACGCCGTACTCGTCGCACCAACCGGAGACCCGAGCCAGGGTGGACGCGTCGGCGGGACCGGTCACGAGCAGGCTGAGCGAGTCGAGCTGGGTCACCTCGATGTCCGGGCCGAGGGCGGCCGTGAGCGACTCGGGCGCGGTCGGCGGGAACGGCTCGGTGACGACCAGCCGGATCGTCGAGACCCGGCCGCCGCGGGTGAGCTCCAGCGGCGTTCCGGAGGCGACCAGCCGGCCCCGGTCGATGATGTGGAGGTGGTCGGCCAGCCGCTCGGCCTCGTCCATGTAGTGGGTGGTCAGCACCACGGTCACGCCGTCGGTGCGCAGCTCCTCGAGCAGCTCCCAGGTGGTTCGGCGGGCCTGCGGGTCCATGCCGGCGGTCGGCTCGTCGACGAACACCAGCTCCGGCCGGCCGACCAGCGCCATCGCCAGGCCGAGCCGTTGTTGCTGTCCACCCGACAGCCGTCGGTACGGCGTCCGCCCGCAGTCACCCAGCCCGAGCCGGTCGGAGAGCATGTCGCAGTCGAGCGGGTGCGCGTGCAGCCGAGCGATGTGGCGGAGCATCTCCATCGCCCGAACGCCGCTCCACGCGCCGCCGTCCTGGAGCATCACGCCGATCCGGGGGAGCAGCGCCTTGCGTTCGCGCACGGGGTCCAGGCCGAGCACCCGGACGGTGCCGCGCTGCGGCCGGCGATAGCCCTCGCAGGTCTCCAGCGTCGTGGTCTTGCCCGCGCCGTTGGGGCCGAGGACCGCGGTGATGGTGTGCGCCTCGACGGCCAGCGACAGCTCGTCGACGGCGACTTTGTCGCCGTACCGCATGACCAGGCCGTCCACACGGACTGCGGCTGGCTCGGGCACCCGAGGAGTCTAGGGTTGCCGCCGTGACGAACTGGCTCGAGGTGCTCGTCTACGTGATCGCCGGCACAGCGGCTCTCCTGGCCATCGTGCACCTGGTCCGCGATCGACCGGTCGAGGACGGCATGTACCTCCTGCTGGGCGTCGCCGAGCTGGTCCTCCTCGCCCAGCTCGTGATCGGCTCCGTGCGGCTCGCCAACACCGACCGTGACGTCTCCGGGGTGCTGTTCGTGAGCTACCTGGTCGGGGTGGCCCTGGTGCTCCCCATCGGGGCGTTCTGGTCCCTGGCCGAGCGCAACCGGGCTGGTACGGCGGTGCTGCTGCTGGCGATTCTCACCGTGGTCGGGCTGGAGCTCCGGCTGCACGCGATCTGGGGCGGCGCCGGTGCCTGACAACGACCGACGGAGCCTGTCCTCGGGTTGGGGCCGCGCACTGGTGTTCGTGTACGGCGTCTTCGCCGTCGCCGCCACGGGGCGCTCGCTGGTGCAGCTCGGCACCGATGCCGGCAAGGCGCCCCTGGCCTACTCGCTCAGCCTGCTGGCGGCCGTGATCTATCTGGTCGCCACCACCTGCCTGCTCCTGGGCGGCCCACTGGCCTGGAAGGTCGCCGTGGTCGCGTGCTCGGTGGAGCTGGTGGGGGTGATCGCGGTCGGAGCGCTGAGCTACGCCGCGCCCGACCTGTTCCCGGACAAGACGGTGTGGTCGCACTTCGGCCAGGGCTACGGGTTCTTCCCGCTGGTGCTGCCGTTCTTCGGGCTGGCCTGGCTGTGGTCGGTGCGCCCGGGCCCGATCGAGTGAGGGTCGCCTTACTGAGGTTGGCCTTACTTGAAGTGTCGGAATCAATAACGGCACACTGATGTTGTGGAAATCGTGGAGGGGCACCTGAGCGAGGCGGACGAGCCGACCCGCCTACGCGTCGCGCGCTCCATCCTGGTCAACGGACCCTCGACGGCCGCTGGCCTAGCGGAGCGCCTTGACCTGACTCCCGCCGCGGTCCGCCGCCACCTCGACCAGCTGCTCGACGATGGCTCCGTGGAGGCGCGCGAGCCGCGCACCGCGACGTCCCGGGGCCGCGGGCGACCGGCCAAGCTCTTCGCGCTCACCGAGCACGGCCGTGACGGTTTCGACCAGCAGTACGACGATCTCGCGGTCGACGCGCTGCGGTTCCTGGCCGAGACCGGCGGCGACGACGCCGTCCGGGCGTTCGCCGAGCGCCGGGTCAAGTTCGTCGAGGAGCGCTTCGACGAGGTCATGGAGCAGCGGCCGGAGCTCAGCCCGACCGGGGTGCTCGCGCAGGTGTTCACCGACGAGGGCTACGCCGCCGCGGTGCGCGCGCTCCCGATGGGCGAGCAGCTGTGCCAGCAGCACTGCCCGGTGTCCCACGTCGCCCACGAGTTCCCGCAGCTGTGCGAGGCAGAGACCGAGGCGATCGGCCGGGTGCTCGGCCGGCACGTCCAGCGGCTGGCCACGATCGCCCACGGCGACGGGGTGTGCACCACCTGCATCCCCGACCCCCCGAAGACCGAGAAGACGAAGAACAGCAAGAAGACCGAGACCATGCTCACCACCACGAAGGAGAGGGTCACTCGATGACCTCCATCGAAGAGCTCAACCCGGAGCTGAAGGGCATCGGCCGTTACGAGTTCGGCTGGGCCGACAGTGACGACGCCGGAGCCACCGCGACGCGCGGCCTGAACGAGGCCGTCGTACGCGACATCTCCGAGAAGAAGAACGAACCGCAGTGGATGCTCGACCTGCGCCTGAAGGGCCTCAAGCTCTTCCACCGCAAGCCGATGCCGACCTGGGGCTCCGACCTGAGCGCGATCGACTTCGACAACATCAAGTACTTCGTGCGGTCCAGCGAGAAGCAGGCCACCTCGTGGGAGGACCTGCCCGAGGACATCAAGAACACCTACGACAAGCTCGGCATCCCGGAGGCGGAGAAGCAGCGCCTCGTGGCGGGCGTCGCCGCGCAGTACGAGTCCGAGGTCGTCTACCACTCGATCCGCGAGGACCTCGAGGAGCAGGGCGTGCTGTTCCTCGACACCGACACCGCGCTGCGCGAGCAGCCGGAGTTGTTCGAGGAGTACTTCGGCACTGTGATCCCGGTCGGCGACAACAAGTTCGCCGCGCTGAACACCTCGGTGTGGTCCGGTGGCTCGTTCATCTACGTGCCGAAGGGCGTGCACGTCGACATCCCGCTGCAGGCCTACTTCCGGATCAACACCGAGAACATGGGGCAGTTCGAGCGGACCCTGATCATCGTCGACGAGGACGCCTACGTGCACTACGTCGAGGGCTGCACTGCGCCGATCTACTCCTCGGACTCGCTGCACTCCGCGGTCGTGGAGATCATCGTGAAGAAGGGCGGCCGGTGCCGCTACACGACCATCCAGAACTGGTCGAACAACGTCTACAACCTCGTCACCAAGCGCGCCACCTGCGAGGCCGGCGCGACCATGGAGTGGGTCGACGGCAACATCGGCTCGAAGGTGACGATGAAGTACCCCGCCATCTACCTGATGGGTGAGCACGCCAAGGGCGAGACGCTCTCCATCGCGTTCGCGGGCGAGGGTCAGCACCAGGACGCCGGCGCCAAGATGGTGCACGCCGCTCCCCACACGTCGAGCTCGATCCTGAGCAAGTCGGTGGCCCGCGGCGGTGGCCGGACGTCCTACCGCGGCCTGATCCAGATCAACGAGGGTGCGCACGGCTCGAAGTCCAACGTGCTCTGTGACGCCTTGCTCGTCGACCAGATCAGCCGGTCCGACACCTATCCCTACGTCGACATCCGCGAGGACGACGTGTCGATGGGCCACGAGGCGAGCGTCTCGAAGGTCTCCGACGACCAGCTCTTCTACCTCATGTCGCGAGGCATGGAGCAGGACGAGGCGATGGCGATGATCGTCCGCGGCTTCGTCGAGCCGATCGCCAAGGAGCTGCCGATGGAGTACGCCCTCGAGCTCAACCGCCTGATCGAGCTTCAAATGGAAGGAGCGGTCGGGTAATGACGCTCACCCAGACCCCGGCGGCTGCCGGGGCGGTGGAGACTGCCCCGGTATCCCACCTGAACCCCCCGCCGTCGTACGACCTGGCCGACCACCCGGTGCCCAACGGGCGCGAGGAGATCTGGCGGTTCACGCCGCTCAAGCGGCTCCGCGGGATCCTGGACGGCGAGGCTTCCGACCGGCACCTGGACTGGGACACCACCCTCCCCGAGGGCGTGACCCTGAAGGAGATCAGCGCGACCGAGGCGGTCGAGCTGGGCGAGCTCGCCCCGGGCGACCGGCCGGCGGCACTGGCGGTGGCCCAGGGCGGGGGAGCGATGCTCCTCGACGTGCCCGCCGACCACACGGGCGACGAGCCGGTGTGGCTACGGCTGCACGGGTCCTCGGTCGACGACCTGGTCTGGGGTCACCTGGTGATCCGGGTCGGCACCCACGCCGACGTCACCGTCGTGGTCGAGCACACCGGCTCGGCGCGCTACTGCGCCACCACGTCGGTGCTGGTCGGTGACGGTGCGCGGGTCAACGTGCTGACCCTGCAGGACTGGGACGACGACGCGGTGCACCTGGGCCGCGACGCGATCCGGGTCGGCCGCGACGCGTTCGTCCGGCACACCGCGATCTCTTTCGGCGGCGACCTCGTGCGCATGCACGCCAACGTCGAGTACGACGGCCCCGGTGGCGAGGCGGAGCTGCTCGGCCTCTACTTCGCCGACGAGGGCCAGCACATCGAGCACCGGCTGTTCGCCGACCACACGGCGCCGCACACGAAGAGCCACGTGCTCTACAAGGGCGCGCTGCAGGGCCAGGGCGCGCACACCGTGTGGGTCGGCAACGTGCTGATCCGCAAGGTCGCCGAGGGCATCGAGACCTACGAGGAGAACCGCAACCTGGTGCTCACCGACGGCTGCCAGGCCGACTCGGTGCCCAACCTGGAGATCGAGACCGGCGAGATCAAGGGGGCGGGCCACGCGTCCGCCACCGGCCGCTTCGACGACGAGCAGCTGTTCTACCTGCGCTCGCGCGGCGTCTCGGAGGCCGAGGCGCACCGCCTCGTCGTCCACGGGTTCTTCAACGACCTGATCCGCAAGGTCGGCGTGCCTGCCCTCCAGGAGAAGCTGATGGCCACCGTGGAGGACGAGCTCGCCAAGAACGTGCTGAAGGAGCTCGTCTGATGACCTTCGAGCTCGCCTGTGCCGCGAGCGACGTCCCGGAGGACGAGGCACTCGGCGTGACGATCGGTCGCTACGACGTGGCGATCGCTCGCAACGGCGACGAGTTCTACGCAGTGCAGGACCTGTGCTCGCACGCCGCCGTCGCACTGAGCGAGGGCGAGGTCGAGGAGTGCACCGTCGAGTGCTGGCTGCACGGCTCGCGCTTCGACCTCCGCACCGGGAAGCCCACCGGCCTGCCCGCCACCGAACCCGTCTCGACGTTCCCCGTCGATGTCCGCGAGGACGGCGTCTACGTCGACACCACCACCACCCTGAACGGAGTCACCCCTTCATGACCACTCTCGAGATCAAGGACCTGCGGGTCTCGGTCACCACCGACGACGGCCCCAAGGAGATCCTCAAGGGCGTCACGCTGACCATCAAGGACGGCGAGACGCACGCGATCATGGGTCCCAACGGGTCGGGCAAGTCGACGCTGGCCTACTCCGTTGCCGGCCACCCGAAGTACGACATCACCGGTGGCTCGGTGACCCTCGACGGCGCCGACGTCCTCGCGATGACGGTCGACGAGCGGGCTCGGGCCGGGCTGTTCCTCGCGATGCAGTACCCCGTCGAGGTGCCGGGCGTCTCGGTGTCCAACTTCCTGCGGACCGCCAAGACGGCCCTCGACGGTGAGGCGCCGAAGCTGCGCACCTGGGTCAAGGACGTCAACAACGCTCTCGAGCAGCTCAACCTCGACCCGACGTTCGGCACGCGCAACGTCAACGAGGGGTTCTCCGGAGGCGAGAAGAAGCGGCACGAGATCGCCCAGATGGAGCTGCTCAACCCGAAGATGGCGATCCTCGACGAGACCGACTCCGGGCTCGACATCGACGCGCTGAAGATCGTCGCCGAGGGCGTCAACCGGTTCCGCGCGCAGGAGGGCAAGGGCGTCCTGCTGATCACGCACTACACCCGGATCCTCGGCTACATCCAGCCCGACTACGTGCACGTCTTCGTTGACGGCCGGATCGCCGAGCAGGGCGGCCCGGAGCTAGCCGACCAGCTCGAGGCCGAGGGCTACGACAAGTACCTCAAGAGCGCGGTCTGATCATGTCTCTGCCGGGTCTGCTGCCGGAGCTGGAAGTCATCCGCAAGGACTTCCCGATCCTCGAGCGCACGCTCGCGGGTGGCTTGCCGCTGGTCTACCTCGACAGCGCGAACACCTCGCAGAAGCCACAGGTCGTGATCGACACGATGGTCGACCACCTGGAGCGGCACAACGCCAACATCGCCCGGGCCATGCACCAGCTCGGCGCGGAGTCGACGGAGGCGTTCGAGGCGGCGCGCGACAAGGTGACGGCGTTCATCGGCGCCCCCTCGCGCGACGAGGTGGTGTTCGCCAAGAACGCCACCGAGGCGCTGAACCTGGTGGCCAACACGTTGGCCTGGGCCCGGGGGCCGCTGGAGATCGGCGAGGGCGACGAGGTCGTCATCACCCAGATGGAGCACCACTCCAACATCGTTCCGTGGCAGCTGCTCACCGAGCGCAAGGGTGCCCGGCTGCGCTGGTTCGGCCTCACCGACGAGGGCCGGCTCGACCTCTCCAACATCGACGAGCTGATCAATGAGCGCACCAAGGTCGTCTCCCTCACCTGGGTCTCCAACATGCTCGGCACCATCAACCCGGTGGCCGAGATCGCCCGCAAGGCCCACGAGGTCGGCGCGGTCGTGGTCGTCGACGCGTCGCAGGCGGTGCCGCAGCTGCCCGTTGACGTGGTGGCCAGCGGCGCCGACCTGCTCGCTTTCACCGGCCACAAGGTCGTCGGACCGACCGGCATCGGCGTGCTCTGGGGCCGGCGTGAGGTGCTCGAGGCGCTGCCGCCGTTCCTCGGTGGCGGCGAGATGATCGAGACGGTGCGCATGGAGCGCTCGACGTACGCCGGCATCCCGCACAAGTACGAAGCCGGCACCCCGCCGATCGTCCAGGCAGTCGGACTGGGCGCCGCCGTGGAGTACCTCGGCCACCTCGGCATGGACGCCGTACACGCCCACGAGCAGGCGGTCACGGCGTACGCGCTGCAGGGCCTGGCCACGGTGCCCGGCCTCACCGTGCTCGGCCCGCTGGACGCCGCCGATCGCGGCGGCGCGATCGCCTTCGAGCTGGACGGCGTGCACCCGCACGACGTGGCCCAGGTGCTCGACTCGCGCGGCATCGCCGTACGAGCGGGACACCACTGCGCGAAGCCGGCGCACGAGCGGTTCGGCGTGCAGAGCTCGACCCGGATGTCGTCGTACCTCTACACGACGCCGGCCGAGATCGATGCGCTGGTCGAAGGCCTGGAATACACCCGCAGCTACTTCAAGTTGAGTTGAGTGATGGCAGCCACCGACCTCGACGCTCTCTACCAAGAGATCATCCTCGACCACTACAAGAACCCTCAGCACGCGGGGCTCCGTGAGCCCTTCGAGGCCGAGGTGCACCACGTGAACCCCACCTGCGGCGACGAGGTGACGCTCCGCGTCCACCTCGCCGACGGGGTGGTGTCCGATGTGTCCTACGACGCCGTCGGCTGCTCGATCTCGCAGGCATCCACGTCGGTGCTCGCCGAGCTCCTGATCGGCAAGCCGATCGATGAGGCGATGGCGATCCACGACCAGTTCCTGACCCTGATGCAGGGCAAGGGCCAGGTGGAGCCGGACGAGGACGTGCTGGAGGACGGCGTCGCCTTCGCGGGCGTCGCGAAGTTCCCGGCTCGGATCAAGTGCGCGCTACTGTCATGGATGGCCTGGAAGGACGCAACCGCACAATCGCTGGAGGCAAGCAATGGCTGATCATTCAGACCTGCCGGAAGTCCCCGAGGCCACCGGCGGCGGCACCGCGACCGTCACCGAGGAAGACGTGACCGAGGCGATGAAGGACGTCGTCGACCCCGAGCTGGGCATCAACGTCGTCGACCTGGGCCTCGTCTACGGCGTGCACATCGACGACGACCACTCGTGTGTGCTCGACATGACCCTGACGTCCGCGGCCTGCCCGCTGACCGACGTGATCCAGGACCAGACCAACACGGCGTTGGAGGGCCTGGTCAACGATGTCGCGATCAACTGGGTATGGATGCCGCCCTGGGGCCCCGACAAGATCACCGACGACGGTCGCGAGCAGCTCCGCGCACTCGGCTTCAACGTCTGAGCCGCGTGGACGACTCTGAGGTCCGGTCCTTCTGGGACCTCGCCCGCTTCCACGCCAAGCTCAACAGCGCGCCGTCCTACTTCGGGCCGACCACGCTCGAGGTGCTGCCGCCGTCCGCCTGGTCGTTCGGAGCGACCCCCGAGCAGGCCGACGAGCTGCTGGACCTGGTGCTCGACGGCACCAAGACAGCCACGGCGAGCGCCCTGTGGGACTACGAGGCCGACAACGAACCGCTTCCCGAGGCCGGCACGCTGAGCATCATCCTCGACGGCCGCGACCACCCTCGGGCCCTCATCCAGTCGACAGTGGTCGAGGTGGTGCCCTTCGACGAGGTCGAGGAGGAGCACGCCTACCTCGAGGGCGAGGGCGACCGCTCGCTGGAGTACTGGCGCGAGGTGCACGAGCGGTTCTTCACCGAGCACGCCACGCACGACCGCGGGTTCGCCCCGGACATGCCGGTGGTCCTGGAGCGGTTCGAGGTCGCCTACCAGCCGGAGTGATCGGCGCGCCGCCCGGAGCGACGCTGAGCCGCCACCACGAGCGCGCACCGGGCGGCACGGCCCCGTTCGGCGGCGGCGTCGCTGGCGAGGATGAGGTGACGCTGAAGTCGGTGGGTGCCACCACCTCACCGCGTTGGTTCACGCGGACCTCCCGCGGGTCGGGTCCGGCAGCCTGGTAGCCGTCGGGCGGCTCGAGCTCCAGGGTGTAGTCACCCGGCGGGAGGTCCGGTACGACGTACTCGCCGTCCTGGTCCGTGGTCGCGGAGTCGTCGACGCCGTCACCGGTCACGTCGATGACCGCTTCGGGCACGCCTTCGCCGTCCTCGTCGCTCACCTCTCCGGTCACGTCCGCCTCGACCGGACCGCGGAGCGTGAAATCGGCGGAGTCATCGCCGGTGGTGAGGTCGAGACCGCGGGAGTCGGGGCCCACGACCTGGCATCCGAACGGCCCGGGCTGCAGCTCGACCCGGAAGTCGTCGGTCGCGGCAACCGCCGCGAACCCGTAGCTGCCGTCGGCGTCAGGCGTCGTAGTCGCGACCACCGTGCCGTCGGCGGCGAGCAACCGCAGCCGGACGTCAGTGACGTCGCAGGAACCCTCCGCGACGGTCACCGATCCCGTCACGTCCTGGCGGCGTGACGCGAATGAGGTCTGGTAGATAGGGAAGCCGGCCCGCCGGGCCAACGTGAGCGTGAGCGAGCGAAGCGGGACCTGGGGCTCGAACCACCCCGCGGCGCCGAAGCTGTCCGCGGCAGCTGCGTTGCCCGTGAGCGTCGCCGTGGCCGGGTCCCACGTGGGGACGTCGCCGGGGAGGGGGCCGGGACACCCACCGGGACCCGGGGTGACGTCGCAGAGGTTGAACGCGCCAAGGGACGGCGCCGCCGCCCACCCGAGCAAGAGCGCGAACGAGCCGATCAGTCCGAGCACAGCCCGGCGCTGCCCTCCCAGGCCAGGCATCCTGCCCCAGGTCGTCTTGGCACGGGAGCACCTCGCGATCGAGACGGAGAAACTGGCGGCGAACGACATGTTCCGCGCACCCAGGGCGGTCGTTCGCCGCCAGTTAGCTCCGCGCACCCGTGCACGCCGGCAGCGGCCTTCCGGTTCCGCCGCTACGGTCATGAGTGTGTCCAGCGTCTCCGTTCCAACCACGCGTTGGGCGCGTTGGGTCGAGAATTTCGAATTACGGCACGGCCCGACCACGTACGCCGTCGCGGGCGGCGCCCTGACCGGGCGCGCCGAGGACGGCTCGGAGTTCACCGCGCGCCTACCTTTCGATGCGACGTACGACGGACCGGGCGACCCGGCCGCCTTCGGCGACGCCGTGGCTCATCCCGAGCGGTGGGGGGTGCTGCTGGTGCGCAAGGGCGGCTTCGCGATCGCGCGGCTGGCGGGGGAGCGGGTCGAGGAGTCCAAGGTCGGGCAGCGGCACGTGCAGGGGCGCACCAAGGCCGGGGGGCAGTCGCAGCAGCGGTTCGCGCGGCGGCGGGACAACCAGGCGCGGCAGGCGTACGAGGCGGCGGCCGACCACGCGGCGCGGATCCTGACCGGTGCGCTCCCGGTGGTCACCGGCGGCGACCATGCAGCGGTCGAGGCGGTGCTGGCGGACCGGCGGCTGGCGGGGGCGTCGGTGGTCGAGCCGTGGCTGCCGGTGCCGGAGCCGCGACGCGCCACCCTCGACGCCGCCATCGCGGAGGCGGTCGCGATCCGGCTCGACGTCACCAACGCCTGACGGAGCTCCTCAGCGCAGGTCGCGACGCAGGAAGGCCACCTGCCCCGCAGCGGCCAGGACGGCCGCGATGCCGAGGACAGCCAGGGCCGCTGCCCAGTCGACGGACACCGCGGGCACCAGCGCGAGGTGCTCGAAGGGTGAGAGGTCTCGCAGCCAGTCGGGGAACTGGAGAGCCTCGCCGAACATCATCACCACGACACACACGAGCAGCCCCGCCCAGGCCAGGGACGCGGCCCGGGGCAGCGCGCCGTACAGCAGGAGCGCCAGGCCCGCCAGCAGCAGTACAGCGGGCAGCAGCGACGTGGTGGCCCATGTGAACGGCCCGATCTTGCTCGCGTCGCCGGTGACCAGTGCGAAGCCGAGCCCGAGCCCGAGGCCGCTCAGCGCGACGACGGCGACCGTGCCGGCGAGCGTGATCACCAGGTGACTAGCGAGCCAGCGCCACCGGGGGAGGGCGGTAGCGAGCAGCGACTCGACCTGACCGTCGTTCTCCTCGCCCCGCGGTCGCAGCGTCGAGGAGATCGCAAAACCGGCGCCGATCAGGGCCAGCATCAGGGCGGAGGTGGCGTAGAAGGAGTCGACCAGGTCCGGTCCGTTGGCGCCGAACACGTCCTGTGCGAAGTCGGAGTCGCCGAGCAGGCTGGTGACGTCGTCGCCGATCGAGCCGTAGGCGAGGCCGCCCACGAACAGGCCGAAGGCCCACGCGATCAGGCTGCCCCGTTGGAGGCGCCAGGCGAGCCCGAGCGATCCCTGCAGGCCGACCGGTGCCCTGGCCGGGCCGGGGCGAGCCGGCCAGATGCCGGAGCCGACGTCGCGGCGAGCGAACACGGCGTACGCCGCCCCCGCGGCGACCATCGTCGCGGCGACCAGCAGCAGCGCCGGCCACCAGCGTTCGCCGGAGTAGGCGTGCATCGCTTGGTACCAGCCGATGGGGGAGAGCCACGACAGGGCGCCGTTGCCGACGTCGCCGATCGCGCGCAGCCCGTAGGCGACCCCGATCGCGGCGCCGGCCATGCCGTACATGGTGCGGGTCGAGGAGGTGAGCTGCGCGGCCAGCAGCGCTACCGCTCCGAAGACCAGCCCGCAGAGCCAGAGGCCCAGCCCCAGCGCGACGGCGCCCGCCGTGGCCAGGCCGTAGGCGATCAGGCTGGCGGTCACGCATGCCCCGACGAGGCCGCTGGCAGCGGCGGTCAGCAGAAGAGCCGCGGTCATGGGCGCCTGGCGGCCGACGACGCCCGAGCGAAGAAGTTCGTCACGTCCGGACTCCTCCTCGGCGCGGGTGTGCCGGCCGATCAGGAACATCGCCATCAGCCCGATCAGGATCGCGCCGAACGCGGTCGACTGCCACGTCACCTGGCCCCCGGTCGTGTTCAGGGCCCGTGCTGGACCGGTCATCGCGATGAACGCCGCGTTGTCCTCCATGCTCGCCGCGGCCTTGTCGAACTCCGCCTGGGTCTTGTAGAGGCCGTCGACGCTCACGGCCTGGGACCAGTACAGGACCGTCACCCCGACGGTGAACCACAGCACCAGCCAGCGGTCCCGCCGGGCGAACGTGCGCAGCAGGGTGCCCAGGCCGGCCAGCGGGCCGGTCATTGGGCGGCCACCTCGTCGCCGTAGTGGCGAAGGAACAGCTCCTCGAGGGTCGGCGGCTGCGAGGTGAGGGTGCGGATGCCGAAGCCGCTCAGGGCGCGGACTGCCTGGTCGAGGTCGTTGGTGTCCACTTCGAAGGTCACCCGGTGGCCTTCGGCCGCGAGGTCATGGATGCCGGCCAGGCCGTCCAGCCCGCTGGGGGTGCGCTCCAGCTCGGCGCGGATCGACGTACGGGTGAGGTGGCGCAGGTCGGCGAGGGTGCCGCTCTCGACGTTGCGACCGTTGCGGATGATGCTCACCCGGTCGCACAGCCGCTCGACCTCGGCCAGGATGTGGCTCGAGAGCAGCACCGTGCCACCGGAGTTCTTGAACTCGTCGACGCACTCGGTGAAGACGGCCTCCATGAGCGGGTCGAGCCCGGAGGTCGGCTCGTCCAGCACCAGGAGGTCGACCTCGGAGGCGAGCGCGGCGACCAGCGCGACCTTCTGCCGGTTGCCCTTGGAGTAGGACCGGCCCTTCGTGGTCGGGTCGAGCTCGAAGCGCTCGATCAGATGCGCGCGGCGCTTCTCGTCGAGCCCTCCGCGGAGCCGGCCGAGCAGGTCGATCACCTCGCCACCGGACAGGTTGGGCCAGAGGTTCACGTCGCCGGGGACGTAGGCCAGCCTGCGGTGCAGCGCCGCGGCGTCGCGCCACGGGTCGGCGTCGAAGAGCCGGACCGTTCCGGAGTCGGCGCGCAACAGGCCGAGCAGCACCCGGATGGTGGTGGACTTGCCGGCGCCGTTGGGGCCGAGGAAGCCGTGCACCTCGCCGGGGGCGACCTCGAGGTCGAGCCCGTCGAGAGCGTGGGTGGAGCCGAACGACTTGTGCAGCCCCCTGATGTCGATCACGTTCGCCATATCGCGAACGTAGCACGGCTTTCACAAAATCGTGAAAAGTGTTGAATTCATGAATCTTCCAGTAGGTGGGGCCATGCCGGAGCCGTCGACAGTGCCCCAGTTCGTCGAGGACTTCGCGCTCGCGCTGTCGCAGCTCGGCTTCCCTCGGATGCCCGCGCGGGTCTTCTCCCTGGCCCTCGCCGCGCCCGAGGAGTCGCTGACCGCGCGCGAGATCGCCGACCGGCTCGGGGTCAGTGCCGCGGCCGTGAGCGGGGCGGTGCGCTACCTCGGCACCCTCAACCTGATCCGTCGGTTCCGGACGCCGGGGGAGCGAGTGGACCGCTTCGGTCTCGGTGACGAGGTGTGGGAGCCGGTGTTCGCCGCCGAGATCGCGGCCTACGGCCCGCTGAGCGACATGTGTGCGCAAGCCCTCGAGGACGGCCAGCTCGTCGGCCCCGGCCGGGACCGGGTGGCCGAGACGCGCGACTTCCTCCAGCTCATGACGCGGGAGATGGGCGAGCTGGTACGCCGCTGGCACGCCGAGCGGGCCAAGCGCTGAGTTTCGGGCGCTCGATCAACTAGCGTCGGAGCCATGTGGGAGCCCCAGCAGGGCTGGCATCCGCTTCCTGGCGGCACCGGTGCATCCACCGTCGGCCTGTGGCGGGCGGCGCAGGGTGGCCGCCCGGTGGTCATCAAGCGGCTCGCCGCGCCGACCCCGGGGGACCCGGCAGAGCTCAGCGAGCCGGGGCACGCGGCGTACTGGCGACGCGAGGCCGACGTTCTCGGCACCGGGCTCACCGCGGGCACGCCCGGGCTGCGCGCGGTCCCGGCCGCGATCGAGGAAGACGACCAGGGGATCACGGTCACCCGGGAGTGGGTCGAGGACGCCGCGCTGAGCGGACTGTTCGTGGCCATGGCCCTGGGCAGGTTCGCCGGGTGCGACCTGCCCCGGCCGCGGTTCCTGGCCCGGCACCAGCTCGGCGACCGGATGGCCAGGGTGGAGCGGCGGGGCGGGTGGCAGACGCTGGCCCGGACCACCGTCGCCGACGTGGCGCAGCACCTCTGGGAACGCCGAACCACCATGCTCGACCTCGTGGAGGCGCTGCCGCAGGTCCCGCAGCACGGCGACCCGACCCCGATGAACCTGCCCGGTCGCGACGGTGACGAGGTGCTCGCCATCGACTGGGGCACGCTGGGCACCGGCCCGGTCGGCGGCGACCTGGGCTACTACTCGCTGGGCTCGCGCGAGGCGTTCGAACCGCTCCTCGACGCCTACCTGATGGGGCTGCCCGAGGGCCTCGCCTCGCCCGACGACGTACTCCTGGGGGCGCGGGTGACCGCCGTCTACACCGCGCTCAACCGGGCCGAGTGGGCGCTGGCGCGGGTGGCCGGCGGCGAGGGTGCTCTGGCCGGCAAGTACCGGCACCCGTCCGTGGCTCCGCACCTGCGGGCCCTGCAGCGGCAGTTTCCCCAGATCGAGGCACTGCTCGGCTGGTAGGGCTCAGACCTGGTCGGCGGCGAACGTGTCACACGCCTGCAGGTTGCCCTCCGTGTAGCCGATCCCGAACCACTTCTTCCGCATCGCCGCCGAGCCGTGGGTCCAGGACTCCTCGTTGACCTGGCCCTGGGTCTTCTCCTGGATGCGGTCGTCGCCGACCGCCTCGGCCGCCTCGATGGCCAGGTCGATGTCTTCCTCAGTGAGCTCGGCGATCAGCACCTCGCCGGCAGCGTCCTCGGTGTTCTGGGCATGGTTGGCCCACATGCCGGCGTAGCAGTCGGCCTGCAGCTCCAGGCGTACGGCGTCGCTCTGCGGCCCCTGCTGGGTGCGCACCTGGCCGAAGTAGCCGAGCAGGTTGGAGATGTGGTGGCCGTACTCGTGCGCGAGCACGTAGAACTCCACGAACCCGCCGTCCGGACCGCCCAGCTGGCGCTCGAGCACCTCGTCGAAGAAGTCGGTGTCGAGGTAGATCGACTCGTCGGCGGGGCAGTAGAACGGGCCGACCGCGGAGCTGGCGGCTCCGCACTGGGTGTTGACCTGGTCCGTGAACGTGACCAGCTGCTGCTCGGGGCGGAACTTGCCGCCCAGCTCGCTCTCCCAGTAGTCGGTGAGCGAGTTCTCGACCGCCACCCGGGCGCAGTCCTGGCTGTCGTTGGCATCGGCGCCGGTCTTGCAGTCGTCGTAGCGCCCGCTGTCGGCGGAGTCGGCCACGCGAGAGCCGCTGTAGTCCGCCTGCGTACCGCCACCGCCATCGTCGCTGTTGGCCAGGCACTGGTTGAGCACGATGATCAACACCACGATCAGGATGCCGCCGATCCCTCCGCCGGCCGCGCCGCCCGGGATCGGGATCCGCCGGCCGGTGCCGCCGCCGGGCAAGCCGCTGCCCGAGCCCTGCCCGGCGTCCTTGACGCGCCCCCGGTCGAGCCGGGCCTTGGGATTGAACCGCATCGCGCGTCCCCCTGTGAGTGTCTGTCGGTACGGGCCGCCGACCCTTCGGCCGCACCCGGCTCCTTAGACTAGTGATCACGATGATCACCGCCCACCACCTCGAGGTCCGGGCCGGGGCACGACTGCTCATGGAGAACGTCAGCTTCCGCGTGGGTGCGGGCGACAAGGTGGGTCTGGTCGGGCGCAACGGCGCGGGCAAGACGACGCTCACGAAGATCCTTGCCGGCGAGGCCCTGCCCGCCGGCGGGAGCGTGCAGCGGACCGGTGATGTGGGCTACCTGCCGCAGGATCCACGCTCCGGTGACCCCGAGCAGATGGCCCGGGAGCGGATCCTTTCGGCGCGCGGGCTCGACGACGCCGTACGCCGCCTGCGCCAGGCCGAGATCGAGATGGGCAGCGACGACCCGAGCTCGCGGGAGCGGGCGATGCGCCGCTACACCCGCGCGGACGCCGACCTGCACGCGGGTGGTGGCTACGCGGCCGAGTCGGAGGCCGCGCAGATGGCGCACAGCCTGGGCATCGAGGACCGGGTGCTCGGGCAGCCGTTGAAGACCCTCTCGGGCGGGCAGCGGCGGCGGGTCGAGCTGGCCCGGATCCTCTTCTCCGGGGCGGACACGCTGCTCCTCGACGAGCCCACCAACCACCTCGACGCCGACTCGATCGTCTGGCTACGCGAGTTCCTCAAGGCGCATCAGGGCGGCCTGGTCGTGATCAGCCACGACACGGCCCTCCTGGAGACCACCGTCAACCGGGTGTTGCACCTCGACGCGAACCGCGCGGAGATCGACGTCTACAACATGGGCTGGTCGGCGTACCTCACCCAGCGCGAGACGGACGAGAAGCGCCGCAAGCGCGAGCGGATGAACGCCGAGAGCAAGGCCAAGACGCTCACCGACCAGGCCAACCGGATGCGGGCGAAGGCCACCAAGGCGCAGGCGGCGCAGTCGATGCTGAAGCGCGCCGAGAGGCTGCTCGCCGGGGTCGAGGGCGAACGTCGTGAGGACCGCGTCGCGCGGATCAAGTTCCCGGCCCCCGCGCCGTGCGGGAAGACACCCCTCACCGCTGGCGAGCTGTCGAAGTCCTACGGCTCGCTGGAGGTGTTCACCGATGTCGACCTCGCGATCGACCGTGGCTCGCGGGTCGTGGTGCTCGGCCTGAACGGCGCCGGCAAGACGACCCTGCTCCGGATCCTCGCCGGGGTCGACCGGCCGGACACCGGCGGTGTCACGCCCGGCCACGGCCTCAAGATCGGCTACTACGCGCAGGAGCACGAGACTCTCGACACCTCGCGTACCGTGCTGGAGAACCTGCACTCCGCGGCGCCCCAGCTCGCCAACACCGAGGCCCGCTCGGTGCTGGGCTCGTTCCTCTTCTCCGGCGATGACGCGGACAAGCCGGCCGCGGTGCTTTCCGGAGGCGAGAAGACGCGGCTGGCACTGGCGATCCTGGTGGTGTCGAGCGCCAACGTGCTGCTGCTCGACGAGCCCACCAACAACCTCGACCCGGCGTCGCGCGAGGAGGTGCTGGCCGCGATCCGCAGCTACGAGGGCGCGATCGTGCTGGTCACCCACGACGAGGGCGCCGTACACGCTCTGGAGCCCGACCGGGTGCTGATCCTGCCCGACGGCGTCGAGGACCTCTGGAGCCCCGACTACGGCGACCTTGTCGCCCTTGCCTGACACACTGCCGCCATGAGTCCCGAAGAGCTGAACTCGGTCGGTCTGCGCCTCGACGTCGACGGCGCGACGGCGACGGTCACGCTCGACCGCCCCGACTCACGCAACAGCCAGACCCCCGCGATGTGGCGGGCCCTGGGGACGATCGGCGCCGAGCTGTCCGACGACGTACGCGTGGTGGTGGTGCGCGGTGAGGGACCGGCGTTCTCCGCCGGCCTGGACCGGTCGATGCTCGACCCGGGCACGAGCGGCGCGGAGACGGTGGCCGGACTGCTCGCGATGGACGACACGGCGATCAGTGCGACCATCGACGACTTCCAGCGCGGCTTCACCTGGCTCCGCGATCCTCGGTTCGTCTCCATCGCCGCGGTCCAGGGCTACGCGATCGGCGCGGGCTTCCAGCTCGCCCTCTCCTGCGACCTCCGGGTGCTCGCCGACGACGCCCAGCTGTGCATGAAGGAGTCGGCGCTGGGTCTGGTGCCGGACCTGACGGGAACAAAACCGCTGGTGGAGAGCGTTGGATACGCCAGGGCACTAGAGATCTGCGCGACGGCACGGATGGTCGGAGCCGCTGAGGCCGTCCAGATCGGGCTCGCGCTCACCGCCGTACCGAATGCGGAGCTCGACGGCACGGTCGCCGACCTGGCGGCCGCCCTGACCGCCGCCCCAGCGGGCGCGGTCCGCGAGACCAAGACGCTGCTCCTCGGAGCGGCACAACGAGACCTTGACACCCAGCGTCGCCTCGAGCGCGAGGCGCAGACCCGGCGGTTCCGGGAGCTGGCGGCGTTGCTAGGAAGCTGAGGGGGTAGCGCATGTCATCCATGCATCCCGGCGGGGGCGCCTGGCGCCACATCCGCTCCGACCGGAGTGTCGTCGACAACCGCATCGAGGCCAAGACGGTACGTCGCGTCCTCGGCTTCGCACGCCCGCACCGGGCCCTGATCTCCGTCTTCCTGGTCCTGGTCGTCATCGACGCGGCCATGGTCGTGGTGATGCCGCTGCTGGTGCAGCGGATCGTCGACGACGGCATCCTCGCGGGCGACAACCGGATGGTGACCATCCTGGCCCTGGCGATGGCCGGCGTCGCAGTCGTCACCGCCGCTCTCGCGGTGCTCAACGGTTGGCTCTCCTCGCGAATCGGGGAGGGGCTGATCTACGACCTGCGCACCAAGGTCTTCGGGCACGTGCAGCGCCAGTCGCTGGCGTTCTTCACCCGCACCCAGACCGGTGCGCTGGTCTCCCGGCTCAACAACGACGTGATCGGCGCGCAGCGGGCGTTCACGTCCACCCTGTCCAGCACGGTCTCCAACGGCATCGCCGTCCTCGTGGTCGGCATCGCCATGCTCGCGCTGAGCTGGCAGATCACGCTGCTCTGCCTGGCGCTCTTCCCGATCCTCTACTTCGTCTCACGCTGGGTCAGCGGCCGCCTCGCCGGGCTGACGCGTCGCCAGATGGACGGCAACGCCGACCTCGGCAACGTGATGACCGAGCGGTTCAACGTGGGCGGCGCGATGCTGCTCAAGCTGTTCGGCCGTCGCGGCGAGGAGGACGACCTGTTCGCCGACCGGGCCGCAAACGTCCGCGACCTCGGCGTCCGGATCTCGCTGATCACTCGGATCTTCGGTGCCTCGATGATGCTGGTGCCGGCCCTCGCGACGGCGCTGGTCTACGGCTTCGGAGGCCACCTCGCGATCGACAAGACCCTCACCGTCGGCACCCTGCTCGCGCTGGCCACGCTGCTGCTCCGCCTGCTGGGTCCGCTGCAGGGGCTCTCCAACGTCCGGATCGACGTGATGACCGCGCTGGTCAGCTTCGAGCGGGTCTTCGAGGTGCTCGACCTCCCGTCGCAGATCCAGGAGAAGCCTGACGCCGTCGCGCTACCCCGCAGCTCCGCACGACTGGAGTTCGAGAACGTCTCGTTCACCTACCCGCGCGCTGACGAGATCTCCCTGGGATCTCTCGAGAGCGTCGCCCGGATCGAGTCGCGCGACAACGTCCAGGTGCTCAACGACGTGAGCTTCAGCGCCGACCCCGGTCAGATGATCGCGCTGGTCGGCCCGTCCGGCGCGGGCAAGACGACGGTCACCCACCTGGTCGCCCGGCTGTACGACGTGAAGTCCGGCGCCGTCCGGGTCGGCGGGCTCGACGTACGCGACGTGACCCTGCAGTCCCTCGAGGACACGGTCGGCTACGTCACCCAGGACGCGCACATGTTCCACGACACGATCGGGGCCAACCTGCTCTACGCCCGCCCCGAGGCCGATGAGGCCGAGATCTGGGCTGCCCTCGAGGCGGCGCAGATCGCCCGCCTCGTGCGTGGCCTGCCCGACGGGCTGAACACAGTGGTTGGCGACCGCGGCTACCGGTTGTCGGGCGGTGAGCGGCAGCGGCTCGCGATCGCGCGCCTGCTGCTCAAGGCGCCGTCGATCGTGGTGCTGGACGAGGCGACCGCGCACCTCGACAGCGAGTCCGAGTCCGCCGTGCAGCGGGCGCTGGACGCCGCGCTCGAGGGGCGGACGTCGCTGGTGATCGCGCACCGCCTGTCCACGGTGCGCAACGCCGACCAGATCCTGGTGCTCGACGACGGCCGGATCGTGGAGTCCGGCGCGCACCGCGACCTGCTCGCCCGCAACGGCCTCTACGCCGACCTCTACCGCACCCAGTTCCTGCACGACGACGCTCCTGTGGCGTGACCGTCTAGGTTCGTTGTCATGGATCTCGGTCTGCAGGATCGCGTCTTCATCGTCACCGGCGGGGCCCGCGGGCTCGGCCGCGCCACCGCCGACTGCCTGGTTGCCGAGGGCGCTCGCGTCGTCCTTTCGGGGCGGTCGGAGGACACCCTGAACGAGGCGGCTGCCGCACTCGGCGACGCCGCGGTCGGCGTACCCGCTGACAACGCCGACCCGGGCACGCCCGCACGCCTGATCGCGACCGCCAACGAGCGGTGGGGTCGTCTCGACGGTGCCCTGATCTCCGTGGGCGGACCGCCGACGGGGCAGGTCACCGAGGTCACCGACGAGCAGTGGAGCACCGCGTTCGAGTCGGTGTTCCTGGGCGCGGTCCGGCTGGCCCGTGAGGTGGGCGCGGAGCTCGGGGACGGCGGCTCGATGGCGCTGGTGTTGTCGTCAAGCGTGCGTGCACCCTTGGCCAACCTGGCGATCTCCAACGGCCTCCGGCCCGGCCTGGCGATGGTGGCCAAGACGCTCGCTGACGAGCTCGGGCCGAGGGGCGTGCGGGTCAACGGCCTGCTCCCCGGGCGGGTGGGCACCGAGCGGGTGGCCGAGCTGGATGCCTCGACCGGCGATGCCGAGGCGGCCCATGCGGCGGCCGTCGCGACGATCCCGCTGGGCCGCTACGGCGAGCCGGAGGAGTTCGGCCGCGCCGCGGCCTTCTTGCTCTCGCCGGCGGCGTCCTTCGTGTCCGGCACGATGCTGCCGGTCGACGGCGGCATGCTGCGCGCCCTCTGAGGCGACCTCTGCGTCGACTTCTTGGCGCGGCGCGGGCCGCGAGGTCCGTTCCGCCACTCGTCGTACGCGAGGTAGCTGAAGCCACCGATCGCGAGCACGCCGAAGAACCACCACTGCAGCCCGTAGAAGAAGTGCGGGCCGTTGTCGAGCTCCGGCAGCTCCACCTGCTCCAGCGACTCGGCGGGCTCGGGGTCCTCGGAGCGGAGCTCCACGAAGCCGCCGTAGAGCTCGCGGTCGAGGGCCTCCCCGATCCGGTCGCTGGAGATCGCGCGCGTGGACTGGTCGTGGACCTCGGTGCTGCTCCCGGAGCCGTCGGAGCGGACCCAGCCGGTGACCGTGACCTCGCCGGCCGGCGGTGCGGGCACGTCGGGGACATCGGCGCCGCGGTTGTCGCTCGCCATCCAGCCGCGGTCGACCAGCAGCGCCGTACCGTCGGCGGTCACGAGCGGCACCACGACATCGACGCCGGACGCCCCGTCGCGGGTCCGGTAACGCACGATCACGGTGTCCTCGTCGGCGTAGGTGCCCGTGGCGGTCACCTGGCGCCACTCGTCGTCGTCGGCGACCTCGTCACCCGGGGCCAGCACGTCCGCGACCGGTGCGGGCGGCTTGTCCTCGTTTGCCCGGACGACGGCGTTGCGCTCCTTGCGGTCGTCGAGCCGGCTGAACTGCCACTCACCCAGCCACCAGGTCGCCACCGCCACCAGCGCGATCGCGAGCGCGAGCAGCAGCCAGCGCCGGCTGAGCAGGAAGCGGAACGACCTCACCGGTCCACGCTAGCCCGCGCGTACGCCCCGCAGGCGTACCGGTGCGGCCGAACGCGTGGGATGCTGAGCGGCGTCCGAAGACGGCAGGGGGCTCGGGTGAACGGCGCGCAGGTCCGTTTGGGAGTTCAGCTCGGCGACGGGGTGGTCGCGAGATTCGGCGACGCGGCAGCGGTCGTCGGCATCAGTGGTGATGCCGATGCCTTCTCCCGGGCGTTGCTCGACCTGCTGGCCGTCGGAACCCCCGACCGGGACACGCTGTGGCGGATTGCCGCACTTCTCACGGAGCACCGATCGACAGCACCGCCGTTCGGGCTGATCCTGGGTGGCATCTCCGGCAACGAGCGCTGGCTGGTCCTGTACGGCGCCGCGCGCGCCGAGGTGGACGACACCGAGCTGGCCGGTGCCGAGGCGCTGACCTGGCTCGAGCGCCCGGTCCCGGTGGACGCTCAGCGGGTGGCTGTGACGCTCACCGGCTCGGGGCCGATCACGGCGGATCCCCGCACCGACCTCGGGCACGGGATGCTGGCCGGGGCCGGTTTCGTGCTCGAGCCGTTGTCCGGCGAAGCGCAGGAGGCCGCAGCGCCACCGTCTGTGGCGGCGGAGCCGGTGGTCCCGCCGCCCTCTGGCCGGGAGCGCGTCGACACCGCCATCCGCTCGCCGGGTCGGGAGACCGTGCTGCTGGCCGACGAGATCGCGCACCTGGTCGCCGAGGACGGCAGCCGGGTGCCGATCGACCGGCCCTACGTCCTCGGCCGTGACCCGCGGCAGGACCCGGCGGTCCGCCATGGCGAGGCGTCGCCGGTCTTCATCCCCGATCCCGAGCAGACGGTCTCGCGCGTCCAGGCCTACCTCGAGATCGACGGGGGAGTGCTGACGATCAGGGACGCGGGATCCAGCAACGGCACCGATGTCGCCGCACCCGGCGACGCGGAGTGGACCCGACTCGGGAGCGAGCCGTTCGCCCTCCCCGTGGGATGGAGTCTCAGGATCGGACGCAGGGTCTACACCTACATCGGGCCCGAGACCGGCGCGCTCACCTGATCGCGGGCTTCCTTGACCGCCGAGAAGTCTCCGACGCGCAGCCGAGCGAGTGCCGACGGGTCGAGCGACCGGCCACGTTTCACGGCGCTGGTCGCTGCGGCGAGGAAGTCAGGATGCGACCCGAGCGCCAGTACGCCGACGACCACCCCACCGTTCACCAGCAGACGCCGGTACGACGGCACGGCCGGATGGTCCTCGGTGAACGTCTCGTCGCCAGGCTCGGGTTCCACCCTGCCGACCGCGGAGAGCTCGAGATCGACGCCCTTGAGGATCATGGCCGGCAGGTCGACCGGCAGCCGCTCCTGACCGCCGAGCGCGTTGATGGCGGCGACCTCCGCCTGCTTGGTCGCGACCGGCCACAGCCCGAGCACGCGTCCGTCGTGCTGGGCGACGTCGCCGGCGGCGTACACGTCGGCCGCGCTGGTGCGCATCAGGTCGTCGACGAGGACGCCGCGCTCCACGGCGATGCCGGCGCTCTTCGCCAGGTCGATGGCGGGCGTGATCCCGATGCAGATCAGGAACAGCCCGGCCGGGATCGTCGAGCCGTCGTCGAGCCGGACGCCCTCCAGACGTTCAGAACCAACGAGGCTCTTGGCCCCCACCTGATAGCGCACCTCGATCCCGAGTCGGGCGAAGTGCTGATGCACCAGCTCGCTGGCACGCGCGTCGATGTTGCGGGCGAGCAACCGGTCGCCGAGCTCGAGCACGGTGACCTTCAGTCCCAGCCGGTGCAGCGAGTGCGCGGCCTCCAGCCCGAGCAGACCTCCGCCGGCGACGACGGCGGCGCGCACGCCGTGCTGCTGGGCGAAGCTGCGGATCCGACTGGCGTCCTCCGCCTGCCGGAGCACGAACGTCCCCGGCAGCCCGAACCCGTCGAGCGGAATCGTGGTGGCTCGGGAGCCGGTGGCGAGGATGAGCCGGTCGAAGAACAACCGCTGTCCGGTGCCGAGCAGCACGCTGCGGCCGGCCACGTCGACCTCGCTGGCGAGCGTGTTGAGCCACGTGGTGATCCGGTGGTCGTCATACCACTGCTCGTCGAGCAGGTAGAGCCCGCTCATCGCGGACCGGCCGTAGACGATGCGGGAGATGCCCATCCGGTTGTAGAGCAGGTGCGGCTCCTGACCGACCAGGTGGATCTCGCAGTCGGGATGGCCACGGCGTACGAAGTCCGCGGCGGTGACGCCGGCGATGCCAGTGCCGAGGACGACCACGCTGGTGATCGAGCGGTCGTAGTCGATGGGTTGGTCACCCGTGTCGGGAGCACCACGCTCGGGGGTGAGGCCGACCCGGACCGAGCCGTCCTGGATCCGCGCGCAGCAGGCCATCCGGGTGTTCGGGGCGAGCCCGAGCCGGCGCAGAGTGCTGCGCTCCTCGTCCTCGGGGTCCGAGAGACGGTCGGCGCCCTCGAGGATCGCCACCGGGTCGGACCCGCAGACGCCCATCCGGCAGCCCGCCTCGATCGCCAGCCCGCAGCCCTCGGCGACCTCGAGCACGCTCTGGCCGGCATCCGCGGGGACGGCGCCGTCGCGCTCGACGAACGCGACCTCCGCGACCGGCCCTGACCCGCCCGTCGAACCGGGCGGGGGCAGCGTCGGCATGCCGAGGTCGGTGACCTGCTCCGTCGCGGTCTCGGCGAGGTAGCGGCGCTCGGACCAGTAGGTGCGGATCAGCCAGACCAGGGTGAGCGGGGTCAGCACGCTGAGGATCGGCCAGCGCAGCCAGTCGAGGTTGCCGAACCCGAACAGCGACGACAGCGCGTCGCCGAACGTGTGCGAGCTGTACCAGTAGAAGACGTGGAGGGCGACCGCTCCCCACAGCGCGGTGACCAGGCCGGACGAGATCCCGAGCACCGTCTCGAGGACGAAGAACCCGCCCACGCTCCCGAGCACGAACAGCGCCAGTCGCCCGTACATCTCCTCCGTCGAGAGCGACGGCTCGCCGAGCACCGTGAAGAACCCGAGCACGAACCCCGGCAACGCGCTCGCGAACAGGCGCCGCGGCTGGCTCCATCGGGCGTCAGGGTCGTGCAGGTCGGCCTGCTGCGCCACCTGTGGCTGGAAGTCGAAGCAGTTCCGCGTGCAGGCCAGGCACGGCTGGCAGTGACTGTTGGGCGACAGCACGAACGGCGTCTGACCGTAGACCCGCTGCAGCGGCAGCAACGGGCAGATGCTGCTGCACCAGCCGCTCTTCCCCTTGAACAGGATGCCGCCGGCGAACGCCGAGAGGACCACGACGCCGAGCAGTACGGCGGTCGCCGTCCCGTTGTCGTTGAAGACCGCGAGCCGCGCGCCGGCGATGCCGAAGAACAGCCCTATCGCGAGCAGGTAGCCGCGTTCCCGCACCCAGCGGGGCGCCGTCCTGCCCAGGGTGAATCCGAAGACCCGCGCCGACTGGTTCGCCGACGACAGCGGGCAGATGTTGCGCCAGATCCCGGGCGCGACCCAGAACAGCACCGGAAGAATCGGGACGACCAGGCCGAAGAACACGGTGAGCCCGGTCGTCGGCCAGACGAGAAGGGCGACGATCAGGAAGAGGTAGGACGCGACGCTCAGGACACGCACCCCGCGCCAGACCGCGATCGGCACCCGCCTGGGCAGCTCCTGGTAGGTGCGGAACGCCGGGTCGGTGCCGGGGCCGGTGAACACCCGGGTCGCGAAGGTGCGGAGCTGGCCTGGGGGCCGCACGGTCACCGGTGGCAGCGGCGGTGCGGGTCGCGGGCCGAGCTCCTGGTAGGTAATCACCCGCGCACCGGCCGGCACATGCTGCTCGACGGGCAGCACGACGATCAGCTCCGTACGGCCGATCCGGATGACGTCGCCGTCGGCGAGCTGAGTACGCGCGGTGACCGGGAGCCCGTTGAGCAAGGTGCCGTTTCGACTGCCGAGGTCGACGAGCGACAGCCCGAGCGGGCTGGGCAGGAGCTTGGCGTGCCGGCGCGACACGCCGTCGTCGGCGACCCGGACGCCCTGCCCCTCACGACCGATCTCCAGCGCTCGGTCGACGGAAACCCGGCGCGGGGGTCGTCCCGGCTGGCGTACCTCGATCTGAGGCGCATCCATCACGGCGACAGGCTATTCCCATCGGAGGCGGGGCCTCAGGCTCTTCGCCACCCCGCCCCTAGACTGGCGAGATGGAGGCAGTGAGCAGCACCGGGCTCGTGGACCGGTACGGCCGTGTGGCGACGGATCTTCGGGTCTCGCTCACCGACCGCTGCAACCTCCGCTGCTCCTACTGCATGCCGGCCGAGGGTCTCGACTGGCTGCCCGGCGAGGAGGTGCTCACCGACGACGAGGTGGTGCGCCTGATCCGGGTGGGCGTGGAGCAGCTCGGCATCCGCGAGGTCCGGTTCACCGGTGGCGAGCCGTTGGTCCGGCGGGGCATCGTCGACATCGTCGGACAGGTGCACGCGATCGACCCCAGTGTCGAGATGTCGATGACCACCAACGCCCTGGGTCTGAGCAGGGTCGCTGGCCCGCTCGCCGAGGCCGGCTTGCACCGGGTCAACGTCAGCCTCGACTCGGTCCGCCCCGACACGTTCCACGAGATCACCCGGCGCGACCGGCTCGACGACGTGATCGACGGGCTGGCCGCGGCCGACGCCGCGGGGCTCGGCCCGGTCAAGGTCAACGCCGTGTTGCTGCGTGGCGTCAACGACGACCAGGCCGCGGAGCTGCTGCAGTGGTGCCTCGATCGCGGCTACGAGCTCCGGTTCATCGAGCAGATGCCATTGGACGCCCAGCACGGCTGGACCCGCGACGGGATGATCACCGCCGAGGAGATCTTCGAGCGGCTGGAGCGCGAGTTCGTGCTCTACCCGGCCGAGGAGCCGCGGGGGAGCGCGCCGGCCGAGATGTTCCTCGTGGACGGCGGCCCTGCGACGGTCGGGGTGATCGCCTCGGTCACCCGTCCGTTCTGCGGCGACTGCGACCGGGTCCGGCTGACCGCCGACGGCCAGGTGCGCAACTGCCTGTTCGCCCGGCAGGAGTCCGACCTGCGCGCCGCACTGCGCACCGGCGCGAGCGACGAGGTGATCGCCGAGCGCTGGCGGGTCGCGATGCTCGGCAAGGCGGCCGGCCACGGGATCGATGATCCGACGTTCCTGCAGCCCGATCGGCCGATGTCAGCGATCGGCGGCTGAGTCCCGGAGCACTTGCTCCTGCCCGTGGGGCACCACGTCCTTGAGGAACCCGCGCGCGGAGAGGAAGTCCGACAGCGACTGGCGGTGCTCGTCGCAGGCGAGCCAGGTCTTGCGCCGGTCAGGGGTGTGCAGCTTGGGGTTGTTCCACAGGAGCTGCCAGACGGCGGCGGCCTGACAGCCCTTCGCCGAGCAGAGGTCTCCCTTGTCCGACAGGGCCATCAGAGCTCGTGTCGCGTGCTCGTGGGCAACTCTGTACGGCTCATGTCCTGAAGAGCGAAGTCATCGCCCTTGCTCGACGCCGCGTTGGCCATCACGACCGCGACGTACGGCAGCAGCAGCGCGGCGACGATCAGCACCCACATGACCCAGCCATGGCCCACGATCACCGCGGCGACGAAGCAGATCGTCCGGATGCCCATCGAGATGACATAGCGGCGCTGCCGATGACTGATGTCCTCTTCGCGGCTGGCCGCCGCGGTGGTGATGCGCACGGGCCGCTCGGACCGTGCCTGGTCCTTGGCCATGCCCCCACTCTACGTCGCTACGATCGCAGCACCGGACCGAGCCTAGGAGGCACACATGTCCAACCGCACCTACCGCGTCACCGAGATCGTCGGGACGTCGCCGGACGGGATCGACGCGGCAGTCCGCAACGGCATAGAGCGGGCCGCCCGCACGCTCCGTCACCTCGACTGGTTCGAGGTCACCCAGGTGCGCGGACAGGTCAAGGACGGCGGTGTGGAGCACTTCCAGGTGGGCATGAAGGTCGGCTTCCGTCTCGAGGATGACTGAGAGGCGGATTCGGCCCTACCGACAGGTAATCGATAGCGTCGCTGGGCGTGAGTGAACCCAGATCAGTCCTTGTCTCAGGCGGAAACCGTGGCATCGGCCGCGCCATCGCCGAGGCGTTCCTCGCCCAGGGTGACCAGGTGGCGGTGACCACCCGCAACGGCGGTGCCCCTGACGGCGCGCTCGACCTGCGCTGCGACATCACCGACGGCGAGGCCGTCGAGGCCGCGTTCAAGGCGGCCGAGGAGGCGCACGGTCCCGTCGAGGTGCTGGTGGCGAACGCCGGCATCACCCACGACACCCTCCTGCTGCGGATGTCGGACGACGACTGGGCCTCGGTGATCGACACCAACCTCACCGGCTCCTTCCGGCTGGCCAAGCGGGCATCCAAGGGGATGCTGCGACTCCGCCGCGGCCGGATCATCTTCATCTCGTCGGTGGTCGGCCTGCTCGGCTCTCCCGGGCAGGTCAACTACGCGGCGTCCAAGGCGGGGCTGGTCGGCATGGCCCGCTCGATCGCCCGGGAGCTCGGATCACGGTCGATCACCGCCAACGTGGTCGCACCCGGCTACGTGGAGACAGACATGACCGCGGCGCTCACCGACGAGCAGCGGGAAGCCATCAAGGGGCAGGTGCCGCTCGCGCGGTACGCCGCCCCCGAGGAGGTGGCGTCGGCGGTCACCTGGCTCGCCGGCGACGGAGCGGCGTACGTCACCGGGGCCGTGATCCCCGTCGACGGTGGACTGGGAATGGGGCATTGAGATGACCGGCATCCTGGAGGGCAAGCGCATCCTGGTCGCGGGCGTGACCATGGACAGCTCGATCGGCTTCGCGACGGCCAAGGTGGCCCAGGAGCAGGGCGCGACGGTGTTGATCTCCAACTTCGGGCGGGCCCTCGGCATCACCAAGCGGATCGCCAAGCGGCTGCCGGAGGAGCCGGCGGTGCTCGAGCTCGACGTCACCGACGACGACCACTTGGCCGGTCTCGCCGACCAGCTGCGTGAGCACGTCGACGGCCTGGACGGCGTGGTGCACTCCATCGCCTACGGCAACCCGGAGACGCTGCTCGGCGGCAAGTTCCTCGACGGCCCCTGGCCTGACGTGGCGCAGGCGATGCAGGTGTCGGCGTACTCGCTGATGTCGCTCGCCCAGGCCTGCCGACCGCTGATGAGCGAGGGCGGCTCGGTGGTCGGGATGACGTTCGACGCCACGGTGGCCTGGCCGGCGTACGACTGGATGGGCGTGGCGAAGGCGGGCCTCGAGTCCTGCTCGCGCTACCTCGCCCGCGACCTCGGGCCGGCCGGGATCCGGGTCAACCTCGTCTCCGCCGGTCCACTGAAGACCCTGGCGGCGAAGGCGATCCCCGGGTTCGAGGAGCTGGAGGCGATGTGGAGCGACCGGTCGCCGCTCGGCTGGGACAACACCGACCACGAGCCCACCGCGAAGGCGGTCTGCGCCCTGCTGTCGGACCTCTTCCCGGCGACCACCGGCGAGATCGTGCATGTCGACGGTGGCTTCCACGCGATGGGCGCCTGAGCGAGTCGAGTCGGTAACGTCCGGGCGGTGACGTCCTCCTCGCTCGTCGAGCTGCGGGTCCTCGAAGGACCCAACCTGTACTTCCCGCGCGCGGCGATCAAGCTGACCCTCGACATCAGCGCCCTGTCCGCCGCCTCCGAGGAGACGGCGTCCCGCCTGGCCACCCGGATCGGGCTGAAGAACGCGCGGCCGGGGGCGCCGGATTCCGGCTTCCGCCAGCGCTTCGCGCTGCGAGCCATCGCTCGGCTGGTGCGAGCCGTGGCCCAGGAGGCAGGTACGGCGCGACTGGCTGTCCGGGTGCGACCGACCAGCGACCAGCACCGGATCGTGGTGGCGTTCCCGTGGCGGCGCCGCGAGCGGGCGCAGGAGATGGGGCGCGCGGTGGCCTCGGTGCTCGACGCCGTTGCCGGCGCGGGCCTCGAGGACGCCGTGAGCGCCGCCGCCGAGCGGGTGGCCGCGGCCGAGCCCGGCGATGCGCCGCACACGATCAAGCCCCGGGTGCCGGTGGTCGCGGTCACCGGCACCAACGGGAAGACCACGACCTCTCGGATGATCGCCCACCTGGCCCGCGCCGATGGTCGCCTGGTCGGCTGGTCGAACACCGACGGCATCTACGTCGACGGCAACCTCGTCGAGGCGGGGGACTACTCCGGCCCGAGCGGCGCCGGCCGGGTGCTCGCCCATCCCGGCGTGGAGCTCGCGGTCACGGAGACCGCGCGCGGCGGGATCCTGCTCAAGGGCATCGGCCTCACCCGCAACGACGTCTCGGTCGTCACCAACGTCTCCGCCGACCACCTGGGGATGCAGGGCATCGACACCGTCGACCAGCTGGCCGAGGTGAAGTCCGTGGTGCCGCGGATCACCCGCAAGGACGGGTGGGCGGTCCTGAACGCCGACGATCCGCGGGTCTACGCGATGCGCGGCGTGGTCAAGGCGCAGCCGTGGGTGTTCAGCCGCGATCCGGACTCGCCCGCGATCCGGGAGACCCTGAGCGACGGCGGGCGCGCCACCACCGTGATCGATGGCTGGGTGAGCGTGCTGCTGCCCGGCCGCGACCCGGACCCGCTGGTCGAGCTGGTCGACGTACCGATGACGCTCGCGGGGCTGTCCCGCTTCAACGTCGAGAACACCCTCGCCGCTGCCTCCGCGGCCCTCGCGGTCGGGATCCCGCGTGATGTGGTGGTGGAGGGGCTGCGGACGTTCCGGCCCGACGCCGAGCACAACCCGGGGCGGATGAACTTCTTCAGCATCGGCGAGGTCACCGTGGTCGTCGACCTGGCGCACAACGAGGCGGGTCTGGAGGCGCTGATCGAGATCATGAGCGGTGTCCGCCGCCCCGGCAGCCGGCTGCTGCTGGGCCTCGGCGTGGTCGGCGACCGGCAGGACGACCTGATCGAGAAGCTCGCCGAGATCGGCGCGCGTGACACCGACGTGGTCTCCATCGGCCACAAGGAGCACTACCTCCGCGGCCGGACGATGGACGAGCTCGACGCCCTGCTGCGGGCCGGCGCGGAACGCGTGGGCGTGACCGGGATCCCGGCGTACGACACCGAGGTCGCCTGCCTCTCCGCCCTGGTCGGCCAGGCCCTGCCCGGGGACGTGGTGGGCCTGATGTGCCACGCCCAGCGCGAGGAGGTCTACGCCTGGATTGAAGAGGAGGGTGGCACCGCCGACGCACCGGAGACGCTGGCGGCCAAGGTGCGGGCCGCGCAGTGACGTCGGCCGTCGGGATCGTCACCCCTGAGGGCCTCGAGACGTCCGGCGCCGACCGGGGCGGCGTCTACCAGATCGGCTCGGTCACCAAGGTGTTCACGGCCCTGCTGCTGGCGCAGGAGGTGGTCGGAGGACGGCTCACGATGGAGACGCGGGTCGGTGAGCTGCTACCGGTGCTGGAGGAGCGGCCGGTCGGTGGTGTCACCCTCGGTGCCCTGGTCACCCACACCAGCGGGCTGCCCCGCCTGCCACCGGGGATGTGGCGGAAGGTGTTCGGCGCGGCCCGGCGCAACCCCTACGCCGACATCGACGAGCCCACGCTGTACGCCGCCGTCGGAGCCATCACGCCCCGCCCGCGATCGCGGCCGGTCTACTCCAACCTCGGCTTCGGGCTGCTCGGGAGCGCGCTCGCGCGCCACCTGCGGACGTCGTACGACGAGGCGGTGCGGAAGCGGATCGCGACTCCGCTCGGGATGGGCCAGACGCGATCGCACCCCGACGCGCACCAGCCCGGGCACACCAAGCGCGGACGGCTCCGCCCCCAGGTGTGGACCTTCGACGCGCTCGCAGGGTGCGGAGCGCTCTGGTCATCGGTGGACGACCTGGCCCTCCTCGTGCGCGCGAACCTCGAGCCGCCCGAGGGCGAGCTCGGTGCGGCGATCCGGCTCACCCAGCAGCCGCTGGTGAGGTCCGGACGGACGGAGCAGGCGATGGCGTGGATCAAGCTCTCCGGCAAGGACGGCGAGCTGCTGTTCCACAACGGCGGCACCGCGGGCTACCGCAGCTTCGTGGGAGTCGACACCGGCCGGCAACGCGGGGTCGTGGTGCTGAGCGACAGCGACCGGAGCGTCGACCGTGAGGGCTTCCGGTTGGTCCGCGACGCCTGACCCGCGGTGACCCGGGCACACGGGTGCTGCAGAATGCCTGACGTGAGATATGGGGATCGCACGCTCGGGTGTGCGCTTCTCGCGCTGACGCCGTTGCTCTTCGTGGGCTGCGGCGGAGCCGACGACGACCCGGGCACCAAGGCAACGACGGCGGGGGCAGTCCTGCCGACGCTGATCACCCCCGACAGCGCGGGGGAGTGGCACCGGGTCACCACCGATGCGGCCCAGGACAACGCCGAGGCCTACCTGATCCGCGCGCAGGAGGAGGCCGAGCCAGGGATGACCCCGCTGTTCGCGGAGTACCAACGCGACGACGGCTCGACGCTGGCCTACCTCGGCTTCAACGTCGACCCGACCAGTGCGTACGCCGAGCGGCTGGAGACGCCCGAGGTGGTCGTCGACGTGGCACTGGCCGACGCCGGCATCGGGGACCGACAGGCCCTGGACGCCGGGGACCTCGGTGGTGCACTGGCGTGCGGCACCCTGCCGCAGGAGTACGGCGTCGACGGACTGACGTGCGCATGGGCCGACGAGACGACGTCAGCTCAGGTGACGCTCGTGGTGCCAGAGCTCGACTACGACGAGGCGGCCGAGCTGACTCTCGCGTTCCGCGAGGCCGTCACCGACCGCTGACTCAGCCCTCGACGGGCGCCACGTAGTCGGGGTCGGCTGCGGGAGCCTCGGAGGTCACGCCGGAGCCCGCCTGCGCCTGCGAGGACCACTCCTCCAGCTCGGCCATCACGGCGGCGTGCTTGTCGACGCAGAAGACCACGAGGTCACCGGCGTTGGCGCGGGCCATCGCGTGCCGGACCGCCTCGATCTCCTCGAGGACGATCTCGACCTGCTTGCAGCGGGTCACCTCGTCCATCGCCCGGCGTACGCCCTCGGCGACGAAGCCCGCGACCTCACCGCGCTCCCGACCACGAAGCGCCTCGTCCTCGCGCACGATGACGACGTCGAAGTGCTGCGCGGCGATCTCGCCGAGCTCGCGCATGTCCTCGTCGCGCCGGTCGCCGGCGGTGGCGATCACACCGATGCGCGAGGGGCGGGCGAGCTCGTGCGAGGTCTCGAGAGACTCGCCGATCCGGTCCACGAAGTCGCCGAGCGCCTTCATGCCGGGGGCGTTGTGGCAGTAGTCGACGATCACGTTGACGCCGTTGACCTCGACCTCGTTGAGCCGGCCGGGGGAGAGGTAGTAGTTCGTCGAGAACGTGCGCAGGCCCTGCCGGATGTCGTGCAGCGGGGCGCCGGCAGCGAAGGCGGCAGCGGCCGCGCCGAGGGCATTCTGGACGTTCATCCGGGCCCGGCCACCGAAGGTCGCGGGCAGCAGGTGGGTCCAGGCCAGCTGCATCTCGCGTGGGCCGTGCTTGACCACGATCATCTCGCCGCGGTCGGACGGGTCGAGCACGAGCGCCTTGCCGCCCCGCCGGCAGTGGGAGTCGATCATGTCGCGGGTCTCCGAGCCCGGCTCCTCCATCGAGAACCACACGACCTGGCCCGAGCAGCGCCGGCGCATCTCCCGCACCAGCGGGTCGTCGGCGTTGAGCACGGCGTGACCGTTGCGCGGGACCGCCTCGACCAGCACCGCCTTCACGTTGGCCAGCTGCTCGATGGTGTCGATGCCCCGCAGCCCCAGGTGGTCGGGCTGGACGTTGAGCACCACCGCGACGTCGTTGCGCTCGTAGCCGAGACCCTCGCGGAGGATGCCGCCGCGGGCGACCTCGAAGACGGCGAAGTCGACGCGAGGGTTCTGCAGCACCATCCGTGCGGACCGGGGACCGGACGCGTCCGAGCGGATCAGCAGCCGCTCGTCGATGACGACGCCGTCGGTGGACGTCATCCCCACCTTGCGGCCCATCCCCTTGAAGATGTGGCTGATCATCCGCGAGGTCGTCGTCTTGCCGTTGGTGCCGGTGACGGCCACGATCGGGATCCGCGACGTGGCGCCCGGCGGGAAGAGCATGTCGACGACCGGCTTGGCGATGAACTGCGGCTCGCCGATGGTCGGGTGGGTGTGCATCCGGAACCCCGGGGCGGCGTTCACCTCGCAGATCGCGCCACCGGTCTCGCGCACCGGCTCGGTGATGTCGGGGCAGATGAAGTCGATGCCGGCGATGTCGAGGCCGACCATCCGGGCGGCCTCCTCGGCGATCTCGATGTTCTCGGGATGGGCCTCGAACGTGCGGTCGATCGAGATGCCGCCGGTCGACATGTTGCCGGTGAGGGCGAGCCGGACGGTGGTCCCCTCCGGGGGTACGTCGCCCATCTCGAAGCCCTGGTCGCGCACCCGCTCGATGGCCGCATCGTCGACCTTGATCCGGGTCAGCACCTTCTCGTGGCCGACGCCGCGCCGCGGGTCGGCGTTGGCGAGATCGACCAGCTGCTCGATCGTGGAGGTGCCGTCACCGGTGACCGATGCCGGGACCCGCTCGGCGATCGCGGCCACGCGGCCGTCGATGATCAGGCAGCGGTAGTCCTTGCCGCTGATGAACGACTCGACGACGATCACGCCGCGCCGGGACTGCTCCAGCGCCACCGGGAACGCCTCCCGCACCTCCTGCTCCGAGTTGAGGTTGATGCAGACGCCGCGGCCGTGGTTGCCGTCGAGCGGCTTGAGGACGCAGGGGAAGCCGATCCGCTCGGCAGCGCGGACGGCCGCATCCTCGCTGCGCACGGTGTCCTGCTTGGGGACAGGGAGGCCGGCGGCCGCCAACAGCCGGGTGGTGAGGTCCTTGTCCGAGGCGACGTCGACGGCGATAGCCGACGTGGCCGAGGTCATCGTGGCCCGGATCCGCTTCGCGTGGACGCCCTGCCCGAGCTGGACCAGGGAGTACTGGTTGAGCCGCAGCCACGGGATGTCGCGGGACATCGCCTCGTCGAGGATCGCCTGGGTCGACGGGCCGAACGCCGTACGCTCCGCGCGCAGGATGAAGCTCTCGAGCTCCTCGTCCCAGTCGAACTCGGGGTCGGCCTCGACGAGGTGGTTGACCAGGCGTACGGCGAGCCTGGCGGCAGCGAGGCCGACCTGCTCGTCGGCGTACCCGAAGATGACGTTGTAGACGCCCTTCTGGCCCTTGACCCCGCGGGTCTTGCCGCGTCGGATGTCGTGGCCGACGACCTGCTCGAGGGCGAGTGCGGCGTGCTCGGCAACGTGACCGAGCCAGGTCCCCTCGTCGAGCCGCTCGACGAAGCCGCCGCGCTTGCCGCGGGAGCAGGAGTGCTCGCGCAGCCCCGGGAGCATCTCCAACAGGTTGTCGGTGAAGCCGGGGATCGTGTTGGTGGGGAAGTCCTCGAGCGAGCCCAGGTCGACGACCAGGTGGATCGCCTTGTCGTAGGACCAGATGTTCGGGCCGCGGTAGACACGGGTCTCGGTGATGGTGAGGTCGGGGGTGGGGCGCGAGCTCATGGGGTCACTCCGTCCGTCGTTTGCTGCGGGCGAGTCGGCGACGTAGTGCGCCTGGTGAGGCGTCGGCGGCCGCGATGTCGCGGGCCATCCCGCGCAGGTCTCGGGCCGCATCGGCCAGCTCCGCCGCATCCTCGGCGGTGACCTCGGTCGGCTGGGGGACCAGCGAGCGCGTGGTGAGGTCGAAGAACGCCCCGGCGGGCAGCATGTGCAGCACCACACCGCTGGCCAGGATCGGCACCGACCGCTTCGCCTCATGAGCGTTGGTGACGATGTTGGCCGGATCCATCACCGTCACGGAGCCCCGCCCGATCACCCGGAGCACGTCGTGGCCCTCGGCATCGGGTTCGATGATGGCAGCGGTGTCCTCGTCCACTCCGATCCCGAGCAGCTGGGGCGACTGCGCGACGATCATCAGCAAGCGACCGTAGCGGTTGCGCTGGTCGAAGTGCTGGTCGATGACCGCCGAGCCGATCAGCCCGAGCCCGGCAGCCATCTGCGTCATCCGCTGCTTGGGCGTCGCGCCCGGCCCCCCGAAAGCCAGCATGTGGCTGGACTGGATGCTCGCGCCGGCACTGGTGCCGCCGACCACGACGCCCCTGCGGTGGGCCGCGACGACCGCGTCGCCCAGCGGGGTGCCGGACACGATCGCCGACAGCTTGAGCTGGTTGCCGCCGGTCATGAAGACCCCGGTGGCCTCCTCGATCGCGGCGATCAGTCGCGGGTCGTGCGCCTCCTCCCGGGTCTCCGGGCGTACGGCGAACACGTCGGCCGCGCCCTCGCGGCGGAACAGCGCGTCGTACACCCCGGTGACCTCGGAGCCGATCGACGACGCCGTCGGGATCACCGCGATCCGGGCATCCAGCCCGCCTGCGGCACGCACGAACTCCTGGAGGATCGTGCGCTTGCGGAGCTTGTCCTCGGCGCCACCGATGATCATGAGGGGTCCCTGGGGCATGTCCGCCACCCTAGGGTGGGATCCATGGCCCCGCGGCAACACACCCTGGTGGTGATCCGTCATGCCAAGGCCGAGCAGGTCGCGGCGACCGACCTCGAGCGCGAGCTGACCGACCGGGGCCGGGGCGATGCCGCGGCCGCCGGTGAGTGGCTCGCGGCCGCCGGCGTACGACCGGATCATGCGCTGGTGTCCTCCGCCCCCCGGGCCGCCCAGACGTGGGAGGCGCTGGCCGGGGGAGCCGGCTGGTCACTCGACCCCGAGCTGGACGCCGGCCTCTACACCGCCGGCCCGGACACCGCGCTCGATCTGGTGCGAGCGTTGGACGAGGACCGCGACTGCGCCGTCATCGTCGGCCACAACCCCACGATGGCAGTGCTGGCGCAGCTCCTCGACGACGGCGAGGGGGACGTCGAGGCCGGCAACGCGATGACGGCGGGTTTCCCCACCAGCGCCGTGGCGGTGTTCGACGTACCCGGCGCCTGGGCCGACCTCGAGTCTGCCCGCCTCACCGGCTTCCACGTCGGGCGGGGCTAGGGCCGTGCTTGCAGGTTTCCCCGGGTAGCCGGGGAAACCCGCACTTCTCGGCCGAAGGATCGCCCTGGAAGTGCGGGCTTCGCCCGAGAAGTGGCGTCGGGATTGGGGCCGCACGCAGCACCGCAACACGGCTGTCCACAGGAGCCGGAAGTCGATGGGTAGAGCCTGCGCGCGGAGGGCAGGGGTCGCGCATGATGGTTCCGGATGCTCGATCGGCTGTCGGCGAGCGCGAGCTGCCGTCCGTGGTGCTGACTCGTGATCTGCTCAAGCTTGGCTTCACCGATCGGGCGATTGCCCGCATGGTTCGTTCCGGTGAGTGGATCCGGGTGCGCCACGGCGCGTACGCCAACGCGTCGGCCTGGGCCGACCTCGACGCCGCCGGACGGCATCGGGTGACCGCGCGTGCTGTGCTTCGCCAGGCCAGGACCGGGGTGGTTCTCTCGCACACATCCGCGGCGCTCGAGTTCGGTGCGCCGGACTGGGGGTTGGATCTCTCGAACATCCACGTCAGCAGGACGGACGGGAAGGCGGGCAGAGCGGAGGCGGGCGTGCGCCAGCACAGTGGTCTCATCCAGGACGGCGACCTGGTTCGGCTGGGCAGCCTCCAGGTGATGTCGGCGACCCGTGCCGCCTTGGAACTCACGACCATCGCTGGCACGGAGGAAAGCCTGTGCGTCGTGAACCACCTTCTTCACTCAGGGCACACGAGCCAGGAAGGGCTCCACCAACGCTATGAGTCGATGGAACGCTGGCCGAACTCATTGAAGACCGACCTCGTGCTCCGGTTGGCCGATCCGCGAATTGAGTCCGTCGGTGAGACTCGCACGTACTTCGCCTGCTTCCGCGAAGGGCTCCCGATGCCGCAATGCCAGTTCGAGATTAAGGACAATGCTGGCCGCGTCATCGCACGGGTCGACTTCGCGTGGCCCGAGTTTGGCGTCTTCCTGGAGTTTGACGGGAAGGTCAAGTACGAAAAGCTTCTTAGGCAGGGCGAGCGCGCCAGCGACGTGGTCTTTCGCGAGAAGCGGCGAGAAGAGCGCATCTGTCGGCTCACCGGCTGGCGCTGTATCCGTGTCTCATGGGAAGACGTGGAGAATCCACAGCGTCTCGCTGCCATCATCCGCGGCGCCCTGTTCCCTCCCGCGGCGTAGGCCAACGGGAGCGGACTTCTCGGCCAATTCCTGATGTTCTGGGCCGATCTATTGGCCCCGAAGTGCGGGTTTCCCCGGTGAGCCGGGGAAACCTGCGCCCTACACCGGCGGCGAGGGCGTAACGATCCCGGCCTCGGCGTCGGCGGCCTCGATCTCCTCGCGGGAGATGCCGAGGAGGTACATGATCGCGTCGAGGTAGGGCACGTTCACGGAGGTGTCGGCGGCGCGCTGGACAACAGGGCGGGCGTTGTAGGCGATGCCGAGCCCGGCGGCGTTGAGCATGTCGAGGTCGTTGGCGCCGTCGCCGATGGCGATCACGGAGCCCTCGGGTACGCCGACCTTCTCCGCGAACTCGCGCAGCGCCTGGGCCTTGCCGGCCCGGTCGACGATGTCGCCGACGATCTCGCCGGTGAGCTTGCCGTCGACGATCTCGAGCTCGTTGGCGCGTGAGTAGTGGATGCCAAGGTCCTCGGCGAGCCGGTCGGTGATGTGGGTGAAGCCGCCGGAGACGATCGCGAACCGGTAGCCGAGGCGGCGCAGGGTGCGGACCATGGTGCGGGCGCCGGGGGTGATCACGATGTCGTCGTAGACCTGGTCGAGTACGGCGGCGTCGAGGCCGGCGATCAGCCGGACCCGTGACCGGAGCGCCTCTTCGAAGTCGATCTCGCCGCGCATCGCCTGCTCGGTGATGGCGGCAACCTCGGGCTCGTGGCCTGCGTGCGCCGCGAGCATCTCGATGACCTCGCCCTGGATCAGCGTCGAGTCGACGTCGAGCACGATCAGTCGCATCCCGCGGCGCATCAGGTTGGCGGGCTGCACGGCCACGTCGACGCCCTGGATCGCTGCCTCGGCGGCGAGCAGGCTCCGCAGTGCATCGGGATCTACGCCAGAGACGTGCAGGTCGATCGCGGTGACGGGGTAGCGAGCCATCCGCTCCATCCGGTCGATGTTGCCGCCGCAGTCGGCGATCCGGCCGGCCATCGCGCTCATCGCCGCCGCCTTGAGCGGGCTGCCGATGATCGTCACGTGGGATCGACCCTCGCCCCGGGACCGGTTGTCGCCCGATCCACGGTCAACCTCGACGGACATGTCGAGCTCCGCCGCGGTGTTCTGGATCGCGGCCTCGAGCTTCTTCCAGTCCCGCGGAACGGTCACGAGCACGCCGAGGATCAGTCGCCGCCGTAGCAGGATCTGCTCGATGTCGATGACCTCGACGCCTGCGTGCGCCAGCGTGGCGAAGACCGAGGAGGTGACCCCTGGCCGGTCCTTGCCGGTCAGCGTGATCAGCAGGGTCTCGGGCTTGGGTGGCTTCGACGCGTTCATCGCACGAAGAGGCTAGCCGCCAGTGACCCCGTCGGTGGCCGGGTCCATGCTCTTGGGATGACCAACATCCACCACACGATCGACTACGTCGAGCTCTCCACTCGTGATCTGCCGGGCACCACGGCGTTCTACACGGCCGCGTTCGGATGGCAGTTCAACGACTACGGTCCGGACTACGCCGGCATCCGCGCCTCGGAGGGCGATGGCGAGGTCGGGGGCATCAGCGCGACCGGCCAGACCGAGCCGGGACCCGGGGGTCCCTTGGTGCTGCTCTACTCCGACGACCTCGACGCCACCGTCGAGGCGGTCCGGCAGGCCGGCGGCGCCGTCACCAACGGTCCCTACGAGTTCCCCGGCGGCCGGCGGTTCCATTTCACCGACCCGGGCGGCAACCAGCTCGGCGTCTGGGCGAAGGCCTAGTCGGGGGGCCAGACCTCGGGCGAGCACGCGGCGACGAGGGCTCGCCGCCCTGCAAGGTCCAGGGGAGCGATCGCGGCGCGGCGCTGCTCGGCCATCGAGACGCTCAGCGCGCCGCCGTCGTCGGCGAGCGCCAGGTCGGCGATACCGAGCGCCTGCAGGCCGCGCGCGGCGAGCTCCGCACAGCGCGCGGGCACGCCGGGCGGGGCGGCCGGGATCCTGCGGTGGCGCAGGTCCATGAGCTCGTCCGCGACCTCGGGTCGCCACCGGGCCACGTCCAGGTCGACGAGCTTGCCCGTGGCGGCCAGCAGGGTGACGCGCAGCTCGCGATCGGCCTCGCCGACGTCCGGCACCTGCCGCCGCGCGGCCGGGTACGCCATCCACTCGACGGTCGGCCCCACCCGACGCGGGACCAACCCCGACTCGGCACCCACCGCCACCAGCGCCTCACCGTGCTCGATCGCCGCGGCGTTGAAGTCGGCCGGTCCGCCGAGGCCCACCGGCGCACCCTCTCGAGGGAACGCCGCACCGAACCCGGTCGCACCCGCGGAACGCATTCCGGCCAGCGCCGTGAGAAGGGGTTCGCCGGCCACGAGGTGGGCGACATCGCCGTCCAGTACGGCTTCGAGGAGGTCGTCGGGGGAGACTTGTCCGCGCAGCCATGCCGTCCCCCACCAGGCCAGCCGACCGGTCACGGGCAGGGCGTTGGTCACGGCGGCCGAGGATACGCGCACGGGCGTCAGGAGCGGTCAGTATGGTGGCGCCATGTCGGCCGTGCTGGACTTCTCTGAGGTCTCCGTGCGGCGTGGCGAGGCGATCCTGCTCGACCGGGTCAGCTGGACCGTCGAGGAGGACGACCGGTGGGTGATCCTCGGTCCCAACGGCGCCGGCAAGACCACCCTTCTGCAGGTGGCGGCGGCGCAGCTGCATCCCTCGTCGGGAGTCGCCGGCGTGCTCGACGAGGTCTTGGGCGCCGTCGACGTCTTCGACCTCCGGCCCCGGATCGGGCTGACGAGTGCGGCGCTCGCGGAGCGGATCCCCCGTCACGAGCAGGTCCACGACGTGGTGGTCTCCGCGTCCTACGGCGTGGTCGGTCGCTGGCGTGAGAACTACGACGACCTCGACCACGAGCGGGCCCGAGATCTGCTGATCGAGGTGGGCGTCAAGCACCTCTCCGAGCGCTCGTTCGGCACCCTGAGCGAGGGCGAGCGCAAGCGGGTCCAGATCGCCCGGGCCCTGATGGTCGACCCCGAGCTGCTCCTGCTCGACGAGCCCGCGGCCGGCCTTGACCTGGGGGGTCGAGAGGACCTCGTCTCGACCCTGTCGGTCCTCGCCGCCGATGCCGACTCACCGGCGACGGTGCTGGTGTCACACCACGTGGAGGAGATCCCGCCCGGGTTCACCCACGCGATGTTGCTTCGCGACGGCCGGGTGGTGACCCAGGGGGTGCTCGACGAGGTGCTCACCCGCGAGTCGCTCTCCGCGACGTTCGGGATGCCGCTGGCGCTGCACCACGAGGGCGGGCGCTGGGCCGCGCGGCGTCACCATAGGCACCGATAGATAGGCTGGCTGCATGGACTGGCTGGGCGACAACATGTGGGCGGCCTGGCTCGGCGCCGCAGCCCTGTTGGGGGTGGCCGAGATGCTCAGCCTCGACCTGGTTCTGATCATGCTCGCCATGGGAGCCCTTGCGGGCATGGTGCTCGCGATCGTCGGCGCTCCCGTCGGCCTCCAGATCCTGGTGGCGTTGGGTGTGTCCGTCGCGATGCTGGGCGTGGTCCGCCCGGCACTCGCCAAACGCCTGCACGGCGGCCCCGAGCTCAGCCTCGGCCACGGCAAGCTGGTCGGTCAGCGCGGGGTGGTCACCGAGGAGATCACCGAGAACCAGCACGGCCGGGTCAAGCTGGCGGGCGAGATCTGGTCGGCCGCGCCGTACGACGAGAACGTCACCATCACCGCCGGCGAGACTGTGGAGGTGCTGCAGATCAAGGGCGCCACGGCCTACGTCCACCCCGTTCCCCGCCTCGAGGCCTAGAAGCTCAACTCCAAGAAGCAAGAAGAGAGAGTCGCCGATGATCGTGCTCATTCTGCTCGGCCTGCTGTTCCTGTTCGTGATCGTGCTCCTCGCGAAGACGGTGCGGATCGTTCCGCAGGCGCGAGCCGGGATCGTGGAGCGGTTCGGGAAGTACAAGCAGACCCTGCCCGCCGGCCTCAACATCGTGGTGCCCTTCATCGACAAGGTGCGCTACCTCATCGACCTGCGCGAGCAGGTCGTCAGCTTCCCGCCGCAGCCGGTGATCACCGAGGACAACCTGGTCGTCTCGATCGACACGGTCATCTACTTCCAGGTCACCGACCCGATCGCCGCGACGTACGAGATCGCCAACTACATCCAGGCCGTCGAGCAGCTCACCATGACCACGCTGCGCAACATCGTCGGTGGCATGGACCTCGAGGAGACCCTGACCAGTCGCGACGCGATCAACAGTCGCCTGCGCGGCGTGCTCGACGAGGCGACCGGCAAGTGGGGCATCCGCGTCAACCGGGTCGAGCTGAAGGGCATCGACCCGCCACCGTCGATCAAGGACTCGATGGAGAAGCAGATGCGCGCGGACCGTGAGAAGCGCGCCGTCATCCTGACCGCAGAAGGTCAGCGGCAGGCCGCGATCCTCACCGCCGAGGGTTCCAAGCAGTCGGCGATCCTGAATGCCGAGGGTGACCGGGAGGCGCTGATCCTGCGAGCCCAGGCCGATCGCGAGTCGCAGATCCTGAAGGCGCAGGGTGAGGGCCAGGCGATCCAGACGGTCTTCCAGGCGATCCACGACGGCCAGCCGGACCAGGGCCTGCTCGCCTACCAATACCTCCAGATGATGCCGCGGATCGCCGAGGGCGACGCCAACAAGGTGTGGGTGATCCCTTCGGAGATCACCAAGGCGCTCGAGGGCCTCGGCTCCTCCATCCACGAGATCGCCGGCATCCCGCAGAAGACCGATGGGCCGCTCAAGCGAGTCGACATGGGGCCGAGCGAGCCACAGTCCCCCGAGTCGAGCTCCGACCCCGCCCTGGCGGGCGCACAGGCCGCCGTGGAGGCGGCGATCGCGGAGGCGGCGAGCGCCCAGATGGGCGTTGGCAAGAGTCCCGCGCCCGGCGCCGAGGGCGAGGAAGAGCCGCCCACGGAGCCGCCCCCCACGGAGCCGCCCCCCACGGAGCCACCGCCGGCAGAGCCGCCGACCCAGTAGCGGGTGTCGGCCTGGGAGATCGTCGCGATCCTGGTCGCCGGGATGGCGGCCGGCACGATCAACACGGTCGTGGGGTCGGGGACGCTGATCACGTTCCCGACGCTGCTGGCGTTCGGGGTCCCGCCGGTGACCGCGAACGTGTCCAACAACCTGGGACTGGTCCCGGGCTCGATCGCCGGGGCGTGGGGCTACCGGCGCGAGCTCGCCGGACAGCGGTCGCGGGTGCTGCGCCTGGTGAGTGCGTCGGTGATCGGCGCTCTCACCGGCGCCATACTCCTGCTGACCCTGCCGCCAGGCGCCTTCGAGGCGATCGTCCCGGCCCTGATCCTGCTCGGCGTGCTGCTGGTGATCTTCCAGCCCCGTCTGTCGGCCATGGTGGCCCGCCGGGCCGAGCGTCGCGGCACCACCCTCGACCACCACGGCGCCTGGTGGGTGTGGCCGGCGGTGCTCCTGGCCGGTGTGTACGGCGGCTACTTCGGCGCCGCACAGGGCGTGCTGCTGATGGGCATCCTGGGCATCGGCGTGGCGGAGACGCTGCAGCGCTCCAACGCCGTCAAGAACGTGCTGGCTGCGTTCGTCAACGGGATGGCCGGGCTCGTGTTCGCGCTGGTGGCCGACGTCGACTGGGCGGTCGCCGCGCTGATCGGCGTGGGCGCGACCGTCGGTGGACTGCTGGGGGCACGCGTCGGGCGGCGACTCCCGCCACTGGTGTTGCGCATCGTGATCGTGGTGGTGGGTGTCGCCGCCCTGACAGTGTTGCTGCTGAGGTAGCCGGTATCAGCCGATCTTGAGGACTCGGGTACCGCCGGCGAACCTGTCGTGCCAGCCCTGCCGGTTGACCGGGTCGTTGTTGATCGTCACGGCGATCATGATCACCGCGGCGAGAATTGCAAGGCCGCCGAAGATCGCGCCGACGATCGGCACGATGTAGGCGAGCTGGATGGCGTAGAAGGAGTTACGACGCAGCGACTGCTCCATCGTGGGGTTGCTGACGCCGTCCGGACCGACGACCTTCAGCTTCAGCACCTGCTTGCCGAGCGAGGCCCCGTTGTTCGACTCCATGAAGGCGAAGTACCCCATGGTGATCACCACGGTGATGACCGAGACGAACAGCCAGTAGAGCAGCCACTCGCCGGTCGAGTAGGTCAGGCCGGAAAGGAAGATGCCGGAGAAGATCGCGCTCATGATGCCGAACACGACACCGAGAAGGATGCCGTCGATCAGGCGGGCCAGGAACCGGTCGAGCAGCTCACCGGGACGCGGAACGCCAGGGACGGGTTGACCCCCCGCGGGGCCGGGAGCTGGCGGCGGGGGCTGCGGAGGTTGTTCACTCATGGGGCACAGCCTCGGGTACGAGCACCCGCGGCCACAAGGGTCCGAACCAACTATTGCGCCGGCGCGACCTTCTTGCTTTTCTTGACCCGAAGTCCAAACAAACCCGAAAGCACAGCGACCGCCGCCACCGCGATTGCGGGCATTGCCAGCTTCTTCTGAAGCGAGCCGTTCTGCATCGCGGAGTACGCCATACCGGCATCGGCGGCGTCGACCGCCATTCCCGCCAGCACCAGGGTGCGCCGGTTGCCGCCCCGGGCGAGCAACGTGACCAGCCCGAGCGCGATCTCGCGGTTGCCGAACCACTGGGTCAGCACCGGCGGGTCCTCGGCCTGACCGACCATCCGCTTGGCGACGAGGTCCGGCTTGGCGATCGAGGCGGCACCAACCGCGATGCGGCCGAGCGAGAGCAGGGTGACGGGGTTCATGGCGCCAAAGAGTATCGGCAGAGTATTAGCGGCTGGCCACGTACGCCGTGTGCCACCTGTCCAGCTCGTCGTAGACCTTGGCCCTCGGCTCCGGCAACGACAGCACGACGTCGTGGCGGGCGCCCGCCACCGCGACGTAGGTGACGTGCGGCCCAACGGCGGGTGACCACTGCCGGATCTGGGGTACGTCGAGGACCACGTCGTGGGAGTGCACGTCGTCGCCCATCTCCGCCGGGCGCTTGGTGGCCCCTGAGGAGAGCACGAGCACCGGGCATGAGATCGAGAGGCCACGGTGCAGCTGCTGGTGGCCGAGCCGGATGGCCCGGAGCCAGCCGAACCGGACCGGGAACGACTCCACGGGCTTCCAGGTGAGGTCGAAGTCCCACTCGCCCTCGTGGTCGCGATGCAGGCTGCGCGTGTAGAAGCCGGAGACCTCTCTGGGGAACTCACGCATCGGCTGCCGCCGACCGACCCGGTCGAGCACCGCCCCCGCGGCCGGCGTACGCATCCAGGGGCTCCCGTGCAGGTCGAACCAGGGCGAGTTGAGCACCATCCCGCCGAGCTGCTCCGGCCGGCGCTCGTCGGCCCAGAGCGAGAAGGTCAAACCGCCGGTGGAGTGGGCCGAGGCGACCACGTGGTCATGGCCGTCTCGCTCGACGATCCGCCACATCGCCAGGTCGATCTCGGCAAAGTACTCGTGCAGGTCGGCGACGTACGTCGGCGTCTGGTGCGGGCGGAGGGACCGGCCGTACTTGCGCAGGTCGAGCGCGTAGAAGTCGTAGCCGCGGTCCAGCCACCACTGGGCGTACTCCGTCTGGAAGAAGTAGTCCGCGAACCCGTGCACGTGCAGCACAGCGCGCGACGTGGGCTGCTCGGCCCGCCGGCTGACCAGCGTCGCGACGACCGGCCCCTCGTCGTCCGGCGGCAGCCCGATCGTCTCGGCCATCCACGGCTCGCCGAGCACGTCGACGGTGGTGGTGGACGTCATTCGGTCAGTCTTTCAGCCTCTCCTGCCGCGGCGCGGACCAGCCCGGCGAGCAGGCCGACGTCGGAAGCGGTCTCGGGGTGCCACTGCACGGCCACGCAGAACCGCTCGCCCGCGGCCTCCATCGCCTCCAGCGTCCCGTCGGCCGCCCACGCGGCGGGCTCGAACCCGGGATGGGTCCGGACCGACTGGTGGTGGTGGCAGCTGACCTCGAGGGTGTCGCCGATCAGACCCGCGACCCGTGATCCGGGTTCGGTGGCCACCTTGACCGTCCCGTAGACGTCGCCTCCGGGGCTGTGCTCCTCGTGGCCCACCAGGTCGGGCGTGTGCTGGTCGAGGAGGCCGCCGCCGTGCACTGCCATCACCTGCATGCCGCGGCAGACGCCGAGAACCGGCAGCCCGCGGGCATCCGCAGCCGTGAGCAGCGCCCGCTCCCAGGCGTCTCGGTCGGGTCGCCAGGCGGCTGTGCGCTCGTGGGGCTCGGCGCCGTACGCCGCCGGGTCGACGTCGGCCCCGCCGCTGATGACCAGGCCGTCCAGACGGGCGACCACGACATCGGCGGCCCCGGGCTCGTCCACGGGCGGTAGGAGGATCGGGATCCCGCCGGTGCTGGTGACCGCCTGGGCGTACTCGGTCGGCAGCAGGTCGGCGCGCTGGTCCCACACGCCGTACGCCGCCCGCTCCCGGTACGTCGTGAGGCCGATGACGGGCGCAGCCATCAGATCGGAGTGACGTAGGCGCCCGAGATGCCGCCGTCGACCAGGAACGTGCTCGCCGTCATGAACGACGAGTCGTCGGAGGCCAGGAACAGCACCGCCGACGCCATCTCCTCGGGCTCGCCGAACCGCCCCATCGGGACGTGCACCAGACGACGCTGGGCGCGCTCCGCGTCCTTCGCGAACAGCTCCTTGAGCAGCGGCGTGTTCACCGGGCCGGGGCAGAGCGCGTTGACGCGGATCCCGTCGCGGGCGAACTGCACGCCCAGCTCGCGGGTCATCGCGAGCACCCCGCCCTTGGAGGCGGAGTAGGAGATCTGCGAGGTCGCCGCTCCCATCACGGCCACGAACGACGCGGTGTTGATGATCGAACCGCGCTGCTGCTCGAGCATGTGGGGGAGTGCCGCCTTGCAGCACAGGTAGACCGAGGTCAGGTTGACCTCCTGCACCCTGCGCCACGCGTCCAGGTCGGTGTCGAGGATGGAGTCGTCGTCGGGAGGCGAGATCCCGGCGTTGTTGAACGCGATGTCGACCGAGCCGTAGGTGTCCTTGGCCGCCTGGAACAGCGCGTCGACCTGCGCCTTGTCGGTCACGTCGACGTGCTGGTAGACGGCCGTCTGCTCGCCGCCGAGCTCCTCGGCGAGCAACTTGCCGCGATCGTCGTCGATGTCACCGATGACCACCTTGGCGCCCTCGGCCACGAACCGCTGGACGGTCGCCAGACCGATGCCAGAGCAGCCGCCGGTCACGACCGCGACCCGGTCCTGGATGCGTCCTCCCATGAGATTCCCTTTCGCAGCCCCGCAGGGCATCAGTGAGCGATGAAGACGTTCTTCTCCTCGGTGAACGCCATCGGTGCGTCGGGTCCGAGCTCCCGGCCGAGGCCGGACTGCTTGTAGCCGCCGAAGGGCGTCCAGTAGCGCACCGAAGCGTGCGAGTTGACGCTGAGGTTGCCCGCCTCGACTGCCCTGGCGACCCGCAGACCGCGGCCGAGGTCGTTGGTGAAGATCGAGCCGGACAGGCCGTACTCCGTGTTGTTGGCGAGCTCCACGGCGTGCGCCTCGTCGTCGAACGGCATCACCGCCACCACCGGCCCGAACACTTCGTCGCGCCAGATCCGCGCCGATGGGTCTTCCGTTGCGACCACGCTCGGCGGCACCCAGAACCCGTCACCGTCGGGCGTCGACCCCGCGAACGCGACCTCCACCTCGTCGAGGTAGGCCTGCACCGAGCCCTTCTGCTGCGCCGAGATCAGCGGCCCCATCTCGCTGGCCTCGTCGCTCGGGTCGAGCACCCGGAGCCCGGTGACCGCGGGCTCGAGCCGAGACACGAACTCGTCGTACGCCGCGCGCTCGACCAGGATGCGGGAGCGGGCGCAGCAGTCCTGGCCGGCGTTGTCGAAGGCGGCGTACGGCGCCGACGCGGCCGCCGCGGCGATGTCCGCGTCGGCGAACACGATGTTGGCGCTCTTGCCGCCGAGCTCGAGCGTCACCCGCTTCACCTGCTCGGCGCAGCCGGCCATGATCTGCTTGCCGACCTCGGTGGACCCGGTGAAGCAGACTTTGCGCACCAGCGGATGGGTCACGAACCGCTCGCCCACGATCGAGCCCTTGCCCGGGATGATCGAGAGCACGTGCTCGGGCAGACCGGCCTCGACGGCCAGCTCACCGATGCGTACGGCGGTCAGGGGCGTCAGCTCGGCGGGCTTGAGCACTACCGTGTTGCCGGCCGCCAGGGCAGGGGCGAAGCCCCATCCGGCGATCGGCATCGGGAAGTTCCAGGGGACGATGACGCCCACCACGCCCAGCGGCTCGTGGAAAGTCAGGTCGGTGCCGCCGGCCACCGGGATCTGCCGTCCGAAGAGCCGCTCGGGCGCGCCGGCGTAGTAGTTGAGGCAGTCGCGGACGTTGCCGGCCTCCCAGCGGGCGTTGCTCCAGGTGTGCCCGGCGTTGCGGACCTCGAGCTCGGCCAGCTCCTCGACGTGCTCGTCCACGACCATGGCGAACCGGCGCAGCAGCCCCGCGCGCTCTCCGGGAGCCATCGCTCCCCAGGACGCGAACGCCTCGTGGGCCGCCTCGATGGCGGTGTCCGTCCGCGCCAGGTCGGCGAGCGGGACGTCAATGACCGGCTGAGCGGTCGCCGGATTGATGACGGTGTAGGTGTCGCTCATGAGGAGGGGTTCAGAGCCTTTCGAAGCCGCGGCGCAGCTCCCAGTCGGTGACGGTGGCGTTGTAGGCGGCGAGCTCGACGTCGGCCATGTTGACGTAGTGGTCGACGACCTCGTCGCCGAGCGCCTTGCGGGCCATCTCGGACGCGGCGAACCGCTCCCGGGCCTCGGTCATCGTGCCGGGCACCTTCGGCCGGTCGGAGGCGTAGGCGTTGCCGACGAGCTCGTCCTCCAGCGCCAGCTCGTTCTCGATGCCGTGCAGACCGCCGGCCAGCATCGCGGCCAGCGCCAGGTAGGGGTTCACGTCCGCACCTGGCAGCCGGTTCTCCATCCGCGCCCCCGCCCCCTTGCCGACCAGGCGCACCGCGCAGGTGCGGTTGTCGAGGCCCCACGCGACCGTGGTCGGGGCGAAGGAGCCGTCGGCGAACCGCTTGTAGGAGTTGATGTTCGGCGCGTAGAGCAGCGTGAAGTCGGCGGCCGTGGCCAGCACCCCGGCGACGAAGTGGTCGTAGAGCGGGGTCCGCTCTCCGGAGTCCTCGTCCCAGAAGACCAATGAGCCGTCGGTGCCGCGCAGGGACAGGTGGATGTGGCAGGAGCTGCCCTCGCGCTGGTTGTACTTCGCCATGAACGTGACCGCCTTGCCCTGCTGGGCGGCGATCTCCTTGGCGGCGGTCTTGTAGACCGCGTGGTTGTCGGCCGTGCTGAGGGCGTCGGCGTAGAGGAACCCGATCTCGTGCTGGCCGAAGTTGCACTCGCCCTTGGCGCCCTCGACGTCGAGGCCGGCGTCGTACATGTGGTTGCGGATCGCGCGGAGCAACGGCTCGGCTCGGGTGGTCCCGACGATCGAGTAGTCGATGTTGTACTGGTTGACGGGCGTGAGGTCGAGGTAGTGGTCCAGCGACGCCTGCTCGTACGACGTGTCGAACGCGATGAACTCGAGCTCGGTACCGGCCAGGGCGGTCCAGCCACGGTCATCGCACCGGTCCAGCTGGCGCTGGAGGATCGTGCGCGGCGACTGGGCGACGGGGGAGTGGTCGAGCCACACCAGGTCGCACTGGATCATCGCGGTGGCCGGGAGGTGGGTCAGCACCCGGATGGTGCGCTCGTCGAGCACGAACTCCATGTCGCCGTAGCCGCGCTCCCACGAGGAGATCGCGTAGCCGCCGACGGTGTTCATGTCGACGTCGACGGCAAGCAGGTAGTTGCAGCCCTCGGTGCCGTGGCCGACGACGTGCTCGACGAAGTAGCGGCCGTGCAGCCGCTTGCCCTGGAGCCGCCCCTGCATGTCGGTGAACGCGACCACGACGGTGTCGATGCTGCCGTCGTCGATCCGGGACACCAGCCCCTCCATGGTCAGATGCCGGTCGTTGCGGAGTGTCACGTGGTGTTCTCCTATCCGACCAGACCGCGCAGCAGCGCGGCCGTGTCGTCGCAGTGCTCTTCCATCGCGCGCCGGGCGCGATCGGGCTTGCCGGCCAGGATGGCGCTGACCACCCGCGCATGCTGACGGTCGGAGTGCGCGATGTTGGCCTCGAGCACCGGGATCGCCAGCAGCATCTCGTGGAGGGTCGACTGCACCGAGGTGACCGCCTCGACCAGACGCGGCGAGTCGCTGAGCGCGGCCACGGTCAGGTGGAAGCGCGAGTCGGCCTGACGATGGGCGGCGGGCTTGCGGGCCTCCGCCACGTCCCCGTGCGCCTGCTCCAGCTGCTCTCGGCGTACGCCGGTGGGCTGCAGCTGCGCGGCGAGCTGGGCCGCGCCGGGCTCGACGACCCGACGGAACTCCAAGGAGTCGAGCCAGTCGCGACGCTTGGCGGGGTTGAGCCGCGCCGCCGCTCGCCCCGAGGGGGTACGGGGCTTCAGCGTCACCACGGTGCCGCCGGAACGGCCGCGAGTGGTCTCGACCAGTCCCGCCTGGCGCAGCGCGGCCATCGCCTCCCGAAGGGTGGCCCTCGAGACGTTCAGACGCTCGGCCAGGTCGCGCTCCGACGGCAACGTGGTGCCGCGCGGATAGACGCCGAGCCGGATTGCGGTGGCCAGCTGTTCGACGCAGGCCTCGAACGCATGATGACCTCGTACCGGCCGCAGCACCACCTCGGGAAGGTGCTGGGCTCGGGTACCGGTCATGGGCGTCATCCTCAGGAATGGGGAAGCGGGATGTCAATCGGTCAGCCTGGGCAATGGTCTGAGTTCATACCAATTTACGCGTACCTGTTTACACCCTGCTAGGGGCGGGGCTACTTTCCTGCTGACGACCGCACTCTCGCTCTCACCCCGGGAAGGTCACATGACGGACCAACAGATCCACAACGAGGACGAAGCACTCCTCGCCAAGCTCGGGTACAAGCAAGAGCTCAGCCGGACCTGGTCTGGGTTCTCCAACTTCGCGATCTCGTTCTCGATCATCTCGATCCTGGCCGGCTGCTTCACGACGTTCGGCCAGGGTTTCAACAACGGCGGACCGGTAGCGATCTCGTGGGGCTGGCCGATCGTCTCGGCCTTCATCCTGCTGATCGGGTTCACCATGTCCGAGCTGGTCTCGGCGTACCCGACCTCGGGCGGCATCTACTGGTGGGCTAGCAAGATGGGCGGCGCCCGCGCGGGCTTCTTCACCGGTTGGCTGAACCTCATCGGCCTGGTTGCGGTTACCGCGTCCGTCGGCTACGGGTGTGCCACCTTCATCGACCTCACGCTGAGTACGTTCTCGCAGTCATTCGCGGATGGTTACTCCCTCAGCAGGGTCTTCGTGATCTTCCTGATCGTGCTGGCCATCGCCGCGCTCCTGAACATCTTCAGCGGCCACCTGATGGCGGTCATGAACAACGTGTCGGTGTGGTGGCACGTGGTCGGCGCGGCGTTCATCATCGTCGTGCTGTTCGTGGTTCCCGACAATCATCAGAGCTTCAGCTACGTCTTCAGCGAACGGTTCAACAACTCGGGCTACTCCGACGGATCGAGCAGCTCGGCCATGTACTGGTTCCTCGTCGTTCCGTTCGGGCTGCTCCTGACGCAGTACACGATCACCGGGTTCGACGCGTCGGCCCACCTCTCGGAGGAGACGCATGAAGCTTCAGAGGGAGCGGCCAAGGGCATCTGGCGGTCGATCTTCTACAGCGCCATCGGCGGCTGGATCATCCTCCTGGCATTCCTGTTCGCGATCCCCGACGACGCCTTCGGCAACCCCGACAACGCCGGCGTGGGTGCCGGCGGGGTGGCCTATATCTTCACATCGGCGCTGGACTCGGACCTGGCGGCAACGATCCTGCTGATCTCGGCTGTCGGCCAGTTCTTCTGCTCGACGGCCTGCCTCACCAGCGCCTCGCGGATGACGTTTGCGTTCAGCCGGGACGGAGGGATCCCTGGGTCGTCCCTGTGGCGGAAGGTCGGTAGCAACAAGGTGCCGATGAACGCGGTGCTGCTCGTGACCGTCGTCGCCGCACTGATCACCCTCCCGGCCCTGGTCGAGGTCAACCTCGGCACCAAGGAGGACCCGTTCATCGTGCCTACCGCGTTCTACGCGGTGGTGTCGGTCGCCGTGATCGGGCTGTACCTGGCGTTCCTGATCCCGATCTGGCTGCGATGGCGGATGGGCGATGACTTCGTGCCGGGCAGTTGGACCAACGGCAAGAAGTACAAGTGGATGAACCTGGTAGCGGTGGCCGAGATCACCATCATCAGCATCTACTTCATCCTGCCCTTCGTCCCGCAGGGCAACCCGTTGAACGACGACTTCTCGTGGAAGTACGTCAACTACGCGCCGATCCTCACGATCGGTGCGCTGGTCATCCTCTCGGTCTGGTGGGCCGTCTCGGCCAAGAAGTGGTTCACCGGGCCGAAGCACACGATCGACCCGGACGTCGTCGAGGCCTTCGACGCCTGAGTGGGGGACGCAGTCGCGGACCTGGACCGCCTCGCCGTACTGGCGGGGCGGTCCTGGCGCGTCGCCGATCTGCCTGGCGGACTGACCAACCACAACGTGCGTGTCACCTCGACGGACGAGGGTCCACCGATCGACATCGTGGTCCGGTGCTCGCAGAGCGACGCCGGACTGCTCGGCATCGATCGCGACCACGAGCACCTCAACACCGCGGCCGCGGCAGAGGCCGGCGTGGGTGCCCCGGTCATCGAGTACCGGTCGGACCTGCGGATGCTGGCCATCGGGTTTCTCGAGGGTCGCGCGCTGGAGAACGCCGACTTCGCCGACCCCGGGGTGCTCACGCGTTCGGCGGACGCCTGCCGGCGGCTGCACGCCGGCCCCCGGTTCACCGGTGAGTTCGACATGTTCCAGCGCCAGGCAACGTACCGGCAGACGGTGACCGACCGGGGGTTCCCGGTGCCTCCGACGTACGACGACCACGCCGACGACTGGGAGGCGGTACGCCGCGCCCTGGCCGCTCGCCCGCGGCCGACGGTGCCGTGCAACAACGACCTGCTGGCCGCGAACTTCATCGACGACGGTGACCGGGTCTGGCTGATCGACTACGAGTACTCCGGCAACAACGACGCAGCGTTCGAGCTCGGCAACACCGCGACCGAGTGCGACTTCACGCCCGAGCAGGTGGAGGCGTGGACCGAGGCGTACGTCGGCGACCCGACGCCTGCGGATCTGGCGCGGGTCCGGCTGGGGGCGCTGTGCAGCGCCTACGGGTGGTCGCTGTGGGGCTTCATCCAGGCGGCGTCGAGCCCGATGGACTTCGACTTCCACTCCTGGGGGATGGAGCGCTACGAGAAGGCGGCGGCCGTCTTCCGCGGACCTGACTTCGCTGCGCTGCTAGAGGATGTCGCGTGACGGAGCTCCCCTCGCGCGCCCGGGTCGTCGTCATCGGGGGCGGGATCATCGGCTGCTCCGTGGCTTACCACCTGGCGAAGCTGGGCTGGTCCGACGTACTGCTGTTGGAGCAGGGACATCTCTCGGGCGGCTCCACCTGGCACGCCGCCGGCCTCGTGGGGCCGCTGCGGGCCACCGAGGCCGGCACCCAGCTGGTGCAGTACTCCGCCGAGCTCTACGCCGACCTCGAGGCCGAGACCGGGATGGCGACCGGCTACCGGGGCGTCGGCGGTGTGGTCGTGGCGCGGACCGAGGACCGGATGATCCAGCTGCGCCGGACGGCCGCGAATGCGGTGGCCTACGACATGGAGTGCGAGCTGGTCGGCCCGGAGCGGGCCCAGGAGCTCTGGCCCCCGATGCAGGTCGACGACCTCCTCGGAGCTCTCTGGCTGCCGGGCGACGGGAAGGTGAACCCGACCGACGTCACGCAGTCGCTCGCAAAGGGTGCCCGGATGCGTGGCGTCACCATCGCGGAGAAGATGCGAGTTCTCGGCGTGGACGTCGAGGAGACGGGGGCGGGCCGCAGGGTCACGGGCGTGCGCACGGACCAGGAAGGTCAGCGGATCGAGACCGAGATCGTGGTGAACTGCGCGGGCCAGTGGGCGAAGGCGCTCGGCGACCAGGTGGGTGTCACTGTGCCTCTCCACTCCGCCGAGCACTTCTACGTCGTCACCGAGGCCGTGGAGGGCACCCACCCGGACCTCCCGATCATGCGCGACCCGGACGGCTGGACGTACTTCAAGGAGGAGGTCGGCGGTCTCGTGGTCGGCGGCTTCGAGCCGGACGCGAAGCCCTGGCGCTCGCCCGATGACCTGCCGCACCCGTTCGAGTTCCAGCTGCTGGAGGAGGACTGGGACCACTTCTCGCTCCTGATGGACGAGGCCCTGGTGCGAGTGCCCGCCCTCGGCGAGACGGGCATCCGCAAGTTCTACAACGGGCCGGAGTCGTTCACCCCGGACAACCAGTTCCTGCTCGGGGCGGCGCCGGAGCTCGACGGCTACTACGTCGGCGCCGGGTTCAACTCCGTGGGCATCGCCTCGGCCGGCGGTGCCGGGCGGGCGCTGGCCGAGTGGATAGTGGAGGGCGAGCCGACGACGGACCTGGTCGGCGTCGACGTACGCCGGTTCGCACCGTTCCAGGCCGACAACGCCTGGCTGCGGTCCCGGGTGGCCGAGGTGCTCGGGCTGCACTACGCGATCCCGTGGCCCAACCGTGAGGTCGAGTCGGGGCGCCCGCAGCGGGTCTCACCGGTGCACGACACCTTGGCCGCGGCCGGGGCGGTGTTCGGCACCAAGATGGGCTGGGAGCGACCGAACGTCTTCCATCCGGGTGGCCTCGAGTACTCATGGGGCAAGCCGTCGTGGCTGGCGGCATCGGCAGCGGAGCAGCGTGCCACCCGTGGCGCGGTGGCGGTCTTCGACCAGACCTCGTTCAGCAAGTACGTCGTCCGCGGGCCGGGCGCGCTCGGCGCACTGCAGTGGATCTGCGCCGCGGACGTCGACGTACCGGTCGGGTCCTGCGTCTACACGCCGTTCCTCAACGCGCGGGCGACGTACGAGGCGGATCTCACCGTCACCAGGACCGGCGACGACGAGTTCCTGATCGTCTCCAGCTCGGCCACCACGATCCGCGACCTGGACTGGCTGCGCCGGCAGACACCGGCCGGCCTGGACGTCGAGCTGCGCGACATCACCGACGAGCACGCCGTGCTGGGCGTGATGGGGCCGGACTCGCGTGACCTCCTCACGAGCCTCGGGGCGGCGGGCATGGGGGAGGAAGACTTCCCGTTCGCCACCAGCCGGGAGGTCGTGGTGGCGGGGGTAACCGTGCGCGCGACCCGGATGACCTACGTCGGCGAGCTCGGCTGGGAGCTGATGGTGCCGGTCGCGGACGCGGCCGCCGCGCACGCCGCGCTCACCGAGGGTGGCGCGGTCAACGCCGGCTACTACGCGATCGACTCACTGCGCCTGGAGAAGGGCTACCGCGCGTTCGGGCGCGAGCTCACGCCCGACCTGACCCCGGTCGAGGCGGGGCTGGTCTTCTCGACCGCGCTCAAGGGGGACAAGGACTTCCTCGGGCGCGCGGCCCTGGTGACGCACCGCGAGCGGCTCGCGCAGGGTGGGCCGCGGCGACGGGTGGCGTCGTTCGTGCTCGACGACCCGGACCCGATGCTGTGGGGCGGTGAGCTGGTGCTGCGCGACGGCGCGCCGTACGGCCAGGTCACCAGCGCCGCCTGGGGCGAGACCGTCGGTGCCTCGGTCGGCCTGGCCCTGCTGCGCAGCGACGGACCTGTCACCTCCGCCGACCTCGAGCGCGGTGGCTTCGCGGTCGACGTCGCAGGTGATCAGCACGACATAACAGTCTCGCTATCCGCCCCCCTCCGCGGAGACTGACGCGTACCCTGCCGTCGTGTCCGGATCGCGGAGGGGCCTTCTGGCGCGCTCCGGAGCCTACGTCGGCGACAGAGTGCGCAGCTGGCGGTCGGGGTCCCACGAGGGGCAGATCAGCGTCCTGCTCATCCTCTTGGGCTGCGTGGGCGTCGCCTTCATCGTGTCCTGGTACGCCTACGAGTGGATGCCGTTCCCGACGTACTTCATCTGGCTTCTGATCGGCATGTTGCTGCTGCGCTTCGTGCCTCTGACCGTGCTCTCCGCGGTCGTCCTCGTCGCCGCCATCGTCTCCATGCGGCACTACGCGGAGATCAACGGGCCGCGCGCGGTCGCCGTCGTCAGCCTGGTGATCATGATCGGGCTGATCCTCTACCAGTCCAGCCGTCAGCGCAGCGGGCTCCCGGTCCCGCTCAGCGAGGCGATGCTGACCGAGCTGCGGGAACGGCTGCAGCGCCAGAGCGTGATCCCCGCGCTCCCGGAGGGGTGGGCGGCGCAGTCCGCGATGCGCTCCTCCGCAGGAGCCGGGTACGCCGGCGACTTCTTCGTGGCCGAGCTGATCGAGGAGCGACGGCTCGAGATGGTGCTGGTCGACGTGTGCGGCAAGGGCGTGGCGGTGGGACCGCAGGCGCTCCAGTTTGCCGGCGCGCTCGGTGGGCTGCTGGGCTCGCTGCCGCCGCGGAAGCTGATGCTGGCGGCCAACCGGTTCCTGCTCCGACAGCGCTCCGACGAGTCGTTCTCGACGGCCGTGCACCTGCGCGTCGACCTGGTCAGCGGGGACTACACGATCACCAGTGCCGGCCACCCGCCGGCCCTGCACTGGGACTCGCAGGGAGGGGAGTGGGAGATCGACAACGCACGTGGCACCGCGCTTGGGATCACGCCCGACCCCGACCTGCACGCGAGCGAGGGCACGCTTGCGCCCGGCGAGGGCCTGCTCTTCTACACCGACGGAGTGGTCGAGTCGCGCTCCGTGGACATCGATGACGGCATCGCCTGGCTGCGGGAGACCGCGCGGACCGCGGTCGAGGGCGGCTTCGGCGGCGCCGCCCAGCGGATCATCCGGCGGGTGGCGAATGCCGGCGACGACCGCGCCGTACTCATCCTCAGCCGGAACGGTGTGCCCGCCGACAACGGAATACCCGCGGCCTCCACGGGGTTGGACTCATAGTCGAGAATTCAACTATCGCCGGAGGACGGCATGCAGTTCGGGATCTTCACCGTCGGGGACGTCACGCCCGACCCCACCACGGGTCAGGCGCCGACGGAGCACGAGCGGATCAAGGCGACCGTCGAGATCGCCAAGAAGGCCGAGGACATCGGCCTGGACGTGGTCGCTGTAGGTGAGCACCACAACCCGCCGTTCATCGCCTCTGCGCCGACCACGACGCTGGCCTACATCGGTGCGCAGACCGAGCGGATCATCCTCTCGACCGCCACCACGCTGATCACCACCACCGACCCGGTGCTGATCGCGGAGAACTACGCGAAGCTGCAGCACCTCACCGACGGCCGGGTCGACCTGATGATGGGCCGCGGCAACACCGGCCCGGTCTATCCGTGGTTCGGCAAGGACATCCGCGAGGGCATCAACCTCGCCATCGAGAACTACGCACTGTTGCACCGGCTCTGGACCGAGGACGTCGTCGACTGGGAGGGCCGCTTCCGCACCCCGCTGCAGGGCTTCACCTCGACGCCGCGCCCGCTGGAGGGCGTACCCCCGTTCGTCTGGCACGGCTCGATCCGGAGTCCGGAGATCGCGGAGCAGGCGGCCTTCTACGGCGACGGGTTCTTCCACAACCACATCTTCTGGCCGGTCTCGCACACCAAGCAGATGGTCGACCTCTACCGGCGCCGGTTCGAGCACTACGGCCACGGCACCGCCGACCAGGCCATCGTCGGCCTGGGCGGGCAGTTCTTCATGCGGCGCGACAGCCAGGCCGCGGTGAACGAGTTTCGGCCCTACTTCGACAACGCCCCGGTCTACGGTCACGGCCCGTCCCTGGAGGACTTCACCGAGGCCACCCCGCTGACCGTCGGGTCGCCGCAGCAGGTGCTCGAGCGCACGCTCGGCTTTCGGGAGTACGTCGGCGACTACCAGCGCCAGCTGTTCCTCGTCGACCACGCCGGCCTGCCCCTCAAGACCGTGCTCGAGCAGCTCGACCTGCTCGGCGAGATCCTGCCCGACCTGCGGGCCGGCTTCGCCGAGGGCCGGCCGGATCAGGTGCCGGACGCCCCGACCCACGCCTCGTTGCTCAAGGCGAAGGCAACGGTGAACGCATGACCCGCCTCGCGGTGATCTCAGGGGGCCTCTCGGTCCCGTCGTCGACCCGCCTGCTCGCCGACCGGCTGACCGCCGCGGCGGTGGAGGCGCTGGAAGAGGTCGACGTCGACGTCATCGAGCTGCGCGACCTGGCGCACCAGCTGACCGACCACCTGCTGACCGGGTTCGCGGGTCCCGAGCTTGCGGAGGCGATCGCAAAGGTGCGCTACGCGGACGGCCTGATCGTGGTCACGCCGGTGTTCGCGGCGTCGTACTCCGGGCTGTTCAAGACGTTCTTCGATGTCCTCGAGGAAGGCGTGCTCGACGGAACGCCCGTGCTGGTGGCCGCGACCGCAGGCACCGCCCGGCACTCGCTGGTGCTCGAGCACGCGCTGCGTCCGCTGTTCGTCTACCTGCACGCAGTGGTCGTCCCGACCGGCGTCTTCGCCGCCACCGACGACTTCGGCGGCACCGGCCTGGACCGGCGGGTCGAGCGGGCCGCCGGGGAGCTGGCCGCGCTGATGGGCAAGGTGGACCCCGCCGCCCGTCGCCGACGCACGGCGGACGACGAGTTCGCCGACCCCACGCCGTTCGAGGAGCTGCTGCGGCGGTCTGCAGAGGACCGCTGACGGGTCAGTGCTGGTAGGTCCCCTGGACGATCGCCCGGGCCGCGGTCTTGAAGGCCAGGTTGAACGAGACGACCGCGGGGGAGGCGTCGGAGTCGACGCCGAGTGACGGCTCCTTCACCGCGTGCACGACGAAGAAGTAGCGGTGCACCTGGTCACCCTCCGGCGGCGCGGCGCCCATGAACGCCTTGCTGCCGCCGTCGTTGCGGCACATGAAGGCGCTGCCGGGGAGGTCGGCACCCTCGGCGCCGGCGCCCGTCTCCAGTGAGGTGACGTCGGCGGGCAGGTCCACCAGGACCCAGTGCCAGAAGCCGCTCGGGGTCGGTGCGTCCGGGTCGAAGCAGGTCACCGTGTAGCTCTGCGCCTCGGGCACGGCCTCCCAGGACAGCTGGGGGGAGGTGTTGCCCTCGGCGGCCACCTGGTCGTCCTTGAGTGGCTGTCCGTCGCTGACATCGGCGCTGGTGACGCCGAAGGACGGCGCCGCCGGCAGCAGCTCGTAGGGATTCGGGCTGACGGGTCGATCGAGGCTCATGGCGGCAACCGTAGTCCGCGACCCGGGAGCCGTCACGGCTCGGCGGGGCGGCATCCGCGATGATGGCGGGCGTGGACGAGCTGCCGACGTACCCCTCCGGGCTGCGACTCGAGGGACGCCGGGTCGTGGTGGTCGGCGGAGGGCACGTGGCCCAGCGCCGGGTGCCGCAGCTGATAGCGGCGGGCGCGGATGTCTACGTCGTCTCCCCGCAGGTCACGCCGTCCATCGAGGGGCTGGTCGGGGCAGGCGAGGCAACCTGGCTGCAGCGCGGGTTCGAGGCTGCCGACCTCGACGACACCTGGTACGTCGTGGCGGCCACCGACGACGTCGAGGTCAACGCGCGGGTCTCCGCAGCGGCGGAGGAGCGTCGGGTCTTCTGCGTCCGGGCCGACGACGCCACCAAGGCCACCGCGTGGACCCCCGCTGTCGGCTCCGCTGCCGGAGTGACCGTCGCGGTGCTCGGCAACCGCGACCCCCGACGTTCCGCGGCGGTACGCGACGAGATCCTGGCCGGGCTGCGTGAGGGCACCATCACCGCGCGTCACCAGCGCGGCCACGTCCCCGGCGTGACGCTGGTCGGCGGCGGCCCGGGCGATCCCGACCTGATCTCGATCGCCGGCCGCAAGGCGCTGATGGAGGCCGACGTCGTCGTCGCCGACCGGCTGGCGCCCCGTGAGCTGCTGGGCGAGCTGCCTCCTGACGTGGAGCTGATCGACGTGGCCAAGCTGCCGCGGGGCCGGTCGGCCCAGCAGGCCGAGATCAACCGGCTGATCGTGGACCGGGCCCTGGCCGGCAAGCGGGTGGCGCGGTTCAAGGGCGGCGACAACTTCGTGTTCGGGCGGGGCTTCGAGGAGGTCATCGCCTGCCGCGAAGCTGGCGTCGCGGTGACCGTGATCCCGGGTCTGACCAGCCCGGTCGCGGTCCCGGCGGTCGCCGGCATCCCGGTCACCCACCGCGGTGTCGCCCACGAGTTCACCGTGATCTCCGGTCACCTGCCGCCCGGGGACCCCGACTCGCTGACCGACTGGGACGCCGTCGCGCGGCTGCGTGGCACGGTGGTGCTGATGATGGCGGTGCGCAACGCACCCGCGATCGCCGAGACGCTGGTCGCCGGGGGGCGGCCAGCCGACACCCCTGTGGCGATCGTCTGCGACGGCACGATGCCGGCCGAGCGCACCGTGCTCGCGACGCTGGGCTCGCTGGCCGAGGAGCTGTCCGCGGCCGACGTGCAGCCTCCGGCGATCATCGTGATCGGTCAGGTGGTCGCCGTCGCGCATCCCGAGCGCTACGGCTGATGGCCCACCGCGTCGAGATCGACCGGGCCGACGACCCGCGGCTCGCGGACTACCGCGACCTGCGCGACGTCAGCCTGCGCAAGCACCTCGAGGCCGAGCACGGCCTGTTCCTGGCCGAAGGCGAGAAGGTCGTACGTCGCGCGGTCGAGACGGGCTTCGAGCCGCGGTCGTTCCTGATGGCGCCGCGCTGGCTCGACGGCCTCGCCGACGTGCTCGACGCGTCGGACGCGCCCTGCTACGTCGTCAGCGAGGCGTTGGCAGAGGAGGTGACCGGCTTCCACGTCCATCGCGGCGCGCTCGCGTCCCTGCACCGACGGCCGCTGCCTTTCGTCGCCGACGTGTTGGCCGGCGCGCGCTCCGTGCTGGTGCTCGAGGACATCGTCGACCACACCAACGTGGGCGCGATCTTCCGCAGCGGTGCGGCGCTGGGGTTCGACGCCGTACTCCTCTCGCCGCGGTGCGCCGACCCGTTCTACCGCCGGGCGATCAAGGTGGGCATGGGTGCGGTCTTCACGACACCGTGGACCCGCCTGCCCGACTGGCACGACGCGCTGCCCACGCTCTCGGGCGAGGGCTTCACCACCGTGGCGCTCACCCTCGCCGAGGACGCCGTACCGATCGAGGCGGCGGTAGCCGGGCTGGACCGGGTCGCGCTGGTGCTCGGGTCGGAGGGGCACGGCCTGTCGGAGCGCTGGGAGGTCAGTGCGGATCGACGGGCAGTGATCCCCATGCGCCCCGGCATCGACTCGCTCAACGTCGCCGCCGCGACCGCCGTGGCCTGTTACGTCACCGCTCGGCGCTGAGTTGTGGCGGCTGGTTTGTACCAAGGTGTCGTCTCTGCCGTTTGGTCACCAACCGCAGGTGTTGGCGCCGATTTCGTGCCGTTGGGGACCAAACCGCAGCTCCAGACCCCACCACCCGCGGGTTTGTACCAAGCGCTACGCCGGCCACTCCGGCGGGAAGTCGTCCGCCACCTTGTCGTGCGCCTTCTGCAGCTTCTTGCGCAGCTTGGTCGGCAGCCGGTCGCCGAACACCGTGCCCATCGTATGGTCGGTCTCGTGCTGAAGACACCGGGCGAGCAGGCCGTCGCCGGTGAACGTCACCGGCTCGCCGTCCAGCCCGACGCCGTCGACGGTCGCATGGTCGGGCCGCGGGCACTCAACGAAGCCGCCCGGGAGTGACAGGCACCCCTCCTCGGCCTCCTCGAGCTGTCGGTCCTTGCCCTCGGGCAGGGTGAGCACCGGATTGCAGACGACTCCCACCACCCGCTCGCCAGCGGCGTTCGGGCAGTCGAAGACGAACATCGCGACGTCCTCGCCGATCTGACAGGCCGCGAGCCCGACGCCGTCGGCGGCGTGCATGGTGGCGACCATGTCGGCGGCCAGGTCGCGCAGCGCCTCGTCGAAGGCAGTCACCCGCTGCTGGGGCCGGTGCATCACCGGCATACCCCACCGGGTCATCGGCCGGATGGTGCCGCCCTCCGGAAGCGGACCGTACGTCGCATGAAGCTCCTCGGACATGGCGCGGAGCCTAGACGGGGAGCGATCCCGGGCTGTGACCCGACCCACTTCCGACGTTGTAGCGGTGTGTGTAACTGCGAGTTACATTATCTGCATGTCCCTGATGAACAGCCTCAAGCCGGGCGGCCGCCACGGCGTGCCCGGATCCGCCTCGCGCGATCCGATCGGTTACCTGGTGGCCGGCCTCAACCGGCTCGCCCAGAGCGACCTGATCGACAAGGTGCGGCTGCGGAAGCCGGCCGAGCAGGTGGTCTTCAGCGTCACCAGGAGCGGCTTCAAGACCGTCACCAACGCCGGCCGCACCTTCTCCCGGGCCGGCAAGCGAGGACAGAAGGGCGTGCGCGTCCCCGCGGCCCAGCCGAAGGGCGTGTTCGACCTGACGCCCACAGAGGACGAGCAGATGCTCGTCGACGTGGTCACGGAGTTCGCCGACGAGGTCGTGCGGCCGGCCGCCGCGGAGGCCGACGAGACGTGTGAGGCCCCCGAGGCCCTGCTCGAGGCGAGCCTGGAGATCGGGCTGCCGATCCTCGGGGTGCCGGAGTCGCTCGGTGGCATCTCCGAGGAGCGCTCCGCGATGGCCGGGACCCTGGTCGCCGAGGCCCTCGCCAAGGGAGACATGGGGCTCGCCGTCGCGACCCTCGCCCCGGGTGCCGTCGCCACGGCGATCGGGCTCTGGGGCACCGACGAGCAGCAGCAGACCTACCTGCCGGCCTTCACCGGCGACGACGTCCCGGCCGCCGCGCTCGCGCTGATGGAGCCGGCCGTCCTGTACGACGTCCTCCAGCCGACCACGACGGCGACGAAGACCGCCGACGGCTACACGCTCAATGGCGTGAAGACGCTGGTCGCCCGCGGAGCCAGCGCGGAGCTCTTCGTCGTCGGCGCCCTGCTGGACGGCACGCCGACCCTGTTCCTCGTCGAGTCGTCCACCGACGGCCTGACCATCGAGGGCGACCCCGCCATGGGCGTCCGGGCCGCCTCCCTCACCCGCCTGATCCTCAAGGACGCTCAGGTCCCGCCCGAGGCGGTGCTCGGCGAGACCGACGGCACGACGTACGCCGAGTGCGTGCGGCTGTCCCGGCTCGCCTGGTGCGCGCTCGCGGTGGGCACCGGACAGGCGGTGCTCGACTACGTCACGCCGTACGTCAAGGAGCGGCAGGCGTTCGGTGAGCCGATCGCTCACCGTCAGTCGGTGGCGTTCATGGTCGCCAACATGGCGATCGAGCTGCAGTCGATGCGGCTGCTGACCTACAAGGCCGCCGGCCGCGCCGCCGCCGGCAAGGACTTCTCCCGCGAGGTCGCTCTGGCCCGCAAGCTGTGCGCCGACAAGGGCATGCAGATCGGCCTCGACGGCGTACAGCTGCTCGGCGGCCACGGCTTCGTCAAGGAGCACCCGGTGGAGCGCTGGTACCGCGACCTGCGAGCGATCGGCGTCATGGAAGGAAGCGTGCTGGTCTGAACACCCTTAGCTGCTTTTCGCTCCTCCCGCTTCGCTCCTCCCGCGAAAACCACCGAAGGGAACCCGAAGAACCATGATCAACCTCGAAGACCCCAAGAAGTTCCGGGCCCTGGTCGGCCAGGCCAACCAGGTCGCGATGAACATGCTGCGGCCGATCTCGCGCAAGTACGACCTCGCCGAGCACGAGTACCCCAAGGAGCTCGACATGCTCGCCGCGATGATCGACGGGCTCTCGGAGTCCGGGGCGAGCGAGGGTGCCGGCGCCACCGGCGTCCGCCGCGAAGAGGAAGACGGCGACACCACGGTCAAGAACGGCACCAACCTCGCGTCGGTCATGTCCGTCGCCGAGATGTGCTGGGGCGATGTCGGGCTGCTCCTCTCGATGCCGCGCCAGGGGCTCGGCAACTCCGCGATCGCCTCGGTCGCCGACGACGAGCAGCTGAAGCGGTTCGAGGGCGTCTGGGCCGGGATGGCGATCACCGAGCCGGAGTTCGGCTCCGACTCCGCCCAGATCCGCACCACCGCTGTCAAGGACGGCGACCACTACGTCCTCAACGGCGAGAAGATCTTCGTCACCTCCGGTGACCGCGCCGACCACATCGTCGTATGGGCGACACTCGACAAGGACCTCGGCCGCGCCGCGATCAAGTCGTTCGTGGTCGCCAAGGGCACGCCGGGCATGGAGGTGGAGCGGCTCGAGCACAAGCTCGGCATCCGCGCTTCCGACACCGCGACCATCCGGTTCGACGACTGCCGGGTGCCGGCCGAGAACCTGCTCGGCTCCGCGGACGTCGACCCCAAGCAGGGCTTCGCCGGGGCGATGGCGACGTTCGACAACACCCGGCCGCTGGTCGCCGCAATGGCCGTGGGCTGCGCCCGGGCCTCGCTCGACCTGACCCGCGACCTGCTCCAGCAGGCGGGCGTGGAGCTCGACTACGACCGGCCGGCCCACAGCCAGTCCGCCGCGGCTGCCCGGTTCCTCCAGATGGAGGCCGACTGGGAGGCGGCGTACCTGCTCACCCTGCAGGCGGCGTGGATGGCCGACAACCGCAAGCCCAACTCGCTCGAGGCGTCGATGGCCAAGGCCAAGGCCGGTCGGGTGGGTTCCGACATCACCCTCGGCTGCGTCGAGCTCTGCGGGTATGTCGGCTACAGCGAGACCGAGCTGCTCGAAAAGTGGGCGCGGGACTCGAAGATCTTGGACATCTTCGAGGGCACCCAGCAGATCCAGCAACTGATCGTGGCTCGGCGCGTGCTCGGACTCTCGAGCGCGGAGCTCAAGTAGGGCTAGGCCCGTTTCGGTGCCGGGAGCTTGGCTCCCGGCACGGAGCGCTTCACCGGCTTCCGCTCCGGGATCACCGGGTCGGTCGCAGGGTCGTGCTTGGCGATGTTCTTGGCGACGGTCGCGGGATTGGGTGCGGCCGGCTGCCGCTTCGGCTTCGGCAGCCGCTCCTCGGGCGTCGGCGCCGGCGCGGGCTTGGGATGCGGTCCGGTGAGACGGCTGCGCACGGCCTCCACGGTGCTGACGATCCTGGGGCCGGCGGTCTCCGCGGCCCGACCACCGACGTCCTTGCCGACCCGCACCACCCCGGTGACTGACTTGATGAACGCGTCTACAACGGATCCGGACATGGGTGCTCCCTCGTGCTCGGAATCAGGGTCGTGCCGCTGATTCAAGCACGACCGCCAAGCGCTGACCCGTCACTAAGTTTGTGACGGGTCAGCGAGGCATCTGTGCTCGGATGGCGACATGAGCCTCTACGCGTCATCGTCGGGCAAGCGCACCGCGCAGATCCTCACCGACTTCGTGTACGTCGGCTGGGTGGCGCTGTGCATCTGGCTGGCGATCACCCTCTAAAGCAGCCTGTCCGACCTGGCCAAGCCCGGGGAGCGCACCGAGTCCGCGGCCAACAGCCTCAGCGACTCGATGCACGGTGCCGGCGACTTCCTGGGCGGGGTGCCGTTGATCGGTGAGGGCGTGGCCGAGCCCTTCGACGACGCGGCCGACGCAGCCGACCAGATCGCGCTGGCCGGGGCGGACACCGCCGACTCCGTGGAGCGAGCCGCGTTCTGGCTGGCGTTCACGGTGATCGTGGTGCCGATCGGGCTGGCGTCGTCGCGCTACGTGCCCGCCCGGGTCCGCTTCGTCCGCGAGTCGAGCGCCGGTCAACGCTTCCTCAACGCCCGGGCCGACCTGGAGCTGTTCGCCGCTCGTGCGCTCGCCAACCAGCCGCTGCACCGGCTGGCCCGGATCAGCCCCGACCCCGCTGGGGCGGTACGCCGGCAGGAGTGGCCGGTGATCTACGCGCTGGCCGACCTGGAGGTGCGGGAGAGCGGGATGCGGATGCCGTCCGCACCGGTGGCGCCTCGCCAGTACTGACTACCCGGGCCCCGCCGGGCCGGAGGGCTCGGCGAGCAGGAACGCCGGGGCGCGGTGTCCCGCATCCGCGAACGCGGCGGCGATCCTCGAGCTGAGGTCGTCCGCCTGGTCTCGCCGCAGCAGCGCGATCGCCGACCCCCCGAACCCGCCGCCGGTCATCCGCGCGCCCAGCGCACCCGCGGCCAGGGCAGCGTCGACGGCGGTGTCCAGCTCGGGAGCGGAGACCTCGTAGTCATCGCGAAGAGACACGTGCGAGGCGGTCATCAGGCGTCCCAGTCCGCTCCAGTCGGAGCCCTCCAGCGCCACCACGGCATCGCGCACCCGGTCGTTCTCGGTCCGGACGTGGCGGAGACGCTTCGGGTCGCCGCGCTCGGACTCGGCCCTGCGGTCGGCGTACCCGCCGTCGGCGTGGCTGTGGTGCACGCGGGTGTCGATCACCAGGATCGCCAGGCCGTCGGCAGCGAGGGGGAGTGGGACGTCCCGGGTGGACTCGTCGGAGAAGTCGATCAGCAGCGCGTGGTCGGCCCGGCACAGCAGCGACGCCATCTGGTCGAGCCCGCCCGTGGGTGCACCGGCCACCTCGGTCTCCGCCCGTCGACACACGCGGACCAGGTCGCGTCGCACCGGGTCGGTCAGGTCGTGCTCGAGCAGCCCGGCCACCGCCACCGCGACCGCCACCTCGAGCGCCGCGGAGCTCGACAGCCCGGCGCCGAGGGGCACGTCGCTCTCGATAGCGATGTCCAGGCCGGGCACCTCCCAACCCTCGTCCCTCAGCGCCCACAGCACACCGGCGGCGTACGCCGCCCAGCCGGACGCACTTCCCGCGTCGTCGGTGGTCCCCTCCCACGGCTCGTCGACCTGCCCGCTGACGATCCGCACGACGTTGTCGTCCCGCTCGGTGAGGGTGGCCGTCGTCGTCCGGTCCAGCGCGAACGGCAGCGCCAGACCGCCGTTGTAGTCGGTGTGCTCGCCGATCAGGTTCACCCTGCCGGGAGCCCGACCCGCTGCTCGTCGCACCGGGCCACCCTAGGCTGTGGGCCGTGCAGTTCCTCCATGCCGCCCCGCCGCACGACCTGACCTACGACGACGTCTTCATGGTCCCTCGGCGGTCCGCCGTGACCAGCAGGTACGACGTCGACCTCGGCACCTCCGACGGCACCGGCGCGACGCTGCCGATCGTGGTGGCCAACATGACCGCGATCGCCGGCAAGCGAATGGCCGAGACCGTGGCCCGCCGCGGCGGGATCGTGGTGATCCCGCAGGACATCCCGGCGCCGGTGGTGGCCGAAGTCGTGCAGTACGTGAAGTCGCGGCACCTGGTGTTCGACACCCCGATCGAGCTGGCGCCGCACCAGACAGTTGCGGAGGCGCTCTCGCTGATGCCGAAGCGCTCCCACCGGGCCGCCGTGGTCGTCGACGACGGGCGCCCGGTGGGTGTGGTCACCGAGGCCGAATGCGCGGAAGTGGATCGGTTCGCCCAGGTCGGGCAGGTGATGGGTCCGGTGACCGCCCTGATCGCCGAGGACACCGAGCCGCGGGCCGCCTTCGACGCCCTGGACGCGGCGCGAGCGCCACTGGCCGTGGCGGTCGGCCCGGACGGCTGTCTGGTCGGCGTACTCACCCGCACGGGGGCGCTCCGGGCGACGCTCTACCAGCCCGCCGTCGACCCCTCGGGCGGGCTGCGCATCGCTGCTGCGATCGGCGTGAACGGCGACGTGGCCACCAAGGCTGGCGAGCTCCTCGCGGCCGGCGTCGACTGCCTGGTCGTCGACACCGCACACGGGCACCAGGACCGGATGGTCGAGGCGCTGACCGCGGTCCGGGGCGTCGATCCGGCCGTGCCGGTGGTTGCCGGCAACGTGGTCTCCCCCGAGGGCACCCGCGCGCTGATCGAGGCGGGCGCCGACATCGTGAAGGTGGGCGTCGGCCCGGGCGCGATGTGCACGACCCGGATGATGACGGGTGTCGGGCGGCCGCAGTTCTCGGCCGTCCTGGAGTGCGCCGAGGCGGCTCGGTCGCTTGGCCGGCACGTCTGGGCCGACGGGGGTGTCCGACACCCGCGTGACGTGGCCCTTGCGCTGGCCGCCGGGGCCTCCTCGGTGATGATCGGCTCCTGGTTCGCGGGCACCCACGAGTCGCCGGGCGACCTGATGCAGGACCCCGACGGCCGGGCCTTCAAGGTGTCGTTCGGGATGGCCTCGGCCCGCGCGGTGGCCAACCGCACCACGACCGAGTCGGCGTACGACCGGGCGAAGAAGGGCCTCTACGAAGAGGGCATCTCGTCCTCACGGATGTACCTCGACCCGGCCCGCCCGGGGGTGGAGGACCTGATCGACGAGATCTGCTCCGGGGTCCGGTCGGCCTGCACCTACGCCGGCGCGGCAACGCTCGAGGAGTTTCACGAGCGGGCTGTGGTCGGCGTCCAGTCCGCGGCCGGGTTCCACGAGGGCCGGCCGCTCGCCACCTCCTGGTAGCCCCCGACCATGACCGTAGAACCGAGCTGGAGCCTGCTTGTCGCGGTCGTACTGCTCACGGCGATCGCTGTCGGCGCGGCTGCTGTAGGTCGGGTGCCGATCCGGTCGGTGGTCCCGATCGCGGTCGTCCGGGCAGGGGCGCAGCTGGCCGCCGCCGCGCTGGTGATCACCGCCGCGCTGCAGCATCTCGCCCTGGCCGTGGCCGTGGTCGTCTTCATGTACGCGGTCGCGGTGCTGACTGCGGCCCGCCGCAGCGGGGCCGGATCGACCTGGCCGTGGGTGGCACTCGCGATCGCCGGTGGCTGGCTGCCCGTCCTGGTAGTCATCTTCGGGACGGGCATGGTGCCGCTGCAGCCCGAGACCCTGATCCCCTTTGGCGGCATCGTCGTGGGCGGGACCATGACCGCGGTGTCCCAGGGAACACGACGGGCCTGCCAGGCGCTGCGCGACGGGATCGACCAGTTCGAGGCGGGGTTGGCGCTGGGGCTGCTCCCGCGCGATGCGGCGGGGGAGCTGACCGGCCGCTATACGGCCGAGTCGTTGTTCCCCGTGCTCGACCAGACCAGAACCGTGGGCGTGGTGACCCTGCCCGGCGCCTTCATCGGCGTGCTGCTGGGTGGCGGATCGCCGGCCGAGGCAGCCGCCGCACAGATCGTGGTGTTGGTCGGGCTGATCGCTGCTGAGACCGTCGGAGTCGTGACCGCCACCCGCCTTGTGGACTCCGGACGGCTCCTCGACGCGGAGCTGAGGACGCACCGGCTGCTCTGGGACTAGTCCCCCGGACGCTCGGGTGCCCGGTTCGCTGCCGTGCAGCAAACTCCTCGGCCAGTTCGTAGAGCCGCTGGTCGAGCCCCTTGGGGGGCAGCTCGTCGCCGTACGGCGGGATGAAGCCAGGGCTGGGAGGGGAGCACCCCTCCGAGGCGCTCGATCAGGGTGACGACCTCACGATTGGCGATCGAGGAGCGGAGCAACCGGTCGCGCAGGGTGCCGCCGGGCAGGCGCCGCATCACCACGTAAGCAGCGCCGGGCTCGCGCCACCAGTCGTGGATCGGTACGACGGCCGGGTGCCGCAGCGATGCGACTCGGGTCGCAACAGCATCGAACGTGCGGATGAATCACGGGTCGTCCGCGACCTCGGCCCGCAGCGCTTTCACCACGAGCTCGCGGTCGACGCCGGGGAGGTGGGCGGCGTACACGGTCCCCGCCCGACCGGTGCCGAGTCGCTCGCCGAGACGGTAGCCGCGCAGAGGCGCGCCGCCGCTCATCGGACCGATCAGTTCGGGGTCCTGGGCGAGGATCCGGCGCTCGAGCTCCACGAGCGCCGGCGACGGATCCACGCCGAGCTCCTCGACCAGCTCGTCGTGGAAGCTGCGAAACACCGCAAGAGCGTCGGCCTGCCGGCCGGTGCGGTAGTAGGCGGTCATCAGCTGGACGCGGAACGCCTCCCTCAGCGGGTGTTCGCGGCACAGCGTTTCGCATGGTCGGGAGGACCTGGGCGGCGTGACCGCACGCGAGCTCGGCCTCGACGAGGAGCTCCTCGGCGGTCAGCCGGAGCTCGGCCAGCCGCTGTGACTCCGGGAAGGCCCAGGGCTCGTCGGCGAACTCGGCGTACGCCTCCCCGTGCCAGAGCTCCTGTGCTGCACGAAGTCGCTCGACCGCGGTGGCCGGGTCCTGTTGGCGCAACGCAGCGCGGGCAGGTACCCGGGTGCCCGGGTGACCACGACGTCGCCGATCACCCGACGTAACCGCGCCACATAGCTGCGGAGCGTTGTGGCCGCCGCCTCGGTCGGCTCCCCTGCGAACACGACCTCCGCGACCCGGTCGACCGACACGACCAGGTCGTGGTGGATCAGCAGGACCGCGAGCAGGCGCCGCTGACGTGCGCCGCCCAGCCGCTGCTCGATGCCTTCACGGGTGACCCGGATCGAACCCAGGGCGTGGATACCCAGCCCGAGCGTGGTCGCTGTCGTCTGGGCCTGTGGTCCGCCCATCGCCCACCATCTCCACCTCGTCCATTCCCCACGTGCCTGGTTGCCACGCTGCCCGCGCGGTGTGGCAGTCCTGTGGCAACTGACGATCCTCCGGCGCCGTCCACCTGTCAGCCCCCTTCCAGAAAGAGCGCCGTGCGGCACTAGGAGCGTGTCGATCTCTCGGTGCGCCCACGCACGATGCCGATGAAGGCCTGCACGCGCACGTCGTCGTTGTCGATCAGCCAGGAGAGGCCGACGGTTGTGGGTGGCAGGTCGGTCACCGGGCGGTAGATCGCGTCCTTCCGGTGGTGGAGCCGGGCCAGGGACATCGGCATCACCGCGACGCTGTCGCCGTTCGCAACCACGGCCACCGCGTCCTTGGCCGTGATCGCCGACCAGTCCACCTCGTCCTCGGCGATGTCGGCGTGGGTGACCTCGTCTGCGGCGGCCAGGTAGTGGTCGCTCGCCGACACGGCAACGGCAACCTCGTCGTACAGCGGGATGCAGTGCAGGCCGTCGCGGTCGATCGGCAACCGAACGAGTGCCATGTCGAGCGAACCCGAGCGGATGCCGTCCTCCTGCCCGGCCTGGGGGACCGGCACCAGCTCGATGGGGTCGCGGCGGCGCTCCCGCCAGATCCGTGCCCACTTGTCCGGCATCGCGCCCTCCACGAACCCGACCCGGAACGCCACCTCGCTCATCGCGAGCATCCTAGGGTCGTGCTTCGTCGTCCTCCGAGTTGTCCGACGCGGTGTCCTCGCTCCCGTTGCTCGGTTCCACGGAGAGCGCGAAGTCGTCACCGTGCTCGGTGACACCGGTGATCACGGCGTCGTGCACCGCCGCGCGCGCGTAGTTGCGACGCACCATCAGCGGGTCCTGCAGCAGGTCCTTCACGAGAGCCACGCAGAGACCGACCATCACGAACACGAACGGCACCGCCGCCACGATCGTGATGTTCTTCAGGCCGTTGAGGGCATCCTCGCCGCCGACGAGCAGCATCACTGCCGCCACTGCACCGGTGGCGACTCCCCAGAAGATCACCGGGAGGCGACGTGGCTCGATGGCGCCGCGCTGGGAGAGCGAGCCCATCACGATCGAGGCCGCGTCGGCGCCGGAGATGAAGAAGATCGCGACCAGCACCATGACCAGCACGCTGGCGGCCGTCGCCCAGGGGAACTGCTCGAGCAGCGTGAACAGCTGCTGCTCTGCGCCGCCGGACTCGTAGAGCTTCGCGCCGTCCATCTCCAGCTTGATCGCGCTGCCACCGAACACCGCGAACCACACCAGGCTGACCATGCTCGGCACGAGCAGCACGCCGGTCACGAACTGCCGGATCGTGCGGCCACGGGAGATCCGGGCGATGAACATGCCCACGAACGGCGTCCAGGAGATCCACCACGCCCAGTAGAAGACGGTGTAGTAGCTCAGCCACGCGGCGACCTCGCTGCCCTGCGCGTTGGTCCGGCCCGCCATGTTCGGGAGGTCCTGGACGTACTCGGCCATCGAGGTCGGGACCATGTTCAGGATGAACATCGTGGGCCCGACCACGAAGACGAACCCGGCCAGCGCGATCGCGAGCACCATGTTGATGTTGGAGAGCCACTGGATGCCGCGGGCGACGCCCGACACCGCCGAGACCACGAAGCAGGCGGTCAGGACGGTGATGATCCCGACGAGTACGCCGTTGCCGACCTCACCGATCCCGCCCACGATCTGCAGTCCGCTGCTGATCTGCAGCGCACCGATGCCGAGCGACGCCGCGGACCCGAAGAGGGTGGCGAAGATCGCCAGCATGTCGATGACCTTGCCGGCCGGGCCGTTGGCGTGCCGGCCCAGGATCGGCTCGAACGCCGAGCTGATCAGCTGGGAGCGACCCTTGCGGAACACGCCGTAGGCGATCGCGAGCCCCACCACGGCGTAGATCGCCCATGGGTGCAGGGTCCAGTGGAACAGCGTCTGGGCCATCGCGAGCTCGGCCCGGTCCGACTGGGAGAGCTCGCTGCTGCCGGGCACCGCAAACTCGCCGGTGTCGGCGAAGAACGTGAGCGGCTCGTTGACCCCGAAGAACATCAGGCCGATGCCCATCCCGGCGGAGAACATCATCGCGACCCAGGACGAGGTGCGGAACTCCGGCTCGTCGTCGTCGCGGCCGAGCGGGATGTTGCCGAACCGACCGAGTCCAAGCCAGAGCGCGAACACCACGAAGCCGGAGGAGACCAGTACGAACAGCCAGCCGAGGTACTCCATGGTGCCGCTCAGCGCGTCACCCGACAGGTCGGCAAGGCTGGCGGTGCTCACGAAGCCCCAGATGACGAAGCCGATCGCGATGACGGCGGTGACACCGAACACCACCGGGTCGAGGCTCCGTCTCGCCTCCTTCTTCGCCAGGGGCTCGCCCAGGGCGACGTCGAGCGCCGGGTGCGGGACGACGTCGTCCTTCAGCAGTCGCTGACGCGCGGGCTTGGGGCTGTCTTCGGTCTTCTCTGGGTCCTGTTTGATGCTCACGAGATACGGCGCGGACTGCGCCTGCTCCTCACTGGCCGCGGACAATGTGGACGCGCCCAGTCGCGACACCTGCCGAGAAGGGCGTCGCTTCCTTTCCTATCAAGCGCCGCCGACGGACACCGGACCGGTACCCGGGAAGGCCTTTTGTGTGCGGTTCCCGAGGCAGCCCTGGGAGGCGCCGACCCGGGCGAGCGCCGCCAGGTCCCCGGCGCCGAGGAGCACGTTCAGCGGCGACGAGACGCCGTACATCAGCTGGCGGCGGGAGTGGGCGTGGCCCAGTCCGAGGACGTGTCCGAGCTCGTGCGTCATCACCTGGCGCCAGGTGCTGCGTGAGAGCCGCTGGGTCCGGTCGAGCAGCATGTAGCCGGCGAAGCGCCGGCGGCCCTCCACCCAGTGTCCGCCGATCCCCACGACCCTTCCGGAGAGGCCGGTCTCCTCCTTCGGGCTCTGCCAGTCGACGACGACGTCCGTGCCGGAGGGGTGATAGCCCAGCCGGTAGCGCCGGACCTTCTTCGAGGTACGGCCCAGGTACTCGAACCGGAAGCCGGTGACCTGGCCGACCTGCCGGAAGGTACGCCGGATGTCGGCCGTCGAGCCGCGGAAGCTTCCTCGAGGGTTGACCCTGTAGGTGATGGTGCGGCACGGGTCCCATCGGGCACCTCGGTGCGACAGCCAGGTCCAGTCCGACGCCTTCCCTCGTGGGTCGTAGGGCATCTTCACGGTCACCCGCCGGGTGCTGCTCACCGACTGCGCGAACACCAGGGTGGCGGGGGCCACTACCCGCAGCCGGTGGGTGCCGCGCCAGTCGGGAGACCGGAACGAGTAGGCGCCGCCGAGGCCGGTGGTCATGGTGGCCACCGGCTGCCATCCGTTCTCCCTGGTCTTGAGCTGCAGGACCAGGCGGCGGAGCCCCGGTCCCTTGCCGGAGACGATGACCTGCTTGCCGAGCCGGACGATGTCGTCGGAGACATTGATGGTGATGTCCGACTCGGCAGCAGAAGCACGGTCAGCGCTCGCCGAGAGTAGGGCGATCTGGGTGGTCAGCAGGACGGCGAGGAACGGGCGGATCAAGGTGCTCTCCAAGGACGACGGCCCGACGAGCCGCGGCGGATGGTGAGTGGAGAGCCACACCACGGTCGGCACCCATACTGCGCCGGTATGCCGCGCTTGGGCATCGGGAGAACGGTCGCGTCGGCCTAGTCGATCCGGACTAGGTCGGGAGGCTGATCACCCCGTGGTCCATGGCCTGAGCTTCTCGGGGTTGCGCACCGCCCAGATGTGCTTGATCCGGTCGCCGGCGAAGTCGAAGGCCAGCACGGTCACGGTGACGCCGTCCTCCTGGGCCACCAGTCCCGGTTGGCCGTTGACCGTCCGCTCGAGCAGCGCGAGCTGGGGCATCTTGTCGACCAGGTCGGCGTAGAGGCGCGCCATCTGCTCACTGCCCTCGACCCGGGCGGGTATGGCGCTCGCCAGGCCGCCGCCGTCGGCGACCGTCGTGGCGTCGGGGTCCAGCAGACCGACCAGGGCCTCGATGTCCTTGGCCGCCCAGGCTTCCTTGAACTCGCGAACGAGGCCCTTGCGGCGGCCGGTCGTCGTGGCGGAGGTCTCCGCGTCGATGTGCCGCCGGGCCGATGAGGCGAGCTGACGGCAGGCGGCCGGCGTACGGCCCACCACCTCGGCCACTTCGGCGAACGAGTAGCGGAAGACGTCGTGAAGGATGAAGGCCACGCGTTCGGCGGGGGTCATCGTCTCGAGGACGACGAGGAACGCCATGCTCAGTGACTCGTCGAGGGTGATCCGATCGGCCGGATCGACCGTGGGACCGCTGGACGGCCCGTCGATCCACTCCGGCCCCCCGGGCACCGGCTCGGGGATCCAGTCGCCGACGTACCGCTCCCGCCGGACGCGCGCCGAGCCGAGCAGGTCCAGGCAGATCCGGCTCGAGACCTTCGACAACCAGGCGCCTGGCGTCTCGATGTCGCTGCGCTGCTCGTCCGACAGGGCGTACCAGCGGGCGTACGTCTCCTGCACGACGTCCTCCGCGTCGGCCAAGGACCCGAGCAGCCGGTAGGCGAGGCTGATCAGCTGGCGGCGTTCGCTCATGACCGCGTCCAGCTCCGGACCTGCGTCTGCGCTCTCCTTCGTCACCACTACCTCCCACAGTCCCGACGACGCAGCCCGTGCGTTTGTGAGGTGAGGACCGTCACCTCACACCTCCGGACGCTGCGTCGTCGTACCTGCCGACACCCACGAAAGGGAAGGACGAACTCATGGAAGCAGTGAACGCCGCGATCATCTACTACAGCGCGACGGGCACGGTGCACGACCTGGCTCGCGCCGCAGCCGAGGGCGCCGAGAAGGCCGGCGCCGACGTGCGCCTGCGCAAGGTGGCGGAGCTCGCGCCGCAGCAGGCGATCGATGCCAACCCTGCTTGGGACGAGCACGTTCGAGCGACCGCCGACTTCGCCGAGGCCACCCTGGACGACCTGGAGTGGGCGGACGTGGTGCTCTTCGGAACACCCACTCGTTTCGGCACTCCGGCCAGCCAGCTCAAGACGTTCATCGAGACCACCGGACCCCTGTGGCAGCAGGGCAAGCTCGCCGACAAGGTGTACACCGCCTTCACCGCCGCCTCTACGGCCCACGGCGGCCACGAGGCGACCCTCCTCGCGCTGGGTCACGTGTTCCATCACTGGGGCGGGATCATCGTGCCGCCCGGCTACACCGACCCCATCCAGTTCCAGACCGGCAACCCCTACGGGACCTCGCATGCGTCCGCCGGCGGCCCTCCGGACGAGGTCGCCCTGGAGGCGGCCCGCTACCAGGCCCGCCGCGCCGTCGACACCGCCGCCGCGCTCAAGAAGGGCCGCCGGGCCGCCTGATGACCTGGCCAGCTGGTTGGGGCTCCGCCGTGGCCGGACGCGGTCGGAACTCGAGCCACGCAATGCCGATGAGGAACAGCCCCATCCCGATCGGACCCATCGGCTTGGCGTGGCCGAGTGCGAACACCGCCGCGCCAAGGGACAGGCAGACGAGGGCGCCGAGGGGCGCGGTGTCTTTGAGCGCCGTCACGACCGCGACGGCCACTGCCAGCCAGAGCAGTCCGGCTCCCCAATAGAGCGCGAGGCCTCGTGGGTCAGGATCGCCGGCGATCAGCTCGTGGATGAGCCGACCCGCCCCTTCCTGCGACGCAACCGGCAGGTCGTTCGCCGTCTCCGCGGCGATGCCCCAGGCGATCCCCAGGATCGCGTCGAGCGCCGTGTAGACCACCACGAACGGGATGATCAGGACCCGGGCGACCGTGGCGGCCCGGCTGTCCAGATCCTCAACGAGCAGCCAGAGCACGAAGGCCAGACCCATGATCAGCAGGAGCTGCGCAACGTGCAGGCTGACGAACAGGTCGGTGTCGTCCCCCAGCTCCGGGTTCTCCATCGGGTGGAGGATTCCGAGGACGACGTAGAGCGCCGGGACGCCGAGCAGCAACACGCGCCGCCAGGTTCGCCGATCACCGGCCATCCCTCACCATAGGCGTCGAGGGTGAAATGCCCACAAAGTGGTGTCCGAGGGGGGACTTGAACCCCCACGCCCTAATACGGGCACTAGCACCTCAAGCTAGCGCGTCTGCCAATTCCGCCACCCGGACGAGTGCGCAGGAACCTTAGCAAAACGAGGGGCGCTTCCCCGCATCGGGGCGAGGCCCATCAGGGTGCCACTATGGCCCCATGGACGACGACGTTCTGGGCCCGACGTACGACCCCGCAGCAGAGGTCGTGGAGGTGTGCCGCGAGCTGATCCGGATGGACACCACGAACTACGGCGACCAGGACGGACCGGGGGAGCGGAAGGCGGCCGAGTACGTCGCCGGGCTCCTCGACGAGGTCGGGATCGAGTCCCGTATCTACGAGTCCGAACCGGGCCGCGCGTCGGTCATGGCCCCATGGGGTGGCGCCCCGGGCGACCGTCCCGGGCTCCTGCTGCACGGCCATCTCGACGTGGTGCCGGCGGCCGCGGAGGACTGGCAGGTCGACCCGTTCAGCGGCGAGATCCGCGACGGTTACCTGTGGGGCAGGGGAGCGGTCGACATGAAGGACTTCGACGCCATGCTGCTGTCGATCGTCCGGGCCCGGCAGCGCGCGGAACGCCCGCCCGAGCGCCCGATCGTGCTGTGCTTCACCGCCGACGAGGAGGCCGGCGGCCACAAGGGCGCCGAGGTGCTGATCCGCGACCACCCCGACGAGTTCGAGGGTTGCACCGAGGCCGTGGGCGAGGTGGGCGGATTCAGCACCACTGTCCGCGGGCGACGGATGTACCTGATCGAGGCCGCCGAGAAGGGGATGGCCTGGATGCGGCTCACCGCCCGCGGCCGGGCCGGGCACGGGTCCATGATCAACCGCGACAACGCCGTCACCGAGCTCGCCACGGCGGTTGCGAGGATCGGGGCGCACGAGTGGCCGGTCCGGCTCACGCCGACCATGCAGACGCTGCTGGCGGCGGTCGCCGAGCTCGCCGGCACCGAGGCCACGCCGGACAACGCCGAGGCGCTGGTGGAGGAGTTCGGCACCGCCACCCGGATGCTGGGCGCGGTGATCCGCAACACCACGAACCCGACCATGCTGAACGCGGGCTACAAGGTGAACGTCGTGCCCACCGAGGCGACCGCCCACGTTGACGGACGATTCCTCCCCGGCTACGAGGACGAGTTCTTCGCAACCCTGGCCGAGCTGTGCGGCGAGCACATCGACCTCGACTACGTGTCCAACCAGCCGCCCTGGGAGATGCCGTACGACGGCGACCTGGTCGCGGCGATGGGCCGGTCCATCCTGGCCGAGGACGAGGACGCCCTGGTGGCGCCGTACCTGATGAGCGGCGGGACCGACGCGAAGCATTTCATCAAGCTGGGCATGCGGTCCTACGGCTTCGCCCCGCTGCGACTGCCAGAGGACCTCGACTTCACCGCGCTGTTCCACGGCATCGACGAGCGAGTGCCGGTGGATGCCCTGGAGTTCGGGGCCCGGGTGTTCGACCGGTTCCTCGACGAGGTCTGACGCGAGCCTTCGAACCGCTCCAGGTCAGTACGGCGCCGGCAGGTCCACCGGCTCCAGGCGTCGCTCGACGGGGCGGGCGAACTCCTCGGCGTAGGCGTCGAAGACCACCAGTCCGAGATCGAGCGCGGTTCGGAGCTGGACGTCGTCGGTGAACTCCGGCCCCCGGCCGTCCTCCGGTCTCGCGGACCAGGTCGTCGAGGTGCCCGGCAGGTAGACGATCAGCCCAGTGACCGCCATCTGCTGACCCGGGCGGGTCTCGACGGTGACGGCAAGGGTCACTTCGCCGTCGGCGACCGGCGCGGTGAGGATCCTCGACCGGTCGTCGGGGTGCTTGCCGAAGCGGCGTCCCGTCGCAGCCAGGAGCGCGTCCAGTCCGGCCGCACCGATGCTCCAGGGCTGATCCTGGTCGACGTCGGCGCCCGCAGCGGACCGGCGCCCGAACCAACGGCGCCCGGTCGGGGCGGGCGGGCTGTCGGGAACGAAGATCTCCGCGAGCCGGGCGGCGGCGCCCAGCCGCTCGAGGATCGAGGCGGCCCGTTCGGGCGCGTCGTCGGCGTACGCGCGCCAGGGCAGACCGGCCAGGTCGTCGGCTGCTCCCGGCAGCGCCGCGCACAGCTCGGCCACGGCATCCGCGACGTCCCAGCCGGTCAGGTCGGGAAGGGTAGGCAGTGGGTCACCGGACGCGTAGAAGGCCGGGTCGGTGAACCCGGTCTCGCGGGCCCAGTCGACCGCCACGGGCGGCACCCGCTTCTGCGTGTGGCCGTGCCGGCCGAACCGGACCAGGGGGTGATGGTTGCGGGCGACCAGCGGGCCGCCGGGCGCGCTGACCGCGAGCCGGACCAGGCGACCTTCGGCCACGGAGGCGTGGAGCAGGCGTCCGGAGACGGGGTCCCGGTGCTCGATCGAGGTCACGCTCTGAGGAAGCGGGCGCACCATCGTGTGCCCCACCTCGGCGTCCGACTCGTATCCCACGGCCAGGTCCTCGCCGTTGCGGTGGCGGTCGCGCGCCGTCCGCTCGGTGATGGTCCACTCGTGGTCGCCACCGGCCCAGTTGAAGGGCAGCTTCCGGGGGTTGAAGTAGCGAGGGTGCCAGCCGTCCACGCCGCCGACCCTAGTCGGTGCCTCCGGCCCGTCAGGCGGTGCGGACCGCGCGGATGATCTTGCGGCGAAGCACCACCCGGCGGACACCATCGGGGCCGATCCGGACCCGGTCGAGCTCCCAACCGCCGTACTCTGCGCGCTCCACGAGCAGCTTGGTGACGACGTTGCGTGGGAACTCCCGCGAGAACGTCACGCTCGCGAACTCCCACTCAACGCCCCGCGCGGGCGGCCGGCGTAGGGCGCGGCTCATCCGTCGTCCGAGACGTCGTCGAGTGCCTGAACCAGCTCCTCGGGCAGCGTCTTGTCGTCGATGTCCAGGGCTTCGCGCAACTGGGCGGCGGTGCGGGCCCCGACGATCGGCGCCGTGACCCCCGGTCGGTCGCGCACCCAGACCAGGGCCACCTCGAGGGGCGTCCAGCCCAGGCCGTCGGCCGCCCGGGCCACTGCGTCGACGACCCTGCCGGGGCGGTCACCGAGATAGGCCTCGACGCGCGAGTGATCGGCCGCGCCCCGGGAGTCGGAGGGGATGCCCGTGCGGTACTTGCCGGTGAGGACGCCCTTGGCGAGGGGGGAGTAGGGGAGCACGCCGAGACCGAGTGCGTCAGCGGCGGGCAGGACCTCCTCCTCGACCGCACGGTTGAGGAGGGAGTACTCCATCTGTGTGCTGGCGAGCGGAGCGCGGCCGGGGACGGCGCGCTGCCAGGTGGCGGCCTGCGCGGTCTGCCAGCCGGTGTAGTTGGAGATGCCGACGTACGACGCGCGGCCCGATGCCACCGCAGTGTCCAGCGCCGCGAGCGTCTCGTCCAAAGGGGTCGCGTCGTCCCACACGTGCACCTGCCACAGGTCGACGTGGTCGACGCCGAGACGGCGCAGGGAGAGGTCCAGGGCCGGAAGCAGCGCGCCTCGCGAGGCGTCGTACGAGGGGCTCCCGCGTCGGGCGCTGAAGCCGGCTTTGGTGGCGATCACGAGGTCCTCGCGCTGAAAGCCTCCGGACAGCAGGCGGCCGAGCAGCTCTTCACTCGCGCCCCCACCGTAGACGTGAGCCGTGTCCAGGAACGTGCCGCCGACGTCCAGGAAGGCGCCCAGCTGCTCTTGGGCCTCGTGCTCGTCGGTGACGCTGCCCCACGTCATCAGTCCGAGGGCGAGTCGGGAGATCTTCAGACCGGTGCTGCCGACGGACCGCTGCTGCATGGGCGAAAACCTAGCCGCCGTGCCGCGCCCCCCGCGCCGAGGCTCGCTGGTTCACCCCTAGGATCGTGGCCCGTGTGGGACCTCCTCCAGGCCGTCGTGCTCGGCACGCTTCAGGGGCTGACGGAGTTCCTGCCGATCTCCAGCAGTGCGCACCTGCGGATCTTCCCTGAGCTGTTCGGCTGGGGCGATCCCGGCGCCGCGTTCACCGCCGTGATCCAGATCGGCACCGAGCTCGCCGTACTCATCTACTTCCGCCACGACATCTGGCGGATCGCCTCGACCTGGCTCAAGTCGCTGTTCAAGCCGGAGTATCGCGGCCACTTCGACGCGCGGATGGGCTGGTTCATCATCGTCGGCTCGCTGCCGATCGTGGTGCTCGGCATCCTGCTCAAGGACATCATCGAGCAGGACTTCCGCAACCTGTGGATCATCGGCACCACCCTGATCGTGGGTGGGCTGGTCCTCGGCCTCGCCGACCGGATCGGCGGCAACGACAAGGGCATCAAGCAGATCACCCTGCGGGACTCCGCGATGATGGGTGCGGCCCAGGCACTAGCGCTGATCCCCGGGGTGTCCCGGTCCGGCGCCACGCTGTCGATGGGCCGGGTGCTCGGCTACGAGCGCGAGGCGGCGACCCGCTACGCGTTCCTGCTCGCGATCCCGGCAGTCGTCGGGGCCGGGCTGTTCGAGCTCAAGGAGATCCCCGACGGCGACAACATCTACGGATGGGGCCCGACGATCGTGGCGACCGTGGTCGCGTTCGTGGTCGGGTACGCCGCGATCGCGTGGCTGCTGCGCTACATCAGCACGCACTCTTACACGCCGTTCGTGATCTACCGCGTCGCGCTTGGCGCCGCCACGTTGGTGCTGCTCAGCGCCGGGGTGCTGTCGGCCTGATAGGGCGTTCGGACCTGCCGTTTGGTCACCAACGACAGATTTCGACCCCGATTTCTTGCGGTTGGTGACCAAACGGCAAGCCGCTACAGCCAGCCAGACCGCTTGAACACCACGAACAGCAGAACCACGATGCTCACCATCAGCAGCAGCGCGGCCGGGTAGCCCACTCCCCAGCCGAGCTCCGGCATGTGGTCGAAGTTCATGCCGTAGATCGACCCCACCAGGGTCGGGGCGACGAAGAGGGCCACGCCGGCGGAGATCTTCCGCATGTCGTCGTTCTGGCGAATGCTGATCTGCGCGAGATGCGCCTCGAACGCGGCTGACAGCAGCGAGTCGAGGGTGTCCACGGTGTCGGCGATCCGGGACAGGTGGTCGCCCACGTCGCGGAAGTACGGCCCGGAGTCGGTGTGGATGCCGTCCACGACGCCCGCGCTGAACCGGTTCATCGGGTCGCGCAGCGGCATCACCGCCCGGCGAACCTCCGCGAGCTCGCGCTTGAGGATGTAGATCCGCGTGGAGTCGTTCGTGCGCTCGTCGCTGAAGACCGAGGACTCCACCTCGTCGACGTCCTGGGTCAGCTCGTCGGCGACCTGGTCGTAGATGTCGACCACCTGGTCACATACGGCGTAGACGACCGCCGAGGGGCCGTGGGCGAGCACTTTCTCGCGCTCCTCCAGCGCCAGGCGGGCCTCGTGCAGCCCGCCGCCCTGGCCGTGACGCACCGTGACGACGAAGTCCGCACCCACGAACATGTTGATCTCGCCGGTCTCCACGGCGTCGTCCTCGTCGACGTACCAGAGCGTCTTCAGCACCAGGAACAGGCACTGGTCGTAGCGCTCCAGCTTGGGTCGCTGGTGGGCCGTCACCGCGTCCTCCACTGCCAGCGGGTGGAGGTCGAAGACATCGGCCACCTCGGCGAGCTCGGCCTCGTTCGGCTCGAACAGCCCGATCCAGACGAAGTCTCCCGGGCCACAACGCCCGCGCACCGCGGCCAGGTCGGCGACGTCGCATTCGAGCGGGACGCGGACCCCCTTGCTGTACAGCGCGTTGTCGACGATCACGGGAGCCACGGTAGTGCTCGTTAGGCTCCCCGCCATGGCAACCGTCATCCTCGTGCGGCACGGCAGGACCGAAGCGAACGCCACCGGTCTGCTGGCGGGCCGGACCCCGGGCGTGCGCCTGGACCCGACCGGCACCGAGCAGGCCGCGCGGGTGGCCGAGCGGATCGCCGTACTGCCGCTCGCTGCGCTGGTGAGCAGCCCGCTGGAGCGGTGCCGCGACACCGCCGCGGCGATCGGGAAGGCCCAGCAGTCCCGGATCAGGGTCTCGAGAGAACGCGGGCTCACCGAGTGCGACTACGGCGAGTGGCAGGGGCGGGCGATCAAGGACCTCGCCAAGGAACCGCTCTGGCGCACCGTGCAGACCCAGCCCTCCGCGGCGACGTTCCCCGGCGGTGAGTCGATGACCGCGATGCAGGCACGCGCGGTCGAGGCAGTACGCCGGCGCGACGCCGCCGTCGAGGCGGAGCACGGCGCCGGAGCGGTGTGGGTGGCGGTCAGCCACGGCGACATCATCAAGTCGGTGCTGGCCGACGCGCTGGGCATGCACCTGGACCTGTTCCAGAGGATCAACGTCGACCCCGCGTCGGTCTCCATCGTCCGCTACACGGGGACCCGGCCCTACGTGCTGGCCACCAACACCCACGCCGGCGACCTCGCCTGGCTGGTGCCGCCGGCGCGGAAGCGCACCCGTCGCAAGCGCACCGCCGAGGACGCCACCGTCGGTGGCGGCGGAGGCCCTTCGACGGCCGTCTAGGGTGGAATACATGCCCATCGTGCACGGCTTCGACCCGCCGGAGCGCTTCGTCACCGGCACCGTTGGAGAGCCCGGAGGACGCACCTTCTTCCTGCAGGCCCGAGAGGGCAGCCGACTGGTCAGTGTTGCGCTTGAGAAGCAGCAGGTGGAGGCCTTGGCGGAGCGCATCGACCAGCTGCTCGACGAGATCATGTCCACCGACACCTCGAGTGCGCTGGTCCCGGCCGTCGCCCCCATGGCCCTCGACGACACCGAGCCGCTCGAGCAGCCGATCGAGGAGGAGTTCCGCGCCGGGACGATGACGCTTTCGTGGGATCCCGACGACGAGCGGGTCGTCATCGAGGTGTTCCCGTTCACGGAGGCGGCCGTGGTCACCCCCGACCAGGTCGACCAGGACTTCGAGGAGCCGGAGCCGGACGAGGTCTTCCTGGTCCGGATCAACGCCGGTCACGCCCGCGCGTTCGTCAAGCGCGCCGAGCAGGTGCTGACCGCCGGGCGGCCGAGCTGCCCGTTCTGCGGCAACCCGATCGACCCCGACGGCCACCTCTGTGTCCGAGCCAACGGATTCCGTCGCCGCGACCCGTGACCACACACGACGCCCGTTCACCGCTCGCGGGCGAGCTGGTGCTGCACGGCCGGATCATGCCGGCCTCCAACGCGACGTTCCTCGGCGAGATCGCCGGCACCAAGGTCGTCTACAAGCCCGTTGCCGGTGAGCGGCCACTCTGGGACTTCCCGACCGGCACTCTCGCCGACCGCGAGGTGTCGGCGTACGCCGTCTCCGAGACGATCGGCTGGGACGTCGTGCCGGAGACCTGGATCGGCGAAGGCCCGCACGGCGAGGGGATGCTGCAGCGCTGGCGGGAGCCGGACCCCGAGCAGGAGGCCGTCACCCTGGTCAGCGCCGGCGAGACCCGACCCGGCTGGCTGGCGGTCTTCGACGGAGTGGACCAGCACGACCGCGAAATCACCCTGATCCACGAGGACACCCCCGCGCTGCGCCGAATGGCGGTCTACGACGTGCTGGTCAACAACGCCGACCGGAAGGGCGGCCACGTGCTCGAGATGCCCGGTGGCCACCGCTACGGCGTCGACCACGGCGTCACGCTCCACCACGAGCCGAAGCTGCGCACCGTGCTCTGGGGCTGGCACGGTGAGCCGCTCACCGACGACGAGGTGGCGGGCGTGCAGCGGGTGCGCAAAGCCCTGGCCGGTCGGCTGGGGGACTCGCTCGCCGGTGCCTTGACCGACCTTGAGATCGACGCCCTCGACCGGCGCTGCCGTCGACTGCTCGACCGCGGTGTGCTGCCCACGCCGCGTGGTGACTGGCCGGCCATCCCCTGGCCACCGTTCTGAGCCCAGCCGCCGTCTAGGCTTCCATCCATGCGCGCCTGGTCCTGTCCGGAGATCCCTTCCCTGCCCGTGACGGGGCCACCGGTCGCTGTGCACGACACGCCGACCGGACAGAAGGTCGTGATCGAGCCCGAGGGGCCGGCACGCCTCTACGCCTGCGGGATCACGCCGTACGACGCCACGCATCTCGGCCACGCCGCGACGTACGTCGGGTTCGACCTGCTCATCCGCGCCTGGCGCAACGCCGGCCACGCGGTGACCTACGTCCAGAACGTCACCGACATCGACGACCCGCTGCTGGAGCGCGCCGCCAAGGTCAAGGTCGACTGGGTCGAGCTCGCGGAGCGGGAGACCGAGCTCTTCCGCGAGGACATGCAGGCCCTGAGGGTGCTGTCACCGACCCACTTCATCGGCGCCGTTGAGTCGATCCCGCAGGTCGTCGAGCTGATCGAGCGGCTGCAGGGCACCGGGTCGGTCTATCGCGTCGACGATGACCTCTACTTCTCGGTGACCGCGGACCCCGCGTTCGGCCAGGAGTCGGGCTACGACCGCGAGACCATGCTCCGGCTCTTCGGCGAGCGCGGCGGCGACCCCGACCGCCCGGGCAAGAAGGACCCGCTCGACTGCGTGATCTGGCGCGGCGAGCGTGAGGGCGAGCCCTCCTGGCCCAGCCCGTTCGGGCCCGGCCGGCCAGGCTGGCACATCGAGTGCACCGCGATCGCCCAGCACTACCTCGGCCCGACGTTCGACGTCCAGGGCGGGGGCAAGGACCTCGTGTTCCCGCACCACGAGATGGGCGCAGGTCACGCGCAGGTCGCCGACCCGGGTGTCCCGTTCGCCCGCACCTACGTACACGCGGGCATGGTCGGCTACAACGGCGAGAAGATGTCGAAGTCGCTCGGCAACCTGGTGTTCGTCTCGGCCCTGCGCCACAGCGACGTCGACCCGGTCGCGATCCGCCTCGCCCTGCTCCGTCACCACTACCGCAGCGACTGGGAGTGGAGCGACGCCGAGCTCTGGGACGCCGTCGACGACGTCGCTCGATGGCGCAAGGCCGTCGCACTCGGTGCAGGGGCACCCGCCGGCCCAGTGGCCGAGGAAGTGCTGGCCTACCTCGCCGACGACCTCGACGCCCCGCGCGCTACCGCGGCGGTCGACCGCTGGGTCGCCGCGACGCTGGGCACCGAAGGACTGGCCGACACCAGCGACCCCGATGCCGCTGTGACGATGCTCGCCGTCGTCGACGCAGCTCTCGGGCTGGCGCTGTAGAAGACCGGCGTACGCCGACCTGCGTACGCCGGGTTACGTCGCGGGGCGGACGCAGGTGGGTCGGAGCTTCGGCACCGTGGGCTGAGCCAGCCCACCTCCCGAGGAGCTCCGATGTTGCGTCGTCTCGCCACCCTGACCGCCGTGGTCACGGCCACCCTGACCGTTGTACCTGCGGCCACGTCGGCCCCACCCGACCCCGACCCGACGGTGGTGCGCACCGACGCGGGCTACGTGCGGGGGGTCGCCGACGACGACGTCGTGCGCTTCTCCGGCGTGCCATACGCCGCCCCGCCAACGGGTGATCGGAGGTGGACCGCGCCGAGGCCGCCACGACCGTGGCCAGGTGTGCGGGACGCGACCGCGCCGACCACCTCCTGCCCGCAGGTCGGCTACGACGAGATCTTCGACCCGATCCCCGTGGGCGAGGAGGACTGTCTCTACGTCGACGTCGTCGCGCCGGCCCGCCCTAGGCACGACGGCCGGCTGCCCGTGGTGGTGTGGCTGCACGGTGGGAACCTGGCATCCGGCGGGGCTGCGGAGTTCGACGGCGCGCGCCTGGCCAGCGGGGGAGACGTGGTCGTGGTGACCGTCAACTACCGGCTCGGCGCACTGGGCTTCCTTTCCGCCGGCGCCTTCGACGCGGAGGGCACGACCTCCGGCAACTACGGTCTGCTCGACCAGGCCGAGGCGCTGCGCTGGGTGCGCCGCAACGCCGCAGCGTTCGGTGGCGACCCGCGCAGGGTGACGCTGGCGGGGCAGTCAGCGGGCGCCCGCAGCGTCTGCACGCACCTCGCCTCGCCCGGCTCGCGCCGGCTGTTCGAGCAGGCGATCGTGCAGAGCGGTGCCTGTGCCAACCCGGTGATGGACAAGGCGGACGCCGACCACAAGGGGGCCGAGGCGATCCGCACCCTGGGCTGTGCGGACGTCGGCGGCGCAAGCCAGGTCGCCGAGTGCCTGCGCGCGAAGCCGCTGTCCGACCTGGTGTTGAAGCTCGGCGGGCCCAGATTGCCGGTATCCGCCGTGCGTCGTGCGGACCCCTGGGGCCCGGTCGCGGGCACGCCGTACCTCCCGCGGCAGCCGATCGATGCCATTCGCCGCGGATCCGCGGCCGGCATCCCGCTGCTCCTCGGCAGCACCCACGACGAGATGCGGGGGATCGTCCTGGGACGCCTGCCGGCCCTGACTGTGGAGGAATTCGAGACCGAGGTTCGCACCGCGTTCGGAGCCGACGCTCCCCGGGTGCTCAGGGAGTATCCCGTCAGCGAATTCGCCACCCCCCCGGTGGCCCTGGCGACGGTGCTCACCGACTGGGGTGGCGGGATCGGCAGCTGCCCGCTGCTCGAGACCGCGCGGACCGCGGCCCGGCACGCGCCCGTCTACGCCTACGAGCTCCTGGAGGACTCGGAGCAGTTCCAAGGCGAGGTGTCGTACGGCGCCTACCACGGCTGGGACCTGCCGTTCCTCTGGGACACCGCGATCCCGTTCAGTCAGTATCCCGACCTTGCTGACATGACGGCGCCACAGCGCCGGCTCAGCCGGGCGATGATCGGCTACTGGACGGCGTTCGCGCACCGGGGCGACCCGAACCGCGCGGGCCTGCCGAGGTGGGCGAGGCTGCACCCCGGATCTGCGCCCGTGCTGGGCCTGGACTCGGACTCGATCGGGCGCACGCCGTTCGCGGCCGATCACCGGTGCGGGTTCTGGGACCCGCTGTAGGTCCCATTCGTTCAAGCCCGTCCGGCGACCCTGCGGCACGCTGAATGTATGGACCAGCAGATCAGAGTGAAGCTCGTGGTGGACTCCGCCGACCGGGCGCTCGCGTTCTACGAGCGGGTGCTCGGCGCGGAGCTCGGGGAGCGTTCCGAGATGGACGGACACGTCCATTTCGCGGAGTTCCGGGCGCTGCGGCACCGACCTCACGATCAAGGACGCCGACACCCACGACCCCGCGACCGAGGGCGTCATCCTCGACGTACTCACCGACACCCCGGACGCGGTCTGGGCTGCCTTCCTGGCAGCTGGCGCGGAGGTGGTCTTCCCGCTCGAGGACCAGTTCTACGGCAAGCGCGCGGGGCGGGTCCGGGACCCGTTCGGCATCCAGTGGATCCTCTCGGGGCCGCTGAGCGGCGGCTGAGGCCTACGTGCCGGCGTCGTCGCTCGGGCCCCGCCGTTTGAGGTAGCGCTCGAACTCGCGTGCGATCGCCTCACCGGAGGCCTCGGGCAGGTCGGTCGTGTCCCGCGTCTCCTCGAGGGCACGCACGTAGTCGGCGATGTCCTCGTCCTCCTCGGCCAGCTCGTCGACCCCGCGCTCCCAGGCGCGGGCGTCCTCAGGCAGGTCGCCCAGCGGGATGCTGACCTCGAGCAGGTCCTCCAGCTGACCGATCAGGGCGAGCGTCGCCTTGGGGCACGGCGGCTGTGCGACGTAGTGGGGGACCGCCGCCCAGTAGCTCACCGCCGGCACGTCCAGCTTCACGCAGGCGTCCTGGAAGACCCCGACGATGCCGGTGGGGCCTTCGTACGTCGACTGCTCCAGCTTGAGTCGGTCCACCAGCTCGGGCTCGGATGCCGTACCCGTGACCGGGATCGGCCGGGTGTGCGGTGTGTCGGCGAGCAGCGCACCCAGGGTCACCACCAGGGCGCCCCCGAGCTCGTCGCAGGCGGCGAGCAGCTCGGCGCAGAACTGCCGCCAGCGCATGTTGGGCTCGATGCCGCGGATCAGGATCACGTCGCGGTCGAGGTCCGGGGGTGACGCGACGGAGATCTGGGTGCTGGGCCAGGTGATCCGCCGGAACCCGGTCGAGTCGGTGCCGACGATCGGGCGGTTGACCTGGAAGTCGTAGAAGTCCTCCGGGTCGATGGCGCCGACCAGCCGCGACTGCCACACGTCCATGAGGTGGTCGACGACCCCGGAGGCGGCGTCGGCGGCGTCGTTCCAGCCCTCGAAGGCCGCGATCACCACGGGATCGACCAGGTCCGGAGCCTCCTCGATCTCGATCACGCCCGAAGCCTATCCAGCGCTCCCGTCGCGCGGGGATTTCTCTGTCGCTGCCCGTCGGTGTCAACATTTGGGAAACTCGTCCACGAAGTGGACACGCTTTCTAGGCTGACAGTCCCTGGCCCCTCCCCGGCCAGAGCTCCCGAGAGGAGTCCCGTTGACCGCCTCACCTGAACGCCACCTGCGCCCCGATGCGACCGAGCAGCTGAACGAGCTGCTGGCCACCCGCATCATGGTGCTCGACGGCGCGATGGGTACGGCGATCCAGCGGGACCGCCCGGACGAGTCCGGCTACCGCGGCGAGCGGTTCAAGGACTGGCCCAGCGATTTGGTCGGCAACAACGACCTGCTGACGCTGACCCAGCCCGAGATCATCGCGGCGATCCACCGCGAGTACCTCGAGTCCGGCGCGGACATCATCGAGACCAACACGTTCAACGCGAACGCGGTCTCCCTCTCCGACTACGGCATGGCCGAGCTGGCCCACGAGCTCAACTACGAGGCGGCGCGGCTGGCGCGCCGAGAGGTCGACGCCGTCACCGCGAGCACGCCGGACCGGCCGCGCTTCGTTGCCGGAGCCCTCGGTCCCACGACCCGTACCGCCTCGATCAGCCCGGACGTCAACGACCCGGCCACCCGCAACGTCTCCTACGACGAGCTGGTGGCCGCCTACCTCACCTCCGCCCGAGGCCTGGTCGAGGGTGGCGCCGACCTGATCGTCATCGAGACGATCTTCGACACCCTCAACGCCAAGGCCGCGATCTTCGCGGTCGAGACGCTGTTCGAGGAGGAGGGCCGGCGCTGGCCGGTGATCATCTCGGGCACCATCACCGACGCATCCGGCCGCACCCTGTCGGGCCAGGTCACCGAGGCCTTCTGGGACTCCGTGCGGCACGCCCGGCCGCTCGCGGTCGGCCTCAACTGCGCCCTCGGAGCCAAGGAGATGCGGCCCTACCTCGCCGAGCTGTCCCGGGTAGCCGACACCTGGGTCTCGGCGTACCCCAACGCGGGCCTGCCCAACGCGTTCGGTGAGTACGAAGAGGCGCCCGAGGAGACCGCCACGATCCTCGGCGAGTTCGCCGGCAGCGGCTTCGTGAACCTGGTCGGCGGGTGCTGCGGCACCACGCCCGAGCACATCGCCGCGATCGCGCAGGCCGTCGACGGCCAGGCGCGCCGGGAGATCCCCGAGATCCCGTCCGCCATGCGGCTGTCCGGGCTCGAGCCATTCACGATCGACGCGGCCAGCCTCTTCGTGAACGTCGGCGAGCGGACCAACATCACCGGGTCGGCCAAGTTCCGCAACCTGATCAAGGCCGGCGACTACGACACCGGGCTGAGCGTGGCCGCGCAGCAGGTGGAGAACGGCGCGCAGGTCATCGACGTCAACATGGACGAGGGGATGATCGACGGGGTCGCGGCCATGGACCGCTTCACCAAGCTGATCGCGAGCGAGCCCGACATCAGCCGGGTGCCGGTGATGGTCGACTCCTCCAAGTGGGAGGTCATCGAGGCCGGCCTGAAGAACATCCAGGGCAAGCCGATCGTCAACTCGATCTCCATGAAGGAGGGCGAGGACAAGTTCCGCCAGCAGGCCCGCCTGGTCAAGAAGTACGGCGCGGCCGCGGTCGTGATGGCGTTCGACGAGGACGGCCAGGCCGACAACCTGGAGCGCCGGAAGGCGATCTGCGAGCGGGCCTACCGGATCCTCGTCGACGAGGTCGGCTTCCCGGCCGAGGACATCATCTTCGACCCCAACGTGTTCGCGGTCGCGACCGGCATCGAGGAGCACGCGTCGTACGGCCGCGACTTCATCGAGGCCACCCGCTGGATCAAGGAGAACCTCCCGGGCGCCAAGGTGTCCGGCGGCATCTCCAACGTGAGCTTCTCGTTCCGCGGCAACAACCCGGTCCGCGAGGCGATCCACGCGGTGTTCCTCTACCACGCGATCGACGCCGGTCTCGACATGGGCATCGTCAACGCAGGCGCGCTCGTGGTTTACGACCAGGTCGAGCCGGAGCTGCGCGAACGCATCGAGGACGTCGTACTCAACCGTCGGCCGGATGCCGCCGAGCGGCTGCTCGAGATCGCGGAGGCGCACAACAAGGCCGGTGAGGTCGTCGAGGCGACCGAGGCGGAATGGCGCGCCCTGCCGGTCGGCGAGCGGATCACCCATGCCCTGGTCAAGGGCATCGACACCTACGCCGAGTCCGACACCGAGGAGCTGCGGGTCGAGATCGCCGCGCGCGGCGGCCGGCCGATCGAGGTCATCGAGGGCCCGCTGATGGACGGCATGAACGTCGTCGGTGACCTGTTCGGCTCCGGCAAGATGTTCCTGCCCCAGGTGGTCAAGAGCGCCCGGGTGATGAAGAAGGCCGTGGCCTACCTGATCCCGTTCATCGAGCAGGAGAAGCTCGACAACCCCGAGCTGGCGACCGCGAAGGACACCAACGGCACCATCGTGATGGCGACCGTGAAGGGCGACGTACACGACATCGGCAAGAACATCGTCGGCGTCGTCCTGCAGTGCAACAACTACGAGGTCATCGACCTCGGGGTGATGGTGCCTGCGCAGAAGATCCTGGACGCGGCAGCCGAGCACGACGCCGACATCATTGGGCTGTCCGGCCTGATCACGCCTTCGCTCGACGAGATGGTCAACTTCGCCTCCGAGATGCAGCGCCAGGGTCTGCAGATCCCACTGCTGATCGGTGGCGCGACCACGTCGCGCGCGCACACCGCGGTGAAGGTCGACAAGAAGTACGACGGCCCGGTGGTCTGGGTCAAGGACGCCTCCCGGTCGGTGCCGACCGCGGCCGCGCTGCTCGACGACCGCCAGCGGGACAAGCTGCTCGCCTCGGTCCAAGAGGACTACGACGCGCTCCGTACCCGGCACGCCACCAAGCACGACCGACCGCTGCTGGACATCGAGGCGGCGCGGGCGAACCGGACACCGGTGGAGTGGGACGGCTATGTCCCGCCGCTTCCCGCGGAGCCCGGCATCCATGTGCTGACCGACTACGACATCGGCGAGCTCCGCGAGTACATCGACTGGCAGCCGTTCTTCAACGCCTGGGAGATGAAGGGCAAGTTCCCCGACATCCTCAACAACCCGCAGACCGGCGAGACCGCCCGCAAGCTCTACGACGACGCTCAGGAGATGCTGGACCGGGTCGTGGAGGAGAAGTGGCTCACCGCCAACGCGGTGTTCGGCCTGTTCCCGGCCAACGCCGTCGGCGACTCCATCGAAGTCTACGCCGACGACGCGCGCTCGGAGGTCCTGGAGACCCTGCACGCGCTCCGTCAGCAGGGGGAGCACCGCGAGGGCGTGCCGAACCGCGCGCTGAGCGACTTCGTGGCCCCCAAGGAGACCGGTCTCGCCGACCACGTCGGCGCGTTCGCGGTCACCGCCGGTCTGGGCACCCACGAACGGATCATGAAGTTCAAGGCCGACCTCGACGACTACTCCGCGATCCTGCTCGAGGCGCTCGCCGACCGGCTGGCCGAGGCGTTCGCCGAGCGGCTGCACCAGCGAGTGCGCACCGAGTTCTGGGGCTACGACTCGGGGGAGACCCTCCCCAACGAGGACCTGATCGCGGAGAAGTACCGCGGCATCCGTCCCGCACCCGGCTACCCGGCCTGCCCCGAGCACACGGAGAAGGAGACCTTGTGGCGGCTGCTGGACGTGCAAGCCGCCACCGGCATCGAGCTGACTGAGTCGATGGCGATGTGGCCCGGCGCCGCAGTGTCGGGCTGGTACTTCTCGCACCCGCAGTCGCAGTACTTCGTCGTGGGCCGGTTGGGCCGCGACCAGGTCGCCGACTACGCCGAGCGCAAGGGCTGGACCCTCGTCGAGGCCGAGCGGTGGCTGTCTGCCAACCTGGGCTACGACCCGGAGGACTGAGTCCTGCTGGCTGGCGTGAGGCCTGCCGTTTGGTCACCAACGGCAATTGAGAGGCGTCTTATCTGTGGTTGGTGACCAAACGACAACCCCCGCGGCGGTGCTGTGGGACATGGACGGCACCCTCGTGGACACCGAGCCGTACTGGATCGAGACGGAGTTCGCGCTCGCCTCGGAGTACGGCGGCACGTGGAGCCGCGAGCTCGCGCTGGAGCTGGTGGGCAACGACCTGATCACCTCCGGACGGTTCATCCGCCGGCACATGGGGATCGACCTGACCCCCGAAGAGATCGTGGAGCGGCTGCTCGACGGCGTGGTGGCCCGGGTCCAGCACGAGGTGCCCTGGCGGCCGGGGGCGCGGGACCTGTTGGAGCGCCTGGGGGCGGCCGGGGTGCCTTGCGCGCTTGTGACGATGTCCTACGAGCGGTTCGTGGTACCGATCCTGGCGCAGGTGCCCGAAGGGTCCTTCCGCGCCGTGGTGACCGGCGACGCGGTGACCCGCGGCAAGCCTGACCCGGAGCCATACCTGACCGCCGCCCGGCTGCTCGCGGTCGACCCGCGCGCCTGCGTGGCCATCGAGGACTCCGACCCCGGCGCCACCTCTGCCGCGGCTGCCGGCTGCACCGTTCTCGTGGTGCCGCACCACGTCGCCGTACCACCCGGCCCGGGACGCGCCTTCCGCGAAACTCTCGTCGGGGTCACGGTCGCCGACCTCGGATTGTTGCCGGATCGCGACCTTTCGCGGGGGGATCTCCGGTAGCAATACCGGGAGTCCGCCGAGTATGTTCCCGGACGACCGATCCTTGAACAGCGAGGGTCCGGACCCTGAGGTGGACTCATAGTGAAGCGGAAGAAGCTACTCGCGCTCTTCGGAGCAGCGACGCTGGTGGTCAGCCTGGCCGCGTGTGGCGACGACGACGACTCCGGTGGCGGCGGTGGCGCTGGAGGCGGAGAAGGCGAGCCCTGGATCCTCGGCACCACCGACACCGTGACGGCGCTGGACCCGGCCGGGTCGTACGACCTCGGCTCCTCCACCCTGGAGTACAACCTCTACCAGAACCTCGTAACCGTTCCTCCCGGCTCCACCGAGATCGTCGGCGACGCCGCCGAGTCGTGCGAGTACGAAGACCCGCAGACCTACACCTGCACGCTCAAGGAAGGGCAGAAGTTCTCCAACGGGAACGACCTCACCTCCTCCGACGTGAAGTACAGCTTCGACCGTGCCATCACCATCCAGGACCCGAACGGCGCGGCGATCTACCTGCTCGGCAGCATCACCGACACCGCCGCCGACGGCACCGTCACGATGAACGAGGGCGCGATCGAGACGCCTGACGACCAGACGGTCACCTTCCACCTCGACCACCCGGACACCACGTTCCAGTACGTGCTCACCTACCCGGGTGCCGGCGCGATCGTCGACGAGGAGACGTTCCCCGCCGACGAGAAGCTGAACGACGAGGAGATTGTCGGCTCCGGGCCCTACAAGCTCAGCCAGTACAAGGCCGGTGACCAGGCCGTGCTGGAGACCAACGGGGAGTACACCGGCGACAAGACCGGCGGGGCGTCGCAGGTCTTCGTGAAGTACTACTCCGAGCCGTCCGCACTCAAGCTCGCAGCGGAGAACGGCGAGGTCGACGTCGCGTGGCGGAGCCTGAGCCCGGCGGACATCGCGGACCTCGAGGGCAACGACGACGTCACGGTCGCGACCGGTGAGGGCTCCGAGATCCGCTACTGGGTCTGGAAGGTCGACGGACCGGTCGGCAAGGAGACGGCGATCCGCCAGGCCGCGGCCCAGGTCTTCGACCGCGAGTCGATCGCCGAGAACGCCTACGACGGCACCGTCGAGCCGCTCTACTCCACCGTGCCACCGGCCTACGCCGGCGCGAAGGAGTCCTACAAGGACGCCTACGGCGAGCCCGACCCTGCCAAGGCCAAGCAGATCCTCGACGACGCCGGCATCAAGACGCCGGTCGACCTCACCGTCGGCTGGACGCCCACGCACTACGGGCCGAACGCCGAGGACGAGGCGAACGAGGTGGAGCGCCAGCTCGAGGACAGTGGTCTCTTCGACGTCACGCTGAAGAGCACCGAGTGGGAGCAGTACCAGACGATCTACAAAGAGGGCGCCTACGACATGTTCATGCTGGGCTGGTTCCCCGACTACCCGGACACCGACGACTACCTGTCCGTGTTCCTGGTCGACGGCGGCTTCTACGCCAACGGCTACCAGAACGACGAGGTCAACCAGCTGGTCACAGACGAGCAGGGCACCGACGACCAGCCCCAGCGCGAGGAGATCTTCGGGCAGCTGCAGGACATCGCGGCGCGTGACGTCCCGATGATCCCGTCGTGGGTCGGAAAGAACGTGGGCGTCTACGGCGCCGGAATCGAGGGTGTCGAGGACACTCTCGACGCAGCGTTCATCTTCCGCCTTTGGCTGGTCAGCAAGAACAGCTGAGATAACTGAGTATCGCGCGGTCGTGGGGCAGCAACCCTCGAGGTTGCTCCCCACGACCGGCGCGTGGAAAGCATGCTCATGAGCCGTTCCGGAGCAGGGTCCCTTCCGCGGTACATCCTGCAACGTGCCCTTCTGGTGATCCCGATGATCTGGGTGATCCTCACGCTCGTCTTCTTCATCCTTCGGGTGGCGCCCGGCGACCCCGTCTCGGCCGCGCTGGGCGGCAAGCTCAGCGACGAGGCGCTCGACCAGCGCCGTGAGGCGCTCGGCCTCAACGAACCCCTGATCAAGCAGTACTGGGACTACCTGTCCTCGGTGATCCGCCTCGACTTCGGGACCACCTTCAGTGACAACCAGCCCGTCCTCCAGGTGGTCCGCGACAACGGCGGGGCGACGCTGACCCTGACGGTCGCCGCATTTCTCCTCGCGCTCGTCATCGGCATCCCGCTCGGCCTGCTCGCGGGCCGGTTCCGCGACACCGTCCCCGACGTGGTGATCCGGCTGTTCGGCATCCTCACCTACGCCGCGCCGGTTTTCTTCGTGGGGTACCTCCTGCAGGCGTACGTCGCACCACCCCTCGGCCTGCCGACGTCCGGGATGGCCAGCCCCATCACCGTCTTCACAGTGCCGGAGAAGACGCACATCCTGCTGATCGACGCATTCCTCAGCGGTGACAGTGCCGCGATCGAGGACGTCCTGAAGCATCTCGTGTTGCCGTCGCTGACGCTCGGGCTCCTGGTCGCCGGCGTCTTCATCAGACTGGTGCGCGTCAACATCCTGCAGACCACGCAGAGCGACTACGTGGAGGCCGCCGAGGCGCGCGGCATCTCGCCCCGCAAGGTGAGCCGGAGGCATTCGTTGCGCAATGCGCTGGTGCCTGTCATCACGGTGATCGGACTCCAGTTCGCACTGCTGTTGGGCGGGGCGGTGCTGACCGAGTCGACGTTCAACTGGCCCGGGCTCGGACAGAAGCTGGTGGAGTACATCAACGACCGCGACTACGGCGCGGTGCAGGGCATCATCACGATCTTTGCGGTCGCGGTGGTGTTGATCAGCCTGCTCGTCGACATCGTCAACGCACTCATCGACCCCCGAGTGAGGTACTGATGCGCGCCGTGCTCAAGGGACTGACCAAGCCCTTCACCGAGACAGTGGGGCTCGCCCGCTGGATGCTGGTGGCCGGCATCGTGATCACCGCGATCTTCGTGATCCTGGCCATCTTCGCCCCGTTGATCGCTCCATACGGCTTCGCTCAGGCTTCTGCGGACGGAGTGCGGTTCCCCAAGGCGGGCGCGCCGAGCGCTGACCACTGGTTCGGCACCGACCGGCTCTTCTTCGACGTCCTGTCCCGCGTGATCTGGGGCGCTCGGACCGCGATCGAGGTGGTGGTGCTCTCGATCGTGTTCTGCGTCGTGATCGGTGTCCCCCTAGGCCTGATCTCGGGGTACTACGGCGGCTGGATGGACCGCACGCTCGTGCTGATCATGGACGCGATCTTCGCGTTCCCCTCGTTCCTGCTGGCGATCGTCTTCTCGTTCCTGCTGACCGACATCTTCGGCGGCAGTGTGCTGGCCGTGGCGTTGTCGCTCACGGCCATCTACATCCCGCAGTACTTCCGGGTGGTGCGCAACACCACGGTCAGCGCCAAGGAGGCGGCGTACGTCGAGGCGGCGCGCGCGATGGGGGCGAAGGACGGCGTCATCATGCGCCGCTACCTCTTCGGCAATGTCATCCAGAGCGTCCCCGTGCTGGGCACCCTGAACGCCGCCGACGCGATCCTCACCCTGGCCGGCCTGGGATTCCTCGGCCTCGGCATCCAGTCGACCGACGGAGCGGAGTGGGGACACGACCTCAACCGGGCGTTGTCCGATGCCGGCTCCGGCATCTGGTGGACCGGTCTCTACCCTGGCTTGGCGATCGTGCTGCTGGTGACCGGGCTGACCCTGGTGGGCGAAGGCGTGAACGAGACGGTGAACCCGACACTGCGGCGCCGGCGCCTGCTACCGGTCGTGATGCCGCCGCGTCAGGAGACCACTAACCCCGGAGAGGAGGCCCGCTGACATGGAGCTTGTCGACGAGCCGATCGCAGGGGATCTCCCCGGGCCGGTGATCTCGGCCCGCGACGTACGCGTCTGGTACGGCACGACCCGGGGTGCCATCCGGGCCGTTGACGGGGTCAGCTTCGACCTGATGCCCGGGGAGACTCTGGGCGTCGTGGGGGAGTCGGGCTGCGGCAAGTCCACCCTCGGGCGCGGCCTCATGGGGCTGCTGCCGGAGGGTGCCAAGCGTGACGGCCAGGTGATGTTCCAGGGCAAGGACATCTTCTCGTTGAGCGCCAAGGCGGCCTACCAGCTGCGCGGCAGCGAGCTCGGGATGATCTTCCAGGAGCCGTTGACCCGGCTCGACCCGCTGATGCGGATCTCCGACCACTTCGAGGAGACGATCCGGCAACACTCGCCGCGAATCTCCAAGGAGGAGGTCCGGGAGAAGATCTTCGAGGCGCTCCGCCTGATGGGGATCCCGCCGACGCGTTACAAGTCCTACCCGCACGAGTTCAGCGGAGGCATGCGCCAGCGGCTGATGATCGCGCTGGCGCTGGTGCTGCAGCCGGCCTTCGTGGTGGCCGACGAGCCGACGACGGCACTCGACGTCCTCGTCGAGGCCCAGATCGTCCGGATCCTCAACGACCTGCGCCGCAACTTCAGCACCTCCCTGCTGCTGATCACCCACAACGTGGGCATCGTCGCGGAGGCCTGCGACCGGGTCGCGGTGATGTACGCCGGCCGGATCGTCGAGCAGGGGAGGGTGGAGGACGTCTTCAAGAACCCCCAGCACCCCTACACGCGGGAGCTGCTCCGCTCGACCATCTCGCTGCGCACGACGGGGCTCAACTTCATCCCCGGCGCACCGCCGGATCTGGTCGACCCGCCCGACGGATGTCGCTTCCACCCCCGCTGCCCCAAGGCCATGAACGTCTGCGCCGAGAAGAACCCGATCAACATCGAGCGCGACGGTGGCGGCCGGGTCGAGTGCTGGCTCGCGGGGCCGGCGGACCAGATCCCGGAAGGCGGCACTCAGCCGCTGAAGCAGGAGGAGCTGACCGTTGCAGACGAGGCCTGAGGCGAGCACCCTCCACCCCACCGTGCTCGACGTCCGGGACCTCTCGGTGCACTTCGGGCTGCGCGGCGGATCGCTGGCACGGCTGTTCGGTCGGAGCTCCGGGACCGTCAAGGCGGTGGACGGAGTCACCCTGCAGCTCAACCGGGGCGAGGTCGTGGGCCTGGTAGGTGAGAGCGGCAGCGGCAAGTCCACGCTGGGACGGGCGCTGCTCGGCCTCGCTCCCGCGACCGACGGCTCCATCCTCTTCGAGGGCAACGACGTCGCCGAGATGAGCCGGCGCGAGCTGCGGGAGATCCGCCGCGACATCCAGATGGTGTTCCAGGACCCCAACGCCGCGCTGAACCCGACCATGACCGTCGAGGAGGCCGTCGGCGACGCCCTGCGGGTGCACGGCATGAAGTCGGAGGCTGAGCGCCGTGTGAAGGTCGTTGCGGCGCTGGAGCGGGTCGGTCTCTCGCCGGTGGAGCTCTTCCTGAACAAGTACCCGCGGGACCTGTCCGGCGGGCAGAAGCAGCGAGTCGTCCTGGCCCGGGTGATCATCATGGACCCGAACGTGGTGGTGGCCGACGAGCCCATCTCGATGCTCGACATGAGCGTGCGGGCCAAGGTCCTGCAGCTGATGCTCGACCTCAAGGAGGAGCTCGGGCTCAGCTACGTCTACATCACCCACGACCTGGCCAGTGCGAAGTTCTTCTGCGACCGGATCGCGATCATGTACCTCGGCCGGATCGTGGAGATCGGACCGACCGAGGAGATCTTTGCGAACCCTCGGCACCCGTACACAAAGGCGCTGCTCAAGGCGATCCCGGACCCCGAGCCCGGGCGGATGGTCCCGCGCGACCTGCCCCGCGGCGAGATCCCGGACGCCGCGGAGCCGCCCCTCGGCTGCTCTTTCCATCCCCGCTGCCCGGAGGCGACCCCGATCTGTGGCTGGGAGTCGCGTGACCTCAGGGGGGTCCTCGAGGAGCATTGGACCCGCCGTCCGCCGGAGGAGTACGACGCCGAGAAGGGCGTGGTCGGCGACCTCGACCACCTCGACGAGTCAGCCACCGAGTTCACCGTCGGCGACGCCGACCCGGCCGGCGTACGAGCGCTGCTCGACAAGATGCGGGGCGAGGCTCCCGACGAGCCGCTGTGGCGGGGCGTGGAGTCTATCGAGAACGCGGGCAAGGGGGTCCGGATCCGCTTCCATGCCGGCGAGGACCCGCCGCTGCGGAAAGCGGGGGGCGTGGAGGTCGCCTGCGTGCTCTACCCGGACCCGGAGGGCGACGCGGCTTCCTGGACCGGCTGAGGAACGGACTCCTCGGGCACGGGGAGCGGCGGTGGTGTGCCGCCCCACTCGGGGCAGATCGCCTGATGGGCGCACCAGTCGCACAGCCGGCTGCGATGGGGGCGCCAGTCGCCCGTCTCGCGGGCCTGGGCGATCGCCCGCCAGACCGCCTCGACCTTGCGCTCGGTGGCCAGCAGGTCCTGCTCGTCGGGGACGTAGTGGAGCATCTCGGCGTTGCCGAGGTAGATCAGCTGCAGCATCGACGGGAGCACCCCGCGGGTGCGCCAGATGACCAGGGCGTAGAACTTCATCTGGAACAGCGCCTTGGCCTCGAACCACTCGCCCGGTGAGCTGCCGGTCTTGTAGTCGACCACCCGGATCGATCCGTCGGCGGCCACGTCGACCCGGTCGACGAAGCCGCGCAGCAGGAGCTTGGACTCGGTGAGGCTCTCGACGTAGAGCTCGCGCTCCGCGGGCTCCAGGCGGCGGGGATCCTCCAGCGTGAAGTAGCGGTCGAGTACGTCGCGACAGGAGGCCAACCAGTCACCCACCGCGGGTCCCTCGGTGCCGAACATCTCGGCAATTGCCGGCTCCACCTCGAGCAGGGCGTCCCAGGCCGGGACCAGCATGTCGCGGGCCTGCTCGGGGGTGCGCTGGTCGGACGGCAGGTCGAAGAGGTCCTCCAGCACCTTGTGGACGACGGTGCCGCGCACGGCGTCGGGGGAGAACGGCTCGGGGAGGCGGTCGATGGTGCGGAAGCGGTAGAGCAGCGGGCAGGTCATGAAGTCGCCGGCCCGGCTGGGGGAGAGCGCGCCCAGGACACGCACCCCGTCGACGGGGGTGCCGATCCGCTCGGCCGGGGACGCCTCGGGGTCGGCCGGCGCCACGTCGTACACGCTCACGGAGCCGACCCTAGGTGACGGCGCCGACAGCCCGTCCCGACGCCGGGGCGCGTGTCGCCACCTCGGATAGCCTCGCCGTGTGTCCGAGCCCGATCCACGCCCCGGACCGGACGCGTCCGAGCGGCCTCCGGGCTCGTTCCGGCTGGGCACGATCGCCGGCAGCGAGGTGCGGATCACCACGTCGTGGTTCCTGGTGGCCGCGCTGATCGCCTTCGTGATGGCGCCGCGGGTCGACGAGGTGCAGCCCGACCTCGGTCCCTGGAAGTACCTCGTGGGGTTCACGTTCGCGGTGGTCCTCTATCTCGCGGTGCTCCTGCACGAGGCGTCACACGCGCTGATGGCCCGCCGGTACGGCTTCGAGGTCGAGGCGATCACGCTGCACTTCCTGGGAGGCATGACCGCGATCAAGGGGGAGACCCGGACCCCGCGCCAGGAGTTCTGGATCGCCGTCGTCGGCCCGCTCACGTCGATCGCGGTGGGTGCTGCCGCGCTGGGCCTCTGGTTCGTCACGCCCGACGGCCTGCTGCGGATGGCCGTGGAGGGCCTGGCGGGTGCGAACCTGCTGATCGGAGTGCTCAACCTGGTGCCGGGCCTGCCTCTCGACGGGGGCCGGGTGCTGAAGGCCGCCGTGTGGGGCGCGACCGGCAAGCCGCACACCGGGACTATGGCGGCCGCCTGGGGCGGACGCGTGGTCGCCGTACTCGCGCTGAGCTGGCCGCTGTGGCAGGAGCGTCTCCTCGACACGTCCCCCGACGTACTCGACTTCATCCTGTCGCTCGTCGTCGCTGCGTTCCTCTGGTCCGGCGCCTCGTCCGCGATGAACTCGGCGCGGGTACGACGCAAGCTGCCGGCACTCGTGGCGCGCGACCTGGCACGGCGCACCCTGGCTGTTCCGGGGGACCTGCCGCTGGCCGAGGCGGTACGCCGGGCGCGGGAGGCCGAGGCCGGTGGGATCGTCACGGTCACCACCGCCGGCAGCCCGGAAGGTGTCGTCAACGAGGAGGCACTTCGGGCCACGCCGGAGGACCGCCGGCCGTGGGTGCCGGTGTCCACCGTGGCGCGCACCCTCGACGCAGGTCTCCGGCTCCCGGTCGGCATCACCGGGGAGGACCTGGTCCGGGCGATCAACGACAACCCCGCGGCGGAGTACCTGCTCGTCGACGACGACGGCTCGATCTACGGGGTGCTCTCCACCGCCGACGTGGACCGGGCGTTCCGCGAGGCCTGATCCGGCCGCTGGTCACAGTAGGGTGCCGCCGTGTCCGACTCGTCCCCTGATGTCCCGCCCGATGCCTGGTCAGGCGTCCATCGTGGTCCGCTACGCGAGGGCGAGTGGGTGCGGCTGACCGACACCAAAGGCCGGCGGCACAACTTCTGCCTCGAGGCGGGCAAGCGGTTCTTCTCCAACAAGGGCCACCTCGACCACGACGAGCTCATCGGTCGGGAGGAGGGCTTCGCGGTCACCTCGTCCGCCGGCGGGCAGTACCTCGTGTTCCGGCCGCTGCTCTCCGAGTACGTCGTCTCGATGCCGCGCGGCGCGGCCGTCGTCTATCCCAAGGACGCGGCCCAGATCATCGCGATGGTCGACGTCTTCCCGGGTGCCGAGGTGGTGGAGGCCGGCGTCGGCTCGGGCGCGCTGACCTGCTCGCTCCTGCGCGCGGTGGGTCCGCACGGCCGGGTGTCGTCGTACGAGCGGCGGGAGGAGTTCGCGGACGTAGCGCGGCGCAACGTCACGCAGTTCTTCGGCGGCGACCATCCCGCGTGGTCGCTCACGATCGGTGACCTCGCCGAGGAGCTTCCGTCGGCGGGGGAGCGGTGCGACCGGATCGTGCTGGACATGCTCGCGCCCTGGGACTGCCTGGACGCCGCTGCCGGGGCGCTGCGGCCGGGCGGGATCGTGTGCGCGTACGTCGCGACGACCACGCAGCTGTCGCGGTTCGTCGAGACCGTGCGGGTGCACGGCGGGTTCACCGAGCCCCAGGCCTGGGAGTCGATGGTGCGGGACTGGCACGTCGAGGGGCTGGCCGTCCGCCCCGGGCATTCCATGATCGGGCACACGGCGTTCCTGGTGACCGCGCGGAAGATGGCGCCCGGCGCCGCCCCGCCGATGAAGAAGCGGCGACCCGCGCCCGGTGCCTACGGTCCCGACTACACCGGGCCCCGGCCGCCCGGCGTACCTCTGGTGGACGCGGCCGACGAATGAAGCCGTTCCTCTTGCTCTCGATCCGCGCGGAGAAGCCCGCGGCGGACAACGAGTACGCCGCGTTCTGCCAGTTCCTCGACGTCGACGCGGCCGGGCTGCACCGTCGCCAGCTCGGGGTCGAGCCGCTCGGAGTGCTGAACCTCGACGACTGGTCCGGGATCATCCTCGGCGGCGGCTCCTTCACGTTCTCCGACCCGGAGGAGTCCAAGACTCCGGTCCAGCGCCTCGCGGAGCGGGACCTCGTCGCGCTGTTGGACAGGGTGGTCGAGGATGATTTCCCGTTCCTCGGCGCCTGCTACGGGATCGGCTCGCTGGGATCGCACCAGGGCGGGCTGGTGGACCGCCGCTACCCCGAGCCGGTGGGACCGCTGTCGGTGACCGTCACCGATGAGGGGCTCGCCGACCCGCTGTTCGCCGGCGTACCGCGCGACTTCGCGGCGTTCGGTGGGCACAAGGAGGCGTTGTCGTCGCTCCCGGACCACGCCGTACTGCTGGCCACCTCTGCCGCCTGCCCGGTGCAGGCCTTCCGGGTCGGGAGCAACGTCTACGCCACGCAGTTCCACCCGGAGCTGGACCGCACCGGCATCCACACCCGGATCGACGTCTACTCCACCTTCGGGTACTTCGACCCCAGCGAGGCGGCCGCCCTGCACGCCGCATCGGACCGGGTCGATGTGAGTCATCCCATGACGCTGCTGGCCAACTTCCGGGCGCGGTACGCGCGCTGACCGCGCCGCCTTCGGACTGCCGTTTGGTCACCAACGGCAGGATTTCGGCGTCGATTCTTGCGGTTGGTGACCAAACGGCACATCCAGCGGTCGGATCAGGCGATTGATCCACCATGACTAAAACGTGACCAAACGCGCTGGTTAACCACTTCCGTTGGGGTACGACGCAGGTAGGGTCACGAATGACAGGAGGTGGGACCGATGTCGATCACGGATGGCGGTTCTAGCGCGAGCGGTCGGACGCCCGACGAGCTCGAGAACCAGGTGCGCTTTCTCGAGGCCGAGGTCACAGACCTTCGGCGGCGCCTCGGCGAGGCCCCCACCCACTCACGCGGTCTCGAGCTCCGGCTCGCGGACGCGCAACGGTCCCTGGCGGCGGTGACGGCACAGAACGAACGCCTCGCCCAGACCCTCCGCGAAGCACGCGACCAGATCATGAAGCTGAAGGAGGAGGTCGACCGGCTCGCGCAGCCTCCTGCCGGCTTCGGCACCTTCCTCACCCGCAACGACGACGACTCCATCGACGTGTTCACCGGTGGCCGCAAGCTGCGGGTCAACGTCTCCCCGGCCGTGGAGCTCGACGACCTGCGCAAGGGCCAGGAGGTCATGCTCAACGAGGCCCTCAACGTCGTCGCCGCCCTCGATTACGAAGAGGTCGGGGAGGTCGTGATGCTCAAGGAGCTGCTCGCCGACGGTGAGCGGGCCCTGGTCATCGCCAACGCCGACGAGGAGCGCGTGGTTCGGCTCGCCGAGCCACTCCGCGGATCGACCCTGCGCGCGGGCGACTCCCTGCTGCTGGACTCGCGTGCCGGCTACGTCTACGAGCGGGTGCCCAAGTCCGAGGTCGAGGAGCTCGTCCTCGAAGAGGTCCCCGACATCGACTACAGCAAGATCGGCGGTCTGGTGAACCAGATCGACCAGATCCGCGACGCCGTCGAGCTGCCCTACCTGCACCCCGAGCTGTTCGAGGAGCACGAGCTCAAGCCGCCCAAGGGCGTGCTGCTCTACGGCCCTCCCGGCTGCGGCAAGACGCTGATCGCCAAGGCGGTCGCCAACTCGCTGGCCAAGAAGGTCGCAGCGAGGACCGGCCAGGAGGGCAAGTCGTACTTCCTGAACATCAAGGGTCCCGAGCTCCTCAACAAGTACGTCGGCGAGACCGAGCGCCATATCCGGCTGGTGTTCCAGCGGGCCCGCGAGAAGGCCAGCGGCGGCACGCCCGTCATCGTGTTCTTCGACGAGATGGACTCGCTGTTCCGCACCCGCGGCTCCGGTGTCTCCTCCGACGTCGAGAACACGATCGTCCCGCAGCTGCTCAGCGAGATCGATGGCGTCGAACTGCTGGAGAACGTGTTGGTCATCGGCGCCTCGAACCGTGAGGACATGATCGACCCGGCCATCCTGCGCCCGGGCCGCCTCGACGTGAAGATCAAGATCGAACGCCCGGACGCCGAGTCCGCCCGCGACATCTTCAGCAAGTACCTCACCCCATCGCTGCCGCTGCACGCGGACGACCTCGCGGAGTTCGGCAACGACCGCGACGCGTGCGTGGCCGGCATGATCCGGGCCACGGTCGAGCGGATGTACACCGAGACCGAGGAGAACCGGTTCCTCGAGGTCACCTACGCCAACGGTGACAAGGAGGTCCTCTACTTCAAGGACTTCAACTCTGGCGCGATGATCCAGAACATCGTCGACCGCGCCAAGAAGATGGCGATCAAGGACTTCCTCGACCAGGAGCAGCGCGGCCTGCGGATCTCGCACCTGCTGCAGGCCTGCGTTGACGAGTTCAAGGAGAACGAGGACCTGCCCAACACCACCAACCCCGACGACTGGGCGCGGATCTCCGGCAAGAAGGGCGAGCGCATCGTCTTCATCCGCACGCTCATCACCGGAAAGCAGGGCACCGAGCCCGGCCGCTCGATCGACACCGTCTCCAACACCGGCCAGTACCTCTGACGCTCGCCGGCGGCTGCGGTTTGGTCACCAACCGCAAGTTTTGGGCCCCGTTTTCTGCCGTTGGTGACCAAACGGCAACGTCTGTGCATCGGTGGCCACGGGAACGCCAGCGCGGTGAGGGCCGGAATCGGCCAGAATTCGGCTCATGACGCACGAGACCAGCCCTACGCCGTACGACGCCACCGCGCTCGGCACCGTCCTCACGGTGTGGGCGCACCCGGATGACGAGGCCTACCTCGCCGGTGGGCTCCTGGCAGCGGTACGCGACGCCGGCAACCGTGCGGTCTGTGTGACTGCCACCCGCGGCGAGGCGGCCGACCCACACGCGGACGCCGCTCAGCGGGTCGCTTTGGCCGCCGTACGCACCCTCGAGCTGGAGGCCGCGCTCGGCACCCTTGGCGTCACCGAGCACCACTGGCTGGATCTCCCGGACGGTGGTCTGGCCGAGCTGGACCCTGCTGGGCCGACGGCGCAGCTGTCGTCAATCGTCAACGACGTCAGGCCAGACACCGTGGTCACCTTCGGCCCCGACGGGTTCACCGGCCACAGCGACCACCAGGCCGTCAGTCTGTGGACCGATCTCGCGTTGGCGAAGGCGACGTACGGCGCCGGCGTCCGGCTGTGGCACGCGGTTACCCAGGAGGACCTCGTCGACCAGGACCTCGTGGACAGGTTCGAGATCCACGCCCTCGGGGAGCCGCGGTTCTGCACGGACGATGAGCTCGCTCTGCGGATCCCGCTGCAAGGCGCCGCGCTGGAGCGCAAGGTGGAGGCGCTCCTGCGTCAGACCTCGCAGACCGCCGACCTGGTCAGCGCGATCGGCCGCGACCGGTTCGCCGCGTGGATCGACACCGAGTGCTTCGCTCCACCCCTTGACGATGAACGGCGTCAGGAGGCGACCGCGCGCCCGATCGAGACGTAGGTCCAGGGCTTGGTTGCCGCCGGCCTCGGGAGGTACTCCTGGCGTAGTTCGGCGACGTCCATGCCCGCCTCGGCCACGAGAGCCGGCACCTCCCGGGTCAGGTGGCACCCCGCGGCCATCCGCCTTTGGATCGGTTCCAGCCGGTGCTGCCAGCGCACCACGCCAGGCGTGGGAGCCAGGCCGTGCTCGAGGAAATGCAGGCTGCCGCCGGGCAGCAAGACTCGGCGTACCTCTCGCAGCGCGGCGCGCACGTCCGGGATCGTGCACAACGTGAACGTCGACAGCACGCAGTGGTAGGAGTCGTCGTCCGCGTCGAGGCGCTGGCCGTCGAGACCGATCCGCTCGATGCGTACGTCGGTGAGTTGGCGCTGCTTCGCCGACATCTTCCAGCCGAGGTCGTTGGGCTCCACGGCCCCGACCGAGATCACCTCTGAGGGGTAGAACGGTGTGTTGAGCCCGCTGCCGAACCCGATCTCGAGGACCCGGCCGGTCAGGCCCTCACACACGGCGGCGCGGGCCTCGTCCATGTCCTTCCCGCTGAGCACGACATCGACCGCCCGCGGCACCACGTATCTCTCCCAGAAGCCCACCGTCCCCGTCTACCCTGCCGGGCGTCTGCAGCGCAACAGCCGCGCGGACCGTACGCTTCTGTCATGAGCGTGCGCCGGATCATGGGCACCGAGGTGGAGTACGGCATCTCGGTCCAGGGGCAACCGCTCGCCAACCCGATGGTGGCGTCGTCCCAGGTGGTGAACGCCTATGCGTCCGCGACGATCCGGGCCCGGCGGGCGCGCTGGGACTTCGAGGAGGAGTCGCCGCTGAGGGACGCCCGGGGCTTCGACATGTCCCGCCAGGTCGCCGACCCGAGCCAGCTGACCGACGAGGACATGGGGCTGGCCAACGTCATTCTCACCAACGGCGCCCGTCTGTACGTCGACCACGCCCACCCCGAGTACTCCACCCCCGAGGTGACCAACCCCCTCGACATCGTTCGCTGGGACAAGGCGGGGGAGCAGGTGATGCTCGACGCGGCACGGCGCGCCGGTCAGCTCCCCGGCGGCACCCCGATCGTTCTGTACAAGAACAACACCGACAACAAGGGGGCGTCGTACGGCGCCCACGAGAACTACCTGATGCGCCGGTCCACGCCGTTCGCCGACATCGTGCGCCACCTCACGCCGTTCTTCGTCAGCCGCCAGGTCATCTGCGGGGCCGGACGGGTGGGGATCGGCCAGGACGGCCGCGACCACGGCTTCCAGCTGAGCCAGCGCGCCGACTACTTCGAGGTCGAGGTGGGCCTCGAGACCACGCTGAAGCGGCCGATCATCAACACTCGCGACGAGCCGCACGCCGACCCGGAGAAGTACCGCCGGCTGCACGTGATCATCGGCGACGCCAACCTCTCCGAGGTGTCCACCTACCTCAAGGTCGGTACCGCCGCCCTGGTCCTGTCGATGATCGAGGAGCGGTTCATCTCGAACGACCTCACCGTCGACGGGGCTGTCTCCGGCCTCAGGGCCATCTCGCACGACCCCACCCTGCGGCAGACGGTGACGCTGACCGACGGCCGCAAGCTCACCGGCATCCAGCTGCAGCTGGAGTACCTCGACCTGGCCCGCAAGTACGTCGAGGACCGGCTCGGCAGCGACGCCGACCCGCAGACCCTGGACGTGCTGGCGCGCTGGGAGTCCGTGCTCGACCGGCTCGAGCGCGACCCGATGCTGTGCGCGACCGAGCTGGACTGGGTCGCGAAGCTGCGGCTGCTCGAGCAGTACCGCTCCCGCGACGGTCTCGAGTGGGACGACGCCAAGCTGCACCTGATCGACCTCCAGTACTCCGACATCCGGCCGGAGAAGGGCCTCTACCACCGTCTGGCGGCCTCGGGCCGGATGGAGCGGCTGCTCGACGACACCTCGGTCGAGGTGGCCATGCACGACCCGCCCGAGGACACCCGGGCCTACTTCCGAGGCCGGTGCCTGGAGAAGTACGCCGAGCACGTCGCCGCGGCTTCCTGGGACTCCGTGATCTTCGACCTGCCCGGTCGAGAGTCCCTGCAGCGGGTGCCCACGATCGACCCGATGCGTGGCAGCAAGGCCCATGTGGGGGAGCTGCTCGACAAGTGTGAAACAGCCGAGGCTCTGTTCACCGCGCTCACCCGCTGAACCAGCCTCTCCGTGCACTCAGGGTTGCCGTTTGGTCACCAACCGCACGTTTCGGGCCCGTTTTCTGCCGTTGGTGACCAAACGGCAGACCTTCGCCCCCCAAACCGGTCCTGGAATTCCGCCCGGTAGCGCGATGTGCCTTCGCGGCAGTGGATAGGGTCGTCGTATGGCCCAGGAGCAGAAACAGCCACGCAAGTCCGGAGAGACCGAGGAAGCGACCGAGGTCGCTCCCGAGAGCGACGTCGCCGAGCGCAAGGAGGCGCTGGACGACGACGTCGACTCGATCCTCGACGAGATCGACGATGTCCTCGAGACGAACGCGGAGGACTTCGTGAAGTCGTTCATCCAGAAGGGCGGCCAGTAGTGGCGGACCCCCGACTCCCGGCTGCGTTCCTGCAGCCGGGCAGTTCGTCGTTCAGCGACTTCCTCGCGGAGCAGGCGCCCGACCTGCTCCCGGGCCGCCGCGCCGTACCCCAGGGCAACGCCGGTGACCTGGTGCCGCACGGCACCACGATCGTCGCGGCGACGTTCCCGGGCGGCCTGGTGGTCGCCGGCGACCGGCGGGCGACGATGGGCAACATCATCGCCCAGCGCGACATCGAGAAGGTCTTCCCTGCCGACGAGTACTCCGCGGTCGGCATCGCCGGCTCGGCGGGGATTGCAGTGGAGCTGGTCCGCCTGTTCCAGACCGAGCTCGAGCACTACGAGAAGATCGAGGGCAGCGTGCTGTCCCTGGACGGCAAGGCCAACCGGCTCTCGGCGCTGATCCGCGGCAACCTGGGGATGGCCATGCAGGGCCTGGCCGTCGTACCGCTGTTCGCCGGATACGACCTCGACTCCGGGCAGGGCCGGATCTTCAGCTACGACGTCACCGGTGGCCGCTATGAGGAGACCGCGTTCTACAGCGTCGGCTCCGGAAGCCTGTTCGCCAAGGGTTCCCTGAAGAAGCTGTACCGGGATGACCTCTCGGAGACCGACTGCGTCACCGTCGTCATCCAGGCGCTCTACGACGCCGCCGACGACGACTCGGCGACCGGCGGTCCCGACCTCACCCGGCGGATCTTCCCCGTCGTACGTTCGATCACCGCCGAAGGCGGTCGGCGCTTCCCCGATGCGGAGGTGGCCGAGATCGCCGATCGCGTGATCGCCGGCAGGATGACCCGGCCCGACGGGCCTACCGCGCCGCTGACGGGAGCCGCCGGATGAGCATGCCGTTCTACGTCTCGCCCGAACAGCTGATGAAGGACCGGGCGGACTTCGCCCGCAAGGGCATCGCCCGCGGGCGCTCGGTGGTGCTGGTGCAGTACGCCGACGGGATCCTGCTGGTCTCCGAGAACCCCTCCCAGGCGCTGCACAAGGTGTCCGAGATCTACGACCGGATCGCGTTCGCTGCAGTGGGGCGCTACAACGAGTTCGAGAACCTGCGCATCGCGGGAGTCCGGCTGGCCGACATGCGCGGCTACGCCTATGACCGACGTGACGTCACCGGTCGGGGCCTGGCCAACGCGTACGCCCAGACCCTCGGCACGATCTTCTCCAGCGGCGGCGAGAAGCCCTACGAGGTGGAGATCTTCGTGGCCGAGGTCGGCGACAGCGAGGCCGACGACCAGGTCTACCGGCTCACCTACCAGGGGCAGGTCACCGACGAGCACGGGTACGCCGTGATGGGCGGCGAGGTCGAACCCGTCGAGCAGTACCTCTCCGAGCACTACACCGAGGGCGCCGCGCTCGACGATGCTCTGCAGCTCGCCGTGGCCGCCCTCGGTCACGCCGAGACCGAGGACCGGGTGATCCCGACCGCTCACCTCGAGGTGGCGCTGCTGGACCGCACCCGCAGCCAGCCGCGGAAGTTCTTGCGCCTGCCTCCAGCCCGGCTCGACGGACTGCTCGGCGAGCGCGGCCCCGTCACCCCGGACGAGCCGTCCGACGAGGACAACCGGCCCGACAACGCGCCGATTGCTCCCGTGCCCGATGACCCCGCCGACCCCACCGATCAGACCAGCGGCAATGTGCCGCCCCTGGAGGACCCGACCACGGGTGAGCCGCCCGTCGCGCCCCCACCGCCACCGTCCAACGGCTCTTCCGACTGAGAGATCGCGGCCGAAGGCTTGCGGTTTGGTCACCAACCGCAAGGATTGAGGCCGATTCCCTGTGGTTGGTGACCAAACGGCAGCAAGAACCCCGCCCGCGCGGCGATCCACAGGCAGCGAACTGCACAGTTTCGCGCTCGACGCCTCCGCGCATCCTCTCCGCCATGCCAGACGAGAAGGACGCTGACGAGCCGATCCGCGGGCAGCTCCGCTGCAAAGGCTTCCGCCGTGTGAGCCATGGGCTGTTCCTGCGCGAGCGCGATGACCTGTCACACGACGAGGAGTTCTGGCGCGACCTTCGTGCATGGCTCGCCGTACTCCCCGAGGAGGCCCGGTTCACGCACGTCACCGGGGCAAGGTTGCGCGGTTGGGCTCTACCCAAGCTGCCCGAGCAGACGCCGGTGTTCGCAGCGGTCGCTGGAGATCCCGCCAGACCCCGGCGTCCTGGGCTGACCTGCTCGCGGCTGCGACGTACGGCTCCGGAAGGAGCGTGCCGCCACGGTCTCCCGGTCGACTCCTCGGAAGAGATCCTGCTGCGGTGCGCACGGGACCTCGGCCACATCGATCTGGTGATCCTCGTCGTCTCCGCCGTCCGCGCCGGCGACATCGACCAGGCGGCGATGCGCCTGGTCCTGGGGTCGCGACGACCCGGCGTCACCGCTCTGAGGGCGGCGTGGGGAGCGGCTCGCGGCGAGCTCCAGTCACCGGGTGAGGTCATCCTGTACCTGTTCCATCGAGCCATCGACGTTCCAGTGACCCCGCAGGTCACGCTGTACGACGAGCGCGGCGGGGTTCTTGGCCAGGCCGATCTACATGTCATCGGCACGAAGAACGTGCACGAGTACGACGGCGCCGTACACCGCGACAAGGTGCAGCACCGCAACGACCTACGCCGAGACCGAGGCTGGGCGGGGAGCGACTACGTGACGGCGCGGCTACACCCTCGACGACCTTCTCAATCATTCGACGGCCGTCATGCACGAGATCGACCGGGCGCTTGGGCGTCCACACGATCCCAGGCGGCACGAACGCTGGTGCGCCCTGGTGGCCAACTCGCTGTACTCCGACGTGGGTCGTGAGCGGGTGATGAACAGGTGGCACCGGGCCATGGGTGTCGTCGATTGGTCACGAACGACATGAAGAACCACCGTTTCTTTGCGGTTGGTGACCAAACCGCAACCCCCAGTCAGCGCGAGCCCGCAGCAACCCCACCGGGAACGGCCTAGGCTGCACGTGTGGACCGGCGGATCTTCGGCATCGAGAACGAGTACGGCGTGACGTGCACGTTCAAGGGCCAGCGCCGTCTCAGCCCGGACGAGGTCGCCCGCTACCTGTTCCGCAAGGTGGTCAGCTGGGGGCGCAGCAGCAACGTCTTCCTGCGCAACGGCGCCCGGCTCTACCTCGACGTCGGCAGCCACCCCGAGTACGCCACGCCCGAGTGCGACGACGTCATCGAGCTGGTCACCCACGACAAGGCGGGGGAGCGGGTGCTGGAGGGGCTGCTCCTGGACGCCGAGCAGCGGCTGCACGACGAGGGCATCTCCGGCGAGATCTACCTGTTCAAGAACAACACCGACTCGGCCGGCAACTCCTACGGCTGCCACGAGAACTACCTGGTGAGCCGCTCGGGCGAGTTCAGCCGCCTCGCCGACGTACTGATCCCGTTCCTCGTCACCCGCCAGATCGTCGTCGGCGCCGGCAAGATCACCCAGACCCCGCGCGGCGCCAGCTACAGCGTCTCCCAGCGTGCGGAGCACATCTGGGAGGGCGTCAGCAGCGCAACGACCAGAAGCCGGCCGATCATCAACACCCGGGACGAGCCGCACGCGGACGCGGAGAAGTACCGCCGTCTGCACGTGATCGTGGGCGACTCCAACATGAGCGAGACCACCACGATGCTCAAGGTGGCCAGCTGCGACCTGGTGCTGCGGATGATCGAGGAGGGCGTGGTGATGCGCGACCTCACGATGGAGAACCCCATCCGCGCGATCCGGGAGATCTCCCACGACGTCAGCGGGCGGCGCAAGGTCCGGCTGGCCAACGGCCGCGAGGCGAGCGCTCTCGACATCCAGGCCGAGTACCTCGGGAAGGCGCGCGACTTCGTCGACCGCAAGGGGATCAGCACCCCGGTCCTCGAGCGGGCGTTGGACCTGTGGGAGCGCGGCCTGAAGGCGGTCGAGTCCGACGACCTCGGTCTGGTCGACCGTGAGATCGACTGGGTCATCAAGTGGAAGCTGATCGACCGCTACCGCGCCAAGCACGGTCTCCCGCTCGGCCACCCGCGGATCGCCCAGCTCGACCTCGCCTACCACGACATCCACCGCAACCGCGGCCTCTACTACCTGCTCGAGAAGCGCGGCGCCGTCGCCCGGGTCACCACCGACCTGAAGGTCTTCGAGGCCAAGACGGTCCCGCCCCAGACCACCCGGGCCCGGCTGCGCGGCGAGTTCATCCGCCGGGCGCAGGAGCGGCGCCGCGACTTCACCGTCGACTGGGTGCACCTCAAGCTCAACGACCAGGCCCAGCGCACGGTGCTCTGCAAGGACCCGTTCCGGGCGCACGACGAGCGGGTGCAGCGCCTGATCGATGGCATGTGAGCGCGCCTGAGACCTGCTCAGGACCCCCTTGTAGGGTTCGCATTCGAAAGTCCCGACCCCGCTCGAAGGTGGATCCCTGTGCTCCAACGCGTACGACGTCCCGCTGCCCTGGTCGTCCCGGTCCTGCTCCTCTCCGTTCTCACCGCGTGCGGTGACGACGACGGCTCCGGGGAGGACTCCCTCGAGGGATTCGACGCCGTCAGCATCACCGGTGACGTAGGCACTGCGCCCGAGGTGGAGTGGAAGGGCCAGATGGAGGCCGAGAAGACCGAGGAGAAGGTCCTGGTCGAGGGCGACGGCGAGGTGATCAAGGAAGGCGACAAGGTCGAGGTCAACGTCTGGATCGGCAACGGCTTCACCCAGGAGGAGTCCTTCACGACGTACGAGAAGGACGGCACTCCAGAGACCTTCACCGTCGACGACCAGCTGACCCCGGCGTTCAAGGACGCCATGCTCGGCAAGACGATCGGCTCCCGCGTCGCGGTGGTTGCGCCGGCCTCCGACCTGTTCGGCGAGGTCGGCAACCCGCAGATGGACATCGGCAACGAGGACAGCGTCGTGGTCGTCTTCGACCTGATGGAGATGTACCAGCCGCCGAAGCCCAAGGACGTGGCCGCCTCCAGGATGCCGAAGATCGTCGAGAAGGACGGCAACGTCACCTCGCTCGACTTCACCGGTCTCGACGCACCCAAGCCCGATGCCAACCTGCTCCGCCACGTCGTCACGGAGGGCAAGGGCAAGGTCCTCACCCCGGAGAGCACGGTGACCGCCGACTACCTCGGGATGGTCTACGACGCGAAGGCGCCGTTCGACGAGAGCTTCTCGGCAGAGCCCGCGGAGTTCTCGCTGGCTGAGGTCGTCCAGGGCTGGACCTACGGGCTCTCCGGCCTGAAGGTGGGCAGCAGGGTGCTGCTCCAGATCCCGCCCGACCTCGGGTACGGCGCGCAGGAGCAGGAGAACATCCCTGCCAACAGCACGCTCTACTTCGTCGTCGACATCGTCAGCGCCAAGTAGCTCGCGCGCGAGGTCCTGACGATGAGGGTGGCATGAGCGCAGCGGCGAAGAGCGAGCGACTGCTCAACCTGCTGATCATGCTGCTGGTCCAGCGGCACTACATCGCCAAGGACCGGATCCGCTCGATCCTCTATCCCGACTCCACGCCCGACGGGTTCGAGAAGATGTTCGAGCGCGACAAGGAGGAGCTGCGCAGCCTCGGCGTGCCGATCGAGGTCGGCCAGATGGACGCCTACTTCGACGACGAGCCCGGCTACCGCATCCGCCCCGACGAGTTCGCGCTCCCCGAGATCGACCTCGCGCCTGACGAGGCCGCGGTCGTGGGCCTGGCCACCAAGGTCTGGCAGCACGCCACGCTCGCGAAGGCGACCACCGAGGCGGTGCGCAAGCTGGCGGCCGTGGGGGTCGACGTCGACGTCACCCAGCTCGAGATCGCCCAGCCACGGCTGAGCGCCGACGAGCCGTCGTTCGACGCGTTCTGGCTGGCCGTCCAGGAGCGCACGCCGCTGGCGTTCGACTACCTGCGGTCCGGCCAGCAGGAGCAGGCCACCCGGCACCTCCAGCCCTGGGGCGTCGCGCGCTACTCCGGCCGCTGGTACGTCGTCGGCTACGACACCGATCGGCAGGCCGAGCGCGTCTTCAGGCTCTCCCGGGTGCAGGGGGAGGTACGCCGCGACGGGGCACCTGGCAGCTACGACATCCCGGCCGACACCGACGTCCGCGACATCGCCCGCCGGCTCGCGCCGGAGCCGGTCACCGAGCGGATGGCGATCCTGGTCCGCACCGGCGCCGCCCTGCCGCTGCGGCGGGCCGCGGACACCGTCGAGGTAGGCGTGGCCGGTCCCGACGACGCGTCCGGCTGGGACCGCCTGGTGCTGACCCGGGGCACGACCGACATGGCCGAGGAGGTGCTGGGCTACGGCCCGGCGGTCTTCGTCGAGTCGCCGCAGTGGCTGCGCGACCAGGTCGTGGCCCGGCTCCACGGGGTGTCCGCGTGAACCGCCCGGTCGCGGGCGCGAAGGACCAGGTCGCCCGCCTGCTCACCCTGGTGCCGCTGCTGCACGCCCACGGCGAGATGCCGCTGGGTGCCGCGGCCGAGGCCCTCGATGCCACGCCCGCCCAGGTGCTCAGCGACCTCAAGGTGCTCTTCATGGTGGGCCTGCCCGGCGGCTACCCGGAGGACCTGATCGACGTCGACCTCGACGCCCTGGAGGGGCCTGGGGGGCCGAACGCCGCGGGCATGATCCGGGTGTCCAACGCCGACTACCTCGCCCGTCCGCTGCGGCTGAGCCCCACCGAGGCCACCGCGATGATCGTGGCGCTCCGGGCGATGCGCGACGGCGCCACCGACGACACCCGCGAGATCGTCGACCGGGTGCTCGCCAAGCTGGAGGCCGCGGCCGCCGAAGGGCCGGCAGCCGCCCGCATCGACCCCGGCGTCGACGCCCGAGAGCCGCGGCTGGTGGCGATGGCCGACCGACTGCGCGACGCGGCCGAGCGACACGTCCAGGTCCGCCTGACCTACTACGTGCCCTCCCGCGACGAGGAGTCCGAGCGACTCGTCGACCCGCGGGGAGTGGTGACCGCCCACGGCATGACCTACCTGGACGCCTGGTGCCACAGCGCCGAGGCGCCCCGGCTGTTCCGGATCGACCGGATCGCGACGGCCGAGGTCACCGATCAGCCGATCGAGACGCCGGTCGAGGCACCGCGCGACCTATCGGAGGGCATCTTCGCCCAGTCCGACGACACCGCGCTGGTCACCCTGCGGCTGGCCCCGCCCGCCCGCTGGATCGTCGAGTACTACCCCATGGAGGCGGTCCGCACCCACGACGACGGCACCCTGGAGGTCGACCTGCTGGTCGCGGACGACCGCTGGCTGCTCCGCCTGTTGCTCCGCCTGGCCCCGCATGCGAGCGTGCTGTCCCCGCCTGAGTACGCCGAGGAGTTCACCCGCGTGACACGCGAGACCCTCGCTCTGTATTAGCCGCGGCGTACGATGAAGATGTCAACGACACCGATTGGATGAGGACCCGATGAATATCCCCCTGTTTGGAATGCCGCAGGGCGCCGAGTGGCTAGTGATCCTGGCGATCGTGGTTCTCGTGTTCGGGGCCGCCAAGCTTCCGGACCTGGCGCGCGGCACCGGCCAGGCGCTGCGGATCTTCAAGTCCGAGACCAAGGGCCTCAAGGACGACGAGGCCGAGGACGAGGCGAAGCCGGGTCGCAACGACATCGCGACGCCCCCCGCCGAGCTGCCGGGCTCGTCCGTGGAGGAGAGCCCGGGCGTCACGGACCGCCAGCCCGACACACGCAACGGCTGACCGCGGCCGCACCCTCACTCGCCCGTGTCGATCTCCGGGGTCGTCCAGCTCTTCGTCGGCCGACCCGTCCACCCGGTCGGCCCCGACGGCCGGATGGCGCTGTCGGACCACCTGCGTGAGCTCCGCGCCCGGATCCTGAAGGTCGCGCTGATCCTGATGCTCGGGTTGGCGGCGTCGCTGTTCTTCTTCGACCAGCTCTTCGACCTGATCTACGACCCCTACCTCCAGGCCCAGCAGAACCTCCCGGAAGGCAGCACCCTGCCCACGACCAGCGGGGCGGGTGCGGGCCTGATGCTCTACCTCCGGCTGTGCGGTCTCGCCGCGATCGTCGGCACCAGCCCACTGTGGCTCTACCAGATCTGGGCGTTCATCATGCCCGGCCTGCACGCGAAGGAGCGCAAATGGAGCCGCATCTTCGTTGCCATCGCCGGCCCGCTGTTCTTCGCCGGTGTCTTTCTCGGCTACATCACCCTGCCCAAGGGCCTCGAGATCCTGATCGGCCTCAACCCCGACCCGCTGACGAACCTGGTCGAGTTCAACGAGTACCTCTCGTTCTTCAGCCGGACCCTGATCGTGTTCGGTATCGCCTTCGAGATCCCGCTCTTCGTCGTGCTGCTGAACCTCGCCGGTGTCGTGAGCGGCCGGGCGCTGGGCGCGCACCGAGCCTGGATCATCGTGGGCACGTTCCTGTTCGCCGCGATCGCGACCCCGTCGGCCGACCCGTTCACGATGACGTTCATGGCGCTGCCGATGGTGCTGCTCTTCCTGATCTCCGAGGTGATCGCACGCTTCAACGACCGACGCCGAGCGCGTAACAGGCCGTTCGCCGATCTGTCGCCCGACGAGGCCTCGCCGCTGTGAGCCATCCGGAGGTGGACCCGTTCGACCTCCCCGAATGGCTGGGGGAGCGGGACGTGACCTGGGCCGCCGAGTCCGGGCTGCACAGCCACCACGTGCGGGGCGTCCTGCGCGGCGGGAGCGACGAGATCCCCTGCGACCTGTTGGCGGTGGACGAGGCCTACCCGACGCCGGTCGCCGACGACAACGCCCGGCTCCGGGCGCACCAGGCGTGGCGGCACGGCCAGGTCCAGCTGACGACGTACGACGGCAGGCTGACGCTGATGTCCCCGGGTCAGGAGTTCAGCGCCGAAGGCGTGCTCGACGTGATCGGCCGGCTCGCCAAGGCCGTTGGCGCGTCACCGGACCGCTACGCGGTCCTGCTCCGGCTCGGCGGCTGAGCGCCGGTACGGCACGGTGCTCGCGAGGCCGCCGACGAGGACGCCACCGACCACGAGGTGCAGGCCCATCAGCGCCACCGCGGTGAGCGCGGGGGCCGAGTAGGTCGGGCCGAGCATCGACGCCGACAGCACGGTGGTGCTCAACAGCACCCAGGTCGTCCGCGGCCGGGAGGCATACCTGCCCAGCAGAGCGGCGGTCACCCAGGCGGCCGCGCCGGCGACCAGTGCCGCGACGATCACGTCGGCGGCGCCCACCGTCGTGGTGTCGGCCACCAGGTCCGCGCCGGCCGTTCGGAGACCGAGCCACCCGAGAACTCCTGCGGTGGCGGCCGTGATGACGGTGGCCGCGCGGTGGACGGTGATGGGAGACATGGTGCGATTTCCTCTCGTTGGTGGATCTCCCACCCTTCCCGCCAGCCACGGATGACGCAGCGCCCGAAAGGCCAGCCCGCATCGACTTTGGTTGCTACTGGGACCGCAGGCCCGCGGCTACCTTGGTCGCGTGGACACCCGGGGACCCAGCACGACGGCGCTCGTGCTCGGCGTGGGCGTCCTGATCGGGCTCTCCACCTGGGGCGCGATCGCCAGCGAGCCGGAGCACCGCGCGCTCGACCTGGTCTGCGCCGTCCGCGCCGTTGTCACCGTCGCGATCCGTCCGTCAAGCGCCCGATGGCCGCCACCGCGGCCGCGGCGCTGTTGGCCGGCCTCTCACCGGCGGCCACGCCGGCCGTCGCCGTCGGCATCGTGGTCTGCGCGTTCCGGCGCCCCTTCCGCGCCGCCGCGGCCGTGACTCTGCTCGCGGTGGCCACCCACCTGGTCCGGGGGCTGTGGCGACCTGAGGGACTGCCGTACGCCTGGTGGGTGGTGCTGGTGCTCGCTGGTGCCGCCGCGAATCTCGGTTGGGGAGCTCTGGTCCGCTCCCAGGCAGCACTGTTCGCCTCGCTCGCCGAGCGCGCACGGCGGGCCGAGGCGGAGCAAGAGCGGCGGGTGGCCGAGGCCCGGGCCGCGGAGCGAGCCGCGCTGGCGCGTGAGATGCACGACGTACTGGCGCACCGGCTCTCGCTGCTCGCGACGTACGCCGGGGCGCTGGAGTACCGCCCGGACGTCTCAGCAGAGCAGCGGGCCCGTGCGGCCGGCGTGATCCGCGAGGGGGTGCACGACGCGCTGGTGGAGCTGCGCGAGGTCGTCACCGTGCTCCGCCACGACGAGGAGGACTACGCCGCCGCGCTGCCCGTGCTCGCCGACGTCCCGGCGCTCGTCGACGAGGCCAGGGCGGCTGGCGGCGCGGTCACCCTGGAGGACGCGGTCACCACCGTCGACTGCCCGCCCGCGATCGGCCGGACCGCCTATCGGGTGGTGCAGGAGGGGCTGACCAACGCCCGCAAGCACGCCGCCGGGCATCCCGTCCGCGTCGCGCTCACCGGTGCCCCCGGTGACCGGCTGACCGTTCAGGTGCACAACACCGTCGCGGGCGCATCACCCCGCTCGGACACCGGCGGCCACGGGCTGGTCGGACTCACCGAGCGGGTGCGGCTCGTGGGCGGCGAGCTCGACCAGCGGCGCGGGCAGGACACCTTCGAGATCGAGGCGCAGCTGCCATGGCCGGCATGAGCCCCATCCGGGTGCTGCTGGTCGACGACGACCCCCTGGTGCGCGAGGGTCTGTCGATGATGCTCGACGGGGCGGGCGAGATCACGGTCGTGGGGCAGGCCGGCGACGGGGACGAGATCCCGCGCGGCACCAGCGCGGACACCGTCGACGTCGTCCTCATGGACCTGCGGATGCGGCGGCAGGGCGGGCTCGAGGCGACCCAACGGCTGCGAGAGCAGGCGCGCCCGCCGGAGGTGATCGTGCTGACCACGTTCGACAGCGACCACAACGTCCTGGAGGCGCTCCGGCTCGGGGCGAGCGGCTTCCTGCTGAAGGACTCGCCTCCGGACGAGATCGCGCGCGCGATCCGCTCGGTGGCTGCCGGTGACCCGATCCTGTCCCCAGCGATCACCCGGCGGCTGATGGACCGGGCCGCCGAGGACGCCGCGTCGTACGCCCGGTGCAAGGCGACCCTTGCCGGGTTGACTCCGCGGGAGCGGCAGATCGTCGAGGCCCTGGCCCGCGGCCGCACCAATGCGGAGATCGCGGCGGACCTGCACCTCAGCACCGCGACGATCAAGGCGCACATTTCGCGCCTCCTCGACAAGCTCGGCATGAACAACCGCACCCAGGTGGCCCTGCTGGCCCAGGAGGCGGGGCTCTAGGCTCGGGGGGTGTCCCGCGAGATCGCCCTGCTGACCAACCCGACCGCCGGCAGGGGCCGGGGCCGCAAGGCGCGCGACACCGCCCTCGGGCGGCTGCGCAGCGTCGGGATCGCCGTACGCTCCCTCGAGGGCAGTGACGCCGACCAGGCCCTGGTGCTCGCGCAGGAGCAGGTGGCGTCGGGTGTGGACGCCCTGGTGGTCTGCGGCGGGGACGGGATGGTCAACCTGGGTCTCCAGGCGGTGGCCGGCACCGACACACCGCTCGGCATCATCCCGGCAGGTACCGGCAACGACGTGGCCCGCTACCTCGACATCCCGCGCAAGGACCCCGCCACGGCCGCCGAGCGGGTGATCGCCGGGAGGACCCGCACGGTCGACCTGGCCCGCTGCCACGACCGCTACTACGCCACCGTGATGGCGGCCGGGTTCGACGCGGTCGTCAACGAGCGTGCGAACCGGATGACCTGGCCCCGCGGGCAGATGCGCTACAACCTGGCCACCCTGGCCGAGCTGCGCACCTTCCAGCCGCTGCCGTACGTCCTCGACCTCGACGGCACGGTGATGCACCTGTCCGCGATGCTGGTCGCGATCGGCAACGGTCCCTCGTTCGGCGGTGGTCTCCGGATCGCCGAGGGCGCGGTGATGGAGGACGGTTTCCTCGACGTAGTGATCATCAAGCCGATCAGCAAGTTCGACCTGGTGCGCACCTACCCCAAGCTGTTCAAGGGCACCCACACCATGCACCCGCAGTACGAGCACCACCGGGCCCGCAAGATCACCGTGGCGGCCCCCGGGATCGTGGGCTACGCCGACGGGGAGCGGTTCGGGCCGCTGCCGGTCACCATCGAGTGCGTGCCCGGCGCCCTGCAGGTGCTGGCATGAGCGCATCGTCGAGCGGGCAGCCGTCGCCCGCCGAGAAGTACGCCGACTACCGCAGGGACAAGCGGCACCCCGTCCTGCGCGACTTCGCCGCGGGCTACTCCTTCCCTCTCGACGACTTCCAGGTGCGGGCCTGCCGCGAGATCGAGGAGGGGCGCGGCGTGCTGGTGGCCGCCCCAACCGGCTCGGGCAAGACGGTGGTGGGGGAGTTCGCCGTCCACCTGGCCCTCGAGACCGATCGCAAGTGCTTCTACACGACCCCGATCAAGGCGCTGTCGAACCAGAAGTACCACGACCTCGTGGCCCGTCATGGCGCCGAGAACGTCGGCCTGCTGACCGGCGACAACACGGTCAACGGCGAGGCCCCGATCGTGGTGATGACCACCGAGGTGCTCCGCAACATGCTGTACGCCGGCTCCCGCACCCTGCTGGGCCTCGGCTTCGTCGTGATGGACGAGGTCCACTACCTCGCCGACCGGGCCCGCGGCGCGGTGTGGGAAGAGGTGATCATCCACCTGCCGGAGTCGGTGACGCTGGTGTCGCTGTCGGCGACGGTCTCCAACGCCGAAGAGTTCGGGGAGTGGCTGGCCACGGTGCGTGGCGAGACGACGACGATCGTCGAGGAGCGGCGTCCGGTGCCGCTCTACCAGCACGTGATGGTCGGCAAGCGGCTGCTGGACCTGTTCGCGTCCTCCGACGTCGACGCCGCTGCGGGGTTCGTCAAGGAGGGCGCTCCGGTCAATGACGAGCTGCTGCGGATCGCCCGGGACGACTGGGCCTCGACCCGGATGCGCGACCGCCGGTCACCGCGCCAGCGCGGACGCCCATCGCGCCCGCGCCAGGTCGGCAACGGCAGGCGGGTCTGGATCCCCAGCCGGGCGGACGTGATCGAGCGGCTCGACCGGCAGGCCCTGCTGCCCGCCATCGTCTTCATCTTCAGCCGGGTGGGCTGCGACGCCGCCGTCACCCAGTGCCTCAACGCCGGCGTCCGGCTGACCACGCCGGAGGAGCGGGACACGATCTACGAGTTCGTCGAGGAGAGCATCGTCGACCTCGACGAGGACGACCTGCACGTGCTCGGCTACCACGACTTCCTGGACGGGTTGACCCGCGGCGTGGCGGCCCACCACGCGGGCATGCTGCCGGCGTTCAAGCAGGTCGTGGAGGAGCTCTACGTCCGGGGGCTGTGCAAGGTGGTGTTCGCCACCGAGACCCTCGCCCTGGGCATCAACATGCCCGCCCGCACGGTGGTGATCGAGAAGCTGTCGAAGTGGAACGGCGAGACCCACGCAGACATCACGCCGGGGGAGTACACCCAGCTGACCGGACGGGCGGGCCGCCGCGGCCTCGACGTCGAGGGACACGGTGTCGTGCTGTGGCAGCCGGGCATCGAGCCCAAGCAGGTGGCCGGCCTCGCCTCGACCCGCACCTACCCGCTCCGCTCGTCCTTCCGGCCGTCGTACAACATGGCGGTCAACCTGGTGAACCAGTTCGGCCGGGAGCGCTCCCGTGAGCTGCTGGAGCAGTCGTTCGCGCAGTTCCAGGCCGACAAGGCGGTCGTCGGTCTTGCGCGCCAGCTGCGCAAGGCGGAGGACGCCCTGGACGGGTACGCCGAGGCGGCCACCTGTCATCTCGGCGACTTCATGGAGTACGCCCGGCTGCGGCGCCGGATCGGCGATGCAGAGAAGTCAGCGAGCCGGGCCCGGCGATCCGACCGGCGCGACGAAGCCCTGGCCTCGCTGGCGCAGCTCCGGCCGGGCGATGTGATCGACGTACCGGCCGGGAAGTTCTCGGGGCTGGCCGTGGTGGTCGATCCCGGCGTCTCCGGCGACAGCCCCCGCCCGTACGTCGTCACCGCTGGTCGGCAGGCGCGACGGTTGGCGGCCGTCGACTTCCCGACCCCGGTCGAGGCGCTCACCCGGCTCCGGATCCCGAAGAACTTCAACGGCCGCAACCCGCAGATGCGCCGCGACCTGGCCTCCGCGCTGCGTGACCGCACGCACGACCTCACGCCGCCGCCGACGCGCGAACGGCGGCAACCAACGGGAGGCCCGGAGGACGAGGAGATCGCGCGGCTCAGGGCCGAGCTGCGGGCGCATCCGTGCCACGGATGCGACGACCGTGAGGACCACGCCCGCTGGGCCGAGCGCTGGTTCAAGCTCGACCGCGACGCCGCCACCCTGCGCCGGCGGGTGGAGCGTCGTACGAACACCGTGGCCCGCCAGTTCGACCGCGTCTGCGAGGTGCTGACCGCGCTGGACTACCTCGACGGCGAGCGGGTCACCGACCGGGGCAAGCGGCTGATGCGCATCTACTCCGAGCTGGACCTGGTCGCGGCCGAGGCGCTGCGGCAGGGCTTGTGGGACGAGCTGCCGGCATCCGGGCTCGCGGCCGCGCTGTCGGTGCTGGTGTTCGAGGCCAGGAGGCCGGACGACGCCAGCGCCCCGCGGGTCCCTGGCGGGGCGACGCAGGAGGCCATCGGGGAGACCGTGCGGCTGTGGGGGCAGCTCGACGCGCTCGAGCGCGACCACCGTCTGGACTTCCTCCGCCAGCCCGACCTGGGCTTCGCCTGGGTGGCCTTCCGCTGGGCCGAGGGCGACGACCTGGACGACGTACTCAGCACCTCCGACCTCTCCGCCGGCGACTTCGTCCGGCAGATGAAGCAGCTGGTCGACTTCGCCGGCCAGATCGCCGACGCCGCGGCGGGCACGCCGGTCAGGGAGACGGCGAGGGACGTCGTGGGCCGACTGCGTCGCGGCGTGGTCGCCTACTCCTCCTTGGCCGAGTGAACTACTTTCGCTGCGCTGTCGGATCGGGCGGTACTCCGTTCGTCGGGTGTACGTAACCTCATCGATCAGGAGGACCCATGAAGTACATGATGTTCGTCGTCGTCGACCCGGACGCCGAGGCGACCCCGCGCGAGGAAGACATCAGCATCGAGGAGTGGCTCGCCGACGTCGAGTCGCGCGGCCGCCGGATCACCGGCGACCGGCTCCGGCCGACCAGTGACGCCACGACGGTCCAGATCAGCAAGGGGGAGGTGCTGGTCACCGACGGCCCGTTCACCGAGTCGAAGGAGTGGATCGCCGGGTTCGACATCCTCGAGTGCGAGAACCTCGACGAGGCGATCCAGATCGCGGTCCGGCACCCCCAGGCCAACGGCGGCAAGATCGAGCTGCGACCCTTCTGGCCGATGGACGAATGACGGCCGACCCGGTCCGGGAGGCGTTGACGGCGGTCGCAGGCGAGCGGGCCGCCATCATCGCGACCCTGATCCGGGTCACGGGTGACTGGGACCTCGCCGAGGACTGCGTGCAGGACGCCGTGGAGCGGGCGCTCTCCCGCTGGCCGGTCGAAGGTGTCCCTGACTCGCCGGCTGCGTGGCTGACCACGGTCGCCCGGCACCGGGCCATCGACGTGCTCCGCCGGCGTACGACGGAGCGGGCGAAGCTGCAGGAGGTGGCGTTGATGGGGGAGCCCCCAGGCTCGCCGGACGACCTGCTGCGGCTGATCTTCACCTGCTGCCACCCCGCACTGCCGATCGAGGCGCGGGTGGCGCTGACGCTGCGCACTGTGGCCGGGCTGTCCACCGCGGCGATCGCCCGTGCGTTCCTGGTGGAGGAGGCGACGATGTCCCAGCGTCTGCTCCGCGCCAAGGGCAAGATCGCGCACGCGGGCATTCCCTATCAGGTGCCGGCGCCGGAGCAGCTGGCCGAGCGGACCGGTGGCGTGGTCGCGGTGCTCTACCTCGTCTTCAACGAGGGCTACGGCCGGAGAGAGGGCGAGCTCGCGGCGGAGGCGCTGCGGCTGTCCCGGCTGCTGGTGAAGCTGATGCCCGGTGAGGACGAGGCGCGCGGGTTGCTCGCCCTGGTGCTGTTGCAGCAGGCCCGCCGGGCCACCCGGTTCGACGCGCAGGGCGACCTGGTGCCGATGGAGGAGCAGGACCGGTCCCGCTGGGACGAGGCGATGATCGCCGAGGGTCTCTGGCATCTCCGTCGGGCAGCTTCGTCGGGCAGTCCGCCAGGTCCGTACCGCCTGCAGGCAGCGATCGCGGCGTGCCACGCGGAGGCGGTCGACGCGGCCTCGACGGACTGGGCACGGATCGTCACGCTGTACGACGCGCTGGCGGTGGCGCAGCCCTCCGCCGTGATCGAGCTGAACCGGGCGATCGCCAGGGGGTTCCTGAACGGCTTCGAGGCGGGTCTGGAGGCCCTGGAGGGCCTGCACCCGACCCTCACCGGCTACTACCTCCTGCCGGCCGCCCGCGGGGACTTCCTGCGTCGGCTGGGACGGTCGGAGGAGGCGCGGACGGCGTACACGGCGGCACTGGAGCTCGCACCGGGAGAGGCCGAGCGCAGGATCCTGGAGCGCCGGCTCGCCGAGCTCTGAGGCGCGTCAGTCGGGGAGCGCGTGTACGGCGTCACCGACGGGTGTGTCTCCGGAAACGACGTTCCACTGCTTCCCGGCGGTGGCGGGGTTGTCGAGGACGGCGGCCAGCACCGCGGCGACGTCGGCACGCGGGATGTCGCCGGGTCCCGCGCCGAAGCCGAGCTCGACCAGGCCGGTCGCCGGCTCGTCGGTGAGCCGGCCGGGGCGGATGATCGTCCAGTCCAGGTCGCTCTCGCGGAGCGCCACGTCGGCATCCCGCTTCGCCTCGATGTACGCCCGCCAGACGTCGCCGGTGTCGTCGGGCAGCGGATGGTCGGCGTTGATGGAGGAGACCTGGACGAAACGCCGGATCCCGGCAAGGCGGGCCCCCTCGATCGACTTCAGCGACCCTTCGAGGTCGACGGTGCGCTTGCGTTCGATGTTGCCGTCCGGGCCGCCGCCGGCAGCGAACACCACGGCGTCGCAGCCTTCGAACGCGGCGGCGAAGGCGGCGGCGTCCTGCTGTTCGATGTCGAGCAGGCGCACCTCCGCGCCCCGGTGCTCGAGGTCGTCGCGGTACTGCTCGTTGCGGACCAGCGCGACCGCGTCGATGTCCGACCGGCGCAGGTCGACCAGCAGGTGCCGGGCCACCTGACCGTTCCCCCCGACAACAGCGGCGCGCATCACGCGTCCACGCTGCTCAGGGCCGCCATGAGCCGCTCGGCCGGACTGGTGAGGCCCCATTGCTCGGCCAGGGCGGCGACCTTGTCCGGGTCCTTGGGCTGCCGGGGGAGCAGGATGTTGCTGCGGTCGAGGTCGATGTCGCGGGCGACCGCCACCACGGTGGGGGCGACCTCCAGGTAGTCGGCAGCCGCCTTGATCTTGCCGCGCGGACCGGGGCCCATCTCCGCATCGGGGTCGTTTGCGGCGGCGATGATCCCCGGGATGTCGTCGAACCGCTCCAACAAGGTCGCCGCGGTCTTCTCGCCGACTCCGGCGACGCCGGGCAGTCCGTCGGACGCGTCTCCACGAAGCGTCGCGAAGTCGGCGTACTGACGGGCGTCGATGGCGTACTTCTCGCGCACCCAGTCGTTCGTGACCCGCTCGTGCCGGCCCACGCCCCGGGCGATGTAGAGAACCCGCACCTCGGCCTCGTCGTCGACCAGCTGGAACAGGTCGCGGTCGCCGGTGACGATGTCCACCGGCTGGCCGGCGTCGGTGGCGAGGGTGCCGATGACGTCGTCGGCCTCGTAGCCGTCGGCACCCAACACGCAGATCCCGAAGGCGTCCAGCACGTCGATGATGATCGGGATCTGGGCCTGCAAGGGGTCCGGGACCTCCTCGACGTCGGGGGCGCTCTCCACCTCCTCGACGACCCGGTGCCCCTTGTACGACGGGATCAGGTCGACCCGCCACTGAGGCCGCCAGTCGTTGTCCCAGCAGCAGACCAGGTCGGTCGGCTGGTATTCGTCGACCAGCCTGCTGATGAAGTCCATCAGGCCGCGGACGGCGTTGACGTTGGTGCCGTCGGGGGCGCCGATCTCCGGGACGCCGTAGAAGGCGCGGAAGTACATCGAGGCGGTATCGAGGAGCATCAGGCGCTTGTCCGAGGCGGGCATGCCCGGAGCGTAGCCGCGCCGGCCATCCTGTGGTCCGGTCGGTCGGGCGCGATGGCGGACGTTCACCCTAGAGTGTGGAGGTGAACGCGCCCGACGTGGAGGAGAAGGACAGGCAGATCCTCCAGCTCCTGGCCCGAGATGGCCGGATGTCCTACACCGATCTCGGCAAGGCGACCGGGCTCTCGACCTCGGCCGTCCACCAACGCGTCAAGCGGCTCGAGCAGCGCGGGCTGATCCTCGGCTACGGCGCGACCGTCAACCACGACGAGATCGGGCTGCCGCTCACCGCCTTCATCTCGATCCGCCCGATCGACCCCTCGGAGCCAGACGACTCCCCGGACCGGCTGCGCGGCATCCGCGAGATCGAGTCCTGCTGGTCGGTGGCGGGGGAGGAGTCCTACATCCTCAAGATCCGGGTGCCCACGCCCGGGGACCTCGAGGACCTGCTGGCCCGGATCCGTTCGGCGGCGAACGTCGCCACCCGGACCACGATCGTGCTGTCCACGCCGTACGAGAACCGCCCGGTCACCTGAGCCTGCGCAGGTTGGCGTCGTTCTCCTGAAGGAGCTGCGCCGCCTGGGCGAGCAGGTGGCCGTTCGGCCCCGGAACCGCGTTCGTGGTGCGAGCCGGTGGCGAAGGAGCCGGCAGAGGCGCGGACAGGCGCGCGGGTGACATCAGCACGACGCCGTCCACGCGGAGCAGCCGTACACCCAGCAATCTGGCGGTCAGCCGCGTCTCGACGACGACGCCGTCAGAAAGCTGGCTAGCGCGGTCGGGCAGCAGAGCCGGGGCCGCGGTGATCGTCCTGGCGCGCGGCCAGCGACCCGCTCGAGCCGTAAGACTCGAGCCGTTGTGCCGCCTGCCCCGCCCAAACGCGAATCTGCTCATAGCGCTCCTTTCCGGCGCGAGCGCCAAGGACGTAGCCCACCCCGAAGGCACCGAGCTTCGTGAGCATCACGCGCCCTCCTTGCGCCGCCTGGCGGCACTGGCCGCCGCGCTCGCCGCGGAGACGACCATCACCGTGGCGCCGGCGGTGACCACTCTGCTCAGCGGCTTGCGCACTCTGTCCCAGCTGCTCTCTCGGCGGAAGAAGCTCGCCAGCGGTCCGGCGTTCACGCCGATCACGCCTTGGCCCGGTGCAGGGCAGCCACGAGCTGCTGCTTCGTCTTCGACGAGGTGTTCGCCACCCCGCGGGCGGAGGCAAGCTTGACCAGCTCCGCCTTCGAGAGGTCCTTCAGCCGCCCGGGACTGCCCGAGTCGTCGACGCCACGCACCACCGCCGCAGCCGCCTCCGCGGTGCTCGCACGGACCTCCTCGGCCCTGCTCACGGCCGCCGTTGCATCATCGGCGTCGCGCTTCGCATCTGCTGCGATCTGCTCGGCCTGCGCACGCGCTTCCTCGGCGGCCTCGTTCGCGGCCGCGGCGGCCTCGTCGGCCAGGTGACGCGCCTCGGCCAGCTGGTCGGTGGCCTTCCGGTAGCGGTCCTCGGCCTCGTGCTGGGCGGACTGCGCAGCCTCACGTGCCTTCGTGACGCGTGCCTCACTGCTGCTCTGTTCCTTGGCGAAGGCATCAGCAGCCGCCGACTCCGCGTCGCTCTTCTCCTGGGCGACCTTCTCATCGGCGCGTTTACGCGCTTCAGCCACCCGTTCCTTGACCTGCTGATCCTGCTCGGCCTTGACCTCCTTGAGGCGCGCCTGCTCGCGCGAGCTCACGTCGTCCGCCTCGGCGGCGAGGTCGTGGGCGTGCTGGGCGGCCTCGAGCGCCGCCTGCTCCTCCTCGTGCGCGCGTCCGGCCGCGGATCTCGCCTTCGCCAGTCGCGCCTCGACGGAGTCCTGGCCGGGCAGGGCGCCCTTGAGCGTCCAGCCCACCTGCTTCATCGAGTCGACCACTCCCTGGGTCGTCTCGGCGCCTGGCGTGCCGTTCGCGCCCTTTGAGCCGTTCGAGCCGTTCCCGGACGGCATCGCCTTGCCCAACAGCCACGATGCGTTGCGGGGAATGTCCTTCATCCCGGTGGCCAGCGTCGCGACCAAACCCGGGCGCTCGTGTTCGTTCGCCATTGCTCTCTCCCTCACCCTGGCTCGCGCCTCCCAACGCGAGGTGACGTGTCCTGGACGTCACGCAGCCGAGTACCCGGGACTGGCGGGAACCATGCTCCCGTCGGGATCAGGAGAACTGGCGGGGACGCGTTCGCCTATCGGACTGCGGTTTGGTCACCAACCGCAGAAATCCAGGCCGAATACGTGCGGTTGGTGACCAAACGGCAGAAACCAACGCCGCACCAGCGCGCCCGCGTCCGCTATCAGTACGCCTGCAGCGCAGCCGTCCGCCGGGACGCCTCGGCTACCTCGGCGGCCTTCAGCGCGGACTCGTCGAGGTCGGCGTGGGAGGCCCACCACGACTGGCCGGCGGCGGGGAGGGTGTGGATCGGGTCGTAGTACTCGTAGGTGCGGGAGAGGGCGTCGGGGTCGGTGGCCTCGATCGAGGTGCGGTAGTTCTTCGTCCAGTACGAGATGCCGCGCTCGGAGTCGTACGACGACAGCTGGTGCACCCAGCGCTTTCCGACGAACGGCACGTCACAGACGATCCGCGGGGTCGCGAACCCGGGCAGGTAGCCCATGATGTGGTGCTGCAGTCGCTGCGCGTCGGCGACCGAGACCCGCCAGTGCTCCGAGAACGGGATCATGTCGCACATGTAGAAGTAGTAGGGCAGGATCTGCGCGCCATCGAGGAGCCGGAAGCACAGGTCGAGGAGAGCGTGCGGGTCGGCGTTGACGCCGTTGAGCAGCACGCCCTGGTTGCGTACGTCGCGGATGCCCGTGTCGAGCATCGCGCGGGTGGCCTTCGCGACCAGCGGGGTCACGGAGTTCGCGTGGTTGACGTGGGTGTGGATCGCAATCGACACCCCGCGCTCCCGCGCGATGGTGCCGACGCGGGTCATCCCTTCGACCACCTCGGGCTGCAGCCAGTGCTGGGGCAGCCCCATCAGCGCCTTGGTGGCCAGCCGGATGTCGCGGATGTTCTCGATCTCCAGCAGCGAGGTGAGCCAGGCCTCGAGGCGTGGCCAGGGCATGTTGGCGACATCGCCACCGGAGACGACGACGTCGCGCACCTGCGGCGTCCGGTGCAGGTAGTCGAGCATCGTGACCAGCCGGTCCTGCGGCTTGGCGACGAACTTCAGCTTGTCGATGACCGCGGTGGAGTTGCCGACCAGGTCCATCCGGGTGCAGTGGCCGCAGTACTGCGGGCAGGTCGGCAGCAGCTCGGCCAGCACCTTGGTCGGGTAGCGGTGGGTCAGCCCCTCGGCCACCCACATGTCGTGCTCGTGCAGTGAGTCGCGGGTGGCGTGCGGGTGCGAGGGCCAGTCGGTGCGCCGGTCGGAGAAGACCGGGAGCATGTAGTGCCGGATCGGGTCTGCGTAGAGCGCGTCGGTCAGCGACCCCGGCCCGGTGGCACCGCCGTCGCGGCCGAACCGCGGCACCATCGTGTTCATCATCTGCGGCGGCACCAGCATCGACATCGTGGCCCGCTCGGCCTGGTCGCGCTCGAGGTCGACGTAGAAGCGGTCGTCGACCAGGTCACCCAGGAGCTCGCGCAGCTGCTTGACGTTCTTGACGCAGTGCGCACGCTGCCACTGCACCGACTCCCAGTCCTCGGCCGTCACGTCGGCCCAGCCCGGGAAGCGGGTCCAGTCGGGTTCGACAAGCTCGACCTGCTGGTAGGGGTACGGCTGGCCGGTCTCCAGGCCGATACTGGTCTCGATGGACATTGCGGGCTCCCGTCGCAGCGGAGTTCAGGGGTTTGGCTGGCGCGTCATGCTTCTGTCACAGTACGTGGAGATCGTCCTGTCTGCACATCGTTGAACGGGAAGATCTACGGTGTGTCGTGAAGAACTAGGGAGGACCAACGGGATGACGCTGTCAGAGAGCGACCCGACCGGGCTGCATCGCGTCCTGGACGACGCCGTGGTGCTGCCCCAGGCCGCCCAGCGGCTCGACACCCGTCGCGAGCTGTGGCCCGACGAGGTGCGGATCCGCGTCGAGATGCTCAACCTGGACGCCGCGTCGTTCCGTCAGCTCGAGCGCAAGCACGCAGGTGACGGGTCAGCGGTCCGGGCCGAGGTGCTCGAGATCGTCCGCGCCCGCGGCAAGATGCAGAACCCCGAGACCGGCTCCGGCGGCATGCTCGTCGGCACGGTCGAGGAGGTCGGGCCGGCTTCGCCGCTCGGGCTCCGGGTCGGCGCCAAGGTCAGCACCCTGGTCTCGCTCACCCTGACCCCGCTCGTGATCGAGGACGACCTGGCCCGGTGGGACGGCACGAGCGAGCGGGTGCCCTGCGACGGGTACGCCGTGCTGTTCGGCCGCTCCATCGCCGCCGAGATCCCCGACGACCTGCCGGCCGAGCTGAGCCTGTCGGTCCTCGACGTCTGCGGGGCGCCCGCACTGACCACGCGGGTGCTCACGCCGTACCCGGACCCGACCGTGCTCGTGATCGGCGGAGGAGGCAAGTCCGGCTCGTTGTGCCTCGCGGCGGCCGGCGAGCTCGGCGTACGCACCATCGGCGTGGTGCCCACCGAGGCAGAGGCCGAGTCACTGCGTGCAGCCGGCCTTGCCGACGAGGTCGTGATTTGCGACGCCCGGGACCCGATCGCCCTGCGCGACGCCGTGTTCAAGGCCGGGGGACCGGCTCACGTCACCGTGGTCTGTGTCGATGTACCCGGCTGCGAGGGCGGCGCCATTCTCTCGACCGCGGAGCGCGGCACCGTGATCTTCTTCAGCATGGCCACCTCCTTCTCCGCCGCAGCCCTGGGCGCCGAGGGTCTAGCGGCCGACGTCACCATGCTGGTCGGCAACGGCTACGTCCCCGGTCACGCCGAGCACGCCTTCCGGCTCCTTCGCGAGAACGACGGCGTACGCCGACTCTTCGAGAGCAGGCTCGACGGATGACCGGCCGTCTCGACCTCGACCCGAGGATCGTCCGCGAGGCCCGCAGCCTGGCCCGCAAGACCGGCCGACCGATCGTGACCATGGCCAAGCGGCACACCACCGTCGCGGTCGAGCGGGCCACCCTGCGCCTCGCCGGGCTGCAGGGCGCCGACAGCGAGGGCACCCCGTGGGTCAACCGGCTGATGGACGTCGTCCGTGCCGACATCGGCCTCGAGCACGGCGTGGCGCTCCCGGTGTGGGACGCGCTGGTCCGGGGGGAGGCCGACGACCTGGCCACCCTGGCCCAGAAGGCCAGCGCCGGATCCATCCGGTTCCGGCTCCCGGAGGGCCGCGACGCTCAGCGGGCCCGCTCCGCGAGCCGCAAGCGGGTCGGGGCCGGCATCCGCACCATCGACCGCCGCCGGCGCGAGCGCGAAAGGCTGATCGCGCGGCATGGCGACGCGCCGCGCACCCCGTGGATCTACCTGATCGTCGCGACCGGCGACATCTACGAGGACATCCCACAGGCCCAGCAGGCCGCCCGCGAGGGCGCCGACGTGATCGCGGTGATCCGCTCGACCGGGCAGAGCCTCCTCGACTACGTGCCCGAAGGACCCACCCGCGAGGGGTACGCCGGCACCTACGCCACCCAGGAGAACTTCCGGCTGATGCGCGCTGCGCTCGACGAGTCCAGCAAGGACCTCGGTCGCTACGTCCGGCTGACCAACTACGCCAGCGGGCTCTGCATGCCCGAGATCGCCGCCCTGGCCGGTCTCGAGCGGCTCGACATGATGCTCAACGACTCGATGTACGGGATCCTGTTCCGCGACATCAACCCGGTGCGGACCTTCGTCGACCAGCGTTTCAGCCGCCAGGTGCACGCCCGGGCCGGGATCATCATCAACACCGGCGAGGACAACTACCTCACCACCGCGGACGCCGTCGACGCCGCGCACACGGTCACCACCAGTCAACTGCTCAACGAGTACTTCGCCAAGGAGGCGGGCCTCGAGGACTGGCAGCTAGGGCTGGGCCACGCCTTCGAGATCGACCCCGAGATCCCCGACTCGTTCCGGCTCGAGCTCGCCCACGCCATGCTGGCCCGCGACCTGTTCCCGAAGGCTCCGCTGAAGTGGATGCCACCCACCCGGCACATGACCGGCGACGTCTTCCGCGGCTACCTCCTCGACGGCTTCTTCAACCTGGTGGGGGCGCTCACCGGGCAGGGCATCCTGCTGGTCGGGATGATGACCGAGGCGGTGGTGACCCCGTGGATCTCCGACCGCGACCTGGCCCTGCAGAACGTCCGCTACGTCATGAACGCCGCCGGCAAGCTCCACGAGGACTTCCACCCGGCTCCCGACGGGTTCATCGCCCAGCGAGCCCAGCAGGTGCTCGGTGAGTCGATCGACCTGATGAACAAGATCATCGACCACGAGCACGGCCTGTTGGACGCGATCGCGGACGGCACGTTCGGCCTCATGAAGCGCCCCGCCGACGCCGGCCGCGGCCTCGACGGCGTTGCCAAGAAGTCGAGCGCCTACTACAACCCGGCCTCCGAGCTCCTGGAGGAAAAGTGAGCGACTCAACGATCGTCCGCCCCTACGGCGACACCACCGGCGACGGCATGGTGCAGGTGAGCTTCACGCTGCCGATCCCGCACTCCAAGGTGGCCGAGGGGGCAGCCGCCCAGCTGGCCAACAAGATGGGCATGGACCCTGCGCTGGTGGTGCACGCCAAGCCGATGGGACCCGACTTCACGTTCTTCGTGGTCTACGGGCGGGTCAACCACCTCGTCGACACCAGCAAGGTCGTGGTCGTGGAGCGGGACTACCCGCTGCTCACCCCGAAGGAGGTCAACGCGACGGTCAAGCGTGCGCTGCGCCGCCGGCTGGTGGTCGTCGGTGGGTGCATCGGCACCGACGCCCACACGGTCGGCATCGACGCGATCCTCAACATCAAGGGCTTCGCGGGCGAGAAGGGCCTCGAGTACTACCGGGAGCTCAAGGTCGTCAACCTCGGCGCCCAGGTGTCCGTCCCCGAGCTCGTCGAGCGGGCCCGGGCCGAGCGGGCGGACGCCGTACTCGTCTCGCAGGTGGTCACCCAGCGCGATGCCCACATGCTCAACACCCGGGAGATGTCGGCCGCCTTCCGGGAGTCCTACCCCGCCGAGAAGCGCCCGCTGCTGATCGTCGGCGGGCCGCGGTTCGACGAGAACATGTCCGCCGATCTCGGTGTCGACCGCGTGTTCGGACGAGGTACGACGCCCGGCGAGGTCGCGTCCTTCATCGTCCACCGGCTGACCCAGGCAAGGGCGGCCTGATGGCCGCCGAGGTCGGGATGCGGGTCGCGCACCGCCGCTACGTGCCCTACTCCCACGCCCACTACGCCGGCAACCTCGTCGACGGCGCCTACAGCCTCGGCCTGTTCGGCGATGTCGCCACCGAGATGTGCATCCAGACCGACGGCGACGAGGGCCTGTTCGCGTCGTACTCCGACGTGCAGTTCCAGGCACCGGTGCGGGCCGGCGACGTCCTCGAGATCAGCTGCGAGCTGGTGCGCGTCGGCACTCGGTCGCGGGTGATGGACTTCGCCGTGCACGTGGTCGCCAGGGGCGTCGCCACCGAGGAACGACCCGGCGCGGCCGACCTGCTGGACGAGCCGCTGCTCGCCACCACGGCCACCGGAACCGTCGTGGTGCCCTGACGAGTGGTCTGTACCAGTGGCGCGACACGCCACCGGATACGCAAAATCTCAAACAACTCATGAACTTCAGGTGACGCGCTGACCTGCGGCTTCGCGTTTTCGCGCAGGTCAGCGGGCGGTTGACAGGGTTCGGCTCGGGGGAGAGTGTTCGTGCCGTTCGCTCACGCAGGTCGTGGTAGGCGGACCGACGTCCGAGTGGCCGGAGTCGGAGGCTGTAGCGCCAACAGCCGTCCGACGTGGTTCGCGGAGGTCGGTCGGCTCCGCGAGAGCGACACGGAAGGGGCGCGGGCCCCCTAGACAACGTCTTGGCTTCGACAGCCGGTCGTCGGTGGGATGGACCGAAGGCGCCCGAGCCCCTTCCGTGGCCCTGAGTTCATCGGGCCCGGTAGCGTCTACTCGTGCTGAAGCGTGCCGGCCTTGCCTTGGTCTCCGGCCTCCTCCTGTCCTTGGCCTTCGAGCCGGTGGCGTTCGCCTACCTGATCCCCGTGGCGCTCGCCGGCTTCGCGCTGAGCACGTACGACCTGCCGGTGCGGCGGGCATGGATCCCCGGCCTGGTCTTCGGCGTCGCGTTCTACTTCCCGCACATCTACTGGATGTCGGACTCCATCGGGCCACCCGCCTGGCTCGCGCTCGCGGGATTGGAGGCCCTGTTCTACGGGCTGCTCGGGGCGGCCGCGGGCCCGATGGGCCGCTTTAGGTGGTGGCCCGTCTGGCTGGCCGCAGCGTGGGTGACGATGGAGCTCTGGCGCACCGGGTGGCCCTACAGCGGGATGCCGTGGGGACGGCTGTCCTTCGGCGTGGTCGACACTCCGGTGGCCGACGCGCTGACCTACGTCGGGATGAGCGGCCTGTCCTTCCTGCTGGCGCTCAGCGGGTTCCTGCTGGCCTGGGCGGTGATGGAGCGTGAACGACGTTCCAGGCTGATCGCCGTCGGCGTCCTGGCCGGGGTGTGCGCCGCCATGGCCATCCCGAGCCTGGCGTCCTACCGGCTCGACGAGCGGGACACCGCCACGGTCGCGGTGGTGCAGGGCAACGTGCCCCCGCCGGAGAACGACATCCTCGCCGACTTCCGGCAGGTGACGGAGAACCACGTCCAGGCCACGGTGGACCTGGCCGCCGAGGTGGCGCGCGGGTCGGTGCCGCGGCCGGACTTCGTGGTCTGGCCGGAGAACTCCACGGCGGTCGACCCGTTCCGCGACGGGTCGACCAATACGGCGATCCGACGAGCCTCTGCTGCGATCGGTGTCCCGATCCTGGTCGGCGCCATCGTCGACGCAGGCGAGGACCACGTTCTGAACCAGGGGATCGTGTGGGACCCCGTCACGGGCGCGGGGGAGCGGTACACCAAGCACCACCCCGTAGCGTTCGGCGAGTACATGCCGCTCCGCCCGGTCCTGCGCAGCTGGGGGATCGAGGACAAGGGTCAGCTCGGCCGGATCAGCCGCGACATGCTCAGCGGCACCAGCGACGAGCCGCTGCGCATCGCGGGGGTCGAGGTGTCCGATGCGATCTGCTTCGACGTGGCCTACGACGACGTCGCCTACGACCAGATCGAGAACGGCGCCGAGCTGCTCGCCGTGCAGACCAGCAACGCCAGCTTCATCTTCACCGACCAGATCGACCAGCAGTTCGCGATCACCCGGCTGCGCGCGATCGAGTCCGGCAAGTACCTCGTGGTCGCCTCCACCAACGGGATCACCGGCGTCATCGCTCCCGACGGCAGCGTGGTCGCTGCGGCGGACCCTCTCACCCAGGACGTCCTGCTCGAGAAGGTCGGACTGCGCCCCGGCGTCACCCCGGGAGTGCGGCTAGGTGGGTGGCTCGCCGTACTGCTCCCGCTGCTCACCGCGGTGGGACTGGTGTTGCGGGTGGTGACGTATCGTCGAGAGCGGCGCCCCGCGCCCGACCCGGCGCCGGCCGAACCTGTCCTGACGGGCACCGACGAGAAAGCCTCCCGTGACTGATCCCCACCTCGCTCGCCATCCGACGCTCGGGCGCGTCGTGATGGTGATCCCGACGTACAACGAGGTCAGCAACCTCGGGTGGATCGTCGGTCGGCTGCGTCGAGCCCGCCCCGAGGTCGACGTACTGGTCGTCGACGACGACTCCCCGGACGGGACCGGGAAGGTCGCCGACGAGCTCGCCGAGGCAGACCCCCAGGTGCACGTGCTGCACCGGGACGCCAAGGGCGGTCTGGGGGCGGCCTACCTGCACGGCTTCGCGTGGGCGCTCGACGAGGGCTACGACGTCATCGGCGAGATGGACGCCGACGGCTCCCACCAGCCGGAGGAGCTCCACCTGCTGCTGGCCGCCCTGGAGCACGCCGACCTGGTGATCGGCTCCCGCTGGATCCCCGGCGGCTCGGTGACGAACTGGCCGGCGCGCCGCGAGCTGCTGTCGCGGGGAGGCAACGCCTACGTCCGGCTGCTGCTCGGCATCGACGTGCGTGACGCAACCGCGGGATACCGCTTGTTCCGCCGGGCCACGCTGGAGAAGATCGACCTGGGCCAGGTCCGGTCCGCCGGCTACGTCTTCCAGACCGAGCTGGTCGCCCGGACGCTCCGCGCCGGGCTCACCGTCCGCGAGGTGCCGATCGAGTTCGTGGAGCGGGTGCGCGGCGAGTCCAAGATGAGCCCGTCCGTGGCCACGGAGTCGCTGCGCCGGATCACCGCGTGGGGAGTGCGCGAGCGCGTCCAGCAGGTACGCCGCGCGGCCAGGGGCAGGGGAGAGGCTCGCTGATGGCCCGCCGACGCCGGGGGCTGGGCTGGCTGCTCCTCATCGCCTTCGTGGTGGTGCCGATCGTCGAGATCTACGTGCTGATCCAGGTCGGCCAGGTGATCGGCGTGTGGTGGACGATCCTGCTGCTCATCGCCGACAGCATCCTCGGCACCTGGCTGATCAAGCGCGAGGGGGGCCGCGCCTGGGAGGCCCTACGCACCGCCCTCGACAGCGGCCGGATGCCGGCGAAGGAGCTGGCCGACGGCGCGCTGATCCTGATCGGCGGCACCCTGATGCTCAGCCCCGGCTTCGTCACCGACGCGTTCGGCATCCTGCTGATCCTGCCCTTCACCCGTCCGCTGTTCCGGCGGCTGCTCACCGGCGTCGTCACCCGGCGGCTCGTCGTACTCAGCACCGGGCCTGGACAGACGACTCGCCCCGGACCCCGTTCACAGGGAACGGTGATCCAGGGCGAGGTGGTCGACGACCCCGAGCAGGGGTCCTAGGCGCCGCTCAGGCGGTCGCCTTGCGCTTCTTGGCGCTGGCACGGTGCAGGTGCGCGGGGCCGATCTCGCCGCCGCGGAGCAGCTCGAGGCGCTCCTTGAGGATGTCCTCGAGCTCCTTCTCCGAGCGCCGCTCGAGCAGCATGTCCCAGTGGGTGCGGACCGGCTTCTCAGCCTTCTGCTCCTTCTCGATGCCGGCGGTGCTGAGGCCCTCGGCGCCGCAGCGCGGGCACTCCCAGATGGCCGGGACCTCGGCCTCGACCGACATGGTGATCTCGAAGTCATGGCCCTGCGGGCATCGATAGCCCACCTGCTGACGAGCCGCGAACTCGATGCCGCGCTCGTCCTCGAAACTCTGGCCTCCGAGCCGTGCGCCACGCAGTGTGCGCTCCGCCATTGAGGCACCTCCAAAACTTGTCATCCCCCGGTCACCGAGCGGTGCCGGGCCACACGCTTGGAGAGGGCCGCCCAACTGCCCTCTCAGAGGGTCAACGGTACCCGGGTCGGCAAGATTCCAACGAAAGCGCGGAATACCCGCGGTATGCCCGTGCTCAGCCTCAGAGGACCGCCGGCACGTCATTGCCGGCCTCGCGGATGCCCCGTTCGGTGTCGACCCGCATCAGCAGCAGGCCGCCGATCAGGAAGAAGAACACCAGGGCGAAGATCGCCGGCCGGTAGGAGTCGGTGAACTGGTAGACCAGCCCGAACACCAGGGTGCCGAACCACGAGGTGCCCCGCTCCATGGCGTGGTAGAAGCTGAAGTATTCCGCTTCCTTGCCACGGGGGATGAGCAGCGAGAAGTACGACCTGGCCAGGGCCTGGGTGCCGCCCAGCACGATGCCGATGGCGACGCCCAGCAGCAGGAACGGCACCAGCTGTTCCTCGGGCAGCACCAGGGCGGCGGTCACGATCAACATCCAGACACCGAGGCCGGCGAGGATCACCCGCTTGGCGCCGTACTTCCCCGCGGCGCGGCCGAACGCGATCGCTCCGCCCACTGCCACGAACTGGACCAGCAGGTAGACCGCGAGGACGGTGCCGAGCTCGAAGCCGAGCTCGTCGGTGCCGTAGAGCGAGGCCTGTGAGATGACCGTCTGGATGCCGTCGTTGAAGAACAGGTACGCCGCCAGGAACGTGAGCGTCACCGGGAAGTTGCGCATGTCCTTCAAGGTCTTCCAGAGCTGGCCGAAGCTGCTCGCGAAGACGCCACCCTCGACCGCCTCGACGGCCGTCGGTGGATGGTTCTGGATCCCGCGGAACGGGATGAACGTGAACCCCGCCCACCACACCGCCGCGGACAGCATGCTGATCCGGGCCGCCATGCCCTCGGTGAGCCCGAAGCTGTCGTGGAACGTGATCAGCACAAAGTTGAGGGCCAGCAGCAGGCCGCCGCCGGCGTACCCCATCGCCCAGCCGCGGCTGGACACCCGGTCGCGCTCGTCCTCGGTGCTGATGATCGGCAGCAGGGCGTCGTTGAACACGGCCGCCGCGCCGAAGCAGAGGTTCGCGACCAGGAAGGCGGCCGCGCCGAGCTGCCAGTTGTCACCGGTGACGAAGAAGAGCAGGGACGCCGATGCGGCACCGGCCCAGGCGAACCCGGCGAGCAGGTCCTTCTTGCGCGAGGTCCGGTCCGCCAACGCGCCGAGCAGCGGTAGGACCAGCGCCGAGATGATGGTCGAGAAGGTGATGATGAACGGCGGCAGCGACCCCGGCGCGATCGAGAAGAAGAACACGTCGATCCGGTTGTCGACCGCTGCCTCCTCGGCGATCTCCTTGATGTAGGGCCCGAAGAGGACGCCGCCAATGGTGGTGGCGAACGCGCTGTTGGCGAAGTCGTAGAAGTACCAGGCGCGCTGCTCGTTGGCACGGTTCAGCGGCCTCAGGTCGGCGATGCCTCCCGGTGGGTCGTTCTCGCTCATGGGGACTCCCTCCACTGGCCTCGCTCGACCAGCACCTGCTTGAGCAGGTCCGTGCGGTCGGTGAACAACCCGTCGACGCCCCGGTCGAGGAGATCCCTCATCTCATCGGGGTCATCGACGGTCCACACGTGCACGTGCTTGCCCGCCGCGTGCGCGCGGCGGATCAGCGCGGCGCTGGCGACGACCAGGTGGCCGCGCCGGTGCGGGATCTGGAAGGCAGCGACCCGACCGCCGGTGAGCAGGTTGGCCAGCCGTCCGCTCGGCACCGCAAGGAAGCAGGCAACCTCACCGGCGTGCGCCGACGTCGGAACCCTTCCCCGGGTCAGCCGGCGGAACGTTCGGATCCGCCGTGGTGAGAACGAGCCGACGAGGACCCGGTCCCAGGCGTCGCGGGCCTCGATGAAGCTGGCCAGGACCGGGACGGCTCCCTCCGACTTGATGTCGATGTTGAACCGTGCGTCCGGGAACTCGTCGAAGAGCCGGCCGAGGGTGGGCACCTCCTCGCGGCCACCGATCAGCGCCTCGCGCACCTCGGCGTACGTCGACCGCGCGATTTCACCCTGGCGGTCGCTGACCCGGTCGAGTACTGCGTCGTGGAACGCGAGTAGGTGCCCGTCACGGGTCACGTGGACGTCGGTCTCGAGGTAGTCGTAGCCAAGTGCCACCGCGTGCTTGAACGCCGCCAGGGTGTTCTCCAGGCCCTCGACCTCCGGGTGGTAGGCGCCACCGCGATGGGCGAAGGCCAGCACCGATCCCGGCTTGCGCTGCACCTCGTCGAGGAACGCGAAACCGGTCCTGGGGGTGCTCACGCGTGCAGTATCCAACGTCACGCGGCGATGCTGCTGCGAACCGCCGGCCGTGGGGGTTACGGTCGATGCATGGAGACCTTGTCCTGCCCTCGATGCGGCGCCGAGATGGTGACGGAGACGCTCGGCGACGGCGAGGTGAACCAGTGCCCTGAGGGGCATGGCGTGTTCCTCTCCCGCGCAAGCCTGGGCTCGCTGATCGAGGCCGAGAACGACTGGCACCGGCACGCGGGCCAGCACACCGCGCCGATGCCGAGGATCACCACCGACATGGAGGCGCCGGCCCCCGCGCGCAAGCCCGCCCGAGCCTGGGTGGAGACGCTGTTCCGCTGAGCCTCAGATGTCCCTGAACGTCTCGATATTCGCGCCAAGGGAGCTGAGCCGCTCGGCGAGATCCTCGTAGCCGCGGTGGATCACGTAGGTGCCTCGCAGCACCGAGGTGCCCTTCGACGCCAACATCGCGAGCAGGATGACCACGGCCGGCCGGAGCGCGGGTGGGCACATCAGCTCGGCGCCGGTCCAGTGGGTCGGGCCTTCGATCATCACCCGGTGCGGGTCGAGCAGCTTGACCTGGCCACCGAGTTTGTTGAGCTCGGTGAGGTAGATCGCGCGGTTCTCGTAGACCCAGTCGTGCAGGAACGTCTGCCCGTCCGCGACGGCAGCGATCACCGCGAAGAACGGCAGGTTGTCGATGTTGAGACCCGGGAACGGCATCGGGTGGATCTTGTCCAGCGGCGCGTGCAGCTGGGACGGCTTGGTCACCAGGTCGACGAGGCGGGTGTGCCCGTTGCGGGCGTCGTACTCCTCGGAGCGGGAGTACTGGAAACCCATCTCCTCGAGCACCGCGAGCTCGATCTCGAGGAATTCGATGGGCACCCGCTGGATGGTGATGGAGGACTGGGTCACGATCGCGGCGGCGAGCAGTGACATCGCCTCGATCGGGTCCTCGCTGGGCGCGAAGTCGACGTCGACGTCGATCTCCTCCCGGCCGGTGACCCGCAGGGTGGTGGTGCCGATGCCTTCGATCTCCACGCCCAGCTTGAGCAGGAAGAAGCACAGGTCCTGGACCATGTAGTTGGACGAGGCGTTCCGGATCACCGTGGTCCCGGGATGCAGGGCGGCCGCCATCAGGGCGTTCTCTGTGACCGTGTCGCCGCGCTCGGTGAGCACGATCGGACGCTGCGGCTCGATCGCCGCGTTTACCCGGGCGTGGTAGGAGCCGTCGGTCGCCTTGACCTCGAGACCGAACGGACGCAACGCGGCCATGTGCGGCTCGACGGTGCGGGTGCCGAGGTTGCAGCCGCCGGCGTACGGCAGGTCGAACGTCTCGGCGCGGTGCAGCAGCGGGCCGAGGAACATGATCACCGAGCGGGTACGTCGCGCGGCCTCCTCGTCGACGTGGTCGAGGTCGAGCTCCTTCGGGGGCACGATCTCGAGGTCGTTGTCGTCGTTGAGCCACTTGGTGTGGACGCCGAGGCTGCTGAGAACCTCGAGCAGCCGGTTGACCTCCTCGATCCGCGCGACCTTGCGGAGCGTCGTGGTGCCCCGGTTGAGCAGAGAGGCGCAAAGAAGCGCGACGCCGGCGTTTTTCGAGGTCTTGACCTCGATGCTCCCGGACAACGTCGTCGGGCCGACCACGCGCAGGTGCGTCGGGCCGGCGCCGAGCGCGACGATCTCGGAGTCGAGGGCGGTGCCGATCCGGGCGAGCATCTCCAGACTGAGGTTCTGGTGACCCTTCTCGATCCGGTTGATCGCGCTCTGGCTGGTACTCAGCAGCTCGGCGAGCTGACTCTGGGTCAGCCCACGGTGCTTACGCGCGTCGCGGATCAGGTTGCCGATGCGGCCCTTGTAGTCGACTGCCATGTTTCGACGGTAACTCACATGTGAGATAAGACAAATCAGGCGGTCGCGTGTCCTCGGCCACGGGACGGATGGGAGCCGCCGCCCTGCGAGGATGACGGGATGCGCGCCACCACCATCCACGCGCCCGGCGACATCCGGGTGTCCGAGGTTCCCGATCCCATCATCAAGCTGCCGACCGACGCGATCGTGCAGGTCAGCGCCGGCTGCATCTGCGGCTCCGATCTGTGGCCCTATCGGGGGGAGAACCCGATTCGCGCCGGGGCGACGATCGGCCACGAGTGCATCGGCGTCGTCGCCGAGGTCGGCTCGGAGGTCACGTCCTTCCGGCCGGGCGACTTCGTGGTCGTCCCGTTCTGCCACTGCGACAACTCCTGCGTCCACTGCAGGGCCGGCATGCAGTCGGCGTGCACCAACCTCGCCGTCACCGTGAGCGGCCAGGCCGAGTACGCCCGGGTCGCCCAGGCCGATGGCAGCCTGGTCCGGACGGACGGCGACCCGGACGCCGCCATGACCCGGTCGCTGCTCGCCCTCACCGACGTGATGGCCACCGGCTGGCACGCGGCGGTCTCGGCGGGCGTGCCCGAGGGCGGGTCGGTGGTCGTCGTCGGCGACGGCGCCGTTGGCCTGTGTGGAGTCCTCGCCGCGTCCGTGATGGGTGCGGAGAAGATCGTCGCGATGTCCCGCCACGAGTCGCGGCAGCAGATCGCCACAGAGTTCGGCGCCACCCACATCGTCGCCGCGCGGGGCAAGGACGGAGCCGACGAGGTTGCCGAGATCACCGGGGGAGTGGGGGCCGACGCCGTGCTCGAGTGCGTCGGCACCGACGCGTCGATGGACACGGCGTTCACGGTCGCCCGACCTGGTGCCACCGTCGGCTTCGTCGGCGTACCGCACGGAGTGGAGGTCCCCGTGGGGCGGATGTTCTCCAAGAATGTCGGTCTCGCCGGTGGCATGGCCCCCGTGCGCCGCTACCTGCCTGAACTGCTCGACCTCGTCACCGAAGGCAGGATCGACCCGGGTCGGGTCTTCGACGCGACGGTGCCGCTGGACCAGGTCGCCGACGGCTACCGGGCCATGGACCAGCGCGAGGCGATCAAGGTCGTCGTCGAGCCGTGAAGGTCAGGCAGCGTGGCTGCCGGGCAGCACGACCGGCTGGCAGTCACAGCTGTCGCCGCACGCGAGGAAGGTGTGCACGGCGTGTCCGCAGCTAGGGCACGGCAGGTCGCGCGACAGATGGGCTGTCGTGGTCTGGACGGTGTCCCACATGATCTTCCCTCCTCTCGCTGGTCATTCGTTGTCGTTGCTGAGTTAGACGGGTGTGACCCAGGTAACTCATCGCTTCCACGGTAGGAAATCGGCGCGTCCTTCGCAGGTGTATTACCCCGGACCACCCGTTCGGTGGGGCGGCCTGGCCCGGACGGACTAGAGGTGTGGGTCGGAAGGGCCGTTAACTACCGCTAACCTGCTCGCACCTGGTCACGTGAGAGAGGACGACGCGGCGATGGCGGATGTGACAGCGGCGCTGGATGCAGCGGGACTGACGAACCCGAAGGTGCGCGAGTACGTCACCTTCTGGGCGGAGCACACGGGCGCCGAGCGCGTAGAGGTCGTGGAGGCCGCCGACGACGCCCGCCTGGTCCAGGAGGCGCTGGACGCCGGCGACCTGCTGCCCGCGGGGGAGGGCCGCTACTACTCCCGGAGCTACCACAAGGACACCGCCCGCTCCGAGGAGCGGACGATCGTGGCCACCAACCGCGAGAGCGACCGCGGCGTCTACAACAACTGGCGTCCCGCCGAGGAGATGCGCCCGCTGCTCGAGGAGAAGATGCGCGGCGCCTCGCGTGGCAAGACGATGTACGTCATCCCGTACCTCATGGCCCCGCCCGGCAACGAGCTGGCGCCCTGGGCGACCGGCGTGGAGCTCACCGACACCCGCACCGTGGTGCTGCACATGATCCGGATGTCCAGGGTCGGCGTGCAGTACGTCGAGAACCTCGAGGACCCGGACCAGTTCGTGAAGGCGGTGCACGTCACCGGTGACCTGGAGAACCTCGGCCAGGGGACTCCCAACGACGCGCGCTACTTCGTGACCGTCGCCGACGAGCGGACGATCCTGCACTTCGGCTCGTCGTACGGCGGCAACGCGCTGCTCGGCAAGATCGCACACGGCCTGCGCCAGGCGGCGTACGACGGCTGGGCCTCGAAGAAGTTCCTCGCCGAGCAGTACATGCTGATCGGGATCCACGACAACGAGACCGGCAAGGACTACCACATCTGCGGTGGCTTCCCGAGCGCGTCGGGCAAGACCAACCTCGCGATGATGCTGGCGCCGGACGTGCTTGGCGAGCGCTACCACGTCTCGTTCTACGGCGACGACATCGCCTGGCTGTGGGTCAACGAAGAGGACGGCCGGCTCTACGGCATGAACCCGGAGTTCGGCGTCTTCGGAGTGGCCAAGGACACCAACCAGCGCACCAACCCGATCGCGCTGGCCTCGATCGACGAGGGCACGCACACGATCTTCACCAACGTCGCCTACAACGCCGAGAAGGGCGAGGTCTGGTGGGAGGGCCGCACGCCGGAGCCGCCCGAGGACCCGACCGGCTGGGTCGACTGGCACGGCAACCCGATCGCCGACCGCAAGGACAGCGACAGCTCCCCGTGGGCGCACCCCAACAGCAGGTTCACCACCACCCTGGACAACGTCCCCAACATCGCGCCCGACTACAACGCCGCTCCCGGCGTCCCGATCGACGCGATCATCTTCGGCGGCCGGACCCGCGACCGGGAGCCCCTGATCCGAGCGATCCACGACCTCGCCGAAGGCGTCTACGACGGCCTCACCCTCGGCGCCGAGGCCACCGCCGCGGCCGAGGGCAAGGAGGGCGTGCTGCGCTACGACCCGATGTCGAACCGGCCGTTCATGGCCTACGGCGAGGGCGACTACGCCGCTCACTACCTGAAGGTTGTCGGCGCGGCGAAGGAGCAGCCGATCTTCGCGCACGTGAACTGGTTCCAGCGCGATCCCGATGACGGCCACTTCCTGTGGCCGGGCTACCGCGACAACCTGCGCCCGTTGCTCTGGCTCCTGCAGCTGAAGAACGGTGACGTGAAGGGGCGGGAGACGCCGGTCGGCATCCTGCCCACCCAGGAGGAGCTCAACCTCGAGGGCGTGGACATCACCCCGAAGGACCTCGAGACGATCCTCTCGATCAACGTGCCTCGCTGGCGCGAGGAGATGGCCCACCGCGAGGAGCACCTGTCGCACTTCGAGCGGCTACCGGAGGAGATCTGGGAGGCGCACCGCCGAGTGGCCGCGGCGCTCGAGGCCGCCGACGACTGACGCCGGGGCAGGTCAGGTCGTCGTACTGGCCGACGGCGGACGCCAGTCGGGGTCCGGATCCTCGCCGACCCGGCCGTCTACGGCCTCGCGAATGAGGTCGGCGTGGCCCGCGTGCCGGCCGTACTCCTCGACCAGGTCGTAGACCAGGCGGCGGAGGCTGGCGTGCGGCCCGTCCGGCATCGAGGCGTGGACCGACTGCTCGAGACCCCCGTCGGCAAGCGCCGCGCCTAGCCGCTCGCGGGAGCGGACCACGGCCCCGTCCCAGAGCGCGTAGAGCCGTTCGGGCGGGTCATCGGCTGCGGACTCGAACTCCCAGTCGTTGTCGCCGTCCCATCCCATCGCGTCCCACGGCGCACCGATCGGCGCGCCGCTCAGCTTCGTGGTGAAGGTGAAGTCCTCCAGCGCTGCCAGGTGCTTGAGCAAACCACCGAGCGTCATGGTCGAGGTGTCCAACCGGGTGCCGAGCCCGGTGGCGTCGAGGCCGTCGGCCTTCCACCTGAACGTCGCGCGCAGCCGCTCGAGCGCTCCCACGAGGTGCTGGACCTCGGTGCCGGCGAGGGGTGGTTCCCAAGGAACCTCATCGGTGCTCATGCGGGCAGACTAGAAGTCGGTGCCGACAGCCCGCATCCTGCCGCGCAGCCGCTAGGTTCGGCCTCATGGGCGAGGACGTCGCGCTCCGATCGGCGGCCGGGCTGCTCTGCCTGACCGGCCTCGGGTTCGGCCTTCCCTGCGTGCTGGGGATCAGGCACCTCCGCGCCACCGGCGACGTGTGGACGTTCATGGGGTTCCCGACGTACGGCGACGGGCCGTTCGATCGACGCGGGATCTCCACGACGACCACCCTGCTCGTGGCGTTCCTGGCCGTCTGCACCCTCGAGGTCGTCGCTGGCGTGCGCGTCTGGGGCGAGCACGTCGACGGGGCGATCCTCGCCCTCGCGCTGCTCCCGGTGGAGGCCGCATTCTGGTGGGGCTTCGCGCTACCGATCCCGCCGATCTTCGCGGTGGTCCGCACGGTGCTGCTGGTCGGCTGGTGGCGCGGCCTGGGATGAACGTCGCGCGGCTTCAGTCCGCGGGCAGGTCTCCGGGTCCGTTCACCTCGAAGTGGGCGACCGTGGTCTCTCGGTCCAGCAGGAAGGCGTCGTCCTCGGGGTAGTACTTGGCGGCCTCGATGTCCTCGCCGGCGAAGTCGCGGATGACGTCGAGGTCGGTCCACCAGCTGAGCGTGATCAGCTCGGTGCGCCCGCCTCCGAGATCTCGGGTCAGGAGTTGCGCGCCCTGGTTGCCGGGCGTCGCCCGGTAGCCCGTCATGCCGGTGCTTTCGACGATGTCGACGTACTCGTCGATCAGCTCCGTGCGCACCCAGCCCCGCCACATCCGCGCGATCATCCGTGCCCTCCTCGGTCGGCTCTACCCAGCGTCGTCGGGCAGCGTCAACCCGCGCAAGCGGTTTGGATCGTTGACGATGTCGATCTCGACGATCTTGCCGTCGACGACGGTGAACGCGGCGAGCGAGGTGATCTGGCCGTCGACGAGGACAGCGAGCCCGGCCACGCCATCGACCAGGACGGAGCGCGTGACGGGGGCGACCTGCCGGAAGGAGACCGCGCCCGATGCGACCGCGGCGGCGCCGCGCACGATCGCGACAGCGTCGACACCGGCGGCGCGCAGCTCCACGTCGGGATCCAGGACCTGTAGCAAGGCCTCGAAGTCACCGGAGCGCGCTGCGGACTGGAACGCGTCGACGGCGGCGCGTTGCCGCGTCATATCGGCGTCCGGCGTGCGGCGGGCATCCTGGACCCGTCGGCGGGCCCGGCTGGCCAGCATCTTGGTCGCGTCGGTGGAGCGCTCGACGATCGGGGCGATCTCGGCGAAGGCCAGCCCGAACACGTCGTGGAGGACGAAGGCCAGCCGCTCCGCAGGACCGAGCTCGTCGAGGACCACCATGATGGCCAGGCCGAGTGAGTCGGAGAGCACCGCCTCGTGCTCCGGGTCGACATCACCGTCGGTGATCACCGGGTCCGGGAAGCGCACCTCCGCCGACTCCTCCTTGCGTGCCTTCCGGGCGCGGAGCTGGTCAAGGCAGATGCGGGAGACCACCGTGGTCAACCAGCCGCCGAGGTTGTCGATCTCGTCGGTGTCGGTGCGGCTCAGCCGCAGCCAGGTGTCCTGAACCGCGTCCTCGGCCTCGGCGAACGAGCCCAACATCCGGTAGCCGACCGCCCGGAGGTGGCCGCGGTGGGCCTCGAACTCCTCGGCCAGTAGATCCTGCTGCACTCGTTACATCTCCTCGACGCGATCCGTCAGTGCTGTGTCATTCAGAAAGTACAAGCAGCAGGAGACAGTCATGAGAATCGCAGTTGCAGGAGCCACCGGACGGCTCGGCTCGCACATCGTGGACGTGGTCAGGGAACGCGGCCACGAGGTGGTCCCGATCTCACGCGGCAACGGCGTCGACGTGGTGACCGGAGAAGGCCTCGCGGACGCCCTGACCGGCGCCGAGGCAATCATCGACGCGGCAACCGGCCCCTCTCCGGATCTGGACGAGGCCACGGCCTTCTTCACCGCCTCGGCCCGCAACCTCCACGAGGCCGGAGCCGCTGCCGGCGTACGCCGGATGGTCGTGGTCTCGATCATCGGCATCGACAACCTCGAGGGCGGCTACAGCGTGGCGAAGGTGGCGCACGAGAAGGCCGCGCTGGCCGGTCCCGTCCCGGTGCGGATCGTGCGCGCCTCTCAGTTCCACGAGTTCGTCGCCCAGCTCCTCGACTGGAGCACCCAGGGCGAGGTCGGCTACGTGGGCGACGTGCAGACCCAGCTGGTGGCGGCACGCAGCGTGGCCGAGGTCATGGTCGACCTGGCGACGGATGCCTCGCCGGCCGACGACGGAACCCGGCCGTTCCTGGAGGTCGCGGGCCCGAGGCCCGAGAACTTCATCGACGCGGCCACGCTCCTGGCCGCGAAGCGGGGACGCCCCACCAAGGTCGAGCTCGGCACCAACCCCGACGACCCGGACACGGAGGCCAACGCGAACGGCGCCCTGCTGCCGGGCCCGGACGCCGTACTGACCGGCCCGACGTTCGAGGAGTGGCTCGAGACCGCCGAGGTGTGACCGGCACGTGGACGGATAGGTCTTGATACTTCGCAGACTCGGGAGGCTTGGCTGTCACTCCGCGGGGCGGGCGCCGGGAGCGCCCGGCCCGGGAGTGCTGCCAGGGGGAGGGGGTCCGAGCTGGCCGGTTCGGATCCAGTCGATCGCCATGTCCATCGGGTTCTGGGGATCCACGGCCACGCCCAGGACGGCGCCGGGCTGCATCCGGCCCAGGTGCAGCTGGGCGACGACCTCGTCGAACACCGCGACGTACGCCTCGGCGCCGTCCTCGCGCTCGACCCGGGCCTGGATCCGCAGCACGGGGGACATGTTCATGTAGTCACCGACCTGCCACACGCCCTCGACGGTCGCCTTGCCGCAGAGGCCGGCTCCGTTCGTGAGCTCCAGGTGCCGCATCATCCGCAGGCCGATCTCGCTGGCGTCGGCCGCCTCGTGCATCCGGTTCGGGATGTCGCCGATCTGCCCGAAGAACGACGAGGGGCGGCCCTGCGACTCGAGGTACTGCTTGTTGGCGCGGTTCATCCGCGACCAGTCCTTGAACGGGTTGGGCATCGAAGCGGCCGTCAGTAGCCGAGGAACTTGCGGAACTGCTGGCCGACGGCCATCGACTGGCCCATCCGCTGCACCCAGCCGTCGAGGGCTGCCTTGGTGTCGGCCGGATCCCAGCCCCGCTCCTGGGCGAGGGTGATCATGCCGGCCTCGTCGTTGATGCCGCGGGCCTGCGCGTCCTTGGCCAGCTCCGCGTAGTCCTGGAGGGAGATGCCGTTGATCGGCTCCCAGATCGGGTCCGTCTCGGCAACGGATGCCGTCGACGGACCTCCCATCACGGCGGGGTCGATCGGCCCGGCACCCTGGACGTGCACATAGCCGTCGCCACCCTGCTGACCGGCCTGCTGGCCGACCTGTTGGGCCTGCTGCGCCGCCTGCTCGGCGGCGTCCTTCGCCTTCTTGAAGAGTCCCACGGTGCTCCTCCGATGATCGGGCCCCGAGCGCCACTGCCTCCGCGGGACGCTACCCCTCAGGTGGGTTGGCCGACAGGCGCCCGGCCGCTGGTCTGGACAAGCGGTCTACCCCTGCGCCAATACGCCTCTCGCGCGCTCGAGCAGCTCGTTGAGCACCCGCTCGGCGGCGGCCACGTCGGCCTCCGGCAGCTCGTCCCAGAGGCCGCCGTTGCGGGCGGTGGTGCGCTCGCGTACGCCGGCGATCAGGGCGCGTCCCGCATCGGTGAGAGCGCCGTCGGACAGCAGGCCGCGTTGGCTCAGAACGTGGACGAGTTCGTCGGCGTCCTCGAACCGGGCGCGGTCGAGGACACGCGTAGATAGATCACCTGCGCCACCGATCTCAGCGATGCGCAGAGTCACCCATTGCGGTTCGGTGAGATCGGTTCCCTCCAGGGTGCGCAGCAGAAGGGCTTGAAGGGTCTTCTCGGTCTGCCCGACCAGTTCCGGTCCGAAGGCGATGGTCATTGATTGCTCCTGGGTAATTGTTGGGAGCACCAACGGTACAGGTCGTTGGTTCACCCAACAACCCGTAGGCTGTGGCCGTGCCGCTCCGTCGTGTTGCCAACCAGCCGACCTGGCTCCTGAGCCAGGCCCATGCCCGGGCCTCGAGGATCCTCCAGGCGGCGTTCGCCGATGCAGGGTTCCGGGGGTATCAATACCGCCTGATGGCGGCGCTCGAGCAGTACGGCGAGAGCAGCCAGGCGGACCTGTCGCGGCGTACCGGCATCGACCGCAAGGACGTCGTGCACGCGCTCAACGACCTCGAGAAGCGCCGGCTGGTCTCCCGCACCCCGGATCGGGCCGACGCCCGGCGCAACGTCGTAGCACTCACCGAGGCCGGGGGAGCGGAGCTGGTTCGGCTCGACGGGATCGTCGCCGCCGTGCAGGACGAGGTGCTCGCCCCGCTGACCGGAGCCGAGCGGCGCCAGCTCCGGCAGCTGCTCGGCAAGCTGGGAACCGTAGCCACGGACTGAGGCTTGCAATCCGTACCAAGGTACGGGTTTAGCGTTGGGGCATGGAACCGCTCCTGAGCACCGACGCGTGCACGCTGCCCACCGCCGAGCGGCCGATGCGGCTCGCCGAGTTCGACGAGCTCTTCGCCACCGCCGTACGCCGTGTCGAGCGGCGCGACGACGCGGTGCGGATCCACCTGGCGGGGGAGCGCGGGCTGCAAGCGCAGGTCCATGACCTGACGGACCGCGAGTCGGAGTGCTGCTCGTTCTTCGCGTTCACGATCGCCGGCAGCGACCAGGATCTCACGCTCGACATCGCCGTGCCGCCCGCGCGCCGAGACATCCTTGAGGCGCTGGCCGCACGCGCAGAGGAGCGCTCGGCGTGAACCTGCGGATCGCCGAGGCCGCTGAGGCAGCGGGCGTCAACAAGGAGACACTGCGCTACTACGAGCGCCGTGGCCTCCTGGATGAACCGCTGCGCAGTCCGGGCGGGCACCGCCTCTACGGAGCACACGCCGTACAGACCCTGCGCATCATCAAGGCCGCACAGAGGCTCGGGTTCACCCTGGGAGAGGTCGCCGACCTGCTCGAGGTGGGTAAGCGACGCGGCCGCACCACGGGCCTCCAGGACCGCGCCCGCGAGAAGCTGGTCGAGGTCGAGGAGCGGATGGTCGATCTCGCGACCATTCGCGACAACTTGGTGGCCGCGATCGATGCCGGTTGCGACGACCTGCACGTCTGTGCGACCAGCGACTGTTGTCCGCTGCCGTTCGCGGAGATTGCCGGACCGTCGGACTATCCTCCGCGGCGTGAGTAGTCCCCAGGCACCCGCCCCGTCCCTGGCCCTGGTCGTCGTCGACCTGATGCCGCGCGTCATCGAGCAGGAGATGGCTCCGCATGGCGGAGCTGCGGTTGTCGAGCGAGCCGTTCAGCTTGCCGATGCGTTCCGGGCAAGGGGACTTCCCGTGGCTCTTGTCGTGACCGAGCGGCCGAATGTGGCCGAGCAGCCGCCGGGCGGCGGGTTCGCCGCCGAGCTCGTCCCCGAGCAGGGCGACATCGTCGTTGTGAAGCGGACGGTGGGCGCGCTGCACGGGACCGGCCTCGCTGGAGCGCTGCGAGAGCGCGGTGCCGACACGCTGGTGCTGGCGGGCCTGGCGACCAGCATGGGTGTCGAGTCCACCGCCCGGGCGGCGTCGGACGCCGGCTTCGAGCTGGTCTTCCCCGAGGACGCGATGAGCGGCATGACCGCCGCCGAGCACGAGAACTCCGTGACCCGGATCTTCCCGAGGTTCGGCGAGGTCACCACGACCGCCGGGGTGCAGCGAGATCTCGCGATCCTGGAAGAGCGTGGCTGAGCCGTGCGACTCGACCTCGTCACGTTTGTCGTGCGCGACTACGACGAGGCCATCGCGTTCCTCGCGGACGTGCTCGGCTTCGTGGTGGCCCAGGACGAGCCGTCGCTCACCAACGATGGGCGCCCCAAGCGGTGGGTGGTCGTTCGCCCACCGGATGACGGCACCGGGCTCCTGCTCGCCGAGGCCGACGGAGCCGAGCAGGAGCGGACGGTGGGCAACCAGGCCGGTGGGCGGGTGGCGTTCTTCTTGCGGGTGGACGACTTCCAGGCGACCCACGACCGGTTGGTCGCTCACGACGTCGAGCTGGTCGGAGAGCAGCGGGACGAGCCCTACGGAAGGCTGCAGGTCTTCCGCGATCTCTACGGCAACAAGTGGGACCTGCTGGGGCCACGGGCCTGATGCCGGCACGACGTGGCACGATTCCGTGCGTGAGCGCCACCTCCGCGGAACAGGAGCGGTTACGCGACTTGGCGCGGCTACGTCGAGTCCGCGATCGGATGGACCGGGAGTACGCCCAGCCGCTGAATGTCGAGGCGCTCGCCCTCGGGGTGCACATGTCGGCCGGACACCTCAGCCGCCAGTTCCGGCTGGCCTACGGCGAGTCGCCGTACTCCTACCTGATGACGCGCCGCATCGAGCGCGCCATGGCACTGCTCCGACGCGGCGACATGAGTGTCACCGATGTCTGTTTCGAGGTGGGGTGCTCGTCGCTGGGCACTTTCAGCACCCGCTTCACCGAGCTGGTCGGTGTGTCGCCCAGTGCTTACCGACAGCAGGAGAACCGCGACACCCAGGGGATGCCGCCGTGCGTTGCCAAGCGGGTCACCAGACCGATCAGGAATCGAGAAGCGCCGGCAACTGCGCCCCCTCTAGCGTGAGCGTCATGGACATCAAAATTGCTCAGACCTACCTCCCACAGGACGACCCGGAGGCCGCCATCGCGTTCTACCGGGACACCCTCGGCTTCGAGGTCCGCAACGACGTCGAGTACGAAGGGATGCACTGGATCACGGTCGGCCCTCCAGGGCAGCCCGAGGTCTCGATCGTCCTGCACCCGCCCGCTGCCGACCCCGGCATCACCGACGAGGAGCGCCGCACGATCACCGAGATGATGGCCAAGGGCACCTTCGCCAGCATCAACCTGGCCACCCCCGACCTCAACAGCACGTTCGAGAAGCTGCAGACCGGCGATGCCGACGTGGTCCAGGAGCCGACCGACCAGCCCTGGGGCGTCCGCGACTGCGCCCTCCGTGACCCGGCGGGCAACATGATCCGCATCGCGGAGGTGAGCTGAGATGACCACGTCCACCGGCACCACCATCAGCTCCGTCGTCCTCGAGGTCACCGACGTCGCCGAGGCCGAGGCGTTCTACGCCGCCCTCGGGGTCGCTGACCGGGTGCCCGTCCGCGCCTCCGATGCGCCGACCAGCGGGTTCCGTGGCTTCACCCTCTCGCTCGTGACCTCGCAGCCCGGCAACGTGGACGCGATCATCCGCGCCGCGATCGACAGCGGCGCCACCGTCCTGAAGCCCGTCAAGAAGAGCTTCTGGGGCTACGGCGGCGTCGTACAGGCGCCGGACGGCACGATCTGGAAGGTCGCGACGTCGTCGAAGAAGGACACCGGTCCCGCAGCACTGGACTACGACGACCTGGTGCTGCTCCTGGGCGTCGACGACGTCAAGGCGACCAAGCAGTTCTACGTCGAGCACGGGCTGAAGGTCGGCAAGAGCTTCGGCAGCAAGTACGTCGAGTTCGAGGCGCCGGACTCGAGCATCAAGCTGGCGCTCTACACGCGCCGCGCGGCCGCGAAGGACGCCGGGGTCGACCCCGAGGGCACCGGGTCGCACCGGGTCGCCGTCGTCGGCGACGGTGGAGCATTCACGGACCCCGACGGGTTCGCGTGGGAGGAATCGACCGCGGACCGGATCGGCTGAGATGTCGGTCAGTCCACGCGACCCGCAGGTCCGCAAGGCAGACACCCTCGCCATGCTCGCTGCTCCGGCGATCGACGTCTGGGTCTCCAGCGCCTCCGCCGCCGGCGAGGCGCACCTGGTCCCGGTGTCGCTCGCGTGGGTGGACGAGCGGGCGGTGATCGCAGTCCCGGAGACTTCGGTGACCGCCCGCAACTTGACCGCCTCCGGCCGAGCCCGCCTCGGCCTGGGCCCGACCCGTGACGTGGTCATGATCGACGCCGTACTCGATCGTGCGGCCGGTGTCGACGACGACGCGGGGCTAGGGGATGCCTACGCCGCGCAGGCCGACTGGGATCCGCGCGGCGACGGCGACTACGTGTTCCTGGTGCTGCGGCCGGTCCGGCTCCAGGCCTGGCGCGAGGCCAACGAGATCGCGGGCCGCACTCTGATGCGCGACGGCGCCTGGATCGTCTGACCAAGGGAGACACGATGAGCAAGACCGCGACGAAGAAGACCGCCGCGAACAAGCCGCACACCGCCGACAGCCACGACCTGATCCGCGTGCAGGGCGCACGTGAGAACAACCTCAAGGACGTCAGCGTCGAGCTGCCGAAGCGTCGGCTCACGGTCTTCACCGGCGTCTCCGGCTCGGGCAAGAGCTCGCTGGTGTTCGCGACCATCGCCGCCGAGTCGCAGCGGATGATCAACGAGACCTACAGCGCATTCGTGCAGGGATTCATGCCGAGCCTGGCCCGACCCGAGGTCGACTTCCTCGATGGCATCACCACCGCGATCATCGTCGACCAGGAGCGGATGGGCGCCAACCCGCGCTCGACGGTCGGCACCGCTACCGACGCCAACGCGATGCTTCGGATCCTGTTCAGCCGGGTGGGCAAACCCCACATCGGGCCGCCCACCGCCTTCGCGTTCAACGTCCCCACCCGGACGGCGAGCGGCGTGATGAAGACCGAGAAGGGTGGGAAGGAAGAGAAGACCGTCGTGCGCAACGCGGTCTACCAGGGCGGCATGTGCCCGCGCTGCGAGGGCATGGGCTCGATCAGCGACTTCGACCTGACGGCGCTGTACGACGACTCCAAGTCGCTCGCGGACGGGGCGCTGACCGTCCCCGGCTACAGCATGGACGGCTGGTACGGCCGTATCTTCAGCGGCGCCGGACTCCCGATGGACAAGCCGATCGGGAAGTTCACCAAGAAGGAGCTCCAGAAGCTGCTCTACGCAGACCCGGAGAAGATCAAGGTGGAGGGCATCAACCTCACCTACGAGGGTCTGATCCCGAAGATCCAGAAGTCGATGCTCTCCAAGGACGTAGAGGCGATGCAGCCGCACGTACGCCGGTTCGTGGAGCGGGCGATCACGTTCACCACGTGCCCCGACTGCGACGGCACCCGGCTCAGCAAGGAGGCCCTGTCCTCGAAGATCAAGGGCAAGAACATCGCCGACCTGTGCCAGATGCAGATCAGCGACCTGGCCGTGTGGATGCGCGATCTAGACGTGTCCGGGGTCGCACCGCTGGTGGCAGGGCTGCAGCACCTGTTGGACTCCTTCGCCGACATCGGTCTCGGCTACCTCTCGCTGGACCGCCCGTCCGGCACGTTGTCCGGCGGAGAGGCGCAGCGGACCAAGATGATCCGTCACCTCGGCTCCTCGCTCACCGACGTCACCTACGTCTTCGACGAGCCCACCATCGGGCTGCATCCACACGACATCGAGCGGATGAACAAGCTGCTGCTGCAGCTGCGCGACAAGGGCAACACCGTCCTCGTCGTCGAGCACAAGCCCGAGACGATCGCGATCGCCGACCACGCGGTCGACCTCGGCCCCGGCGCCGGCACGGCCGGTGGCACGATCTGCTTCGAGGGAAGCGTCGAGGAGCTGCGGGGGAGCGACACCACCACCGGCCGCCATCTCGACGATCGCGCGGCGCTCAAGGAGACCGTGCGCGCGCCATCCGGCGCCCTCGAGGTCCGCGGCGCATCCACGCACAATCTTCAGGACGTCGATGTCGACATCCCGCTCGGGATGCTCTGCGTGATCACCGGCGTCGCCGGCTCCGGCAAGAGCTCGCTGATCCACGGCTCGGTCGACGGGCGGGACGGCGTGGTGGTCGTCGACCAGGGCGCGATCAAGGGCTCGCGACGGAGCAACCCCGCGACGTACACCGGGATGCTCGAGCCGATCCGCAAGGCGTTCGCCAAGGCCAACGGCGTGAAGCCGGCGCTGTTCAGCTCCAACTCCGAGGGCGCGTGCCCCGCGTGCAACGGAGCCGGCGTCATCTACACCGAGCTGGGCATCATGAACACGGTCGAGTCCCCCTGCGAGGAGTGCGAGGGGAGGCGGTTCCAGGCGGCGGTGCTGGACTACACGCTGGGCGGCCGCAACATCGCCGAGGTGCTCGCGATGCCGGTGACGGAGGCCGAGGAGTTCTTCCGCGACGGAGATGCACGCACTCCGGCTGCGCACAAGATCCTCGAACGGCTCGCCGACGTCGGGCTCGGCTACCTCAGCCTCGGTCAACCGCTCACCACCCTGTCCGGCGGCGAGCGGCAGCGGCTCAAGCTGGCCACCCAGATGGCCGACAAGGGCGAGGTCTACATCCTCGACGAACCGACCACGGGCCTCCACCTCGCCGACGTCGAGCAGCTGCTCGGACTTCTCGACCGGCTGGTCGACTCGGGCAAGTCCGTCATCGTGATCGAGCACCACCAGGCGGTGATGGCGCATGCCGACTGGATCATCGACCTCGGGCCCGGTGCCGGCCACGACGGCGGCCGGGTGGTCTTCGAGGGCACGCCTGCAGAGCTCGTCAGCGGCCGTTCGACCCTCACCGGCGAGCACCTGGCGGCGTACGTCAGGACCTGATCAGGCGTCGAACTGACCCAGCGGCTCCGCCGGCTGCGGCTTACCGATGTGCCCTGCCTCCTGGATGATCGCCGGGACCTCCGGGTCCGACACGAAGTTCTGCCAGCCTTCCGCATCCCAGTCGAAGATCACCCAGACTCGCTCCGCGTCATTGGGATCGCGGAAGACGTTCGCACCCTTGGAGCCGTGCTGCCCTCGCTTGTCGGCGCCCTTCGTCGAGAAGACGCTCAGGAAGCGCTCGACATCCTCAACCCTGGTGGTTGCTAGCAACATTGTCGTTCTCCCTCCGCCCCGGGCCTATCGTCCACTGAGGGATCACCCACCGCTACGGCCCAAATCGGGTAGGCCCCGCGGTCTATCTCGGCTTCTGGTTGAGCTCGGTCTGGGTCTCGGTGCCTTCGAAGCCCACCGAGCGGTAGATCCGAATCGCGGAGTACTCCGGATCGGCGACCATCACCAGGGTCTTCGCGCCGAGGTCGTCGAAGCCGTACGCCGCCACCCGGTGCACCAGGGTGCCCGCCAGGCCGCGGCCCCGATAGTCGGGATGGGTCTCGACGCTCTGGTAGCGGGCCAGCCCGCCGCCCGCGTCGACCAGTCCCATCACGGTTGCCAGCCGGCCGTCGACGAAGGCACCCCACCACGCGCCGTGGCCGGCCTCAGCGAGCCCGCGTTCGGCGCCTGCCCGCCGGGTGACGAACTCGAGGTAGCTGGTGGGTTCGGTCTCGCCGTCGTCGACCGCGATCGAGACCTCGACCCTCTGGGCCCAGTCGTCGTCGGAGGCCAGCGGACGGTAGCTGGCCTCTGTATTGGGTCGTGGCGGCGGGTTGACCGACGTGGCAGTCATCACCGTTGCCGCGTCCGGCTTCAGACCCACCTTGACGAGCGGGTCGAGCGCCGCGCCGTACGGCGTGGTCCCGTCGATGCCCAACGCGCGGTGCGTGCTCTCGGCGAATTCCGCGTCGTACGTCGCGATGACCGCGTCGACGTCGTCGGCACTGGGCGGTGTGGCCAGCAGGTAGAAGTTGCCCCAGCGGAAGCCCGGGTTGTCCGGCGTCCGGACAACGATGTGGGTGCCACGGTCGTCGATCTCGGAGCCGGCCAACCGGAGCAACGCGAGGTCGGTGCGGTAGGCGAGCGAGCGGACGTCCACCCGGTGACTGTAAGGGAGCAGAAAGAAGGCGAGCAGGTGCAGCCTTTGGTCGCTACCGCCGTGCTGCTGAATTCGCGGAGGCTGTCCGCATGGAATTCTTCTGCTACCACCGCGATCGGCCAGGTTCCGGGGCGTTGCGCGCCGAGCTGGTCGAGAGGCACTGGTCCTACATGGACGGATACGCGAAGGAACTGATCGCCCGCGGTCCGACCCTCGACGACGATGGCGAAACGGCCACCGGCAGCGTGCACATCGTGGACCTGCCTGGATCCCGACGTCGCGCGCGCGTTCGCCTTCGACGAGCCCGGCTATCAGGCCGGCGTCTACCGCGACGTCCTCCTGCGCCGATGGCGCAACCTGCTCGGAAAGACCATGTGGGACTTTCCCGGTGCCCGAGCCGACGGCAACCGCTACCTGGTGCTGGGCCTCGGCTCGGGCGCCGGGTCGGACATGTCGCCACCGGACGACCCGCATGAGCTGATCGCGTACGGGCCGCTGCTGTCCGACGACGGCGACACGTGGCTGGGGACGGCCGCGTTGGTCCAGGCCCCGGACCAGGCGGCGGCTCGCTCAGTGCTCCAGTCGGATGAGTACGACGTCGTCGAGGTGCATCACTGGACGTTCGGCGGGCGACCCACCGATTGATCAGTGCCAGTTGCTGATGCGGACGTCGTTCGGGGCGGGCTCGCCCACGCCGGTCTCGACGAGCTGCTTGAGGCTCATCAGGAACGTCGCCCACTTGGTGCTGCAGTGGTGCATGAACTCCCCGGGCTCCTTCCACCCGAGGTGGCTGAAGAGAAGGATCGTGTAGCCGTCCTCCTCCTTGAGCTCGAAGCGGATGTTCGTGCCGACCCACTCCTCGGGACCTCCCACGACCTCCCAGATCACCAGCTCGTCCGGTCGGGTCTCCAGGACGGACATGTCGAACCCGCCGGGGTCCGGCGCATTCTTGAAGCGGAACTGGATGACGCCGTCGACGCTGGCGTCGCCCTTCGTGTCTTCCGTCCACCAGCCGGCCAGGCCGTCGATAGTGGAGAGAGTGGCGTACACCTCGTCCGGGGAGGACGTGACACCGATCCTGTGCAGGATGTCGACCATTTGCGTTACCTCTTTCTCGTGAGGCGCCCGATTCCGGGCGCGGTTCATCGGCGCCGCCACGGTCGTGGCGACGTTCGTTCGTTGGGCGGTCAGCCCTTCTGGCGGCGCTGGATCGTTTCGGCGATCCGCTTGATGCGTTGGAGTCGCGCGTCCCAGGCGGCGCCCACTGAGGACAGCTGCGCCACGGCTCGGGCGAGCTGGGCCTGGTCCACCTCGTAGCGGCGCTCACGCCCGGCCGGCGTGACGTGCACCAGCCCGACCCGATCGAGCACGCCCAGGTGTTTGGCGACGGCCTGCCGGGTGACCGGCAGCTGTTCGCTCAACGTGGTCGCGGTGCCGCCCCCGACCAGCAGCAGGTCGAGCATTCGCCGCCGGGTCGGGTCACCCACAGCCGACCAGAGGTCGTCGTCGATGGCGGTGCTCATGACTTCGGGGCCATCCGGGCGGCGTACGAGACGAGGCGGGGGAGGAAGTGGTCCCAGCCGGCGGCGTGGTCGCGGTACTGCTCCTCCAGGACGGCCGCCTCCCAGCCCTTCTCGCGGAATCCCGTCTCGGTGAACCGGAGCAGCGTGCCGGCACCTGCCGGAACCAGGTCGAAGGTCACCAGCAGTGACTTGGCGGACGCCAGTGGCACGCCCTCGTCGTGCACCCAGCGGAAGGAGAACCGCCGGGGCGGGTCGGCCTCCACGACGGCGAGCGTCTCGGACTTGGCGTCCGGCGAGGAGCTGTCACCGAACGTGATCCGCCCGGTGCCACCGGGCACGGGCTCGAGCTCCGCCTCGTCCGGCCACCACTCCCGCATGTGCTCCGGGCTGCTGACCACCTCGTAGACGACCTCGGGTGTGGCCTCGATCCGGATCTCCCGCTCGATGCTGCCGTACTCCATTGCAGTCTCCTGTCGCTTTGCAACCTTTGGTTGCACGTAAGATTAGAGGAGTCCGGAGGGTTATGCAACCTTTGGTTGCACAAAGACGACGAGGAGGGCACCCGCAGTTGCCGTTTGGTCACCAACGACAGCAAATCCGGCCCGAAGACTGCGGTTGGTGACCAAACGGCAGCCAGGGGAGTGCGGATACCGGACGTCAGCGGTTGACGCGAGGCAGCTTGGTCGACGGCGCGTTGGACCCGGCGAAGCCGCCCGGAGGCACCGGCGGCGGGTTGTTCTGCACCTGCCGCTGTGCCTTGGCCAGGCCGAGGGTCGCCCGGCGGTAGCTGAGGTTCGGGTCGCCCGGGTAGTGCTTCTTGCCGCCCGCGAACCGGAACGTCGAGGTGAGGTCACCGACCGTTCTACGCCGCCAGGCGCTGATGTTCGGCTCGCGGACGCCGAACCTGGCCTCCAGGAATCGGATCAGCGACGAGTGGTCGAAGGTCTCGGAGCAGGAGTGACCACCCAGCGACCAGGGGGAGACGACGATGGTCGGCACCCGGAACCCGGGACCGATCGAGGATGCGTCCACGAACTCGCCTGGGGTGCCTGGCGGTGCCTTCGGTGGCGGCACGTGGTCGAAGTAGCCGTCGTTCTCGTCGTAGGTCAGGATGAACGCCGTCTTGCGCCAGACCTCGGGGTTGCTGGCGATGGCCTCGAGCTTGGCGGCGATGTACTGCGCGCCCGCGGCCGGCATCCAGTTCGGGTGCTCGGTCTGCGCCGAGGGCGCCACCAGCCAGGAGACCTGCGGCAGTCGGTCGTGCGCGGCGTCGTACTCGAACCATCCGGCGGACTTCTTCTCCAGGCCGTGTCGGCGCAGGGGAGAGGTAGTGCTGGAGTCGGCGAACTGGCGGAACCACTCCAGTGAGTTGTCGCCGTAGTTGTCCTCTTCCTGGTAGATCCGCCAGGTGACGCCGGCTTCCTGAAGCCGCTCGGGGTAGGTCTTCCAGGTCAGGTCCGGATTGTCGGCCGACATCCAGTTGGAGTCGCCGGGTCGTCCGAACGTGCCGTCCGGGTCGATCCAGCCGCTCCACATGTAGAGGCGGTTGGGGTTGGTGGCACCCATCACCGAGCAGAAGTAGTTGTCACAGACGGTGAAGTTCTCCGCCAGCGCCCAGTGGAACGGGATGTCGGCACGAGTGTGGTAGCCCATCGCCAGCTTGCCCTTGGCGGCGATCCAGCTGTCCATCGCGCCGCCGTTCCACGCGTGGTGCTGGTCGGTCCAGTCGTGCGGTAGCCCCACCGACTCCTGGGCGCTGGTGGTCTCGGTGTTGAGCCGGAACGGCCGAAGGGACCCACCGCCGGGCACGGGCTGCTCGAACACCGAGTCGCCGTTGGGCAGGGTGATGGCGTGGGGGTCGTTGAAGCCGCGTACGCCGGGCAGCGCGCCGAAGTAGTGGTCGAAGCTGCGGTTCTCCTGCATCAGGATCACCACGTTCTTGATGTCCTTGAGCCGGCCGCGGGGTCCGGCGGGGGTCTGGGCAACCGCCCTCTGCAGAGCCCACGGCAGGGCACTGGCAGCGCCGGCAGTCAGTGCGCTGCCCATCAGTGCGCGACGGCTGAACCCGGCGACCGGGCGATGATCCGGGACGGGGGGACCGAGACGGGGGTTCACGATGCGCCTCCGAAGCTGACGATGCGGTGGTTGCCCGTGTCGGCGACCAGGATCTCGCCGCCGTGCGTGACGGCCATGCCCTGCGGAAACTTCATCAACCCAGGTCCCTTGGTGGCGAACTCGCGACGGAGGGCGCCTTGTACGGAGTACTGGTTGACCCAGCCGAAGTCGGGGACCGTGGCCAGCACGTCACCGTTGACGTGCAGCGCCACGAACGCCGGGTTGGACAAGCTGCCGTACTTGCTGTGCTGACCGGCACCGAGCATGGCCACCGGTTGGTCGCCGGTGAACTTGGTGATCACGCAGTTGCCGTCGAACTGCCGGCTGGAGGAGACCACCCACACGTCGTCACCGGACACGGCGATCCCGTGCGGGATGTGCACGTCCTGGGTGATCGAGCCGATCACAGTGCCATTGCGCACCCGAGCCACCCTGTTGTTGCCTACATCGCTGACCAGAAGCTCGCCCGGGCCCGACACTGCTATCCCTCGAGGCTTCCCGAACTCGCCGGCGCCCCAGGTGTCCAGGTGCCGGCCGGAGAGGCTGAACACCTCGACGACCTGGCTGGCCGAGTCGACCACATAGGCCCTGTCGGCACCGACCGCGACATCGCGCGGCTCGCGCAGCAACCCGCGCCCCACCGACCGCTCCCACCTGCGTCGGCGGTCGAAGACCTGGACCCGACCGGCGAACGTGTCGGTCACCCACAGCTTGCCGTGGTCGTCCAGGTCGATCCCGGCCGGGCTGCGAAGGTGGTCCCTGCCGAACGAACCGAGGTACGGCGGCTCCGGCAGCAGCTCGACCTCCTGGACGGTGAACGGCACCGGATCGGCCAGGTAGATGTAGCCGTCGTTGTGCAGGTAGTAGGCCAGCCACTGGCCCGGTCGCAGCGCCCCGCTGGAGAAGGCATGGGTCCCGGAGGTGCCAGGGGTGTACGCCCAGATGGTCGACCCGGTGCTCCCGCCCGATCCGTCGCCCGTGGGGCCACTGCCGTCGTCGGGCCAGATCCCGATCCAGTTCGTCTCCGTGTTGTGGTCAGCAGCCACGGTGAACGTGAACGTGAGTGTCGAACCCTGAGTCACATCGTCGTCATCGAGACTCAACGTCCCCGGATACGCCATGGGGACCACCGTGCCACCGAGTCGGGGGCCTGGGAAGTGCCGCTGGCGAGTGATCACGCTGCGCTTTTCGAGCCGTTCCACCACCTCAGCGACGCTCCCTCAGTTCGCCGATAAGTGACATTATGTCAATCTCTACATTCATGGACTGCCTGCTCGCAGACATTCGGACCACCTCCCCAGCGCTCGACGCCGCCGGCTCCCGATGGTTCCCGCGCCACTCCCCGCGCCGCTAGCGTGCCGACGGTGACTGACGCCATGAGAGGAAATCGATGACCGGGAAGACGATCATGTACGCCGCCGTGTCGGCCGACGGCTACGTCGGGAAGCCCGACGGCGGGATCGGCCCGCTCTTCGACTGGTTCGGGAGCGGCGACCTGGCCTGGGACTGGATCGGGATGGAGATGCGCACCGCTCAGGCCACTAAGGACTTCATCCAGACGGTCTACTCGACCGACATCGGCGCGATGGTGGTCGGGCGGTACGTGTTCGACCAGACCAACGGCTGGGGAGGCGAGGCTGTGGCCGGTGACCACGTCTTCGTGGTGACCCACGAGCCCCCCACGGACTGGGAGTTCGTCGACACCGCACCGTTCACGTTCGTGACCGACGGGGTCGAGTCCGCCGTCGCCCAGGCACGTGAGGTGGCTGGCGACCGGATCGTGGATGTCGCTGCCGGCAACGTCGGCGGGCAGGCGCTGCGCCTGGGTCTGATCGACCAAGTCGTGATGAACGTCGTGCCCGTGGTGTTCGGCGAAGGCCGACCGTACTTCGGCAGCGCCGGCGGCGAGGTCACGCTCGCCGACCCCTCCCTCGTCGCGCAGGGTCACCGGGTGACCCACCTCCTCTACGACATGCCACAGTCCGGGGCGCAGGCGTGAGTCGCCCAAGGCGAACGCTCAGGCGGCGGCGCCACCGTCAATGAGCAGGTCCGTGCCCACGCAGTAGGCAGCGGCGTCGGAGGCGAGGTAGAGCGTCGCCTCGGTGATCTCGTCCAGCCTCGCGATCCGACCTGCCGGGTTCTGCTGGGCTACCCGGGCGTCACGGTCTGCCGCGGTCTCCCCCGGTCGGATCGACATGGTGGTGTCCGAAGGGCCGGGCGAGATCGCACAGATCCGCACCCCCTCGCCGATGTGATCGAGCGCAGCGGAACGGGTCATGGCCGACACGGCAGCTTTCGATGCGCCATACGCCCCGAGTCCCGGCCGGACCCGATGCCCACCGATGTTGGACGAGAAGTTGATCACTACGCCGCCGGTCTTCCTGAGGAGCGGCACCTCTGCTCGCATCGCCAGCCATGTGCCGAGCACGTTGGTCTCGAACAGCCGGGCGACTGCTTCGGGATCGGCATCCGCCGCGGTGCCGTTGACGAACGTGCCGGCCGTGTTCACCGCTACGTCGAGCCCGCCGAGCTGCTCGGCTACGGCGGCGACACCCGCGGCAATGCTCGCCGCGTCGGTGACGTCTCCCTCGGCGATCGCGTGGCTGGTGAAGGCCGGGTCCGCGACCGTGTCCTCGAGGGTCGCCAACGTTCGTCCGATCACTCCCACGGCAGCCCCATCTCGAGCGAAGCCTCGAGCGACTGCCCTACCGATCCCGGCTCCCCCACCGACGATCACCACTCGCTTGCCTGCGTACCTCATCCGACTGCTCCTCCGATCACGTACGATTGTTGTCGTACCTAAGGAGAGCATAAGCAAAGGTTCGATGCAATTCGTACCTCTGGCGGGAGCGTCGATCATGCCCGATGACCAGGGCCACCCCTCGGTCGAGGAGATGCGGCTCGGCGCGGTGATGACCGCGCTGGCCGATCCACTGCGCGCGAGGGTGATCAGGGAGCTCGCGGTCGACCCGGCCGACCCCGAGCGCACCTGTGCCAGCTTCGAGCTCGGCGTGGCCAAGTCCACGGTCACGCACCACTTCCGAGTGATGAGGGAAGCAGGACTCATCAGCCAGGTCGACTACGGCAACTCCCGCAAGGTTCGGTTGCGCAGAACCGACCTCCAGCAACGCTTTCCCGGGCTGCTCGACCTCATAGCCGCTGAGGAGTAGGCGCCGGCCCGACCAGGATCCATCGATCCGGGCCGGGCCGCCTCCCGTGCCGACTCAGCTGGCCTCTGGGTCACCGAACATGCCGGGCTCGTAGGAGCCCCCCGGGTTGCGCACCATCACGTGGAACCGGTTCGACGCGTTGATGAAAGCGATCACCGCGATCAGGGTGCCGACCTCATCGTCGTCGAAGTGCTTGCGTACGGCCGCCCAGGTCTCATCGGAGACGCCCTGGTGGGCGTCGGCGAGCCGGGTGCCCTCCTCGGCGAGTGCCAGGGCGGCCCGCTCGGCCTCGGTGAACTCCGTGCTCTCCCGCCAGGCAGCGACCAGGTTGATCCGAAGGGCGGTCTCGCTGGCCGCGGCGAGCTCCTTGGTGTGGATGTCGACGCAGAAGCCGCAGCCGTTGATCTGGCTCGACCGCAGCTCCACGAGCTCGCGCAGGGCCTTCGGCAGCGTCGACTCCTCGAAGAGCAACGCAGCGGCGTGCATCCGCTTGCCGACCTTGGCGACGGTCGGACTGTCCTCGAAGAGGTTGAATCGGGGTTCCATGACGTGGTCCTCACTTCTGGGGTGGTGCTGGTGCACCGGAACGACCACCAGATGCCGACCACCGGAAACCTGTGACGGCGCGCAGACATGACGAGCGCCACATGCGGGTTGCCCGCGAGCAGTGTCACAAAGCGCCTCCGGCCGGCGTCTCGTGGGTGAGTCCCCTCGAATGAGAAGGAGCCATCGATGGCAGGCACGGACCCCGCCACCGACGCTTTCGTCACCCACCGCAACCTGCTCTTCACGGTCGCCTACGAAATGCTCGGCTCGGCCGCCGACGCCGAGGACGTCCTGCAGGAGACCTGGCTGCGATGGGCGGGCGTCGACCTCGACACGGTGCAGAACCAGCGCGCCTACCTGGTCCGGATCACCACCCGTCAGGCACTCGGCCGGCTGCGTACCCTCGGCCGGCGCAAGGAGTCCTACGTCGGTTCCTGGTTGCCCGAGCCGTTACTGACCGCGCCGGACGTGGCCGACGACGTCGAGCTGGCGGACAGCGTCTCGATGGCGATGCTGCTGGTGATGGAGACGCTCGCGCCGACCGAGCGGGCAGTGTTCGTGCTGCGCGACGTGTTCGCTCTGGAGTACGACGAGATCGCCGAAGCCGTCGACAAGACCCCGGCCGCCGTCCGCCAGATCGCCCACCGAGCCAGGGCGCACGTCGCCGAGCGCCGGCCGCGCGGGATCGCTTCCCCGGTCGAGACGCGGCAAGCACTGGATGCCTTCCAGCGGGCGGTCGAGACCGGCGATCTGCAGGGCCTGCTCGACATCCTCGCGCCGGACGTCGTCCTCCTCGGTGACGGTGGCGGCCTCGCGCAGGCGGTGACGAAGCCCATCCTGGGGGCCGACAAGGTGAGTCGGGTGCTGGAGATCGGACTGCCCAATATCGATGCGGCCTCCCTGCGGCCGGCCCAGGTCAACGGCTACCCCGCGCTGGTCTACCGGCTCGACGGCACCGTCGACACAGTCCTCGCGTTCCGGATCGACGACGGCCTGATCACCGGGCTGTACGCCGTACGCAATCCCGAGAAGCTGTCGCACATGGAGCAGGAGACCGCCCTGCGCCGCTGACAACGACCCACTGACTCGTCAACGGCTAACGCGATAGCGCAGGTGGGTGACTCCCCCGTCCGCCTCGAGCACGCGAACCCGCTCCAGCTCGCGCTGTCCGATGCCGAGCTCCCCAAACAGCGGCCGCCCTTCGCCGAGAAGCACCGGGATCAGGTGGATCTCTAGCTCGTCGAGCAGGCCCGACCGCAGCGCGCGCTGGGCCACGGCCGCGCCGTGGACCAGCACGTCGTTGTCTCCAGCGGCGTCCTTGGCCTTGCGGAAGGCGGCGTCGATGTCGTTGCCGTAGTGCACCAGGGGCCAGTCCGCCGTCCATTCGGGCGCCGGGTGGCGGCTGATGATGTGGATGGGCACGCCGTGGTGGTCGCCGCCCCAGCCGCCCGCGGGCTCGAACGTCCCGCTACCAGCGACGATGGCGCCGGTGGCCATGAACTCGTCGTAGACGACGCGGTTCGCACCCGCGCTGGTGGCGGTGAAGTCCCAGTCGTGGAGCCGATACCCCCCGTCGCCGAGTGGGTTGTCCGGGGTCTCGTTGGGTCCCGCGATGAGGCCGTCGAGGGACATGGACATGTACAGCACTGTCTTTGACATGGGTGGGCTCCTGGTGTCGGTGTCAGTCGGCGTCCGCCGACTCTTGCCCCCACCACGAACGGAGGTCCATCGATTCGACAGAGAGTCACGCAGTCGGCGGTGGCATCTCGTACGGCGGCGGCGTGAGCACGTCGCCGGTCTCGAGCAGGGACTTGAGGTTCGCGAGCACGGCCGGCCAGCCCGCGGAGATCTCACTGAGCATGTCCACGGTCGGCAGGTTCTCGTGGGTGACGGTGAGCCGGACGATGCCCTCGTGCGGCTCGATCAGGAAGGCCACCTGCGACGGTCCTCCTGCTGGCTCCTCCTCCCCCGGCTCTTCGAACGTGACCACGAGCCGGTGCGGCGGGTCAGTCTCCAGGACCCGCCCGACGATGTCGGCAACACCCGACCCGTCGGCGCGCAGGTGCTCCCAAGGAGAGCCCTGCTGCCAGTCGGAGACGTTGGAGTGACCCCAGTACGCGGCTGTCAGGTCCGCGTCGGTCAGCGCCTTCCACACCTCCTCCGCTCCGGCGCGGATGTAGGTGACGTAGACGTACGTCGGGATGGTCGTGGTGCTGGTCATGGCGTGCTCCTCTGCCTGGTTCTTGATGGCGCTGATCGTTTGCAGGCGCGGTTGGTCGAACACCGAGATCCAGCGCTCCTCGATCTCGTGGATCGGTGTGGGGTTCAGGTAGTGCAACCGCTCCCTCCCCCGGCGTACGACGGTGACGAGGTTCGCCTTACCGAGGACGTCGAGGTGCTGGGTCACCGACTGCCGGGCCATGTCGAGATGCGCGCACAGCTCCCCCAGCGTCTGTCCGTTGCGCTCCCGCAGCCGGTCGAGCAGCAGCCGGCGGTTGGGGTCGGCCAGGGCCTTGAACACCCCGTCCTCCCCGCTCGCCGTACCGCTCATGACTCCAATATGCAGGTAATTGCCTGCATAATCAAGCAGGTCAGGAGGTGTAGAGGCAGAACGGGTGGCCGGCCGGGTCGAGCAGCACGCGTACGTCGTCCTGAGGCTGATGCTCCGCCAGCGTGGCGCCCAGCGTCTGTGCCCGAGCGGTGGACTCCGCCAGGTCGGTGACCTCGAAGTCGAGGTGCAGCATCATCTGCTGCTTCCCGGCAGTGCCCGGCCAGGTGGGCCGGACGTAGTCGGGGTTGTGTTGGATGGCGAGGTAGCCCACGCCCTCCCCCGCGTCCAGCGCGGCGCCCTCGTCGTCCTGCTTGTGGATCGACCAGCCCAGCAGCTCGGCGTAGAACGTGGTGAGCTGCGCTACGTCGGGAGCATCGAGCACCACTCCCCACCAGTCGTGGCGCAACCACCGGTCATGGCCCATTCCCGACACGCTACAAGCGCCCGACCGATGGATCTGGGCGCTTCGCCGGATCAGTACGGGTATGACGACAATGATTCGTAGTGCCCTGCTCGCGAGCACCCACCCTGAGCGCCTGCGCCGGTGGTATATGGAGGCGACGGGCGCCGCGCCGGACACCGACGGCTTCCTGGACTACCGGACCCTGGGTGTCCTCGTCGACCAACGCGACGACGTCGCGCCGCAAGCCGCAGAGCCCGCGAGGCTGATCCTGAACTACCACGTCACCGACATCCACGCGGTGGCCGCCCGGCTCGACAAGCTGGGGGCGCCCTGGGTCGCGCCCGTCGAGTACCGCGACGCCGGCCTGTGGTTCGGCACGGTCGAGGACCCCGACGGCAACTACGTCCAGTTCATCGAGACGACGCCTGACTACTGGGTGCAGAAGCGGGCCCGGGCCGGGGCCGCGACCGGACCGCTGACCGGGGCCTCCCTCGCTGTCCGGCTTCCGGCCCAGGATCTCGACCGCGCCCGCCGGTTCTACGCCGACAAGCTCGGCCTCGAGCCCGTCGACGAGCGTGAAGGTGGGCTGCTCTACGAGGCGGGCGGCCAGGAGTTCGCGGTCTTCGCGTCCACAGGCCGCGCCTCGGGTGACCACACCCAGCTGGGCTTCGTGGTGCCCGACCTCGACCTGGCGGTCCGCGAGCTCCGGGATCGCGGGGTGACGTTCGAGCAGTTCGACCTCGGTGACCTGCCGGTGACCGACGGCATCGTCGAGATCGAGGGCTACTACCCCAGCCGGGGGCCGGTCGGAGAACGGGCGATCTGGTTCACCGACAGCGAGGGCAACCTGCTCGGGATCAGCCAGCTCGTCTACGAGTGAGCGATCGGACCCACCGTCAGGAGGCCGTCAGGGTTTCCTTACGATCGTGGCCATGCCTCGTCGCACCCTCGCTGCCCTGTCCGCCGCCGCACTGCTGGTCCTCACCGGATGCGGCGACGACGATGACGCCACCGCGGAGGACAAGCCGAGCAAGATCGACGGGGCCAACTGCGCATACCCCGAGGCCGGGGAGCCCGCCAAGGAGGTCGAGCCGCCGGCCAAGGAGGCGGCCTACGACGGCGACGTCGCCGTCACCATCGAGACCTCCGCGGGGACAATCCCGGCGACCCTGGACGCGGCGTCCGCCCCGTGCACGGTCAACTCGTTCACCTCGCTCGCCGACCAGGGGTACTTCGACGGCACCACCTGCCACCGGCTCACCACCGAGGGGATCTTCGTGCTCCAGTGCGGTGATCCGACCGCCAGCGGGATGGGCGGGCCGGGCTACTCCTTCCCCGACGAGCTGGACCGGGAGGAGACCTACGGTCCCGGCACTCTCGCGATGGCCAACTCCGGGCCGGACACCAACGGGTCGCAGTTCTTCATCGTCTACGGCGACTCGCCGCTGGACCCGGCGTACACCGTGTTCGGCCAGGTCTCGGAGGAGGGGATCGGGGTCGTGGAGCAGGTCGCCGCTGAGGGCACCGACACCGGCGCCGGTGACGGCGCCCCCAAGACGCCCGTCGAGATCTCGAGCGTCACGGTCGACTGAGCCGAGGTTCAGAGCGGGAAGCCGACGCCGCTCAGCTCCTCCGAGCGCGCCCACAGCGCCTTGGCGAGATCGGGGTCGCTCGCCGCTCGGCTGCGCCCCACGCTGACCGGCCAGCCCGCCATCTCCCGCAGGCCGTGCGGGCCGATGTAGGTGTTGCCGGGCAGGTCCATGGTCGCGGCGTAGACCGTGGTCAGCGCACCGCGCCAGCCGGGCATCCCGACGAGCTTGTGGCCGAACGACCCGATGAAGGTCTTGAGCCCGCTCCCGGTGCTGCCGGTGATCCCGGTCGAGGTCGAGCCCGGGTGCGCACCCGTGACCCGCAGGCTCGACCCGCTGGCGGTCAGCCGCCGCTGCAGCTCCGCGAGGAACAGCAGGTTGGCGAGCTTCGAGGCGCAGTAGGCGGCGTACCCGCCGTACCCACGCCGCTTCCAGTCGAGGTCCTCGAGATCGAGGTCGCCGGTCCGGTGCGACTGCGAGCTGACCACGACGACCCGGTCGGTGAGCCGCGGGAGCAGCAGGTTGGTCAGCGCGAAGTGACCGAGGTGGTTGGTGGCGAAGTGCAGCTCGACTCCGTCCGGGCTGGTGCTGAACGGCACCGCCATCACGCCAGCATTGTTGATCAGTACGTCGACCGCACCGGTCTCGGCGGCGAACGCCCGCACCGAACCCAGGTCGGAGACGTCCAGGAGCCGCACCTCGACGTCGCCCTGCATCGTGGCGGCGGCCGCATCGCCCCTGGCCTGGTTGCGCACCGCCAGCACCACGTGAGCGCCGCGGTGGGCGAGGATCCGCGCGGTCTCGAGCCCGAGCCCACCGCTGGCGCCGGTCACCACGAAGGTGCGGCCCTCCTGGCGGGGGACGTCGGTCCAGGGCCCGGGGCGCGCGGCCCTGGCCATCAGCCGGACTCCTCGGCGACGACGTACTCGACCGGCTCGCCGAGCTCGACGGTCCGCGAGACGGTGCAGATCCGGTCGTGGGTCTGCTGCAGGGCGCGGGGCAGGAAGTCCCGCGCCCGGTCACCGTCGGGCCCCTCGGGGAACCGCAGGTCGAAGATCACCCGGAGGTCCACCAGGTGCTGACCCCCCTCGTCGCGGATCTTGTGTCCCTCGGCGGTCACCGTGAATGCCTCGGGCTCTGCCCGACGGGTGGTCATCTCGTCGACGTTGACCGCCCCGCAGGCGGCCAGGGCGACGAGCAGCAGCTCCACCGGGCTGAACTCCGGGTCGTCTCCGGAGCTCACATGCAGCTCCCCGCCACGCTGGTTGACCGCTCGGTAGTGGCTCAGGGACTCACGGACCATCTCGATGCCCCGCCAGGTGTCGTCGGCCCGGGAACGCGTCGGTTCAGTCATGACGGACAGCCTGCCGCAGAAAGGCGGCGATCAGGCGACCGGGGTTGAACCGCGGCGCCGCGTCGACTTGTGTGGAGGGAACTGCACGCAAACCGGAAAGGCGAGCCATGCTCACCCTCACCGAGAATGCCAGCACGATCGTCCGTGACATCACCGCCCAGCAGGGCATGCCGGAGACCGCGGGCCTCCGGATCACCACCGAGGCCGGCGACCAACCCGGCTTCGCCATCTCCGCGGCGGAACAGCCGCAGTCCGACGACCAGGTCGTCGAACAGGCCGGGGCCACGATCTACCTCGACGAGACGTCTGCGGAGCTCCTCGACGACAAGATCCTCGACGCCGCGGTGGACGAGCAGGGCCGGGTGGAGTTCGCGCTCGCCGTAGCGCCCTAGGCGACTTAGGCGTCCAAGGCCCCCTCGGGGAGGTCGAACCAGCGCAGGTGCTCGAAGTCCGTGCTGACGTTGCCGGGGTGGGAGGAGAGGTCGGGCTCCGCCGCTGCCGCCAGGATCTCGGCGGCCTCGCGGAGATGCTCGGCCAGCAGCTCCTCTCCCCCGGTGGCGCGGTTCGCGGGCATCGACGGCCGCCCGCCGGCGTACGAGATGTCGTGGAGGGTCAGCGGCGGGGTGACCAGGCCGGCACGGTGCCGCCAGAGCCCCGTCGCGGTCTCGAAGCAGTAGTCGCCGAGGAGCCGCCAGCCGTCGCGCGCCACCAGGCGGACCGCCTCCACGATGTAGTCGGCAACGGCGTCGGACACGAAGTAGTTGAAGTTGACGCGCACCCAGCCGGGCTTGATCCCCTCGCAGCCCCCGGCGATCTCGCGCTCGAACTCGTGGGACCGCTCGATGTCGATGCCGAGCAGCCGGTGGCCGTAGGGGCCTGCACACGAGCAGCCGCCGCGGGACTGGATGCCGAAGAGGTCGTTGAGCAGCGCCACCACGTAGTTGTGGTGCAGGTAGCGACCCGACGGTGACCGGACCACGAACGACACGATGGACAGCCGCGGGGCCTCGAGGTTGCCGAGCAGCTCGATCGCCGGCTCCTCGTTCCAGGTCGCGACCGCTCGGGAGAGGTGCCGGTCCTCCTGCTCGCGGATCGTGTCGGTGCCGACCGCCTCCTTGAGCTGGAAGACCATGCCGGCGCGGATCGACTCGATGATCGCGGGGGTCCCGCCCTCCTCGCGGTGGGTCGGGTCGACGAAGTAGCGGTGATCGTCGTCGTTGACGTAGAGCACGGTGCCGCCGCCGGGCACGTCGGGGACCCGGTTCGCGAACAGCTCCCGGCGAGCCACGAGGACACCCGGGGTGGAGGGACCGCCGATGAACTTGTGCGGCGACAGGAAGATCGCGTCCTTGTAGGACAGCGGTGCGTCCGGGTCGGCTGCATCCATCTCGATGTCGATGTACGGCGCGGCCGCCGCGAAGTCCCAGAAGCTGAGCGCGCCGTGCTCGTGCAGGAGAGTCGAGATCCCGGCCGTGTCGGAGAGGATCCCGGTCACGTTGGACGCAGCCGAGAAGGTGCCGATCTTGAGCGGGCGCTCGGCGTACTTCTCCAGCTGGGTGCGCAGCTCCTCGAGGTCCACTCCCCCGTCGATGTCCTGGTTGATGACCACCACGTCGGCGATGGACTCCCGCCAGGGGATCTCGTTGGAGTGGTGCTCGTAGGGCCCCAGGAACACCACCGGACGCTCCGCCGGCGGGATGTGGTCGGTGAGGTGGTGGGCGTCTTCGAGGGCCGATGAGACCCGGAGGCCGAGGACCCCGATGAGCTTCGCGATCGCACCGGTGCACCCCGAGCCCGCGAAGAGGACGACCGCGTCGTCGCCCGCGCCGACCGAGTCGCGAATGATCCGCCTGGCCTCCTCGCGCAGCCGGGTGGTCTGCAGGCCGGTCCCGCTGGACTCGGTGTGGGTGTTGGCGTAGCCGGGCAGCACCTGCTCGCGGATGAAGTCCTCGACGAACGTCAGCGCGCGCCCGCTCGCGGTGTAGTCGGCATAGGTCACCCGCCGCATGCCGTACGGCGTCTCCATCAGCAGGTCTTCACCCACCACTGAATCGCGAATCAGCTGCAGCAGAGCCTCGGTGTCACGCCCTCCCATGTGGTCACGATACGACGGCGACAGATCACGGCCTGGCCCCGGCTTCCCGGCTCTCCTGGGCGGTGTCGAACTCCGCCCGCGCCGAAGCGATCTCGGCCTGGTGCTCCTCGGTCCAGGTGACGAGCGCCTGGATGGTGCCGAGCAGCGTGTGACCCATCGGCGACAGGCAGTACTCCACGCGGGGCGGCACCACGGGATAGACAGTGCGGCACACCAGCCCGTCGCGCTCGAGCTGGCGCAGCGTCACGGTGAGCATCCGCTGGCTGATGCCGTCGATCTGTCGGCGTAGCTCGGTGAACCGCAGGGTGCGCTCCTCCAGCAACGAGATAACCAGCAGCGACCACTTGTCGGCGATCCGGTCCAGGATCTGGCGCACCTCGCAGCCCTCGCGGGTGTCCCACTGAAACGCCTCTGGGCAGTCCGCGTGGTCCTCGGTCACCTCGGAGGAACCGAGTGTCGCGGAAGTGCCTGTGGCCGTCACGGAATCATCCTGACCCATCGAGGTTTCAGTTACAAGAAGTAACTCACCTACGATCGATAACCGGCAAGGAGTGCCCGTGGCCGCACCCGTCCAGACCCCGTCACCCGCCCTGGCGCGGATGAGCGCTCGCGAGTGGGCGCTGCTGCTCGTCCTGTGCGGCGCCCTGTTCCTCGAGGGGATCGACATCGCGATGCTCAACGTCGCCGTACCGTCGATCCGCGCCGAGTTCGACCTGTCGACCGGTACCGCGCACTGGCTGATCAGCGCCTATGTGCTCGGGTACGCCGGCTTCCTGCTTCTCGGCGGCCGGACCGCCGACCTGTTCGGCCGACGCCGGGTCTTCCTGCTGGCGCTCACCGTGTTCGTCCTCTTCTCCGGACTCGGGGGGCTGGCCGACTCCGGCTCGGTGCTGGTCCTGGCCCGGTTCGTCACCGGAGTCGCAGCGGGCTTCATGGCGCCCGCAGGCCTCAGCATCATCACGACCAGCTTCGCGCAAGGCCCCCTCCGCGACCGCGCGGTGGTCATCTACGGCGCGACCGGCGCCGCCGGCTTCACGCTCGGCATGGTGGCCGGCGGCCTGCTGACCACGATCAGCTGGCGGTGGGTGTTCTTCGCGCCGGTGCTGCTCGGAGCCCTCCTGCTCGTCGCCGGCCGCGCGCTGATCCGGGCCGACGAGGTGCGCCCGGTGGCCGACCACCGCTTCGACCTGGTCGGGGCCGTCACGGTGACGGCGGGGATGGTCGCGGCGATCTTCGGTCTGGTGGCCCTCGGGGAGTCGCACGACGTGGTCCGCGGGGCATCGGCGCTGGTAGTGGCCGCGGTGCTGCTCGCCGTGTTCGTGCGACACGAGCGTCGCTCCCCTGCGCCTCTGGTTCGCCTGGGCATCTTCCGGCACGCCGGGCTGGTCCGCACCAACCTGGCCGGCCTGCTCTACATGGGCGCCTTCTTCGGCTTCCAGTTCCTGGTCACGCTCTACCTCCAGGACCTGCGCGGCTGGTCGCCGCTGGAGACCGGGCTGACGTTCGCGATCATGGGCATCGACCTCGTGCTCGCCCCGCTAGTCACTCCGTCGCTGGTCCGCCGGTTCGGCAACGTCCCGGTGATGGTGGCCGGCTTCGCGAGCGCAACGCTCGCCTTCGTGCTCTTCCTGCGCCTCGACGACGACTGGGGCTACCTGCAGATGCTCCCGATGTTGATCCTGGTCGGGATCGCGTTCGCGCTCGCCTACGGTCCGCTCACGCTGGCGGCGACCGAGGGCGTCGAGGAGTCTGAGCAGGGCCTGGCCGGCGGGCTGCTCTACACCTCGTTCCAGTTCGGCGCCGCGCTCGGGCTCGCCCTGGTGACGATCGTGCTGGTGGGCGACCGTTCCGGTGCGCCGGGTGTCGGCGACTACCGGACCGCTCTGCTGGTGCCGGCCGCGATGGCCCTGGCCGCCGCGGTCGCCGTCATACCGCTTCGGCGGCGGAGGGTCGTGCCGGCCTGATCGACCCTGGACGGTGGAGGGGCCGGGAGCGCATCGCTCCCGGCCCCTCCGTCGCAGCAGAGTGCTACTTGATCAGCACCTTCACCCGCCGCTCACCGTTGACGACCTTGTCGACCGCGCCGCTGACGACGGTCTTGACTCGCTCGCCCTTGTTGTTGCTGACCGAGAACTGGGCCTGGGTCTCGTCGTTGCGCACCTGGTCGTCGACCGCATTGGCGATCTTGTCGACCGTCGGCAGGAACGCCGCATCCGAGAACAGCCAGCTGCCGCCCGTGACCGAGACGAAGCCCTTCTTGCCGTCGTACCGCTTCGGCACCGAGAAGCTGTAGTTGGCGTACTTCGTGCTGCTGGGACCGCTGAGCACCGCCCGCAGCTGAAGGGTCTTCCCGGCCTTGATGGTCGCCGGCTCCTTGCCGGTGACCTTCACCCACTCGCCGCCCTTGCGCTGCTGCACCGCGGTGATGGTGTACGCCGCCTTGTCAGCGTTGACGTTGGAGTGCATGGTCACCGAGTCGACCGTGACTCCCTCGATCGACGTCAGGCCCCACACGATGTCGGCCACGTCGAAGGAGGAGTCGAAGGTGATGTCGCTCGACGACTGGAACCGGTCGCTGAAGCCGATCTCGTACGCCGAGCCGTCGGCGTCGGTGCCGGTGATCGTGTAGTCCTGCGTGGCTGATCCTCCGGTGATGCCGTCCACGACGCGGTCGTGGTTGGCGAGGTGCTCGTTGAACGTCATCTCGGCGGCAGCGGCCGGGATGTTGACGTACGTCGAGCCTTCGCGTGAGCGCTCGCCCATGGTGACCGTCGACGTGATCGACGTGGTTGCGGGCAGCGCGCCGAAGCCGCCCGTGATCCCGGTCAGCCGGTCGTCGGTGATGGTGCCGGCCGGGTCGCCGAGGTTGGCGACCTTGAACGGAACGCCGAGCGAGTCCTCCTGGATGTACAGCGCGTCCGCGGGGTGCAGGCTGAGCGTGGTGGTCCCACCGAAGGTCATCGGGTGACCGAACCCGACGACGCGGCCGTCGCAGACCGAGGTGGCGGTGCCGACGCCGGCGGCCGTGATGTCGCCGTAGGAGAGCGCGGCGGCGATGTTGCCACCGGCGACGACCGTCGAGGGGTCGGGCGATGCCTCTCCCCCGGCCCGGCCGACGACGTAGGTGTCGCGCTGGCCGAGGTACTCCCGGTCGGTGTCCTGGCTCTGGGCGAGCCGCTTGGCGCTCAGACCGGAGACGCCGAGCGCCATTGGCAGCTGCGTGAAGCCCTGGGCCGCCTGGCGGGCGGAGACGTCGCTGCCGCGGGCGATCGTGTCGGCGAGACCCTTGCCGACCTTGATCTTCCCGGGCCGGTCAGCGGCTGCCAGGTAGTCGTCCATGTCCTCGAACGGCGTGATGCCCGCGACCGGCGATGCGCCGAAGGCCAAGCCGTAGGCCACGGCGCCGATCAGCCGGCCGTCGTCGGCGTAGACCGGCGAGCCGGACATGCCGGCCCAGATGCCACCGACCCGGTCGATCTCGGGAGAGCTGAGGTCCATGATCACCATGTCGAGCCCGGGCGCGATGCCGTCCTGGAGAACCCCGACGACCTCTCCCGTGAACGGCTCGGGTGTGGTGCCCTTGCTGACCGTGAGCCCCTCGACCGGGTCCTCGGCCTCGAGGTCCGCGATCGGGAACGGCTGGGCGCAGTCCGGAGTCGGCTCCGCCGACTGAGCCGCGCCCCCAGTGAACGCAGGCACCCCGGCCACCAGGCCTACGGATGCGGTGAGTGCGACCAGGGCAGAGCCCCGGCGGCGAACGGCACGTGACATCAGGTCACTTCCTCCCGACTGTGCGGTCGCGCCGATCGCTTCCGCTTTGATTCGTACGACGCTGCAACGTAGCCGTTGGTTGCCCGAACCGCCGGGGAATGTTTTAGCTTTCGCGACGGCCTACTGTGGCGGCGTGAGCACGTCGCACCTCAGCGCCCCCAGCCTCCGCCAGACCGAGGCCCAGTCCCGTTACGACCTCATCGACATCACGTCGTACGACGTCCGGCTGGATCTGGCCTCCGACACCGAGACGTTCGGCTCGGTCACCGAGATCCGGTTCGAGAGCCGCGGCGGGCCGACGTTCGTCGACCTGAAGCCGGTGCGGGTCAACGACCTGCGCTTCAACGACGCGCCCCTCGACGTCGCCCTCCTCCACGAGGGCCGGCTGCCGCTGGACACGGTCCCGGGGAGCAACGTGCTGCGGGTGGACGCGGTGATGGGCTTCCGCCACGACGGCGAAGGCCTGCACCGCAGCGTCGACCCGGCGGACGGGCGTCACTACATCTACGGCATGTCGTTCATGGACGCGGCCCCGTCGGTGTTCGCGTGCTTCGACCAGCCGGACCTCAAGGCGCCGTACACGTTTCACGTCGCGGCTCCACCGGACTGGACGGTGATCGGCAATGCGCCGGGCGAGCAGGTCGAGCCGGGCACCTGGGAGTTCGCGGCGACCCAGCCGCTGTCGACGTACTTCGTCACGATCGTCGCCGGGCCCTACCACGTGCTGCGCGACGAGCACGACGGCATCCCGCTGGGGCTGAGCTCACGGGCCAGCCTGGCCCGTGAGCTCGAGCGCGACGCCGACGAGCTGTTCACGATGACGAAGCAGTGCTTCGACGAGTACCACCGGCACTTCGGGATCCGCTACCCGTTCGGCGACTACCATCAGGCCTTCGTGCCGGAGTTCAACGCCGGTGCGATGGAGAACCCCGGTTGCGTCACCTACCGCGACCCCTATCTCTTCCCGAGCCGGGTCACCCGGGGCGCCCTGGTGCAGCGTGCGACCACCGTCGCGCACGAGATGGCGCACCAGTGGTTCGGCAACATCGTCACCCCGAAGTGGTGGGACGACCTGTGGCTCAACGAGTCGTTCGCCGAATACCTCGGCAACCGGGTCACCGCCGACGTCACCGAGTACGACGACGCCTGGGTGCACCTCTCCTACCAGCGCCGCCAGTGGGGGCTGACCTCCGACCAGCTGCCCAGCACCCACCCGGTGGCCGGCAACGGCGCCGCCGACGCGCGCTCCGCGCTGCAGGACTTCGACGGCATCTCGTACGTCAAGGGCTCGTGCATCCTGCGCCAGGTCAACGCGACCATCGGTGACGAGGCGTTCTTTGCGGGAGCCATCGACCACTTCACCCGCCACCGGTTCGGCAACGCCACCATGCACGACCTGTTCGCGAGCTGGGAAGCCGCAGGTGCCGGAGACCTGTCGGCGTACACCGGTGCCTGGCTGCGCGTCGCCGGAGCCGACGTGATCGAGCTGGACCGGGAGGCCGGGATACTCCGCCGAACGCCACCGCCGGAGCACCCCGCGGATCGACCGCATCGCTTCACCGTCGCCCAGGCCGACGAGGGCGAGTGGCAGCGGGTCGAGGTCACGCTCACAGGTCCCGAGACGGCGTACGACCCCGGCGACCGCACCATCGTGATCGACCCCGAGGAGGAGAGCTGGGGCGTCTACGTGCCCGACGGCATCACCCTCGCCGGGCTGGTCGACCTGTTGCCGGAGGTGAAGGACGAGTCGCTCCGCGCCGGCGTCTGGAACAACGTGCGCAGCGGCTTCCACCACGGCGCCGTTGCTCCGGCGGCAGTTGTCGACCTGCTGGTCGCGAGCCTGCCGGTGGAGGACACCCAGGACGGCACCCGCCACCTGATGCCGTGGGTCGCCAAGTGGGTGCTGCCTACCGCCCCGCCTGGATCGCTCGAGCGGGTTCATGCCGCCGCGCTGGCGAAGCTCACCGAGTGCGGCGCGGGAACCGAGCTGCAGCTCTCGGCGTTCAGGGCCGCGGTGCAGACCTGTGGTGACGCCACGACGTTGCGCGACTGGCTGGCGCAGATGCCCCAGGGCCTCGAGCTCGACGTCGACCTGCGCTGGCGGCTGCTGGTCCGGCTGGCGACGCTGGGTGCCACCGAGCGCGAAGAGCTGGACGCGGCACTCGCGGACGAGCCGACCGGTCAGTCCCGGGTCGAGCACACGCGCGCCGTCGCATCGCTGCCGACACCCGAGGGCAAGGCCTTCGCGTGGGAGCGCTTCGCGGGCACCGTCGACGCATCCAACTACGAGGTGGACGCCGCCGGCCGCGGCATGTGGCGTGCGGGTCACGAGGCGGTGACCGAGGAGTACGTCGAGCGCTACTTCGCCGAGCTGCCCGGTGTCGCGAAGGCCCACAGCGGCTGGGTGCTGGGAGACGTCACCGAGGTGTTCTTCCCCGGCACCGCGACGCGGCCCGAGATCCTGGAGCGGGCTCGCACTGTCTTGGACCTGCCGGACCTGGACGGCGTCGTCCACCGTCGCCTCTCCGACTGCGTCGATGACCTGCGCCGCAAGCTCGCCATCCGCCAGGCATTCCCGGTCCGATGAGAGCCACCCGCCGACCCGGTCCCTCGGTCCGCACGAGGGTGCAGGAGCTGACCGTCTCCGGTGGGCGTGAGCGCGAGGACCGGCTGGTCACCGAGGAGCCCCTCGAGATCCGCCTGGCCTGGCCGGGCACTGCCGCGCACCGGGTGTGGCTGACCATGCGCACGCCGGGTCACGACTTCGAGCTGGCCGCGGGCTGGCTGTTCCACGAAGGCATCGGCTCGCCCAGCACCGTCGCCTACTGCACCGACGAGGACCTGCGGCCCGAGCAGGAGTTCAACGTCGTCACGGCCACCCTGGGGGCGGGCCCGTTGCGCATGCCCGCCGGCCGCGACCCGGCGCTCTCGGCCGGGTCGTCCGCCTGCGGGGTCTGCGGCTCCGACAGCATCGACGCCGCGCTCGACGTCGCCTCCGCCGTTCGGTGGGCGGGTGAGCAGATGGAGCCCGAGGTGGTCCGCTCGCTCCCCCGCCTGTTGCGTGAGCGCCAGGCCGTGTTCGACCGCACCGGCGGCGTACACGCCGCGGGCCTGTTCGACGCAGCGGGTACGCCGCTGGTGGTGCGCGAGGACGTGGGCCGGCACAACGCCGTCGACAAGGTCACCGGCGCGCGGGTGCTCGCGGGAGCATCGCCGGCCGAGGCCGCGCTGGTGGTGAGCGGACGGGCCGGCTTCGAGCTGGTCCAGAAGGCGGTGGCCGCGGGCGTAGGCGCGCTGGTCGCTGTCGGTGCGCCCACCAGCCTGGCGGTCGACCTGGCTCAGCGCGGGGGCCTCGGGCTGTACGGCTTCACCTCCGAGGAGCGGACCGTCCGCTACGCCTGATGGGTACCGGGCGTCATGGCCGAGGTCCGGGTGGGCGTCTCAGGCTGGCGCTACGCCGGCTGGCGTGGCGACTTCTACCCGCGCGGGCTCGCTCAGCGACGAGAGCTGGAGTACGTCGCCTCCCGGATGACGTCGGTGGAGATGAACGGCTCGTTCTACTCGCTGCAGCGCCCGACGACGTACCAGCGGATGGCGGAGCAGACGCCTTCCGACTTCATGATCGCGGTCAAGGGTGGCCGCTACATCTCTCACTTCAAGCGGCTGGCCGGCGCAGAGACCGCGCTGGCGAACTTCCTCGCCTCCGGCGTACTGGCGCTCGGCCAGAAGCTGGGGCCGCTGCTCTGGCAGCTGCCCGCTGACCTCGCGTACGACGAGCGCCGCCTGGATGCGTTTCTGGCCGGGCTCCCCCGGAGCACGGCTGCCGCCGCCGACCTCGCCCGACAGCACGACGACAAGGTGTCCAGCGACCGGGTCCTGCTCGAGACCGACGCCGATCGACCGGTGCGGCACGTTGTCGAGCCGCGACACCCCTCGTTCGGGTCGGATGCCGCGGCGGACCTCTTCCGCGCCCACGACGTCGGGATGGTGGTGTCCGACAGCCCGACCTGGCCGTGCTTCGAGCGGGTCACCAGCAACCTGATGTACGTGCGGCTACACGGCCACACCGAGCTCTACACGAGCGGCTACGCATCCGCGTCCTTGGACCGCTGGGCCGAACGGACGAATGAGTGGCTGACCGCCGGGCTCGACGTGTACGTCTACTTCGACAACGACGCCCGCGGGCGAGCCCCGCACGACGCCGTTGGCCTCCTCGCTCGGCTCGAGCACGCGGTCGCCTGAGTACGGCGTGCCCTCCATCAGCCTGTCGGTGCCCCGGCCTACCTTCACGGTGTGCGCATCCTCCACACCTCCGACTGGCACCTGGGCCGGTCGTTCCACCGTGAGGGGATGCTCACCCACCAGGCGTCCTACATCGACCACCTCCTGGAGGTCGTGGACTCCGAGCGGGTCGACCTCGTGGTGGTGTCCGGCGACGTCTACGACCGGGCGCTGCCGCCCGTCGACGCCGTGCGACTGGCCGACGAGAGCCTGGTCCGGCTCTCCCGGTCGCGGGCCAAGGTGGTGCTGACCAGCGGCAACCACGACTCGGCCCAGAGGCTCGGATTCAGCTCCCGGCTGATCGACGCCGCCGGCGTCTTCATCCGCTCCGACATCTCTGGCGTAGGGACGCCGATCGAGCTCGACGACGAGCACGGCCCGGTGGCCGTCTTCGGGCTGCCCTACCTCGACCCGCACGCGGTCGCCGACCCGTGGCAGCTGCCGGCGCGCTCCCACCAGGAGGCGCTCACCGAGGCGATGCGCCGGGTCCGTCACGACCTCGCCTCCCGCGCCCCGGCCGCGCGCTCGGTGGTGCTGGCCCACGCGTTCGTGGCCGGCGCCGAGCCCAGCGACTCCGAGCGTGACATCAGCGTCGGCGGCGTCGCGCGGGTGCCGGTCGATGTCTTCGCGGGTGTCGACTACGTCGCCCTGGGCCACCTGCACGGCCCGCACACGCTCACCGATGCGATCCGCTACAGCGGCTCACCGCTCGCCTACTCCTTCTCGGAGGCCGGACACCGGAAGGGGTCGTGGCTGGTCGAGCTGGGCGCAGACGGACTGGTGCACGCCGAGTTCGTGGACGCCCCGGTCCCCCGACCGCTGGCCCGGCTGCGTGGGTCGTTGGAGCAGCTGCTGCACGATCCGGCGTACGCCGTGGACGAGGGCGCGTGGGTCGAGGCGACCCTCACCGACCGGGTCCGGCCGACGCAGGCCATGGATCGTCTGCGGCGACGGTTCCCTCACGCGCTGCTGCTGAGCTTCGACACGGGGCTGCCCGTGTCCGGGCTGGCGCCGGTGGTGCCGAGTGCGGTGCGCACCGACCACGACATCGCCCTCGACTTCATGGCCGACATGCGAGGTGCGCCCCCTGACGACGACGAGACCGCACTGCTGTTCAGGGCGATCGACGCGTGCTGCGCCGACCCCGACGTCGACACGCTGGTGTCCGGGGAGGTGTCGTCCTGATGCGGCTGCACCTGCTGGAGATCACCGCGTTCGGTCCGTTCGCCGACACCGTCGCGGTCGACTTCGACGAGCTGTCCGAGGCCGGACTCTTCCTGCTCTCCGGCGCCACCGGATCCGGCAAGACCAGCGTGCTCGACGCGGTCTGCTTCGCGCTCTACGGCGACGTGCCCGGCGATCGGGGTTCCGCCAAGCGGCTGCGCTCCGACCAGGCCGATCCTGCGGTGCGCCCGATGGTGCGGCTCGAGGCGAGCCTCGCCGGCCGGCGATTCCGGATCGTCCGCTCGCCCAGCTGGGCGCGGGCCAAGAAGCGTGGCTCTGGCACGACCGTCCAGCAGGCCTCGGTGACCGTGAGCGAGCTGACCGACGGCGAGTGGGTCCCGCTGACCAGCCGCCTCGACGAGGCCGGTCACCTGGTCGGCACGTTGGTCGGGATGAACCTCACCCAGTTCACCCAGGTCGCGATGCTCCCCCAGGGTCGGTTCCAGGCCTTCCTGCGCGCCCGCTCCGAGGACCGCCAGCGGCTGCTGCAGCAGCTGTTCCGCACCGGCCGGTTCTCGCAGGTGGAGCTGTGGCTGCGCGAGCACAGAGTCGCCCTGCGCAAGGACGTCGAGAGCGCCCACCGGTCCATCGCCGATGCGGTCAGCAGGACCAGCGAGGCCGCCGAGGTCGCCCTCCCCGACGACTGGGACCTGCACGACCTCACCCTTCCCGCCCGCGCCGGCGAGATACCCACCTGGGCCCAACAGCTGCGCGCGGGAGCCCGGAGCGCAGCCGACCGCGCATCCGTCGTACTCCGCGGAACGGCGAGCGCGGAGGCTGCGATGCGAGCCAGGCTGGAGCGCGCCCGGGTCGCCCACGAGAAGCGGGGCCGCTATGAGCAGGCCCGCTCCGAGCAGGCCGCCCTGCTCACTCGCTCCGACGAGCACCGGGCGTCCGTGATCCGCCTGGACGACGCGCGCCGAGCGGCCGGCGTCGCGCCCTTGCGCCGGGTCGCCGAGGATTCGGCAGGCCGCCTGGCGGCCGCCGAGCGGCATGCGGAGACGGCCTTCTCCGCACTGGGCGTCAGCCCCGACGAGCTACCCGATCTCGTGCGCGACCGCACCGACGCCGCGGCCCGGGTTCGCGCGCTCCTCCCACGGACAACGCGGATGACCGAGCTGACCGCCGACCTCACCCGCCTCGAGGCCGGCCGAGCCGATGCCGATAGGCAGCTGGCGGCGGTGGCGGCGCGGCAGCAGGACGCCCCGGCTGCGATCGCCAGGCTTCGGTCCGGTTGCGACGACGCCTCCGCCGCCCGAGCGGCGAGGGAGGGGGCCGTGCTGCGCTTGGCGGCAGCTGAGGAGAGAGTGCGGGCGCAGCATGAGTCGCTGGAGGTCGCGGCAGCCCTCGAGAGCAGCCGGGTCGCCTGGCAGGTCGCGCGCGAGGCCGCCAACGACCAGCGGGAGCACTGGCTGACGATCCGGGAAGCGCGGCTGGAGGGCATGGCCGCCGAGATCGCCGGCGCCCTCGCCGTTGGCGGCTGCTGCCCGGTCTGCGGCTCGGCCGATCACCCCGCGAAGGCTCAGCCGACACCCGGCGCTCCCGACGCAGAGGCGGAGCGGGTCGCCCTGAAGCTCGTGGACGATGCGAAGGCCACCGAGCACCTGCGCGACGTCGAGGTGCGCGACCTCGAGGCGCGGCTGGCCCGGCTCCGGGAGGTCGCCGACGGCGCCGACCTCGCGGCGCTCTCCGCAGAGCGCGACGCGCTCGCGGCCGAGACCAGCCGGCTCACTTCCCTCGCGGACGGCCTCGATGCACTCACTCGCTCTCTGGCCGAGGCCGAGCAGGCGGCGCGCGCCGACGCCGAGGCCGGGCAGCGCCTCTCCGCAAGGGCCGCGGAGCTCTCCGTCGCGATCGAGGCGGCAGCCGCCGAGCACGAGCGCCTGGCCGGAGAGGTGGCGGCGGAGCTCGAGGACACCGGGCACGACCGCCTCGAGGACCTCCTCGCAGAGCACGAGCGGGTCGCCACCGGCGGCCGCGAGGCGTTGAAGGCCCTCGCTGCGCTGGAGGAGGCCGAGCGCAACCGCGCCGAGGCCGATGCGGCGCTCGTCGTTGCCGCGACCGAAGCCGGGTTCGGCGACACCCAAGCAGCCATCGCGGCGATCCTCGGCGCGGAGGAGATCCGGGTCCTGGCCGAGACGACCGAGGCGCACGAGCGACGCCTGGCCACCCTGGCTGAGGTGCTCGCCGAGCCCGACGCCGACGACGACACCCCGCTCCCCCGCCTGGAGGAGCTGGAGGTCGCGCACGCCGACGCGCTGGTCCGGCTCGGCGACGCCCAGTCGCTCGCGACCCTGACCTCCACGCGGGTCGGGCGCCTGGCCCAGCTGGCCGAAGAGCTCACGCGCGCCGTCGACGGCTGGCGTCCCGCCAGCGACGATCTCGACCTGACCGACCGGCTGGCCACGTTCGTCGAGGGGAAGGCGTCAGACAACCGGCTGCAGATGCGGCTGTCGGCGTATGTGCTGGCCTACCGGCTCACCCAGGTCGTCGCGGCGGCCAACACCCGCCTGGCCGGGATGAGCGACCGGCGCTACTCGCTCGAGCACACCGGCCGCCGCGGCGCCGGGGAGACCCGCGGCGGCCTGAGCCTGTTGGTCCGCGACGACTGGTCCGGCGAATCCCGCGACCCCGCGACCCTGTCCGGCGGCGAGACATTTGTGGTCTCCCTCGCCCTGGCGCTCGGGCTCGCCGACGTGATCACCCAGGAAGCCGGCGGGGCCGAGCTCGACACCCTCTTCGTCGACGAGGGCTTCGGCTCCCTGGACGCCGACACCCTCGACGACGTGATGGACACCCTCGACTCCCTGCGCGACGGCGGCCGGGTGGTCGGCGTGGTCAGCCACGTCGCCGAGATGCGCGACCGGATCCCCACCCGGCTCACGGTCAGCAAGTCGCGCCGCGGTTCCACCGTCGCCGTCACCCGCTGAGCAGCCTCGCTCGCGCCGGCGGCGTACGGAATCCGGACTGTCGTTTGGTCACCAACCGCAGGAAATCGGCCCGAATCCCTGTCGTTGGTGACCAAACCGCAAGCCCGGCCCCAAAGCGGACCCGGCCGCGTACGCAATCCGGACGCTACGACGACGTCCCGGCAGCGCCGTGATCGAGCGCCTCCAGCAGCGCATTCGTGAACGCCGGCAGGTCGTCGGGATTGCGGCTCGTGATCAAGTTGCCGTCAGTGACGACCTTGTCGTCGACCCACTCGCCGCCGGCGTTGCGGATGTCGGTCTGCAGGCTTGGCCAGGAGGCGACCCGCTTGCCCCTGACGACATCGGCCTCGATCAGCGTCCACGGGGCGTGACAGATCGCCGCCACCGGCTTGCCCGCGGCGACGAAATCCCGCACGAACTCGACCGCGTCTTCGTGGGTGCGCAGGTTGTCGGGGTTCGCCACCCCGCCCGGCAGCACGAGCGCGGCGTAGTCGTCCGGGTCGGCTTCGTCCAGCGTCTTGTCGACACTCTGCGAGCTGGCTTTGTCGAGGTGGTCGAAAAGCTGCGCCTCGCCGCTCCTCGGGGCAGACCAGCACGGGCTGGTACCCCGCGTCCTCGACGGCGCCCCAGGGGTCTTCGAGCTCGACCCGCTCGGTGCCTTCGGATGCGATCAGGAATGCGACCTTCTGTGTACTAGCCATGACTGGCCGGTACCCGCCCACCGCCGCACCAATGCGACCCGTTGCCGGCTAGGAGGTGGCGGTCCACCGGCTCACATCGAGTCCCCAGTCGGTCGCCAACCGCTTCACCTGGGGCCGGTACAGCACCTGCAGCGTTTCCCGGAGGCCCGGGGTCCACTCCCAGTCGGCGCGCGACGACGACGCGGACTCGCGGGCGATGTCCTGCAGGGCGATGGGGTCGACGCCCATCGCCCGCCACAACGAGTCCACCGCTCCCTGCGGGTCCTCGCGAACCGTCTCGTAGACGAGCACGTGCATCCGCTCGCGCCCGACCACTGCCGCCCACATGTCCAGCTGGTCGGCGTACATCCCGGTCCACGTCTGCACCGTGATCGGCACCGGGTACGGCCAGGACTTCCCCCTCGTCGCCGCCAGGCGCATCGCCGAGCGGAACCGCTCCACCGGATCTCGCAGTACGACGAAGATCGGGGCGTCGCCACCGAGCCGCGCGGCGACCGCCGGCGTCGAGGAGTGCCGGAGGTACTGCGGCGTCCAGTCACCCCGTCGTACGCCGTCGTCCGGGAAGAGCTCGAGGTACGCCGACTCCGGCTCTCGGCCGTCGCCGACCTTGTGCAGCAGGTGCTGCTCCTTCTTCCCGTTGGTCCCCAGCCCCACCTCGGGATGCTGGGTGACCAGGTCGGTGAGCCAGGTGGTGCCACTTCGTTGGGCACCGATGCCCAGCCACGCCGGGAATGACATGGAAGCAACCCTAGCCAGGTAGGTAGGTTCGCTCGCATGCCCGGCCCCACCCTGGATCCCACGTTCACCGACCTTCCCTACCGACAGCTCGGCGATGTCGCGCTGGCCCGGGCCCGGGAGCTCGGCGCCACCCACGCCGACTTCCGCTTCGAGCGGCTCCGCTTCCAGCATCTCGGCGTTCGCGACGGCGTGCTCCAGGGTGCCGCGGACAGCGAGGACCTCGGGCTTCGCGGTCCGGGTGATCCACAGCGGCTCGTGGGGTTTCGCCTCGGGGGTCGTGCTCACCGCCGACGAGGCGGCCCTGGTCGCCGGACGGGCGGTCGAGGTGGCCCGGGTCGCCGCGGCGATGACCAGCACGCCCGTGGAGATCGCCGACGAGCCGATCTATGACGACGTCACCTGGGTCTCGTCGTACGCCACCAACCCGCTCGAGGTGCCGGTGGCCGAGAAGGCTGCACTGCTCATCGACTGGACCAACCGGCTCCGCACCGGCGCCGCGGTCGACCACGCCTCGGCGTTCCTGCTCCAGGTCCAGGAGAACAAGTACTACGCCGACCTGGCCGGCACCCGCACCACCCAGCAGCGGATCCGGATGCAACCGGGGTTCGAGGCGATGGGTGCGGGAGCGGACACCTTCGACTCGATGGCCAGCATCGCGCCGCCCGTGGGCAAGGGCTACGAGTACCTCACCGGAGACGGCTGGGACTGGGACGACGAGATCGAGCAGGTGCCGGAGCTGCTCGCCGAGAAGCTCAAGGCACCCAGCATCGAGGCCGGCACCTACGACCTGGTGATCCATCCGTCCAACCTGTGGCTGACCATCCACGAGTCGATCGGGCACGCCACCGAGCTGGACCGCGCGCTGGGCTACGAGGCCAACTACGCCGGCACCTCGTTCGCAACGATCGACAAGCTGAACACCCTCCAGTACGGCTCATCGGTCATGAACGTCACCGGTGACCGCACCGTCGAGCACGGCCTGTCCACGATCGGCTACGACGACGAGGGGGTGCAGACCCAGCGCTGGGACATCGTCCGCGACGGGGTGCTGGTCGGCTACCAGCTCGACCGGCCGATGGGGGTGATGCTGCCGGAGCTCAACGACGGCCGTTCCAACGGCTGTGCGTACGCCGACTCACCCGGCCACATCCCCATCCAACGGATGGCGAACGTGTCGCTCCAGGCCGACCCCGAGGGGCCGAGCACCGAGGACCTGATCGGCCGGGTCGAGCGCGGCCTGTACGTCGTCGGCGACAAGTCGTGGTCGATCGACATGCAGCGGTTCAACTTCCAGTTCACCGGCCAGCGCTTCTACCGGATCGCGGACGGCGAGCTGGTCGGCCAGGTCCGGGACGCGGCCTACCAGGCCACGACCACCGACTTCTGGAACTCCCTCGAGGCGGTCGGCGGACCCGAGACCTGGGTCCTCGGCGGGGCGTTCAACTGCGGCAAGGCGCAGCCCGGCCAGGTGGCCGCGGTCAGTCACGGCTGCCCGACCTCACTGTTCCGGGACATCCGGATCCTCAACACCAACGAGGAGGGCGGGAACTGATGTCCGTCGCCATGCCCAGCGCCGCCACCTCTCAGTCGCTCGTCGAGCACGCGCTGTCGGTGTCCACCGCCGACGACTGCATCGTGATCGCACGCGACCACACCAGCGCCAACCTCCGGTGGGCCAACAACACGCTGACCACCAACGGGGTGATGCACGGCATCTCGGTCACCGTGGTCTCGTTCATCCGTTCGGGCGACGGCGTCGCGACCGGATCGGTCACCGGCAGCGCCACCACCCAAGGACAGGTCGACGAGCTGGTGCGCGCCGCCGATGCCGCGGCCCGCGCTGGCACCCCCGCCGAGGACGCGAACGAGCTGACCCGTGACGCGACGTCCCCTGACTGGGACGAGCCCCCGGTGCCCACCGACATCCATGTCTACGACGCGTTCGCCCCGGCGCTGGGCGAGGCGTTCGGCCGGGCCACCTCCGCGGAGCGGGTGCTCTACGGCTTCGTCAACCACGAGATGACCACGACGTACCTCGGGTCGACGACGGGGCTCCGGCTGCGGCACGTCCAGCCCACCGGGCACTACGGCTGCACCGGCAAGAACGCCGCGATGACCGAGAGCGCCTGGGTCGGCGGCGCCACCCGCGACTTCACCGACGTCGACGCACTGGCGATGGACGAGTCCCTCGCCCAGCGACTCGCCTGGGCCACTCGGAGGGTCGACCTGCCGGCGGGGCGCTACGACACGATCCTCCCGCCGACCTCGGTTGCCGACCTGATGATCTATGCGTACTGGTCCGCCGGTGCCCGGACCGCGTGGGAGGGCCAGTCGGTCTACAGCCGTAGGCCGAGCGGCACCCGGATCGGCGAGCAGATCGCCGCCGAGGGTGTGAACCTCTTCTCCGACCCCGTCTACCCGGGACTCGAGTGCGCGCCGTACGCCGTGGCGGCCACGTCCAGCAACGAGTCGTCGGTGTTCGACAACGGGCTTCCGCTCGCGCGCACCGACTGGATCCGGAACGGGGAGCTCAGCTCGCTGCTGCAGACCCGCCACTCCGCGGCGATGACCAGCCAGCCGGTGACACCCGCGATCGACAACCTCGCGCTCAGCGTCGACTCCGGCGCCGGCACGATCGACGACCTGGTGGCCGGCACCGATCGCGGCCTCCTGCTCTCCTGCCTCTGGTACATCCGCGAGGTCGACCCGCAGACCCTCCTGCTCACCGGGCTCACCCGCGACGGCGTCTACCTGGTCGAGAACGGTGAGATCACCGGCTCGGTCAACAACTTCCGGTTCAACGAGTCGCCGATCGACCTGCTGCGCAGGTTCTCGCATGCGTCGGAGACGGTCCCGAGCTTCAGCAGGGAGTGGGGCGACGACTACTTCTCACGCACCGCCATGCCGGCGCTCAGGGTGCCCGACTTCAACATGTCCAGCGTCTCGCAGGCGATGTAGGGACGACCGTCACTTCAGCTGTGGCCAGTCTCGCTCGAAGTCCCGATCGAGGTTCTCGGCCCGCGTCGACTCGCGGGCGTGCAGCCGGCCGTAGGTGAAGGCGCTCTCCCCCTCGTCGGTCGCCGCGCGCGCCATCTCGAGGAGGTCGGCCCGGGTGACCGTGGTGTCCTGGCGCTCGCCGAGCACCTGGCTCAGGCTCTTGGCCTGGTCGCGCAACCGGTCGGCATCCTCGCCGATCACCGGCGCGGCTGCCTCCAGGGCGTACCTGTACCGCTTGACCCCCTTCCGCACCCGGTGCATGGCCGCGTCGTGGGCCTCGCCGCCGACCTCTGCGAGCGCCTCTGCCACATCGACCCGCCCCTGCACCCTCCGTCGTTCCTTGCGCAGCCGCCGGCGGGCCAGCTTGCGAGCGTCGTCGTTGCGCCGCTCCGTCCAGGGTGGATCGGCGGTGAGTGCGTCGAGCGCGTGCAGCAACGAGAAGTAGCGGTCCGAGGCCAGCAGCTCGTCACCTCGCTGCATCCCATCCCGCTCTTGAGCCCGGTAGGTGCGCTGCAGCCGCCGCCGGACCGGGCCGACCACGACGGGCTCCTCCTCGAGGAGCTCGCGCAGCCTCGCGTGCATGACCTCTGCGTCCCTTGCATCGCTGAGGGTCCGAGCCACCCAGCGGAGATCGTCCCGGATCGGCTCGGTCACCGCCCGGCCCAACACCGGGCGGAACGTGGCCAGGGCTCCTCGTAGCCGTCGGCAGGTGACGCGGAACTGATGCACCGAGTCCGGCACCCGACGCCGGATCCCGCTGTCGTGCAGTCGCAGCAGCGCCAGCTGGTCCACGAGCCGCCGCTGCAGGAGACCGGCGGCGGTCCTCGGATCGGGAGGCTCCGGCACTGGGTCGAGCGCCAGCACCCGGTCGATCTTGCGGCCATAGGAGCTCTGGTGCACGCCGTTCCCCTCGAGGATCGAACCGACCGCCGTCAGCAGCTCGCGGTCACCGTCGACGAGCTCGACCTCCCACTCGCGCCAGACGACGGGTGCGGCACCGTCGTGCCTCGGCGTGCCGACGACGCGGTCGTCGGCGACCTCTGCTAGGACAGCACCGTCGGCGGCAAGCAGCCGACTGGTCGCCCGGTGCGTCTCGATGTTCGCCACGGCCGCCAGCGGCAGGCCGAAAGTCCAGGCCTGGACCGAACGCCGGAGCGCGACAGGAACCGTTCGGGCAGATCGCCCCAGCGGCCAGCCGATCTCATCTCGACCTTCACCGGCAGGCACCTTCAGGTGCCATCCCGCGTCCGAGCCACCCGTGCGGCGCCGCAGCGACACCCCGGCCTTGGTCAGCGCCAGGTCCTCGGTGTCGAAGTACGTCGCGACCAGGTCGACGGGTTCGGCCTGGTCGACCGATGCGACCCCGTCCGCTACGGCGAGGTCCGGGACCTCGTCACCGGGACCGGGCGCGTAGGTGTGCTCGAGCTCGAGATGAGATCGCATGACGAAGGTCTACACGACCAGCGTGAACGACCGTGGACCTGTTTCCGCCGTTTCGCTGCGACCTCCGCCGACCCGGCCTACCGTTTGGTCGGCGGCCGGCGTCGGCCGCCGCTCGGACTCGTCCCCCACCGCCCGCCGAAGCGGCACCAAGACCATGATTCAGACCACATCTTCACGCGTGCGAGTCGCCGCCTTCTTGGGCATGGTCGCGATGATCGCTGCGATCCTCGTGCACCCTGGTCACTCGTTCGCGGCCCGAGGCGAGGACCCCGATCTCGAGCAGGCCGCGGCGCAGGTCCGGGCGGCCCAGGAGACGGTGAACCTGGCGAAGACCGCCACGAAGGACGCTCGGGCCAGGCGGGACCTAGCCAGCGAACGCGTCATCAGTCACTCCGCCGCACGGGACCGCGCCGCGAAGCGCCTGGAGGACGCCCGGCAGTCGTTGAGCAAGGCACGCGAGCGCGTGCGGGACGCGCGGACCCGCCTGCAGCAGGCGAAGACACCGAGCGAGATCAAGGCCGCCCGGATTCACCTGCGGCTGATGCGGAAGCGCTCGGGTGTCTGGCGGGAGAACCTCATCGCCGCGAGGAGTGACTACCTCCTCGCCCAAGCGGCAGTCGACCGATCGACGAGCGCGTTGGAGAGGGCGCAGGCGAGACTGGCCGAGGCTCGCTCACAACTCGAGTCCGCCCGCGTCGTACTGGTCCAGGCCAAGGAGCACTACGCCGATCTGCTCGCGCTCAACTCCGAGGAGATCATCGCCGCGGTGGCGAACATCCCCAACCGGATAGGCGCCGACGGCTTCAGGCGCTCCATGGGTGCCCTGGCTGCGACCTTCCCCGACTTCATCGTCCTCAACGAGATCAGCAGCCGCACGCTCGCGGGCCTGCGAGCGGCCGCACCGGGATACGCCGCCTACCGGGGTGGGGCGAAGCTGACCGAGCCCGGAGCAGGGGGGCAGTCGATCAACAACGCGGTGATGTGGCGCACCGACGCCTACGAGGTGCTCGCCCGGGGCCGGATCCAGGTGGTCAACGACGACCGCGGCTACCTCCACGGGAAGAAGTTCCTCTGGGACCGGTACGCCACGTGGGTCACGCTGCGCAACCTGGGTGACGGCCAGGTCATCTCGGTGCTCTCCACCCACATGCCGACCAACCCGGCGAAGTTCCCGAGACAGTACGGCGACCCCGCCCTGACCCGAGTCCAGCTGTACGCCCTGGGGATGGACAAGCTCGCCGCCCTGGTCGGCCAGCTCGCACAGCAGGGTCGGGTGCTGCTTGGCGGAGACATGAACTCCCACCCCAACCAGGGCTACTGGACGGCAGTGTCGAAGATGGCGAAGGTCGGCTACGGCTACGCCAAGGACAGCGGCGTGATGTACCTCTTCCACCCGCCGGACGCGACCGTGCCGAGCTCCCAAGAGATGCCGATCAGCTCCGACCATCCGGCCCTGGTCTCCACCGTCAGCTTCGACTGAGGGCGGTCAGCCGGGGATCGGCGCCTCCGGGTCGTACGGCGCCCGCGTGTAGATGAACGTCGCGCACTCCAGGTGCGTCGGCCGGACGTGCAGCGTCTCGCCGCGGTGGTAGCCGCTCACCCCGACCAGCCGGCCGTCGTCTCGGAGCTCGAAGGCGTCGGCCACCTCCGCGCTGTTCAGTGCGCGCAGCTCGAGACGCTCGTTCTGCCACCGCAGCTCCGCCGCGGTGTTGCCCCAGAACCACAAGCCGAGGATCGGCGCCACCTCGTCGGGCACCCGGCCGGTCGGCACCCAAGCGGGCACGGGCGCGTCCTCCTCGGCCTCGCCAAGGAACCACTCCGCGCATGGTCCCGGAGGGAGGACCGGTGGTGGCGTTGCACAAGACCACCAGGCCGTCGCGGCGGTCCTGGTCGACGAACAGCACGGCCCGGAATCCGGGCATGCTGCCGCCGTGCCCCACGAGCTCGCGCCCGCCCTGCCGGACCAGGCTCAGGCCGAGGCCGTACTCCGTCGCGGGCGCTTGTGGTCGGGACATCTCACGCAGAGTTGCCACCGGCAGCACGTCGGGGTGCCCATCAGCGAGGAACTGCGCCAGGCGAGCCAGGTCCGCGATGGTGCTCCACACCTGTCCCGCCGGCGCCATCCCCTTGGTGTCCTGGTGCGGCTCGGGAGTGAGTGTGCCCGCGAAGTGGCCGACGCTGTAGCCCTGTGCGACCGGCTCCTCCGGGTGGTACGTCGTGCGGCTCATGCCGAGCGGGTCGAGCAGCCTCTCGCGCACGACCTCCCACCACGATGCGCATTGCAGGCGGGCGACCGCCTCGCCCAGCAGCGCGTAGCCGAGGTTGGAGTAGTGGTAGTAGTCCCCCGGCCCGGCGACCGCACCCGAGCCGTCGTTGGCCGCCACCAGCGCGTCGAAGTCGGTCCCGGGTGAGCGCTCCCACCACGGCCCGACCGGCTCGCTCTGCATGCCCGAGGTGTGCGCAAGCAACGACCGGAGCGTCGATGCGGCGTACCCGGTCTCCGGCACGTAGCGCCCGATCGGGTCGTCGAGATCGAGGTGACCCTCGTCCCTGAGCTGGAGCACCGTGACCGCGGTCATGATCTTGGTGATCGAGCCGATCCGGTACTGCTGGTCCAGGTCGCCCATCCCGGCCGCGCCGCTCCACGCGAGTTCGCCGTCGGTGATCACCCCAGCGACCACCCCCGGCAGGCGACCGCCGGCCTGCAGCGCCTCGAGGCGTAGCTGGTGACTCACTCCGCGAAGGCCTCCGGCGGCGGGCAGGCGCAGACCAGGTTGCGGTCGCCGTAAGCCTGGTCGACCCGGGCCACCGGCGGCCAGTACTTGTCGGGATCGAGGCCGGCGGGGAACACCGCGTCCTCGCGGGTGTAGGCGCGCTCCCACTCGCCCACCAGCGCCCGGGCCGTGTGCGGGGCACCGCGGAGCGGGGACTCTTCGGCGGTCCACTCCCCCGCCGCCACCCGGTCGATCTCGCCCTTGATCGCGATCATCGCGTCGCAGAACCGGTCGAGCTCTGCGAGGTCCTCGGACTCCGTCGGCTCCACCATCAGCGTGCCCGCCACCGGGAACGACATCGTCGGTGCGTGGAAGCCGTAGTCGATGAGCCGCTTGGCAACGTCGTCGACGCTCACGCCCGAGTCCTTCGTGAGCCCGCGGACGTCCAGGATGCACTCGTGGGCGACCAGCCCGCCGTGCCCGCGGTAGAGGACCGGGAAGTGCTCCTCCAGCCTGGTGGCGACGTAGTTAGCCGCCAGTACCGCCGCCGCCGTGGCCCGGGTGAGTCCGGATCCGCCCATCAGTCTGATGTAGGCCCAGGAGATCGGCAGGATCCCGGCCGAGCCGTACGGCGCTGCGCTGATCGGCCCGATCCCGTGGCGCTTCGCCTCTTCGGGGTGCATCGCGTGCGAGGGCAGGTACGGCGCCAGGTGCTCGCGCACGCCCACCGGTCCGACGCCGGGACCGCCGCCTCCGTGCGGGATGCAGAACGTCTTGTGCAGGTTGAGGTGCGACACGTCGCCCCCGAACTCCCCGGGCTTCGCGTAGCCGAGCAGCGCATTGAGGTTGGCACCGTCGACGTAGACCTGACCGCCGTGCGCGTGCACCGTCTCGCACAGCTCGGAGATGGTGTCCTCGTAGGCCCCGTGCGTCGACGGGTAGGTCACCATGATCGCCGCGAGGTCCGCCGCGTGCTCCTCGCACTGGGCACGCAGGTCGTCGAGGTCGACCGCCCCGTCGTCGGACGCCTTCACGACGACGACCCTCATGCCGGCCATCACCGCCGACGCTGCGTTGGTGCCGTGCGCCGACGACGGGATCAGGCAGACGTTGCGCTCCGCCTCTCCCCTGGCACGGTGGTAGCCGCGGATGGCCAGCAGCCCGGCGAGCTCACCCTGCGACCCGGCGTTCGGCTGGATCGACACCCGGTCGTAGCCGGTGACCTCGGCAAGCCAGCGCTCGAGCTGCTCGACCAGGTGCCGGTAGCCCGCGGCGTCCTCGGCCGGTGCGAACGGGTGCAGATCGGCGAACCCGGGCAGCGAGACGGGCTCCATCTCGGTGGTGGCGTTCAGTTTCATCGTGCAGGAGCCGAGCGGGATCATGCCGCGGTCCAGCGCGTAGTCGCGCGCCGAGAGGCGGCGCAGGTAGCGAAGCATCGCGGTCTCGCTGTGGTGGCTCGAGAAGACCTCGTGGGTGAGGAACTCCGTCGTCCGGCGCAACTCGTCGGGCAGCGCATCGCCCGCCTCGTGGTCCTGCCCGTCGAGGCCGTCGTACGGCGCTCCGAACGCGCGCAGCACGCTGGTGATCGTCGAGCGGGTGGTCGCCTCGGACGTCGAGATGCCCACGGTGTCATCGTCGATCAGCCGCAGCTGGACACCGAACGTCCGGGCAGCCGCGACGACCTCGCCGGCCCGGCCGGGGACCGCCACGGAGAGGGTGTCGAAGAAGTGACCGTGCGTGGGTGGGTGGCCGGCGTCGCTGAGCGCGCGGGCCAGCACCGCGGCGTACCGATGCGTGCGGGTGGCGATCGCGGTCAGGCCGTCGGGTCCGTGGTAGACGGCGTACATCGCCGCCACGACCGCTAGGAGCACCTGGGCGGTGCAGATGTTGGAGGTCGCCTTGTCGCGGCGGATGTGCTGCTCGCGGGTCTGTAGCGCAAGCCGGTAGGCCGGGCGGCCCTCGGCGTCCACCGACACCCCGACCAGCCGACCGGGCAGGTGCCGCTCGAGTCCTTCGGCAACGGCCATGAAGCCGGCGTGCGGGCCGCCGTAGAAAAGGGGAACGCCGAAGCGCTGCGAGGAGCCGACCACCACGTCGGCACCTAGGCCGCCTGGCGCCTCGAGCAGGGTCAGCGCGAGCAGGTCGGCGGCGACGACCGCGAGCGCGCCGCGCTCGTGAGCGGCCTCGATGACCGGGCGCGGGTCGAGCACCCGCCCCGACGCGCCGGGGTACTGGACCAGAACGCCGGACAGGTCGCCGTCCGGCAGTCCGTCCGTGAGGTTCGCCACTAGCAACTCGATGCCCATCGCCTCAGCCCGGGTGCGGACCACGTCGATGGTCTGCGGCAGCGCGTCGGCGTCGATCACGAACGGGCCGACGGCCTGCTTCCTGGCCCGGCGTACGAGCGTCATCGCCTCTGCTGCGGCGGTGGCCTCGTCGAGCAGCGAGGCGTTAGCGGTCGGCAGTCCTGTCAGGTCACCGACCACGGTCTGGAAGTTCAGTAGCGCCTCGAGCCGACCCTGGCTGATCTCCGGCTGGTACGGCGTGTAGGCGGTGTACCAGCTCGGGTCCTCGAGCACATTGCGCCGGATCACCGGCGGCGTGAGGGTGGCGTGGTAGCCGAGGCCGATCATCGCCTCGCCGGGCCGGTTGGCAGCGGCAAGGGCGCGCAGCTCGCGCGCAGTCGCCTCCTCGGTGAGCGGCCCGGGCAGGTCGAGCTCCTCCGCGGACCGGATGCCGCCGGGCACCGCGGCCGCCATCAGGTCCTCGAGCGATTCGAAGCCCAGCCGCTCCAGCATCGTAGCGACGTGGTCGGGCCGCAGCCCGATGTGGCGGTCGGCGAACGGCATCGCCGCGTCGAGCTCGGACAGCGTGGGGTGGTCCGACAACGAAGGCTCCTCTGATCGGTCGATCGATTCGCCTCCCCCTCTGTTGCCCACCGGGGCTTCAGAGTTGCCTGCTCCGCGCGGTCCTGGCGCCTGAGAGGTTCCGGGGAGGAATTGCCCCTTCGGCGCTTCGTTCCCGGCGACACTGCCAGGCGAAGACTCTCCCGCACGGGATTGTCGGCACAACGAGCCTATCAAGCACTGACCCGTCGCAAAGTTTGCGACGGGTCAACGATCAGGGGCGTGTCGGGTGACGCCCGAGCGAAGGGTTTCAGGCGCCTCGGGCAGCGCGCCGCGCGGCGAGCTCGTCGCCCGCGGTCGATCCGGTCTCCGTGGTGGTGCGCTCGCTGGGCAGGTCGGCGAGGGTGCCCTCGATCTCGCGCCAGACGCCGCCGATGGCGATGCCGAAGACGCCCTGACCACCCTGGAGGAGGTCGATGACCTCGTCGTTGCTGGTGCACTCGTAGACCGATGCGCCGTCGCTCATCAGGGTCACACGGGTCAGGTCGTCGGTGCCCCGCTCGCGCAGGTGGGACACGGCGGTGCGGATCTGCTGCAGCGAGATGCCGGCGTCCAGCAGCCGCTTGATCACCTTGAGGATCAGGATGTCGCGGAAGGAGTAGAGCCGCTGCGACCCCGAGCCGGTGGCGCCGCGTACGGTCGGCTCGATCAGGCCGGTGCGGGCCCAGTAGTCGAGCTGCCGGTAGGTGATGCCGGCGGCGTTGCAGGCGGTGGGTCCGCGGTAGCCCAGGTCGCTGGGCAGCGGCGATACGTCGTCGGTGAAGAGGAGTCCCTGCTCCTCGGCCTCCCCGGCGGCCCGCGCGGCCTCTTGGGCGCTGCCTGCGTCCGGCTTCTGCTCGTTCACACGGTCCTCCGTGGGTCTACTCCGCAAACCGTAACCCCGGGGAAGTCAGGCAGCCCCCGGCTTTCGGGACAACCACAGCGGTGGAGTTACAACAGAGACACTTCAAGGTACGGCCCAACCCGAGGGGGGTCAAAGACAACTAGGGGTGTGTCGCAACTCTCAACCTCTACTTGAGGGTGAGGCTACCCGTCGGTGCGCTCGAAGTCCTCCGGCGTGACGTGGTCGAGGAACTCGCGGAACCGCTCGACCTCGTCCTCCTGCTCGGCGGGTACGGCGAGGCCGGCCTCGTCGAGCACGTCCTCTGCGCAGAAGATCGTGGTGCCGGTGCGCAGCGCGAGGGCGATCGAGTCGGACGGCCGGGCACTGACCTCCGCGCCGGACCCGAAGACCAGGGTCGCGAAGAACACCCCGTCCTTGACGTCGGTGATCCGCACCTCGGTGAGCTCGTTGCCGGTGGCCTCGAGGACGTCCTTCATCAGGTCGTGCGTCAGCGGCCGCGGCGGCACCACACCCTGTTGGGCGAACGCGATCGCCGTCGCCTCGACAGCCCCGATCCAGATCGGCAGGTAGCGCTCCCCCGACACCTCGCGCAGCAGCACGATCGGCTGGTTCGAGGGCATCTCCACCCTGACACCCATCACATCGACTTCCCGCACGCTTCGAGGCTACACCGCACGCGTGACACCCGGAGCGTGGCCGGGGTGCGGGCTTGCGGTTTGGTCACCAACCGCAACTTTGGCCCCGGACTACTTGCGGTTGGTGACCAAACGGCAGTCCGATCAGCGACGCAGTCCCGACTTCACCAGAGTGGCGTGAAGCCGAATCGACAGCGCGGCGATCTCGCTCATCGCGTCCTCGGCCCGGGCCTGGGCAGCGGTGTCGCGGCCACCACGCAGCGGCGCGACGACCTGTTCGACCAGACCCACCTCGCGATCGGCGGCGGTCTTGAAGGCGCGCAGGTGTCGGGGCTCGAGACCGAAGTCGGCCAGCTCGCGTGCGGTCTGCGCGACCACCAGCGCGTCGGTGTCGTAGTGGCCGGTGCCGGCGCGCGGGCTGATCAGAGCGAACTGCTCGAGCTGGTCGAGCAGCTCCTCGGAGATCTCTGCGATCTTGATCAGCTCCTTGCGCGACAGCCTCAGGTTGTCGCGGCGGCTGAAGGACTCGGCGCTGGGCAGACCGTCGGCGGCCAGAGCGACCTTCGGCACGGTCGGAACGACCGGCTCGATGGGCGGCGGCTCCAACCCGCGGTCGATGGCGTCGAGGTGCTGGCGGATCACCTTGAGCGGGAGGTAGTGGTCGCGCTGCATGCGCAGGATGTAGCGGAGCCTCTCGACGTCCTCGGCCGAGAACTTCCGGTAGCCGGCGGGAGTGCGCTCGGGCTTGATCAGCCCCTTGTCCTCGAGGAACCGGATCTTCGGGATGGTGATGCTCGGGAAGTCCGGACGAAGCTCGTCGAGCACTTGGCCGATGTTCATCCGCGCCCGCGGCGAGCCCGAATCCGGCAGGCTGGCCAAGGTCCTAGGCGCTCTCGTGCCCGGCGAAGAAGACCAGACGATACTTGCCGATCTGTACCTCGTCGCCGTCGGTGAGCTGCACCTTCTCGATCCGGTCGCGGTTGACGTAGGTGCCGTTGAGGCTGCCGACGTCGCTGACCGTGAACTGGTCGCCTTCCCGGTTGAACACCGCGTGCCGTCGCGACACGGTCACGTCATCGAGGAAGATCTCGCTCTCGGGGTGCCGGCCGGCGTTCACGACGTCCTGGTCGAGCAGGAAGCGGCTGCCCGCCCCTGGACCCTTCTGTACGACGAGCAGCGCGTGACCCGCGGGCAACGCGTCGACCGCAGCCGCGTCGACGGGGTTGAGAGCGCGGTCGGAAGTCTCGACCTTGTCCCCTCCCATGCCGATCTGGATCGTCGCAGTGGCCTCGCCGCTGGGCTCACCCGCGGCCGGGCCCGCGACCACCAGGCGGGTGCCGCACTGGGAGCAGAAGCGGGCGTCGTCGGGGTTCTGCTTGCCACACGCAGTGCAGAACGGCATCAGTGCATCCTCCGGTCCGGTCGTCGCCCACCACCATCAGCCGCCGCAAACCCTCAAGGCCGGGCTGAGGTTGATGGTTTTCCCAGAACCTACCAGCCGTGCGTGACGCCCGGATCGAAGCCCGCGAAGACGTCGCCGATGGTCAGGTGTCGAGGGACGACGCGTACGCGTCGGAGGTCATCAGCCCATCGATCTCGGTCGGATCGGTGGGCACCACCTCGAACAGCCAGCCGCCGCCGTACGGGTCGTTGTTGACCAGCTCGGGCGTCGCGTCGAGTGACTCGTTGCGGGCCACGATCTCGCCGCCCACCGGCGCGTAGATGTCGCTCACCGACTTGGTCGACTCGAGCTCACCGCAGGTGCTGCCCGACACGACGGTCGCTCCGATCTCCGGCAGGGAGACGTAGACGATGTCGCCGAGCGCGTCCTGGGCGTAGTCGGTGATGCCGACCCGGACCGCACCCTCGTGCTCACCCGGGGAACGCAGCCACTCGTGCTCGGCGGTGTACTTCAGGTCCTCGGGGTACAAGCGCGTCTCCTCCGGTCGGCAGTGATCCGGCCGCAGACTACTGCGGTTCGGCGAAGTCGGCCCGGGTCGGGTCGACGACGGACTCGATGTCGAGCGAGCGCAGCTGATCGACGTTCATCTCGCCGCCGTCCTCCTCGACCTGGTAGGCCGGGCCAAGACCGAAGGAGAGCGCCTGGTCCAACGCGTCCGGCTCCCCGATCACGTCGATGACGTACGGCGGCTCCACCAGCGTCCCGTCGATCAGGAACCCGCCCTCCGCATCCTCGAACGAGGTCTGCGCCACGACCCTGACCTCACCGTTGAACTGCATCGCCTCGGCATCGCTGGTGCGCAGCTCCTGCACCGTGTCCAGGATCGTGTCCAGCTTCACCTGGTCGGTCACCTCGGTGATGGTCACCCGGATACCCGGCCCGGTCACCGGCACCAGGCCGGCCAGGATGCTCAGCGTGTTGGCCTCGGACTGCGCCTGCTTCAGTGCCGCCTCGCGCTGGTTGGTGTCGGACAGCAGGTCGTCGCGGGTGCGCTCCAGGCGGCTGAGATCGGTCTCGGCGCGCTGAGTCGTGCCGGCGAGGCCGTTGAGGATGTCGATCAGGTCCTGCTCGCGGAGCCCCGCGAAGGTGTCGTCCACGTCGTTGCTGCGCACCTGCGTGACGCCGGCGAAACCGACCAGCGCCAGCAGCACCGCCACCACGATCTGCTGGCGGGTCGGGCGGCGCAGCGCGGTCACCAGCTGCTGGCGGCCGCTGGGCTTCTCCTCGGGTACGACGGGCTCAGGCATGGAAGAGGTGCCTCCGGATCGCGGCGACGTTGGAGAAGATCCGGATCCCGAGGACCACGATGACCCCCGTCGAGAGCTGGCCGCCGACGCCCAGCTGGTCGCCGACATAGACGATGCCGGCCGCGATGACGACGTTGCTGACGAACGACACGACGAACACCTTGTCGTCGAAGATCCCGTCCAGGTAAGCCCGCAGCCCGCCGAACACCGCGTCGAGGGCGGCCACCACCGCGATCGGCAGGTAGGGCTCGACCGCGATCGGCACGTCGGGCCGGAAGACGAACCCGAGCAGGATGCCCACGAGCAGGCCAAGTACGGCGATCACTCTGGTTCCTCCCCGGGAGCCGGCTCGTGTTCCTCACCATCCACGCCGGCCTTGACCGAGCGCAGTCGAAGCAGCTGGTTGGGTGCCGCCGGAAGTGAGATCTGCTCCTCATTGTCCATGGCGAACGCCATGCCGTAGCGCCGGGTCAGGCCGTCGAAGGCCAGCCCGCTCGTCGTGTCGTAGAAGTTGGCCTGCAGCGAGCCCCGGTCCCCGATCGCGAGGACCGTGTACGGCGGCGCGATCCCCACGCTGTTGACCTCGATCGCGCGGCCGGACGTCCGGATGCTCGTCATCACGGTGACCCGCTGCCCGTTGACGCTGATCGCCTCCGCCCCCGCGCTCCAGAGCCCGTTGACCAGCAGCGCCAGGTCCCGGTCCCGGACGATGCCGTTCGTGTCCCCCGTATCCGCGTCGTCCACGGTGACGCGCACTCCCTGCCCCTCGACGGCGACGAAGCCGGTCGCGACCTGGAGCCGCCCGAGCCGGGCCTCGACCGCCTCGACGCTCGCGGTGAGCGAGGTGAGCTGGTCACCCACCGAGCTGTTGCGGTCGCGCATGCGGGCGATCCGGTCCTGCTGCCTGGACACCCGGTCCCGCTGGTTCTCGATGCGCTGGATCAGGCTGGCCCGACCCGCATCCTCGACGTCAGAGTTGCGGGAGTTCTGGACGGCGGCCGTGGACACCAGCACCCCGAACACAGCAACCACCACCGCGGCCGTGACCCAGGGGCGACCGACCCTCGGGCCGGTGAGCCCGGCAATGCGCCGGTCGGCGGCCTCCCGGTAGTCCTCGTCCATGGACTGCTGGGTGATCAGGGTCAGCAGCGGCATGGTGACGCGGGCCGGCAGGTCGGCCCGCTCTTCGGTGGAGGTCCGCTCAGGCATCGGGCACCGGAGCCCGGCGCTCGGTCGTGGCCAGCAGCTTGCGCACCTGCCAGGCGTACAGCACACCGGCCCACCAGTAGAGCCCGATGCCCCAGAGCGCGAACGCCCACCCGAAGACCTGCGCCAGGGTTGCGACCACACCGTCGCCGTCGCCGAGCAGGAGCAGTGGGAAGGCGTAGAGAAGGTTGAACGTGGCGGCCTTCCCGAGGAAGTGCACCGGCAGCGCGCTGTAGCCCCGGGTGCGCAGCAACGGCACGAGACCCCACATCAGGAGGTCACGCAGGGGCAGCGAGATCGCCATCCACCACGGGATGATGTCGCGCAGCGCAAGGCCCACGACCACCGCAAGGATGTAGAGCCGGTCCGCGACCGGGTCGAGGATCTGCCCCACCACCGACTGCTGGTTCAGCTTGCGGGCCAGCCAGCCGTCGAGGAAGTCCGTGATGCCGGCCACCATCAGGAGCACCAGGGCCCAGGTGTCCTCCTCCGGGCCCAGGACCAACCACAGGAAAAGGGGTACGCCGGCCAGCCGCAGGGCGCTCAGCGCATTGGGCAGCGTCCACACGCGATGGGTGCGTGTCTCGTCGTCTGCCACGGTCGCTCACCTTAGTCGGCGCCTCCTGCCCGTCGTCGGAGGATGCGCCGCCCGGGACTAGGTGGATTCCTCCAGGTGGGCGGCGTCCCGGATCTCCCCCACCAGCTCCTCGATGACGTCCTCCATGGTCACCAGACCGAGGGTGCCGCCATCGCCGTCCACCACCCTGGCCAGGTGGGAGCCCCTGCGCTGGAGGGTCTCGAGGGCCTCGTGCAGGGGCTCGTCGTTGCGGACGGTGGCGAACGGCCGGATCCACTTGTCCTCGATCGGGGCGATCCGGCGCTGCTCGTCGGTCTCCAGGACGTCCTTGATGTGCAGGTAGCCGAGGAACTCGCCGTCCTCGGCGATCACCGGGAACCTGCTGAAGCCGGTGGCCGCGCACAGCGCCTCGACATCGGCCGGGCTGGAGCCGCGGAGCACGTTGGTCAACGTGTGTGGCGGCATCAGCACCGTGGACACCGTCTTCTCGGTGAAGCCGAGAGCACCCGCGAGCCGGTCGTACTCCTCTGCCTCGATCAGGCCCTCGCCCCGCGACTCCTCCACCAGGGCGGCGACCTCCTCGCGTGTGTAGGAGCTGCTGACCTCGTCCTGCAGCTTCACGCCCACCAAGCGGAGCACCCCTGAGGCGACCATGTTGATCACCACCACCACCGGGCGGAGCACGGTGACGAAGCCCCAGATGGCAGGCGCCAACACGAGGGCGGCACGATCCGGTCCGGCCAGCGCGATGTTCTTCGGGATCATCTCGCCGAGCACGACGTGCAGGTAGACGACCACCGCCAACGCGATCGCGAACGAGATCGGGTGCAGCAAACCCTCCGGCACGTTCATGGCTTCGAGCACAGGATCGATGAGGTGGGCGACGGCCGGCTCACCCACCGCGCCCAGGAGCAGCGAGCACACGGTGATCCCGAGCTGGTTGACCGCGATCACCAGGGAGATGTTCTCCATCGACCGCAGCGCCAGCTTGGCCATCCGCGAGCCCGCCTCGGCCCGGGGCTCGATCTGGCTGCGCCGCGCGGAGATCATTGCGAACTCCGAACCCACGAAGAACGCGTTGCCCAAAAGCAGCAGTACGGCGAGCCCGAGGGCAGTCGGCGCGTTCATCGCCCGTCCTCCGGTCCGTCGAGCAGGCTGAGAGCGACCCGGTCGACCCTGAGCCCGTCCATGTACTCGACGGTCAGCACCGCGAGCCGCTCACGCGGCTCCTCGGGATCGCGCCGGTCGGGCACCGGGACCTCCGCGATGTCGCCGGGCTCGGGAACCCGGCCGAGCACCTTGAGCACGAGACCCGCGATGGTGTCGTAGTCCTCACTCTCGGGGAGCTCGATTCCGGTGAGGTCCTCGACCTCGTCCGGCCGCAACAGCCCGGAGAGCGCCCAGCTGCCGTCCCGCCGCTGCCGGGCGCGAGCCCCGAGTCGGTCGTGCTCGTCGGCGATGTCGCCGACGATCTCCTCGATCACGTCCTCGAGGGTGACGATGCCGGCGTGCCCGCCGTACTCGTCGAGGACGACGGCGAGCTGGAAGCCGTCCTTGCGCAGCAGCGCCAGCAGCGGGTCGAGCCGCAGGGAGTCAGGCACCACGATCGGCTTGACCATCAGGTGCTTGACCTTGGTGGTGGCGCGCTCGTGGACCGGCAAGGCCACTGCGTTCTTCACGTGCACCGTGCCGATCACGGTGTCGTCGTCGTCGAGCACCGGGAAGCGGGAGTGTCCGGTCTCGCGGGCCAGCTCGATCACGGCGAGCGCCCGGTCGTTCACCTCCAGGCTGCGCGTGCGCACCCGCGGCGTCATGATCTCGCCGGCGTTGCGGCTGCCGAACTCGACCGAGCGTTCCATGAGTTCGGCGGTGTCAGGGTCCAGGGTGCCCACGTTGGCCGAGCGCGAGATGAGCGAGGCGAGCTCGGTGGAGCTGCGCGCGGACCGGAGCTCCTCCTGCGGCTCCAGGCCCAGCCGGCGTACGGCGGCGTTCGCCGAGCCGTTGAGCAGCCTGATCGGCACCCTGTTGAGGGAGGTGAACCAGCGCATCGGCCGTTGGGTGACCCGGGCGGTGGCCATCGGCAGCGCGACGGCGAGGTTCTTGGGGACCAGCTCGCCGAAGAGCATGGTCAGGAAGGTGCTCAGGCCCAGGCCCAGCGCGAGCGCCGTCGGGTGCACCGCACCCTCCGGCAGCCCCATGGCCGCTAGCGGGTCATCGACGAGCTCGGCGATGGCGGGCTCTGCCAGGAAACCGATACCGAGGTTGGTGACCGTGATGCCGACCTGGGCGCCGGACAGCTGGGTCGAGAGCGAGCGGATAGCGACGAGGACACCACGCGCAGCGACGTCCCCCTCCCCCGCGGCGCGCTCGACCTGCTTGCGGTCGACGGTGACGAACGCGAACTCCGCGGCAACGAACACGCCGCAGATCGCGATCAGCAACACCGAGATGCCGAGCAGGATCCAGGGCGTCATCGGCGGCCTGCGATGCCCATGTGCCAAACGTGCGAATGACTACTTTGAGAGCCGTCCATCGGGCGCTTCTCGGGGTCCTTTGCCATGCCGGGGTCGAAGACGATCACTGTACTGGCAGATCCCAGTCCCGATGACCAGCGGCTGCGGTCGCCCCTATGACGATCCGTGTCGTGCAGTGGGCCACCGGCGGTGTCGGCCGCGCCGCCATCGAGGGGATCCTCCTGCATCCCGAGCTCGACCTGGTCGGGTGCTGCGTGCACTCCGATGCCAAGGACGGCGGCGACTGGGACCGCCCATCGGTGCACCACTTGACGTTCTCCGCCCTCAGCACGCGGGTCCGGTTCACTGGCGATGGGCGAGGAGCACCTGGATCCCGCCTGGACCTTCGGCATGAGGAAGAGGGCCTTGAGGTCGAGGTCCGCGGCGATCCGGACACGGTTCGTCACGATCAAGGGGTGGCAGCCGGCCACCGTGGCCGAGGAGCTGGAACGGAACCCGGGCATCGTGGTCACCGCCGGGGCTGTGTGAACTCGATACCGGCCGTGGGTGCCGCCGAGCCCGCGGGGAAGACCTACGTCGACCTCCCGCTCGTCGCCGGGCGGGCGCATCCCGACCTGGCCTGGTCCAGGCCTTCGCAACCGATGAGTCCTCGGCGCCGTCTCAGTCTGTACAGATGAGCAACGAGGAGGTGGGAGCGATGTCCGACCAGGTAGCCCGCGCAGCGGACTCGGCGATGCAGCGGATTGCGGACGCCACGATCTGGCTGCTCTTCCGTCTCAACGGGGTGCGGTCCTGACGTCCGGCGCCGCGGCGAGGTCCCAGGCCACGGCGGCCACCGGATCGGGCGCGTAGCTGCAGTAGGTACCAGTCCTGATCGTCTGGGTCAGGTATCCAGCCAACACCCCGTCGTGTTCCGCAAGACGCTGGATCGCATAGCGCAACGACCTCGCCACGCTCGTCCGGGCCCGTTCCGCCGACCCGCCGAGCGTTCGGTCGCGACCGCCGATACCGGCCGCTCTGGTGAGCTCGGCCACCAGGTAGTCGCGATCGCGCTCGGCCAGCTCGAGCCGTCCCAAGTCGTTCAGAAGCGTGGCCTCCTCGATGTCCTCGTCGATGTCGGCCAGCCGCCTGCGATACGCGGCCTTCGCCTCGGCGTCGAGTACGGGCAGACCCGACTCCGCGGCGGCAGTTGTTCCGTGCTCGCCGCCGACCATGTCGCACACGTGGAACTCCCGGCCGGGCTCGGCCAGCAACCGGTCGAGGTATCGGAAGCCCTTGAGGTCGGGCAGCACCACGGAACGCCCGCGGAACGCCACCGTGCGGGAGCCACCAATTCTCAGGAACGTCGCCACTGCGCCCTCACGCTCCGGCCGGCCCGCTCGGTCCGGCGCCTCCCTCCCTAACAGGAGACCCTCGACCTCGGACACCCGACCGGCGGCACCGAAGTCCCGGAAGGCGGCGAGGGCCGCCTTCCACTCCATCCCGGCCCGCTCCACCTGGCCGGCCCCCGCATAGGCCCTGCCGAGCAGCAACCGGGCGCCGGCCGTCTCGTAGGGGGCGCCTACGTCGGCCCAGGCCGCCACACCGGCCGCGGCCTCGTCGATAGCCGCCGGCAGGTCGCCCGAGAGCAGTGCGCACCGGGCCCGGGCCACCCGCGTCGCCGCGGCCAGGCCGGAGCTCGGATGGCGGCCCGCGATCTCGGCGAGCACCTCGGCGGCCCGGGTCGCCGTCTCAGTGTCGTCGGCATAGGCCGCGATCTCCGTCTGGGCGTCGAGCAATGGGGCCAGCCGCAGGTCGCCGAACGGCGGCAACTCCTTGGACGGCATGTCGACCGGATGCTCGATGGCGTCAGCGATCAGCGACACCGCTGCCGGGACGTCCCCCTGGGCGAGCCGGAGCAGGGCGAGGCCGGGCTGGGGTGACCAGGAATGGTCGTGCGCGGAGAGGAACGCCTCCTCGGCGCCGTCCAGGTCGCCCTTGCGCAGCCGGATGTTCCCGAGCTCGACCAGTGGCCAGCCGTACTCGCGACGCAGCCACGGCCGCAGTTCCTCGCACGCGGCGAGCGCCTCTTGCTCGGCCTCGGCACAGGTGCCGGTGACCCGGAGGATCTCGGCCCGGTGCACCCGGCACCGGCCGTGCAGGGCGCCGAACGCCACCCCGTGCCGCCAGCGCTCCATCACCTCGGTCCACTCGCGGGCCCGGTCGTGCTCCCCCAGCCACTGAGCGGCGCAGATCAGCTCGCAGTACATCATCCCGGTGGTCAGCGGGTCGACGTCACCGGACATCAGCCGCACCGCCACCTCGTCGAGGCGTGCCAACCCTTCGGCGACAGCCCCGCCGGAGATCAGCAGTCGGGCGGACGCGACCTGACCCATGATCACAGCGGGAAGCACGCCCTGCCGCTCCCCGAGCTCCATCGCCAGCTCCGCCTGCTCGTTCGCAACCCCAGGATCACCGGACATGAAGCGCTCGTAAGTGCGGACCATGGCCACGAGTGCGTGCGCAGGAGCCTCGCCGGTGCCCTCGAGGAGTCGATCCGCGCGGCGCAGCCACCCCCGAACCGGCGCCATCAATCCGGTGTCGATCAGCAGGTACAGGGCGATCATGCCGGCCGCCCAGGCCGCCCGAGTGTCATCGCCGGCCGCGACCCGGACTGAATGCACGACCTCCCAGGCAGTGACGGCGCCTTCTAGGTCTCCGGCGCCGTACGCCGCTGCCGCTCTCAGCTCGAGCGCCTTGGGATCCTGGTCGACCTCGGGGGCCGACAGGAGCTCGAGTGCATGCGCCCAGTCACCGCGCTCGACGGCTCCACGCGCCGCATCCACGGCGATCACCGTCGCATTGTGGCACCGATCGGCGCCCGTCCCGACCCGATCAGGTCTCGAACTCGACGACGTACGCGTCGTGGTCCGAGAGCCGCTGGTCCCTGTAGACCGCCGCCACCTGCTCGGCGGTGATCAGCACCCACTCCTTGGGGAAGGCGATGTGGTCGATGCTCCGATCGCCGCGGTACGCATCGAGATCGGCGGTCGGCACCTGGAGCCCGAGCGTGTCGAGGACCTCGAAGATGTGGTCGCGCCCCTCGCGACTGCCGACGTGGTCGCTGCCCTCGAGTGCGTGGTTCCAGTCGCCGCCCCAGATCACCGGCGGACGGAGCCTGGCGATCGGCGCCACCGCCTGGGCGGTCTTGTCGGCCTGCCGCTCCCCCACCCACGGCCGACCGTTCCCGCACGCGCGCCAGGGCAGTACGGAGCTGCAGCAGGTGATGCCGTCGACCACGGCCAGGGCCGCGGCGGCGTGCGGGTCGGGGTACCCGATCTGGGCGCCGGTGCTGAACACACCGGCCCAGAACCGGTCTGGCCCCATCAGCGCATATGTCGTCCGCCCCCGCATCCCGGGGACCCGGGTCTCGTGGTGCAGCTCGGTCAGCAACAGGACGTCGCAATCGAGCGAAGTGAGGAACTCCGCGCGCGCATCAGACCAGCGGCCCGCGAGGTTCCAGGTGCCGATGCGCATGTGACCAGTGTGACCTGCCGCGGAGCGCCTGTCGCAATGTGACAAGTGTTTGTCACGCCTTTCTGGTGACCACACCTCCCGCGAAAGGACACCCCCATGCACCTCCAGAAGGACGAGATCCCCGTCAAGATCGACATCCCCGGCGCCGTCGCCCGGCAGCTGCCCGACTTCGGCATCGCCGACGGCCCGCTCGGCGCCGAATACTTCAGCCTCGCGACCGGCGCCGACATGGCGCCCCTCCTCGAGGGCCTGGAGGACGACGCCTGCCACGCCGAGCACTGGGGGTATCTCATCTCCGGTGACGTCGTCGTCACCTACTCCGACGGCACCCTCGAGCGCTGCACGGGCGGCGACGTCTTCTACTGGCCCGCCGGGCACAGCGTCCGGGTCGAGCTCGACGCCGAGCTGATCCTGTTCAGCCCCCAGGTAGAGCACGGCGCCGTGATGGACCACATCCTCGGCAAGCTCGCCACGATGGCCTGAGCAGCGCGGCGTTCAGCGTCCGACTGGGTCGGCGAGCCCCTCCTCCACCAGCGCCAGCGGCGCGAACACCTCCAACGGCTCGGCCTTTCCCTTGAGCGGCACCGTGCCCCTGGAGACCACCGGAATCCGGCGGAGCAGCAACCGTTTGGTGGCCTCGGTGATGAGCACGTCGTCGCCGGTCTGCCGGGTGGCGGCCTCGACCCGGGCGGCCACGTTGACGGCGTCCCCGATGACGCTGAAGTTGAGTCTCCCCGCGCCGCCGATCGAGCCGGCCACCACCCGGCCGGAGTTCACCCCGGCCCCCACCCGGAGCCCGGCATCGCCTCGGTTGACCGCTGCCACGATGTCGCACGCGGCCCCGACCGCCCGATCGGCGTGGTCGGGGTAAGCCTCGGGCGCCCCGAAGACCGCCAGCAGACCGTCGCCGATGAACTTGTCCACGTGGCCGCCGTGCCGGTCCACGATCGGCACGATCGCCTCGAACATCCGGTTCAGGGTGGCCACCACCTGGGTGGCCGCCGCACTCTCGGCGTACGACGTGAACCCGCGGATGTCGCAGAACATGATCGACACGTCGACCTCGACACCCTCCTCGGGGAACTGCCCGGAGAGGATCAGCGCGGCGACCTCCTTGTCCATGTAGGTCCCGAACGCCTCCCGCATCTGCTCGCGCTCCTCGAGCCCGAGCGCCATCAGGTTGAAGTCGTGGGCGAGCTCGCCCAGCTCGTCGCTGGTCGTGACCGGCACCCGTGCCGTGAGGTCACCGGCCTGGACCCGGGCCAGTGCGGAGCGGACCCGGCCGATCGGCTCGGTGATGTTCTGCGCCAGCAGGACGGAGAGCTCCTGCGACAGCAACAGCCCGATGGCCAAGGCCGCCACCACACCGAGGACCAGGTCGTCGGAGCCGTTCCGGTCGCCGACCAGCGTCGCGACCAGGATGCCCGTGGCAGCGGTGTACGTCGGCAGCCCGACCCGGATCCGCTTGCTCACCGGCAGCCCGTGCCGCTCGAACGGGAAGTCGTCGGGCAGCGTCTCGGCGATGTCCCTGACCAGCGGCCGCGCCAACATCTCCCCTGCCGAGTAGCTGAGCACGGTGGCGTACACAGCCGGGATCAGACAGGCCAAGAGCATCACGAAGAACGCGTGCCAGGGCAGGTCGAGCACGACCACGGTGAGCGCGCACGTCGGGAGCACCACCGAGATGTTCACCCACCCCGTGCTGCTGCGGTACTGCCGGAGCGTGAGGGTGGTGGCCGCCTCCCACGCGGTGACGGTCTCAGCGCGGCTCGGGGCCTCCGTGGCGCGCCAGCTGACGATCGCGTTGTACGCGGGCATCGCCCTCAGGGTGGCCCACAGCACCGCCGCCACCGTCAGTCCGCAGGCGACACCGGCGATCAGCACGACGTCGGACACATCTGAGTCGTAGTAGGAACAGATCACCGCGACGGTCAGCAGCACCACGAAGATGGACACGCCGGCCTGGCCGGCGACGAACACCAGCCAGTAGCGCGACTTCAGACGCGCGTACAGCCACCCCACGACGCGGTCGAGCACTCCTCGAGTGTGACGCGACCGTAGGTGATCCGTCCATGGAATAGGCCGCGCCCCCGACGACCCGTGGGTCGTCGGAGGCGCGGCCCTGAGACGCGACGCTCAGGCGAGCGCCGGCTCCTCTTCCTTCTTCTCCTCCTCTTCGGCCTCGGCCGGCTCCTCGGCGGCGCCGCCCTCGACGTCCAGGTGCGGCAGGATCCGGTCCAGCCATCGCGGCAGGTACCAGGTGTGCTTGCCCATCAGCAGCATCACCGCGGGCAGCAGGATGACGACCGACCCCACTGCGATCAGGATCGCCGCGGCCAGACCGACCCCGAACTCCTTGACCGTCGGGTCTCCGTTGAGGATGAAGCTCGCGAAGACGGCGACCATGATGGCGCCGGCCGACGCGATGACCTTCCCGGTCCCGGCCAGGCCTTCGATGACGGCCTGCCGCGGAGACTTCCCGGCGGAGACCTCCTCACGGATCCGGCTGAGCAGGAACACCTGGTAGTCCATCGACAACCCGAACAGGATCGCGAACATCATCATCGGGACGTACGACACGATCGGGATGGCGCCGTCCAGCCCGATCGCGGTCACGCCGAGACCCTCCTGGAACACTGCGGTCACGATGCCGTAGGCAGCCCCCACGGCGAGCAGGTTCACCAGGGCGGCCTGAAGCGGCGCGACCACGGTCCGGAAGGCCAGCATCAGCAGGATCACGCTCAGCGCGACCACGACCCCGATGATCAGCGGCAGCCGGTCACCGATCAGCTCGGCCATGTCGAGCTGTTGGGCCGTCGAACCGCCGACGTAGGCGTCGACCCCCGCATCGGGGATGGTCGTGTCGCGGATCTCGTTCACGAGGTCACTCGTGACGTCCGACGTCGGGGAGCCCTCCGGGATCACGTTGATCAGCGCCGCCGTGCCGTCCTCCGACACCTGGGGTGCGCCCACGGCCTGGACACCCTCGGTCGCGGCGACACCCTCGTGCAGGTTCACCAGACGGGGGTCCTCCGGGCCGGTCACCGGCTCGGAGCCCAGGTCGGCCGTCACGATCAACGGCGCGTTGGCACCCGCCCCGAACGAGTCGGTCAGGGTGTCGTAGGCCTGGCGGGCGTGGGTGTCCTCCGGCGCGTTCGACTGGTCGGTGAGCCCGAGCCCGAGGTTCAGGACCGGCGCGGTCAGCGCCACCAGCACGAAGACGGAAGCGATCGCGTACGTCCCGGGCCGCTTGGCGAGCCGCTGGCCCCACCGCTGCCAGAAGGCGCTGTGCCCCAGCATCGGCCGGCGGTCGCGACCGATCCGCAGCCGCTCGATGCGGTCGCCGGTGAGGGCGAGCAGCGCGGGCAGCAGCGTCAGCGACGCGAGCACGGCCATCACCACCACGACCGCGGCCGCCTGGCCGAGCATCGTGATCAGCGACAGGCCGGAGACGGCCAGCGAGAGCAGGGCTATCACGACCGTGCCGCCGGCGAACGCCACGGCGGTACCGGACGTCGCGACCGCGTGGCCGATGGCGTCGTGGACGCTGCGACCCTCGTGTCTCGCCGAGCGGGCCCGGGTCACGATGAACAGCGCGTAGTCGATGCCGACGCCAAGACCGATCATGGTGGCCACGGTCGGGGCCACGTCGGGGATCGAGAGGGTGTGCCCGAGCAGGGCCACGATGCTGAGACCGCTCAGCAGACCCACGATCGCGCTGACGATCGGCAGCGCCATGGCGGTGATGGTGCCGAAGACCAGCACCAGGATCAGCATGGCGACGAGCAGACCGACCAGCTCGCTGGTCGCGGTCTCCGGCTTGGAGATCTTGGTGCCCAGCTGACCGCCGGCCGAGACCTCGACGTCGGTGCCCTCGGTCGGCTCGATCGCCGTGTCGGCGACCTCCTCGGCCTCCTCGACGCTCATGTCTCCGAGCGGCTCGGCGGGGACGAGGTTGGCGTAGGCGGTCGTGCCGTCCTCGGAGACCGTCGTGCTCCCCTCCGCGAACGGGTTGGTGATGGATGCGACGGCGGGATCCTCGGACAGGGCCCCGAGCGACGCCTTGACGGCGGCCCGGTTCTCTGCGTCGGTGATCTTCCCCTTGTCGGTGTGGAACACGATCGGGCTGCCGTCGCTCAGCTCAGCGGAGAACGAGCGCGACATGACCTCGGTGGCCTCCGCGCTGTCCGAGCCGTCGACGGTGACCGAGCTGCTGTACTTGGTGCCGGCCTGGTGGCCCAGGACGAGCAGGGCGGCCAGGACGACCAGCCAGGCCCCGATGACGAGACCTTTGTGGCGGGCTGAGAACACCGCGAGGCGGTGGAGGAAGGTAGACATAGGCTTGCCTTTCAGGATTCTTGGGTGGGCGGGGTCAGAGGGTCGGGTCGGCACGTCGTACGTCGAGGAGCTCGAGTCCCAGGGACTCGATCAGCTCGAGCACGCCGTGCAGGGCGGCCTGATCGGGGATCTGGCCCCGAAGGAGCGTCTGCGTCGGTGAGACGGACACGCTCAAGCCTTCGAAGGCCTCGGCGATCGACGGGCCGACTCGGCCCCTGACGGTGATCTCGTAGTGCGTCGGTTTCATGCCCACACCGTCTGCGTCACCCGTATGACGGGTCATCGCACGATGCGGATGACGGGTGTGAGGACCCGTCTCAGCTGCTGCGGCGTGCGGGAGCCAGGAGTCCCAGCGCACGGCCCTGCTGGACCGCCTCGGCGCGGGTGTGGACGTCGAGCTTCGCGTAGAGCTTGCGCATGTGGGTCTTGACCGTGTGCACCGAGAGGAACAGCTCGTTCCCGATCTCGGCGGCGGTCAGGTTCGTCGAGAGGAAGCGGAGTACGGCGAGCTCGCGCTCCTTGAGCGGCTCCTGGAGGGTGCTGGGCGCGGCCGTCGGCTCGGGTTCCACCCCCGCCAGCAGGTCGCGGAGCACCTGGAGGTGGGCGCCGTGGACCGTGCGGTGCGTGGGGTGCTCGTCCAGCAGCTCGCGCACGCCCGGGATGGTCAGGGCCATGCCCACCCGGCCGTCGGGCTCCGAGAGGGCGAGTGCGTTCTCGGTGCTGCGCTCGGCACCCTCCTGGTCGCCGAGGGCGCGCCGGGCCATCGCGTCCAGCAGCCACGCCTCGATCCGGAAGTTCACGTGGAACACGGGCGCCTCACCCGCGTGGACCGGCGCGACCGCTGTGAGGGCCTCGTTGGGGTCATCGACACTCAGCGACAAGCGACCGGCGAGGTTGCACCACTCGGCCGAGTTCGGCGCCCCGGTGAGGGCTTCGCGCACGGCGTCGGTCTCGCCCATCGCGAGCCGGGCACGCAGCTGCCACGGCCGTTCGATGGCCGCCAGCACGTGCGGTGCGCGCAGCACCTCGACCAGCCGCTCGCCGTCCCGGAACGCCGCGAGTGCGTCGGCGTACCGTCCCCTGCTCATCGCGAGCATGCCCTGGACGTGCCGCATGCCTACCATGGCCGACGGCTCCGGCGCCCGCTCCAGGATCGGGATGGCACGCTCAAGCCACTCCTCACCCTCCGCGAAGATGCCGCGTTCGATCAGGGTCGCCGCAAGGCCCATGAACGCGATGCTCGCGATCGGGTGCGTTGTCCAGCCCACCCGCTCAGCCACAGTGATCGCGTCGCGCAGGTGACGCTCACCCACTCCGATCCGCTCGGTCAGGGTCGCCACGTTGCCGAGCCCCGTGAGGCAGCCGATCTCCACGTAGGGACGCCCGATCGTGCGACCCAGCGCCAGCCCACGCTCCAGGTCTTCCTCGGCGCCCTCGAACCGGAGCGTCCACGCCTTCGCGATGCCGAGGTTGAAGCGCGCCAGCCCCTCCAGGTCGGTGCCCCCCTGCTCGGCGGTGCCCAGATGCTCCTCGAGGGCACTGCCGGCCTCGTCGACGACGTCCTCGACACCGCCGAACTGGCGGGCTCGGAACAGCTGCACCGTGGCCAGCGTCGTCTGCACGCGCGCCCGCCGGGACGCCGGCACGGCGCCGATGGTCTCCCGCGCCACTGCCAGCAGCGCGTCCGCCTCCGCCCAGCGCGAGTGTCTGAGCCGCTCCGCAGCGACCAAGGTCGCGACCTCGGCGTCCTCGTTCACCAGCGTCTCGGGGATCCCTTCCAGCAAAGCGTTCAGGGTCGCCTCGTCCCCGTCCATCAACAGCTGCACCCAGTGCCGGCCGAGCAGCTCGCACGCCAGCTGCCAGTCGGTGGCGAGGCGGGCATGGTGGATCGCCTCGACCGGCTGCCCGTGATCGGCGAACCAGGTCGCCGCGCGGCGATGGAGCTCGTTGACCATGCCCGGCAGCTCGCGGCGCAGGTCGAGCCGCAGCAGGTCGAGCAGCAGGTGGTGGTAGCGGAACCAGGTCCGGGCCACGTCCCCGGCAACCACGAGCGCGTTCGCCTCCGCGAGCTCGTGGAGCACCCGGTCGCCGTCGCTCCTCCCGGTGAGGAGGTCGGCGAGCTCGCCGTTGACCCGTTCCAGGATGCAGGTGCGCAGCAGCAGGTCCCGCACCTCGGGCGGCTGCCTCAGCAGCACCTCTCCGAGCAGGTAGTCCGCGATGGTGCGCTCACTGCCCGCGAACTCGGCCACGAACTGTCCGGGCGACTCGTGCCGCGACAGCGACATCGCGGCCAGCCTGAGGCCCGTGGCCCAGCCCTCCGTGCGCTCCTGGAGGCTGGCCAGCTCGTCCGCGGCGACGCTGACGCCGGCCCCCTCGAGGAGCTCCCCGGCCTCGGCGGCGGTGAACTCGAGGTTCGCCGCGCGGATCTCCGTGAGCTGACCGGACAGGCGCAGCCGGTGCAGACCGACCTTCGGGTCGCGGCGGGTGAGGAGGCAGAAGCGCAGCGTCGGGGGCGCAGCGGTTAGGAGGTTCTCCAGACCGTCGAACACTTCAGGAGAACGAAGGTGGTGGACGTCGTCCAACACCAGGGTGAGCGGGTCGGAGAGACGCCGGAAGCCCTCGAGCAGGTGCCCGAGCAGCTCGCCGGGTGCCGCGTGCGGCGACGGCACGAGCGTCGCGAGCCCGGAATCCGCCCTGACCACGCCCGACTCGCGGACCGCGTCCAGGACTTGGCCCCAGAAGTGGGTCTCGTCGGTCTCGTCGCGGCGGATGTGCACCCACGCCGCCGTCGGTTCGCGGGCGGCCAGCCACGATTGCATCAGCGTCGTCTTGCCGCTCCCCGGCGGTGCCGAGATCAGGGTGACGGTGCCGAGGGCTCCCTGGTCGAGCAGCTCGAAAAGCCGTGAACGGATGACCAGCCCGGACGCGTGGGCGTCACGAGCGGTGGCCGTCGGCTCGGAGTGAGCGCTCTGTGTGGTGGCCATGGTCGCCCCCCTTGTCAGGGTGTCAGCACGCTAACGGCGCGGCCGATCGGGCAGCAAGCCCGAAGGCCAGGCCGGGCAGACGCCCGACCCGGCCTCGGCCGGGGTATCGACTCAGACCAGGACCGGCTCGGCAACCTCCTCGACCTCGGCCTCGAGGACCTCGATCTCGTCGTCGACGTGCTTCGCCCGGGTCGGCAGCAGCACCAGGGCGACCAGCGCCCCCACGAGGGCGACCGCCGAGGCGATGTCGGTGGTCGTACCCATCGCGGCGACGAACGCCTGGTCCGCGGAGGCGACCAGGCTGCCGGCCGAGTCTCCGAGCTCGGCAGCCACCGCGTGCGCCCCGTCCACGCTGTCCACGCTGGCGTGAGCCGCCTCGGCCGGAAGGCCGTCAGTGGAGGTTCCCATGCCACCGGCGTACTTGCTGGCGAGGATGCTGCCCAGCACCGCGACACCGAGGGTCGCGCCGAGCTCCCGGAGGACGTCGTTCATGGCCGATCCGGCGCCTGCCTTCTCCTTCGGCAGGGTGCCCATGATGGCCTCGGTGGCCGGCGTCATCGCGATCGCCAGGCCGAAGCCCATGACCACCAGCGCGGTGGCGACCAGGCCGTACCCCGAGTCCATGTCGGCGCAAGACAGGATCTGCATCCCCACAGCGACGACGCCCAGGCCGCCGGCGACGGCGATCTTGGTCCCGAACCGTTCGGTGAGGACGATTGCCGCCCGCGAGCCGAAGATCAGCCCGACGGCGACCGGGATCATCCGTACGCCGGCCTCGAGCGGGCTGTAGCCCATCACCGTCTGGAGGTAGGTCGTGAGCATGAAGACCGTGCCCATCAGGCCGAAGAAGACCAGCATCACCGAGAGGCTGGCGGCGCTGAACCGCAGGTTGCGGAAGATCGTTATGTCGATCATCGGCTGCTGCACCTTGCGCTCCCAGCCCGCGAACGCGGCCAGGACGGCCGTCCCCACCGCGAACGCCCCGAGGACGGTGGTGTCGGTCCAGCCCCGCTCGGCGGCCTCGATGAGACCCCACACGACGGACGTCAGCCCGGCGATCGACAGGACCGCTCCGACCACGTCGATGCGGGGGGCCTCCGGGTCGCGCGACTCGGGGATGAGCAGCTTGCCGAAGAACAGCGCCGCGATCACGATCGGGACGTTGACGAGGAACACGCTCTGCCAGCTGAAGTAGTCGAGCAGCAGGCCACCCGTGATCGGGCCGAGCGCGACGCCGAGCCCCGAGACCGCAGCCCAGGCAGCGATCGCCTTCGGGCGCTCTTCCGCCGGGAAGATGTTGGTCAGGATCGACAGGGTCGCCGGCATGATCGCCGCGGCGCCCACACCCATGAGAGAACGGGCGGCGATCAGCTCGTTCGCACTGCCGGACATCGCGGCCAGGATCGAGCCGCCGCCGAAGACCAGCAGGCCGGCGAACAGGAATCGGCGCCGACCGAAGCGGTCGCCGAGCGTGCCGCCGACCAGGAGCAGGCTGGCGAAGACGAGCAGGTAGCTGTCCACGATCCACGATGTCTGGCTCGAGTCGGCACCCAGCTCGGTGCGGAGGGACGGGAGTGCGACGTTGAGGATCGTGTTGTCGATGGTGATGATGAGCAGGCTCGCGGCGAGGACGCCCAGCGCCTGCCAGCGTCGTGCATAGGGTTCGGTTTGCGTGGACATAGGCGTTCCTTTGTGAGGTTCTGGTGCCCGGGGCGTGAGGTGGGGCCCGCGGGGCTGGTTGACGCGTGTCACGCTCCCCGCATTACGTGTGGTGGGTCATCGCACGATGCGGGTGACGGCCGGGTGACCCGCGTAGGCCGCGTTCGTTAAACCGGGCATGACGTCGTACCTGCCCCGGGCGCCCCGCGCCGCGCTGGGTGCGTGCCTGCTCCTCGGCCTCGCTCTGGCTCCGTCGGGAGCCGCACCGGGCGAGGGGATCCCGATCCCGAACGACCCGCTGCCCCCGGGCACTCCGGCGTACGTCGGTGCGCCCGCGGTCCCGCAGCCGGTCTTCGCTCCACGGCCGCCGCAGCACCCGTTCCTGGCCCCGGACCCCGGCAACAACATCCACAACGACGCCTACCAGACCGACGCCTACCCCGGTCCCGGGCCGTTGGGCATCTCACCCACGGTGCGGTCGACCCTCCAGGTCGCCGAGTGCGCCAGCCTCACCTTCGACGGCCGGGGCCGGCTGGAGACGGTGTGCGTCGGAGCCACCACCCCGACCCTGAAGCTGTTCGACCCCACGACGCTGAAGCAGCTGGTGTCGTACCGGCTGCCCAACCGTCGGCTCGGCGTCGACGTCTTCACCGACTTCTCCGGTGGTGGCTACTTCTACCTCGACCACCGCGACCGGGCGGTGATCCCGACCGGAACCAACCACATCCAAGTCGTCGGCCAGAAGCGAGCGGGCACCGCGTTCGTGCTTCGGCGCGACTACGACCTCACTCACGTGATGGCGCGCGACGACAAGATCGTCTCGGTGCTGCCCGCGTGGACGGGTGAGCTGGTGTTCGTCACCGAGCGCGGCTTGGTGGGCGCGATCCGACCCGGCTCCGGCACGGTGCGGGTGCTCCCGCTAGGCGAGACCATCACGAACTCGTTCGCCGTCGACGAGACCGGCGGCATCTACGTCGTGACCACCGCGGCGCTCTACCGGCTGGACCTGGTCGCGCACATCCCCGAAGTGACGTGGCGCGAGGCGTATCCCAACGTCGGCACCATCAAGCCGGGCCAGACCTCCCCCGGGTCCGGCACCACGCCGACACTGATGAACGACGAGTGGGTCGCGATCACCGACAACGCCGACCCGATGAGCGTCGTTGTCTACCGGCGCTCCACCGGGGTGACCGGCGACCGCGAGGTCTGCTCGGTCCCGGTTTTCGACAAGGGCGCCAGCGCCACCGACAACTCGCTGATCGCCGCCGGCCGTGCGCTTGTCGTCACCAACAACTACGGCTACCGAGGACCGGTCCAGAGCATCCTCGGGAGCATCACCGCCCCGGGGATCGAACGGGTGGACGTCGACGCCGACGGCCAGGGCTGTCACCGGGTCTGGAGCAACGACACCGAGCGGTCGCCGTCCGCGGTGGCCAAGCTATCGCTCGCCAACGGTCTGGTCTATACCGTCACGAGGGACCGCGAGGGACTCGTCGACTCGTGGTACTTGAGCGCACTCGACTTCCGGTCCGGTGATGTGGTCTTCGAGCGGCGGTACGGCACCGGCTTCGGCCACAACGTCAACTACGCGCCGGTCAGCCTGGGGCCGGACGGCACGGCGTACGTCGGTGTCCTCGGCGGGCTGGTCAGGATCGCGGACGCGACCCCCTAGCCACCGCTAGGCTCCCCGAACGCCGCCGGGTGTCGGCGCCGAGAGAGGTGACGACATGGAGCGCATTCTGGGCCTGATCGTGCTGGTGGTGGCCGGGGTCCTGAGCCTTCCGTTGGCCGCTGCGGCCTTCGACAAGCAGGGGTCGGAGAACTGGATCCTCCCGGTCCAGCTCGGCGGCATGGCCGTGATCGGCGCCCTTGTGGGCATCGCACTCCCCGGCCTGACCGGCGCCGAGACGTCCGGCCGTCGTGCCCTGCTGGGCGCCGCGATCGGGGTTGGCATGGCGCTGGCAGGCGTCCTGATCTTCTTCCTGCTGCTGAACGGGTTCGACGGCGCCTGAGCGCCGGGACCTGACTCAGGCCACGCCTGGGAAGTAGTGCACGCTGCGGTTCCGCCCGGCCGCCTTAGCCCGGTAGAGCGCGGCGTCGGCGTACCCGATGGTGCGCTCGAGGTCGAAGCCGTCCTCGACGGTCGCGATGCCGTAACTCACCGTGGGGAGCCGGACCTTCTCGCTCTTGGCCGCTTGCAGCATGGCGTCGTCGATGGCGTCGGTGACCTGGGTGGCCCGGTCGGCGCTGGCCCCCGCCAGCAGGATGATGAACTCCTCGCCGCCGTACCGGCCGACCAGGTCGGAGGATCGCACCGCGGTGGTGCACGCGTCGGCGAAGGTGGCGATGGCGTGGTCGCCCGCGAGGTGACCCAGCTCGTCGTTGATCTGCTTGAAGTGGTCGAGGTCGGCCAGGATCAGCTGGCACTCGACGCCGTCTCGGATCGTCTCTTTGACCTCCTCGGTCGCGAGCCGCAGGAACTCGGTGCGGTTGAGCAGGCCGGTGAGACCGTCGCGGGTGGCGGTCTCGCGCAGAGCCGCGGTCTGCTGCTCGTTGCTGAGCGTCGACATGCTGAACGAGACGGTGGCCAGCAGCACCGTCGAGATCAACGTCGTTGCCTGGCCGCCGAACCAGGTGGAGAACAGCGGGTCGGTCCAGCCCACCGCGAGGAAGACCACCCACCTGCCGAAGTAGTAGGCGGCTACCAGTGCGCAGCCCACGCTCATCGACCGCAGAGCGAGCCGATAGGTCTCGCTGTCCGACGTGGCCCCCGGCGAGTAGGCCCGCTGCTGCCGGAACAGCTCGGTCGCCGCCATGCCGAGCAGCACCCACATCGCGCCGAGATAGAACGGACCACCGGCCCAGATGTTGCTGGCCGGCTCGTCGATCGCCGAGAGCACAGCCACCACGCCGGGCGCGATCGCAACCTGCCACCAGGGCGGGCTCGCGGTCCACAGTGACCTGGCCCCGGCCCAGACGCAGGCGGCGCCGGTGACGACGAAGAAGTTGGCGAGCGGGTTGGCCCACACCTGGTGGACCGTGCCGTTGAAGAGGTAGAGCGAAGCCCCGGGGACGAAGAGCGCCAGCGATGCGCACCACCACGCGGAGTACGGCGATCGAGTGCTGCGATACGTCACAAAGTAGAAGAGCGCCAACATCGTCAGCGCGACCACGCCAAAGGCGACGCGCAAGCTCGGTGTATCCAGCATCTTGTCCCCCAACAGCCCCATGCTTCGTCTCGCGGAAAGTCTGGCAGCGATCCCTGGGTGCTGACCGCCGAATCGGGCCGAACTAGGGCGGCGGGGGGTGACAAATGGCCGATCGGTCAGATTCCCGTGAAAGTCGGGCGAAGACGGGGCCGGATGCCTACCTTCGCGACATGGGACGGGGACGATTTCAAAGGATGAGTGGCGCCTTCGTGGCGGCCGTGACGGTCGCCGCGGCAGGACTGCTCTGGTATGCCGTGGCAGCGGCCGAGTCGGACGCCACCGGCCCCTCCGAGGGGGTTCTGTTTGGCGTCTGGCACGTCTTCTATGACGTGGAGGTGCCGGCGGTCGCGGTGCTGATCGCCGCTGTCGCCGTCGCGCTCCTGGCTGCGGGTGGGCTGACCCTGTTGGAATGGCGGATCACCACGATCTCGCGTCGCTCGACGAGCCTGCGCGCCACTCCATTGGCACCCCGGATCGTGATGGAGAAGACCCGTGGGGAGTTCGCCGGCCCGGTGACCGTGACCGTGCTCGTGCCGGCGCACAATGAAGAGGCATCGCTGCCGGAGACCCTCGCGTCCCTGCGTGCGCAGACACGCCCCGCGGAGCGGGTGATCGTGGTGGCCGACAACTGCAACGACTCGACGGTCACCCTGGCCGAGGCAGCAGGCACCGAGGTCATCGAGACGGTGAACAACACGGACAAGAAGGCCGGAGCCCTCAACCAGGTGCTCTCCCGGCTGTTGCCCGGCCTCGGCGACAACGACCTGGTGATGGTGATGGACGCCGACACCCGGCTCAGCGACGGCTTCATCTCGGCGGCGGTGGGGCGCTTCACTGAGGACCGGGCGCTGATGGCGGTCGGCGGCTTGTTCAGGGGCGAGCCCGGGCACGGTCTGATCGGTCAGCTCCAGCGCAACGAGTACACCCGCTACGAGCGCGAGGTCCGCCGCCGCCGCGGTCGGGTATTCGTGCTCACCGGGACCGCCTCGTTGTTCCGAGCACGCGCGCTGCGCACCATCGCCGAGAGCCGGGGCCGTTCGATCCCGGGCGTGCACGGCCGGGTCTACGACACCTCGGCCCTGACCGAGGACAACGAGCTGACGATCGCGATCAAGTCGCTGGGCGGACTGATGGTCTCGCCGCGCGAGTGCACCGTCGTGACCGAGCTGATGCCCACCTCGCGCACGCTGTGGGGTCAGCGCCTGCGGTGGCAGCGCGGGGCACTGGAGAACCTCGGCGCCTACGGGATGACCCGGCAGACCTTCCGCTACTGGGCCCAGCAGATGGGCATCGGGTACGGCGTCATCGCGCTGTCGTCGTTCATGCTGATGATGCTCGTGATGGCGCTCGCGCTCGACCACTGGGTCTGGTTCCCGTTCTGGCTCGGTCTCGGTGCCGTCTTCATGGCGGAGCGGATCGTGACTGTGTGGCAGGCCGGATGGCGTGCCCGGCTGCTGGCCGTGCCGCTGCTCCCTGAGCTGATGTACGACCTCTTTCTCGACGCGGTCTACGTCAAGGGCGTGCTCGACATCTCCCTGGGCCGGACGGCGACCTGGAAGCACGTCGCCCCGACCCGCTCGACTCAGGTCGTCGGCAGATGAGCGTCCAAGCCGCCCTCAGCCTGCTGCCCTCGTCAGTTTTGTCGACCGACGCGTTCCGCATCCTCGCCGCGTTCGTGGCCATCAACACGATCATGTACGCCGCGGTCACGGTGTCGAAGCTGGTGCCGAAGGTGAACCCGGCAGCGCTACGGCGAGCGCGGTACCAGCGGTCCGAGACACGGAGCATCTACCCCGACGGGCCCCACTGAGCGCACGCTCGCACTCGTTGGCTCACGAGCCTGGTGAAGATCTCCCCTTCCCCGTGCAGGCCCTCCCGGTGGACGATCGGTGCGTGAGCACCTACGTGCACGACTTCGCCCAGGGCAGCATGAAGGAGAAGGACCTGCTGGGCGGGAAGGGCGCCAACCTCGCCGAGATGACGAACCTCGGCCTCCCGGTCCCGCCTGGCTTCACGATCACGACCGAGGCCTGCCGCCACTACCTCGAGCACGGCGCAGAGCCAGACGGCCTTGCCGACGAGGTGGCCCGGCACCTCGTCGTACTCGAGCAGAGCATGGGCCGCATACTCGGCGACCCGGACGACCCGCTCCTGGTGTCGGTGCGCTCCGGGGCGAAATTCTCGATGCCCGGCATGATGGAGACGGTCCTCAACATCGGGCTGAACGACACGTCCGTGCACGGCCTGGCCCGGCAGAGCGACGACCCGCGATTCGCCTTCGACTCCTATCGCCGGCTGCTGCAGATGTTCGGCAGCACCGTGATGGGGGTCCGATCAGATGCGTTCGCCGCGATCCTCGACCGGGTCAAGGAGCAGCGCGGCGCCGATCAGGACGTGGATCTCACCCACGAGGACCTCGAGGACCTGGTCGGGCGCTTCCAGGAGCTGATCGAGGAGGAGGCGGGGCGGCCGTTCCCGCAGGAGCCCTTCGACCAGGTGGATCTCGCGGTGCGCGCCGTCTTCGACTCCTGGAACACCGAGCGGGCCGTCCTCTACCGCCGCCAGGAGGGCATCCCGGAAGACCTCGGCACCGCCGTCAACGTGCAGTCGATGGTGTTCGGCAACCGCGGCCCCACGTCCGGCTCGGGTGTGTGCTTCACCCGGGACCCGGCCACCGGCAGGCCGGGGATCTACGGCGACTACCTGCAGAACGCCCAGGGTGAGGACGTCGTGGCCGGCATCCGCAACACGGTGGCGCTCGCCGACCTGGAGGAGATCGACCCCCCGTCGTACGCCCAGCTGCTGGAGATCATGTCCACGCTGGAGCGGCACTACCTCGACATGTGCGACATCGAGTTCACGATCGACAGCGCCAAGCTGTGGATGCTCCAGACCCGGGTCGGGAAGCGCACCCCGGAGGCGGCGTTCCGGATGGCCTCCGACATGGTCGCCGAGGGCATGATCGACCTCGACGAGGCGCTGCAGCGGGTCACCGGGGCCCAGCTGGCCGGGCTGATGTTCCCCCGGTTCGACACGGATGCGACCCGCGACCTGCTCGCCAAGGGCGTGAACGCCTCCCCCGGCGCCGCCGTCGGCAAGGCCGTCTTCGACTCGGCCACGGCGACCGAGTGGGCCGCGAGGGGCGAGGACGTCGTACTGGTCCGCAAGGAGACCGCCCCCGACGACCTGCCGGGCATGGTGGCGGCTCGCGGGATCCTGACCAGCCGCGGCGGGCGTACGTCGCACGCGGCCGTGGTCGCCCGAGGCATGGGCCGGCCCTGCGTCTGCGGTGCCGAGGCCCTCGACGTGGACGTCGAGGCGCGCACCATGAAGGTGCGCGGCGGGCAGGTGGTCGCGGAGGGCGACGTGCTGTCGATCGACGGCGCCACCGGCGAGGTCTTCCTGGGCGCGGTGCCCGTGGTCGACTCCGTGCTGGTGCGCTGGTTGGAGGGCGACCAGGTCGACGACGACCTGGTGGACGCGGTCGACCTGCTGCTCGGGTACGCCGACTCGACCCGTCGCCTCCGGGTGCGCGCGAACGCCGACACCCCGGAAGACGCCGCGCGCGCCCGCCGCTTCGGTGCCCAGGGCATCGGCCTCTGTCGCACCGAGCACATGTTCCTCGGCGAGCGCCGGGCGCTGGTGGAGCGGCTCATCGTCGCGGAGGACGACGCGGACGTAGGCAAGGCGCTCGATGCGCTGCTGCCCCTCCAGCGGAAGGACTTCGTGGACCTGCTCGAGGCCATGGACGGGCTGCCGGTGACGGTACGGCTGATCGACCCGCCACTGCACGAGTTCCTCCCCGACTTCACCGAGCTCTCCGTGCGGGTCGCGCTCGCCGACGACCACGGGGAGCGGGACTCGCTCGACCACAAGCTCCTCGATGCCGTGACCCGCCTGCACGAGCAGAACCCGATGCTCGGCCTGCGTGGGGTGCGGCTCGGCATCGTGATCCCCGGCTTGTTCGGGATGCAGACCCGCGCCCTGCTGGAGGCCACGGCCGAACGCCTCGAGGTCGGCGGTGACCCGCGGCCGGAGCTGATGGTCCCGTTGGTCGCCACCGAACGTGAGCTCGCGCTGGTGCGAACGGAGCTGGAGTCGATCGTCGCCGACGTGGCGCAGGAGCGCGGGCGCGACGTACCGCTGAAGATCGGCACCATGATCGAGCTCCCGCGGGCGGCAGTCACGGCCGGCCGGATCGCCCCCGTCGCCGACTTCTTCTCCTTCGGAACCAACGACCTCACCCAGATGACCTGGGGCTTCTCCCGCGACGACGTCGAGGCGGCGTTCTTCTCCACGTACCTGGACCACGGCGTGTTCCCGGTATCACCCTTCGAGTCGCTCGACGTCGAGGGCGTCGGAGCTCTCGTCGGCCTGGCGGTCGAGACCGGGCGGATGGCCAACCCCGAGCTCCACCTCGGCGTGTGCGGCGAGCACGGCGGGGACCCGGCCTCGATCCACTTCTTCGACGAGGTGGGGCTGGACTATGTCTCCTGCTCGCCGTTCCGGGTACCGGTCGCCCGGCTCGAGGCGGGGCGGGCGCGTGGGCGTGACCGCGCTTGAGGCCGGTGTAGAGAGGGCCAAGGTCCTGGGTTGTCAGGGACCCCCGCCTCAGGCGCGGCGGCGGCTGAGGGCGTGGTGTGGAGACACCGCTGACACAGGAGGTCCCATGAAGACACTGCGCGCCTTGGTCGTCTACGAGTCGATGTTCGGCAACACCGAGCAGCTGGCCCGCGCGGTAGCCGCGGGATTGCAGGCAGACCACGTCAGCGTCACCATCACGGAGGTGAGCGATGCCCCGTTCGCCATTCCGCCCGAGGTGGATCTGCTGGTGGTCGGGGCACCGACGCATGCCTTCTCATTGAGCCGCCCGAGCACCCGCGCCGACGCCGTGCGGCAGGGGGCGCTGGCGTCACGGCAGCCTCTCGGCCTCCGCGAATGGCTCTCCTCGGTCACTGGCACGAAGGGGCTGGGGATCGGGGTCTTCGACACGCGGATGTCGAAGGTCCGACGGCTCCCCGCAGCGGGTGGACCGCGCGCGGCCAGGATCGCGCGGAAGCGCGGGCTGGTCCCGCTGAGCAAACCGATCGGCTTCGTGGTCGACGACATCAAGGGACCTGTCGGGACCCACGAGATCGAGCGCGCTGCAACCTGGGGCCACCTCTTCGCGGGGCTCGCCCGGAGTCATGCCGCGACGTCGGAGCGGACGCAGCATCGCGTCAGCTAGACGCGCGCCGGACCGGTACGGCCCAACGCAGCCGGGTGCCCGAACCAGCGGACGACTCGATCCGGAGCTCGCCGCCGTGCCGATCGGCCCGTTGGCGTATGTTCCCGAGACCGCTCTCCACCGCGTTCGCGGGCATGCCCTTGCCGTCGTCCACCACAGTGAGTACGACGTCCTGGCCCGCCTGTAGAACCACCTCGACCGTGGACGCCTCGGCGTGCCGGCTGGCGTTGGAGAGTGCCTCGCCCAACACAGCGAGCAGATCGGGCGCCACGGCCGGGCTGACGAGAGTGCGGACCGGACCCTCGAAGGTGACCGTGGGCCGGAACTTCAGGGTGGCCGCGGCACGCTCGGCCATTCGGGTCACCTCGGTCTGGATGTCCGAGGATGCCTCGTCAGATCCAAGCGCGAAGATCGTCCGGCGGATGTCCTTGACGGTGGCATCCAGGTCGTCGACCGCCTGCTCCAGGCGCGCCGCGACCTCCGGTCGGTCAGAGCGGCGCGCGGTGCTCTGCAAACCGAGTCCCACCGCGAAGAGCCGTTGGATCACCAGGTCGTGCAGGTCACGACCGATGCGATCACGGTCCTCGAAGAGGGCCAGGCGCTCCTTGTCCACGCGGGACCGGGCGACCTGGAGGGCCAGTGCCGCCTGCTCGGCGAAGCTGGCAGGCAGCTCGGCGTCGAGCATGCGGTACTCGTCGGCGTGATCGGGTGTCCAGGCCAGTGCCAGAGCCCCCTCGACCACCGAGCCCGTGCCCAGCGGGACGACGATCGCCGGCCCCAGCTGCGGCCAGCCGAGCCGTTCGGAGAAGTCGATCGCGCGAGAGTCCTCCGCGATGTTCTCGACCGAGAACGACTCGCCCTTCTCGATCACGTCCCGGGCGAGTGACCGGTCGAGGTCGACGTAAGCGAGCTGCGACGCGTCGGCCGAGGGACCGGACACGACCCGCAGTGTCAGCTCGGCACTGTCCCGGCCGGACACGATCCACGCGGCGTCCGCCCGGGCGACCTCGCGCGCCCGGTCCGCGACGGTCTGGAGGGGATCACCATCCGGTTCCGCTTGTGAGAGCAGCTTGATGATCTCAGCCGTGGCCGCCAGCCAGGCCTCACGCTGTGCCGCCTCCTCGTAGAGCCGAGCATTCTCGATCGCCACACCCGCGGCCGCCGCCAGCGCGACGACGATGACCTCGTCCTCCTCGGTGAAGTCGCCGCCGCCGGCCTTCTCGGTCAGGTAGAGATTGCCGAACACCTGGTCCCGGATCCGCACAGGGACGCCGAGGAACGAGCTCATCGGAGGGTGGCTCGAGGGGAATCCGTACGACGCGGGGTGTGCAGCGATGTCGCGCAGCCGTAGCGGTTCGGGGCGGTCGATGATCAACCCGAGCAGACCATGGCCGGTGGGCAGATCGCCGATCTCGACGACCTGATCGGCGGACATGCCTTGATGGATGAACGTCCGGAGCCTCCGCTCCGGTCCGGCCCCGAGCACGCCAAGCGCCGCATACTGCGCGTCGGCGAGCGTGCTGGCGATGGACACGATCCGGGAAAGAACGCCGTCCAGGCTCAGGTCGGCGGCCATCGTGACGACGGCATCGAGCAGCAGGCGTAGCCGGGCCTGCTCGTCGAGCACCCCGTGCATCCGGTCGAGCACCTCACGCAGGAGCTGGTCGAACTCGACGTCGTGCAGCCGACTGGTGGGCCGTTCGGCGGGCCGGTCCTTCTCTGAGGCCATGGTCCCTCCTCAAGCCGCGCCACGGTCGACACTCGACGCTAGCAGCGGGCGCGGGTCCGGGGGTCGGAAGACCCACTCCTGACAGGCCTTCTGGACCTGCCCCTTCGGCCGGTGGTCAGGCACGCTCGAAAGATGACAGCTCCAGAATCCCACCCGGGCAGCACCCTGACCGACCTCGCGGAGGCGGAGTGTTGGACGCTGCTGGGCACCCGGCCACTGGGCCGACTGGTGTGGTCGGGGTCGGCCGGGCTCACGGTGCTGCCGGTCAACTACGTGGCGACGACGGCCCGCATCCTGCTGCGGACCGCGGCCTACGCGTCGGTGGCGCGGGAGTGCCGCGACAACGAGGTCGCGTTCCAGGTGGACGACATCGACGAGGACACCCACACGGGCTGGAGCGTGCTCGTACGCGGTCGCTGCCGCGATGCAGAGCCGAACGACGTACCGGATCCGGACGTCTGGGCTCCGGGCACTCGCCGGGTGCTGTTCGCGATCGAGGCCCGCGAGGTCACCGGTCGTCGCCTGGGCTCCAGCTGAGGAGCGGCGGAGCGCTCAGTCCTTGGAGTGCTTGACCGAGAAGATGGCAGCCTGCGTACGGCTGGTCAGACCCAGCTTTGCCAGCATCGAGGAGACGTAGTTCTTCACGGTCTTCTCCGCGAGGTACATCTGCTGGGCGATCTGCCGATTTGTCTGACCTTCCCCGATCAGGTCCAGGATCTTGTGCTCCTGCTCGGTCAGAGCCGCCAGCTCCTTGTCGACCGGGGGCCCGTTGCGCACCCGCTCGAGGACCTGCGCCGTGACCGCGGGATCCAGAGTCGACTGCCCCGCGGCCACCCTGCGGACCATGTCAACGAGGTCGTTGCCGCGCACCTGCTTGAGGACGTACCCGGCCGCGCCGGCCATGATCGCCGAGAACAGCGCCTCGTCATCGTCGTACGACGTCAGGATCAGCGCGTTGATCTCGGGGTTCTGAGACCGCACCTCGCGGCACACATCGATACCTGACCCGTCTGGCAGGCGTCCGTCCAGGATCGCCACGTCCGGGCGGAGCGCCGGGATCCGCCGGGTGGCCTCGGCCGCCGAGCCGGACTCCCCCACCACGGCGATATCGGGCTCACCCTCCAGGAGCTCCCGGATCCCGCGACGGACGATCTCGTGGTCGTCGAGCAGGAAGACGCGGATGGGCTCTACGGGAGACGCCGGATCCTCGGTGTCGGTCACATCGTCACCGTAGCCGCGTCGCCGACCGGGAGACAGCGGACCGAACGCCTCGCGTGACGAGGACTTTCGTCCCTGGGGCTGACACCCGCTGCGGGCGATCGTGGAGACATGAACCCGAACCGAGTGGACTGAGGCGATGACCGCCCAGGCTGTGCAGTCCGCGAGAGCCCTGCCGGACGATGAGGCGCGTCGCATCGTCGAGCTGGCCTCGGGGGCGCCCAGCGTCCACAACACCCAGCCCTGGAGCTGGCGGGTGAACGGCAACGACCTGGAGCTCTACGCGGACATGGCACGGCGACTGCCCGTGGAGGACCCCTCTGGACGCAACGCCGTGGTCAGCTGTGGCGCTGCCCTGCACCACTGCCAGGTCGCGGCCCGCGCGCTGGGGTGGAAGCCCTTGACGATCCATCTGCCCTTCGGGTCCGACAAGACCCTGCTGGCGCGGATCACACTCGTGCCCACCACCCCTTCACCTGAGGACGTGGCCGCGCTCGAGGCGCTGGAGGCGCGTCGTACGGACCGTCGCCGCTTCACGTCCTGGCCGGTACCCGATGGCCGGCTGCACCGCCTGGCCTTGACCGCCACGGCCCGCGGCTGCCACGCCGTTCCCCTTCTGGAGTCCACGACCCGGTTCCGCCTCGACCTGATCATGGACCGAGCCCGCTCCGCCCAGCAGATCAACTCCGCGGCGATCCGCGAGCAGGGCAGCTGGATCGATCGCACCCAGGTGGACGGGATCCCCGCCGCGTTGGTGCCCGCCGACCCGTCGGATCGTGATCCCAACGGCCGGTTCGGTTCCGGCGTCATGGACGAGCCGGAGGTCGAGATCGAGAGGTCCGACGGGGTGATCGTGCTCGCCGGGGCCACGGACGACGCCGAGGCGTGGCTGCGGACGGGTGAAGGTCTCAGCGCCCTCTGGCTCGAGGCGACCGGAGAAGGACTCTCCGTCGTCCCGCTCAGTCAGCCCATTGAGGTGGAGCCGACTCGGCTGGCCCTGGGGCGCGAGGTGCTCGGCGGGCTGCTCGTCCCGCATCTTCTGGTGCGCGTCGGATGGCAGGCGATCGGTCGGAGCCAACTCCCCCGTAGCCCCCGGCGGCCCGTGGACGACGTACTGCGCTCCTGAACCTCAGCGCACGCGTCGTAGCTGGCGCGGCGCGTCCAACAGGGCGTCATCACCAGGCGCGGCCACCCGCAGCTTCGCGTCGACCACAGAGCACGCGGTGACATCCACCAGCACGGGGTTGAGGTCGAGCTCCGCGACCTCGGGCACATCAACGGCAAGCCGGCCGACATCAACGACCAAGCGGGCCAGCCCCGAGGTGTCGACGGGTGGCGCTCCCCGGAACCCGTCGAGCAGTGGCCAGATACGTAGGGAGCGGAGGGCTCGGTCCACGTCGCCGATGCCGAACGGTGGGAGCAGGAAGACGTGGTCGGCCCAGACGTCGGTCGCCACGCCGCCGGCGCCCACCATGACCAGAGGTCCGAGGCTCGGTTCACGGATGACACCAACGACGATCTCTACTCCCGAGCGCATCGGCTGGACGAGCACGGTGGCAGGTCCGCCGCGGAAGCGCTCCATGGCGGTGACAGCATCCTGCACCTGGTCGGCGTCCGTCAGCCCGATCCTCACCAGGCCGCCCTCGGTCTTGTGCACCACGTCAGCCTCGGCGAGCTTGACGGCGACCGGGTAGCCCAGACGTCCGGCAGCCTCGGCCGCGGACACGGGTCCTACTACCGCCTCCCCCACCAGCTCGATGCCATGGCCCGCCAGGAGATCTCGGGCATCCTGGGGCGTCACCCAGCCGGACGTTCCGCCGCCATCCACCAGAGCCTGCGCTCGCGAGCGGGCGTCGCCTGCCTGCTGCGGGTCGCTTGGTTCCGGCTGGGTCCGCTCGATCCTGCGCCACTCGGCGTACGCCGCGGCGCGGCCCAGTGCCCGGAGCCCCGCCGCGGCGGTGGCGTACGTCGTGACATCGACGGCCTCCTCAGGACGAGTCGCCTCGCCGAGCCGGACCGCGACCTGGGGCACCTCGGGGTGCCGCTGCCGGACCTCGCCGAGCGCGTGGACGGTCGCGGACAGGTCGTTCTCGCCGGTGGCGACCAGGATGGTCATCATCGCGTCCACCTCGCCGGAGGCCAGGACGGTTTCCGCGATCGAGGCGATTTGGTGGGGCTGCGCGCCGGCACCCGCGTCCACGGGGTTACCGGTGCCGGTCGTTTGGTTGACCAGGCCCGCGATCCGTGCCTGAACGCCCGTGGAGAGCTCGACGACGTCGAGCCCCGTGTCGGCTGCGGCGTCCGCGGCCAGCACTCCCAGACCCCCCGCGTTAGTGACCACGCCGAGCCGTCGCCCGGCGGGCAGCGGTTCGCGGGTGAGGAGGCGCGCGGTGTCCACCAGGTCCTCCGCATCGGTGCAGCCGATCACCCCCGCTTGGGCGAAGAGAGCGCGAACGGCGACCTCGGGCGAGGCCGCGGCGGCAGTGTGCGAGACACCGGCCCGTCGACCCCCGGAGGAGCGGCCGCCCACGACCGCGAGTAGCGGCTTGCGCTCGCTGAAGCGCCGGGCGAACCGGGCGAACTTGCGGGCGTTTCCGAACGACTCGAGATACAACGCGGCGCAGGTCACCCGGTCGTCGTCGTACCAGGCGGCGAGCAGGTCGTTGCTCGAGACGTCGGCCTTGTTGCCAAGGGAAACGAAGTACCGCACTCCCAGGTCGGTGCGGCCGGCCAGGTCCATCAACACGATGCCGACCCCACCGGACTGGCTGGCCACGGCCAGGCCTCCAGGCGGCGGCACCGAACCGTTGAACGTGGCGTTGAGCCGGATCTGAGGGTCGTTGCAGACCAGTCCTAGGCAGTTGGGGCCGACCACGCGCATCCCTAGGCTCCTGGCCAGTCCGGCGAGGTCACTCTGCAGGTCGGCCCCGGCCTCGCCCATCTCGCCGAATCCCGAGGAGATCACCACCGCGGCGGGGACGCCGGCACTGCCGGCATCCTCCAGAGCGGAGGCCACGCGCTGCGCCGGTACCGCGATCACCGCGAGGTCTACCCGCCCGACATGGTCGGCGAGAGACGCCTTCGTCGGCACCCCGCCGACTTCGCTGGCCGTGGGATGGATCGCGACGAGTTCGCCGCGGTAGCCCCCGTCGCGGGTCGCGCGCAGTGCGGTGGCGCCTATGCCCGAGCCGTCCCGGCGGACGCCGTAGACCGCGACGGAGCGGGGCGCGAGCAGAGGTGCCAGCGAGCGGGGCTCGTCCCCGAACTCGCGACGGTCCGCGGCGTCCTGCACGGCCGGGGTGACACCGGTGTCCATCTCCAGCACCTGCACCCCCGCGTCGAGGCGGCGTTGGACCCGGAACCCGGCGTCGCGGAAGACTCCGAGCATCCGGTAGTTCTCTGCCAGCACCTCGGCCTCGAACCGACGGACCCCGCGATCGCTCGCCATGGCGGCAAGATGCTCGAGTAGGAGGGTGCCGAGCCCCTGACCCCGGAAGGCGTCGTCGACGAGGAACGCCACCTCGCTCGCCTGCGCGTCTATCGGCTCGGCGGTCGCGAGAGCGACGATCCGCCCCCGCACCTCGGCGGCCAGGGCGAGCGTGTCCGGCGAACCGAGCACGTGCTCCACGTAGGCATGAGCTGTCCGACGGGCCACCGAGAAGAACCGCATGCGCACGGCGTCGTCCGATACCCGCTCGTGCAGCTCGTGCAGCATGGCCCCGTCGCCTGGCTCCAGCGTGCGAAGCACGGCGAGGGCGCCATCGGCGAGGAGTACATCGGCATGGGGCGGCCGTACGGACTCGTCGTGGGGCAAGGGCAGGGTCAGGTTCGTCGCCATGCTTCGATGCTCGGCCTCATCAGCCACGCCCGGGAGGGTCCATGGTCCCTGGCTCTCGGGCAGGTGTGCCCGATCTCCCCGCGTGGGCGCGAGCGCAGTTGCGACGGGACCAATTGCCTCTCCACCTGCGGACCACGGACTCTCATGCGGGTGGCCGCGGACCAGCAGGCTGAAAGCGAAGGATCAGACGGGGCCGATGGAGGCCCCACGACAGTGGAGGGAACCATGACCGCCGTACAGAACCACCCCGAGATCGCCGTCCTCGTCGAGAAGGACGTCGTCACCCACGGAGTCGCGAGGCGTGCCCTCGCCGCCCTCCGGATCGGCATGGGGGTCACGTTCCTGTGGGCCTTCTTCGACAAGCTGCTCGCCCTCGGCTACTCCACCGGCGCGAACCCCGAGACCGGCGCCGTCGACCGGTTCGGTCCGGACGCCTGGCTCAACGAAGGCAACCCGACGTTCGGGTTCCTGAGCTTCGGGGTCTCCGAGGACAACTGGTTCCACGGGTTCTTCACCGGCATCGCGGGTGACGCCTGGACGAACTGGCTGTTCATGCTGGGCCTTGCGGGCATCGGCTTCGCGCTGCTCTTCGGCGTAGGGATCCGCATCGCAGCCGCTTCCGGTGCCCTGCTCTACCTGATGATGTGGGCCGCGTCCTTCCCGCTCGAGAACAACCCGGTGGTGGACGACCACTTGATCGGCGCGATCACGCTGATCGTCCTCGCGGCCACCCTGGCCGGTGACACCTGGGGTCTCGGCACCGCCTGGGCCAAGACCAACCTCGTCCGGCGGTTCCCCGTCCTGCGGTGAGCTAGCAGGAAATCACGTAGCCCCGCCGACCTTCGGGTCGGCGGGGCTAACTGTTTGTCCGCGAGCGATGGATTCGAGGAAAGGGCCGGATCTCACTTGGTAAGCGGCGACTCTTCTGTCGCCCCCACCACGGACTCGTGAGGAAGCCATGACTCAGAGCACGCTCGAACCCCCGCAGACGGCGACCCGTTGGGTCATCGTCCTCACCGCCATCGGCTCGCTGATGGCCGCACTGGACACCCTGGTGGTGGCTACCGCTCTCAGCACCATCCGGCTCGATTTCGACGCGTCGGTCGAACAGCTCGAGTGGACGGTGAACTCCTACAACCTCACCTTTGCCGTGCTACTGATCACCGCGGCCGCCGTGGGCGACCGCTTCGGGCGGCGCAAGCTGTACGCCGCCGGCCTGGCCCTCTTCACGGTCTCCTCTGCGGCCTGCGCCCTGGCCCCGGATATCGGGTGGCTGATCGCCGGCCGAGCCGTCCAGGGCGCCGGTGCGGCCCTGGTCATCACGCTGGGCCTCGCGCTGCTCAGCAGTGCGTTCCCGGCCGAGAAGCGGGGTGCGGCGATCGGGATCTTCAGCGCGATCACCGGCCTCTCGGTGGCTAGTGGGCCGCTGGTCGGTGGCGCCGTGGTCGAGGGGATCAGCTGGGAGTGGATCTTCTGGGTGAACGTCCCGATCGGGCTGGTCGCGATCCCGCTGGTGCTCGCGAAGATCAAGGAGAGCCATGGCCCCAAGGCGGCTCTGGACCTCGGCGGGCTGGCGCTCGTGTCGGGCGGCGCCTTCGGTGTGGTGTGGGGGCTCGTCCGTGGCAACCAGGCCGGCTGGGGCTCCTTCGAGGTCGTCGCGGCACTGACTGCCGGCGTCCTGCTGTTCGCGGCCTTCGTCGCCTGGGAGCTCCGGGTCAAGGAGCCGATGCTGCCGATGTCGTTCTTCCGGTCCCGTGCGTTCTCGGCGGGCAACGCAGCCATCTTCCTGACCCTGGCCTCGCTGTTCACGGGCGTCTTCTTCTTCGCCCAGTTCCTGCAGACGGGTCTCGGCCACGGACCGCTCGGTGCGGGTCTGCGTCTGCTGCCGTGGACGGCGACCTTCATGACCGTCGCCCCGATCGCCGGAGCGCTGGCGGACAGGATCGGCGAGCGTCCGCTGATGTCCACCGGCCTGGCGCTGGAGGCCGTCGGCCTGGCCTGGATCGCGATCATCGCGGAGCCCGGGATGTCCTACTCCTCGATGCTCGCCCCGTTCATCGTCGCCGGCGTCGGCGTCTCGATGGCTATCCCGGCGGCCCAGAACTCCGTGATCGGATCCGTGGACCCGAGTGCCATCGGCAAGGCGGCCGGCGTCAACAGCATGATGCGCGAGCTGGGCGGTGTGTTCGGGATCGCGGTGACCGTCGCGGTCTTCGCGGCCGCGGGTGGCTACGCCTCGGCGGAGACCTTCGTCGACGGGTTCGCCCCGGCGATCGGTGTCGCGGCCGGGATGGCCGCGCTCGGTGCCGTCGTCGCACTCGGGCTCCCCGGACGGCGTACGACGATCGCTGACGTCCTCACAGACGACGCCCCGCCCGCCCTCGAGCCAGAGCCGGTGGCCTGACATGGAGCTGGTCCACCTGGAGCTGCACACCGGCGATCTCAGCAAGGCCAGGGTCCTGTACGCCGAGCTGTGCGGCTGGCGCGAGGCGCAGGTCCGGGTTGGGGACGCGTCGTACCTGTCGCTCGCGCTCGGCGAGATCGGCGGGGGCATCGTGGAGTGCGCGACGCCCCGTCCGGTGTGGGTGCCTTACGTGAAGGTGCGCCGGATCGGCGAAGTCACCGACCGGGCCCGGCGCCTCGGCGCCTCGGTGCTCCTCGAGCCGCGGGAGGCGGCAACTGGGTGGCGCAGCGTGGTCTCGACGGTCCAGGGTGGCGAGATCGCGTTCTGGCAACCGAAGCGCGGTCGCGGCCGATGAGGGGGGAACTCATGGAGGAGACTGAGCTGCTCGCCGCCGCCAAGGCCGGCGACGAGGACGCCTACGCCGCCCTGGTCACCACCCACCGCTCGGCTCTGCACGCGCACTGCTACCGGATGCTGGGCTCGGTGCCCGACGCCGAGGACGCGCTGCAGGAGGCGTTGCTGCGTGCCTGGCGGGGTCTCCCCCGGTTCGAGGGCCGCAGCTCCCTGAAGACCTGGCTGTACACGATCGCCACCAACGCCTGCCTCAAGGCGATCGAACGGCGGCCGGCCAAGGTGATGCCGGTCGACTTCGGTCCGGCGGGCGACCCGCACGGCGAGCTGGACGAGCCGCTCGTCGAGTCCGTGTGGATGGGGGCCTACCCGGACGACCGCCTGATGGCCGGTGTGTCCGAGCCTGGCGCCCGGTATGAGCAGCGCGAGAGCGTGGAGGTGGCGTTCATCGCCGCACTCCAGCACCTGCCCGCTCGTCAGCGGGCCGTGCTGATCCTGCGTGAGGTCCTGGGCTTCTCCGGTGCCGAGGTGGCCGGCGCGCTCGACATGTCGCCCGCCGCCGTCTACAGCGCCCTGCAGCGGGCGCACCGCACGGTCGACGAGAAGCTGCCCGAGCAGAGCCAGCAGTCGGCCGTCGCTGCGATCAGCGACGAGCGGCTGCGCAGCCTGGTCACCCAGTACGTCGACGCGTGGCAGCGTGCCGACGTCGACGCGATCGTCGACCTGCTCACCGAGGACGCGACGATCGCGATGCCGCCGTTCCGGACCTGGTACGCCGGGCGCGAGGCGGTCCGCACGTTCCTCCGCAAGACCCCGCTGCGCGGTCAGAACTGGCGGGTGCTGCCGAGCCACGCCAGCGGACAGGTCGGCTTCGCGACGTACCGGGTGGCGGAGGAGACCGGCATCTACCACTGGCACTCGATGGAGGTGATCACGCTCCGGGACGACCGGATCGCGGAGATCATCGCGTTCATCGACCCCGAGAGCTACACCCACTTCGGGATGCCCGCGACCATCGACGGCCCGCCGTGCGACTGAGCGCGAACCGCCTCAGACGGCGATCACGACCTTGCCCCGCACCTGGCCCGTCTCCAGGTGCTGCATGGCCTCCCGCGCCTGCTCCAGCGGAAAGGAGCGGTCGATGCTCGGCACCACCTGCCGGCTCTCGAGGAACGGCAGGAGCCGCTCGAGATCGCTGGCGCGCTCCTTGCTCACGAGCATCTTCAGCCGAACCCGGAGGAACGGCGAGAGCAGCGGGGCCCTCAGCGAGCGCCCGAACCCGCCGGTCACGGACCCGCCCTCCTCACCGCCGACCGTGACCGCAGTGCCGCCCGGCTTGAGGGCCTGCCGCAGACGCGACAGGCTCGGGTTGCCTCCGACGTCCAGGATCAGGTCGTAGTGCCGGCTGCCGTCGGCGAAGTCGTCGCGGGTGTAGTCGAGCACGTGGTCGGCTCCGAGGGAGCTCACCAGGTCTTGCTTGGCGGGACTGGCAACACCGGTGACTTCCGCGCCGAACGCCTTGGCCAGCTGTACGGCGTACGTGCCGACCCCACCGGATGCGCCGAGCACCAGCACCGACTGCCCGGCCTTGACCTGGCCCGCATCGGTGAGCGCCTGCACGGCGGTGCCGCCCGAGATCGGGACGGCCGCCGCCTGCTCGAAGGAGAGCTGCTGGGGCTTGTGCGCCAGCTTGTCCTCCAGCACCGCGGCGTACTCGGCGAAGGAGCCGCGCGAGATCCCGTAGACCTCCTCCCCGATGTTGAACCGGGTCACCGCGGCCCCGACGGCCACCACGACTCCGCTGACGTCGAGGCCTGGCACCCGGTTCTTCGGCCTGCGGAACCCGAACCCGAGGATCCGCATCAGGTAGGGCTTCCCGGCCATCACGTGCCAGGTCCCCCGGTCGAGACCCGCCGCCCGCACCCGCACGAGCACCTCGTCGTCGGCGATCACCGGCGGCGCGATCTCGTCCAACCGCAGCACCTCCGCGGAGCCGTAGGAGTCCTGGACCACCGCTCGCATCGTGTCCGGTACGGCGGCTGCTGCGTCGTTGGGCGGAGGCTGCGCGTGGTGGGTCATCTCAGGACGGTACCGTACAAAGTACGAACGTCCTCTTCGGCGCCCTCAGCCGGGTGCGTTGAGCCAGGGATCCTTGAGGTCGAAGTAGCTCGTGTCCCCGACGGAGAGCGACTCCATCTCCTGCATCGTCTCCTGCATCTCGGCCGGCATCTCCTTCTGCTCGCCCGCGCGGGCCTCGGCCTCCGAGGTGAAGTAGATCGCCATCGTCCAGCCGTCGTCCTCGTGCCCCAGCCACAGGGTGCCGAGGATGTCGGGGCGGAACGCCGCCCAGTCGTCGGGGCCGGTGTTCATCAGCTCGCGTGCCCGCTCCCGGTCACTGACGCGGCCCTGCATCACCTGCACGAAGCCCGCCTGTCCCGGGTCGCCCTGAGTGTCGACATCGACGACCAGGCTGTTGTGGAACAACGGCTCGCCTTCGTACGTCGCGGCCATCCCCTCCCACCAGGTGGCCTGCTCGGGGCGATCGCTGTTGGCCTGCGCGGCCTCCTCGGACTCGAACCGGACCAGGGCGATGGCCTGTCCGTCGTCGGTGACCCCGCCCGTGCTGCCGAGCCAGCCCGTGGCGCCCGGCGCCAGCTCGGCGAGCCACTTATCCATCTGGGCCCGCATCGCGGCTGGATCGGACGTACGTCCCTGAATGACCTGTACGAACATGGGAGCTCCTCAGTAGTAGGCCGCTGCGACCAGTGGATCGACGCTACTCCTGGTGGTCCCGCGTGGGTAGCCGTCCATCGTCAATGGATCTGACTGCGCCAGTCCACTGGCACCCGGCCGCGCGGGCCTGGTGCCGGCTGGTCCTCGGGGTGACTCGACGGCGCCTCGAGCGCCGGACCCTTCGACATGCTGCGGTCGCGGTAGTCGAAGAACCAGTCCTCGCCGGGCTCGAAGCTCTGCACGACAGGGTGGCCGCTGCTCTGGAAGTGCGAGGTCGCGTGCTGGGCCGGAGAGCTGTCGCAGCAGCCGACGTGCCCGCATGCGGCACATCGCCGCAGATGCACCCACCACCCGTCGGCCTCCAGGCACTCTGCACAGCCGGCGCCGCTGGGTGGGACGCCGACGTCGATGCCGCTCTCCGGGCTGCTCACGAGGACGACGCTAATAGCATCCGGTGACGGCTGCGAGAGGAACCCCGTGACCACGACGACCCACCCGCTACGGATCGGCGTCCTCGGCGCCGCCCGGATCTCCGACCGGTCCATCGTCGCGCCGGCACTTGCGACCGGGCACCGGCTGGTGGCCGTGGCCGCGCGCGACCGATCCCGAGCGGAGTCCTTCGCCGCGACCCATGGCATCGATCGGGTCCTCGGCTCCTACGCCGACCTGGTCACGGACCCGTCCGTCGACGTCGTCTACAACCCGCTCGCGAACGGACTGCACGGTCCGTGGAACCTCGCGGCGCTGGCAGCGGGGAAGCACGTCCTCACCGAGAAGCCATCGGCGTCCAACGCCGCCGAGGCAGAGGAGGTCCGTGACGCCGCCGCCGGATCGGGCACCGTCTTCATGGAGGGCTTCCACTACCTGTTCCACCCGGTCACCCAGCGGCTGCACGAGCTGGTCGCCTCGGGCGAGCTCGGCGAGCTGCGGCACGTGGAGACGGTGGTCAACATCCCGGCTCCGGCGGACTCCGACCCTCGCTGGTCGCTGCCGCTCGCCGGCGGTGCGTTGATGGACGTCGGCACCTACGCCCTGCACGCCCAGCGGATGCTGGCGCCCTGGGCCGGAGGACCGCCGAGCCTGGTCGGCGCGCGTGCGGCGGAGCGACCCGGCGCCTCCGGCCTCGACGAGTGGCTGGACGCGGAGCTCTCCTTCCCCGGCGGCGCCACCGGCACCGCCCGCTGCCACATGGCGTTCGAGGAGGTGCGGATGACCTGTCGCCTCGTCGGATCCGACGGTGAGGCGACGGCCGCCAACTTCGTGCTCCCCCACCTCGACGACCGGGTCACCGTGAGCAGCGCAGCCGGCGAGCGCGTCGAGCGGCTGGGCACCCGCCCGTCGTACGACTATCAGCTGGAGGCGTTCGCCGCGGCGGTGCTCGAGGGAGCCGCGCTGCCCGTCGGCCCTGACGACGCCGTCGAGACCATGGAGCTGATCGACGCCTGCTACCGGGCGGCCGGGTTGGAGCCCCGTCCGCGCAGCGAGGTCAAGTCCTAGGCCCGACTCAGTGCGGTGCGGTCGCGAGCCGGACCGCAACGCCGAGGAGCACCACTCCGGTGACCTGCTCGATCCGGGCCTTGACGCTGGGCCGGCGCAGCCACCGACCGAGCCGGTCGACCGCCGCGACGTACAGCCCGAACCAGGCGAGGTAGATCACCGCGAAGATCGCCGACAGCACCATCGCCTGGGCGCGCGGGGAGCCGGTGTCGGTGGACAGGAACTGCGGGAGGAAGGTGACGAAGAAGAGCGCGACCTTCGGGTTGAGGGCGTTCGAGAGGAACCCCTGTCCCAAGTAGGCGATCGGGTGCTGAGCGGTCGCTTCCGACTGCTCCTCCTCGGGCTCGCGACGGGTGCGCGACGCCGAGCGCAGCATCTGGACGGCCAGCCAGAGCAGGTAGCAGGCGCCGACGATCTTGAGCACGGTGAACGCCGTGGCCGAGGCGACCAGGAGCGCCGAGAGCCCGATGGCGGCGGCACCGGCGTGCACGGTCAGCCCGGCGACACCGCCGATCATGGTCAGCAGCCCGCCGCGGCGGCCGCCGACGAGCGCGTTGCGGGTGATCAGGGCCTGGTCCGGCCCGGGCATCATGATCAGGACGAGGGCCGCGAGTGCGAAGGGTGTCATCTCCATGCGCATCAGCCTGACCCCGATCGACTCATAGGTCTAATGTCAATCCTTCGGGTAACTCATGCGTAGACTCTATGAATGGTCACCCTCGTCCAGCTGCGCGTCATCGACGCCGTACGACGGCACGGATCGGTCACGCTGGCCGCCAAGGAGCTGAGCTACACCCAGCCGTCGCTGAGCCACCACCTGTCCCGGCTCGAGGCCCAGACCGGCGCCCAGCTGCTGCAGAAGGTCGGGCGCGGCATCCGCCTGACCGAGGCGGGCCAGCTGCTGGCCGGCCGCGCCGCGGAGATCATCGGCAGGGTCGACGCGGCAAGTGCCGAGCTCTCGACGCTGGTGGGCCTGGACGCCGGCCACGTCAGGCTGGCCGGCTTCGGCTCGGTGATGAGCTCACTGGTCCCCCAGGCAGCCGGGCTCCTCGCCCGGAAGCACCCCGACCTTTCGCTCGGCCTCACCGACACCCACCCGGAAGAGGCGCTGCAGCTGCTGCGGGCCGGCCGCATCGACGTCGCCCTGATCTTCCGGTACGACGACACCGCACCCGAGGAGGCCGGTGTCCGCCTGCTGCACCTGCTCGACGATCCGCTGCACCTCCTGACGACCGGCGGCGGCACCACCCTCGATGCGCATCGGGACTCTTCGTGGGTGGGCGGCTGCGAGCGGTGCAGCAGCCACCTCGTGGAGATGTGTGAGCAGGCCGGCTTCTCCCCCCGTCTGGTCTCCACCACCGACGACATGGTGGTCATGCAGAGCCTGGTGGCCGCCGGCATGGGGGTCACTACCATCCCCGGGCTGGCGCTCCAGGCCCACCGGCACCCGGAGATCACGGCCACCCGGCTCGACGTACCACCGAGACAGATCTACGCCGCGGCGTACGGCGACCCGCCCGACCCTCCGGCGACCGCCGCGCTGCTCGCGGCGCTCACCGAAGCGGCAGACAGGATCTCCGCCGCCTAGGACTCGGTGGACTTGTCCGCGTCGTCGGCCTCCTTGGCTGCGGCCTTGATGTCCTCGGCGGCCACGTCGTCGATCGCTCGCGCAACGACGGCGTCGGCCTTGGCGAGCGCCTCCCGGATCTTCACCGCACCGGGATCCGAGACCAGCGCAACGATGCCCGAGTGGCCCGGGGCGACGGCGTCCTTCAGCTCGTCGGCCAGCTCACTGCGGTTGCGCAGCTGGCGCACCTTGCCGGTTGCTGCCCCGGCCGCACCCAGCGCGGCCGCGCTGCCCAGGATCGAGGGCGGGAAGATGACGCCGAGGGCGATGCCACCGACGAGCCCCCACCTGAGTCCGGAACGCGTGCTGTGGTCCGTGGCCTTCTGGATCTCCAGCTTGCCGTCGGTGTCGCGCTTGACCACGACGACACCCTCGATCTCGACCGTGCGGCCGTCCTCGACGGCCTTCAGGTCCTCGTAGGCAGACCACGCGGCTTCGGTATCCGTGAAGTCTGCGACAACGAGTGCGTACGCCCCATCGCTCACACTCGCAACCACAGCGTCACCGGAAGTTGCAGGTGTCGAGTCTTCTGTCATCGCTCTCTCCTTTGTCTCATTCCAATTTTCCCAGGACTGGGCTGTCACCTGTGGTCTCGAGTCGCTCGTCGCTGGGCTGCCGCACGGGGAGACTGCGCGTCAGGAACAGCGCGAGGAGCGCCATCAGTGCCAGGACCGACAACGCCGCCTTGAGACCGCCCAGGCGGGCCGCCTCGTTCTCCTCGACCACCGCCTCCGCGACCTCACCGGTCACGCCGACATCGGCCAGCGCCTCGTTCAGCTGGTCATCCGGGATGAACGGGATCCCCCCGCCCAGCTCGACCTCTGCGCTCGACGACAGTTCCTCAGGGATCGCCTCGTTGTCCTGGATCCCGGCGAAGAACGACGTACTGAGCGCAGAGATCAGCACGGCGCCGGCCACCGCGGTGCCGATCGAGGCCCCCAGGAAGGTCACGGAGTTCTGCAGCCCACCCACCTCGGCGCTCTTCTCGTCAGGCACCGACGAGACGGTCACGCTCCCGAGCTGCGAGGCCAGTGCCCCGAGTCCCAGCCCTGCCAGGAGCAAGGGCCAGGTGACCACCTCGGCCCCGACCCCGATGTCCAAGGACGCGACGAGCACCACGATGCCCACGAAGAGCAGGACGAACCCGCCGCGGACGACCCGCTGGGGTGAGGCGTGGGGGAACAGCTTCGGGATCCCCACGGCAGCCGCGAGCAGGGTCAGGGACAGCGGCAGGATCCGCAGGCCGGTGTCGACGGCAGAGAGTCCCAGTGAGACCGAGAGGAACAGCGGGACCACGAAGAACACGCCGTTCATCAGGAGGTACTGGAAGCCGAACGACACCAGGCCGCCTCGCAGCAGCCGGTTGCTGAACAATCCCGGGTCGAGCAGCACGTCATGCCCGCCGGCCTGACGACGACGTTCCCACTCCACGAACCCGTAGAGCACCACGCCACCGCCGAGGATCAGCCACGGCACCGGCGAGAGTCCCATCCAGCTCGGCGCTCCTGGCTTGGGGTTGACCAGTCCCCAGATCCCGGCCCGGATGATCCCGAAGACGATCAGCCCCAGCCCCAGGGCCGAAAGGATGGTGCCGACGAAGTCCAGACGGACGGTGCGGTCGGCGGGGGCGTCGGCCATCCGGCGGGCCAGCACCAGGATCATCACCACGATCAAGACCTCGCCGGCGAACACCCACCGCCATGACGCGTACGTCGTCAGGATGCCGCCGATCAGTGGCCCGATCGCGACCGCGCTGGCGCCGGCCGCCGCCACGAGTCCGTAGGCACGTGGCCGGTCTGCCCGCCCGTAGTTGGAGGCCACCAGCGCCACGATTGCGGGCAGGATCAGCGCGGCCCCGATCCCCTCGAGGATCGACCAGCCGATGAAGAGCACCGTCAGGTTCGGCGCCAAGGAGGTGGTGAACGAGCCCGCTCCGTAGATCACGCAGCCCAGCGAGAACGCCCGCTTGCGGCCGATGATCTGGCCGACCTTCCCGCCGGTGATCATCAGCGACGCCATCACCAGCGTGTACAGGGTGATCGCGGACTGGATGCCCGTCACGGTCGTGCCCAGGTCCTCCGCCACGGTCGAGATGGACACGTTCATCACCGAGCTGTCCAGGGCCATCACGAACTGCCCCGATGCCAGGGTCAGCAGTACGGCGCCCGACGCCGCGGCCGCCACTCCGGCACGGGCGGATGCCTCATCAGCGTCCACGCCGTACCGCCCTCCGGGGAGCCTGCTCCTGCACCCGACGAGCATGGCTCTCGCGGGAAGTTGTCGTATCACCCGCTGTGGATGACGCCGTTTCCTGCGGCGGTCAGCAGGATCAGCACATGACGACTGACCGCGCTCCACGGCTGGCCGGCGATGAGCTGGCCCAGCTGCTGGAGATCCTCAAGGACGTCGACAGCATGGAGCTGAAGCTGACCGTGCCAGAGGGTGCACAACGCTCTGCGCTAGCTGCCCTCGGCGTCGACCCGCTCGACGCTCAGATCCGGCAGGTCTTCTTCTTCGACACCCCCGAGCTGGCGCTCAACGAGGCAGGTGTCGTCCTGCGGGCCCGGCGGGTCCAGGGCCGCGACGCCGACACCGTGGTGAAGCTGCGGCCGGTCGCCCCCGGAGACGTGTCGGCCGACCTCCGGAGCACGCCAGGATTCGGCGTCGAGGTCGACGCGATGCCGGGTGGATACGTGTGCTCGGCCTCGCTGAAAGGCACGCTGTCGGGCAATGCCGTACGTCGATCGGTGTCCGGCGACAAGCCGCTGAGCAAGATGTACTCCAAGGGGCAGCGGCGGTACTTCGCGGCACACGCGCCCAGCGGACTCACGATCGACGACCTGTCGATACTCGGCCCCATCTTCGTGCTCAAGCTGAAGCTCCCGAAGAAGACGTTCTCCCGCAGGATCGTGGTCGAGATGTGGCTCTACCCGGACGGGTCCCGCATTCTCGAGCTCTCCACGAAGTGCCGGCCCGACGAGGGGCTGGACGTCGCGCTCGAGATCCGTCAGTTCCTCCAAGGGAAGGGCATCGATCTGTCGGGCCACCAGCAGACCAAGACCAAGGCCGCGCTCGAGTTCTTCTCGTCAGAGCTGACGGCTGAGCGACGAGGGGACTAGCCCTCCCTGAGGAACTCGCGCAGGCGCACGACACCGACGTAGACAGCCGCCGCTCCGGCGAGCACACCGGTGACAGCCGTCGAGGCGACGAGGAACTTGAGCTCCTCCTCCGACCGTCCCGTGCCGTCGGCGATCAAGCGAACGATCTGCTTGCTGCTCCACTGTGGGTCGTCCACGCCTCGCCTCCCTCACCGGGTGTCAGCGCTCACAGCCTTTCCCGGGAGCCCCCTCCTTGGCTCACCCGAAGTGGGTGAAGGGGCGGGACTCGTGTGGCATGAGCCATCAGCTCCGCATAGCCACGGTCAGCAGCACCACCGAGTCCTCGACGGCCTCGAGGGCGTGGCGGGACTCGGGGATGGTCATGAGATCGCCGGGTGAGCCGTTCCACTTGGTGTCACCCGCGACAAGGGTGACGCGGCCGTGCAGGACCTGAACGGTTGCCTCGCCGGGGTTCTCGTGCTCGTTCAGGTTCGAGCCGGCGCGGAGCGCAATCAGGGTCTGACGGAGCGAGCGCTCGTGACCCCCATAGATCGTGTGGGCGCTGCGCCCGCTGGACGCGGTCGAGGCCGTCTCCAGGTGGTGTCGGACCAGTGCCGTCAGTGACTCTTTCTGCATGCGCAACCGCCTGGACTCATGAATCCTGACGTTGCCGAGGTCTGGGGCAACCTGTGGGCTCCCACTGTGCCACGGCCCCGGAGCCCAGAAGACACTCAAGGACGCGTCGTGTCGTCAGCCCCGATCTGTCAACGACTCGAGGGCGACGACGGCTGCGAGCAGGAGGGCCACGTCCTCGCCTTCCCGGATCTCCACGCCGTAGGTGTCGCGGACGCGGAACCAGCGTTTCGAGATGGTGGCGATCGTGTCGCCGTCCCGTTCGATCTCGTACTCGTGGTCGACGATATTGCCGTGCGCCTTGAGGTCCTCCCCGTGCTCGAGGTCGATCGCGAAGCGGTCGCGGATGCCCACGAGCGCCTTGTGAACGGTCGCGACGTTCTGGTCGTCCCGCTCGATCACGATCTTGTCGCGCACGCTGAGCTTACGCTCCTGGATCTTCGCGACCTCGCGACCGGAGGCGTCCTCGAGGATGAACGTCTCCCGGACCCTGACCTTCTTGCCGTCCACTCGGTAGGCGCGGTTGCCCTCCTCATCCTCGATCCAGAAGTCGTCGCCGATCGACGCCAGCTTCTGCTTCATCTGGAATCGGCGTACGTCCGCGTCATCTCGTCGTCCACGCAACAGTCCCACAGCCGATTCCCGCCTTCAGGTAGTCCCACGACGAACGTAGGTGTGCGCAGGCGCGACGGACCTCACCCGGATGGGATGAAGCGCCCACCGAACGGGCGACTCGATCGGCGCCGCCGATGCGCGTGATGGGGCGGGTTTTCTCCAATTTGGGGCTCGACGTGACCTCAGTCGAGGAGAATGCTTCTAAGTCCGGAGATCGACTCTGGTGTCCCCCCGAGAGAGCCGATCGTCTACTCCGGGAGGCCGCCCCATTCCACCGTTGCGGGGGTGGGGCGGTTCCTCGCTCAACTTCTTCGGTCGGGCTGACAGGATTTGAACCTGCGACCCCTTGACCCCCAGTCAAGTGCGCTACCAAGCTGCGCCACAGCCCGAATGCCTTACGGCGCGTGAACACTATCGCAGCAGGGGCGGCCGACCGGAATCGGGATCACCGCACCTCGGCGCTGTTGTTGGACACCTTCAGCGACGAGGTGTCGACGGCGACGAAGGCGGAGGCCGGGATGGTCTTGAGATCCTCGATCAGCCGATCCGGCCACTTGCCGTGCTGCTCGCCCTGGAAGAACCACGGAGACCCGTTGTCGGCCAGGACCAGGCCGTACTTCTTCATCGCGCGGACCACGATCCGCGCCTTCGGCGACAGGCTCGCGGCGGAGTAGGAGCCCTTCAGCCGGAACCGGGCGCCCATCGGCGGGTAGGCCAGGCTGTTCGTCGAGCCGGCGTCGTGGCGGGCCGGCCACAGGTGGTGGCGGCTGGTGACGTCGGTGGTGAACCGGATCGCGTGGTCGATCTTGTTGTCGCGTACCTCGTTCCAGCGCAGCAGCCCGGCGAGGATCGGCAGCCCGGCCGCGTCGGCGGAGGTCCAGCCGTCAGGACGCAGCTTGTTGCCGCGCAGTGACCACACCGCGCCGGAACCTGCCTGCCACCGCCCGTTGCGGACCCGGGTGGCGAAGGTCTCGTAGAGCCGGCAGCGCCCCTTGTCGACGACGATCGCGTGCCGGTCACCGGACGAACGGCGACCGCCCTCGATCCGGGTGTCCTTGCCGAGCGGGTAGCGCACCTTGTCGCTCTCGGAGGCGTACCCGAAGCGCACCCGCACCTTCTTGTGCCCGGACCCCACGACGGTGATCGGGATGCCGTAGTTGGGTCCGTCGCCGTACGACGGTCCGAAGTCGGGGTGCAGGTCGTTGCCGGTGGACATGTGGGAGAGCCACTGCCGGCTGCGCCGGTGCACGGGCAGATCACTGATATCGGCATGCCACCAGTTGTCGGCCGGGAACTCCGAGCACGACGTACCGGCGATCGGCTTCTGCGGCGGATCGGCGCTCGTAGATCCGGCCACACCCCCGGTTGCTCCCACAGCGAGCACGATGGCTCCCACCACGACACTCCGCACAGCTAGTCCCTCCATGTGCCCCGATCGAGAAATAGCGTGCGCTTCGCGCACACATGGCACGCACCTCGCTGCGTTGGCGATCGCTTGAATTGACGCTGCCAGTCCGGCGCTCCGCCGCCTTGCGATGCACACACCCTGAGCACGCCAAACGTAACGCTATCTCCCGCTCGGGGCACTGGCTTGCTCCGCGATCAACGTCAGGACGTCCACCGTAGTCCGCCGCACGTCCTCGTCGGTCGCGTCGGGGCCCGGAATGACGGTGATCTGTACGAGCGAGCTGCCCAGGGCCACCGCTCCCCCGCCCGTCGGCGTGGTCCCGCCGAACGTGGGCCCGACGATCACGAACGCCGCGTCACCGACGCCGGGCAGGTCCTCGACCTCACCCTCGACGACCGTGCCGATGCCGGCCTTGGCGCCGTCGATCCCCCCGATCGCCGCGAGCTCGCCCTGGCTGATCCCGAGGGAGGTGGTGGCCGGGTCGTCGGGGCTCGCGAACCGGCAGCCCTGGTCCGCGACTACCGGCTCCACCGCCACACCGAGGATCTGGCCGACGGCCGCCGGGTCGAGCACTTCGCAGGCGTCACGAGCGGGTGGGAGCTCGCTCACGGGAGTCTCCGTCGGGGACTCTTCGACGGACTCGGACTCAGTCGGGGACGGCGCCCCCGACGGCTCGCCGTCATCGGAGCAAGCGGTCAGACCGAGGGCAGCGACCAGGATCAGGGCGGCGAGCAGCGGGCGCATCGCCGTCAACGTACCTGGCTAGCGCCTGCGCTTCTCGCGCACCCGCTGCTGCAGCAGGATCGGCGTACCGATGAAGCCGAACTCCTCGCGCAGCCGCCGCTCGATGTAGCGCTCGTACGACGCCTCCAGCTTCCCGCTGGTGAACAGCACGAACACCGGCGGCGCGGTGCCGGCCTGGGTGCCGAACATGATCTTCGGCTGCTTCCCGCCCCGCACCGGGTGGGGGTGCTCGGCGACCAGCCGGCCCAGGAACGCGTTGAGCGAGCCCGTCGAGATCCGGGTCTCCCACCCCTCGAGCGCGCGCTCGACGGCCGGCACCAGCCGATCGATGTGCCAGCCTGTCTTCGCGGTGATGTTGACCCGGGGCGCCCACTGCACCTGCACCAGGTCGCGCTCGATCTCCCGCTGGAGGTAGTAGCGCCGTTCCTCGTCGACCAGGTCCCACTTGTTGAACGCGATCACCAGCGCCCGGCCGGCGTCCCGGACGGTCTGGATGATCCGCTGATCCTGCTCGGAGAGCGACTCCCCACCGTCGACGACCAGCACCGCCACCTCGGCCCGGTCGATCGCGGTGCTGGTGCGCAGCGACGCGTAGTACTCGTGCCCGGAGGCCTCCTTCACCCGCTTCCGGATGCCGGCGGTGTCGATGAACCGCCAGGTCTTGCCGCCCAGCTCGATGAGCTCGTCGACCGGGTCGACGGTGGTCCCGGCGACGTTGTCGACGACGACCCGCTCCTCCCCCGCGAGCTTGTTGAGCAGCGAGGACTTGCCGACGTTGGGCTTGCCGACGATCGCGACCCGCCGCGGCCCGCCGACCTCCGCGTCCCGCTCGGGCGGTGGTTCCGGCAGGGCCGCGAGTACGGCGTCCAGCAGGTCGCCCGAGCCCCGGCCGTGCAGCGCGGACACGGGGTGCGGCTCGCCGAGGCCGAGGTTCCACAGCCCGTGCGCCTCGGTCTCGATCCGCTGGTCGTCGACCTTGTTGGCCGCAAGGACCACCGGCTTGCCGGACCGGCGGAGCACCTTGACCACGGCCTCGTCGGGGTCGGTGATGCCCACCGTGGCGTCCACGACGAACAGCACCGCGTCGGCCAGCGAGACCGCGACCTCCGCCTGGGCCCGGATCCGCTCGGCCAGGCCGCGGGCGTCGGGGTCCCAGCCGCCGGTGTCGACGACCGTGAAGGCGCGGCCGTTCCACAGCGCGTCGTAGGACACCCGGTCGCGGGTCACGCCGGGCACGTCCTCGACGACCGCCTCGCGGCGGCCGAGGATCCGGTTGACCAGCGTGGACTTGCCGACGTTGGGGCGGCCGACCACGGCCAGCACCGGAACCGGTCCGGTGGCCTCGGTCTCCATCGCGTACTCCGTCATGCTGACTTCTCCGTTACTCCGCCGCCGGGATCGGGCTCGCGCTCGCCCGAGGGCATCGGCCCGGGCATGGTGAGGCCGGTGCTGGCCAGCGCGTCGTCGAGGTCGGCCAGCATCCGCTCCCGGAGCATGCGGGAGGCATCCCCAACGGCCTGCTTGGTGCGCGGCCAGGGCGAGGTGTCCACATGCACCGGCTCGCCGTACATGATCTCGATCCGGCTGCCGCGGGCCGGCAGCGACTCGGTGTGCCCGCCGGGCTCGCGGGTGCCGAGCATGATCACCGGCACGATCGGCGCGCCGGTGACCATCGCCAGGTAGGCGGCCCCGCGGTGGAACAGCTCGAGGTCGCCGGCGCCGCGCGAGCCCTCGGGGAAGATGCCGACCGCTCCCCCGTCGCGGAGAACCCGGAGGCTCTCGCGCACGGCGGCGGGGTCGGTGTTGAACCGGTCCAGCTTGATCTGGCCGACCCAGGTCAGGAAGAGGCCCATCTTGCCCTTGAACATCTCCACCTTGGTCAGCGCATGCGCCGGCCGGGGGGAGAAGATCGCGAGCAGCGGCCCGTCGATGACGCCGGTGTGGTTGGAAGCAAAGATCACCGGGCCGGTGCGCGGGACCCGGTCGGTGCCGTGCATCGTGATCCGGAACCGCCGGCGGATCACGAACCGCCCCAGGGGCCGGAGCTTGTAGAGCAGGAACCGGTGCGGGAACGCGACGCCGTCGGTGCGCGGCCGCTCGAGGTGCACGCTCATGACGGCACCCGCTGTGCCAGGCCCGCGACGAGGTCGATGACCTCCTCCAGGGTGTACGCCGTGGTGTCGACGTGCACGGCACCGTCGGGCATCACCAGCGGGGCAGCGGTGCGTCCGGAGTCGATCCGGTCCCGGTCGCGCAGCGACTGCTCGGTCTGGGTCAGGTCGGAGCCGCCTTCCTCGGCGGCCCGGCGTGCGGCGCGGGCGCCGGGGTCGGCGGTCAGGAAGACCTTCACCTCTGCGTCGGGGCAGACCACGGAGCCGATGTCGCGGCCCTCGACCACGATGCCGCCCGCTCCGATGATCTCCCGCTGCAGGCCCAGCAGGCGGGACCGCACCTCGGGGACCGTGCTCACCGGTGAGACCGCCGCATTGACCTCGTCGGTGCGGATCGCCACCGCGACATCGTCGCCGTCGACGTGGATGGTGGGGGCCGCGGGGTCCGTGCCGGCCTCGATGCGCGGCTCGGCCACGCGTGCCGCAACCGCCGCCTGGTCATGGACGTCGACGCCTTGCCGCAGCAGCCACCAGGTGACCGCGCGGAACTGGGCGCCGGTGTCGAGGTAGCGCAGTCCGAGCCGGATCGCGACACCCCGGCAGGTGCTCGACTTGCCCGAGCCCGAGGTGCCGTCGACGGCCACCACGATGCCGGTGCGTACCGCTTCACTCACGACCGGGCAGCCTACCTGTGGGTTACCCAACCCCGAGATTCGAGAGCGTCCAGCAGGTGGTCTGCGCGGCCCTCCTCGACCGTCAGCTCGACGAGGCCGACGGGACGGCCCGGATCGTGGTCGATCCGGACGTCCTCGATGTTCACGCCGATCTCGCCGGCGTCCGCGAACAGGCGGGCCAGCTCGCCCGGATGGTCGGGCACGGCGACGTACACCGCCCCGGTCGGCCGGACCGGGCCGCCGTGCTTCCCGGGGATCGCGAGCGTGCCGTCCACCCCGAGCCTCAGCAGCGCCTCCAGCGCGCTCCGGTCGCCACCGGCCAGGGCCGCGATCGCCCTGTCCAGGCGGTCCCGCAGCTCCGCCAGCAGCTCGCCCACGGCGGGGGCGTTGGCGGCGACGATCTGTCCGTACAGCACGGGGTCGCCGGCAGCCACCCGCGTCACGTCGCGAACTCCCTGACCGGACAGCGCGAGATGCTCGGCAGGAGCGTCAGCGAGCGCCCCGGCCGCGAGGGCGGCGAGCAGGTGCGGCAGGTGGGAGGTCCGCGCGACCGCCTGGTCGTGCTCCTCGGGGCTCAGCCGCACCGGCACCGCGCCGCACAGCTCGGCCAGCGCCTCGACCAGCGCCACCGCAGCAGGACCGGCCGCGTCGTGGGGCGTGACCGCCCAGGGGCGCCCGTCGAACAAAGCGGCGCTGGCCGCCAACGGACCCGACCGCTCGCTCCCGGCCATCGGGTGGCCCCCGACGTACCGCTCCACGCCGGGCAGCCCCGCCACCGCGGCCAGGGGTCCCGACTTCACGCTGCCGACGTCGGTGACCACCGCCGCGCCACCGGTCAGGGCAACGGTGATCTCCTCGGCCAGGTGGTCGGGGGGTACGGCGACCACCACTAACTGCGGCCGGTCCCCCGGCGCCTTGGGGCGGCCGGCGCCGAGCCCGCTGGCGGTGCGGACGTGGTCCTCGGCGGCGTCGGTCAGCAGCACCTCGAGCCCGGCCCGGCGGCAGGCCAGCCCGATCGAGGTCCCGATCAGCCCGGTGCCGACGATCTCGACCGGGCCGGTCAGCTCGCTATTCATCCGGCACGGATCTCACGCGGGTGAGGTCCTTGCGCAGCGCGGCGGCGCCGTGCAGGTAGACGTGGGTGACGTCCGCGCGGGGCAGGTCTGTCTCGACGTGCGCCATCATCCGGACCACCCGCGGCATCGACCCCTCGATCTCCAGCTCGCGAGCGCAGATCAGCGGGACGTCGCCGAAACCGAGCCGGCGGGCGGCGTACGCCGGGAACTCGGACACCAGGTCGGACGTCGCGGTGAAGATCACCGAGATGAAGTCGTCGACGTCGAGCCCGTTGGCCTCCATCACGTCGGTGACCATCTCCGCGACCCGCTCGAGCATGTGGTCGCGGCTGTCGTCCTCGAGCTGGGTCGCCCCACGGACCGCTCTCACGGACACGACCACACTCCTTCGTCAATGGCGTCCTGACCCACTGACACTAGTGTCTGGGACGATCCGCGGGACGCAGGAGGTGTGGGGTGGAACGACTCAGCGGCCTGGACGCGAGCTTCGTCTACAACGAGACGTCCTCCTTGCACATGCACACCCTGAAGTACACCGTCCTCGACGTTTCCGGGGTGGCCGGCGGCTTCACCGTCGACCGGCTCCGGCACGAGCTTGAGCGACGGCTGCACCTGCTGCCGCCGTTCAGACGCCGGCTGGTCGAGGTGCCGCTCGGCCTGCACCACCCGGTCTGGATCGAGGACCCGGACTTCGACCTCGACGCGCACGTCCGCCGCGTCGGCGTTCCCGCCCCCGGCGGCCGGCTGGAGATGGACGACCTGGTCGGCGAGATCGCCTCCTGGCAGCTCGACCGCCGCCGTCCGCTCTGGGAGTGCTGGATCCTCGAGGGGCTCGCCGACGACCTCGACGACCCGGCCGGCGCGCCACCGAGCGGCCGGCGGGTCGGCTTCCTCGTCAAGATGCACCACGCCCTCGCCGATGGCGTCGCGGCGGCGGCCCTGCTGGCGAACGTCTTCGAGACCGAGGCGGACTCCGTCGACCCGCCCCCGCCCATCCGTCGGTGGCGCCCCGAGCCGGTGCCGTCGCCGTGGCGGCTGATGCTCGACGCGCTGCGCGACGCCCGGCCCAACTTCCGGCTGCTGCGGCGGCTGCCGGGCCGGACGTTCACCGGGCTGCGCGCGGTCTCGCGGCAGCGCCGGGAGGACGAGCTCTCCCCGCCGCGGCCGATCATGGACACCCCGCGTACGCCGTTCAACGGAGCGCTCACGCCGCACCGGCGGTTCGCCACCGCAGACCTGCGGTTCGACGACATCCGCGCGGTCCGCGCGGCCCACCGCGGGATCACCGTCAACGACGTGGTGCTGGGGCTGGTCGCCGAGTCGCTGCGCCGGCACCTCAGCGAGATCGATCGGCTGCCCACGAAGGCGCTGGTGGCCGGCGTACCGGTCTCGTCCGACGCGGCCGGCGACGTCCGGCTCTACGGCAACAAGGTGTCCAACCTGTTCACGTCGCTGCGCACCGACCTCGCGGACCCGGTCGAGCGGCTCTCGGCGATCCACGAGGTCACCGCCGCAGCCAAGCGGTTCCACACGCTGCTCGGCACCGACATGCTGGCCGACTGGAGCGAGCTGTTCCCGCCGAAGCCGTACGCCTGGTTCATGCGGCAGTACTCACGGCTCGCGCTGGCCAACCGGCACAACCCGCCGATCAACCTGGTGGTCTCGAACGTCCCGGGGCCGCGGGACCCGCTCTACATCGCCGGTGCCGAGCTCGCGGCGTTCTATTCCGTCGGCCCGGTCGTCGAGGGTGTCGGCCTGAACATCACCGTGTGGAGCTACCAGGACGCCGTGCACGTGGCGGCTCTCGGCTGCCGCGAGCACTGGTCGGACCTGCACGTCGTGACCGACGGCATGGTCGCTGCGCTGGACGAGCTGGTCGCGCGCTCCCGCTCTCAGGCGGGTGCGTAGGAGCCGAACGACCAGAGGTTGCCCTCGGGGTCGGTCACAGTCGCACCGCGGCCGCCGTAGTCCTCCTCGCGCGGCTCACGGAGCGGCTTGGCCCCCGCGTCCAGTGCGGCGTGGAAGACGCCGTCGACGTCGTCGGTCACGAGGTACGCCGCGGCGTGGCCCGGCTGGGTCGGCCAGTCGGGGTTGGGCCGGTGGCTGCCGAACATCACGCCTCCCCCGGCCGGCCACAGCATCTCGGCGTGCACGACGACCGTCGGGTCGTCGGCGTCGCGGTGGATCTCCTTCTCGGTGAATCCGATCGCCTTGAGCCAGGCGAGGCCCGCGTCGGCGTCGGTGAAGGTCAGTGTCTGCCAGAGTCCGATGGTCATGGCCTCACCCTCCCCCGGCCTCGGGGTCCACGGCTTGAACGAACGGGAGCTCCTCTGCCATCCACGTGGACGGCGGGCAGCCGGCGAGCCGCACCCACTCCCGGGCGAGGTGCGCCTGGTCGGAGTATCCGGCCCCTGCGGCCACGTCGGCCAGAGACACCCGCCCGGCGGCCGCGGCGGCCATCAGCAGTGCCCGGCTCTGCTCGAACCGGGCCACCCGCTGGTACTCCTTCGGGGTGAGCCCGACCTCGGCACGCAGCAGCCCGCCGAGGTGACGGCGGCTGTAGCCGACCTCGTCGGCGACCTCGGCCACGCCGACGCCGCGGGTCAGCCGGGCCAGCGCCTGTCCGACCTCGGCGCGCGGGTCGGCGGCGTCGATGCGCCGAAGGGCTTCGCCGAGCACCGACCAGACCAGCGCGATCCGGGCCTCCCAGTCCGCGAGTGCGAGCAGCCGCTCCGGCAGGTCCGCAAGGCGAGGAACAGCCTCCTCGAGGTTGGTCAGCTCACCCGAGAGGTCGGCCGCCGGGAGTCCGAGCAGGGCCCGGGCGCCGGCCACGGTGAGCGCGAGCTGGATGCCGGTCTGGTGGCCGTCGTGGTGGATCGCCGCCGGCGCCGCATGCAGTCCGGAGACGCTCGACCAGCTGGCCCGGCGCGATGCCGGGTCCGCCGCCCAGCTCACCTCGAGCGGCGCATCCAGCGGCAGCACGAACGTCAGCGAGGTGCTCGGCAGTCCGCGGTGCACGCCGGGTCCGCCCAGCTCGACGTCGTACGCGACCAGCGCGTCGACGTACGGACGCAGCAGCTCGGGGACGGGCTGCGGGCCGAGCCGGACCATGGGGCCACGGTACGCGGTGGCCTCAGAACCTCAGGTCGGCCAGAACCCGCAGGTCGCGGAAGTCCGGGGAGGTGCCGTCGATCAGGTGCCCGAGCAGCTCTCCGTGACCGAGTCCGGCCGTGATCGCCGTGGCCAGGCCGTCGGCGCCGAAACGCCTGGACCACACCCACATGGTCTGCGGCGAGACGCCGAGCTCCCCGGCCCGGTCCAGCGCTCGCCGCGCCTTGTCGTGCGGCACCCCGGACCGGTCGAGCAGCCGCGCGATGTCGCCCAGGTTCGCCAGCCCGGGATCCCGGATCACCCGCCGGATCCGCCGATCTCGGGCGCGATCGGCGGTGAACACCAGCAACGGAGAGGTCAGGGCCACCAGTGCGACGAGGAACACGACCGTCATGCCCTGATCAACGCCCTGAAGCCCCGATCGTTATGCCTGTCTAGTGCTACAGGGAGGCCGCCTCGAGCAGCTCGCCGAGCTCGTCGAGTGTGAGCTCGCGGGTCTCCCCGACCTTCAGCGACCCAAGGGTCACGGGCCCGAAATGGGTGCGGGTGAGCCGGCGTACGGGATGGCCGACCTCGTCGAGCAGGCGCCGCACGATCCGGTTGCGGCCCTCGTGGATCACCAGCTCCACGATCGACTTGTCAGCCGCGCCGGCGACCAGCTTGGCGCGGGACACCGTCACCGGGCCGTCGTCGAGCTCGACCCCCTCGAGCAGCCGCTTCAGGGTCCGCTTGTAGACCTCGCCGTCGACCTCGGCCACGTAGGTCTTGTCGACCTCGTACGACGGGTGCGCCATCCGGTGCGCGAAGTCCCCGTCGTTGGTGAGCAGCAGAAGCCCAGTGGTGTCGGTGTCCAGCCGGCCCACGTGGAACAGCCGCTCCGGCCGGTCGGCGACCAGGTCCGAGATGGTCGGCCGCCCCTCGGGGTCGGCCATCGTGGACACCACCCCGCGCGGCTTGTTGAGGACCAGGTAGACGTGGTCGGAGACCTGCGGCAGCCGCTTCCCCGAGACCCGGATCAGCGCGGTGCGCGGGTCCACCTTGGTGCCGAGCCGAGTCACGACCTCGCCGTCGACCTCCACCTCACCGGCGAGCATCAGCTCCTCGCACCGCCGCCGGGAGGCCACCCCCGACTGGGCGAGCAGCTTCTGCAGCCGGATCAGCCCATCGTCGTCGGTCGCGACCTCACGCGTCATTGGTGTCGGAGGTGCCGGCCAGGTTCGCGAGGTCGTCCTCCAGGTCGTCCATGTCCGGGAGGTACGGCGCCAGCTCGGGCAGCTCGTCGATCGAGGTCACCCCGATCCGCTCCAGGAAGAAGCCGGTGGTGCGGTAGAGCGTGGCGCCGTGCTCACCGTCGTGGCCGGCCTCCTCGACCAGGCCACGGGTGAGGAGGGTGCGGATCACGCCGTCGACGTTCACGCCTCGGATCGCGGAGATCCTGGCTCGCGAGACCGGCTGCTTGTAGGCCACCACGGCGAGGGTCTCCAGCGCGGCCTGGGTGAGCCGAGCCTGCTGACCGTCGAGGACGAACCCCTCCACCACGGCGGCGTACTCCTCACGGGTGTAGAACCGCCAGCCACCGGCCACGTTGCGCAGCTCGAACCCGCGGCCCTGCTCGGTGTACTCGGTCGCCAGCTCCCCCAGGGCGGTCGCGACCTGGTCGGCCGGGTAGCCCACCGCAGTCGCCAGGCTCAGGTCGTCGAGCGGCTCGTCGGCCACCATCAGCACCGCCTCGAGGGCGGGCCGGAGATCAGCGACGGGTACGTCGAGCTGGTCCTGGGTCATGTCGTCTCCTCTTCGGCGGGGGCGGCCTCGGGAGGCGCTCCCTCGAACTCGTCGGTCACCAGGTCCTCGGCGGACGCGTCGTCGGTGCCGGTCCAGCGAATGGTCAGCTCGCTCAGCGCAGCGGCCTGCTCGAAGGCCACCGCGCCCTCGCGGAACAGCTCGAGCAGCGAGAGGAACCGCGCGACCGTGGTCAGCGTGTCCGGCGAGTCACCGCAGAGGGCCCGGAACGTCATCGTGCCGCTGCGCCGCAGCCGCTCCACCACCAGCGCCGCCTGCTCCCGCACGCTCACCCGCGCGACGTGCAGGTGCTGGAGGGACAGCTCGGCCTCGGGCTTCGGCTCCAGCGTCTTCGCGGCGATGAGCGCGAACTGGTCCAGCCCGATGCCGATCAGCACCTCGGGCAGCAGCCCGGCGTACCGCTCCTCGAGTCCGACCAGCCGCGGGTGCCGCTTCGCCTCGTCGGCCAGCCGCACGGCCAGCACGCCGGCAACCTGCTTGAACGCCTTGTACTGCATCAGCCGCGCGAACAGCAGGTCGCGGGCCTCGAGGAGCTCGAGGTCGTCCTCGTCCTCGACGTCGCCCTGGGGCAGCAGTCGCGCTGCCTTGAGGTCGAGCAGCGTCGAGGCGACCAACAGGAACGACGAGGTCTGCTCGAGGTCCCAGTGGGCGCCGCCCGCCTTGACGTGCGCGATGAACTCGTCGGTGACCCTCGACAGCGCGACCTCGGTGATGTCCAGCTTGTGCTTGGCGATCAGGTTCAGCAGCAGGTCGAACGGGCCCTCGAAGTTGTCGAGCCGCAACTCGAAGGCCGGCGCCTCGGTGGGGGGGTCGGCGGCGGTGGCGATGATGGTCATTCCGCGGTGAGTCTACGGACCAGCTCGCTGGCCTCGCCGTTCTCCTCGAAGTCGGCAAGGGCCAGCGAGATCGCCACCCGCACCAGCCGGCCTCGGTCGACGGCCAGCCCTGGCCCGCTGCGGAGGGCGAGACGAGCGGCTTCGATCTCGAGCAGCTCGTCGGAGGTGACGTAGACGGTCATCTTCTCGTCGTGCTTGACCCGTCCGCTGGGTCCGCGCTTCTCGCCCGGGGTGGGCCCACCCTCGGCCTCGGGAGTGTCCGGGACCGCCCGGACCTTGGGCGCACCCTGGTCCTCGCCGGTCCGGCGGAACAGGTCGTCCGCGGCCGGCAGGTTCACACGTCGAGGCACCGGACCGCCACCTCCTTGGCGAGCTGGCGGTAGGCGTCCGCGCCCCCCGAGGTCGACGCGTACGACGTGATCGGCTCGCCGGCCACCGTCGAGTCGGAGAACTTCACCGTCCGGCGGATCACCGTGTGGAACACGCTGTCGCCCCAGGCATGGACCAGCCGGTCCAGCACTTCGCGGCCGTGCAGGGTGCGGCCGTCGAACATCGTGCCGAGCACCCCGTCGATCTGCAGCCGCGGGTTGAGCCGCTCTTGCACCTTGTCGATCGTGGTCTTGAGCAGGGCCACACCGCGGAGCGCGAAGTACTCGCACTCGAGCGGGACGATCACGCCGTCGGAGGCGGTCAGCGCGTTGACGGTGAGCAGGCCCAGGGAGGGCTGGCAGTCGATCAGTATGACGTCGTACTTCTCGATCGCAGGCGCCAGCACTCGTTGCAGGGTCTGCTCGCGAGCCACCTCGTGGACCAGCTGCACCTCGGCGGCGGAGAGGTCGATGTTGGAGGGCAGCAGGTCCATGCCCGGCACGCCGGAGGGGACCACCACGTCCTCGACGGTGATGTCGCGCTGCATCAGCAGGTTGTAGATGGTCAGGTCCATCTCGTGCGGGTTCAGGCCCAGCCCCACCGACAGCGAGCCCTGGGGGTCGAAGTCGACGAGCAGCACCTTGCGCCCGAACTCGGCCAGCGCGGCGCCGAGGTTGATGGTCGTCGTGGTCTTGCCGACCCCACCCTTTTGGTTGCACATCGAGATCACCCGCGCGGGGCCGTGCTCGGTGACCGGCTTCGGGTCGGGCAGCACCGGCATCGGCCGGCCGGTCGGCCCGAGGGCCGGCTCGCCGTCCGGCCCCGCCGGCTCAGGGATAGGCGGGGGCTCGTCCTCGACGACCGGGGCGGTGAAAGGGAGTGGTTCGGACATGGGCGGGGCTCCGGGAGGTGGGGAAGTGGGCATCGGGCCCAGGGGCGGCATCTCCGGTGCGGCACTGCCACTCTGCGCGGTGGTCTTGCGGAATCCGGAGAATGCTCCGTCGTTCATATGCCGCTCCTCGAAACGTCGGGCCGATGCCCCCCACTACACAATGTCGACACGACGACATTGTGGCGACGCGCCGTTGAACCTAGGTCCGACCTGGGGTGGGCACAAGCGGTTCGAGGGATACCCCCAGGCTAGGCCGAAATCTGTTGAGGACCTGTGCAATGCGGCGCGCTCGGGTGCACAGGCAAGGTGCTGCCTGTGCACGGCTCTGTGGACGACGAACGGCGGACGGAGGCGCGCCTCAGTCCCCCAGGTTGCGCATCGACACCGTGGCCAGCACCAGCTCGCCGGCCTCGTCGGAGGCGTCCAGGTCGGCGATCGCCTCGATCACCCAGTCCCGGTTGCCCGCTGGGTCGGCGATCGTCTGCGTGACCCTCCAGAGCCGCGTGGTCACGTCCTCCTCGGCCCCCACCGGCGTGCCGTTCGCCGCCTCGATCCGGAGCAGGTCGGGGCCGCGCGCGTCCGCGTCGGCCAGCACGTCGTCGTGCTCGGCGTAGTACTCCTCGATCGCCGCGTCCCACGTCGACCGGGTCATCGCCACCTCCCGCGGCGGGTCCGTGCGGTCGGCGGCGGCGCGCTCCAGTGCCATCAGCCCGTCGAGATCGTCGCGGGCGACCAGCTCGACCCGGCGCCACATCGCGTTGCGCACCATCACCTTGAACGGCCGCTCCTGCCGCGAGATCGGGCGCGGCGTCGTCGGCGGCTCGTGCTCGGTGACGGTGCGCGCGGCGTGGTCGGGGTCGCTGAGCGCCTCCCACTCGTCGAGCAGCGAGGAGTCGGTCTGTCGGATCGTCTCCCCCAGCCACTCCTCCAGGTCGGCCAGCTCCCCGGCGTGATACTCCTCGGGCACGGTCTGCCGCAGGGTCCGGTAGGCGTCGGTCAGGTAGCGCAGCACCAGCCCCTCTGACCGGGCCAGCTGGTAGCGGCCGACGAAGTCGGTGAAGCTCATCCCCTGCTCGTACATCTCTCGCACGATCGTCTTCGGGCCCAGTGCGTCCTCGGTCAGCCACGGGTGCGACTGCCGGTAGATCTCGTACGTCGCCTCGAGCAGCTCGGCCAGCGGCTGCGGCCAGGTCACCTCGTCGAGGAGCCGCATCCGCTCGTCGTACTCGAGCCCGTCGGCCTTCATCTCGGCGATCGCAAGGTCACGCGCGACCCGCTGCTGGGCGAACAGCACCTGCCGCGGGCCCTCCAGCACCGCCTCGATCACCGAGACCACGTCGAGGGCGTGGTCGGGTGACTCCGGGTCGAGCACCTCGAGCGCGGCGAGCGCGAAGTGTGCCAGTGGCTGGTTCAGCGCGAAGTCCTCGGGCAGGTCGACGGTGAGGACGTAGCGGCGACCGAGGTCGTCGGGCTGGTCGAGCCGGGACAGCACCCCGGAGTGGACCAGGCTGCGCGCCAGCCGCAGCGCCCGCCGGCTCAGCCGGAGCTGGCTGCGGCGGTCCTCGTGGTTGTCCTGCAGAAGGCCACGCAGGACCGGGAACGCGTCCTCGTCTCGAGACAGCACATTGATGAGCGTGGAGTTGTCGACCCGCATCCGCGAGACCAGCTTCTCCGGCACCCCGGCCATCAGCTTCTCGAAGGTCTCCTCGCTCCAGACGACGGTGCCATCGGGAGGCTTCTTCAGCTGCGCCTTGCTCTTCTTCTTCGGGTTGGCGGCGTTCTTGGCGGCCGCCTTGGCCTTGGCACGTTCGTTCTCGATCACGTGCTCCGGCGCCTGCACCACGACGTACCCCGCGGTGTCGAACCCGGCCCGGCCGGCGCGGCCGGCGATCTGCAGGAACTCGCGGGTGCGCAGGATCCGCTGCCGGGTGCCGTCGTACTTCGCCAGGCCGGTGAACAGCACCGTCCGGATCGGCACGTTGATGCCGACACCCAGGGTGTCGGTGCCACAGATCACCGTCAGCAGGCCGGCCTGGGCGAGCTGCTCCACGAGTCTCCGGTAGCGCGGCAGCATCCCGGCATGGTGCACGCCGATGCCTCGCCGCAGCAGCTTCGAGAGCGTCTTGCCGAACCCCGCCCCGAAGCGGAAGCCTGCCAGCCGGTCCCGCAGCTCGTCGCTGCCCGCGGCGATGCCGCGAGCGTTGAGCAGGCTGGTCGCCTGCTCGACCGCCGCGGCCTGGGTGAAGTGCACGACGTACACGGGTGCCTGGTGGGTGGAGACCAGCTCCTCCAGCGTCTCGGCGAGCGGGCGTGAGCGCCCAGGTGAAAGTCAGCGGCACCGGCCGCTCGGCATCGACGATCACCGAGGTGTCCCGGCCGTTGCGCCGGCTGATGTCGGCGGCGAGGTCGCTGACGTCGCCGAGCGTGGCGGACATCAGCACGAACTGCGCCTGCGGCAGCTCGAGCAGCGGCACCTGCCAGGCCCAGCCACGGTCCGGCTCGGCGTAGAAGTGGAACTCGTCCATCACCACCAGACCCACGTCGGCCCGGGAGCCCTCGCGGAGCGCGATGTTGGCGAGCACCTCGGCGGTGCAGCAGATCACCGGAGCCTCGGGGTTCACCGACGCGTCGCCGGTGAGCATGCCGACCTGGTCGGCGCCGAGCACGGCACACAGGTCGAAGAACTTCTCGCTGACCAGCGCCTTGATCGGCGCGGTGTAGAACGACACCCGGTCGTCGGCCAGCGCAGCCCGGTGGGCGCCCAGCGCCACCAGCGACTTCCCGGACCCGGTGGGGGTTCCCAGGATGACGTTGTTGCCCGAGAGGATCTCGATGATCGCCTCGTCCTGATGCGGGTAGAGCTCGAGGCCTCGTTCGCTCACCCACTCGGTGAAGCGCTCGTAGACCTCGTCTACGTCACTCACGAGCCCGCGGGTGGGCGGTCGCGAAGACCTCGCGCAGGTTGTCGACGGTCACCAGCGTGTAGACCTGCGTGGTCGTCACCGACGCGTGACCGAGCAGCTCCTGTACGACGCGTACGTCGGCGCCGCCGTCGAGAAGGTGGGTGGCGAAGGAGTGCCGCAGGGTGTGCGGAGAGACGTCACGGGTGACCCCGGCCCGGTCGGCGGTCTTCACCAGCACGGTCCAGGCGGACTGCCGGGACAGCCGGCCACCCTGGGCGTTGAGGAACAGTGCCGGACCGCTCTTGCCGGTCGACGCCAGCTGGGGGCGGCCGCGCACCAGGTAGGCGGCGACCGCCTCCCGCGCGTACGAGCCGATCGGCACCAACCGCTCCTTGCCACCCTTGCCGCGCAGCAGCACGGTGCCGTCGGTCTCGTCGAGGTCGTCGATGTCGAGACCGACCGCCTCGGAGATCCGGGCGCCAGTGCCGTAGAGGACCTCCAGGAGCGCCCGGTCCCGGAGCGCCAGGGTGGTGCCGGGAGCGCCGGCCGCCTCGAGGATCGCCTCGACGTCGGAGAGCGGCAGTGCCTTGGGCAGCCGCTTGGCGGGCGCGGGCGGCTTCACCCCGCTGGCCGGGTCGAGGTCGGTGAGCCCGTCGGCCACCGCGAACCGGTGGAAGCCGCGCACCGCCACCACGGTCCGGGCCGCGGACGTGGAGCTCAGCGGCGGGTGCTCGGTGTCGCCTTCGCGCAGCCGCATCAGGAAGCCCGAGACGGTCTCCTCCTTGATCGAGCCGAGGTCGTCGATGCCGGCTTCCGCCAGGTGCTGCAGGTAGCGGCGCAGATCGCGCCGGTACGAGGTGAGGGTGTTGGCCGCGAGCCCCTTCTCGACCGAGAGATGGTCGAGGTAGGTGCGGACCGCCCGGTCCAGGTCGCTCAGGCCAACGCCTCCTCCAGGGGGGCCGCCGCGATCCCCACCGCTTCGCCGACCGGGGCGTTGGTGAGCCGGCCGGCGTGGGTGTTCAGGCCGAGGGCGAGGCTGTGGTCGTCGCGGCAGGCCTGGGCCCAGCCCTTGTCGGCCAGTGCGACCGTGTAGGGCAGGGTCGCGTTGGTCAGCGCATACGTGCTCGTGTTCGGCACCGCGCCCGGCATGTTCGCCACGCAGTAGAAGATCGTGTCGTGGATCGGGTACGTCGGGTCCGAGTGCGTGGTCGGATGCGTGTCCTCGAAACAGCCGCCCTGGTCCACCGCGATGTCGACCAGCACCGAGCCGGGCTTCATCTGCGCGACCAGGTCGTTGGAGACCAGCTTCGGCGCCGCCGCACCGGGGATCAGCACCGCCCCGATCACCAGGTCCGCAGCCATCACCTGCTCCTGGATCGCCAGCTTGGACGAGGCCAGACCGTGCACCCGGTTGTTGTAGCGCCAGAACGACATCCGCAGCTTGTCCAGGTCGGTGTCCAACAAGGTGACGTCCGCGCCCATCCCGAGCGCGATGTTCGCGGCGTTCTGGCCAGAGACACCTGCGCCGATGATCACCACCTTGGCGTTCGCGACGCCACCGATCCCGCCGAGCAGCACCCCACTGCCACCCTGGGCCTTGAGCAGCGCGTGCGCGCCCACCTGCGGCGCCAGGCAGCCGGCCACCTCCGACATCGGGTAGAGCAGCGGCAGCCCGCCCGAGGGCAGCTGCACGGTCTCATAGGCGATCCCGGTGACCTTGCGGGAGAGCAGCTCCTCGGTCAGCGGCTTGTCCGCGGCCAGGTGCAGGTAGGTGAACAACGTCAACCCGTCCCGCATCCGGTGGTACTCCTCGGCGATCGGCTCCTTGACCTTGAGCACCATCTCCGCCGAGCCCCACACTTCGTCCGCGGAGTCCAGGATCTTCGCCCCGGCCGCGACGTACTCCTCATCCGAGATACCCGAACCAACCCCAGCGCTGTGCTCGATCACCACCTGATGACCATGGGCCGTCAGCTCATGCACCCCGATCGGTGTGATCGCCACGCGATACTCGTGGTTCTTGACTTCCTTGGGGACCCCGACCTTCACGTGCTCTCTCCTCCCGACAGACCCCGCCATCTCGTCGAGACGGGCCGCCCGTGACCCTACTCCGGCACCAGCCCGCGCACCTGCGCGGCCATCACTGCGAGCGCGACCGGCGCGTCACGGACCGCGCCGGACAGCACCGCGTCGAGCAGCTCGCCGAACGGCACCCGGAACAGCTGCATGTCGGCCTCCTCGTGCGCCAGCACGAAGTCGCCTCGTCCGACCTCACGCAGGCCACGGGCCAGGTAGTAGTGGATGACCTCGGCCGAGTAGCCCGGCGAGGAGAACGCCGACAGCAGGTGGGTCCAGTCCCCCGCCTCCAGGCCGGCCTCCTCCCGCAGCTCTCGCTGCCCGACCTCCAGCGGCTCCTCGTCGGAGTCGATCACGCCCGCCGGCAGCTCCACGAACCGCATCCGCGCGGCGTGCCGGTACTGCGACAGGCAGACCGCACGGTCCTGGTCGTCGATGGCCAGCACCACGACCGCACCGGGGTGCTCGAGGATGATCCGCTTGAACGTCTCGCCGTCGGGCTCGTCGGGGTGCCGGATCCGGTCCGAGCGCAGCGCGACCACCCAGTCGCCGCGGTGCAGGTCGCGGCTCTCGACGACCGGCCAATCCTCCGGTCGGTCGGCCAGCTCCGGCACTAGGCGTCCTCGGGCTCGCGGCGCAGCCCGGTCTCGTCGATCGGGAACCGCAGCTCGCGCTGCCGGTCGAGGGCGGCGCCGATCAGGCCCCGGAACAGCGGGTGCGGGCGGGTCGGCCGCGATCGGAGCTCGGGGTGGGCCTGGGTCGCGACGTAGTAGGGGTGCACGTCGCGCGGCAGCTCGACGAACTCGACCAGGTCGAGGTCGGGGTTGGTCCCGGAGAACACCAGCCCGGCCATCCGGAGCTGCTCGCGGTAGGCGTTGTTGACCTCGTAGCGGTGCCGGTGCCGCTCCTGGATGGTGGCCTCGCCATAGGCCTCGCGGGCGAGCGAGCCCGCCGCCAGGTCGGCCGGGTAGAGGCCGAGGCGCATGGTGCCGCCGAGGTCGCCGCCCTCCTCGACGTAGGACTTCTGCTCCTCCATGGTGGCGATCACCGGCTCGGTGCAGTCGGAGTTGAACTCGGTCGAGTCGGCCTTCTCCAGGCCGGCCACCGAGCGGGCGTACTCGATCACCATGCACTGCAGCCCGAGGCAGAGCCCCAGCGTCGGGATCCCGTGGGTGCGGGCGTAGTTGAGCGCTCCCACCTTGCCCTCGATGCCGCGGACCCCGAAGCCACCGGGCACGCACACCGCGTCGACGTCGCTCAGGTGCTTGGCGGCACCGGCCTGGTCCTCGCACTCGTCGGACGGCACCCAGCGGAGGTCGACCCGCGCGTCGTGGGCGAACCCGCCCGCCCGCAGCGCCTCGGCCACCGACAGGTAGGCATCGTGCAGATCGACGTACTTGCCCACGAGCGCGACCGTGACCTCCTCGGCCGGGTGGTGGACCCGGCGCAGCAGGTCGTCCCAGTCGGTCCAGTCGACGTCGCGGAACGGCAGGTCGAGACGGCGTACGACGTAGGCGTCGAGGCCCTCGCGGTGCAGCACCTTGGGGATGTCGTAGATCGACGGCGCGTCGGCCGCGCAGACCACCGCCTCCTGGTCGACGTCGCACATCAGCGAGATCTTGCGCTTGATCGAGTCCGGCAGCTCCCGGTCGGCCCGGCAGACCACGGCGTCCGGCTGGATGCCGACCTGACGCAGGGCCGCGACGGAGTGCTGGGTGGGCTTGGTCTTCAGCTCGCCGGACGGGCCGATGAACGGCACCAGCGAGACGTGCAGGAAGAAGCAGTTGTCCCGTCCGATGTCGTGCCGGACCTGGCGAGCGGCCTCGAGGAACGGCAGCGACTCGATGTCGCCGACCGTGCCGCCGACCTCGGTGATCACCACGTCGACCTCGTCGTCGCCGGTCCCGGTGCCCATCCGGATGATCCGGTCCTTGATCTCGTTGGTGATGTGCGGGATCACCTGGACCGTGTCGCCGAGGTATTCACCCTTGCGCTCCTTGGCGATCACCGTGGAGTAGACCTGCCCGGTCGTGACGTTGGCGAACGCCTTCAGGTCGGTGTCGAGGAAGCGCTCGTAGTGACCGACGTCGAGATCGGTCTCGGCGCCGTCGTTGGTGACGAAAACCTCCCCGTGCTGGAACGGGTTCATGGTCCCGGGATCGACGTTGAGGTAGGGGTCGAGCTTCTGCATGGTGACCCGGAGGCCGCGGGAACGCAGCAGCCTGCCGAGGCTCGAGGCGGTGAGGCCCTTGCCGAGCGAGGAGGCGACGCCTCCGGTCACGAACACGTGCTTGGTCGGGTGGGATCCGGCGGCCAGCTTCACGGGATTCGATCCTATCCGAGGGTGGGGACGCTAGGAGGCGCCACGCGCAGATTGCGCCACCTCGAGCAGTTCGCGGGCGTGCGCCAGCGCCGTGTCGGAGTCGGCGAGCCCCGCCAGCATCCGGCTCAGCTCGCGCTCCCGGCCCTCGTCGTCGAGCGTCGTCAGCCCCGAGCTGGTGACCGACCCGTCGCTCGCCTTCTCCACCAGGACGTGCCGGTCGGCGTACGCCGCCACCTGGGGCAAGTGGGTGACGACCAGCACCTGGGCGGTGCGGGCCAGCTGGGCGAGCCGGCGGCCGACCTCGACCGCGGCGGCTCCCCCGACCCCGGCGTCGACCTCGTCGAACACGAACGTCGGCACCGGGCTGGTGCCCGCCAGTGAGACCTCGAGCGCCAGCATCACCCGGGACAGCTCGCCTCCCGACGCGCCCTTGTGCAGCGGGCGGAGCTCCGAACCGGTGTTGGCGGCCAGCAGGAACGTGACCTCGTCGGCACCGGAGGGTCCGGGGTCGATCGGGATGACGGTGATCTCGACCCGGGCGTCCGGCATCGCGAGCAGCGCCAGCTCGCCGGTGACCTCCGACGACAGCCGACCCGCTGCCTCGGTGCGGGCCGCCGACAGCCCGGTGGCGGCATCAGCCAGCTCGGCGCGCAGCCGCTCCTGCTCGGCGCGCAGGCCCTCGATGCGCTCGTCGGTCGAGTCGAGCTCCAGGAGCCGGGCAGACGACTGCTCCGCCCAGGCGAGCACCTCGTCGATGCTCTCGCCGTACTTCCGGGTGAGCGCGGTCAGTGCCGCCCGCCGCTCCGACACCGTTGCGAGCCGGGTCGGATCGGTGTCGATCCGGGCGGCGTACGACGCAACGTCGGCGGCCACGTCGGACAGCAGGTAGGCGACCTCGGCCAGGCGGTCGGCGAGCTCTCCCGCCGCTCCGTCGTGCTCCCGGACCCCGTCGAGCAGCCCGCGGGCCTCGGCCACCGCCGCGAGCGCGTCTGAGGCCTCCTCCTCGCTCGAGATCGCCTCGCGGGCCTGCTCCGCGGCCGCCCGCAGCGTGTCGGCGAAGCCCAGGCGGGACTCCTCGGCGGCCAGTGCCGTGTCCTCGCCCGCCTCGGGGCCAACGGCCTCGATCTCCCCGATCCCGAACCGCAGCAGGTCGGCCTCCCTGGCCCGCTCCCGGGCGGTGGCGACCATCTCGTCGAGCTCGGTCTCGAGGGCCCGCAGCCGGACGTAGAGCTCGCGATAGCCGGCCGCAAGCTCCAGCAGCGGCGGACCGCCGAACCGGTCCAGCGCGTCACGTTGGGCGCGCGCCTGGAGCAGCCGGTGCTGGTCGGACTGCCCGTGCACCGCGACCAGCGGCTCCGCGACCTGGGAAAGCGTGGTCACCGGCACGGCGGCGCCGCCGACGAACGCGCGGGACCGGCCCTCAGCAGTCACGTTGCGGGCCAGCACGACCCGGTCGTCCTCGACCTCACCGCCGGCCTGGTCGACGCCCTCGGCGAAGGAGTCCCAGAACTCGGGGGTGCCGTCACCGGCGGCCACCACGCCCTCGATCCGCGCCTGACGGGCGCCGCTGCGCACCGCACCGCTGTCGGCCCGACCGCCGAGCAGCAGCCCGAGCGCGGTGACGACCATCGTCTTGCCGGCTCCGGTCTCGCCGGTGATCACGGTGAGGCCGGGTCCGAGCTCGAGGGTCGATGAGTCGATGACCCCGAGCGAGCCGATCCGGATCTCCTCGATCATCGGGCGTCCCGACGCCGCTCGGCGGCGCCCCGCCAGCCCTCGACGGGGAGGCCGAACTTGGCGACCAGCCGGTCGGTGAACGGCGCCTCCTGCAGCCGGACCAGGCGCACGGGGTGCTCGCCGCGGCGAACCTCGATCCGGGCGCCGGGCGGCAGGTCTACGGTGCGTCGGCCGTCCGCCCACAGCACACCGGCGCCCTCGGTGCGCGCGAGCAGCTCGATGGCCAGCACCGAGGTGGGCGCGACCACCATCGGGCGGGCGAACAGTGCGTGGGCGCTGATCGGGACGATGCACAGTGCCTCGACCTGGGGCCACACGATGGGGCCACCGGCGGAGAAGTTGTAGGCGGTGGAGCCGGTCGGGGTCGCACAGACCACCCCGTCGCATCCCCACCGGGACAGCGGGCGGCCGTCGATCTCCACGACGACCTCGAGCATCCGCTCCCGGGCCGCCTTCTCGACGCTGACCTCGTTGACCGCGAACGTGCTCGCCACTATCTCGCCGTCGCGGTAGACGTCGACATCGATGGTGAGCCGGTCCTCCGCGGTGTAGCGGCGGTGCACGATCGCGTCGATCGTGGACTCCACGTCGTCGTGCTCGGCCTCCGCGAGGAAGCCGACGTGGCCGAGGTTGACCCCGAGCACCGGGGTCAGCCGGGCGTGGGTGACCTCGGCCGCTCGCAGGATGCTGCCGTCACCGCCCACCACCAAGGTGAGCTCACACTCGTGGCTCGCGTCGGTCTCGGAGTCGGTGAGCTCCAACGGCGGCTGGAAGGCGTCCGGCTCGAGCCCGAGGTCCGCCGCTTCGTTCGCCAGCAGCCGCACCGTGATCCCGTGGCTGGTCAGCGCATCGACGAAGGCACGGGCTACTTTCCGGGCGCCCTCCCGCCCGGTGTGGGCGAGCACGAGCACCCGACGAGGGTCGTCGTCGGCACCTGTCTCAGTCACGGATCAACCTTCTCACCCGCCACCCCCTGGCCGGTGACGCCCCGCACGACGGCCTCGATGTCCGCGTCGGTGACGGAGGCTGCTCCCGAGCGGAGCCAGAGGAAGAACTCGACGTTGCCGGACGGCCCGGGCAGCGGACTCTCCGTGACCGCGCGGGCGCCCCATCCCCGCGCTCCGGCGGCGTCGGCGATCCCGGAGACCGCCTCGGCCCGGAGTGCCGGATCGCGCACCACGCCACCCCGTCCGACCCGGTCCTTGCCCACCTCGAACTGCGGCTTGACCATCAGCGCCAGGTCGCCGTCGGCGCGGGTCACCCCGATCAGTGCGTCCAGCACCAGCGACAACGAGATGAACGACAGGTCACCGACCACCAGGTCCACCGGTCCCCCGACCAGCTCCGGGGTGATCTCGCGGACGTTCTGCCGATCGACCACGCGCACCCGCTCGTCGCTGCGCAGACTCCACGCCAGCTGCCCGTAGCCCACGTCGACCGCAACCACCTCGGCCGCACCGTGGCGGAGCAGGACGTCGGTGAAGCCGCCGGTCGAGGCGCCGGCATCCAGGCATCGCCGCCCGGTCACCGTCAGGCCGAGTGGCTCGAACGACGCCAACGCCCCGGCCAGCTTGTGCCCGCCCCGGGAGACGTAGTCGGGTCGGTCCGGATCGTCCGCCACCACGATGGCCACGTCCGTGGTGACTCCCGTGGCCGGCTTCGCCGCTACGCCACCTGCCACCCGGACCCGTCCGGCCCCGATCAGCTCGCTGGCGTGTTCACGCGACCTGGCCAGCCCGCGGCGGACCAGCTCGGCGTCGAGCCGCAGGCGGCGCGGCGGCATGCCCGAGTGGTCCTACTCGGCGTCGTCAGGCGGTGAGTCGAGGGTGCGGCGCAGCTCGTCGTGGACGGCCTCGAAGACGGCCACGTGTTCGTCGACCGGCCGGTCGGCGAGCCCGGACACCTCGTCGACGACCGCATCCACCCGCTCAACGCCAGTGCGGACCGGCTCGACCGCCTCGACCTGCTCCGGCTCGGCGCCGGAATCGTCGTGGCTCACCTGCTCCTCGATCATGCGGCAGAGGCTACCCTCCGCACCCCCCGTTCACGTCGGGGGCGCGACCAGGCCACCGACCTCCGCAACCGCACCAGTTCGGTCCCGGTGAGCCCAAGCCGCGGACGCGACGGCCCGCCACCAGTCGTCGGCCGCGCCCTCGCCGGTCACCTCGAGGTGCTCCTCGACGACCTTGGCGCGCCATCCCCCGGACGCGCATCCGCCATCGACGGGCTCGGGCGCTCGATGTGGCTCCAGGAGACCGATCAGCTCGACGGCGAGGTAGGTCGGGCGCTCCCCCGGGTCGGCGGCGACCAGCTCGTTCAGGCCGGTGACTCCGGTCAGGACCAGCAGCGCGTCGACACCGGCGTTCGTGGCACCAGCGATGTCGGTGTCCAGCCGGTCGCCCACCATCAGCGGGCGCTCACCGCCCACCCGCCGGACCGTCTCGTCCAGCAACGGGCGGGACGGCTTGCCCGCCACCTCCGGCTGGACTCCCGAGAAGGTGCTGAGGCTCTGCACGAGCATCCCGTGCCCCGGGGCCACCCCGTAGGAGGTGGGGATCGTGTAGTCGGTGTTGCTGGCCACCCACCACAGCCCATCGCGGACCCGCACCGCCGCCCGCATCACGTCGCGCCAGAGCACGTCCGGCCCGTAGCCGGTCACGAGGGCCTGCGCGGTGTCGTCGCCGATGGCAACCGGCACCAGGCCCGCCTCCCGGAGGGCGACCTCGAGCCCAGATCCGCCCAGCAGCGCCACCGGCGCGTCAGTCCCCAGGCGATCGAGGAGGAGCCGACAGGCCGCCTGCGCCGAGGTCACGACGTCGTCGACCTGCGCCGGAACGCCGAGCTCGGTGAGATGAGCCGCCACGTCGGCCGGCGGCCGGGACGCGTTGTTGGTGATGAACGCGCACCGCATGCCGGCCGCCCTCGCGGCAGCGATCCGATCGGCCGCCCCCGGCACCGCCTCGGCTCCGACATAGACGACGCCGTCGAGGTCGAGCATGGCCAGGTCGTATGCCGCGCACAGCGGCTCCGGGGACGATCCGAGCATGGCCCCACCTTGCCAGGCGGTCGTCGAAACGGCCTCGTACGATGCCCGGATGGATTCCAGTTCGGTGGTCCCCCCGCCGTACGTCGCGGGTCCACTCCGGCTGGAACCCTTCCCCGGGCTGATGCTGTCGCCCGCTCGGATCGGCGACCCCTCCTCGGCGCGCGCGTTCGCGCGGCCGTTCCGGGACGTCGCCGCCCGCCTGGGCCGCTGGGAGCGGCAGGGCCACATCTCGCGCGACCGTGAGCCCGCTCTCTACCTGCACGAGTACACGGCCGGCGGGATCACCATCCGCGGCCTCGTCGGTGCCCTGGACGTCTCACAGCGAGCCGCCAGAGCCGAGGACCGGGCGATCCTGCCGCACGAGGGGATCTACCCGGGACAGGCCGACGACCTCGCCGACCGGATGACCGAGATGCGGCTCAACCCCGCGCCGATCCTGTTGGTGCACCGGGCTACGTCGACGCTCCGCGCACTGCTCTCCGAGACGACCGCGCTCCCACCCGACCACGAGTTCACCGACCGGGCGGACCAGCGGCACCGGATCTGGTCGATCCGGAGGCGGGCCACGCTCGACCTGATCGCCGCGGAGCTGGCGCCCACGCGGGCGCTGATCGCCGACGGCCACCACCGGTACGCGGCCTACTTGCGGCTCCAGCAACGCGAGCCGGGCGGGCTCACCGATCGAGGCCTGGCCATGCTGGTCGACCAGGACGACACCCCGCTCTTCCTGGGCGCGATCCATCGGCTGCTGCTCGGGACGAACATGGACGACCTCCACATCGCTGCCGAGACGGCCGGCATGGAGTTCGAGGAGCTCCCCGAGGAGAGTGCGGTGGGCGCCCTCGGGCCCGATCACCTGGTGGTCACCGACTCGCAGCGCTGGGCGGTCGTCACCCTGGCCGCGACACCGGACCGGGCGGCCGTGGAGCTGCTGCACGACGACTTGATCCCTGCCCTGCCACACGGCCCGCTCCGGATCGGGTACCACCACTCCGTCGAGGACACGCTGGCCCAGGTGCGGCCCGAGATCGGCTCTGCGGTGCTGCTCCCGGCTCCCGATGTCGACCTGGTGCTGCGGATCGCCGGAGACGACCGGCTGCTGCCCGAGAAGGCCACGTCGTTCCAGCCCAAGCCCAGCCTGGGCGTGCTCATCCGCTCGCTGCGCGACGAATGAGTCGACCCGAAGCTACCTCGACCTCCACCCTCGACGCCGCGCCCGAGGCGGTCCTGAAGAACCGGCGCCGGATCGATCCGGTCACCTCGACCAGGTCGCCCTCCCCCCAGCTGGCAACGGAGCGACGCACCCGGCCGCCCCAGACCGCGCACTCGAGCGCATCGACCCCAGCCCGCACCCCGGGCCGACCGGGCGGCGGCCGGGGCACCACGATCCGGAACGTCCACAGGACGTCGCCGCTCGGTAGCACCCGCTCCTCCGGACCAGCCGAGATCCGCCCGGCCAGTCGCACCTCGTTGACGGGTTCAGGGACCTCGGCGGTCGCTTCCCCGTTTCCGTCTCCAACTGTCTGTGCTGACATGCACATCACCTCCGCCGGCCAATGTGCGCGGAGGGTCCGACAACCGCGGTCATCCCCGGCTATCCCTGTGGACAAGGCCGCGGAACCAGACGCCTGTGGACGGCTTCTGGCCCGGGATTCAGCAAGAAGGGGACAAATGACTAAAGGGCCATCCTCGAAAGGATGACCCTTTAGCAATGTATTGTCCGGCGGCGTCCTACTCTCCCACAGCCTCTCGGTTGCAGTACCATTGGCGCTGGCAGGCTTAACTTCCGGGTTCGGGATGGTGCCGGGTGTTTCCCTGTCGCTATGGCCGCCGTAACTTTATGAACCACCGGCCCGCGTGTTGGTTCCGCTGGGTGGTGGTTGGTTGGTGTGGACGCGAGTACCCCTTGTGTATCCGGGGGTGTTTTCGTGGTGCGCGTGTGTTTGTGGTTTTGGTTGAGGGTTTGTGTTGGCAAGCCCTCGGCCTATTAGTACCGGTCGGCTGAACATTGCTGTTGTATACCTCCGGCCTATCAACCCAATAGTCTGTTGGGGGCCTTACCCACTTACGTGGTGGGAAACCTTATCTTGAAACGTGCTTCCCGCTTAGATGCGTTCAGCGGTTATCACTTCCGAACGTAGCTAACCAGCCGTGCCCCTGGCGGGACAACTGGCACACCAGAGGTTCGTCCATCCCGGTCCTCTCGTACTAGGGACAGCTTTTCTCAAGTTTCCTGCGCGCGCGGCGGATAGGGACCGAACTGTCTCACGACGTTCTAAACCCAGCTCGCGTGCCGCTTTAATGGGCGAACAGCCCAACCCTTGGGACCTACTCCGGCCCCAGGATGCGACGAGCCGACATCGAGGTGCCAAACCATCCCGTCGATATGGACTCTTGGGGAAGATCAGCCTGTTATCCCCGGGGTACCTTTTATCCGTTGAGCGACCACGCTTCCACTTGCCGTGGCCGGATCACTAGTTCCGACTTTCGTCCCTGCTCGACATGTCTGTCTCACAGTCAAGCTCCCTTGTGCACTTACACTCGCCACCTGATTGCCAACCAGGCTGAGGGAACCTTTGAGCGCCTCCGTTACATTTTAGGAGGCAACCGCCCCAGTTAAACTACCCATCAGGCACTGTCCCTGATCCAGATCATGGACCTAGGTTAGACATCTAGTACGACCAGAGTGGTATTTCAACGTTGACTCCACCCAAACTGGCGTCTGGGTTTCATAGTCTCCCACCTATCCTACACAAGCCGAACCAAACACCAATACCAAACTATAGTAAAGGTCCCGGGGTCTTTCCGTCCTGCCGCGCGTAACGAGCATCTTTACTCGTAGTGCAATTTCGCCGAGTCCATGGTTGAGACAGCGCCCAAGTCGTTACTCCATTCGTGCAGGTCGGAACTTACCCGACAAGGAATTTCGCTACCTTAGGATGGTTATAGTTACCACCGCCGTTTACTGGGGCTTAAATTCTCCGCTTCACCCCACAAGGGGGCTAACAGGTCCTCTTAACCTTCCAGCACCGGGCAGGAGTCAGTCCGTATACATCGTCTTACAACTTCGCACGGACCTGTGTTTTTAGTAAACAGTCGCTTGGGCCTGGTCTCTGCGACCCTCCCCGCTGCACCCAGCTAGTGGGTTGACGGTTCGGGTCCCCCTTCTCCCGAAGTTACGGGGGCATTTTGCCGAGTTCCTTAACCATGGTTCACTCGATCGCCTTGGTATTCTCTACCTGATCACCTGAGTCGGTTTGGGGTACGGGCGGCGCGTTGCTCGCTAGAGGTTTTTCTCGACAGCATAGGATCACCCACTTCCCCCATACGGGGTCGGCGTCACCTCTCAGGTACGACATCAAAGTCAGCCAGCCGGATTTGCCTAGCTGGCACCCTACGGGCTTACCCACGCAACAACCATCGGCGTGGTTGGGCTACCTTCCTGTGTCACCCCATCGCTTGACTACTACCGGTTCGGGTCCCACGCTCCACCCACCGCTCCATCCCCGAAGGGATGGTTGACGGGGGCTTCGGGTGGTTAGCATCACCGGGTTCGTCAGGGACGCAACTTTGCCGGTACGGGAATATCAACCCGTTGTCCATCGACTACGCCTGTCGGCCTCGCCTTAGGTCCCGACTTACCCAGGGCAGATTAGCTTGACCCTGGAACCCTTGATCATTCGGCGCACAGGTTTCTCACCTGTGATTCGCTACTCATGCCTGCATTCTCACTCGTGCCACATCCACAGCTGGGTCACCCCGCTGCTTCACCCGTGGCACGACGCTCCCCTACCCATCCACACACCTGAACCAACCAGCACGAGGCCGGCGGCTTGGATACGCGTGTGAATGCCATAGCTTCGGCGGATGACTTGAGCCCCGCTACATTGTCGGCGCGGAATCACTTGACCAGTGAGCTATTACGCACTCTTTCAAGGGTGGCTGCTTCCAAGCCAACCTCCTGGTTGTCAGTGCGACTCCACATCCTTTTCCACTTAGTCACCACTTAGGGGCCTTAGCTGATGGTCTGGGCTGTTTCCCTCTCGACTACGAAGCTTATCCCCCGCAGTCTCACTGCTGCGCTCTCACTTACCGGCATTCGGAGTTTGGCTAACGTCAGTAACCTGGTCGGGCCCATCGGCTATCCAGTGCTCTACCTCCGGCAAGAAACACACAACGCTGCACCTAAATGCATTTCGGGGAGAACCAGCTATCACGGAGTTTGATTGGCCTTTCACCCCTATCCACAGGTCATCCCCTCAGTTTTCAACCTAAGTGGGTTCGGTCCTCCACGCGGTCTTACCCGCGCTTCAACCTGCCCATGGATAGATCACTCCGCTTCGGGTCTTGATCGCGCTACTCAAACGCCCTCTTAGGACTCGCTTTCGCTACGGCTTCCCCACACGGGTTAACCTCGCAACACAACGCAAACTCGCAGGCTCATTCTTCAAAAGGCACGCCATCACCCACCACCCCCACAAGGAGAGCCCAGGCTCTGACGGATTGTAGGCACACGGTTTCAGGTACTATTTCACTCCCCGCCAGGGGTACTTTTCACCTTTCCCTCACGGTACTAGTCCGCTATCGGTCACCAAGAAGTATTTAGGCTTAACGGGTGGTCCCGCCAGATTCACACACCATTTCAGGGGTGGCGTGTTACTTGGGAAAACACTCGACAGGTCTGTACTTACATCTACGGGGCTATCACCCTCTACGGCGCCACTTTCCAATGGACTTCAACTTCACACAAACTTTCTTACTGCCTACGGGGCCGGCAGACCCCGTCAAGTGCTCCCACAACCCCCCACACACAACCCCTGCCGGGTATCACATGCATGAGGTTTAGCCTCCTCCGATTTCGCTCGCCACTACTCTCGGAATCACAATTGTTTTCTCTTCCTATGGGTACTGAGATGTTTCACTTCCCCACGTTCCCTCCACACACCCTATTTCATTCAGGCGCGGGTAACCGCACACAACTGCGGCTGGGTTCCCCCATTCGGACACCCCCGGATCACAGCTCGGTTGCCAACTCCCCAGGGCTTATCGCAGGCTCCAACGTCCTTCATCGGCTCTTGATGCCAAGGCATCCACCATGTGCCCTTCACAGCTTGCCAAACACAAACACTCAACAAAAACAACAAAGACACACACTACAAAAACAAACACCCACACAAACACTTCTGTGCGGGCGATGCTCGCGTCCACTATTCACAAACCAAACAACAAGAGGCCACCAAGACCAAACAGACCCCCACCAAGGGGGCCCGGGTTCTGATGTCTCAGAACCCCAACAGTGTGCTCGATACCACCCCACCAACCAGCCCACCACCCCGTTCCACGCAGACCCCCGCCCCCACAAGGGACGACAGCTGCAGTACTAGGGACAGACAGGCCACCAGCCGGGTAGCTACTGCGTCGACGACTCCACTATCCGAACACCACCATGACGCCGGCCCCAGACGGGACCGGTCAGCTCCCCCGGGCGGACCCAGGGGTGGGTGCGTGCTCCTTAGAAAGGAGGTGATCCAGCCGCACCTTCCGGTACGGCTACCTTGTTACGACTTCGTCCCAATCGCCAGCCCCACCTTCGACCACTCCCTCCACAAGGGTTGGGCCGTGGGCTTCGGGTGTTGCCGACTTTCGTGACGTGACGGGCGGTGTGTACAAGGCCCGGGAACGTATTCACCGCAGCGTTGCTGATCTGCGATTACTAGCGACTCCGACTTCATGGGGTCGAGTTGCAGACCCCAATCCGAACTGAGACCGGCTTTTTGGGATTCGCTCCCCCTCACGGGATCGCAGCCCTTTGTACCGGCCATTGTAGCATGCGTGAAGCCCTGGACATAAGGGGCATGATGACTTGACGTCATCCCCACCTTCCTCCGAGTTGACCCCGGCAGTCTCCCATGAGTCCCCAGCCACCCGAAGGTGCTGCTGGCAACATGGGACGAGGGTTGCGCTCGTTGCGGGACTTAACCCAACATCTCACGACACGAGCTGACGACAGCCATGCACCACCTGTACACCAGTATCAAAGAGACCCCTATCTCTAGAGGCTTCCGGCGTATGTCAAACCCAGGTAAGGTTCTTCGCGTTGCATCGAATTAATCCGCATGCTCCGCCGCTTGTGCGGGCCCCCGTCAATTCCTTTGAGTTTTAGCCTTGCGGCCGTACTCCCCAGGCGGGGCGCTTAATGCGTTAGCTGCGGCACGGAACCCGTGGAATGGATCCCACACCTAGCGCCCAACGTTTACGGTGTGGACTACCAGGGTATCTAATCCTGTTCGCTCCCCACACTTTCGCTCCTCAGCGTCAGGGAATGCCCAGAGAACCGCCTTCGCCACCGGTGTTCCTCCTGATATCTGCGCATTTCACCGCTACACCAGGAATTCCGTTCTCCCCTGCATCCCTCTAGTCTGCCCGTATCGAAAGCAAGCAACCAGTTAAGCTGGCCGTTTTCACTCCCGACGCGACAAACCGCCTACGAGCCCTTTACGCCCAATAATTCCGGACAACGCTCGCACCCTACGTATTACCGCGGCTGCTGGCACGTAGTTGGCCGGTGCTTCTTCCCCACCTACCGTCACCACACACACTGTGCGGCTTCGTCAATGGTGAAAGAGGTTTACAACCCGAAGGCCGTCATCCCTCACGCGGCGTTGCTGGATCAGGCTTCCGCCCATTGTCCAATATTCCCCACTGCTGCCTCCCGTAGGAGTCTGGGCCGTGTCTCAGTCCCAGTGTGACCGGTCACCCTCTCAGGCCGGCTACCCGTCGAAGCCTTGGTAGGCCATTACCCCACCAACAAGCTGATAGGCCGCGAGCACATCCCCCACCCACAAAAGTTTCCACCAACACCACATGCGTAGGCTGGTCATATCCGGTATTAGACCCCGTTTCCGAAGCTTATCCCAGAGTGAAGGGCAGATTACTCACGTGTTACTCACCCGTTCGCCGCTCGTGTACCCCAACAAGTTGGGGCCTTACCGCTCGACTTGCATGTGTTAAGCACGCCGCCAGCGTTCGTCCTGAGCCAGGATCAAACTCTCCATAGAAAACTTGATACCCAGCAAAAACAAACCCCAGCTCTCGCCAGAATCATCATTTGCCGAAAAACAAACCCAAACCAAAAAGATCAGGGCATAACAAACTAATTCGTCGACTATCAAACACACTGTTGAGTTCTCAAACATCAGACGCACACGCGCAGGACCTCTCGGCCTGCCGCGGGGCAACCTACAGAAACTTACCGGGTTGGTCAGACCGCGTCAACTTGGATCGACGTGGTCATCCCGCCGGTGTCGGGGCGCTCGAAACCCCCTCCGATTCGACCTGGTGGCCGAGGTTTGTTGGGGGCCGCTCACCGCGACAACGTCAAGATTAGCAGGGCGTCGCAGGGCTCTGCCAATCGGGGCTAGGGCGGGGGTGCGGCGAGCCGGTGACGGCGGTACGTCGAGACCGTCGGGTCCCCCGCGATCCAGAACCGCCAGGGGCGATCGGACGCTTGCCGCAGACCGACCCGCGGGCCGCTGGCCACCTCGGACGGTGGGTCGCCCAGCTCCAGAGTGAGCGGCCCGGAGACCAGGTCGGTGCCGTTGTCGGTCAGCTCGATCCCGAGCGCGCGGCACAGCCGCGCGGGACCGCGGGCGAGGTCACGGTCGACGGCGCCGGCCCGGCGCTCCCGGGCCGTGGGCACTCCCCCGATGACCTCCCCTGCCCGGAGCAGGACTGCGCTCGCGCTGTCCTCGGGGCCGACGGTGACGTTGGAGCAGACATGCATGCCGTAGGTGAAGTAGCAGTAGAGCCGGCCGGCGGGCCCGAACATCACCTCGTTGCGGCGGGTCATCCCCCGGTAGGCGTGCGACCCGGGGTCGTCGGGCCCGGCGTACGCCTCCACCTCGGTGATGCGTACGGCGACCTCGTCGTGGCGCAGCACGGCGTTCAGCAGGCGGGGCGCGACCTCGAGGACCGGGCCGGCCAACCGCTCATGCAGGTCGTGGGAGGCGCTCACGGTGACCTGCGACCGTCGTACGCAACTCAGCGAGCTGGTCCCGCACCGCCGCCGGCGCGGTGCCCCCGCGCCCGCTCCGCGCCGCGACCGACCCCTCCACGGTCAGCACCTCGCGTACCGCGGGCGTCAGCTGCGGTGAGATCTCGGCGAACTGCACGTCGGTGAGCTCGTGCAGCTCGACGCCGAGCTCCTCACACCGGCGGACGCACGCCCCAGCAACCTCGTGCGCGACCCGGAACGCCACGCCCTCGCGCACCAGCCACTCCGCGATGTCCGTGGCCAGCGAGAAGCCCTGTGGCGCCAGCTCGGCCATCCGCTCGGTCTCGAACCGGAGCGTTGCGACCATGCCGGTGAACGCCGGCAGCAGCACCTCGAGGGTGTCGACGGAGTCGAAGACCGGCTCCTTGTCCTCCTGCAGGTCGCGGTTGTAGGCGAGGGGCAACGCCTTGAGCGTGGCGAGCAGCCCCGTCAGGTTGCCGATCAGCCGGCCGGCCTTGCCTCGGGCAAGCTCGGCGATATCGGGGTTCTTCTTCTGCGGCATGATGCTCGACCCGGTCGACCAGGAGTCGTGCAATGTCACGAAGCCGAACTCCCTGGTCGCCCAGAGGATGACCTCCTCGGCGAACCGGCTGACGTCCACACCCGTCTGGGCCGCGACGTAGGCGAGCTCGGCGACGAAGTCGCGGGAGGCGGTGCCGTCGATCGAGTTCGCGGAGGAGCCGGTGAAGTTCAGCTCGCGGGCGACGAGCTCCGGGTCGAGTCCGAGGGTCTGCCCGGCCAGGGCACCCGAGCCGTACGGCGAGTCCGACTCGACACGGCGGCGCCAGTCCGCGAGCCGCTCAACGTCGCGCAGCAGCGGCCAGGCGTGCGCCAGCAGGTGGTGGGAGAGCAGCACCGGCTGAGCATGCTGGAGGTGGGTGCGCCCAGGCATCACCGCTCCCAGGTGCTCCTCGGCCTGGCCGGCGAGCGCATCGACGAGGTCGAGGATGAGCGCGCTGACGGTCAGCGAGTGGTCGAGGAGGTAGGACCGGAACAGCGTCGCGATCTGGTCGTTGCGGGAGCGGCCCGCGCGCAGCTTGCCGCCGGTCTCGGGGCCGATCTCCTCGACGAGCAGACGCTCGAGGGCTCCGTGCACGTCCTCGTCGGCCGGGTCGGGCAACAGCTCCCCGGCGGTGTACCGCCCGGCGAGCGCGTCGAGCCCACGGTGCAGCTCGGCCTCCTCGGCCTCGGTGAGCAGCCCGGCGGCCGCCAGCGCCTTTGCGTGGGCGTGGGAGCCGGCGATGTCGTAGAGGGCCAGCCGCCAGTCGAAGTGGGTCGAGCGGGACAGGGCCTCCAGCTCGGGGGAAGGGCCGCCGGCGAACCGGCCGCCCCAGAGCTTGCCCTGGTTGGTGGTGCCCTCGGAGCTCACGGCGTACCTCTGATGGCGCGTACCGCGGTCCGCATGATCTCGGGCAGCCGTTCGTTGGCGGCCGAGCCGTCGGCCTCGAGCGCCTCCGGGGTCCACCAGGCCGCGGCGTCGATGGTGGTGCGCTCGATCGGCTCGAGACCCTCGAAGCTGATCGCGGCGGGGTCGTGGGCGAGGGCGAGCGCGAAGTAGGTCTGGTCCTGCACCAGCCGCCAGGCGCCCCAGTCGAACTCCGCATCCTCCTGGGCGATCGGCTCGCTCAGCTCGGTCGCCTGGATGACGATGCCGGTCTCCTCGCGCATCTCGCGGACGGCGGCGTCGACGAGCGTCTCGTCGGCATCGATGGCTCCGCCGATGCTGAACCAGTAGGGCTCCTCGGGTGCAGACGGGTCCCAGCCGTGCAGGAGCAGCACCTCGCCCTGGGGGTTGACCGGGAGCACTCGTGCGCAGACCCGGTGCCGGACCTGCCGGCCTTCAGTCGTGGTCATCAGTCGGTACCGAACTCCATCGCGGCATTGTCCAGGGCCAGGTCGCTGACCTCGCCCTCTGCCTCGGGGTTGCGCGAGATCACGTCGCCGCCGCCGGCCTCCAGGGCGCCGAGCAGGTGGCCGTGCTCCACCAGCACCTGGCCCTCGTCGAACGGCTGGGTGGCGTAGATCTCGAGCTTGGCGCGCGAGTCGGCTATGTCGAGGTTGCGCATCGTGAGCTGCCCGATCCGGTCGGTCGGGCCGAAGAAGGCTTCGTCGGTGCGCTCCATGGAGAGCTTGTCGGGGTGGTAGGAGAAGTGCTCGCCCTCGGTCCGCAGGATCGTGTAGTCCTCGCCCCGCCGCAGCCTCAGGGTGACCTCGCCGGTGACCACCGAGGCGATCCAGCGCTGGATCGCCTCGCGCTGCATCAGCGCCTGCGGGTCGAGCCAGCGGCCCTCGTAGAGCAGCCGGCCGAGCTTGCGGCCCTCGTTGTGGTAGTTCGCGACGGTGTCCTCGTTGTGTACGGCGTTCAGGAGCCGCTCGTAGACGATCCAGAGCAGCGCCATGCCGGGCGCCTCGTAGATGCCGCGGGACTTGGCCTCGATGATTCGGTTCTCGATCTGGTCGGACATGCCGAGGCCGTGCCGACCGCCGATGGTGTTGGCCTGGTGCACGAGCTCGACCGGGTCGTCGTACCGCTTGCCGTCAATGGCGACCGGGCGGCCGCGCTCGAAGCGCACGGTGACCTCCTCGGTGGGGATCTCCACCGCCGGGTCCCAGAACTTCACGCCCATGATCGGCTCGACGGTCTCCAACGAGACGTCGAGGTGCTCGAGGGTCTTCGCCTCGTGGGTCGCGCCCCAGATGTTGGCGTCGGTGGAGTAGGCCTTCTCCTCGGTGTCGCGGTAGGGCAGGTCGTGCCGCGAGAGCCACTGGCTCATCTCGGTGCGGCCGCCGAGCTCGCTGACGAAGTCGGCGTCCAGCCACGGCTTGTAGATGCGCAGGCTGGGGTTGGCCAGCAGGCCGTAGCGGTAGAACCTCTCGATGTCGTTGCCCTTGAACGTCGAGCCGTCGCCCCAGATGTCCACGTCGTCCTCGTGCATGGCGCGGACCAGCAGGGTGCCGGTGACAGCGCGGCCGAGCGGCGTGGTGTTGAAGTAGGCGCGGCTGCCGCTGCGGATGTGGAAGGCGCCGCACGCGATGGCGGCCAATCCCTCCTCGACCAGCGAGTGCCGGCAGTCGACGGAGCGGGCGATCTCGGCGCCGTACTGCATCGCGCGGCTGGGGATGCCGGCGATGTCGGGCTCGTCGTACTGACCGAGGTCGGCGGTGTAGGTGCACGGGATCGCGCCCTTGTCACGCATCCACGCCACGGCCACGGAGGTGTCCAGCCCTCCGGAGAACGCGATGCCGACGCGCTCTCCGACGGGCAGGGCGGTCAGGACCTTGCTCACGACAGGCCTCTCTGCTGGTGCGGTTCGGAGTCGGCCAGGGCCAGGAACCGGCGGGCCAGCGCGTCGCCACCCTGGGGTTCGCGGCCGATGACCAGGACGGTGTCGTCGCCGGCGATGGTGCCGAGCAGGTCGGGCATCTCGGACTTGTCGAACGCCGAGGCCAGGAACTGCGCGGCGCCCGGCGGGGTGCGCAGGACGACCAGGTTGGCGCTGGCGTCGGCGCTGACGAGGAGCTCGCTGCACAGTCGTGCCAGCCGCTGGAGTCCGGCCGCGGTCTCCGCGGGCGCCGTCGGACGGCGGTCCCCGCCCTCGGCAGGTACGGCGTAGACGAGCGCGCCGCCGGCAGCCCGGACCTTGACGGCGTCGAGCTCGACCAGGTCGCGGGACAACGTCGCCTGGGTGACCTCGATGCCCTGGCCGGCGAGCAGCGCCTGCAGCTCGCCCTGGGAGTGCACCTTCTGGTGGGTGACCAGGTCGATGATCAGCTGGTGCCGGGCGTTCTTGGTGGCCGGCCGCAGCGTCGCGTCAGCCATCGTCGCCGCCCAGCAGGTAGTGGATGATCGCCTTCTGAGCGTGCCGGCGGTTCTCGGCCTCGTCCCAGACGACGCTCTGCGGACCGTCGATCACGTCCGCCTCGATCTCGGCGCCGCGGTAGGCCGGCAGGCAGTGCATGACGATCGCGTCGGGCTTGGCCAGCTCCATCAGCTGGCCGGTGACCTGGTACGGCGCGAAGATCCGGCGGCGGGCCTCGGCCTCGTCCTCCTTGCCCATCGACACCCAGGTGTCGGTGACCACGACGTCGGCGCCCTCGATGGCCGTCCGTGGGTCGGTCACGGCGTCGACGGACCCACCGGTCCCGGAGCCGATCTGCCGGGCCCGCTCGAACATCTCCTGTGCCGGTCGGAAGTCCTCGGGCGCCCCGACCACTACGTGCATTCCCGCGGTGGCGCCAGCGAGCAGCCATGAGTTGCCCATGTTGCATGCACCGTCGCCGACGAAGGCGACGCGCAGGCCACCGAGCTCACCCTTGTGCTCGCGCACTGTCTGCAGGTCGGCGAGCAGCTGGCACGGGTGGTAGTCGTCGGTCAGCGCGTTGACGACCGGGACGCCGGCGTACGCCGCCATCTCGTCGATCCGCGACTGCTCGTAGGTGCGCCACACGATCAGCGACGCCTGCCGGCCGAGCACCCGGGCCACGTCGGCCACCGACTCGCGCTTGCCGATGCCGGCGAGGGTGCCGTCGACGAGCATCGGGTAGCCGCCGAGCTCCGCGATCCCCGCGGCGAAGCTGGCCTGGGTGCGCAGCGTGGGCTTGTCGAAGATCATCGCGACCGTGCGCGGCCCTTCGAGCGGCCGGGCGTCGTACGGCGCCCGCTTCAGCGTGGCGGCCAGCTCGAGCACCGCCGCCTGCTCCGCTGGGCTCAGGTCGTCGTCGGCCAGGAAGTGCTTCATGCGTCCGCCCCCGTGATGATGTCGGTCCAGGCCTCGCCGAGCGCGGCCACGTCGCCTTCGGTGATCGTGAGCGGCGGCGCGAATCGCAGCCGGGCCGGCCCGGTGTTGTTGAGCAGGAAGCCGCGCTCCTGCGCCCGCGCCACCACGGCGGCAGCGGTGTCCTGAGCCAGCTGGGCGCCCAGCAGCAGCCCGCGGCCCTCCACATCGGTGACCTGGTCGACCGAGGTGAGGATCGCCCGGAGCTGGTCGCCGCGAGCGACCGCGGCCTCCAGCAGGCCCTCCTTCTCGATCGTGTCCATCACGGCCAGTGCGGCCGCGCACGCGACCGGGTTGCCGCCGAAGGTGGTGCCGTGGTTGCCCGGCTCCAGCAGGGTCGCCGCGGCACCGAGTCCGATCGTCGCTCCGATCGGGACTCCCCCGCCGAGCCCCTTCGCCAGGGTGACGATGTCGGGGACGACGCCGGACTGGGTGTACGCGAGCCAGGCGCCGGTGCGTCCGACGCCGGTCTGCACCTCGTCGATCCAGAGCAGCGCGCCGTGCCGGGTCGTGATCTCCCTGGCGGCGGCGAGGAACCCGGCGGGCGGGACGACCACCCCGGCCTCGCCCTGCAGCGGCTCGACGATCACGGCGGCGGTCGTGTCGTCGACCGCTGCGGCCAGGGCCTCCGCGTCGCCGTAGGGGACGAACGTGACGTCGCCCGGCAGCGGCTCGAACGGCTCGCGATAGGCGGCCTTCGAGGTGAGCGCCAGCGACCCCATGGTGCGCCCGTGGAACGAACCCTCCATCGCCACCAGCCGGGTGCGGCCAGTGCGGCGGGACAGCTTCAGGGCAGCCTCGTTGGCCTCGGTGCCGGAGTTGGAGAGGAACACCCGCCCGTCGGAGTCCACGAGGCTCAGCAGCCGCTCCGCCAGCTCCACCTGCTGGGGGCTGGTGAAGAAGTTCGAGACGTGCCCGAGGGTGCGCAGCTGCGTGGTCACCGCCTCGACCAGGGCCGGGTGGGCGTGGCCGAGGGCGTTGACGGCGATGCCGCCGAAGAAGTCGACGTACTCCCGACCGTCCTCGTCCCAGACGTGGGCACCCTCGCCGCGCACCAGTGCCAGCCGCGGCGGGCCGAAGGTGTTCATCAGCGCCCCGGCGTAGCGCTCCTTGTATCCGTCAGTCATGACGTCACCTCCCGCGCCTTGCGCGTCTTGGTCTCGACTCCGGGCAGCACCTGGGTGCCAACGCCCTCCTTGGTGAACAGCTCGAGGAGTACGGCGTGCGGCTCGCGGCCGTCGACCACCGTGGTGCGTGGGACGCCGCCCTCGATCGCCTGCAGGCAGGCCTTCATCTTCGGCACCATCCCGGTGGCGAGCGTGGGCAGCATCTCCGCCAGCGCCTCGGGGCTGATCTCCCCGATCACGTCGGTGGGGTCGGGCCAGTCGAGGTAGAGCCCCTCGACATCGGTGAGGACGAGCAGCTTCTCGGCCTCCAGAGCCACGGCCAGCGCGGACGCCGCCAGGTCGGCGTTGACGTTGTGCACCTGCCCCTCGGCGTCCGGCGCGACGCTGGAGACGACCGGGATCCGGCCCGCCTCGATCAGGTCGAGCACCGCCTCGGGGCGGACCCGGGCGACCTCCCCCACCAGGCCCAGGTCGACCTCCTCGCCGTCCACCACGGACGTGGCCGGCTCGGCCGTGAACAGCCCGGCGTCCTCACCGGACAGCCCGACGGCGAGCGGGCCGTGCTCGTTGATCAGGCCGACCAGCTCGCGCTGCACCTGGCCGACGAGCACCATCCGGACCACGTCCATCGCCTCCGGCGTCGTGACCCGCAGCCCGCCCTTGAACTCCGACTCGATGCCCAGGAGGTCCAGCATCTTGGAGATCTGCGGGCCGCCCCCGTGCACGATGACCGGCCGGAACCCGGCGAACCGCAGGAACGCGATGTCCTCGGCGAACGCCTGCTTGAGCACGTCGTCGGTCATCGCGTTGCCGCCGTACTTCACCACGATGATCTTCCCGTGGTACTGCTTCAGCCACGGCAGCGCCGCGGCCAGGGTGCGGGCCTTGGCCTGGTCGGGCTTGCTGGTGTCGAACTCGCCGGCGCTGGAGTCGTTCATGAGGAGTACGCGCTGTTCTCGTGGACGTAGGCGTGGGTCAGGTCGTTGGTCCAGACGGTGGCCCGCTCGCTGCCGGCCTTCAGGTCGATGGTCACGCTCACCTCGCGAGGCTTCAGGTCGACGGTGGCCGGGTCCTCGGCGGGCGTGGACGACCGGCAGACCCACACCCCGTTGATCGCGACGTCGAGGTCGGCCGGGTCGAACGCCGCGTCGGTGGTGCCGATGCTGGCCAGCACCCGGCCCCAGTTGGGGTCGTTGCCGAACACCGCCGCCTTGAAGAGGTTGCTCCGGGCCACGCTCCTCCCGACCTGCACGGCGTCTTCCTCGGTGGCGGCGTTCAGGGTCGTGATCGCGATCTCGTGGTCGGCACCCTCGGCGTCCTTGAGCAGCTGCATGGCCAGGTCGGTGCACGCCTGGGTCAGCGCTTCGGTGAAGTCCGGGACCGACGGGGTGATCCCGCTGGCCCCGCTGGCCATCACGGTGACCGTGTCGTTGGTCGACATGCAGCCGTCGGAGTCGAGCCGGTCGAAGCTGACCCGGGTGGCGGCCCGGAGCGCGGCGTCCAGGTCGGCCGCCGGGACTATCGCGTCGGTGGTGATCACCACGAGCATGGTGGCCAGCTGGGGGGCGAGCATCCCGGCGCCCTTCGCCATCCCGCCGATCGACCAGCCGGCGCCCTCGACGACGACCTGCTTGCTCACCGAGTCGGTGGTCATGATCGCGGCGGCCGCGTCGGCACCACCGTCGGGCGAGAGGGCGGCGTACGCCGCGTCGACGCCGTCGAGCAGCAGCTCGGGCGGGTTGGCCAGCCCGATCAGGCCGGTGGAGCAGACCACGACGTCCACGGCGCCGATGCCGACGTCGGCGGCAACCCGCTCGGCGACCTTGTGGGTCGTCTGGAAGCCGTCGGGACCGGTGTAGCAGTTGGCGCCGCCGCTGTTGAGCACTACCGCCCGGACGGTGCCGTCCTTGACGACCTCCTGGCTCCAGAGGATCGGGTTGGCCTTGCACCGATTGGCGGTGAACACCGACGCCGAGTCGTACGTCGGACCGTCGTTCACGACCAGCGCGAGGTCCTTGGCGCCGGTCGCCTTGAGCCCGCAGGCGATGCCGGCGGCCCGGAAGCCGCCAGGTGTGGTCACGGTCATGGCGCGATGCCCACCGTGGTGAGGCCGGTGTCCTCCGGCAGCCCGAGCGCCAGGTTCATGCACTGCACCGCGGCGCCACCGGTGCCCTTGGCGAGGTTGTCGACGGCGCCGACCGCGACCAGGCGGCGGGCGGTCTCGTCGACGGTCACCTGGATGTGGACGGAGTTGGAGCCGAGCACCGACTGGGTCTGCGGCCACTGGCCGGGTGGGAGCACGTGCACGAACGCCTCGTCGGCGTACGCCTTGACGTACGCCGCGTGCGCGTCCTCGGTGGACACGTCGTCAGCGACCCGCGCGCTGCAGGTGGCCAGGATGCCGCGCGACATCGGCACGAGGAGCGGGGTGAAGCTGACCGACACGGCGCCGCCGGTCAGCCGGGACAGATTCTGGGTGATCTCGGGGGTGTGCCGGTGCGCGCCACCGACGCCGTAGGCGCTGGCGTTGCCCATCACCTCGCTGCCCAGCAGGTGCGGCTTGGCCGCCTTGCCGGCGCCGCTGGTGCCGGACGCGGCCACCACGACGATGTCGGGCTCGACCAGTCCCGCCGCGACCGCCGGGGCGATCGTCAGCGTCGACACCGTCGGGTAGCAGCCGGGGACGGCGACCCGGGTCGCGCCCCGGAGAACGTCCCGCTGGCCGGGCAGCTCGGGCAGCCCGTAGGGCCAGGTGCCGGCGTGGGTGCCGCCGTAGAACCGCTCCCACTCGGTGGGGTCATCGAGGCGGAAGTCGGCGCCGCAGTCGATCACGACGACGCCGTCGCCGAGCTCGGCCGCGATCGCGCCGGACTGGCCGTGCGGCAGGCCGAGGAAGACCACGTCGTGGCCGGCGAGCACGTCGAGGTTGGTGGGTTCGAGGACCCGCTCGGCAAGGGGCACGAGGTGCGGCTGCAGTGAGCCCAGCGTCTCGCCCGCGTTGGAGGCACCGGTGAGCGCACCGACCTCCACGCCGGGGTGGCCGAGGAGGAGGCGCAGCACCTCGCCGCCGGCGTACCCGCTGGCTCCGGCGACTGCTACGCGCTTCGTCGTCATCTGCATGACTATACAGCGGACTGTAACTTCATTTGCAAGGGGGGTCCGCCGCTCCGGAATCCGGATGCGGTCACCCGTCCTGAACACTAGCGTCGCCGGAAATGACCCGACTCCCACACGACCTCTACCTCGAACACATCCGCAACGAGTCGCAGCGCTTCCGTGTGGCGCTCGCCGATTGCGATCCCGAAACCCGAGTGCCCTCGTGCCCCGACTGGAACGCCGCCGATCTTCTCTGGCACCTGGGGGCAGACGTCCAGGACTTCTGGGCGTGGATCATCGAACATCGTCCGGAGGGCCCGGACGGCTACCCCGAGCAGATCCGGCCGGACTCCACCGCCGGCCTGTTCGAAGCATTCGACACCGCGAACGCCCGACTGATCGCCGCGCTCGGCTCCGTCGATCCCGCCGAGCACGCCTGGACCTGGTCGACCGACCAGACCGTCGGGTTCATCGGGCGGCGCCAGTCCCACGAGGCGCTGATCCACCGTCTCGACGCCGAGCTCACCGCCGGGACCGTCACCGATCTCGACCCCGCACTGGCGGCAGACGGCGTGCAGGAGTGCCTGGCCGTGATGTACGGCGGCTGCCCGCCCTGGGGCACTTTCACACCGGGCGAGGGCGTGCTCCGCTTCGACCTCACCGACGCCGATCATTCGGTGTGGGTGCAGCTCGGCCAGTTCACGGGCACCGACCCCGACGACGGCAAGGCGTACGACGAGGCGGACATCAGCGTCATCCCCGATCCCGGCACCGAGCCGGACGCCGTGGTCGCGGGACCGGCCGGCCCGATGGACGCCTGGCTCTGGCAGCGCGGCGACGATGCCGGGATCACCAGCACCGGCGACCGCGCGGCGTACGACCGATTCGCGGCGCTGGTGACGAGTCCGATCAACTAGCTGCTACCGGTCTCCCCACACGGGGGGCCCGCTGACGTTCTCCGTGCCGGGGACGACGGTGACGTCGCTGGGGTCGTCGATCGGGAGCGTGGCCAGCGGGTCGCTCTCCTGGTCGGAACGGAAGGCGACGCTGCTGCCGTCCGGTGACCACACCGGGTCCTCGACCTGTTGCCCGACGTCGACGAGCTCGGGCTCGCCGTCGAGAGTCATCGTCCAGAGGTCCCCTTCGGGCTCCGGCGAGGAGCTCCGGACGAAAAGCAGCTCCTCCCGGTCTGCCGACCAGTCAGGGTGGGTGTCCCAGCCCTCGGTGCCGAACGTGAGCTGCTCCGCGTCCGCCGTCTGGATGTCGTACAGCCAGAGCGACGAGACGCTGTCGTCGTCGTCTGCCACAGAGGCGACGAGCTGGGTCTGGGAGACCCAGGTGGGAGTCCCACGGACTACGCCGTCCATCTCGATGTTCTGCTCCAGCGCCCCTTCGGCGTCGACGATGTACATCCCGGTCGACTGACCCTCCGCGTCGATGCAGTTCAGCGCCAGGCGTTGCCCGTCCGGGCTGTACGCCGGCCGCCGGGCGTAGTCGCAGGCGTCCTCGCTATCGAAGAGCTGGTGACTGTCGCCGGAGGCGACGTCCAGCACGATCGGCCACACCGCGTCCTTCGTGGCCCGGGCGAGGTAGATGATCGTCTCCCGATCCGGTGAGATCGCCGGGAAGTTGTCGTTGTCGCCCGGGGAGATGGGCTTGATCGAGTCGGGGTCATCGGGGTCGACCGCGTAGATCTTCGAGCTGCCGTCGCGCTTGATCGGCACGCAGCACCGTGTTGCTCGTGATGTCGATCGGGCCGGACGGTGTCGACTCGCTCGTATCGTTGGTGGGGTCGTCCGTGGCGTTGTCCGACGGCGCGTCGTCGTCCTGGGTGAGCACCCAGGCCACCGCTCCCCCGCCCACCAGGAGCAACAGCACCACCAGCACGATCGGCCAGGCCCGCCGACGAGTCCGGCCGGGCGGCGGGGCCCCCGGCGGGCGGCGCTGGTGGTCCCAGGTGTCGGCATCGGTGGAAGGTTCGGAGAGCGTGCCTGGTCCGGTGCCTGGAGCTATCGCGGTATGCCGCGGCGCGGGCGGCGGTGGCGATGGCGGCGCGGCCGCAGCCGGCGCGGCGGGAGGAGGCACCGGCGGCGGGCCCTCGGGCGCCGCCTGGGTGGCCCCTGGCGGCGGAGCACCGGTGCGGTACGCCGCGACGACAGGCTCGGCGATCCGGCCCACGGCGTAGCCGACGACGGCGACCGCCCAGCGGGTGCGCCGATGGTCCTCGGTCCCGCGGTCGCGGGCCAGCGCGTCGCCGGCCTCGGCCACAGCAGCGTGCGGGTCGGCACCGTGGTCGAGCATCGAGAGCAGTCGGTCGACGGCGCCGAGACGGACCGCGTCAGCAAGCAGGTTGAGCTCGCCGAGGGTCGCCTCGTCCTCGCTCAGGAAGTCGTCGAGCGCAGCCCGAAACGCCTCGGGCGTCTCGATCACACCTGCGCCCTGTCGCTCGACCAGCTCGCGGAGCAGCTCGGGAAGCTCACGCCCCCCTCCGGGGGTCACCGGCTTCCCCAGGCGGGTGCGCCGGGCTCACCCGGGAGGTCCGATATGTAGCTGACGTCGGTGAGGTCGTCCAGCGGCGCCACGGCCAGCTGCTCGATGCCGTCATCGTCGATGACGGTGAAGGCGATCTGGGTCCCGTCCGGTGACCACGCGGGGTGGGCCCAGAGCGCGCCGCTCGTCGACGGGCCCGGCTCACCCTCGTCATCGATGGTCAGGACGTCGCCGAAGAAGTCCTCGGTCTCGTGCTGGCTGTAGAGCAACAGTCCTGCCTCTTCCGACCAGTCAGGGTGCGAAGCCCAACCCTCGCTGCCATCGGTCAGCTGTCGGGGCGGCGTACCTCCGACCCCGATCTCCCACAAGGTGGACGGGTCGCCCTCGATGGCGTCCTCCAACGCGTAGACGAGGGTGTTCACCGAGAGCCAGGTCGGGGTGCCGAGCGGTTCACCCGAGATCGCGAGGCCGTTCTTGACCACGCCGCGGAGGTCCACGACGTAGGTGCTCGCGTAGTTGTCGAACTCGTCGAGGCAGACCAGCGCCAGCAGGTTGCCCGCAGGGCTGAACGCCGGCCGCCCGGCGTACTCGCACGCCGGGGCGGGGGCGTTGAGCAGCGGACGCGTCTCGCGGGAGACCATGTCGAGCAGCATCGGCCGGCGGGCACTGGCCTCGGAGGTCTCCAGGTAGATCACCTTGGTCCGGTCCGGCGAGATCACCGGAAGCCGGTCGGCCGGACCGTCGGTGATCGGTTCCGCGTCACCGGTCTCGGCATCGACGAGGTAGATCCGGGTCTCGTCGTTCTCGTCGGTCAGCGGGACCACGAGAGAGTCGTCCGGAACGGCGCCGTCGAGGCTGCCGCCGGTCTCGTCGCCCCCGCTCGCCTCGTCGCCCGCCGAGGCCGAGCCGGGCTCCTTCGAGCTGTCGGAGGTCTCTTCCGGCGCGTCGTCGTCGCGGTTGCCGAGCCACATCCCCGCCAGCACGGCCCCCACGACCACGGCAGCCACGAGCACCGCGGCCACCACGATGGTTCCGGTACGCCGGCGGGCCGGCGGGGTGGGCGGCGGCGGTGGCGGAGGAGCCGGGGGCGCCGGACCGACGGCCTCGGTCTCGGGAAAGGCGGGCCGCGGCTGCTCGGTCGGCGGCGCGGGGGGCTGCGGCGCTGGTGGCTGCGGCGGGGGCTGCGGCGGCACCGCCGGTGGGGGTGCGGGCACCGACGGTGCGGACGACGTGAGCACCACGCCTTCCTCGACCCGGCCCAGTGCGAAGCCGACGACCGCGACCGCCCAGCGGCACCGGGCCACGTCATCGGTGCCGCGGTCACGGGCGAACGCCTCACCGGCCTCACGCACGGCCGCGACCGGCGCCGCACCCTGCTCGATCATCGAGACCATCCGGTGCACGGCGCCCAGACGCACCGCGTCGACCAGCAGGTTCAGCTCACCGGTGGTCGCCTCGTCCTCGGTGAGGAAGTCGTCGAGGGCGGCGCGAAACGACTCCGCGCTCTCGACCACGACGGGTCCCTGCCGCGCGACCAGGTCACGTAGGTGCTCGTGCAGGTTCATTGCGGCGGCCCCTCGCTGGTTCCGAGTCAGATCGTAGGGCGGGCGGTGGGGAGTCGCTAGCGGATCAGACTCTCTGGACCGCACCAGTGCGCTCGGCGGCGACTGCGACGGCGGCGTCCCTCGCGGCGGAGGTCTCCTCCTCGGTGAGCGTGCGGTCGGGAGCGCGGAAGCGGAGCGCGAACGCCAGGGACTTCTTGCCGGCCCCGATCTGCTCGCCGGTGAACACGTCGAACAGGCGCACCGACTCGAGCAGCTCGCCGGCACCGGCGCGCAGCGACTCCTCCACCGCCGCGACCGTGACGTCGGCGTCGACCACCAGCGCGACGTCCTCCTTAGCGAGGGGGTACGCCGAGAGCTGCGGCCCGGGCACCACGTCGACGGCGTGCCGGATCAGGAAGTCGAGGTCGATCTCGAGCGCCGCCGTCCGGGGCGGGACGCCGTAGGCCTTGCACACCTTGGGGTGCAGCTCGCCGGCGTGGCCGAACTCGGCGCCTCCGATGGCAACCTGCGCGCAGCGGCCGGGGTGCCACGGCATCCGGGCGGCGGAGCGCACCTCCACCTCGACCCCGAGCTCGCGCCCGAGCCGGCGGACGATCTCGATCGTGTCCGCCCAGCCGGCCTCGCGGCCGCTCCCCCACCAACCGGCGCGCTCGCGCTCCCCGGCGAGGACGACGGCCAGGAACTGGGGCTGCTCCGGTATCGCGGACATCAGCTTGGCCAGGTCGTCGTCGCTGGGCCGCCAGTCGACGCCGAAGATCGGGGCCGGACCGCGGTCGACCGGGAAGGCCACCGTGCCGGTCTCGAACAGCGCGACGCCGGGGGCCCCGCGCCCGATGTTGCGGGCGGCCGCCTTGAGGACGCCGGGCAGCAGGGTCGTGGTGTAGCCCGGCTCCTCGGACGAGATCGGGTTGGCCAGCGGGACCGTACGACGTAGCGGGTCGTCACCGGGCAGTCCCAGCGCGTCGAACGTCGCGGCGCCGACGAACGGGAAGCTGAGCACCTCCACGCACCCGGCGCCCGCCAGGGCTCGGCCGACCCGGCGGCGCAACCGCTGCTCGCGGCTGAGCCCGCGGCCGGCGGCCTCGCGCGGGAGCACCGACGGCACCTGGTCGTAACCGACGATCCGGACGACCTCCTCGACCAGGTCGTAGGGGTCGGTGAGGTCGGGGCGCCAGGTGGGCGGAACGAACCCGCCGTCCCTGACCACGCACCCGACCTTCTCGAGGTTCTCGACCGCGGTGTCGCCGGGGATCTCGATGCCTGAGATGCGCGCTGGCAGGTCGGTGTCCATCGGGATCGCGGCGGCAGCTGGTGGCTCTCCGACCACCGTCACCCCGGGCTCTGCCGTGCCGCCGCCGTGCTCGACGAGCAGCTCAACCACCCGGTCGGCCGCGGCGGGCGTGATCACCGGGTCGACGCCGCGCTCGTTGCGCTTGCCGGCCTCGGAGGTGAGCTTGTGCCGCTTGCCGGTGCGGAACATCGAGACGGCGTCCCAGTGAGCCGCCTCGACGAGCACCCGCGTCGTGTCCGCGGACATCTCGGTCGTCTCGCCGCCCATGACGCCGCCGAGGCCGATGATGCCTGAGTCGTCGGTGACGACGAGGTCCTCGGTCGACAGCGCCCGGTCCGTGCCGTCGAGGGTGGTCAGCCGCTCTCCCTCGGTGGCGCGGCGGACCCTGATCGGGCCCCGCAGCTTGTCGGCGTCGTAGCCGTGGATCGGGCGACCGAGCTCGAGCATCACGTAGTTGGTGATGTCGACGGCCAGCGAGATCGGGCGCTGGCCCGAGAGGGTGAGCCGCTGGGCCATCCAGTCCGGCGTCGTGGCACCCGGGTCGATGCCGGTGACCACGCGAGCCACGAACACCGGGCAGCCCTCGGGGTCGTCGATGACGACCGGGTAGCCCTCGTCGTTCGGCGCGGGGACCTCACGCTGGGCCGGGTCGGTGTACGGCGCGTCGTAGGCCAGCGCCGCTTCCCGGGCAACGCCACGCAGCGAGAGCGCGTAGGCGCGGTCCGGGTTGATCTCGAACTCGATGACCTCTTGGTCGAGGCCGAGCACCGGGTGGGCGTCGGTGCCGGGCTCGCCCGCGTCGGCGGGCAGCACGATGATGCCGTCGTGGTCCTCGCCGATCCCGAGCTCGCTGGCCGAGCAGATCATGCCGGCCGAGACGTGCCCATAGGTCTTGCGCGCGGAGATCGCGAACGCGCCCGGGAGCACGCCGCCGGGCAGCACTACAACGACCAGGTCGCCGGGCGCGAAGTTGTGCGCACCGCACACGATGCCCTGCGGCTCGCCGGTGTCGTTGGCATCGCCGACGTCGACGGTGCACCAGTTGATGGTCTTGCCGTTCTTCTGCGGCTCCGGCTCCATGGTCAGCACCCGGCCGATCACCAGCGGCCCGGTGATCGCGTCGCCGGGTCGGTGGATGCTCTCCAGCTTGAGCCCGAGCGCGGTCAGCCGGGCGGCGAGCTGCTCGGTGGTGACCTCGGCGGGCAGGTCGACGTACTCGCGGATCCAGGAGACGGGGGCCTTCATGTCAGATCTCCGTCCCGAACGCGCGGGTGAACCGCACGTCGCCCTCGAACAGCGCGCGCAGGTCCTCGATGCCGTGCCGGAACATCAGCGTGCGGTCGATGCCCATCCCGAACGCGAAGCCGGTGTAGCGCTCGGAGTCGATCCCGCACGCCGCGAGAACCCGGGGGTTCACGACCCCGCAGCCGCCCCACTCGATCCAGCCCTCGCCGCGGCAGGTCCGGCAGTTGTCACTGTCCACGCCGCGGCAGACGAAGCAGACCAGGTCTACCTCGGCGCTGGGCTCGGTGAACGGGAAGTACGACGGCCGGAACCGGGTGGTGATGCCGTCCCCGAACATCGCGGTGGCGAAGTGGTCGAGGGTGCCCTTCAGGTGCGCCATGGTGATGCCCTCGTCGACGGCGAGGCCCTCGACCTGGTGGAACATCGGGCTGTGCGTGGCGTCGTACTCGTCGGTGCGGAAGACCCGCCCCGGGCAGACGACGTAGATCGGCGGGGTCCGGGACAGCATCGTGCGCGCCTGCACCGGTGAGGTGTGCGTGCGCAGCACTAGGTGCTGCTCGGCCGGGTCGGTCCAGAACGTGTCCTGCATGGTCCGCGCGGGGTGGTCCTGACCGAGGTTGAGCGCGTCGAAGTTCAGCCACTCCGCCTCGATGACCGGACCCTCGGCGACCTCCCAGCCCATCGCCACGAAGATGTCGGCGATGTACTCCGAGCCGGTGGTCACCGGATGCCGGGCACCGACCGGGAGGCGGTCGGTGGGCAGGGTGACGTCGACGGTCTCCTCCGCCAGCATCCGCTCCTCGTGCTCGACCTCGAGCACGGCCTCCCGCTCGGCCAGCGCCTTGCTCACCGCACCGCGCGCCTGGCCGATCCGCTGGCCGGCCTCCTTGCGGGCCTGCGGGGGCAGTGCACCGATCTCCCGGTTCGCCAGCGCGAGCGGAGACCGGTCTCCGGTGTGCTCGATCCGGACCCGCTTCAGCGCGTCGAGGTCGGCGGCCTCGCCGATCGCCGCCAGGGCCGCGTCGCGTGCCGCCTCGACCTCTTCGGGCTTCAAGGCGCTGACCTCCACAGGGTCGTAGTCGGTGTTGGGTCCGGACATGGGTCGCAAGTGTAGGAAGCGCAGCGGTCGGCCGCTTACCCGGTTTCACCGACGGGCCACGTGGTGGTCACCACGGCACCACCCTCGGGCGCGTCGTCGAGCGTGACAGTGCCGCCGTGTGCGCGCACCAGTCCGTTGACGATGTAGAGGCCCAGGCCCGTGCCACCGCGGGCGCTGCCGGTCCAGAACTTGGTGAACACCCGCCGCCGGAGATCGCTCGGGATGCCCTCCCCCTGGTCGCGGACCTCGACCCGGATCTCCTCGTCCTCACCGGTCGTCGGCACCCGGTCGACGATCACCTGGACCTCGCCCTCACCGTGCTTGACCGCGTTCTCCACCAGGTTGGTGACCACCTGGGTGAACTTGTCGGGATCGAGGAGGACGTCGGGCAGCCCCTCCTCGACGGTCAGGTCGATGGGGCGGGCAATGCCGATCGCCACCGACTCAACGACCCGACCCACGAGCACCCCGACGTCGGAGGGTCGCGGGTGCATCTGCAGCCGGCCGGTGTCGATCCGGGCCACGTCCAGCAGCTCGGCGATCAGCCGGCTCAGCCGGTCGGAGTCGGCGCTGACGGTGGTCAGCATCAGCTTCTTCTGGTCGTCGTTGAGCTTGTCCCAGCGGTTGAGCAGCGCCTGCACGAAGCCCTTGACCCCGGTCAGCGGCGAGCGCAGCTCGTGAGCCACGGTGGCGACCAGGTCGGAGCGCTCGCGGTCGAGGCGGGCCCGCCCACGTCCCGACCGGATCGTGATCGCGACCGTCCGGACCGGACGATCCGTCGCCGGCCGGTGGATCCGCGCCGCGACCAGGACCTCGGTGCCGTCGGGCAGCAGCCAGGACTGCTCCGGGATGCCGACCCGCGTGGACAGGCCGTCGTACGGCCGGTTGCCGGTGACCCAGTCCTGTCCGTCCTGGTCCCGGAGCGCCAGCACCTCAGCCAACGGCCTGCCGATGCAGGAAGCCGGGTGCACGCCGAGCATCCGCCCGGCCAGCGCCGAGACCAGGATCACGCTCGCGCCCTCGTCGGCCACCACCACGCCTTCGGGCAGCAGGTCGACGAGCGCGTCGGGCGGGACGGTGGACACGAGCACCACGGTAGTGGGGAGGCGCCCCCGATCAGCGGCGCTGGACCCGCGCGCTCTCGTAGAGGCAGAGCGCGGCCGCAGTCGACAGGTTGAGGCTCTCGGCGCCGCCGTGAATGGGGATCCGCACCCGGTGGTCCGCGGACGCGGCCAGCTCGGCCGGGAGGCCATGGGCCTCGTTGCCGAAGAGCCAGGCCGTCGGGGCGCGGAGCAGGTCGCCGGCGTCATGCACGTCGACCTCCCCACCACCGTCGGCCGCCAGCACCTGGAGGCCGGCGTCCTGCGCGCCCCGGACCGCGGCGTACGGGTCCGGAGCCTGGCTGACCGGGACATGGAACAGGCTCCCGGCGCTGGCCCGCACGGTCTTCGGGTTGTAGGCGTCGACCGAGTCGCCGGTGAGTACGACGCCGTCGGCGCCCGCTGCGTCCGCGCAGCGGATCACCGTGCCGGCGTTGCCGGGGTCGCGGATCTCGTCGCAGATGGCCAGCAGCCGTGCGTCGGCCGGCATCGGGGTGTCGAGGAAGTTGCAGACCGCGACCAGGCCGACAGGTGTGACGGAGTCGCTGAGCGCGGCGAGTGCGCGGTCCTCGACGACGGTCCAGCTGGGTGCGGAGTGGGCCAGGTCGGCGTACCGCTCGGTCGCGGCCTGCGTCGCGAAGATCTCCACGACGCAGCCGGCCACGGTCAGCGCCTCGGTGACGGCGTTCGGGCCGTCGGCAAGGAAGAGCCGCCGCTCGGCGCGAACCGAGCGGCGGCTGAGCTTCCGAGCCTCCTTCACGCGGGCGTTGCCCGCGCTCAGGGGCGAGTCGATCACCGGGCTACGCGTCGACCTTCGGCGCGTTGACGTCGGCGGGCAGCGCGGCCTTGGCGGTCTCGACGAGCGCGTTGAACGCGGCCACGTCGTGGACGGCCAGGTCGGCGAGGATCTTGCGGTCGACCTCGACACCGGCGAGGTTCAGGCCCTGGATGAACCGGTTGTAGGTCAGCCCCTGCGCGCGGGCAGCGGCGTTGATCCGCTGGATCCACAGGCGGCGGAAGTTGCCCTTGTTCTTGCGTCGGTCGTTGTAGCTGTAGACCAGCGAGTGGGTGACCTGCTCCTTGGCCTTGCGGTAGAGGCGCGAGCGCTGGCCGCGGTAGCCGCTGGCGCGCTCGAGGGTGGTCCGGCGCTTCTTGTGGGCGTTCACTGCCCGCTTGACGCGTGCCATGGTGTTACTCCTTGTTCGAACTGAATACGGGCAGGCTCAGATGCCGAGCATCTTCTTGGCGCGCTTGACGTCGGCCTTGGCGACCTCGGTGGTTCCGGACATCCGGCGGGTCATCTTGGAGGGCTTCCGCTCCAGGTTGTGCCGCTTGCCGGTCTTCTCGCGCAGGATCTTGCCCGACCCGGTGACCCGGAACCGCTTGCTCGCTCCGGAGTGCGTCTTGTTCTTCGGCATCTGCTTCTCTTCCTTTTCTCGTTGCTGCTCAGGGGCGAGGCTCAGGCCTCGATCTCGGGGTCGAGGTTCTCCGACCGACCCCGCTCCTTCTTCTGTGCCACGGGTCGGCCCGCGTTGTGGGCGGTCCGCTCGGCAAGCTCTTCGGCCTCCTCGGCGGCACGCTTGGCCGCCTTCGACTCCTTGGCGACCTTCTGCGCGGCCTTGGCGTCGGCCTTCTTCGTGTGCGGGCCGAGCACCATGATCATGTTGCGGCCGTCCTGCTTCGGCGCGGACTCGACGAAACCGAGCTCGGTGACGTCCTCCGCCAGCTTCTGCAGGAGCCGGTAGCCCAGCTCGGGGCGGTGCTGCTCACGACCGCGGAACATGATCGTGATCTTGACCTTGTCGCCCGCCTTGAGGAACCGCACGACGTGACCCTTCTTGGTCTCGTAGTCGTGCTGGTCGATCTTGGGGCGGAGCTTCATCTCCTTGATGATCACGTTCGTCTGGTTGCGCCGTGCCTCACGGGCCTTCTGGGCGTTCTCGTACTTGAACTTCCCGTAGTCCATGAGCTTGCAGACGGGCGGGCGGGCGGTCGGCGCGACCTCGACCAGGTCGAGATCCGCCTCCTGGGCCAGCTTCAGGGCCTGGTCGGTCGGCACGATGCCGACGGTCTCGCCGTTGGGTCCGACGAGGCGGACCTCGGGTACCCGGATCCGCTCGTTGATACGAAGCTCGGTGCTGATGTGTCCTCCAGTGGGTTCTATGGGCCGGAAGACCATTCCCCTCATCTCATGGGCCACCTCGGCCCGAAATGAGAAACGGCTTCCGCTTTAACCAAGCGGAAGCCAGTCGTGACACCTCACCGCGCGCACCGTCGTGCGCGAGGCCGGAGCCTTCGGACCGGACCCGACGATCTGTGCTGCAGGGCGATCGATGCGGGTGGGAGAAGTGTGTTGCCTGATCTCCGCTTGTAGATCGGCGCGGACACCCAGGGGTGTCCTCACTGATCGGTCAACGCATGATGTTATCCGAACATTCCGGGGTGGCGCTAATCAGCAGGGGCGACCCAGCCGACCCGGTCGCCGGCGCGGGCCAGCCGCCAGCCCGCGGCCAGCGCGCGCAGGTCGTCCCCCTCGACGGCCACCGTGACCGGGCCTGCGACGTCGATCAGCAGCGCGTCGGCCCCTTCCTGGACCGCCGAGAGAGCCGCCGTGCGGGTCGGTACGGCGACCGGGCGACCCTCGGCGTTCCACGCGGCCAGTGTGTCGCTGCTCGTGAACGCCAGCAGCGCCGCCCTGCCGTCCTCACCCTTCAGCAGCACGGTGGCCATGTCGCTCGTCTTGTCCCGCGCCAGGCCGTCCGGGCCGGTCTCGACCTCGCCGAGGACCGCCACCACGGGGACCAGGAGGCGGGCGGCGCCGAGGGCGGCCAGCACGTCCGGGTAGCGGGTCTCGTCGGCGGCGTACCCCTCCACGGCGGCGGCCAGCTGCGGCGAGGCCTCGCCGGTGTCGTCGGGGTAGTCCGACCCCAGCAGCAACCGCTCGTTCACCCGGCCATTGTGCCTGTGTCAGTCTTGGGTCGTGGACGACGTCGCCTGGGGTGTGCTGACCCTCGGACTGACGCTGCTCGGCGGGATCTACACCTGGTTCGCCTTCAAGAGGCGCGGTCTCGCCGCCGGGTTGCGCGGCGCCGGGTTGACTCTGCTGCCGCTGGCGGCCTACCTCACCAAGACCTTGCAGATGTTCAGCCGGATCGCCGACGCGATCACCGACTGGGCCGCCGATCTGGTGTTCAGCCCGCGCGTCTGGCTCGGTGTCCTGGTGGCCGGGGCGGGCGTCGTCCTGTACGTCGCGGGTCGTGCCCTCGATCGACGCAAGGGTTCGCGCGGCGGCAAGCCGAAGCAGGTCAAGGGCGACACGCCGCGGGCCGTGGGAGGCACAGCCACCGACGATGACGACGACATGGCCGACATCGAAGCCATCCTGCGCAGCCGCGGAATCACCTGATGGCTCACGACTACGTCGACCGCAACCGCTTGTGGTCGCGGCTGCGTGACGCCGTGGCGGCGCTGGAGAAGCCGCCGCCCGCCCCGGTCATGGTCGTCGACCTGGACGCCTTCGACGCCAACGCGGCGGACCTCCGCAGGCGCGCGGACGGCACCCCGATCAGGCTGGCTTCGAAGTCGGTGCGGGTCCCGGAGCTGATCCGGCGCGGACTGGGCCACGAGGGTTTCCACGGAGTGCTGGCCTACACGCTGGCCGAGGCGCTGTGGCTGGAGGAGCAGGGGGTGTCCGACGACCTGGTCGTCGCCTACCCGACGGTCGACCGCGCCGCGCTGTCGCGGCTCGTGGAGTCGCCCCGGGCCGCCGGGCGGATCACCGTGATGATCGACGACCCGGCCCACCTCGACGTCGTGGACTCGGTGCGCGCCTCCCAAGCGGTCCCGGTGCGGGTCGCTATCGACATCGACGCCGGGCTGCGGATGGGCCGGCAGCACGTCGGGCCCAAGCGCTCACCCCTGTACGACGCCGCCGGCGTGGTCGAGCTGGCCAGGTGTGTCGAGGCCCGGCCCGGCTTCCGGCTCGTGGGTGCGATGACCTACGAGGGTCAGGTCGCGGGGGTCCAGGACGACGTACCGTCCCAGCGCGCGCGGTCGGCGGTGGTGCGCCGCCTCAAGTCGATGTCGCTGACCCAGCTGGAGGTGCGCCGACGGGAGATCGCGGAGGCCCTCAGCCAGGTGGCCGAGCTGGAGTTCTGGAACGCCGGCGGCTCGGGGTCGGTCGAGGAGACCGTCGCGGATCCGGTGGTCACCGAGGTCGCGGCCGGCTCCGGTCTGCTGGCGCCCACGCTCTTCGACCACTACCAGTCGTTCAGGCCGCGGCCCGCGGCGTTCTTCGGCATGCCGGTGGTCCGCCGGCCCTCGCCGCAGGTCGCGACGGTGCACGGCGGCGGCTTCGTGGCCTCCGGCCCGGCCGGCAACGACCGGCTGCCCACCCCGTGGGCCCCTCCCGGCCTCCATCTCACCGGGCTCGAGGGGGCCGGGGAGGTGCAGACGCCGCTCACCGGCCCGGCGGCAGCGCTGCTGTCGATCGGAGACCTGATCTGGTTCCGGCACGCCAAGTCGGGGGAGCCGTTCGAGCACACCGACCGGGTGCACCTGCTGGAGGGCGAGCGGTTCGTCGACACGGTGCCGACCTACCGCGGCGCCGGCTGTGTCTTCTGACCGCGCCGACGGAGTCCTCTCGCTCGCCCTCTCCCGTCCGCCAACCCTCGGTGCGGGCCGATTGATCTGCGTGGACGGTCCGGCGGGTTCGGGCAAGACGACGCTGGCGGCCGCGCTCAGTGGGCTCTGCTCTGCACCGGTCGTGCACATGGACGACCTCTTTCCGGGCTGGGACGGCCTGCCGCAGGTCGCCGACCAGCTGTCGGGGCTGTTGCGGCCGCTCGCGGAGGGCCGACCCGGTAGCTACCGTCGTTACGACTGGCACGAAGCGCAGTTCGCGGAGACCGTCGCGGTGCCTCCGGCAGAGCTGCTGATCATCGAGGGGGTCGGCTCCTGGTCACGGGTGGTCGCCGACCTGGTGACGGTGCTGGTGTGGGTCGAGGCGCCGTACGACATCCGGATGCGGCGCGGGATCGAGCGCGACGGCGACGCCTTCGCGCCGCACTGGGAGGCCTGGGCCGACGCCGAGCGGACGCACTTCGCGGCCGAGCGGACCCGGGAGCGCGCGGACCTGTTCGTCGAGACCGGCTAGGCCGGGTTCGGCGGTCTGTCAACGAGGGCGCGGAGCTCGCGCACCGCAACCTTGGCCCGCTCTCCGTCCGAGCCCTGGATGCCCATCGCCGCCACGGTGTTGCCGTCGGCGAGGTCGAGGGTGACCCACGGGGCCCCGGGCGGCAGCCGGACCGCGATCACCTCGGCCCACTCGAAGTCGCGGCGGCGGTAGCCGTTGACCACGGTCAGCCGCTCGGTCTCGGCGACCACGCGGGACCGGATCAACGCGAACAGGGCGGCCAGCATCGCGGCCCCGAATGCGAGCACGGTGCCACGCTGGAACGGCGTGATCGCATCGCGGGTCTCCTCGTCGAAGGTGAACCAGAGGAACAGCGCCATCACGACCAGCACCCCGCACGCGACGGCGCCGGCGATCCGCGGCCCGAGCGGCCGCCACGTGTGCGGCAGCGGGACGGAGGCGGCTTCCGAGCTCACAGTCGGCAGGCGTGGATGTCGGTGAGGATGATGCCCTTGGCCCCGAGGTCCCACAGCTCGTCCATCAGCCGTTGGGCGCCATTGCGCCGGACCATCGCCCGCACCGCCACCCAGCCCTCGCGGTGCAGCGGGGAGATCGTCGGGCCCTCGATGCCAGGCGTCAGGGCCACCGCGTCGTTGACCCGGGCGGCCTCGATGTCGTAGTCCATCATCACGTAGGCGCGGGCCACCAGCACGCCGTCGAGGCGGCGCTTGAAGATCTCGAACCCCTCCGGAATGGCGCCGGTGCGGGTGATCAGCACCGCCTCGGACTCCAGCAGTGCCTCGCCGAAGGTCTCCAGCCCCGCCTGACGCAAGGTCTCCCCCGTCTCCACCACGTCGGCGATCACGTCCGCCACCCCGAGCTGGATGCTGGTCTCGACGGCGCCGTCGAGCCGGGTCACGGTGGCGTCGATGCCGCGCTCCTCCAGGAACGTCTGCACGATCCCGGTGTACGACGTGGCGATCCGGGTGCCGGCGAGCTGGCTCAGGTCGGTGTACATCCCGGTCGGGCCGGCGAACCGGAACGTGCTCCGCCCGAACTCCAGCGACCGCACCTCCTCGGCCTTGGCGCCGGAGTCGAGCAGCAGGTCGCGGCCGGTGATGCCGACGTCGAGGGTGCCCTCGCCGACGTACAAAGCGATGTCGCGGGGCCGCAGGTAGAAGAACTCGACGCCGTTGTCGGCGTCGACGAGCCGCAGCTCCTTGGAGTCGGAGCGCTGCCGGTAGCCGGACTCGCGCAGGATCTCGACCGCCGACTGGGACAGCGAGCCCTTGTTGGGGATCGCGATGCGCAACAGGGACATGTCCGGGGACCTCACAGGTGGGCGTAGACGTCGTCGAGCTCGATGCCGCTGGCCAGCATCAGGACCTGGGCGTGGTAGAGCAGCTGGCTGATCTCCTCCGCCGCCCGGTCCTTGCCCTCGTGCTCGGCGGCCATCCAGGACTCGGCGGCCTCCTCGACCAGCTTCTTCCCGATGGCATGCACGCCGGCGTCCAGCGCCTGCACCGTGCCGGAGCCATCGGGTCGGGTCCGGGCCTTCTCGCTCAGCTCGGCCCAGAGCTCGTCGAACGTCTTCACGGGCCAAGCCTAGGGTCTCGCCAGGAGTGGACCTCGCGCAGCGTCCGGGCGGTGAGCAGCGCGGCGGAGGTCGCCTCGTAGCCCTTGTCCTCCTTCGAGCCGTCCAGCCCGGCCCGGTCCAGGGCCTGCTGCTCGGTGTCGCAGGTGAGTACGCCGAACCCCACGGCCACGGAGTGGTCGAGGGCGACCCGGGTCAGCCCGTCGGTGGCCGCGGAGCAGACGTACTCGAAGTGCGGGGTGCCGCCCCGGATCACCACGCCGAGCGCGACCACGGCGTCGTACCCCCTCCGCGCGAGGGCGGAGGCGACCACGGGCAGCTCGAAGGTGCCCGGGACGCGCACGATCTCCGGCTCGGTCACGGAGTAGTCCGCCAGGGCACGCTCGGCGCCCGCGACCAGCCCGTCCATCACCTGGGTGTGCCAGCTCGCTGCGACCACGGCAACCCGCAGGCCGCTGCAGTCGACCGGCTCCCGATGGGGTGCTCCGTGGCCGCTCATGCGTCGGACTCCAGGTTGGGCAGGTCGTGTCCCATCCGGTCGCGCTTGGTGAGCAGGTAGGCGAGGTTGTGGTCATTGGGGTGCGGGGTGAGCGGGACCCGCTCGACCACAGGGACGCCGTAGTCCTCGAGCTGGGCGACCTTGTCGGGGTTGTTGGTCAGCAGCCGGACGCTCTCGACCTTGAGGTCGTGCAGGACCTGGGTGGCGGTGCCGTAGTGACGGGCGTCGGCGGGCAGACCGAGGTCGAGGTTCGCGTCGATGGTGTCGCGGCCCCCGTCCTGGAGCTGGTAGGCCTGCAGCTTGGCCACCAGCCCGATCCCGCGGCCCTCGTGGCCGCGCAGGTAGACCACCACGCCGCGGCCCTCGGCGACGATCCGCTCGAGAGCCTCGTCCAGCTGCGGACCGCAGTCGCAGCGCCGGCTGCCGAACACGTCACCGGTCAGGCACTCGGAGTGCACCCGGGTGAGCACCGGGTCGGGTCCGGTGACGTCGCCGTAGACCAGAGCGAGGTGCTCGCTGCCGTCGACGGTGATCCGGTAGCCGTACGCCGTGAAGTCGCCGTGCCGGGTGGGCAGCCTGGTCTCGGCGACCCGCTCGACGAGGTTCTCGTTGCGGCGCCGGTAGCGCACCAGGTCGTCGATCGAGATCATCGCCAGCCCGTGCTCGTCGGCGAACTCGCGCAGCTCGGCGCCGCGCTTCATGCTGCCGTCGTCGTTGACGACCTCCACCAGCACGCCGGCCGGGGTGAGCCCGGCGAGCTTCGCCAGGTCGACCGCGGCCTCGGTGTGGCCGCGGCGGACCAGCACCCCGCCCTCCCGGTAGCGCAGCGGGAACACGTGGCCGGGGCGGGTGATCTCCCACGGCTCGGTCGCGGAGTCGGCCAGCACCCGCACCGTGTGTGCCCGGTCGGCCGCAGAGATGCCGGTCGTGACCCCATCGCGCGCATCGGTCGAGATCGTGTACGCCGTCCGCAGCTTGTCCTTGTTGTGCGGCGTCATCAGCGGGATCTCCAGCCGGTCGAGCATGTCCGCCGGCATCGGCACGCAGATCACGCCGCTGGAGTAGCGGATCGTAAAGGCCATCAGCTCCGGGGTGGCCTTGTTGGCCGCGAAGATGATGTCGCCCTCGTTCTCCCGGTCCTCGTCGTCGACCACGATCACGGCGTTGCCCGCGGCGATGTCCTGGATGGCCCTCTCGACGCTGTCGAGCCGGACGGACTCAGTCATGACTGCTCCTTGGTGTAGGCGCTGACGAACTTCTCGACGTGCTTGGCGATGACGTCGACCTCGAGGTTGACGGTCTCGCCGGGCTGCTTGATGCCAAGCGTGGTGCGGGCCAGGGTCTCCGGGATCAGCGAGACCGTGAAGCTGTCGTCGGTCACCGTCACGACGGTGAGGGAGACGCCGTCGACGGTGATCGACCCCTTGTCCACCAGGTAGCGGCCCATCCCGTCGGGGAGACCGACCTCGACGACCTCCCAGTGCTCACTGGGGGTGCGGGACAGGATCTCGGCGGTGCCGTCGACGTGGCCCTGCACGATGTGCCCGCCGAGCCGCTTCTCCGCGGTGACCGCACGCTCGAGGTTGACCCGGGTGCCGCGGCGGAAGGTCCCGAGCGAGGTCTTGTCGAGCGTCTCCCGCATCACGTCGGCGGTGAAGACCTCGCCGTCGTGGCTCGCCACGGTGAGGCAGCAGCCGTTGACGGCGATCGAGTCTCCGTCACCTGCGTCGGAGACGACCAGCGGGCCGCGCACGCTCAGGCGTACGGCGTCGCCCTGGTCCTCGATCGCCTCGACGGAGCCGAGCTCCTCGATGATCCCGGTGAACATGTCAGTCCCTTCCTTCGGTCTCTGATGGGATGTCGGGGCGCATCACCAGCCGGACGTTGTCGTCAAGGACGGTGACCTCCTCGACCCGGAGGTGCAGCGCGTCGGAGATCGTGGTGATTCCCAGGTCGCCGACGGCGTTGCGGCCGGCGCCGAGGAGCATGGGGGCGACGTAGGTGACGACCTCGTCGACGAGGCCCGCCTCGAGGAACGCCGCGGCCAGCGTTGGCCCGCCTTCGAGGAAGACGTGCTGGCGGTCGCGCGCGAACAGCTCCTTAAGGGCGGCGTGCGGGTCGCGGGTGCGCAGGTGCAGGCTCCCGGCCCCCCCGTCGAAGATCCGCCGACCGGGATCGAGGTAGCGCTCCCCCATCACCACCCGCAGCGGTTGGTGGGGCAGTGGCTGGTCGTGCTCGTCGCGCACGGTGAGCCGGGGGTCGTCGACCGCGACGGTGTTGGTGCCGACCAGCATCACGTCGCACAGCGCGCGCAGCCGGTGGGTGTCCAGCCGGGCTGCGGCCCCGGAGACCCAGCGGGAGGTGCCGTCGGCGGCGGCGCTGCGCCCGTCGAGCGTGGTCGCGAACTTCCAGGTGACGTAGGGGCGCTGGTGCTCGACCGCGAAGGTCCACACCGTGTTCAGCTCGCGGGCCCGGTCCTCGAGCAGCCCCGCGGCAACCTCGACCCCGGCGGTGCGGAGCGTCTGCGCGCCGCCGGCCGCGACCGGGTTCGGGTCGGGCTGGGCGAAGACGACGCGGCGTACCCCTGCGTTGACGAGCTTCTGGGCGCACGGTCCGGTGCGGCCGGTGTGGTTGCAGGGCTCGAGGGTCACGACCGCGGTGGTCCCGCTGGCGGCTTCACCCGCCCGGGCCAGCGCGTCGGCCTCGGCGTGCGGGGTGCCGGCGCCGCGGTGGTAGCCCTCGGCCACCGTGACTCCCGCGTCGTCGAGCAGCACGCAACCGACCCGCGGGTTGGGGCCGAGCGGGACGCCCGGCGTCGCCGCGAGCTCGAGGGCGCGCAGCATCGCCGCGTGCTCGGCCGGCGTGGTGGTCATCTCGCCCCTCGTGTCCGGTCGCGGACTCCGGGGCGGACGGCGGGTCGCTGACGGCCCGGCGAAAAACCGGGACGTTCGACATCACCTGCGTGCGCTTCCCATCCGGACTTTCACCGTCGGTCCAGGATTTCCACCTGGTCAACCGGTCACTGGCTGTGACCGGGTCGCGGACTTCTGAGCGAAGCGAAGTTGCCTCGAACAGTCACCGCCGGTTCGGAATTACACCGACCCCAGAGCACGCGAGCTATCAACTCGTCACAACAAAGCCTGCCACATCGTCGGCACTCGCGCCCGCGTCGTCCGAGGTGAGGTCGCCCACAGCGATAGTCCGCCGCGGTGGGCACCCCTTGATGGGGCAATGGAGGTGCCAGGCGCGGCGGACTACCCCGCCGACCTGCGATGGTGACGTCATGAGCGCCACCTTCACCCGCCACGACCCGCCCGTCGTCCCGGCCCCGCAGGGCGGCTACACCCACGGGCTCGAGGTCTCGCACCCGAGCCGCTGGTTGCTGGTCAGCGGGCAGATCCCGGAGTCGGTGGACGGCACGGTGCCGGGGACCGCCGAGGAGCAGTGCCGGGTGATCTGGGCCCACATCAGCGCGGTCCTGGCCTCCGCCAGCATGTCGGTCGCCGACATCGTCAAGGTCACGACGTACCTCAGCAGCCGAGACGTCGCGGCGGCCAACTCCCAGGTGCGCACCGAGGTGCTCGACGGCAACCGACCCGCGCTCACCGTGGTCATCGCAGAGATCTTCGACCCCGCCTGGCTCCTGGAGATCGAGGTCCTCGCCGCGGCCTGACTCAGCTCCAGCTCCGCCGCAGCACACTGCTGACCGCCCACGGGTCCGTGCCCCGACACCCGGCGAGCACCCCGGCCCCGTCGGGACTTCCCGTGTAGATCGCTGGGCCGCCACCCACCCACGTCATCCAGGCTGCCGCGAACGCCTGGGCGAGCTCGGCGCGGACGCCCAGCACCGACGGCACCGGGTGCCACACGACGCTGTCAGGGCGGTACCACGTCAGCGGCAGCAGGCTCTCGAGAGCGGTGACCCGGTCGTCGACGTAGCGAGGCACGAGGTAGCGCGGCGCCCCGATCGGAGCCACCATCTCGGCCAGCGCGGCCGCGAACACCTCGCTCTGGTCGGCCCCGTCCGCACCCGCGTCGAACACGACCCGCAGCTGCCCCGAGGAGTCGACGTGCCAGTCGACGCCTGCGGCGCCCACAGTGGCCAGGCCCGCTGCGTGCAGGCCGTCGGCCAGGGCACACGCTGCCTGGATGAGGTCGGCATCCGCGCTCGCGGCTGCCAGCACCCGGCGGCGGTGGGCTGTGGCCACCGCGGGCGCCCCGCCGAGCAGCAGCACGGCGGGCACCAGGCCGAGCGGGCCGAGTGCGACCACGCTCGCCAGCGACAGCACCGACCCGGCGAGCATCGCGAACGGCGTGTAACGCCACACCTTGGGCGCCTTTTGCCCGCCGACCCCGCGCTCGAGCAGTACCGTCTCCGGCGGCTCGATCGCAGCCGTCGCGTCCCGGGCCGCGAGCTCGTGACCAGGACGGCGCAGCCGCATCCAGACGGTGTGCCGCACCTCGTCGTCGTACGGCGTCCCGACCCGCCACGCGGCCAGGACCTCGGCGCGGCGCTCCGCGCGCACCAGCATCTCGGAATTGGTCGTCGAGAACGTCGCGGCCGCGGGCGGCACGTGCGGCGAGAAGCTCGGGTGGATGTGCGCAACGCCGTCGACGATGTCGCCGGTGGCGTCCACGCCGAAGTAGCCCTGGTGCTTGCGCACCGTGCGCTGCCAGTCGTTGTCGCCCTTGGGATGGCCCTCGGCGACGCAGCAGACGGTCCAGTTCACGGCGACCTTGTCCGGGTCGCGCGGGTCCAGGCGCAGCGTCCGTCCGCGGGTCTGGACGACCGCCCCGGGTGTGCTCGCCATGCTCAGGTCGACCAGGCCGGTCGCGGTGGGCGCGTCCCAGCCCTCGCCGAGCAGTGCGCGGGTACCGATGAGCGCTTGGCAGCGTCCGGCAGTGAAGAAGTCGGTCACCGCCCGCACCCACTGCCGGCTCGTCCAGCTCCCGGTGAGCTCCGCGATCCCGTCGGCGTCCGGCTCGCTCACGACCAGGCCCGGCACGCCGGCCTCGCCGCGCAGCCTCTCGAGTACGGCGGGCGCCGCCGCGACGGTCCTTCCGGTCACCATCAGCGGAGCTAGACCGGACGTCGCGGGATCCGCGAGCAGCTGGGCGAGCGCGAGCCGGGCCGAACCGGCCCGGTCCTGCAGCACCCCGGCCAGGTCGGCGGACACCGTCGCCGCGGCCTCCTCGTGGTCGCAGATCACGAGCACGCCCATCCGGTCGCCTAGGCTGCGGTGCTCGGCGCCGACGATCTCCACCAGCGCCGCCGACTTGGCGGCGCTCCGTGCCAGCACCCGGTCGACGGCGGTCCGGCCGCGCCGGATCCCGTTGCGCGTCGGCTGGAAGCCGATCGCGGGCAGCGCCCGCTTCAGTGCCTCCCGCACATCCTGGTCGCGGTCGTCGACGCTGTCGACGACGCAGGCGTCGTACCAGTCGTCGATCAGCACCGCCCAGTCGTCCGCGGTCGGTCGATGGGCGTGCGCCTCGCCGCGAGCCACGTCATCGGGCAGTCGCAAGAGGCCGGCATACGCGAGGCGCAGCGCTGCGTCGGCAAGCGCCGGTTGCTTCGCGGCGATCCGGGCGAACGGGACCTCACCACGGAACCGCAGGTCCGCCCAGAACAGGAACGGCTTCGACCCGAACCCGGGGTCGAGCAGCTGTGTGGTCAGCTCCGCGAAGCGCTCGGCCTGGCCGGCCAGCCAATCCGCCTCGGCGGCCGAAGGGGCGGTGAGCCAGATCAGGTCCATGAACGGCGCCAGGTGGCCCTCGCGCACCACCGCCGGGATGGAGGTGGCGTAGACGATGTCGCCGAAGAGCTCGGCGACCAGCTCCGCCTGCTCGGGTCCGAGGGTGTCCGGAGGAGTGGCCGTGAGACCGAGCACCGTCGCCTCCGGCAGCTCCTCGAGGATCTCGGCGAGCAGCCGGCCCCACACCTCGAGCAGGTGGTGGCATTCGTCGAGCACCAACGTGATCGGCCCGGCCTCCTGCAGCGCCGCGATCAGCGCCCGGCCATTCGCGTGCAGCCGTTCCAGCTCCGACCTCGGCGGGTCCTCCTGGTCTGCCTCCGCGTCGAAGACCGCCAGGGACTGATAGGTCAGCGAGGTCACCGCGGCCGAGAGGTCACGGTCGGTGCCGATCGGTACGGGCGGACCCTCGAACGCCTCCCAGCCGCGCACCCACTGGCCCTGGATCGCGGTGTTGGGGCTGAGCACCAGGGCCCGGACGCCCTCCCGGCGGATCGTCTCCAGCCCCACCAGGGTCTTGCCCGCCCCGGGTGGCAGCACCACCCACGCGCGCCTGCGACCAGCGGCCCGCACGGTCGCCAGTGCCTCCAGGGCCTCACGCTGGTGCCGGCGCAGCGGGTGCGGGAAGGAGCGGGCGGCGTACGCCGAAGGTGGCGGCAGGTTCACCCCGCGGCGGCCTCGGCGCGGGCCCGCAGGTCGGCGACCATCCGGTCCGGGTCGTCCGCCGAGTAGACGGCCGAGCCCGCGACGAACACGTCGGCCCCGGCGGCGGCGGCCCGCTCGATCGTCTCCAGCGAGACCCCGCCGTCGACCTGCAGCCAGGTCTCGATGCCGTGCTTGTCGAGCAGCGCCCGGGCCGTGCGGATCTTCGGCAGGCACAGGTCGAGGAACTTCTGGCCGCCGAAGCCCGGCTCGACGGTCATGATCAGCAGCATGTCGAGCTCGGGCAGCAGGTCCTCGTAGGGCTCGACCGGGGTCGCCGGCTTCAGCGCCATGCTGGCCCGGGCACCGGCCGCGCGGATCTCCCTGGCCAGCCGCACCGGCGCCCGGGCGGCCTCGACGTGGAAGGTCACGGAGCCGGCGCCTGCCTCGACGTACGAGAGCGCGTTGCGGTCGGCGTCCTCGATCATCAGGTGCGCGTCGAGCGGGGTGTCGGTGGCCCGCGCGAGAGCCTCGACCATGGTCGGCCCGAACGTCAGGTTGGGCACGAAGTGGTTGTCCATCACGTCGACGTGGATCCAGTCGGCGCTGCCGATCCGGCGTACCTCTGCGCCGAGCGATGCGAAGTCGGCGTTGAGGATGCTCGGCGTGATCTGGATGCCCACGGGCGTCAGACTAGTGTCACTCCTCCGGCTCGTCCGGCGTCTCCTTGCCCTCGGCCTCGTCGCGGTCCGCCCACTCCAGCAGCGGCGCGATGTCGAAGACGTGGTCGTCGATGTCCTCGTGCAGGTCGCCGATCTCGGCGTACCGCGCGGGCATCGTGAAGATCGTGAAGTCGTGGGGGTCGCAGCCGTCGATCTCGTCCCAGCGCACCGGCGCCGACACGCGGCCGTCGGGGAAGCCACGGACGGAGTACGCCGCGGCGATGGTGTGGTCGCGGGCGTTCTGGTTGTAGTCGACGAACAGGTGGTGCGGATCGCGATCCTTGCGCCACCAGGCGGTGGTGACGTCGTCGGGAGCGCGGCGCTCGACCTCCCGGGCGAAGCCGAGGGCAGCGCGGCGTACGACCTTGTGCCCGTGGTCGGGACGGATCCGGACGTAGATGTGCAACCCGCTGCCCCCGCTGGTCTTCGGGTAGCCCACCGCGCCGAGCTCGTCGAGGATCTCGTGGGCCACGTGAGCCACCCGTTGCACCTGGGCGTAGTCCGACAGCGGTCCCGGGTCGAGGTCGATCCGCCACTCGTCGGGCTTCTCGGGGTCCTCGCGCCGGCTGTTCCACGGGTGGAACTCGACAGTCGACATCTGGACTGCCCACACCACCGCGCCGAGCTCGGTCACGCAGAGCTCGTCGGCGGTGCGGTTCCAACGCGGGAAGTGCAGGCGCACCGTCTCCACCCACGGCGGCGCCCCGGCCGGCAGCCGCTTCTGGTGCACCTTGTCGCCGGCCAGTCCCTTCGGAAACCGGTGCAGCATGCACGGGCGCTCCCACAGGGCGTTGACGATGCCCGGGCCGACCGACAGGTAGTACTGGACCAGGTCCAGCTTGGTCGCGCCGCTTTCGGGGAAGTACACGCGATCGGGGTTGCTGACCCGGATCACCCGGTTGTCGACCTCGATCTCCACCGAGGGAGACTTCGCCGCTGCCACCCGGACACGGTAGTCGGCCGTACCGTGAGCCCGTGGACTTCGACCAGCCGCCCGTCGTGCGCGTGTCGGTCGGCGGCGACCACGACCTCGATGCGGACGAGTGGCCGATGACGATCCCCGCGGTCGCCCTGGTCGTGCAGGACGGTCTCGACCTCGGCCGCGGCGTCACCTTCCTCGTCGGCGAGAACGGCTCGGGGAAGTCGACCCTCGTCGAGGGCGTCGCGATGGCTTACGGGCTGTCACCGGAGGGCGGCAGCAACCAGTCCAGGCACTCCACGCGCGCGTCCGAGTCGGCGTTGGGCCACGCGCTCGCCGTGCGACGTGGGATCGGCGCCGGCCGCTGGGGGTTCTTCCTCCGCGCGGAGACCATGCACGGCTGGTACACCTACCTCGAGGAGAACCCCAGCCAGTGGGACTCGGCGTTCCACGAGATGAGCCACGGGGAGTCCTTCCTCGAGGTGCTCCGCACCCGCTTCGACTCCCCCGGCTTCTACTGCCTCGACGAGCCCGAGGCGGCGCTGTCGTTCTCCTCGACGCTCGGCCTGATCGGCGCGCTGCAGGACGTCGTCGACCGGGGCGGGCAGGTGCTGTGCGCCACCCACTCCCCGGTGCTCGCCGCGATGCCTGGCGCGACGTTGCTGGAGGTCGGCGAATGGGGGCTACGCCAGACGACGTGGGACGAGCTCGAGCTGGTGCAGCACTGGCGCCGCTACCTCGACGAACCTCAGCGCTACCTGCGTCACGTGCTCGACTGACTCAGCAGGTCCAGCGCGAGCCGGTCGTCGCCGTCGTACGGCATCGAGGTGGTCACCCGGTCGGCGAGGCCGGCGAAGCGGGCCCGCATCTCGGCACCGACGGCGTCGAGCTCGCCGACCACGGCGAAGGTGGACAGGACCTCGTCGTCGACCAGGTCACCGAGCTCGGACCACCGACCGGCCTTCGTCAGCGCGTGGGCCTCGAGGTGCAGCTCGCCCCAGCCGTGATGCTCGAGCACCGGCCGGTACGCCGGCGTGGAGGCGTAGAAGCCGATCTGCCGGCGCACTCCGGCGACCGCGTCGGTGAGCTGTTCCTCGGTGCGGCCGGTCGCGACCATGCACATCACCGAGACCTCGAAGGGCTCGTCCGCCCGGCCGTGCGTCTCGCGGCTCCGTCGTACGGCAGGAACGACGGCCTTCGCCAGGTAGGCGTGCGACAGCAGCGGATGGCAGATCAGCCCGTCGGCCACCGCCCCCGCCGCCGCGAGCATCCGCGGGCCGACCGCGGCGAGCCATACCCGCGGCGCCGGGCCCTCCAGTGCGCCGGGCGAGAACAGCGGCGGCATCAGCGTGTGCTGGTAGAAGTCGCCCCGGAAGTCGAGAGCGTCGCCAGTCTGCCAGGAGTGCCAGATGGCTTGCAGCGCCGCAACGTACTCCTGGATCCGCGCGGCGGGGCGCGACCAGGGCATGTCGTAGCGGCGGGTGATGTGCGCCTTGATCTGCGAGCCGAGGCCGAGCACGAGCCGCCCTCCGGACAGCCGCTGCAGGTCGTACGCCGAGTAGGCCATCGCCATCGGTGTGCGGGCGAAAGCGATCGCGATCGAGGTGCCGAGCTCGATCCGCTCGGTGGCGCTGGCGGCCAGTGCCAGAGCCACGAACGGGTCGTGTGCCGCCTCGGTGACGAACAGGCCGCGGACCACGCCGCTGCTCTCCGTCTCGCGCGCAATCGCCGCGATCCGCTCGGGCCCGCTGTGGAATGCGATGTCCACCGCGATGTCGCCGGTCATGGGTGGAGGCTACGGCGTAGCAGCGCCATGAACATCGCGTCGGTGCCGTGCCGGTGCGGCCACAGCTGGACGGTGCCGGGAAGCGGGCCGGCGCAGTCGGGTACGCCGGGCAGCAGCGGCGCCGCGTCCTCAAGTACGGCGTCGGGCCGGGCCCGCAGGGTCGCGGTCACCACCTCGGCGGTCTCCGCCAGCACCGGCGAACAGGTCGCGTAGACGACGACGCCTCCCGGTCGCACCAGCTCCTGCGCCGCGGCGAGCAGCAGGCGCTGCAGCGGCACGAGGGTGTCCAGGTCCTCGGGCTTGCGGCGCCAGCGCGCCTCGGGGCGGCGGCGTAGCGCGCCGAGTCCCGTGCAGGGAGCGTCGACCAGGACCCGGTCGAAGCTGCCCGGCCGCAGCGGCGGCGCGGTCCCGTCGGCCGTCAGCACTCCCGTCACGCCGTCGGCGCCGGCAAGTGCCCGAGCGACCAACCGGCTGCGATGGTGCTGCCGCTCGACCGCGACCAGGCCGGCGCCACGCTCCGCGGCGAGCCCGGCCAGCAGCGCGGACTTCCCCCCTGGCCCGGCGCACAGGTCCACCCAGGACCCGTCCGGACCATCGATCGGCGCCGCAGCAAGGAGCACCGCCACCAGCTGCGAGCCCTCGTCCTGGACCCCCGCCCGACCTTCAGCGACCGCCGGCACGGCGGCGGGACTGCCACCCGCCAGCACCACTCCGTACGGCGAGTACGGCGTCGGCTCGCCCGGCAGCTCGGCCGGCTCCGCGCGTCCCGGCCGAGCCACGAGGGTCACCTTGGGTGACGCGTTGTCCGCAACGAGCAGCGCCTCGATCTCGTCGTCGCCGACGGCACGACGCAGCTCCTCGACCACCCACGCCGGGTGACTGTGGCGGGTAGCGGTGTCGACGGCGAGCAGCTCCAGCCAGGTATCCAGGTCCCGCCCGGCCACCTTGCGCAGCACGGCATTGACGAACCCGGCGGCACTCGTCTTGCCCCGGGCCCGGGCCAGCTCGACGCTGGTGCTGATCGCGGCGTGTGCCGGCACCCGCATGCCCAGCAGCTGGTGGGCTCCGAGCCGCAGTGTGTCGAGCACTACCGCGTCGACCTTGGCCAGCGGCCGGCTCGCGCAGGCGGCCAGCACCGCGTCGTACGTGCCCTGGCGGCGGATTGTGCCGGACACGAGCTCGGTGGCGAGCGCAGCGTCCCGCGCGTCGAGCCGGTGCCGTTCGAGCGCCGTGGGCAGCGCGAGGTTGGTGTAGGCGTCGTCCTCGCGGACCGCCCGGAGCACGTCGAGCGCCGCGAGCCGGGCGCGGTCGGACTTAGGCATCGCCGAAGCGCGTGCCGGCGTCGTCACGCAACCCGCGCGCCCAGTCGGCGGCGGGCATCTCTTTCTTGCCGAACGCCTTGACCTCGCCGAGTCGCACCGGGTCGGTGCCGGTGCCGACCAGCACGTCGCGCTTGCCGATCCGCAGCTCGCCGGGCGCCAGCCCCTCGGCCTCCGGGGCCATCCGGACCGGGCCGACCTTGATCCGCTCGCCCTCGTGCGTCGACCAGGCGCCCGGGGCCGGGGTGCACGCCCGGATCCGCCGGTCGACGGCGACGGCGGGCTCCGTCCAGTCGACCTCGGCGTCCTCGACGTTGATCTTGGGCGCGAAGCTGACACCGTCGGGCTGCTGCGCGCGCGCCTCGAGTGCCCCGTCGGCGATCCCGTCCAGGGTGGTCACCAGCAGGCCTGCGCCGCCTTCGGCCAGCCGCGCCAGCAGGTCGCCGGCGGTGTCGTCGGGCCGGATCCGCTCGGTCATCACGCCGTACGTCGGCCCGGCGTCGAGCTCCTTGACTATCCTGAACGTGGTCGCGCCGGTCACTTCGTCGCCGGCCCAGATCGAGTGCTGGACCGGCGCCGCCCCGCGCCACGCGGGCAGGCAGGAGAAGTGCAGGTTGATCCAGCCGTGCTCGGGGATGGCCAGCGCCGACTCCGGCAGCAGAGCGCCGTAGGCAACCACCGGGCAGGCCTCGGGCCGCAGCTCGCGCAGCGCCTCCTGGAACTCGGGCTCGCGGGGATGGGCCGGCTTGAGCACCGGCACGCCGAGCTCCTCGCCTCGCTGGGCGACCGGGCTGGCGACCAGCTTGCGGCCCCGGCCCGCGGGCGCGTCGGGGCGGGTGACCACGCCGACCAGCTCGTGCGCGGAGGCGGCGATCGCGTCGAGCGCGGACAGCGCGACCTCGGGGGTGCCTGCGAAGACGACCCTCACCGTGCTGATCCGTTCGCTCGCAGTTCGAGCGCACGCTTCCGATCGCTTCGCCCCTGCGGCATGAGCGTGCGCTCTCTCGCTTCGCTCACAACCCGAGGCCGCCGGTGGGATGCGGGCTCAGCTTCACCGTCGGTCGCTCCACGCCGAACCACTCCGACTCCCGGATCTCCTTCATCGCGGCCTTGCGGGCGTCGGTGTCCAGCCGGTCGATGAACAGCACCCCGTCGAGGTGGTCGGTCTCGTGCTGGATCGCCCGGGCGAGCAGCTCGGAGCCCTCGATCGTGACCGGTTCGCCGTACATGTTGAAGCCCTTGGCCACCACCGAGAGGGCGCGCTTGCAGTCGTAGGTCAGCTCGGGAAGCGACAGGCAGCCCTCGGGGCCGTCCTGGAGCTCCTCGGAGAGGTCGAGCACCGGGTTGATCAGGTGGCCGACCTCGTCGTCGACGCTCCAGGTGAAGGCGCGCAGCCCGACCCCGATCTGCGGCGCGGCCAGGCCGGCGCCGGGCGCGGCCAGCATCGTGTCGGTGAGGTCGGAGATCAGGGTGCGCAGCTCCTTGTCGAAGTCGACGACCTCGATCGCGGGCTTGCGCAGCACCGGGTCACCGAACAGCCGGATCGGCTGGATGGCCAACGGGATCTCCTCGGGGTCGACGGCGCGGGCAAGTCTACGAAGCGGGGGGCTGAGGGTCGACCGGCCTTGCCCGGCAGGTAGCGGTAGAGCGACATGGTCCCGACGCCGAGGTCGGCGGCCACCCGGCGCATCGAGACCGCGTCCAGACCTTCGGCGTCCGCGACGGCGACCGCCTGGTCGATGATCGCCTCCAGCGTCAGCCGCGGCTTGGGCCCGCGCGCGCCGGACTTGTCGTCGTAGCCCCACATCAGGGCGAGGCTGCGGCTGATGTTGCCACCGCCGCTGTGCTCCTGGCCCATCGGACCTCCTAACCCACTGGCGGGAAGTATTGCGTATATCGTACGCTGCCTGCGTACACCATACTCAGTTCCGTCTCGAAAGGCTCCCATGACTCCCGTGGTGACGGTCCGCGACCTGCGGATGCGGTACGGCGACAACGACGTCCTCGACGGCGTCGACTTCGACATCAACCGCGGCGAGGTGCTCTGCCTGCTCGGTCCCAACGGCGCCGGCAAGACCACGACGATCGAGATCCTCGAGGGGTTCCGCATCCGGTCCGCCGGCGAGGTCGTCCGTGCTGGGCCAGGACCCCGCCCGCGCCGACGAGGACTGGCGCGCCCGCACCGGGGTGGTCCTCCAGTCCTGGCGTGACCATCCCCGGTGGACTCCCGCGCCGGCTGCTCTACGCAGCTGGGCGGCTACTTCGCGCCGTACTCCACCCCCGAGCGCACCCGTCCGCACGATGTCGACCTGCTCCTCGAGACGGTGGGCCTCACCGACCTGGCGGACCGGAAGATCGCGACCCTGTCGGGCGGACAGCGGCGGCGTCTCGACGTCGCCGTCGGCATCGTCGGTCGGCCCGAGCTGCTGTTCCTCGACGAGCCCACGGCCGGCTTCGACCCGCAGGCCAGAAGGGAGTTCCACGACCTCGTGCACCGGCTCGCCGAGGCGGAGGGCACCACGATCCTGCTCACCACGCACGACCTGGACGAGGCCGAGAAGCTCGCCCACCGGATCCTCGTCCTTGCCGGTGGCCGGATCGTCGCCAACGACACGGTCGACGGCCTCAGCCGACGCGTCGAGGGCGAGTCCGAGGTCCTGTGGCGCATCGACGGGACCCGGCACCGCCAGGAGGTGGGCGACGCCACCGCCTTCGTGCGCGCGCTCTTCGAGGAGCACGGCGAGCCGCGTCGCCGATCTGGAGGTCCGTCGCGCCAGCCTCGAGGACGCCTACATCGCCCTTGTCCAACAACACGAGGCCGGACACGGCGACGCCGCCGCCCGGCTCTTCACGGAGGTAGCCCGATGAACCCGACCATGCACGCCGTCCGGCTCGGTGCCCGCCGTGGCTGGACGGAGTTCACCCAGAGCATCCGCAGCACCCAGGACCAGGGCTACTACCTGTTCACTGCGGTGCTGGTGCTCGGCTATCTCTTCCTCCGGCGCGACACCGAGGTCGAGGGCACCGACCTGCTGCTGCCGTCGGTGGCGCTGCCCAGCATCCTCGGCGCCCTGATCGCTTTCGGGGTCGTCATCGGGCCGGCGTACGCACTGGCCATGGAGAAGGAGGACGGCACGCTCCTGAGGCACAAGGCGGTCCCGCACGGCCTGCGCGGCTACTTCACCGGGCAGCTGCTCTTCCAGTCCCTCGGACTGCTCCCCCAGATGGTCGTCATCCTGGTGCCGAGCTTCCTGCTCTTCGACAACCTGATGGCCGACCCCAGCGGGTGGCTCACGGTGGTGTGGGTCCTGCTTCTCGGGCTGCTGGCCACGATGCCGATCGGGATGATGATCGGCGCCCTCGTGCCGAGCACGCAGAAGGTCGGCACCTGGGGCATGCTCCCGGTGATGATCCTCGGCGGCATCTCCGGGATCTTCTACCCCATCCAGCAGCTCTGGTGGTGGGTCGAGATCATCGCGCAGGTCTTCCCGATGTACTGGATCGCCCTCGGCATGCGCTCGGCGTTCCTGCCGGACGCGGCTGCCGCGCTGGAGGTCGGCGAGAGCTGGCGCACCTGGGAGACCCTCGGCGTGCTCGGGGCGTGGGCCATCGTCGGGGTGCTGCTCACGCCGATCGTGCTGCGCCGGATGGCTCGTCGGCAGACCGGGTCGCAGGTGGAGGCGGCCCGCAACGCGAGCGTCCAGTGGGTCCGCTGAACCTCACAGGGTGGCGGGGTCCACCTGGATGCGTACGGCGTCCAGCTTGCGACCCGACCGCGCCCGCTGCAGCTCGCCCAGCGCACGGGACAGCCGGCCGCCGTGGGCGCGGGGTACCCGGACCACGACCCGCTCCTCGTCGTCGACCGGCACCGGTCCGAGCACCTCGGCGCCCTCCGGAAGGTCCAGGAGGGTGACCGCGTCGTCGACGGCTCCCGGCTCACCGGTGATCGTGGCCAGCCGCGAGGCGGGCGGCAGGTGAGCCTCCTGCCGCTCCCCGATCTCGCGCCCTGCGAACCCCGCCTGGTCCCAGCGCACCAGCGCCTGGACGGCAGGCTCGGCTGGATCGCCCACCACCAGCGTGGTGCCACCCGGCCGGACCAGCCCCACTGCGTTGCTCCACCGGCGCAGCGCCTCCTCGCCGGCCCGCAGGTCCGCCCGGGCCAGCAGCAGCCAGGCGTCCAGCAGCACCACCGCGGCGTACCCGCCCGCCGCGACGGGCTCGGCACCGGGCGTGGCCACCACGATCGAGGGGTGACCGTCGACGTCGGTCAGGATCCGGTCGCGCGCGGAGGTCCAGACCCGGGTCTGCGGGAAGGCTCGGCCGAGCTCCTCGGCGGTGCGCTCGTCGCCGAGCACCGGGGCGCGCAGCCCGTGCCCTCCGCACTCGGCGCAGGCCCACGGGTCGGCGGCGGTGCCGCACCAGCGGCAGGCCGGCGGCGTCGTCGGCCCCGTCAGGGCGAGTGGACCCGAGCAGGCCAGACAACGAGCAGGCGTGCGGCACCGGTCGCAGGCGAGAGCCAGGACGTAGCCGGCCCTCGGGGTCTGCACCAGCACCGGCCCCTCCTCCAGACCCGCCTTGAGCGTCTCGTGGGCCTCGTGCGGGATCCGCGAGGCGTGCGGGTCCCGCTTCACGCTGTGCTCGCTGGCTCCGGCGACCCGCACGGTCATCCGGCTGCGGACCAGGTCGCGGGGCGCGGCGATCTCGTGGGCCCAGCCGGTGCGGAGCAGGTATTCACCCTCCACGCTGCGAGCGAAGCCCCCGAGCAGGGCCGCCGCCCCCTCCCGCTCGGCGCGGAGCAGCAGCGTCTCGCGGGTGTGCGGGTAGGGCGCCCGGGGCTCGGAGTAGAGGTCGTCGCCGTCGTCCCAGATCGCCACCAGCCCGAGGTCGTGCACCGGTGCGAAGGCGGCGCTGCGGGTGCCGATGACGATCCGCCGGACGCCGCGGGCCACGGCGAGGAACTCGCGGTAGCGCGCCGCGGGGCCGCCCTCGCTCGTAAGCACCACGTGGTGGCCGGGCCCGAGGACGGTCGTCAGCGCCGCGTCGACCCGGGCCACGTCCTTGACGTCGGGGGCACAGACCAGCGCGCCCCGCCCGCCGGCCGCGGTCGCGCCCGCGGCGTGGGCGAGCAGTGTGGGCCAGTCGTCGCCGGGCGCGGCGCTCCACACCGCCCGCGGCGTGCCGCCGTCGCGGAGGTGCTGCAGGAACGCCGGCGCGTGGTCGTGGTGGCCCCAGGCCTCGCCGGCCTCCTGCGCGCGCCAGGCATTCTCGGTCGGCGCCGGGGACGAGGGCTCCTTCTCCGTGGTGGCGTGCCGCGGCGGAACCGCGAGCCGGAGCACGTCGGAGCGGACGCCGGCGTAGCGCTGAGCGAGATCTCCCGCCAGCTCCGCGACCGCGGGACTGAGCACCCGCTCGTTGCTCAGCACCCTGCGCAGCGGGGTGAGCCGGCCCGGATGGTCGGACTCGTCGGCCCGGCCCACGACGTAGCCGTCGACGTCCTGTCCCGCGAACCGCACCTTGACCCGCACCCCCGGCTGCGCGTCGTCGGCCATCACCGCGGGGACCAGGTAGTCGAACGGCCGGTCCAGGTGCGCCAGCGCGACGTCGACCAGCACCCGCGCCACCGGCTGCTCGGCGGCCGGCTCAGTCTCCACGGCCTTCCGGGCCCGGGTCGTCCGGGCCTTGACCTTCGAGTCGACCACGGACGCGCGAAGACCGGGCAGCAAGTCCTGCTGCCCGGTCTCGTCGCGTGTGGTGCCCGCCATGGCGGCTGTTCTACCAGCCGCCCCGGACTACTGACCGACGGCGGCCTTGAGTGCCTCGGCGCGGTCGGTGCGCTCCCAGGTGAACTCGGGCAGCTCCCGGCCGAAGTGGCCGTACGCCGAGGTCTTGGCGTAGATCGGGCGGAGCAGGTCGAGGTCGCGGATGATCGCGGCGGGACGCAGGTCGAAGACCTCGAGAACGGCCCTCTGGATCTCCTCGTCGGCAACGGTGCCGGTGCCGAAGGTCTGGATGAACACGCCGACCGGGTGCGCCTTGCCGATGGCGTAGGCCACCTGGGCCTCGCAGCGGCGGGCCAGGCCGGCCGCGACGACGTTCTTGGCCACCCAGCGCATGGCGTACGCCGCGGAGCGGTCCACCTTCGACGGGTCCTTGCCGGAGAACGCGCCGCCGCCGTGGCGGGCCATGCCGCCGTAGGTGTCGACGATGATCTTGCGGCCGGTCACGCCGGCGTCGCCCATCGGGCCGCCGATCACGAAGACGCCGGTCGGGTTGACCAGCAGCTTGTAGCCCTCGGAGGAGATCGCGAAGCTGGCCAGGATGGGATCGATGACGTGCTTCTTGACGTCCGCCTCGAGGGTGTCGAGCGTGATGTCGGCGGAGTGCTGGCTGGACAGCACGACGGTGTCGATCCGCACCGGGCGGTCGTCGGCGTCGTACTCGATGGTGACCTGGGTCTTACCGTCGGGACGCAGGTAGGGCAGCGTGCCGTCCTTGCGGACCGCGGTGAGCCGCTCGGCGAGCCGGTGGGCAATGGTGATCGGGAGCGGCATCAGCTCGGGCGTGTCGTCGCACGCGTAGCCGAACATCAGGCCCTGGTCGCCGGCACCCTGGAAGTCGAGTTCGTCGCCGGAGTCACCGACCCGGGCCTCGTGGCCCTTGTCGACGCCCTGGGCGATGTCCGGGGACTGCTGGCCGATGGCGATCTGTACGCCGCAGCCGCGGCCGTCGAAGCCCTTCTCGCCGTCGTCGTAGCCGATCTCGACGATCTTCTGGCGGACCAGCTGGGCGATCGGTGCGTAGCTCTTCGTCGTCACCTCGCCGGCCACCACGACCAGGCCGGTGGTGAGCAGCGTCTCGCAGGCCACCCGGCTGTTCGGGTCGTCAGCGAGCAACGCGTCCAGGACGGTGTCGCTGATTGCGTCGGCGATCTTGTCCGGGTGACCCTCGGTCACGGACTCCGAGGTGAAAAGGCGTCCAGCCACAGTGCTTACTCCGCTCAGGCAGATTTCGTTCGACTCAGGATAATTGGGGACCAGCATGCAAGATGCTCATCTCAGGAAACGAATTGTGGCGACAACTGTCACGCCCGAAATCGGGTAACCACCTGGTCCCAGATCACGTGGGCCAGCGCGGTTTTCGACCCGCGCGGCACCTCCACGACGCCGCCGTCGGCGCCGAGGATCACCGCCTCGTTGTCCGGGCTCCCGAACACCGCTCCCCCGCTGACGTCGTTGACAACGAGCAGGTCGCAGCCCTTGCGGGCGAGCTTGGCCCGGGCGAGATCGAGGACCGAACCCGAGTCGTCGCCGGTCTCTGCGGCGAAGCCGACGATCACCGAGCCCGAGCGGGCGCGGCGCGTGGAGATCTCGTGCAGGATGTCGACGTTCTGCACCAGCGACAGGGTCGGCGCGGAGCCGTCGTCGGACTTCTTGATCTTGGCCTCGGAGACGTCTTCGGCGCGGAAGTCGGCCGGCGCGGCCGCCATCACCACCGCGTCGGCCGTGCCGGCAGCGGCGACGACCTCGTGGTGCATCTGGCCGGTGGTCTCGACCCTGACCACCTTGACGCCGGCCGGGTCGGGCAGGCTCACGTTGGCGGCGACCAGGGTGACCTCGGCGCCGCGGGCGACGGCCGCCCGGGCCAGCGCATAGCCCTGGCGTCCGGACGAGCGGTTGCCGAGGAAGCGGACCGGGTCGAGGTACTCCCTCGTGCCGCCGGCGGAGACCACGACGTGGCGCCCGGTCAGGTCGGCCGCCGTGATGCCGCGAGTCAGGACGTCGAGGGCGACCTCGAAGATCTCCTCGGGCTCCGGCAGCCGGCCCTTGCCGGTGTCGACGCCGGTGAGCCGCCCCTCGGCGGGCTCGATGACCAGGGCGCCGCGCTCCCGCAGGGTCGCGACGTTGGCGCGGGTGGCGGCGTGCTCCCACATCTCGGTGTGCATCGCCGGCGCGAACACCACCGGGCAGCGCGCGGTCAGCAGCGTGTTGGTCAACAGGTCGTCGGCCAGCCCGTGGGCGGCCTTCGCCAGCAGGTCGGCGGTGGCGGGTGCGACGATCACGAGGTCGGCCTGCTGGCCGATCCGCACGTGCGGCACCGCCTCCACGCCGGTCCAGACGTCGGTCGGCACCGCCTTGCCCGAGAGCGCCGACCAGGTGGCCGAGCCGACGAACCTGAGTGCCGACTCGGTGGGCACCACCGTGACGTCGTGCCCGGACTCGGTGAAGAGCCGCAGCAGTTCGCACACCTTGTACGCCGCGATGCCACCGGAGACCCCGAGGACGACCCGGGCCGAAGGCCCGCCCTGACTAGCAGAGCGTCGTTCCCCCAGTGGGGGAACTTCGGAGACGTCGTCGACGGTCAGTGGGTCACTCTTCGTTGGAGCTGAGCGACGCGTCGAGGGCGGCCTGCTTGGCGGCGGCCTCCTCAGCGGCCAGCACTTCCGGGTCGACGTCCTCACAGGTGAGCAGGTCGTCGTTGATCTCGCGGAGCGCGATCGACAGCGGCTTCTCCTGCACGTGGGTGTCGACCAGCGGGCCGACGTACTCCAGAAGGCCTTCGCCGAGCTGGGAGTAGTAGGCGTTGATCTGGCGGGCCCGCTTGGCGCTGTAGAGGACCAGCTTGTACTTGCTGTCGGTCTTGGTGAGCAGGTCGTCGATCGGAGGGTTGGTGACACCCTCGGCGGCGATGTTGGGCGCAGACACGCGTAAGCCTCGCTGTAGTGGTTGTGGAATCAGGGGCGATCAGGGCGCGACGGCTCCTGGCCGATCATCATCAAGGCTACCAACTGGTCGGCTGCATCGTGAACTTCATGGTTGACGATGGTCTCGTCGAACTCGTTCTCGGCGGCCATCTCCTCGCGGGCGGTGTCGAGCCTGCGGGCCCGCTCCTCCTCGCTCTCGGTGCCCCGGCCGACCAGCCGCCGGACCAGTTCCTCCCAGCTCGGCGGCTTGAGAAACACGAAAAGTGCCTCCGGCATCGCGTCGCGCACCAGCCGGGCGCCCTGGAGGTCGATCTCGAGCATCGACGGCCGACCCGCCGCCAGCGCCTCCTCGACCGGCTTGCGCGGGGTGCCGTAACGGGCCGCCTTGTGCACGACCGCCCACTCGAGAAGCTCGTCGGCGTCGACCATCTGGTCGAACTCCTCGTCGGAGACGAACCAGTAGTGCACGCCGTCGACCTCACCGGGTCGCGGCGACCTGGTGGTCGCGGAGACCGAGATCCACACATCGGGGTGCCGCTCGCGGACGGCGGCCGCGACCGTGCCCTTGCCGACCGCGGTGGGGCCGGCGAGCACGACCAGACGGGTGGGACGAGGGGTGCTCTCCGTCGTCACTCGCCGAACTCGCGCTCGAGCGCGGCGACCTGCTTGGTCCCGAGCCCACGCACTCGCCGGGACTCGGCGATCCGGAGCCGCTCCATCAGCTGGCGAGCGCGCACCTTGCCGAGTCCGGGCATGGACTGCAGCAGGTCGATGACGCGCATCTTGCCGATCACCTCGTTGGTCTCGCCCTCGCGGAGCACGTCGACGATCGAGGCGCCGGAGTTCTTGAGCCGGTTCTTGATCTCGGCTCGCTCGCGACGAGAGGCGGCGGCCTTGTCGAGGGCCGCCTGTCGCTGTTCGGGTGTCAGCGGGGGCAGAGCCACGTGAGCAGATCCTTCGTCGCGATAGGTAACGGCGGGGGGAGCGGCCGCCGGGGCCAATCTAGTCAGAACCCAACGGCAGCGGCAATTGCGCGGATGCAACGGGGTCACTTTGGTGTGGCTACAAGGTGAGTGGCGTCTTGCACACGTCGCGGGCGTGCTGCTCGACGCCGTCCAGGGCGTCGGCCATCTCGGGGGTGACGAGGGCCCGTGCGGCCGCGTCGATCACGGCCTTCTCCTCGTCGGTGAGGCCGGCCGGCGGTCGCTCGCGGTCGTACGTCGCCGGGTCCACGTCGGCGTCCTCGAGCGCGGAGATCAGGTCACCGATCCGCGAGGTGACGGTGTCCCACTCGTCCCGGATGTCGTCGGGCGCCTTGGCGGAGAGCCGCTCGAACTCCGGCAGCGCTTCGATCAACCCGGTGGCGCCGCCCCCGGCCAGGTCGTCGGACAGCGCCGGGCGCTGGACCTCGACCTCCTTGCAGTAGCTCTCGAACGGGTCCTCGTCGGCACCACAGCCGACGAGCAGCACCGAATGGGTCGCGAGCAGGACGACCACGCCGGCTCGGGCGCGCGCCCGGCTCACCCGGTCAGGCCGCGCAGCTCGTCGTTCGCCCGGGTGACCGCGTCGCGCATCGCGCCCCGGTCGGGGCCGAGCCGCAGCACGTCTCGCGACGAGCTCGGGACGACGTGGCTCGCGGCGGCGCCGAAGATCCGGGCGATGTCGCCCGTGGTGCCGCCCTGCGCGCCGTACCCGGGCGCCAGGATCGGACCGTTGAAGTCGAGGTCGATCCCCGGCTCAGGGATGGTGGCTCCGACCACCGCGCCGAACGACCCCAGCGGCAGCGCCTCGGCGTTGAGCTCCCGCAGGTGCTCGATCATCCGGCCGCCGACGGTGGTGCCGTCGTCGGTGGTCGCGCCCTGCACCTCCACGCCCTCCTTGTTGGACGTGAGCGCCAGGACGAACACGCCGGCGTCATGCTTGCGCGCGCTGTCGATCATCGGCGCGATCGACCCGAACCCGAGGAACGGACTGGCGGTGATCGCGTCGACGGCGAGCGGTGAGGTCTGGTCGAGGTAGGCGTCGGCGTACGCCTGGGATGTCGACCCGATGTCGCCGCGCTTCACGTCGAGCAGCACCAGCGCGCCGGCGGCCCGGGCCTCGCGGATGACCCGCTCCAGGACCGCGATCCCGGCGCTGCCGAACCGCTCGAAGAACGCCGACTGCGGCTTGACCATCGAGACGTACGGCGCCACCGCCTCCACCACGGTCAGCGCGAACGTCTCCAGGCTGGCCACGTCGTCGATCAGGTCCCAGGCGTGCAGCAGCTCGGGGTGCGGATCGACACCGACGCAGAACGGTCCGCGGTCGGCGATGGCGGCGTGCAGGCGGGTTCCGAAGGTCATGGACGCGAGACTCCCTTGATGATCCGGCGGGGCCACCGCGGCCCCTCGTAGATGAACGCTGTGTAACCCTGCAGCAGGGTGGCCCCGGCGTCGAGCCGGGCGCGGGCGTCGTCGGGGGTGGTGATCCCGCCGACGCCGACGAGGGTCATGGCCGGGCCGACCCGGTCGCGGAGCATCCGCATCACGGCGTCGGCCCTCTCGGTGAGCGGCCGCCCCGACAGCCCACCAGCACCGGTGCCCTCGACCGTGGCGCGGTCGGAGGCCAGGCCCTCCCGGGAGATCGTGGTGTTGGTCGCGATCATCCCGTCCAGGCCCACCGCCACCGCCAGGTCGGCGATCTCGAGCACGTCCTTGTCGGCGAGGTCCGGGGCGATCTTGACCAGCAACGGCACCCGTTCGTCGGTCACCTCGTCGGCGACCCGGCGGACCTGCTCGAGCAGCGGCCGCAGGCGATCGACGGCTTGCAGGTCACGCAGGCCCGGGGTGTTGGGCGAGCTCACGTTGACGACCAGGTAGTCGGCGTACGGCGCCAGCAGCCCGGTGCTCTTCTGGTAGTCGGCCTCGACCGCGGCCTGGTCGTCGTCGGGCACCGCCTTGGTCTTGCCGATGTTGACGCCGAGCACCGGTCCGCGGCGGCCCTGTCTCCGGCGCGCCCGCCGTGCCAACCGGGCGGCCACGGCCTCGGCGCCGTCGTTGTTGAATCCCATGCGGTTGACCACCGCCCGGTCCTCCGGCAGTCGGAACAGCCGCGGACGTGGGTTGCCCGGCTGCGCCTCCCCGGTGACCGTGCCGACCTCGACGTGCCCGAAGCCGAGAGCCGCCAGCGCGTCGATGCCGACCGCGCTCTTGTCGAACCCGGCCGCCAGGCCGAGGACGTTGGGGAAGGTCAGGCCCATCGCCTCCACCGCTCCCCCGGGCGTGTCCCGCCGGCCGAGCACCGGCCGCGCGGCGCGGATGGCCCGGAAGCCGAGACGATGCGCCTTCTCGGCGTCGAGGCGCCGGAAGCCGTGGTCGAACAGTGCGCGGTACATCAGGTCCGTCGCGCCCAGTCCTGCAGCGACCGCACCCCGATGTCGCCGCGCTTCAGCGCCTCGATCCCCTGAACGGCCGCGCCCAGACCCTGGATCGTCGTGACACACGGGATGTTGGCCCGGATCGCGGCGGTGCGGATCTCGTAGCCGTCGAGCCGTGCGGAACCGCCGCTGGTGTCGCCGTACGGCGTGTTGACGACGAGCTGGATCTCGCCGCCGAGGATCAGCCCGACCGTGGTCTGCTGCCCCTCGGGCCCCTGGCCCTCATGGTGCTTGCGCACCACTGTCGCGTCGATGCCGTTGCGCCGCAGCACCTCGGCAGTCCCCTGCGTCGCCAGGATCTCGAAGCCCTGGTCGGACAGCACCTTGATCGGGAAGATCATGTGCCGCTTGTCGCGGTTGGCCACGCTGACGAACACCCGCCCGCTCGTCGGCAGCGAACCGAACGCGCCGGCCTGGGCCTTGGCGAACGCGGTGCCGAAGTCGGCGTCGAGGCCCATGACCTCGCCGGTCGACTTCATCTCGGGTCCGAGCACGGTGTCGACGTTGCTGCCGTCCGGCGCCCGGAACCGGTTGAACGGCATCACCGCCTCCTTGACCGCGATGGGCTGGTCCGGCGGCAGAGTGCCGCCGTCGCCCGTCTCGGGCAGTACGCCGGCCTCCCGCAGCTCCTTCACGGTCTCCCCCAGCATCAGCCGGGCCGCGGCCTTGGCCAGCGGGGTGGCCGTCGCCTTGGAGACGAACGGCACCGTGCGGCTGGCCCGCGGGTTGGCCTCGAGCACGTAGAGCACGTCGGAGCCGAGCGCGAACTGGATGTTGAGCAGGCCGCGCACCCCGACACCCCGGGCGATCGCCTCGGTGGCCTCGCGGATCCGCAGGATCTCGGCGGCGCCGAGCGTGATCGGCGGCAGCGCGCAGGACGAGTCGCCGGAGTGGATGCCGGCCTCCTCGATGTGCTCCATCACGCCGCCGAGGAACAGCTCCTCGCCGTCGTACAGCGCGTCGACGTCGATCTCCACGGCGTCGTCGATGAACCGGTCGACCAGCACCGGGTGTGCCGGGCTGATCTCGGTGGCCCGCTCGATGTAGCCGCGCAGCGAGCCCTCGTCGTAGACGATCTCCATGCCCCGCCCGCCCAGGACGTACGACGGCCGCACCAGCACGGGGTAGCCGATCTCGTCGGCGATCTCGCGGGCGTCGTCGAAGCTGGTCGCCGTGCCGTGCTTGGGCGCCGGCAGCCCGGCCTGGTGCAGCACCCGGCCGAACGCGCCGCGCTCCTCCGCGAGGTGGATCGCCTCCGGCGAGGTACCGACAACGGTCACGCCGTTGTCCTTCAGCCCCTGCGCGAGCCCGAGCGGGGTCTGGCCGCCGAGCTGGCAGATCACGCCGGCGACCGGGCCGGCCTGCTCCTCGGCGTGCACGACTTCGAGCACGTCCTCGAGCGTGAGCGGCTCGAAGTAGAGCCGGTCGGAGGTGTCGTAGTCGGTCGAGACGGTCTCGGGGTTGCAGTTGACCATCACGGTCTCGTAGCCGGCCCCGCACTGCGCAGCGCGAGCGAGGCGTGCACGCAGGAGTAGTCGAACTCGATCCCCTGGCCGATCCGGTTCGGGCCGCTGCCCAGGATGATCACCGCCGGCCGCTCCCGGGACGCCACCTCGGACTCCTCGTCGTACGACGAGTAGTGGTAGGGCGTGGCGGCCGCGAACTCCGCCGCGCAGGTGTCGACGGTCTTGTAGACCGGGCGGATGCCGAGCGCGTGCCGGACCCCGCGCACCACGTCGTCGGTCATCCCGCGGATCTTGCCGATCTGGGCGTCGGAGAAGCCGTGCCGCTTGGCCCGGCGCAGGATCTCGGGCGTCAGCTCGGGCGCGGCGGTGACCTCGGCGGCGACCTCGTTGATCAGCAGCAGCTGGTCGACGAACCACGGGTCGATCCGGGTCGACTCGAACACCTCGTCGGCGGTGGCGCCCGCGCGCAGGGCGTCCATCACCTTGCGCAGCCGTCCGTCGTGAGGCGTCCGGATGTCGCTCGAGCAGCCGCTCCTTGTCGAGCTCGACCCACTCCTGGTGCCAGTCGAAGACGGCGTCGTTGCTCTCCAGGCTGCGCAGCGCCTTCTGCAGCGCCTCGGTGAAGTTGCGGCCGATCGCCATCGCCTCGCCGACCGACTTCATGTGCGTGGTCAGCGTCGGGTCGGCGCCGGGGAACTTCTCGAACGCGAACCGCGGCACCTTCACCACGACGTAGTCGAGGGTCGGCTCGAAGCTCGCCGGGTGCTCTGCCCGTCTTCCGGGGTGATGTCGTTGGGGATCTCGTCGAGGGTGTAGCCGATCGCCACCTTGGCCGCGATCTTGGCGATCGGGAAGCCGGTGGCCTTCGACGCCAGCGCGCTGGACCGGGAGACCCGCGGGTTCATCTCGATCACGACGATCCGGCCGTCGTCGGGGTTGACCGCGAACTGGATGTTGCAGCCACCGGTGTCGACGCCGACCTCGCGGATCACCCCGATCGCGATGTCGCGCAGCCGCTGGTACTCCCGGTCGGTGAGCGTCATCGCCGGCGCGACCGTGATCGAGTCGCCGGTGTGCACGCCCATCGGGTCGACGTTCTCGATCGAGCAGACGATCACGACGTTGTCGGCGGTGTCGCGCATCACCTCGAGCTCGTACTCCTTCCAGCCGAGGATCGACTCCTCGAGGAGCACCTCGGTGGTCGGGCTGGCGTCGAGCCCGGCGCCGGCGATCCGGTGCAGGTCGCCCTCGTCGTAGGCGAGCCCCGAGCCCGCACCGCCCATCGTGAAGCTGGGCCGCACCACGACCGGGTAGCCGAGCTCGCCGGCGGCGGCCAGGCACTCGTCCATCGTGTGGCAGATCTCCGACCGGGCCACCTCGGCGCCCCACGCGTCCGGCAGGGCCTCCACGACCCGCTTGAAGGACTCGCGGTTCTCGCCCTTCTCGATCGCCTCGATCGACGCGCCGATCAGCTCCACGCCGTACTTCTCCAGCACGCCGGCCTCGGCCAGGCTCATCGCGGTGTTGAGGGCGGTCTGGCCGCCGAGCGTCGCCAGCAGCGCGTCGGGGCGCTCCTTCGCGATCACCTTCTCGACGTACTCCGGCGTGATCGGCTCGACGTACGTCGCGTCCGCGAACTCCGGGTCGGTCATGATCGTCGCCGGGTTGGAGTTGACCAGCACCACGCGCAGGCCCTCCTCCTTCAGCACCCGGCAGGCCTGGGTGCCGGAGTAGTCGAACTCGCAGGCCTGGCCGATCACGATCGGGCCGGACCCGATCACCAGGACGCTGTCGATGTCCTTCGCGCCTCGGCATCAGCATCTCCTCTCCGGTCACCGGGTCGAGATTCAGTTGCTGTCGTCAACCATTCCTTTTCAACCACCGGACCGGCGCGAGGGCCCTGTCTCGAAACGACACATCATCAGGTCGCAGAACCGGTCGAAGAGGTACGCCGCGTCGTGCGGGCCGGCCGCCGCCTCTGGGTGGTACTGCACCGAGAACGCCGTCAACCGGCCCTCGTCGCGGAGCTCGAGGCCCTCGACCACGTCGTCGTTGAGGCAGACGTGGCTCACCGTGGCCTCGCCGTACGGCGTCGTGGTGGCCTCGTCGAGCGGCGCGTCGACCGCGAACCCGTGGTTGTGGGCGGTCACCTCGACCTTGCGCGGTGGTCCGGTCCATCACCGGCTGGTTGATGCCGCGGTGGCCGTACTTCAGCTTGTAGGTGCCGAACCCGAGCGCCCGGCCGAACAGCTGGTTGCCGAAGCAGATGCCGAAGTACGGAAGCCGGCGCTCCAGCGCTCCCTGCAGCAGCTCGACCTGGCTGGTCGTGGCGGCGGGGTCGCCCGGGCCGTTGGAGTAGAAGAGCCCGTCCGGCTCGACGGCCAGCACCTCGTCGAGGGTGGCGGTCGCCGGGAGCACGTGGACCTCGATGCCGCGCTCCGCCATCCGGTAGGGCGTCATCGACTTGATGCCGAGGTCGAGCGCGGCCACCGTGAACCGGCGCTCACCGGCCGCAGGGATGACGTACGTCTCGCCGGTGGAGACCTCGCCGGCCAGCTCGGCTCCGGCCATCGGTGCGGCCGCCCGCACCCGCTCGAGGAGCTCGGCGGGGTCCGCGCCGTCGGAGGAGATGCCGACCCGCATCGCGCCTCGCTCGCGCAGGTGCCGGGTGAGCGCGCGGGTGTCGATGCCGGAGATCCCGACCACACCCTGCGCGCGCAGCTCGTCGTCCAGGCTGCGGCGGGAGCGCCAGCTGCTGGGGAGCCGGGCCGGGTCGCGCACGACGTACCCCGCCACCCAGATCCGGCGGCTCTCGGGGTCCTCGTCGTTGACGCCGGTGTTGCCGATGTGCGGCGCGGTCATCACGACCACCTGCCGGTGGTAGGACGGGTCGGTCAGCGTCTCCTGGTAGCCGGTCATGCCGGTGTTGAAGACCGCCTCGCCGAACGTCTCCCCCACGGCCCCGTAGGCGTCGCCGTGGAAGGTCCGCCCGTCCTCGAGGACCAGGACCGCCGCCGTCATGCGAGCCCCACCATCTCGGCGCTGACTTCGCGCAGCCGGGCGGCGGGCTCGTCGTCGCGCGCGATCTCGGACGGCTCCTTGAGCCGGTCGTCGTCGTAGTAGCCGCCCGTCTCGCCCGTCGACCGCGGGGTCGATGGCGAGGTAGGTGATGTTCGCGCCGCCCTCGGCCGGGCTGCGCATCCACCGCTTCGCGACCGCCAGCACCGGCCGGGCGAACCAGGGCGCACCCGACCAGATCTTGGTCGCCACCGCGCCGGGGTGCAGCGCATTGACCGTGACCCCGGTGCCGTCGAGCTCTGCGGCCAGGCCCCGGGTGTGCAGCACGTTGGCCAGCTTGGAGCGGCTGTAGGCCCGCATGATCCTGTAACCCCGCTCGAAGCCGAGGTCGTCGAAGTCCATGGTTCCCGCGTAGTGGCCGGTGGATGCGGTGATCACGACCCGTGCCGGCGCGCTCGCCACGATCACGTCCTTGAGCTCCTCGGTGAGCAGGAATCCGGCGAGGTGGTTGACCTGGAACGTCGCCTCGTGGCCGTCGCCGGTCAGCCTCCGTGACGCGTACGCGGTCCCCGCGTTGTTGACCAGTACGTCGATCCGCGGGCACAGGGACCGGATCTCCTTGGCCGCGCTGCGCACGCTGTCGAGCGACTCGTAGTCGGCGACCACGGTGTCGACGCCGGCCCCACCGGGCGCGTGCACCTCTTCCGCGGCCCTCGCCAGCTTGTCCGCGCTGCGTCCGACGAGCCCCACCGGTGCCCCTCCGCGGCGATCTGGAGCGCCGACTCCAGCCCGATCCCCGCAGTGGCGCCAGTGATGACGACCGTCTTCGCAGGGGTCACTGCAGCTTCCCGTCCAGCACGGTGGCCTTGCCGCGCAGGAACGTGGCGACCACCCGGCCGGGCAGCCTCCCATGCCGGCGTACGGCGTGTTGCGCGACAGCGATGCCGAGTCGGACGCCTCGATGGTGCGTCGCGCCGCAGGGTCGTAGAGCACGACGTTCGCCGGCGCACCCTCCTCGATCGGCCGACCGTGGTCGGCGACCCGTCCGATCCGAGCGGGCGCGTAGGACATCCGCTCGGCGACGCCGGCCCAGTCGAGCAGCCCGGGGTCGACCATGGTGGCCTGCACGATCGACAGCGCGGTCTCGAGGCCGAGCATCCCGAATGCGGCCGCGGCCCACTCGCAGTCCTTGTCCTCGTGCGGGTGCGGCGCGTCGTCGCTGGCGACGATGTCGATGGTGCCGTCGGCCAGGCCCTCCCGGAGTGCCTCGGTGTCGGCAGCAGAGCGCAACGGCGGGTTGACCTTGTAGATCGGGTCGTAGGTCGCCGCCTCGTCGTCGGTCAGCAGCAGGTGGTGCGGGCAGGCCTCGGCGGTGACGTTCCAGCCCTTCCGCTTGGCGTCGCGGACGATCTCGACCGAGCCAGCGGTCGAGACGTGGCATACGTGCCGGGGCGAACCCGACCTGGCGCCGCGCGCCGGCAGTCGCAGGCGATGATGGCCTCCTCGGCGACCGCGGGCCGCCCGGCGCCCTGCGCCCAGACAACGCCCCCTGGTTCGTCCCCGCCTACTCGGTGAGCCACAGTTCCTGGGCGTGCTCGGCGACGACGCCGTCGAAGGCCTTTACGTCCTCCAGCGTCCGACGCATCAGGGTGCCGTTGTCGCTGCGCGCTTGTGATCGAAGACCCGGACCCGGGCCGCGAAGTCGCCCGTCCCCCCCAGCTCGGCCAGCCGCTCCCCGGCCAACCCGACCGTGACCGCGCCGACCGCATAGACGTCGCAGTAGCCGGCCTCGCGGCCCAGCCGCCACACCTGCTCCACGACCCCGGCCGTGTCGGCCACCGGGTCGGTGTTGGCCATCGCGTGCACGGCCGTGAAGCCGCCCATCGCCGCCGCCCGGGTGCCGGACTCGACGGTCTCGGCGTCCTCGCGGCCGGGCTCCCGCAGGTGCGTGTGCAGGTCGACCAGGCCGGGCAGCGCGATCAGCCCGGTGCCGTCGACCTCCTCCACGGCGGTCGCGGAAGGCGCGCTAGCACCGGTCTCAGAACCACCGACCGAGGTCACGACGCCGTCCTCGAAGCACCAGGTCGGTCGGGTCCGCGCCGAGGATCGACACGTTCCGGATCAGGTAGCCGGTGCTCATTCGACGGTCTCCTCGGGAAGAGTGGTGGACTCGGAACCGCTCAGCAGCAGGTAGAGGACCGCCATCCTGACGGCCACGCCGTTGGTCACCTGCTCGACGATCACGGAGCGGTCGGAGTCGGCGACGTCCGCGGTGATCTCCATGCCGCGCACCATCGGGCCGGGGTGCATCACGATCGCGTGGTCCTGGAGCGTGTTCATCCGGCGCGCGTCCAGGCCGTAGCGACGGGAGTACTCGCGAGCTGTCGGGAAGTAGGAGTCGTTCATCCGCTCCCGTTGCACCCGGAGCATCATCACGGCGTCCGCCTTGGGCAGCACCGCGTCCAGGTCGTAGGAGGTCTCCACCCCCCGGTGTCCACGCCATAAAGGGCAGCAGCGTCGGCGGGGCCACCAGGGTGACCTCGGCGCCGAGGGTCTGCAGCAGCAGCGAGTTCGAGCGGGCGACGCGGCTGTGCAGCACGTCGCCGACGATCGCGATGCGGCGGCCGTCGAGCCCGCCGCCGTCAGCGGCGCCGAGGTGCCGGGTCATCGTGAACGCGTCCAGCAGCGCCTGGGTCGGGTGCTGGTGGGTGCCGTCACCGGCGTTGATCACGCTGGACCGCGACCCAGCCGGCGTTGGCCAGTAGTTGTGCGGCGCCCCGGAGGCCCAGTGCCGGACGACGACGGCGTCGGCACCCATGGCTTCCAGGGTGAGCGCGGTGTCCTTCAGCGACTCACCCTTGGACAGCGAGGAACCCTTGGCGGAGAAGTTGATGACGTCCGCGGAGAGCCGCTTGGCGGCGGCCTCGAACGACATCCGGGTCCGGGTGGAGTCCTCGAAGAACAGGTTCACCACGGTGCGACCACGCAGGCGCGGCAGCTTCTTGATCGGCCGGTCGGCCAGCGAGCGCAGCTCGGCGGCGGTGGCCAGGATCAGTTCGGCATCGTCCCGGGTCAGGTCCCCGGCACTGAGCAGGTGGGTCTTCATTTTCGGATAAAATTTATCGTCACTTCAACAATAATTCAGTCCTCGCCGTCGTACTCGCTAGAGCCGGACGGCGACCTTCTCGGCCGTCGAGGTCGGCAGGTTCTTGCCGACGAAGTCAGCCCGGATCCGCAGATCGCGGTGGCCCCGGTCGACCAGCACTGCCAGTCGGACCGCCTTCGAGGCAGGCCGATGTCGTTCATCGCGTCCAGCGCGGACCGGATGGTGCGGCCGGAGTAGAGCACGTCGTCGACCAGCACGACGACCTTGTCGTCAATGCCGCCCGCCGGGATCTCGGTGGGCGAGGAGCGTGCGCGCTGGGCGCATCCGCAGGTCGTCGCGGTACATGGTGATGTCCAGCGAGCCGACCGGCACCTCGGTGCCCTCGACCTCGGCGATCCGAGCGGCGATCCGCTGGGCGAGGTGGACGCCACAGGCTCGGGATGCCGAGCAGCACCAGGTCCCCTGCGACCCCTTGTTGCGCTCGAGGATCTCGTGCGAGATGCGGGTCAGCGCCCGGGCGATGTCACGGGCATCCAGAACGGTGCGGCCCTCGACTGATGCCGTCGACGGGAATCTCATCGGGCAAAGCAGGCTGGGTAGGCGACATGGAGCGCCTGACCTCCTTCTCCGCCTCACAGGACGGCTCGTTAAAGGATGTCTGTCGGCGCTCACCTTACTGAGGGCCGGAGACGGATCGGGAATCGACGCTCCGGTTCTCACCCTCCGGACGTATCGGTGGTTTCGAGGGGTGGGTTTCGAGGCTCAGGCCTTGGCGGTCTGCGGATGCGACATCCACCGTTCTCCTCTACGGCCAGTGCTGCCGCTCGGCGGCCCGGGCCCTGGCTACAGAGCCTCGGCCATCCCGGCGCAGGCGCGCAGCCAGGACTCCCGGGTGCCCTCGGAGAGCTGGGCGTAGGGCACCACCGAGCCGGACACCAGGATCGGGTCGTAGGGCACCCGATAGACCGCGCGGGTGCGCTGTTCGTAGACCTTCACGAGATCGTGGGCGAGCTTGTCGTCGACCTGTGGGGACGGATCGGAGATGACGCTGATGGTCTTGCGCTTGAGGTCGGCGTATCCCGCGTCCTGGAGCGCGTCGAGCATCCACAGCCCGCTGTAGCCGGTGTCCTCGCGGACGGTGCTGGTGACCACCAGCAGGTCGGCGGCCTCGGCGGCGGCGAGCCAGTTCTCGGCACGCATGTTGTTGCCGGTGTCGACCAGGATGACGCGGTAGAACCGCTCGAGAAGGGCGTGCACCTCCTTGAAGTCGTCGGCGCGGATCATCCCGGTCACGTCGGGCCGCTCGTCGGAGGCGAGTACGTCGAAGTGGGCGTCGCCCTGCGACCGGACGAAGGCGCCGAGGTCGCCGATCCGGGACTGGTAGACGTCCTTGAACCTGCCCAGGTCCTCGAGCAGCTCACGGGTGGTGTTGCGATGGGAGCTGCGGGTGCCGCGGATGCCGAGCGTGCCGCGGGTCTCGTTGTTGTCCCAGGCGACCACGCCGCCGCCGCGGACGGTGCCGAACGTGTAGCCGGCCGCGAGGACGCCGGTGGTCTTGGCGGCGCCGCCCTTGGGGTTGATGAAGGCGATCGTGCGCGGCCCGTCGAAGTCCTTCTGGATCGCGTGCCGGGCGAGCTCGTGCGTCTCCTCCTTCGGACCCATCTGTGGCTTGATCAGCCCGCCGGACCAACGGCGGACCCGCCCGCGCCAGCCCCAGTTGGCCGGTCCGAGCTCCTTGTCGCCGTCGCGGCGGTCGAGGAAGTCGGTGGCGGTCATGAACCGCCGCGGGTCCTCCGGGGGCGCGGCCGGCGGTGGAGCGTGCGGCGGCGGGGCCGACGGCGGAGCGGCCGGCACGGCGGCCAGCTGGATCGTGTCGTCCGCGCGCAGCGCCTGCGGCCATGCCTGCTGGGCGGGCGCCTGCGGGTCGGGAGACGCCAGCGGTGCGGGCGGCGGGCCGGACGGCGGCGGCCCCGTCGGGAAACCCGGAATCGGGTCGCTCAGCGGGTCACCCTGCACCTTCGCGGGGACCGTCTGCCTGGACTCCGCGAGCTGCTGACGGGAGAACCGTTCGAGGTCCTCCGCGGTGAACAGCCGATCGCTGGTGTCGCCGTGCGCTGGATCCTGGGACATCGTCGTACCTCCGAGCGGGTCCGGGTGGCGTGTCCTGCCACGCCGACCTTATGACACCTATCTGCCCAGTTCAGGCCAGGTCCAACCGGCCCACGGCCGACTCCACCGCGCGGTGCAGCGTCGGATAGGCGTAGTGCATGGTGCGCAGGGTCGCCACCGGCACCTCCGCGTGCACGGCAGTGACCAGCATCGAGAGAATCTCGCCGGCGGCCGGGCCGACCACGGTGGCCCCGACCAGGATTCCGCGCTCGCGATCGGCGACCAGCTTGATGAAGCCCTCCTGCTGGAGGATCCAGCCACGCGTCCCCAGGCCCTCGTCCAGCCCGGTGCTGACGTCGATGCCCTGCTCGCGTGCCTGAGCCTCGGTCAGGCCGACGCCCGCCACCTCGGGATGCGTGAACGTCACGTGGGGCACCGCCCGGTAGTCCGCCCAGGGGCCGTTCTCCCCGAGCAGGTCGCGGACCACGATCGCGGCCTGGTACATCGACATGTGGGTGAACGCGCCCTTGCCGGTGACGTCACCGAGCGCCCACAGTCCGTCCTTGACGCGCATCCGCTCGTCGGTGTCCAGGCTGCGGGCGTCCGGGTCCAGGCCCACTGTGTCCAGCCCGAGCTCTTCGAACATCGGCCTGCGGCCGGCGGCCACCAGCAGCTTGTCGCCGGTGACCGTCTGCTCGCCGAGGTCCACGGTGAAGCCGCCGTCGGCGTACGCCACCGATTCGATGGAGACACCGGTGTGGATCCGGATCCCGGCGGCGCTCAGCGCCTTCTCGAGGGCCGCCCCGGCCTCCGGCTCCTCGGGCGGGAGCAGCCGCGGCGCCATGTCCAGGATCGTGACGTCGACCCCGAACGCGTGCAGCGCCTGCGAGAGCTCGACCCCGATCGCGCCGCCGCCGATCACGAGCATCGAGCCCGGCAGTTCCTTGAGCCGGACCACGTCCCGGTTGGTCCAGTACGGCGTGTCCGCCAGGCCCTCGATCGGTGGGATGGCCGGTTCGGTGCCGGGGTTGAGCACCACGCCGCGCCGGGCGACGTACGTCGTGCCGCCGACCTCGACCTGGCGGTCCCCAACGAGCCGGCCGGTGCCGCGTGCGAAGGTCACCCCGGCGTCCTCGAGGCGCTTGACCGCGACCGTGTCGTCCCAGTCGTCGGTGGCCTCGTCGCGGATCCGGTCGGCCACCGGGGTCCAGTCCGGGTTCACCTGCGCCGACCCGGCGCGACCGCTGATGCGCCGCGCCTCGTCGAGTGACTCGGCCGCCGCGCAGCATCATCTTCGAGGGCACGCACCCGTAGTAGGGACACTCGCCCCCCACCAGGCGGCCCTCGACGGCGACCACGTCGAGGCCTCCCTCCGCGAGCCGAGCGGCCACGTGCTCGCCACCCGGTCCCTGCCCGATCACCACGACATCGACCTCGTTGCTTGCCGTCATCGGGCCAGCCTCGCACGATGTGCCCATGCGCACCCCTACTCGACGCCTCTTTCTCGGCGCCGGCATCGCCGGAGGGGCCGCCCTGGTCGCGGGCTGTTCCGACGACGCCCCCTCCTCCGATGCCGACCCATCGGCGTCGGTCGCCCCCGACCCGCGGGTGTGGGACCCCCAGGACTGGGACTCCGTCCGGGCCCAGTTCCTGCTCGATCAAGACCTGGCCCAGTTCGCGGCCTTCGTCCTCTCACCCCACACCCATCTGCTGGACGCGGCGATCGCCGATCACCGCGACCGGCTGGGCCGGGACACCGAGGACGCGCTGCTCTCCGGGCCGGCCAACGAGCAGGCGGTGCGCGACGCGGCGGCCGCGTTCGCCGGGGGCGACCCGTCGCAGTACGCGCTGACCGACAGCACCACGATGGGCATCGCCACGATGTACGGCGGGCTCACCCTGCGCGAGGGCGACGAGGTCCTCACCACCACCCACGACTTCTTCTCCACCGAGGACGCGCTGCGACTCCTGGAGCTGCGGACGGGGGCGGAGATCACCCGCGTCGACCTGTACGACGACCCGGCCGCCGCGACCGTCGCGGACATGACGAAGCGGCTGCTGGACGCCGTCACCCCGAAGACGCGGGTGGTCGCGCTGACCTGGGTGCACTCCAGCACCGGCGTGCGGGTGCCCGTGCAGGAGATCTCTGCAGGGCTTCGCGACGACGTCATCCTGTGCGTCGACGGGGTGCACGGGTTCGCCGCGGTCGACGTCGACCTGCCTGACCTGGGCTGCGACTTCCCTGGCCAGCGGAACCCACAAGTGGCTGTTCGGGCCGCGCGGCACCGGCATCCTGTGGGCCCGCGACTGGGAGCCGCTCACGGAGCTGATCCCCTCGTTCTCAGGTCCCGACCGGCCCGGCTCGGCTCACCCCTGGCGGCTACCAGGCCTTCGAGCACCAGTGGGCGGCCAAGGACGCCTTCGAGTTCCAGCACAGCATCGGCCGGGCCCGGGTGGTGGAGCGCACCGTCGAGCAGGCCTCGCAGCTCAAGGACGGGCTGGGCGGCATCGACGGCCTCACCGCGATCACGCCGACCGACCCGGAGGTCTCGGCCGGCATCGTCTGTGTCGACGTCGCGGGGATGCCGCCCGCCAACGCCGTGCAGGAGCTGCGCACGCGAGGAGTGGTCGCCAGCGCCACGCCGTACCAGCGCTCCTACCTGCGGCTCGGTCCCAGCATCGCCACCTCTCCCGAGCAGGTCGACCAGGCGATCGCGGCGCTCGCGGAGATCGTCTAGGACGTCGAATCGTTCCTAGTGGTCGTTCGAGTTGGTGGTTGTGGTGAGGTGATTCGTGACGTCTGGTGTTGTCGGCACCCGCCACAAGTCCCGACTCAACGCGCCACAACCCCCTATTCGGTGTCGCGCCTAGACTCGCCAGGCCGGCAACTCTCGGAGGGACCACGTGATCTCGGGCCTGCTGCTCTTCCTCTGGTTCGTACTGAACACCCTGCTTCTCGGCGCCGTCACCCGGCGGTTGCTGGGCGTGCCGGTCGGGTGGCCGCGCACGATCGTGGTGTCCGCGATCGTGCTCGTCACCGGCGGGGCGCCGGCGCGGGAGATCAGCCGCAACCTGGGGTTCCTGACCGAGGGCGGCCAGGTGGTCGAGGGCAACGAGCTCGTCGTGGGCGCGGTCACCTTAGTGGTACTCCTGTGGATCATCGCGGCGGGTCTCGCGATGCTGGTGATCCTAGAGGCGATCGTCCCGACCGGCAGCCTGCCCGGACTGCTCACCCTGGTCCGCGGACTGCCCGCTCGGCGACGCCGGGCGGCGCGGTACGCCGCGGTCGTCGGGGTGGCGGTGCGCCACGGACTGGGCGGGTTCCTGGGCCGCGGTGCGCGCCGCGGGCTGGGCGACGACGCACCGCGGGTCGCCCGCGCGCTGCGCGAGGCGTTCACCGACGCGGGTGTCACGTTCGTCAAGCTCGGCCAGATGCTCGCCACCCGCCCTGACCTGATCGGCGAGCCCTTCGCCCGGGAGATGGCCCGGCTGCACTCGGAAGTCGAGCCGGAACCCTGGGACGTCGTCGAGCAGACCCTCGAGGAGGAGCTCGCCGAGCCCCTCGCCCGGGTGCTGCCCGAGCTCGACCCCCAGCCGATCGCTGCGGCGTCGGTGGGCCAGGTGCACACCGGTCGGCTCGCGGACGGCACGCCGGTCGTCGTGAAGGTGCAGCGCCGGAACGCCCGTGCCCAGGTCACCGCGGACCTCGACATCGTGGGCCGGCTGGCGCGGTGCTCGAGAAGCGCACCAACTGGGGCCGTTCCATCGGGCTCACCGCCCTTGCGGACGGCTTCGCGGCGAGCCTCGACGAGGAGCTCGACTACCGGGTCGAGGCCGCCAACGTGCGCGCCATCTCCGCCGCGCAGGCCGGCCGGGTGCGGTGCACATCCCGTGGTCCACGAGGGGCTCTCGGGGCCTCGGGTCCTGGTGATGGAGCGCGTGGAGGGCGAGCCCGTGTCCCGCGCCGGCGAACAGCTCTCCCGGATGCCCTGCGAGCGGCGGTCCGGGCTCGCCGGCGAGCTGCTCGCGGCCGTGCTGCGCCAGATCCTCGGGTCCGGCGTCTTCCACGCCGACCTGCACGGCGGCAACGTGGTGCTCCGGCCCGACGACTCGTTGGCGCTGCTGGACTTCGGATCCGTCGGAAGGCTGGACAGTACGGCGCGCGATGGCCTCGCCAGGCTGCTCGCCGCGATCGACCGCGGCGACTCCATCTCGGCGACCGACGCACTGATCACGCTGCTCGACCGCCCGGCCGAGCTCGACGACCGGCTCCTCGAGCGGGAGGTCGGCGCGCTCGTCGGTCGCTACCGCCACGGTCTCGGCACGCTCGGAGCGACCGGGCTGTTCCCTGAGCTGTTCGGCCTCGTGGTCCGCCACGGGTTCGCCGTACCTCCGCAGCTGGCGGCGACCTTCCGGTCGCTGGGTGCCCTGGAGGGCACGCTGCGGCTGATCGACCCCGGGCTCGACCTCGTCGGTGCGGCGCGGGCCGCCGGGCGCGACCTGATCGAGGAGCGCCTGGCGCCGGCCCAGGTCCGGGCCGAGCTCGAGGAGCAGCTCGCCCAGCTGCTGCCGGTGCTCAAGCGGCTGCCGCGTCGGGTGGATGCGCTCACCGGCGCGGCCCAGGACGGTCGCCTGACCGTGCAGGTCCGGCTGCTGGCGCACCAGGACGACCGGGCCTTCGTGACCGACCTGGTCCAGCAGGTCACCATGACCGTGCTCGCGGCGGCTGCCACGTTGTCGGCGGTGCTGTGATCATGGCCCCTGGGGGGCCGGAGCTCGGTGCCGATGTGCGGCTGTTCCCACTGCTCGGCGCCACCATCTTCTTCTTCGGCTTCGTGCTGGCCGCGCGCGTCCTGGCGTTGGCGTTCCAGCGCCGGGGCCGTGACCGTCACTGGTCGAAGTAGCGAGCCTGGACGAAGCAGAAGAACCCGTACGCCACGAAGCCGAGCGCGATGGCGGCGAGCAGGACAGGTCCGAAGGGCTGCTCGAGCACTTCCGAGAGGGCCTGGTCCAGCCCGCCGGACTTGTTCGGCTCGTGGGTGATGGCGGCGTAGCAGAAGAGCCCACCGACGATGCAGAACGCGACCCCCTTCGCGACGTAGCCGACCTTGGCCAGGTAGACGTACACCGTGCCGCTCGTGCCGCTGAGCCCCTTCGCGTCGATCTTCTTCTTGAACTTCTCGGTGTAGGCCTTGCGGATGTGCGCGACACCCCAGGCCGCGATCGCGAGACCGATCGCGCCCACGATCAGCTGGCCGCCGGTGAGGTCCATCAGCTTGGCGGTCATGGAGTCGGTGCCGCCGCCGGAGGATCCTGAGCCGATCGCCACGCTGAGGGCGGAGTAGGAGATGAAGCCGTAGATGACGGCGCGACCGGCCGAGATCAGACGCTTCCGGACCCGCTTGCCGCCATCGTGCTCGCGGTGACCGACCGCCGCCTCCAGGCCCTGCCAGCACATCAGCAGGAACATCCCCACCGCCACCAGCCAGACCAGGACCAGCCCGAAGGGCTGCTGGGCCAGCTCGCGGATCGCGCCGCTGCTGGAGGCGGAGCCGGATGGGTCGCCCAGGGCGAGCTGGAGCGCCAGCCAGCCGATGACCAGATGGACCAGCCCGTAGGCCACCAGTCCGATCCGTGCCGCGTGGTCGATCCAGTCGCTCTGCCGCGCTTGTTCTGCCAGCGCTTGTCCTTGTCCCTCCGTCATGGAGGACCGGTACCCCCGATCAGGCGAGTGTGGACTTGTTCCGCTGAATGTTGCCGAGTACGCCGTTCACGAATGGCGGCGACTCATCGGTGGACAGGTCTCGGACGAGAGCCATCGCCTCGCTCACCGCGACGCCGTCGGGCACGTCGGACTCGTAGAGCAGCTCGTAGACGCCGAGCCGGAGCACGTTGCGATCCACGGCGGGCATCCGGTCGAGCGTCCAGCCCTCGGAGTACGTCGCCAGCAGCTCGTCGATGCGGGCCGCGTGCTCGACCACGCCGCGGACCAGGGTCACGGTGTAGTCGTTGGTGGGACCCTCGTCGTCGGCGATCGCCCGGTCCAGTGCGTCCCCCGCTCCCTCGCCGCGCATCTCGGCGGCGTAGAGCAGGTCGAGCGCCCGCTTGCGGGCCTTCGATCTGGCGCTCATCGGAACCTCAGGCCTTGACGCGGCCGAGGTAGGACGAGTCGCGGGTGTCGACCTTGACCTTCTCGCCCTGGGTGATGAACAGCGGCACCTGGATCTCGTGGCCAGTCTCCAGGGTGGCCGGCTTGGTCGCCCGGTCGCGCTGTCGCCGGCGACGCCCGGCTCGGTGAAGGTGATCTTGAGCTCGACCGAGGCGGGCATCTCGATGTAGAGCACGCGCCCATCGTTGGTGGCGACGATCGCCTCCTGGCTCTCCAGCAGGAAGTTCTTGGCGTCGCCGACGATCGCCGGGTCGACCTCGAGCTGGTCGTAGCTGACGGTGTCCATGAACACGTAGGACGTGCCGTCGTTGTAGAGGTACTGCATGGTGCGCTTGTCGACGTTGGCGACTTCGACCTTCACGTCGGCGTTGAACGTCTTGTCGACGGTCTTCCCGGACTCGACCGCCTTCAGCTTGGTGCGCACGACCGCGCCGCCCTTGCCGGGCTTGTGGTGCTGGAACCAGATGACCTGCCAGAGCTGGCCGTCGAGGTTGAGCACCATGCCGTTCTTCAGGTCGTTCGTGGTTGCCATGCGCGCGCTTCAGCCTTCGGGTAGACGATCGGGGATGGCCGCGAGGGCCAGCCGCCGAGTCTATCGAGTTCGGTCAGGTTCGCCTCAATCGTCCCTCGGGGGCAGGGGGGTCACCGGACCAGTCATATTGCCATCTGGTAATATGACCGTCATGAGCGCCTATGCCGCCCTGGCCGAGCCTCACCGTCGTCAGATCCTCGACCTGCTGCGCGATGGCGAGCGGCCCGTCGGAGAGCTGGTGGAGCGCCTCGAGCTCAGCCAGCCCGGCGTGTCCAAGCACCTCAAGGTGCTGCGCGAGGCGGGGCTCGTCGTGGTGCGCGCGGAGGGCAAGCGGCGTCTCTACGCGCTGAGCCCGGACCCCCTCGCCGAGGTCGACCGGTGGCTGGAGCCCTATCGCGCATTCTGGAAGGGGCGCCTCGACGCCCTCGAGCGACACCTGGAGGAGAACCCATGACAGACGGAACCCTGGAGACGATCGACGGCCGCCCGGCGCTGCGTTTCGAGCGCACGCTCGCCCACCCGGTCGAGCGGGTGTGGCGCGCGGTCAGCGAGCCGGCGGAGCTCGAACGCTGGTTCCCGGCAGCCGCCGACTGGACGCCCGCGAAGGGCGAGACCTTCGAGGCCTACGGCGCGACCGGTGAGGTGACCGAGGTCGACGCACCCCATCGCCTGGCCTGGACCTTCGGCAGCGAGCGGTACAGCTTCGAGCTGGCCGCTCAGGATGACGGCTGTCGGCTGGTCTTCACGCACGACTTCGACGACCGCGAGCCGCCGCGCAGACGGCGGCCGGCTGGGACGCCTACCTCTCGCGGCTCGAGCCTCATCTCGACGGCGGCCACCTCTCCGAGGAGGCGGCCCACGAGCCTTGGGAAGAGGTGCACGAGCGCTACGCCGAGCGCTTCGGGGTCGACCCGACGCCGGGACGGCGCTTCTGGGCGGAGTACCGCGCCGGTCAATCCTGATCGATTAGGCCCTTTACCCGGTGCGATCGGCAGCGGCGAGATCTGCCGAGACCGCACCGCGTCCGCGGCGTACGGCAGAACCGGTCCTGCACCCGGCCGGCGGCCTCCTCCGGGTCGACCTCGGCGAGCCGGATCACCGGCTCGTACCGGTGGCCGCGGCGTACTCCTCGGCCTTCTCGGTCGCCAGCTCGACCGCCTTCCCGGCCTCGCCAGCGCCGCCTCGGGTCGCCGATGCGCAGCCGATGTCGCCGACCCGCACCTCATTCCGCCGGTGGCGACCACCGCACTGATCGCGCCGCCCGCCTGATCGGCTTCCTGCCAGCACCGCCACCGACTCCGAGACCCGGTAGCCGGTGAGCACCGGCTGGCGTCGTCCGGATAGGTATAGACCGGATTCATGTCGAGGCCGGTCGTCTCGACGTTGCCCTTGGTCACGCCGTACTCCCCGAGCGCCTTCAGCACCCCGGGAGCTCGTCATCGGCGGCGTCGAGCGCCGATGTGAGGTCATCCCGGTGACCTTCACCGAACATCGGCGACCTGTCCGGCACGACTCCTGCTTCGCCCGTGCCCGTCATCGTCAGCTGCCCGCGCGTCCACACACCTCCTCCGCGCCTGCGCCGGCGTCCCGCCCGCGTCGCCCAGCATACCACCGTCACCAATCGCCATACCCCAGATCAGGCCTTTCACGCTCACGTCACGCTCTTGTCCTCGTCTCCTCCGTCGCTCGAGAGTCCTCTACTCCGCGACGGTCGGACCGGCGCCCCGTTCCGTCGCCCGGCACCACCAAGTTTGGGGACGCCGCGACCACCCCCGGGCCCTAGAGTGTCGGCTCGTGGGGACACCTCGGGGACGCCGGATGGCGGCAGAGCAGGCCATCCACCAGACGGCCGAAGGCCGACATCGCCTGCCCAGGGTGTTCCGGACCACGCAGCTCGTCATGCTCGGGCTCGGCGTGATGATCGGCGCCGGCATCTTCCGACTCTCCGGTGACCAGGCCGCCACGACCGCGGGACCGGCCGTGATCATCTCGTTCGTCATCGCCGCGTTCGTGTGCCTCCTGGCCGCGTTCAGCTTCGCCGAGCTCTCGTCCACGATCCCCGCCGCAGGAAGCGTCTACACGTTCAGCTACGTCGCCATGGGCGAGATCTGGGCCTGGCTGGTCGGCTGGGCACTGATCCTCGAGCTGCTGGTTGCTGCCGCCCTGGTGGCACGGGTGTGGGCGACGTACCTGGTCGCGACCGTCGATGGCTTCGAGGTCAACACGCCCGCCTGGCTGGTGGAGCACTCGCAGGTCGACACCGGGACGAACTGGGTGGCTTTCGGCATGCTGCTGGTGCTCACCCTGCTGGTCATCACCGGTACCAAGCTCTCCGCGCGGGTGCTGTCCGTGGTCGTGGTGGCGAAGATCGCGGTGATCCTGTTCATCATCGCGGTCGGAGCCAGGTACGTCGACTCGGCCAACTACACCCCGTTCGTGCCGGAGCACCAGAAGGGCGGCTCAGCAGACGCATCCGTGCTCGAGTCGCTGCTCGGCTCCTCCGGCAGCTTCGGGGTGCTCGGCATCTTCAGTGCAGCGGCAGTCATCGCGTTCTCCTACATCGGGTTCGACCTGATCGCCACCTCGGCCGAGGACGCGCATCACCCGCGCACCAGCATCCCCCGCAGCATCTTCATCTCGCTCGGCCTGGTCACGATCATGTACATCGCCATGGCGGCCGTGCTGGTCGGGGTCCGTCCGTACGCCGAGCTGGCCACCGGTGCGCCTGTCTCGGACGCCTTCGCCGCCGCCGGCGCGGGCTGGACCGTAGACGTGGTCAACGTGGGCGCCGTTCTCGCCCTCACCACGGTCGTCATGGTGGTGCTGATCGCCCAGAGCCGGGTGCTCTTCGCGATGGGTCGCGACGGCCTGCTGCCGTCGGCCCTGGGCCGGGTCACCTCTTCGTTCTCGGCGCCGAGCGCGGCTGCCGCAGTGGCCGGCGGCGCCGCGGCGGTGCTGTCGATGTGGTCCGGGCTGGTCGACCTGGAGCAGCTGCTGGTCATCGGCGCGCTCTCGTCGTTCCTGGTCTGCTCGATCGCGGTGATCGTGCTGCGCCGCACCCGCCCCGACCTCGAGCGCGGCTACCGCGCCCCGCTGGTCCCGTTGCTTCCCGCGCTCTCCACGTTGGCGACCGCGTGGCTGATGCTCAACCTCACCGTCCAGACCTGGCGCAACTTCGCGATCTGGATGGGCGCCGGCATGCTCTTCTACCTGATCTACGGACGGCAGAACAGCGTGGTCGCCCAACAGCTGCATCCACACCGGGCCAACCACCACCACCACGAGTGACGCTCAGCGTCCGGCGACGAACTCCAGGACCAGGCGACGCACCGGCGTCGGCGCGCCCGACTCGGACGTGAACAGCTCCTGGGCATGACCGGAGCCCCGCGGAACGAACACCTCCGCGGTCGGTGATGCTTCGGCCAGCGCACGGACGTCTACCGGCTCGGCGTACGGATCACCCTCGGCGAGCACGTACAGCACCGGAACCGTCGCCGCAGCAGCCGCGTCGACGGTGCTCAGCTCGGAGCCGGGAACCGCGAGGTCCAGCTCGGCGGGCGACAGGGCCACTGCCGCATCGACCCCGCCGTCGGGGTGCGCCGCGATCTGGGGGGCCATCGGCCCACCTGCGGATGCCGCCAGGACAACCACCCGCTCGGCACCGTCATCACGGACCGAGGCCACGACCGATGCCAGGTCCTCCACGGGTGCCGGTTCGTCTGCTTCACAGGTGCTGTTGCCGACACAGGCGGCGTCGTAGCCGACCACCCGATGTCCGGCGTCCGCGAGCCACCCGATGTCGGCCGCCCAGGCGCACACCCCGATCGTTCCTGAACCGTGGACGAGCACCACGGCGGTCTCGCCGCTGCCGGCCCCGACGGCGTACAGCTGCTCCCCGGTCGAGGAGTCGACCCGGAGGGTCTCCGTCTCGGGCGTCTCGATCCCGCCACACCGATCGGTCAGCGCCTCATTGGTCACCCGCGCGACGTCGGGCTCGGGCGGCGGGTCCTCGGCGTCGTCGCTGCATGCCGCGACCAGCGCGGCGACCACTAGCAGCCCGAGAACCCGACTCATTCCGCGATGAACTCCAGCGCCTGCCGGTAGCCCTCGGTGCCCTGACCGGTGATCACCCGCGCGGCGTGCGGCGTCACCACCGAGGTGTGCCGGAACTCCTCAGGCCGCTTCTCCGGGGCAGAGATGTGCACCTCGACAAGCGGGGCGGTGAGCTGGGCGCAGGCGTCGAAGATCGCGTAGGAGTAGTGGGTCCACGCGGCCGCGTTCAGCACCACGGGCGTGACCGTGTCGGCGGCCTCGTTGAGCCAGTCGAGCAGCTCGCCCTCGTGGTTGGTCTGCCGGACCTCGACGTCGAGGCCCAGCGCGGTGCCCCAGTCGACGCACAGGTGCGCGAGCTCGGCGTACGTCGTGGTGCCGTAGACCTCCGGCTGCCTGCGGCCCAGCCGGCGTAGGTTCGGGCCGTTCAGTACGAGCACCTTCATCAGGCATCCCCTCCGATCGCGACGTAGGCGGCGCGCAGGTCGTCCTCGGCCGGCCCGGCCAGCACCACCGGGCGGGCCAGGTCGTCGAGGACGACGAACCGGAGCTGGTTGCCCCGGGCCTTCTTGTCGATCCGCATCGCGGCGTACAGGTCATCGAACGAGGCGCCGGAGTACGTCGTCGGCAGGCCCACCTTCGCGAAGGCGGCCGCATGCCGGTCGGCGACGTCTCCAGGGAGCTGCCCCGCGCGACGGGCGAGCTCGGCGACGAAGACGCAGCCGATCGCTACCGCCTCGCCGTGCCGGATGCCGTAGTTCTCGACGCGCTCGATCGCGTGGGCGAGGGTGTGCCCGTAGTTGAGCACCTCGCGGCCGGGGTGGCCGTCGTCGCCACCGGTCTCCTTGAGGTCGGACACCACGACGTCGACCTTCACCCGGATCGCCCGCTCCACGAGCTCGCGAAGCACTGGGAACGCCGGGGTCAGGTCCTCCGGAGCGGTCTCCTCGACCAGCCGCAGGATCTCGGGGTCGGCGATGAAGCCGCACTTGACCACCTCGCCGAGGCCGGACCGGAACTCCTCGGTGGGCAGGGTCTCCAGCAGGGCCAGGTCGCACAGCACGCCGGCGGGCTCGTGGAACGCGCCCACGAGGTTCTTGCCCGCATCGGTGTTGATCCCGGTCTTGCCGCCCACAGCGGCGTCGACCATGGCCAAAAGGGTGGTGGGCACGTGCACGACCCGCACGCCGCGCAGCCAGGTCGCGGCGACGAAGCCACCGAGGTCGGTCGTCGCACCGCCGCCGACGGTCACCACCGCGTCGGACCGGGTGAAGCCCTCCTCGCCGAGCGCCTCCCAGCACGCCTCGGCGACGCCGGCCTGCTTGGCCTCCTCGCCGTCGGGCACGGCCAGCACCGTGATGTCCAGGTCGGCGATCGGCTCGACCAGGTCGTCGACGAACGCCTCGAGCCGGTCCGGGCAGACCACGGCCACCCGCTCCACGCCGGGGCCGAGCATCTCGGGCAGGTGGCCGGCGAGGCCGCGGCCGACCACCACGTCGTACGGCGCTGCGCCGGCGACGTGCAGGAGCGTTTCGTTCATGCGTCCAAGGCCTTCCGGATCTCGTCGGCCACATCTTCGGGGGAACGCTTGTCGGTGTCCACGACCAGGTCGGCGACCGACTCGTAGACCGGGGTCCGCTCGTCGAGCAGCGCCTTGATCCGGGATCGGACGTTGCCGAGCAGCAGCGGACGTGCCGTGCCGAGACCGACCCGCTTGACCGCCTCGGAGAGCCCGACCCGGAGGAAGACCACCCGGTGGTCGGCGAGCTGTTCCCGGGTGGCCGGGTCGAGCACCGCTCCCCCACCCAGCGCCAGTACGCCGTCGTGACCGTCCAACGCCTCGGCGACCGCGGCCCGCTCGAGCTCTCGGAAGTGCGCCTCGCCGGAGTCGACGAAGATGTCGGAGATCGACCGACCCGCGGCGGCCTCCACGTCGGTGTCGGTGTCGCGCGCGGTCACGCCGTACGCCGTGGCCAGGTGCCGGGCGACGGTCGACTTGCCGGCGCCCATCGGGCCGACCAGGACGACCAGCATCATCGGAACCGCAGCGTGTCGATATAGCTCTCGGCGTTGCGCCGGGTCTCCCCCACCGAGTCGCCACCGAACTTCTCCAGCACCGCCTCCGCGAGCACCAGCGCCACCATCGCCTCGGCGACCACGCCGGCCGCGGGCACGGCGCAGACGTCGGACCGCTGGTGGTGGGCGACCGCTTCCTCACCCGTGCTGACGTCGACGGTGCGCAGTGCCCGGGGCACCGTGGAGATCGGCTTCATCGCGGCCCGGACCCGCAGGATCTCGCCGGTGGTCATCCCGCCCTCGGTGCCACCCGATCTCCCGGACGTACGGCGGATGCCCTCGTCGGTCGGCACGATCTCGTCGTGGGCCTTCGAGCCCGGGGTCGCCGCGAGCTCGAACCCGTCACCGACCTCCACGCCCTTGATCGCCTGGATGCCCATGAGGGCCCCCGCCAGCCGCGCGTCCAGCCGGCGGTCCCAGTGCACGTGCGACCCGAGACCTGGAGGAAGTCCGTGCACCACGACCTCGACCACGCCGCCGAGGGTGTCGCCGTCCTTGTGCGCCTGGTCGATCGCGGCCACCATCTCGGCGCTGGCCCCGGGGTCCAGGCAGCGCACCGGGTCGTCGTCGAGCCGGGCGATGTCGTCGGGTCCGGGCCACAGCCCGTCGGGAGCCCGGACGCCGCCGAGCTCGATCACGTGAGCCACGAGCCGGGCCCCGACGGCCTGATCCAGGAAGTTGCTCGCGACCCGGCCCAGGGCCACCCGGGCCGCCGTCTCGCGGGCGGAGGCGCGCTCCAGGACCGGCCGGGCCTCGTCGAAGGCGTACTTCTGCATGCCGACCAGGTCGGCGTGGCCGGGGCGGGGTCGGGTGAGCGCCTCGTTGCGGGCCAGGCCCTCGAGCACGGCAGGGTCGACGGGATCGGCGGACATCACCGTCTCCCACTTGGGCCACTCGGTGTTGGCGATCTGGATGGCCACCGGGCCGCCCTGGGTACGCCCGTGCCGGACGCCGCCGGTGATCGTGACCTGGTCCTGCTCGAACTTCATCCGAGCACCGCGTCCGTAGCCGAGACGACGGCGGGCCAGCGAGTCGGCGATGTCGTCGGTGGTCACCTCGACGTGCGCCGGCAGCCCCTCCAGGATCGCGACCAGGGAGGGGCCGTGGGACTCACCGGCGGTCAGCCAACGCAGCATGGCTCCATCCTTTCATTCCGGCCCGACGCGTCCGCGCCGGTCACCCGAAGGCGAGATTGCCAGGAGTGCGCTGAAGAAGACGTTCGAAGCGAGCGTCGCGAGGCGCGTGCGTTGGCAAGGCGGAGGAGCGACGATGTGTGGTCACCCTTCGAGCGACTCCAACGCAGCCAGCGTGCGTGCATCGCGGCGCGTAGCCGGACGGATTCTTCAGAGCGCTCCAAGCAGCGGGTCGCCGATCAGGATGCCGAGGAGCGCGCCCAGCAGCAGGAACGGCCCGAACGGGTAGGCCTTCTTGAGCAGGCTGCGATCCCAGCGGGCCAACGCCAGCAACAGGCCTGGCACCCCGAACAGCAGGAAGCCTGAGTAGAGGCCCACTGCGTACTCCGGCCACCCGACGTACGCGAGCACGAACCCCAGCAGTGCCGAGAGCCGGACGTCGCCGAAGCCCATGCCGGCGGACTTGATGAACCAGAGCACCCAGAAAACGACCCGCGCCGCCACCATGCCGATCAGCCCGCGCACCAGCGCATCGGCGTCACCGGTGAGCGGCCAGACGATGAGTCCGTAGGCAATCGCGGCCAGGGTCGCCGGGATCACCACGATCCGCGGCAGCAGCCGGGTGCGGAAGTCGACGACCGCGAGCAGGGTGCCGATCGGCGCCAGCGGGAGCAGCAGGACCAACAGCCGGTCGTAGCCGATTGCCCAGCCGATCAGCGCCCCCGCCACCCCGGACACCAGTGCGGTGATCAGCGCCAGTCGCGGGCGGTCGCCGAGATCGACGTACAGCTCCTTGGGCCCCTCCTCGAGCAGCACCTTCTGAGCGGGGGTGAGCTCCGCACCCTCCTCGGGCTCGGGGGTCGGTGCCGGCTCGGGCAGCCGCTGGATCGCCCACGGGACCAGCAGCCCGGTCACCACGCCGACCGCGCCACCCAACGCGGCAGCTCCCACCTCGCTCATGACAGTGCCTGGAGACCGGCGTCGCGCATCTGCTCGACCGGCGCGGGCAGCCCGGTGAAGATCGAGAACTGCAGCGCGGCCTGGTGCACGAGCAGATCGAGCCCGCTGACCAGCACCCGACCTTCCGCCGTCGCGGCGAGCGGGGTCGGCCAGGGGTCGTAGAGGACCTCGAAGATCACCGCCGCGTCCGCACACCGGGCCACCAGATCGGCGTCCTGGGCGGCGGCAGGGATGGTGGAGGCGACCACCTCGCCTCGGGGCTGGCCGTCGGTCAGCGAGCCGACCTCCACCCGCGGGGCGTCGGGGTGGCCCTCGAGTGCGGTCAGCGTCTCCGTCGCCCGGGACGGGTCGCGAGCAAGCAGCAGCAGCGAGCGCGCCCCGAGATCGCACAGCGCCAGGCCCACCGATGCGGCGGTAGCGCCGGCCCCGAGCACTGTTGCCGAGGTGACCGGGCCGTCGTACCTCTCCCGGATCGCGGCAGCGGCGCCTGGCAGGTCGGTGTTGTCGGCGTGCAGCTCGCCGTCGACCAGGACCAGCGTGTTCGCCGCGCCCACCAGGGCGGCGCGTGGCGACACGGTGTCCGCGAGCGGCATCGCCTCGCGCTTGAGCGGCATCGTCAGGGAGAGCCCGCGCCACGACCCGTCGAGCGCGGCCACGTGGTCGGCGAGCCCACCCGCGGGCACCCGCACCGCGTCGTAGCTCCAGTCCAGCCCGGTCGCGTCGTACGCCGCCCGGTGCAGCACCGGGGAGAGCGAATGCGCGATCGGGTCACCCAGTACGGCACACCTCACCGCGCGCTCAGCATGCCTCGGAGGTCTGGCAGTACTCGTTGAGCTCCTGGACGTTCGCTGCGTGCTCCTCGGGGGTCTCCGCGAACTTCGTCTCGCCCGTCTTGAGGTTGACCGTGACGTAGTAGTACCAGTCGCCGTCGGCAGGGTTCGCCGCCGCCTGTATCGCGGCATCGCCCGGCGACTCGATCGGACCCGGCGGTAGCCCGACCACCTGGTAGGTGTTGTACGGCGAGTCGATCTGCCGGTCCTCCGAGGTCGTCCGGGCCCCGATGTCGCGGCCGTGGGCGTAGTTGACGGTCGCGTCCAGCTCCAGGCGCCCCGTGGTGCCCGCCGTACCGGGATTCTCGAGCCGGTTGTAGATCACCCGTGCCACCTTGGGCATGTCGTCGCCACGGCCCTCGGCCTCCACCAGGCTGGCGATCGTCATCAGCTCGTGGGGCGTGTAGCCCAGCCGCTCGGCCGCGCCCTCGAGGTCGGCCTCCTCCGCGGCCTGCTTCCACCGGTCGACCATGGCCCGCAGCATGCTGGCCGGGTTCTCGTCCGGGCCGAAGCCGTACGTCGACGGGAACAGGTATCCCTCGGCGTTGCCGCCGGCGTAGTCCGGCAGCCCGAGGGCCTCCGGGTCATCCAGCGCCTTCTCGAACTGCGCGCGGCTGAAGTCGGTGTTCTCGACGAACAGGTCCACGATGTCGACGACCCGGAGGCCCTCGGGGAACGTGATCCGGGTGGTGATGATCTGCTCGGGATCGACCAGGATCTCGAGCACGTCGGCGGCCTTCATCTCCTTCTTCAGGGGGTAGTAGCCCACCTGGATGCCGGTGGCGCGGGGGTCATCGGACGCCACGTCGGTGAACGCATCGACCGACGCGATCACGCCGGCCTCCTCGAGGTTGCTACCCATCTCGGTGATCGAGTCGCCCTGATGGACCTCGAACGTCACCGAGCCCTTGCCCGGACCGGGATAGTCCTCCGGATCGCCGAACTGGTCCTCGATGAAGTCCTTGCCCCACATGAAGCCGAAGTAGAGGAGTGCCCCGACCACCGCGAGCACCAGCAGCACCGGGATGCAACCGGAGAGTCGGCGCCGCTTGCGGCGCGCACCGCCGGAGGGCAACCGCAACGGCTCCTCCGAGTGCGGCACGGTCTCGGGGCTGGTCTCACTCATCGATCTCCTCAACGATCTCACCCGGTGGGTGCCCCGTCTGCCGCTCGGTGTCCAGAGCATGCTGCAGGATCAGGACCGCGGCAGCCTGGTCGACCACGGCCCGGCGGTCACTGCCCTTCCGGCCCCGATCGCGCAGCATAGCCTCGGCCGACACCGTGGTCAGCCGCTCGTCGACCAGGCGCACCGGCACCGGCGCCACCCTGCTCGCGAGCGAGCGCGCGAATTCGCGCGACTTGGCCGCGGCCGGTCCCTCCCCTCCGGACAGGGACCGGGGCATGCCCACGACCACCTCCACGGCCTCGGAATCCTGCAGGATCCGGACGATCCGGCGAAGGTCGCCCTTGCCACGGCGCACGGTCTCCACCGGGCTGGCCAGAAACCCGGACGGGTCGCTGCGGGCGACACCGATCCGGGCATCGCCCGGGTCGATACCGAGGCGCACGCCCGTCCTCATCCGCCGGTCGCCCTCGCGACCTCGATCGGCACCAGGGCCAGTGCCTCGTCGACGCGGGAGTCGTCGGTGCCACCGCCTTGGGCGACATCGGCCTTGCCGCCGCCCTTGCCGCCGACCAGCGGTCCGATCGCGCGGACCAGGTCGTTCGCGCTCTGGCCGCGCGCCTGGGCCTCGTCGTTTGTCGCCGCGACCACCGACACCTTGCCGTCGCTGGTCCCGATCACCACCACGACCCCCGGGGCACCGGCCGGCAGCCGACCACGGACATCCAGCGCGAGCGTGCGTACGTCGCCACCCGCGGAACCCTCGACGCGGTGGGCGACCACCTTCACGCCGGCGATGTCGGCAGCGCCGGCCGCGAGCTCGGCGCCGGCCGCTAGCACCTGCTGCACCCGGATCCGGTCGATCTCCTTCTCGGCGGCGCGCAGCCGCTCGACGATGTCGTCGACCCGCTCGGGGAGCTCCTCGGGGCGAACCTTGAGCGCCTCGGAGAGCTGCGCGACAAGCACGTGCTCGCGAGCCAGGAACCGGTAGGCGTCGCCACCCACCAGGGCCTCGACCCGCCGGACGCCGGAGCCGATCGACGACTCGCCCATCAGCTTGATGATGCCGAGCTGACCGGACCGCACGGCGTGGGTGCCACCGCACAGCTCTCTGGCCCAGTCGCCGACCGAGATGACCCGCACCTGGTCGCCGTACTTCTCTCCGAAGAGCGCCATCGCGCCGGCCTGGATCGCCTCGGACTGGGTCATCACCTCGGCGTGCACGGCGAGGTCCTCGATCACCACGTCGTTGACCCGTGCCTCCACGTCGGCCATCACCGAGTGCGGCACCGCACCGGTGGCGGAGAAGTCGAACCGGAACCGGCCCGGGGAGTTCTCCGAGCCGGCCTGGGTGGCGGTCTCACCGAGGGCCTCGCGGAACGCCTTGTGCACCATGTGCGTGGCGGTGTGCGAGCGCGAGATCGACCGGCGCCGCTCGATGTCGACCAGCGACCTGGCCTCGGTGCCGACCATCACCTCGCCGGCGACGACGGTCGCCTTGTGCACGATCAGCCCGCTGATCGGCGACTGCACGTCACGCACGCGCACCCGGGCGCCGTTGTCGAGCTCGATCACGCCCTCGTCGGCGAGCTGGCCGCCACCCTCGGCGTAGAACGGGGTGCGGTCGAGGATCAGCTCGATCTCGTCGCCCTCCCGGGCCGCTTCGACAGCGCCGGAATCGACGACGATGCCGCGCACCCGCCCCTCGGACACCACCTCGTCGTAGCCGGTGAACTCCACCGGCTTGCCGAGGGTGTCGGCGATCGCGCGGTAGGCAGTGGCGTCCTTGTGCTGGCCCTTCTTGGCCCGGGCGTCGGCCTTGGCCCGCTCGCGCTGCTCGGTCATCAACCGGCGGAACTCGATCTCATCGACGGTGAGGCCGCGCTCGGAGGCCATCTCGAGGGTCAGGTCGATCGGGAACCCGTAGGTGTCGTGCAGCGCGAACGCCTTGTCGCCGGAGAGCTGGGTCTGCTTCTGCTGGGTGGCCTCGGTCGCGGCCAGGTCGAAGATCTGGGTGCCCGCCCGGAGCGTCTGCCGGAACGCGTCCTCCTCGGCGTAGGCCACCATGGAGATCCGCTCCCAGTCGCGGATCAGCTCGATGTAGGTCTCGCCCATCTTGTCGCGGCTCACCGGCATCAGCTCCGGGAGCGCGCGGTCCTCGTAGCCCAGCAGCCGCATCGAGCGAACCGCACGCCGCAGCAGCCGGCGCAGGACGTAGCCGCGCGCCTCGTTGCCCGGCGTGATGCCGTCGCTGATGAGCATCATCGAGCTGCGGATGTGGTCGGCCACGACCCGGAACCGGACGTCGTCCTCATGATCGGCGCCGTACCTCCGACCGGTGAGCTCCTCGGCCCTCTCGATCACCGGGAACATCACGTCGATCTCGTACATGTTCTGCTTGCCCTGCAGCAGATAGGCGACGCGTTCCAGGCCCATCCCGGTGTCGATGTTCTTCTTGGGCAGCGAGCCGACGATGTCAAAGTCCTCCTTGGACCGCACCGCGCTCAGCTCGTCCTGCATGAAGACCAGGTTCCAGATCTCGAGGTAGCGGTCCTCGAGCTTCTCGGGCATCGAGGTCCGGGTCGTGGTCTCGAACTCTCCGTCCGGGCCGTACTCCGGGCCGCGGTCGTAGAGGATCTCCGAGCACGGACCGCCAGGGCCGGGCACGCCCATCGACCAGTAGTTCTCCTTGGGGCCGAGCTTCACGATCCGCTCGGACGGCAGCCCGGTGATCTTCATCCACAGGTCGAGGGCCTCGTCGTCGCCCGCCAGGACCGACGGCCACAGCCGGTCGGCCTCGAGGCCGAACCCACCGTCGGTCACCGACCTGGTGACCAGGTCCCAGCCGAGCTCGATGGCGCCTTCCTTGAAGTAGTCGCCGAAGGAGAAGTTGCCGCACATCTCGAAGAACGTGCCATGCCGGGTGGTCTTGCCGACGTCCTCGATGTCGGGCGTGCGCACACACTTCTGCACGCTGACCGCCCGCGGGTACGGCGGCGTCTCCTGGCCGAGGAAGTAGGGCTTGAACGGCACCATGCCGGCGTTCACGAACAGCAGGTTGGGGTCGTCGAGGAGCAGAGAGGCCGAGGCCACCGCCCGGTGTGCCCCCACGGTCTCGTTGCGCTCGAAATGAGCCACGAAACGGCGGCGGATCTCCGCGGTGTCCATCAGCTGTCCCTTTCGGTGGTTGAGGTGCGAGCGGAGCGAGCCTCGAAACCACTCGACTCCAGCTCGGGTGTCCCATGAGGCACCAGCCCGAGCCGGTCCCGCAACCCGGATTCGGCGTCCGACCGGCCCTGGGCGACCTCGTCGCGGAACATGCGCGCCCCGACCACGGCAGCGCCGACCCGGTCGCGCATGCCGTCGACGGTCAGCGCCTCGGCGGCCCGGCGGGCGCGGATCATCCCGTAGATCCCCGCCCCGGCCCCGGCGACGAACCAGAGGCCTCGGTTCATGCTGCGGATCCCTCTGGACTCGCCTCGTCGAGGTCGACGCCGGCTCGCTGCCGCGCCTCCCACTCGCGGCGCGCCTGGCGCAGGTCGGCTCGTCGCTGCTTGCGGGCCCGCTTGACCTCGCGGCGCATCTCGAACCGGATCCGGTTGCGGACCTCCGGCGACAGCGCTCGACGCAGCCCCGCGGCCAGCGACGCGGCCTGCACCACGGTCTCCCGGAGCACGATGTCGGCGAACATCGGCGCCGGCACGGTCTCAACGGCGGTTGAGGAAGGCGCGTTGGCGCCTGTCTCGAAACCACCCAGCCCCGTGATGACGTACTCCTGCTCGGCCCGGACCGCGGGCGTCTCCTCGATCCGACGCCGGATCTCCTCGACCTGGAGTCGCAGCGCCTCCGCGTCGGCGTGCGCCGCGTCCAGCCGGCTGGCCACTCGGCGCCTGCCGCGCACGGTGACGATGGCCAGAATGAGGACGACGAGCAGCAGGCCCGCCGCCACCGCGGCGACGGCCCACCAGGGCACGGTCACGTCCTGCATCACAGCGGAACCCTACCCGCCCCGGATCAGGCGTCGGACCCGCTCCCAACGCTCCTTGACCGCCGCCTCAGCGCCGAGGGAGGTCGGCTGGTAGTACTCCGCGTCGAGCACCACGTCCGGCGCGTACTGCTGCTCGGCGACGCCGTAGGGCTCGTCGTGGCTGTAGGTGTAGCCCGAGCCGTGCCCGATCTTCTGGGCGCCGCCGTAGTGCGCGTCCCGCAGGTGTGCCGGGACGGAGCCGATCTTTCCGGCGCGTACGTCGGCGCTCGCCCCGTCGATGGCCTTGATGACCGAGTTCGACTTCGGCGCCACCGCCAGCGCGATGACCGCCTGGGCGAGGTTGAGCCGGGCCTCGGGCATCCCGATCAGCTGGACGGCCTGCGCCGCTGCGACCGCCGTGGTCAGCGCGGTGGGGTCGGCGAGTCCCACGTCCTCGCTGGCCAGGACCACCAGGCGGCGCGCGATGAACCGCGGGTCCTCCCCCGCCTCGAACATCCGGGCCAGGTAGTGCAGCGCCGCATCGGCATCGGAGCCGCGGATCGACTTGATGAACGCGCTGATGACGTCGTAGTGCTGGTCGCCCTGGCGGTCGTAACGGACCGCCGCCTGGTCCACCGCGGTCTCCGCGGACTCCAGGTCGATCACCTCGACGCCCCGGGACTCCGCGGCTCCGGCGGCCGCCTCGAGATAGGTCAGTGACCGCCGCGCGTCTCCGCCGGCCAGCCGGACCAGGTGCTCCAGTGCGTCGTCGTCGATCGTGACGGAGCCAGCCAGGCCCCTCTCGTCGGTCAGCGCCGCAGCCACCACGCCCCTGATGTCGTCGTCGGTGAGCGGCTGGAGCCTCAGCAGCAGGCTGCGCGACAGCAACGGCGAGATCACCGAGAAGAAGGGGTTCTCGGTGGTGGCGGCGACCAAGGTCACCCACCGGTTCTCGACTCCCGGCAGGAGCGCGTCCTGCTGGGCCTTGCTGAACCGGTGCACCTCGTCGACGAACAGCACCGTCTCCCGGCCACCGCCGTTCAGCTCCGCCCGCGCCGCGTCGATCGCGGCCCGGACCTCCTTGACCCCCGCGGAGACCGCCGAGACCTCGACGAAGCTTCGACCGGTGTTGCGACTCAGGATCGAGGCGATCGTGGTCTTGCCGGTGCCCGGTGGACCCCAGAGCAGCAGCGACATGGCCTGGTCGCCCTCGACCAGCTGCCGCAGCGGCGAGCCGGCGGCGCGGAGCTGCTCCTGGCCGACCAGCTCGTCGAGCGTGCGCGGGCGCATCCGGACGGCCAGCGGCGTCGCCGCATGGTCGGCAGCGCTCAGCGACCCACCCCGCCCAGTGCTCTCCCCAGCGCGGTCCTGTCCCGGGAGGTCGAAGAGCGCGCCAGACACCCCGTCACACTAGATGAGAGTCGGGACAGGCCAGCGTCACTACTGCGCGGCCGGCCGAGTGGCGGAGACCATCGAGTCCTCGGCGAAGTGGCACGCGGACAGGTGGGCTCCCGCCAGATCCGGACGGTCGATGAGCTGCGGCTCTTCCTTGGCGCAGATGCTCTCGGCCATCCAGCACCGCGTGTGGAACCTGCAGCCGGACGGCGGGTTGGCCGGCGATGGTACGTCGCCCTCGAGCTTGATCTGCTCGCGGGTGCCGCGTGTCGTCGGATCCGGGACCGGCACGGCCGACAGCAGCGCGCGGGTGTAGGGGTGCGTGGGCCGCTCGTAGATCTCCTGGTCGGTGCCGAGCTCGACGATCCGGCCGAGGTACATCACCGCCACTCGATCGGAGATGTGCCGCACCACCGACAGGTCGTGGGCGATGAAGACGTAGGCGAGGCCGAGCTCGTCCTGCAGCTTCTCCATGACGTTGACGACCTGTGCCTGCACCGAGACGTCGAGCGCCGAGACCGGCTCGTCGCACACCAGCACCTTGGGGTTGAGCGCGATGCCGCGCGCGATCCCGATCCGCTGCCGCTGGCCGCCGGAGAACTGGTGCGGGTAGCGGTTGATGTGCTCGGGGCTGAGCCCGACCATCTCCATCAGTTCCTGCACCCGCTTCTCGCGGCCGCTCTTCGGCACCGCGTCGGGGTGGATCTCGAACGGCTCGCCGATGATGTCGGAGACCGTCTTGCGAGGGTTGAGCGACGTGTAGGGGTCCTGGAACACGATCTGGATGTCGCGACGGATCTTGCGCATCGCGCTCCGGTTCGTCTGGTAGACGTCGACGCCGTCGAAGTGCAACGAGCCTGCCGTGGGCTCCTCGAGCCGCATCAGCAGCCGGCCGAGCGTGGACTTCCCGCAGCCGGACTCCCCTACCACGCCCAGCGTCTCACCGGCACGCAGGTCGAACGAGACACCGTCGACGGCTTGCACGTGCCCGACCGTGCGACGCAGCACGCCGCCCTTGATCGGGTAGTGCTTGACGAGCCCTTCGGCCCGCAGGATCACCTCACCTGGCTGTGTCACTGAGCACCTCCTCCGCAAAGTGGCACTTGCTGGTCCGATGATGGCCGATCACTCGCAGCTCCGGCTCGTCGCTGCGACACACGTCCTGGACGCGGGGACAGCGCGGGTGGAACGGGCAGCCCGTAGGCATCCGCAGCAGGTTGGGCGGCAGGCCCTTGATGGCGTAGAGCTCCTGACCCTTCATGTCGAGCCGCGGGATCGACTCCAGCAGACCCTCTGTGTAGGGGTGGCCGGGGTTGCGGTAGAGGTCATGGACATCCGCGCCCTCCACGATCGAGCCGGCGTACATCACCGCGATCCGGTCGGCGATGTCGGCGACCACTCCCAGGTCGTGGGTGATCAGGATCAGACCCATCCTGCGCTCCTCGCGGAGCTCGGACAGCAGGTCCATCACCTGGGCCTGGACGGTCACGTCGAGCGCGGTCGTCGGCTCGTCGGCGATCAGCACCGCAGGGTCGAGGGCGATCGCCATCGCGATCATGATCCGCTGCCGCATCCCACCGGAGAACTGGTGGGGGTAGGCGTTGACCCGCTGCTTGGCGGCAGGGATCCGGACCCGCTCCATCAGCCGGACCGCCTGGGCCTTGGCATCGGAGCGGTTCATGCCCCGATGCACCCGGAACATCTCGGCGATCTGCCAGCCCACCGGGAAGACCGGGTTCAGGGACGACAGAGCGTCCTGGAAGATCATCGAGATCTCGGGTCCCCGGATCTTGCGCCGCTCGACCGTCTTCATGGTGAGCAGGTCCCGACCCCGGAAGATGATCTTTCCGGAGGGGATCTTGGCCGGCGGCATGTCGAGGATGCCCATGATGGCCTGTGCCGTCACCGACTTTCCCGATCCCGACTCGCCGAGGATGGCCAGCGTCTCCCCCTGGTCGAGGGTGAGGTCCACGCCGTTGATCGCCCTGGCGATCCCGTCGTCGGTGTGGAACTCCACGTGGAGGTCCTGCACCTCCAGGAGGTGGCCGTCGTGTTCGGTGATCGGCTCGTCCTCCACCAGTGTCACCGGTGAGTTCTTCACGTGCGCGGTCTCCTAGCGCTTGGGATCGAAGGCGTCGCGGATGGCATCGCCGAGCATGATGAAGCTGAGCACCGCGAAGCTCAGGAAGATCGCGGGGAACAGCAGGGTGTGCGGCGCCGAGGACATCGCCCGGGTGGCGTCGCTGATCATCACGCCCCACGAGACCGTGGGTGGCTTCAGCCCGATGCCGAGGAACGACAGCGATGCCTCGACCGAGATGAAGACCCCCAGGTTGATCGTGGTCACGACGATGACCGGCCCCATCGCGTTGGGCAGGATGTGCGACCCCACCACCCGCAACGGCGAGGCGCCGAGAGCCCGGGCGGCCTGGACGTAGTCGTTGGGCTTGACCTGCAGCACCGAGGAACGCATCAGCCGGAAGATGCTCGGCCAGCCGAGCACGACCAGCACGGCGACCACCTTGAGGATGATGATCAGGTAGACGTCGGAGTCGGGGAGCGAGATCAGGATGATGATCGCGCCGAGGATCAGCGGGATCGCGAAGAAGATCTCCGCGACACGGCTGACCAGAGAGTCCAGCCAACCGCTGGTGTAGCCGCCGATCAGGCCGAAGACGACCCCGATCATCATCGTCCCGAGCGCCGAGAAGACGCCGACCAGGATCGACGCCCGCGCGCCGTAGATGCAGCGGGAGTAGAGGTCGTAGCCCTGGATGTCGCGCCCGAACCAATGCTCGGAACTGGGACGCTCGCGCGCTTCGCTCAGCACGGCCTCTCGGGGGTCCTGGTCGGTGAACAGCCAGGGAGCGATCGCCATCGTCACGAAGAGCAGGATCAACACCATCGAGATCCAGAACAGCCAGCTCTTCCTCAGGTGTCGCCAAGCATCGCCCCTGCGGGTGCGCAAGGGCGCTGAGCCTGCGGATTCGTCCGGCTTGGCTTCGATTTCGGCTTCGGCGCCGGCGAGCTCAGTCATGGGAGATCCTCGGGTCCAGGAGTCCGTACAAAAGATCGACTATCAGGTTCGCGAACAGGTAGACGAGCACCAGCACGGTCACCGTGCCCACCACGACGATGCCGTCACGGTCGTTGATGCCGCGGAACACGTAGCCGCCGATCCCCTGGATGTTGAAGATGCCCTCGGTGATGACGGCTCCGCCCAGCAGGGCGCCGAAGTCGTAGCCGAGGAAGGTGACCACAGGGATCATCGAATTTCGCAAGGCATGAAGGCCGATGACTCTCGTCTCCGGTAGTCCCTTGGCCCGCGCGGTGCGGACGTAGTCGGACTTCACGTTGTCGCCGAGGTTGGTGCGGGTCAGCCTGGCCAGATATGCCAACGAGGTGGAACCCAGCACCATGGCCGGGAGCAACAGCTCATAGAACGTCGCCTCGAACGAGACGGTGACCGGGAAGATGCCGAGCTTGACGCCCAGATAGATCTGACTGACCCGCCCGATCACGAAGATCGGGATGGAGATGACCACCAAGGTGCTGACCAGCACCAGGCTGTCGAGGAAGCCGCCCTTTCTTAGGCCGGCCAGCACTCCCGCGAGGATGCCGATCACCGCCTCGAAGACCAGCGCCATGAGGCCGAGCTTGGCGGTGATCGCGAAGCGCTCCTTGAGCTCGTCGCTGACCGGGATGCCGTACTGGCTCTCGCCGAAGTCGCCCTGGAGGACGTTGCCCATGTACTTGCCGTACTGGACGATCAGCGGGTCGTTGAGGTTGTACTTCTCGTTGAAGTTGGCGACGTAGGTGGCCGAGCAGGGTCGCTCGCCGCACTTCCCGGCCGTTGGGTCGCCCGGCAGCGAGAAGACCATCCAGTAGATAAGGAAGGTCGACCCGAGGACAACGGGGATCATCTGCAGCAGTCGTCGAACCGTGTACTTGCCCACCCTGGCCTCCCAATCACTGGTGGCATCTGCGCCTGCCGGCCCGAGCCGGCCAGGGGCACTTGGTACATGCGAACAGAGACGGTGGGCTGACCGCAAGCACGGTCAGCCCACCGCTCCAGTTATTACTTAGTGGTGATCTCTGAGTAGACCGGAACGCCGAAGGCGTTGATGTCGACGTTGTCGACCCGGTCGGACCAGGCCACGTGACCGGTCGTGTACCACAGCGGGATGATCCGCATGTCCGCAGCGAGGCGCAGCTCGGCCTGCTGGTAGAAGGCGTTGGCCTCTTCCAGCGTCTCAGCCGCGGCACCCTGCTTGGTCAGCTCCTGGAACTGAGCGTCGTCGAAGTCGTAGTAGTTCGACGAAGCACCCTTGGAGTACAGCGGCACCAGGAAGTTCTCGATGGACGGGTAGTCCATCTGCCAACCCTGGCGGAACATGCCATCGACCGTTTCCTCACCGAGGTCGGTGAGGAAGGTGGCGAAGTCGACCGTCGGGGTCGCCTTGCACTCGACGTCCAGCGCCTGCCGGATCGAGTTGCACGCGGCCTCGGTCCACGGACCGTGGTCGGCGTCACCGTTGTAGGTCAGCGTGAGGTCGCCCTCGATGCCACCCTCAGAGTCCCAAAGCTCCTTCGCAGCCTCGGGGTCATAGACGCAGGCCTCGCCGCACTGGTCGGCCTTGTAGCCGTCCACAACCGGCGACACCCAGCCGGTGGCCGGGGTGGCCGATCCGGCGAAGATCTGCTCGGTGATCGTCGCGCGGTCGATCGCCATCGAGATCGCCTTGCGCAGCTCCGGGTTCTCCAGGCGCTTGTCGACGGTCGGGTTGATGCCGATCATCTGGATGACGCCCTGCTCCCGCGAGGTGCCGCGGTCCTGGAAGTCGCCCAGCCACGCGTCGTCGGTGAGGTTGTCGGTCGGGATGGTGTCGATGATGTCGATGTTGCCCGCGACCGCGTCGGCGTAGGCAGCAGCCTCGTCGGTGTAGATCTTGAAGGTGATCTTGTCCGACTTGCCGCCGAAGTCACCGGCGTACTCGGGGTTCTTCTCGAGCACGATCTGCTTGTTCTCGGTGAACTCGGTGATCTTGTAAGGACCGGCGGAAACCGGCTCGGTGCCCGCGGTGCCGTAGGCAGCCGGGTCCTCGAAGAAGACCTCAGGCATCGGCGCGAAGGCCGTGTAGCCGAGGCGCACCGGGAGGTTCGAGACCTTCTCGGAGGTCTTGATCGTGAAGGTGGTGTCGTCGACCACCTGCAGACCGGTCATCTCCTCGGCGGCCGGCTTGCCACCGGCGCAGGGGTCTTCGGGGTCGTCGCCGGTGCACTGCAGGTCGGCGTAGCCCTCGATGGGCTCGAAGAAGTAGGCGCCCTGGTAGCCGTTCGGGCCGTAGGCGGTCCAGTTCCAGGCCTTGACGAAGCTGTCGGCCGTGACGGGCGTACCGTCGGAGAACAGGTAGTCCGGCTTGAGCTTGACCGTGAAGTTCTGGTTGTCGGTGGTCTCGATGGACTCAGCGATGTCCTCCTCGGGGGCTGCGTCCTCGGTGGCGTAGTGGATCAGCTTCGACGTGGTGACGTCGAGAACGTTGCCGCCACAGGTCTCAGCGGTGTTGCCGGGGATCAGCGGGTTCTCGGGGTTGCACCCGTTGACGATGATCTCGGAAGAGGGCCGGCCGCCCGGACTGTCGTCGTCGCCGTCACCACCGCAGGCCGCGAGAACACCCGCGGCGAGGATTACGGTGGAGACAACGGCCATGGAGCGTGAAACGCGTCGCATGAATTGTTCTCCTTTAGATGTACGCACACGCCCGAGTGCCGGACGCTCGGGGCGACGATATGTGACCGACTCCATGCAGGAGATCACTCATGCGTAACAATCTGGTCTCGACCAGATCGGCGGGGAATCACTCTTCGGCCGGTGAATCCTTCGCAGGCTGAGCGTCAATCCCCGCTTCCTTGCGCTGCTGCGGAGTGATCGGCGCAGGCGCTGCGGTGAGGGGGTCGAAGCCCCCTCCGGACTTGGGAAACGCGATCACGTCGCGGATCGACTCGGTGCCGGCGAGCAGGGCGACGATGCGATCCCAGCCCAACGCGATGCCTCCGTGCGGCGGGGCGCCGTACTTGAAAGCGTCGAGGAGGAAGCCGAACTTCGACCCGGCCTCGTCGTCGTCGATGCCCATCAAGGCGAGCACCCGGCGCTGCACGTCCTCGCGGTGGATACGGATGGATCCACCGCCGATCTCGTTGCCGTTGCACACGATGTCGTAGGCCCACGACAGGGCATTCGCCGGGTCCTGGTCGAAGGACTCGGGGTCCTTCGGGGCGGTGAACGCGTGGTGTACGGCGGTCCAAGCGCCACTGCCGACCGCGACGTCACCGGCTGCGGTGGCTTCGTCGGCGGGCTCGAAGAGAGGTGCGTCGACTACCCACACGAAGCTCCACGCGCTCTCGTCGATGAGGTCGCACCGCCGGCCGATCTCGAGGCGCGCGGCGCCGAGCAGGGCTCGGGTCGACTTCACCTGTCCGGCGCCGAAGAAGACGCAGTCGCCCTCCTTGGCGCCCACGTGCGCGGCCAGTCCGGCGCGCTCCTCCTCGGAGAGGTTCTTCGCCACCGGGCCGCCGAGCTCACCGTCCTCTTGCACGAGGACGTAGGCGAGTCCCTTGGCGCCGCGCTGCTTGGCCCACTCCTGCCAGGCATCCAGCTGCCTGCGGGGCTGGCTCGCACCGCCCGGCATCACCACGGCCCCGACGTACGGCGACTGGAACACCCGGAACGGGGTGTCCTTGAAGTAGTCGGTGCACTCGACCAGCTCGAGGTCGAGCCGGAGGTCGGGCTTGTCGGACCCGTAGCGGGCCATCGCCTCGGCGTAGGTAATGCGCGGGATGGGGGTCTCGATCGTGTGCCCGATCAGTCGCCACAGCGCGGCCAGGATCTGCTCCGTCAGCGCGATCACGTCGTCCTGCTCGACGAAGCTCATCTCGACGTCGAGCTGGGTGAACTCCGGCTGCCGGTCGGCGCGGAAGTCCTCGTCGCGGTAGCACCGGGCGATCTGGAAGTAGCGCTCCATGCCGGCGACCATCAGCAGCTGCTTGAAGAGCTGCGGGCTCTGCGGCAGGGCGTACCAGCTGCCCGGCTGCAGCCGAGCCGGCACCAGGAAGTCGCGGGCGCCCTCTGGGGTGCTCCGGGTCAGGGTGGGCGTCTCGATCTCCACGAAGTCGTGCTCGTCGAGGACGTCGCGCGCCGCCTTGTTGACCTCGCTGCGCAGCCGGATCGCGGCGTTCGGAGCGGAGCGGCGCAGGTCGAGGTAGCGGTGCTTGAGGCGTGCCTCCTCGCCGACGTCGACGTGGTCGTCGATGGGGAACGGCAGCGGCGCCGCGGTGCCGAGGACCTCGAGCTCGGAGGCGACCACCTCGACATCGCCGGTGTCCAGGTTGGGGTTCTCGTTGCCGGGCTTGCGTGCGGTCACCTCGCCGGTGACCTTGACGCAGTACTCGCTGCGCAGCTGGTGGGCGACCTCTTCGTCGCGGACGACGACCTGCACCACCCCGCTGGCCTCTCGCAGGTCGAGGAAGGCGACACCCCCATGATCGCGACGCTTCGCCACCCATCCGGCGAGCGTCACGGTCTGGCCGACGTGCTCGGCGCGCAGGGCGCCGGCGTCATGGGTGCGGATCACTTTTCCTCCTCGATGTGGTGCTGCACGACCTGCGGTCGCAGGTCCTCCTCCGGTGGGCTCCAGATGTCCGGATCGGCGGCCACCTGCTCCCCGCTGCGGATGTCCTTGACCTCGTGCTGCTCGCCGGGGAACCAGACGAACGGGATGCCCCGACGCTCGGCGTACCGGATCTGCTTGCCGAACTTCTGCGCGGTCGCCGCGACTTCGCACGGGATACCCCGCGCCCGCAGGGCGGTCGCGACCGCCTCGCTGTCCGGCCGCGATTCCTCCTCGACCAGAGCGACGAGCACGGCGCTCGGCACCGCACGGCTCCCGGCGACCACGCCGTCGGCCAGCAGCGGGATCAGCGAGCGCGAGACGCCGAACGACACTCCCACTCCGGGGTACGTCGTCCGGCCGTCGCTCGCCAGGGCGTCGTAGCGACCGCCACCGCCGACCGACTTCAGCCGCTCGTAGCCCGCCATGAAGATCTCCACGACGGTGCCGGTGTAGTAGTCGAGCCCGCGGGCGATGCGCAGGTTGGCCTCGACGGTCACTCGCTGCCGCTCCCCCACAGCGCAGCCCTCGACCACCGCTGCGAGCTCGGTGAGCCCCTCGTCGAGCAGCGGGTCCTCGACGCCGAGCGCCCGCACCGCTGCGACGAAGGACGTGTCCGGCACCCGGATCGTGGCCAGCTCCAGGCAGCGCTGGGCCTGCACGGCAGTCGCGCCGGCGTCGCTCACGAGCAGGTCCGCGACGGCCTCGGCCGGCAGCTTGTCGAGCTTGTCGATGGTGCGGATCGCAGCCGTGACGTCAGGCAGGCCGAGCCCACGGTAGAAGCCCTGGATCAGCTTGCGGTTGTTGAACTGGAAGCTGAGCGGAGGGACCGGCAGCGCGTCGAGGGCGTCGACCATCACCCGCATCACCTCGACGTCGTGGTGGAACGGCAGCTCGTCCTTGCCGACGATGTCGACGTCGGCCTGGGTGAACTGTCGGTAGCGGCCCTCCTGCGGGCGCTCGCCGCGCCAGGCCGGCTGGATCTGGTAGCGGCGGAACGGAAACTCGAGGTGACCGGCGTGCTCCAGCACGTAGCGCGCGAAGGGCACGGTCAGGTCGAAGTGGAGCGCGACCCCGGCGTCGCCTTCGTCCTCCGCGGCCTGGAGCCGCCGGAGCACGTAGATCTCCTTGTCGACCTCGCCACCCTTGGCGAGCCGGTCCAGGGGTTCGACGGCCCGGGTCTCGATGTTGGCGAACCCGTGGAGCTCGAAGGTGCGGGACAGCGACTCGACCACCTGGCGCTCGACGACGCGGGCGGCAGGGAGCAGCTCGGGGAACCCGCTCAGCGGGGTGGGCTTGTTCACGGTTCTTACAGTCCCCGGGTCACTCGGCCGGCGGCGCCGGAGTCCTGCAGCTCGAGCAGGAAGGGGTTGGAGACCCGCTCGCGGCCGATCGTGGTCTGATCGCCGTGACCGGGCAGCACCACGATGTCGTCGGCCAGCGGCAGCACCTTCTCGGTGAGACTGCGCAACATCGTCGGGTGGTCACCGCCCGGCAGGTCGGTGCGGCCGATCGAGCCTGCGAAGAGCAGGTCGCCGCTGAACAAGACCTCGCTGACGTCGCGGTCGTCGTACGGCGTGCGGAAGGTCACCGAGCCTCCGGTGTGACCCGGAGTGTGGTCGACGACGAAGCTGATGCCCGCGATCTCGAGGTCCTGGCCGTCGCCCAGCTCGCGTACGTCGTCGGGCTCGGCCCACTCGTGGTCGGCGCCGAGCAGGCTCGGGAGCATGCCCTTGGTCTCCGGGGACATTCCGGCGAGCGGGTCGGTGAGGAGGTGCCGGTCGGCCGGGTGGATCCACGCCGTAGCGTCGTAGGTGCCGGCGACCGGGGTCACGCACCAGATGTGGTCGAGGTGCCCGTGGGTGGCCAGCACCGCGATCGGCTTGAGCCGGTGTTCGCGGACAACCTGGGCGACGCCTTCGGAGGCGTCCTTGCCGGGGTCGATCACCACGCACTCCGCGCCCGGCCCGGTGGCGGCGACGAAGCAGTTGGTGCCCCACGGTCCTGCGGGGAAGCCGGCGATCAACACTGGCTCAGCCTATCGAGGCGGATCGGCCCACGTGAGGGCGGCCGTGACTATCCTGGGCCACTGCGCTGCGCATGCCGATGTTGGCTATGGAGAAAAGGATCGCCTGTGACTAGCACCGAATGGGGTCGGGTCGACGAAGACGGCACCGTCTACGTGAAGACCGCCGACGGTGAGCGGTCGGTGGGGCAATACCCCGCTGGGACCCCAGAAGAGGCGATGAAGTTCTTCACCGAGCGCTACGCCGCGCTGGCGTTCGAGGTGGAGCTGCTCGAGAAGCGGGTCCGGTCCGGCGTTCTGTCGCCCGAGGAGGCGAACGAGTCGGTGAAGACCGTGCTCGGGCAGGTGACCAACGCCAACGCGGTCGGCGACCTGGCCTCGCTGACGACCCGCCTCGAAGCACTCGCCCCGGTCATCGAGGAGCAGCGGGAGTCGCGCAAGGTCGAGAAGGCCCAGCGCGCCGCGGAGTCCAAAGTGCAGAAGGAGCAGCTGGTCGCCGAGGCGGAGCGGATCGCCGAGGGCTCCGACTGGCGGCACGGCGCCAACAAGCTGCGCGAGCTGCTCGACCAGTGGAAGTCACTTCCCCGCATCGACCGGCCGTCCGACGACGCCCTGTGGCGGCGGTTCTCGGGGGCGCGCACGGCGTACACCCGGCGCCGCAAGGTGCACTTCGCCGAGCAGGACGAGAAGCGCGAGGGCGCCCGGGTCGTCAAGGAGCGACTGGCCAAGGAGGCCGAGGAGCTCGCCGAATCCACCGACTGGGGTCCGACCGCGGGGCAATACCGCGACCTGATGCGCAAGTGGAAGGCAGCCGGCCCGGCGCGCAAGGACATCGACGACGAGCTGTGGAAGCGGTTCCGCGGGGCGCAGGACCAGTTCTTCGGCGCTCGGGACGACGCCAACGCCGCGCTGGATGCTGAGTTCGCCGCCAACGCCGAGGTCAAGGAGAAGCTGCTCGTCGAGGCCGAGGCGCTCGTCCCGGTGAGCGACATCGAGGTGGCCAAGCGAGCGTTCCGCGACATCGCCGACCGTTGGGACGCTGCGGGCAAGGTGCCCCGGGAGCGGATGAAGGAGCTCGAGGGCCGGATCCGCAAGGTGGAGCAGGAGATCCGCGGCGTCGAGGAGGAGCAGTGGCGGCGCTCGGACCCCGAGAAGTCCGCCCGCGCCGACGACATGGTCGCCAAGCTCGAGTCCGCCATCGCCGCGGTCGAAGCCGACCTGGAGAAGGCCCGCGCCGCCGGCAACGAGAAGAAGATCAAGGAGCTCGAGGACAACCTGACCTCGCGCCAGTCTTTTCTCGAGATGGCCAAGCGTGCGTCGGAGGACTACAGCGGCTGAAGCCGCCGCACGCTGGTTGAGGTGCGGGGCCGCCCACGGCCGAGCCTCGAAACCATCGTGCGACTCAGTGGTGGTTTCGAGGCTCGCAAAGCTCGCACCTCAACCACCGGAGGGTCAGTGGGTGACGCGGTAGGCGTCGAAGACACCCGGCACCGAACGCACGGCCTTCAGCACCGTGTCGAGGTGCTTCGCCTCAGCCATCTCGAACGTGAAGCGCGACTTGGCCACCCGGTCGCGGGTGGTGTTGAGGGTGGCGCTGAGGATGTTCACGTGGGCGTCGGAGAGCACCATCGTGATGTCGGAGAGCAGCCGCGCGCGGTCGAGGGCCTCGACCTGGATGTTGACCAGGAACGTCGACTGGCCGGTTGGCGCCCACTCGACGTCGAGCACCTTCTCCGGCTGCTTGAGCAGCTCGGCGGCGTTGGTGCAGGTCTTGCGGTGCACCGAGACTCCCCCGCCCTTGGTGACGAAGCCGAGGATCGCGTCCGGCGGCACCGGGGTGCAGCACTTGGCGAGCTTGACCCACACGTCGGGTGAGCCCTTCACGATCACGCCGGAGTCGCCGCCGGCGAGCTTCGGGCGACCGCGACGCCCGGTGATCGTCACCGCTTCGGCGAGGTCTTCCTGCGCACCTTCGTTGCCGCCGTGCAGGTCGACGACGCGGCGGACCACGGCCTGGGCGCTGAGGTTGCCCTCGCCCACCGCGGCGTAGAGGGCGGTCACGTCGGTGAGGTTGAAGTGCCCGGCCGCGAGGGACAGCGACTCGTGGGAGAGCAGCCGCTTGATCGGCAGGCCCTCCTTGCGCATCAGCTTGGCGATCTGGTCCTTACCGCGGTCGATCGCCTCCTCGCGGCGCTCCTTGGTGAACCACTGCCGGATCTTCGAGCGCGCCCGTGGCGAGCGCACGAAACCCAGCCAGTCCTGCGAGGGCCCGGCGTTCGCTGCCTTGGAGGTGAACACCTCGACGACGTCGCCGTTGTCCAGGGTCGACTCGAGCGGCACCAGGCGGCCGTTCACCCTGGCGCCGATCGTGTGGTGACCGACCTCGGTGTGCACGGCGTACGCGAAGTCGACGGGGGTCGCCCCGGCCGGCAGCGCGATCACGTCGCCGCGCGGGGTGAAGACGTAGGTCTCCGCCCGGTTGATCTCGAAGCGCAACGACTCGAGGAACTCGCCGGGGTCCTCGACCTCGCTCTGCCAGTCGAGGAGCTGCCGGACCCAGGTCATGTCGTCGAGGTCGCCGTCCTTCTCGGTGTCGCGGCCGGCCCGGCCGTCCTCCTTGTACTTCCAGTGCGCCGCGACGCCGTACTCCGCGCGGCGGTGCTGGGAGAAGGTCCGGATCTGCATCTCCACCGGCTTGCCCTGCGGGCCGATCACGGTGGTGTGCAGCGACTGGTACATGTTGAACTTCGGCATCGCGACGTAGTCCTTGAACCGGCCGAGCACCGGGTTCCAGCGCGAGTGCAGGATGCCGAGCACGGAGTAGCAGTCGCGGTCCTCGTCGACGAGGATCCGGATGCCGACCAGGTCGTAGATGTCGGAGAACTCACGGCCGCCCACGATCATCTTCTGGTAGATCGAGTAGTAGTGCTTCGGTCGGCCTGTCACGGTCGCCTTGATCTTGGCCTCGCGCAGGTCCTTCTCGACCTGGGTGATCACCTCGGCCAGCATCTGGTCGCGCGACGGCGCCCGCTCGGCCACCATCCGCACGATCTCGTCGTAGATCTTGGGGTGCAGGGTCGCGAACGCGAGGTCCTCGAGCTCCCACTTGATGGTGTTCATGCCCAGCCGATGGGCCAGCGGGGCGTAGATGTCGAGCGTCTCGCGTGCGGTGCGCTCCTGGCTGCGCTGAGGCACGTACCGCAGCGTGCGCATGTTGTGCAGTCGGTCGGCGAGCTTGATCACCAGCACCCTGATGTCGCGCGACATCGCGACGATCATCTTCCGGATCGTCTCGGCCTGTGCCGAGTCGCCGTACTGGACCTTGTCGAGCTTGGTCACGCCGTCGACCATCTGGGCGACCTCGTCGCCGAACTCGTCACGGCACTGCTTGAGCGTGTACGGCGTGTCCTCGACCGTGTCGTGAAGCAGTGCCGCGACCAGGGTGGGCTCCGTCATCCCGATGCCGGCCAGGATCGTGGTCACCGCGAGCGGATGGGTGATGTACGGGTCGCCGCTCTTGCGCATCTGGGTGCCGTGCATGGTCTCGGCGGTCGTGTAGGCGCGCTCCAGCAGGGCCAGATCGGCCTTCGGGTGGTTGGCGCGTACGGCGCGGAACAGCGGCTCGAGGACCGGGTTGGAGGCCTGGCTACGGGTGCTCATCCGCGCCAGGCGCGCGCGCATCCCCCGCCCGCCGGCCGGCGTGCTCTCAACGGCCGGCTCGGGCGCGGTCTCCGTCTCAGGGACGGTGCGCTCCTCGGTCACTCTTGCAGTGTAGGGCTGGGCGCGTGAGGCCTTTTGATGCTTGGCGTCTTCAGGGTGCGTGCTGCGCAAGGCGGAGGAGCGACGCTGTAGTTGGTCTCCTGCGAACGACGACAACGCAGCGAAGTGCGTGTCCTGGTGGCGCGAAGCGCCAGAGGTCTCGCGTGCCCAGCCCTGGGAGTCAGACACTCATGAGGGAGACGAGCGGAAGGTCGCCGATGGTCTCGCGCCCCGGGAGAAACGACAGCTCCATGAGTACGGCGGCGCCGACCGTGACGCCGCCGCACAGGCGGACGAGCTCACGCGTCGCCGCGAGGGTGCCGCCGGTGGCGAGTACGTCGTCGATCAGCAGCACCCGGTCGCCGGGCGCGAGAGCGTCCTCGTGCATCTCCAACGTCGCCTCGCCGTACTCGAGCGCATAGGAGACCGCGTGCGTGGCCCGCGGCAGCTTGCCTGCCTTGCGCACCGGCACCATGCCGACCCCGAGCGCCAGCGCGATGGGAGCGGCGAAGATGAATCCGCGCGCCTCCATGCCGACCACCTTGTCGACGGTCACCCGAGCATCGGCGTCCCTGCCGGCGTCGGCCAGCGCCTCGATCACGAGGCGGAACCCCTCGGCGTCGGCGAGCAGCGGCGTGATGTCCTTGAAGACGATCCCGGGCTCGGGGAAGTCCGGCACATCGGCGACGAGTCGCTGGAGTGCGGCCCGTGCCTCCTCGGTCATGCCGCTACTTCTGACGCTTGGACTTCGACTGGCGGGACGGCTGCTGACGGCCGCTCGACCTGCTCTCCCCTACCGGGCGCCGGGTCGGCGGAACGGTCCGGCCGCGACCGGTCGCCCCTGGTTGCGGCTGCCGGCTCGGCGCCGGCCCGGAGACCGGAGCGTCCTCCTCGAGCACCTCGTCGGCCTCGTCGGCATCCTTGGCCGGCATGTCCTCGGTGAAGACCGGAACCGTCGCGTAGGGGTCGGCCACCTGCGACTTCGCCCGCGCCTTCGCGCGCCGCTCCGCCTGCTGCACGTCGGTCTCGTTCTGCTTCAGGTGCACCACGATCGGGGTGGCGATGAAGATCGACGAGTAGACACCGGCCGCCGTACCGACGAACAGCGCCAGCGACAGGTCCTTCAGCGAGCTGGCGCCCAGCTGCACCGAGCTGACCCACAGGATCACGCCGACCGGGATCAGCGCGACGATCGAGGTGTTGATCGACCGGACCAGGGTCTGGTTGACCGCGAGGTTCGCCGCTCCGGCGTACGTCGAGTGGGTGGCGCGTAGGTCCTTGGTGTTCTCTCGCACCTTGTCGAACACCACGACGGTGTCGTAGAGCGAGAAACCAAGGATGGTGAGCAGACCGGTGACGCTCGCAGGCGTGACTTGGAAGCCCGAGAGGGCGTAGACCCCGATGGTGATCACCACGTCGTGTGCTAGCGCGACCAGCGCGCCCACGGACATCTTCCATTCTCGGAAGTAGGCCCAGATGAACAGCACGACCAGGATCAGGAACACACCGAGTCCGATGGCGGACCGCTCGGCGACCTCCTCGCCCCAGCTGGGACCGATCTCGTCACGCGAGAGGTCATCCACCGGGTCGGCGCCGGTAGCCTCCGCGATCGCCGTGGCGACCTCGTCGCTCTCCGCGTTGGACAGCGGCTCGGTCTGTACGACGATTGCCTCGGTGCCCTGCGTGGTGACGATCGGCGCGGAGGCGTTCTCGATCCCCGTGTCGGCGACGACCTCACGCAGCTCGTCGGCCGTGTCCTGGTTGACCTGGTCGGCCGCCAGAGTGACGGTGTACTGCGAGCCGCCGGTGAACTCGATGCCGAAGTTCAGGCCCTTGATCGTCCAGCCACCGATCGCGATGATCAGGATCACGGCGGACATGCCGTACCAGAGCCACCTGCGACCGACGAAGTCGATCGACCTCTTGCCGGAGTAGAGCTCGTTGCCGAGCACTGCGAACTTGCCCATCAGGCCCTCCCTCCCGCGGTGCCGAGGTTGATCGACTCGACGCCCAGGGCGCCCGCGTCCAGACCGGACAGCCGGTGACCCCGGTTGAAGAACTTGTAGCGCGCCAGCACCGACACCAAGGGCTTGGTGAAGAAGAAGAACACGACCAGGTCGATGAGCGTGGAGAGGCCGAGTGCGAACGCGAAGCCCTTGACCACACCGACCGCGAAGATGAACAGCACGACCGCGGCGAGCAGAGAAACGGTGTCGGCAGCTAGACAGGTGTTCCGGGCCCGTTTCCAACCGGACTCCACCGCGACCCGCATCGACTTCCCGTCACGCATCTCGTCACGGATCCGCTCGAAGTAGACGATGAACGAGTCTGCGGTGATGCCGACCGCGACGATCAGACCGGCGATGCCGGGCAGGGTGAGCGTGAAGTTCGCCGCCTCGCCGAGCAACAGCACCATGGAGTACGTGACGCCGGCCGCCACCAGCAGGGAGGCGATCACCACGAGCCCGAGGCCGCGGTAGTAGACCAGGCAGTAGAGCATCACCAGTGCGAGACCGAGCAGTCCCGCCATGATGCCGGCGGAGAGCTGGTTACCGGCCAGCGATGGCCCGATCGTCTGCACCTGCGTCGAGTTGTCGTCGAAGGAGATGGGCAGCGCGCCGAACTTCAGGCTGGTCGCCAGGCTGTTGGCCGAGGTCTCGTTGAAGTTGCCGCTGATCTGAGCCTGGCCGTTCGTGATCAGGCCGTCCATGGTTGGCGCGGAGATGACCACGCCGTCGAGGACGATCGCGAACTGCCGCTCGGTACCGACCAGCGCTCGCGAGATGGCGGTGAAGGCGTCCTGGCCGTCGCCTCCGACCTCGAGGTTGACGACCCAGCTGACTTCGTTCTGCGGGACCCCGGCACTCGCCGAGCTGAGATCGGTGCCGTTGATCACCGAACGCGACAACAGGTACTTCGTCGCCGGACGGTCCTCGTCGGTGCCCGGGTTGTTCTCGGCCGGCTCGCAGGCGATCAGCGGCTTGCTGGGGTCGTCCACGGCCGGGATGGTCACGGGTGCGTCGGGAGACACCTGGGCCGCCGACCCGTCGGCGTTCAGCAGGCGTCCGTCGTCCGCGCAGGTGAACTGTTCGAACACCTGAACCACGGCCGGGTCCGGGGCCTGTGAAGACGCAAGCTCCTCGTCCACGGGAGCCGTGAATCCCTCGTCGTCGACACCGGGGACGTCGTCCACGGGCGCGCTCTCGCTCGGCGCGGGCTCCGACGGTGAGGCGTCACCGGACGGGGTCTGGTCCTGCTTCGGCTTGTCGGTCTGCTTGTCGGTGGGCTCGCCCGTCGGGTCGCCGGCGCGGTCGAAGCCGACGGGGGGCCGGCCCGGGCTCTGCGGCGCCTCGGGCAGCTCGGCAGTGGGCTCGGCACTCGGGGTCAGCGGGTTCTGCGGTGTCTGCGCGCCGGAGCCACACGGGGAGAAGTCGCTGCAGATGACCAGCCGGAACCGCAGCTGCGCCTGCCGCTTCACGGTCTCGACCAGGTCTTCGCGGCTGTCGCCCGGGATCTCCACGACGATCTGGTTGCCGCCCTGGGTGGTCACCTCAGCCTCGGCGACACCGTTGGCGTTGACGCGCTGGTCGATGATCTTGCGGGCCTCGTCGAGGCTGCCCTCGGAAGGATCGCCGTTGGCGACCAGCCTGATGCTGGTGCCGCCTTGGAGGTCCAGCCCCAGCTCGGGCTTCCAGCTGCCGTTGAGAGCGACCAGGCCATACGAGATCGCGACACCGATGAAGAACACCACCAGGGTTCGACCCGGGCGGAGTGCCTTGCTTGCCATCAGTTCTTCTCCGCCTCTGGGTCACCGTCGGTCGGTTCGTCGTACTCGTCGTACTCGTCGTAGGGCTCTTCCTCGAGCTCTTCGTCCGGCGCCTCTCCGGCTGCTCGGTCGGTACGACGGACCCGATGGCCCCGCGCGCCACCCGGACGACGACGCCGGGCGCGATCTCGACCGACAGCCGGTCATCGTTCAGCTCGGTGACCGTCCCGAAGATCCCGGAGGTCAGCATCACCTGCTCGCCCTCGCTGACGGCGGACTGCATCCGAGCCTGATCCTTCTGACGCTTGCTGGCAGGACGGATGATCAGAAGCCAGAACAGCAGGGCGATGGCCACCAGTGGCAGCAGGGAGACGATCCCTTCCACGACGAAACCTCTCGAGACTTGAGTGAGATTGCGGCCACCGCAATACCCGGCAGGGCCGACCGACGCGCAAGTGTAGCCGTGCAAGTGCGCGGAGACGTCAATCCCTGCGAACCGGTGGTCAGTCGTCGAACAGCGGCTCGTCGTCGGGGGTCTCCGGCGGCGCAGGAGGCGCGTCCAGATCGAGGTGCTGCCAGGCGGCTGGGGTGGCGACCCGGCCGCGCGGGGTGCGCGCCAAGAAGCCGTTGCGCACCAGGAACGGCTCAGCCACTTCCTCGACGGTCTCCCGCTCCTCGCCGACCGCTACGGCCAGCGTGGAGATCCCTACCGGCCCGCCACCGAAGCGTCGGCAGAGCGCGTCGAGGACAGCGCGGTCGAGCCGGTCCAGGCCGAGCTCGTCCACCTCGTAGAGAGCGAGGGCCGACTTGGCGACGTCCAGCGTGACGATGCCGTCGGCGCGCACCTGGGCGTAGTCGCGGACCCGCCGCAACAGCCGGTTGGCGATCCGGGGAGTGCCTCGGGAGCGCGAGGCTATCTCGGCGGCGCCCTGGTCGGTGAGGTCGACGCCGAGCAGGCCCGCGGACCGGTGCACGATCACGTCGAGCTCGTCGGGGTCGTAGAACTCCAGGTGGCCGGTGTACCCGAACCGGTCGCGCAGAGGCCCAGGCAGCAGGCCGGCGCGGGTCGTGGCTCCCACCAGGGTGAACGACGGGATCTCCAGCGGGATCGCGGTCGCGCCCGGCCCCTTACCGATGACGACGTCGACCCGGAAGTCCTCCATCGCCATGTAGAGCATCTCCTCGGCGGGCCGGGACATCCGGTGGATCTCGTCGACGAACAGGACGTCGTCCTCGTTCAGCCCGGAGAGGATCGCGGCGAGGTCACCCGCGTGGGTGATCGCCGGGCCACTGGTCAGCCTCAACGGAGCGGACATCTCGTGGGCGATGATCATCGCGAGCGTGGTCTTGCCGAGCCCCGGCGGGCCGGACAGCAGCACGTGGTCGGACGCGCGGCCGCGCTTGCGGGCCGCCTCGAGCACCAGGCCCAGCTGGGCCCGGACCCGGCCCTGCCCCACCACCTCGTCCAGCGTCCGCGGACGCAGCGCGGCCTCCACGGCCCGCTCGTCACCCTCCGCCTCCGCGGCGGTGAGCGACTGCAGGTGTGCCTCTTCGGCAGCTTCGAGGTCGTCCATGTCAGGCCTTGCTCAGCGAGCGGAGCGCGGATCGGAGCAGAGCGGCGACGTCGGGGGCCTCCCCTGCCTCGCCGGCCACCGCATCCACCGCCTTGTCGGCGTCCTTGGTCGACCAGCCGAGCCCGACCAGACCCTGGTGCACCTGACCGCGCCATGGCGCATCGGCCGGACCGGACGCCGCCACGTGGCCGACCGTGGGTGCGCCGATCCGGTCCTTCAGCTCGAGGATGATCCGCTGGGCGCCTTTCTGGCCCACGCCCGGCACCCGGGTGAGGGTCTTCACGTCGTCGGACGCCACTGCTCGTCGCAGGTCGTCGGGGCTCAGGCAGGCCACCATCGCCTGCGCCAGCTTCGGTCCGACTCCCGAGGCGGTCTGCACCAGCTCGAAGGTCTGCTTCTCGTCGTCGTCGGCGAAGCCGAACAGGGTCAGCGAGTCCTCGCGGACCACCATGCTGGTCGGCAGGGTCGCCTCCTGCCCGGCGCGCAGGCCGGCCAGCGTGCCCGGCGTACACATCACCTCCAGGCCTACGCCGCCCACCTCGAGGACGGCGCTGGAAAGGGTGAGGCCGGCGACCCGGCCGCGGACGAACGCGATCATTGTCTGCTCCTCGAGGTGGCGAGGGCGGCCTCGATCCGGGCCTGCGCTCCCCCGCGCCAGATGTGGGTGATCGCCAGCGCCAGGGCGTCGGCGGCGTCGGCGGGCTTCGGCACCGCGTCGAGGCGCAGGATCCGGGTCACCATCGCCCCGACCTGTTCCTTGGACGCCCGCCCGTTGCCGGAGACCGCGGCCTTCACCTCGCTCGGCGTGTGCAGCGCGATCGGCAGTCCACGACGAGCCGCGGCCACCAGCGCGATTCCGCTGGCCTGAGCGGTGCCCATGATGGTGCTGGAGTCGGACCGAGCGAAGACCCGCTCGACGGCAACGGCGTCCGGTGAGTGCTCGTCGAGCCAGGCGTCGATGCCGCGCTCGATGCTGACCAGGCGTTCGGCCACGGGCACCCCTGCGGATGTCCGGATGACGTTGACGTCCACCAGCCGCAGCGGCCGGCCGACGTCACCTTCGACGACACCGAGGCCGCAACGGGTCAGCCCCGGGTCGATCCCCAGCACGCGCACGTCTCCGCCCTTCGTCCGAACACCTGTTCGGAGAACGACGCTACCTGCGTCCGCGGCCTTGGCGCGGACGACACGCCTATGCGGCTATGCGTCTTGGAGCTGCTCCATGATTTCGTCGGAGACGTCGTAGTTGGCGAACACGTTCTGTACGTCGTCGAGATCCTCGAGGGCGTCGACCAGCCGGAACATCTTCCCGGCGCCCTCGCGGTCGAGCGCGACCTGCATGTCGGGCACGAAGGAGGCCTCGGCCGAGTCGTAGTCGATCCCGGCCGCCTGCAGCGCGGTGCGTACGGCGACCAGGTCGGTCGCCTCCGAGATCACCTCGAACGCCTCACCCAGGTCGTTGACGTCGTCGGCGCCCGCGTCGAGAGTCGCCTCGAGGACGTCGTCCTCATTGACCTGCCGGCCCTCCTGCGCGGTGGGCACGATCACCACGCCCATGCGGTTGAAGAGGAACGACACCGAGCCCGGGTCGGCGAGCGAGCCGCCGTTGCGGGTCATCGCGGTGCGGACCTCCATGGCGGCGCGGTTCTTGTTGTCGGTGAGGCACTCGATGAGCATCGCGACACCGGAGGGGCCGTAGCCCTCGTACATGATCGTTTGGTACTCGGCGCCGCCCGTGTCCTCGCCTGAGCCGCGCTTCACCGCGCGGTCGATGTTGTCGTTGGGGACCGACGACTTCTTGGCCTTCTGGATCGCGTCGTAGAGCGTGGGGTTGCCGGCGGGATCTCCGCCACCCATCCGGGCGGCGACCTCGATGTTCTTGATCAGCTTGGCGAACATCTTGCCGCGCTTGGCGTCGATGACCGCCTTCTTGTGCTTCGTGGTCGCCCATTTGGAGTGGCCCGACATGCGGTTCCTCTTCTGCGTCTACTTGCCGTGGGTGCGGTCGACCGGCGCTTCCTGCACCAGGTCGACGAACATCTCGTGGATCCGGGTGTCGGTGCCCACCTCGGGATGGAACGCCGTCGCCAGCAACGCACCTTGCCGGACCGCAACGATCCTATCTGCGGCGGGTCCGCCGGGGACGCGCGCCAGCACTTCTACCCCTGGCCCGGCCTCCTCGACACACGGCGCGCGGATGAAGACGCCGTGCACCGGCCCGTCGATGCCGTCCATGTACAGGTCGCCCTCGAACGAGTCGACCTGGCGGCCGAACGCGTTGCGCCGCACGGTGACGTCGAGGCCCCCGAACGTCTCCTGACCCGCGATGCCGTCGACGATCCGCTCCGCCAGCAGGATCATCCCGGCGCAGGTGCCGAGGCACGGCAGGCCAGCCTTGATCTGGATCCGCAGTGGCTCGATCAGCTCGAACGTGCGGGCCAGCTTGGCCATCGTCGTCGACTCGCCGCCAGGGATGACCAGGCCGTCGCAGGCATCGAGCTCTTCGAGCCGTCGCACCGGCATCGCGCCGACCCCGAGCCGCTGCAGCGCGCGCAGGTGCTCCCGCACATCGCCCTGCAGCGCGAGGACGCCGATGGTGGTCATGGCATCGATTTTATGGGTTTGGTCAGGACAGCCGCTCGGTGGCCGCCCGTACGGCGTCCAGGCGGGACCCCCAGGGATCCGACGGTTCGGCCACCGGCCCCTGCGCAGTGAACTCGATGAGCGCGTCGCCCTCCGCCGTCGGCCACTCTGGCGCACCTTCGTGGTTGGGGTCGCCGGTCTTCGCGAAGCTCACCCAGTAGTCGCAGATCGGGTCGGCGAGCGCGCCGTCGACACCGTGGTCGAAGACGTACTTCGCCTCGGCCGTGTGCGGCGCGCCACCGAGGGTGGCTTGTTCCGCCGGCGAGGCGATCGAGAAGCGGTAGCGATACGTCGGCGCCTTCTCCGCGTGCAGGCCGGCGAAGTAGCGCGAGGGCTCGGTGAAGAGGACATCGCTCAGCACGTGCTGCTGGAGCCCCAGCTCGCCGCCGTACAGAGAGAGGAAGGTGGCGCGTTCGGTGCCGACGAGAAGGGCCCGTGCCGCGTCGGGGGGCCGGGCCAGCGACACGAACACCGAGTCCGGGAACTCCGCGTTGGTGGTGCCGGTCATGTAGGGCACGTCGGCCTCCTCACCGGCAGCGAACGCATCGGCGATCCGCATCGGCATCACCTCGTCGACGATCGGCAGGTCGCCGGCGAGGATGTCCTGCGGTGGGCCCAGCAGGCGCGTCGCATCGATGTCTCGCAGCCCGTCGGCGTCCAGCCCGGGCAGGAGCTGTTCGCCGTCCGCCCGTGCCTCGTCCAGCGAGATCGAGTGCTCCCGACCCAGGCCCGACTGGGAGATCGCCTTGTCGAACAACCCCTCGGCCGCCGGCGAGACCATCAGCGCGTTGACGGCCATGCCGCCCGCCGACTGGCCGAAGAGCGTGACGTCGTCGGGGTCGCCGCCGAAGCCCTCGATGTTGTCCTGGACCCACTCCAGTGCGGCGACCTGGTCGAGCAGGCCGTAGTTCGCGACGTCCCCCTCCAGCGACGGGTGCGCGAAGAATCCGAACCGGCCGAGGCGGTAGTTGAGGGTCACCAGGACCACGCCGCGCTTGACCATCTCCGGTGAGTTGGCCAAGGACGGGCCGCCGGTGCCGCCCACGAACCCGCCGCCATGCAGCCAGACCATCACCGGCAGACCGTCGGCCTTCTTCGGGGCGTTCACGTTCAGGAACAGACAGTCCTCGGCGGAGCCGGCCTGCGGCTGAGCGCCGGTCTGTCCCGGGGCCGGGAAGGTGGTCTGGAGACAGGTGGAGCCGTACTGCGCCGCGCTGCGGACGCCGTCCCAGTCCTCGTGCTCCTGCGGGGGCTGCCAGCGCAGGTCGCCGACCGGAGCCTCGGCGTACGGGATGCCCCGCCAGGCGCGGATGCCCTCCTCGTTGATCCCCTTGACCTTGCCCTGCTCGGTATCGATGACGAGAGGGGAGTCGGCATCCTCGCCGGGCTCGGAGCACGCCACCAGCCCCGCCGTCACGCACAGGAGTGCGGCAGCGATCGCCGCACGAGCCCGGGCAGTCACGTGCGAAAGGCTACTGACCCTCTGAAGCACGTCAGGTTGCGGTGCCGCAGCTCATGCCGAGGCCGAGGAGCGCGATCGTCACCGGTTGAGTCGCCGGGACCGAGGTCCACGTGCTGCCGATGAGCTTGGACCGCACCTCGACGTGATAAGTCGCGTTCAGGATCGTGCTCAGGAGTCCGGCACTGAACTGGGTTTGCCTGGATGTCCCCGTGTCCGTGACCGTCATGGCCTGCCCAGTCTCAACCAGAACCGCCACGTAATCCCAGGCGCCGACCTCGGGCCACACGATGGTCGCGGTCTTCTGGCCAAGTCCACCGCTTATCGAGCAGGAGCTGATCGTCGGCTTCGGCAGCGTCAACGTGCCAAAGTTCCCGGTTGGGACGGTCGAGGTATCGGTGAACGCGGCCGCGGTTGGCGCAATTCGTGCTGGCATCAACGCCCCCGCACCGGCAAGTGCCACAACCAAGACCGCCGCGGCGGCGATCGGGGCCTGGTGTCGTCCCGTTGTGGCGGTTCGCTCCTTCCGGCCCTTGAAGGCAAGCGCGAGGAGGCCGGCGACGAACGCACCCGCAAGGAACACGGCGTACGGCGAGGCCAGCGCGTCAACGACGAAGCCGAGATGGTTGACGTGGAAGAGCACCCGGTCCGCCTCAGTGACGGGGTACGGCTCCGGGTCGGGTGCCTGGTTGGCGTCGCCCTGGAGAGATAGCAGGGTCTGCCCACCGGTCCCATCGATCCCGACGATCCGGTGGGTGACCCGCTCTCCGGAGGGCGGGGTCACGCTGACAATGTCGCCCACCGCGAGCTCGTCGGCTGCCACAGTGCGGGTGAGGGCGAGTCCGCCGGTCTCGACAGTCGGCGACATGGAGCCGGACTCGAAGACCAGCAGCCGCACGCCTAGCAGCGGCGCGGCAATCGCCAGCAGGACGCACAACAGTCCGAGGCCTGCGCCCACGGTGAGCGCGGCCTCGCGGAGTGAGGTGCTGGTGCGAGCTCTCATGTCACTGCTGTGCATTGAAAGAGAAGGTCAGGTTCGTCGTCTTGCCCTGCATGGAGTTCGGCGCCGAGCTCGCCAAAGCGACACGGACGCAGTAGGTGCGCGTCACGCCCGTGGCCAGGGCGACCGCAGAGGAATGCAAGCTGGATGCGGTTGTGCTGACGTTGGTGTTCGTCAACGAGGTCCCGGTACCACCGGTACAGGTGCCAGCCCGGTTGTTAGCTGCTTGGGTGCCGGTGTTGCCCACCGTTGCACCGTCGATCACGGTGAGCTGGAGGCCGTTCTGGAGGTCGTTGTTGGTCGTGACCACGGTGGCGTTGTAGGTAAGCGCGACAGACCCTCCGTTGCCGACGGTCAGCAGCTTGGCGACGCTCTCGCCAGGCGCCATCGCCGACAAGGTCAGGTTGGTGTGCGTCCAGGTGCCTCCCTGGCCGGAGAGCTGGTTAGCAGAGCTCTCCCCGACGGTCAGGTCGAGAGTGCCGCTGGTGAACCCGCCGCCCTGCACGGTCGCGGAGTCGGTCCATGACGCCAAGGTGCCGACCTGGGAGATCCCGAGGAGCAGGCCAAGGCTGAGCAGCGCGCGGACGCGTCCGCTACGCCGACGTCGATGCGTAGGTCGCGTCATCCTGCTCCTCCTCTGCTGTCTCCTGGCGGGTCCGGAGCCGGTTCCGGAGCGCCGAGCCCCAGGCGATCGCGGCGTAGCCGAGCAGGAGCGCCGCGACGACGTACACGGCCCACTGGCGCTCCTGGCCGGTCAGGACTCGGTGGGCGTGGCCGAGGTAGGGCACGGAGTACCAGAGCTCACCCTTGATCTGGACCTCACGGACCGGCGCGGGGTCGATGGACTCATTGGCATCGCCCTGGGTCTGCAGCACCCGCTGCCCCTCGGCGTCCATGCCGATCCCGACCACCCGGTGCGTGACGACCGTGGGCTTTCCGGACTTCAGCTGGTAGGTGATGACATCGCCGATGTCGATCTCGTCGATCGGCGTCGGCCGGACGACGACCAGCGTCCCCGGCCCGAGGTCGGGACGCATCGAACCAGTGAGCACGGCGTACGGCGTCGCACCGGCGATCCGCGGCACCACGACCGCCGCGGTGAGCACAGCGAGGACGGACAGGATGAACATCCAGCTCAGTACCTGACCGACCCAGGCGCCCGCTGTGCGTTCGCCGCTCATGCTGCCTCCGAAGGCTGAGCGCTCAGTGGCTGTCGGTCTGAGTGACCGTCATCGTGATGTCGCCGAGCGTCGCCGTCAGGTCCTGCGAGGTGTTGTCGACACCAGAGCCGAACGGGAAGTCGACGGTGAACTCCGCGGTGATGGTGCTCGGCGCGCCGTCCGTGAAGGGATGCGGCGTGCCGGGCGTGACCGCGCTGCCGTTCACATCGAACGCCGCGTCCGTGGTCACCTTGCCGGCGAGCCCACCGGTCCAGCTCGGCACGGTGATCCCGAGCGCGGCCTCGAGGTGGTCACCCTCGGCAGTGAGCGTGTAGGTGCAGGTCTTGGCCAGCGAGTCGCCGGGCACGATCTCCCGACCGGCGAGGTCGCCGCCGGCGCCTCCGATGGCGTCGAGCTGCCAGTCGCCGCACGACACGAGCGCGAGGTCGAGCTTGCCCGAGCCGACGGTCGTCCCGGTCACGGTCTCGGAGTCGTTCCAGTAGGCAAGCGTCCCCACGCCGCCGAGCAGCAGCACAGCGGCCGTGCCGGCCGCGAATGCGCCCTTGGTGGTCTTCTTCATGGTCCCCCCCGTGGCGTCCAAGACGCCGTACCGAGTCAAATTGATCGTTTGATCACCTGAAGTAGAGGGGTCCAGACAGGTGCCGCGTGGGCGAACGCCGGGACAATGGTCCGTTGTGACTACAGGTTCGAACCGTTCGGCGTCATTGGCCACGCTCGCGGCGCTGCTGCTCGCCGGTTCCAGTGCCTGCGGAGGGTCCGACGACGACCCGCCCGACGGGCGCCGGACCACACTCACCTCGTCCTCGTCGGCGACGCCCACCCCCACCGACCCGGCACCGTCACCCACGGAGGCGGAGGCGGCGTACCGCGAGTGGCTGGCCGCACTGAAGGCACACGACGCGGCCGGAGCGTGTGCTCGGCACGCCCCCGAGTTCACCATCGAGCTGCGCCTGCAGGCCATCCTGTTTGATCGCGCCGAGCTGGGCGATCCCTGCACCGGGTTCGTGGCAGTGCTGTGGGAGGACCCGGCGCGCGAGTACGACCCCACGTCGGTGGAGCAGACCCAGGTCACCGAGGAGGACGCGTTCCTCGCCGTCGACTACCCGGGTGTCGACGAGACCGTCACGATGGCCCGCACCGATGGCAGCTGGTACGTCGCGGACACCTCACCGCGGAGCTCCGGAGGCAGCGACCCTGCCCAGTGGGTGGCCAGCTGGTGCGACCTCGCCGTAGGCATGGGCCGCGACGAGGTGATCGGCCGGATGGGTGAGCCGTCGGGTGAGTACACCGTCGCCAACGGCGGCGAGCCGCAGCTGTGGTGGGCGAACCGTCAGTACGACTTCCGCGCCTACCTCGATCCCCAGGGACGAGTGCTCGACCTGGTCGGAGACTACGACCGGCTCAGCGCCGCGGACCTGAATCTCCTGGACTGCGCGGAGCTGCGCTGAGACCTACCAGCCGCGCTCGGCCAGCCGGTGCGGCTGCGGGATGTCCTCGACGTTGATGCCGACCATCGCCTCGCCCAGCCCGCGGGACACCTTGGCCACCATCGCCGGGTCGTCGTGGAACGTGGTGGCCTTGACGATCGCCTCGGCGCGCTGGGCCGGGTTGCCCGCCTTGAAGATGCCGGAGCCCACGAAGACGCCCTCGGCACCCAGCTGCATCATCATCGCCGCGTCGGCGGGGGTCGCGATGCCGCCAGCGGTGAACAGCACGACGGGGAGCTTGCCGCTCTCGGCGACCTCCTTGACCAGCGCGTACGGCGCCTGCAGCTCCTTGGCCGCGACGTACAGCTCGTCGCCCTCCAGCGCCGCCAGCCGACGGATCTCGCGACGGATGGTGCGCATGTGCGTCACCGCGTTGGACACGTCGCCGGTGCCGGCCTCGCCCTTCGAGCGGATCATCGCCGCGCCCTCGGTGATCCGGCGCAGCGCCTCACCAAGGTTGGTGGCCCCGCACACGAACGGCACCGTGAACGCCCACTTGTCGATGTGGTTCTCGTAGTCGGCCGGCGTCAGCACCTCGGACTCGTCGACGTAGTCGACGCCCAGGCTCTGCAGCACCTGCGCCTCCGCGAAGTGGCCGATCCGGGCCTTGGCCATCACCGGGATCGAGACCTGCGCGATGATCCCGTCGATCATGTCCGGGTCGCTCATCCGGCTGACCCCACCCTGAGCTCGGATGTCGGCGGGCACCCGCTCGAGCGCCATCACCGCAACGGCGCCGGCGTCCTCGGCGATCTTCGCCTGCTCGGGCGTGACCACGTCCATGATCACGCCGCCCTTGAGCATCTCGGCCATGCCGCGCTTCACGCGGGTGGTTCCGGTGGTGCTCTCCTGCTCGGGGGTCTCAGCCATACCGCAATCGTACGGCGGTCAGGCCGTCGACCCGGCATCGGCAGCGGACTCCTCGGCCACCACCTGCCGGTGGACCATGAGCACCCGGATGGCCACGGTGTAGGTGCTCGCGAAGGCCAGCGCCCAGAGCGTGACGAACATCAGGATCGGCAGGTCGAAGATCGCGCCGAGCCCGGTCATCACCAGGATCGACACCAGCCGGTCGGCCCGCTCGGCGATGCCGCCCTTCGCATGCAGTCCGAGCGACTCCGCCTTGGCTCGGGCGTACGACGTCACGCTTCCGGTCACCAGGCAGTAGAGCGAGAGGCAGAGGTAGAGGTAGCTGTCCCCCGGCCCGGCGAAGTAGAGAGCAAGGCCGCCGAAGATCGCACCGTCGCCGAACCGGTCCAGCGTCGAGTCCCAGAACGACCCGAACTTCCCGGTGTTGCCGGTCGACCGCGCCATGTAGCCGTCGATCAGGTCGCTGAACACGAACGCGGTGATCACCAGGACGCCGATCAGCAGCTCGCCCCGTGGGAAGAACACAAGCGCTCCCGTGACCACACCGAGGGTGCCGAAGAACGTGACCATGTTGGGTGTCACGCCGAGCCGGATCAGCAGGTGGGCGACGGGCTTCCAGACGTTGGTCCAGAAGGCGCGGAATCTCTCGAGCATGGTGGCCCGAAGGCTATCGGTCGGCGTGCCGCCGACTCGACCCGGCGTAGCATCGCCACACGGGGCCGTTCAGGCAACCCGCAACAAGGGATACCAGATGAGCGACAAGTCGCCGCGACAGTCCATGTCCAAGAAGTCCCAGAAATCCATCAAGGAAAAGCGCGCCGAGAAGCGCGGCAAGGCATCCGCCTCGGACGCCGGATCGATGGAGAGGCTGACGGAGAAGAAGCGCTAGCCGCACACTCCCTCGCGTGAGGCTCGACCACCGGCCTAGGCCGGTTCTCCGCAAGGCTTGACGGATTTGTGCGCGCGGAGCATTCTACCTAATCATGTTAGGTACTCCGAAGCGCGATAGGATCGCCGAACGCCGTGCGGCTACGAGGCGAGAGATCCTCGACGCCGCCTGGGCGCTCGCTCGAGAGTCCGGCCTGACCCAGATCACGTTGCGCGACGTCGCTGACCGGGTGGGCATGCAAGCCCCGTCGCTCTACGGCCACTTCGCCTCCAAGATGGCGATCTACGACGCGATGTTCGGCGAGGCCTGGGGCGAGTACGAGGCAACCCTCGACAAGCTGGACCGGAAGATCACCGAGGTGGAGGCCAGCGACCCGCGCGCCGCGATCTACCTGGTCTCACGTCAGTTCTATGACTTCTCGGTGGCCGACCACCCGCGCTACCAGCTGATGAACGAGCGCATCGTCCCGGGCTTCGAACCCACCCCCGAGTCCTATGCCCCATCGCTCCGGGTCATGGAGCGCGGACGTCGCCGGGTGATGGACCTGGGGGACATCTCGGACGCGGACTTCACGGTCTGGGTGTCGATCCTCGGCGGCCTGATCAACCAGCACTTCGCGAACGACCCCGGCGGCAGCCGAATCACCGCACTGCTCGCCCGGGCCGTCGACATGTGGGCCGATGCCGTCGGCCTTCCCGCCTCCAGTTCCGACCACTCTCCCGACGGGAGCCCCCGATGAGCACCACCACCCCCAGCCGAGACGCCCTCATCCGGCCGCGCATCCCCCGGCCGCTCGCCATGCAGCTCGCCGAGACCGAGTACGCCCGGATGGCCGACACCCTGGCCGGCCTCGGCCCCGACGATTGGACCCGCCCGACGGACTGCGCCCTCTGGGACGTTCGACAGCTCGCCTGCCACATGGTCGGCATGGCCCAGATGGTCACCACGCCCCTCGAGACGCGCAGGCAGTCGCGCAAGGCGGAAGCGATTGCCGAGGAGCAGGGCATGGACCAGCTCACGGCCACGACCGGTCTCCAGGTCAGCGAGCGTGCCGACTGGACGACCGACGACATCGTCGAGGGCGCCAGGAAGGTCGGGCCGAAGGCGCTTCGCGGCCGGCGCCTCACCCCGGGGTTCATGCGGAAGCGACCGTTCCCGAACCCGCAGCAGGTGAACGGTCGTGACGAGACCTGGACGATCGGCTTCCTCAGCGACGTCATCCTCACCCGCGACCCGTGGATGCACCGCATGGACATCGCCAAGGCGGTCAGCTCCGAGCCGCTGCTGACCCCGGACCACGACGGCGTGATCGTGGCGGACGTGGTTGCCGAGTGGGCCGAGCGCCACGGCCAGCCGTACTCCCTCACCCTGACTGGACCAGCCGGCGGTTCGTGGACAACCGGCGATGACGGCCCCACCATCGAGATGGGTGCAATCGAGTTCTGCCGAGTCGTCTCGGGACGCGGCACCGCTGAAGGGCTCCTACAGACCCAGGTGCCTTTCTGATCCCGAGAGGTAGTGACATGGAGAAACACAAGGTCGGCACGGACGTCACCGTGCTCAGCGACTACGCGGAGGTGCCGGGCATCGGCTGCCTCGCGGTGAACACGTTCGTGCTGCACGCGGAGCAACCCCTGGTGATCGACACCGGGCTCAGCACAGCGGACAAGGACTTCGTCAGCGAGCTGTCCGATGTGATCGACCCGCAGGACGTCCGCTGGGTGTGGATCACCCATCCGGACCGCGACCACACCGGTGGCCTCTGGAAGCTGCTCGAGGCGGCGCCCAACGCTCGCCTGGTCACCACGTTCATCGGCGTGGGCATCATGTCGACGGAGTGGGCGGTCCCGATGGACCGCGTCTACCTGCTCAACCCCGGCCAGCAGCTGGACCTCGGGGATCGCACGGTGACCGGCTACCGGCCGCCGCTGTTCGACAACCCGGCCACGGTCGGTCTGCAGGACGACAAGACCGGCAACCTGTTCGCCTCGGACTGCTTCGGCGGCCCGATGACCTCCCCCGAGCTCGCGTGCGGGCCCGACGTACGTGATGTCCCGGGCGAGGACCTCCGCGCCGCGCAGCTGCTGTGGGCCGCGATCGACAGCCCGTGGGTGCTGAACGTCGACGCCAACAAGTTCGCGGCCTCGGTGAACTCGTTCCGCGGACTCAACCCCTCGGCGATCCTCAGTACCCATCTGCCGCCCGCGGTGGGGATGAACGACGCGATGTTCGCAACGCTCGACGAGGCTCCGAACGCACCCGAGTTCGTCGGACCGGACCAGCAGGCGCTCGAGGCGCTGCTGGCGACGTTCGAGCCCGAGCCGGTCTAAGAGTCCGTCCAGGCCTCCGCGAGCAGCGCCCGGGTGTCGGAGAGGAGCTCGGGCAGGGTCTTGGTGCGCCCGATGATCGGCATGAAGTTCTGGTCGCCCGGCCAGCGGGGTACGACGTGCTGGTGCAGGTGGGCGGCGATGCCGGCGCCGGCGATGTGGCCCTGGTTCATGCCGAGGTTGAAGCCGCCGGCGCCGGAGACGGACCGGATCACCCGCATCGCCGACCGCGTCAGATCGGCGATCTCAACGACCTCGGCGTGCGTTGCTTCGGTGTAGTCGGCGACGTGCCGGTAGGGGCACACCATCAGATGGCCCGGGGAGTAGGGATAGAGGTTGAGCACGACGTACGCGAGCTCACCTCGGTGCACCACCAGCCCGTACTCGTCGTCCATCTTCGGCACCCGGCAGAACGGGCACTCCCCCGTGCTCTCGTCCGCCGGCTTGTTCTCGCCGCGGATGTACGCGATCCGGTGCGGGGTCCACAGCCGGTCGAGGTCGTCGGGCTCGCCCACGCCGTCCTGACGAACGCCGTCGCTCACGTCGCGATCTCCCGGTCGGTGGCTTGCGCGATCAGTGACTCCACGCTGATATGCGGGTCGAGCTCTATGCCGAGCCGGCGCGCGTGCCCGTCGATGATGTGCCAGACCGAGTCGCTGACCACCTTCACGAACGTGTCCGCGTCGGGACGCCGCTCCGCCCGTGCCAGCCACCGACGGGTCGCGCTGAACACGGCACCCACCAGCCCGAAGACCAGCGGGTCGAGAGAGTCGGCGTCGTCGGAGCCCAGCTCAACGCCGAGCTGTGCGGCGCCGACGGTGATCAGCTCCTCGACCTGACCGGCGATCTGGACGACCGCGACCTCGAGCGCGCTGGATCCGGATGCGCCGGGTACGTCGTGCTCGGCGAACCGGTGCAGGCTCGGGTGGCTGACCGTCCAGTGCACGTAGGTGCCGACGATCCGGCGGATGATCTCCTCGATCGTGCCGTCGAGGGTGACCTCGGGCAGCAGCTCACCGGCCAGCATCTCGAGGACCGCGCCCTGGACCGCCTGGTCGAGGTCGGCGCGGTCGGAGAAGTGCCGGTAGACGACGGTCCGGCTCAGCCCGGCACGTTGGGCGATCTGCTGCACGTGGATGTCCTCGCCCGGTTCGGCGTCCTCGAGTACGGCGATCGCGGCGTCGAGGATCGTGCGGCGCCGGGCCTGGTTGTGCTTGTCCCACCGCAGCTGGCGCCCGTCGGGACGGCCGCGCTCGGTGGACGACATCTCAACCCCGCTTCTGCCTTCGTCTGCGTGCAGAACTGTATCCGGGGCGAGCGCTCCCCTCGCGCGCCACCCGGCGCAGCTCCGCGGGGTCCACCAGCTTGAGCCGCGGTCGTCCGCGCTGCATACCGCGGCGGCGCTCCTCGTGGTCGATCGCCCGCCAGCCGCCTTCGTCGATCGGGGTCACGCCCCGCGACTCAAGCGTGGCGGCAAGATCGTCGCGGCTGCGCGTGGGTACGGGGAGGGCTCCCGAGTCGATGTCATCGAGCACCCGCCCGACGGTCTCCTGAGCGCACGACTTGTTGGTGCCGATGAAGCCGGTGGGACCGCGCTTGGCCCAGCCGGCGACGTACACCCCTGGCCGCACCCGGCCCCGGTCGTGGGGGACGGTGCAGGTGGCGGGGTCGTACGGAAGGTCCCGGATCGGCTCGCCGTGGTAGCCGATCGCCCGGAGGACCAGACCGCAGGCGATGACCTCGGTCGCTCCGTCGCGGGCGACCTCGACGCCGGTGACCTGGCCGGCGCCGACGATGCGCTCCGGCGTGGTGCGGAACCTGAGCACCAGCGTGCGCCGCCCCTGGAGCTGCGGCCGTGCCGCGAGCTCGGCGAGCAGCCGCAGCTTCGCGGTGTCGCCGGCGATCGGTTCGCCGCCGGTGTCGACGACCACGTTGAGGCCCTCGATGCCCGCCAGCCCGACCAGCTCCGGCACCGTGAAGGCCGCTTCGGCGGGACCGCGCCGGCCGAGCACCACCACCTCTCGCACCCGGCTGCGGCTCAGCGTCGCCCAGGGCAGGGCGGCGATGTCGGTCGTGGCGAGATCTTCGGGATCGGTCGTGAGTATCCGGGCCACGTCGAGCGCGACGTTGCCGTTGCCGACCACCACCACCCGTTCGTGGTGGAGCGGCACGCGCAGCTCCTGATTGTCCGGGTGGCCGTTGTACCAGCCGACCAGGTCGGTGGCGGAGACCGAGCCGGGCAGGTCCTCCCCCGGGATCCCGAGCCGGCGGTCGTTCGCGGCGCCGACGGCGTACACAACTCCGTCGTAGTGGCAGGCGAGCTCGTCATGGGTGACGTCGCGCCCGACGTCGATGCCGAGCAGGTAGTCGAACCCCGCCTCGCGCTCGATCGCCTCGAACAGGGTCGTCACCTGCTTGGTGGCCTGGTGGTCGGGCGCCACGCCCGCGCGCACCAGCCCGTACGGCGTCGGCAGCCGGTCGATCACGTCGACGGTGACCTCGGGGTGCCGGAGCAGCTCGTCGGCGACGTACATCCCGGCCGGGCCGGAGCCGACCACGGCGAACCGGAACGGCCCGCGCCGGGTGAGCCGGCGCTGCTGGGGCACCAACGCCAGCGGCGTGCGGTCGGGGTGCGGGAAGGAGTCGTAGTACTCCGCGTTCAGCGCCACGAACGGCTCTTGCTGGGGCGTCAGCGAGGTGTGCGGCTGGATCGCGCCCACCGGGCACGCAGTCACGCAGGCTCCGCAGTCGACGCACGACCGCGCGTCGACGTACAGCATCTCCGCCTCGGCGAAGCCGGGCTCACCGGGAGCGGGGTGGATGCAGTTGACCGGGCAGGCGACGACGCAGGAGGCATCCGCGCAGCAGGACTGCGTGACGACGTAGGGCATCTGGTGCTCAGGCGGCCGCGGACGCGGGCTCGCTGCGGTAGCGCGAGGACCGGCCGTCGATCTTCATCAGCTTCCAGACCCGCCGCGAGACCGGGTTCATCATCTGGGTCTCCTCGGCGAGCATCCGCACGTCGCCGAACAGGTCGCGCAGCATCTTCTGCGACTCGGGCTTGTCCCAGTAGAGGTCCTTCACCACGCGGCGCGGGATGCCCATCTCCTTGCGGGCCTTGCGGCTCGGAACCAGGATCTCGTCGCAGAGCCAGCGCATGATCACCGGCACCGCCACCGAGAGAATGGCGCGCTCGTGCCGCTTCAGCCGCGGCGCCTTGTGCTGGAGGTACTGGTGGGCGAAGCCGATGTGCCGCGCCTCCTCGGCGACGTGGATCTGCATGATCCGCTGCAGCAGCGGGTGCATCTCGTCACCGGCGCGCAGGATCGACTTCTGCACGTGGTCGATCGGCTCCTCGCCGGCGAGCACGCCGTAGAAGAAGCCGAACGGGACGAGACGGGCAGCCAGCGGCAGGACCGGCCCGACCGTGCGGAAGAACCGGCTGCCGCCCGGCACGTCCTGGCCGGAGCGGTTCACGAACTCCTGGAACATCTGCGTGTGGTGGCACTCCTCGGTGGCCTCGTGCGTGGAGTACCGGAACTCCGGTGAGCCGTTGGGCAGCCGGAACGCGTAGTTCATCAGCCCGGCGATCAGGATCTGCTCGAACTGCAGGCCGACCTTGGTGACGTTGGCCTGGCGGTAGAGCCCGACCCTGATCTGCTCGTCCCTGGGCAGCGCCTGGTACCACGGGTGCCGGCCGAGCACGTCGGCCTCCGGCAGGATCCACCGCTCGTCGTCGGGGTCGATCGCGAAGTCGGGGTGGTCCCAGTCGATGTCCAGGAACGCGTCGAAGTGCTGGTTCACCGAGGCCTCCGACAAGGTCCGCAGGCGGTCCTCGTAGGTCTGGCCGGGCTCGTGGAGTGCGGTCATCCCACGAGGTTAGTGAGACTCCATGTCACATGTAAAGCGTATCCGCGACGTTACGTCGCAGTAATATTTACGCCAGGCGGGCGGGGAAGCCTCCCGTGGCGATGGGTGACCAGCGCTCAGGTGTGATCCGGAGCAGGGACTTGCCCTGGTCGCGCATCGCCTGCCGGTACTCGTCCCAGTCGGGGTGCTCCCCCGCGATGCAGCGGTAATAGTCGACCAGCGGCTCCACCGCCTCCGGCGGGTCGATGACCTCGCAGGCGCCGTCGACCTGCACCCACTCGTCGTCGTAGTCGTCGGAGAGCACCAGCACGCTGACCTGCGGGTCGCGGCGGGCGTTGCCGGCCTTGGCCCGGTCGGGGTACGTCGAGATCACGATCCGGCCTTGATCGTCGACTCCCCCGGTGACCGGGGAGGCCTGAGGTCGGCCGTCGCGTCGCGCGGTGATCACGACCATCCGGTGCCGGGGCCGGACGAACTCCAGCAGGGCCTCACGGTCTACGTCGGTGGTGGTGGCGATGCGTCGGGGCATGCGCCAACCTCATCACGCCCCACAAGGCGCCAGCCCTCATGCGGCAGCCTTCTGCCACACGGAGACATGGGCCTCGCTCTCGGGGGTGAACGGGGTGCGGTCCCACCATGCCCACCGCTCTCGGAGCCCGAGGCCGGCGATCCGGGCCATCAGGTCGAGCTCGGAGAGGAAGGCGAAGCGGAACGGGATGGACCGGCGCCGGAAGCGACCGTCGTCCTCACGCGTGTAATGGTGGGAGAACATCTGCTGCGTCGCCGTGTCGTACTCGTCCACGCCGAGGTAGTCATCGCTGTGGTGGAAGACGCGGTACCGCTCACCTGATCGGACCCCCGGTACGCCGCCCTCGATCACGAAGCAGCCACTGGGCCCCAGGTGTGCGGCCGCGTTCTCGAAGCAGGCGACCTGGGCCTCCTGGCTGGTGAGGTTGCCGAACGTGTTGAACACCAGGTAGACGACGTCGAACTCGCCGTCCACGCGGACGGAGGAGATGTCACCGATCGTGATCGACAGGTCATCACCACCAGGCTTCGCGCGCAGCTGCTCGACCATCGACTCGGACAGGTCGATCCCATGTACGTCGATGCCACGCGCTGCCAGCGGAAGCGCGACCCGACCGGTGCCGATCGCCAGCTCGAGGGCCCTTCCGCCCGTCCCCGCCAGGTCGGCGAGGAAACCGGTCTCGGCGTCCAGCCAGGCAGCGCCGAACCGCTCGGAGTCGTCGTCGTATCGCTGGGCGACCTCGCGACCGAAGTAGTCATAGACCATTCGATCGACGGTGCCACGCAGCGCGGGCGACATCCAACGATTTGATGCTGCTCAAACCTGCTCGCGCGACTTCACCGCAGCGACCACCCGCTGGATGGCCTCGTCGATCGGGACGCCGTTGTCCTGGTGGCCGTCGCGATAGCGGAACGACACCGCGCCGACCTCCATGTCCTGGTCGCCGGCGATCACCATGAACGGCACCTTCTGCAGCTGGGCGTTGCGGATCTTCTTCTGCATCCGGTCGCCGGACTCGTCGAGCTCGACCCGGAGACCGGCCGCGCGCATCCGCTTCGCCACGTCAGCGAGGTAGTCGTTGTGCCGCTCGGCGATCGGGATGCCCTGCACCTGCACCGGCGCGAGCCAGGGCGGGAACGCGCCGGCATAGTGCTCGACGAGCAGGCCGTAGAACCTCTCGAGGGACCCGAACTTCGCGGAGTGGATCATGACCGGCTGCTGCCGGGAACCGTCGGCTGCCTGGTATTCGAGCTCGAAACCGGCCGGCTGGTTGAAGTCGTACTGGATGGTCGACATCTGCCAGGTGCGGCCGATCGCGTCCCGTGCCTGCACCGAGATCTTCGGACCGTAGAACGCGGCGCCGCCGGGGTCGGGCACCAACTCCAGGCCGGTGTCGGCGGCGGCGTCCTCGAGCACCTTGGTCGCCACCGCCCACTGCACGTCGGAGCCCATGAACTTGTCCTTCGCGTCGTCGCGGGTCGACAGCTCAAGGTAGAAGTCGTCGATCCCGAAGTCGCGGAACAGTCCGAGGCAGAAGTTGAGCAGGTGCTTGACCTCGTCGGCCGCCTGCTCGGGTGTGCAGTAGGAGTGGGAGTCGTCCTGGGTCAGCCCGCGGACCCGGGTCAGGCCGTGCACCACGCCGGACTTCTCGAACCGGTAGACGGTGCCGAACTCAAACAGGCGGAGTGGAAGCTCCCGGTAGGAACGCCCGCGCGACCGGTAGATCAGGTTGTGCATCGGGCAGTTCATCGCCTTGAGGTAGTAGTTCGCGCCCTCCATCTCGATGGGCGGGAACATGGTGTCAGCGAAGTACGGCAGGTGCCCCGAGGTCTGGAACAGCCCTTCCTTGGTGATGTGCGGGGTGCCGACGTAGGAGAAGCCTTCCTCGATGTGCCGCCGGCGGACGTAGTCCTCCATCTCGCGCTTGATCACGCCGCCCTTGGGGTGGAAGACGGCGAGGCCTGACCCGATCTCGTCGGGGAAGCTGAACAGGTCGAGGTCGCGGCCGATCCTGCGATGGTCGCGTCGCTCAGCCTCCTCGATCCGGTGCAGGTGCGCCTCGAGCGCGTCCTTGGACTCCCAGGCGGTGCCGTAGATCCGCTGCAGCTGCTTGTTGTTCTCGTCGCCGCGCCAGTACGCCGCCGCCGACCGCATCAGCTTGAACGCCGGGATCCGCTTGGTGGTCGGCAGGTGCGGGCCCCGGCACAGGTCGCTCCAGGCGACCTCGCCGTCGCGCCGGACGTTGTCGTAGATGGTCAGCTCGCCGGCGCCGACCTCGACGGCTGCGCCCTCGACGGCTTCGGTGGTCGAGCCCGTGGCGGCCCCGCCGCCCTTGAGTCCGATCAACTCGATCTTGTACGGCTCTTCCTGGAGCTCGTTGATCGCCTCGGCGTCGGAGGTGACCCGGCGGGAGAAGCGCTGCCCCTCCTTGATGATCTTCCGCATCCGGGTCTCGATCTTGTCGAGGTCCTCGGGCACGAACGGGGTCTCGACGTCGAAGTCGTAGTAGAAGCCGTTCTCGATCGGCGGGCCGATGCCGAGCCGGGCGTCCGGGAACAGGTCCTGCACGGCCTGGGCCATCACGTGCGCGGTGGAGTGCCGAAGGATGTCGTGGCCGTCGGCGCTATCGATCGCGACCGACTCGACGTCGTCACCGTCGGCAAGCTCGTAGGCAAGGTCCTTCAGCTCGCCGCCCACCCTGGCCGCGATGACCTCGGCGTCGTCCTTGAAGAGCTCCCACGCCTTGGTGCCAGTCGTGACCGCCTGCTCCGCGCGCTCTCCGGCGTGGCTGCGGACGACCTTGATGTCGGACACGAATGCTCCTTGGGCGGGAATGGTGGACCGAAGAGCGATCGTATCGACCGATGATTCCGTCCGCCCATGGGAGTCGGACGGGCATGGACGAACTCAATCGCAGGGCAAGAGACGTGCTGGACACCAACCGGTACATCGTGCTGGGCACGATCGACGACGACGGCCGCCCCCGGGTCTCGCCGGTCTACTACAACCACGCGGACTACCGCGACTTCTACTGGGTGTCGTCTCGGAAGTCGCATCACTCCCGGAACGTAGCCGCCCGGCCGCAGGTCTCGTTCGTGGTCTTCGACTCCAGCGTGACCCCGGCTCAGGGACCCCAGGCCGTGTACGTCGACGCGGCCGCTGCCGAGGTAGCAGAGTCAGACCTCCCCGAGGAGTGCGCGCGTGCGTTCGCCCACCTCCGCGGCGACGGGGCACGGGCCTTCGCGCCCGAGGAGCTCAGCGGTGCCGAGGACCTGCGGCTCTACCGGGCCCGCGCGACGCGGCACCAGCTGCACGTGCGCGGCGGCGATCCGACGTACGGGAAGGGCATCGATCACCGGGAGACCGTGACGGTCTGACCGATCGCTAGCGGGGGGTCAGGACACAGAACTCGTTGCCATCGGGATCTGCCATGACCACCCAGCTGACCTCGCCCTGGCCGATGTCGATGCGCTTGGCCCCGAGAGAGATCAGCCGGTCGACTTCAGCCTGCTGATCGGCGTCGGCAGGTGGAGCGATGTCGAGGTGCAGCCAGTTCTTGCCGTTCTTTGGCGCCACCGGCGGACCGCCCCACGAGACCTTCGAACCGCCGTTCGGCGACTGGATCGCGGTCTCCTCTTCCTGGTCCCAGACCAAGGGCCAGCCCAACGCCTCGCTCCAGAAGTAGCCGACCGCCTGAGTGCCGTCGCTCGAGAGCGCCCCGATGACCCCGGTGTCGGCAAGGAAGTTGTTGCCCGGCTCGATCACGCAGAACTCGTTGCCCTCGGGGTCGGCCAGCACCACGTGGCCCTCTTCGGGGAGCTGACCGATGTCGATGTGCCGGGCGCCCAGCTCGAGCGCCCTCGCCACGATCTGCTCCTGGTCCTGGAGGGAGGTGCTCGTGAGGTCGAAGTGCATCTGGTTGGGGCCGGACCTCTGCTCCTGGGTGGAGGCGAACGAGATCCGGAACTCGGTGTCGTCATTTGGCAGAAGTGTGGGGCCGTCCTCGGGATCGTCGATCATCTCCCGGCCGAGGACACCGGACCAGAAGGCAGCGAGACCGGACGGGTCGTTCGCGTCCCAGGTGAGCGCGATGAGCTGAGAGGACATGGTCAGTCACGCTAGGTGCCAGGCGAACTGCCGGGCAACGCAATAAGCGGGCAGCGGCCCGACGCCTCTGCGCTTCCAGCAAAGTCGGTTGTCCAGGCGCGCGGCCCGCGTCGAGGATCGAGTCAGCGGCTGTCCACGAGGGACGTCCTGGCAGGGAGAGAAGCCCAGATGAAACTGACGACCATCACGAATGTCTCCGTCGATGGAGTGATGCAGGGACTCGGCGGGGCGGACGAGGACCGCAGTGGCGGATTCGAGCGCGGCGGCTGGGCGTTGCCCCTGTTCGACGACGACGCCGAGACGTTCCTCGGCCAGGTCTACGAGCGCGCCGACGCGTTCCTGTTCGGCCGCCGGACCTACGAGATCTTTGCCGACTCCTGGGGAACCGGCTCGTGGGGTGCAGAACAGGGCAACAATCCGATCTCAGTGGCATTGAATACGCGGCCCAAGTACGTCGCATCGTCCACGCTCACCGACCCGCAGTGGGCGGAGACAACTGTCCTCTCCGGTGACGTCGCCTCCGCCGTCGGCGAGCTGAAAGCCCAGCAGGGCGGTGAGCTGCAGGTGCACGGCAGCGGCAGCCTGGTCCGCTGGCTGATGGAGAACCGCCTGGTCGACGAGATCATCCTGCTCACCTATCCCGTGGTCGTCGGCCAGGGCACGCGACTGTTCCCCGACACCGGCCCGGACACAGCGCTCGAACTGGTCGAGTCACGGGTGAGTCCCGGCGCTGTGACGATCCACGTCTACCGCCCCAGCGGGCGCCCGCGGTACGCCACCACCACCGACTGAAGCAGGACAGGTCTGCGGGCCAGAAACCTGGCGCTGACCTGGGAAAACTCGGTGGGCGATACTGGGTTCGAACCAGTGACCTCTTCGGTGTGAACGAAGCGCGCTACCACTGCGCCAATCGCCCCCTGCTGCGGTCGCAGACTCTAACTTATGCGCGGCGCCGACTCACATTCCGCCCGATTCGCCGGAGTAAAGAGGCAACCAACCGGCGAGCTTTCGCGTCAGACATTGTGTCCTGGCGCGTCTCACTAGAGCCCGTGCCTTCATCTCGGCCGAAGGATCACCATGACCCAGCAACACGCCGCTCGGGCGGTGACACAGGAGATCGCACTTGGGTGCGAGGACGAGCTCGGGCGCCCGTTGACCTTCATCTCCTCCTTCGGCTACGACCCGCAGGACCCCTACGCCGTCTGGCTCACGTTCCACATCCCTGGCGGCGACGTGCACTGGGTGCTGGCTCGCACCTTGCTCGCACAGGGCATCGACGCGCCCACTGGCGAAGGTGATGTCTGCCTGTGGCCGAACCTGGACGCCGACGGCCGCGCGGTGGTCTCCATGGACTTCCACTCCCCCGAGGGCCGCCTGGTCGTCGAGGCGCGCACTTCCGACGTCTACCAGTTCCTGGCGCGCACCTGGGCCGCCGTACCTCCCGGCAGCGAGGGCGACAACGTCGACCTCGACGAGCTGGTCGAGGAACTGCTCGCGGGCTAGAAGCCCAACAGGTCCGGCTCGCGCTCGCGCCAGGCATCGGCAGCGGCGCTCGTGATCGGCCCCGGGGCGATCAGCGGACGGTCGTCCCATCGGTGCACGGCCTGTACGTCGCGCGTGGTCGACGCGAGGAACACCTCGCTCGCCTCGGCGATCACCTCGATCGGCTCGTCGACCTCGCGGCCGCCGTACCACTCGAGGATCAGCCTGCGAGTGACGCCGGCGAGACAACCGCTCTCCAGCGTTGGAGTGCGCAGGTCGCCGTCGACGACGTAGAAGACGTTGGAGCCGGTGCCCTCACACAGGTGGCCGGCGAGGTTGGCGAAGATCGCCTCGGAAGCGCCGTGCCGCTGGGCTTCGGCGAGCGCCACGACGTTCTCGGCGTACGACGTGGTCTTGAGACCTGCCAGCGCGCCTCGCTCGTTGCGGGGCCAAGGCACCGTGGCAACGGCCGTCGTCGCGGCGAACGGCTCGAGCGGCGCCGCCACCACGACGAGCGTCGGCGGCTTGTCGCCGCGCCCCGAGCCGAGGGGTGCCGGGCCACCGGTGTAGGTGATCCGGATCCGGCCCAGCGGAAGGTCCTGGTCGCGGACTACGGCCTCCACGGCCTTGCGTACCACCTCCTCGTCGACCTCTGGTAAGCCCAGGCCCGCCGCCGATTTCGCCAACCGCTTCACGTGCAGTTCCAGTGCGAACGGGAGCCCATCGATCACCTTGATCGCCTCGAACACCCCGTCGCCCACTGTGAACCCGTGGTCGGTCACCGAGATCGCGGGTCCGGTCGGTTCGGGCAGCAACTGTCCGTCGATCCAGGCACGCATGTCTTCACCTTATGAGTACGGCGTGGCTGGTTTTGGAGGGCCTGACCGCATCGGGTACGGTTCTCACGCACATCAGGGGCAACCCGATGTCACAGGCGGACGTAGCTCAGTTGGTAGAGCGCAACCTTGCCAAGGTTGAGGTCGCGAGTTCGAGCCTCGTCGTCCGCTCGGAGAGGTCAGTGTCACGGCTGCATCAAACCGTCGGGGCCTCGATGGTGGGTTGGCCGAGAGGCGAGGCAACGGACTGCAAATCCGTGTACACGGGTTCAAATCCCGTACCCACCTCCACACACGCCGACAACTTCATCTGCAACACCCACGGGCGATTGGCGCAGTGGTAGCGCGCTTCCTTGACACGGAAGAGGTCACTGGTTCAAACCCAGTATCGCCCACCAGGATTTCCGCAGGTCAGCGGTGGGTTCGGTGACGGGAGCCGTCTCCCGTGCCATGCACGTGGTGCCTAGCGCTTGCCCCGGCCGAACATGCGGCTCAACCGGTCGGCCATCGACCTCGGCGGCTTGATGTCGATCACGGTCGACCCATCGGGCAGCGGAAGGTCGGCCGCCTGCTCCGCCGAGAGTGTCGTCCGGACGTAGGAGGTATAGATCGAGCCGATCTGATCGGCGTCGACGAACCGGGTCCCTTCCGACGTCTGGACGACGATGCCGTCGAACACCGAGACCTTCTCGTCGACCAGAACGGCCTGGACCGTGGCGAACTGGTCTCCGCCGCTCGTCTGCACCGGTGTGCCCGGCTGGAGCGCGGTGTAGGCGATGGGGTGGTCATTCGCTTCAGGCATGTCGCCACCCTACGACTGCCTGCGTTGCCCTTGACAAGTTTTCTTGTCAATGCCACGGTGACGCCATGCAGGACGTCGAGGTCATCGAGAGCGCGGAGGCAGCCGCCGCCGCCCTGGATCCGATCCGGGCCCGGTTGCTCGGCGAGCTGGCCGTCCCGGCCTCCGCCGCCGGGCTCGCCGGCCGGGTCGGCATTGCGCGCCAGAAGGTCAACTACCACCTCAAGGCGCTCGAGGCGCATGGACTGGTGGAGCTGTCCGAGGAGCGCCGGCACGGGGGCATCACCGAGCGGGTGCTGCAGGCGTCGGCGGCCTCGTACGTCGTGTCGCCCGCAGCCGTCAGCGCATTCGCGGCCGACCCGGACTCCAAGGCCGACCACCTCTCGGCGGGCTACCTCGTCGCGCTGGCCGGCCGGCTGGTGCGCGAGGTCGGCGCCCTGGCGCGCCGGGCCGGCGCGTCCGGCAAGCGCCTGCCGACGCTGACCATCGACACGCAGATCGGCTTCCGGTCGGCCGAAGATCGGGCCGCCTTCGCGGACGACCTGACCGCCGCGGTGCTCGACCTGGCCGCTCGCTACCACCACGACGACGGGCGCCCGCACCGGCTCGTCGTCGCCGCCCACCCCCTTCCCGAGGAGAGCTCATGAGCACGACCCAGAACGTCCCGTACCGCCTGGAGTTCAGCGTCGAGGTCCCGGGCACCCCGGAGCAGGTCTGGCAGGCCATCGCCACCGCCCAGGGCATGAGCGCCTGGTTCCTGCCGACCGAGATGGAGGAGCGCGAAGGCGGCTCCCTGCACTTCACCATGGGCCCCGAGATGGGCTCGGACGGCCAGGTCACCGGCTGGGACCCGCCGCGCCGCATCGTCTACGAGGAGGACTGGGCCGCCCTCATGGGCAAGGACCCGGATGCGCTCAGCCCGCTGACGTCGGAGTTCCTCGTCGAGGCGCAGTCCGGCGGCACCTGCGTCGTGCGCGTCACCAGCAGCGGCTTCGGGACCGGCGCCGCCTGGGAGTCGGAGTGGTGGGACGACATGGGCGCCAGCTGGATGCCGGCCTTCGACAACCTGCGGCTCTACCTGACGCACTTCCCCGGCCAGGAGGCCACGCTGCTCGAGGTCACTGCCTCCTACCCCGGCGACGCGGAGGCACTCTGGTCAACCCTGCACGACGCGCTCGGGCTGGGCGAGGAGGGCGCGACGGTCGAGGTGCGCGGCGCCACCGGCACGGTCGAGCGCGTAGGCGAGCGGCAGACGCTGGTCCGGCTCACCGAGCCGGTGCCCGGGATGCTCAGCGTCTTCACACACGCCATGGGCGACGGCACGGCGACAGCGGGCGTGCGGGCGCACCTCTTCTCACCCGATGCAGCGGACTACGTGCGGCGCGAGGAGGCGGCCTGGCAGGCCTGGTTGGAGAAGCTCGCCGTCCAGGCCTGATGGAGGAACGACACGAAGCGCCGGCGGCGAGATGTGATTGAAACCGGGCGTATCGGGTAACGGGGATCCGATCACCGGTCGGATGTTCACTGGACCGGATCTTTCGGCTCGATCTCGGGAGTACGAATGTCACTGACCGTTCTGGATCGCGAACGCACCATCGCGGGACCTGGGTACAACCGCTGGCTGATCCCACCCGCCGCCCTCGCCGTACATCTGTGCATCGGGCAGGTGTATGCGACGAGCGTCTACAAGGCGTCGCTCGTCGAGCACTTCGACACCTCGCTCACGGCGATCGGCATCATCTTCTCGATCGCCATCGTCATGCTCGGACTGAGCGCGGCGGTCTTCGGCACCTGGGTCGACACGGGCGGCCCGCGCCGCGCGATGGTCGCCTCCGCGGTCTGTTGGTCGACCGGTTTCCTCGTCGGCGCGCTCGGCATCGCGACCACCCAGCTGTGGCTGGTGTACCTCGGATACGGGGTCCTCGGTGGCATCGGTCTCGGCCTGGGGTACATCTCGCCGGTCTCCACGCTGATCAAGTGGTTCCCGGACCGGCCGGGGCTGGCGACCGGTATGGCGATCATGGGCTTCGGCGGCGGCGCCATGATCGCGAGCCCCTTCTCTACCTGGCTGCTCGGGCAGTACGACCCGTCGTTCGACTCGGTCACCGCGATCGCCAGCGGTGCTGCCGTCGCCAAGCTGTTCGTCACGCTCGGGATCGTCTACTTCGTGGTGATGATGTTCGGGGCCTGGCTGGTGCGCGTGCCGCCCGAGGGCTGGAAGCCAGCGGGCTGGGACCCGCACACGGTCGAGGAGAAGCCCCTGGTGACGAATGCCAACGTCTCCGCGGCGAACTCGATCAAGACTCCGCAGTTCTGGCTGCTCTGGACCGTGCTGTTCTGCAACGTCACCGCCGGCATCGGCATCCTCGAGCAGGCCGCACCGATGATCCAGGACTTCTTCCGCGAGGGCGACACGACGACCGTGGCCGCCGCGGCGGCCGCGGGATTCGTTGGCGTGCTGTCGCTGTTCAACATGGCGGGGCGGTTCGCGTGGTCTGCCACCTCTGACGTCGTCGGGCGCAAGAACATGTACATGATCTATCTCGGTGCCGGCATGGTGCTCTACCTGCTGCTGACGTTTGTCGGACCGAGCAGCGCCGTGGTCTTCGCGCTGCTGGCGGGCCTGATCCTGAGCTTCTACGGCGGCGGCTTCGCCACCGTGCCGGCGTATCTTCGCGACCTCTTTGGCACGTTCCAGGTCGGCGCGATCCATGGTCGGCTGCTGACTGCGTGGTCGGCGGCTGGTGTGGCCGGACCGCTGATCGTGAACGGCATCCTCGACACCAAGGGCGAGCCCGGCACACTGACCTCTGGCGACTACGCGCCGGCGCTGATCACCATGGTGTGCGTGCTCGCGATCGGCTTCGTCGCGAACCTGCTGATCACGCCCGTCGACTCGCGCTTCCACGAGCCCGAGGGCGACGACAGTCCCGAGATCCGCGCCGACGCGGGCGCCTCGACGAGCGAGGACAGTCCGGCACCCGGTTTCCTCCTTCCGGTCGCGTGGCTGGTCGTCGGGATCCCGCTCGCCTACGGCGTCTACGAGACCGTCAGCAAGGCGATCGACCTGTTCGGCTGAGGAACAGCGCGAGGCGCCTAGGCAAACAACCGCAGGAGCGCGTCGACCACGAGCACACTGCCGATCCCCAGCGAGAGCCGGACGCGCAGCGCGCCCGCGTGCTCCTTCACCCAGGACTGCCCGCGAGCGAAGGTCACGTCGGCACGATCTCCCGTCAGGATCACGATGCCGACCGGCGCCGAGACGACCAACGTGGAGATGACGACGTAGACCGCGACCAAGATGAGATCCACGATGTCAGCGAGACCAGCCCCGGTCGCCGAGGCCATGGCGAGGAAGGTGAGCAGGAGTCGCTTCGGCCCTCCGAAGCCGAGGAGGCCAGCCATGGAGAACGTCGCGGCCGGGCCGACATTCCGGATCCCAGCAAGTATCGCCGTCGCACGACTCCCCCGCGCCTCGGTTCGCGGCGGCGCGTGCCGCGCCCGGAGTCCCACGGCGACCAGAGCCAGGCCCAGGAGGAGCGTGAGCGCCGCCTTGAGAGTCTCGTGCGAGTCCAGCCGGTCGACAGCGGCCTGGCCGAGGGCCAGTCCGAGGCCGCACGCGATCACCGTTCCGAACAGGAAGCCGGTCAAGAACGCGATCCCGTTGGTGCGGGGCCGCTCACTCCGTATCGCCACGAAGGTCGCCGAGAGCGCGAGAGCGCTGGCACCCGCGGCAAGTCCGTAGAACAGCACCTCGACGGCGGCGTAGATCATGCTTCGACAGCCGCGACGAGCGCGAGAGCCGCGGGCGCCGCTCGCCTTTCGCTCACCTTTGTACGCCGCGCAGCGGCAGCCGCACCCGTACGACGGTGTCGCCGGGGCGCGAGTCCACAGAGATCTCTCCGCCGTGCCCTTCGACGACGATCCGACGGGAGATATCGAGGCCGAGCCCGGTTCCCTTGCCGACCTCCTTGGTCGTGAAGAACGGATCGAAGGCGTGGGCTGCGACCTCCTCGGTCATTCCGGGGCCGGTGTCTCCGATCTCGATGACGATCCCGCGGTCGTCGGCGTACGTCGCGACCCGGAGCTCACCGGTGCCGTCCATCGCGTCGATGGCGTTGTCGATGAGGTTCGTCCACACCTGGTTCAGCTCACCGGCCAACGCGTCGATCATGGGCACGTCCTCGGCAAAGCTGCGTTCGACGACGACGCCCGGCTGCAGCTTGTGGGCAAGCATCACCAGTGTGCTCTCCAACCCGTCGGTCACGTCGACGCGCTGCACGGTCCCGCGGTCCATCTGCGAGTAGGCGCGGACTGCCGCGACCAGGTCGGAGATGCGGCGGGTGGAGTCCTGCGCCTCGGCGATCAGGGTGCTCGTCGTGAGCGCGCTGGCCACCCATTCGAGCCCCGCCTGCAGCGCCGGGCCCTCGACCCCGACCACCGTCGTGGCTCGCTCGCACCACGCGGTGTCGACGCCGGCGGCCGCCAGCGCAGGGGCGATCACCCACTCGCGGTCGATCCCGTGGTCTTCGAGCCACGTCGACAGGGTCTCCTCACGATCCGCCAGTGCAGCGCCGGTCAGTACCGGCCCCTCGCCGACCCCGCGGCGCAGCTCGTCCAGGGCGACGAACTGCTCGGCGCTGATCGACTCGGTGGCGAGCTGGTGGAGGGCGCCCAGCACGTCGTCGTTGCTCTCCCGTAGCGCGCCGATCGCCCGGACCGCGGCGGAGGCGGGGTTGTTGATCTCGTGGGCGAGGCCTGCCGCCAAGGTGCCGAGGGCCACCAGGGCCTCGCGTTGACGAGCGTTCGACTCGATCCGGCGCGCGGTCGCGATCAGCCCCTTGAGCAGGTGTACGGCGAACGGGAACCACTCCTGGGCGTGCTCGCCGAACCGCTCCGCGTTGATCCGGAAGACCCGGCCTGCCTTCGCGGCTCGAGCACTCCCCATGTAGACGCCGTGCTCGTCCCAAGCGCGGAAGCCCCCCGCCCATTGGCCGGGGACCTGCATCGTTGCCAGCACCGTCTCCTCGTGACCGATCCGCCGCATCAGGTCGAGGTTGCCCTCGAGCAGCAACCACCAGTGATCGGCCGGCCGGCCCTCCTCGAAGAGACGCTCGCCCTCCTCGAACGACAGCTCCTCCCCGTCGGCCGCCAGTTCGGCGACCTGCTCGTCGGTGAACCCCTCGAACAAGGCGATGGCGCGGAGGTCGTCGTACAGCATCAGACGGTCGCCAGGTAGCGGTGGGTGAGGTAGACGGCCATTGCTCCCTCGCCGACAGCGGAGGCGACGCGCTTCATGCTGTTGAGCCGGACGTCGCCGGCGGCGAAGACGCCCGGGATGCTGGTCTCTAAAGCGAACGGCGCGCGATCCAGGGGCCAGGAGAACTCGGGGTCGGCGGACAGCTCGGGACCGGTGATCACGAAGCCGTAGGGGTCACGGGTCAGCTCCTTGCCGAGCCAGTCGGTCCGCGGAGCCGCACCGATGAACACGAACAACCAGCTCGCCGGCACCTCCTCCTCGGTGCCGTCGCCGCGGTCGGCAAGGGTGAGCGCTTCGAGGTGATCGTCACCGCGGGCACCGACCACTTGGGTGTGCAGGCGCACGTCGATGTTGGGGGCGGCCTCGATGCGGCTGACGAGGTACTGCGACATCGAGGCCCCGAGGGTCGGGCTCCGGACGAGCATGACCACGCGCTTGGCGTACTTGGCGAAGTTCAAGGCGGCCTGGCCGGCCGAGTTGGCCGCGCCCACGATGTGCACTTCCTCGCCCAGGCACTGAACCGCCTCGCTGGCGCTGGCGCCGTAGTAGACGCCGCGGTACCCGATCCCGTCGAGCCCCGGCACCTCGAGCCGTCGGTACGAAACGCCGGTCGCGACCAGTACGGCGCGCGCCTCGACGGCCGATGAACCGTCGAGGAGTACGGCGCGGACGGGGCCACGCGTCTCGAAGCCGGTGACGTCGCGGGCGAGCACCATCTCGGCCCCGAACCTGGCCGCCTGGGCGACCGCACGATGGGTGAGGTCGGCGCCGGAGAGCCCCTTCGGGAACCCGAGGTAGTTCTCGATGGAGGCGCTCTGGCCCGCCTGTCCGCCGGGCGCATCGCGCTCGACGACCACGGTCCGCAAGCCCTCCGATGCCGCATAGACCGCGGCGGCGAGCCCGGCCGGCCCAGCCCCCACGATGCAGAGGTCGTAGAGAGGCTGGTCGGCGCGCGTGCGCAGTCCCAGCGCTTCGGCCAGCTCGACGGTGGAGGGCGACCGCAGCGCCTCCCCGTCGGGTAGCGCGACGAGCGGAAGGTCGTCGGGCCCCGCCCCCGCCAGCTCCATCAGCCGCGCGGCCTCCTCGCCCTGGTCGACCTCGAGCCAGCGGTAGGGCACGTGGTTGTGGGTGAGGAAGGTCTTCACCTCGTGCGTCACCTCCGACCAGCGGTGGCCCAGCACCCGCACCTCCGACGAACGGTCGGGGTGTGCCTGCCGCCAGTCCTCGAGGAGGTCGTCGAGCACCGGGTAGAGCCGCTCCTCCGGGGGGTCCCAGGGCTTCATCAGGTAGTAGTCGAGCGCGATGTCGTTGATCGCGTCGATGGCCACGTCGGTGTCGGCGTACGCCGTGAGCAGCAGCAGTTTGGAGTCCGGAGACTGGCGCCGCACCTCGCGCAGCACCTCGATGCCGGTCATCTCGGGCATCCGCTGGTCGCTGACGACCGCGGCCACCGGCCGGTCCTTGAGAGCCAGGTCGGCCATCATCTCGACGGCCTCGGCCCCGGACGTCGCGCGCATGACCCGGTAGTCGGCGCCGTACCGGCTGCGGAGGTCGCGCACGATTGCCCCGGCGACCGCGGCGTCGTCATCCACCGCGAGAATCGTCGGCTTGGCCATGACCTCTCCTCCAGCGACGCAGCGTCGCAGGCGTGACGGTACGCCGCGCCGCCGCGCGGCGCCTAGCCTGATTTGGGGATGCCGCAGCGAGCGCACAAGTGCGGGTCAGGGGTTCGGCTTCATGCAGGCCGTGACTTCCAGGACCGCTGTGGGGTCCTCGACGACGAGCCGCGCGATCTCACTGAGGTGACGGCTGTGGGAGACGCTGTAGACGCGCATCAGCGTGAACGCGTCCTCGGGGCTGATGCCGTGGATCTGGGCGAGTGCGCCCCCGGCCTGTTCGATGGTCATCCGACGGAGCACCGCGCCATCCCAGCGCTCGCCGAGCCCCTCGCCACTCGGGACGGCGGTTCGCGTCACGGGATCTCCGCTCGCGGTGACGGGCAGAGAGATGGCGTCTCGGACCGTGTCGAACTTGGCGAAGACCCGGTCCAGACGGGTGAGCGCCAGGATCCTCATGACCGGCACCGAAGCCGCCGCGAGACGCAGCGTGCCGCCGGCGGCGCGCGCCCGGCGTTGCGCATCCTGGAGGACGCGCAGACTGGAGCAGTCCATGAAGGTGACCTCGTGCAGGTCAAGCACCACGAAGCTGGGGTCGTCGCCGACATCATCAAGGAGCGACCCCGCCTCGAGGTCCATCTCGCCGGCGACCTCCAGCACCAGCCACCTGCTCGACGTCGAGCGTCGCACCACCACGCGGAGTTGCTCAGGGAGCCGGGAGCCAGAGCGGAAGTCGACATGCACCACCGACGCGCGTCTACTGGCGTTGTCTTCGTTCATGGCGAGTCCTCGATGCCGTACTAGCGCGGATGAGCGGCGGGGACTCGGCCGAGGAGTGGCACCAGTCTCACCCCGCGCGTCCGGAAATGCATCCCCGACGTGGGGGACGCGCGGTCCGGTTGTGCCGCGGTGTCCCAGCTACGGTGAAGACCGTGTCCGGGATGCACTTCGAGCGAATGGCTGCGGACTACGAGCCAGATCGTGTCGCAGCGGGAGGGTGACGACGACGCGTCGAGGGAGCATCGACCCACGATGGAGGAGCTGACCGCTGGGGCTGTCCGGCTGACAGAACGGCTCCACGTTCACCTGTCCGTGGCTCACAGTGCCTGGAGGTGCTCCTCGAGGCTTGCCGCCACCTTGTCGCCGAGGATCTTCAGCATCGGAGGCAGCAACGGCTCCACGACCTTGGCGGCACCCACCGGTTGGAACTCGGAGCGATAGGTCACCGACGTGCTCCCGTTGCCAGTGTCATCGGTCGATGACTCGAACGTGATGGTGTCGAGCACCTTGACCGATCCGGCGTCACCTTCGAGCTGGATCAGTCGGCCCACGTCGTGCTCGGTGACGACGTACTGCGTCTCCGTCTCGTGCCCGAGGAACTTCGACACGTTCGAGTACGTCGTCCCGACACCTCCGTCACCCGATCGGCGCACCGTGCTCACCGTAGGCGGGTCCCATTCCTGCGTGGTCGTGAAGTCCGACAGGTAGGCCCAGACCTTGGCGATAGGCTGGCTGACGGTGATCGTGCGTTCGACACTGGCCATTGGTCCTCCTTCCAGCCGGCTGCCCGGCTGAGCCGCCCGGTATCCCCCGCACGGCTAGGGCATGCTCGCCACCGTGCCCGAACACCATCACCCAGGTATGGGAGGCATCGTCAGGCGGCGAGGCGCACACTGGCGCCGAGAGCCCTCGATGGGTCAGGAGGAACCATGGGCATGGTTCGCACAGCACTCGTCCTGGTGCTGGCCGGGCTGCTGCCACTCACTGCCTGTAGCGAGGACGAGCCCGGTGACGACTCAGCTCCGGATTCGCCTCCGACGTCGAGCAGGTCTTCCAGGGCACCACAGGGCGACGTACTCGAAGGTCGCCTGATGTTCTCCAGGTTCGAGGAAGCCACTCACACGTTCATCAGCACGCACACGGCGAACCCAGATGGTGGGGATGAGACCGAGATCCCCTTGCCAGGCCCCGAAGGGGGCGGCCGATGGTCCGAGTCGGGCACCCTCATCGCCGTGATGACGATCCTGCCGGACGACCGGATCGGCACGGCGATCATCAACCCCGACGGATCCGTCGACCGGGTGCTGGAGATTCCCGACGACACCCTCAACCTGGTGTGCACCGTGTGGTCGCCCGACGACAGCCGTCTCGCTTGCGAAGGGTGGGACGAGACCGCCCCGGGCCGAGACGGGATCTACTCCGTGCGCGCAGCGGACGGCGGCGAACTGGTCCGGCTCACCGACCCTCCTCCCGACGAGACCGACTTTCCCGGCGACTATTCGCCCGGCGGTCGGCATCTGGTGTTCAAGCGCGGCGTGGGCGAGAGCGGCGGGACACTGCTGACGGTGGGAGCGACCGGCGGCGAGCCCCATCCGTTGGAGACGGACCCCGCCGAGGATCCGGGCCGCTACTCCCCGGACGGCAAGACGATCCTGACCTCGAGCGGAGGGCGGATTCTCATCGTGAACAAGTCCGGAAGGGTGCTCCAGGAGATCGCAGAGACGGGTGCCTTCCTGTTCGGCGCGGTGTGGTCGCCCGACGGCACCCACATCGCATTCTCCGAGGCGAAGTCCGGTCCCTTCGCCGATGTCTACACGTCCCTGCCCAACGGTGAGGACAAACGTCAGGTCACCTCGACCCCGGAGAACGAGATCGTCGTCGAGTGGGGTCGCGCTGCGGGGTGACCTCACGCGTTGTGGCGTCCCGCACCGAGTCGAACACGGGGAAGGCTCCGTCCAGGCGGGTGAGCGTCAGGACCCTGAGAACCTGCTCCGACGGCGCCGCTAGGCGCACCGCGCCGCCGGCATCCAGCGCCCGATGTTGCGCGTTCTGGAGGACGCGGAGACTGGAGCAGTCCATGAACGTGACCCCGTGCAGGTCGAACACCACGAAGCACGGATCGTCGCCGACGTCGGAGATGAGCGAGCCGGCCTGAAGGTCCATCTCGCCGGCGATCTCCAGCACCAGCCACCGTCCCGACCGCGCGCGACGGACCACCACGCTGGGCTCCTTGGAGGACCAGGAGCCGGACAGGAAATCGACCTGGACCACCGACCCGCGCCGTGGGGCGCTGTCTGGGTTCATCGCGAGTCCTCGATTTCCTGCTGGCGCGAGACGTACGGCGGGGACCCGGCCAAGGGGTTCCACCATCCTCACCACAGCCGTGTGCGCAATACATCACCCAGGAGGGGTATGCCCCAGGTGGCATACGTCAGGCGGCGAGGCCGACCGTGCCCGGCATGACCGGGACGCAGGCGCAGGTGTCGCTGCACGGCAGGTAGGTGTGCGCTGCGTGCCCGCAACCCTGGCACGGAAGGTCGTGCGACAGGTGAACCGGGTTGGTCTGCGGCAGGTCCCACATGGCCGTTTCTCCTTGTTCGTGTCGGGCTCTCACCTACTCCACGAACGGCAAGGGTCGGATCCGACAGCCTGCGGAGAAATCGGCGAATTCGATGGGGATGACTGTCGGTGGTCACCCCTAGCGTTCGGGTCATGGCGAGCGGACGGGCGACGACGTGGCGGACCACCTACTGCACGGTGTGTCGCCGCGCGAGACGGCACTTCACCACCAGCCGCGGCGAGACCTGCAGCTGGTGCGGCAACGTCCGCGACGAGGCCCGTCAGCCGGCGTACGGCACCTCGGTGCGCCAGTCGTCCTCGTTCTGGGACGCCGCCTCGTAGATCGCCTCGCCCACCCGCTCGGGGGTGAACGGTCCGTCCTTGCCCAGCGACCCTCGCACCGTCACCGACACCGCGCGGATGCCGTCCGGCGCCAGCGTGGTGTCCAGGCTGCGCACCAGGTTGCGCAGGCCGGCCTTCTGTACGCCGAGCGAGGCGGCCATGTTCCAGGGCTTGTCCGCGGCCATGCTCCCCGTCGCCGTGACCCGCGAGCCCGCGCGCAGGTGCGGGCGGACCGCCTGGACGCTGGTGAGGAGAGCCCCGACACCGAGAGCGACGTCGTCGAGCAGCTCCGAAACGGAGAGGTGCAGCGGGTCCTTCTCGCGGAACGCGCTCGGGTTGAAATGGAGTACGTCGACCCGCCCGAACCGCTCGGCGAGGCCGGCGATCGCGGCCGTCGCCGCCGGTACGTCGGTGATGTCCACGACCGCCGACTCCACGTCGACGCCGAGGCCGCGCAGCTCGACGGCCAAGGTCTCCAGAACGGTCTGGTCCACTCCGACCAGCCCGACGTCGTACCCGTCCCGGGCGAAGCGCCGGGCCACCGAACCGCTGACGCCGGGACCGGCGCCGATCACCACGATCGCCTTGTCACTCATGACGGCAAACCTCTCATAGGGACCTACGACGGCTTCCGGCGTTCGCCTGCGCGTGGTCCGGACCGATGGGTACGGTTCACCGCCGCATCCGCGGATGCCTCCACCATCCAGACGAAACCGGGACCACCATGTCTGACCAGAATGAAGCGACGCACCGAGCCACCGAGCAGGACCAAGCGCCTTCGGGTTCGCCGGTGCCGCTCCCCCAGGACTCCCAGGCAGCTCCGGTCCCCATGGCTGCTGGAGCGCCAGTGGGAAAGATCCGCAGCACCGGGACCTGCATCCTGCTGACCATCGTGACCCTCGGCATCTACGCCCTGGTCTGGTACTACATGACGCACGACGAGATGAAGCGCCACACGGGCGACGGCCTTGGCGGTGGCATCGCTCTGATCCTGGCCTTCTTCATCGGGATCGTGATGCCCTACCTGACCTCGAACGAGGTCGGCGGTCTGTACCAGCGCGCCGGCAAGCCTGCCCCGGTCTCCGCGGCCACCGGGCTCTGGTACTTCCCGGGCGTGATCCTGATCGTCGGCCCGATCGTGTGGTTCGTGAAGACCAACGGCGCGCTCAACGACTACTGGCGCTCTCAGGGCGCCGTCTGAGCAATCGTCAGGCGGGCGTCAGCAGCGCGGCGGGCAGCCACTCCTCGACCAGCTGCCAGGCGCCGGGACGGAGACGGACGGCGTAGACCACCCGCCCCTCCCAGGCGTCGCCGGCCTGACGCCACTCGACGAGCAGACCGGGCCGCTTCACGCCCAAGCCGTCGGCGGCGTCAGCAACCCAGCAGTGCCGTGAGGGACAGACCTCACCCGTGGGCGTGAGCGTCGCCGCGACGGCGCCGACGCGGACTCGCTCCGACATCGGGATCCCGCTGCCCTGCTTGCCCCAGCCGCCACCCATGGAGCCCAGGGTCTCACACGATCGAACACCTGTTCGATCAATCCTCGTCGGCGGTCTCCTCGTCGTGGGTCCCCGGCCGGGGCGCCCAGGGCAGCTCCTTCGCCGGCCGGACCACGATCAACCGGTCGCCGCGCGCCAGCTGGGTGACCACCGGGTCGAAGTAGCGGTAGACCTTCTCGTCGCGCACCACCGCGATCACCTGGTCGGGGAGCGACTGCGGCTGCTTGCCGACCTCGCTCACCAGCAGGTCTCGCTCGGCGACCTCGAGGCCTTCGCCGTACGTGAGCAGGTCCTCCATCACCGAGCCAAGGGTCGGCGACAGCGAGGAGAGGCCCAGTAGGCGACCGACCGCGTCGGACGAGGTGATCACCGAGTTGGCGCCGGACTGCCGCATCAGCGGCGCGTTCTCCTGCTCGCGGACCGCGGACACGATGTAGGCGTCGGGGTTGAGCTGGCGGACGGTCAGCGTGGCCAGCACGTTGGAGTCGTCGCGGTCGGTCGTGATGATGACCTGGTCGGCGTTCTCCACCTGGGCCCGGCGCAGCACGCTGCGGCTGGTGGCGTCGCCGGTGACGACCGCCAGGCCGTCGGCGTGCGCGTCCGCCTTGGCCGCCTCCCGCGGATCGACGACGACGATGCTCTCTCGGTCGAGTCCGTTGTTGACGAGGGTGTCGACAGCGCTGCGGCCCTTGGTGCCGTAGCCGACGACCACGATGTGCTTTCCCATCTTCTTCCTCCAGCGGGCGACCCGGAACATCTCGCGGCCCTGCGAGGCGAGCACCTCGAGGGTGGTACCGATCAACAGCACCAGGAACGCGATCCTGGCCGGGGTGATCACGAATGCGTTGATCAGCCGGGCATTATCACTGGTCGGCGCGATGTCGCCGTACCCGGTCGTGCTCAGGGTGACGGTCGTGTAGTAGATCGCGTCGGTGAAGCTCACGGCGTAGAGCGGGGGGTCGTTGCCGTCGCGGTACCCGTCCTTGTCGAACCACACCAGGAGAACGGTCCCCACCAGGATGAACAGTGCAGCGAGGAGCCGACGGCTCAGCTCCCACCACGGCGAGCGGATCCGTTCGGGGAGGGCGATCCGGCCCCTGGTGAGCCCCTGGCTCTCCCGGTCCCCCTCAAGATGCACGTGCCGAATCTAGCGGCCACCCGCCCCCGATCCGGTCAGGCGCGGTCCTTGGAGATCCGGTTGCGCAGCCGGTTCATCAGCTCGAGGCGCGCGGTCGTGGTGGTCTTCTGCGGGAAGACCGTGTCGAAGGCGGCGTTGACGGCCGCGCCGATCAGTACCGCGAGCGCGACGATGTAGAGCCAGATGAGTACGGCGATCGGTGCGGCGAGCGGGCCGTAGATCGACCGCGAGTCGGCCGCGGTGACCGTGAGGACCCAGCGCAGGACGTAGGACCCCAGCACCCAGGCGACCAGCGAGAACGTCGCCCCGGGCAGGTTGAAGCTCCAATTGGTCCGCACCGGCACGGACACGTGGTAGAGCGTGGCCAGGAAGCAGATGCAGACCACGATCACCACGGGCCAGTAGAACGTCATCACGAAGTCGGCCCGCTCGGGCAGCCATTCCCGCACCAAGGTCGGTCCGGCCACCACGAGCGGGATCGAGATGCCGCCGGTGATCACCGCCAGGATGTAGAGCACGAAGGACAGCGCCCGGGTCCTGATGATCCCGCGATGACCGCCGAGGCCGTGCATGATCGTGATGGTGTCGACGAAGACGTTGAGCGCTCGCGAACCCGACCACAGCGCCAGCACGAACCCGAGCGAGATCACGTCGAACCGGCCGCCGTCGAGCACGTCGTCCATGGTCGGCACGATCACCTTGTTGACCGCGCTGTCGGTCAGGAAGGTCGAGCACAGGTCGATCACGGACTGACGGACCTGCTCGACGGCCGCAGCGGAGAACTGGTCCGACATGTAGCCGATCGCCCCGGCGAGCGCGAAGACCAGCGGTGGCACCGACACGATTGCGAAGAACGCCCCCTCCGCCGCGAGGCCGGTGACCCGGTAGCGGAGACAGGAGCTGACGGTGGTCACGATCAGCCGCCAGATGACAGTCCACGTCCGACGCAGCCAGTCCACGACGCGGGCAGACGCGGCGGTCTCGTGAGGCTCCGCCGTCATGCGGACACGGTATCCGCAGGTACGCCGTACACCGCGAAGCGCGCGGGCTCGGGGCCCGCGCGCCTCAGGGTCGATCGACGGAGGTCAGACCGTTGCGCCCACCGGCTGCGGCTCCCGGACCGGCTCAGGCTCGGGCTCAACATCGGCCTCGTCGTCGTCGAGCATCGTGGTCTCGTCGAACGGGTCGTCACCGGCGAGCACCCGGTCGAGCTTGGGGCGGTCCAGGCCGCCGGTCCAGTGGCCGATCAGCACGGTCGCCACGGAGTTCCCGGCGAAGTTGGTCAGCGCCCGGGCCTCGGACATGAACCGGTCGATCCCGACGATCAGGCCAACACCATCGACGAGCTCGGGCCGGTGGGAGCTCAGGCCTCCCGCCAGGCTGGCCATGCCGGATCCGGTGACACCCGCGGCGCCCTTCGAGGCGATCATCATGAAGAGCAGCAGCGAGATCTGCTGGCCGATGCTCAGCGGGTCGCCGAGCGCCGCGGCGACGAACAGCGACGCCATGGTCAGGTAGATCGCGGTGCCGTCGAGGTTGAACGAGTACCCCGTCGGTACGACGACCCCGACGGTCGGCTTGTCCACACCGGCGTGCTCCATCTTGGCGATCAGCCGCGGCAGCGCCGACTCCGAGGAGGACGTGGACAGGATCAAGAGGAACTCGCGGGCGAGGTAGCGGAACAGGCTGAAGATGTTCACCCCGGTCATCAGCTTGAGCAGTGTCCCGAGCACCACGAACACGAACAGCACGCAGGTGACGTAGAACCCGACCATCAGCACCGCGAGGCTCTTCAAGGCATCGACGCCGGTCTCCCCCACGACGGCAGCGATCGCACCGAAGGCGCCGATCGGCGCCACCCACATGATCATCGCCAGCACCCGGAAAACGACCCGCTGCAGGTGGCCGACTCCGGTGAGTACGGGCTTGCCGGCACGCCCCATCGCCTGCAAGGCGAAGCCGATGAGCAGTGCGACGAACAACGTCTGCAGGACGTCGCCTGAGGTGAGCGATGAGAAGAGCGAAGTGGGGATGATTCCCATCAGGAACTCGGTCGTCGAGCCGTGTCCCTCAGCCGCCTTCTCCGCGCCGGCGGCGGCGACCGACTCGGTGACCCGCAGCCCGTCGCCCGGATTCAGCAGGTTGCCGACGACCATCCCGATGGCCAGGGCCACCGTCGACATCGTCACGAAGTAGCCGAGGGCGAGCCCGCCCACCTTGCCGACCTTGGTGGCACTGGCCACCGAACCGACTCCGAGCACGATCGTGCAGAAGATGACCGGCTGGATCATCATCTGGATCAGCTTGACGAAAGCCTCGCCGAGAGGCTTGAGCTGGACGGCGAACTCCGGCGCGACGATGCCGACGGCGATACCGAGGCCGACGGCGACGATCACGGCGACGTAGAGGTAGTGGGTGCGGTTGCGCGGCGGGGCGCTCCGCGTGGGTGACTGGGCGCTCATGGCTCTCCTTGGGGACCGGGCCGGGCACTCACCCGGCACGTTGCATCCTGCGAGCGCGTGTGACCCGGGTCACTGTTCTGGTCATAGAGTTCGCACGTGGCCTCCCGCGACATGCCCGTCGCCCGCCAGATCCTGGTGCTGCAGGTGCTGGTCGTCCTGCTGCTCGTCGTCGCCTCGATCGCGCTCGCGGCGTACGACGCCCGCCGGGACGCCCGCGACGCCGCGACCGACCGCGTGGTCGCAGTCGCACTGTCGGTGGCCGACTCCCCCACGGTCGTCTCCGCGGTGACCACCGACGACCCCACTGAGGTGCTGCAGCCGTTCGCCGAGCGGGTGCGCGAGGACGCGGCGGTCGACTTCGTGGTGGTGATGGGGCTGGACCGGACCCGCTACACCCACCCGGTCGAGAGCCGGATCGGCCAGGACTTCGTCGGCGACCTCGGCGACGCACCCGACGGGGAGGTCTTCACCCAGCAGTTCACCGGCACCCTCGGCCCGTCGATGCGCGCCGTGGTGCCGGTGACCGACGCGGCCGGCGAGGTGATCGCCCTGGTGTCGGTCGGCATCACGGTCTCGAACATCGATCGGCAGCTGCGCGACGACATCGGACTGATCCTGCTCGCCGCCGGCATCGTCCTCGCGGCGGGTCTGATCGGCGCCTGGCTGGTCAGCCGCAGGCTGAGCCGGGTCACGCACGGCATGGGTGAGCGTGAGATCGCGCGGATGTACGAGTACTACAGCGCGGTCCTGCACGCCGTCCGCGAGGGACTCCTCCTGCTTGACGACGACGGCCGGGTGCAGCTGGTCAACGACGAGGCCAGACGGCTGCTTGATCTCCCCGAGGACGTGGTCGGACGACGGGTGCAGGAGCTCGGCCTGCCACCCGGACTGGTGGCCGCGGCGCTCGGCCGGGTCGCGGAGTCCGACGACGTCTACGTGGCCGGCGACCGGGTGCTCGTGGTCAGCTCGGCGCCGGCGTCGTGGCAGGGCCAGGAGGTCGGTGCGGTCGTCTCCCTGCGCGACCACACCGAGCTGCGCTCGGTGACCGGCGAGCTCGACGTCGTCCGCGGGCTGACCGACAGCCTGCGTTCGCAGAACCACGAGGCGGCCAACCGGTTGCACACGGTGGTCTCCTTGATCGAGATGGGCCGGCCCGGTGACGCCGTCGCGTTCGCGACCGACGAGCTGCGGATGGCCCAGCAGCTCACCGACCGCGTCGTCGGCGCGGTGGGCGACCCCGTGCTGGCGGCGCTGCTGCTCGGCAAGACGGCGCAGGCGGCCGAGCGCGGCATCGACCTGGGCATCGAGGGCGAGCTCCCAGGGGCTGGCGACGACCTTCCCGCGCGCGACCTGGTGACCGTGGTCGGCAACCTCGTGGACAACGCGATGGACGCGGTGACCGGGCGCGCCGAGCGCCGGGTCGTCGTCCGGTTCGAGGGCGACGACGCCGAGCTGCGGGTCGTGGTCGGCGACAGCGGACCGGGCTTGTCCCCCGACCAGGCCCGGCACGCACAAGAGATCGGCTGGAGCACCAAGGCGGCGACTGACGACGGCGGTCGCGGGATCGGGTTGGCCCTGGTCGGCCGGCTCGCGCACCGGTACGGCGGCGAGGTGACGATCGCCGAGTCCCCGCTGGGCGGCGCCGAGTTCACCGTGACCCTGCGCGCACCGGTCGGTGCCGGATCGGAGTCGTCGTGACCGTTCGGGTACTGGTCGTCGAGGACGAGGAGGTGGCGGCGGAGGCGCACGCGGCGTACACCTCGCGCGTGGAGGGGTTCGAGGTCGCGGGCATCGCCCGCTCGGCCGGCGATGCGGCCCGGTTCCTGGCGGCGGACGAGCGGGTCGACCTGATCCTGCTCGACCTCCATCTCCCCGACGGGCACGGCCTGGGCCTGCTGCCCAAGCTCCGTGCGTCCGGCCGGGTCGCCGACGTGATCGCCGTGACCTCCGCCCGCGACGCCGAGGTGGTGCGGCACGCCGTGGCCCACGGCGTGGTGCTCTACCTGCTCAAGCCGTTCACGTTCGCCACCTTCAGCGCCAAGCTGCGGCAGTACGCCGACTACCGCGCCCGCCTGGCAGCCAGCCCCGACCAGGTGGTGCAGGACGAGGTCGACCGGCTCTTCGGGTCGCTCCGGTCGCCGGCCGGCGGTGGCCTGCCCAAGGGGATGAGCGCGGAGACGATGCGGCAGGTGGTCGAGGCATTGCGGACGGCCGGCTCGGCGCTCTCCGCCACAGAAGCCGGTGAGGCCGTCGGCGCGTCCCGGGTCACCGCCCGGCGCTACCTCGAGCACCTCGCCGACGCCGGCCAGGCCGAGCGTCAGCCGCGGTACGGCGGCAGCGGCCGCCCGGAGATGGAGTACCGCTGGATCGGCTGACCGACGAGGCGTCAGGCCAGCCGGGAGCGCACAACGAGCTGATGGAAGCCCAGCCCGGCCAGGACCAGGCCGAACAGCACCAGGAGGATGGCCGAAGGCTTCGGCTGGCTGGTCAGGGTGAGAAACACGATCATCGCGCCCGGCACGAACGCGGCGGCGCCCGACACGAGCAGCGCCGCGCTGTGCCGGCCGCGCCGGATCAGCAGCACCGACAACACCCCCGGCAGCACCTGGCTCAGCCCGATCGACGCGACCAGCACCACGGCCACCACCACCAGAGCGTCGCGCTCGCCGGCGTACCCGATGCCGGCGAGCACCAGGACCGCTGTGCCGAGGAAGAGCTGGACGCCGATGACCGCCCGCGCCCTACCGATCAAGCGAGCTCGAGCCCGGGATAGAGCGGGTGCTTGTCCAGCAGCTCCGCCGAGGCATCCCGGACCTTCTGCGCAACACCCTCGGCGAGGGTGTAGGTCGCCTTCGACGGTGCGCCGGCCTTGTTGGTGCCGGGCTGGGTGTTCTGCAGCACGTGCACGATGAGCTCGGCCACCGTGTCGAACTCGTCGTGCCCGAACCCGCGCGTGGTGAGTGCCGGCGAGCCGAGCCGGACGCCGGAGGTGTACCAGGCGCCGTTGGGATCGCTGGGCACCGAGTTGCGGTTGGTGACGACGCCGGCATCGAGCAGCGCCGACTCGGCCTGCCGGCCGGTGATGCCGAACGACGAGACGTCGAGCAGCACGATGTGGTTGTCGGTGCCGCCGGTCACGAGCTTCGCGCCGCGGCTGAGGAAACCCTCGGCGAGCGACTGCGCGTTGTTGGCGATGGCCTGCGCGTAGGTCTGGAACTCCGGCTGACGGGCCTCGGCGAGTGCCACCGCCTTGGCGGCCATCACGTGCGAGAGCGGCCCGCCGAGCACCATGGGGCAGCCACGGTCGACCGAGTCGGCGTACTCCGGCTGGGCGAGCACCAGCCCACCGCGCGGCCCGCGCAGCGACTTGTGGGTCGTGGTCGTGGTGATGTGGGCGTGCGGAACGGGGTTCTCGTCGCCGGTGAAGACCTTGCCCGCGACCAGGCCCGCGAAGTGCGCCATGTCGACCATCAGCGTCGCGCCCACCTCGTCGGCGATCTCGCGCATCTTGGCGAAGTTCACCCGGCGTGGGTACGCCGAGTAGCCGGCCACGATCACCAGCGGCTTGAACTCCTTCGCCTTGGCCCTGACGACGTCGTAGTCGAGCAGACCGGTCTCCGGGTCGGTGCCGTACTGCTGCTGGTGGAACATCTTGCCGCTGATGTTGGGCCGGAAGCCGTGGGTGAGGTGGCCGCCGGCGTCGAGCGACATCCCGAGCAGCCGCTGGTTGCCGAACTCGTGGCGGAGCGACTCCCAGTCCTCGTCGGTCAGCTCGTTGACGTTCTTCTTCTCGGCCTTCTCCAGCCACGGGCCTTCGATCCGGTGCGCCAGGATCGACCAGTAGGCGACCAGGTTGGCGTCGATGCCCGAGTGCGGCTGGGCATAGGCGTACGGCGCGCCGAACAGCTCACGGGCGTGCTCGGCGGCGATCGTCTCGACCGTGTCGACGTTCTGGCAGCCGGCGTAGAAGCGGTGCCCGATCGTGCCCTCGGCGTACTTGTCGCTGAGCCAGGTGCCCATCGTGAGCAGCACCGCCGGCGAGGCGTAGTTCTCGCTCGCGATCAGCTTGAGCGACCCCCGCTGGTCGATCAGCTCCTGCCGGGTCGCCTCGGCGATCCGGGGTTCGACCGAGGCGATCACCTCGAGTGCCTGCTGGTATGCGGAGCTGGTGGTTCTGGCGAGCGCGTCGGTCATGGCGACAGACTAGAACCTCGGCACCGGGGTGGCGCTACACCCGACCGACGTGCCGCGGGATGTGACCTGGACCGCATCGGCGTCGCCTTCCCAGTCGGAGAACGAACGTTCCGTCTCATATCGTGGCAGCGCATCTCACTTCATGAGATTCCAGTTTGTGGCAAGCAAGTCCGAGGCTTGAGACTCCTTGACATGGTCAGTGCTGCAACGCATGCGCATCTCGTGGCTCGGCGCCACGTAGATCTCGGGCGCACCCGCAGCATGATGTGTCGGCCCCGCTGAAACGCCTCAGGTCAGTTCCCTTCCCGCGCCCAATGTCGCGCGCGGCACCTCAGCGAAGGACCACTTTTCCTCATGCCCGATCTGCGCTTCCAGGCCAAGCCAGCGGCCCACACCGAGATCCCCCGCCCCAAACGGGCCGAGGGTCAGTGGGCGCTCGGGTACACCGAGCCGCTCAACAAGAACGAGCAGTCCAAGAAGGACGACGACCCGCTCAACGTCCGTGACCGGATCCTGCACATCTACTCCAAGCGAGGCTTCGCCTCGATCGACCCTGCCGACCTGCGCGGCCGCTTCCGATGGATGGGCCTCTACACCCAGCGCGCCCCGGGCTTCGACGGCGGCAAGACCGCGATGCTCGAGGAGGAGGAGCTCGACGACGAGTTCTTCATGATGCGGGTCCGCTCCGACGGCGCGCTGCTCGACGCCAACGCCGTACGAGCTCTCGGCCAGATCGGCGTCGACTTCGCGCGCGACACCGCCGACGTGACCGACCGGGAGAACATCCAGTTCCACTGGATCCGGATCGAGGACGTGCCGGAGATCTGGCAGCGGCTCGACGACGCCGGGCTGAGCAGCATCGAGGCCTGTGGCGATTCGCCGCGGCCGTTCCTCGGCTCGCCGGTCGCCGGCGTCGCGGCGGACGAGATCATCGACGGCTCCTCCGCGCTCGACGAGATCAGGCGCCGCTACATCAACAACCCCGAGTTCTCGAACCTGCCGCGCAAGTTCAAGACCGCGCTCACCGGTCACCCGAGCCACGACGTGGCCCCGGAGATCAATGACGTGTCCTTCGTCGGCACCGTGCACCCCGACCTCGGCCCCGGCTTCGACCTGTGGGTCGGCGGTGGGTTGTCGACCAACCCGATGCTGGCCGCCAAGCTCGGCGTCTGGATCCCGATCGACGAGGTCGCGGACGCCTGGGCCGGCGTGGCCGGCATCTTCCGCGACTACGGCTACCGGCGGCTGCGCTCCCGAGCCCGCCTGAAGTTCCTGGTGGCCGACTGGGGCGGTGAGAAGTTCCTCGAGGTGCTCGAGAACGAGTACCTCGACCGCAAGCTGGTCCGGAACGCCTCCCCCGAGTCGCCCACCGGGCACCGCGACCACATCGGCGTACACACCCAGAAGGACGGCAAGCTCTACGTCGGGATCGCGCCCACCGTCGGCCGGGTGTCCGGCTCCCTGCTGGTGCAGCTCGCGGACGCCATCGAGGAGTTCGGCGTCGCCGGTGCCCGCCTGACGCCGTACCAGAAGATCGTGCTGATCGGCGTCGACCCGGCGCGGGTCGACGCGCTGCTCGACCGGCTCGACCAGATCGGCCTGTCCGGGCGTCCGTCCGCGTGGCGGCGCAACACGATGGCCTGCACCGGCATCGAGTTCTGCAAGCTCGCCATCGTCGACACCAAGGACCGCGCCCGCGACCTGGTCGACGAGCTCGAGCGCCGCTTCCCGGACCTCGACACCCCGATCACCGTCAACGTCAACGGCTGCCCCAACGCCTGCGCGCGCACCCAGGTCGCCGACATCGGCCTCAAGGGCCAGCTGGTGATGCACGACGGCGAGCAGGTCGAGGGCTTCCAGGTGCACCTCGGCGGGGCGACCGGGCTGCAGGCCAACTTCGGTCGCAAGCTGCGCGCCCACAAGGTCACCAGCGCCGGACTGGACGACTACATCACCAACATCGTGCAGAACTACCTCGCCGACCGCGTCGACGACGGGGAGAGCTTCGCGACCTGGGCCGCCCGCGCCGAAGAGGAATTGCTCCGCGGGGACAGGGCGTTGGAAACGGCATGACCTCCGAACGCGCGACCCCCTTCCACTGCCCCTACTGCGGGGACGAGAACCTGTGGCCGCACGAGGCTGCCCACGGGTCGTGGGAGTGCCGATCATGCCTGCGCGCGTTCACGCTGAAGATGCTCGGCCTCGTGCGGCCGAACGGGGCGTCGTCATGACTACCTCCACGACCAACGACGCCCGCCACAACCGCGGCATCCGCACCGAGGGCCGCTCGCCCGAGGAGCTCCGCGAGCTCGTGTCCCACTGGGGAGCCGAGCTCGAGCTGGCGCCGGCCGAGCACATCATCGAGTGGGCGGCAGCCACGTTCGGCGATCGCTTCTGCATCACCTCGTCGATGGGCGATGCCGTGCTCGCCGACCTGGCCGCCAAGGTGGTGCCCGGCGTCGACGTGGTGTTCCTGGACACCGGCTACCACTTCGTCGAGACGATCGGCACCCGCGACGCGGTCGAGGCGACGCTCGACGTCAACCTGATCTCCATCACACCGAAGCAGACCGTCGCCGAGCAGGACGCCGCGCACGGCACGGACCTCTACAAGACCAACCCCGACCTCTGCTGCGCACTGCGCAAGGTGCAGCCGCTGACCGACGCGTTGGCCGAGTACGACGCCTGGGCCACCGGGCTGCGCCGGGCCGAGACCCACAACCGGGTGATCGCCCCGGTCATCGGCTGGGACGCCAAGAAGGGCAAGGTCAAGGTCTCGCCGCTCGCCCGGTGGACCGACGAGCAGGTGGAGCGGTACATCGCCGAGAACGGCGTACTGGTCAACCCGCTGGTCTACGACGGCTACCCCTCCATCGGCTGCTGGCCGTGCACCCGACGCGTCGCTCCCGGCGAGGACCCGCGCAGCGGGCGCTGGGCCGGCACCAACAAGACCGAGTGCGGGATCCACTCATGAGCAACACCAATAGATCCAGCAATGCCCAGCCGACAGCGTGGTCGGTTCCGATCCCCCGGAGAAAGCACGAGAGGAGGCCTCTCTGATGGCCGCCCCTGCATTGGTAGCCCTGGCTCACGGATGCCGTGACCCACGGTCCGCACGGACCGTCACCGCACTGGTCGACGAGGTGAAGTCGCAACGTCCTGACCTGCGCGTGGAGAGGGCATACCTGGAGAAGTCCAGGCCCGAGTTCCAGAAGGTCGTCGACAGGCTGGTCAAGGCCGGCTACGACGAGGTCGTCGTCGTACCGCTGCTGCTCAGCGACCCGCCGCCGACCGAGGTGTCCGAGGCCATCGCCGAGGCAACGTCGCGCTACCCGGACCTGCGGATCCGGGTGACCGCCACGCTCGGCCTCGAGGCCTGCTTCCTCGAGGTCCTCGACGTGCGGATGCGCGAGGCGCTCGCGGCCTCCCGGATCCGCGAGCTCGACGCACTGGTGCTCGCCGCCGACGGGTCGACCGACCCGCTGGCCAACCAGGCTGTCGCCCGGCTGGCTCGCCTGTGGGGCACCCACCACAAGCTGCCCGTCACCGCGGCGTACGCCGCCAGCGCGCCCCCGGCAACCGGCGAGGCGGTCCGCGCGTTCCGCAACGAGGGTCGCCGGCACATCGCCGTCGCCTCGCTGTTCCTGACCCCCGGACCGATGGTCGACCGGGCCACCGAGCTGGCGCTCGAGGCCGGTGCGATCGCGGTGTCCGAGCCGATGGGCGCACACCCCGAGGTGGCCCGCACGGTGCTGGCCCGCTACGCCGTGGGCGCGGTCGAGCTGGTCCCCGTCTGACCGTCAGCCGACGAAGCGCTCGAGGAGATGCTCGAGCTGGCGGGCGGGGTCGGTGGTGACGCCGCCGTGCACCGGTCCGGGTTGGAGCATGGTGCTGCGCGGCGCCTTGAGGAACCCGAACCGCTGGCCCATCGGTGCGCGGGCGGCCGCTCCCGCGCGCTCGTGGCCGGCACACACGCCCTGGACGAAGGTCAGCGCCTCGCAGACCTGGTCAACGTCGACCTGCGGGTCGAGAGCGCGCAGCCGGTCGGCGTCGACGCTCCAGCGCGCGTCGAGGTAAGTGGCGGCCTCGCAGTAGAGCACCACGCCGACGTTGACGAACTCCTCGCGGTCGACGCGGGGCACGCAGCGAAGCACGACGTACTGGTAGGGCTGCTTCACGATTCCTCCGCTGGTTGAGGAAGGCGTGAAGCGCCTGTCTCGAAACCGGGAAGCCAGGCTCGGGTGCGCAGCCGGGCGGTCAGGAAGTCGACGTACGCCTCGCGCTGGGCGTCTGCCGACTCCGCGCCGGGAAGTGGCTCCAGCCAGGCGTCCGGCACATCCGCGACGATCTCCGTGAGTGCGGCCTCGTCGATCCGAGCGGTCAGCTCCTCATCGATATCACCCAGCCCACGCGCCTGGTCGAGCAGCACGTGGTCGGCGGGGTCCCACGGCTGCCCGGCGAAGCGTTGGGGATCGCCGATCCCACCGGCCCATCCGTGGTGGAAGTAGAGGCTGGCGCCATGGTCGATGACCCAGAGCTCGCCGTGCCAGACCAGCAAGTTGGGGTTGCGCCAGGTCCGGTCGACGTTGGCACACAGCGCGTCGAGCCAGACGACTCGGGCGGCCTCGGGGCCGTCGCCGGGCAGCTCACCGTCGTACCCGAAGGAGCCGGGCAGGAAGTCGATGCCGAGGTTGAGTCCGGCGCTGGCGTTGAGCAGGTCCTGCACCTCCTCGTCGGCCTCGTAGCGCGCGATCTCCGGATCGAGCTCGAGCGCCACGAGGCGCGGGGTGTTGAGCCCGATCCTTCTGGCCAGCTCACCCACGATGATCTCGGCGACCAGCACCCGAGCACCCTGCCCGGCCCCGCGGAACTTGCACACGTAGGTGCCCAGGTCGTCGCCCTCGACGACGCCGGGCAGGCTGCCGCCCTCGCGTAGCGGCGTGACGTAGCGGGTGACCGCGACCGTGGGGATCAACGGATCGGATCCTCCTGCACCAGCCGCCGGCGCTGCTCCTCGACGTCGAAGTCGGCCGTCGGCCAGGTCAGCTCCATGCCTCGGAGCGCGTCGAGCAGCAGGCCGCCGACGGTCAGGTCGCGGAACCACTTCTTGTCGGCGGGGATCACGTGCCACGGCGCGTGCTCGGTGTTGGTGCGCTCAAGCGCGACCTCGTACGCCGCGCGGTAGGCCGGCCAGAACGCGCGCTCGTCGAGGTCTCCGGCGTTGAACTTCCAGTGCTTGGTCGGGTCGTCGAGGCGGGCCAGCAGCCGCGCCTTCTGCTCGTCGGCCGAGATGTGCAGCATGCACTTGATGACCGTGGTGCCGTCCGCCGCGAGCTCCTGCTCGAACTCGTTGATCGCGCCGTATCGGCGCTCGATCTCCCCCGCCGGCGCCAGCTCGCGGACCCGAGCGATCAGCACGTCCTCGTAGTGGGAGCGGTCGAAGACCCCGATATATCCCGGGTCGGGAAGAGCCCGGCGGATCCGCCACAGGAAGTCGTGGGAACGCTCCTCCTCGGTCGGTGCCTTGAACGAGGAGATGCGCACGCCCTGCGGGTCGACGAGCCCGACCGTGCGCCGCAGGGTGCCGCCCTTGCCCGAGGTGTCCATGCCCTGCAGCACCAGCAGGATCCGTCGCCGTCCACCGGATCTCCCCTCGGCGAACAGCCGCTCCTGGAGCTCGGCCAGCTCGTCCCCCATCGCCGCGAGGGCCTCCTTGCCGTCGGCCTTCTTGCCGTCGAATCCAGGGGCGGCGTCGGTCTCGATGGCTGCGAGGTCGACCGGACCGTCAGGCAGGCGCAGGATGCTCACGGGTCCGACCCTAGAGCCTGCCGGCCCGACCTCACCCGAGCACGGTCGGAACGTCGAGGGTGCACCCGACGTGGGTGTCGGTGCGGTCGTCGTTCGTCTCGTCGAACCACACACCCTCGGTGAAGCCGACCTTGGCCAGCACCCGGAGCGATCCGCGGTTGCGGTGGTCGGGGGCAGCGAAGTACGACGTGGCGTCCGGGAACCGTCGCCGGGCCCGCAGCATCCACGCCCACAACGCCCGCGCGCCGAGGCCGCGGCCGGTCCACTCCTGGTCGCCGATCGCGTAGTCGACCCCGATGGCCTTGGGGTCCGGGCAGAGCACGGCGTAGTCGGGGTAGTCACCGATGACGTAGTCCTGCACGAAACCGACCGACCGCCCGTTGACCTCGGTCACCCACATCCGGGTCGGCGCCATCCCGTCGATGCGCGGTCCGTAGCGCTCCTCGATCTCCTCCGCGGTCGGCGGCCCGTCCCGCACCCACCACTTCATCACGTGCTCGGCGGTGCGCCAGCGGAGCAGGTCGGGCAGGTCACCGCGACCCATCGCGCGGAGCGCGACCTTGGTGTCGCGGTCGATCGCGAAGTGCTTGATCTCGGCAGAGAGGTCCAGCGGGAACGGGTCGTCGTGCATGCTCGCCACGGTCCGGCGGGCGGCCACCGCCCAGGACTCCCCCGCGTGTGCCACGCCGCTGTGCTGGCGGTCGCCGTCATGGACGACCACATGCACGGGAGCGTCAGCGGTCATCCCCGCATTCTCGCCCAGCGGCACGGACCTCGTCGCGAACCACGGAGAACGCCAGGCCCGACGGGTAGCCCTTGCGGGCCAGCATCCCGACCAGCCGCCGGATGGCGGCCGTGTCATCGACTCGAGTCATGGTGCGTAGCTTCTTGCGCACCAGCTCGCGGGCCGCGGCCTCCTCGGCCCCCGGCTCCACCTCGTCGAGTGCTTCGCGGACCACCTCGTCGGCAACGCCCTTGCGGCGAAGCTCCTGAGACAGGGCCCGCGACGCCAGCCCCTTCCGGCGCTGCCGATCGGTGATCCAGAGGCGCGCGAACGCCTCGTCGTCGATCAGCCCGACCTCCTCGAACCGGTCGAGCAGCGCGGACGCGATCTCGGCGGGCACGTCCTTGCTGGCCAGCCGGTCGGCGAGCTCCTTGCGGCTCCGGGCCCGGCCGGTCAGCTGGTCGAGCAGGATCTTGCGGGCCACCGCCTCCGCGTCGGCATCGGGTCCGACGGCCTCGCTGTCCTCGGGTGGCGGCGCGCCGCCGGTCCAGGCCTCGACCCCGAGCCGGACGTCGCCCTGCCAGGTCACGAGGAGACCCCGATCGGGCGGGTCTCGTGGAACGCGTCGAACTCGACGATCAGGGGGCGACCGCGTCCGATCGCCTCCTGCACCTCCGGCAGCTCGAGGGAGGCTCGGTGAGCCGCCTGGTCGCTCCACACCTCGGTGACCCACAATGCGTCGGGGTCGGTGAGGTCCTCTGCGACCACGTAGGACAGACACCCCGGCATCTCGCCGCTCCCCTCGGCGAGAATCGCGGCGAGCTCCGTGCGTCGCCCCGGACTGACCCGGATGTGCCCGATCAGCCCGTAGGGCGCCGCGTCAGAAGGAGTCGACACCGATCGGCTCATCGGACAGCTCGTCGGATGCACCCTCGGGAGCGTCGACCTGCGGACCGACCCCGAGCTTCTCGAGGATCTTCTTCTCCAGCTCGTTGGCCAGGTCGGGGTTGTCCTTGAGGAAGGTCCGGGAGTTCTCCTTGCCCTGGCCGAGCTGGTCGCCCTCGTAGGTGTACCAAGCGCCCGCCTTGCGGACCAGGCCGGCATCGACCCCGACGTCGATCAGGCCGCCCTCGCGGCTGATGCCCTTGCCGTACATGATGTCGAACTCGGCCTGCTTGAACGGCGGCGCCACCTTGTTCTTCACGACCTTGACCCGGGTCCGGTTGCCGACCATGTCGGTGCCGTCCTTGAGGGTCTCGATCCGGCGTACGTCGAGCCGCACCGAGGAGTAGAACTTCAGGGCCTTGCCGCCCGTGGTGGTCTCGGGCGAGCCGAACATCACGCCGATCTTCTCGCGCAGCTGGTTGATGAAGATCATCGTGGTCTTGGAGTTGTTGAGGGCACCGGTCATCTTGCGCAGCGCCTGGCTCATCAGCCGGGCCTGGAGGCCGACGTGGCTGTCGCCCATCTCGCCCTCGATCTCGGCCCGCGGCACCAGAGCGGCCACCGAGTCGATCACGATCAGGTCGAGCGCGCCGGAGCGGATCAGCATGTCGGCGATCTCGAGCGCCTGCTCACCGGAGTCGGGCTGGGAGACCAGCAGCGCGTCGGTGTCGACACCGAGCGCCTTGGCGTAGTCGGGGTCGAGCGCGTGCTCGGCATCGATGAACGCGACGATGCCGCCGGCGGACTGGGCGTTGGCCACCGCGTGCAGGGCGACCGTCGTCTTGCCCGAGGACTCGGGCCCGTAGATCTCCACCACCCGGCCGCGGGGCAGGCCGCCAAGGCCCAGCGCCACGTCGAGGGCGATCGACCCGGTCGGGATGACTTCCAGGGGGGCGCGCGTCTCGTCACCGAGGCGCATCACCGAGCCCTTGCCGTACTGCTTCTCGATGTTGAGCAGTGCGGCGTCGAGGGCCTTGTCGCGATCTCCACCAGCCATTGCTGAGTCCTTTGCTCGTCGTTGTTTAGGCACGTCGGCGACGCTAGGGCGAGCCACCGACACCGCCTGATCAGCGGTGAGCCTTGCTGTGGAGAACCTCGCCATGCGTCGTGCCTGTGGACAAAACCTAGCCCGAACGTCTGTTCGAAACGGGTATCCCCGGCGCGTGTCGGCGTGTCGGCGTGTCGGCGTGTCGGCTCAGGCCGGCAGCCGGACCACGAACCGACAACCCCGGTCGACGGCCTCGGGAACATTGACCACCTCGACCTGGCCCTCGTGCGCCTCGACGATGCCCTTGACGATGGCCAGGCCGAGGCCGGCCCGCGCAGTGGGTTCGCCAGAGTGCTGTGGCGTCCGCGCGGCCGCGCCTTGCCACGCCAGGTCGAAGACACGGGCCCGCTCGGCGTCCGGGATCCCCTCACACCCGTCGGTGACGCTCAGCTCGACCCCGCCCGTGACCCCGCGGGCGTGGATCTCCACCAGGCCGTCGCAGGGCGTGTGCCGGATGCCGTTCATGATCAGGTTGTCGAGGATTCGCGACATCGCCGCCGGGTCGGCCGTGACCTGCAGCCCGGCCTCCACGGCTCCGTCGAGGCGGATCCCGTGGGCCCGGGCGACCGGGTCGGCCCCGGCGATCGCCTCGCTCACCAGGTCGCCGACCGGCACCCGCTCGGGCGCGATCCGGAGGCTCCCGGCCTGCACGCGGGACAGCTCGAAGAGGTCGTCGACCATCCTGGTCATCCGATCGACCTCGGCGGTGATCTGGCGGTGGTAGCGCTCGGGATCTGCGGCCAGTCCGTCCTCGAGGGCCTCGCTCATCGCCCGCATCCCGGCCAACGGCGTACGCAGGTCGTGGGAGACCCACGAGACCAGCTCCCGGCGCGATGTCTCGAGACGCGACTCGCGAGCCCGCGACTCAGCCAGCCGTCGGTTGGCGGTGGCCAGCTCGGCCGACAACACCTGGAACTCGCGGGGACCACGAGCGCGCCCGGCCGGCTCGTCGCCCGCGCCCACCCGGCGCACGTCCTCACGCAACGAGTGGGACCACCGCACCAGCGCGACGCCGAGCGCCAACGCCACGACCAGCGCGATCGCCCCCGCCATCAGCGTCACCAGCGTGACGACCTCGAGATCGTGCCGCGAGAGGAACATCCGGCGGGCGATGGCGAGGACACCGGCCAGCACCGCCAGTACCGCGACGGCGGCGACCAGCCCGAACTGCCAGAGCAACGATCGCCGACGCACGAGGTATCCCGCGCCGAGCCCGACCAGGCCGACGGTCACGGCCGAGACGGCCGCCGTCACCAGGATCTCGAACTGATCACCGTTCATCGATGGACTCCCAGCGGTAGCCCACACCCCACACGGTGACCAGCCGAATGGGGTTGGTGGGGTCGGTCTCGATCTTCTCGCGCAGTCGGCGGACGTGGACTGTCACAGTCGACTGGTCGCCGACAGTCCACCCCCACACCTCCCGCAGCAGGTCCTCGCGAGGCCACGCCTTGTCGGGGTGGGCGAGGAAGAATCGCGCGAGGTCGTACTCCCGCGCGGTCAACGCCAGTGGGCGCCCGGCGAGTGTGACCTCTCGCTTGAGGTGGTCCACGACCAGGTCGCCGTCGACCAGCAGCTCCGGCAGGTCGACCGACGGATCGGCGGCCCGGCGGAGGATGGAGTCGACGCGGAGTACCAGCTCGCGGGGGCTGAACGGCTTGGTCACGTAGTCGTCGGCGCCGACCTCAAGGCCCAGTACTCGGTCCTGCTCATCACCGAGCGCCGTCAGCATGATCACCGGGACCTGACTCGTGTCGCGAACCCGCCTGCACACCTCCAGACCGTCGATGCCGGGCAGCATCAGATCCAGTACGACGATGTGCGGCTCGTGCACCGTCATCTCGGCGAGGGCCGACTCGCCGTCGCTCGCCTCGGTCACCTCGTGCCCCGCCGCACGCAGGTAGGACACGACAACCTCCCGCACGGTCAGGTCGTCATCGACCACGAGCACCTGTGCCATCTCAGTCCTCCTTGTTGCGGGCACGAACAAGTGCCGCAACCACCACGATGCCAACCGTCACGGCGACAAGCACCAGCCAGGTCGCAAGATAGGGGCGGTCGAGGTGGGTCGGGTTGTCGGAGCGCTCCCCGAATCGGCCGAGCATCGGGAACGCCACCAAGGTCAGCGACCCGAGCACCAGCAACGCCGCGGCGGCTGGTGCGCGCGCGGGGCGGGCCAGCAGACCGACTGCCACGGCGGCCACCAGCACGAGCGCGCTGATCGCCAGGTCGTGCACGAGCACCCCGGAGACCAGCCAGAGCCCGGCGTCGAGCACCTGGTCGGTGTCCTGCCGCGACAGCAGCAGCCAGCCGCCGTACCCACCCGCGGCGGCGCCGAGGCCCGCGAGCAGCACCCGGATCATGTGAGCGCCTCCAGCCGAGCCACCCACTTGGTCTGGAGGACGCCTGGCCGGTTCGGGGCGATCACCCGGCAGGGGTAGCCGTGGTCGAGGGACAGGGGCTCATCGTCCAGGGTCAGCGCCAGCAGCGTGCGCTCGTCATCCGCGAAGTTGGCCGGCAGCGTGGAGTCGCGGAACGCTCCCTCTTCCTGCAGCGAGGTGACCAGCACGTCGGATCCGGACGGCGCCTCGACCAGCGCGAGCAGGTCGCGCAGGCGTACGCCGGTCCAGGTGCCACCCGCGCTCCAGCCCTCGACGCAAGCGATCGGCAGGTCCTCGGCGTGCTGGGGCATCGCTACCAGCTCTCCCCGGGTCATCCGCACTGAGCGTTCGCCGCACACGACTACCAGGCGGTAGTCGGCCGAGGTCGCCGAGGCGCTGACCTTCGCAGCGGCGGCCGTCTTGTTGATCGGTATGCCCATCGGGCCGGTCCCCGAGTTCACCGCGAACACCGAGACCTTGCGCAGGAGCGGCACCGACGCCCCGGCGTTGGCGACGACGGCAACCGCCGCGGCGGCCCAGGTGGTGCGCAGCAGGCCGCGCCGGCTCAGCACACCGGGCTCGGTCGCGCTCGCGCGGTCGTGCTCGACGTCTTCGACGTCGCCGCGGAGCACGTCGCGGGTGATCGGAAGCTTCACCGCGATATGCACGAGCAGGGCACCGACCGCGACCCAGGCGAGGGCGTAGTGGGTGCTCCGGAAGGAGAAGTCCCAGGGATACCACCGGGTGGCGTTCGCCAGCCCGGTCGCCAGCTGGAAGATCGCCGCTGCGACCAGCACACCGATCGAGGCTCGCTCGAGCAGATCCACCGCGAGCCGACGCAGACCCTTCGCGGGGCGCAGGTAGAGCCGCGGGTAGACGGTCCAGAGCTTCACCAGTAGCAGTGGTACGGCGGCCATCCCGGACAGGATGTGGACGCCCTGGGTGAGCCGGTAGCCCCACGACGGACTGGTCGGGAACGGCACCGGCTGGGTCGGGTTCTGCGCGTAGTGGCTCAGCAGGCCGGTGAGGAAGCACACCCCGAAGCAGGCGCCGAGCCAGACACCCACTCGCGCGGCGACCGCCGCGCTGCGTAGCCGTGACGGGAAATCTTCTGGCGCCGGGACCTTCATCGAGACTCCTCGAGGAGGGCGCTGCGGCGTCGCCCGTGCCGCTGCACGCTCGTCAACGCCAGGCCTGCGCGGGTAGCGACGTCGCCGATCGCGTCGGCGCCGACGGTCGACCAGCGGAACGGATCCGTGCTCACGCCGTCGGCCACCACGGCTGCCCATCCCGTCCGGACCCCGCAGTCGTCGGGGTCGAGCTCAACGACCACGCGACCGCGCGGATCGAGGAGCCCGCGGACGCGGCGCAGCAGCGCGACAGGGTCGCCCCCGATGCCCACGTTGCCGTCGGCTAGCAGGGCAGTGCGCCAGCGGCCCTCGCCGGGGACGACTTCGAAGACGTCACGGCGGAGGGCGGCGCCCCCACGTCCGCGGGTCAGCCCGACCGCAGCGCCGACCACGTCGATGCCGAGCGCGACCTGACCGCGCTCAGCGAGGGCGGCCGTGAGACGTCCGGGCCCGCAGCCGATGTCCAGCGTCGGCCCGTCGCACAACGCCAGCAGACCGTGGTCGTCATTGTCGGCCGGTCGGTCCCACTCCTCGAGTCGGAGCAGAACATGGGATCCCGCGCTGACCGTCACCAGTGGCTCACCTCCGACCAGGCGCGAGCGAACTCCGTATCGGGCGCCGTCAGCGCCACGGCTTGCGCGTCTGCGACGGTGTCGACATCGCGCAGGGAGGCCGTGGACCCGACCGAGGCGCCGGCGGCCTCAAGGGCCGCGCGGGTGTCGGCGTATGTCGAGTCTGCCGACATCCGGACGCCGGCCACCGGTCGCACCACCGCCGGATCGCGCCGGGACAGCACCCACCAGCCGCCGTCATCGGCGGAGCCGAGGGCTGCGTCGTAGCGCTCCGACGAACGGCCGGCCGCGGCCAGCAACTTGGGAGTGATCTGCGGAGTGTCCATCCCGATCTGGACCACGGTGCCCCGACCCGCGTCCTGGTGGGCGTTGACGATGCGCTCTGCCAGACCCTCGCCGCGCTGTGGCGTCACGGTCCATCCGCGGAGCAGGTGCCGGATGCGACCGCCGTCGACGGCCGCGTCCAGGTCGCCGGCCAGCGCGAGGTGACATCCGGACGCACCAGCGGCAGCGGTTGCGACCCGCAAGGTGTCGACCAGCGCAGCGGCTGCGATCCGGGCTGCGGCCAGCGGGCCGACCACGGCGCCCAACCGGGTCTTGGCCTGCCCGGCGACCGGCGCCTTGGCCACCACGAGGACCCGCATCAGGTGAGCACCTTCCAGAAGTCACGCGCAGCCCGAACCGTCCCCAGGACCGAGCCGGACACCTTCGACCGGGTTCCTTCGGCGCGCGGGTGGTAGGCGACGTCGCGCTCCACGACCCGCCAGCCGGCGAGTGTCGCCTTCTGCAGCATCTCGGCGGGGTAGCCGAACCTGCGGTCCCGGACGTCCAGGGTCAGGAGTTCGGATCGGCGAGCGACCCGAATGGGTGCGATGTCGTGCGCTGTCATCCCGATCCGGCGGCGGAGCCAGGCGACGACGAGCGCGTTGCCGAGCCGCGCGTGCCAGGGCCACACCCCGCGGCGGACCGGCCGGCGCCGGCCGACGGCCAGGTCGGCACGTCCCGTGCGTACGTCGTCGAGCAGCGCCAGTAGGTCTTGGGGATCGAACGAGCCGTCCCCATCCATCACCGCGACATGGTCCTGGGTGGCGGCGAGCAGCCCGGCGTGGACGGCGGCGCCGTACCCCGCGGGTGACGCGCTCACCACGCGCGCGCCGAGCGACCGGGCGACACGAGCGGTGCCGTCGGAGGAGCCGTTGTCGACGACCGTGACCACGAACTCGTGCGGCACTCGAGGCAGCAGGTCCACGAGAGCCGCGGCCTCGTCGCGACACGGGAGCACCAGGTCGCAGGTCGGCATGTCCTTCAACGTAGGTGGGGCCACGCGGCGGGGGCGGGGGTAACTCTTACGAGTCCGTGACCTTCGCTGTCCCGCCGCGTGACTCCCCATGAGCTACGACGCGGACTGCGCGTCGACGGTGATGGTCGCCACCCCGACCAGCAGGCCCGGCTTCACGGCGTCGGTCTTGAAGGTGTCGTTGAGCAGTCCGGCCGCGGTCTCGGAGATCTTCACCTCGGAGCCCTGCAGGATCGCGGTGTCTCCCTCGGTCCTCAGCGGCTGAAGTGTGTTGCCGTTGAGGTCGAAGATCGGCACGCTGCTCACCACCGGCTCGTCATCCACCAAGACGTCGCCGTAGACGACGGAGACCCCAGGGTCGACGTTCAGGTTGCCGATGGTGACCTCGGTCCCACCGCCGGTGAGTGTGAAGCCCGACCCCTCGTGCTGGATCTGGCCCACCACGTAGTTGGGCACCGATCCCGGTTCGAAGACCGAGACGTTTCCACCGGTGATCGGGAACTCCAGGGACCCGTCCGGGGTGAGCTTGGCAGCAAGCACCACACCTGGCGTGAGCTTGAGCTGCGTGAGCGCATCCGTGAAGCCCTTGTCCAGCTTGACCGAGGTCGTCTCGCCCTGGAGCGCCTCGACGGAGGCCACCGGCTGAGGAGCTTCGGTGGAGGACATGCTGCCGGCACTGTCGCCGGAGTCGTCGTCCCCGCATGCGGTGAGCGGGAGAGCGACCAGGGTCGCGACGGCAAAGCCGGCCAGGGTCCTCTTGTGCCGAGAAACGGTGAACATGTGGTTCCAATCCGTAGGGAATGGTTCGCAAGGGGTTCGTCCGCACGCGCGATGCGGATTGGTCGGCTCGCCGAACATCCGTCCGTAGGCTCGGCCCATGCCGAGCCGCGACGCGTCCCGCCGGACGCTCGCACCGTGGGTAGGACTGGTGGCGACCTCGGCGCTAGTGGCCCTCGCGATCGGGGTGCCGATGTTGACCGGCTGGGACACCGCGACCCGTCGGGACGATCACTCTCAGTTCCCGCCGCTGCACGGGTACTGGTCACCCGGCTGGGGACGCGGCACCGCTCCCGCAGTCGTTGTCGCACTGCTGACCTGGTTGCTCGCCGCCGAGTGGTCCCTCCGGCTGCCGTGGCGGCGCCTGCTGCTGGGGTCGTACGTCGTGGGCCTCGGCTGGCTGCTCGCGCTCGCGTACGTCGACGGCCCGTCAGGCATCGACCGGTCGCTGGGCAACGAGTTCGAGTACCTCCCCACGGCCCGGGATGTCGACGACGTCGGCGCGATGCTCGACGGCTTCGTGGACCGGATCCCGTACGACGCCGAGGACAACTGGGTGACGCATGTGGCGGGCCATCCCCCGGGAGCGTTGCTGTTCTTCGTCGGGCTGGTCCGGATCGGGCTCGGCGGCGACCGCGAGGCGGGGTTGGTGGTGACCGCACTGGCCGCGTCTACGGCGTGCGCCGTGCTCGTCACGCTACGGGCACTCGGCGCCGAGCAGCATGCCCGGTTGGCGGCGCCGTTCCTGGTGCTCACGCCGGCCGCCGTGTTCATGGCGGTCTCAGCGGACGCGATGTTCGCGGCGACCGCCGCCTGGGGCCTTGCGGCCTTGGCGCTCGCGGCGACGAGTCCGGGGCGCGGGTGTCTGGTCGTCTGGTCGACCGTGGCCGGGCTGCTGCTCGGCACCTGCGTCCTGCTGTCCTACGGGCTCCCGTTGCTCGGCCTGCTCGCGGTCGCCGTGCTGTTGTCCGCGCGCTCGTGGCGGCCCCTGCCGATTGCCGCCGGGGTCGCGCTCGCTGTGGTGCTCGCGTTCGCAGCTGCGGGTTTCGCCTGGTGGGACGCGCTGCCGGTGCTGCGCGAGCGCTACCTCGACGGCGTGGCCTCCGAACGCCCGACGGCGTACTGGTGCTGGGGCAACCTGGCGGCGCTCGCGATCTGCGCCGGCCCGCTGGTCGGCGCCGGCCTCGCGATGCTGCGGCGAGAGTCGCCTCGTCCCGTGCTCCTGCTGGTTGGAGCCGCGGCGCTCTCGATCGCTCTCGCGGACGCTTCCGGGATGAGCAAGTCGGAGGTCGAGCGGATCTGGCTGCCGTTCGTGCCCTGGCTGACCGTGTCGGTGGTGCTCCTACCCGAGCGATGGCGCAGGTGGGGCTTCGGCCTCCAGGTCGGGACCGCGATCGCCGTGCAGCATCTGCTCTACACGTCCTGGTGACCCCGCAACGGGTCGGTGGCGAACGCCCGCAAGCCCACCTTCGGTGTGGTCGCGGCGGTGAAGCCGAGATCGGCGCGGGCCTGCTCCGGCGACGCCACGATGTGGCGCACGTCGCCGGGTCGGTAGCGACCGGTGACCTCGGGCGCGGCTCCGCTCGCACCGTGGGCGACCTCGGTGGCTACCTCGAGAATGCTCACCGGGTGGCCGGAGCACACGTTGTAGGCGCCGAAGTGACCTGGCGGCGCATCGGTCACAACGCCCAGCGCCAGCACATTGGCTCTGGCCACGTCGGAGACGTGCACGAAGTCGCGCATCTGGGCACCGTCCTCGAAGACCTGAGGGGGTTGTCCACGTTCGAGCGAGGACCGGAACATCGCCGCCACCCCTGAGTACGGCGTGTCCCGCGGCATCATCGGCCCGTAGACGTTGTGGTAGCGCAGCGCCACCGCCGACGCGTCGGCCTGTCGCGCCCAGGTCGCGGTGTAGTGCTCCTGGGCCACCTTGCTGGCGGCGTAGGTGCTGCGGGGGTCCAGGCGTGCGCGCTCGTCGACCGCCGTCCAATCGAGGACCGCGTCGCACTCGGGGCAGTGGTTGTCGAAGTCACCGGCGTCCATCGCGGCGCTTGCGCGCGGTGGCGGGGCCTGACGGCCGTGGGTGGCACAGCGATAGCGGCCCTCGCCGTAGACGACCATCGACGAGGCGAGAACCAGACGCCGGACCCCGACGCCGTGAGCGGCCGCCAGCAGCGCAGCAGTCCCGACGTCGTTGTGCGAGGCGTAGGCCGGGAGATCGGCGACGTCCACTCCCGCGCCCACCAGCGCGGCTTGGTGGCAGACCGCGTCCACTCCCCGGAGCAGGCCGGTCCAGGCACCTGCGTCGCGCACGTCGAGCAGGTGCGTGCCTTCCGGCGCCGGATCCGACCCGTGCGCCTGCTCGAGCATCAGGTCGACCCGGACCACCTCGTGGTCGTCGGCCTCGAGGGCTCGGGCGACCGCAGCGCCGATGAAGCCCGCGGAGCCGGTTATCAGCACCCTCATGCCGGGCCAGGGATCTCGTAGGTGAGCTCCACTTCGTCCGCCCAGGTGGAACAAGTGCATCCGTCCGGCGACGGGAGGGAGGCGATCACGTCGCTGAGCAGCCCGCTGAGCCGCGCGAGGTTGGCCCGGAACAGCGCGAACACCTCTTCCTGCCCCACGCCCTCGCCCGACTCGAGCCCGGCGTCCATGTCGGTGACCAGGGCGATCGCGGAGTAGCACTGCCGCATCTCTCGGGCCAGCGGCGCCTCGGGACTGCCGGTCATGTTGATCAGCGCCCAGCCCTGGGCGGCGTAGTGCTGCGACTCGGCGCGGGTGGAGAACCGCGGGCCCTCGATCACCACCATCGTTCCGCCGGCAGTGGCGTCCGGCGCGGCCGCGACCACCGCCTCGCCCAGCCGGGAGCAGTAGGGATCGGCGAACGGCAGGTGGCACGCGCCGGACTCGACGTACGACGAGACGCGCCGGTGGGTGCGGTCGACGAGCTGGTCGGGGACGACCAGGTCGCCGGGAGCGAGGTCGTGGCTGAGCCCGCCCACGGCGCACGGAGCGAGCACCTGGCGGACGCCGAGGGACCGCAGCGCCCAGAGGTTGGCGCGGTAGTTGATCGCGTGCGGCGGATGCTCGTGGTGCTTGCCGTGCCGGGGCAGGAACGCCACCGAGCGGCCCGCGATCGTGCCGACGGCGACCGGTGCCGACGGATCGCCGTACGGCGTCTCGACGGGGTGCTCGCGCGCGTCGTCGAGGAAGGAGTAGAAGCCGGTGCCGCCGATCACGGCGATGTCTGCGATGAGTTCGCTCACGGGCGCAACGATGCCGCACGCGCCGCGGCGCCGATCACGGACAGGGCGAGCGCCAGGGTGACCAGCGCGAGCACCGGGTAGCCGGCCAGCCCCACGACCAGCCCAGCCATCGCGCCGGCCCCGGCGGCGGTCACGCCCATCACCAGGTCGGCCGCGCCCTGGACGTCGGGCCGGGCATCAAGCGGCGCGTGGTCGGCCACCATCGTCGACGAGGCGACCATGGCGAAGGACCAGCCGAGGCCGAGCAGGAACAGCCCCACGAAAATCTGCCAGTGGGCACCCTCGGGTGCCCACGCGCACAGCAGCAGGGAGAGCACCAGGATCCCGCCGCCCGCCGCGAGCACCCGCTCCCGCCCGATCCGGTCGGTGAGCATGCCGACCAGCGGCGACAGGGCGAACATGCCGGCCACGTGGACGCTGATCACGATGCCGATGACCTTGAGCTCGGCGCCACCGTGCTCCATGTGCAGCGGGGTCATCACCATCACCCCGACCATGGCCGCGTGTGCGGCGGCGAGCCCGACGACGGCGTATCCCAGCACCGGTCGCTCGCGCACCGCCGCCCGCGCGCGCTCCCAGGAGGTGCCGGAGGGCTCGACCGCCGGCTTGCCGGCCACCTCACGGGCGACCAGCAGCGGGTCGGGACGGAGCAGGATGCCGACCACGAGCGCGGCAAGCACCATGCCGGTGGCACCGATCGCGAACGGGCCGGTGAGCTCGGGGATGTCGAGCCAGTTGGAGACGGCCTCGGACGGGCCGGTGAGGTTGGGGCCGACGACCGCACCGATCGTGGTCGCCCAGACCACGACCGAGAGCGCCCGGGCGCGGCTCTCCTCAGGCGCGAGGTCGGTGGCGGCGTAGCGGGCGCCGGAGTTGGCCGCCGTTGCCGAGCCGAGCAGCGCGGCGCCGGCCATCAGCAGGAGCATCGACCCGACGGCGCCGGCGACCACCGCGAGCACTCCCCCGGCTCCACCGACGAGGTAGCCGGTGGCGAGGCCGACCCGGCGGCCCTTGCGCGACATCACCCGGGCGAGGAGGTACGACGCGACGGCGGCGCCCAGGACCTGCGCCGTCTGCGCCAGGCCGGCCAGGCTCTCCGAGCCGGAGAGGTCGCGGGCGAGCAGCGACGCCGTGGCGATGCCGATCGTGATCCCGAGCGCACCGACGGCCTGGGCGAGCACCAGGACACGCACGGTCCGGCGCTGGACCAGCACGACGTCGGTGCCGGCCGCCGTGGTGGTCATCGTTCGCTCGGTGGCAGCTCGAGGGCGCGCCAGACAGCGGCCCACACCTGCTTGGGCGGGACGCCGGCGTCCAGCGCCTCCTTCGGTGTCCGTCGCCCGAGCTCGGCGATCACGAACTGCTCCGCCCACGACTTGTAGTAGCCGGGGCCGAGGTGGTGCTCGAGCCGGCTCCAGAACTCGGTGTGCCTCATGTCGGGCGGACGTCCCACAGGTGGTGGACGACGTCGTGCAGGTGGTAGCGGCCGAGGCTGTCCACCGTGAACACGGTGCCGTTGCTGCGCACCCCGCGCCTGCCCCAGGCGCCGTCCGACACCGACACCGACTCGTAGACCGCCGCGACGCGCTCCGCTGCCTCGACCAGCGCCGGACCGACCTCGGCCGGGTCCTGCAGGTCGTAGCGGTCCTCGACAGCGGTGACGTCCTGGTCCCAGTTGGCGAACCTCGCGCCGTCGTCGGCGAGCATCTGACCCAGCCGCTCCGCGAACAGCGTGTGTACGTCGCGGACGTGGCAGGCGTACTCCGTGGCCGACCAGACGTCCGGCTGCGGCCGCTTGGCCGCGCCCGCGCCGCCGAGCACAGCCGGCCAGCCGGCCGCGTTGTCCCGGATCGCCGGGCCGAGGTCGTCGGGAGCCACGGCCGCGGGATCGAACCCGCAATCCGGGCAGGGGCGCTCCAGGACCCAGGTCCAGTCCTTGGTGTCGGGGGTGATCTGCTCGGGTGTCGCCACCGCCACATCCTGACACCCGGCGCCGACCCCTGGCGCGTCGGTTTCGGCCAAGGTCCACGAGAATGAGGTCATGGTGACCCGGGTCGCGACCGAGCAGGATCTTCCCGCCGTCAAGGCGATCTACGACCACCAGGTCGAGACGGGGATCTCGACGTTCGACACCTCCCCGCCGTCGTTCGAGTATTGGCGGGCCCGGCTGACGAGCACCGAGCCGGGCGACCACCTGCTCGTCGCCGAGCGGGAAGGCGCGGTGGTCGGCTACGCGTACTCCGCGTCGTACCGCACGCGGCCGGCGTACGCGCAGACCCGGGAGACGTCGGTCTACCTGGCCGCCGATGCGGTCGGCCAGGGCCTCGGCCGCGCCCTGTACGACGACCTGCTGGCCAGGCTTCGTGCCGACGGCATGCACGTCGCCCTGGCCGTCATCGCGACACCCAACCCGGCCAGCGAAGCGCTGCACCGCGCGTACGGATTCGAGCAGGTGGGCGTGCTGCCCGAGGTGGGCTACAAGTTCGACCGGTGGATCGACACGGGCTTGTGGGCGCTCCGGTTCTAGAGATCCACTGGCGCGGTGCCGAAGGCGACGTTGAACCGGTCGCACCAGATGACCACAGAGGTCAGTCCGTCGAGATCGGCGTCCTCGGGGATCTCGTAGTTCTGGTTGCCGTGGGTGGCCTTGAGCTCGCCGAGCTTCACGTAGCGACCGTCGTCGTAGGAGCCCCAGTCGCCGCCGCTGGGCTGGTCGGTGACCCAGACGTGCAGGTCGGGACCGTCGCTGGTGGCCAGATCCTCGAACCGCACGAAGCGGCTGCCGTCGGAGAGCTCGATGATGCGTGCGGTGCCGGACGTGTCGTGCTCGGCGTCCTCGAAGTCGCCGGCGTCCAGCTCGACCACTTCCTGCTCCGCCGGTGCTTTGGTCCCGGGTACGTCTGCGGCGTTGTCGTCCTCGACCGTCACGCTCGGCAGCGGTTCGTCGATCTCGCTGGACGTGAACAGGCGCCAGGGCTCGAACGCCCACAGCCCGACTGCGATCACGAGCAGGGCAAGACCACCGACCAACCATTTCCACATGCGTCTGTGACGGCTCGGGACGCGTCGAGGTTCCCAGCTCATGTGAGCAGCAGCTTCTCGAGCCGGCGGCGCACGACGACCATCCCGAACATCCCCAGCGCGACCAGGTAGACCACCGAGACCGCGGAGTCCCAGGTGACCACGCCGGTGGTGAGCTCGCGGCAGAGCACCACGCCGCGGTAGAGCGGCGTGGCCTCGACGATCCAGCGCAGCCACTCGTCGAAGACCGTGATCGGGAAGAACGTCGCCGAGAACAGGAACAGCGGCAGCTGGATCAGGGTGATCTTGTCGAAGTCCTGCCACGACTTCATGTAGGTCGTCAGCGCCATGCAGCACGCGCTGATGGAGAAGCCGATCAGCAGCGCCGCCGGAAACGCGAGCACCGCCCACCAAGAGTGCACCATCCCCAGCGCGACCATCACGACCAGGAACATCGCCGAGTAGCTGCCGCCCCGGATCTGGCCCCAGGCGATCTCCCCGCGGGCGATGTCGCCGGGGCGGAGCGGGGTGGCGAGCATCTGGTCGTAGAGCTTGTCGTAGCGCAGCTTGAAGAAGACGTTGTACGTCGAGTCGAGCAGCGCCCCGTTGAACGCAGAGGCGGCGAGCATGCCCGGAGCCACGAACTCGGCGTAGGGGATGTCGTGGCCGTTGAGCTCGAAGGACTCGATCAGCTGGCCGACGCCGATGCCGATCGACAGCAGGTAGAACACCGGCTCGAGGAAGCCGGTGAGGAACAGCTTCCACTCGGTCCGGTAGGTGATGTAGTTGCGCTCGACCAGCAGCTTCATGGCCTGCCAGGCGTTCAGCGGGTCGACGGTCTCGCCGCTCGAGGTCCAGCTCGGGAGGAGGGTCACGTGATCAGCCGCTTCGTGATGCCGGTGACCGACCAGCGCCAGCCCCAGGCCGTGATCGCCACCAGGTAGGCGACGTTGATCGCGGCGATCCCCCAGTCGACGTTGTCGATCGCGAACATCCGGGACAGGTTGACGCCGTGCCACAGCGGCGTGATCCGGGCCAGCGCGGCGCCGAAGTCGCCGAGGTTGCTGACCGGGAAGAACGCGCCGCTGAAGAGGAACAGCGGGAACACGCCCAGCCGGAACAGCACGCCGAACCCGGTCTCGCGCTGCATCCGGCAGCTCAGTCCGTAGACGAGCGTCGCGAACGTCATCCCGACCAGGATCTGGCTCAGGTAGGCGAGCACCGGCCCCCACCAGCTCTCGAACAGCCCGAACGGCACCAGGACGAGCATGAAGACCCCGCAGGTGGTCGCCAATCGGAAGGCCACGAACGCCAGGTGCGCACCGGCCAGGTGCCGGGGCTGCAGCGGCGTTGCCGCCATCCCCTCGTAGGTCTTGTGCCACTTGAACATGCCCATGACGGGGTACGTCGTCTCCCCCACCGCGGTCTGCATCGCATGCGCGGCGACCAGGCCGGGGACGATGAAGGCCAGGTAGGAGGTGGCGCCCTCGAGCTGGTCGGGGTCGCCCTCGATGAACCCGCCGAGCAGCACGCCCATCGCCACGACGTAGAAGATCGGGGACAGGAAGCTGGAGACGATCGAGGCGCGCCAGGTGCGCTTGGTGACGGTGGCCCAGTAGTCGTACTGGCGGATCACCCCGGTGGCGAGGCTGAGCTGCGCATCGGACGTGGCCGTGGTCGTCGCCATCAGTCCACCAGCGTCCGGCCGGTGAGCCGGAGGAACACGTCCTCCAGCGTGGACCGGCGGACCAGTACGGCGACCGGCTCCAGCCCGCGCTCGTGCACCTTCGCCGTCACCGCCTCGCCGTCGTCGGTGTAGACGAGCAGCCGGTCGGGCAGCACCTCCACGCGGTCGCCGAGGTCGGCGATCTTCTCCGCCACCGCGTCGTGCTCCCCCACGCCGAAGCGGAGCTCCGCGACCTCGCGGGTGGAATGAGCCCGGATCAGGTCGAGCGGGGAGCCCTCGGCGACGATCACGCCCTTGTCCATGACCACGAGCCGGTCGCACAGCTGCTCGGCCTCGTCCATGTAGTGGGTGGTGATCACCAACGTGACGCCGGCCTGCTTGAGCCGGAAAAGCTTGTCCCAGAGCGTGTGTCGCGCCTGCGGGTCCAGCCCCGTGGTCGGCTCGTCGAGAAGCAACAGGTCGGGCTGGTTGATCAGGCTGCGCGCGATGGTGAGCCGGCGCTTCATCCCGCCGGACAGGTCCTCGACCCGGGACTTGGCCTTCTCCGTCAGGGACACGAACTCGAGCAGCTCGTCGGTGCGTGCGTTGACCTCGGCCTTAGCGATGCCGAAGTAGCGGCCGTAGATGTAGAGGTTGTCGCGGACGTTGAGCTCGTTGTCGAGCGTGTCCTCCTGCGGGCACACGCCCAGCCGCCCCCGGATCGTGGGGCCGTCGGCGGCGGGGTCGAGGCCGAGGATCCGCAGCTCGCCGCCGGTCACGGGTGAGACCGCGGCGATCATCCGCATCGTCGAGGACTTCCCGGCGCCGTTGGGTCCGAGGAAGCCGAACGCCTCCCCGCGGCGTACGTCGATGTCGATGCCCTTGACCGCCTCGAAGTCGCCGAAGGACTTGCGCAGCCCTCGGGCGTGGATCATCGACTCGCTCACGGCGCCCGACCCTAGTCGCCAGCGGCAACAGGCACCGAGCATTTAGGGTCCGGACATGCGCTGGCTCGCAAGCCTCCTGGTGGTGGCCGCGCTGGTGGGTTGCTCCGACGACATCTTCGTGCTCGACCTCCACGACGAGCGTGGCGAGCCGGTCCGGCTGACCGACGGCCCGGCGAAGGAGTTCGACCCCGCGCTCTCGCCGGACGGTGCATTCATCGCCTACCGCGTGAACCCGCGCGCCGACAGCGACGAGGCGGACATCTGGGTGATGCGGGTCGACGGGACCGGACGTCGCAACCTCACCCGATCGCCGGAGGACTCGAACTGGGCGCCGACCTGGTCCCCGGCGGCCGGATCGTGTACTCCAGCCAGCGCGACAGCCCCGGCCAGCCCCAGCTGTGGACCATGGCGGCCGACGGCTCCGACCGGCGTCTGGTCGGCGACGGCTGGTGCGAGTACGCCTCGACCTCGCCGGACGGAAGGTACGTCTGCTCCGCGGGCAGCGGCGGCAGCTACGACCTGGTGATCGTCGACGGCGACGGCGATCGCGTGGACCTGACATCGACCCCGGAGACGGAGTTCGGCGCCGCCTGGTCACCGGACGGCGAGTGGATCGTCTTCGGCCGCGACCTCGGCGAGCGGTGGGAGCTGCGCCGGGTCCGCTCGGACGGCACGGACGACCAGGCCGTGGCTCACGAGGGCGTCTTCCCGACCTGGGGTCCCGACGGGCTCCTCGCGTGGTCCGGTCCCGGCGGCATCACCACCGCCCACCCGGACGGCTCCGGGGACGTCGCGCTGGACCACCCTGCGGAGTTCCTGTCGTGGCTTGAGCCGTCCCCCTAGGGTCCCAGGCATGGAACGAAGGAACGTCGCCTCCGGGTCGCCGTACGAGTCGTCCATCGGCTTCTGCCGCGCGGTCCGCGTCGGCGACCTGGTCATGGTCAGCGGCACCGCGCCCGTGTGGCCGGACGGTGCGGTCGACCCCGACCCCGCGACGCAGGCCCGCCGCTGCTTCGAGATCGCACTCGGTGCCCTGGCCGAGCTGGGCGGACGCCGGGAGGACGTCGTGCGCACCCGTCAGTACGTCGTATCGCCCGACGACGTCGACGCCGTGGGGGCCGTGCACGGCGAGGTGTTCGGCGATGTCCGACCGGCCTCGACGATGGTGGTCGTCGCCGGTCTGCTCGACCCCCGGTGGCGCTACGAGGTCGAGCTGGACGCGGTCGTCGCTAGCCCGTGAGCAGCTGCGCCCGGGTCGGGTGCCAAGGCTTGATGAGCAGCCGCATCCGGGCCTCCGCCGGAGTGCGGTTGCCCTTGCGCTCGTTGCAGCGCGTGCAGGCCGCGACGGTGTTCTGCCACGACCAGTCGCCGCCGCGCGAGCGAGGGATGACGTGGTCGATGGTGGCCGCGTGCGCACGGCAGTAGGCGCAACGGTGCCGGTCGCGCGCCAGCACGCCGCGCTTGGTCCAGCCGGCCGGGCGGTGCAGCCAGGTGGCCGCGACGTAGCGCACCAGGCGGACGGCGTTCGGCCATTGATACGGCCCGATCATCCGCTCACCGTGCGGCTCGTGCACCACCGCGACCTGGCGGACCAGCATCCGCACGGCGTGCTTGAAACTGACCTTCCCCATCGGCTCGTAGGACGCGTTGAAGAGCACCACCGTCCCCGCGGTCGTCGCTCGCACGGCTGGCACCTCCTCGCATTCCTCGCTCACATGATTCCTGATTGGCCGGGCGAACGGGAAGGGTTTTCGGATCGTCCGCCGGACCCGACAGACACTCGCCGAAAGATTTTTCTCGCCAGCGATGAGTTCCAGAATCCACCGCGGTCGATATGGACATCAGCAGAGCGACCTACAACGAGAGGGTGAAATCCAATGGCCGCAACGATTCCAGTCGAGGTGGAGACCGGCACGTACAGCGGCCGGGTGCACCCCCACAACGGTTACTACGCGGGCGACTTCAGCAGCAGCCGGACCGGGCGCTCCGCTCAGGTCTCCGACAGCCCCGCCCGCAGCTTCCACCAGTCCAGCACCGCGGCGTGATCGCCGGCGTACGCCGCGCACATCTGCTCGGCACACGCCAACAACAGCCCGACTCTCTGGTCAGCGGACTCCGCCTCTTGAGCGGCGCGCGCCAGCTCGGCGCCACGCTCCCAGGCGGCTCGATCGCCCGGTAGCGGCAGCGCCGCGAGCTGCTTCGCGCTCAGCTTGACCGAGCGTGCCGACAAGCCGGTGCCGAGGTAGCGGGCCGCTGCGAGCGCGACGACCGGCGGCGCGAGGAGCACTGCGAGCACGTGCCACAGCCGATCGGGCGGTGGCGTGCAGACCAGCGTGGGCACCGACGGCAGCCAGGAGCCGTCGACGTCGACGACGCCCTCGAGCACGGCGCCCTGGGTGGCCACCAGGACCTTGGGCACCAACCGCGACTCGGCCCACGATGCCAGGGCGCCGTCGGCCCCCAACGCGTCGAGGTCGACCACCGGCGCGACGTACCGCTGCTTCGCGAAGCGCGTCGGCGACCGCCCCCACCGGCACTCGGCCGGCTCGATCAGGCCCGTGGTCATCAGCGCGACCTCGCCCGGCCCCACCGCGCCCGCGGTCGCTTCGCGAACGAACGGCACCAGGCCGTAGTACTGATCTCGGAAGTCGGCGGTGCACGGCCCGAGGTCGCCGAGTACGCCGTGCTCGACCGACAGGTTCACCGCTGGGATCCCGAACGCCGGCGCGGCCCACGCGCTCCACTCCGCGCCGGAGCCGGCTCTCCCGCGTTCCCAGACCGGCGCGCAGGTCAGCACCGGCGTCCCCTCGAACACCGGCCGGTCCGACGCCCACAGCGACACCAGCCCCCCGTCACGGTCGAGCGCCTCCCGCACCGGAGCCGCATCGCGAGCGGCCAGCACCGACAGCGGCTGGACCAGCCCCACCCGCCCGCCGTCGCGGACCAGGCCGGCCGAGCGGAGTAGGAACACCGCGCTCGTGTCGGTGTACGGCCCCACCCCGTCGACCGGCGCCTCGCGGATGGTCGCGGTGCGCAGCTGGTTGAGGAACGGCGGATTGCCCACCACGACGTCGTACGACGCGTCGGGCGGGAGCTCCAACCCGTTGCCCACCACCACGTTCGCGTCCAGCACCGGGCGCGGCACCGTCGGTGCCTCGAGCCACAGCAGGAAGCGCGCGATCTCGACGGCGACCGGGTCCAGGTCGACTCCGTGCACGCACGCGACAGCCTCGGCGACCGGCAACCCGCTGTCCTGCGCGATCCGGCGCGCGGCCGGGACCAGGAACGCGCCGGTCCCGCAGGCCGGGTCGAGCACCCGCACCCGCTCATCCGGCGACAGCAGCGGCGCGAGCGTCTCGTCCAGCAGGTGCTCGACCAGGAACGCCGGGGTGTAGAACGCGCCCGCCTCCTTGCGGCCGGACAGCAACGACTCGTGGACGGCACCGAGGTGCTCCTCCGCGCCGGGGTCGCGCCACGGCGCGAGCGCCTCGCGGATCTCGTCCGGACCTCGGGAACCCCACGACGTACCGCGTGCGTCGGCGATCTCGGCACACGCGAACCGCAGGGCGATCGTGACCCCGTCGTCGCCGATCAGACGCGCTGCCTCGACCACCCCGTCCCGTAGCGCGCGCACGCTGGCACCCTAGAACCATGAGCCCATCCCCCGGGATGCTGACCGACCGCTACGAGCTCACCATGCTCAGCTCGTGGGTCACCGACGGCAGCGTGCACAACCGGGCGGTCTTCGAGGCGTTCGCGCGCAAGCTCCCCGACGACCGCCGCTACGGGCTCCTCGGCGGCCTGGGCCGGCTGCTGGACCTGGTCGAGGAGTTCAGGTTCACCGAGGAGGAGGTCGGCTGGCTGCGCGAGCAGGGCGTCGTCAACGACGCCACCGCCGCCTACCTGCGTGACTTCCGGTTCACCGGCAACGTCGACGCCTACCCGGAGGGCGACCTCTACTTCCCCGGCAGCCCGATCCTCACCGTCAGCGGCAGCCTCGGCGAGTGCATCGCGCTGGAGACGCTCGTGCTCAGCGTCCTCAACCACGACTCCGCGATCGCGAGCGCGGCGGCCCGGATGGTCACCGCGGCGCAGGGGCGACCGCTCGTGGAGATGGGGACCCGGCGCACCCACGAGGAGGCGGCGATCGCCTCGGCCCGCGCGGCGTACGTCGCCGGCTTCGCCTCGACCAGCAACCTCGCCGCCGGTCGTCGCTACGGCATCCCCACCGTCGGCACCGCCGCGCACGCGTTCACGCTCGCCCACGAGAGCGAGGAGGCCGCCTTCCGCAGCCAGGTCGAGGCGCAGGGTGTCGACACCACGCTGCTCGTGGACACCTTCGACATCACCGACGGCATCCGGACAGCGGTGAAGGTCGCCGGACCGGGCCTGGGCGCCGTACGCATCGACTCCGGTGACCTGGCCGAGGAGTCCCGGAAGGCACGCGCGCTGCTCGACGAGCTCGGTGCCACCGCGACCCGGATCATCGTGACCAGCGACCTGGACGAGTTCGTCATCACCGCCCTGCAGGACGCGCCCATCGACGGGTATGGCGTGGGCACCCGCGTCGTCACCGGCTCAGGGCACCCCACGGCGGCGATGGTCTACAAGCTGGTGGCCGTGGCCGACGCACCCGGGCCGGATGCACCGCTCCGGCCGGTGGCCAAGAAGTCGGCCGCGAAGGTCTCGGTCGGCGGTCGCAAGTCCGTCCACCGTGACTACGCCGACGGCGTGCTCACCGGGGAGGCCTTCAGCGTCGATGACGGGGAGTCCGACGTCCAGGTGGCCGCGATCCGCGACGGCGCTGTGGTGCACCGCCCGACCCTCACCGAGATCCGCGAGCACGCCGCCCGGGCGGTCGCCAGCCTGCCGAGCGAGGCCCGCGACGTCTCGGCCGGCGACCCCTACCTGACCGTCCGACTCCAAGGAGACCAGCCATGACCGACAGCACCCGCGCCCTCCTGATCGTCGACGTGCAGAACGACTTCGTCGAGGGCGGCTCGCTCGGAGTCCCCGGGGGCCGCGACGTGGCCGCCCGGATCAGCGATCACCTCGCGGCGCACGCCGACGACTACGCCCTGGTGGTTGCCTCGCGCGACTGGCACGAACCCGACTCGAGCAACGGCGGCCACTTCCACGCCCCCGGCACCGATCCGGACTTCGCCACCACCTGGCCGGTGCACTGCGTGGCCACCGCCAACGGGTCGGACTACGCGCCCGAGCTCGACACCACCCGGATCACCCACCACGTCCGCAAGGGCATGGGGGTGCCGGCGTACTCCGCGTTCGAGGGAGCGCTTGCCGACGGCCGGCCGCTCGAGGATCTCTTCCACGAGCACCGGGTCGTGGACCTCGACGTGGTCGGCATCGCCACCGACTACTGCGTGCGCGCCACTACCCTCGACGCGTGCCGTCTCGGCTTCGGGGTGCGGCTCCTCGAAAAGATGCACGCCGGCGTCACGACCGAGACCAGCGAGGCCGCGCTCGCGGAGATGACGGCCGCCGGAGCGGAGCAGGTGGCGTCGTGACCGAGCACCCACCGTTCGCCGTCGCCGTCGATCTGGCGATCTTCACCATCCGCGAGGGCGTCCTGGCGGCGCTGCTGGTGGAGCGGGGCGGCGAGCCGTACGCCGGCTCCTGGGCGCTGCCGGGCGGCTTCGTCGAACCCGACGAGGACGCCGAGACCGCGGCCTGGCGCGAGCTCCACGAGGAGACGGGCCTGGAGAGGTCCGCGGGCCATCTCGAGCAGCTGAGGACCTACTCCGCGCCGGACCGCGACCCCCGCATGCGTGTGGTCTCGGTGGCGCACGTCGCCTTCGCCCCCGATCTCCCGGAGCCCGAGGCGGGCTCCGACGCGGCGAACGCGCGGTGGTGGGCGGTCGAGGACGTGCTCGACCACGAGCAGGTGGCGCTGGCGTTCGACCACGACGAGATCCTGGGCGATGCTCGGGAGCGGATCCGCGCCAAGCTGGAGTACACGACGCTGGCCACCGAGTTCGTGGCCGAACCGTTCACGCTTCCCGACCTTCGACGGGTCTACGCCGCTGTCTGGGGCACCCCGCCCGACCTGGGCAACTTCCGCCGCAAGGTGCTGGGGACGGAGGGCTTCGTCGTACCGACCGAGAGCCACGGCTCCGGTGACGGCGGGCGCAAGGCACTGCTCTACCGGCGCGGGCCGGCCACGGTGATCCAGCCGCCGATCCTGCGCAGGGCCTGACTCAGGGCTCGGGGGTCATCAGCTCGACGATCCCCTCCAGGACCTCGCGCGCGGTTTCGTACTCCTTCTCGCCGAACTTCTCGATCCACTGCTGCTCGAGCTCGAACATGTGTCGCTTTCCGTCCCGGGCAACCGCGAGCCCTGCCTCGGTGTAGGTGACCAGCTTGGCCCGCCGGTCGGTCGGGTCCTCCGTCATCTCCAACAGGCCCATCGCGACCATGTCGCGGATCGCCTCGCCCATCGACTGCTTGGTGATCCCGGCGCGGGTCGCCATGTCCGAGGCGCGCGCCCCCCGCGAGGGCAGCGTGGCGAAGACCGGGTCGTGCGCCGGTCTGATCTGGGTGTGCCCCCGATCGTGCGCCGCGTGGAGCATGTCGGTCGCGAGCAGGCGCAGCAACCGATCCACGATCGCGATCATCGGCTTGCGCTCGATGATCGGCTCTTCGACGGGGCTTGACATCGGTAAGGTTACCTTTCTATATTCGACAGGCACCCTTACTTTACCTCATGGAGGCAAGCCATGTCACACACCCCGACCGCCACGGGAACTTGTTCCCGGTCCGCCCGGGCGATCGCCTGGTTCACCGGGCTCCGCTGCTCATGCCCGGGGTGCTTCCCGGCGGTCACGCTGATCCGCATGACAACCATGGGGTCACACCGATGAACCGCCTCCAGGGCGCTGTCGCGGGCCTCTTCCCCGCTCGTCGCCAGCCTCGCTCCACCCGGGTGGGCGTCGAGCAGGAGCTGCTGGCCTTCGACTCCGCGACCGGTGCCGCGGTCGAGGTCGAGCGCGTACGCCGCGCGGTCGAGGGCACTGCCCTGGCCGGCGCCGTCGCGTTCGAGCCCGGCGGCCAGGTGGAGCTGAACCTCCCCTGCTCCCCCTGTCCCCGCGCGCTCGAGATCGCCGTACGGGCCGGCCTGTCGGAGCTGCGCCAGCGCTGCGACGACGCCGGTGTCCGGCTCGAGGCGGCGCCGGTCGACCCGCGTCCCATCGACCAGCTGCCGCTCCAGCTGCGGAGTGACCGCTACCTGGCGATGCAGGACCACTTCGACCGGATCGGCCCCGCCGGGCGGCGGATGATGCGGCAGACCGCCGGCACCCAGGTGTGCCTCGACTGGTGGCCCGGACCCGCCGGGCTCGAGCAGTGGCGGGTGCTGCTGCTCGCCGGGCCGTTCCTGGCCGCCGCTCTCAGCCGGAGCGCCGGCCCCGATTCGCGCCTGGCCACCTGGCTGGCGGTCGACCCGGACCGCACCGGCTTCGACGACCGGCTGCTGCGCGGCGACGACCCCGTGACGGCGTACACCGCGTTCGCGCGCGGCGCCGCCCGGTTCGTGCCGGCCGCCCAGCACCTGTCGACGCTGTTCCCGCCGGTCCGCCCGCGGGGGCGCTACCTCGAGGTGCGGTTCCTGGACGCTCAGCCCGACCACCTGGTGGGGCGGATCGCCGCACTCCTGGCCAACCTTCTCTACGACGACGACCGGCGCCGGCAGGTGCTCGCCCAGGTGGCGCCCGAGCAGCACCGGCTGGCCGACCTCTGGAGCACGGCGGCATTGGCCCCAGACGCGATTGCCGACGTCGGCCACGAACTGCTGGGCGACGCCGCGTTTGCCTTGGCGGGTGCGGCATGACCGGGGCGTTGTTCGTCATCGACCCTCTGGACGGGCTCGACGCGGGCATCGACAGCAGCATCGGGCTGATGGCCGCGTCCGAGGACCACGGCGCGGACGTGTGGGTGTGCGAGCCCGAGGACCTCGCGATCCTCGGCGGCCGGCTGGTCGCACGGGCCCAGCAGATTGCCCTGCGGCCGCGAACGGCGCGCGGTGACCACCGGTGGCTGGTCGAGTCCACCTGGTACGACGAGGTCGATCGGCGCGGCCTCGACGTCGCCACCGAGGTCGACGTCGTGTTCCTCCGCCCCGACCCGCCCGTCGACCCGCGCTACCTGCGGACGACGTACCTGCTCGACGTGGCGGCGGCCGCCGGGGTCCGGGTCGTCAACGACCCGGCCGGGGTGCGGCAGGTGCAGGAGAAGCTGTTCCCGCTGCGGTTCCCGGACCTGTGCCCGGACACGATCGTCACCGCCGACGCGGACGACATCCGCGCCTTCCTCGACCGCTACGGCGCGGCCGTGGTGAAGCCGGTGGACGGATTCTCCGGCATCGACGTCTGGCTGCTGCGTGCCGAGGACCCGAACGTGCCGTCGCTGGTGGAGTCGGCGACGGGCAGGGGACGCTGGCAGGTGCTGCTCCAGCAGTACCTGCCGGCGGTCGTCGGCGGCAACAAGCGGTTGTTCGTGCTCGACGGCGAGATCATCGGCGCCGTCGACCGCCTGCCCGCGCCCGACGACTTCCGGATCGGTCCGCCCTCGGTGGCGGCCGAGCCCGACGCGACGGACCGGGTCATCGTCGCGGCGCTCGCACCCGCCCTGGCGCGACACGGCATCGCGCTCGCCGGCCTGGACGTCATCGACGGACGGCTGATCGAGGTCAACGTCACCTGCCCCGGCGGGATGCACAAGACCGACGCACTCCTCGGCACCGACCTCAGCGGCGGGATCGTCCGTCGGCTGCTCGCTCACCCCTGCAACGAAAGGCTCCTCGCATGAACACGCTCCAGATCGTCTGCCTCGCCCTGCTCGGCCTGCTCGTCTTCGTCCTCGGCGCCAACGTCACCAGACACCGCGCCATCCGCGGCAAGTCCGGCGGCAACCAGCAGCCGACCGACCCCGCCGACCGGATGCTCATCGCCATCCGGGCGCACGGCAACGCCACCGAGTACGTACCGACCCTGGCCGTGCTCATCCTCGTCTGCGCCACACTCAGCGACGGGTGGTGGGTCGACGCCCTCGCCGTCGGTGCCGTGGTCGCGCGCTACCTGCACGCCTACGGGATGCTGTCGGCGAAGACCCTGGCCACCCACGGACCGGTGCGGGACGCAGGTGCGATGGGCACCTACCTCACCGGCATCGCGCTGGCGGTCACCGCCGTCGTGGCGATCTGACCATGGACGGACGTCCGGTCGTCGGGATCGCCGGGGCGGGGTACGTCGTACCCCGGTTCTGGGGCGAGCTCCCGGTGCGCGGCATCCCGACGTCGTACGTCGACGCGGTCGCCTCCGCCGGTGGCCGGCCGGTGATCCTGCCGCCCGGCCACGCGGTCGACCTCCTCGACATCGTCGACGCGGTCGTGCTGGCGGGAGGCGACGACATCGGTGCCGATCCGGCGAGGGACGAGGCCGAGATCGCGCTGGTGCGGGCCACCCGGGCTCGTTACCTGCCCCTGCTGGGCGTCTGTCGCGGGCTGCAGCTGCTCGCGATCGCCGACGGCGGCTCGCTGGTCCCGGACCTCGGCCCGGACCTGCCGCACATCAAGCCGGAGGTCGGTCATCCTGTCGACCTTGCGACCGGATCCGTCCTCGGGTCGCTGCTCGGACCTGCGTCGGTCGTGAGCTCGCTGCACCACCAGGGGGTTGCCACTCTCGGGGCGGACTGGCGGGCCACCGCCTGGTCGGCAGACGGCCTGGTGGAAGGCGCCGAGTGGGGCGACCGCACGGTAGGCGTTCAGTGGCACCCGGAGCTCGACGCGAGCGGGCCGGCGCTGTTCGGCTGGTTGATGGCGACTGCCGGTCAGGACGCAGTCTGAAGCGGGCGGAAGTCGTCGGCATCGTCGGGGGAATCGGGCGCGGCGCGAGAACCGCTGCGTTCGGCGCCGATGCCCGCGGCGACCACGAGCCCGATGCCGAGCACCGCGAGCAGGTTCGAGGACTGGTGCAGCGCGACGAACCCGATGACGAGCGCGAACGCCGGCTCCAGCGCCATGAGCGTCCCGAAGGCGCCCGTGGTGAGGCGGCGCAGGGCGAGCATCTCCAGTGCGAACGGAACCACCGGTAGCAGGATCGCGAGTCCGAGACCGATCACCAGCAGCTCGGGGGTGAGGTGGCCGACGACTCCGGGGCCTGCCACGACGGTCGCAACCACCGCGGCGACCGGCATGGAGATGGCAAGCCCGGCGATCCCGTCCGCGGAGTCGCCGACCTTCTGAGTGAGCAGGATGTACGCCGCCCAGCAGACGGCCGCGGCGAGCGCGAAGCCCACACCGACCGGATCGGCCGCGCCTGACCACGGCTGGGTCAGGCACAGCACGCCACCGGCGGCCACCAGCGCCCAGGCCCGGGCCAGGCCGTGACTGCGGACCACAGCCACTCCCAGCGGCCCCAGGAACTCCAGGGCGCTCGCCGTACCGAGGGGAAGCCGAGCCACCGCGGCCATGAACAGCAGCGTGAGGCTGGCTGTTGCGACGCCGAGAGCGACGCCTGCCTTGATGGCTTCACGGCTGAAGGCCGAGGGCCGCGGCCGGACGACGATCAGCAGCAGCACGCCTGCCCAGGACAGGCGGAGCCAGGCCGCGCCGTCGGCACCGATCTCGTCGATCAGCCCGATGGATGCGGCCAGGCCGAGCTGGACGCACAGCATCGACGCGACAGCCATCGAGGCGCCGGTGCGAGCAGATGAACGAGCCATGCGGCTAGTGAACCCGCCTGGGAACGTTCGTGTCCACGTGACTTTGCTGGACACATCGTTCGTGAAATCAGCACAATGGTCGGATGGATATCCGCAGACTCCGCCTGCTGCTCGAGCTTTCCCGGCTGGGTTCGATGCACGAGGTGGCCGCCGAGCTGAGCACGACCACGTCGAGCGTCTCCCAGGGCATTGCCGCGCTCGCCCGCGACGTCGGCACCCCACTCCTCGAGCCCGACGGCCGCCGGGTCCGCCTCACACCCGCGGGTCACCGCCTGGCCGAGCACGCCGTGACCATCATCGCTGCGGTCGACGCGGCCCGGCTCGACCTCGACCCGACCGCCGAGCCCGCTGGTGTGCTCCGCGTCGCCGGGTTCGCGACCGCGATCCGACGCTCGCTGCTGCCGGCCATCGACGATCTGGAACAGACCCACCCCGGCATCGAGGTGCGCGTCCACGAGCACGAGCCCCTGGAGGCCCTCGACCTGCTCGCGCGCGACGACGTCGACCTCGCCCTGACCTACGACTACGACCTCGCACCGGGCTCGTGGCGCAGCGAGTACGACGTCACGCCGCTGTGGGAGACCGCATGGGGACTCGGGGTCCCTTCATCCGAACCGCGGGCACCCCTCGCGGCGTACGCCGATCATGACTGGATCGTGAACTCCCGCCACACCGCCGACGAGGAGGTGCTGCGCACGCTCGCGTCGATGGCTGGCTTCACACCCAAGGTCGTCCACCGGATCGATGCCCTGGAGCTGGTCGACGACCTCATCGTCGCCGGGCACGGCATCGCGCTACTGCCCCTCGGCCCGGCTTCCCGCCGGGGCGTGAAGGTGGTCCCGCTCACCGATCCTGAGGTGCGGCTTCGGGCGTACGCCGTCACGCGACGCGGCCGCGACCAGTGGCCGCCGCTCCGTGCCGCCCTCGAGCGCTTGACGCACTGAGGCGGATGCGTCACTCGTCCGACTCCTCGCCTTCGACCGTCCACGAGCCGTTGGACGCATGATGAACGTTGCCGCCCCAGTCTTCTGATCCCCACTCGATCATCGCCGCCACCTCCTCTCATGGACCTCGATGAGGTTGCCAGAGTGCGCCGACAGTCCGAGCCGGCACATCGGGGAGCTCACTGAAGCGGGGCCAACCGACCCCGAGGTCTCACCTAGGGAGAGGGCTGCGCTCGCTCGGTCCGAGTGGCCACGAATGTTGAGACCGGGGCCGGCATCCGGGCCGGACGGTCGCCCCAGTCGTAGACGACTGCCGTGCCGGCGACCACGTCCTGCAGGCCGCGCCGGCTGCGGCTGACCACGATCGGCACTAGGCCCAGGCCCAGCGGCGCTGCCGCGACCGGCAGCATGACCGTGCGTAGCACCACCCGGCCGGGCGTGACCGTGAACCCGGAAGTGGTCACCACCCGCAGTCCGATGATGGCCTTCCCCGGCGTGCGGCCGGCGACCACGGTCGTCGTCATCACGTAGACGAAGGCCCAGGCCACGAAGCCCACGATCGACCACAACGTGTCACCGCGCCCCTCGAGCGTCGTGTCGAAGAAGACGCCCAGCAGCTTGTCCAGTCCGGCCACGCCGAGCGTGAACAGCGCGAAGATGAGCGCAGCATCGATCCCGAACGCGAGCAGCCGGCCGAGCGGGCCGGCGTACCGGCCGGAGACTGTCTGAAGGTCCTGCTCCCCCTCTGCGGGCCGGAGGGCCGGCGGCGCCGCAGGGGCATCCGCGATCGGCCGCCGGAGCACGGTGGCGATCACGCCCACGAGGATGGTGTCCAGGCCGACCACCTGGCGCCGGGCCACGTCGAGAGCGCCACCGGCGAGGCGCCCGGTGCTCTCGGCGACGATGTCCGGTACGCCGGAGCGGCGGACCAGGCCCTCGACGTCCACGTTGCGCAGCAAGGCGTCCATGTCGACCCGGGCCAGCAAGCGGTCCATGTCGATGCGGTCGAGCACGCGGTTGATGTCGATCCGCTCCAGCAGCGCGTCGACGTCGATGTGATCGAGGATCACGTCGGGCGGGATCGTCTCGACCACCTTGCCGGTCAGGGCACCGGCGGCTCGCCCGAGGAGTCCTTGCCTCTCCGACTCCGTCACGACTCAGGACGCTATCGCAGTTGCGGGCGCCTGAACCGCTGTTCGCGACGCCCACTGTCGGTGGCCTGCGGCAGGATGAAGCGGTGCAGCAGTTCAGCGAGCCCACCCGCGCCTGGTTCGGCGCGGCGTTCGCCGAGCCCACGGCGGCGCAGACCGGCGCGTGGGAGGCGATCGCGGCGGGCCGGCATGCGCTGGTCGTGGCGCCCACCGGCTCCGGCAAGACGCTGAGCGCGTTCCTGTGGTCGATCGACCGGCTGCTCACCCATCGCCCGGTCGAGGAGTCGAAGCGCTGCCGGGTGCTCTACGTCTCGCCCCTCAAGGCGCTCGCGGTCGACGTCGAGCGCAACCTCCGGGCGCCGCTCACCGGGATCCGGCACACCGCTCAGCGGATGGGCATCACCGTCCCCGAGGTGCGGGTCGGTGTGCGCTCCGGCGACACCAGCGCTGCGGACCGGCGGCGGCTCACCACCCGGCCTCCGGACATCATGATCACCACGCCCGAGTCGCTGTTCCTGATGCTGACCAGCCAGGCGCGCGAGTCGCTGCGCGGCATCGAGACCGTCATCGTCGACGAGGTGCACGCGGTCGCGGGCAGCAAGCGCGGTGCCCACCTGGCGCTGTCGCTCGAGCGGCTCGACGCCCTGCTCGACCGGCCCGCGCAGCGGATCGGGCTCTCGGCGACCGTGCGGCCCCTGGAGGAGGTGGCCCGGTTCCTCGGTGGCGCCGCCCCCGTCGAGATCGTGGCGCCGCCCTCGGTGAAGTCGTGGGACCTGCGGGTGGTGGTCCCGGTCGAGGACATGACGTCCCCCGACGGCGACGACCTCGTCGAGGACGCCGACGACGACCGCACCGGCAGCATCTGGCCGCACGTCGAGCAGTCGGTGGCCGACCTGATCGGGCAGCACCGCTCCACGATCGTGTTCGCCAACTCGCGCCGCCTCGCCGAGCGGCTGACCGCGCGGCTCAACGAGATCGCCACCGAGAAGTCCGCCGCGGGCCTCGAGTCACCCGCCGAGATCATGGCGCAGTCGGGTGCCTCGGCCGGCGCCGAGACGGTGATCGCCAAGGCCCACCACGGCTCGGTGTCCAAGGAGCAGCGGGCGCTGATCGAGGACGACCTCAAGCGGGGCCGGCTCCCCGCAGTGGTCGCGACCAGCAGCCTCGAGCTCGGCATCGACATGGGGGCGGTCGACCTCGTCGTACAGATCGAGTCGCCGCCCAGCGTGGCCAGTGCCCTCCAGCGGGTGGGCCGGGCCGGCCACCAGGTCGGCGAGACCAGCCGCGGCGTGCTCTTCCCCAAGCACCGCGGTGACCTGGCCCAGACAGCGGTGGCGGTCCAGCGGATGCGCACCGGCGGCATCGAGGCGCTCCGCATCCCGGCCAACCCGCTCGACGTGCTCGCCCAGCAGGTCGTGGCCGCGACCGCCCTCGACGCCTGGGCGGTGGACGACCTGTTCGAGCTGGTCCGCCGCAGCGCGCCGTTCGCGCAGCTGCCGCGCTCGGCCTACGACGCGACCCTCGACCTGCTCAGCGGGCGCTACCCGAGCGACGAGTTCGCCGAGCTGCGGCCCCGCATCGTGTGGGACCGGGTCACCGGCACCCTGACCGGACGCCCTGGCGCGCAGCGGCTGGCGGTAACCAGCGGCGGCACCATCCCCGACCGCGGGTTGTTCGGCGTCTTCCTCGTCGGCGCCGAGGGACCCGGCAAGCGGGTCGGCGAGCTCGACGAGGAGATGGTCTACGAATCCCGGGTCGGTGACGTGTTCGCCCTGGGGGCCACGAGCTGGCGGATCCAGGACATCACCCACGACCGGGTGCTGGTGACGCCTGCGCCGGGGGTTCCCGGGCGGCTGCCGTTCTGGAAGGGCGACACCCTGGGCCGCCCCGCCGAGCTGGGCGCGGCGATCGGCGAGTTCACCCGCGAGCTGGCCGCCGTTCCACGTGATCAGGCAGTGCAGCGGGCCCGCGACCACGGGCTCGACGAGTGGGCGGCCGACAACCTGGTCGGCTACCTCCACGAACAGCTCGAGGCCACCAACGTCCTGCCCTCCGACACCACCCTGCTCGTCGAGCGGTTCCGCGACGAGCTCGGCGACTGGCGGTTGGTCCTGCACTCCCCCTACGGCGTCCCGGTGCACGCCCCCTGGGCGCTGGCGATCAACGCCCGGCTCCGGGAGCGCTACGGCGTCGACGGGCAGGCGGTCGCCTCCGACGACGGCATCGTGATCCGGATCCCCGACACCGACGCCGAGCCTCCCAGCGGCGACATCGTGGTCTTCGAGGCCGACGAGATCGACGACCTGGTCACCCAGGAGGTGGGCGGCTCGGCGCTGTTCGCGGCCAGGTTCCGCGAGTGCGCGGCCCGGGCGCTGCTGCTCCCCCGCCGCGACCCCGGCCGGCGCTCACCGCTGTGGCAGCAGCGGCAGCGGTCGGCCGCACTGCTCGAGGTGGCCGCGAAGTACCCCTCGTTCCCGATCGTGCTCGAGGCGGTGCGTGAGTGCCTCCAGGACGTCTACGACCTGCCGGCCCTGGTCGGGCTGATGAGGGCCGTCGACCGACGCGAGGTGACGGTCACCGACATCGCCACGCCCACGCCGTCGCCGTACGCCCGCAGTCTGCTGTTCGGCTACGTCGCACAGTTCGTCTACGAGGGCGACTCCCCCATCGCCGAGCGCCGGGCCGCGGCCCTCTCGCTCGACCAGGGGCTGCTCGCCGAGCTGCTCGGTCGCGCCGAGCTGCGCGAGCTGCTCGACCCCGAGGTGCTCGCCGAGGTCGAGGCCGAGCTGCAGCGGCTCGCCCCCGACCGGCAGGCGCGCGACGCGGAGGGGCTGGTCGACCTGCTCCGGCTGCTCGGACCGCAGGCCACCGAGGAGGTGGCCGCGCGATCCGTCCCCGGCGCCGATGTCACGGGTTGGCTGGCCGCGCTCACCGATGCCCGCCGGGTGGTCGAGGTGCGGATGGCCGGCATCCCGCGCTGGAGCGTCGTCGAGGACGTCGGCCGGCTGCGTGACGGGCTCGGCGTGCCGGTGCCGCCGGGCACCCCCGACGTGTTCGCCGAGCCGGTGGAGGACCCGCTGGCCGACCTGGTCGCCCGCTACGCCCGCACCCACGGGCCGTTCACGACCGACGACGCCGCCGCCCGGCTCGGCCTGGGCGGTGCGGTGGTCCGGCACACCTTGCAGCGGCTGGCCCACCAGGGGCGAGTGCTCGATGGGGAGTTCCGACCTGCCGGGTCCGGCTCGGAGTGGTGCGACGCCGAGGTGCTGCGCCGGCTGCGACGACGCTCGCTCGCCCGGCTGCGGCGCGAGGTCGAGCCCGTCGAGCCCGAGGCGCTCGGCAGGTTCCTCGGCGCCTGGCAGCACATCTCGGCCTCCCGCCTGCGGGGCGTCGACGGCGTGCTCAGCGTGGTCGACCAGCTGGCCGGCTGCCCGGTCCCGGCTTCCGCGTTGGAGCCGCTGATCCTGGGCGCCCGGGTCCGCGACTACGAGCCGGCCTACCTCGATGAGCTCACCGCTGCCGGGGAGGTGCTCTGGGCCGGGCACTCGGCGCTGCCCGGCACCGACGGCTGGGTGTCGCTGCACCTCGCCGACCAGGCACCGCTCACGCTGCCGACTCCCGAGCCGTTCACCCACACCGAGCTGCACCAAGCGGTGCTCGACGCGCTGGAGCCCGGCGGCGCCTGGTTCTTCCGTCAGCTCTCCGATGCCGTCGGCTCGCTGGACGACCGGGCGCTGAGCGCCGCCATTTGGGAGCTCGTGTGGGCCGGACGGATCAGCAACGACACGCTGGTCCCGCTGCGGGCGCTCACCCGGTCCGGCACTCCTAGCCATCGCACCCGCCGCCCGCCCCCGCGCCCGGGCCGCCCCGCACGCACCGGCCCGCCGGAGACCGCCGGCCGCTGGGCCCTGTTGCCGAGCATCGAGTCCGACCCGACGAAGCGCGCGCATGCCACCGCCGAGCGGCTGCTCGACCGGCACGGCGTGGTGATCCGCGGCGCGGTGGTCAGCGAGCGGGTGCCGGGCGGGTTCGCGGCGGTCTACAAGGTGCTGGCCGCCTTCGAGGAGTCCGGCCGCTGCCGACGCGGCTACTTCGTGAGCGGCCTCGGCGCCGCCCAGTTCGGCACCGCGGGCGCCATCGACCGGCTGCGCACTTTCAGCGAGACCCCGGTCGACACGAAGCCGCAGGCCCTGGCGCTCGCCGCCACCGACCCCGCCAACCCCTACGGCGCCGCGCTCCCCTGGCCCTCCTCCGGCGGCGGTCACCGGCCCGGGCGCAAGGCGGGCGCGCTGGTCGTGCTCGTCGACGGGGTGCTCACCCTCTATGTCGAGCGCGGCGGCCGCACGCTGCTCACCTGGAGCGACGACCCCGACCTGCTCACGCCCGCGGCCGCGGCGCTGGCCGAGGCCGCCAGGCGCGGCGCGCTGGGCCGGCTCACCGTCGAGAAGGCCGATGGAGACCGGCTGCTCGGCTCTGGCTCCACGCCGCTCCGCGAGGCGCTGGCGGCGGCCGGGTTCGTGGCCACACCGCGCGGCCTGAGGATGCGGGTTGCCTGAGGGTGACACCGTCCATCGGACGGCCAGTCGGCTGCACCGCGCCTTGTCCGGGCAGCCGCTGACCGGCACCGACTTCCGGGTGCCGCAGCTCGCCACCATCGACCTGACCGGCGCCCTGGTCGTCGAGACCGTCGCCCGCGGCAAGCACCTGCTCACCCGGCTCGCGGGCGAGCAGGACCTCACCCTGCACACCCACCTCAAGATGGAGGGGTCCTGGCGCGTCTACGCCCGCGGGGAGCGCTGGAAGCGGCCCGCCCACCAGGCCCGGGTGGTTCTCGAGACCGCGAGCCACCAGGCGGTCGGCTTCACCCTCGGCATCGTGGAGCTGGTCCCCACCAGCCAGGAGCCCGATCTGGTGGGCCACCTGGGGCCCGACCTGCTCGGCCCCGACTGGGACGAGGACGAAGCGCTCAGCCTGCTGCGCGACGACCCCGACCGACCGCTGCACGAGGCATTGCTCGATCAGACCCGTCTGGCCGGCATCGGCAACATGTACGCCGCCGAGGTGTGCTTCGTCTCCGGCCTGGATCCTCGGACGCCGATCGCCGAGGTGCCCGACCTGGTGCGGCTGGTCCGGCTGGCCAAGCAGATGCTCGAGCAGAACGTCACCCGGGCCACCCAGGCCACCACCGGCAACCTGCGCGAGCCGTTCTGGGTCTTCCGGCGCGACAGGGCGCCCTGTCGCCGCTGCGGCACCCCGATCTCGGTGGCGATGCGCGGCGAGCCGGGCCGCGAGCGCGCGTCGTACTGGTGCCCTAGCTGTCAGGCGTGAGGATCAGGCGGCGGACGCCACGACGGCGCGGGCGTCGACCCGGCTGGTGATCGGCGTCGGCTCGAGCGCCGCCTCTTCCAGCGCCACCGCATCGGAGACCTCACGGAGCACCGAGGAGAGCGGCATCTCGAGCGCCCCGCACAGCGAGGCGAGCAGCTCGGAGGACGCTTCCTTCTGGCCGCGCTCGATCTCGGAGATGTAGCCCAGGCTGACCCGGGCCTCCTTGGAGACGTCGCGCAGGGTCATGCCGAGCTCGCCGCGCCGCTCTCGCAGCACGTCGCCGAGCAGTCGACGGAACAGCACCATGCGTATCTCCTCTCCGGTCGCACGTGTGGAACGTGTGGCGGGTCTGTGGACCCAACGCTACCCGAGACCGGTTTCTTCCTCGCGGATGATTCCAGCGAGCGCCGACAGCGCCTCGCTGCAGGTCCGGTCCTGGATCGCCGATCGGCCCCCGACCAGCTCCAGCGCGAGCGCGGAATCGCCCCGTGGGCCGGCCACCCCGACGTAGACCGTGCCAGGCGGCTTGCCCTCCTGGTCGTCGGGTCCGGCGACCCCCGTCGTGCTCACGGCGTACGTCGCCCGCATCAGCACGCGCGCCCCGCGAGCCATCGCCCGCGCGCACTCGGCGGAGACCACGCCGTGCCGCTCGACGAGGCCGGGATCGACGCCCAGAACCTCGATCTTCGCCTCGGTGGCATAGCTGACCACCCCGCCCAGGAACGTCTCCGACGCGCCCGGGGCGGCCGTGAGGAGCGAGGCGAGCTGGCCACCGGTCAGCGACTCGGCGGTGGCCACGGTCTCGCCGCGCCCCTTCAGCAGGTCGTGGACGGACTCAGCAAGCGAGGTCACGGCCCGGATCGTCGCACATCCGGGTCCGCGGCCTCACCTGGACCGCACCTGGAACGTCACCACCTCGGTAGCCGGGTTGGCCAGGTCGCTGCCGAGGTAGCGCACCTTGACCCACTTGTGGCCCGTGGAGCCCCACTTGCCCAGCTCCACGGTCGCCTTGCCGTTCCTGAGCGTGACCGTCCTGGAGTGGCCGCTCCAGGTCACCTCGACCTTGCCGGTGACCTTCTGGCCGTGCGCCGACACCTCGATCATGACCCGGGTCTTCGTCTTGTTGACGATGACCTTGTCCGGCTTGACGTCCGCCTTCAGCCGCACGTCGGCCTTGACGATCTTGAGCTGCTCGGGATCGGACGTGCTCGGCGCCGCTGTGGCATCACCCTGGTAGGCCGCGGTGATGTTCAACGTGCCAACCGTGGAAGCCGGCCCCACCCTGAGCCTCGCGATCCCGCCGGTGACAGTCGCGGTGCCGATCTCGACTCCGTTGGCCGAGAACACCACCTGGCCGGTCGGCGTCACCCCGGTCGCCGAGACCGTCGCCGTGAGCGTGATCCGGTCCTGGCGTACCACGGCCTCGCTCGGGTCGACGTCGAGCGTCGTGGTCGAGACCGCCTTCGAGACCTGCACCTGAGCACTGCCCTGCGAGGGCGTGTTGGTGGCGTCCCCTGAGTAGTACGCGGTCAGGGTGTGCGAGCCGACCGAGAGCGCGTTACCCGGGATGCTGATCGTGGCCGTCCCGTTGGCGGCCACCTGAGCCGTGCCGATCACGGTGGTGCCCTCACGCAGCTCGACGGTGCCCGAGAGCGGGTTGGTCGAGGTCACCTGGATGTTGGCGGTACCCGGCGTCCCGTAGTTCATCGGGGCCACCGTCAACGCGGTGGTGGTCTCCGCCACCTCGGCAGGCTTCTCGCGCAGCCCCACGATCACCGGGTCGTGGTCGGAGGAGCGGTACGGACCAGGCTGGTGGAAGTTGGTCGCGTGGTAGTTGAACCGGCTGTACTCCATCGGCAGCGGCTCGACACCGTTGATGTTCCACACGTCCGCCCCGGTGAACCGCTCCACGGCCGACCCGTTCGCGAGCACGTGGTCCAGCGACCCGGACAGGCCGGCGAACGAGTAGGAGTACTCCTCGTTGCCGGACACCTCCTCGAGGTCGACGTACCCGGCGTCGTACAGCACATGCAGCGGGTCCTCCTCGGTGTAGGAGTTGAAGTCACCCAGCAGGAGTACGTCGTCGACATCGCCCTGGACGGTGGGGAGCCACTCCGCCAGCGCCGTCGCCTGCTTGACGCGCGAGACGTTGCCGGCACCCTGGCCGTCGCCCTGATCGGTGTCTCCGGGGAACGGGCCGGCCGAACCCTTCGACTTGAAGTGGTTGACGACCACCAGGAACGGCGTCCCGTCGCCCGTGGGCGTGAACGCCTGGGCGATCGGCTCGCGCGCGTTGGCGAACGGCTCGTCGGTCGGGGCGGGGGGATCGCTTCCCTCGCTCTGGTCACCGAGCGCCCGAGCGTCACCGAGACGGGTGACGGCAGCGGGCTTGTAGATGATCGCGTTGGTGATCACGTCCATGTCCTCGGCCGGAGGCAGCTCCGCGGATGACGGGTTGGCCGCCCAGGTCCCGGCCCCCGCGTCGGCGTTGAGCGCGGTGACCAGGGTCTGGGTGGCCTCGTCGGCCGACTCGCCGAGGGCGGCCGAGTTCTCGATCTCCATCAGGCCGACCACGTCGGCGTCGAGCGCGTTGATGGCGCTGACGATCTTCTCCTGCTGGCGACCCAGGTCCTGGGGGTCCCAGGCTCCGCGCTGGTCGCAGCCGCTGTTGACGCTGTTGCCGTCGTCGTCCCGGTCCCGGAACGCCGTACAGCCGCCGTCGCCGACGTTGTCGTCGTTCTGGTCGCCGAGGGTGGTGAAGTAGTTGAGCACGTTGAAGGACGCGACCTTGACGGTCGGCTCTCCCCCATCCGCGATCTGCCCCTCATCGGGTGCGGCTGTGCGGGTGTTCTCGAACGTCACCGGCGTCGCGGCGTTCGCCGGTCCGACCACCGTCTCGGTCGGCTCGAAGCGATAGGTGGGCGCCGACGGGCTGCCACCCTGGGTGAAGATCACGTCATCGTCGAACGTGCCGACTGCCTCCACCCGGTAGGGCGTGTCGTTCGAGATGTACGGCGGCGTCAGGTTCCCGTTGAGCAGGCAGCCGGCCGCTCGCGGCGCGCACGCCGCGGCGTTGCCCGTCTGGATGAAGTTCGTCGACGACCCGTCGTCGAGGATGATCGCGCGCGCGGCGTTGTCGGCCTCGACGGCGTCCGCCTCGGGCGTGTTGGGTCGCGCCACCTGGGTGGGCTGGATGAGCGGGCTGTCACCGACCGCCAGCCCGAGCTCGCCGAAGCTGTTGGTCGCGAAGTTGTTGGTGATCGTGAAGTCGCCATCGGGGCTGTACAACATCCCCTCGATCGCTTCCTTCTGGGCGTCCGTGGCCGGCCAGCTCGTCGTGGTGACGGGCGTGACCGGATCGGGCGTGCCGGCGGCCGGCTCGATGTCCGCCGCGTCGGTCACCTCGACCTGCGTCTGGCCGGCGAACTCGGTGACGGTGCCGAACACCTGCACGAAGTCACCGGGCTCTACGGTCACCGGACCCGCGTCGAAGGTCTGCCGGACGAAGATGCCGTCGGACGTGGTGCGGGTGGCCGGGTCCACCGACCCACCGGTGCCCTCGGTCTGCAGGTAGAACCCGAAGAAGCCGCCGCTCGGGTACGCCGCGGTCACGACGCCCTCGGTGATCACCGGGTCACCGACCAGGTCGGAGGCCGCGCCGTCGCCCTGGATCTCGGCGATCGTGAGTTCCGCCGGCTCGGTCACATTGATGTTGAACTGCACCGAGTCCGTGTCTGGGGTCGGCGTGGCGGAGTCGGTCACTGTGGCCGTGACCACTGACGAGCCGGCCGCGGTGGGAGTCCCGCCGATCACGCCGTCGCTGGTCTCGGAGAGGCCGGCGGGCAGACCGCTGATGTCCCAGCTGTACGGCGTGGCGCCGCCGCTCGCCTGGAGGTTGATGTCCGAGATCGGCACGCCGACGATCGCCTCCACGTCGGCCGGGTCGGTCGCCGTCAGAGGTGCAGGCTCGCCGCCCGCCGTGATGGAGATGTTGTCGATGCCGACCCACTCGTCCGAGCTCGGTGCGTCTGCGGTTGTCACCCGGACGAACACATCCGCTTGACCGTCGGTCCCGGCCGGAAGCGGAACGTCCTTGTGGGTCACCAGCGTTGCGAGGCTGGGGCCTGTCGTGGCATCGGCGATGTACCCGGCGGGCAGGTTCGTGTACGCGCCGGTTGCTCCGACCCGGTACTGCACCGCGATTTGTTGGATCGAGTTGTCGACCGTCCCGTCGATGTCCTTGGCGTCGAAGGAGAACGTCGCGCCGGTCTGACCCGTGAGGTCAAGGCGGAACACGACATGGGGCACGTCCGCAGTACCGCTGCCCTGGAGCGCGATCGTCTGCTCAGTCGCCGCCTCGAGGACGCCACCGGAGGTGCTGGTGGATGCACCGTTCGCGATCACGTCCGTGACCGCGCTGCCGTCCGCCGTTACGGTCTGCGGGTCGGCACCGGGCCCGGCGACGAGGTCAGTGCCGAGATAGCCCTGCACACCGGGAACACCCGACCAGTTGTCGTTGGCCGTGATCAGCCCTGCGTTGGACCAGTCCTGTGAATAGGGCGGCGTGATGCTGCTGGTGACGTCGGCCTGCGCCGGGCTCACGCCCGCGAGGGTGGAGAGGGCGACGGCAAGGCCGGCTAAACAGGCGACGACAGGACGGCGGGGCGAACGTGAGGACACGACAATTCTCCGAGCATTTCGAGGGATGAAACGGGGCGCGGGGCCCGGCCGGACGGCCGAGCCCCGCGTGGAGCGTTTAGCGGCGACGGACGTTGATCGTGACCGTCTCCGACGCGGACTCCGTAGAGCCGTTCCCGAGGTAGCTCACCTTGACCTTCTTCTTGCCGGTCTTCGCGAACCTGTCGAGCTGCACGACGGCGCGCCCGCCCTCGAGCTTGGCCTTGTAGGTGTCGCCACCGACCTTGACCTCGATCCGACCGGTCGCGTTAGCGCCCGCGGCCTTGACCGTGACGATGACCTTGGCCCTGGTGCGGTCGACGACGACCTTGCCCGGCTTGACCTTCACGTTCAGCGACGCCGATGCCTTCGCGGCCTGGACCGGCACCATGGCGTCGGTGCCGGTGGTCTCGCCGACAACCCGCAGGACATGCAGCTTGCCGTCGTTCGGGATGGTGTTCGGCAGGGTCGCCGTACCCGACTCGTCGAACGGCGTGTCGGTGAGCTCACTGGTCACCGGGAAGGTGCCCAGCGAAGTAGCACCGTCGAAGACCTCGACCTCGGCGTCCTTCGGGTCGCTCACCCCGGTCATCGAGAGCGACGTGAGCGTGATGCTCTCGGCGGTCACCGTGGCGCCCACCGAGTGCTGGCTCGCGTCGACGGCGAGCGGCTCCTCGCTGGCGAACTCGTCCATGTAGTCGACCATCGCCTGCAGGTCGATCTGGCCGGTGTCCCGCTTGTTCGCACCGTTCGCGAGCTCGCGGAAGTTGTCACCGCCCGAGGCCAGGAAGGAGTTCACGGTCACCGAGTACGTCGCACCGGGGGTCACCGGCTCGTCGTTGAGCGTGATCCCGGTGATCCGCGAGCCCTCCGCCAGGGACGGGTCGTAGGAGTACTCGAAGCCCTTGGACGTACCGAGTCGCAGGAACGGCCGCGTCGGGACGTTGCCCTGGGCATCGCGCTGCCACTGCTGCTCCAGGACTGTCTTGATCTGCGCTCCGGTGAGGTCCATGTTCACCAGCGTGTTGGCGAACGGCTGGACGTTGGCAGCCTGCTTGTACGTGACCGTCGGGCCGGCCATGTTGGCGCGCAGGCCGCCGGGGTTCATGAACGCGATCTCGGCGGCGCCGAACGTCTCCGACTCGGTGGCCCAGCGTTGCACCTCGGCGACCAGGTTGCCGAGCGTCGACTCACCGCCGCGGTTCTCCGTGATCTGTGGGTCGGTGCCCTCGTCGTTGTTGTCCGGCTCGGACCAGCGGGCCCGGTCGAACGGGCCTTCGACGTCACCGAGCGGCACCGCACCGAGCACGTCGGCCTCGGCGACCGCGTCGGCGACGATGGTCTCCACCAGCGGGTCGGCCGGGTAGAGCGACGGCGGGACGCCGGGTCCGCTGCCGTCGGGGTCGGGGCCCTCGAGCGGCAGGATCTCCTGGCTCTCCACCGTGATGGCGCCGTCGTCCGGGTCGACCGTGAACTCGAGCTGGTTCAGGTTGGTGCCGTACTGCCCGGCGGAGACCACCGGGCGCAGCCGGTCACCCTCGAAGCCCTCGACGGGGAACGAGCAGTTGTAGGCGAGGTGCGTGTGCCCCGAGACGATCGCGTCCACGTCGGCGCTGACGTTGTTGATGATGTTGCCGAACGTCGAGTTCGGGTCGTCATCCATCGTGGTGCAATCGGTGTTCGGCGCACCCTCGTGCACCAGCATCACGACCAGGTCGGCGCCATCAGCGGTCAGGTCCGCGGCGGCGTCGTTGACCTCGGTCACAATGTCGGTGACGTCGATCTCCGCGATACCGGCGGGCGAGACCAGAGCGGGAAGCTCCTCGGTCACCGCGCCGACGTACCCGACGGTCACGCCGCCCAGCTCCTGGGTCCACGTGGGGGCGAGCGCGTGCTCGTCGTTGGACTTGAGCCGCAGGTTGGCGACGATGTACTCCCAGTCGGCCAGATCCTGCACGCGAACGCTGAGGTCTTCGAAGCCCTGGTCCAGCTCGTGGTTGCCCACAGCGGACACGTCGAGGCCGGCCTCGTTGAGCGCGTCGATGGTCGGCACGTCCTGCTGGATGAACGACTCGAACGTCGAGGCTCCGATCAGGTCACCGGCTGCCACGAACGCGGTATTGGGGTTCTCGGTGCGCAGCTGCTTGACCGCGCCCGAGAGGACGGCGGCGCCGGCGACGTTGCTGGACTCGTTGATCAACCGGCCGTGGAAGTCGTTGGTGGCCAGGATCTGGATGTCGACGGGGTCCGCCGCCTGAGCGGGAGCGGACGTGAGCAGCGCGAGAGAGGAGACGGCGAGCGCCACTCCCGTCCCTGCAGCCAAAGTGCGATAGCCGCGTCGCGGCCGGGAGGAGAATGGCACGTGTGGAACCTTTCGGGTGGTGGGTTCTGCACCCTAACCACGGAACCCCGGAAAAGATCCTAAAAACTCAGGGATCAGGCGGAAGTTCCCGAGATGTTAGCCCGCTGTCGCCAGACGTCGCGGAAGAACTCGAACCCCGACCACATGGTCAGCGCGACCGCGACCGCGAGGAATCCCTGACCGATGTAGAACACCACCTCGCCGGCAGTGCCGAACTGGTCGAACTCGCCACCGTGGGCCTCGTCGCCGTGCGGAAGGGGCAGCACCAGGATGCCCAGCGCGACGCCCTGCACGGTCGTCTTGAGCTTGCCGAGGTCGGCGGCCTGCATGACCACCGACTTGAGGATGGAGAGCCGGAGCAGGGTCACGCTCCACTCCCTCAGCAGGACGATGATGGTGACCCACCACCAGATGTCGCCGGCGACCGACAGGCCGATGAAGGCCATCCCGGTGATCGCCTTGTCGGCGATCGGATCGGCGATCTTCCCGAAGTTGGTGATCAGCCCGCGTGACCGGGCGATGTCGCCGTCGATCTTGTCGGTGACCATCGCCACCACGAAGATCACCCAGGCGACGGTGCGCCACAGCACCGAGTCGCCGCCGTCCACGAGCAGCGCCCAGCCGAAGAACGGCACCAGGACGATCCGCAACGTCGTCAGCGCGTTGGGCAGGTTCCAGTTGCTGACCTGCTGACCCTCCGTCATGCACTCTCCTTCGCGACCAGGTCGACGCCCTCGGTCTCGACGACCGTCGCGCGCACCAGGTCGCCGACCGCCGGCAGGCTACCGACGAGGTACGTCGAGCCGTCGACCTCGGGACCCTGGTGCGCCGCCCGGCCCACGACCTCGTCGTCCTCGAGCGACTCCACGAGGATGTCGACCTCCTCGCCGATCCGCTCCTCGGCGCGCTGGCCATTCAGCTCCTCGACCAGGTCGGTGACGTGCCGGACCCGGGCCGCGATCTCGTCGGCGTCCAGCTTGTCGTCATACGACGCCGCCTCGGTGCCGTCCTCGTCGGAGTAGCCGAAGACCCCGGTGACGTCCATCCGCGCGGCCTCCAGAAAGGTGCAGAGGGTCTCGAGATCGTCCTCGGTCTCGCCCGGGAAACCGACGATGACGTTCGAGCGGACGCCCGCGGTGGGGGCGTGCGACCGCACCTGCTCGAGCAGCCCCAGGAAGCTGTCGGGGTCGCCGAAGCGACGCATCCGCCGCAGCACCGTCGGGCTGGCGTGCTGGAACGAGAGGTCGAAGTAGGCCGCGACCCCGGGCGTGGTGGCGATCGCCTCGATCAGCCCCGGTCGGATCTCCGCGGGCTGTAGGTAGGACACACGGACCCGCTCGACGCCGTCGATGGCGGTGATCTCCGGCAGCAGCGTCTCGAGCAACCGGAGGTCGCCCAGGTCCTTGCCGTAGGACGTGGAGTTCTCCGAGACCAGGAACAGCTCGCGGGCGCCCTCCCCCGCCAGCCAGCGCGCCTCCGCCAGTACGTCGCTCGGTCGCCGGCTCACGAACGAGCCGCGGAACGTCGGGATCGCGCAGAACGTGCAGCGACGGTCGCACCCGCTCGCCAGCTTCAGCGGTGACATCGGGCCGGCGTCGAGGCGGCGTCGGTGGAACTCGACCGGCTCGGCCGGCGCTGCCTGGCGCTCGGCGGGGCTGATCGGCAGCAGCTTGCGTCGATCGTGCGGCGTGTGCGGGTGATGCTGCTCGCCCGCGACGATCGACCGCAGCCGGGCGGCGATGTCGGGATAGTCGTCGAAGCCGAGGACGGCGTCCGCCTCGGGCAGGGAGGCAGCGAGGTCCTCGCCGTACCGCTCGGCCAGGCAGCCGACCGCCACCACCGCGCGGGTCCGGCCGTCCTGCTTCAGGTCAGCCGCCTGGAGCAGGGTGTCGACGGAGTCCTTCTTGGCCGCCTCCACGAAGCCGCAGGTGTTCACCACGACCGTGTCGGCGTCCTCCGCGTCGGCAACCAGCCGGAACCCGCCGTCGGCCAGCCGCGCGGCCAGCTCCTCGGAGTCGACCTCGTTGCGCGCACACCCGAGGGTGAGCAGCGCGACAGAGAGATCGGAGTCGGTCATGGGATCCCGAGTATGACGGCCGGGACGCCGCGAGGACGAACCGGCAGCGCCCGGCTCAGGGCGCGACGTACGTGCCGGAGGTCTCTTCGCCGGTCTCGCCGAGGGCCCCGCGCTCCTCGCCGCCGATGGTCGCGGTGACCGACCCGTCGCTGGCCCAGACCCGGATCGGCGGGGACACATCGAGGCTGGCGCTCTGCCCGAAGGCGAGGTCGCCGTCGAACACCAGGTCGCCCTGTCCGTCGCGCACCTTGAGCTTGGTCCCGCCGCCGGCCGCGGTGAACACGACGGGGACCTCGGGTGCCGCTCCGGCTCCCTGCCCGGCGTGACTGGGCGAGCCGTTCAGGACCGGCGCCCGGTCCAGCTCGACCGGCCCGTCCACGATCAGCCGAGCGATCGACCAGACCAGGACCGCGGCCATCACCGCCGCCACGAGGACCGACCAGTTCAGGCCGCCGCGGGTGCCGCGGATCGAGCCGCCGGCGACGGTGGCGAGCTCGGCCTGGAACACCCGGCGCGCGTCGATCGGCGCATCGGCGTAGTGCTTGTCGTAGGACCGGAGCAGCGGCGTCGCGTCAACACCGAGGATCCGGGCCAGGGTCCGCAGGTGGCCGCGGGCGTAGAAGTCGCCGCCGCAGGGCGCGAAGTCGTCGACCTCGATCGACTCGATCACGTGCGGCCGGATCCGGGTCCGGTCGGCGAGCTGGTCGACGGTCAGCCCCAGCCGGCTGCGGGCGGCGGCGAGACCCGGGCCGATCACGGGGTCGGTGACGCCCGCCGGCCGGAGGTCGTCGATGACGACGGTCTGCTCGGGATCCTCGACGGGCCCGATCGGGACGACCGCCTCCACCCACTCGGACTCCGGGTCGCGGCGGAGCTCCGCGGCCTCGGGAAGGCTGGACACCGCCGTCGCCTCGGCCGGGTGCCGCTTGAGAGCCGTGGCCCCGGCAGTGAAGTAGCGCACCTCGGACCGCACTCCCACAGCGAGCCGACGCAAGGTGCTCGGAGCGGCGCGTTCGCGCGGCTGGTCCAGCGGTACGTCGTCCTCGTCGGGCGTCGTCTCCGCCGGCGGGCCCACGTCGGGCCCGGAGTCGGCCTCGTCTGGGACCGGCCCCGTCTCGACCACTTTGGCCGCGTCTCCTGCGAGCTTGCGGAGGGCGGCGGTGAGCTCGTCCCAGTCGGCACCGACCAGGCGGGTCGCCAGCGAGAGCCGAAGGGAGAGCACGCGTTCCGGTCCGGTCGTCACCGTGATGCGCCCGTCGCGGAGCAGGCCGCTACGGGGCAGGTGCTCCAGTCGCTCGACCTCGGTCCAGGCGACTCCCCGCCAGGAGCGCCCGGAGCGCATCCGGATGCCCTGCCGGTCGGCGAGCAGCAACGGCGCCCGCGCGTCGAGGAAAGAGGTGAGATAGAGCGCCGCAATGCTCCCGAGCACCACCATCAGCACCCAGTCCAGCCAGCCGCCCGCGCCCACCGCCCGGGCCAGGTAGGCGATCGCGAGTGCGGCGGCACCGATGCCGATGACGGCGGCGAGCGGTCCGTCCCGGCGTACCTCGACGTCCTCGTGCTCGCTCACGACGCCTCCCCTTGGATCGTCGCGATCACGGCATCGATCTCGTCGGGTTTGACCAGCACGTCGCGGGCCTTCGAGCCCTCACTCGGACCGACCACTCCCCTGCTCTCGAGGATGTCCATCAACCGGCCGGCCTTGGCGAAGCCGACCCGGAGCTTGCGCTGCAGCATCGAGGTGGAGCCGAACTGGGTCGACACCACCAGCTCGATCGCCTGCACGACGAGGTCGAGGTCGTCGCCGATGTCGTCGTCGAGCTCTCGCTTGGCCTGCTGCGGGGCAGTCACGTCCTCGCGGTAGACGGGCTCGAGCTGGCCCTTGCAGTGCTTGACGACCTGGTGGATCTCGGCCTCGGTGACCCAGGCTCCCTGCACGCGGACCGGCTTGGAGGCGCCCATCGGCAGGAACAGACCATCTCCCTGACCGACCAGCTTCTCCGCGCCGGGCTGGTCGAGGATCACGCGGCTGTCGGCGAGGGACGAGGTGGAGAACGCCAGCCGTGAGGGCACGTTGGCCTTGATCAGGCCGGTGACCACGTCGACCGACGGGCGCTGGGTGGCGAGCACCAGGTGGATGCCCGCGGCCCTGGCCAGCTGGGTGATCCGGACGACCGCGTCCTCCACGTCGCGCGGGGCCACCATCATCAGGTCGGCGAGCTCGTCGACGATCACCAGCAGATAGGGGTACGGCGACAGCTCGCGCTCGCTGCCCGGCGGGACCTTGACCTTGCCCGCGCGCACCGCCTTGTTGAAGTCGTCGATGTGCCGGAACCCGAAGTTGGCCAGGTCGTCGTAGCGCATGTCCATCTCGCGCACGACCCAGGCCAGCGCCTCGGCGGCCTTCTTCGGGTTGGTGATGATCGGCGTGATCAGGTGCGGGACACCCTCGTAGGCGTTCAGCTCGACCCGCTTGGGGTCGATCATGATCATCCGGACCTCGTCGGGCGTGGCCCGCATCAGCACCGTGGTGACCATGGAGTTGATGAAGCTCGACTTGCCGGAGCCCGTGGCGCCGGCCACCAGCAGGTGCGGCATCTTGGCCAGGTTGGCGACCACGAAGCCGCCTTCGACGTCCTTGCCCAGCGCGGCGACCATCGGGTGGTGGTCGGAGCGAGCGGTGTTCGAGCGGAGCACGTCGCCCAGCGAGACGATCTCCTTGTCTCGGTTGGGGATCTCGATGCCGATCGCGGACTTGCCGGGGATCGGGCTCAGGATCCGCACGTCCGCCGACGCGACGGCGTACGCGATGTTCTTGGAGAGTGCGGTGACCTTCTCCACCTTCACGGCCGGGCCGAGCTCGACCTCGTAGCGGGTCACCGTCGGGCCGCGGGTGTAGCCGGTCACCTGGGCGTCGATGCCGAACTCCTCGAGCACCTGGGTGAGCCGCTCGACCACCTCGTCGCTGGCGCGGGACCGCGCCTTGTGCGGCGAGCCGGGCTTCAGGACGTCGTTGGCCGGCAGCGAGTAGGCGATGTCGCCGGACAGCGCGAGCTGCTCCACCCGCTGCGGGATCGGCGTGTGCGGGGGCGGCTCGAGCTCGCCGGTCGTCGTCGTGTCCGGGGTCGGCTCGACCGCCGCCGCCTCTTCCTCCACGGGCTCGGCATCACGCTTGCGCTTGCGGCGCTCCCGGTCCTCGAGCACAGGGGTGTCGTACGCCGGGTCGCCGAGCTCGAGGCCGTCGAGGTCGGTGTCGGACTTGCGCCGGCGCCGGATCGGCTGGGTGTCCTCGTTCGCGTCGTCGTCCCGGTGCCGGCCGAGGGCCCGGTCACGTGCGGCGGCGAGCCGCTCGGGCACCTTGTAGAGCGGGGTCGCGGTGATCACCAGGACCCCGAAGAACGCCAGCAGCACCAGCAGCGGCACCACGATCATCTCGGAGCGGAGCAGGTCGAGGAGCAGCGAGGACACCACGAAGCCGACGGCTCCACCGCCCTCGCGGAGCGGGGTGGTGTCGCCGCTGACCGGCTGCGGGCTGCCGTTGGCTATGTGCACCAGGCCCAGCACGCCGAAGCAGAACGACGACCAGCCGATCACCTGACGGCCGGCCGGGCCGTTGCGCACCGGATCGCGCATCACCCGCCAACCGCCGAGCACCACGACCAGCGGCACCAGCCAGCCGATCTTGCCGACCGTGCCGGAGACCGCCGTGCGCGTGAACTCGAGGACGCCTCCTGGCGCCTCGAACCAGACCGCGGCGGCGATCACGATCGCCAGCCCGAACAGGGACAGCCCGACCCCATCGCGGCGGTGCTCGGGATCCAGGTCGCGAGCGGTGTGCCCGATCCCCCGGGCCGCCGAGCCGACAAAATGGGCAATACCGAGCCAAATTGCGGCGACAGCGCGGAACAGCGCCCCGAAGAAGCGCGCGACCGGCCCGGTGCCGTTGCGCACGGCTCGCGGCGCGGGCCGGCGTTTTGCGGCAGGCCGCCGCTTGCTGTTGCGCTTTTTCTTCTTCGTACTCCGGTTGCGGGTGCTCGAGCCGCCTCGACCGCCAGATTTCGACCTGGACGAGGACGTGCTCCTGCTCCGCGACCCCGGCGGGGAAGACGTACGGGTCGCCATGGTCACCACAGTAGGGCGCAGTCACACCAGTCACACGCATCACAGGGTGCGTGTCGGCTGCTCCAACCCCACCCTGGACCGCTCCTAAGCCGAGGCTTAGGGTGCCGCTCGGGTGAGCCACCTCACGCTCACCGTCAAAGCCCTATCTCGGGAAGGGACCTACAAGTGAAAACCCTCAAGCAGGGGCTCGTCCTTGCGCTCTTGGGCGCGAGTCTCTCCGCGGTACCTGCGCTGCAGACCGCCGCCGTCGGCGCACCCGCCGCCGACGACTCCCTCGTGCAGAAGATGCGCACGGAGGCGGACGGCCAGGTCCGCATCTCCACCGAACGTGCCACCGGCAAGGTCAGCTTCGTGCGCTCCGCGGACGGCAGCGACCTGATGCCGTCGACCGACGCACGCACCAAGGCCGACGCGGCCGACAAGGCCGGGGCCTACCTCGACAAGTACGCCGCCGCGTTCGGCGCCGACCGCGACCAGCTGGTCCAGAGCCGCGTCGCCCGCGACCGGCTCGGCACCGTCGTCCGCTACACCCAAGAGGTCGACGGGGTCTCCGTCTTCGGGAGCGCGCTGCGCGTCCACGTCGACCAGCAGGGCGACCTGACCGCCGTCAACGGCGAGCTGGTGCCGGTGAAGTCGGTCGACACCGAGGCCGAGCTCAGCGCGACCGAGGCCGGCGACCGGGCAGTGAGCCTGGTCGAGGCCCAGCCGCCCACCGACAGCGACGGCCGGTCCGACACCGAGGGCATCAGCGCCAAGTCCTCCGAGCTGGTTCTCTACAAGCGCGGCCTGGTGCAGGGCCTCCCGGGCGGCGACACGAGCCTCGTCTACCTGGTCGAGGTGTCCAACGACGCCAACGTGCGCGACATGGTGTTCGTCGACGCCGACACCGGCAAGGTCGTCAACCGCTACTCGATGATCCACGACGCCCTCGACCGCAAGCTCTACGAGGAGTCCCCGGACACCGAGCCGGTGTGGGAGGAGGGCGACCCGTTCCCGGGCACCCTCAACGAGGACCAGCAGAACATGGTGGCCTCGACCGGCGAGGCCTACTGGATGTTCCAGAACACCTTCGGCCGCGATTCCTACGACGGCGCCGGCGCGACCATGAAGACGGTCAACAACGACCCGCGGATCAACTGCCCGAACGCCAACTGGAACGGCGTGACGACCAACTACTGCGACGGCGTCTCCTCCGACGACGTGGTCTCCCACGAGTGGGGTCACGCCTACACCGAGTTCACCCACGGGCTGATCTACCAGTGGCAGTCGGGTGCCCTCAACGAGGCCTACTCCGACGTCTTCGGCGAGACCCTCGACCTGATCAACGGCCGCGAGGACGAGGGCGAGGGCGACATCACCGCGCCGCGGCCCGACGGTCTCTGCTCGAAGTTCACCCGTGGTGCGATCGGCGCGACCATCAACAGCCCGGCCGAGATCGCCGGCCCCTGTGACGATGCCGCCGCTGCCTCGTTCGGCCCGGTCTTCGACAAGACCGGCGTCACCACCGACGTCGTGGTCGGTACCGACCCGGCCAACGACGAAGGCCCGACCACGACCGACGGCTGCTCTGCTCTCGACAACGCCGCCGCCGTCGCCGGAAACTTCGTCTACGTCGACCGCGGCGTCTGCGCGTTCACCGTCAAGATCGCGAACGCCGAAGCGGCAGGCGCCACCGGCATCATCGTCGGCGACAACGTGCCGGCCCGCCCCCCGATCTCGATCGCGGGTGTGTCGGATCTCTACGGACTGATGGTCACCCAGGACGACGGCACCAGGATCAAGTCGGTTCCCGGGCCGGTCAACATGACCATCAAGGACGTCGAGGTCGAGGAGAAGGCCGACTCCTACCGCTGGATGATGGGCGAGAAGTCCGATGCCTTCGGCGGAGCGATCCGCGACATGTGGAACCCGACCTGCTACGGAGACCCCGGCAAGGTCTCGGACGCTGAGTACATCTGCGGCACCGAGGACACCGGCGGCGTGCACAGCAACTCGGGTGTGATCAACCACGGCTACGCGTTCCTCGTCGACGGCGGCACGTTCAACGACGCCACCATCGACGGCATCGGGATCACGAAGGCGCTGGCGATCTACTTCCGGGCGATGACGGAGTACCAGACGGAGATCAGCAACTTCGTCGACCACGCCGACGCTCTCGAGGCCTCGTGCACCGACCTGATCGACCAGACCCTCAAGGTGCCGAGCACGGACCCGAACGACTCGGTCGACTCGACCGAGAAGATCGCGGCGGCCGACTGTGCCCAGGTGACGTCGATGATCGGCGCCATGGAGCTTCGGGTCGACCCGACCGAGCAGTGCGCCTGGACCCAGCTGCTCGAGCCGGGCGTCGAGGCTGGCTGCGGCGCGGGCACCACCACGGAGACCCTCTTCAGCGAGGACTTCGAGGACGGCCTCGCCGGCTGGACCCAGGACGACGAAAGCGTCTTCGGCGGTCCGACGTTCGACTGGGAAGCCACCTCGACGTACCCGATGGAGGAGCCGGTCGGTGACGGCCACACGAGCCAGGTCGCGTTCGGCCCGGCTCCCGACGAGGGTGACTGCTCGGGCACCGCGACGGACGTCAGCAGTGCCAACTACCTCGACAGCGGGAACATCCTCGTCCCCGCTGACGCCCAGGCACCGCGGCTGTCCTTCGACCACTACGTCGTGACCGAGATCGGGTTCGACGGTGGCAATGTCCAGCTGAGTGTCGACGGTGGTGACTTCGCGGCGATCCCGGCCGCTGCCTACGTCGAGAACGAGCCGGACGTCATCGCAACGGAGCCGGAGGGCAACACCAGCCCGCTCGCCGGGCAGGACGGCTTCACGGGCACCAACCCGGGCCACGCGTTCGGCAGCTGGGGCACCTCGGTGGTCGACCTGTCGGCTGCCGGCGTCGAGCCCGGCAGCACCGTCCAGATCCGGTTCGCCATCGGCCGCGACGGCTGTGGCGGGGGCATCGACGGTTCCGGTTGGTACGTCGACAACGTGCAGGTCGACTCCTGCGTGGGCGTTCCGCCGACCGGGCCCGAGGCCACCGACACGGAGGCCGTGAAGTACCAGCCCAAGCCGGTCCCGCAGGGCCGCGCGTTCAAGGTGCGGGTCAAGGTCACCGCCGACGAAGGCACGCCGAACGGCCGGGTCGAGATCAAGAAGGGAGGCAAGGTCGTCGGCAAGGCGAGGCTCGACGGCGGCGCCGCCTGGGTCAAGGTCTCCAAGAAGTTCCCGCCCGGCAAGGTCAACCTGGTCGTGAAGTACCTCGGCAACACCAAGTTCAAGCCGAGCAACGACCGGTTCACGGTCAAGGTGGTGAAGAAGAAGCGCCGCTGACCCGCTGCTGAGAACGCTGACCCGTCGCAAACTTTGCGACGGGTCAGCGTCTTTCAGGCCTCGATGACGACCGGGATGATCATCGGCCGGCGGCGGTGGGTGTTGCTCACCCAGCGGCCGACGATCCGGCGCACGGTCTGCTGGAGCTGGTACTCGTCGGTGTTGCCCTCGCGCACAGCCTGGTCGAGGGCGTCGATGATCGGCTGCTTGATCGCGTCGAACGTCGAGTCGTCCTCTGCGAAGCCGCGGGCGTGGATCTCCGGCCCGCCGGCGACCTTGCCGCTGACCGAGTCGATCACCACGATCACCGAGATGAAGCCCTCCTCGCCGAGGATCCGGCGATCCTTCAGCGAGCTCTCGGTGATGTCACCGATGGACGCGCCGTCCACGAACACGTAGCCGCAGTCGACCTTGCCCGCGATGCTCGCAACCCCGTCGACCAGGTCGACGACGACGCCGTCCTCGGCGATGACGACGTTCTCGACGCCGGTCTGCCGGGCCAGGGCTGCGTTGGCGAGCATGTGCCGGATCTCGCCGTGCACGGGGATCACGTTGCTCGGCTTGACGATGTTGTAGCAGTAGAGCAGCTCACCTGCGCTGGCGTGGCCGCTCACGTGCACCAGCGCGTTGCCCCGGTGCACGACCCGGGCGCCCCAGCGGGCCAGCCCGTTGATCACCCGGTAGACGGCGTTCTCGTTGCCGGGGATCAGGCTGGACGCGAGCAGGACGGTGTCGCCCTCCTCGATGTGCACGAAGTTGTGGTTGCGCTGCGCGATCCGGCTCAGCGCGCTCATCGGCTCGCCCTGGGATCCGGTGGAGATCAGCACCTGGCGCTCCGGTGGCAGGTCGGCGAGCTCCTTGGCCTCGACCAGCACCCTGCCGGGCACCTTGAGGTAGCCGAGGTCACGGGCGATCCCCATGTTGCGCACCATCGAGCGGCCGACGTACGCCACCTTGCGGTTGTGGGCCACGGCGGCGTCGAGCACCTGCTGGACCCGGTGCACGTGGGAGGCGAAGCAGGCCACGATGACCCGCTGCGTGGAGTCGCGGAAGACCTGGTCGATCACCGGGGTGATCGACGTCTCCGCAGGAGTGAAGCCGGGCGTCTCCGCGTTGGTGGAGTCGGTCAGGAAGAGGTCGACCCCCTCCTCCCCCAGCCGCGCGAACGCCCGCAGGTCGGTGATCCGGCCGTCCAGCGGCAGCTGGTCCATCTTGAAGTCGCCCGTGTGCAGCACCATGCCGGCGCCGGTGCGGATCGCGACCGCCAAGGCGTCGGGGATCGAGTGGTTGACCGCCACGAACTCGAGCTCGTAGGGCCCGAGGGTGAGCCGGTCGCCCTCGCGCACCTCGTGGTGCACGGTCTCCCGGAGCCGGTGCTCGCGCAGCTTGCTGTCGAGCAGGGCCAGGGTCAGCTTGGAGCCGACCAGCGGGATGTCCTGGCGCTCGCGGAGTAGGTAGGGCACCGCCCCGATGTGGTCCTCGTGGCCGTGGGTCAGGACCAGCGCCTCGATCTTGTCGAGGCGGTCCCGGATCGGCGAGAAGTCGGGAAGGATCAGGTCGACGCCCGGGTGGTGGTCCTCGGGGAACAACACCCCGCAGTCGACGACGAGCAGGCGGTCGTCGTACTCGAAGACGGTCATGTTGCGACCGATCTCGCCGAGACCTCCGAGTGGGATGACCCGCAGACCCCCCTTCGGCAGTTCTGCCGGCGCGGAGAGTTCGGGGTGGGGGTGACTCAAGTTGTTTCCTTGTCTGAGTTGTCAGAGGAGGCCGGACGCGGCGAGACCTTCGCGCAGCGCGGCCACCTCGGTGTCGTCCAGCGGCACAAGGGGTGCGCGGACGTTGCGATTGTCGAGTACGCCGAGCAGCTGGAGCACTGCCTTGGCGGTCGTGGCGCCGTAGTTGGGGACGCCCATCACCGCCTCCATCGCCGGGACCAGCCGGGTGAAGATCCGGAGCGCCTCGTCGTGGTTGCCCGCGGCGTAGGCGTCGGCCATCGCCGCGAACTCCTTGCCGGCCGCGTGGCTGACGACGCCCACGAACCCGGAAGCGCCGTGCGCGAGCCAGCCGAGGTTGGCGACGTCGTCACCGGAGTAGACGGCGTAGCCCATCTCGATCAGCTTCACCCCGCGGACGTAGTCGCCGACCGCGTCCTTGACGGCCACGACCGGCTCCCAGGTGATCGCCTCGGCGTAGGTCTCCAGGGAGATCTGGGTGGCGGTGCGGCCGGGCACGTCGTAGAGCATCACGGGCGCACCGGTGGCCTCGACCACGGAGCGGAAGTGGTGGAGCACGCCGGCCTGGCTGGGCTTGTTGTAGTAGGGGGTGACCAGCAGCAGCCCGTCGACGCCGACCTTCTCCGCCTGCAGGGCCAGCTCGATGGAATGAGCGGTCGCGTTGGTGCCGACGCCCGCGACGACGACAGCGCGGTCGCCCACGGCATCCTTGACCGCGGCCAGGATCTGGCCGTCCTCGGCGACGGTGGTGGTCGGCGACTCGCCGGTCGTCCCGGACACCACGACGCCGTCGTTGCCATTGTCGACCAGGTGGCTGGCGATCGCCGCGGTGCCGTCGAGGTCGACCGATCCGTCATCGGCGAACGCGGTCGCCATCGCGGTGAGAACCCGGCCGAACGGCGTGGCGGGGGTGGACGTCATGGGCTCAGGCTATCGCCAGGGCGTGCGGAAGCACCTCAGCCGCTATCAGGCGGAGGTGGTCGAGGTCGGCCAGGTCGAGGACCTGCAGGTAGATCCGCTGGCTGCCCAGGGCGGCGTACCGGCCGATCTTGTCCAGCACCTCGTCGGGCGTGCCCGCCAGAGCGTTCTCGCGCAGGTCGGCAGGCTCGCGGCCGATCGCCTTGGCTCGCTGGGCGACCTCCGCCTCGTCTGCTCCGACGCACACGGTGAGGGCGTTGGAGTAGGTCAGCTCGTCGGGATTACGTTCCCGCCGCTCGCAGGCCTCCCGGACCCGGGCGAACTGCGCCTCGGTGACCGCCTCGTCGACGAAGGGCAGGTTGAACTCGTCGGCGTACTGAGCGGCCAGCGCGGGCGTGCGCCGGTGGCCCTTGCCGCCGATCAGGACCGGCGGCCGGTCCTGCACCGGCTTGGGCAGGCCGGGACTGTCGCTCACCTGGTAGTGGTCGCCGTCGTAGGAGAAGCCGCCCTCCGTCGCCCACAGCCCGGTGATGATCGCGAGCTGCTCCTCGAGCCGGTCGAACCGCTCCTTGGTGTCCGGGAACGGGATGCCGTACGCCGAGTGCTCGGCGTCGAACCACCCGGCGCCGATGCCCAGCTCGACCCGCCCGCCGCTCATCTGGTCGACGTTGGCGATGCTGATCGCCAGCGGTCCGGGGAGCCGGAACGTCGCGCTGGTCATCATCGTGCCGAGCCGGATCGTCGTGGTGTCGCGGGCCAACCCACCCAGCGTCACCCACGCGTCGCTCGGTCCGGGCAGTCCGTCGGTGCCCATGGCGAGGTAGTGGTCGGAGCGGAAGAACGCCCCGAAACCCAGACGCTCGGCCTCCAGGGCGACCGCGAGCAGGTCGTCGTACGTCGCGCCCTGCTGGGGCTCGGTGAAGATCCGCAGGTCCATGCGTCCACCCTGTCACGCGGGCGGGCCCGCAGCATCAGTGGAGATGGTCGGCCAGCCGGCCCTCGGGCCCGAACAGCTCGAGCCGCCAGCGGTCGAGCAGGTCGGTGGCGTCGAAGTCGTCGGGGTGGAAGCCCTCGCGGTTGTAGGCGCGCAGGTGGGCGATCACGTCGCGCTCGAGGAACGGCGAGTGCCGCAACCGGGCCAGGCTGCGCACCAGCCGGACCGGGTTGTACGTCGACCGGTCGGTGAGGAACATCGAGAGCAGGGTGGCGACGACCACCAGGCCGAGCAGGCCGACGCTCATGATCCGGAACCCCCAGCACCGCATCCGCTCGGTGCCGCCGACCGCGCGGTAGGCGTCGAACGCGACGGCCTTGTGCTCGGACTCCTCCAGCGCGTGCCAGAGCAGGATCGACCGCACCTCGGTGTCGCCGAGCAGCGCCTGGGCGGCCGGCTTGGTGAGCAGCGCCTCGGCGATGGTCGCCGTGTAGTGCTCGAGCGCCGCGGTGTAGGCCAGGCGGAGCTTCGGTGGCACCCGCTTCTCGGCATCCAGCAGCGACCACTTCACCAGCCGCGCGATCCGGTGGGTCGGGTAGCCCATCTCCTTCAGGCGGCGGTTGAGCTCTCGGTGCTCGCGCCCATGGGTGACCTCCTGGCCGATGAAGCCGGCGACCTGTCGCTTGAGCTCGGGGTCGGTGATCTCGTCACTGAAGTTGCGCACCGAGCGGACGAAGAAGTCCTCCCCCGGCGGGAAGGTCGCGGACAGCACCGCGACCACGTGGCTCATCACCAGGTCGCCGTCGACGTAGTGCTTGCGCAGGCCGCCATCGGGATAGGCGAACCGGATCCGCCGGGTGTGCACCTCGCGGTGCGGTACGCCCTCAGTCATCGACTCGCCCCATTCTTGGCCAATGTCACTTCGGCCGGCGCTGCCACCAGACCAGGTCGAAATCATCCCGCTTTTTGCGCTGGATCTCGACCCACTCGTCCCGGTCGAACGCGGGGTAGAACGTGTCGCCCTCCGGCGACAGCCGCACCTCAGTGAGGATCTGCTCGTCGGCGAACGGGAGAGCGAGGGCGTAGATCGCGGCTCCCCCGGCGACGTAGACGTCACCGGGCAGGTCAGCGGCCAACTCCAGGGCCTCGTCGAACGACGACGCCACCAGCACCCCCTCGGCGGACCAGGACGGGTCCCGGGTCAGCACCACGGTGGTGCGGCCGGGCAGCGGCTTCCCGATCGACTCGTACGTCGCGCGGCCCATCACCAGCGTGTTGCCGAGGGTGGTGCGCTTGAAGTGCGCGAAGTCGTCCGGCAGGTGCCACGGGATACTGCCGGCGTCGCCGATCACGCCGTTCTCGGCGACAGCGGCGATCAGCACCACCCGCGGCCGTCGCGGGTCAGACGGCAATGGGCGCCTTGATGCCGGGGTGCGGGTCGTAGCCGGTGACCGAGATGTGCTCGAGGTCGAACTCGTCGAGCGCGGTGACGGTCGGGTCGAGCACCAGGGTCGGCAGCGGCCGCGGGTCGCGGGTGAGCTGCAGCTGGGCCTGCTCGAGGTGGTTGGTGTAGAGGTGTGCGTCGCCCAGCGTGTGGACGAAGTCGCCCACCCCGAGGCCGGTGACCTGGGCGACCATGTGCGTGAGCAGGGCGTACGACGCGATGTTGAACGGCACGCCGAGGAAGACGTCCGCCGAGCGTTGGTAGAGCTGGCAGGAGAGCCTGCCGTCGGCGACGTAGAACTGGAACAGCGCGTGGCACGGCGCCAGCGCCATCTGCGGGATGTCGGCGACGTTCCACGCCGAGACGATGTGCCGGCGGGAGTTGGGGTCCTGGCGGATCTGCTCGACGATCTTCGCGATCTGGTCGATGTGCCCGCCGTCGGGGGTGGGCCAGGATCGCCACTGGTAGCCGTAGACCGGCCCGAGGTCGCCGTCGGCGTCGGCCCACTCGTCCCAGATCGTCACCCCGCGGTCCTGCAGCCACTTCACGTTGGTGTCGCCACGGAGGAACCACAGCAGCTCGGCGAAGATCGACCGGGTGTGGACCTTCTTGGTGGTGACGAGGGGGAAGCCCGCGCCCAGGTCGAAGCGCATCTGGTGCCCGAAGACGCTGCGGGTGCCGGTGCCGGTGCGGTCGTCCTTCTCGACGCCCTCGTCGAGGATCCGGCTGAGGAGATCGAGGTAGACCTGCACGGTGCCAACTTAATCCCTAGCGAGGGAGGAGGGAGCGCGCACCGCCGGGGGGGTACAACGCGACCTGCTGGCACTCGGTGTACGGCGGCGGGCAGCGATGCACCTCCGAGACCTGCGAGCCCGGTGGCTCGATCAGCATCACCACGGAGCCGTCGGGCGCGAAGCCGGCCGCGGTGACGCTGCGCGGCTCCTCGATGTTGAGCGGGACCGGGTGGGTGGTGTCGGTGTCGTAGAGCCGGATCCGTGTCGTGGGCGCTCCTGCGCCCTCCTGGGTCAGCACGAACCGCCCGTCCCGCTGCAACTCGCCCGGCAGCCGCCAGTCGGGGACCACGTCGACGTAGCCCTCATTGAGGTTGACCGTCAGCAGCTGCTCGCCGGAGGCGACGTACGCGCCTGCATCCTCGAGAGACACGATGCTCACCGGGCCCTCCTCCAGGTCGACCTCGCGAACCCTCGCCCGGGTGTCGAGGTCGTACTCGACGAGCACGGGACCGTCGGGGTCGAGCCAGACCAGCTGGTCCTTGGTGTCCGACACGAGGAACGTGCTGTCCGGGTCCACCGTCGCGATCAGCCGGCGATCGCCGTCCTTGGTGACCGTGATCAAGTTGCCCCGCAGGTCGAGGTAGACGGCACCGTCGTCCCACTGCGCGAAGTCGCGTACGTCGCGCAGGTCCACCTGTGAGTGCGGGAGGTAGAGCGTGCCGTCGGCGTACCAGGCGAGCGGGGAGGGGTTGTCATAGGTGCGGCTGGTCACCGGGTCGAACGTCTCCGGGTTCGGGTCCGCCGACCGGTCGTCGTAGCGGAGTGCGACCGCGACCACGACCCCGGCGACGGCCAGGACGGCGACACCACCGGCGACCGACAGTGCGCGCCGACGACGTTGCCGGCGCTGCGAGGCCGCGATCATCTCCGCGACCGGTGGCTGCTCGACGGGGAGCAGCTCGACGACCTGGTGCAGGTCGGCCACCAGCATCGGGTTCGCGGGCACACCGTCGGCACCGGCCACGTCCATGACCTGGTCAGGGCTCAGCCCGGCCACCTCGTGCAGCACCAGAGCCGTCCGGTCTGCGACGTCGATCCGGTCCAGCACCGTCTCCAGCGAAGGCCAGCCGGCCTCGGTCAGCGCCTGGACCTCGTCGTCCCCCACCGGCCGCTCCCACCAGGCGTCCCGGCGCTGGGCCCAGCGGTTCACCAGATCTTGGAAGACGTGGACGTCGAGGTCGACCCACTCGTCGCGCTCGTCCCAGGCGTCGTGGCAACGGGAGAGGGTCTCGGCGGCGCCGCGATGCGCGACCCTGAGCGGTGCGCCGAGCGCGACCAGGGATCGCACGAGAGGCGTCCAGCGCGCGGCGACGTACGACGTGAAGTCCCGGTCGTCCGTCATCGGCCCACCCGCCGGGGACTAGGCCCGCAGCGACATCGGGCCGTAGACCCGGCGTTCGAGCTCGAACAGGGTGACCGCCTCGACGCCCTCCTCCGCCAGCTCCGCCCAGATCTCCCCGACCCACGACTCGGCGTCCGCCTGGCTCGCGAACCGCTGCTCGCCGAGCTCACCGGACACCTCGACCTCGTTGCCGTCGGGGTCCTCCAGCCGCCACCACCACGGACGCTCGGTCGCGGTGGGTTTGCGGAACGTGGCGGGTTGCTCGGGCAGGTTCACGACGACGACCCCTCACGCACCGACGTGTCCACGAACGGCAGCTTGGTCAGCTCGAAGATCTCGCGACGGCCGCGGACGTCGACCCCGACCTGGGCGTCGGGAGCCACCACCGAGGCCAACAGCGCCAGGCCGATCCCGACCTTCAGGGTCGGGGAGAACGTGCCCGAGGTGACCTCTCCCAGCAGCACGTCGGGGGTCAGGCTCACCGACATGTGCGGTCGCGGGATCGCCCGGCCGGTGGACTTGATCGCGACCAGCCGTCGGCGCGGGCCGGCTTCCTTCTCGGCCAGCAGCACGTCCTTGCCCCAGAACGTGTCCTTGGTCCAGCCGACCGCCCAGCCGAGCCGGGCCTCGTTGGGAGTGACGTCCAATGAGATGTCCTGACCGTGCAGCGGGTAGCCCATCTCGGTGCGCAGCGTGTCACGGGCGCCGAGCCCGCAGGGCAGGATGCCGAACTCCTCCCCCTCGGCCATCAGCGCGTCCCAGAGCGCACCGGCACCCTGGTTGGCAGTGACCAGCTCGTAGCCGCGCTCACCGGTGTAGCCGGTGCGGCAGACGACGATGCCGACGCCCTCGAACGTCGTCTCCGCGAAGGACATGTAGTCGTGGCCGACCGGCAGCCCGATCCGCGAAAGCACCTCGTCGGAGTGGGTGCCCTGGAGCGCGAGCACGGCGTAGTCGCGGTGATGGTCGTGGACGGTCACCCCGTCGGGGGCGGTGGCCTCCAGGCGCCGGACCACCTCCGCCGTGTTGGCCGCGTTGGGCACCAGCAGCACGTGCTCGTCGTCGCGGTAGTAGGCGATCAGGTCATCGACGATGCCGCCGGTCTCGTCGTCGCAGCACAGCGTGTACTGCGCCTTCCCGGGCCCGATCCGGCCGAGGTCGTTGGTCAGCGTCGCGTTGATGTACGCCGCCGCCCCGGGTCCGCCGACCACGGCCTTGCCGAGGTGGCTGACGTCGAAGATCCCGACGCTCTCCCGAACCGCCGTGTGCTCCTTGACCACGCCGGCGGCGTACTCCACCGGCATCGACCAGCCCCCGAACTCGGCGAACTTCGCGCCGAGCGCAACGTGCCGATCGTGCAACGGAGAGCGCAGCAATTCGCTGTCGTCGGCCATGGCCGGAAACCTACCGCAGCCACGCCGTTATCCTTCGCCGGTGACGACCTACACGCTGCGCACCGCCAACCCCGCGAAGACCCGGGCCGACGCGGTCGTCGTGGGGGTTCTCTCGGGCGAGGGCGGACCGACCGTCGCGCCGGGTGGTGAGCCGGTCGCCAAGGCCTACGGACGGAAGTTCGCGCCCCTCCTCGCTGCGCTCGACGTGAAGGGCAAGCCCGGCGAGGTCGTCAAGGTGCCGACCGGCGGCGCCATCTCCTCGCCGCTGCTGGTCCTGGTCGGCCTCGGCACCGACGCCACCACGACCGCCGTACGACGCGCGGCCGGGGTCGCCGCCCGGACCGCGCCCAACGCCGCCTCGGTCGCGATCGCGCTGCCCGCCGACTCACCCGACCTGGTGCGCGCGGTGACCGAGGGCCACCTGCTGGGTGGCTACACGTTCACGACGTACAAGAACGGGTCGACGCGCACCGCCCCGGGCGACGTCGTGGTGCTCAGCCCTGCGGCTCGGCGCAAGGACATGATCACGGCCTTCGAGGAGGCGCAGGTGCTGGCCCGCGCGGTGGCCACCACCCGCGACTGGGTGAACACCCCTCCCGGCGACCTGACGCCCCCGGCGTTCGCGGACGCCGTCGTCGAGGCGGCCAAGCCGTACTCGAGGGGGAAGGGCAAGATCAAGGTCACGGTCCTGGACGAGCGCGAGCTCGCGGAGCTCGGGTGCGGCGGGCTGCTCGGCGTCGGTGCCGGCTCGGCCGCTCCCCCGCGGCTGGTCGAGCTGAGCTACGCGCCGCGCGGTGCCCGCCAGCACCTCGCCCTGGTCGGCAAGGGCATCACCTACGACTCCGGCGGCCTCACCATCAAGCCCTCCGCGAGCATGACCGAGATGAAGTCCGACATGGCCGGCGCGGCGGCGGTCGTGCAGGCCCTGTTCGTGATCGCCCAGCTCGGACTCCCGCTCAAGGTGAGCGTGTTCGTGCCGATGGCGGAGAACATGGTGGGCGGCGCCTCGATGCGGCCCGGCGACGTACTCACGATCTACGGCGGGACCACGGTCGAGATCCTCAACACCGACGCCGAGGGGCGCCTGGTCCTCGGCGACGCGATGGTCCGGGCGACCGAGCGGAAGCCAGACCTGCTGCTCGACGTGGCCACCCTGACCGGCCACATGGTCGCCGCGCTCGGCGACAAGCTCGGCGGGGTGATGGGCGACCCCGACGTCGTCGACCGGGTGCTGGCCGCATCCACCGTCGCCGGTGAGGACAACTGGCCGATGCCGATCCCCGAGCACATGGACACCCGGATCCACAGCAGCAAGATCGCCGACCTGGCCCAGCACGACTGGATCCGCTGGGGCGGCGGCCTCTTCGCCGCGGCCTTCCTGCGTGAGTTCACCGGCGGCATCCCGTGGGCGCACCTCGACATCGCCGGGCCGTCGTTCAACAGCGGCGGGCCCTACGGGCACGTCACGTCGGGCGGCACCGGCGTAGCGGTCACGACCCTGGTGGAGTTCGCCCGCGAGATGAGCGAGGCGTAGGCGGGGGCGGTGGGCTATCCCGGGTTCCGGTGTCACAAACCCGGCAGCATCCACCGCCCACTGCTGCGAGTCCGTTCAGAGACCCTGCTGCTTCTTGCGCCGGTTGTAGTCGCGCATCCGCTGCGGGATGCCGACGACCGCGGCGTCGTACGACGGCACCTGGTGCTTGTTGGCGAAGTCGTGGGCCCAGCTCACCGACGGGACCCGGCGCCGGGTCCACTCACCGTCGTGCGCGACCAGCAGCAGAGTCACCTCGCTGACCGCGGTCCGCGGCTCGACGAAGCCCTCCACGCCGCGTCGCGCTAGGACGAACTCGTGCAGGTGCTGCTCGTCGACCTTGTCGGAGGCACGCACCCGGGTCGAGCCCGTGCGCAGCCCATCGCGGGGCGGTCCACTCATCTTCGTCCGCGACCCGCGACGGAACCGGTCCAGGAAACCCATGGGGCCAATTCTGCCCGCTCGCACCAGCAGGTGTCCGATGGATGCCTCACCAGGGGTAGTGCAAGGATGGGCGAGACCCATATCTCATGTTGGATCTCACGGAGGGATGAGAGTGGCCGACGGCAACTTCGACGTACTGATTCTCGGGGCGGGTTCGGGGGGCTACGCCTGCGCTTTGCGCGCGGCTCAGCTCGGCCTGACGGTCGGCCTCGTCGAGAAAGGCAACCTCGGCGGCACCTGTCTGCACGTCGGTTGCATCCCCACCAAGGCGCTGCTGCACGCGGCCGAGATCGCCGACCAGACTCGTGAGTCCGAGGAGTTCGGGGTGCGCGCCAGCTTCGACGGCATCGACATGGCCGGCGTGAACTCCTACAAGGACGGCGTCGTCGCCCGGCTGTTCAAGGGTCTCGGCGGGCTGATCAAGTCGCGCGGGATCACCGTGATCGAGGGCGAGGGCCGGCTCACCGGACCGAAGCAGGTCACCGTGGACGGCACCGACTACACCGGGCAGCACGTCGTGCTCGCGTCCGGTTCCTACGCCCGCAGCCTGCCGGGCCTGGACGTCGACGGCGAGCGGGTCATCACGTCGGAGCACGCGCTCCGGCTGGAGTCGGTTCCCGCGTCGGTCGTGGTGCTCGGCGGTGGCGTGATCGGCTGCGAGTTCGCCAGCGTCTGGCGCAGCTTCGGGGCCGAGGTCACCATCGTCGAGGCGCTGCCGAGGCTGGTGCCGACCGAGGACGAGGCATCGTCGAAGGTGCTCGAGCGGGCGTTCCGCAAGCGCGGCATCGCCTTCCGCACCGGCACGCCGTTCCAGAGCGTGAAGACCACCGACACCGGCGTCGCCGTCACCGTCGAGGGTGGCGACGTCATCGAGGCGGAGCTGCTGCTGGTCGCGGTCGGCCGCGGCCCGGTCACCGACGGCCTCGGATACGACGAGCAGGGCGTCGCCATGGAGCGCGGCTTCGTGCTGGCCGACGAGCGGTGCCGCACCAACGTCGAGGGCGTCTACGCCGTCGGCGACATCGTCCCGGGGCTGCAGCTCGCCCACCGGGGCTTCCAGCAGGGCATCTTCGTCGCCGAGGACATCGCCGGGCTCGACCCCCAGGCGATCGACGAGACCGGCATCCCCCGGGTCACCTACTCACACCCCGAGGTCGCGTCGGTCGGCCTCGACGAGGCCACCGCGACCGACAAGTACGGCGCGGAGTCGGTCGAGACGCTGACCTACGACCTCGGCGGCAACGGCAAGAGCCAGATCCTCAAGACCCAGGGCTTCGTCAAGCTGGTGCGCCGCAAGGACGGGCCCGTGGTCGGCGTCCACATGGTCGGCGACCGGGTCGGCGAGCTGATCGGCGAGGCCCAGCTGATCTACAACTGGGAGGCGTACCCGGAGGACGTCGCCCCGCTGGTGCACGCCCACCCCACCCAGAACGAAGCCCTCGGCGAGGCCCACCTGGCCCTGGCCGGCAAACCCCTGCACGCCCACTCCTGACCCCACCCCAGAGCACAGGAAGCAGATACATGGCCACCGAAGTCAACCTCCCGGCCCTCGGCGAGTCCGTCACCGAAGGCACCGTCACCCGCTGGCTGAAGTCCGTGGGTGACAGCGTCGCGGTCGACGAGCCGCTGCTCGAGGTCTCCACCGACAAGGTCGACACCGAGATCCCTTCCCCCGTCGCCGGCACCCTGCTGGAGATCAAGGCGGAGGAGGACGACACGGTCGAGGTGGGCGCGATCCTCGCGGTGATCGGCGAGGAGGGTGAGTCGTCCGGTGACTCCGGTGACGACGAGGACAAGTCAGAGCCGGAGCAGGAGTCCGAGCCGGAGGCCGAGCAGGAGTCCGAGCCCGAGGAAGAGCCCCAGGCCGAGGAGGAGTCCGAGCCGGAGCCGGAGCCCGAGCAGGAGGAAGAGCCTGCCGCTGAGGAGAAGCAGGCCGACTCCGATGGCGATGGTGGTGGCGGCGGCGAGAGTACGCCGGTCACCCTGCCCGCGCTCGGCGAGTCCGTCACCGAAGGCACCGTCACCCGCTGGCTGAAGTCGGTCGGCGACGACGTCGCGGTCGACGAGCCGCTGCTCGAGGTCTCCACCGACAAGGTCGACACCGAGATCCCCTCCCCCGTCGCCGGCAAGCTGCTGGAGATCAAGGTCGAGGAGGACGAGACCGTCGAGGTCGGCGCCGAGCTCGCCGTGATCGGCTCGGGCGACGCCGCTCCAGCGAAGAAGGAGGAGCCGGCCGAGGAGAAGCAGGAAGAACCGGAGCCGGAGCCCGAGCCCGAACCTGAGCCCGAGCAGCAGAAGGAGCCGGAGCCCGACCCGAACCTGAGCCCGAGCAGCAGAAGGAGCCGGAGCCCGAACCTGAGCCGGAGCCCGAGGAGGCGAAGGAGGACGCACCGAAGCCCGAGTCCTCCACGGCGGGCGCCGGCAGCGCCGGCTACGTCACCCCGCTGGTCCGCAAGCTCGCCGACCAGCACGACGTCGACCTGTCCTCGGTCAGCGGCAGCGGCGTCGGCGGCCGGATCCGCAAGCAGGACGTGCTCGACGCGGCCAAGGCCAAGGAGACCCCCGCCGCGGCGACCGCCGGGTCCGCACCCGCGGCCTCCTCCGCACCGGCGGCGCCCAGCGTGACGCCGTCCCCGCTGCGCGGCACCACCGAGAAGATGTCGCGGCTGCGCAAGATCATCGGCGAGCGGGTGGTCGGGTCCTTGCAGACCGCCGCCCAGCTCACCCAGGTGATCGAGGTCGATGTGACCCGGGTCGCCCGCCTGCGCGACGCGCAGAAGGCGGACTTCCTGGCCCGCGAGGGCGTGAAGCTGTCCTACCTGCCGTTCTTCGCGAAGGCCGCGGTCGACGCGCTCAAGCAGCACCCGAAGGTGAACGCGAGCATCGACACCGATGCCGGCGAGGTCACCTACTACGACGTCGAGCACCTCGCGTTCGCGGTCGACACCGAGAAGGGCTTGATCAGCCCGGTGGTCAAGGACGCCGGGGACCTCTCGATCGCCGGACTTGCCAAGAAGATCGCCGACGTCGCCGAGCGGACCCGCACCAACAAGATCGGGCCCGATGAGCTCAGCGGCGGCACGTTCACGATCACCAACCTCGGCAGCGTCGGGGCGCTGTTCGACACTCCGATCATCAACCAGCCACAGGTGGCGATCCTCGGACCCGGCGCGGTCGTCAAGCGCGCCGTCGTCATAGACGACCCCGACCTCGGCGAGACGATCGCGGTGCGCCACATGGTCTACCTCGCGCTGACCTACGACCACCGCCTCATCGACGGCGCCGACGCCGGCCGCTTCCTCCAGGACATCAAGAAGCGCCTCGAAGCCGGCCAGTTCGAAGTCTGACCCGCCGCCAAACGCTGACCCGTCGCAAACTTTGCGACGGGTCAGCGTCTTTTTGTGCGAGTTTGCGACGGGTCAGAAGTCCTCGTCGAAGCCCACCGACCCGCTGACCCCCACCTGGTACGCCGAGACCTTGCGTTCGAAGAAGTTCGAGAGCTCCTGGACGTCCTGCAGCTCCATGAACCCGAGCGGGTTCTTGGAGCCGTAGATGGCCGGGAGGCCGAGGCGCTCCATCCGGCGGTCGGCGACGTACTCCAGGTAGGAGCGCATGTCGGCCGGCGACAGTCCGGCCACGCCGCCACCGAGGAGGTCCTCGGCGAACTGCGCCTCCGCGTCGACGCCGTCGATGAGCATCTGCCGGATCTGCTCCTTCATCTCGTCGTCGAACAGGTCCGGCTCCTCCTCTCGCACCGTGTCGACGACGTCGAACGCGAACGCCATGTGCATCGACTCGTCGCGGAAGACCCAGTTGGTGCCGGAGGCCAGCCCGTTGAGCAAGCCCCGTGAGCGCAGGAAGTAGACGTAGGCGAAGGCGCCGTAGAAGAACAGCCCCTCGATCACCGCGGCGAAGCAGATCAGGTTGAGCAGGAAGGCGCGCCGGTGCTCCCTGGTCTGCAACGAGTCGAGGTCGAAGACCGAATCGATCCACTTGAAGCAGAAGTCGGCCTTGTGCTTGATCGACGGGATGTTGTCGACCGCGGCGAACGCCTCGTGTCGCTCCTTCTCGTCGGGCACGTAGGTGTCGAGCAGGGTCAGGTAGAACTGCACGTGCACCGCCTCCTCGAAGAGCTGGCGAGAGAGGTAGAGCCGGCCCTCGGGGCTGTTGATGTGCTGGTAGAGGTTCAGCACCAGGTTGTTGGCCACGATCGTGTCGCCGGTGGCGAAGAACGCCACCAGCCGGGACACCAGGTGTCGCTCGGCGTCCGTGAGCCGCCGCAGGTCCTTGAGGTCGGTGTGCAGGTCCACCTCCTCGACCGTCCAGGTGTTCTTGATCGCGTCGCGGTAGCGGTCGTAGAAGTGGGGGTAGCTCATCGGCCGCAGGGTCAGGTTCATTCCGGGGTCGAGCAGCATTCGGGTCATTGGCAGGCCTCACAGGTCTCGGGGTCCTCGAGGGAGCAGGCGACGGCCTCGATCGGCTCCACGACCGACGTCGTCGCCTGCTGGATCCGCGTCGCGGGGCGCGAGCGCAGGTAGTAGGTGGTCTTCAGGCCGGCCTTCCAGGCATGGAGGTACATCGACGAGAGCTTCCCGATCGACGGCCCGGCGATGAACAGGTTGAGCGACTGGCTCTGGTCGATGAACGCCGAGCGCTCGGCCGCCATGTCGATCAGCGCCCGCTGCGGTAGCTCCCAGGCAGTCCGATAGAGCCGTCGTACGTCGTCCGGCAGCGCGTCGATCCCTTGCACCGAGCCCTCCGCCCGCTTGATCGCCTCCCGGATCTCGGGCGTCCAAAGCCCGCGGGCCTTCAGCTCGCGCACCAGAGCGGAGTTGACCTGCACGAACTCGCCGGACAGCGTCTCGCGCTTGAACAGGTTGGACACCTGCGGCTCGATGCACTCGTAGCAGCCAGCGATGCTGGCGATCGTCGCGGTCGGCGCGATTGCGATCAGCAGCGAGTTGCGCAGCCCGTGCTCCGCGATCGCCGTCCGGACCGCCGCCCAGCGCTCGGCCTGGGCGACCGGGACCTCCCGATGGTCGGGCTGAAGCACCCCGGCAGCGGCCCGGGTCGCCTGGAACGCCGGATGCGGACCGTGCCGCTGGGCCAGCTCGCAGGACACCTCGAGCGCGGTCAGATAGATCTCCTCGGAGATCCGCGTGGACAGCTCCCTTGCCTGGTCGGAGTCGAATGGTAGGCCGAGCGCGAAGAACACGTCCTGCAGCCCCATCAGACCCAGACCCACCGGCCGCCAGCGCGGGTTCGACGCAGCCGCCTCGTCGCTGGGGTAGAAGTTCACATCGATGACCCGGTCGAGCAGCGGCAGCGCCGTACGGACAGTGGTGCGGAGCCGCTCCCAGTCCACCTGACCACCCGAGACGTGCTGGGCCAGGTTGATCGAGCCGAGGTTGCAGACCGCGGTCTCGCCGTCGCTGGAGACCTCGATGATCTCCGTGCACAGGTTGGAGAGGTGGACGACGGGTCCGCCCGGCTCGTCGCTGGTCTGGTTGCAGGTGCGGTTGGCGGCGTCCTTGAACGTCATCCAGCCGTTCCCGGTCTGCGCGAGCGTGCGCATCATCTTCCCGTAGAGGTCCCGGGCCGGGACCTGGCGCACGGTGCGCCCCTCCTCCTCCGCCCGGCGGTACGCCGAGTCGAACGCCTCGCCCCACAGGTCCGGCAGCTCCGGGGCCTGGTCGGGGTCGACCAGCGACCACGGCTCGTCGGCCTCCACCCGGCGCATGAACTCGTCGGGCACCCAGTTGGCGAGGTTGAGGTTGTGCGTGCGGCGAGCGTCCTCGCCGGTGTTGTCGCGCAGCTCGAGGAACTCCTCGACGTCCGGGTGCCACGGCTCCAGGTAGACACAGGCCGCGCCCTTGCGACGGCCGCCCTGGTTGACCGCGGCGACGGAGGAGTCGAGGGTCCGCAGGAACGGCACGATGCCGTTGGACTGCCCGTTGGTGCCGCGGATCAGCGCGCCCCGCGACCGCACGCGGGAGAAGCCGATCCCGATCCCGCCGGCGAACTTCGAGAGCCGGGCCACCTGCTGGTAGCGCGAGTAGATCGAGTCGAGGTCGTCCCGCGGGCTGTCCACGAGGTAGCACGACGACATCTGGGTGTGCCGGGTGCCGGAGTTGAACAGCGTCGGACTGCTCGGCAGGTAGGCCAGGGACGACATCAGCCGGTAGAAGTCGATGGCCTCCCCCGGACTCTGCGCCAGCCCGCAGGCGACCCGGAGCAGGAAGTACTGCGGGGTCTCGAGCACCAGCCGGGTCGAGGGGTGGCGGAGCAGGTAGCGGTCGTAGACGGTGCGCAGCCCGAAGTACTCGAAGCGGCGGTCGCCCTCTCCGTCGATCGCAAAGTCGAGTTTCCGAGCGTTGTCCTTCACGAACCGCGCCGTCTCGTCGCCGATCACCCCCTCGGCGTGGCCGAGCGCGACCGACTGGCTGAACGACGCCACGCCCTGGTTGCGCACCTCCTTGTCGACGTACCCAGCGAGCAGCCGGGCGGCGAGCCGCGAGTACTGCGGTTCCTCGCCGATCATCTCGGCGGCGGTCTGGATCGACAGTCGGTCGAGCTCGGCCGTTGTCGCGCCGTCGTACAGGCCGCTGATCGTGCGGGTGGCGACCCGCATCGGGTCGACGTCGGCCAGGTCGCCGCACACGCGGTCGACCGCGCGCACGATCTTGTTGACGTCGACGGGCTCGCTGTCGCCGTTCCGTTTCCGCACGCTCATCGTGGTGCGGGTCGGTGCTTGTGTGACCGTCACTTCTCTCTCCTCGCGAGATCGGTCCTGACGGTCCGGGATCACGCGAGAAGGGGACGGGAGCGCGGATTGCACGATGCGCTCAGCCGTCGGCCGTCCCACGAGGCCTCGGACCACCACACCCGGCGGGTGCGGTGCGCTGGCAGGTCTTCGGACTCGTGGGCACACGCTCGACCCCTACTGACCGTCGCTTCCCAGGCCTTCGCCCAGTGCTGATGACGGCGTTCGTTCCCACTCACCGCTGCGGGGCAGTCCCGGATTCACACCGGGTTCCCTCTTGCCTCCGGCCGCCTGGCTGACGGTCGGAACCAGCTGCACTGAGCACCATATGTAGTGGTCCCGAGGAATCTTCGGACCAGATGTGGGGTCGGCGTGTCGCTTGCCGGCACTGGCAGGGTGGAGGCATGCAGATCGTGATGGCTGGCGCCTCGGGGCTTCTGGGCTCGGCCCTCGGCGACCGGTTCCGCGCTGACGGCCACGACGTCGTTCGGCTCGTACGCCGTCCACCCCGGGCCGCCGACGAGTCGCGGTGGGACCCCGATGCCGGCACCGTCGACCAGGGCCTGATCGAGTCCGCCGACGTCGTCGTGAACACCGCCGGGGTGTCGCTGGTCGGCAACGTCCATTCCAAGAAGTGGGCCCGCGAGGTCCGCGCGAGCCGGGTGCGCACCACGACGACACTCGCGGAGGCGATCGCGGCCGCGGGCGGTCGCCCCGCGCTCCTGGTCAGCAACGGCATCGCCTACTACGGCGACCACGGCACCGAGGTCGTCACCGAGGACTCCGCCAGCCAGGGCGACGCGTTCCTCACCGGAGTGACCCGCGACTGGCAGGAGGCCGCCGCCCCCGCCGTCGAAGCCGGCGCCCGGGTCTGCGTGCTGCGGACCTCGCCGGTCGCGACCAAGGCCAACCCGCTGTTCCGGCTCCAGCTCCCGCTCTTCCGGCTCTGGCTCGGGACCCGGCTCGGCTCGGGCCGGCAGTACGCCCCGCTGATCTCGCTCCGCGACTGGATCGGCGCGGTCGTGCACCTGGCCAACCATCCGACAGCGGCCGGACCCTTCAACCTGTGCTGCCCGATCACGCCGACCAACGCCGAGTTCACCCGCGCCCTGGCCGACGCCGTGCACCGGAAGGCGTTCCTTGCGGTGCCCGCGCCGATCCTGCGCGTCGCCGCCGGCCCGATGGCGCCGGAGGTGCTGAGCTCGATCAACCTCCGGCCCGCGGCGCTCGAGGCCGTCGGCTACGAGTTCCAGGACCACGACGTGCGAGACGTGCTCGCGGCGATGCTCAACGCCTGACCGTCGCGACCCGCCACTCCCCCTCGAACCGCCGCATCGTGATCCGCCAGGAGCTGGGCGCATCGACCGGGAGCCACCACCCGCTCGACGCCACGGCCCGGGCGATCCGGTCGGTCACGGCAAGCACCACGACGCCAGTGCGCTCCTCGAGCACCCGAGCCCGCAGCACCTGGGTCTCCAGTCGGCGTACCCGGAGTCCCTGGTCGAGCCACCGCGAGAGACGACCGACGTCCCGGTCCCCCGCCGTCGACCTCGGGACGTAGAGCGAGCGCAGCGCGGCCCGGTCGCCGGATGCCCAGGCCGCTGCCCGCCGCCGATCCCACTCGCGTAGTACGGCGACCGGCCCGCCTGTCACCGGTGGGTGCGCGGCGGGCGTCGTCGCTGCCCCCTCCCGCTCCGACAGCGCGATGACGCCGACCCCGAGCACCGTGCACGCGAAGAGCAGGAACACCAGGAGCAGCAGCCGAGGAAGGGTCACCCTTGTTTCCTACCCACCAGGCCGTGCCGCTGCCGGAGTTCTCCACAGGCCCTGGCACCCTTGGCCGGGTGCTGAGTCGACGCGCCCTCCTCACCGGCGGCGCCGTGGCCGCAGCGGTCGGCGCAGCGAGCGGCGTCGGCATCTATGAGGGCGAGCTACCCGGACGCCCGCGCCTGCAGTCGCTCTTCGGGCTCAACGGCGAGGCGGGCGTGGTGCCGGACGTGGAGCCCGGGCCGATCGTGGGTGGCTCGTTCGCGTCCGAGCACCGGCTCGGCGAGGAGACGGGCTGGTCGCTGATGCGTCCGCCCGGCACTCGCGGACAGGTGCTGCCGCTGGTCGTGTCCCTGCACGCGCTGGGGTGGAACTGCGAGGAGGCGCTCAGCTCGTCGCTCGGCCTGCCGCAGTTCCTGGCCCAGGCCGTGGACCGCGGCGTCCCGCCGTACGCGATCGCCACCGTCGACGGCGGCCGCAGCTACTGGCACCGGCGACCGTCCGGTGAGGACGCCGAGGCGATGGTGGTCGACGAGCTCCTCCCCCGCCTGCGCCGGTACGGCGTCACGACCGAACGCATGGGGTTGCTGGGCTGGTCGATGGGCGGGTACGGCGTCCTCCGCCTCGCCACCGACCTCGGCCCGGAGCGGGTCTCGGCCGTGGTCGCCGCCAGCCCGGCCGTGTGGCGCGACCCCGCGGACGCGCGACCGGACGGGTTCGAGGACGAGGAGGAGTACGAGCAGTACTCCGTGATGGACGAGCAGGACCAGCTCGAGGGGATCCCGGTCCGCGTCGACATCGGCACCGGCGACCCGCTCTACCGCGAGGTCGAGGCGTACGTCGACGGCTTCCCCGACGACGCCGACCTCACCAGCACGTTCGAGCCGGGCGGGCACACGGCGGCGTACTGGCGCCGGATGCTGCCCGCGGAGCTGGAGTTCCTCGGCACGCGAGTAGCGTAGGGAGGCGTGAGTGACCTCGAGTTCCGGACCGTCGGGCTCGGCGCCGACGCCGTCGACTACCTCGCCGCGTGGGAGCTGCAGCGCGAGGTGCACGCCCGCGTCGCCGATGGTGACGAGGCACCCACCGTCCTCCTGCTCGAGCACCCGCCGGTCTACACGGCGGGCAAGCGCACCCTGCCCGACGAGCGGCCGGTCGACTCCGGCGGCGCACCGGTCATCGAGGTCGACCGCGGCGGCAAGATCACGTTCCACGGCCCCGGCCAGCTGGTCGGCTACCCGATCGTCCCGCTGCCCGACCACGTCAAGGTCGTCGACTACGTACGCCGTGTGGAGGAGGCGCTGATCCAGGTGTGCGCCGACCTCGGGGTGACCACCGCACGGGTCCCGGGCCGCAGCGGCGTGTGGCTGCGCGCCGACGCTCGCGGGCCCGAGCGCAAGGTCGCGGCCCTCGGCATCCGGGTCAGCCGCGGGGTGACCATGCACGGCTTCGCTCTCAACTGCGACGTCGACCTCGCGTGGTACGACCGCTTCGTCCCCTGCGGCATCGCCGACGCCGGCGTCACCACTCTGAGCCAGGAGCTCGGGCGCCGGGTCAGCGTCGACGAGGTGCTGCCCTCGGTGCAGCGACACCTGGCGCACTACCTCGCCTGGGAGCCCTACACCGCGACGCCCGACTACGACGCCCGGCCCGACCCGGCCAAGCAGCCGCGGATCGAGCTGGTCCGCCCCGGCGGCTGACCGCGCCCCGCGTACAGTTGACCGACGTGACGACCGCCCCCTCCTCCGAAGGCCGCAAGCTGCTCCGACTGGAGGTCCGCAACGCGGAGACCCCGATCGAACGCAAGCCGGAGTGGATCAAAACCCGGGCGAAGATGGGACCGGAGTACAACGAGCTGATGAAGCTCGTGAAGGGCGAGGGACTCCACACGGTCTGCCAAGAAGCCGGCTGCCCCAACATCTTCGAGTGCTGGGAGGACCGGGAGGCCACGTTCCTGATCGGCGGCGACCAGTGCACCCGCCGCTGCGACTTCTGCCAGATCGACACCGGCAAGCCGCAGCCGCTGGACCGCGACGAGCCACGCCGGGTCGCGGAGTCGGTGCGCAAGATGGAACTGCGCTACGCCACCATCACCGGCGTCGCCCGCGACGACCTCGAGGACGGCGGCGCCTGGCTCTACGCCGAGACCGTGCGCGTGATCCACGAGCTCAACCCCGGCACCGGGGTGGAGAACCTGATCCCCGACTTCAACGGCAAGCCCGACCTGCTCCGCGAGGTGTTCGAGTCGCGGCCCGAGGTGCTCGCGCACAACGTCGAGACGGTGCCGCGGATCTTCAAGCGGATCCGCCCGGCGTTCCGCTACGACCGCTCGCTCGACGTGCTCACCCAGGCCCGCGACTTCGGGCTGGTCACCAAGTCCAACCTGATCCTCGGCATGGGCGAGACCCGCGAGGAGGTCTCGCAGGCGCTGCGCGACCTCCACGAGGCGGGTTGCGAGCTGGTGACGATCACCCAGTACCTCCGTCCGTCCGCCCGGCACCACCCTGTCGAGCGGTGGGTCAAGCCCGAGGAGTTCGTCGAGCTGAAGGAGGAGGCCGACCAGATCGGCTTCTCCGGAGTGATGTCGGGGCCGTTAGTGCGTTCGTCTTACCGCGCCGGTCGGTTGTACCGTCAGGCCATGGAGGCCCGCCAGGGTGTCTCCGCCTGACCTCGGTCAGGTTTCGTCCACTCGAACAGTGAAGGCAGCGCCACGGCATGGCCAAGAAGGACAAGGACGCCAAGACTGACGACCCGGAGAAGATGAGCCGGCGCCGGCAGATCGTTGAGACCTACCGGATGACCAAGGAGACCGACCGGGTCATCGGGCTGTGGATGCTCGGGGCCTTCCTGGTCGGCGGCGCGATCGGCTTCGGGATCTTCTGGATCCTGCCCGGCAGCGGCACCTTCGCCCTGGTGATCTCGATCATCGGCGGCGTGCTGTTCGGAGCGCTGGCCGCGATGATCGTGTTCAGCCGACGCGCCCAGCGGGCGGCGTACAACCGCCTCAGCGGTCAGATCGGGGCCGCTGCCCGCGCGCTGACGATGCTGAAGCGGGGCTGGAAGACCGAAGAGATGGTCGGCTTCAACAAGCAGCAGGACCTCGTGCACCGGGTCGTCGGCCCCCCGGGCATCGTCCTGGTCGCCGAGGGCAACCCCAACCGCCTGCGCCAGCTGATGAACAGCGAGCGCAAGCGGCACGAGCGGGTGGCCGCCGACACCCCGATCCACGAGATCGTGGTCGGCGACGACGAGGGTCAGGTGCCGCTGAACAAGCTGGTCCGGCACGTCCAGAAGCTCGGCCGGCAGGTCAAGCCCGCCGAGATCACCGACGTCCTCGCCCGGCTGCGGGCGCTCGACGCCGCCCGCCCCAAGGTGCCGATGCCCAAGGGCCCGGTGCCGACCAGCATGAAGGGCATGCGCTCGCAGATGCGGGGGCGCTAGCGCCGGGCCGCCAGCTCCTTGAACGTCGGCATCGTCACGGTCGCCGTATCGGCGAACATGTCGTGCAGGCCCCGGCCGTCGTGGCGGAAGATCAGCGGCGGGATCACCAGGATGATCAGCACCTGGCGGACCACGACCTTCAGCGGGTTCAGCGGACGCACCCGCCCGTCGACGGGTACGACGCGCAGCCCGGTGAGCAGCTTGCCGAACGAGCCGCCGGCGAACCAGGTCAGCACAGCCGACTCCAGGACGTAGACCAGGAGGGTGTACGTCTGCTCGAACGCGCCGGGCTCGGTGTACCTCTTGGTCCCGACGAACGCGACGACCACGAACGTGCACGCGAGCCAGTCGACGACAAGCGCCAGGATCCGGCGCAACCAGGATGCGGTCTCGAACGCGGCCTCGGTCACCGCGCCAGACTAGAGGGGCGGTGGCTGCCTATCGGGACCCGGCTCCGACCAGCATCTCGCACGGCCCGGAGAAGCCGGACTTGCTCTCGAACTGACCCAGCTCCTCCTCGATCTGGGCCCAGGTCTCGGCCTGCTCGGCCTCCGACAGGGTCCGCATCATCTGGTGGAGGGCCCCGAACGACTCCCGCTCGAACCGCACGCACTCGGCCGCCGACGGCAGCTCGACCGGCGAGGGCACGGTGCGTACCTCGACGTCCGTGCAGCCGGCCCGCTCGAGGGTCTCGGCGAGCACACCGGGCGCGCCGAGCGAGAACGGCCCGGGCTGGCCGGGGAGCGGTGCCGGGAGCGCGGCCCGGGCTCGGATGATCCGCACCGGGATGGAGAAGAACGCGTTGGCCTCGGGGGTCGAGTAGACGACCGCGGAGACCCGGCCGCCGGGCCGGAGCGCGTGCAGCATCCCGTGCAGTGCGCGCTGCTGGTCGGGGAAGTAGATCAGCCCGACCCGGCTGACGACCGCGTCGAAGCTCTCAGCCGCCAGGGTGTCGAGCTCCTCGCCGTCGAGCTCGCGGGTCTCCACCTGGGTCAGCCCGGCGGCGGCCGCGTCGCGGGCGGCGAGCTCGAGGAGGTTGGGGGCGATGTCGGTCACCAGCACGTGGCCGGTCGGGCCGACCCGCTCGGCGACGCGGAGCGACTGCTCGCCGGCGCCGGCGGCCACGTCGAGCACCTTGGAGCCCTCGGTGATCCCGCCCATCTCGATCATTGCGTCGGTCGCCGGGCCGAGCCAGGTGCCGAGGAAAGGCCCCCAGCGGTGCCACGCGTCCGCGGCGTCCTGCCACTGGGCGCGGGTGGTGGTCTTGAACGCGACGGGGTCGAAGGTCGCGGGGGTTGAGGTGGTGGTGGTCATCTCGATCTCCTACTGCTCGGGGTTGGACATCCACCACGGTGCGACGGGCGGGCCGGCCTCGATAGTCCAGTTTGTGTACTTGTGAGCCGTCCGCCGCGTCCCTACCGTGAGTCGATGGTCGACTACGGACAGTTCTGCACTGTCGCGCGCGGGGCCGAGGTGCTGTGCGAACGCTGGACGGCCCTGGTGGTGCGCGAGCTGCTCTGCGGCAGCACCCAGTTCAACGACCTCCGGCGCGGGGTGCCGCGGATGTCCCCCACGCTGCTGGCCAAGCGACTGCGCTCGCTGGAGGACGCCGGGGTGATCCGGCGTACCGAGGACGGCCGCGCCACGTCGTACCACCTCACGCCCGCGGGCGAGGAGCTGCGCCCGATCGTGATGGCGCTCGGCCACTGGGGTGCGAGGTGGATCGGCAGCCGACTCACCCCGGGCCAGCTCGACGTCGGCTTCCTGATGTGGGACGTACGCCGGTTCGTCCGGCTCGACGAGTTCCCCTCCGGTCGGCGGGTGGTGCTGCACTTCCTGTTCCCCGACGCCCGGCCGCGCGAGCGGCACTGGTGGCTTGTCGTCGAGGAGGGCAGCGCCGACCTGTGCCGGGACGACCCCGGGCACGACCTGACCCTGGAGATCGAGTCGTCGGTCCTGGCCATGACCGAGGTCTGGACGGGCGACTCGACGCACCAGGAAGCCTTGCGCAGCAAGGAGATCCGGGTGATCGGGGCCAGCCGGGACACCGAGGCACTGTGGCGCTGGTTGGGCACCAGCGCCTTCGCACCGACCCGGCGGTCCGCCGTCGGGACAGGTGTTACATAGGCGAAACAAACCGGATACGGTCGAGAAATCGCCCGAACGTACGTTGCGGGCACCGCTCTTCGGCGCAGCGCCGCTCCGGAGGCCTCACGCATCGCCCCATCAGACTGCAGAGCTCGGCCTGCGCCAGCCCGGCTGCCGGCCAAGGAGGATGAATGTTCAGCAACAGCGACGAGGTGCTCGCCTACGTCAAGGACGAGGGCGTCGAGATGGTCGACATCCGGTTCTGCGACCTTCCAGGCATCCAGCAGCACTTCACCGTCCCGGTGTCGTCCTTCGGTCAGGACGTCTTCGACAACGGGCTCGCGTTCGACGGCTCGTCGATCCGCGGCTTCCAGGCGATCAACGAGTCCGACATGGCGCTGTTCCCGGACCCCACCACGGCGTACGTCGACCCGTTCCGGACCGCCAAGACGCTGGTCATGAACTTCTTCATCCACGACCCGATCACCGGTGAGGCCTACTCCCGCGACCCGCGCAACATCGCTCGCAAGGCGCTCGCCTACCTCAACACCACCGGCATCGCCGACACCGCGTTCTTCGCCCCCGAGGCGGAGTTCTACATCTTCGACTCGGTCCGCTACTCCACGACGCCCAACGAGGGCTACTACCACATCGACTCGATCGAGGGCTGGTGGAACTCCGGCAAGGAGGGCGACAACCTCGGCTACAAGACGCGGTTCAAGGGCGGCTACTTCCCGGTGGCGCCGTACGACCACTACAGCGACCTGCGCGACCTCATGGTGAAGAACCTCGAGGCGTCCGGGCTGATGGTCGAGCGCGCCCACCACGAGGTCGGCACCGCCGGCCAGGCGGAGATCAACTACCGGTTCGACACGCTGCTCAAGGCCGCCGACGACGTGATGAAGTTCAAGTACATCATCAAGAACACCGCCTGGCATGCCGGCAAGTCGGTCACTTTCATGCCCAAGCCGATCTTCGGCGACAACGGCTCCGGCATGCACGTCCACCAGTCCCTGTGGAAGGACGGCGACCCGCTGTTCTACGACGAGTCCGGCTACGGCGGCCTCTCCGACACCGCCCGCTGGTACGTCGGCGGCATCCTCCGGCACGCCCCGTCCCTGCTGGCGTTCACCAACCCGACGGTGAACTCCTACCACCGGCTGGTGCCCGGCTTCGAGGCGCCGATCTCGCTGGTCTACTCGTCGCGCAACCGGTCCGCATCGGTGCGCATCCCGATCACCGGCTCCAACCCGAAGGCGAAGCGGATCGAGACCCGCTTCCCCGACCCGTCGGCCAACCCTTACCTCGCGTTCTCCGCCCTGATGCTCGCCGGCGTCGACGGCATCAAGAACAAGATCGAGCCGGCCGATCCGATCGACAAGGACATCTACGAGCTGCCGCCGGACGAGATGGCCGAGATCGACCAGGTGCCCACGTCGCTCAACGCGGTCCTCGACTCCCTCGAGGCCGACCACGAGTTCCTCACCGTGGGCGACGTCTTCACCCCGGACCTGATCGAGACCTGGATCGACTACAAGCGCGAGCACGAGATCTCGCCGGTCCAGCAGCGCCCGCACCCGCACGAGTTCGAGCTCTACTACGACATCTGATTCATAGGTCGCTGTACGACGAGGCTCCCGGCACCATGTGCCCGGGAGCCTCGGCGTTCGGGGCCTTACTCTGGCGCTGATCACGATGACGCCATCCGACCCCCGCCCCCGCAAGCTCCTGCTCGTCGTCGACGCGCCGTCGCTGCTGCATCGCAACCACCACGCGCGGGCACACACCCGGATCACGGACCGGTCCGGGCGACCTGCCTGGGCACTGCACGGGATGCTGCGCCAGATCATCGAGGCGATCGACGGGTTCGCCCCCGACGCCGTGATCTTCGGGCTCGACGACCGCACGTCATCCGTCCGGCGGGACTTCTACCCGGCGTACAAGGCGGGTCGAACCGAGAAGGATCCGGCGCTCATCGAGCAGCTCGACCGGGCTGGCTCCTTGCTCGATGCGCTGGGCCTGGCCACCCTCACTCCTCCCGGCCTCGAAGCTGATGACGTCAACGCCTCCGCGGCAGCCTGGGCGCGCGGCAACGGCTGGAACTGCGTCATCATCACCTCCGACCGGGACGCGTTCGCGCAGATCAGCGACCACACCCAGGTGCTGCGCCTGATCGACGGCGGACTCAACGGGTCGCCCCTGCTCAACCCGGCCCGCCTCTACACGATGTACGGCGTCGCAGCCGAGCGCTATCTCGAGTACGCCGCCCTGCGTGGCGACGCCAGCGACAACCTGCCCGGCGTATCCGGCATCGGCGAGAAGACCGCCGCCGTCCTGCTCGAACAGGCCGGCTCGATGCAAGCCGTCTGGGCCGACATCGACAGCAACGACGGCATGGCTCTGGTCGCGGCCCTGGACGGGTGGGCCGAGGAGACCGGCGTACGCCGCCTGGGCGCCACCGTCGTACGGCGGCTGACCGCCCCCGGTGCCCGCGAGCGGTTCGACTTCAACGTCCACATCATGACTGGTCACGACGACCTCGACCTGGGGTTGACCCCCGACCGACCCGGCAGCCCCGGGCTGCTGCCACTCGACCTCGACCGGGTCAGTCAGGTGGTCGGCTTCCTCAACGTGGAGGCGACCACGGCACTCGCGCTCCGAGTGCTCAGCAGCGATCCCGCGTCGGCCGAAGGGTGACCAGCGGCCAGAGCCCGATCCCTAACGATGTCGCCGCCCAAACGCCTTGACGGAGGGGGAGGGCGGCGACATCGGCATCGCGTACAGGGGGACCTGATAAAGCGATGTCTTAGGGAGAGACTAGTCCGTTTTGGGTAGGCCTGGCTAGACCAATGGGCGAACGACGGAGATCCGGTCGTGAGTTCGTGAAGCCGCCCCACCGATGTGGCTCAACGGCCCGGCAGGGCGGCGCCGGACCTTTGCGACCGACCCTCCCCCCGGGGGACGTGGCGGCAAGCCGGTCTCCGGCCACCGCATCATTGGCCCGACTGGGTTGGCAGCCGGTTGGTTGTGCTACCCAAATCGGACTAGGTTGCGCCGCTCTCGTCGGCGGTATCGTCATAGCTGCGTGGGGCGCGACTCTGTTAGACGGGGTCGACGCCCCGCACCAATGTCCAGATCCGGGGGACACACGAAATCGCCCCATCCGCCGACAAGGCGGGTGGGGCGATTCTGATTGTCAGCTGGCCGGTTGTCTCTCGGACTCCTGCCTCATGGTCAACCGGCTTGGTGCCGGCGCCGGGAACCCGTGCACGCGGGCGGAGAGGGTGATGAGGAGCGATGGCACGAGCATCGCGACCACGACCCAAGCGAACACGGACGGTCCGAAGGCGACCAGCAACGCACCGCCGACCGCTCCCCCGGTGGCCATTGCCAGGTTCCAGAGCGTGACGAGCATCGCCAGTGCCAGGTCCGCGTGCTCCCGGCCGGCCTTTCCCGCGGCGGTCTGCAGGAGAGTCGGGACGCCGCCCCACCCCAAGCCCCACAACGCGATCGCCAGGTAGACCAGCGCGGGGCTTCGCGACTGCAGAGCAAGGAGGGTGACGCCCGCGGCGACCAGGAAGGTGCTGACGACGGTAAGTGCCCTCAGGTGACGGTCGATAGTGGCGCCCACCAGGAAGATGCTGACGATGGCCGCCACGCCGAATGCCAGAAGCACGACGTCGATCTGCTCTGTCATGCCGACCCGCTCGAGGAGCGTCGCGATGTAGGTGTACAGGATGTTGTGGGCCAGCACGAAGATCAGCGTGACGCTCAGGACCGCCGGCACGCCGGGCATCCGCACCGCGGCCAGCAGCGGCATGCTTGAGCCGTCGTTGTCCTCACTTCCGACGTCGGGGACGACGGCCGCGATCCACACCAGCAGCAGTACGGCAACCCCAGACATGGCCAGGAAGGTGACCTGCCACCCGATCAACTTGCCCATGAGGGTTCCGGCCGGAATACCAAGAGCGAGCGCCAGTGGGATCCCAGCCATCACGATGGCGATCGCCCTGCCCTGCAGGTTCGTCGGTGCCATTCGGCGGGCGTAGCCAGCCAGCAGCGCCCACACGATGCCTGCCGCAACCCCGGCAGCGGCCCGACCGACCAAGGTCAAGGGGTAGACCGTCGACAGAGCCGTGATGGTGTTGCCGATCGCGAACCCACCGACGCCAACCAGGAGAAGTCGTTTTCGTCGCCAGGTCGCGGTCGCCAATGACAGCGGGATCGCCGTGAGCGCCGTGGCGATCGCGTACACCGTGACCGTCTGCCCGGTGGCGGCCTCGCTGACGCCGAGGTCGGCGCTCATCGAGACCAGCACGCCGGCGGGCAGTGCCTCGGTCAGTACGGTGACGAACGCCGCCACTGTGAGGGCGGACAAGGCTGCGGTAGGCAGCCGAGGACGGTCGAGCAGACCGTTCGACGTCTGACCACTCTGCGTTCGAGTTCCTGGCATGCAGCTAGGGTGAGACCCTCACATAAGTGTGATGGTCTATCGCCTATGCCAATGAGGTCGGTCACATGCGAATCGGCGAGCTCTCCCACCGCACCGGGACCTCCCGTCGGCTCCTGCGCTACTACGAGGAACAGGGGCTGATCGTCTCTCAGCGGTCGGCCAACGGGTATCGCGAGTTCGACGAGGCCACCGTGGACAGGGTCGGCCAGGTTCGGGGCCTCCTCGACGCCGGCCTGCCGACCAGGATCATCAAGCAGATCCTCCCCTGCCTCGACAAGCCGCGCACGATCCACTTCCGCGACGCCACTCCGGAGATGATCGCCACGCTCGAGCACGAACGAGACCGAATGACCCAGCGAGCCGAGTGCCTGCTGCGGAACCGAGACGCCATCGCCGAGTACCTCAATGAGGTACTCGAGCGCACCGGCCCGTGACAGAAGCAACTGACTGACCGTACAGTTAGTGAATGGCCACGGATGTTCGCAAGACCCTTCCAGGTGCCGCCTACCACTCCGAGGACACCTACGCCCTCGACAAGGAGCGGGTGTTCTACCGCAACTGGATCTACGTCGGACGCGCTGAACGGGTGGCCCGGCCGGGCGCCTGGATGCGCGTGGAGATCGCCGACGAGAGCATCCTCGTCGTCCGTGGCAAGGACGAACAGATCCGGGCCTTCTACAACGTGTGCCGGCACCGTGGCTCCCGGATCTGCGACGACGAGCAGGGCGAAGTACGCACCCACCTTCGCTGTCCGTACCACGCCTGGGGCTACGCCCTCGACGGGACGCTCGTCACCACCCCGATGATCGAGAAGGACGAGGTCGACCGCCCATCGACCTCGCTGTGGCCGGTCCACGTCGACGTCTGGGAAGGGTTCGTCTTCGTCAACCTCTCCCGTGAGGAGCCTCGTCCCCTTGTCGAGCACCTGGCCGACCAGATGGACGAGCCGTTGAAGCTGGCCCGTTTCGGACTGGCCGACCTGCGGGTCGGCAAGGTCACCGTCTTCGAGGTCCAGGCCAACTGGAAGATCGTCATCGAGAACTACAACGAGTGTCTGCACTGCCCGACGATCCATCCCGAGCTGGTGGCCGTCGTGCCGGCGTACAAGAAGGGCAGCATCTTCGAGGACGGCCGCTCTGACGGCGGGGTCACGCTCGCCGACGGGCGTACGGCGGTCGCCGACGACCCGCGCCTGCGCCTGCCGCTGCTGCCAGGGCTCACACCGGACGACGACCCGGCTTCCTACTACGGCGCGTTGGTCTACCCCACGATGTTCCTCGACGTCGACGGGTCCAGCTGCCTGGCCACCGCGGTGTTCCCCACCGGTCCGCAGAGCTGCCGGCTGGTGACGGAGTACCTCTTCAGCCCCGAGGCGCTGGCGGACCCCGCCTTCGACCCGTCGCCGATCGTGGAGTTCAACGAGCGGGTGACTCAGCAGGACAACGAGGCATGCGAGCGCGTGCAGCGCGGCGTCACCTCGCGGACGTTCGACCACGGCGTGTTCCCTGCCAAGGACTCCTGGGTCTACGAGTTCGACCAGCGCTACCTGCGCGACGTCACCTGAGGACGACCCGCGCGTCCAGGGCGAGTACGCCGGCAGGCCCGGCGAGCACCGGGTTGAGCTCCAGCTCGACGAGCTCGGGGTGCGCGGCAGCGAGACACGAGACGCGGGCGACCACGTCGGCCAGCGCGTCCAGGTCGACGGGCGCCCGGCCACGGGCACCCAGGAGCACCGGAGCGCCTCGCAGGGACAGCACGAGGTCCCTCGCCGCGTCGACCGACACCGGCGCGATCGCGCAGGCGGTGTCGGCGAGCACCTCGGTGAAGACGCCGCCGAGGCCGACCATCACGACCGGACCGAACTTCGGGTCTCGCACACTGCCCACGATCAGCTCGACCCCCTCGCGGAGGTCGGCCATCTCCTCGACGGTGACAGCCAGCGGCGCCAGCCGCGCGACCAGGCCGTCGTACGCCGCGCGCGTCTCGTCCCGGCCGACGAGCCCGAGGACCACACCCCCGCCCTCGGACTTGTGCAGCCGGCCCATCGCCTTCAGGACGACCGGGAAGCGCAGGTCCGCGAGCGCGGCCTCGAGCCCGGCGGCATCGGTGACCGACGACGCGGCAGGGAAGGCGATGCCGGCCTCGGCGAACAGCGCCCGCGCTGCGGCGTACGACGTGTCGGCGACCGGCGGCGCGGGCGGTGGGAGGTCCTCGGCGAGGCCGGTCGTCGCGGGCTCTACGAGGCCGGCGAGCACCGCGCACGCGCGATCGATGTCGCGGTGCACGGGGATGCCCGCGGCTCGCAGCAACCGGCTCGCGGGACTGTCGGGGTAGATCGTCTGCACGACGAGCGCTTTGCCTTGGGCCGAGACCGTGGCGGCCATCTGCCGGGCCGCAACCAACTCGGGCTCGGTGAGGCCGGACTCTTCTGCGGAGTAGCCGCCGAAGTAGCCCGTCAGCAGCACACCGTCGACTTGCTCGGAGGCAACCAGGATCTCGACACACCGGGCATACCGCCCCATGTCCTGCTCCCCCGCGCCGGCGAGGTCGACCGGGTTGGTCACCGTCGCCTGCGCCCACAGCGTGGTTTTGAGCTCGGTGGTGAGCGCGCCGGTCAGCACCGGGGTCTGCAAGCCGGCGGCATGCAGCGCGTCCGCAGCCACCGCCCCGTGCCCACCGCCGTCGGTGAGGACCACGGCCCGGCGTCCGGAAAGCCGCCGGGGCCCGCGCACGGCGGCGAGCAGGTCGGCCATCTGGGTCGGGTGCTCCACCCGGAGCGCACCCACGGCCGCGCACGCGGCATCGACCACCATCGAGGACGTGGTGAGCGAACCGGTGTGGGAGGCCGCGCTGCGCACCGCAGCCTCGGTGCGGCCGGGAGCCAGCACGACCAGCGGCTTGCCGGCTTCGCGCAGCGCCCGGGCGGCGTCGAGGAAGGCCCGGCCGTCGACGACGTCCTCGGTGTAGACGGCCACGGCCCGGGTCCCCTCGTGGTCCGCGCATGCGTGCAGGAAGTCGACGAGGCCGAGGTCCGCCTGGTTGCCGAGCGAGACGAACCTGGACACGCCGAGGCCACGGTCGGCGAGCAGGCCGGCGAGGTCGAGCACCAGGTTGCCGCTCTGGCTCAGCACCGCCACGTCACCGGGTGGGAGCGCCGCATGCGCCAGCTGGAGACCGGTCGTGGTGTCGACGATCCCGAGACAGTTGGGGCCCACCAGGACGGCGCCGGCAGCGCGAGCGATCGCCACCGCCTCGGCCTCGAGCCGCGCCCCCTCCGGACCTGCCTCGGAGAGTCCCGCGGTGATCCCGACGATCGCCCTGGCGCCTGCGGCGACGGCGTCGGACACCGAGGCCACGAAACCTCCGGCCGGCACACAGAGCACGGCCAGGTCGACGCGTACGTCGTGCGCGGCGGCTGCCGCCTCCGCGGACGGAAAAGCGGGCTCGCCGAGGACCATGCCGCCGCGGCGGTTGACCAGCAGCACGGTGCGGTCGCCCCGCGAGGCCAGGGCCCGTCGCGCGATGATGTGGCCCCACTTCGACGAGTCGTCGCTGGCGCCCACGATGGCGACCGCGCGAGGCGAGAAGACGGCCTCGAGCGCATGGTCTGGCGATCCTTGACGCCTCACCCGCCGAACCATAACATCACTGACTGACTGAACAGTCAATTACGGTGGAGGCCATGCCAGCCAAATCGTCGACCCCTCCCAGCCAGCGCGAGCAGGCGGCCGCGGAGGCGCGCAGCAGGATCCTCGCCGCCGCCGCCGACTGCATCGTCCGCGACGGTCTGGCCCAGGTCCGGATGGCCTCGATCGCGCGAACCGCGGGGGTGTCGGCCGGCCTGCTCCACTACCACTTCGACACCAAGGTGCTCCTCTTCGGCGAGGTGCTGAAGTACTCACACGAGGCCTCCGCCGAGCTCAACCAGAGCGCCCTCGACGGTGCCGGCGAGGGCCCCGCCGAACGCTTGTCGTCGTTCCTCGACCGGTGTCTGCCCAGCGACCAACAGCGTGCTGACGAGTGGCTGCTCTGGCAGGAGCTGGCTCTGCTCTGCATCCGAGACCCACACCTCGCCAAGGTCGGGGCCGAGCTCTACGAGGACCTCTACGTCACGGTGGCCGACATCGTCCGCGAGGGCGTGGCCGCCAAGGTCTTCGAGACCACGCTCGACGCGAGGCTGATCGCCGAGACGGCGGTCGCGCTCACCGACGGGCTCGGCGCCCGGGTGCTGGCGGGTGAGCCCAACCTCGGGCTGGAGGAGGCGCGCACCGCGATCGCCACCGCGGTCGGGGTCCTGGTCGGCCACGACGGGCCGCTTCCGGCGCCGGCGCAGCTCCAAGGGGGAGCATGACTCCGCGCGCCGGTCTCGACGTCCCCCGCCCTTCGCGGCGGGGACTCCTGACCGGTGGGCTGGCGCTGGGCGCGTCGATGACGCTGCCCGGCTGTGCCTACATCCGCGACGACGCACCGACCGACGCGCCCCTGCCACCCTCGGCGAAAGCGAAGATCGACGGCGACCTCATCTACTTCAACTGGGCCGACTACCTCGCACCGAGCGTCGTCAAGGGATTCCAGGAGGAGTACGGCGTCAAGGTGATCGAGTCCAACTACGACTCGATGGAGGGCATGTACGCCAAGATCGCGGCGGGCAACCAGTACGACGTCGTCTTCCCGATCGCCAAGTGGGTCGTCAAGCTCAAGCGCGAAGGCAAGCTCCGCTCCATCGACCCCGCCCAGCTCAAGAACGCCGACCAGGTGTTCTACTCCGGCTCCTACTTCAACGAACCCTGGTACGACGACGGGTCCGAAGTGTCGGTCCCCTTCACCGTCTACAAGACCGGGATCGGCTGGCGCACCGACAAGGTGTCGAGCATGACGGGCAGCTGGGAGGACCTCTGGAACGAGGAGGCCAGCGGCCACGTCTTCACCCTCGACGACCAGGACGAGGCGCTGGCGATGGCCGCGCTTCGGCTCGGCTACGACGTCAACACCGCCGAGCCGTCGGAGCTCGATGAGATGAAGGACCTCCTCATCAGCCAGAAGGAGTACCTCCGGGCCTACTCCTCCGACGACATCAACAACATGGTCAGCGGCGACGCCTGGGTGCAGCACATGTGGAGCGGCGACTTCCTCTACCTCAGGGACGGCCTGGTCGACGACCCGACCGCGTACGACTTCGAAGCTCCGAGCGAGGGCGTGCCGATCAACTCCGATACCTACGCGATCCCGGCCGACGCCAAGCACCCGGGCACCGCGATGGTGTTCATCGACTACCTGCTCCGGCCCGAGAACGCCATCAAGAACATGAACTACCTCTACTACCCCTTCCCGGTCCGCGATGCGCAGGATGCCTTCGCGGAGCTGGCCAAGGACGTGCCGGCCTGCCAGGTCGAGATCTCCGACCTGGAGAACGAGAACGTCTTCCGCCTGCTCGGCACCGACGAGGTCCAGCGCCGCGCGGCGACGTGGACCGAAGTGAAGGCGAGCTGACGTGGCAGCCCCTCGCTCGGCCCAGCGAACTCGGCTCTGGGGGTCGCTGCTCGCGCTGCCGACCGCGTGGATGGTGGCGTTCTTCGTCTCCAGCATGGTGATCGTCGTCCTGCTGTCCTTCGGCCGGACCACCAACGAGGGCTTCCCGGTGTTCGCCACCAACACCGAGAACTTCGAAGCGCTCTGGAACGAGGTCTACTTCGAGCTGTTCCTCCGCTCGCTGCTCTACGCGCTGGCGACGGTGGCCATCTCGTTGCTGATCGCCTACCCGGTTGCCTACGTCATCGCGCTGCACGGCGGCCGCTACAAGAACGTGCTGATCGCAGCGATCGTGGTGCCGTTCTTCGCCAGCTACCTGATCCGCATGTACGCCTGGAAGGCGCTTCTCGCCGACGACGGCCTGGTCAACAGCGGCCTGCGCGAGACCGGGCTCGGTGACGGGATCACCTTTCTCAACACGCCGTACGCCGTCATCGGCGGCCTGGTCTACGGCTTCGTGGTGTTCATGATCCTGCCGATCTACGCCTCCCTCGAGCGGCTCGACGTATCACTCATCGAGGCCGGCAAGGACCTCTACCACGGCCCGGTGCGCACGTTCTTCCACGTGACCCTGCCCGCGACCCGCGCGGGCCTCTACGGCGGCATCCTGCTGGTCTTCCTGCCGGCGCTCGGCGACTTCGTCAGCGCGCAGCTGCTGGGTGGCGCCAGCACCTACATGATCGGCAACCTGGTCCAGCAGCAGTTCCTGGAGGGCCAGAACTGGCCGCTCGGGTCGGCGCTGACCGTTGCGATGATGGTCGCGCTGACCGCACTGATGGTCGCCTACCTGCGCGCCACCTCGACCCGGGTGCGCGAGGTCTGATGGCGCGCGCCGGCAAGCTGGAGCGCAAGCCGCGGTTCGCCGTGGCGGTGACGGTCGTCTTCTTCGCCTGGCTCTACCTGCCGATCCTGGCCGTCGCACTCTTCAGCTTCAACGACAAGAAGTCTCTGTCGGCCTTCTCCGGGTTCAGCCTGCGCTGGTACGACGAGTTCTTCCACAACTCCGCGCTGATCGACTCCCTCGTGGCGAGTCTCAAGATCGCCAGCGTCGCCACCCTCGGCTCCCTGGTGCTCGGCACCATGCTCGCCCTGGGCCTCGAGCGGGTCCGGTCACGCCGCAGCCGGGTGATCGGGGCGGTCACGCTGCTCCCGCTCGTCACGCCGGAGATCGTGACCGGCGTGGCCGCGCTGCTGCTCTTCACTGGCATCAGCCTCAAGCTCTCGATGACGACGGTGATTCTGGCGGAGATCACCTTCTCGATCGCCTACGTGACCGTGATCGTGCGCGGCCGGCTCTCCGGCATCTCCCTCGAGGTCGAGGAGGCCGCGTGCGACCTGGGCTGCACGCCGTTCCAGGCGCTGCGCCTGGTCATCCTGCCCACGCTCGTGCCCGCCCTGATCGGCGCAGGGCTGCTGGTGTTCGCGCTGGTCTTCGACGACTTCGTGCTCGCGTTCTTCACCACCGGCGTCGACCCGCAGCCCTTGCCGGTGCGGGTCTACTCCTCCATCCGCTTCGGGGTCTCCCCCGCCATCAACGCGATCGGCACGCTGATGCTGGTCGCCTCGGCGCTGCTGATCGTGGCCGCGCTGACCCTGCCCCGCCTGTTCAGCCGCGGGACGTCCAGCGTGGAACTGATCACCGGAGGCGACCGACGATGAGCACCAGCACCGACCAGACACCGTCCGTCTCGTTGCGTGGCCTGACCAAGGTCTTCGGCGGCGCGACCGTCGTCGACGGCCTCGACCTCGACATCGCCAGTGGTGAGTTCTTCTCGCTGCTGGGGCCGTCCGGGTGCGGCAAGACCACCACGCTGAGGATGATCGCCGGGTTCAGCGACCCGACCTCGGGGACGGTCCTCGTGGGGGGTGAGGACGTCACCGGCACTCCCCCGCACAAGCGAGACGTCAACACGGTCTTCCAGAGCTACGCGCTCTTCGAGCACCTCGACGTGCGCAGGAACGTCGGGTTCGGCCTCCGTCGCCGCGGCATCGACAAGGCCACGATCGACCGGCGCGTCTCCGACATGCTCGAGCTGGTCGAGCTCGGCGACCGCGCCAAGGACCGTCCGAACCAGCTGTCCGGGGGGCAGCGCCAGCGGGTCGCGCTCGCCCGGGCGCTGATCAACGAACCCAAGGTCCTGCTGCTCGACGAGCCTCTCGCCGCGCTCGACCTGAAGCTGCGGCACGCGATGCAGGCCGAGCTCAAGGCGATCCAGCGCGAGGTCGGCATCACGTTCCTCTTCGTCACCCACGACCAGGACGAGGCGCTGACGATGAGCGACCGGGTCGCGATCATGAACGAGGGAGTCATCGAGCAGTGCGGCACGCCCGAGGACGTCTACGAACGGCCCACCTCGATCTTCGCCGCCGGCTTCATCGGCACCAGCAACCTGATGCACGGCAGCTGGACCGAGGGGTGCGTCTCGGTCTCGCCGGCCCTTGAGATCCCGGCGCCGTCGCACCGCGGTTCGGCGGAGGGAGACGCCGTCAGCATCGCGGTCCGGCCCGAGAAGATCTGGCTCAGCGAGCTGACCTCGGCGATGCATCGCGTGCCAGGCACGATCGTGTCGACCATCTACCACGGCGCCACCACCCAGTACGTCGTGTCGATCGCCCCCGACCTCACCCTCACCGTCCTCGAGCAGAACCTCCCGCAGATGCGGGCCGACAACAGGTGGAACGCAGGCGACCGCGTCGAGCTCGGGTGGCTACCCGAGCACACGGTGGTGCTCACGTGAGCCGCCCGGACGTCGTGGTCGTGGGTGCCGGCCTGGCCGGGCTGGCCGCCGCGCGCGACCTCGAGGCGGGCGGGGCGCAGGTGACAGTGCTCGAGGCGCGGCCCCGGGTCGGCGGGCGCGTCGAGCAGGTCGAGCTCGCCGACGGCCGCCGCGTACAGCTCGGCGGCGAGGTGGTGGGCAACGCCCACACCAGCTACCTCGGCCTCGTGGAGGAGCTCGGGCTGACCCTGACCGCGTCGTACGTCGCGGAGCCCGGCGAGATCACCCGCCAGGTGCCCGACGCGATCGACGTCGGCGAGTGGCCGTCGTGGTGCACGCCCGAGGATCGGACGTCGTACGACGATGTGGAGGCGGCCCTCGGCAAGCTGCTTGCCTCGATCGATCCCGACGACCCGTGGGCGTGCCCGGACCTCGGGCGGCTGGACCGGCTCAGCGTTGGCGACTGGCTGCGGGAAGTCGGGGCATCGCGCGGCGTACTGCGGCTGTGGGAGCTGGTCCACCTGAGCCTCTCCGACGGGTCGATCGAGCGGCAGAGTCTGTTCGCCTACGCCCGCAAGATCGTCGTCGGTGGGACCACGGGGAGCTACGACGTCGAGCAGTGGGAGAACCTCCGCGTCGCCGAGGGCTCCGCCACCGTCGCGCTGACGATGGCGGCCGCGCTGCGCGACGTACGCCTGTCCACGCCGGTGGGCAGCATCGGCATCGGCGCGCACGGGTGCGTGGTCACGACCCAGGCCGGCGAGGAGATCCGCGCTGATGCCGTCGTGCTCGCCGTGCCGTCCGGACCCGCGCGCGACATCGCCATCGACGGCGTCAGCGACGCCCGGCTGACCTCACTGCGCAGGCAGCGGCACGCGTTGGCCGCGAAGTTCGTGGCGGCGTACGACGAACCGTTCTGGCGGGCACGCGGTCAGAACGCGCTGGCCGAGAGCGAGGGCGTGCTCGGCTCGACGTGGCCGCAGCAGCACGGCGTGCTGTCCGCGCTGGTGCCGCCCGAGCGCTACGCCGCGTTCGCTGCCACCGACCCGGAGACCCGGACCCGCGAGGCGCTCGCCCAGGTCGCCGAGCTCTATGGGCCGGAGGCGACCTCGCCCCTGCAGACCTGGACCCGGCTCTGGGGCACCGACCCGTGGACCCAGGGTTACGTCACCAACTGGCGACCCGGTGACGTGCAGGCAGTAGGCCCGCTGCACGGCACCCACGAGCCTCCCTTCTATGTCTGCGGATCCGACCAGTGGGTCGCCGGCTACATGGAGGGCGCAGTACGAACCGGTCGCGGTGCCGCCGCGGCCGCGCTCGCAGGAACTGGAGAGGGAGCCACATGGACTTCGGCCTGACCGACGAGCAGCGCAGCATCGTGGAGGTGACGCGCACGTTCGTCGAGCGCGAGCTCTACCCCCACGAGGAGGAGGTCGAGCGCACCGGTGTGCTGCGCCCCGAGCTCGCCGCCCAGATCCGGGCGAAGGCACTGACCGCCGGGCTCTACGCCGCCAACATGCCCGAGGAGGTCGGCGGGGCCGGCCTCGACACGGTGACCTGGGTGCTCTACGAGAAGGAGCTCGGCAGGGCGAACTACGCGCTGCAGTACAACGGGGTCCCCCGGCCGTCGAACATCCTGCTGGCCGGCACGGAGGCGCAGCGCGAGCGCTATCTCTACCCGTGCGTGCGCGGCGAGAAGATCGACTGCCTGGCGATGACCGAGCCCAATGCCGGGTCCGACATGCGGGGCATGCGTACCCGGGCCACCCGTGACGGCGACGGGTGGCGGATCCGCGGGACCAAGCACTTCATCAGCCACGCCGACGAGTCCGACTTCGTGATCCTGGTCGCGGTGACCGGCGCCGACGACGCGGAGCGCCCGACGATGTCGATCTTTCTCGTCGACCTCGACACCCCCGGTCTCGCCGTCCACGACGGCTACCGCAACGTCTCGCACCGCGGCTACACCAACTCCATCCTCGACTTCGACGACGTCCGGGTGGGCGACGACGCCCTGCTCGGCGAGGAGGGCAAGGGGTTCGAGCTGGCCGGCACCTGGCTCGGCTCGACGCGTCTCCAGGTCGCCGCGTCGTGCCTCGGCCGCGCCGAAAGGGCGCTCGATCTTTCGGTGAAGCACGCCGCGACCCGTGAGCAGTTCGGCCAGCCGATCGGCCGCTTCCAGGGCGTGGGCTTCAAGCTCGCCGACATGGCGAGCGAGCTGCGGGCCGCCGAGCTGATGACCCTGCACGCCGCGTGGAAGTACGACCAGGGCACGGCCACCGACGCCGACATCGCGATGGCCAAGCTCAAGGCGACCGAGATGCTGGCGATGGTTGCCGACGAGGCGATCCAGATCCACGGCGGGATGGGCCTGATGGACGAGCTGCCCCTCGAGCGGATCTGGCGCGACGCCCGGATCGAGCGGATCTGGGACGGGACCTCCGAGATCCAGCGCCACATCATCAGCCGGTCGCTGCTGCGGCCGTTGGGAGCCTGACATGAGCGACACCCTGCGGACCCGGGCCGAGGACGGCGTCCTCGAGGTCACCCTGGACCGACCTCAGGCCAACGCCATCGACCTCGCGACCAGCCGGGAGATGGGCAGGGTCTTCGCGTCGTTCCGCGACGACCCCGACCTCCGCGTGGCGATCGTGCGCACCGAGGGCGAAAAGTTCTTCTGCGCCGGCTGGGACCTCAAGGCCGCTGCCGACGGCGACGCGGTCGACGGAGACTACGGCGTGGGCGGGTTCGGGGGGCTCCAGGAGCTGCCCGATCTCAACAAACCGGTCATTGCCGCCGTTCACGGTCTGGCGATGGGCGGCGGCTTCGAGCTGGCTCTCTCGTGCGACCTGATCTACGCCTCGGAGGCCACCCAGTTCGGGCTCCCCGAGATCAACGCGGGCACCCTCGCCGATGCAGCGTCGATCAAGCTGCCCAAGCGGATGCCCTACCACGTCGCGATGGAGCTGCTCCTGACCGGGCGCTGGATGCCCGCCTCCGAGGCGGCGCGCTGGGGCGTGGTCAACGAGGTGCTGCCCGACGAGGAGGCGGTGCGGGCTCGGGCCTGGGAGACCGCCCGGCTGCTGGCCTCCGGCCCGCCTCTCGTCTTCGCGGCGATCAAGGAGACGGCTCGGGTGGCGGAGTCCCTGCGGTTCCAGGAGGCCATGGACCTGGTCACGTCCAGCAGCCTCCCGACAGTGGCGAAGCTCTACAGCTCCGAGGACGGTCGCGAAGGCTTCAAGGCCTTCGCCGAGAAGCGCAAGCCGGTCTGGAAGGGCCGCTGAATGAAGGAGAGTCACTCATGAACCGCAACGTCATGATCACCTGCGCCCTGACCGGCGCCGGCGACACCGTCGGCCGCTCCGAGCACGTGCCGGTGACACCTGAGCAGATCGCCGAGTCCGGCATCGCCGCGGCGCGCGCGGGGGCCACGATCGTCCATGTCCACGTGCGCGACCCCGAGACCGGGAAGGGGTCGAGGGACGTCGCGCTGTACCGCGAGGTCGTCGAGCGGATCCGAGCCTCCGACGTGGACGTCATCGTCAACACCACAGCAGGGATGGGCGGCGACCTGGTACTCGACCCGAGCGACCCCACGACATTCCTCGAGGGCACCGACCTGGTGCGTGGTGTCGACCGGCTCCCCCACGTCGAGGCGCTGCTCCCCGACATCTGCACGCTCGACTGCGGCAGTCTGAACTTCGGCGAGGGCAGCCTGGTCTACGTCAGCACCCCGGACATGCTGCGCGAGGGGGCGAAGAAGATCCAGGAGCTCGGCGTCCGCTGCGAGATGGAGATCTTCGACACCGGCCATCTGTGGTTCGCCAGGACGCTGGTGGAGGAGGGTCTGATCGACGCCCCTGCGATGTACCAGCTCTGCATGGGCATCCCGTACGGCGCGCCCGCCGACCCGCTGACGTTGGCCGCGATGGTCCAGCAGCTGCCGGAGGACGCGGTGTGGGCGTCGTTCGCCCTCGGCCCGATGCAGATGCCGTGGGTTGCACAGTCGGTGCTGCTCGGCGGGCACGTGCGGGTCGGGCTCGAGGACAACCTCTACCTGAGCAAGGGCGTCAAGGCGACCAACGCGCAGCTGGTCGAGCGGGCGCGAACGATCGTCGAGAGCATGGGTGCGCACGTTGCCACCCCCGATGAGGGCCGCGAGATCCTCGCGCTGAAGTCCCGATGACCCGACTGGCACCCGAGGACGTTCGCACGGTCACGTGTGTCGGCGCCGGCACCATCGGCGGTGGCTGGGTGGCCTACTTCCTGGCCCGCGGCTACCGCGTGGTGGCCTGGGACCCGGCGGAGGACGCCGAGGCCCGGCTTCGGCACCTGGTGCAGGCCGCGTGGCCGGCGCTGACCGAGCTCGGGCTCGCCGAGGGCGCGAGCCTCGACAACCTCGCGGTCGAGCACGACCTTGCCGCGGCATGCGCGCAGGCGGACTTCGTCCAGGAGAGCGCCCCCGAAGACCTGGAGCTCAAGCGCACCCTGCTGGCCGACATCGACGCGGCGACCCCGGACGACGTGGTCATCTCCTCGTCCACGTCCGGCTACGCCATGAGCGAGATGCAGACCAAGTGCGCCCACCCCGAGCGCACCGTGGTCGGCCACCCGTTCAACCCGCCGTACCTCATCCCGCTGGTCGAGGTGGTCGGCGGCACCGCGACCGCGCCCGCGGCGGTTGCGTGGGCTTCGGACTTCTTCCGGCACGCCGGCAAGTCCGTCATCACCATGGACCGCGAGGTGCCGGGCTTCATCGCCAACCGCCTGCAGGAGGCGCTGTGGCGCGAGGCGCTGCACATGGTCGCCGCCGGTGAGGCCACCGTCGAGCAGATCGACCTGTCCATCACGGACGGCCCCGGCCTGCGGTGGCCGATCCAGGGTCCGATGCTGACCTTTCACCTGGCCGGCGGCCAGGGCGGCATGGCGCACATGCTCGACCACTTCGGCCCGTCGCTGCAGTCCCCGTGGACCCGGCTCGTCGCGGCCGAACTGACCCCTGAGCTGCGCGACGCCGTCGTCGACGGCTGCGAGCGGGAGGCGGACGGCCGCAGCATCGACGATCTCGTGGCCGAGCGCGACCAGGGTGTGATCGCGGTCCTGCGAGCGATGGGCCGCGGGTGACCACCGAGCCCGTCGTCTGGCGGGAGCCCGTCCAGGACGCCTGGATCGACTACAACGGCCACCTGTCCGAGCCCTACTACGTGCTGGTCTTCGGGCACGGCACCGATGCCGTCATGGACCTCGTCGGGCTGGGCCCGGCGTACCGCGACGCGAACGATGCGTCGCTCTACACCGTCGAAGCACACGTCCGCTACGTCGCGGAGGTCGCCGCCGGCAGCGACCTCGAGGTGCGCTCGTCGGTCATCGGTGTCACCGGCAAGCTGCTGTGGATCTGGCACGAGCTCTGGGTCGACGGCCGGCTGCGCGCCACCGAGGAAGTGCTCGGCGTGCATGTGGTCGCGGGAAGCTCGGCGCCGTTCCCTGACGAGATCGCGGCCCGGGTGATGGCCGCGTGCGTCGAGCCTCCCGACGAGGCCGGTGGCCAGATCCGGCCACTCCCGCGCTAGGAGCTCCATGCATCGCGCGGGAAGCACTCGAGTGGGCCTGGTCGCAGGCGCCGTGGGTGCCTTGGTCGGCGGCATCCCCTCGACGGGCTACGCGCTGGCGACCGGACGCGATCCGCTCGAGGCGTCGTACGCGGCCGGCGCCCTCCTGCTCCCACACGAGGAACGACGTGGCCGCCTGCTGATCTCAGCGGCGGTCGCTCACGGCGCGATCTCGCTCTTCTGGGGACTCGTCCTGGTGCGGGTGCTGCCGCACCGGCATCCCGTGCTCGCCGGCACCGCCGCGGGTCTGGCGATCGCGGCGCTGGACCTCGGCACCGTCGGCCGTCGGATTGAGCCAATCCGGAGGCTTCGGCTCGGTCCGCAGCTCGCGGACCACGCCGTGTACGGCGCAGCGGTCGGGGCCGTCATCGCCCGCCACGAGGGCACCGTCCGGCCGCGCGGTCGGCAGTAGCACGCGCGGCGAGGTAGGTCAGAGGTTCCGCTTGCGGCCTCTCACTCGATCCGCAACCGCCTGGTCGATCCGGCGCTGGGTCTTGTCGGCCTCTTCGTGAACGCGCCTGTGCATCTCCGTGCTCCGGTACCTGACCCCGCACCGGGGGCACTCCCTGGCTTCGCCCATGGTCCGCCGTCCACTCCGAGATGCCCCCGTTCCTGAGGGCGCGCACGATGCCGGTACCCACCCAGGGCATCCGGAGTCGATCGCTGGTCAGCGCGCGGCGGAGGCATCAAGGGATTCCGCGGATGTTTCACCCGATGCGAGTGATTCGCCTACCAGGCCCGACGACCACATTGAGGTCGTCCGCTACTCGTGGGCGGCGGGACCTGTCGAAAGGACACCCATCATGTCGAATGAGGAACCCGCCACACCCGAAGCCGAAGAAGGCGCCCCCACCCCCGAACCCCCCGCGTCTGAGCGACCTTCTCGCGGTCGTTCGATTGCCGCAGTCATCTGCCTGGTGTTGGCGGCGTTGCTGACCACGCCCGCAGCAGTGGCGTATTGGGGCCAGCGGACCCTGAACGACGCGGAGCGGTACGTCGACACCGTGGGTCCGCTGGTGGATTCGCCGGAGGTTCAGGACGTCATCGCGACCAAGGTCACCACAGCGATCCAGGAACAGGTCGACATCGAGGACATCCTCAACGAGGTCTTCGCCGGGGTCATCACCGAGAGGCCTCGGCTCGAGCTGCTCGTGGGGCCACTGTCGGCAGCCATCAACGGTCTCGTGGAGCGCGAAGTACGCGCATTCATCGCCTCCGACGAGTTCGGCGACTTCTGGGTCCGGGTCAACACCAGGGCCCAGCAAGCCCTGCACAGGGTCCTGACCGGCGACGACACCGGCGCCGTGTCCCTCCAGGACGACCAGGTCGTGCTCGACGTCGACGAGGTGATCAAGCGGGTGAAGGAGAAGCTGGCGGACCGCGGTCTGAGCATCGTCGAGAACGTGCCCATCCCCGAGACCGACCGACAGATCGTGCTCATGGACGCGCCCCAGCTGCGTCAGGTGCGCACGATCTACGCATTCTCGAACCCGGTGGCCAAGTGGCTGCTTCCCATCGTCGGGCTCCTCTACCTGGGCGCATTCCTGCTCGCTCGTCGCCGGCCGCTGATGGCCGTCTGGATCGGCGCGCTCGTGGCCGCCAACGCGCTCCTCCTGGCCTTCATGCTGGCCGTCGGGCGGCAGTTGTTCGTCAACCACCTCGAGGGCACGGCTTTCGGACCCGCTAGCCGGGTCTTCTACAAGACCCTGCTCTCCTACCTCGAGCGCGGGCAGGAGGTCGTCCTCTGGCTAGGCGTGATCCTGGTCGTGGCCGGCCTGTACGCCGGCGCGAACCGCTACGGCACGGCCGTGCGCCGCACGCTTTCCGATGGCCTGGAGAGGATCGGATCCAGCGTTGCCGGAAGCCGGGTGACCAGCGTCGGCGGTTGGGTCGCCGCCAACGCCGCATGGCTGCGGGTGGCCGTGGTCGCTCTTGGCATCGTCGTGCTGCTCTGGGGGAACAATGTCTCCACAGATCGGCTGTGGTGGTCCCTGGCGCTGGTGCTGGTCCTGCTCGCGGGCCTGCAGGTCCTGGTCGGGGCCGGCAGAGAGAGGGATCCCGACGGTTCCACGCCCTCCGACGTCGTGATCACGTAGCCGGACACGCCGCGGCGGACACTCGCGCCGCCGCTGATGGCAGTGGGTTCAGCTATCCGGGGATATCGGAAGCAGCCCCGTTGGCGGGAGCCCTGTGTTCGGGGCGGCATCTGCCACCGCGGTGTCAATGCTGTGGCCCCAACGCCGGTCCCGGGCCCTGGCGGCCCATGGGTGCTTCTCGACATTGACGTAGGCGAGCCGGCTAGAACGCAGCCGCCCCATCCGACACCGGGTCGGATGGGGCGGGCCGCTGTGCGCCTCTCGGGGGACAAGTGCGGGCCACAACGGGGCGGGCCAGCGTGACGCATGCGGCAACGAGCACCTTGGCACCGGCAGGGCCCGTGTGGCGAGATATTTGCCTGGCGTGTCGGCCGGAGAAGCTTCATCGCCTTCCGCTCTGGGGCGAGGGTGTGGCAGTCACCCCCTGTGGGTGAGGCAGCGTTCGGGCCCTGGGCAGATCTTGAGTGGGCGAGCGACACCGGTCGCCCACCCCGATCACGAAAGAGAGCCGGCTGTGAGCTTCTGGGACATCATTTGGTTCATCATCATCAGCTACCTGTTCATCGCCTACCTCATGCTCCTGTTCAACGTCATCCGCGACATATTCCGCGATCAGGAGATGTCGGGCATCGCCAAGGCCGTGTGGTTGGTCGCGTTGCTCTTCCTGCCACTGTTGACCCTTCTCGTCTACCTGATCGCCAGGGGCAGCGGGATGGCAAAGCGTGACTACCAAGCGAGGCAGCACGCGCAGTCGGCTCAGGACGACTACATCAAGTCAGTCGCCGGTAGTGCGAGCTCGCCGACGGCCGAGATCGAGAAGGCCAAGTCGCTGCTGGACTCCGGTGCCATCAGCCAGGCCGAGTTCGACGCGATCAAGCAGAAGGCCCTCGCATAGATTCACGCGCTCGAGACTCAGTGCATCAGCGTCTTGAGCGCGATCAAAGCCAGTCCCAGCAGGCCGGTGGCGGCAGCGGAGAGCGCCTGGCGGAGCCCCGTCAGGCCGCCGTCCCTGCCCATCTGCCAGCCGACGACGAAGAGCAGCATCGCGTTGATCGCGAGTGTCACGTTGAGCGCGACCGAGGTCTCGAAGCCCAGGAGTGCCTCGAGACCCAAGCAGACCAGCGGCACCACACAGGCCGCCACCAACGGCCACCCGTCGCGGACTATTCGGAGCCGCTCATCGGGGTGCAGGTCGCGCTGCACGAGAGTGCGCGCAGCGATCCAGTGGACGTAGGTCTCCGCGGCCCAGTAGATGGTCAACGTGCCGAGCAGGATGAGCGCGACTCGGGCCAGTCGGAGGTCGTCGCCTGCCGAGGCGAGTACGGCGCCACTGATGATGAGTCCGTACAAGTGAGCGGCGTGACGGCGATGGTGGTCCTCGGCCGGAGCTGAACCACCAGGGGTGACATCCGGCTCCATCGGGCCAGTCTGGCAGCAGGGGTCGTGTGTTCTCACCCGACGCGGATGATCTGGTGGCGCCTTTTGGCTGGTCGACTCGATGATCGCGGCCCCGCAACGCATGCGGCCGCCGTGACCAGGAGCCGATCGTGGACGCATCCGCCGTGACCGTGGTGACGCTGCTCGTCTTCGCCTGGGGACTTCTGTCCGCCCGGCTGGGTCGCGCTGACCTGAGTGCGCCGATCGTCTTCGTGGCGGCCGGCTACCTGCTGGCAGAGGTGTTCCACATCATCGAGGCCGACGTGTCGCACGAGGTCATCAAGGTGCTCGCAGAGGTGACGCTCGTGTGGGTCCTGTTCGCCGACGCCGCGCGGGTGCGGCTGCGAGACCTTCGCTCCGATGCCGGCATCTATGCCCGGCTGCTCGCGATCGGACTGCCCCTCACCATGATCGGCGGCACACTGCTCGCCTGGTTGATGTTCGACGGCATCGGCTTCTGGCTGGCATTGCTCGTGGGGGCCGCGCTGGCGCCCACCGACGCTGCCCTCGGCGCTGCGGTGATGTCCGATCCGGCCGTGCCGGCACGCATCCGGCGCGTGCTGAACGTGGAGAGCGGACTCAACGACGGCATCGCCACCCCGGTGGTGATGGTGGCGGTTGCCGGTGCCGCCACCGCCGACAGCATCGCGGGAGCCCAGAGCCCCGGCGCCGCGCTGGTCGATCTCGCCATCGGCCTCGGTGTGGGGGTCGGTCTCGGTGTGGTGGGTGGACAGGCGATGCGCTACGCGCGTCGCCGGCACTGGGCGTCGGAGGGGTTCACAGGGCCCGGCGTGCTCGCCCTGGCAGTGGCGGCTTACGCAGCGGCGCTCTGGCTGGATGGCAACGGATTCGTGGCCGCATTCGTGGGTGGACTCGCGTTCGGCAACTCCGCCGGTCGAGGCGAGCCCAGGGAGGTGTTCTACGTCGAGCAGACGGCAGGCCTGGCGTCGCTCCTGACCTGGTTGCTCTTCGGTGCCGTCGCGCTACCGGAGGTGATGGAACTGGCCGACTGGCGGGTGATCGTCTACGCCGTCCTCAGCCTGACGGTGATCCGGATGCTGCCGGTCGGGCTCGCCCTGATCGGAGCCCGGTTGGGTCTGTTGACGGTCGGCTTCATCGGGTGGTTCGGCCCCCGGGGCCTGGCCTCGATCATCTTTGCGTTGATCGCCCTGGAGGAGCTGCACGGTGAGGCCGATCTCGCGCTGGCGGTCATCGGGGTGACGGTGTTGCTCAGCGTGGTGGCGCACGGCGTGAGCGCGAAGCCGCTCGCGGCGGCGTACGGCGCGAAGGTCGGTGAGCCGACGGAGGCGGCCGAGGGCGAGCCCACGCTCCCGGTCCGTGGCCTGGTCGCGCGTGATCCGATTGCTCCGACGAGGCGACGAAACGTGGAGTCCGGCGAGTGAGCTCTTCGGCCGAGCCCGTCAGCCGCTGGCTGCGGTCAGTCCGTCCCCGGCGACGCGATCTCAAGGCGGACGCGGTCGCCGGCCTGCCTGGCGCGATCGGCAGCGTCCCGGATGGGATGGCCGCCAGCGTGCTCGCCGGGGTCAACCCGGTCTATGGGCTCTATGCGAGTTTCGCCGGGCCCATCGTGGGAGGCCTGACCGCTCGGACGAAGCTGATGGTGATCGCGCCGACGAGTGCTGCCGCGTTGGCTGCGGGCTCGGCTCTCGCCGGGATCGACCCGGATGAACGGGCAGAGGCGCTCTTTCTGATCACTTTGCTCGCCGGTTGCCTGATGATCCTCGCGAGCCTGCTCAGACTCGGTCGCTACGTGCGGTTCGTCTCCCACTCGGTGATGATCGGGTTCCTGACCGGGGTCGCCGTCAACATCGTCCTGGGACAGATCGCCGACCTCACCGGTGCACCGGCCGAAGGCCCGTTCGCCCTGGCCAAGGCGCTCGACGTACTCACCCACCCCGGCTCGATCGACACACTTTCCTTCCTGGCCGGAGTGGGGGCACTCGCCCTGTTGGTCGTGCTGAGCCGGACCCGGCTCGGCAGCATGTCGGCTCTCGTGGCGCTGATCCTCCCGACCGTGGGGCTGATCCTGATCGGGAACGACTCGGTCACTCTGGTCAGCGACCTGGGAGACATTCCGCAGGGCATCCCGACACCCCATCTCCCCGAGCTCGGGGCCCTGTCGGTCGGCGTCGTGACCGCGGCGTTCTCGGTCACGGTCATCGTCCTCGTACAGGGAGCCGGAGTCGCCGAGAGCGCTCCCAACCCCGACGGGAGCCGCGCCGGGACGAACGGGAACTTCGCCGCCCAGGGCTTCGCCAACCTGGCCTCGGGGCTCTTCCGCGGCCTGCCCGTCGGTGGGTCGGTCGGCAACACCGCGCTCAACGTCGCTGCCGGGGCTCGGAGCCGCTGGGCATCCATCTTCTCGGGCATCTGGCTGCTGCTGGTGCTCGTGCTCTTCGGTGGACTGGTCGGTCGGGTCGCCCTGCCGACGCTGGCGGCAGTCCTCATCTTCGCCGCGGTCTCCTCGGTCAAGCCAGGTGAGGTCATCGCCATCCTACGGACCGGTCCGGACTCCGCGATCGCCCTGACGACGACCTTCCTGGCCACGATGTTCCTGCCCATCCAGGTCGCGGTCGGCATCGGCGTGGCATTGTCCTTGCTTCTCCAGCTCCGCACCGAGGCCATGGACATGAAGGTCGTTGAGCTCGTTCCGCAGCCGAACGGGACGTTCCTGGAACAACCGCCACCCACCACCCTGCCCAGCAGGGAGGTGACCGCACTCGATATCTACGGAAGCCTCCTGTACGCCGGATCGCGGACCCTGCAGGTGCGTCTGCCCGACCCCGCCGGGTCGACGGCGCCGGTGGTGGTGCTCCGGCTTCGTGGCCGCACATCGCTCGGCGCCACCTTCTTCGTGGTGCTGGCTGATTACGTCGCGAAGCTCGACGCGGCGGGCGGTCGGCTCTACCTCAGTGGGGTCGACCCCGCGATGCTCGAACGGATGACCCGCAGCCGCATTGACGTCAACGGCCCCCTGCAGGCACACCCGGCCACCGAGGTCGTGGGCCAGTCGACACTCGACGCCTACCAGGCAGCAGAGGCGTGGTTGATCAGCATGCCCGCCCCGCGCTCAGACGGCGACACTGACAGGGAACGTCGTGACCCACGCGATGGTGGCGAGTAGCACGATGGCGCCACCGATCACCATGCCTGCGCGAATCCGGCGGCTGGTCACCTTTGCGCTCATCCCGGCGAAGAGCAGAACCACGGTGTAGAGGACCACGGTGAGGACGTAGTTGCTGGCGCGCTGGATGTTGGTCGCCACTCTTGCCGCCGACTTCTCCGCGTCCTGGTCGAGCTGTTCGGCCTCGAGCCGTTTGGCCACCTGGTACTCCGGCATCACGAACGGGGTGCTCGGCGCGGTCGCGTCCACGAACGGATGGCTCTCGATCCACGCTGCGAACGCCGTCTCAAACTCCGGCCGGAAGCGATCGGTGTAGAACTCCTCGAGCTCCGCCTCGCCGCGACCGTGCGCGTCCGCCCAGGCGATGTAGGTGGCTACATCGATCTGGGTCTGGCCGGAAGCCATGCCCGCAGCGCGTGCGGCGTCGATCCTGATCGCGCTGGTGCGGCCCGCGGCCACCGCCTGCTCGCCGTTCCAGCGGGTCGCCTGGTAGCTGCTCCACGCGGTCGCGACCGCGCCCACCACCAGGAGGACCGTCACGAGGATCTCGTGCCAGCTCCGGCCCTGGTCCGGTCCCTCGTCAGCTGGGCTTGCCGTGTCCGTCACAGGGAATCTCCAGATTCACGTCGGCTGCCTCTGCCTCCGCCTCGATGAGCCGCAGGGTCCGTTCCATCGCGGTCGGTTGCAGTCGGCCCACACCGTCACCGTGTGGGTGGTCGAAGAACACGAGCAAGAGCAGCAGCATCGCGATCACCGTGGTCACGCTGCCCATCAGGACTGCCTGGGTCTTCGCCCGTTCGGCGGAGTCGGCGAAGAACAGCATGTACACGAAGATCACGGCCGAGATGACGCCGAGGACCATCCACAGCGGCGACGGGATGATCCCCTCGGCACCGTGGACCCGAGAGATGCGTGCCTGCTGACGCTCCGAGGTCTGGTCCATCCAGCGGTCGTACGCCGACTGCTCGGTCGCGGACTGCGGATTGGCCTCCTTGAGCGTCTCGTACATGGCCACGCCCCACGGGTTGACCGAGTCCTCCAGGGTGCCGTCGTCGAGGGCGTCCCACTCGGGTCCGACCACCGACCGGGCGTAACACACCAGCTGTCCAGTGGCCTTCGTCGCGGTGGCTGCCGGTAGGAACTGGGCTGTCTCGACCTGTTGGGCCACCACGTTTGCCTCGGCCTCGGCCCCCGACCGTGACTCGTCGTAGGAGTCGAACGCCAAGAAGATGAGGAAGCCGAGCAGCACCGAGAAGCCGGTGGCCAGCACCCCGAAGACGCCCGACGCCCGGTCACCGTCACTGAAGTAGCTCCCGTCCGGAGCCCTTCTCCGGACGAGGAGCATCGCCGTGATGGCGGCGGCGGACACGCCCACCACGAACAGGGCGCCCCAGACAATGTTCACGATGGCCTCCGTGTCTGAGGGGGCGGGTGCGGACTGGTGCGTCAGCATTCTGGGCTGAACCGCGGGCGTCGCCATCACCCGCAGCGGGCGAGGGCGCGATCGGTGGACGCGCCGATCATTGTCGCGGCGCTAGTTTTGCTGCCGAGGACCGGATGCAATCTGGAGCGGAGGCGAAGAGGGACGTGGCGCAGGCGATGCCCAACATGGTGAAGGTCGCCGGTGGCTCCTACCTCGCCGGCGACGATCGCTACTACCCCGAGGAGCAGCCGCTCACCGAGGTCGCCGTGGGCGACCTCTGGGTCGATGCCCACCCCGTGACCAACGCCCAGTTCCGACGGTTCGTGAAGGCCACCGACTACGTCACCGTGGCGGAGCTGGCGCCTTCGGCCGAGGACTTCGAGGGGGCCAGGTCCCAGGATCTGGTCCCGGGCTCTCTCGTCTTCACCGGGACCACAGGGCCGGTGTCGTTGGACGACTGGAGCCAGTGGTGGGCCTGGGTTCCCGGAGCCGACTGGCGGCACCCCCAGGGCCCCGACTCCACCCTGCACGGACGCGAGCTCCACCCGGTGGTCCATGTCGCCTACGAGGACGCGGCCGCCTACGCCGCCTGGGCGTCCAAGGCTCTGCCCACCGAGGCCGAGTGGGAGTACGTCGCGCGTGGCGGTCTCGAGGGCGCGACGTACGCATGGGGTGAGGAGTTCATGCCACGAGGCCGGGTGATGGCCAACACCTGGCATGGTCGGTTCCCCTGGGAGAACACCAGCCCGCACGGATTCCAAGGGACCTCTCCGGTGGGGAAGTTCCCGCCCAACGGATACGGCCTGCAGGACGTCACCGGCAACGTCTGGGAGTGGACCGCCACGCCCTGGACCGACGACCGAGCCCCGGCCGATACGCCCGCGCCGTCGTGCTGTGCGCCAGTGGCGCCCACGGCGCTGTCGGAGGAGGACCGTCGCGTGACCAAAGGAGGGTCGCACCTGTGCGCGCCGTCGTACTGCCTGCGCTACCGGCCGGCCGCTCGCCAGGGACACGGCGTCAGGAGCTCGACGGCCCACCTCGGCTTCCGCTGTGTCGTCCGGGAGTGACGGGCGAGGATGACTAGGGCTTGATGTCCGAGCCGTGGACGGTGAGGGCCAGGATGATCACGACGTCCATGCCGATCATGATCAGTGACCAGAGCGGATAGGCACTCAGGAAGGCGAGGCTGGTGACGGCGCTCGCGAGGGCGAGGAGCACACCGACCGTGCGTGCCCAGATCTGACCGCCGAAGACGCACAGCCCGGCGACCACCACGATGCCTCCACCGATCAGGTGTAGCCATCCCCAGGTCGTGTAGCTCACGTTCACGAGCAGTCCCGACTCCGCGACCACGAAGTACTCGTCCTTGAACAGGGCGACGAGCCCCTGGAAGACGTGGAACGCTCCGAGCAGGGTCATCATCACGCCGGCGAAGGCGATCCACCCCACCCAGGGCGAGGCCGGTGGGTAGTTGGCTGCCGCCGGATAGGCCTCCGCATCGCTGCTCATGCGCCGTCCCTTCTGGTGATCGCTGGGGACCAGCGTGCGCTCTGGGACCTTCGCGCTGCATCACCCATTGCGGATGACACCTAGTCGAGCAGCTCGTGGGTCGGCGCGGTCTCCCCCACATCCGTGAGTGCCGACCGGAGGAAGAACGGCCCGATGGCCTCGTTCAGCACCACCGTGCCGATCACGACCGTGGCAAAGGTGGCCCCGAACTTGGGGTACTTCTCCGCGACCGTGGCTGCCAGTGCCAGCGCGATCCCGGCCTGGGGCACGTACGCCTTCCAGGCCACTCGACGCACCTCCGCCGACTCGCCTGCGATGGTCATGGCGGTGCCCGACCCCAGCCACAGCCCGCCACCTCGAACCACCCAGAGCAGGGCCGCCGGGACCGCAGCTGCCAGGAGGGCGTCCAAGTGCAGCCCGAGTCCAGTCAGGGTGAAGAACACCACGTAGACAGGAACGGCCAGGCGCTCGAGGAGCTCGGCGAAGCGGACTGCTCCGGCCAGGTTCGCCACCAGGACCCCAGCGATCATGGCGACCAGGAGAGATTCCACCTCCGCGTGGACGTCGAGGCGCTCCTCGGCCCAGCGCACGGCGACCACCGCCAGCCACACGCTCACGGCGGAGGCGGCCACGATCAACACCGCGGCAATCCGGTAGGTGCTTGTCCACCGGACGATGAGGACCAGGATCCCGCCGACCACGACCCCGGCAGCAGCGGACAGCAGCAGGCCGGTCGCGACCCCGCCCACCAGCTCGGCGACCGACACACCCTCACCGAGCAGCGAGTTCGTGACGGTGAGCGCCACCGAGAACGTGACGACCACGACCACATCCATCACCACAGTTGCACCCAGGACGAGCCGGGTGAACGGACCGGCTGCCTGAGACTCCGAGATGATGGCGATCGCCTCGGGTGGCGAGAGCGCGAGCATGATCGTGCCGACCAGGACCGCCGCGGAGATGGTCACGGCTGTCTCCTGGTTGCGGAGCACGAACGCGGTGACGCCGGCGGTGAACATAGGCACGGCGATGGTCATCCCGAGCACCTGCAACCCGATACTGCGGACCTGTGGTCGGATGATCGGCCACACGAGGTGGCTTCCGGCCACGAACCCGATCACGCCGAGTGCCACGTTGGAGACATTCGGGAAGGCGAGGTCAGCGGCGTCCTCCGCCTTCGAGATGACCAGCCCGGCCAGCGCCCCGACGGCGAGGTATATGGGGAGTCGCGGGATGTGGCGCTTGGCCATCAGCTCGCCGAGCACGTAGGCGACCGCACATATCGCCACCAGGATCGCGATGCGTCCGACGTCCACGCCTCAACTCTGGTCACGACCACCCGCGCGGCCGTCACCCGTGCCGGGTGACGCTAGTCCATGGTCCCGGTCGCAGCGTAGGAGTCATGAGCAGTCCGTCCGGTCCTGACGATCGGGGAACACCCGTCGACGAGGCCGAGGTGCTGCGCCTCAAGAACGAGATCGAACGGCTCAAGGCGGAGCAAGGGACGGACGATCCCGTGCGCCGCGGGGTGTGGCGGCCGATCGTGGCAGGCCTGCTCGTCACCGTCGCGGCACTCCTGGCGCCCCTCTCGGTCCTCTCCACGTGGGCCGACGGGCAGATCCGGGACACGGACCGCTATCTGGAGACGGTCGGCCCGCTGGCCAGCAACCGGGACGTCCAAGACGCCATCGCCGCCCGCATCGAGAAGATCGTCTTCACCTATGTCGACGTCGAGGCGGAAACGGACAAGCTGGTCGCGGCCATCGGCCAGCTCGGGCTGCCCAGGGCGGTAGCGGCCACGCTCAATGCCGCCGCCGGGCCGCTCGCCTCCGGGATCGAGGACTTCGTGTCCGACCGCATCCACGAGTTCGTCCGGTCGGACTCGTTCAAGGAGGCCTGGGTGGAGGCGAACCGGCAGGCGCACAGCCAGCTGGTGGCTGCGCTGACCGGGGAGGGTGATGCGCTCGGGGCCAACGGGCGCGAGGTGTCGGTGAGCCTCGCCACCATGATCGATGCGGTGAAGGGGCAGCTCGTCGACGCCGGCTTCGAGATCGCCAACCGGATCCCGCAGGTCGACGCGACGTTCACGATCCTCGACACCAAGAACCTGACCGCGTTGCAGCAGCTGCTCGGGGTCATCGACGGCCTGTCCACGTGGTTGCCGATCATCGGACTCGCGCTCGTGGCACTGGCCGTCTACGTGGCGAGAGACCGGCGCCGCGTCCTCTTCGCAGCCGGCATGGCCGTGGCGGGCTCGATGCTCCTCCTCGGGGCGACGCTCAACGTGCTCCGACCCATCTACCTCGACGCGTTGCCGGCCAGCACTTCGACAGCGGCCGCCGGAGCGGTCTACGACCAGGTGGTGTCGTTCATCAGGTTCGCGCTTCGTGCTCTGCTGATCATGGCACTGGCGCTCGCCATCGGGGCGTGGCTCAGCTCGCGCACCGGACCCGGCGCGGCCACCAGAAAGGGCATCGTGCGGGTGATCGACGCGGTGCGCTCGGGCAGAACGAAGGCGGGTCTCCACACGGGTGAGTTCGGCGTTGCCCTGGCGACGTACCGAGGCCCGATCCGGGTCGCGGTCCTCGTCGTTGCAGCCGTTCTGTACCTCTCGCTCGACCACCCCGAGGCGGGTGACGCACTGAGGTTCGTGATCACCACCGTCGTCGTCCTGGTGCTGCTGGAACTTTTGGCGTCCGCCCCGCAACCCGAGGCCGCTGATTCACCTACGGCGGGTGATCCGCACTAGGCGACACAGGAAGAAACTGTTGATTCGACGACACGCGAGGCGATGGAGGAAGAGATGACGAGTTCCGGGACGGAACCGCACGGCCCGGTGGACTTCGTGCTCATCGAGTTTCCGGGCGACAAGCTGACGGGAGGCGGCGCAGAGGCGCTGGTCGAGCTCGTGGACCGCGGCATCATCAGGATCTACGACGTGATGGTGATCGGCAAAGACCCCTCCGGGGCCACCTATGGGCTCGACCTGAGTGCGTCTGACGTGCCCGAGGTCGGCAGCTACAGGGAGCTTGCGTGGGCCAGGTCAGGGCTGCTCACCGAGGACGACTTGGAGGAGGCCGCCAATGCCATGGAGGCGGGCACCCTCGCAGTCCTGATCGTCTACGAGAACCTCTGGACGATTCCGTTCATCGTCGCCGCGTGGGAATCCGGGGGGAAGTTGGTTGCCAGCGCACGCCTGGCGGCCCAGGACGTGACGGACGCTCTGGACGCGGCCGAGGCCGCCGACGCCGAGCTCATCAAGATGTCAGGAGAGTGACATGCCCGGATTGTTGCGTGGAGTAGCACGTACGGCGGCCATCGCCGGCACCGCCAGCGCGGTGAGTGGCCGGGTCCAGCGCCGGCAGGCGTCTCGGTTCGCGGAGCAGGACGCGCAGACCGCCGCGACGCGGAACGCGGCCTACCAGGCCCAGGTGGCCCCGGCCGCGCCGGCACCCGCGGCACCCGCCGCTCCGGCGGCCAGTGTCGTCGACCAGCTCAAGGACCTGGCGGAGCTGAAGAACGCCGGCATCCTGACCGATGCCGAGTTCGAGGCGCAAAAAGCCAAGGTCCTCGCGGGCTGACATGGCCAAAGCCGATCGGGACGTGGAGCGCATCTACGCGACCGAGGATGTGGTGGCCAAGCTCCGTCGCCTCGCTGACGCCCTCGAGGAGGAACGGCCGTTCCGGATCCAGATCGCCGGAGAGCGGATCCGGGTTCCTGCTCGTGCGGTGTTCTCGGTGGAGCACGAGCGAGAAGAGGGGCAGGAGGAGATCGAGTTCCAGCTCTCGTGGAGCCTCGACACGGACGACGACGACGAGCCTGACGGCGAGCACCTCGTCTAGATGACACTCACCCGCGCGAGGTGAATGCCGAGCCCGACCCCGGACCCTAGGTTGGGCTGGAAGTCGCCGCACGAATCCGAGGAGCCCCGCATGTGGAAGCCGTTGCTCGTCGCCTGGCTCGTGACCGCTGCTGCCATCGCGATCACCGCTGCCATCGTGCCGTCGGTCGAGATTGACGGTGGGGTCGTGGCGCTCCTGGGCGTGGCGCTGCTCTTCGGGCTCGTCAACGCCATCCTGGGGACGGTTCTCCGCTTCTTGTCCCTGCCCATCAACCTGATCACGTTCGGGCTCTTCGCCCTCGTCGTGAACGGCATCCTGCTCGCCGCCACGGCCGGGCTGTCGGACAACCTGGAGGTGGGCGGCTTCCTCGCTGCCATCGTCGCAGCCTGCCTGATCTCGCTGCTGTCGACCCTGATGTCGTTCGTGCTGATCAGGGTCGTCGAGAAGCAGCAGGTCTGACAGCCGCGAGTCGGGGATCTTGTGTTCACTTCGGACTGGACCGTCCTGGCGGCCCTGGCGGGCATCGCCGTCGTCGCAGCGGGCCTGGCGATCCGGATCGCCGCGCTGGGGATCATCCCCGGCGGCCGCAAGCCGGCCACGGGCATGGCATGGCTACTGGCGGTGCTGCTGAGCCCCTTGCTCGGGCTGATCGCGTTCGCCATGTTCGGACGGACCCGGCTCGAGAAGAAGCGATATGCCCGGCAGCAAGAGGCACACCACCGAATCCTGGAGGCGGCCCGGAACGCCCCCTCGCTCGCGGACGACAACAAGCATCCGCCATACGTCGTCTCGGTGACTCGGCTCAACCACCGACTGGGTGCACTGCCCCTGCAGTCGGACAACGACGTCGAGCTGTTCGAGGACTACCAGGAGTCGATCGCGGCGATGACCGAGGCGATCTCGCATGCCGAGCGCTTCGTCAACGTCGAGTTCTACATCACCGCCTGGGACGAGATGACCGAGCCGATGTTCGCGGCCATGGTCGACGCGACCAAGCGCGGGGTGACGGTGCGGCTGCTCTTCGACCATCTCGGCTCCCGGGGTATCCCCGGCTACAAGGACATGCTCGCGAAGCTCGAGAAGACGGAGATCCAGTGGCATCGGATGCTCCCGGTGGAGCTCCGCAGGGGTCGGGTCCGTCGACCCGATCTGCGCAACCACCGCAAGCTGATCGTCGTGGACGGCCGACTCGGCTTCACCGGGTCACAGAACCTGACCGAGCCCGGGTACAACAAGCCCAAGAACCATGCCGCCGGGCGCAAGTGGGTCGAACTGATGGTGCGGCTCCGGGGCCCGGTGGTCGCAGCGCTCGACGCCGTGTTCGCCAGCGACTGGTTCACCGAGACCGGCGACGCACTCCCGGTGTCGGTGCACCCGGCGCCGGACATCGCGGGCGCCGGCGTACTGCGGACGGTGCCGTGCCAACTGGTGCCGAGCGGTCCCGGCTACCACGCCGAGAACAACCTGCGCATGTTCACGACGCTCATCTACGGCGCGCACCGACGCCTCTCGATCACCAGCCCCTACTTCGTCCCGGACGAGTCCTTGTTGTACGCCGTGACGACGGCCGCCCAGCGAGGGGTAGACGTCGAGCTCTTCGTCAGCGAGCAGTCCGACCAGTTCATGGTCGGGCACGCCCAGGCGTCGTACTACCGCGCGCTGCTCGAGGCCGGGGTCACCATTCAGCTCTACCCGGAGCCGTACGTCCTGCACTCCAAGCACTTCACCGTCGACGACCAGGTCGCGGTCATCTGCTCGAGCAACATGGACCTGCGGTCGTTCGCACTGAACTACGAGATCTCCCTGATGCTGCTCGGCCCGCCCGTGGTGGCCCGCGTGCGTGAGGTCGAGGACAACTACCGTGCGCTCTCACGAACGCTGACCCTGGAGGAGTGGGACCAGCGCCCGGGCCGCCAGAAGTACCTCGACAACGTGATGCGGCTGACGGCCGCTCTCCAGTAGCCATGAACGAGAGCGAGGGGCAGCAGCCCACTTCGGCAGCGGGGGCAGCGGGAGTGGTGATGCACAGCCGCGGTTACCTGGGCCTGCTTCTCTTCGCGGCGCTGATCGGAGTTCCCCTGTCCCTGGCGGCCTTTGGCTTCCTGGCGGCGGTGCACGAGCTCGAGCACCAGGTGTGGCACACGCTCCCGGATGCCTTGGGCTACGAAACCCTCCCCGCGTGGTGGGCGATCGGCACCCTCGGCGTCGCCGGAATCCTTGTCGGCCTGACCGTCCGCCACCTGCCCGGGCACGGGGGTCACGTTCCTTCGGCGGGCCTTGCCGCCGGGGCCAGCCCGCCCAGCGTCCTACCCGGGGTCGTCCTGGCCTCAGGAGCGAGCCTCGTGCTGGGCGCGGTCGTGGGTCCCGAGGCACCCCTCATCGCCATCGGTGGCGGGCTGGCGCTGCTCTCGGCACGACGCGTCAACTCGCTGCAGGGCGTCGAGACGAGCGCCATCATCGCCGCGTCCGGATCGGCCGCCGCCATCTCCGCGATCTTCGGCAACCCGCTGGTCGCCGCGGTCATCCTCCTCGAGGTGATGGGGTTGGGCCGCCGCCAGGCGATGCTCATCGTCCTGCCCTGCCTGCTGTCGAGCGGCGTGGGCGCGCTCGTGTTCACCGGGCTGGGCCGCTGGAGCGGCCTGGGGATCGGTGCGCTGGCCATCCCCGACCTCGAAGCGGCTGCAGCTCGAGGTTGCCGATGTGCTGTGGGCCCTGCCCATCGCCATCACCGTGGCAGTGGGGGCGTGGGCGGTGTTCGTCCTGGGCCGACGGACGGCAGCCATGGCGGAGGGCCGGGTCCTGACAACCACAGTCGTCGCCGGGCTGATCGCCGGCGCCAGCGCTGCCGTTTACGCCGTGGTGACCGACCACTCCCCTGCGGAGATCGCGCTGTCCGGCCAGACCACTCTGAGCACCCTGGCGAGCAACCCGGGAGCGTGGTCGACCGGAGCACTGGTCATGTTGCTGCTCTGCAAGGGCCTTGCCTACGGTGTGTGCCTGGGTGCATTCCGCGGTGGTCCGATCTTCCCCGCGGTCTTTCTCGGCGCGGCGATGGGAGTGCTCGCAAACGCAGTGCTGCCGGGGACCGGGTTCGTGCCGAGCCTGGCCGTCGGTATGGCGGCCGGGACGAGCATCATCGGACTTCCGATCACCGGCGTCGTCCTGGTCGTCCTCTTGTTGGGTGACGCTGCCTCTAGCCAGATGCCCGTGGTGATTCTGGCGGTCGTCGCGGCCACGATCGTGCACGGGAAGCTCTCACCCGCCACCGAGTCCTGAGGCGATCACCCCGATCGGGTGATGCCCACCCCGGCCCGGTGCCGCAGTGTGGGCCGATGGCCGACCGACAAAGCGACGACGCCGATGAGGTGGCGACGTACGAGGTCAGCCTCCGCGGCGCGTTGCCGGCATCGGTGCGGAGTCGCGCCACCGGCCTCGCCGTGCACACCGCTGGCGTCCAGACCGTCCTGTACCGGACTGTGCGAGACGTCGGCGAGCTGGACACTCTCCTGGACCGCCTCAGGTCGACGGGTCTTGTCCTGACCGAGCTTCACGCGGCGGCAGAGCCTCCGGAGCCACGGTCAGAACGTTCTGAGCACTCGTGGGGATCGGCGCTTCGGTACTACGAGGTGTGGGTCCGCGGCGAGCTGGGCCACAAGCTGCTGGGTTACCTGGGCTGGTCGCACCGACTGGTGGACGAGCGCCAGGTGGTCCGGGGCGAGATCAGCGCACACGAGCTGAACGCGTTCCTTTCGCACTGTTGCGCCGCGGGACTCGCCGTCGACCGCGTACGCAGGGTCTCCGCGGCCGGGTCACCCGAGCTCGCGCCGTACTGACCCGACACGAGCACCTAGCAGAGACCCAGCTCGCGGCCTCGTCGCACGGCCGCATTGCGGCGGTTGACGTCGAGCTTCCGGAACACGCCCTTGATATGCGTCTTGACCGTGTTGACCGAGAGGAACAGCTCATCGGCGATCTCCTCCGTGGAGTACATCTCGGCCAGGAGCGCGAGCACCTGCGTCTCACGCTGCGTGAGGTTTTCGATCAGCCGCTCGGGCGACCTGTCCGAACCGGCCCTCATCGTCGACGCGGGCACACCGCCGGTGTGGAGCGACGCTACGAAGGTGCGATGCTCCCACTTGAGCGTCGGGTCGCGTTCCACGAACGTCCGTAGCCAGACCTTTTCGTTCGCCAGGGGACGCCGAAGCTCCTCTGCGGAGGCTGCTCGCAGGGCTCGACCAGCCAGCAGCCGAGCCCGATCTGTGCGCCCATCCCCTTGCGCCAGCTGTGCCTCGAGCACCCAGGCCTGGACCTGGAAGCCGAGGGGGCTCGCCGCGAGACCTGCCGATGCCGCGGCGAGCCCCGCGCCGGCACCTCGGAGGTCACCGATGTCGCGCCGGGCGATCGCCGACAGTACGCCGGCCTCCACCGCGGTGCGTCGAGGTATCGGGGTCAGGGACGCGAGAGCGCGATCCGGTTCTCCCGCCGCGATCAGCGCCTCCGCCGAGGCGATCGCGACGAGCTCGTCGAGCCAGCCCGCATCGCCCGTGCTCGACGCAGCTCCCCATCCGGCCAGGAGGCGAAGGGCGGAGTCGGGGCGACCTTCCACGGTGAGCAGCCTGGCCTCAGCGAGCAGGCGCGCTATCACCAGCCACGGTTCACGAGTTCCCGGAAGCTTGTGGGGCAGACGCTCGATCTGCTCGCGTGCCTCGGTGTCGTGCCCCCGCTCGAGGTGCACCCAAGCGCTGGCCAGCAGCGCATGCTCGCCGGCGATCCCGGTCGAGCCGTCCATCCCCTGGCTCGCGCGGGCGACATCGCCGTGTCGGGTTGCCAGCTCGAGATTGCCGCGGAATGCCTCGATCAGGGCCAGCTGTCCGGCGCAGTCGGCAAGGACGGCCCAGTGCGCTGGGGCATCGACAGGGCCCTCGGCACCGTGGGCGAGCCTGAACACAGCATGATCGAGCCGGCCGTGGTTGACCTCGAGTGCGCCGATATGGGCGTCAAGGGCGGTCGCCACACCATCGACGCTCTCACCCTCAGTTGGGCGGGGACGACCGAGCAGCTCCTCGGCGCGCGCCGCCAGTTCCAGGCCGGCCGAGGACTCGCCTCGGATCCGTGCCTCGGCCACCGTAGAGAGCAACGTAGAAAGACGGGATTCTGTGGGGGCAACGACAGTGAGTGTCATGGACACCCTCTTCCTGGAGAGGTGGTCCCCATGTGGCGCCCATTCAGGAACGGGAACGGGTGAGATGGCCTCACCCCCGGGGGTATCTCACCCGGGTGGTCTAGATGTGATGACCAGGCACGTTGGTCGAGAACCTGCGACGACACGGTCTGATGCCGTAGATGGGTGAAGGCCTCCCGATGTGGAGTGGAGCTGTCGAGAACCGCTTCACACCAAGGAGGCCTTCATGTCCCACGCTAACGCTGCCCTGACCCCGCGACACCGATTGAAACTGGCACGTCTGATCGTCGAGCAGGGCTGGCCACCGGCCCGGGCCGCGGAACGCTACGACGTGTCGTGGAAGACCGCGGACAAGTGGGCCGACCGCTATCGCGAGGAGGGGCCGGCCGGGATGACTGACCGGTCCTCCCGGCCGCACCACCAGCCGCACCGGACGCCAGCTCCGGTGGTCCGCAAGATCGTGCACCTGCGCTGCAAGCAGCGGCTGGGACCGGTGGAGATCGGCGACCGGCTGAACATGCCCTCCTCGACCGTGCACGCGGTCCTAGTCAGATGCCGCCTCAACCGGCTCTCCCACATCGACCGGGTCACCGGCGAACCGACTCGCCGCTACGAGCACGAGCGTCCCGGCGACCTGCTCCACGTCGATGTGAAGAAGCTCGGACGTGTACCCGACGGCGGCGGCTGGCTCTACGTCGGCCGGCAGCAGGCAGGAGGAACCGAGCCGCGACACCGGACAAGCCGCGCAACAAGTACCACAACCGGCTGATGGGGACCTGCTACCTGCACACCGTCATCGACGACCACTCCCGGGTCGCCTACGTCGAAGCCCGCGACGACGAGTCCAGCCAGACCGCAGCCGAAGTGCTCCGCAACGCGGTCGCCTGGTTCGCCGCCCGCGGGGTGACTGTGCGGCGGGTGCTCAGCGATAACGGCTCCTGCTACCGCGCCCACCTCTGGCGCGACACCTGTGCCGAACTCGGCATCACCCCGAAGCGAACCCGGCCCTACCGACCGCAGACGAACGGCAAGATCGAGAGATTCCACCGCACCCTCGCCGAGGGCTGGGCGTTCAAGAAGTTCTACAACTCCGAGTCAGCCCGCCTGGCCGCCCTGCCAGCATGGGTCCACCAGTACAACCACCACCGGCCCCACTCAGCGATCGGGAAGGCCCCACCCATCACCAGGCTGAACAACCTGGCTGGACATCACATCTAGATCAGGCGGCTCTCGCGTGCCAGTCGGACCGCCTCCGCCCGGGAATGTGCGCCGAGCTTCCGGTAGACGGCATTGGTGTGGGTCTTGACCGTGTTGGCGGAGAGGAAGAGCTCGCGCCCGATGTCATTGAGGCTCAGCGATCCCTGCAGCAGGCGCAGCACGTCGAGCTCGCGGGAGGTCAGCGGAGCCGCGAGTCCCGACTCGGCGAGACGCTCGCGTAGCGCAGCCTGGATGGCGTCGAGCCTTGATGTCATCATCTCCATGCCGTCCGGGAACCGCGCAACTCTCTCCGCCGCCGAATCGGCGAGTTCCTGCGCCTGGGCGAGTCGGCCTGACGCGACAGCGACCCGGGCGGTGGCCAGGAGATGGTGCAGCACCGACCATGGTCCCTGCTCGGGCTGGTACCGGCGGAGGATCAGGCCCTCCTCGAGTGTCTCCAGCGCGGTCTCCAGACTTCCTTCCGCGGCCTGCGCCTGGCCGAGAGCGGTGAAGGCCAACGACGCGTGCGGCATCGACCGGAGCCGCTTGTCGTCGACGATCTGCATCGACGCCCGCGCCAAGCGGCCGCTCTGCTGCTGGCGCCCGCGCTCCGCCTCCACCAGCGACAGTGTCGCCAGGCTCAGGATCTGGATGATGTCGGGGGCAGCCTCGTTGTAGGCCCCCTTTGTCAGCAGGCTGGCGGCCGCGTCGAGGTCGCCAGATACGTACGCCGTGTGGCCCAGGGAAAGACTCGCCACCGCGTAGTAGGGCGAGCGGCCATCGGTCTCCAGCTCCACTGCACGCCGTGCGCTCAGCGCCATGTCGACCGGCCCGCCGTAGCCGAAGAGACCCTTGATCATCACGATCGCCGACTCGACCGATCGGATGCCATCTGGCAAGGGGCCGAAGTCTCGGACTTCGTCGAGCTCCGCCAGCAAGCGGGTCAGGTTCTCTGTGTCGCCGAAGAGAGCCGCCACCCACGCCGCCGCCACCGCCGACGCCGGATCCGACGCCGTCGCCGTACTGCCCAAGGCATCGAGCCACACCCGGACGGTCGCCGCCCGTCCGGCGTCGACGTACGACAACCAATGCGTTTGGACCAGTGTCGATGCCCCGGCTGTGTCACCGGAGGCAAGCGAATGCCGCACGGCGTCGTCGATGTGGTCGTGGTCGCGGAACCACTGCGCTGCCCGCACGTGCAGCTCCGGGACCCGGTCGGGATGATCGGCTTCCAGCTCACCGCTCGCGACGGCGGCGAACAGGTGGTGGAACCGGAACCAGCGTCGCTCCTCGTCGAGAGGGATCAGGAAGAGGTTGCTGCGTTCGAGCTCGTGGAGGATGGCTGCAGACCCAGTGGTCTGTCGGACGAAGTCGCACAGCGGTGCCGAGAATCGGTCGAGGAACGACATCGTGACGATGAACTCCCGGATCTCGTGCGCATGCTGGCTCAGCACCTCCTCTGTGAGGTAGTCGCCGATGAAGCGGTGGCCCCCGGTGAACCGGCGCACGGCATCGTCGGGATCGGCATTCCCGGCGAGCCACAGGCGAGCCAGGTAGATGCCGGCCGGCCATCCCTCGGTGCGCTCGATCAGCCTGGCGATGCCATCGCCCGAGAGCGGCACCTGCTGCAGCGCCATCATCTGGGAGGTCTCGAGGTCGTCGAAGCCGAGGTCGTGCGCGCGAATCTCCGCGAGACTCCCGGACGCCCGGAGCCGGCCGAGCCGCAGTCCGGGGTCCGCCCTGGTGATGATCACGAGGTGCGCACGAGGGGGGAGGCTCTCGATGAGGAACTCGACCTGGCCGTGGCATTCCTCGTCGGAGACGAAGTGGAAGTCGTCGAGGAGGATGAAGACGTCGTCCTCCACGGCTGCCAGCGCGTTCACGAGCGCGGGCAGCACTCGCTCGCGCAGGCTGTTGATGTTGGTCGACACGAAGAGATCGACGGCACCCGCGTCAATGGCGCAGCCGACCCGCTCGAGCGCCGTCCCTATGTGCGTCCAGAGGCGCCCGGGGTCGTTGTCGCCGGCGTCCAGCGAGACCCAAGCCGCGCGCCGCTCGGATGTCCCAGCAGCCAACCACTGGGCCACCAACGTGGTCTTGCCGTAGCCCGCCGCAGCGGAGATGAGCACGACCGGCCGCTTGCTCGCGTCGTCCATCTGAACACGCAACCGCGCCCGGTCGACCCAGTCCTCCCGGACCAATGGGCGATGGAGCTTCGCCTCGAGGAACGGGTCGACCGACCGGCTCACCGCCTCGGCCGCGTCGGTGTGTGCGACTTCGCCCTCGACCACCCTGGATACCCCTCCCTCACGGGCTGGCGCGCGCGCATTCCTTGGGATGCCCGCGGGGTCCAGGCCGAATGACCTCAGGTTAGGCCAGTTTCGGGTAATGCCGAGGGGGGCGCGGCGTGCAGTGTCTAGACCACCGTGCCGGCCCAGGTCGTCGGGATGTCGGCGCCGCCCTCCTGGGTGACCCGTGCCCCCATCACCACATAGCCGGCCTGGGGAAAGATCTTGCCGCCCACCAGGGCCTGGCCCATCCGGAACGACGAGGCCCCGGCGACCAGCCCGGGTGGGACGAACGAGAAGACGGACGTGAGTTCGGCCAGGTCCGCCTGCGAGTTCATCCGCATCAGGAGGAGGTTGTCGCACTGCGAGACCACGTTCTGATGCACCTTGTTAGGGCGCTGTGTGGACACGAGCAGGTAGAGGCCGAACTTGCGGCCCTCGGCGGCGATCTGGACCGTCGTCGCGGCAGCGAGGCCCGTCAGTGGATCCTGTGGATCGGCCGCACAGACGTTGTGTGCCTCGTCGATGACGACCAGGCATGGCTCGCGGGATCTCCGCAGTTCCCAGAGCGTGGACAGCACCGCCTCGGCAACCAGGCGCTGCTCGTGAACCGTCTCCAGGGACCCCAGGTCCACCACGACACAGCGACTCGTCGGGTTGCGCAGCTCCTGGAGGATCGAGGGATGCTCGGTGCTCCATACCGACCAGTCGAAGACACCCAGGTTGGCCGCGCGCATCCCGAGCCGGCGCGGGCCCTCCGATTCCGCCTTCAGCAGTTGGTTCGGGTCGGTGATCAGCGGCCCCCCGTCCTCCGCGCCCCGAAGCAGGTCGGCGAGCGCCGCGAACTCCTCACGGTCGCCGATGGGATCGAGTTCGAGGATGGCGCCCTGGGCGGCCGTGCTGAGCTCGGCGAACCGCAGCCGCAGTGGGATCTCCGCATCCGGGTCCCCGCTCCAGACGGCTACCTGGTCGAGCACTGGGCGGTACCGCTCGGCCAAGACCGGGTCGGCGTTCTCGCGAAGACGCCGTAGTCCGCCGTAGTCGGAGTTCGGGTCGAGGATCACCACCCGGAGCGATGTCTCGGCCAGGATCCGTTCCAGCAGCAGACCCAAGGAGTAGGTCTTGCCGGAGCCGGACTGCCCGCACATGAACGTGTGCCGGTTGAAGCCCCCACTGTCGAGCGCCGCCGGCACGCCCGGTGCCGCCGTCAGCTCTCCGATGGTGAGCAGTGCGCGGTGGTGGCCGGTCTCCGCGAACCATCCGGACAGCTCCTCCGGCCCAGCCACTCGCACCGAGGCGTCATGGAACGGGATTCCCTCGGCATCGAGCATCAGACCGGTGCCGACCGCGACACGCACCAGCACCCCGGAGGAGGAACCGGACGCGCCCGGCATGTCAACGCGTTGGGAGTGCATCGACACGTCGGTCACCTGACCGAGGCGGACACCCGACTCGGTCTCGAGGGCCACGTAGTACCCGCGCTTCAGCGTGAGGTGGTGGAGCGAGGCCTGGATCTCGAACGTCCACCCATCGACGGAGGTGGCCAGCGGCAAGATGCTGCGCTCGATCTGCTCCCGGACGTTGCGATAGTGCGCGATCTGTCCGCTCACGGGGTCATCGATGCCTGGTGCGCCGGTCATGTGGCTCAGTCTCACCGCGGGTCCGGGAAGGTACCTCCCCCGCCGCGAGTGAGGCACTGAGCCTGCGTGGTCGGCTCAGCTGGGTGAGACAGGGAGCGTGAACGATTCGCCGAGACCGATTACGACCGGCCGACACGACGGCGACTCCTTGGGGAGCGCCTTGGCGAACTTCGGTCCGGGCGTGTCCATCCAGCCGCCCGGCCAGGCCTGGACAGCGGGCGGGTGCAGGGTCCCCCAGTGCACCGGGATCGCGCAGCGCGCGCCGACGAGGCGACACGCGACGGAAGCCTCGTCGGGGCCCAGGTGTCCGGGCGACAACCGCGGGCCCCAGCCGCCGACCGGGACCAGTGCGAGGTCGATGGCACCACCGGCCAGCTCCGGCAGCTCCTCCATCCCGTCGAAGAGCTCGGTGTCGCCGGCCAGCCAGACGATTCCGGATGGTCCGCGCACCAGGTGCCCGTTGGCGGCATTGGGCCGATGCGGCATCGGCCTTGCGGCGTGCACGGCCGGGGCGAGTCTGACCTCCACCTCGCTCCCCGAGATGGGCTTCCATTCGTCCGGCTCCAGGCCGTGACCGTTGAACCCCTTGCGGGTGGCCCACCGTGCGTTGGGCTGGGCCGTGAGGACCGGCACGTCGCCGAGCATCCGCAGGGAAGCCACCTCGGCGTGGTCGTGATGGAGATGAGACAGCAAGGCGGCGCTGGCCCCGGACCAGGCGGCTGGGTCGGGCCGACGGCCTCGCCTGATCAGGAGTCCGTTGTGCCGGCGAAGGAGCGGATCGGCGACGATGCGGGCTCCGTCGATGTCGACGACGACGGTGGAGTGGCCCAGCCAGGTGACCGCGATGCTCACGGCGCCTTTCCCCTGCGGCTGGTGTGCTCCCGGTAGAGCGAGGCGACCACCACGATGTTGAAGACGATGAGTCCACACACCAAGCCTCTTGCCATCTGACCTTCGGCATGGACATCGCCGTAGCCCACCGTGGCCATCGTGGCCAAGGTGAAGTAGAGCGCATCGGTCCGGGTGCTCAGGCCGGCGATCTGGCCGCTGTCCACCTTGTTCACGAGGAAGAACACGAGCGAGAACATCATCACCAGCAGGATGAGCAGGATGATCAGGACCCGGGTGCTCCGCGTCTCTCCACCCCTTCGCATGTGGAACAGCTCGGTGGCCAGGGTCCAGCCGAGCAGGCCGAGCCCCAGCGCCGTGAGGATCACACTCGCCGCGGTCGCAGGCGCCGAGTCGAGCCCCAGGGGAAAGGCGTAGTACGCGACCAGCAGTCCGATGAAGCTCAGCACCGGCCTCATCCAGGAAGGTCCGAGCCGCCTCATGAGCCCTCGGCGACCGTCTCGGCGCCCGGATCACCGCTGATCAGTGGACGCATCCAGTCGGCCGCCGGGTCCGCCTCGACCAGAATCGCTCGGAAGAACAGCGTCATCGGAACGGCGAGCAGGGCGCCAAGAGGGCCTAGGACCCACGTCCAGAAGATGAGCGAGAGGAACGTCAGCGTCGTGGACAGGCCAACGGCGTCGCCCACGAAGCGGGGTTGGATGATGGACTGGATGACCGCGTTGATGACCGAATAGAGCACGATCACCGCGATCATCAGGTCGGCCCCGCCCTCCAAGAGCCCGATCAGCGCCGGCGGGATCACCCCGATGACGAAGCCGATGTTCGGGATGAAGTTCGTGACAAAGGCCAGCACCCCCCAGATGAGGGCGCCTGGGATACCGATCGCATACAGCACGGCCGTGTCGATGACCGCGACGATCAAGCCGAACACTGCCGAGACGCCGAGGTAGTTGCGGGTGCCGTGCGCGAATGAGCCCAGGCCCTCGATGAGGTGGGGACGGTGCTTGCGGGCGCCCTCTGCCAGACGGCTGGCCTTTGCCGAGTCGAAGGCCATGAAGAGCAATAGGGTCCCGATGAAGAGAAGACCCGAGACCGCCGACAGGATTCCGGAAAGAATCGACGTCGCGAGGTCGAGCAGCCGTGTGACGTCCAGGGCTCCTGCGGCCCCGGCGGCCTGGTCCTTGCCGACTCCCAGGTCGGCGAGCGAGTCCTGGATGTTTGCCGTCAAGTCCGCGGCCTGGGTCTCGTAGTCCGCTATCAGCGTGGCCAGGCGCCCCACCGACACCACCAGGGCGAAGGCGAACACGAGAATCAACATGTAGGCGCTGAGGAGTACCAGGATGGACGCCGCCCACGACGGCATCCGCCGCTCGAGCCGCACCCGGACCGGGTGGAACAGGATCGTGAGCGCCAGGGCCAGCATCACCGGACCGACGATGTCTGCGGTGGATCGCAGGCCGGCCACGAGGATCACGATGGCTGCGGCACCTACGAGCAGTGACAACGTGCGGGACTGATTCATGGGCTGACCTTTGCGAGCTCGGTTCGGTGCCCCAGCGCGTCGAGGATGCCGACCAGGTGTCGATGCAGCTCATCACCGCCGACGATGGGCTCTGACGGGGACAAGAGCTGGGGCGGGGCGAGCACGAACCCACGGTCCTGCCAACCACCGAGACCGCCGTGACACCCGACCAGTGGTTCGAACGCCGCGACCTCCAGCGTGTCGGCGTCGACGGAGCTGTTGACGTACAGCTCGGGCGCCTCCGGCATCGACGTCAGCGCGAGCACCATGGCGGGGGCATGCGTTCCGAAGGCCAGCAACGGGTCAGTGCCCTCAACGGCACCCGTGGCCAGCTGACGTCGACCGGCGCCCCCGATGGCGACCGGACCATTGACGGACATCGCGGTGATGAACCCGATGCCAGGGTGCTGACTGAGGCCGGGCACAAGCGCCGGCCACCGGGCTTCGATCTGTTCGAGGGTCAGCCGCTGCGGGCCCGGGGCGTAGACGAGCCCCAGGTTGCCGCTGCCCAGCACGACCAGCTGCTCATCCGGCGTGGGCGCCTCTGGCTTGACGTGCCGGTCCACCCGGCGAGATACGGCCCCGGTAGGACCACTGCCCTGCAGGTCCTCGAGTACGGCGTCGACATGGCCCCAGCCCTCCACGCTGCTCTCGATGCCGGTCGTCGCCGAGTGGGTCAGCTCCGCACACAGCTCACTGAGCTCGGATCCGTAGCGGGACGCGAACGGCTCACCCTGCGACTGGCCATGGTCGCTGAGCAGCACGAAGTGGTAGCGGCGCGGGGCCCGCTGAGCCACGTCTTCCAGTACCGCCAGCACCTGGTCCAGGCCCGTCAGTGAGGCCAACGACTCGATCCTGGTGCCGCCGGCATGGTGCGCGATCTCGTCGTAGTCCACGTAGTCGACGTAGATGCTGCGAGCCCCGCGCATCAGCTCCTCGGAGACCATCGTCGTGTTGAGGTCACGAAGCATCCCGTTGCTGAAGGCCCGGAGGCCCGCGAAGGTCCAGGAGCGATGCACCCGTGGATGCACCACCAGGCGCTTCTGCCGGACGGCCTGGAAGCGCTCGCGGGTGATCTCCGCGAACGTGCGCGTGAGGCTTCGAAACAGTCCGTCCGGACGCAGCAGGAACTTCGCGACGACGGCCCGCGTACGCCGCGAGCCCCGAGACACCTCCATCCTGCTCATGGTCATGGCGGCCTTCGGAGCATCACCGGTGAACAGGTTCGAGATCGACACCCCGTCATCGGCGAGCAGGCCGAGCCCCGTGGTGACGCGGGACTCCATGATCGCGGCGTCCTTGGGACGGTTGGACACGAGGACTCGCCCCAGCTCCCGGTCGTACCACCGGAAAGCCGGTACGCCGGCGGCGGTGCCCTGCAGGAGCGCCTGCTGACTGGCCGGAGTGGTGCACGGCATCTGCACGGTCCACTCGTGGAGGAGGTGCGAGTCGGTGTCGACCCACCGCCGCAACGTGGGCATCGTGCCCGACTGGAGGGCCCACTGCATCACCGGAAACGCGACCCCGTCGAGCTGGATGAAGAGGACGCCGTCCACATCGGGATCGGACACCTCGCTGGGGCGGATGCGCAGCAGGCTCGCCGCGAACGACTCGTCGGTGCCGGCGCTGAGGATCCACGCGAGGATCGTTCCGAACGCCGCCGCGATCCAAGCTGCCGCCACCGCCGTCCAGAACGAGTCGAAGCTCGCGCCAGGCACGAAGTACAGCGCCAGGTACATCACCAGTGCCTGGCCGAAGACGGTAGCCAGAGCCACAGCAACCCAGCCGATCAGGGAGCTCAGGCCGACCAGGACGGGACGCACGATCGCTCCGACGACGCCGGTGACAGCGGCGGCGAGCAGCAGGGGTGTCCAGGAGCTGTGCGAGAACCCGGGCAGTAGCGCGGCCGTGAGGAGCAGGGCCAGGAAGCTCAGAATCCACGACGCGAGCAGCCTGACGATGTCTGCTGATCGAATGCTGCCCACCCGGAACCCCCGTCCTCTGATCGTGCTCAGCAACTCGTCAGATGACGGTCATGGAGCACTGAGGGTCCGCCTGTCGCCGTGCACCAGGACGGCGTAGATCACCAGGATGTCGACGACGATCATGATCGTCGACCAGATGGGGTACGCCGACAGGAAGGCCAGGTTGGCCACCGCACTGAACATCGCCAGCATCACGGCGACGATGCGGGCCCAGGTCTGACCCGTGAAGAGCCCCAACCCGGCGAAGACCACGATCAGGCCGATGATGAGATGAGCCCAGCCCCAGCCTGTGTAGTCCAATTCGACGACCAGCCCGCTCTTCCCGACCAGGAAGTAGTCCTCGTCGAACAGGGCCACGAGTCCGGCAATCACGTGGAACGTCCCGAGCAGAATCATCATCGCGCCCGCGAACGCGATCCAGCCGTACCACGGCCGGGACGGTTGCGAGGTCTGACCGGGATATGGCGCGTCTGCAGTCATGGTGCATCTCCTCTTCACAGAGTGGTGTGAGCAGCATCGGGGGCCCCGGGGTGCGGCACCTCCCCCGCACCGGGTGACGTGTTCAGGGTGAGGTGTCCGGTCCCTTTTCACCCCGCGCGCCGATCCTCACCCGCAGAGGATGAGTCGCCTTCGTTGACCGGCCGCGATGCTGGACGCATTCGGCAACCCGGTGTGCATGCCGGACGAACGGCGAACGCGACAGCAAAGGACGGACATGACGGACGAGTTCTCGCTCCTCGAATTCTTCTTCTCGATGGTCTGGTTCTACCTCTTCATCGTCTGGATCTTCTTCCTGGTCACCTTGATCGGCGACATCTTCAAGAGTCGGGACCTCTCGGGCATCCAGAAGGCCCTCTGGATGGTCTTCCTCGTCTTCCTGCCCTTCATTGCTGCCATCGCCTACCTGATCGCGCGCGGGGACAAGCTGCGCGAGCGCCAGGTCGAGGCCGCGACGGAGCGTGAAGAGGCCCTTCGCCGTCGGCTGAACGTGCCCACCAGCACCGCAGATGAGATCTCCAAGCTCGCCGGACTCCGTGACTCGGGCGCGTTGACCGACGAAGAGTTCCAGACGCACAAGACCCGGCTCCTCACGAGCTCATGACACCGAACAACCCGGGCCTCCGCCGCTGCTGACGCGGCACAGCCCACGCGAATCGAGGCAGGATGACGAGGATCGCTTTCGAGATCCGGGTCGAGGGCGCCCTGCCGGATCGCCTGCTCGAGGACTTCGACAGCCTCTCGATCGTGGCCGACCCCGCCGGGACGACCATGCGTGCCTCCCTGAGCGATGAGGCGGAGCTGCACGGGATCCTCGACGCGCTGCGCCGCAGCGGAGTCGTCCTCGTCGACGTACGTCGGGAGCAGGAGTCCGATCCGACGGACGACCCGGGAGCCGAGGCTCAGGAGTAAGGGTCCTCGACCTCGTCACGGTGCTCGTCCGGAATCCCTACCGTCCGCGAGATCGGGCGCACTACCAGCTCGAGCAGCGTGGTCACGATGGCGATCACCAGGGCGCCCAGGATCGCACTGTCGAGCCCATCGATGCCGAACCGCGAGCTCAGTCCAGCGGTGATGGCCAGCAGCACGCTGTTCACCACCAGGGCCACCAGCCCCAACGTCAGGACGGACAAGGGAAGTGCCACGTAGTACAGCACCGGACCCAGCACCGCGTTGACGAACCCGAGCAGCAGCGAGATGCCGAGGTACGTCACGAAGCCTCCCGAGACGTGGAGACCGGGGACCAGCACCGTGGCGGCCCACACCGCTGCAGTCATGATCAGCCAGTTGATCAGGACCCGGACGATCGCGAGGACATCGCCGGTGTTGAGACCACCTGAGTAGCCCTCGGGCGGCACGCCGACGGGCTCGATGGCGGGATCCCGCAGCCCGAACCTCGCCTTCAGCCGCCTAATCCACCGTCCCTCCGAGAAGTCGAACTCCGCTCCGAAGGCGGTGCTCCCCACCACGATGCAGGCGGCGGCCAGCAACCAGCCGACGACGGCGATCGTGATGCCGAACAAGCCGAACTCGGTGGTGTACTTCTCGACCAGGGGCGGCATGTAGACAGTGGTCGCCACTCCCAGGATCGCACTGCAGACCGACGCTGCAGCCCCGGCAACGACCAGGCGGCGCCAATGCACCTGTCGGTTCAGGAGCAGGTACGGGATGGACGTCCAGAGGACGACCCCGGTCACCGCGGTGATCGGCAGCGCCCAGAGCCCATCCACGTGGATCTGCCTCAGCAGGGAGTGGATGGCGTAGACGAGCAGGACCTCGAGGATCAGAACGAACAGGCCGAGCGCGGCGAAGAGGCCGCTGCGCACGCCCGCCTTCGGCTCACCCCAGGCTGCGCGGTACATCTTCTGCATGCGACGAGTGAAGGAGACCCCGGAGTAGACCAGCAGCAGCCCACTGAAGACGCTCATGGTGCTGGTACCTCCTGGCGGCGTCGCGAAGAGCTGAGCGACCGCATCGGCAGACTTCCCCGAGAGACCGAACTTCCGAATGATCGTGTCGGGGAGCACGTCCTCGTAGCCGGCCGGAGCGATGCTGGACACCAGGACCAGCAGCGGGATGAGGGCGGTGAACGCCTGCGACGAGAGCACGATGCATCGATCGAGCCCGGACATCATGAGGAAACGGCGGGTGCAGCGGCCGAGGAACGACTCCTCCAGACGCTGGTACAGAGCCTGGATGTCCTGCGAGGGCAGCTTCGGAGACAGCCGCACCTAGCTCAACGCTCCAGGGTCGACGGAGCGCGACCGCGCCACGTGGGGGATCACCCGCGCAAGCGTTCCGGTGATCGACTGTTCGCACCTCACCCCTGTGGGATGAGGGGCCGGGCGCTCGCCCGTCGTGGCGTACGGCGAAACTGGTCGGCATGCTCGAAGTGCTCGGGGTCTCGGCCGACGACGAACGCATCTACCGCTCACTGCTGCGACAGCCCGGGATCAGTGCCGTGGAGCTCGGTCGAGCGGTCGGGCGACGACCGGACTCGGTCCGACTGGCCGTGGACCGGCTCGAGAGCGTGGGCCTGGTGACCCGGATCGGGTGCTCCGACGGGCTGCAGGCGACCCGGCCGGACGTCGCTGTCGACGTGCTGGTGGCCCGTAAGCAGGCCGAGCTGGCCGCCGTCCAGGCGCAGGCGCGCGACCTGCTCGAGGAGGTGCCGCGCAACGAGGGTGCGGAACCCCAGGACTACCTGGAGATCGTGCGCGGACGGGAGGCGGTGGCCCACCGCTTCATGCAGCTCGAGCAGACCACCCAGGTCGAGCTCCTGGTGCTCGACCGGCCGCCGTACGCCCAGGAGGTCACCGAGCCCAACCAGGGTGAGCTCGACCTTCTCGGCCGCGGCGTGCGGTGTCGTGGCATCTACGCGCCCGAGGCGATCGAGCAACCCGCGAGCCTGCGGGTGCTGCAGCAGTCGGTCGAGGCCGGGGAGGAGGCCCGGGTACACCCGGACCTTCCGCTGAAGCTCGCGATCTCGGACCGCGCAGCGGCGCTGCTGCCGCTCACCGGCGAGGAGAGCACCGAGAGCGCGCTGGTGATCCGGGCATCCATGCTGCTGGAGGCGTTGGTCGCGCTCTTCGAGCTGCTGTGGGCCTCGGCCGTGCCGTTGCCCGACGAGCCGCATCCCGGACGGGACGTCGAGCTGGTCGCGCTGCTCGCCGCCGGCCTCAAGGACGAGACGATCGCGCGTCAGCTGGGCATCAGCGGCCGCAGCCTCAGCCGCCGGACCAACAAGCTGATGGCCGAGCTGGGCGCCCGGACCCGCTTCCAGGGCGGCATCCAGGCGACCCGGCTCGGACTCATCAACGGCGAGCCCGGCTGAGCCTCACCGCAACCGATAGGCCCGGATCAGGGTCTGGTCCAGGCGACCGCCCGCTGCGTCCCGCGTGTGGACCCGCAGCGAGACGTAGTCGCCGGCCGTGGCGTGCCGATAGCTCGCCACGAACTCCCCTCGGCTGCCCTCGACGGACGCCTCCTCCCAGGTTGCCCCGTCGTCGTACGACACCTCGACCGACATCTGCCGCACTGCCGGTGCCACCGAGCCCTCCTGGTGAGTGGCCGCCAGCACCAGCTCGACCCGAGCGTTGCGCGCAGCCGCGTTGGTCAGGTTCAGCGCGCTGAGGTTCGTGCCCGCCTTCCGTACGTCGACGTAGTCCACGTCGATCAGCGGCAACGGCTTCGACTCGGCGGTCTGGGCAGACCGGAAGGTCCAGGCGCTGCGGGTCTGCGTGGACAGGCCCACCTGGCTTCCGTCGTGGTCGACGTCGGCCTCGATCCGGTAGGTCCCCTGCCGTTGCGGCACGGTCACCGAGCCGGTCAAGGCGAAGTTGTTCTCGTGGATCTGCTCGCCGTCGAGGAAGACCCGGCTGGATGCGCTGGCCGGGAGGAAGTTCGGCGTCCAGTGTCCGGCCGCGTCGGTGTACGCCGCGAGCGAGTAGTAGAGCCGGTCGTCGTCGCGGGTGCTGATCGGACTGCGTCCACCCGCCCGGATCGCGCTCTGCGGTACACCGGGTGAGTACGGCGCCTTCAGCCACTCCTCCGTGTACCGCTCGCCGGGCTGGTACGTCCCTGGCCCTCGGCTGTAGAGGAGATCCCCTGGCAGGTTGTAGAGGTACTGCCACGCCGCGATCGTCGTCAGGTCGTCGCCGCCTGGCAGGTACTCGGTCCGGGTGAGGCCGGCCTCCGGCAGGAAGCGCTCCAGCTCTGGAGCGCTGCAGCCGCACGCATCGAACTTCGACTGGTGCAGGAACCAGCCCTTCTCACCGGTGCCGGTGCTGTAGACCGTGGTCTCCACGGCCGCGAGATCACGCTCGCGCGCCCGGTAGGACATGTCGACGGGGACCCGGCCGAGCTCGGCGAAGCTGAGGTCGTAGGCATACCCGTTCTTCTTCGGAGGACCCTCGGCCGCGAACGAGGTGACCAGACCGAACGGCGCGTCCTGGACCCGCGCGGTGGGGGTCACCGAGACCCGTTCGGGCCCGTCCTCGTCGCCCACGGACAGGATCATCTTGTCGTCCGAGAAGAGCGTGGTCCCGGGCTGTCCTCGCCACCAGTTCATGGTCACCCAGCGGACGTCCGACGGGCGTGGTGTGTCCAGGTCGAGAGGCACCGCGTCCCTGGCGTCGAGGGTGACCTCGAAGTTGGGCGCCCGCACCCGCAGTCGCGGGTTGCCGACAAGGCTCGTCTCCTCTGTGCGCGTCCCCGACGCGTCCAGCGTCGTGACGTCCGACCACACGTTGTAGTCGCCCTCGGGCAGCCGGATCGTGTACTCGGTCTGCTGCGGCGAGAGGACGTAAAGTTTGGTGTCGTTGTACCGGCCGTCATGCGCCTTGTACGGCGCGATCCGCACCGTGGCCTCGGCAGGCAGGCCGTGCCGGTCGAGCGCCTTGAGGGTCAGGTCCACCATGTCGTCCTGCTTGTAGAACCCGACCGCCGTGCTCACCTCGACCTCCGCACCGGTCGCCGTGACGTACCCGCTGTAGGTGTCCGGTTCGGCACTCCGCGCGTCCAGCTTCACCTGCACCGCGCGGGACTCACCGGGACGCAGGTGCAGGGTCGCCGGCCGCACGGTCAGCGCGTCCGTCGGGGCCGTGTCGTGCTGCTTCGCCCGCAGCTCGGTGGCGAGGTCGAGATCGACCGGCGCGTCCGACTCGTTGCGGTAGGTGAGCGTGCGAGTGGTCGTGAGGTCGCGGTACGGCCGGCCGAAGTAGCCGAGCTGGAGCGTCCCGGCGTCGACGTACACGTCCTGACGGGTCGCCCGGTCGAGGTCGACCCGACCGGCCCCCTGCTCGTAGACGCTGAAGCGCTGGTTGATCGTTGCCGCGGTCGAGGTCAGCGCGTCGCGCAGCTGCTCGGCCCCCCAGGTCGGGTGCTGCTGCTTGAGCAGGGCCGCGGCACCGGCCACGTGCGGAGCCGCCATCGACGTACCGGTGCCGCTGACGTACGCCGGGTAGCCCGCGTCCGACGAACCGGCCGCGGTGATGCCGACCCCTGGTGCGGAAATCTCTGGCTTGATCGCCTCGCCGTCCATCCGGGCGCGGCTGGTGCCGTTCCAGAGCGAGTCCGGGTTCCGGTCCGTGGCCCCGACCGCCAGCGCCGACGGTGCCGACGCCGGGCTGGTCACGTAGCTCATGCCCGGCATTTCGAGCTGATGGTTGCCCGAGGCGGCGACGAACAGCGTGCCGTGGTCGGCGGTGAGCTCGTCGACGGCCCGGCTCATCGGGTCGTCGCCGTTCGTCACCGGCCCGCCCAGGCTCATGTTCACGATGTCCGCGTCGTGGGCCACCGCCCACTCCATGCCCTCGATGGCCGTCGACATGCTGCCGGTGCCGTCGTCGCCGAGGACCTTGCCGACCAGCAGGTCGGCGTCGGAGGCGATCCCCCGGTACTTCCCGTCCGAAGCGGCCCCGGACCCGGCGGCGATCGACGCCACGTGGGTGCCGTGGCCGACCACGTCTGCAACCGAGTCGCCCCCGGTGAAGTCCTCGGTCGCGACGATCCGGCCCTCGAAGTCGGGGTGGGAGGCGTCGATGCCGCTGTCGAGCGTGGCGATCGTGACGCCGTCGCCGGTGAGTCCCCGCTCCCAGGCGGCCGGCGCCCCGATCTGGGCGGCGCTCTCGTCGAGGGTCGCCTCGGTCGGGGCGTCGTACCAGACCTTCTCGATCGGCCGGGACCGCCCCGTGGAGACATCCGCCCAGAACGCGTCGCCCTCCTCGGCGACGGTCTGCGCGGCCACGGCGGAGATGCTCGACAGCAACTCGCTCCCCTCGGTCCCGTCGGGCGCGACGAGGGCAGCACGATCGCCTGTTCGAGGGGCCCGGTACTCGACGATGACCGGTACGCCGTCGGCGTACCCCGCCTCGACGAGCTCGCTGACGTTGAACAGCTCCAGGTCGAGCTTGTTCTGGGCGAGCATCCCCAGTGCGGACGCAGGCACCAGGTAGGCGTCGCCGTCCTGCGTGAACGCGTGCGCCCCGTCGTTCGCGTCGGCGCCGCCGGTCAGGCGAGACTCCTGCACGCCGTTCGGGAGCGTGGTGAGCTCGGCGACGTCGCCGGTCACCAGGGTGACTCGTGCGCCACCGGCTACCGACCCGGCTGCAGGCTGACCACCGCTGGGTTCGGCCGGTGCCGGGACGGCGGACATGGCCACGGTGGGCACACCGACGAGTACGGCGGTGGCGGCCGCAAGTGCGGCGCGGACGGGTGTGAGACGCATGGTTCCTCCCGAGCAGGGCGTGCGATACACGAGCACGCTAGGGCGAAATCGGCGTACTCAGCGGACGATCGGGGTGGCGATCGCTCGCCGTGGCAGGAGGTCGCCACCCGGATCACCGGCCGGCTGCGCCGTCTGGACGGGTCGTTGCTCCCGAGGCCGTGGACGGAGCATCCTGAGGCCATGGCCGATACCGCCGTCGCCCCGAGGAGCATCACCGGTCCCCTCGTCGCCTTCGCGGTCGGCGCGGCGGTCGCACTGGCCCTCGGCATCTTCGGTCGCGTCCACGACCCGACCATCGACGGCACCACCACGTTGGGCTACAACACGGTCATCGACATGAAGGTGGTGCTGACCACCGTCATCGGCGTGCTCGTGGTTCTCCAGGTGGTGGGCGCCCTGTTGATCTACGGGAAGCTCGGCATCCGGGCACCGTCGTGGGTCGGCACAGCTCATCGCGCGTCCGGCACCGTCGCGTTCCTGCTCGCGGTGTTCGTGGGATACCACTGCCTCTGGGCTCTCGGGCTCGAGTACGGCGAGCTGCACAACGGCGAGCCGGTGCCGGCGCGGGCCGTCGTGCACGGCGTACTGGGTTGCGTGGTCTTCGGGGCATTCGTGGTGAAGGTGATCGCCGTCCGCTCCCACCGGGCTCCCAGCTGGTTCCTGCCGGTCGCCGGCGGCATCCTGTTCACCACTTTCCTCGTCGTCGTCGGGACCTCGGCCGTGTGGTACCTCGGCGAAAACGGCTGGCCGGAGTGAACCAGGCCGACGAGGTGCTGATGGTCGCCGAGCTGCGTGCTTCAGCGCTGGTGGACGGCGAGCCGGACCGGCTGCGACGGCTGCTGCACCCGGAGTTCCGGTGGACGTCACACCGCGGGGAGCGGCTGGACCGGGAGGGCTACGTGCGGGTCAACACCCGCGAGCTGCGCTGGGTCATGCAACGGCTGGAGGACCCCGAGGTCACCGTCGTCCACGACACCGCGCTCCTGCTGTGCACCGCACACGACACGGTGGTCCGCGACGGAGTCGAGCAGACCCTGATCATGCCGATGACCCAGGTATGGGTGCGCTCGCACAAGTCGTGGGTCTGCCTGGCCGGGCACGCCGGCCCCGCTCAGGGCTGAACCCCCCAGACCGCAGGCCCCGAGGGTTGACCACGGGGCCTGCGGTGTCTCGGAGGGCACCGGTCAGTTGCGGTACTGCGCGAGCATCGGGCACTCGAAGGGCCCGCGTGCTCGCAGTCCGACGTTGTTGAGATAGCCCACGATGATTCCGTAGGCCTCGAAGAGCCCGACCTCTTCATAGTTCACCCGGTGTTCGGCACAGTACGCGCGAACGATCGGGCGTGCGTGCCGGAGGTTCGGGCGCGGCATGCTCGGGAAAAGGTGGTGCTCGATCTGGTAGTTGAGGCCGCCGAGCGCGAAGTCCACCCACAGGCCGCCACGGACGTTGCGCGACATCAGCACCTGTCGGCGCAGGAAGTCGATCCGGGAGGTCGGGGGGACGATCGGCATCCCCGTGTGGTTGGGCGCGAACGAGCAACCCAGGCACAGGCCGAAGACCGCGGACTGGACGGCGATGAAGGGGGCCGCCATGCCGAGGGGCAGCACCAGCAGCAGGACGACGACGTACGCCGCCAGCCGGAACGCCACCACCACGGCTTCGATCCGCTGATGCCGCTCGGCTGTTCTCGCGAAGGCCGGCTGCACGCTGGACACGTGGAGATTCAGCCCCTCCAGGGTCAGCAGCGGGAAGAAGAACCATCCCTGGTGCCTGCCGAGCCACCTGGTAAGGGCGGAGCGTCGTCGTTCCACGGCGTCGGGGGTGAACGCGACGAACCCGGGGGCGATGTCGGGATCGCGGCTCTCCTGGTTGGGGGCCGCGTGGTGGGCGTTGTGCTTGCCCCTCCACCATGCATGGCTCAGTCCGGCGAGGCCGGCCAGCACCCGCGACGCCCCCGTGTTCCATGCGGCGGAACGGAACATCTGCCGATGGGCCGCGTCATGACCCAGGAAGCCGAACTGGGTCATCACCACCCCCATGCCACCCGCAAGAAGGAGCTGAAACCACGAGTCACCGAGGAGGACGAAGCCGACCCACAGCCCAGCGAACGCGAGGACCGTCACAGTGATCCGGGTCCAGTAGTAGGCATAGCGACGATTCAGCAGGCCGCTCTCGCGGATCTGGGTCGCCAGCTCGGTGTAGAGGCTGCGGGCGTTGGGCGGCCGCGGCTCGGTGATCAGGGTGTCGGTCACCGAAACTCCTTGAGGACATCGAACAGATGTCGCCAAGGTCCGGGACGACGCTCGTCGCGGGACGCGACGAGCTCACCGTGGACTGTACTCGCCTATTCGACCTCGGACGCCGGAATGTCGGCGGTCCCGGCGACGATCGCACGTGCGAGATCGGCCAGTCGCACCTGGTTGCGCCGGGCATCTGCCCGGAGCCGGTCGAAGGCCGTGTCGACGTCCACACGGTTGTGCTGCGCGATCATGCCCTTGGCCTGCTCGATCACGATCCGGCTGTTCAGCGCCCCCTGGAGCTGCTCGGTCAGCGTCTCGGCCCGGGAGATCGCGCGCTCCTGGATGATCGCGATCGTGGCGATGTCAGCCAACGCCTGGACCACCTTGACGTCGTCGGGGCGGAACGGCATCGGGTCCTCGTCGAACACGTTCAAAGCACCGATCACCCGGTCGCGCAGTCGCATCGGGAAGGCATGCACCGAGCGGATGCCCGCCTCCCAGGCGCGCGGCGTGAAGGCCGGCCACCGGGCGTCTTCCAGCTTCAGGTCGGCGATCGTCACCGGCTGCCCGGTGCGGAAGCAGTCGAGGCACGGCCCCTCGGCGTGCTGCAGCTGGAACAGCTCCAGGTGCCTGGCACTCTCCGTCGAGGCGGCCATGTAGTGCAGGTGTCCGTCTTCGTCGGCAAGCATCAGACCAACGGACGCGGCGTCGCTCACGGCGGCCGTGTGGTCGGCCAGGCTGTGGAGGAACTCGATCAGGTCGAAGTCGGCCACCAGCGTGTCGGCGACCTCGACAAACACTCGTGACAGATGTTGTGCTGAGATCATCTCCACCAGCCTCCCTCTCTGCGAAGTCTAGGGGTACCCAGCCAGCTCATTCATCCCCCAAACGCACGTCGCCGGCCACGATCTCCAGCGCCAGTGCGAGCAGCGTCAGGTCTCGGGCAAAGGCGTGCGCCCGCATCCGGGCCAGCGCCTCGATGGCGCCGAGTCCCAACGCGACCATGAGCATGCCTTGGGCCTGGTAGATCTCGGCCCGGTAGTCGAGCGCATGCCCCAGGCCCCGCTCCAGGCCGCCGGCCCGGACCAGATCACCGTCGAGCAGAATCTCGGTGGCGATCCCCGCGAAGGTCAGGGACATGGCCAGGCGCTCCTCGGTCAGTGACCCCGGCCGCTCGCGGAACACGTCAATGACCCCGAGACACATCGCGCCGGCCTGCAGCGGGAAGGCGAACACTCCCCCTACCCCTGCGGCGAGCGCGGTGGCCGTGTAGCCGGGCCATTGGCTCGCGCCCGCGGCGGCAAGGTCGGGAGTCAGGACCGGGCGGATCAGGGAGACTACGTCGAAGCACGGTCCCTCGCCCGCGGTGAACTGAATCTCGTCGAGCCGCTGGCTCTCGACGTCGGATGCGGCGACGACGACCGCGGGTCCGCTGCTCGACGCCAGGTTGACGGCAACGCCGAGCACATCCAGGTACGTCGTCAGGGCTCGGCACAGACCCTGCAACGCCCCTACCACTCCGGCGCCGTCCGCGGACAGCTCGTCGTCGATGAGCTTCCGAGCCAGGAGGTAACGGGCCTGGCGAGCAGACCGTGCCTCCTCGGGGGGTGCCATTGCTGACCTTCCCTGGTGAGACCACCAGGGACCGGGGTGGCACCGGACCACGTCCGGCGTCGTCCACGGTACCCCTCCGGGTCCGCTTCCTGGTCACTCCCAGAATGCGTGGTCGACGACCCGGCGTGCCCGCCGGGTCGCCCGCAGGTAGTCGTTGACCATTTCGTCGGTGCCACCCGGCGGGTAGCCCAGGATCGTCGCCACGGCGGCGCGTTCGCGGGTGTCGCGCGGGAGCTGGTCGCCGCTCTTGCCGCGGGCCAGGGTGACCGCGTTGCGCATCCGGCTGACCATCCGCCACCCGGCGGCGAGTGTCTTGGCGTCCGCCTCGGACAGCAGGTCGGCGGCCGCGGCCGCCTCGAGCGCGGCGAGGGTCTGGGCGGTGCGCAGCTCGGGCACCCGGCCGGCGTACCGCATCTGCAGCAGCTGGATCGTCCACTCGATGTCGGCGAGTCCGCCCCGGCCGAGCTTCAGGTGCAGCTGCGGATCGGCGCCCTTCGGCATCCGCTCCTGGTCGACCCGGCTCTTGATCCGGCGGACCTCGATCACGTCGTCCTCGCTGATCCCCTCCTCGGGGAACCGCAGCGGATCGATCAGCTCCTCGAAGCGGCGGCGTAGGTCCGGGTCGCCGACGACGGCGTCGGCGCGGAGCAGCGCCTGGGCCTCCCAGACCTTCGACCACTTGGCGTAGTAGGCGGCATAGGAGTCGAGGGTGCGCACCAGCGCCCCCTGCTTGCCCTCCGGTCGCAGGTCGGCGTCGACCTGCAGCGGCGGGTCTCCACCAGGAGCGGCCAGCATCCGGCGGAGCTCGTTGGCCACCGCGGTGGCGTACGACGTGGCCTGGTGCGCGTCCGCTCCGTCCTCGGGCTCGAAGAGGAACAGCACGTCCGCGTCGGAGCCGTAGGAGAGCTCGAAGCCGCCGTACCGCCCCATCGCCACGAGCGCCATCCGGGCGGGCGCCTCGTCGAGCTTCCGCTGGGCGCACACCGCCCGGCCGGCGACCACCAGGGTTGCCTCCAGGGTGGCGTCGGTGAGCCGGGAGAGACCGATGCCGACATCGGCGACGTCGACCAGGCCGAGCACGTCGCCGGCGCTGATCCGTAGCAGCTCGCGCTGGCGCACGCCTCGTACGGCGCGGATCGCCTTCTCCGGGTCGTCCTGGTGCCGGCCGGCGGTGGCCAGCATCTCCTCGGTCATCGCCTCGGCGGTCAGCGGCTTCAGGTCGCCGCCAAGCATCCGAACGCCCTGCGGCTCGCGCTCGAGCAGGTCGGTGACATATCGGGACGTGGCCAGCAGGTGGGCGAGCCGCTCGGCGACCTCACCCTCATCGCGCAGCGCCCGGAGGTACCACGGGGTGCTGCCGAGGGTCTCGCTGAGCCGCCGGAAGCCAAACAGCCCGGCGTCCGGGTCCGGGCCTTCGGCGAACCACTGCAGCAGCGCCGGCAGCAGCGCCTTCTGGATCGAGGCGGTGCGGCTCACGCCGCTGGTCAGCGATTCCAGGTTGCGCAGCGCGGCCTGGGGATCGGCATACCCGAGCGCCGCGAGCCGGTCGCCCGCCGCCTCGGACGACAGCCTGACCTCCGGGCCGGGGATCTTGGCCACCGCCGACAAGAGCGGACGGTAGAAGAGCTTCTCGTGCAGCCTCCGCACCTCGCGGCGGTGGTGCTGCCAGGCACGGTCCAGCGCCGCCACCGGCTCCTTGAGGAAGCCCATGCTGCGGCCGAGCCGACGCAGCGCCGGCTCGTCGGAAGGCACCACGTGGGTACGCCGGAGCTGATGCAGCTGGATCCGGTGCTCGAGCGTGCGGAGGAACGCGTAGGCCTCGTGCAACGCTTCGCCGTCCTCGCGGCCGACGTACCCGCCACGGGTGAGGTCGGCCAGCGCGGAGAGGGTCGCACCGGCGCGGATCGAGGGATCGGCGCGGCCGTGCACCAACTGGAGCAGCTGGACCGCGAACTCGACGTCGCGCAGCCCGCCCGCCCCCAGCTTGAGCTGGCGGTCGACGTCGCGGGCCGGGATGTGCTCGAGCACCCGCCGGCGCATCGCCTGGGTGTCGGCGACGAACCCCTCCCGCTCGGCCGCCTTCCACACCATCGGGGAGACCATGTCGACGTACTCCGCACCCAGCGCCGGGTCGCCGGCCACCGGCCGCGCCTTGAGGAGCGCCTGGAACTCCCACGTCTGCGCCCAGCGCTCGTAGTAGCCGCGGTGGCTCGCTATGGTCCGGCTCAGCGGACCGGCCTTGCCCTCGGGACGCAGCGCGGCGTCGACCTGCCACAGGCTGCCCTCGGAGGTCGGGTCCGAGCATGCCCGCATCAGGTGGGACGCCAGCTGGGTGGCGGCCCGGGTTGCGGCGGTCTCGTCGGCGCCGTCGACCGGCTCGTGCACGAAGATCACGTCGACGTCGGAGACATAGTTGAGCTCGCGCCCACCGCACTTGCCCATCGCGATCACGGCGAGGCGCACCAGGTCGGCCGCCTCGCCCAGCTCGGCGCGGGCGATCGCCAGAGCGGCCTCGAGGGTGCCGGCCGCCAGGTCGGAGAGCTCGGCGGCAGCGTCGTCGACGCCCAGGCCATGGGTCAGGTCGCGCGAGGCGACCCGGAGCAGCACTCGCCGGTACTCCACCCGCAGCGCGTCCACCGCCGCCGCCGTCTCCATTGCCGCGGTGGGTCGGTCGGCATGGGGGTCTGCGCCGACTGACCGGAGCAGCCCGGCGCGTACGGCGAAGGCCGCCGGGCGGGTCGACCCGAGCAGTGGGTCGGCGAGCTCTTTCCACTGCTCGGGATGCCGGACCAGGTGGTCGGACAGCGCCTGGCTCGCGCCGAGCACGCTGAGCAGGCGCATCGCGGTGCCCTCGTCGTCGACCAGCGCGCCGACCAGCGCCTCGCCGCCCTCAGCCGCGTCGCGCAGTCGCACCAGCCCGGCGAGCGCCGCACTGGGCTCCGCGGTCTGGGACAGCGGCGCCAGCAACGGCTCGACGTCCTGGCCCAGCCGGTGCAGGTCGGCCAGCGCGGCGTCGGAGTCCTCGAAACCCAGCCGGAGCAGGTTGCCCTTGCTGGTGGCCGGCCGGTTCAACCCCCGCTCCTCGTCTGTACGACGGCGAGCGCGGCGAGGCCGTCGGCGAGCGGCCGCCACGAGAGCTCGAGCTCGGCCTTGGCCGCGCCGATGTCAGTGAGCACCCGCTCCTGGTCGATCCCGGCGGCGACGTGTCGCTCCTCGTCCTCGTGCGCCCACACCTCCAGCACCGCCCGGTCGACCTCGGGGTGCCACTGCACGCCCCAGACCGACGGCGCGAACCGGGCCGCCTGGTTCTCGCCGTGCGGCGTGACCGCGAGCGCGACGGCGTCGTCGGGGAGCCGGGTGACCAGGTCGTCGTTCCACTGGACTGCGCGGAGCGGCGTTCTCAGCGGCCCGAACAACGGGTCGTCCCTCGCCTCGGGTGTCCAGCCGACGTCGAGCAGCCCGAGCTGCTGGCCGCGCGGGTTGGGCTCGACGCCGCCGCCGAACGCGACCGCGCAGACCTGGTGGCCCAGGCAGATGCCGAGCGTGGGCACCGCCGAGGCGGCCGCTTCTCGCACCAGGTCGCGCAGCGGTGCCAGCCAGGACTGTGAATCGGTGGCTGCCATCGAGCCACCGAGCACGAGCAGGGCGTCGTACTCGGCGAGCGTGGGCAGCGGATCACCGGAGTAGGGCCGGCAGACGACCACCTCGCAGCCGGCGTCCTCGAGCCAGGAGCCGAACAGCGCCGGCGGACAGGTGGCTTCGTGCTCGATCACCAGCACCCGTGCCATGAGAGACCTAGATGACCGGGAGCATGCGGTCACGCTCGTAGGCGGAGACCTGCACGCGGTACTCGTCCCACTCGACGCGCTTGTTACGCAGGAAGAAGTCGAAGACGTGCTCCCCCAGGGTGTCGGCGAGCAGCTCGGACCCCTCGGCGATCTCGATGGCCTCGCTGAGGTTCTTCGGCAGCGGCTCCATGCCCAGGCTCTGCCGCTCGCGCTCGCTGATGCTCCACACGTCGTCCTCGGCCTCTCGGGGCAGGTCGTAGCCCTCCTCGATGCCCTTCATCCCGGCCGCCAGCATCGCCGCGAACGCGAGGTAGGGGTTGCACGCCGCGTCGACGGTGCGCAGCTCGATCCGGGTGGACTGGCCTTTGAGCGGCTTGTACATCGGCACCCGGATCATCGCCGACCGGTTGTTGTGCCCCCAGCAGACGTACGACGGCGCCTCGCCGCCCGACATCATCCGCTTGTAGCTGTTGACCCACTGGTTGGTGATGACGCTGATCTCGCGGGCGTGGTGGAGGACGCCGGCCATGAAGCCGCGGCCGGTCTTGGACAGCTGGTACTCCGAGCCCGCCTCGTAGAAGGCGTTCTGGTCGCCCTCGAACAGCGAGACGTGGGTGTGCATGCCGGAGCCGGGGTGAGTGGTGAACGGCTTGGGCATGAACGTCGCCCAGATCCCCTGGCTCAGCGCCACCTCACGGATGACCGTGCGGAAGGTCATGATGTTGTCGGCGGTCGTCAGCGCGTCGGCGTACCTCAGGTCGATCTCCTGCTGGCCCGGGCCGCCCTCGTGGTGGCTGAACTCGACCGAGATGCCCATCGACTCCAGCATCGTGATCGCCTCGCGGCGGAAGTCCGACCCCATCGACTGGGCCGTGTGGTCGAAGAACCCGCTGCGGTCGACCGGCACCGGGTCGGCGCCGTCGCTGGGGGTGTCCTTGAAGAGGTAGAACTCGATCTCCGGGTGCGTGTAGAAGGTGAACCCCTTCTCGGCCGCACGGGCCAGGGTGCGCTTGAGCACGTAGCGCGGGTCGGCGTACGACGGGCTGCCGTCGGGCATCACGATGTCACAGAACATCCGGGCCGTGGACGGGCCCTCGCCGCGCCACGGGAGGATCTGGAACGTCGCCGGGTCGGGCTTGGCCAGCATGTCGGCCTCGTAGACCCGGGCGAAGCCCTCGACCGCGGAGCCGTCGAACCCGATGCCCTCGGCGAAGGCGCCCTCGAGCTCGGCCGGTGCGACGGCGACCGACTTCAGAAAGCCCAGGACGTCGGTGAACCACAGCCGGACGAACCGGACGTCACGCTCCTCGAGAGCTCGGAGAACGAAGTCTTCCTGCTTGCCCATGACGCCAGACTAGTGGCGGTCACTTTTTCGGGACGTCCGCCTCGATCTCGGCGAGCCAGGCGGCGCCCTTGGCGTCGGACGGCATCCGCCAGTCGCCGCGTGGCGACATGGTGCCGCCGGAGCTGACCTTGGGACCGTTGGGCAGCGCCGACCGCTTGAACTGGCTGGCGAAGAACCGCTCCACGAACACCACCATCCAGCGCCGGATGGTCGCGAGATCGAAGGCCACCCGGCTGTCCGCCGGGAAGCCCGGCGGCCAGTCGCCGACCTGCTCGTCGTGCCAGGCGTGCCACGCGAGGAACGCGATCTTGGCGGGGTGGTAGCCGCGCCGGATCACGTGGAAGAGCGTGAAGTCCTGCAGCGAGTAGGGACCCACGGAGTCCTCGGTGCGCTGCGGGATCTGGTCCTCGCGCGACGGGATCAGCTCGGGGGTGATCTCCTGGCCGAGGACCTCCCGGAGCACGGCATTGGTCGCCTCCTCGAACTGGCCAGAGTCGATGACCCACCGGATCAGGTGCTGGATCAGCGTCTTCGGTACGCCGGCGTTGACGCCGTAGTGGGACATCTGGTCGCCGACGCCGTAGGTGCACCAGCCGAGGGCGAGCTCGGAGAGGTCGCCGGTGCCGAGCACGATGCCGCCGCGGTGGTTGGCGAGCCGGAACAGGTAGTCGGTGCGGAGCCCGGCCTGCACGTTCTCGAAGGTGATGTCGTAGACCTCCTCGCCGTCCGCGAACGGGTGGTCGAGGTCCTTGAGCATCTGCTCCGCGGCGGCGGTGATGTCGATTTCCTCGAACGTTACGCCGAGCGACGTCGAGAGCCGGGTGGCGTAGGACTTGGTGGCCTCGCCGGTCGCGAAGCCGGGCAGCGTGAACGCGTGGATGTCGCTGCGCGGGCGACCGAGCCGGTCCATCGCCTTCGCGGCCACGATCAGGGCGTGGGTGGAGTCGAGCCCGCCGCTGACGCCGATGATGATCTTGGGCTGGCCGATCGCCTCGAGCCGCTGCTCGAGCCCGGAGACCTGGATGTTGTAGGCCTCGTAGCAGTCGAGCGCCAGCCGCGCGGGGTCGTCGGGCACGAACGGGTAGCGGTCGACCTTGCGGCGCAGCCCGATGTCGCCGCCCGGAGGGCGGAGCTCGAAGCCGACCGTGCGGAACTCGGGGATCCCGACGCCACGCCGGTTGTCGTCGAAGGTGCCCTGCCGCAGCCGCTCCTGGCGGATCCGGTCGAGGTCGACGTCGGTGACCGACCGCCGCGGGCCGTCGGGGAACCGCTCGGTCTCGGCCAGCAGGTCGCCGCACTCGTAGACCATCGTCTGTCCGTCCCACGACAGGTCGGTGGTGGACTCCCCCTGGCCTGCGGCCGCGAAGACGTACGCCGCGTTGCAGCGGAAGCTGGCGCTGCGGACCAGCAGTCGCCGGTCCTCGGCGCGGGCCACCGTGATCGGGCTGCCGGAGAGGTTGGCGAGCACCGCAGCCCCGGCCAGCGCGGCCTCGGCGCTCGGCGGCACCGGCACCCACATGTCCTCGCAGATCTCGACGTGCAGGTCCAGCCCGGGCACGTCTGACGCCTGAAAGATGAGGTCCGGCCCGAACGGCACCTCGTCACCGTTGACGGTGATCGTGGATCCGTGCCGGTCGTCGCCGGGCGCGAACCAGCGGCGCTCGTAGAACTCCCGGTAGGTCGGCAGGTAGGACTTCGGCGCCACGCCCAGCACCCGGCCCCGGTGGATGACCACCGCGCAGTTGAGCACCCGGGTGCCCTGCACCAGCGGCGCACCGACCACGAGCACCGTCATCAGCTCGGCGCTGGCCTCGACGATCTCGGCGATCGCCGTGCGGACGGCCGCGAGCAGCGTGTCCTGCAGGACCAGGTCGTCGATCGCGTACCCGCTCAGGCACAGCTCCGGGAACACCGCCACCGCGACGTGCTCGTCGTGGCACCCGCGCGCCTCGGCCAGCACGGCTGCGGCGTTCGCGGCCGGATCGGCCACGGTCACCGGGAGCGTGCACGCGGCCACCCGCGCGAAGCCCTGGGCGTACGCCGAGTAGAAGTCCACACCTCGAGTCTAGTGTTCGCGACCGTCGTACCGATGAGTCGTCGTGGCGCGGGAGGTCACAACGACCATGCCCCTCAGCAAGCAGACGCCTCTGTCCTCGATCAGCCCGTGCCTGTGGTTCGACGACGACCTTGAAGAGGCCGCGAGCTTCTACACCTCGATCTTCCCGAACTCATCGATCGGGCACCTGAGTCGCTACACCGAGGCCGGCCCCGGCGAGCCTGGCACGGTGATGGCCGGTGAGTTCACGATCGACGGGCTGACGTTCAAGGGCATCAACGGTGGACCGGACTTCGCGAACTTCACCGAGGCGATCTCGTTCAGCATCACCTGCCGCGACCAGGCGGAGGTCGACTACTACTGGGACTCGCTCGTCGACGGCGGCGAGGAGTCGGTCTGCGGGTGGCTCAAGGACCGGTTCGGTCTCTCCTGGCAGATCGTCCCCCAGCGGCTCTACGAGCTGGTCTCCGACCCCGACCCGGCGCGCGCAAGGGCCGCGAGTGAGTCCATGTTCACGATGCGCAAGATCGTGATCTCCGAGCTGGAGGCGGCGGCGAACTCTGCCGCCTAGTGTCGTGAGTCGGAAGTCGTTATGTGGTTGGCGTGTTCAGGGTGTGTGGATCGCAAGGCGGCCGAGCGCTGGCATGCTGGGCGCACGTCGAGCGACGCCAACGCAGAGAGTTGCGTGCCATGGGCGCGCGAAGCGCGCAAGGACTTCCGACTCACGGCACTAGGTACACCGAGGGCGTGGCCCTCAATCCAGCCGTAGCGAGCGTCGCGTTGGCCTGGGACACGAAGGCCTCCTGTCAGGCAGGCTCACCGAACCCGAGCGGGACAACCTTCCTGGACATCACAGGTAGCCGGGTCAGCCGCGCCGGTGATACTCCGCGAGCCAGCGCGGGCCGTCCCTCTCCTCGAGCCTCTTGAGCACCAGGGACCCGGCGCCCAGCGCCTCCATGAAACTGCGTGAGAGCGCGAACGGCGGGCCCGCGTTGCTGGACTCAGGCTCGCCCGTGCGGAAGGCGACGGCGACCAGAATGCCGCCGGGTCGCACCAGGCCGACGACGGCGTCGGCGGCTCGGGCGCGTGGCGGGTCGGGCAGTGCCTGGAGCGTGAAGATCTCGACCACGAGGTCGAAGCGGGCGAACAGCTCCGGGGAGAGAGCGAGCAGGTCCTCGACCCGGTACTCCACGGAACTGCCCGGGTGTCGCCGCCGCGCCTCCTCGATCGCGGCCGGGGCGACGTCGAACCCGGTCGTGGCGAAGCCGCGCGCGGCCAGGAACTCCGCGTCCGCACCCAGGCCGCACCCGACGACAACGGCGCTGAGGCCGGCGCCGTCCAGTGCGAAGGACTCGGCCCACTCGGCCAGCTGCGGGTTGGGGTCCTCGCGGTTCCACGGCACCGAGATCTCGCCGGCCAGCCCCTCGGCGTACAACCGGTTGAACCACGCCGTGGGCTCGCCGGCGTCGATCGCCTCACTGGCGAGCTCGTCGGCGCGGAGGTCCCATTCACGCATCATGCGCGCACGATAGTGCGGGCCGTCAGACGCTGAACAGCAGCAACAGTCCGCCCACGGTGTAGCCCACCATCACGGTGAGCATCGCCAGCTGCCCGGACACGGCACTCCGAGCAGGCAGCACGCGCACGGCGCGGTCGTGGGCCGCGACCACGCCCAGGACGTGCCCGGTGAGGACGAAGACGACCTTGAGCCCGGCGAGGAGCTCGGGGCGAACGGACAGGAAGTAGGTCACCGTCCAGTCGGCGGTCCCCAGGTAGTCGGCCTCACCGGTCACCAGCGGGTCCGACAGGAAGATGACGTAGGCCTGCCCCGTCTCCAGCAGCAGCGTGAGGTAGTGCGCGAACACGTATCCGACACCGACCGGCACCAGCGAGTGCGCCATCAGGCGCGGCAGCCGGCGACGCTCCGACCGGGGTAGCCCAGCGCCCAGGACCGAAGCGACGCTGAACGTCACCGCTACCAGGGCCACGAAGCCGAACAGGATCAGGCTGTCGCGCAGGGTCGGGTCCAGCGCACCCAGCCGGGCGGTCCGCTGCACCCACCAGCTCGAGGTGCTGAAGCTGTCGTAGGCGGTCGAGCCGAGTAGGACGGAGACGAGCGCCACCAGCCCTCGTTCGGGGACCACCGTGTCAAGACTGTTCAGGGGGCTGCGGAACACCACTCGGCGCCGACCGTCGGGATTCGCGGCACGACCCCACGGGGACAGCTTGGCGACCAGGCCGAACCAGGCCTCGAAGGGGTCGGCGTAGGCGAGGAAGGAACTGCCGAAGACGGCCGAGCCGACCAACATCACCGCGGCGTAAAGCAGGCACCAGGTGATGACCGTGGAGACGTACTCCGCGTCCGGGCTGACCAGCTCGGTCCAGACGAACGCGAACAGGCCGAAGGCCGCCGGCCAGTACCCGAGCCACGACGGGTACGTGAGCAATCCTCGGTCCGGCGGCGTGTTCAGGAGGCGGGAGAGCCCCAGGTGCAGGGTTCGCATCGGTGACAGCAGCGGCCAGATGTTGCCGAACAGAAGCGACAGCGGGACCAAGCCTACCCAGAGGAAGACGTAGAAGACGCCCAGCGTCGGGTTGGCGGAGGCGTCCGCGCCCGCCACGGCAGCCCAGCCGGTGTACGCGGTGATGACCAGCCCGAAGCAGCGGACGATGCCGCGCAGCCACGGGGAGTCGACGACCCGCCCGACCCAGGTGGGGAGCGGCCGCCCTGCCCGGTCTCCCGTCAGACGCGACGTCTGCCACGAGAAGGCCAGCACGGCGAACGACACCGCCAGAGCACAGCCAGCCCCCACCACCACGAAGGACAGCGGGATCGGCAGGTCGGACGCTCCGCCGATCCCGTGGGCGGAGACGGTGTCGTCGGTCAGCGCGGCGCCGTCTTGTTGGTCGCCTACTTGCTCAGCTTCTTGTGCGGCTCCAGCACGAACAGGCCGCGGTCGATCGAGCTGACCGCGACGAACCTCTCACCCCGGTAGTACGGGTAGTTGCTCCACGTCCCACCCTCGAACGTCGCGTTGTCGTTCTCCGGGTAGAGGTCGAAGTACGCCACCTCGGACAGCTGCCCTCGTGCCAGCCGCGAGTTGTCGTAGATGCGCAGGCCGGACGTGTAGTTGGAGTGGTAGGAAACCCCGTTCTCGGTGTACAGGTTGTGGTCGATCGACGTCGTCGAGTTGTCGAAGACGCCGGCCACCTCGGGCGCGTCGAGGTCGCGCACGTCCCACACCCGGGTCCGGGTTCGGAGGCCCTGGTTCTGCTCGTCCAGCTCGTCACCGTGGATGTAGAACCTCTGGCGCCCGTCGAGCCAGCCCTGGTGGCTGTAGCCGTCCGTGCCGTAGAACATCCGGGCCAGCGGCACCGGGTTCTCCTTGTCGGTGACGTCCACGATCGACAAGGTGTTCTCGATGTCGTCGATGGTCGGTCCGACGTTCTCCGCGTTGGCGTTGAAGCAGATCTCCCGGCCGCGGTAGTCCGCGTCCGGTCCCTTGTAGATCACGCACTGGGCGTCATGGATGTAGCCGTGGTCCTCGAAGCAGCCCGCGAACGTCGGGTTCGCCGGCTCGTTGATGTCGACCATGTGCAGCCCGCTGTTGCACGTGCTCGTGCCGACCAGGTAAGCGAACCCGGTGTCCTCGTTGATGTTCAGGTTGTGCGTGTTGCCGTCCCCGCCGATGTCGTAGACCGCCGTGGCTCCGAAGGTCACCGGCTTGCCCTTCACACTGCGCAGCTGGGTGAGGTCGAAGACCTGCATCTGGTGGTCGTCGTGTTCCGAGACGATGAAAGCGTGGTTGTCGAAGACCTTGATGTCGCGCCAGAACGCGCCTCCCTCGGCCGAGTGCGTGGGCAGCGTGCCGACGATGTCGGGACGGGTTGGATTGCTGATGTCGACGAACACCGTGCCTTCGCTGCCACCGATCAGTGCGTAGTCGCGGCCGTTACGCCGGTCGGTCCAGCCCCAGATGTCGTTGACGAAGCTGAGGCCGAGCTGCTCGCGAGAGACGTGGCTGAGCATGTCGATGTCGTCGCATCGGAACTGCCCGGCCAGGCCCCGCTTGCACTTCGCCTTGGTCTTGCGGATGCGGTCGGCCGCTCTCGTGTTCTTCCCGGCGACCTCGGCGAACTGCTTGGCCTGGTCGGACCCGGTGGCGTTGTGCCGGTTGGCCCGGTCTCTGTCACCGCCGTACGACACCGCCACGCCTACTCCGGCGATCAGTAGACCGATTGCGATCGCCACCACGAGTCGTGCCCTCATGTGCCGCCACCTCCCGAGATCGAAAGAGCAGCACGGTCGGTGCGCTCCCGAGACCTCCTGAGACTACCTACGAGGCGGGCCTGCCGGAACCCCCGAGATCGACGCTCGGCGACGCCGGGGTGTGCAGCGACACACTCTCGGCAGGTGCCCGCGCGGTTAGCCTGAGGCAATGAGCAGCACACCCGAGGAGACCGCTCCGTACGGCAGCGGCCCGGCCACGTCCGCCGCCCCCGTCAAGCGGGTCCGTACTCATCACCTGCGCGAGATGAAGGAGCGCGGCGAGAAGTTCTCGATGCTCACCGCCTACGAGCAGTACGCCGCGGAGACGTTCGACGAGGCCGGCATCGACGTGCTGCTGGTCGGCGACAGCGCCTCCAACAACGTCTACGGCAACGAGACGTCGCTGCCGGTGACCGTCGACGAGCTGATCCCGCTCACCCGGGCCGTGAGCCGGTCGGTCCACCGCGCCCTGGTCGTCGGTGACCTCCCGTTCGGCAGCTACCAGGCCTCGCCCGAGCAGGCCTACCTCACCGCGGTCCGCTTCATGAAGGAGGGCGGGGCCCACTGCGTCAAGCTCGAGGGCGGCGTCGAGATGGTGCCTCAGATCGAGCGGCTCACCCAGGGCGGCGTCCCGGTGATGGCGCACATCGGGTTCACCCCGCAGTCCGAGCACGCACTGGGTGGCTACCGGGTCCAGGGCCGCGGTGACACCGCCACGCGCATCCTGGCCGACGCCCACGCGATCGAGGACGCCGGCGCGTTCGCGGTGGTCATGGAGATGGTGCCCGGTGACGTTGCCGGCCAGGTGACCAAGGAGCTCGCCATCCCCACGATCGGGATCGGCGCCGGCGTCGACTGCGACGGTCAGGTGCTGGTCTGGCAGGACGCCTTCGGGCTGCGCACCGGCCGGATGGCCAGGTTCGTGAAGCAGTACGCCGACCTGCACGGCGTACTCCTCAAGGCGGCCAAGGACTACGACGCCGACGTGAAGTCCGGCACCTTCCCCGGCCCGGATCACACCTTCTGACTGTCGGCGCTTCGGTGCATGCTGGCGGGTGACACGTCCCCACCACCAGGAGGCTCCCCATGGCAGTACAGCTCGACCCCTACCTCACCTTCGGCGACGGCAAGGCCCGCGAGGCGCTGGAGTTCTACAACTCGGTCTTCGGCGGCAACCTCGAGGTCAACACCTTCGGCGAGCAGCCGGACATGCCGGGCAACGACCCCTCCCTGAGCGACAAGATCATGCACGCCCAGCTGACGGGCGACCACGGCGTGCACCTCATGGGTGCCGACACGGCACCCGGCATGGGCGAGCCGACCGCCACCTCGACCCAGATCTCGCTGAGTGGCGACGACGACGCGGTGCTCCGCGGCTACTGGGACGGGCTGGTCGACGGCGGCTCGGTCACCGTGCCGCTCGAGAAGGCACCGTGGGGAGACACCTTCGGGATGCTGGTCGACAAGTTCGGCGTTCCCTGGATGGTCAACATCCTCGGTTCCGCCCAGGAGTGATCACCGACGACGGGGTTACCGTGGCGGCATGCGTGCGCTGAGCCTCGGTCTGCTGTTCGCCCTCGTCCTCGCGACCGCTCCGGCCGTGGCCGACGACCAGAGGTCGTCGGCACCGGATCGAGCCGATCGCGCCGCGCCGGGGTTCCGGGTCACCAAGCTGGTGCAGGGCCTGGAGCATCCCTGGGACGTCCAGCCGATCGGCGGCGGCCGGCTGCTGATCACCGAGCGGGACACCGCCCACCTGCTGGTCGCGGATGCCCAAGGAAAGCGCCGGGTGAGGTTCCCGAGCGGCAACGTGTGGGTGTCCGGTGAGACCGGGCTGATGAGCATGGAGGTCGACCCCGGCTTCGCGGGCAACCGCCGGTTCTACACGTGCCAGGGCGGCTCGACGTCGGGCGGCGGTCACGACGTACGCATCATCGCCTGGCGGCTCAACCGCGCCGCCACCAAGGCCTCGAAGATCCGGGTCCTGCTCAAGGGTCTGCCCACCTCGTCCGGACGGCACGGTGGCTGCCGGCTGCTGATCACCAGGAACGGCGCGTTGCTGGTCGGGACCGGTGACGCCGCGACCGGCACCAACCCGCGCAACCTGAGCTCCCTGGGTGGCAAGACGCTGCGGATCAACCGGGTCACCGGCAAGCCGTGGCCGAGCAACCCGTTCATCAAGGGCGAGGGCAAACGCCGCTACCTGCTCACGTTCGGGCACCGCAACGTCCAGGGGCTTGCCCAGCGCCGCGACGGCACGCTCTGGTCGGTCGAGCACGGCACCTATCGCGACGACGAGGTCAACAAGCTGGTGGCGGGCGGCGACTACGGATACCACCCGGTGCCGGGCTACAACGAGTCGGTGCCGATGACCGACTTCGGGCTGCCCGGCAAGCAGCACGCTGCTCGCTGGCGGTCCGGCGACCCGACGCTCGCGACCTCCGGCGCGACGTTCGTCAGGGGCGAGCAGTGGCGCGGGCTCCAGGGGACGCTCGCCGTGGCCTGTCTGAAGGCGGGCCGGGTGCTGTTCATGAAGTTCGACGGCAAGGGCAAGCTGCGGAGCGTCAAGGCGCCGCAGGCCCTGCGCAACTACGGCCGCCTCCGGTCCGTCACCAGCGCCCCCGACGGCAGCCTGCTGATCACGACCGACGGCGTGAGCGGTGGCGACTCGGTGCTGCTGGTCCGGCCCCGCTGAGCTCAGTCCCGGTCGACGAGTCCGGCATCGTGCACGAGGATCGCGATCTGGACCCGGTTGTCGGTGTTGGTCTTTGCCAGGGCGCGAGACACGTGCGTCTTCACGGTCGCCTCGCTCATGTGCATGATCCGGGCGATCTGCGCGTTGGACCGTGCGTGGCCGACCGCGACGGCGACCTCGAGCTCCCGCTCGGTCAGGGGATCGAGCCGGCGGCGCGCGTCGTCACGGCGTGCGTTGGCACCGTCCGGCTCACTCAGCCGGTCCAGCACCGTCTGGGTGACCGCTGACGAGAGCAGGGTGTCGCCGGCGGCCGCGGTGTGCACCGCACGAGCCAGCTCGTGTGGGTCGGTGTCCTTGAGCAGGTAGCCGGTCGCGCCGGCCCGGAGCGCGCCCACGACGTACTCGTCCACGTGGAAGGTCGTCAGCACCAGCACCGCCGGCGGGGAGGGCAGCCGGAGCACCTCGGCCGTTGCAGCCACGCCGTCCATGACCGGCATCTGCAGGTCCATCAGCATCACGTCGGGCTCGAGGAGGCGGGCCTGCCGGACACCCTCGCGGCCGTCGGCGGCCTCACCGATGATCTCGATCTCGGGATCGGCCGACAGCACCATTCGCAGCCCGGCCCGCACCATGGCGTCGTCGTCCACGACCAGCACCCGCACGTTGCTCAACGCCGGCTCCCGGAGTGCTGCGGCTGGCGCGACGTGGGCCAGGGCAGCTCGGCGCGGACCACGAACTCGCCATCCGGTGTCGCTCCGTGCTCGAGCGCACCGCCGGCGAGCGTCACCCGTTCGGTCAGGCCGAGCAGACCCGCGCCGGAGCCGACCATGCCCGCGGACGGCAGCCGCCCACCCAGGGAGTTGCGCACCACGACCGCGAGGCCCTCCCCCGGTCCGCCCGTCAGGCTGACCGTGGTCGAGGCACCGGGTGCGTGCTTGATCGCGTTGGTGATCGCCTCCTGCACGACGCGGTACGCCGTCCGCCCCAGCCACGGCGGGAGCTCGGACCCGGAGGGGACGTCCAGGGAGAGCTCGATCGGCTGCCCGGCCCCCCGGGAGTCCGCGACCAGCGGCTCGAGGTCGGCGAGGGTGGGAGGCCGGCCCGAGGCCGGGGCGTCCTCCCGGAGCGCACCGACCACCACCCGGAGCTCGTCGAGGGCGTCCTGCGCCGAGCGTCGGATCAACCGGGCGGCGTCCCGGACCTCATCGGGCGCCAGCCCGGGGTGGACCTCCAACCCGCCGGCATGGAGCGCGACCAGGGACACCCGGTGGGCGACGACGTCGTGCATCTCGCGCGCGATCCGTTCGCGTTCGGAGCCGCGGATCTGGTCGGCGCGCAGGCGCTGCTCGGTCTCCGCTCGGACGGCTCGCTCCTCCAGCGAGCGGACCAGGCGACGCTGCGCGCGGGCCAGCGCGCCCCAGGCCACTGCCGCGGCGCTGATCGCGAGGTTGACGGTCACGGTCAGGGAGACAGAGTTGTTGCCGGGGTACACCGCGTAGAACACGAGTCCGGCCGCGACGTTCAGGGCGCCGAGCGCGAGGGCCACGGGTAGTGGACGCCGCCGCGCGACGGCGTACAGCGCGAACATGTTGGCCGCCCCGGCGGTCGCGAACACGGACGCCGCCGCCGCCGTGGCCACGCCGATCGCGATCGGGGCCCGGTGCCGCCACCACAATGCCGCGCAGCACACCGCGCCGACGACCACATCGAGGACCAGAGCAGCCCCGGATGGCCCGTCCTGCAGCACGCCGTACAGCAGGCTCAGCCCGCCGGCGAATGCCAGGAGCACCACCACGACCGAGACCAGGTGTCCCGGGCGCCCGTCCGTGTCGCCCGCCGAGAAGCCCGCCATGCGCGTCACATTAGCTCCGGCCGGCCCCGCGGACGTCAGCCGATCGATGGACCACGGCTGCAACTTTCGTCGTCGCCCGGGTCCCGGAATCGGTCAGTTCGGCGGATGGAGCAACCGGTCCCGAACACGAGCATCGACGTCACGTCCTACCAACCTCGTGAAGAAGGGCAAGACATGAACCAGCAACTCACAGAAGATGTTCGGGCCGCGTCCGAGATGGACCGGTTCGGCGCGTTGGCCAAGCGGGCCTTCTGGCCCGTCGGAGGCACCGGAAAGCTGCGCGTGGCGCGTCGGGCGACCGCCGTTGTCACCGTCGTCGGCAGCCTGATCCAGATCGTCACCTGGCTGCTCATCTCGGTGTTCTCACGCCACCTCGACACCCCGTGGTGGCTCTTCTACACGGTCGGGGGCGCCGTCGTCGCCGGCTGCCTCTGGATCGTCGACGAGTCGGGGATCACCGGCTCCACCAGCGAAGGGAGCGACCTCTGATGAACCTCGAACTCCTGCACCGACGCACCGGACTTTTCGGGATCCTGGCCGCGGTCATGATCATCATCCAGGTGCCGCTGTACTTCATGTACGAGACGCCGCCGGACTGGAACATCCTGACCCGGACCCTGATCGGGCTGGTCGGCTGCGTCTTCTACCTCGTGTACTTCGTCGGCCTGCGGCTGCTCGTCGAGCGCACCGACCCGGCACTCGAGTGGCTCGCCGGGCTCCTGCAGACGGCGGGACTCCTGTGGGTCGTGATGGTGTTCGTCCCGCAGTCGATGGAAGCCGGGGCGGCCATCTCGGTCGACAAGGACATCGACACCACGACCGAGGGCCCGTTTGCCGCGGCGCAGTACCTGATGCAGGGCGCCATCTCCCGGCTGCTGATGGTGCTCTTCCTCGTGACACTCGGAATGGTGGTCGCGCGGACCGGGCTCTTCCGGCGCTGGGTCGGCCGCTCGGCCTACGTGCTGGCCGCGATCAACCTGGCGTTCGTGCCCGCGGTCTACTTCGGCGACGATGCGGCGGACTTCTACAGCGCCCAGGGCTGGGGCACCACGGCGAGCATGGGTGCGCTGTGGGCCTGGTGGACCCTGGCAGTGGGCATCAGCATGGTCCGCAGCTCTCGCGCCCGGAGCGCTCAGCGGACGGCGGTTCCGGCACACGCCTGAGCCGACCTGATGGGGGTGGTCAGCGGCGGCGCCGCGGCCACCCCTTTCGGCCGTGCATGCAGCTATGCCCAGTCGAACGCGATCCCGCCGCCCAGGAGTACGGCGAACCACACGACGTACGCGATCACTGCCACCCACGGCAGCCGCTCCGGATGCAGCGACCACCAGGCCAGGCTGACCAGGAGCAGGAACGCCCAGACCAGCATCAGCGCGACGAAGACGTACCACGGCACGACCACCGCGCTGTAGCCGTAGAGGAACAGCGCGGCCACGAGCATGCCCATCCCGATGAACGGGCGTGGGGACACCGCGCTCGGGCCCCGCACCCGTCGTCGTCGCGCCATCACCGGGCGCTCAGTCCTCCAGGTCCGCGTCGCTCCAGTTGGGGTCGTTGTCCCACTCCTCGTTGCGCTCCTCGGCCTTCTGCAGAGCGCGCGTGGCCTCCTCCTCGGTCGAGTACGGCCCGAGTCGGTCGATCGGCGGGCAGATGTTCTCGCCGCTCTCGACCCGGTGATGCTTCACGCAGTACCAGTACTTCATGAGGGCGAAACTACACTCGTCAGCCGTGACTCCCGTGGCCCCGATGACCGTGTCCCCGCGCCGCGAGGTGCCGGCCCACATCCCGCGTCCGGAGTACGTCGACAAGCCCGCGCCGGCTCCGTTCGCCGGCTCCGAGGTGAAGGACGCCGACACCATCGAGCGGATGCGCCATGCCGGTCGGCTGGCCGCGCAGGCGCGGGAGCTGGTGGGGTCGCACGTCGCCCCCGGCGTCACCACCGACGAGCTGGACCGGATCGGCCACGAGTTCCTGTGCGATCACGGCGCCTACCCGTCGACGCTCGGCTACCGCGGCTTCCCGAAGGCGCTGTGCAGCAGCGTCAACGAGGTGATCTGCCACGGCATCCCCGACAGCCGGGTGGTCGAGGACGGCGACATCGTCAACATCGACATCACGGCGTACCTCGACGGCGTCCACGGTGACACCAACGCGACCTTCCTCGCCGGCGACGTCGATGAGGAGTCGCGGCTGCTCGTCGAGCACACCCGCGAGGCTCTGGAGCGCGGGATCAAGGCAGTCAAGCCCGGCCGCAGGATCAACATCGTCGGCCGGGTGATCGAGTCGTACGCCGCGCGCCACGGCTACGGCGTGGTCCGCGACTTCACCGGCCACGGCATCGGCACGGCGTTCCACAGCGGGCTGATCGTGCCGCACTACGACGAGCCGATGTACGACGACCTGATCGAGGTCGGCATGACCTTCACGATCGAGCCGATGCTCAACCTCGGCACCCACGAGTGGGACATGTGGGACGACGGCTGGACCATCGTCACCCGCGACCGCCGGCGGTCCGCGCAGTTCGAGCACACCCTGCTGGTCACCCAGGACGGCGCCGAGGTGCTCACGCACCCGTAGACCTGCGGGGCGCGGGGCAGCGGTGACCTTTCCGGCGTTCGCCTGCTGCACTCGCCGGATATCCCACCGCCGCCCCGCGCCGCTACCCTGGGACCTGCGGATGGGCTGGCCGGGCGACCGCGTGGGGCAACCCACGAGGAAGGTCCGGGCTCCGCAGAGCAGGGTGGTGGGTAACGCCCACCCGGGGCAACCCGCGGGAAAGTGCCACAGAAAGGAAACCGCCTCGCCGCTACGGCGGAGAGGTAAGGGTGAAACGGTGGGGTAAGAGCCCACCAGTACGCCGGGCGACCGGAGTAGCTAGGTAAACCCCACCCGGAGCAAGGTCAGACAGCGCACGTTCGAGGGTTGCTCGCCCGAGTGCGCGGGTAGACCGCTGGAGGCGGCCGGCAACGGTCGTCGTAGATGGATGGTCGCCCGCCGGTCTCGTACCGGCGACAGAACCCGGCCTACAGGCCAGCCCATCCGTTTCACACCACGTGACCTGCGCAAACGTGGTCAGTCGGGGGTCTACTGTCCGCGTACTGTCCGCATGATTCCCCAACCCAGACCTCAGAAGCCTCACTGGATGTGCCGCACCGGACATGCTCGGGGACTTTCGTTGGTGCCGACCATCAGGCCCGTGATCTCGCCGATGGCACAGCCGGCGATGCAGTGCAGGGTGGCGTCGGCGGCCATGGCTTGCGCACCTACACCTTCAATCTACTGACGTTTCTCGTGATGTTCTCGCCCTTCTTCTCGAGGAACACGATCTCGCCGAAGCCCAAGGTCGACCAGCCGTCGTTGCCTTCAGTCAAGGGCTCGGAGGCGAAGATGACGGACGTCGCCTCCTCCTCGGTGCAAACCTCGAAGTCGTAGGACGTCTCGTCGTGCTGGAAGTTGCGACCCATGAGCAGATACATCGGTTCCAGGAGCATGGACAGCGCGTAGTCATCCGTGCCTGGGCCGGATTCTCGTAGCTCTCTCCAGTCCCCGGCCGGATCAGTCTCGCCCTGGTGTCCGAGACCGACGTTGACCCCGATGATCCTGTTCGGGGATACCAGGGCCATCTTCAGCTTGGTCAGTGCTGCGAGGTCGAGGTCCTTCATTGCCCGGGCGATGAGCCGCAGCATCTCCTCCAAGGCGCGTCGCACGTCCTCGTCGCTGTCGCTCTCAAGCAGGGACAGCATCAGCACGTAGAGGAACTCCGTGTCGGTCGAGCCCCGCATCTGCTTCAGGTACTTGTCCTCACAGTGCTGCAACAGCTCCCGCTGCAGGACTTGCCAGCCCGGCAGGTCACCGTTCTGGGCAATGATCCAGGGGGTCCCTGCGAAGGAGAAGGGATGACAGTTCTCGTCGGCGAGAACAGTCTTCGAGTTGTAGGCGGCTGCTCTCACATGAGCCAGCATCGTGCTGGCCTGGAGACTGGGAATGATTCGTTCGGCATTGTCGTCGTAGAAGGCCGCCATGGGCCGGCGATAGATGAAGGGTTCTTCTGGCTTGAGAAGCTGCTCCCCCCAAGCCCCGAACCCCCACCCCGCCAACTGAAGCTCCGGGTGACGCTCTGGGTCGAGGGCTTGGTTGACGAGACTGTTCTCCGGCTTGAGCAGCAGGCTCTCCAGAGGAATTTCTGGCCCGATATAGGCAAGAACTCGGCACATACGTGTCCCTCGCTAGCGGGTCCTTGATCTGCAGCATGACTTTTCACGCAGGTGCTGTGCCCGCGAGATGCTGAGTGTTCCTGAGGCATCCGACCGGCAACACGTCGGCGTCTCCAGCCCTATGGCCCAAGGCCACAGGCGCTCTCACATCGGGTCATCGCGCAGCATCATTAGCCCGCTCGGGCGACCGGTCCGGTTCACGCAACTGCAGCGCTACCTGGACAGGGTGACGGCTGCCGGAGACGGTGTCGACCCGCTAGAGGACGAGGATGAGCACCACCACGACGGCGATCACGAGGGCAAGGATGGCGATGGTGCGTGTGTTCATACTGCGTCTCCTTCAGCGCTGCCCCAGGTCGGGCCACCTCTTTGGCAGACGACTCCTCGGTCAAGGGGTCGTACAGCGTCGAAAGCGCCAGTACCCACCTCGCGCCATGAGTACCAAACTTCTCGATTACGGCGCGATGACACGACCGTAAGTCCGGGCTTCGCTGAGGGCGGGCCACCGCCGCTTTCGTTGGTAGCTGGAAGCCGCGCAGCGCCGTGAGAACCTTCGGCGCCTGAACCGCTATGTGCCGGGTCGCGAGCAGTTGCTCGACGCGGTGGTCGAGCGGATCGTCGATGAAATGTTGGATGATCCTGAGGTCCTCGACAGTCCTCGAGACGGGTGGCAGGACTTTCTGCAACGCCTCGCGCACGGGATCCGACGCGTGACTCTGGCTCACCCGAATGCGCTCCCGTCCACAGGGACGTGTGGCCGGTTCGGCGCGGGTATCGGCTGCCGCTTTAAGAATGCCCAGACTACGCAGGACCGGAGAAGCGAATTCCTAGGGTTTGTCCTCGGCCCGCCCGGTGCCCGGCTCGTGCGCGGGACCGCTCGTCCCCTCTTCCGGATCCGGGTCTGTTTCCTGGGCATCCGCCGCCGGCTGCTCGTCGGCCGGCGAGGCGTCCCCACCGCTGCCCGGGTCGGCGTCCTCGGCCGATTCGACCGGGCCCGTGGCGCCGCCGGTGTTGGCTCCGTCCTCGGTGTCCTCATCCGGACTGTCCACGTCGGCGCTCTCGCGGCGACCCTCGTACGGCGGGACGGTCTTGCCTTCGGTGTCTGGGTTGTCCGCGTCGGGGCTGGTGGTCATGTCGGCTCCTCTCCGTGGGGATGCCTATCCGCCGGACTGCAGGTCCGGGGCGGATGGGTCGTCGGGCTGGTCCGGGTCGACCCCGGTGTCGGCGTCGGGCTCGTCGTCCGCCTGCCCATCGGGACGGTCGGCAGGTCCGCCCGAGGGCTCGTCGGACCCCGTGTCGCGCGAGCCTTCCGGACCGCGCTCCTCCTGGGGCTCCTCGTCGAGCTGCTCACCTGGCTTCTCACTCATGCTGGACTCCTCACACGCTCTCGCGGCGACTCACACAAAATGGATCATCCGGTAGTTGGGTACCCCGCGGAGGTGTGCATGACGCCACGCAGCGATGGGTACTTTCGGTCGCGCCGGCGGCCTTTGCTCTCGGACTCACGCAGCTCCGAAGTCCTCGGCCGCCGGTCCCTTGTCCGGGGTGCCGCGGAGGTTAACCGGCGAAGCCCGCACGACCGTCTTCGGGTGAGGGACCAGAGCATCTACTGTCCGCGCACTGTCCGCAGGATTCTCGAAACAGACCGTCCGGCTTCATTCGCTGTCGTCACGTTTCCGCAGGTCAGCGCGCATTACCTGCCAACGTCCGTCCACGGTCAATCAAGCGGGCACACTTCCCGGCCTACAGGCCAGCCCATCCGTTCAGCTTAGGCGCCGCACCAGGTCACATCGCCGAAGTCCGCGGTGGTGAAGATGACCAGCGCGGGACGTCCACACGGGCAGGGCGGGTCGCTCTCGCCGGCCGGGCGGCTGCTCGGGATGGCCCGTTCGCGTAGCGGGTGTGCCATCGATGGCGTACCTTCGCCCCTTCGCGGGCGATTGAGGTGCCGCACGCGCGATGTGCGATGACTGCATCGGGTGGTGTCCATGCGCGTCCCTCCAGGCGAGGCATGAGCTGTCGATGGACAGTCAACGAAGAACTCAGCCCGATGGCATCACCGATATCGGGGGTGCCGGGCCGGTCTGCACCAGTTCGAAAAGGGAACTCACCGCAAGGTGCCGGACATGATGGGGCGTGACCGCGAGCGTGAGCGACATCGGCGAGACGGTGCGCGCGACCGACGAGCAGTTGGCCGCCCGTCTTCGTGCGGGTGATCAGCTGGCGATGAGCGAGGTCTTCGACCGCTACGCCGACCGGGTCTACAACTTCTGCTTCCGACGCACCGCCTCCTGGTCCATCGCGGAGGACGCGATGGCCGCGGCGTTCCTCGAGGTCTGGCGGATCCGGGATCGCGCGACGACGTACGACGGTGACCTGCTGCCCTGGGTGTACGCCGTCGCCAAGAACGTCTGCCGCAACACCATGCGTTCCCACCGACGCCAGGCCGCGCTCCGAGCGAAGCTCCGACGCGTCGACGAAGCCTCGGGGGTCGACCATGCGAATACGGTCGCGGACCGGGTCGACGACGAGCGGCGGATGGCCCAGCTGATCCACGCGGTCGGGCAGCTCGGTGGCCGCGACCGCGAGGTGCTGATGCTGATTGCGTGGGATGGCCTGTCCTACGAGCAGACGGCCGAGAGGCTCGGGGTGCCCATCGGCACGGTGCGCAGCCGGTTGTCCCGGGCGCGAGGTCGCCTCAGCGAGCTGATGCCTTACCCAGACGACGAGAGGAGCCAGTGATGAATCAGCAGATCCCGGAACGACCGCTCTCGGAACTGGCGCGGGCACGACGTCGCGCCGAGCTCATGGCGGCGATCAGTGACGAGCGTCCTGCGAGCCGGCGCTGGCTGGCTCCGATCGCCGCGGCTGCCGCCGTGGCCGTTGTCGGCGGGGCTGTCTACGTGGGCCCCGGCCTGAACGACGTGGAGTCCGGCCCGGCAACATCCGCCACCGGCACCGGCGGGCCGTCGGAGTGCATCACAGCGCCTGGTCGCGACCTGGTCGGCGTCGAGGGGCTTCCGGGTGGCCTCCTGCCGGTGTCCGTGAATGCCGTTCTCCAGACCCTGCAGGCGTACCGCGACGTGGTCGCCGACCACCTCGACCCGGGGGGCCGCCACCTTCAGGCCTGGCCGATCAATGTGCACACACTCGTTTCGGAGCTCGGCTCCTGTCACCTCAGCAAGGAGCTCGGCTGGACGATCCCGGGCGAGGACGGGTTGGGCATGCTCCAGGTGGACGTGAGCCGCAGCTGGGACCAGTCCCCCCTGCGGCTGGCCCACCAGGACTGGCGCAGCATCCCGCCGAACCTTCCCGGAGTCACCTACGCGTTCACCGTCGAGTACGACGGCGGGATGGCCGTCGCTGCCACCCGCACCGACGGGCTCACGGTGGCGATTGACGCCTACGAAGTCGACGCCGAGCGTCTCTTGATTCTGCAGAGGAGCCAGCGCGGTCTCTTCGACGACTACTCGGCAACCGGCTTCTCAGGCTTCGACTTCGACGTCGATGACCTGCTTGCCACGGTCACCGACAAGAGGTTCACGCTCCCCCAGCGCGGGTGAAGCCAGGGCAGCGGCCCCCTCCTAGCGTCGGTCTCGGAGTGCCGTTGCGGCACTGCTGAGCTTCCCTGGAGGGACGAAATGAGTGCAGACCGGCACGCCCGAGGCATCCTGCCGACACCCCACCGCCCAGCCACGGGCCTGACGACGTACGACGCGAAGGACCCGGACACGGCATTCCCGCCTATCGAGCCCCTAATGCCGCCCGCGGGCGCTCCGAACGTGCTGATCGTGCTCCTCGACGACGTCGGCTTCGGCGCATCGAGCGCGTTCGGCGGACCCTGTCGGACACCGGTCGCCGAGCGATTGGCGGCCGGCGGCCTGAAGTTCAACCGGTTCCACACCACGGCGCTTTGCGCCCCGACCAGGCAGGCGCTGCTGACCGGTCGGAACCACCACTCGGTCAGCATGGGCAGCATCACCGAGACCGCCACGTCCGCGCCGGGCCAGACGTCGGTACTGCCGAACACGAAGGCGCCCCTGGCGACCACGCTCAAGCTCAACGGGTACTCGACCGCCCAGTTCGGCAAGTGCCACGAAGTGCCGGTCTGGCAGACCTCGCCGATGGGGCCCTTCGACGCCTGGCCGACGGGTGGCGGCGGGTTCGAGACGTTCTACGGCTTCATCGGCGGGGAGAACAACCAGTACGACCCCGCGCTCTACAGCGGCACCACACCCATCGAGCCGCCGGCCACCGCCGAGGAGGGCTACCACCTCACCGAGGACCTGACCGACCACGCGATCAACTGGATGCGCCAGCAGAAGGCGCTGATGCCCGACAAACCGTTCTTCGTCTACTACGCGCCCGGCGCGACGCACGCCCCGCACCATGTGCCGAACGAGTGGATCGAGCCCTACGAGGGCCAGTTCGCCGACGGTTGGGACGTCCAGCGCGAGCGCACGTTCGCCCGGCAGAAGGAGTTGGGCGTCATCCCGGCCGACACCGAGCTGACAGCCCGGCACGACGAGATCACCGCATGGGACGACATGCCCGACGAGCTGAAGCCGGTGCTGGCACGGCAGATGGAGGTCTACGCGGGCTTCCTCGAGCACACCGACCACCACGTCGGTCGGCTGATCGATACGCTCGAGGACCTCGAGATCCTCGACGACACGATCGTCTACTACATCATCGGTGACAACGGCGCGTCCGCCGAGGGCACCCTCAACGGCGCGTTCAACGAGATGGCCAACTTCAACGGCATGGCAGCCGTCGAGACCCCGGAGTTCATGCTTAGCAAGATGGCCGAATTCGGCTCGCCGAGCTCCTACAACCACTACTCGGTCGGCTGGGCCTGGTCGATGAACTCGCCGCTGCAGTGGACCAAGCAGATCGCCTCGCACTGGGGCGGGACTCGGAACGGGACCATCGTGCACTGGCCCAACGGGATCGAGGAAAAGGGCGGACTGCGGTCGCAGTTCACCCACGTCACCGACGTGGCGCCCACCGTCCTCGAGGCCGCCGGCCTGCCCCAGCCCACCGTGGTCAACGGCGTTCTCCAGGCACCGATGGAGGGCACCAGCATGCGGTATGCGTTCGACGACAAGGACGCGCCCGAACGCCACGACCTGCAGTACTTCGAGATGTTCGGCAACCGCGGCATCTACCACCAGGGCTGGAGCGCGGTCACCAAGCACAAGACCCCTTGGATGATCGTCGACCCGCACATGGGTCCGTTCGAGGACGACGTATGGGAGCTCTACGACGGCAGCACTGACTTCAGCCAGGCCCGCAACCTTGCAGCGGAGCAGCCCGAGCGGCTCGCGTACCTGCAGCGGCTCTGGCTGATCGAGGCCGTGAAGTACAACGTGATCCCGCTCGACGATCGCAGCGGTGAGCGCTTCGACCCCGACACGGCCGGGCGGCCCACGCTGATCCGCGGGAACTCCCAGCTCTTCTACTCCGGTATGGGACGCCTGTCGGAGAACAGCGTGGTCAGCATGAAGAACAAGTCCTTCTCGGTGACCGCCGACGTGGAGATCCCTGAGGGGGAGGTCGAGGGCGTGCTCATCGCCCAGGGCGGCCGCTTCGGCGGATGGGCCTTCCACGTCAAGGACGGCAAGGCCAAGTTCACCTACAACGTGCTGGGGATCCATGAGTTCAGCGCGCAGGCTGACGAGGCGATCCCAGCCGGCAGCCACCAGGTCCGGATCGAGTTCGCCTACGACGGCGGCGGGCTGGCCAAGGGAGGCGACGTCACCCTGTACTACGACGGCGACCAGGTCGGAACGGGGCGCGTCGAGATGACGCAGCCGATGGTCTTCTCCGCCGACGAGACCACCGACATCGGGTACGAGTCCGGCACCACCGTGACGCCGGACTACACCGTCGCGACCAGCCACTTCACCGGCAGGATCAACTGGGTGCAGCTCGACGTCGGCGTTGACGACAACGACCACTACATCGACCCGGAGGAGCGCCTCCGGGTAGCCATGGCCCGGCAGTAGGAATCTGACGGAGAAGCTGATGCCAGACGGGATCCGCGCATGGGCGACGTGATCGGCGAGGTCCTCCCCCTTGCACTGGGAGTCGCGATCAGCCCGGTTCCCGTCATGGCCGCGATCCTGATGCTGCTCTCGCCGCGAGCCAAGGGCACCGGCGTCGGTTTCCTCCTCGGCTGGGTGGCGGGCATTGCCGTAGCCGTCACCGCATTCACCCTGATCTCTTCCCTTCTTCCCGACGAGGACGCGGACGCCTCGAAGCCCCTTCAGGGCACCATCACGCTGGCCCTGGGCGTGCTGCTCCTATTAGTGGCGGGAAAGCAGTGGCGTGGTCGGCCGAAGGATGACGCCGAACCGGCCATGCCGAAGTGGATGTCGGCCACCGACACCCTCACGTCGGTCAAGGCCCTCGGCCTCGGGTTCCTGCTCTCGGCTCTGAACCCCAAGAACCTGATCATGTCGGCGGGAGCAGGCGTCATCATCGGGGGTGGCGCGCTCCCGACCGGCGAGGTCGCCGTGGTCATCGCCGTGTTCACCTTGCTCGCCGCCTCCACCGTCGGGGTGCCGGTCGTCGCCTACCTGGTGGCGTCGGACCGGATGGCCGCGCCCCTCGAGGCCCTGCGGGGCTGGCTCGTCCGTGAGAACGCCGTCGTCATGGCGGTTCTGCTGCTGGTCATCGGCGTGGTGATGATCGGCAAGGGGATCGGAAGCTTCTAGTCGAACGACGGACCGCCCCCTCAAACGCGGTCGAGCACGACCGCCAGGAAGAAGCCTGCCGAGGTGAGCAGGCCCACTACGGGGCCGCCGTCGCGGGCGGCCTCGGGAAGCATCGTGGACGCGAGCATCGCCAGGATGGCCCCGGCCGCGAAGGTCATCACGAACGCGATCGACCCTTCCGAGGCGCCGTCCAGCACCAGGTAGCCGAGCCCGGCCGCGATGGCGGAGGCCAAGGCGATCGCCACCCACAGCAGGATGATGTTGCGCGTGGACCGACCCGCGGCCTTCATGCCGCTGGCCGAGGACAAGCCCTCGGGCAGGTTGGACAACGCCACCGCGGCGATGAAGGCGATGCTGGGGGCGCCGCCTTCCAGGATCGTGACCCCGATGGCGGCCGACTCCGGGATGCCGTCCAGCAGGGCTCCCAGCGCCAGCGCCGATCCCGACGCCGCCGCGACAGGAGCCGGTTGGCTCATCCGCTTTCTGCTCTGGCCCCCCGCCCGGGCGATCAGCACGTCGCCCACGAAGAAGGTCAGGCTGCCGGCTGCCAGGCCGCTCGCCGTTTCCGCGAAGGTGCCGGCATGTGCGGCATCATCGACCAGCTCGAAGGCGACCGACGAAATGAGCACACCGGCACCGAAGGCCATGATCCAGCCGACGACGCGGGGAGACCAGGTGAATCGAAGCCCGAGGAGCGCCCCGACGACCAAGGTGCTGCCGCCCAACAGGCCCCACAAGGCTGACTCCCACACAGATGCAAGGGTAAGCGCGGCGGTTCGCTGGAGAGCCCAGGCTGAGCTCGTCAGGCAGTCCGCAGAACGTCAGCCGGTTCCCACCCCAGGTCGGCCAGGCGCGTCAGCCCGAGAACGGTGGGGCGCAGGCCGCGGTGGTCGTCGGCACGCCGTACGAACCAGGGCTCGGCGCCGTCCACCAGTGCGGTCGTGATGGCGGCGGCGAGCGCGCCGGCCAGGTGCTCACGCCGTTCGGTCCAGTCCAGGCAAGGCCGAGCGTAGGCGCGCCGCGACTGATCGGCGGCGGCCACGTCGACGCCCCAGGCGAGCAGCCCGTCCCGGCCGGCGTCGGCCAGTCGGTAGCCGCCCGTTTCCGGCACCAACCACTCCCGAGTGACCAGGCTGTCGTGCAGGGCGACGGCGCTGCGCCCCGCCAGATGGTCGTAGCAGGTGCGGGCCTCCGCGAGTGACCGGGCGCGGCGGGACTGCCGCAACGTGGTGGCGGGCTTGGGCGGCGCGATGTGCGCGAGTGCCTCGAGCGCCGCCGCAACGTCGGGTGAAGCGATCCGGTGGTAGCGGTGCCGCCCTTGGGCGACGACCTCGATCATCCCGCCGTCGCTGAGCCGGGCCAGGTGCTCGCTCGCGGTCGCGGCACTGATCCCGGCCGTCCGAGCCAGCTCGGTCGCGGTCATCGCGCGGCCGGCGAGCAGCGCGTCGAGCATCGCCGTCCTGCTCGGGTGCCCGATCAGTGCACCGACTGCGGCGAGGTCCACGTCATCCACCACTCGACCATAGGCCGGGCATCCTTCGGCGCCGGCCGAAGTGTCCCGCCCCTACCGTCACGGCATGAGCGATAACCCCGGGCTGGCGGTCGAGGACGCCGTACGCCGCGCGCTGGTGCTGGTCGACACCTGGTTGCACTGGGACGGGCTACCGCGCCTGAGCGAGGACGGCGTCCGGATCTACACGCCGCACAAGGCGGTACGCCGGATCGCCGACCACCTCATCGACCACCTCGCCGAGGTGGAGGCGCTCCTGGCCGGCGTGGACACCCAGCCCGACAGCTGGCACGCCAGTCTGCTCACCTTCGAGTCGGACTGGGCCCGGTTCACCGAGGCCGACCGTGACGAGGCCCACCAACGGCTACCGCGGTTGGCCCGCACCTTCGCCCTGCGGCTTGCCGCCGCCGGACCGGACGCGTGGGAACGGCCCAGAGACGGCCATTGGACCTTGCGGGAGATCGCGGACCACCTCACGGGTGTCCTCTGGTACGCCGAGCAGGTCGGCGACCTGAGCGACGTACGGCTCAGGCAGGTTGCCCCAGGAACGACCAGGCCGCGGCTACCTGCTGATCGAGCGTGACCGGCAGCGATGGAAGAGGCGGGCGCCGATCGTCGGTGCTCTCCCCCACCGGGTCCCGCCCGTCCCAGGGCAGCTGGTCGACGTCGTTGTTGTTCCGCGCGGTCCTCGGGTAGCCCGTCGACACGGTGACGACCGACTGGAAGCCTCCGTGCTCGGCCACGATCGCGCGGACGCTGCCCTGCTCGCTGTCGGCGAACTCGAGGACGAGGACGTCGCCGAGCTCCGTGGGCAACACGCGGCACTCACGGCCGCTGGCCGCCGGTGGTGCGAGGGCGATGTCACAACCCGTTCCGCTGCGGGCGACGACGAGACTGGAGACATAGCCCGCCCACTGCCCGTCGAGCACCGAGCCGGACCAGACTCGCGAATCGCGATCCTCGAGCGCGGTGCTGTAGCCGATGGTCACCCCTTGCGCCAGGAACGGCTCGACACCGAATGCCCCGCCCGAGTCACGCGGAGTGGGGCGGCCACTGAAGAACACCGGATCGCGCCAGTCCCACTCCTCGGGTGCCGCATCCGGGATTCCCGCAGCGCCATCTCCGACGGCGCTGCCGCTGGTTTCGGAGCTCGGCCACGACAGCGCCGTGGCGGCACCGAGCACCAGGCCGGCGGCGGCCGTGACCGAGACAGCCCGCGCACGGCGCCGATGCACCTGCACCCGACCGTCACGCACCGCGCGGTCGACGTCGATGCTCACTGGTACCGGCATACCGGCGAGGGAGTGCAGCTCCTCGAGCAGGTCGTTCGACTGGCCGGTCATCGGCATTCTCCTTCGTACGTGGGAAGGACGCGCCGCAGCGCATCGAGTCCCCGGGCGGTCTGACTCTTGACATTTCCGGTGGAGCAGCCGAGCACTCGGGCGGTCTCCGCGACGTCGAGATCCTCCAGGTAGCGCAGGGCGAGCACGACCCGCTGCCCGGCCGGAATCCGCCCGAGAGCGGCGACCAGCTCGTCGCGGCGGTCCACACCCTCGGGCGTCCGGTCCGTCGAACCATCGACCCGCTCCGGCAGCGAGTCGAGGCCGACCCGCTCCCAGCGACGGAACCGACGCCGGCCATCGTCGTACAACGCGTTCACAACGGAACGTCGTACGTACGACTCCGGATCGCGGACCCGACGCATCCGCGGCCAGTCGACGTACAGGCGCGTCAGCACGACCTGGACGACATCCTGGGCAAGGTGCCAGTCGCCGCCCACAGCGTGGGCCAGGCGAAGCCATCGAAACTGGCCCGCCCGAACGAACTCCTCGAATTCTCCGCGTCTATCCATCGACCTGCTCACACCACCAAGACGAAAACCGACCCACCCGGGGTTGCACGAGTTTGCATCCGCACACCGCCTAGGCTCTCGCGGATGAAGGTTGCGATGGCCACCAGCCCCGGTCACGGCCGGACGAACGAGGACTTCGTCGGCGCGGTGCCTGGCGCCGTGGTGCTGCTCGACGGCGCCGGAATTCCAGGGATGGAGTCGGTCTGCTCCCACGGTGTCGCGTGGTACTCACACACCCTCGGCGCGATTGTTCTCGGGCGGCTGTCCCGCGAGCCAGGAACGGACCTGGTCGACGCACTCGCCGATGGGATCGAGGAGGTGGCCGGGCAGCATCGCCACACCTGCGACATCGCGAGCTCCATCAGTCCCCAGGCAACCGTCGCGATCATCCGGTACGACGAGGACCGCCTCGACTATCTGCTGCTCGCCGACGTGTTCGTCGTCCTGGACTCCGCCGAGACCGGACCGCAGGTGCTCACCGACCCGCGCGAGGTCGACGCGCGGAGCGAGATCTTGACCGGCCTGGAAGGCCTCAGCGTCGGAACGCCCGAGTACGAACGAGTGCTGCCATCGTTGACCGAGGCGTTTCGGTCTCGACGCAACCAGCCCGGCGGGTTCTGGATCGCCAAGGACGATCCGGAAGCAGCCAGGCAGGCCGTCACCGGCAGCGTTCCACTCGACCGGCTGCGCGGTGCCGCTCTCCTCAGCAACGGGGCCAGCCGGATCGTGGAGCCCTACGGCCTGGCGAAGTGGCCGGACGCGCTGGACCTGATGCGCACGGCCGGTCCCGCCGACGTCATCAGGCGGATCCGCGCAGCAGAGACCGGCTCCGACCACGACCCCGACGACGCGACGGCTGCCTACTGCGACCTCCGTAGTCTCACCGCATGACCTCAGACGCCCGCACCATGCGCGAGCGGATGCTCGCCGGTGACCTCTACATCGCCGATGACCCTGACCTCGAGGAGGCGTCGTACGTCGCCCGGGAGCGGATGGTGGCGTACAACTCCACGCCGGACCGGGACAAGTCGAAGAAGCGGGCGCTACTCGTCGAGCTGCTCGGTGCAGTCGGGGAGGACACGGTCATCCGCAGCCCGCTGTACGTCGACTACGGGAGTCACATCACCATCGGGTCGGGATGCTTCGCCAACTACGGGCTGGTGGCCCTCGACGTCGCGCCGATCACGATCGGCGACGACGTGCAGATCGGGCCCAACGTGCAGCTGCTCACCCCCACGCACCCGGTCGAGCCGGTGCCGCGCCGGGAGAAGTGGGAGTCGGCCGAGCCGATCACGATCGGCGACAACGTGTGGCTCGGCGGCGGTGCCATCGTCTGCCCGGGCGTGACGATCGGCGAGAACACCGTGGTCGGCGCCGGCGCGGTGGTCACCAAGGACCTCCCGGCCAACGTGGTCGCCGTCGGCAACCCCGCCCGGGTCATCCGCGACATCTAGAGCCGGAACTCCACCTTGCGGGTCGCCACGTCGGCCGACGCCAGGGTGACCCGTACATCGTTGCCCAGCGGCAGCTCGGAGGTGCCGACCACCGGTGCCTCGACCCCGGGATCCTTGAGCATCACCACGCCACGCTTCGGGTCCTTCTCGTCCACCGACACGACGACCGCGTCGAACTCCTCGCCGACCCGGTGGGCGAGCAGTCCCGCCTCGACCAGGTCGAAGACGGCGTTCTCATAACCCCGGGCCCGGCCGCCGGACTGCTGCATGGTCTTCGGCAGCAAGGGCAGGGCGGCCAGGACCCAGTCGGGGACCGGCTGCTCGGCGCACAGCGCGAGACAGACCTCGCCGGCGTAGCGGTCGACCAGTCGGCGCAGCGGCGCCGTGACGTGGGCGTACTCAGAGACCAGCGCTGAGTGCTGCGGCTCGGCCGGCACCTCGCCGTCGAAGGCGGTGTAGCCGCTGCCCCGCAGCAGGCGCGACGATGCGACGACCATGGCGGCCTGGGCCGGCACGGTGGGATCGAGGCTGCGGATGAAGTCGGGGTAGAGCACCTCGGCCGGCCACTCGATGCCCAGCGCCTTCGCGGTCCGGTGCAGTCGTTGTACGTCGCGCGGGTCCGGCGGCGGCATCGTGCGCAGAACGCCCACACGGGCGTAGACCATGAGCGAGGCCGCGCCGAACCCGGTGAGCAGCGAGATCTGCGCGTTCCAGAGCTCCACGGGCAGCATCTGCCGGAACTCCAGGGCCCAGTGCTCGCCCCGGATGTCGATCTCCTGCTCGGGCAGCGGCAGGGAGACCCCGCCGCGCACTGCGTCGCGCTGGATCCGGAGCTCGCCGATCTCCTTCAGCAGGAGCAGCACCTCGTCGGCGGAGCCGTCGTCGATCGAACGCTGCGCGCCCTCGTAGGACAGCTTCGCGGTCGACCGCACCCGCGCCCGCTCGACGTGGACGTCGATCCCCTCGCCGGTGTCGTCCACCTGGATCGTCCACAGCAGGGCCGGCCGCACCTGGCCCTCGAGCAGGGATCCCGCATCCTCGGAGATCACCTTCGGGTGCAGCGGCACCTTGCGGTCCGCGCCGTAGAGCGTCTCCCCGCGTTTGTGGGCCTCCACGTCGATCGGGTCGCCCGGCGACACGAACGCGGCCACGTCGGCGATCGCGTAGTGCACGACGTACCCGTCGCCGGCGCGCTCGATGTGCAGCGCCTGGTCGAGGTCCATCGCCGACTCCGGGTCGATGGTGATGAACGGGATGTCGGTGCGATCCAGGTCGGGCACCCGCGGGTTCGCCGCCGCGCGGGTCGCCGCCTCCTCGACCTCGGGAGGAAACTCCGGGGCGATCCCCTGCTCCTCCTGGATCCGGGCGATCCCCTCCTCCACCACGCGGGAGACCTCGGGATCGCCGTCGCCCTTCACCCGGACCACTCGGTTGCTCGGCATTCCCCGACACTAACGTTCCGTCACGTGCTGATCCTGCTGCCGCCCAGCGAAGGCAAGGCCGCGCCGCGCCGGGGCAAGCCCCTCGACGACGCCGCCCTGAGCTTCCCGATGCTGACCGACGCCAGGAAGGCCGTACGCGAAGCCCTGGTGGAGCTGTGCACCGACGACCCGGAGCGGGCCGCCACCGTCCTCGACCTGTCGGTCGGGCAGCGCGACCTGGTCGGCCTGAACGCCGGTCTCGTCACCGCACCGACCGCACGCGCCGATCGGGTCTACATCGGTGTCCTCTACGACGCGCTCGGCTTCGACAGCCTCTCCCCCGCCGCCAAGCGTCGCGCCGGGAGCCGGGTCGCCGTCGCCAGCAGCCTGTTCGGCCTGGTCCGTCCCGGCGACCGGATCCCGGCGTACCGGCTGTCCGGCGACGCCGTGCTCCCCGGAGTCGGTTCGGTGGCCGGGGTCTGGCGCGCCGCCCTTGGCGACGCGGTGGCGGAGGCGCTCGGCTCCGGGCTGCTGGTCGACCTCCGGTCCAGCACGTACGCCGCGTTCTGGCGGCCGCCGGCGACGCTGGGCCGCAAGGTGGCCACGGTCCGGGTCCTGCACGAGGTGGCCGGCCGGCGCCAGGTGGTCAGCCACTTCAACAAGGCAACCAAGGGTCGGATGGTCCGCAACCTGCTCGAGGACGGCCGCGACCCGCGGTCCCCCTCCAAGCTCGCGGAGATCCTCACCGATCTCGGCTGGATGGTCGAGCTCGAGACGACGAGCAAGGGCACGCGGCTCGACGTGGTCGTCAGCGACATCTAGCGCGGCGCCTGCGCCAGGAAGGGGGCTTCGATCGGGCGGGCGTTGTAGAGCCGCATCGAAGCCATCGACTCCTCGCCCCCCTCCTGCCCACCGTCGAAGTAGGTCAGCACCGTCACCGAGGCCGGCGCCAGCTCCATCCGGTAGACCGACAGCAGCGGGGCGTCCAGGGCGTGCGCGACCAGCGTCTTGATCGGCGTCACGTGGCTGACCACGACGACGGTCTTGCCGTTGTGCTCCGCCAGCACCCGGTCGCGGGCGGCGAGCACCCGCTTCTCCACCGAGCGGAACGACTCACCGCCTCCGGGTGCATGGTCGAGCGAGCCGAGCCAGACGTCCATCTCGTCCTGGTAGCGCTCGGCCACCTCCGCGAACGTCAGCCCGTCCCAGGTCCCGAACTCCATCTCGGCGAAGCCGTCCTCGACCTCGACGGGATGGCCGAGCACCTCGCCGATGATCTCCGCCGACTCGTGGGTACGGCGTACCGGCGAGGTCATCACGACGTCAACGTCGCCCGCGATCGGCTTCAGCCACTCGGCCGTCGCGCGCACCTGGTCGCGTCCCTCGTCGGTGAGCCCCGGGTTGCTGCTGCTGAGCCCACCGGAGAACCTCTTCTCCGCTGTGTGGGCGGTTACGCCGTGCCGAACCAGGATCAGCGTCGTCGGGGTGCCTTTCGGCGCCCAGCCCCGGCTCACCTTCTCCTGGGGAGCCTTCTGCTTGCGAGCCTTCGGCGGTTCCTCGGAGCCCCCGACCGTGACTCCACTGCGCTGACCGTCGAGCGCCTCGTTGGCGAGCCGATCGGCATGCTTGTTCTGCTCCCGCGGCACCCAGGTGTACGTCGTGCCGAACGGCGCGAGCCGGTTGGCCTCCGCCGCGAGGGGCCGCATGCCCGGGTGCTTGATCTTCCAGCGTCCCGACATCTGCTCGACGACCAGCTTGGAGTCCATCCGGACCTCGATGTCGGCGTCCGGCGCGAACTCCTGGGCGAGCTTCAGGCCCGCGATCAGCCCGGAGTACTCCGCCACGTTGTTGGTGGCGGTGCCCAGCGTGGTGCCGTCCTCGGCGATCACCTCGCCGGTGTCGGCGTCCTTGAGGAGGGCGCCGTACGCCGCCGGGCCGGGGTTGCCCCGGGAGCCGCCGTCGGCCTCGATGATGACCCGGCGGGGGCTGTCGGTCACAGGCCGCTCTCCGAGGTGCGGACCAGGATCCGCTGGCACTCCTCGCATCGGATCACGAGGTCCTCGGGTGCGGACTTGATCGAGGACAGCTCCGAGGGGTCGATCGAGAGCCGGCAGCCGCCGCACTGGCGCGCCTTCAGCTCGGCGGCGCCGACGCCGTTCTTGCTCTGCCGCAACCGGTCGTAGAGGGCGAGCAGGTCGGCCGGGATGTCGCCGACCGCAGGACCGCGGTCGGCGGAGATGGTGGTCAGCTCGACGTCGATCTCGGCCGTACGCCGGTCCCGCTCGACGGTGAGCAACGTGAGCCGCTCGTCGGCGTCAGCCACCTGTCGCTGCAGCTCGGTCAGCCTCACCTGGGCCTCCTCGAGCTCCTCCATCACCTCCAGCTCCTCGTCCTCGAGGGTGGTGATCCGCCGTTCCAGCGAGTCCAGCTCGTGCTGCATCTTCTCGAGATCCTTGGGGTTGCTGATCAACCCTTGGTCCATCCGGTCCTTGTCACGGACCCGGCGGATCTTGACCTGCTCGACGTCGGCATCCGCCTTGCGCTGCGCCGCCATCAGGTCGTCCACGCGGATCTGCTGATCCCGCATGCCGTCGTTCAGGTCGGCCCGGCTCGCGGTCAGGGTCGCGATCTCGGCGATCTCGGGCAGGTTGGCGCGCTGGTGGCGGAGCTGGTCGACGCGGGCGTCCAGGGCTTGCACGTCCAGCAGTCTGAGCTGGGCGGACGGATCGGCTTTCAAAGGGTCTCTTTCACAGTCGGTGGGTCCAGGGGTCGGTGTTGATCGTGCTCACGCGCGTCTCCACGCTATCGCCGAGGGTCTCACGCACCCGTGCTTCGACAACGGGCAGCCACGTCCACTCGGCAGCCCAGTGCGCGACGTCGACCAACGCCGGCCCGCCGCGCTCCACGAACTCGGCGGCGGGATGGTGCCGGAGGTCGCTGGTGACGTAGACGTCGGCATCGGAGCGAGCCACCTCGTCCAGCAGGAAGTCCCCGGCGCCGCCGCACAGCGCGATCCTGCGCACCGAGCGCCTAGGGTCACCGGCCACCCGCACGCCGTGCACGGTCTCGGGCAGCGCCGCCGCGACGGCCTTCGCGAACTCGCCGAGCGTGGTGCGCTCCACCACGCCGACCCGGCCGGTGCCCGCCGTGGCGGACTCGGGGTCGGCGAGCGCGACGACGTCGTACGCCGGCTCCTCGTAGGGATGGGCCGCCAGCATCGCGGCCACCACCCGGCCGCGCAGCGACCGGTCGAGGACCACCTCGATCCGCACCTCGTCGACGGTCTCGATCTCGCCCACGGTGCCGATCGTCGGCGTGGCACCTTCGAGCGGCCGGAACCGGCCCTCGCCCGAAGAGGAGAACGACGCGAAGTCGTAGGCGCCGATCCGTCCGGCGCCCGCCTCGGCGATGGCGGCCCGTACCGGAGCGGCGCCGTCTGCCGGTGTGAAGACGGTGAGCTTGTCGACGGCCGCGCCGCCGGCCACCCGGAGCGGACGCTGCTCGGTGAGCCCGAGTGCGGTGGCCAGCGCCTCGGAGACGCCACCCACCGCCTGGTCGGCGTTGGTGTGCGCGGTCAGCAGCGCGCACCCGGCCTTCGCGAGGGTCGCCAGGGTGCGCCCCTTCGGGGTGGTCGCGGCGAAGCCGTGCACCGGCTTCAGGAAGAGCGGGTGGTGCACCAGCAGCAGGTCGGCGCCCCACTCGGCGGCCTCCGCCGCGACCGCCGGCGCCGGGTCGACCGCGAACATGACCTTCCTGACCTCGGTGGCCGGGTCGCCGTACACGAGGCCGACGGCGTCCCAGTCGTCGGCCGTGTCAGGGGGGTACCAGCCGTGGATCAGGTCGACGATCTCGTTCAGCGTGGGCACGCCGGACAGGGTACTTGCGAGGCCGGCAACCCTCAGTTGACCTGGCGTTCGTAGCCCTCCCAGTAGGGAGCGCGGAGCTTGAACTTCTGCAGCTTGCCGGTCGCGGTGCGAGCCAGCTCGTCGCGGAACTCCACCGAGGTGGGGGCCTTGTAGCGGGCGGCCTTGTCCTTGCACCAGGCGATCAGGTCGGCCTCGGTGGCCTCCTCGCCCTCGGCCAGCACCACCAGCGCCTTGATCGTCTCGCCCCACTTCTCACTCGGTACGCCGATGACGGCGACCTCGGCGACGGCCGGGTGGGAGAACAGCACGTCCTCGACCTCGATCGACGAGACGTTCTCGCCGCCAGTGATGATCACGTCCTTCTTGCGGTCCTGGATGGTGACGTAGCCGTCCTCGCCGATCACGGCGCCGTCGCCGGTGTGGAACCAGCCGTCCACCAGCGCCCTCTCGGACTCCTCGGGCTGGTCCCAGTAGCCCTCGAGCACGACGTTCGAGCGGGCCAGGAGCTCACCGGCTCCCTCGTCGGCCTCGTCCACCTTCAGCCGTACGCCGAGTGCGGGCGCGCCGGCCCTGGTCAGCCGGGTGGCCCGCTCCTCCGGGTTGAGGTCGTCCCACTCCGCGCGGGTGCGGTTGACGGTGAGCAGCGGCGAGGTCTCGGTGAGGCCGTAGATCTGCACGAACTCCCACCCGAGCTCCTCCTCGACCCGGGCCACCGTCTTCGTCGGCGGTGGCGCGCCGGCCATGATGATCCGGACCCGGTCGCGACCGGGGATCTCACCCTCCCAGGTCTGGGCGGCCTCCAGTACGGCGGCGGCGACCGCCGGGGCGGCACACATCACGGTGACCCCGTGCTTCTCGACCCGGCGCAGGATCTCGGCACCGTCGACCTTGCGCAGCACGACCTGGCGTACGCCCAGGCCGGTCATCGCGAACGGCATCCCCCAGCCGTTGGCGTGGAACATCGGCAGCGTGTGCAGGTAGACGTCGCGATCCGAGACGCCGGTGTGCATCGCGAAGGTGACCGCGTTGACCCAGATGTTGCGATGGGTGATCTGCACACCCTTGGGGCGGGCGGTGGTGCCGGAGGTGTAGTTGATCGTCGCGGTCGCGCCCTCGTCGGGGTCCCACGGCTTCGGCTCGGCGCCTTCGGGGCCGTAGAGGTGCTCGTCCTGGCCGAGCACGAACCGGTGCTCGGCGGTCACGTCGGCAAGCGACTCGTCCAGCTCGGGATCGACGTACAGCACCTTGGCGCCGGAGTGCTCGATGATGTAGCTCACCTCGTCGGGCCGGAGCCGGAAGTTCACCGGCACCAGCACCCGGCCGTAGCCGGAGACCCCGAAGAAGGAGCTCATCAACCGGGCGCTGTTGTGGCTGACCACGGCTACCCGGTCGCCGACACCCACACCGAGGTCATCCAGATGCGCGGCCTGACGCCGGGCCAGGGCGCCCAGCTCGGCGTAGGACACCTCGCCGAGCGACGCCGCGGGCTGGTCCGGCTCGTCGATGACACCGGTGCGCTCGCCGTAGACCTGCACGGCCCGGTCGATGAAGTCGGAGACGCTGAACGGGACGAACACGGTTCCTCCTACCTCGGGTGGCGTGACGCTCGCCACTTTAGTCACGGCGACGTTGGCCGCGGGTTGCCGCCGAGTGCCGGATGAGAGTCCTCTCATCCGGCTCTCACCGACGAGCCACGATGAGGCATCATCGTGAGGGCCATGAGCACGTTGTGGAAAGGCCTGATCGCCCTCGTCGTGGCGGTGCCGCTCGGTGCCTACGCCGCGGGATCGCTCGTCGCGTCCGCGGACGACCCGCCCCCTGCTCGGGCGGCGATCGAGCTCCGGGACGTCGGCGACAATGGGCAGGCCGCGGACGACGGACGCCGCAGCGACCGGCAGGACCGGAGCGGGAAGGACGACGATGACGCCGAGGACGAGTTCGGGCGCGTCAACCCCGACCCCGAAGAGCTCGACAAGGACGCCGAGGACGCGGCCGAGGAGCGCCGAGACCGACTCGAGGACCGGCGGGACGATCGACGAGACCGACGAGAAGACCGTCGAGACGACAGCGACGATGACTCCGGTCACGGAAGCGGAGACGACGGGGACGACGGCGGGGACGACAACTCCGGCCACGGCAGCGACGACGACTGACCCTTCCGTACGACGCTCGGGCCTCTCGGTCCGGCTCCGTATCACCGCGACCGTCGCGCTGCTGGTCGCGCTCGGGCTGGCCGTCGTCGGCGCGGTGGTCTACGGCATCTCGGCCCAGCGGCTCGACGACGACGTGGCGGCCTCGATCGACCAGGAGTTCGCAGAGTTCAGCGCGCTCCAGGACAACGGCATCAACCCCGACACCGGAGAGCCCTTCACTGACGTCTCGGACATGCTGCTCACTTTCCTTGGCCGCAACGTGCCCGACGACTGCGAGATCCTCCTGAAGTGGGTCGACGGCCCGGGCCAGTTCAGCAGTGGTGACGCTGTCCGCAGCGTGGGCGACGAGAGGCCGCTGCTCAAGGGGCCCGAGTTCGCACGGGCCGTCGAGAGCGTCGTCGCCGAGGGCGGCACCACGACCCTCACGACTGAGAACGAGGGCGATCTGCTGATCGCGACCCAGTCGGTGACCCAGGGTGACGAGACGGGCGCCCTGGTGATCGTCACCTACCTCGACGAGGAGCGGGCCGGTCTTCGGGACACGATGCGCACCTACCTGATCGTGGCTGTGCTGACCCTGCTCCTGATCACCGGGCTGGCCGCCTGGCAGTCCGGCCGCCTGCTCGCACCGCTGCGCACCTTGCGCACCACAGCCGAAGAGATCGGTGAGAGCGACCTGTCGCAGCGGATCCCCGAGACCGGCAACGACGACATCACCGCGCTGACCCACACGGTCAACGGGATGCTCGACCGCCTGCAGGCGGCGTTCGTGGGCCAGCGGCAGTTCCTCGACGACGCCGGCCACGAGCTGAAGACGCCGCTCACCGTGCTCCGCGGACACCTGGAGCTGCTCGACACGGGCAGTCCGCAGGAGGTTGCCGACACCCGGGCACTGCTGCTCGACGAGGTCGACCGGATGTCCCGGTTGGTCGGCGACCTGATCCTGCTGGCCAAGACCAACCGTCCCGACTTCCTGAACCCCGGCCGGGTCGACGCCGCCGGCGTGGTCTCGGACGTCCAGGCCAAGGCCCGTGGACTCGGCGACCGGGTGTGGACCATCGACCACGCCACCCACCACGAGCTGTGGATGGACGAGCAGCGGATCACCCAGGCCCTGCTCCAGCTCGCCGACAACGCGGTCAAGCACACGCAGGACGGCGACGAGATCGGCTTCGGCTCGTCGTACGACGGCCGCGAGGTGCGGCTGTGGGTCCGGGACACCGGACCCGGCGTGCCGGCAGCAGACCGCGAGAAGATCTTCGAGCGGTTCGGCCGCAGCAGTGTCCCTGACGACGACGAGGGCTTCGGGCTGGGTCTCTCGATCGTGGCTGCGATCGCCCGCGCCCACGGCGGGCGCGCGCTGGTCGAGGACTTTGACGGTGGCGGCGCGAGGTTCGTGATCGTCCTGCCGGCGGCTCCCGGCGCGCAGCCTCCGGTGCAGGAGGACTAGCGCGTGGCCCGGATCCTGATCGTGGAGGACGAAGAGCGGATCGCGTCCTTCCTCGCCAAGGGACTGCGCTCGGAGGGCCACGTGGCGACAGTCGTGCGCGACGGCCGGCAGGGCCTCGACGACGCCCTCAGCGGCGAGCACGACCTAGTGATCCTCGACATCGGGCTGCCCGGACTCGACGGGTTCGAGGTACTCGACCGGCTCCGCTCCCAGGGATCACGGGTGCCGGTGATCGTGCTCACCGCCCGAGACTCGGTGACCGACACCGTCTCGGCGCTGGAGGGCGGCGCCGACGACTACATGGCCAAGCCGTTCCGCTTCGCCGAGCTGCTCGCCCGCGTGCGGTTGCGGCTGCGGCAGCTGCAGGGCTCGGACGGCGGCCAGCAGGACGCGCTCGACGCCGGCGGGGTGCACCTGGACCTTCGCACCCGCCGCGCCAGGGTGGACGGGAAGGAGATCGACCTGTCGGCCCGGGAGTTCACCCTCGCCGAGATCTTCATGCGGCACCCCGGGCAGGTGCTGTCCCGCGAGCAGCTGCTCGACAGCGTGTGGGGCATGGACTTCGACCCCGGGTCGAACGTGGTCGACGTCTACGTCGGCTACCTGCGCAAGAAGTTCGGCGCGACCGCGATCTCCACGGTCCGGGGCATGGGCTATCGGTTCAGCGCCTGACCTTGAACGTCAGGCGCGCGGGAGGCTGGGCAGCCAGGACCGGCTCCAGCGAACCCGCGATCTCGTGCGGCAGCGGACGGTCGGCGGGGTCGGGCTCGAGCGCCGCGTACACGACCTTGGCGACCTCGTCCGGAACCCCCTCGGGCAGCTCGTACGGCGGGTCGACCAGCTGCGGGTACCGCTCCACGACGTCCTCCGCGTCGCGGTCGCCCTCGTCGAAGGGCCGGTAGCCGGCCACCGCCTCGAACAGCGTCGCACCCAAGCCCCAGACGTCGCTGGCGTGGCCCGGACCGTCGTACCGGTCGGTGTCGCACTGCTCAGGGGCCATGTAGAAGTCGGTGCCGATCGACCCGCTGATGGCCGCGGCCTCGACCGCTGGGCGGGCCACGGACAGGTCGATCAGTCGCGCCGGTGCGCCCATGATCACGTTGCTCGGCTTGATGTCGAGGTGACACACGTCGATGTTGCGGAAGTAGTGCAGCGCCGAGGCGACCTCGATCGCCAGCGGCAGGTACTGCTGCTCGGCGAGCCGCCCGTGGCGCCGGATCAACGTCGACAGACGGGGACCGTCGATGTTCTCCAGCACCACGTGCGGGCGCTCGCCGGTGTCGTCGTGACGCAACCCCCGCACCACCACCGGATGGTTCACCGCCGCGAGCGTGGCCACCTCGCGGCGCAGGCCGCGCAGGCTGTGCTCGTCGCCGACCTCGGTCGGGCGGAGCACCTTGACCACGACGGGCGCGTAGGTGATCTCGTCGAAGGCGAGGTAGGCCTCGTAGGCCGACCCGCCGCCGAGCAGCTTCATCGCGATCAGCTCCGGGGTGATCGAGTCACCCGTCGCGAAGCCCCAGCTCTCGTCGTTCTTGCTCATCGTGGTCTCCGGTGGTGGTGGGGGGTGGGGGTCAGCCGCGGGTGTTGTGCCGCGACCAGTCGTTGGTCTGGTTGCGGGAGTGGTCGACCTTGCGATCGCCGTCACCGTCCTTGGTGAAGTCCTTACGGGCGTGGGTCCAGCTGTTGTCGCGTCCGCTGCGGGTGCCGGTCCGGGTGTTGGTGTTCGTCCCGGTGTGGGTCCCGGTGTTGGTGTTGGTGTGAGTGCCGTTCCCGTTCCCGCCACCCGTGTTGGTGTGCGTGCCGGTGCCCTTGGCGCCCGGGCCGTCGTCATCGTCGTCGTCGGTCACCAGGACCACGTCGGGCGTGTCCTCGTCCCGCTTGACGACCTGGTCCTTGCTGCCTGCCGCCGTGGCGGTGATCGGGAACGCCATCAGGCCCCCCGCGACCAGGCCGGCCAGGCCCATCGTGCCGATGGTGAGAATGTTGGTTCGCATGGTGTTGTCCTTTCGTTGCTGGTGAACAACACCGTGTCCATCCGCGGTGAGGCGCGGATGAACCCCCCATGAGAGGGCTCTCACGTGCGCGAGCGGGTGGGTCTACGTCAGGACTCGCCGGCACCGGCGGCTTGCGGCTCGAACGGGATGCCGCAGAGCTCGAGCACCTTGGCCGCGAAGGAGCCCTGACGGGCGACGACGGTCACCGCACCGGGATTGCGCTTCAACGCCCCGATGAGCGCACCGACCGCCACGCTCGGGAAGAAGTCGACGTCGCTCAGGTCGACGATCGGGTCCTCCGCGGCGTTCGTGCACAGGTGCAGCGCCCAGCGGAAGTCATCCACAGCCAGCTCGTCGACCGATCCGCTGACGGCCAGCGTTCGCCGATCAGGATCCATGACCGCCGCAAAGGGCCGCTCGTCCATGGCGGGCATTTTCCGCCCGCCTCCGACGTATGTCGAGACGTATGTTGTGCCGGAGTTCACGCGAACGTCGACGGAGGTACGGGGTTCGCGCCGGTCCCGCTCGTCCGAGCGGTGTCCTGCGCCTGCTGCCACTCCAGCCGGGTCAGGTGTCCGCTGAGCCAGTCGATGCCGGCCCGGACCAGCCAGGCGATGATCCCGTAGACCACCATCGCGAACAACACGGAGGTGTCGAGGACGGCCTCGACGTCGTTGCCGGTCTGGCCGAGCTCGATCGAGGTGAAGATGCCGCGGAACGGCTCCATCGCACGTTCGAGGGAGCGATAGACCCACTGGACGAACGGCGGCTCGGGGTTGGCGCCGAACAGGAGCAGGACGAAGCCGAGCATGAGCACGATCTCGGTCAGGACGACGTAGGCATAGACGACGTAGCCGAGGGCCCGGGTGCCCCACAGCAGGGTTCTGCTGTGGCGGTGTGTTTTCGGAGGCGGCGCGGTGTGCTCCAAGTCCGACATCGAAAAACTCCCCTTCTGGTGCTGGGTCAGCGAGAGGCGCGCAACCGTGCTCCGCCCCACGCTCCACCATCGCCGGGGGCCGCCCTGACGGCATCACCTAGCACGGGTGACGCGGAGGCCGAGGGGGGGTGGGCGTAGCAGGGATCGAACCTGCGACATCTGCCTTGTAAGGGCAGCGCTCTACCGCTGAGCTATACGCCCGGATGCGCGAAGCGGGCAGCAGACTACCCGTCGACCGACGGGGGAGAAAAGCGTTGAACCGCTGGCGTCTCGGGTCACCAGCGGCTCAACAAGATGAAGATTAGACGGAGGGTCCAAGGGAAGCAGCAAGTTGACGGCATTTCTTTGCAAATTCAACGAGGTGGTCTAGGCCAGCGCCCGGAGCTGGGCCAGATGCTCGTCCAGGTCGCGGCCGTCCGGGCTGGCGTTGTGCACCGCCCAGGCGAGGTTTCCCGCCTTGTCGACGATGTACGACGAGCGCCTGGCCGAGCCTTTCTCCTCGTTGAAGACGTCGTAGGCCCGGGCCACCTCGCCGTGCGGCCAGAAGTCGCTCAGCAGCGGGAAGTTCAGCCCGTCCTGGTCGGCGAACGCACGCAGCGAGTAGACCGGGTCGCAGGAGATCGCCAGCACCTCGGTGTCGAAAGTGAGGAACTCCGCCAGCCGGTCGCGGATCCCCGACATCTCGCCGGTGCAGACCCCCGAGAACGCGTAGGGATAGAAGAGGATCGCGACGGCTTTCCGGCCCCGGAAGGAGGACAAGGAGACGTCCTGACCGAACTGGTCGCGCAGCGTGAAGTCGGGGGCCGGGCCCCCAAGTGAGAGACCCATCAGTCGTCGCGCTCGGCCAGCTCGCGCTTGAGTACCTTCCCGGTGGCGTTGCGCGGCAGCTCTTCGATGAAGACGATCTCGCGGGGGACCTTGTAGCGCGCCAGGTTGTCCTTGACCCAGCCCTTGAGGTCGTCCTCGGAGCAGGAGGAGTCAGTGAGGACCACGAACGCCCTCAGCCGCTTGCCGAACTGGTCGTCGTCCACCCCGATCGCGGCGACCTCGTCGACCGCCTCGTGGCGGGCCAGGCAGTCCTCGACCTCCTTGGGGAAGACGTTCTCCCCGCCCGACACGATCATCTCGTCGTCGCGGCCCTCGACGTAGAGAAGGCCGTCCTCGTCGAACCTGCCGACGTCGCCGGTGGACATCAGGCCGTCGATCATGTCCTTGTTGCCGCCGCCGGTGTAGCCCTCGAAGAGCAGGCTGTTACCCACGAAGATCCGGCCGGACTCGCCCGCGGAAGTCTCGGTGCCCTCCTGGTCGAAGATCTTGACCACGGTGCCGACCGGGGGCCGGCCCGCGGTCGTCGGGGCGGCGCGCAGGTCGGCGGGGGTGGCGATACTGCCGTAGGCCACCTCGGTCGAGCCGTAGGTGCTGTAGAGGTGGTCGCCGTACTCGTCCATCCACGCGGTGGCCAGGTCTCCCGGCAGCGCGGATCCCGACGACGACACCACCTGCACGGACGAAAGGTCGACGCTGTCGAGCTTGTCCTTCGGCAGCGCCATGATCCGCTGCAGCATCACCGGGATCACGACGACCGAGTGGCAGCGCTCGCCCTCGATCAGCTGCAGGCACTCCTCAGGGTCGAAGCGACGCCGCAGCACGGCGGTGGTCCCGAGCAGCATCCCCAACGCCAGATGGGCAAAGCCCCAGGTGTGGAACAGCGGAGCGGCGATGTGCATCGGCCTGTTGGCCCGCAGCGGGATCCGCTCGAGCAGCGCGATCGCCGCGTCGATGCCCGCCTCGTTGCGCGGCGCCCCCTTGGGGGTGCCCGTGGTGCCGGAAGTCAGGATCACCACACGCGAGTGGCGGTCCGGTGGGTCGAGATCGGTGCTCGGGTGCGACCGGATCAGCGCCTCGACGGTGTCGTCTCGGTCGTCGCCGTCGGTCCAGGCGAGGATCCGGCGCTCGGTCTCCGCCTTGTCGAGCAGGCCGGAGAACTCCTCGTCGTGGATCACGGCGCCCGGGCCCTCGCGCTCGAGCACCTCCACCAGCTGCGGGCCGGCGAAGGCGGTGTTGAGGAGGAGGATGTCGGCGCCCAGCTTGGCGGCCGCGATGATCGCGTCGACGAAGTAGCGGTGGTTGCGGCACATCACCGCGACGCTGTCGCCCTCCCCGACGCCCTGCTCGCGCAGCGCATGGGCGAGCGCGTTGCTGCGCCGGTGGATCTCCCCGAACGTGAGGGTGCCGAGCTCGTCGACGAGACCCGGGCGCTCGGGCCAGCGGGCGGCCAGCGACGCGAAGCCGCCGGCCGGGCCGGTGCCCCATTTGGCCACGGCGCGGGCCACCTTGGCCAGCCGGACCGGCGAGATCGGACGGATCACTCCCGCCTGGGTGAGCACCTTGGCGCCGGTGCCGGCTGTGCCCGCGCGAGCGAGGATCTTCTGGATCAAGGGTGTTGCCGCCTCCCAGCGGGTCGAGTGGGTCGGGTCGGGCTCAGGCCGGGTGCTTGGGCGCAACCAGACGAGTGGCCGTCCAGTCCTGGGCGACGGCGGCGCTGGTCGTCTGGGAAAGCCCGGCGATCGGCGCCGCCTCGGCGATGTCGGCCGCGCCTACGGCGCCGGGTCGGCCGATCTTGGGGGTGAGCAGCCAGATCGCTCCGCCGCCGACAAGGTCGGTGAGAGCGTCGACCAGCCCGTCGACCAGGTCACCGTCGTCGTCGCGCCACCAGAGCAACACCGCGTCGACCACGTTGCCGTAGTCGCCGTCGACCATGTCGGCGTCTATGGCGTCCTCGATGGCGACCCTGAGCTCGTCGTCGGTGTCGTTGTCCCAGCCCAGCTCTTGGATCACCATGCCCGGCTTGAAGCCGAGTCGGTCGGCGGGTCCTGTCTGGGCGGTCCCGCCACCCGCGGTCGAGCTCAAGGGGTGCCTCCAGTCGTCGGCTCGCGGCACTGCACCGCGAGAGTTTGGAGTAGTCCAGCGGACAAGGGCGGTGCGCGCAACCCGTGTCCACCGATCCGCCTACCCAGGAGTAGCAATCGGCGGCTGTGGAGGGCCCTTGGTCGCGTGCGACGATGAGCCTGTGACCGAAGAGACACCCCGCACTTCTGGCACCCGTTCCGGCTCGAAGCCCTCGGTGATCCACGAGGGCCTGCCGACCCAGCTGCCCGATATCGATCCCGACGAGACGCAGGACTGGCTGGACTCGTTCGACGCGATGCTCGACGAGCGTGGCCGCGACCGCGCGCGCTACGTCATGCTGCGACTGCTCGAGCGTGCCCGCGAGACCCAGGTGGGCGTCCCCGCGCTGCGAAGCACCGACTACATCAACTCGATCCCGCCGGAGCGCGAGCCGTGGTTCCCCGGCGACGAGGACACCGAGCGCCGGATCCGCGCGTTCATCCGGTGGAACGCCGCGATCATGGTGTCCAGCGCCAACCGCAAGGGCCTCGAGGTCGGCGGACACATCGCCACCTACCAGTCCTCGGCGAGCCTCTACGAGGTCGGCTTCAACCACTTCTTCCGCGGCAAGGAGCACCCGGGCGGCGGCGACCAGATCTACATCCAGGGTCATGGCTCCCCCGGCATCTACGCCCGCGCCTTCCTCGAGGGCCGGCTCACCGAGGAGCAGCTCTACCGCTTCCGCCAGGAGGTCCAGCACGGACGCGGAGCCGGGCTGCCGTCGTACCCCCACCCCCGGCTGATGCCGGACTTCTGGGAGTTCCCGACCGTCTCGATGGGCCTGACCGGCATCAACTCGATCTACCAGGCGCGGTTCAACCGCTACCTGCACAACCGCAACATCAAGGACACCTCCGACCAGCGCGTGTGGGCGTTCCTCGGCGACGGCGAGATGGCCGAGCCCGAGTCGCTGGGCGCGATCGGCGTCGCGGCCCGCGAGGAGCTCGACAACCTCACCTGGGTCATCAACTGCAACCTGCAGCAGCTCGACGGCCCGGTGCGCGGCAACGGCAAGATCATCCAGGAGCTGGAGGCCTTCTTCCGGGGCGCCGGCTGGAACGTCATCAAGGTGGTCTGGGGTCGTGAGTGGGACCCGCTGCTGGCCCGCGACGTCGACGGCGTCCTTGTCAACCGGATGAACACCACCCCCGACGGCCAGTTCCAGACCTACTCCACCGAGGACGGCGCCTACATCCGCGACCACTTCTTCGGGACCGACCCGCGGCTGCGCAAGATGGTCGAGCACATGAGCGACCAACAGATCGTGAAGCTGCCGCGCGGCGGCCACGACTACCGCAAGGTCTACGCCGCGTTCGAGGCGGCCACCAAGCACGCCGGCCAGCCGACCGTGATCCTGGCCAAGACCATCAAGGGCTGGACGATCGACGCCCTCGAGGGCAAGAACGCCACCCACCAGATGAAGAAGCTGACCCCCGACGACCTGAAGAAGTTCCGGGACCGGCTCTACCTCCCGATCTCCGACAAGGACCTCGAGCGGTCCTTCGAGGAGAAGGGCGTGCCCCCGCTGTTCCACCCGGGCGAGAACGCCCCCGAGATCGAATACATGATGGAGCGGCGCAAGCAGCTCGGTGGCTCGGTGCCCCGGCGGGTGCTGCGTGCGAAGCCGCTGACCCTGCCCGGCGACTCGATGTACGCCGAGCTCAAGCAGGGCTCGGGCAAGCACAGCATCGCGACCACGATGGCCCTGGTCCGGCTGCTCAAGGACTGGATGAAGGACCCGGAGATCGGGCAGCGGATCGTGCCGATCGCCCCCGACGAGTACCGCACCTTCGGCATGGACTCGATGTTCCCGAGCGCGAAGGTCTACAACCCGGGCGGCCAGCAGTACGAGTCGGTCGACCGCAAGCTGCTGCTCTCCTACAAGGAGTCCGTGCAGGGACAGATGCTGCACGAGGGCATCTCCGAGGCTGGCGCGATGGCGTCGGCGACGGCGGCCGGGTCGGCGTACTCGACCCACGCCGAGCACATGATCCCGTTCTACATCTTCTACTCGATGTTCGGGTTCCAGCGGACCGGCGACTCCATCTGGGCGATGGCCGACCAGCTGGCCCGCGGCTTCCTGATCGGCGCGACCGCCGGCCGCACCACGCTGACCGGTGAGGGCCTGCAACACGCCGACGGCCACTCCCCGCTGCTCGCCGTGACCAACCCGGCGGTCGTCCACTACGACCCCGCGTTCGCCTACGAGGTCAGCCACATCATGCGGTCCGGCCTCGAGCGGATGTACGGCGAGACCGAGGACCACCCGCACGGCGAGGACGTGATCTTCTACATCACCGTCTACAACGAGCCGGTGGTGCAGCCGAAGGAGCCCGACGACGTGAACGTCGAGGGCATCCTGCGCGGCCTCCACCGCGTGGAGACCGCCGACGCCCCCCAGGTGCAGCTGCTGGCTTCCGGCGTCGGGTTCCCCTGGGTCCGGGAGGCCGCGCGCCTGCTGGCCGAGGAGTGGGGGGTCCAGGCCGAGCAGTGGTCGGTCACCTCGTGGAACGAGCTGGCCCGCGACGGCGTCAAGGCCGAGGAGTGGAACCTGCTGCATCCCGACGAGGAGGCGCGGACGGCGTACGTCTCGGACAAGCTGGCCGGCTTCGACGGCCCGACGGTCGCCGTCTCCGACTACATGCGCGCAGTGCCGCTGCAGATCGCCCGCTGGGTGCCCGGCGACTACCGGGTCCTCGGCGCCGACGGGTTCGGCTTCGCCGACACCCGCCCCGCGGCGCGGCGGTTCTTCCACATCGACGCCGAGTCGGTCGTGGTGCAGGCGCTGCAAGCGCTCGCCGACGCCGGCAAGGTGGACCGGGGCCTGGTCAAGAAGGCGATGGACAAGTACCGCATCGACGACCCGACGGCCGTGGCCGACCGGGCTCAGGAGGGCGGGGACGCATAGCGCGACCTACACCCAGCCGCGCCTCGTGGCCTGCATGCCGGCCTGGAAGCGGGTCTCGGCGTCCAGGGCGGTCATCACCTGCTGCATCCTGCGGCTCAGCGTCCGGACCCCGATGCCCAGCTGACGGGCGATCACCTCGTCCTTCGCACCGGTGACCAGCAGGGCCAGGATCTCGCGGTCCTCCTCAGTGAGCGCCTCGGTCGCGGGCCGCTGGTCCAGCGGGAGCGCGCGGTCCCAGTAGGTCTCGAAGAGGCTGACCATCGCGTCGAGCAGTGTGGAGCGGTGGATCACCGCCGTCTGCGCGAGGGCACTGTCCAGCGTCAGCGGCAGCAGCGCGGTGTGCCGGTCGACGATCACCAGCTTGATCGGGAGGCCGGGCAGCACCCGCGCCTCCTCGCCCGACGCGACCAGCTGCTGGACGTGGGCCATGGCGTCGGCCCGCTGCAGGGACTCCGGCGCGTAGACGGTCCGCCACCGCACCCCGCGGGCGAGCACGGTGTCCTGCTGCGGGTTGTCGGGCGGGGCGGCGTACGGCGGGCGGTCGAAGAGCAGCAGCTCCTCGCGGCACGAGGCCTGCAGCTCGGCGAACCGGCGCGCGGCGGCTCGCTCACCGGTGAGGATCTCGACCAGCGCACCCGGGTCGTCCCTGCGGCCGGCGTGGTACTCCGCAACCAGCTCGGTCGCCGCGGAGCGGACGTTGAGCAGCTCCTGCTGGCGACGCTGGACCAGCGTCTCGACGGCGACATCGGGGTACGTCGGCGCGAAACGTAGCGGGCGGCCGTCGAGGCGACTGAGGAGACCGAGTCCCTCGAGTCGGCGTACCGCCCGGGTCACGCCATGGACGTGGCCGCCGAGGATCTCTACCAGGCGGGAGCGGGTGGACTCGGGCTCGGCCAGGACGGCTCGGTAGACCCGTTCCTCGAACTCCGAGACCCCGAGCGGCTCCAAGAGCCTCGACCGGGCGTTCACAGCGCTCCCTTCGGTGCCGTGGCCGGTACCTGCCACTGTCCGGGCTCGGCCAGCCGCCAGCATAGACCGGCGCCTCCGGCGGGTGGCAGGGTCGCCGAGGGCATGCAGCCCACGGTCCAACCTCTCGGGAATCGAGTCTCCATGCCGTACCTCCGCCGGGCGCGCGCGTCCGCATCGGTCGCCCTGCTCGTCGTCGTCCTGCTGCTGGTCAGCGGGCTGGCCGCGACCACCGCCACCGCCGACGACGGCCCCGTCAAGGCTGAGGCGAAGATCGCCGCCGGCCTCTTCGAGGGTCTCGAGGAGAACGGCACGGACGACTACGTCATCGAGTTCGACGACGCGGCGGACCTGTCCTCCATCGCCGAGATCGACGACTGGGAAGCGCGTGGACGCGCCGTCGTCGACGAGCTGCGCCGGATCGCAACCGAGAGCCAGGCGGACGTCGTCGCGGACCTGGAGGCCAGGGGCGTGGAGTACCAGTCCTTCTGGATCGACAACACCGTCCACGTCCAGGGTGGCTCGGAGCAGCTGGCGCTGCGGGTGGCCGACCAGGGCGAGGTCACCGCCGTACGCGAGCCCGACGAGGTGGAGCTCGAGGAGCCGGAGAAGTCGGCGCGCAGGTCCGCGGTCGCCGGCGTCGAGTGGGGCGTCGCCGACATCCACGCCGATCAGGTCTGGACGCAGGCCGGCGCCCGAGGCGAGGGCTTGGTCGTCGCCAACATCGACTCCGGGGTGCAGTTCGACCACCCGGCGCTGGCGGCGTCGTACCGCGGCAACCAGGGCGACGGGACCTTCGACCACAACTACAACTGGTGGGACCCGACCGGGCTGTGCGGCGCCGGCGGCGGCGCACCGTGCGACACCGTCGGCCACGGCACCCACACCATGGGCACGATGGTCGGCGACGGTGGCGAGGGCGCGCAGATCGGCGTGGCACCCGGTGCGCAGTGGATCGCGGCCAAGGGCTGCGAGCAGCTCGGCTGCAGCGAGTTCGGCCTCACCTCGGCGGCGCAGTGGGTGCTCGCGCCCACCGACGTCACCGGGTCGAACCCCGACCCGGCGCGGCGTCCGCACATCGTCAACAACTCGTGGAGCGGGCCGGGTGACGACGACTGGTACGAGGACTTCGTCGACGCCTGGGTCGCCTCGGGCATCTTCCCGGTCTTCTCCAACGGCAACACCGGCCCGGAGTGCGCGACCACCGGCGCTCCTGGGGAGTACGCCGCGTCGTACTCCGTCGGCAACTACGCCCCCAACGGGAAGATCTCGGCCGACTCCAGCCGGGGTCCCGGGCCGGGTGAGGTGAACAAGCCCGACGTCTCCGCGCCCGGGACGGCGGTCCGCTCCAGCGTCCCCGGCAACGGCTACCAGGTCTACAGCGGTACGTCGATGGCGGCACCGCACCTGGCGGGCACCGTCGCGCTGCTCTGGTCCGCCGCCCCGTCTCTCGTCGGTGACGTCTCCGGCACCCGGCTGCTGCTCGACGACACGGCGCGGGACACCGCCGACGGCCAGTGCGGCGGCGACGAGGACGACAACAACGTCTACGGCGAGGGGCGTCTCGACGCCCTCGCGGTGGTCGAGGCGGCACCCCAGGGGACGACCGGCCGGCTGACCGGCCACGTGGTGGATGCCGAGTCCGGGGAGTCGGTTGCCGATGCTCGGCTGACGCTCACCGGCGCAACCAACCGGCAGGCGGTGACCGACGCGGCCGGCGACTACTCCGTCGCGCTGAGCCCCGGCGCCTACCAGCTCGCCGTCACCAAGTTCGGCTACGACGACGTGACGACGACCGTGCAGATCCGGGCCGGCGACGTCGTGCGCAAGGACCTCGAGCTGGTGGAGTCGCCACGGGTCCGCGTGCGCGGCCGGGTCAGCGACGGGTCGGGACACGGCTGGCCGGTGTACGCCCGGGTCGACGTGCCGGGCACTCCCCTGCGGACGTTCAGCGACCCTGAGACCGGGCGGTACGAGCTCACCGTCCCCGCCGGGCACAGCTACCGGCTGCGCACAGCGGCTCGCTACCCGGGATACCGGACCCACACCGAGGACCTGACGGTCGACGGCGCGATGACCCACGACGTCGGCGTCCCGGTCGACGTGACCACCTGCACCGCGCCCGGCTACGAGCGGGCCGGTGGCCTCAGCGAAGACTTCGGATCGGCGAGCACGACCGACCGGTGGAGCGTCGAGGACCTCGCCGACAATGGTCAGACCTGGACGTTCGGCGACCTGGGCGGGCGCGGGAACCTGACCGGGGGCGCGGGCAGGTTCGCCATCGTGGACAGCGACCACTATGGGCGTGACGGCACCCAGAACACCGCCCTGGTCTCACCGTCCGTCGATCTCGGCGACGCCGAGGAGCCGGTCCTGGAGTTCGCCACCGAGTTCCGGAGGTACTGGAGCACCTCCGCCGAGGTCGATGTCTCCGTGGACGGCGGCGCGACGTGGAAGAACGTATGGCGGGCGTTCGAGACGGTTCGGGGACCGGAGACGATTCGCGTTCCCGTGCCGCAGGCCGCCGGCCAGGACGACGTACGCGTGCGATTCCACTACCTGCGGGCGAGCGACGACTGGTGGTGGCAGGTCGACGACGTCTTCCTGGGCGATCCGACCTGCGCGCCCGTCGACGGCGGGCTGGTCGTCGGCCACACCCGCAGCACGGTCACCCGGAAGCCGCTTGTCGGGGTCGAGGTGAAGGGCGCCCAATCCCCGATCACCGCCACCAGCGTTGCCACACCCGACGACGCTGCCACCCCGGACGGGCTGTACTGGCTGTTCACACCAGGTGCGGGCAGGCAGCAGCTCACCGCCACCCTCGCTGGTCACATCGACGCCGGCGCCCGGGTCCAGGTCGTCGAGAGCCAGACGGTCCGTCAAGACCTAGGGCTCGAGTCGGGCCGGCTGGAGCCGGTGCCGCACAGCCTCACCGTGGAGGTCCGGGCGGGGAAGGTCGCCCAGCGCCGGGTGACGCTGGCCAACACCGGCGACGCCTCCGTGCGCTACGACATCGAGGAGGTGCCGGGGCGCCCGGTGACCTCTACCGGAGCCGGTGACGAGTGGGGACGGATCACGCCGTACCCGTCCCCGGTCTCGGACAGCGCCGCGGGCGTCCTCGACGGAACCATCTACTCGTTCGGCGGCGTGGGTGCGGGCGAGCGAGCTCGCGCCGACGGCTACCGGTACGACGAGGAGGCCCAGGAGTGGGTGCGGCTCGCGGACCTGCCCATCGCTCACCGGAAGCCCGCAGGCGGGTTCGTCGACGACCGGTTCGTGCTCACCGGCGGCTGGGACCAGAACGACAAGCTCACCGGCGCCACGTCGATCTACGACCCCGAGACCGACACCTGGTCCGAGGGCGCGCCCAACCCCCAGCCCTGGGCGGCGGCCGGGTCCGCGGTGCTCGAGGGTCAGCTGTACGTCGTGGGCGGCTGCGGCGCGCAAGGCGACTGCGGCCAGGCGGACGTGCTCCGCTACGACCCGGCGGCCGACGAGTGGTCCCGGGCGGCCGACTACCCCCAGCCGGTTGCGTGGGTCGCGTGCGGCACCATCGGGGACCGCATCTACTGCGCCGGAGGCTTCGGCCCGGAGGGTGACCGGCTGGCCGCGTACGCCTATGACGCAGGGCGCGACGAGTGGACTCCCGTCGCAGACATGCCGATCGACCTGTGGGGCAGCGCGTCCTCGGTCTCCGGCGATCGACTGGTGATGGTCGGAGGCATCACCAACAAGGGGTCGGAGCTCACCAACGAGTCGCTCGCCTACGACCCGGTAGAGGACACGTGGTCGCGGCTGCCGACACCGCCGTACACGTTCTACCGCTCGACCGGCGTGTGCGGGTTCACCAGGATCGGTGGCGCCGACAACCGCGCCTGGGGCGTCACCGAGGTGGCCCGCCTCGCGATGGCCGGGGACTGCGGGCAGGCAGGCGACCAGGCCTGGCTACGGACCGCTCCATCCGGGACGGTCCCGGCGGACCGGTCGCGCGGCGTGACGCTCAAGTTCGACGCGCGGAAGGTGCCCGGGCCGGGGGTGTACGACGCCTACCTGCGGTTCCGCGAGGGCACGCCGTACCCGACGGCGCCGGTCCGGGTCCGGATGGTCGTACGCCGCTGAGCGGGCTCAGGCCGAGCTGATCTCCGTGACCGAGGCCAGCGGGCTCACCGGCCCGACCCGACCGTCACGCAGCAGCCGCCGGACCCTGGCCCGGGAGTAACGCGCCGGCCGGGTGCTGCGGATGAAGTCGTGCAGGATCTTGGCGAACCGCTCCGGGTGGTCCTTGTGCGGGAAGTGCCCGGCGTTGGGGATCACCTCGACCCTGGCCTTGGGCGCCAGGGCGGCGGCGTTGCTCGCGTGCCGGACCGGGATCACCTGGTCGTCGCGGCCCCAGACGACGGCCATCGGCATCGTCTCGGTCAGGTAGGCGCGGTCGGCCATGGTGACGATCTGGCCGCGCCAGTCGACGACCGCTCTCACGACGTGTCGGATCGCCGTACGAGTGTGGGGGTCCTTGAAGGACTCGTAGATCTCGGCGACCTCGTCGAAGTCGCGGGTCCGCTTCCACCCGGTCGCGGACAGCGCCCTGAGGCCGGCCTTGCCGGCGTGCCGGACGCCGGGGAGCGTGAGCACCCCCATCAGCTGGTGGTAGCCCGGCGTGCTGATCGCGCGGATCGCCGGCGATACCTCGGGGCCGAGGCCACCCGAGGCGACCAGCACCAGGCGCTCGGTGCGCTCGGGGAACTGGTAGGCGAACTGCATCGCCACCCCGCCCCCGAAGCTGTGCCCGATCACGGTGGCCCGGTCGATGCCGAGCACGGTCAGCAGGTCGCGCATGCCGTTGGCGTAGCCGCCGAGGCTGTAGTCGGCCCGCGGCTTGTCCGACTGCCCATGGCCGAGCAGGTCCGGCGCGATCACCGTGTAGTTGCGGGCGAGCCTGTCGATCACCGGCTCCCAGGTGCCGTGGTGGCAACCGAGTCCGTGAAGGAGCAGGAGCGCCGGTCCGGAGCCGGTCTTGACGAATGCCCGACGGTGACCGTGGATCGTCACGTACTGGACCTCGTGGGCCTGGTCGGACACGCAACCTCCTGGTCGACGGCAGTTTGAGGATTCAAGCAGACGCCATCGGCGCGAGGAACACGGATCGCGGAGAATTCATCCGATTTCCCTTGATTTACGGGGGCAATAGGGTCGTCGTGTGCCCCGCGAACCTGAATCCGCCCGCGAGCGGGCAGCCGTGGCGCTGTCCCGCTCGTCCGGCACCCTGAGTACCGCGGCGACCGCGCGGATGGAAGCGGACATGCCCTGGTTCCGGGAGCTCAACCCCGAGGACCGCTCCTGGGTGGGGCTGATCGTGCAGGCCGGCATCAAGAGCTTCGTGGAGTGGTTCCGCGCCGGCGGGTCCGGGCCCTTGGAGGGCACCGAGGTCGCCTCGTCGGTCTTCGGTGCCGCGCCCCGGGCGCTGGCCGGGGTGATCAACCTCCAGCAGACCGTCGACCTGGTGCGACTCTCGATCGAGGTCGTGGAGGCAAACGTCGACGAGCTGCTCGACCCTCGCGACGCCCCCGAGGTGCACGCCGCGGTGCTGCGCTACGCACGGGAGGTCGCGTTCGCGACCGCCGAGGTCTATGCCCGGGCCGCGGAGGTGCGCGGTGCCTGGGACGCCCGGCTCGAGGCCCTCGTGGTCGACGCGGTGCTGCGCGCCGAGGCCGACGAGACGATCCTGTCGCGAGCCAGTGCAGTCGGTTGGGGCGGTCGCGGTCAGGTGGCGGTGGTGCTGGGAACCGCGCCCAGCGAGCGCACCGAGACCGGCCTGTTCGACGAGGTACGCCGTGCCGCCCGGGCCGCGGGCATGGATGCGCTCTGCGCGGTGCAGGGCGATCGGCTGGTCGTGCTGCTGGGCGGCGTCAGCGACTCCCGCGACGCCGCGAAGCCGCTGATCGAGCTGTTCGGCGAGGGACCGGTGGTCGTCGGGCCGGTCAGCGCCGACCTCGAGCACGCCCAGGTGTCGGCCCGCGCCGCGCTGGCCGGGTTCCGCGCCGCGGCCGGCTGGCCTGAGGCGCCGCGCCCCTCGCTCAGCAGTGAGCTGCTGCCCGAGCGGGCCCTGGCCGGAGACGGGCACGCCCGTCGCCACCTCGTCGAGGACGTCTACCTCCCGCTGCTGGGCGCCAAGGGAGCCCTGGTGGAGACCCTGACGGCGTACTTCGCGGCGGGAACCTCGCTGGAGGGCGCGGCCCGCGCCCTGTTCGTGCACGCCAACACCGTCCGCTACCGGCTCCGCCAGTGCGCTGAGCTGACCGGGTTCGCCCCCGCCACCCCTCGGGATGCGCTGGCCCTCCAGATCGCACTGATCCTGGGTCGGCAGTCCGGCAGGGATTTGTAGGATTCCTACAAAGTTTCGCGTGCGAGTTTCGTGCTCCCCGGAGGCGCGACCGAGGCGCCCGGCGAGGCACAGTGGACTCGTGCTCGTCATCGTCGCCCCCGGACAAGGTGCCCAGACCCCCGGCTTCCTCGGCCCCTGGCTCGAGGACCCGACCTTCGCCGCCCGGCTGGAGTGGCTTTCCAGCGTCGCCGGCCTCGACCTCGCCCACTTCGGCACCGAGGCCGACGCCGACACGATCCGGGACACCAAGATCGCCCAGCCGCTGCTGGTCGGCACCGGCCTGGTCGCCGCACTGGAGCTGTTCCCCCACCCCGCCGACGCCTTCGACCAGATCGGCGCCGTCGCGGGTCACAGCGTCGGGGAGCTGACCGCCGCCGCCGGCGCCCGGACGATCACCGCCGAGCAGGCGATGGTGCTGGTCCGCGAGCGCGGCAACGCGATGGCAGAGGCCGCCGCGGTCACCCCGACCGGCATGACTGCGATCCTCGGTGGCGACCGCGAGGAGGTCCTGGCCTCGCTCACCGAGCACGGCCTGACCCCCGCCAACGACAACGGCCCCGGCCAGATCGTCGCCGCCGGCACGCTCGAGCAGCTCGCCGCGCTGGCGGAGACGCCGCCGCCCAAGGTCCGCCTGATGCCGCTGACCGTTGCCGGCGCATTCCACACCGACCACATGTCGCCCGCCGTCGCGCACGTCTCCCGACTGGCGATGTCGGTGTCCGTGCACGACCCGCGGATCCCGCTGATCTCCAACCGCGACGGCCACGTGCTGCACGACGGCCGCGAGGTGCTGCGCCGGCTGGTCGGCCAGATCGCCAGCCCGGTCCGCTGGGACCTGTGCCTCGACACGATGAGCGACCTCGGCGTCACCGGCATCCTCGAGATGCCGCCGGCCGGCACCCTGACCGGCATCGCCAAGCGCGCGCTGAAGGGCGTCGAGACGTTCGCACTCAAGACCCCCGACCAGCTCGACGACGCGCGGGCGTTCTGCCAGAAGCACGGTGAGGGGTCGATCATCGACACCACGCCGACCTGGCGGATGGTGGTCTCGCCGGCCAAGGGCACCTTCACCATCGCCGAGGCGGCTGCCAACGCCGAGGTGCTCACCGTCGGCGAGCCGATCGGCGACGTCGCCAGCTCCCGCGACAAGGTCAGCGTCACCGCCGCGCACGGCGGCGAGGTGGTCGAGTGGCTCGTCGAGGACGGCGACCTGGTCTCCCCCGGCCAGCCGCTGCTCCGGCTGCACCCGGTGGGTGCCGCATGACCGCCCCGACGAGCGGCCTCCAGTCCAGCGCCGGGTCGGCGCACGCGGCGATCCTGGGCATCGGCGCCTACCGACCCTCCCGAGTGATCCCCAACTCCGAGGTCATCGAGGCGATCGACTCCAGCGACGAGTGGATCCAGCAGCGCTCCGGCATCAAGCAGCGCCGCTGGGCGACGCCGGAGGAGACCGTGCAGATGATGTCGGTCGCCGCCTCCCGCAAGGCGCTCGAGCACGCCGGCATCGACGCCCGGCAGATCGACGCGGTCGTGGTCGCCACCGTCAGCCACATGCTGCAGACCCCCGCGATCGCCACCGCCATCGCCTACGAGCTCGGCACCGACCAGGCCGCGGCGTTCGACATCTCCGCCGCCTGCGCCGGCTTCTGCCACGGCGTAGCGATGGCCAGCGACTTCGTGCGGGCCGGCAGCGCGAGCCACGTGCTGGTGATCGGCGTCGAGCGGCTCTCCGACCTCACCGACGTCGGCGACCGCGGCACGGCGTTCATCTTCGCCGACGGCGCGGGCGCTGCCGTGGTCGGACCCAGCGACACCCCGGGCATCGGCCCGGTCGTGTGGGGCTCCGACGGCGAGCAGTACGACCTGATCCGGCAGAAGGAGGACTGGCGCGACGTACTCGCCTCTCCCGAGCCGTCCATGCCGCACCTGACCATGCTGGGCAACCCGGTGTTCCGCTGGGCGTCGTTCGCGATGGCGAAGGTCGGTCAGCAGGCCCTCGACCGCGCCGGGATCACCGCCGACCAGCTCGACTGCTTCGTGCCCCACCAGGCCAACATGCGGATCGTCGACGCGATGGCCCGCGCCATGAAGCTCCCCGACACCGTCAAGATCGCCCGCGACATCGCCGAGCAGGGCAACACCTCGGCCGCGTCGATCCCGCTCGCGCTGGACCGCATGATCGCCGAGGGCGACGCCCGGCCCGGCGACACCGCCCTGCTCATAGCTTTCGGTGCCGGCCTGGCGTACGCCGCCCAGGTCGTCACCGTCCCGTAAAAACCCACCACAAAGAGAAGGAACCGCCTGATGGCAAGCACCGAAGAGATCCGCGCCGACCTCGCCGAGATCGTCAACGAGGTCGCCGGCATCGACGCCGACGACGTCCAGCTCGACAAGTCGTTCGTCGACGACCTCGACGTCGACTCGCTGTCCATGGTCGAGGTCGTCGTGGCCGCCGAGGAGAAGTTCGGCGTCTCGATCCCCGACGACGAGGTCAAGAACCTCAAGACCGTCGGCGACGCGGTCGCGTTCATCGAGCGCGCCCAGGCCTGACGGCTCTCGTCCCTACCTACACCCCAACCAGAATCGAGTCTGCACGGATGAGTCGCACACGAGTCGTGGTCACCGGACTGGGCACCACAAGCCCGCTGGGTGGCGATGTCGCGAGCACGTGGGACGGTCTGGTGAACGGCCGCTCCGGTGTCCGCACGATCACCCATGACTGGGTGGAGGAGCTTCCGGTCAAGATCGCCGGCACCGTTGCGGTCGAACCGACCGAGGTCCTGGAGCGGGTGAAGGCACGGCGCCTCGACCGGTCGTCGCAGTTCGCCATGGTCGCCGCCATGGAGGCCTGGCGCGATGCCGGCCTCGAGGACGCCGACGACATCGATCGTGACCGGCTGGGCGTCGCCATGGCCTCGGGCATCGGCGGGGTCAACACGCTGCTGTCCAACTACGACACGCTGAAGGAGAAGGGCCCGCGTCGGGTCTCTCCCCTCGCGGTGCCGATGCTGATGCCGAACGCGCCGGCAGCCAACATCAGTCTCTACGTAGGCGCCCGGGCCGCGGTCAACACTCCCGTCTCAGCCTGCGCGTCGGGCAACGAGGCGGTCGCACTGGCCGTCGACCAGATCCGGCTCGGCCGTGCCGACATCGTGCTGGCCGGCGGCACCGAGGCCGCGGTGCACCCGCTGCCGATGGCGGCGTTCGCGAACATGATGGCCCTGTCGAAGAATGCCGGCGATCCCGCCACGGTCTCCCGGCCGTGGGACACCGCCCGCGACGGGTTCGTGCTCGGTGAGGGCGCCGGTGTCCTGGTGCTCGAGTCCGAGGAGCACGCGAAGGCCCGCGGCGCCCGGATCTACGCCGAGGTGCTGGGCGCCGGCATCACCGCCGACTCCCACGACATCGCGCAGCCCGACCCCGCCGGACGAGGCGGCTCCCGGGCGATCCTGCGGGCGCTCGAGGAGTCCGAGATCGGAGCCGGCGACATCGCCCACGTCAACGCGCACGCAACGTCCACACCGCTGGGTGACATCGCGGAGGGCCTGATGCTGCACGCCACCCTCGGCTCGCACGTGTCCGACGTCGTCGTCACCAGCACCAAGTCGATGACCGGACACCTCCTGGGTGCCGCCGGCGCGTTGGAGTCGATCGCGACGGTCCTGGCCCTCCACCACCGAGTGGCGCCGCCGACCATCAACCTCGACAACCAGGACCCGGAGGTGGAGCTCGACATCGCCACCAAGGCTCGGGACCTGCCGCTCGGCGACATCGCCGCGCTGAACAACTCCTTCGGCTTCGGCGGCGCCAACGTCGCCGTCGCGTTCGGTTCGGTCTCATGACGACTGCCCCAGCCGCCGCCAAGCCCGCCAAGCTGCCGCGGGACCAGGACCCACGCAACCCGGTCACCCGGCTGCGCGCACTGTTTGACGAGGGCACCCTCGAGCTGATCACGCCCGACGACGACTCCGGGATGCTCGCGGCGGTGGGCGCCGTCAACGGCACCCGCGTCGTCGCGTTCTGCTCCGACGCCACCGTGATGGGCGGCGCCATGGGCGACCAGGGCTGCCGGGTCGTGGTCGACGCCTACCACCGCGCGATGACCGACCGGGTGCCGATCATCGGGCTCTGGCACTCGGGCGGCGCCCGGCTGGCCGAGGGAGTCCTCTCCCTGCACGCCGTTGGTCGGATCTTCCAGGTGATGACGCAGGCGTCCGGCAAGATCCCGCAGATCTCTGTCGTGCTCGGCCCCGCGGCCGGGGGCGCGGCCTACGGGCCGGCGCTGACCGATGTGGTGATCCTCGGCCCCGACGGTCGCATCTTCGTGACCGGCCCGGACGTCGTACGGTCGGTCACGGGTGAGGCCGTCGACATGCTGCGACTCGGTGGACCCGAGCCGCACGGCCGCCGCTCCGGTGTGGTGCACATCCTCACCGACAGCGAGCAAGAGGCACTCGACCGGGCCCGAGGCGTGGCGGCGCTGCTCGGTTCCCAGGGCAGCCTGGCCGTCGACGACGTGGCCGACCGCGACCTGGCGGCGGTGCTGCCGGAGTCCAAGAAGAGGGCCTACGACGTACACCCGCTGGTCGACACCGTCCTCGACGAGGGGACGACCCAGGAGCTGCACGCCCGCTGGGCGCCCAACATCGTGACCGCGCTCGGCCGGTTCGGCGGTCGCACGGTCGGTGTCGTCGCCAACAACCCGCTGCGGCTCGGTGGCTGCCTCGACTCTCTCTCGGCCGAGAAGGCTTCCCGCTTCGTGCGGATGTGTGACGCCTTCGGCGTGCCGCTGATCGTCCTCGTCGACGTCCCCGGCTACCTGCCCGGCGTCGGCCAGGAGTGGGACGGCGTGGTCCGCCGTGGCGCCAAGCTGCTGCACGCGTTCGGCGAGTGCGTGGTGCCCCGGGTCACCCTGATCACGCGGAAGACCTACGGCGGCGCCTACATCGCCATGAACTCCCGCTCGCTGGGCGCCACGAAGGTGTTCGCCTGGCCGGGCGCCGAGGTCGCCGTGATGGGCGCGGTCGCCGCCGTCCGGATCCTGCACCGCCGCAAGCTCTCCGAGATCTCCCCCGACCTGCGGTCGCGGGTCGAGGCAGAGCTCGCCGCGGAGCACGAGCGGATCGCCGGTGGCGTCGACAAGGCAGTCGAGATCGGCGTCGTCGACGAGGTGGTGAGTCCCGAGCGGACCCGCTCGGCGATCGCGCGGGCCTTCGACGAGGCCGTCCAGCGGGACGGCGTACGCCGGGGCGGGCACGGCAACATCCCGCTCTGAGCGCTCCGTAACCGGTGCAGGCGCCTCGCGTTAGACCCTGAGACGCTGGTCTCGACCCGAAGGGGATGACGCATGTCGTTGCGCAGGTCGATCGTCGGTTCCGGAGCCGCACTGCTGCTCGCGGCCGGGCTCGTGACCGCCGCGCCGCCGGCCACCGCGCAACCTGACTGGAAGCCGTGGGGCGCCACCCGCGCCCCGGACCGGACGCTGAAGCCCGGCTGTCACGGCTACCGCTACCACTACCGGGTGAGCCCGCCAACGAACTCCTGGGCGGCCGAGTTCTTCCTGGTCAACCCCAACGGCCGCGGGATGGCGTCCTACGCCATCGCCAACGAGTCGGACCCGGCCAAGGGCTGGCTCAAGTGGAAGATCTGCCGGGCCTCGACGGTCTACGGCGAGCACAAGATCAAGATGAAGGTGACCTACATCGAGGAGCCGGACGATCCCACTCCGGACTCCATCGACGGCTGGGTGAAGCCCTCGACGTTCCGGCTCACCCGACCCTGAGCTCAGACGTCACGCAGCTCAGACGACCTGGTGCAGCCAGCGCACCGGGGCGCCCTCGCCCGCGTGCCGGAACGTCTCCAGCTCGTCGTCCCACGGCTTTCCGAGCAGCCTGTCGATCTCGACCAACAGGGTGGTGTCGCCGAGCGCTGCCTTCACGACCGCGGCCTTGAGCCGGTCCTCGGGGATCAGGATGTCGCCGTGCGGACCGGTCACGGCGTGGAAGACGCCAAGCTCGGGCGTGTAGGAGAAGCGGCCGCCTTCGGTAGAGGCGGTCGGCTCCTCGGTGATCTCGAACCGCAGGTGGTTCCAGCCGCGCAGCGCGGAGGCGATGCCGGCCGCCGAGCCGACGGACCCGAGCCAGGACATCTCGGTGCGGTAGGTGCCGGACTGCGCCGGCTGGGGCGTCCACACCGGGTTGACGGGGACGCCGAGGACGCCGCCCACCGCCCACTCGACGTGTGGGCTCAGTGCGGACGGCGCGGAGTGGACGTAGAGCACGCCCCTGGTTGTGCTGGTGTTGATGCTCACTGCGACTCCTCTGCCTTCACCTCCGGCGTGAGCTACGCCTTCCCCAGCGGGCTCGTCTTCGGTGATCGACGTCGGACATCGAGTGACGCGTGTGTAGTTATGGCCCCATTGTGGCCCATGAGGCCCCTGAGCACCACATATTGCGGTGAAAGCCGTGTCTAAGTCGTCCGGCGGGTCGCGCGGGCCGTACGCCGGGGGCCGAGCTCCATCAGCGTGTCCACGACCTCCCGGGCGATCCCCAGCCCACCGAGGTGGCTCTCTCCGTCGATCACCTTCAGGGCGGCGTCGGGGAGCAGGTCCACCATGTGCTGACCATGCGCGAACGGCACGATGTGGTCCTCGTCGCCGTGCCACCAGCGCACCGGCACGGACACGTCGGCGGCCGCGAAGCCCCACGGACGGGTGAACAGCACCAGGTCACTGATCGGGGCGGAGGTCTGGAACCGGCTGCCGTTGAGCAGGTCGTCGAGGAACATCGCCTTGAACTCCGGCCGCGAGAGCAGGTTCTTGTCGCCCGGCGGCTGCACCGCGGCGTACAGGTCGAGGCCGGGGCCGGCCAGTGGCCGGACCAGACGGATAGCGACGGTGAGGCCGACCCCCAGCGGCACCCGCGCGGCGACCAGCAGCGGGGCCAGCCGGACGGCCAGCTGGATGACGCCGCCCTCCGGAGCCTCCGGGCCGTGGGTTGGGGCAACTCCGCCGAGCACGCCCACGCCATGGACCCGGTCGGGAAGCGCCGCTCCAGCGGCCAACGCATAGGGTCCCCCGCCTGACAGCCCGATGATCCGAGCGGTGTCGATCGCGAGGGTGTCCAGCAGGATCTCGAGGTCTGCGGTCCAGTCGAGCACGTTCGGGTAGAGGTACGGCGTCGAGGAGCCGATCCCCGGCCGGTCGATCCCGATGATCCGCAGGCCCTTCTCCTCGGCGTACGCGCGCGCCTCCAGCGGGATCTGACGACGCGCACCCGGGGTGCCGTGCATCCAGATGATCGCGGGCCCGAGCCGGGAGCCATACTCCGCGAAGCTGAGCCGGCGCTCGTCGCGTACGGCGACGGTCCCCTCCAGCGCCGGACGCTTCACGTTGCTCATGCAGCGGAGTCTTCCACGTGCCGGCGAACGTCAGGTGACGGTCTCCTAGAGTGACGCCATGTCTCAGCCCGGCCTCGTCGTGCGTCAGCGCGGTCGTGCGGGGCTGGTGGTCGGGATCGTGGTCGTCGCGCTGCTCGCGGCGCTGGCCGTCTGGTACGTCAACAACCCCAGCGCGCTGCCGACCTCCAACGCCACGGTGAACGCCTCGACGGTCGCCGGTCAGCCGGTCTACCTGGGTGTCTTCGCGGCCACCGACGAGTTCGAGCGCACCCTGCACCTCTCCGGCGTCAAGGTGCGCACGACCGCCAACACCCAGGTCGACGTGGTGCCCTACCTCTGCCGGGACGGGTCGCTGGCGGTGACGACCGAGCCGGGTGCGTTCTGCGGCGAGCTGGTCAACCCCGAGGGCGAGACGTTCTCTCCCGGCGACTCGATCGTCCTGGAGGTCTCGGGCGACGACACCGCGATCGCCGTCATCGACCGGGTGCAACTCGCATTTCGCGAGGGTGTCCAGTGGGGCACACAGGAGGCGGGATCGCCCGCGCTCGTCAATATCCAGGCCAGGTAGCGAGAGGCGCTACAGGCGCTTCTCGAGCAGCTCGGCCCGGCTCGACGCGTCGGTGATCTCGTCGCTGTCGATCGCCTGGGTGCGGTGGAACCATGCCAGCGCGTCGTTCTCGCGGCCGGCCGCCTCGAGGGTGTCGGCGTACGCGTAACGGAGCCGCACCACCCACGGCGCCCGGCTCTTGCTGTTCAGCGGGGCGAGCTCCAGGGTGCGCAGGGCGGCGTCGTGCTGGCCCATGTCGCGACGGGCTCCGGCCTCCACGATGGTCATCTCGGCCTTGGCCGGCGGCTCGAAGCCCTCCACGGACGGGTTCCTGGCCAGCTTGACGGCCTGCTCCGGCTGACCGAGCGCCCGGTGGCAGTCGGCCATGATCGGCAGGTAGGCGGTCGAGCCGTTCATCCGCTTCGCCGCGCGCAGCTCGGCGAGCGCCTCCGAGTAGTGGCCGGCGGCGTACGCGGACTCGCCGAGCGCCTCACGCACGATCGCAAGGCGGGGCGCGCGGGAGCGCGCGGCCTTCGCGTGCTGGTAGGCGGTCTCCGGGTCCTCGTCGATGAGCATCCCGGCGGCGGCCAGGTGCCGTGCGACCCGGGCAGCGAGCTTCTCGGGCAGCCCCTTCAGCTGAGCCGCGACGTTGCGGTCCAGCTCCTTGCCGGTGATGTCGGCGGGCAGATCCGGTCCGTCGTAGGCGGATTGGTCCGCCGTGCGCGGCCGCTCCTTCTCAGCGGGACGCTTCCAGTCTCGCCTCTGCTGCGGCTTGCGGGCGGGACGGCGGTTCTCAGCCACTAGGGCTCACTCTCTTCTGCTTATGGAATGCGTGAAAATGAGTAGGGGGCCACCTTAGCGGTGGCCCCCTACCCTAATGTTTGTCCGGCGGCGTCCTACTCTCCCACAGCCTCTCGGTTGCAGTACCATTGGCGCTGGCAGGCTTAACTTCCGGGTTCGGGATGGTGCCGGGTGTTTCCCTGTCGCTATGGCCGCCGTAACTTTATGAACCACCGGCCCGCGTGTTGGTTCCGCTGGGTGGTGGTTGGTTGGTGTGGACGCGAGTACCCCTTGTGTATCCGGGGGTGTTTTCGTGGTGCGCGTGTGTTTGTGGTTTTGGTTGAGGGTTTGTGTTGGCAAGCCCTCGGCCTATTAGTACCGGTCGGCTGAACATTGCTGTTGTATACCTCCGGCCTATCAACCCAATAGTCTGTTGGGGGCCTTACCCACTTACGTGGTGGGAAACCTTATCTTGAAACGTGCTTCCCGCTTAGATGCGTTCAGCGGTTATCACTTCCGAACGTAGCTAACCAGCCGTGCCCCTGGCGGGACAACTGGCACACCAGAGGTTCGTCCATCCCGGTCCTCTCGTACTAGGGACAGCTTTTCTCAAGTTTCCTGCGCGCGCGGCGGATAGGGACCGAACTGTCTCACGACGTTCTAAACCCAGCTCGCGTGCCGCTTTAATGGGCGAACAGCCCAACCCTTGGGACCTACTCCGGCCCCAGGATGCGACGAGCCGACATCGAGGTGCCAAACCATCCCGTCGATATGGACTCTTGGGGAAGATCAGCCTGTTATCCCCGGGGTACCTTTTATCCGTTGAGCGACCACGCTTCCACTTGCCGTGGCCGGATCACTAGTTCCGACTTTCGTCCCTGCTCGACATGTCTGTCTCACAGTCAAGCTCCCTTGTGCACTTACACTCGCCACCTGATTGCCAACCAGGCTGAGGGAACCTTTGAGCGCCTCCGTTACATTTTAGGAGGCAACCGCCCCAGTTAAACTACCCATCAGGCACTGTCCCTGATCCAGATCATGGACCTAGGTTAGACATCTAGTACGACCAGAGTGGTATTTCAACGTTGACTCCACCCAAACTGGCGTCTGGGTTTCATAGTCTCCCACCTATCCTACACAAGCCGAACCAAACACCAATACCAAACTATAGTAAAGGTCCCGGGGTCTTTCCGTCCTGCCGCGCGTAACGAGCATCTTTACTCGTAGTGCAATTTCGCCGAGTCCATGGTTGAGACAGCGCCCAAGTCGTTACTCCATTCGTGCAGGTCGGAACTTACCCGACAAGGAATTTCGCTACCTTAGGATGGTTATAGTTACCACCGCCGTTTACTGGGGCTTAAATTCTCCGCTTCACCCCACAAGGGGGCTAACAGGTCCTCTTAACCTTCCAGCACCGGGCAGGAGTCAGTCCGTATACATCGTCTTACAACTTCGCACGGACCTGTGTTTTTAGTAAACAGTCGCTTGGGCCTGGTCTCTGCGACCCTCCCCGCTGCACCCAGCTAGTGGGTTGACGGTTCGGGTCCCCCTTCTCCCGAAGTTACGGGGGCATTTTGCCGAGTTCCTTAACCATGGTTCACTCGATCGCCTTGGTATTCTCTACCTGATCACCTGAGTCGGTTTGGGGTACGGGCGGCGCGTTGCTCGCTAGAGGTTTTTCTCGACAGCATAGGATCACCCACTTCCCCCATACGGGGTCGGCGTCACCTCTCAGGTACGACATCAAAGTCAGCCAGCCGGATTTGCCTAGCTGGCACCCTACGGGCTTACCCACGCAACAACCATCGGCGTGGTTGGGCTACCTTCCTGTGTCACCCCATCGCTTGACTACTACCGGTTCGGGTCCCACGCTCCACCCACCGCTCCATCCCCGAAGGGATGGTTGACGGGGGCTTCGGGTGGTTAGCATCACCGGGTTCGTCAGGGACGCAACTTTGCCGGTACGGGAATATCAACCCGTTGTCCATCGACTACGCCTGTCGGCCTCGCCTTAGGTCCCGACTTACCCAGGGCAGATTAGCTTGACCCTGGAACCCTTGATCATTCGGCGCACAGGTTTCTCACCTGTGATTCGCTACTCATGCCTGCATTCTCACTCGTGCCACATCCACAGCTGGGTCACCCCGCTGCTTCACCCGTGGCACGACGCTCCCCTACCCATCCACACACCTGAACCAACCAGCACGAGGCCGGCGGCTTGGATACGCGTGTGAATGCCATAGCTTCGGCGGATGACTTGAGCCCCGCTACATTGTCGGCGCGGAATCACTTGACCAGTGAGCTATTACGCACTCTTTCAAGGGTGGCTGCTTCCAAGCCAACCTCCTGGTTGTCAGTGCGACTCCACATCCTTTTCCACTTAGTCACCACTTAGGGGCCTTAGCTGATGGTCTGGGCTGTTTCCCTCTCGACTACGAAGCTTATCCCCCGCAGTCTCACTGCTGCGCTCTCACTTACCGGCATTCGGAGTTTGGCTAACGTCAGTAACCTGGTCGGGCCCATCGGCTATCCAGTGCTCTACCTCCGGCAAGAAACACACAACGCTGCACCTAAATGCATTTCGGGGAGAACCAGCTATCACGGAGTTTGATTGGCCTTTCACCCCTATCCACAGGTCATCCCCTCAGTTTTCAACCTAAGTGGGTTCGGTCCTCCACGCGGTCTTACCCGCGCTTCAACCTGCCCATGGATAGATCACTCCGCTTCGGGTCTTGATCGCGCTACTCAAACGCCCTCTTAGGACTCGCTTTCGCTACGGCTTCCCCACACGGGTTAACCTCGCAACACAACGCAAACTCGCAGGCTCATTCTTCAAAAGGCACGCCATCACCCACCACCCCCACAAGGAGAGCCCAGGCTCTGACGGATTGTAGGCACACGGTTTCAGGTACTATTTCACTCCCCGCCAGGGGTACTTTTCACCTTTCCCTCACGGTACTAGTCCGCTATCGGTCACCAAGAAGTATTTAGGCTTAACGGGTGGTCCCGCCAGATTCACACACCATTTCAGGGGTGGCGTGTTACTTGGGAAAACACTCGACAGGTCTGTACTTACATCTACGGGGCTATCACCCTCTACGGCGCCACTTTCCAATGGACTTCAACTTCACACAAACTTTCTTACTGCCTACGGGGCCGGCAGACCCCGTCAAGTGCTCCCACAACCCCCCACACACAACCCCTGCCGGGTATCACATGCATGAGGTTTAGCCTCCTCCGATTTCGCTCGCCACTACTCTCGGAATCACAATTGTTTTCTCTTCCTATGGGTACTGAGATGTTTCACTTCCCCACGTTCCCTCCACACACCCTATTTCATTCAGGCGCGGGTAACCGCACACAACTGCGGCTGGGTTCCCCCATTCGGACACCCCCGGATCACAGCTCGGTTGCCAACTCCCCAGGGCTTATCGCAGGCTCCAACGTCCTTCATCGGCTCTTGATGCCAAGGCATCCACCATGTGCCCTTCACAGCTTGCCAAACACAAACACTCAACAAAAACAACAAAGACACACACTACAAAAACAAACACCCACACAAACACTTCTGTGCGGGCGATGCTCGCGTCCACTATTCACAAACCAAACAACAAGAGGCCACCAAGACCAAACAGACCCCCACCAAGGGGGCCCGGGTTCTGATGTCTCAGAACCCCAACAGTGTGCTCGATACCACCCCACCAACCAGCCCACCACCCCGTTCCACGCAGACCCCCGCCCCCACAAGGGACGACAGCTGCAGTACTAGGGACAGACAGGCCACCAGCCGGGTAGCTACTGCGTCGACGACTCCACTATCCGAACACCACCATGACGCCGGCCCCAGACGGGACCGGTCAGCTCCCCCGGGCGGACCCAGGGGTGGGTGCGTGCTCCTTAGAAAGGAGGTGATCCAGCCGCACCTTCCGGTACGGCTACCTTGTTACGACTTCGTCCCAATCGCCAGCCCCACCTTCGACCACTCCCTCCACAAGGGTTGGGCCGTGGGCTTCGGGTGTTGCCGACTTTCGTGACGTGACGGGCGGTGTGTACAAGGCCCGGGAACGTATTCACCGCAGCGTTGCTGATCTGCGATTACTAGCGACTCCGACTTCATGGGGTCGAGTTGCAGACCCCAATCCGAACTGAGACCGGCTTTTTGGGATTCGCTCCCCCTCACGGGATCGCAGCCCTTTGTACCGGCCATTGTAGCATGCGTGAAGCCCTGGACATAAGGGGCATGATGACTTGACGTCATCCCCACCTTCCTCCGAGTTGACCCCGGCAGTCTCCCATGAGTCCCCAGCCACCCGAAGGTGCTGCTGGCAACATGGGACGAGGGTTGCGCTCGTTGCGGGACTTAACCCAACATCTCACGACACGAGCTGACGACAGCCATGCACCACCTGTACACCAGTATCAAAGAGACCCCTATCTCTAGAGGCTTCCGGCGTATGTCAAACCCAGGTAAGGTTCTTCGCGTTGCATCGAATTAATCCGCATGCTCCGCCGCTTGTGCGGGCCCCCGTCAATTCCTTTGAGTTTTAGCCTTGCGGCCGTACTCCCCAGGCGGGGCGCTTAATGCGTTAGCTGCGGCACGGAACCCGTGGAATGGATCCCACACCTAGCGCCCAACGTTTACGGTGTGGACTACCAGGGTATCTAATCCTGTTCGCTCCCCACACTTTCGCTCCTCAGCGTCAGGGAATGCCCAGAGAACCGCCTTCGCCACCGGTGTTCCTCCTGATATCTGCGCATTTCACCGCTACACCAGGAATTCCGTTCTCCCCTGCATCCCTCTAGTCTGCCCGTATCGAAAGCAAGCAACCAGTTAAGCTGGCCGTTTTCACTCCCGACGCGACAAACCGCCTACGAGCCCTTTACGCCCAATAATTCCGGACAACGCTCGCACCCTACGTATTACCGCGGCTGCTGGCACGTAGTTGGCCGGTGCTTCTTCCCCACCTACCGTCACCACACACACTGTGCGGCTTCGTCAATGGTGAAAGAGGTTTACAACCCGAAGGCCGTCATCCCTCACGCGGCGTTGCTGGATCAGGCTTCCGCCCATTGTCCAATATTCCCCACTGCTGCCTCCCGTAGGAGTCTGGGCCGTGTCTCAGTCCCAGTGTGACCGGTCACCCTCTCAGGCCGGCTACCCGTCGAAGCCTTGGTAGGCCATTACCCCACCAACAAGCTGATAGGCCGCGAGCACATCCCCCACCCACAAAAGTTTCCACCAACACCACATGCGTAGGCTGGTCATATCCGGTATTAGACCCCGTTTCCGAAGCTTATCCCAGAGTGAAGGGCAGATTACTCACGTGTTACTCACCCGTTCGCCGCTCGTGTACCCCAACAAGTTGGGGCCTTACCGCTCGACTTGCATGTGTTAAGCACGCCGCCAGCGTTCGTCCTGAGCCAGGATCAAACTCTCCATAGAAAACTTGATACCCAGCAAAAACAAACCCCAGCTCTCGCCAGAATCATCATTTGCCGAAAAAACAAACCCAAACCAAAAAGATCAGGGCATAACAAACTAATTCGTCGACTATCAAACACACTGTTGAGTTCTCAAACATCAGACGCACACCAGCGTCACCGTCTCCGGCTCGGTCTGGTCACTCCCCCCGCGCGCACAGTCTCACCGGAGAGTCCGAGGCCGCCCGAGGGCGATCTCTTCCTCACCTGTTGAGATGTGAGTTGGAGGTGCCGCCTCGGGGCCGGAAGCCCGACCTTGACCGGTCTTGCTTCCCGCCGCACCCTGGCGACTCGGAGAACACTAGAGGACTCCTGCCACGGAGTTCAAATCGGCCCGTCGTGAGCCAGCCCACAGGCCTCCGCGGGGGTCCGACAGCCGGCCAGCCGGAGGCCCTCGGCGACCTGGACAGCGAGCTCCGCGTGCATCCGGGAGACGCCCTTCTCACCGTCGACGAGCGCGTAGAGCGGGAGCCGACCGAGGAACGCTGCGTCCGCTCCGAGCGCCAGCGCCGCGAGGATGTCGAGGCCCGAGCGCAGCCCGCCGTCGACGTACACCTGCGCGCTCTCACGTACGGCGTCCACCACCGCCGGCAGCGCGGCGGCGGTCGTCATCGCCCGGTCCAGCTGGCGGCCACCGTGGTTGGACACCCACACCGCCGCGGCGCCCGCGTCGACGCAGCGCCGCGCGTCGTCGGGGTGCAGTACGCCCTTCACCACCACCGGGAGCCCGGTCCGCTCCGCGATCCACGCGAGGTCGCCAGGGCCGAGGTCGCGCGCCTTGCGGGATCCCGGCAGCGCGTCGTAGCCCGGGTCGAAGTTCACGCGCAGGTCCGCCGGGTCGATGGTGTCCCACACCGCGCGCTCGGCGACGTACTTGGTGCCCACCACTGGGGTGTCCACGGTCAGCACGACCGCGGCGGCGCCGGCTTCGACCGCGCGGGCCAGCAGGGGTTCGGCCAGATCGCGGCGCTCGGGAACATACAGCTGCAGCCACCAGCGGACACCCGTCGAGCGGATCTCGGCGAAGGGGGTGCCCGCGTTGCTGGACACCACCATCACCCCGCCGACGTCAGCGGTGGCCAGCGCCATCGCCAGCTCGCCCTCGGGATGCACGCTCCGTTGCAGGGTGGTCGGCGCGACCCCCCATGGCACGGAAGACGGGGAGCCGAGCAAGGAGACCATCAGGTCGAGGTCCGTGACGTCGTTCAGGACCCGCGGCCGGAACCGCACGCTCCGCCAGGCCTCGGTCGCCTCGGCGGCGCTGAGTCCCTCACGTGCGCCCTGCGCGACATACTCGAAGAGCTCTGCGGGCAGCCGGGCCCGGGCGGATTCCTCCAGCCCGGCCAGCCAGCCCGCCTCGTCGCTCATCGGCCGCCGGTCAGCGGACCTCTACGCCCGCGAAATGCTTCTTGCCCCGACGCAGCACCAGCCACGACCCGTCGAGCAGGTCGCCGTCGGTGGGCCGCATCTCGGGGTCGTCGACGCGGCTGTTGTTGACGTAGGCGCCGCCCTCGCTGACGGTCCGGCGCGCGTCGCCCTTGCTCTTGGACAGCCCGCTGTCGACCAGCAGGTCGACGATCGTGGGCAGCTCGGCGCCACGGTCGATCGCGAGCACCCCGGCCTCACGCAGCGCGGCGCCGAGGGTCGAGCCGCTCAGCGCCGTCAGCTCGCCACCGCCGAACAACGCGGCGGCCGCGGCCTTCGCCTGCTGGGTCTCCCCAGCACCGTGCACGAACGTGGTGACCGCGTCGGCCAGGGTGCGCTGCGCCTCCCGGAGGAACGGCTTCTCCGCGTGCCGGGCCTCGAGCTCCTCGATCTCCGCATGCGGCAGGAAGGTGAAGATCCGCAGCAGCTCGCCGACCTTCTCGTCCTCGACGTTCAGCCAGAACTGGTGGAAGGCGTACGGCGACATCATCTCGGCGTCGAGCCACAACGCGCCGCCCTCGGTCTTGCCGTACTTGGTGCCGTCGGCCTTAGTCACCAGCGGGGTGGCGAAGGCGTGCGCATGGCCAGCATCGGCGCGCCGGATCAGCTCGACGCCGCCGGTGAGGTTGCCCCACTGGTCGGACCCGCCGAACTGCAACGTCACGCCGTAGTCGCGGAAGAGGTTGAGGAAGTCCATCGACTGCAGCAGCACGTAGCTGAACTCGGTGTAGCTGATGCCGGCCTCGAGCCGTGACCGCACCACGTCGCGCGCCAGCATCCGGTTGACCGGGAAGTGCTTGCCGATGTCGCGGAGGAAGTCGATCGTCGACAGGCTCGCGGTCCAGTCGTAGTTGTTGACCATGGTGGCGGCGTTGTCGCCGTCGAACTTCAGGAACGGCTCGATCTGCCGGCGTACGCGCTCCACCCAGTCCTTGACCGTGTCGAGCGAGTTGAGGCTCCGCTCCCCCGACTCCTTGGGGTCGCCGATCATGCCGGTGGCGCCGCCGACGAGGAGGTACGGCGTGTGGCCGGCGTCCTGCAGCCGCCGCGCCGTCACCACCTGCACCAGGTTGCCCATGTGCAGGCTCGGGGCGGTCGGGTCGAACCCCACGTAGAACCGCACGCTCCCCTCGGTGAGGGCCTCGCGCAGCGCGTCGAGATCCGTCGAATGGGCGATCAGGCCGCGCCACTCGAGGTCATCGAGAAGGGTGGGGTCGACGGACACGAAGATGCCTTTCCTGAGCGGGTTCGTGCAGGCCAAGCCTGCCGCATCGGGTCGAGACTCGCCCACTCGGTTCCCTCTGACCCACCACATAGGCTGGCGCGGTGATCGCAGGGAGGTACTCGCAGGACCGCGAGATCGGTCGTGGCGGGATGGGCGCGGTCTGGCTCGGCCGGGACGAGGTGCTCGGCCGGGAGGTGGCGATCAAGCGGGTCGGCGTGGTGCCCGGCGGGACCAGCCCGGACCTGGTGCGCGCCGAGCGGGAGGCCCGGATCGCCGCGCGGCTCAACCACCCCCACGTGGTGGCCGTCTTCGACCTCGTCCAGCACGACGACCAGCAGTGGCTGGTGATGGAGTACGTCGACGGGCACACCCTCGCCGAGCTGATCCGCGACCGGGGACCGATGCCGCCGGACGACGCCGCCCCGCTCCTGGCCCAGGCGGCCGAGGCGCTGAGCGCCGCGCACAGCGCCGGCGTCGTGCATCGCGACGTGAAGCCGTCCAACATCCTGGTCACCGCCGAGGGCCATGTGAAGCTCTCCGACTTCGGCATCGCCCGCGCCGAAGCGGACGCCAACCTGACCCAGACCGGGCTGGTCACCGGCTCGCCGGCGTACCTCGCACCGGAGGTCGCGTCGGGCGAGCAGGCCACACCCGCCAGCGACGTCTGGTCGCTCGGCGCCACCCTCTTCCACACGCTGTCCGGCCGGCCGCCGTACGACGTGGGCGGCAACGTGCTCGGCGCGCTCTACCGAATCGTCCACGAGGAGCCACCGCGGCTCGACGATGCCGGCTGGCTGGCGCCGCTCGTTGCGTCCTCGATGACCCACGACCCGGCCAAGCGCTGGTCGATGGCAGAGGTCTCCGAGTTCCTGCACTCCGGTCCTGGCGCCGCCGCGCCCGATCGGACGCCGGTCGCGCCGTTGCGTGTGGTGCCGCCGCTGGCGGACGAGCCGGACTACCCGACCGAGGTCATGACTCCGGCGCCGGCCGACCCTCCCCCTGCACCGCCACCTGAGCCCACCCCCGTTCCCACCCCTGCCCCCGCCCGCCGTACCCGGCGCTCGGGCGGCGTGCTCCCCTGGCTCATCGGCGCGGGAGTCATCGCCCTCGTGGTGATGATCGGGCTGCTCTTCTACTACAACAACCAGGACTCGCCTGAGACACCGTCGGCCGACCCGACGAGCCAGCGGTCCGAGGAGGGTTCGGATCCCCCCGGGCCGGCCCCGGCCGACAAGGCCGAGATGGAGCAGTTCGCCCAGGACTACGTCGCTACGGCCTCCAGCGACCCCGACGCGGGCTTCGCGCTGCTGACCCCGGCGTACCAGGAGTCCAGCGGCGGCATCGACGGCTACACGGGCTTCTGGGGCACCGTGACGAACCCGCGGATCCTCGATGTCGAGGCCGACCCGGACAACCTGACCGTCGAGTACACCTACAGCTACAACAAGCGCGGTGCGGGCAAGGTGACCGAGACGGTTCGGCTCCAGCTGGTCCAAGAAGACGGTGGCTACCGGATCGCCGGACTGGCCTGAGGGTGGCAGGCTGGGGACATGGCCGACCAAGGAACCCAAGACCGTGCAACCGAGCTGCTGAGGCTCCACCGTGACCCTGCGCTGCTCACCGTCGTCAACGTCTGGGACGTGGTCAGCGCCAAGGTGGTGGCCGGCACCGAGGGCACCAAGGCCCTGGCGACAGCGAGCCACTCGATCGCCGCGGCACACGGTTATCCGGACGGCGAGAACATCCCCGTCGACGAGATGCTCGCCGCGGTCAAGCGGATCGTCGACAGCACCGACCTTCCGGTGACCGCCGACCTCGAGGGTGGCTACGGCGACGCGGCCGAGACCGTACGCCGGGCGATCGGCATCGGCGTCGTCGGCGCCAACATCGAGGACCAGATGAAGCCGGTCGCGGAGGCGGCCGCCCAGGTCGAGGCGATCATGAAGGTCGCCGAGCAGGAGGGCGTCGACTTCGTGCTGAACGCCCGCACCGACGCCTTCTCGCTCAACCGCAAGGGCGACCCCGCGGAGAACCTCGCCGCCTCCTTGGAGCGCGGCCGGGCGTTCCTCGACGCCGGTGCTCCGCTGGTCTTCGTGCCGGCGTTCCTCGACGAGGAGCAGGTGGCCACGCTGGTCGAGGCGTTCGGGCCGCAGCGCCTCACCACGATCGCGATCCCCGGCACCCCACCGCTGGCGCGGCTCGAGGAGCTCGGCGTGGCCCGGGTCTCGTTCGGCCCGCTCTCCCTGAACGTCGCGCTCACCGCGCTCCAGGAGCTGGTGGAGCGGGCACAGCAGGGCGAGGGCGTCCCCGAGACGATGCGTCTGCTGGTCTGACCGGTAGGGAGGGCGGGGCTCGAACCCGCGACCCAAGGATTATGAGTCCTCTGCTCTGACCAACTGAGCTACCTCCCCGAGGTGTCCGTGACCCTACTCGGCGAGCCGGGCGCATCCCAGCAGCGCCCTCGGGGCACCGGGGGCGCTAACGAGAGGGTGGGACATGCGTGGACGAGGCTTGCTCGGGCTGATCGTCGTGATCTGGCTGATCATCGGGGTGATCGCTGCCGCCCAACGCGGATACTTCGGCGACGACCGCGACGTCAACTGCAAGACGACCAGCGACACGGTGCTGACCGTGATCGCCGGGCCGCTCAACTACCTGGGGGTCAACCCGAAGGTCAAGTGCAACGTGCCCGAGCCCTCGAAGTAGGACCGGCGCTCACTCGCTGGCGACGACCTCGTCGGTCGGGTTGTAGGCGCAGGCGTCCTGAGCGTCCTCGCTCGTGGATTCCTTCTTGGGTTTGTCCGGGTCGCGCTTGGGTGGGTGCAGCGCCTTCTGTACGGATTCCTGCATCCAGTCGAAGTCGGGGTCGCTGGAGGAGAAGTTCTCCGAGGGCTTGAAGACGACCGACTTGGTCTTGGCGTCCTTGACCTTGAGCGCCAGCTCCACGAACGCCGGCGCCAGGTCGCGGGGGATGTCGGTGTAGACGACGTCCTTCCCCGCCTTGACCAGGTCGGTGTAGTGGCGGAAGAGCGTCATCGGGTTGGCAGCGTCGATGATCGCGTCGACCGTGCAACGCTGCCGGTCCATCCGGGCGTAGTCGTCGGAGTCCCAGCGACCCCGGGCGAACCACAGCGCCTTGAATCCGTCGAGGTGCTGGTCAGGCCCGGGGTCGAGATAGTCGGTCGGCGGAATGCCCGCGTCGGTGTTGCCGTTGATCGCGACCGGCTCGTTGATGTTGACGGTGATCCCGCCCATCGCGTCGACGATCTCCTTGAACCCCTCGAGGTTGACCAGCACGTAGTAGTCGACCGGGACCCCGAGGCTGCCGGAGACCGCCTGCTTGATCGCGTCCGCGCCCTCGTTGTCGCTCTTGCCGAGGATGCCGGGGTAGTTGACCGGCACCTGACCATAGATCGCGTTGAGCATGTAGTACGCCGGATCCTCGGCGCCCGTGTAGCCGTACGGGTACTCGTCGTGCAGCGGGCTGTCCTCCGGGAACTGCGCATTCATCATGTTGCGGGGCAGGCTGAACATCACCGTCTTGCCGGTGTGGGTGTTCATGCTGATCAGGATCACGGTGTCGGTGCGCACACCGGTCCGGCCCTCGCCGCCGTCACCACCGAGCAGCAGCACGTTGACCCGGTCGGTGCCGGCCCAGGGGTTCTCCTTGGTCCGGCCCTCCGGGGTGGTTGCGCTTTCGTTGTGGCTGAAGACCGTCTCCACGAAGTCGGCGTGGGCCAGCACGTTACGAGCGGCGGTCACGACCGGGTAGGTCATCACGAGGCAGAGCGCCACGACAAGCAGGTTGCCCACGACCGTGTGCGAGCGGGGTCGGTCCCTCGGCCGGACCAGGCGGTACGACGTGAACACCACGAACGCCCACACCACCAACCCGGCGATCAGCGCGCCGGCGAAGAGCTTCAGCCGGGTCGGGTCGAAGGCCAGGTCGAGCACGCTTTGGATGCCGTCGCGGAAGTACCACGCCGCAGTTCCCAGAAGGGCCAGCCACGCGACCAAAATGACCGCACCGAGAGCCTTGCGGCCGGCGTAGAGATATCCGGACCCGGGGAACATGGCGCCAACGAACGTCATGCCGAGCGTGCCGGGGAGGCCGTGCGTACGCCGCCCGCGCGGCCGCAGCGCCCGAGAACCACCTCGGGATCGCTCTCCGCCCCCACCACCGCTCGTGGCCCGCGGAATCCGGTGCGACTTCGGCGCGCGACGAGCCCCGCCGCGTCGGCGTCCGTCGGACATGGTGAACCTCGGATGGTGGAGTGAACGGTCGGGTGGGCAGCGTTCAGAGCCCGAGCCGTCGGCCAAAATATCACCGGCACCCGTGGTTTCCATCACTTGCGACGCCATACTCGTGGCTCGTGCCGCGCGTACGGCATGCTCGGCACATGGAAATCGAACCCCTTGAGCCGCTCTCCGAGGACTGGAACAACGCCCTCTGCGTGGTGGCCCACCCCGACGACATGGAGTTCGGCGCTGCTGCCGCGGTCGCCCGCTGGACCGGTCAGGGCAAGGCCGTCACGTACTGCATGGTCACCAGCGGTGAGGCGGGCATCGACGGAATGGAGCCGGACGAGTGCCGCCGGGTCCGGGAGGCCGAACAGGTCGAGTCCGCGCGGATCGTGGGCGTGCCCACCGTCGACTTCCTGGGCCTGCCCGACGGGGTGCTCGAGTACGGCGTACCGCTGCGGGCAGCGATCGCCCGGGAGGTCCGCCGGCACCGTCCCGACATCGTGATCACCGGCAACTTCCGCGACACCTGGGGCGGCCGCAACCTCAACCAGGCCGACCACATCGCGGTGGGCCGCGCCGTCCTCGACGCGGTCCGCGACGCCGGCAACCGCTGGGTCTTCGCCGACCAGCTCACCGACGGCCTCGAGCCGTGGGGCAAGGTCCGGGAGGTGTGGGCGTTCGGCTCCCCGAACACCACCCACGCCGTCGACACGACCGACACCTTCGACGCCGGCGTGGCCTCGCTCGAGGCGCATGCGGCGTACATCGAGGGTCTGGGCTGGGAGAACTTCGACGCCCGCGAGTTCCTCGAGGGCTTCGGCCGCCAGACCGGCCAGCGCCTGGGCGTCGGCATGGCGGCGGGGTTCGAGGTGTTCCCGATGGGCTGGGGCGACTAGCGTCGCAGACATGAGCCAGCTGCCCAGCCCGGTCAAGCACTTCGTCGAGGTCGTCAACGCTCATGACGAGACCGCGTTCCTCGACGCCTTCACCGAAGGTGGGGTGGTCGACGACTGGGGACGTGAGTTCACGGGTCGCGCCGCCATCAAGGAGTGGAGCGACAACGAGTTCATCGGCGCGACGGGGACCATGGACGTCCAGCGCGTCGAGGCCGACGGCGACCGGGTCGTGGTGGTTGCCGACTGGCGCAGCACCCACGCGAACGGACTGAGCCAGTTCGCCTTCGACACCACCGGAGACAAGATCTCGCGGATGACCATCCGCGGAGCCGATTAACCCGCTCGCTCAGTCCTCGTCCCCTGCGCGACGCGCGGAGTCGTCGAGTGCACCGACGTTCCCGATGATCGCCGCGGTGGGCGGGATCACCGCAGCGACGATGCTCATCACCACCGCGGCAGTCGTCGACCAGAACCGGACCACGTTCCAGGCTAGGACGATGAGCAGGATGCAGATGCCCATCAGCCAGAAGTAGGCGCGACGCCTGGAGGCTCGCTGCATGCTTCCGACGGTACGCGCACCCGGGAACGACAACGGGCGCGCCGGCCCTCGCAATTGGGGTAAGAGTTCACGAAGTCACGACGGTGGCCGCCGCGGGGTGCCTAGTGTGCGAACCAAGATGAAGAGCACCCTCAGCATCGTCGGAGCGGCCTGTGCGTTGGTCGTCGTCGCCGGAGTGGGCGCCGTAGTAGATAGACAACCTTCCTCGTCTTCGACGATCGAGGTGCGCGACATGTCGACGCCCGAGGACGTCAGGCACGAAGCGGCAGTGTTGTACGAGAGGTTCGTCGGGACCGAGCGCCAGCGCAATGCGGGCGGAGTGGTCGCGGCGTACGCGCTGAACGGCGCGATGGATGCCTGCATGGAGGACGAAGGGTTCCCGGACTGGGACTGGTCCATCCTTCGTCCTTACGCCACGCCGGTCGACGCGCTGACGTCGACTGTCTGGTTTGCGGAACCGCACGCAAGGTTCAAGTCGGAAGACGTGATGCCTCAGTTGCCGTCCATGCGCGTCGAGGCGGCGCTCAGCGCCGAAGGCCGGATGCCGCCGGACCGCGAGGCAGCGGCCTCCCGGTGCTTCAGCGCCACTCCACGGACCTCCGACGACGCTGCCGGGACAGCCGCGGTGCCACCGTTGGCCCAAGACCTGATCGACCAGTGGTTCGTCCTCATGACCAAGGCAGGCCAGGAGCTCGGCGGGGACGTCCGGGCATTTACGTCCTGCATGGACCACGCGGACATCTCTGTGCTCGTCGACAACAAGAGTCCGTACGCCGATCTTGGGGTGGCCATGTCGAGTCTCGTGCCGGCCGACCTCGACCAGATCCCGGCATCCGACGCCGATCCCGCCGTCGCGAGCCCGCATTGGCAACGCCTGCTGCGCGCCGAGCAGGAAGTCATCAACGCCGACTGGGCATGCCGTCGCGATGTCTACGAGCGGTCGATCATGGACCTCGCTCCGGTGATCAGAGACTTTGCCGAGGAGAACGCCGCGGCGATCCTCGATGCGGAGAAGGCCTGGGACGACAAGGTCGAGGAAGCGGCACACCTCGGGTACGACGGTTCCCAGATCGGGCCGCTGGGGAAGTGAAGCGGCGGGAACGACAACGGGCGCGTCCGTCGGGGACGCGCCCGGCGCTTCTTGCTCCCCCGGTTGGACTCGAACCAACAACCATCCGGGGACCGGCCGCCGATGTAGGTTCGCACAGGGCTGTTGGCGGCGGGGATTCCGTCGATGCCGATCCAGCCAAGGTCCTGGATGGTCATCTGGCCAGGGTTGCCGCGACCTCAATGATCTGGCCGCTCAGCGGCTGCGCGCCTGTGGCGGCCATGGATGTTTCGGCCACGGGCGCGGCGACGGCCACCGGCGTCGACGCTGCCAAGGCGGCGATGGCGTCTGCGTGCTGGTGGAACAAGGCTGGGTCGACCGTCGCCAGCACGACCAGGCTCGGGCGTAGCCTGGCCGCGGCGTTGTGCAAGGTGTCGAAGGGGGTCTCAGCTCCCAGGAACGTCACCTGCCAACCACGGCGGGCCATCAGGATGCCCAGGAAGATCAACCCAAGGTCGTGGGCTTCCCCAGGGAGGCAGGCGAGCACGGCGGTGGACGCCCCGCCAGCGCCCCAGTCTGCTGCCAGCCCGAGCAGGCGGCCCCGAACCAGGTTCGAGGCGAAGTGCTCCTGGGCCACGGTGACCTCGCCTACCGCCCACCGTTCACCGAGTTCGCGCAGGTACGGGATCAGGACGTCGGTGAGCACGACCTCGACCGAGACGGTGGCGAGCAGGCGATCCAGCGCAGCATGCGCCCCGGCCGCGTCGAAACCGTCGAGGGCCGCGGCCAGACCGGCAGCGAGTTCCTCGACCAGCGGCTGCTCCTCTGCGGGTTCACGCTCCCGGGCGATGACCCCCGCCGCGAGGCCGGCTGCTTCGGCGGCGGAGAGACCGTCAGCGATCAGAGCAGTCGTCCTCCGCACCCGCGCTTCGTCATCAGCGGAGTAGAGCCTGAAGCCGCCCGGCGAGCGAGAGGGGCGCAGCAGGTCATAGCGCTGTTCCCAGGCCCGAAGCAGTTCCGGAGAGACGCCGGTGCGGCGGGAGAGCTCGCCGATCCTCATCACCGCGTCCACGTCTGCACTCTACACAACCTCGACGTAATCCATACAAACGCTTGACAAGCGCCGTGGGCGACCCACACAGTAAACCTCGACAAACCCTCAACAAGTTCGGGAGGAAACATGAACAGGCTGTACATGCCGCCGGAGCACTACTAGTCGTCGGTGCCCTGAACTGGGGCCTGGTGGCGATTGCGGAATTCGATCTCGTCGCTGCCCTGATCGGGCTCGACTTCGGCGAGACAAGCGTGCTCACCCGGGTGGTCTACGCACTCGTCGGGCTCTCCGGCGTCTGGCTGATCAACCGCACCAGCGCCCTGATGCCGCACACCTCCCGCTCACAGGGGGTCAGCGTCTGATCTCACTACACAAACCATCGATCAAAAGGAGAGCACCAACATGAGAATGAAACTCGCCGCCACCGTTGCGGCTTCCAGCATTGCGCTCGGCGCGCTGATGACCGTGCCAGCCAGCGCCGAGGCCGCCCCGACGGGCACCCGCAGCCTCGCTGAGGTCCTAGCCGCCGACGGCACCAGCCTCGACACGAACCCGTTCGACTTCGACATCACCGAAAAGGCGGTCCTCGCCGTCCTGGAAGCCAAGCCCAACAGCCCGGTAAGCCTCCTCGCCGACGGTAGGCAGCGACTCACCGCATTCGTGCCCACCGACCAGGCCTTCAAGTACCTGGTCCGATCACTGAAGGGTTACAAACCAAAGAACGAGGCCAAGGCGTTCAAGCAGGTCGCCCGGCTCGGTATCGACACGATCGAGACAGTGCTCCTCTACCACGTCGTGCCGGGCAAGACCCTGGTCTCCGACAAGGTCCTCGCCGCCGACGGCCAGCGGGTCAAGACCGCACAGGGCGGACGAATCCGCATCGACGTCGGCCACGAAGTCACGCTCAACGATCGGGACCCGGACGCCCGCGACCCCCAGGTCCTCCCGCGCAAGCTCGACGTCAACCGCGGCAACCGCCAGGTGGCACACGGCATTGATCGAGTGCTTCGCCCGCTCGACCTCTGACCCCGCGCGAACAACCGTCGGTACCGGGCGTGTCGCGGCGCTCGACGCGATAGCCGACGCGCGAGGGCCGGCTGAACTGCCGTCCAAACCGCCGTCCGACAACGGCAGAGGCCCAGTCCCGAGCCTGGGACTGGGCCTCTGACCTGCTGCTGATGCTCCCCCGGTTGGACTCGAACCAACAACCCTCCGGTTAACAGCCGAATGCTCTGCCAGTTGAGCTACAGGGGATCGATGCAGCCGAAAGGTTAGCAAGCGGGCCGCTCCGCTCGAAATCGAGATCGGTCAGGAGGCACCGAGCTCCTCGCGGGCGGCGACCAGCGCCTCCGCCGCGATTCGGCGTACCTCGGGGTCGTCGGGATCGACACCCTCGTCGAACTCGTAGACCCAGCTCAGCTCCTCGTGCTTGCCGGGCGCGCGGCGGGCGATCACCCGGACGCCCCGATCGCCCCGGACGGGGACGTGCCGCTGCAGCACCACGCTCGCGGTCACCCGCTCGCGAACCAGCTGCAGCAGCCGGCCGGGCTCCTCGATCGTGAACTCGTGCTCCTGCCGTGGGTTGCCCCAGGTGCCGACCTCGCGGACCCGGAACGTCGAGCTGTCCTGGTTCCAGTCAGCGGCCTCGACCTGCTCCCAGGGCAGCCGCTCGGGGAGGTAGAGCGCGTCGCGGGTGCCGCCGACGACGGTGCCTTCGTCCGTGGTCGTCCACGCCAGCAGCCGCTCCCCCGGCCCGACCGCCAGCTCCGGGCGGCGACGCAGTCTCACTCGGTCCCCGCGATCCGGTCGCGCAGCGTGCGGCGGTGCTGCTCGAGGGCGGCGAGCTCCCCGAACATCTTGTTGTACTCCGTGGCCTGCTCGACCGGGTTGGTCCGCTGGAGACGCGACTTCACCTCGGCGATCCGGCGCAGTGCCGTGAGCTCGAGCAGCCGGAAGACGTGCAGACCGACGTAACGCCGCGTCGGGCTCCTTCGCGGTGAGCAGGGGCTCGACGCCGAGCTCGCTGACCGCGGACTCCACGGTGGGGTCGGTGGCCGAGGCGCGCAGGTTGGTGGCCCAGCCGGTGTCGGCGCTGCCGGCGGCCAGACCGCCCGCAGCCGCCACCAGCTCCCAGACCGCGCGGTAGGTGGGGTGGGTGAAGTCGTTGGGCCCGATGTCTGCAGTGGTCCGGCCGATCGCCATCGGGTGCTGGATCACCAGCTTGAGGGTTTCCCGCTCGATCGAGAACCGCGGCTCACGCGGGTCGGGTAGGGCGGGGCGCGCGGGTTGCTCGGCGGGCACGGGCTCGTCGGGGCGGTGGTGGGTGGTCGGCGCCGTGGCCGGGCGGCGCGCGGCGCGGCGTACCTCCGACCTGGCCTCCTCGACGTCGATCCCGACCATCCCGGCGATCTCGCGGGCGAACGCGTCGACCTTGGACTTGTCGCGGATGCTGGAGACCAGCCGCGCGCCCTCGCGGAGCGCGTCGATGCGGCCGTCGGCCCGGTCGAGGTCGTAGCGGGAGACCACGTTGGACAGCACGAACCGGTAGAGCGGCACCCGGCGGGCAACCAGCTCGCGGACCGCGGCGTCGCCCTGCTTGATCCGCAGGTCGCACGGGTCCATGCCGTCGGGCTCCACCGCGACGTAGGTCTGGGAGACGAAGTTCTGGTCGCCCCCGAACGCCCGCAGCGCCGCCTTCTGCCCGGCCGCGTCGCCGTCGAAGGTGAAGATCACCTCGCCCCGGAACTCCTCGTGGTCGTGCAGGAACCGGCGCAGCACCCGGGCGTGGTCGTCGCCGAAGGAGGTGCCGCAGGTCGCGACCGCGGTCTTCACGCCGGCGAGGTGGCAGGCCATCACGTCGGTGTAGCCCTCGACCACGACCGCCTGCGAGGAGCGCGCCATCTCGCGTCGGGCCAGGTCGATGCCGTAGAGCACCTGGCTCTTCTTGTAGATGGGTGAGTCGGGCGTGTTGAGGTACTTCGCCTCGATCTTGTCGTCGTCGAAGATGCGTCGGGCGCCGAATCCGATGGTGTCGCCGCTGGAGTCGCGGATCGGCCACAGCAGCCGGCCGCGGAACCGGTCGTACGCCGACCGCCCGATCGCCACCAGTCCGCCCGCGACCACCTCTTCCTGGGTGAAGCCGCGCTCGCGGAGGTGCTTCGTCAACGCTTCGCCGTCCCGCGGGGCGAACCCGACTCCGAACGTGTCTGCTGCGGCCTGGTCGAAGCCGCGCTCGTCGAGGAACTGCCGGGCCTGCAGCGCGTCGGGGCTGCCGAGCTGGCCGGCGTAGTACTCCTGTGCCGCGGCGTGCGCCTCGATCAGCCGGCGCCGCTGGGGGCCCTTCACCCGGTCCTCGCGGATGTCGCCATCCTCGCGGCGGAGCTGGACGCCGTACTTGTCGCCGAGCCGCTCGACCGCCTCGGTGAAGCTGAGTCCGTCGATCTGCATCAGGAAGCTGATGACGTCGCCGCCAGCCTGGCAGCCGAAGCAATGGAAAAAGCCGCGCGAAGGCGTGACATGGAACGACGGCGACTTCTCGTCGTGGAACGGGCACAGCCCCTTGAGCGAGCCGCCGCCGGCCTTGCGGAGCGTGACGTAGGACGAGATGACCTCGTCGATCCGGGCCTTCTCACGCACCGCTGCGATGTCGTCGTCACGGATCCGGCCTGCCACGTTGCGGAGTCTACGACCGGGCTACGACGGACCGTTCACGATGTTCAACAGTGCCTCGCCGGCGGCGTACCGATGCAGCTGGTCGCGCACGATGCGGTGGGCACGCGGCCACATGGCGCTGCTCGCGCCGCCAACGTGGGGAGAGATCAGCAGGCCGGGCGCGGACCAGAGCGGGCTGTCCTCGGGGAGCGGCTCCTCCTCGGCCACGTCGACGGCCGCGCGGACCCGTCCGTCGTGCAGTGCCGCCACCAGGTCGTCGGTCACCACCACGGCGCCGCGGGCGACGTTGACCAGCAGGGCGCCGGATCGCATCCGGGCCAGGAAGTCCGCGTCGACCAGCCCACGGGTGGCGTCGGTGAGCGGCAGGCAGAGGATCACCACGTCGACGTCGGGCAGCAGAGCCGGCAGCTCGTCGATCGCGTGCACACCGTCGCGCGCGGACCGGGCGACCCGGACGATCTCCACCTCGAACGGCGCCAGGCGGGCCTCGATGGCCGCGCCGATCGCGCCGTGGCCGACCAGCAGCACCCGCTTGTCGGCCAACGCCGGGCGCCACTTGAACGTCCACTCGTGCCGCTCCTGGGCCCGCACGAACTCCGGGATCCCCCGCAGTGACGCCAGCGTGAGAGCGATGGCGAGCTCTGCCGTCGACGCGTCGTGGATGCCACGGCCGCTGCACAGCGTGACACCGTCGGGGATCCGGGCCGCGAGGTTGTCGACCCCAGCGGTGAGTGTCTGCACCACCTCCAGCGAGGTCATCCGGTCGATCACGTCGGCGACGCCCGACCCCACGGCGTACGGCGGGACGTAGAAGCGGACCTCGCCCACCGAGTCGGGAATCTGTTCGGTCGGGTCGACGACCTCGTAGCGGAGCCCGCTGGGCGGGTCGCCGAGCTGGTCGGGCTCGAACGGGAGCCAGACGAGAGGTTCAGCCACCAGTGGACACCAGCCTGGTGTGCCAGGCGAGCGCGCTCGCGTCGGTGAGCGAGGCCACCTGGTCGACCACGACCCGCAGCCGGGATGCGTCATCCGCCGCCGACTGCCAGTCGTCCGCGAACTGCCGATCCAGGGCATCCGGCGCCCGGTCGACGAGCGCGGCCACCAGCTCGGCCACCAGCTCGCGCTGGGCCTCCATCACCGTCATCCGGTCCTCGGCCTGCATGACGTAGTGGGCGGCCACGCCCTTGAGCACCGCGATCTCGAGCCGGGTCGCCTCCGGCACCACCAGATCGGCGGCATAGCGCACGAACGGGCCGTCGCTCGCCGCGAACGTCGCGTGCTGGACCTCGCCACAGAACCGCCCGATCAGGTCGCTGGTGAGGTTCTTCAGCGCGGCCAGGCTGCGCCGGCTGCCGTCGTACGCCGTCGTGGGCCAGCTCCCCACCATGGCCAGCCCCTCGAGCACCTCGTCGAGCACGTCGTCGTCGGCGTCGGGGAGGTACCACCCGCGCACCGTCTCCCACACCGCCGGCCGGTCGAGACGGGTCAGGTCGACGCGGCCCGCGACCGTGCCGTCTTCGACGTCGTGCACCGAGTAGGCGACGTCGTCGGCGAGGTCCATGATCTGCGCCTCGATGCAGCGACCGCCGCTCACCGCGCCCTCACGCAGCCAGCCGAAGACCGGCTTGTCGTCGTCGTAGACCCCGAACTTGGCCGGGTCCGGGCCACCGCCGCGGGGCCAGGGGTACTTCGTGCAGGCGTCGAGGGTCGCCCGGGTGAGGTTGAGGCCGGCCGAGCGACCGTCGGCATCGAACGTCTTGGACTCCAGCCGGCTGAGCAGCCGGAGCGTCTGGGCGTTGCCCTCGAAGCCACCACAGGACTCGCTCAGCTCGGCCAGCACCCGCTCGCCGTTGTGGCCGAACGGCGGGTGGCCGAGGTCGTGGGCAAGCGCGGCGGTCTCGGCTATGTCGGGCAGGCTGCCCAGCGCCCGGGACAGGTCCCGCGCCACCTGGGCGACCTCCAGGCTGTGGGTCAGCCGGTTGCGGACGAAGTCGTCGCTCTGCGGCCCCACGACCTGGGTCTTGGCGGCCAGCCGCCGGGACGCGGCAGCGTGGACGACCCGGGCCCGGTCGCGCTCGAACGGCGTGCGCACCGGCGCATCCACCCGCTTCGGCGGCTCCACGACCCGCCGCTCGCGGGCGGCGTCGTCGTACAGGTCGAGGGCGTCCATCGCCCGGAGACTACTGCGTGCGTCAGTACGTCGTGACGTGCACGTGGTCGTAGTGGTTGGCGGTGGTGGACCCACGGTCCGACATCGCCCGCCAGCCCTCTGAGGCGCGCTCGACCGACCAGATGTGCTGGGAGTAGATGATGTAGTTGACGCCCAGCTCCTGGTAGTACTTGCGGACGAACTCCGCGACCTGGTAGCCCTCGGCTCCGGAGACCATGATGTCGACGGCGATCCCTTGGGCGTGCTCCCCGTCACCGCGGAACGTGCCGTAGGTGTTGATGTCGGGGAACTCGGCGCAGACGGCCTGGTGGACCTTCACGATGTTCTCGCTGACGCCGGCTTCCACCGCGCTGCCGTTGGTGCAGTCGCCGCCGATCGTGAACGGCTCCTCCGTCGAGAGGTAACCGGCGGTCACCCAGAGGGCCTCGCCGTCGACGACGATCTCGACGCGGTCGAAGAGGGCCCGACCGGTGACGAGGACGCGCTTGCCCTCGTCGAGCTCGCCGAGCTTCTTGGCCTGCTCACCGGGCTGGTCCCACAGGTTGAGCGGCGCGGTCGTCCACTTCTTGGTGTCGGCGGCCTTGATGGCGGCCTTCACCTCGCGGCCGGCCATCATCTGCTCGACCTTGGTCGGCTCGCGCTCGATCCGGGCCGGGGCGCTCCGGGACAGCGACTCGCCGCCCCGGGAATCTGCATCCTCGCCGAGGTCGGCGGCGGTCGCGTTGGTGAGGGTCGCCGAGAACAGGTCCTCGGTCGGAGGACTCGCGTTCATCACACCGAAGCCGACGGCGGAGCCGGTGGCCACGAGAGCGAGGGGTGCGGCGATGGTGACTGCCCCGACCCGAAATGGGTTGAGGCGGCGGGCATTGGTTTCCCGCTTGTGGCGATGTTGTGCCACAGCGTTGATTCCTTTGCTGTTGCGTTCAGGACCATGCCCAGTCATGGGTGATGACCGGGCACGAATCAACGACTAAAGCAGATCAAGAGGCCGCTTGGTGAATCTGCAACCACCTTTTTGGGCGTGTTCCGAGTCACCCACCGGTTACTTCGGTTGCATCCTCGCGCTGGGAACAGCCGGTTCCGTCGGTGTCGTCGAGCCATCCGTCGGGGAGTACGACGCGGCTGCGGGGCGACCCCTGGCGGCCCCGGGGCGTGCCCAGCTCGGCCACCGGGAACGGCTCATCGAGGCTCAGCCCGCTCAAAAGAGCGTCCAACGAGGCGAGACTGTCGATCAGACCCAGCGAGCGACGCATCTCGCCACCGGCGGCGAAACCCTTGAGATACCAGGAGATGTGTTTGCGGAACTCCTTGCAGCCGCGGTCCTCGCCCATGTGCTCGCAGAGCAGCTCGGCGTGCCGGCGCATCATTTCTGCCACTTCTCCCATATGGGGCAAAGTGGCGACCGACTTCCCGGCAAAAGCCGCCGCCAGGTCGCGGAAGATCCAGGGGCGCCCGAGACAGCCGCGGCCGACCACAACGCCGGCCGCACCGGTCTCCTCGACCATCCGGATCGCGTCGGCGGCCTCCCAGATGTCACCGTTGCCGAGCACCGGGATGTTCACGTGGTCGACCAGGGCTGCGATGGCGTTCCAGTCGGCTGCGCCCGAGTAGGCCTGCGCCACGGTCCGCCCGTGCAACGCGATCGCGGCACACCCGGACTCCTCGGCGATGCGCCCGGCATCGAGGTAGGTCAGGTGGTCGTCGTCGAGGCCCTTGCGGGTCTTCATGGTCACCGGCACGTCGTACGGCGTGGCGGCGGCGACGGCGTGCTCCAGGATCTGGCCGAGCAGCCGGCGCTTCCACGGCAGCGCGCCGCCCCCGCCCTTGCGGGTCACCTTGGGCACCGGGCAGCCGAAGTTCAGGTCGATGTGGGCGACGCCGTACTCGCCGCAGAGGATCTCAGCCGCCTTGCCGACGTAGACCGGGTCGGTGCCGTAGAGCTGCACCGAGCGGACCGACTCGGCTTCGTCGAAGACCAGCATGCTCAGCGTGGTGTCGTCGCGCTCGACGAGGCCGCGGGACGTGATCATCTCGCAGACGTAGAGGCCCGCACCCTGCTCAGCGCAGAGGCGGCGGTAGGCCGCGTTGGTGATGCCCGCCATCGGCGCGAGCACCACAGGGGTCTCGACGCGCAGCGACCCGAGGGTCAGTGAGGTGGGCACGGCCATGTGGCCATTGTCCGTGAACGCCGGCCGGGCGCCCAAAATGCGGGTCAGCGGGGGGTCTCGCCGCCGTCGCCCTTCTTCTTCTTGTCCTTCTTGGGCTGCTCGATCCGCTCGATCGGACCGGTCCAGGTGATCGGGTCGAAGTTCTCGTCGGGGCGGAACCGCACACCGTCGAGCTCGAGGCCCTCACCGATCAGGTAGACCATGCACACATCGGTGGTGTCGTTGTTCGAGAAGCCCTTCGGGAGCACGCCTCCCGGACATGGCTTGAACTCCTCGGTGAACTTCGTGGCCTCGACGAGGGTGTCGTCGCTGTCGAGGGCGTACAACGGGACCGGCCGCTGGCTCAGGTTGGTGTCGCCGCGGTTGGCCACGGTGACGTGCACGAAGTACGGCGTGACCCTCTGCTTCTGCTCCGCCTTCACGTCCCAGCCCTCGAACGACTCCGCGAAGGACGTCTTCTCCAGGCGGGTCACGGCGACGTCGAGCACGCCGATGAGGTTCTGGCGGGGCTGCCAGGCGATCATCGCCGGCTCTCCCACCGCCAGGTCGGTGCCGGGCTCCGTCAGGTCGACCCCGTCGGGCACCGGGAGGTAGGACTCGTCGGCAGCGGTCGTCTCCGAACTAGGGCTTGGCCCACCGTCGTCGTCGGAGTCGTTGCTGTCGTCCCCGCCGCCGCAACCCGAAAGCACCCCCAGTGCCAGCACGAGCGCGGCGGCGACCGATGCCGGACGAGGGATCACGCGGCCATTCTGCCCCCCACGCACGTCAACAGCCCACGAAACGCTCGGCGAAGTAGGCGCTGATGCCGGACAGGGGAATCCGCTCCTGGGTCATCGAGTCGCGCTCGCGCACGGTGACCGCGTCGTCGTCGAGCGTCTCGAAGTCGACGGTCACGCAGTAGGGCGTGCCGATCTCGTCCTGGCGCCGGTAGCGGCGGCCGATCGCGCCGGAGTCGTCGAAGTCGACGTGCCACCCGCGACGCAGCTCGTCGGCGAGGTCCCTTGCCTTCGGAGTGAGGTCGGCGTTGCGGCTGAGCGGGAGCACCGCGACCTTCACCGGCGCCAGGCGCGGGTCGAGGCGCAGCACGGTGCGCTTGTCGACACCACCCTTGGTGTTCGGCGCCTCGTCCTCCTCGTAGGCGTCGACCAGGAACGTCATCAGGCTGCGGCTGAGACCGGCCGCCGGCTCGATGACGTACGGCGTGTAGCGCTCGCCGGCCGCCTGGTCGAAGTAGGTCAGGTCCTGGCCCGAGTGCTCAGCGTGCGTGGAGAGGTCGAAGTCGGTGCGGTTGGCGATGCCCTCGAGCTCGCCCCACTCCGAGCCGGCGAAGCCGAAGCGGTACTCGATGTCGACGGTGCGCTTGGCGTAGTGGGAGAGCTTGTCCTTGGGGTGCTCGAAGAGGCGCAGGTTGTCCTTGGCGATGCCGAGGTCGACGTACCAGCGGGTCCGCTCGTCGATCCAGTACTCGTGCCAGGTCTCGTCCTCGCCGGGCTTGACGAAGAACTCCATCTCCATCTGCTCGAACTCACGGGTGCGGAAGATGAAGTTGCCCGGCGTGATCTCGTTGCGGAACGACTTGCCGATCTGCGCGATGCCGAACGGCGGCTTCATCCGGCTGCTGGTGACCACGTTGGCGAAGTTGATGAAGATGCCCTGCGCGGTCTCCGGGCGCAGGTAGTGCAGCCCGGTGTCGTCCTCGACCACGCCCAGGTAGGTCTTCAGCAGGCCCGAGAACTGCCGGGGCTCGGTCCAGGCGCCGCGGGTGCCGCAGTTGGGGCAGGCCAGGGTCGCGAAGTCCACCGAGTCGGGGTCGTCGATCCCCTTCTTCTCGGCGTACTCCTCCTGGAGGTGGTCGGCGCGGAACCGCTTGTGGCAGGACTGGCACTCGGTCAGCGGGTCCATGAACGTGGCGACGTGACCGCTGGCCTCCCAGGTCTGCCGCGGCAGGATGATCGAGGAGTCGAGGCCGACCATGTCGTCGCGCATCTGCACCATGGACTTCCACCACTGGCGCTTGATGTTCTCCTTCAGCTCCACGCCCAGCGGGCCGTAGTCCCAGGCCGAGCGGGTGCCGCCGTAGATCTCCCCGCAGGGGTAGACGAAGCCTCTCCGCTTGGCGAGAGAGACGACGTTGTCGACGACGGTGGGGGGCGGCTTGGCCACGAGGGAGCTCCTGCGGATCTTGGCCGGCTGGCTGCCGGTCAGGCGGACGAAGTCATCAGCCTAACGAGCGCGCTCCACCGACATTCAGCACGGTGTCAGGTTCGACGACCTCATACGCGCTCGGCTCCTCGATCGCGCGGCCGAGCAGGGCCACCGCCCGCAGCTTGACGTCGTACGACGACAGCGCGCGGCGGTAGGCGCCGACGTTCTCCCACGTCGTCACCAACGCCCAGAGCGTCGGGTCGTCGACGTTGCGTCCGATGCTCCCGTGCAGGTATCCGCGCTGCTCGGCCAACGCTGCGTGCGCCTCGGCGACCTCGGCCCGGAACCGCTCGCGCTCGCTCTCGGGGACGCGGAATCTGTTCACGACCAGCACGCCCTGGACACTAGCCAGTCTCGACCCGGCGCGCGCCGGGCACCGTCAGGGCGGCGATGCCGGTGGTCACCGGGACGGCGAGGACGAGGGCGATGGCGCTGGCGAGGGTGCGCACCACCTCCTGGCCGATCTCCTCGGTGGCGAGCAACTCGGTGAGCGGCAGGCCGTACAGCTGGATCAGCATCAGTACGGCGAGCGCGGTGCCCGTGTAGGCGAACACGATCGTGTAGATCGTCGAGGCGATGTGGTCGCGTCCGATCTGGGTGGCTGCGGTGAAGAGCTGCCGCCTCGTGAGCTCCGGCCCGGCGCCGCGCAGCTCCCACACGGCAGACGCCTGGGTGATCGTGACGTCGTTGAGCACCCCGAGACCCGCGATGATCACGGCACAGGTGAGCAGGCCTTGGAAGTCCAGGTCGCCGACAGTCGACTTCAGGATGCCGCTCTCCTCGGCGACCCCGCTCAGATGCGTCGTGGACACCGACACCAACCCGATGACTGCGGTCATGCCGATGCCTGCGAGAGTGCCGGCCACGGCCGCACTGGTCCGGATCGAGAATCCATGCGTCGTGTAGAGGACGACGAAGACGATCGCGGAGGACCCGACCACCCCCACCCACAGCCCGGACTCCCCTGAGAGCAAGGCCGGCAGCATGAACCACAGGACGGCGATGCCGGCGAACGCGAGCCCGAACAGCGCGCGCACGCCGCGCCACCGGGCGACCGCCACCACGACGACTACGAAGACGAGGGTGAGCAGGAGCAGGGAGCTCGACCGCTCGACCCCGAAGAAGGAGTAGCGCACCGGCTCCCCTTCGGCGCCTGGGATCCGCAGCATCCTGAGCTTGTCGCCCGCCTCCAGGCCCGCATCGCTCACCTCGGGCGGAACCGGCACGGTGACCTCCTCGGCGTCCCTCCCATCGCCGACCGTCGCCCGGAGCTGCCCGCAGTTCTCGTTCTGCTCGTTCAGGGACGGGCACGCCGGTTGGACCTCGTCCACCACGCCGCGGACGAAGCTCACCCCGTCGGCGAGGAACGTCACCTCGTCGTTCAGGTCATCGGCCCTGTCGCGGTCCGGCCAGACGAGCGCCGCGCCGATGACGGTAGCCACCAGTGTCGCCGCAAGTGCGCCGAGCAGCACCAGCCGTGGGCCTCGTCGTACCTCGAAACCGTCGTCCTCGTGGCTGTCGGCGCGATGCGAATGGCGACCACTCATGCGCACAGTGTGCTGGGTAACAGGTTTGACAATCATTCTCAACACACTGAGAATCGTTCTCATGTCTCCCGTCACCCGCTCCAGACTCCACCAACGGCCGGCCCTGGCCACTTCCCTTCTCCTTGCCGGAAGCCTGGGCGTCGCGTCGGCACTGACCGGTTGCTCCGCGTTCTCCGACGACGGCACCGGACCCGGGTCGTCACCCCGGGTAGTGGCGGCGTTCTACCCGTTGGAGTACGTCACGGAGCGGGTGGCGGGCGACGCGGCCGAGATCGACACGCTCGCCCGGCCAGGCGTCGAGCCGCACGACCTGGAGCTGACGATCAAGGAGACCGCGCTGATCGCGGACGCGTCGTTGGTCGTCTACGAGAAGGACTTCCAGCCGGCCGTCGACGACGCGATCGACCAGAACGCCGCCGGCGACACGCTCGACGTGACCGGGCCCGCCGACCTGGTCACCTTCGAGAGCGAGCACGATCACGAGGACGGCGAGCAGGGGCACGGCCACGAGGGCCTGGACCCGCACTTCTGGCAGGACCCGATGCGGATGGCCGACGTCGCCGACGCCGTCGCCGACTCACTCGCCGACGTGGACCCCGAACACGCCGCCGACTACCGCGCCAACGCCGCGGACCTCCGGGCCGACCTGGAGGAGCTCGACTCGGCGTACAGCTCGAGGCTGTCGGACTGCGAGCGCGACACGGTGGTGGTCTCGCACGACGCCTTCGGCTACCTGAGTCGGTACGGCGTCCACATCGCCCCGATCGCCGGGCTCTCCCCCGACGCCGAGCCGACGCCCGCCGACCTGGCCGAGCTCCACGAGCTGATCGACCACGACGGCATCACCACGGTCTTCTCCGAGACACTCGCGCCGCCCCGGCTCAGCCAGACCCTCGCGGACGACGCGGGCGTCACCACCGAGGTCCTCGACCCGGTCGAAGGGCTCACCGACGACACGGCCGACGAGGACTACCTTTCCCTCATGGAGCGCAACCTCGGGGTGCTGGAGAGGGCGAACGGATGCCGGTGATCGACGCCCGGGGCCTGACCGTCGCGATCGGCGGTCGTCCGGTGCTGCGCACCATCGACCTGCGCGTCGAGGACGGCGAGTTCGTCGCCCTGATGGGGGCCAACGGCTCCGGCAAGTCGACGCTGGTGCGGGCCCTGACCAGGCTGCGGCCGCTCACCGGTGGCACGGCGGAGCTCTTCGGTACTCCCCTCGATCGCTTCCACGACTGGCACCGGGTCGGCTTCGTCCCGCAGCGCAACACCGCGGCCTCCGGCGTACCCGCCTCGGTGTGGGAGGTGGTCGCATCCGGCCGGCTCAGCCTCCGCCGCCTGCTGCGGCCGCTGTCCCGCGCCGACCGCGAAGCGATCCGGGAAGCACTCGAGGTCGTGGGGCTGTCCGACCGGCACGCCGACCGGGTTTCGCAGCTCTCCGGAGGGCAGCAGCAGCGGGTGCTCATCGCCCGCGCCCTGGCCAGCGAGCCCGACCTCTTCTTCCTCGACGAGCCGACCGCGGGCGTCGACCTGCCCAACCAGCAGGCGCTCGCCGGGGCACTGGCCGAGCTCAAGCATCGGGGCGCCACGATCCTGCTGGTCGCCCACGAGCTCGGGCCGCTCGGCGAGCTGGTGGACCGTGCTGTGGTGATGCGCGACGGCCGGATCGTGTTCGACGGCGCGCCGCTGGCCGACCACGCCGTGCACGAGCCCTCGCTCGGCGACCCGCACACGCATCACCACCATGTCGTGCGGACCCGCTCCGACCACGCCCCCGACATCCGGCTCGGCCCGGGAGGTCGTCCGTGAGCCCCGTCGAGCTGTTCTCCCTGCCGTTCATGCAGCGGGCGCTGCTGGCCGCCCTCTTCACCGGGCTCGCCGCGCCCGCCGTCGGCACCTACCTCGTCCAGCGCCGGCTCGCCCTGATGGGCGACGGCATCGGGCACGTCGCTGTGACCGGCGTGGCGCTGGGGCTCCTGACCGGTGCGTCACCGACGTGGACCGCGGTCGTGGTCGCCGTGCTCGGTGCCGTGCTGATCGAGGTGATCCGCGAACGCGGCCACGCCAACGGCGACGTCGCACTGGCGCTGCTGTTCTACGGCGGCCTGGCCGGCGGCGTACTTATCACCGGCCTGGCGGGTCAGAGCGCGACCAAGCTGCAGCAGTACCTCTTCGGATCGATCACCACGATCTCCGCCGGCGACGTACTCATCACGATGGGGCTGGCCGCGCTCGTGATCGTGGTGTGCGTGGGCCTGTCACCGCAGCTGTTCGCCGCGGCCCAGGACCAGGAGTTCGCGAAGGTCGTGGGGCTCAACGTTCGCGCCTACAACCTGGCGATCGCCGTACTGGCCGCCGTGAGCGTCACCGTAGCGATGCGCACGGTCGGCCTGCTCCTGGTCTCCGCCCTCATGGTGGTGCCGGTCGCCACCGCCCAGCAGCTGACCCGGAGCTTCCGCACCACGCTCGGCGCGGCCATGGTGCTCGGCACCCTCGCGTCGGTCGGCGGTCTCGTCGTCTCGGCCCTGGCGTCCTACCGCGCCAACGTCCAGCCAGGCCCCACGATCGTGCTGCTGTCACTCGCCGGGTTCGTCATCACCTGGCCGGTCGGGATCTGGCTGCGGCACCGGGCCCGACTGCGCGAGCCGTTCCCGAGCCTGACGTCCGAGGAGCACGAGACCACGGACCATTCCCACGAGCACGGTCCGGAGTGCGGGCACCTGGCGGTGCCGCACGGCGACCACGTCGACTATGTCCACGACGGCCATCGCCACGCCCCCCACGAGCATCACTATGACGAGCACTGATCCGACCCCCCCGCTGCGGCCGACCCGGCAACGCCGGGCGGTCATCGAGGCGATGGGGTCCTTCGACGACTTCCGCTCCGCCCAGGAGATCCACGACCTCCTCGGGCAGCGCGGCGACCCGGTGGGCCTGGCCACCGTCTACCGCACCCTGCAGCGGCTCGCCGACGCCGGCGAGGTCGACCTGCTCCGCACCGAGGGCGGCGAGACGATCTACCGCCGCTGCTCCGACAGTCATCACCACCACCTGGTCTGCCGGGGCTGCGGCGCCACCGTCGAGGTCGAGGGCCCGACGGTCGAGCGATGGACCCGCGCCATCGCCGACGAGCATGGCTTCGCCGACGTGAGCCACTCGCTGGAGATCTTCGGCACCTGCCCGACGTGCTCGTGACGCCGGAGGCAACCATTCGGCCTCCCGTGCGTAGGTAGGGGTGTGAGAGCACTGGTGGTCGCAGCTCGAGAAAGCGACTTCGACGCCATTTACATCGGTCACGTTGCGCGCGTGGTCCGACTGGCTGCTCTTCTGGGGGCTGAGGACCCGGAGGACGTCGCCCAAGAGGCGTTCTGCCGTCTGTACGCCGCCCGGAGCAGGGTCCGCGAACCCGAGCTGGTGCCGTACCTGAACCGGATCGTGGTCAACGACGTGCGCAGTCGCGGCCGCCGGCAACGCACCGCGGCGGGGAAGCGGCACCTGGTCGGCGTCGCGGAGGCCACCACGGACGCCCATGGAGACCGGACGGCGGTGCTGGCCGAGATGGTGCGGCTGCCGCAGCGCCAGCGCGAGGCCTTGGTGCTGCGCTACTGGCTGGACCTTCCCTACAACGAAGTGGCCGAGGCCATGGGGGTCACCACTGGGACCGCGAAGTCGACCGTGTCACGGGCGATCTCGGCGCTGTCCGCGGTCCTGGCCGAGGAGGATGTATGAGCGGCATCGAAGATCGGCTCCGCACCGCGTTGCACGAGGCGGCGGACGAACGCTCCGTCGACGTGCTTCGGCTGCGCGACGAGCTCAACGACCGGCTGGGCCCTACTACGCGGCGTCCCCGGAAGCTGGCGGCGCTGGCGGCCGCCGCCGTGCTCGCCGGCGGCGCCGTGGTCGGCGTCCAGGTGCTCCCGGGTGACGGTGACGGTCGCACCGTGGCACCGGCGGGCGGGGTCGACCCGCAGTTCAGCTGTGCGCACATCGCTCATGTGGACCTCTCCGGCGGCCAGGACGAGTTCGTCCCCGACCTGGTCGGCCGGACCCCGGCCGAGGTGGCGCGCGAGCAGGACGCGCCGCGTTGGGAGTTCGTCGAGAACGGGGACTCCGCCACGCTGCGACTCGGCAACGAGGACGGCACCCTCGGCAGCGAGTCCCGCTACGATCTCCGGGACGGGGAGTGGCGGTTGCGCTCGTCGATGGCCTGCGACAACGGCACGCCGGCAGCGCCCACCGCAGACGCCCTCTCCCTTGGTCTGCACGGCTCGGAGCCTTGGCCGGCCCGCAGCGCGCTCGCGGTCGGCGAGGGCGGCGCCGCGTCCGTCCTCGTCGACGACCGGCCCGTCTATGACTACTCCGGCTTGGTCACCCGGCACCGGTCGATCTACGTGGCTCCGTGCGGGAGCCGGCTCTGCTTCGGCGTCGGGCAGCCCGACAGCCTCGTCGTGGACCGCATGCAGACCGAGAACGTCGGGGTCCTCGGCACCATGTGCTCGTTCTTCCAGCCCGACGACCTGGTGGGCCGGACCTCGCCGTACGCGCTGCTCGTCGCCTGGGACGCGCTCGGCCGCACCACCGACTTCTCGGTTTCCGGTCCCGGCGGCACCTACAAGGGCACGTCATTCACCGAGAAGTCGTGGGGACCGGCGCAGGCGTGGCTCTCCCTGGTGCCGAACAAGGGGTCCCAGGCCCCGTACGTCGCCCACCTGCGCGACGCCGACGGCCTGGTCGACGAGTACACCGGCCCCGTGGCGTGCGACTAGCCGGGGTTGGGATCGGCGCCGCCGTAGCGGCGGTCCCGGCTGGCGTAGATCTCGATCGCCTGCCACAGCGCCCGGCGGTCGACGTCGGGCCAGAGGATGTCGGTGAAGACCATCTCGCTGTACGCCGCCTGCCACAGCATGAAGTTCGAGAGCCGCTGCTCCCCGGAGGTGCGCCAGACCAGGTCGGCGTCGGAGACCTCGGGGACATAGAGGTGCCGGGCGAAGGTGCGCTCGTCGATCTTGTCCGGGTTGATCCGTCCGGCGGCGACCTCGCGAGCGATCGCGCGGGCGGTGTCGGCGAGCTCCGCGCGGCCCCCGTAGTTGACGCACATGGTGAGGGTCAGCACGTCGTTGTGCTGGGTCAGCTCCTCCGCGACCTGGAGCTCGCGGATCACCGACTTCCACAGCCGCGGCGTGCGACCGGCCCAGCGCACCCGGACCCCGAGCTCGTGCATCTCGTCGCGGCGCCGGCGGATCACGTCGCGGTTGAAGCCCATCAGGAAGCGCACCTCGTCGGGCGAGCGTGACCAGTTCTCGGTGCTGAAGGCGTACGCCGAGATCGCCTTCACCCCGATCTCGATGGCGCCCTCGACCACGTCGAAGAGCGAGTGCTCGCCCTTCTCGTGGCCCCTGGTGCGCGGCAGTCCGCGCTGCTTTGCCCACCGCCCGTTGCCGTCCATCACGATCGCGACATGCCGCGGCACGAACTCCTGCGGGATCGCCGGCGGGCGGGCGCCGGACGGGTGCGGCGTGGGCTGGCGTACGGCGCGCTTCACCGCTCGACGTACTCCATCGACCGCAGCGACCGCTCGAGGTGCCAGGTCACGAACGCGGTGACCAGGCCGGTGGCCTCCTTGTGGTGCCGTGGCTCGGCCGCGTCGACGACCGCCCAGTCGCCGGTGAGCAGCGCACCCAGGACGCCGATCGTCTCGGCCGCCGGGCTGGCGGAGCCGGGCAGGCGGCAGGTGGAGCAGAGGACGCCACCCATGGACGGGTTCACCCAGCGGTGCGGCCCTTCGCGGCCGCAGTGGGCGCAGTGGTCGAACGACGGCGCGTAGCCCGCGACCGACAGCGAGCGGAGCAGGTAGGAGTCGAGCACCAGCCCGGGACGATGCTCGCCGCCGGCCATCGCGCGGAGCGCTGCGACCAGCAGCAGGAACTGCTGGATCGAGGGTTCCTTCTCCTCGGACACCAGCCGCTCCGCGGTCTCGAGCATCACCGTGCCGGAGGTGTAGCGCTCGTAGTCGAGCCCGAGCTCGGAGGAGAACGCCGTGCGGGTCTCCGCCTGGGTGATCACGTCGAGGTTGCGCCCCTCGGCCAGTTGCAGGTCGACGTGCGTGAACGGCTCGAGCCGGGCGCCGAACTTCGAGGTGGTGCGGCGCACCCCCTTCGCGACCGCGCGCACCCGCCCGTGGTGGCGGGTCAGCAGGGTGACGATCCGGTCGGCCTCACCCAGCTTGTGGGTGCGCAGCACGACCGCCTCGTCGCGATAGAGAGGCACCTCGCCATTCTCCCCCGCGCGCCCTCAGGAACCCGCACGGCGGCTCCGGCGCGCCTTCGCCTTCCAGCAGCCGAGGGCGAACTCGGCCGCCTCCGCGTTCAACCGGTCGGGTCGCACCCGCCACTCGAAGATGCTCCTCGCCTTCACGAACGTCGCCTCGGGCATCTCCTCGGCCAGCATCGCGGCGTCGGCGGCGGGGTGGATCGGGTCGGCCGGATGCCCGACGATCAGCGCCGGCGCGGCGATCGCCCGACGCTGCTTCGACGAGGGCGCGAGCCGACCGAAGAACAAGCCCGTGCACGACCGCGGCCACCGAGTCGGCGCGCTGGTCGAGGGTGTCCAGGGCGATGCCCGCCCAGAACGGCACGATGCCGCGCGGGATCGGCCGGGTCACCAGGCGCACGCCGTTGACCGTGAACGGCAGGAATCGCGCGGCGAAGAGCAGCGGCGCGAACGCCAGGATGCCGGCCTCCACCGCGTTGTCGAGCACCGGCATCTCCACGATCAGCCCGCGCACCCGCTCGGGCGCCATCACGGCCACCTCGAGCGAGACGTTGGCGCCGAGCGAGGTGCCGCCGATGACCGCCTGCGGAGCACCGAGGTGGTCGAGCAGCGCGATCACCTGCTCGCCGAACGCGGTCATCGAGTAGACCAGCGGGTCGGCCGGCCGGTCCGAACGGCCATGCCCGAGCAGGTCGAGGGTCACCACGTGGAGCCCCTCCGCGGCGAGCGCCCGGGCCAGCGGCTGCTGCATCCTTCGCGGCATCAGCTGGCCGTGCAGCAGCACCACCCAGGAGTCGCCAGCGCCGTACTCGGTGTACTCGAGCCGGTCGCGACCGGCCTCGCTCTCGAGGAAGAACTGGCCGATCCGCTCGGACACCAACATGCTGGAAATCTAGTCGTTCGGCAGCGGTCTCGGGTGAAAGGGTGCCCTCATGGACGACCTTCCTCCGGGCTCGACCGTCGTACGTTTCGCGACCGAGGACGACCTCGAGACCTGGCAGGACGTCCGGCTGCGCAGCCTGACCGACGCCCCCGAGGCATTCGGCTCCACCGTCGAGCGAGAGCTCGCCTTCACCGACGACGACTGGCGGGCGCGACTGCGAGCGCCTTCCGTCCTCGTCCTGGACGGCGAGCGGGCGGTCGGCCTGGGCGGTGGGTTCGAGGTGCGGCCAGGCGTCATCCTCGTCGTCGCGATGTGGCTCGAGCCGGCGTGGCGTGGTCGCGGGCTTTCCCGGAGCGTCCTCGACCTGGTCGTCGACTGGGCCCGGGGGCGTGCCTACGAGGTCGAGCTCGACGTCGCCAGGGACGCGACCGCGGCCCGGGCGGCGTACGAGAGCTACGGGTTCGTCTACACCGGCGACCAGTCGCCGTTGCGCGAGGGCTCGTCGATCGTCACGGACCGGATGGTGCTGCCACAGCCGCCCGGTTGACCGCCGAGATCACGGCCTTCAGCGACGCGGTGACGATATTGGCGTCCAGCCCGACGCCCCAGAGCACCTGGTCGCCTACCGCGCACTCGACGTACGCCGCGGCGATCGCGTCGCCGCCTGACGACAACGCGTGCTCGTGGTAGTCGAGCACCCGAACGTCGAAGCCCTGCGTGAGCTCGTTGATGGCCGATACGAACGCCGCGATCGGGCCGTTGCCGGTGCCCTGGAGCGACTCGAGCTGCCCGTCGACGTAGACGTTGACCGAGAGCTGGTCCTTCTCGCCGGCGGCGGAGCTGGTGTGCACCGAGTTGAGCTTGAGCGGGGACTCCCGGTCGAGGTACTCGGTGCGGAACACCGACCAGATCTCGTCGGGCGTCATCTCGCCGCCGGACTCGTCGGTGCGCAGCTGGATCACCCGGCTGAACTCGATCTGGGCGCGCCGCGGCAGGTCGAGCTTGTGCTCGGCCTTGAGGATGTAGGCGACGCCGCCCTTGCCGGACTGGCTGTTGACCCGGATCACGGCCTCGTAGGTGCGGCCGACGTCCTTCGGGTCGATCGGCAGGTACGGCGCCTCCCAGTCCATCTGTCCGACCGGGACGCCGCGCTCCGCGGCCTGCCGGTCGAGGTCCTCCAGCCCCTTCTTGATCGCGTCCTGGTGCGAGCCGGAGAACGCCGTGTAGACGAGGTCACCGGCGTAGGGGTGACGCGGGTGCACGGGCAGCTGGGTGCAGTACTCGACGGTGCGCCGGATCTCGTCGATGTCGCTGACGTCGATCATCGGGTCGACGCCCTGGCTGAACAGGTTCATGGCCAGGGTGACCAGGCAGACGTTGCCGGTGCGCTCGCCGTGGCCGAACAGGCACCCCTCGACCCGGTCGGCGCCGGCCATCATCGCCAGCTCGGTGGCCGCGACCGCCGTCCCGCGGTCGTTGTGCGGGTGCAGGCTGATCACGGTGTTCTCGCGCCGGGTGAGCTGCCGGGAGAACCACTCGATCTGGTCGGCGTAGACGTTCGGCGTGGCCATCTCGACGGTGGCCGGCAGGTTCAGGATGATCTCCCGGCCATCCTCGGGCTGCCAGACGTCGGAGACCGCCTCGCACACCTCCACCGAGAACGGCAGCTCGGTGCCGGTGAAGATCTCCGGGCTGTACTCGTAGCCGATCACCGTGGTGTCGAGGTAGTTCTCGGCGTGCTTCATCACCACCTGCGTGCCGCGGACCGCGATGTCCTTGATCTCGTCCTTGCCGGCGTGGAAGACCACCCGGCGGAACAGCGGCGCCAGCGCGTTGTAGAGGTGGATGTTGGCCCGGGGTACGCCGACCAGGGACTGCACGCTGCGCTCGATCAGGTCCTCGCGGGCCTGGGTCAGCACCGAGATCGTGACGTCGTCGGGGATCTTGTCGCTCTCGATGAGCTGGCGGACGAAGCTGAAGTCGGTCTCGCTCGCCGCCGGGAAGCCGACCTCGATCTCCTTGTAGCCCATCCGGACCAGGAGCTCGAACATCTTCAGCTTGCGGGCCGGCGACATCGGGTCGATGAGTGCCTGATTGCCGTCTCGCAGGTCGGTCGAGAGCCACCGCGGGGCCTCGGTGATGGTGGCGTGCGGCCAGGTGCGGTCGGGCAGGTCGATCGGGGGGAACGCGCGGTAGCGCTGGAACGGCATACCGCTCGGCTGCTGAGAAGGAATGGTCATGGGGTCCTCGCTGGGTGCTCTGACGGGTGCCGGGGCACTGCAACTCCGCAGCGAGGGGTCCGGCTGGGGGCTAGACCTCGCTGCGGCAGCGAAGGAGCAGTCGCGTCATGACGGGGCCAGACTAGCCCGTCCGAACTCCGAACGCGATCTCCAGTCCGACGTCGAGATGGGCGAGCAGGTCGCCCGGACCCAGGTAGACCTCAACTGCGCCGGCGTCCACCAGCTCGTGTCGTCCGTACCCGCCGCAGCACAGGCCGATCGTCGGGATGCCCGCGTGGGAGGCCGCCACCACGTCCCACACCGCGTCGCCGACCATGCAGGCGTTGCGGGTGCCCAGCCGCTCCATCGCCACCTCCACCAGGTCGCCGTCGGGCTTGGACTCGTCGGCATCCTCCGAGGTCGTGGTCAGGTCGGCGTACGTGTCTGCGTCGAGCAGGTCGAAGGCGCGCTCGGCGTGCTTGGGGATCGACGAGCTGGCCAACGCGATCCGGAGGCCGCGGTCTCGGAGCGCGGCGAGCAGCGCGCGGGCGTCGTCGAGGGGACCCACGTCGTCGATGATCGCGTCGTACTCCCCCTCCCAGATCTCTCGGATCCGGTCCCCGCTCTCGTCCTCGACATCCTGTCCGGCCACCGCGGCGACCAGCCGGTCGCCACCCATGCCGATGTGCCGGTGGATGCGCCAGGCCTCGACGGGTTGCCCCGCCCGGCGGAACGCACGCGCCCACGCGAACGTGTGCTGGTAGACGGAGTCGACCAGAGTGCCGTCGACGTCGAGGACGACCGCCCGCGGCTCCGGCACGTCAGCCGCGACCGACGGCGCGCGCGAGCTGGGCCTTGTTCATCGAGGAGCGGCCCTGGATGTTCTTCTTCTTGGCCTCCGCGTAGAGCTGCTCCTTGGTCCGGCCCTGCGAGCCGGAGTGCGAGCGCTTCCCGCCCCGCTTCGACGACGACATGTCCTGGGTCGAGGTCCGGCTGGCCTGCTTCGCCTCCCCAGAGCGCGCTCGCTCCTTGTTGACCGTACGGGCGGCGATCTCCTCGGCCGTGTCCTCGTCGCGGCCCTGGTCCTCGAGGCCTTCCTTGATGTGCTCGTACTGCCGTTCCCGCTTCTTGCTCCACGCCTGCTGCGGCATCTCGCACCTCCGGTGTCGGTTTCGTTCGGTCAGGGAGTGAAGACGACCTTCACCATTCCGTCGCCCTTGTCGCGGAACGTGCGGTAGGCCTCCGGCGCCTCCTCCAGCGGGAGGTGGTGGGTGGCGAAGGACTCGACGCCCAGCTTGTCCTCGTCCTCCTCCAGCAGGTGCAGGATGTCGTCGCTCCAGCGCCGGACGTTGGCCTGGCCCATCCGCAGCTGCACCTGTTTGTCGAACAGCTGCATCATCGGCAGCGGGTCCGCGGCGCCGCCGTACACACCGGAGATCGAGATCGTGCCGCCGCGGCGGACGCTCTCGATGGCGAGGTAGAGCGCCTCCAGCCGGTCCACGCCGGCGCGGGTCATCACCGCGCCCTGCACCTTCTTCGGCAGCAGCGCCAGCGCCTTCTGGGCGGCCTCCGCGATCGGCGAGCCGTGCGCCTCCATGCCGACCGCGTCGATCACTGCGTCGGTGCCGCGCCCACCGGTTCGGTCGCGGACGACGTCCGGCAGCTTCTTCGAGGTCACCTCGTCGAGCTCGATCGTCTCGGCGCCACGGGCGGCAGGCCGAGCCAGCCGCTCGGGAACCCGGTCCACCACGATCACCTCGACGCCTCGATGCAGCGCGATCCGGGCGGCCATGTCGCCGATCGGCCCGGCCCCGAGGACGAGCAGCGAGCCGCCGGGTGAGACGTCGGCGTACTCGACGGCCTGCCAGGCGGTCGGCAGCACGTCGGAGAGGAACAGGAACCGGTCGTCGGCCGGACCCTCCGGCACCTTGATCGGAAGGAAGTCGGCGAACGGGACGCGCAGGAGCTCGGCCTGGCCGCCCGGGACCTGGCCGTAGAGCTTGCTGTAGCCGAACAGGCTGGCACCGGTGCCGTGCTCACGGTTCTGGGTGGTCTCGCACTGGCTGTGCAGACCCTGCTCGCACATCCAGCAGGTCCCACAGCTGACGTTGAAGGGAACGACCACCCGGTCGCCCACGGCGAGCTTGGCGACGTAGGAGCCGACCTCGACCACGGTGCCCATCGCCTCGTGGCCGACCACGTCGCCCTTGGTCATGAACGGCGTGAGCGGGTCGTAGAGATGGAGGTCCGAGCCGCACAGGCCGGTCGAGCTGACCTCGATGATGGCGTCGGTGGGCTCCTCGATCACTGGGTCGCGCACATCGGTGACCTGCATGTCCATCCGTCCCTGCCAGGTGACTGCTCTCATGATCTCCTCGATCCTCAGGGGACAACGCACCGGCGGCCGAGAGCGTCGGAGCTGCGTGAGTCCGAGGGAGCAGGGCCGCCGGCGCTCGAAAGTACCCACCCCCGAGCGGCGTCATGCACACCTCCATGGGGTACCGCGCGGTATGGAATTCGGCACCACCACGACCGTCCACTTCGGTCCCCTCCGCATCGCGTACGACAACCGGGTGCTGACCCCCCGGCCGTGGACCATCGAGCAGTCGCGCTGGGCCGCCGAGCTGGCGCGAGAGGCCCCGGAGGGCCCGCTGCTCGAGCTGTGCTGCGGGGCCGGCCAGATCGGGCTGGCCGCGATCTCTGTCGTCCGGCGCCGGCTGGTCTGCATCGACGTCGACCCGGTCGCGTGCGAGTACACGCGGCTCAACGCCGACCTGGCCGGGCTGGGCGGACTGCTGGAGGTGCGGACGGGGCCGTTCGAGGACCGGTTGCTGCCCGACGAGATGTTCGCGGGCGTCATCGCCGACCCGCCGTGGGTGCCCCGCGCCGAGGTCGGCCGGTTCCCGGAGGATCCGGTCACGGCGATCGACGGAGGACCGGACGGCCTCGATCTTGCCAGGGCGTGTGTGCGTGCCACGGCCGACCACCTGATGCCCGGCGGCTTCGCGGTGCTGCAGGTGGGAAGCCGGCTACAGGTCGAGCGGCTCGAGGCTGAGCTGGTCGAGGATGAACGCCGCCTCCGGGTGCACGAGGTCCGCGAGTTCGAGCGCGGCGTCCTGGTCCGGCTCGACCGGAGCTGAGCTCAGGGCCGCTTGTCGGCCGGCAGCAGCTTGTGGGTGCCGTCGCACCAGGGCGCCGCCGCCGACTTCCCGCACCGGCACACCGCGCTGAGCGGCCCGGTCGTCCGGTGGATTCGGCCCTCGGTGTCCCGCACCACGTGCTCCCCGCGCAGCAGCAGTGGCCCGCCGGGGCAGATCTCGATGTCGGCGTGGTCGAACTCCGGCACGGTCATGCCGGCTCCTGCCAGCGGCCGAGGAGATGGTCGGCGACCCGGTCCTCCAGGTCCATGCAGGTGAAGGCACCGAAGAAGACGTCGTCCCACAGGGCCGGCTCCCGATCCAGGAGGGCCCCACAGATCGCCCGTACGGCGACCTGCTCGTGCACGGCGTCGGCGGTCACGTGCTCGGTGTAGTAGCCGATCATCGTGGCGTCGAGGCCGAGCCGCTCCAGTCCGGCAACCATCCGACGGGAGGGCATCGAGCTGGTCGCCTCGAACGCCGCCAGGTGCCCCATGGCCGCTCCGCGCAGCCGACGGTGCAGCCCGAACAGCGCCATCGCGTTGTTCTGCTCCAGCACCTCGACCGGTACGTCGTCGACGTACGCGCCGTACTCCGACCGCAGCCCGACCGCCTCCAGCCCACGGGCGAACAGGTGGTGGTGCAGCCGGTTGGGGTCGCCCGCGCCGTACTCGTCGTAGAGCAGCTCGACCAGCGCCGCCTTCGGTGCCGTCTCCAGGCGCGGCACCACCCAGGCGCTCGGATCGGCCTCCTTGAGGTGGTAGAGCGAGCGCATCCGGAGCAGGTCGAGCACCTGCTCCTCGGTGGCATCGATCTGGACGAACCGTGCCAGCGACGGACCCTCGTGATCCGCGACGAACGCGAAGAACGCCTCGGCGAAGTCGCCCCCGGGCGCATTGCCCACCCAGCGGGAACGCAGTCGCGCCTCCAGGTCGGACTCGAGATCGGCGCGCAGTTGGAGCGCCGCCGGGTGCCATTCGAGGTCTTCCTCGACGTCCTCGAAACCCCGGAAATGAAGCTCGTACAGCGCCCACAGGGCGATGGCGGCGTCGTCCGCGCTCTCGGCCGCGGGAAGGCGGGGTCGGATGAGCCGGACGGGGGCGGAACGAAGGGCCTCGAACACCTCTGAGCTGAACACACCACGGGGCTTCGGAAGCATCATGAGCCACCAGTACCCCGTTCGCCCCGAGTGCCCCGCGGTCCTTGCCACCGCCGAATCCGCTGTGCTAGACCATTCAACCAAGGCGGGCGTCTCGGGTCTCGTCCCTTGCTGGAGAAGACGGCAGGGCTGCACCACTTTCGGGCGGAGGCAACTCGATGTCGATTACCTCGCAACGCAGCACGCCGCTGAACGGCGACCGCGGTCTCAGCCGCGCAGAACGCTCCCAGCGGACCGCGGAACTCATCGCGGAGGCTCACTCCTGCGACGACGAGGCGCGCAAACGCGTCCTCCTCGACGAGGTCATCCTGATCAACCGGGGTGTCGCGGAGGCGGTCGCCTCGCGCTACCGCGGCCGCGGTGTGTCGCAGGACGACCTGGTGCAGGTCGCCTACGAGGGCCTCACCAAGGCCGTCAACAGGTTCGACCCCAGCACCCGCAACGACCTCCTGACGTACGCCGTGCCGACGATCCGCGGCGAGGTGATGCGGCATTTTCGTGACCACGGCTGGACGGTTCGGCCCCCGCGCCGGGTCCAAGAGCTGCAGTGGCGGGTCAACCAGTGCATCGAGCGGCTCGAGCACGACCTGGGTCGCGAGCCACGCGACGCCGAGGTCATCGAAGAGCTCGGCATCACTGAGGCGGACTTCCGCGAGGCGATCGAGGCGTTCGGCTGCTTCCAGCCGACCTCGCTCGACCAGCCGGTGCGCGCCGACGCGACCAGCGCCATCGGCGACCTGATCCCCGACGTCTCCGAGCCGGAGAGCGCGGCGGATGCGCGAGTGACCCTGGCGCCCGTCGTACGCCGGCTGAGCGAGCGCGATCGGCGGATCCTGCACCTCCGGTTCTTCGAGGACCTCACCCAGGCCGAGATCGGTGAAGATCTCGGCGTCACCCAAATGCAGGTCTCGCGGTTGCTCTCGCGGATTCTCGGTACGCTCCGAGAGGATCTCCACGAGCAGGATGGCGAGGCCGTCGATGAGCGAGAGCCAGGACCTGGCAGCGTTCTTCGCGGAGCTGAGTGAGGAGCTGCACAGCGACGTCAGCGAGCCGCTGACGTTCGAGAAGGTGATCAAGCGCGCCGTCGCGACCATCCCCGGCTGCGACCACGCCTCGATCACGCTGCGCGGGCGCCGCGGACGCGTGGAGACGGTCGCCTCGACGGACGAGCCGGCCACGCGGGCCGACGAGCTCCAGTACACGCTGGAGGAGGGTCCCTGCGTCGACGCGGCGTTCGAGAGCACCGACTTCGTCATCGACGACCTGCGCGACGAGCAACGCTGGCCGCGCTGGTCGGCTGCGAGCGCCGAGCTCGGGCTGCGGGCGGTGCTGGCGATCCGGCTGCACACCGACTCGGAGACGCTGGGCGCGCTCAACCTCTACAGCGAGACCCCGGACGCGTTCGACGACGAGGCGCGGACCGTGGCCTTGATCTTTGCCTCCCATGCGGCGGACGCGATGAGCAACGCTCGCCTCGTCAGCGGGCTGCGGGCCGCACTGGAGTCGCGGCACACGATCGGTATCGCCCAAGGGGTGCTCGCGGTGCGATACGACATCTCCTACGAGCGCGCGTTCCAGGTGATGCACCGGCTCTCGAACGACCGGAACATCAAGCTCCGCGAGCTGGCTCAGCAGATTCTCGACGAGCGCGGGCTTCCTCCGGCCGAACCGACGTGAGTCGTACTCATGAGAAGGGGTGCTGGCGGGTACCTATTCCGGCCCGACGACCCGAGGAGGAGCCATGCCGAGCAAGTCCGCGACCGTGAAGAACGAGAAGCAGTACGAGGCCCTCAAGGACAAAGGGATGTCCAAGCAGCGCGCCGCCAAGATCGCCAACGACCCCAACTCGTCGAAGAAGGGTGGAAAGGCCTCCGGCGGGGGCAAGAAGAAGTTCGACAGCAGCCAGGGCGGCACCGCCGCGCAGAAGAAGGAGGCTGGCCGCAAGGGCGGCAAGGCCGCGGCGAAGAAGTCATGACGGGGTGAGCGAGAACACTCGCATCGTCGCGGCCACGCCGGACCAGGTGTGGCGCGTCCTCGCCGACGGCTGGCTGTATCCACTCTGGGTGGTGGGGGCCACCCGGATGCGAGACGTCGACGAGCACTGGCCGGCGGTCGGCAGCCAGCTGCATCACTCGGTGGGCGTATGGCCCCTGATGATCGACGACACCACCAAGGTGCTCGAGGTCGCCCCGCCGTCCCTGCTGCGATTGCGGGCTCGGGCCTGGCCCGGCGGCGAGGCAGACGTCGAGCTCCGGGTGGAACCGGCCGAGGCGGGAACCCGGATCACGATCCGCGAGGACGCCGTCAAGGGGCCAGGGGTGCTCGTGCCGGCACCGGTGCGACACCTTCAGCTCAGGTGGCGCAACGCCGAGGCGTTGCAGCGGCTGGCCTACCTGGTCGAGCGCCGGGAGTGATCGCACCGTGAGCCCGCGTCCGGACGCTCTCGTGATCGGCGCCGGACCCAACGGCCTGGTCGCCGCGAACCTGCTCGCCGATGCCGGATGGTCGGTGCTCGTGCTCGAGCAGCAGGACGAGCCCGGGGGCGCCGTACGAAGCGATCGGGAGCTCAACCCGGCGTTCGTCCACGACACGTTCAGCGCGTTCTACCCCCTGGCCGCCGCGTCTCCGGTGGTGACCGGTCTCGGTCTGGAGCAGCACGGCCTCGAGTGGGTCCATGCCCCGGCCGTCCTGGGCCACCCCACTCCCGACGGGCGGTGGGCACTGATGCACCGCGACCGAGAGCTGACCGCGGCCGGCCTCGACGAGCAGCACGGCGGCGACGGCGAGGCGTGGCTGGAGCTCTGCCGGCTGTGGGACCGGATCGGCGATCCGTTGCTGCGGGCGGTGGTGATGCCGTTCCCGCCGATGCGAGCCGGGCTGCGGCTGGCGGCGCGCATGCCCGGCGCCGGCGGTCTCGACCTGGTGCGCATGCTGCTCACTCCTGCCGCCGAGCTCGCTCGCACTCGGTTCGGTGGCTCGGCGCCGGCCCTGCTGCTGTGCGGCAACGGCGGGCACGCGGACATCCCCCTCGACTCCCCCGGCTCAGGCGTGTTCGGTCTCCTGATGACGATGCTCGGCCAGACCGTCGGCTTCCCCGCGCCACGCGGCGGTGCCGGCGAGCTCACCCGGGCATTGGTACGCCGCCTCGAGTCGCTGGGCGGATCGGTGCAGTGTGCAAGCGAGGTCAGCAGGATCGTCGTGAAGGACGGCCGGGCCGTGGCGGTGGTGGCCGCTGACGGCGAGCGCTACGACGCCGGGCGGGCCATCGTGGCCGACGTGGGCGCCGTACCTCTCTTCGAGCGGCTGGTCGACCCCGAGGACCTGCCGGCGCGGATCGTCCGCGGGATGCGCGCGTTCCAGCTCGACCCGGGCACTGTGAAGGTGGACTGGGCGCTCGACGGACCGGTGCCGTGGGCCAGTCCTCCTGCGGCGGCCCCGGGCACCGTGCACGTCGCCGACTCCGTGGAACAGATGACCGAGACGCTGGGCCAGGTGGCCGCGCGCGCGATCCCCGCGGCGCCGTTCATGCTCGCGGGCCAGATGACCACGACAGACCCCGCCCGCTCTCCCGCGGGCACCGAGTCGATGTGGGCCTACACCCACGTCCCCCGGCCCGGCGTCGCCGTACGCGATGCCGGCGACGGCGGGATCCGTGGGTCCTGGGACCACGACGACTGCGAGCGGTTCGCCGACCGGATGCAGCAGCGCTTCGAGGAGCTGGCGCCCGGCTTCGGGTCCCGGGTGCTCACCCGCCGGATCCTGGGCCCCCACGAGCTCGAACAGCGCAACGCCAACCTCGTGGGTGGGGCGATCAACGGCGGGACCTCCCAGCTGCACCAGGAGCTGTTCTTCCGTCCGGTGCCCGGGATGATCGGCCGGCCCGAGACCGGGATCCGCGGCCTCTACCTCGGCTCCGCCTCCGCACACCCCGGCGGCGGCGTGCACGGCAGCGCCGGCGCCAATGCCGCGCGCGCGGCCCTGCTCCACCACCGCATGCGGCGCATCACCGGGCGGGGCGGCGGGCACCGGCGTCCATGACTCTGGCCTCGCTCTGGCAGGACCGGCACCCCCGGCCGAAACCCCCCGTGTCGGGAGTCGACGGCAGCACCGAGATCGCGGTCGTCGGCGGCGGCATCACCGGCCTCACCGCCGCTGTCCTGCTCGGCCGCGCGGGCAAGGCCGTGACCCTGCTCGAGGCGCGGCGGATCGGGGACGGCACCACCGGCGCGAGCACGGCCAAGGTGAGCCTCCTCCAGGGCACCCAGCTGTCCCGGATCGCGCGCCGGCACCCGGCCGACACGGTCCGCACGTACGTCGAGGCGAACGCCGAGGGCCAGGCCTGGCTGGCCCGGTTCTGTGACGACCACGGCGTCGCGAACCAGTACCGGCCGGCGTACACCTATGCCACGACGGCATCTGGGCGCCGATCGGCCTTGCGGGAGACCGACGTCGCTCGGGCGGCCGGGCTGGCGGTGGAGTGGCTGGATGAGCTGCCGCTCCCGTTCGACACCCGGGGTGGGGTGCGCTTGAACGGCCAGCTGCAGATCGACCCACTCGAGCTGCTCGAGGCGCTCGAGGAGCAGGCGCGAGCGCACGGCGTACACGTGGTCGAGGGCGCGCGGGTGACCCAGGTCCGGGGCCGCGGGCCGGTGCGCGTGGTCACCGAGCGCGGCACGCTCTCCGCGGATACGGTCGTCCTCGCGACGAACATGCCGATCCTGGACCGCGGCGGCTTCTTCGCGCGGATGACACCGGCGCGGTCCTACGGCCTGGCGTTCGCCACGCCGTCGGTGGCGGTGGACGGCATGTACCTGTCCGCGGACAGCCCTTCCCGTTCCCTGCGCGACGCACCCGACGGCGACCGGAGCCTGCTGCTCGTCGGCGGCCAGGGGCACACCACCGGCCGCGGCGGCGCTACGTCGGACCGCCTCGACGCGCTCCGGGAGTGGACGCTCGAGCACTTCCCCTGGGCACATGAGACCCACGCCTGGTCGGCCCAGGACTACGTCCCTGCACACGCCCTGCCGTACGCCGGGCCGCTGCTGCCCGGCAGGGAGGAGATCCTGATGGCGGGTGGCTACTCCAAGTGGGGCCTGAGCAACGGCGTTGCCGCCGCCCTGTCGCTCAGCGGTCAGATCCTGCACGGCCACATGGAGTGGGCCGAGGTGTTCCATCCCTGGCGCTCGCGGGAGCTACGCGGGTTGCCCGGTGGCGCCCTGGCCAACGCCGAGGTCGGCGTCGAGATGGCGCGCGGCTGGATCCGACCGCTGTTGGGCTCGCGCGACGTTCGGTACGACCGTCCGGGCACGCCCAGTGCACAGGTGGGCGAAGGCCAGCGGCTGTCGGCGGTGTGCACCCACCTCGGCGGGATCGTGCGGTGGAACGACGCCGAGCGGAGCTGGGACTGCCCGCTGCACGGCTCACGCTTCGACGAGAGCGGCGAGGTGCTCGAGGGTCCCGCCACCTGCGCGCTGCGGGCCCGCTGACCGCGACTGGCAGAGTGGCGGTGTGCCCCGGCTCCTGGTCGTCCACCACTCCCCTACCCCCACGGTGCGGACCCTGACCGACGCCGTGCTGGCCGGTGCGCACGACGACGCGATCGAGGGTGTCGAGGTCGTCGAACGGCCGGCGCTGGAGGCTCGCGCGGACGACGTGCTCGCCGCAGACGGCTACCTGCTCGGCACCACGGCCAACTTCGGCTACATGAGCGGCGCCCTCAAGCACTTTTTCGACACGATCTTCCTCGAGGCCGGCGGCGCGCTCAGCGACGACGGATCAGCGAGCGCGTCGACAGGAGGCAAGAAGCCCTACGGGCTCTGGGTGCACGGCCGCTACGACACCACCGGCGCGGTGCGGTCCGTGCAGTCGATCGTGCAGGCGCTGCCGTGGGTGCAGTCGGCGGAGGTGGTCGAGGTCCTCGGCGACGTTGGCGAGGAGCAGACCGCCGCGGCGTACGAGCTGGGAGGGACGATCGCGGCGCTGCTGAGCGAGTAGGTGGTTGCGGAAGGCGCGCTAGCGCCTGTCTCGAAACCCAGGGGTCTCGACGACGCTCGCTGGGGCTCGCTGCTCGACCACCAGAGGCGGCGCATGAGCCGCCGGGCTCGTGGGCACCCACCGCCATGGAAACCAAGGTCGGCTACTTCCTGTCGTGCGAGGAGTACGGGCCCGCGGAGCTGGTCGAGCAGGCGGTGGCGGCGGAGCGAGCGGGGTTCGACGCGCTGTGGATCAGCGACCACTTCCATCCGTGGAACGATGAGCAGGGGCAGAGCCCTTTCGTGTGGAGCGTCATCGGGGCCATCGCGCAGGCGACCGACCTTCCGGTGACCACGGCGGTGACCTGCCCGACGATCCGCACGCACCCGGCGATCATCGCCCAGGCAGCCGCCACGTCGGCGGTGATGCTGGACGGGCGGTTCACCCTCGGCGTCGGCACCGGTGAGGCGCTCAACGAGCATGCGGTCGGGGCGCGCTGGCCGTCGTACGACATTCGCATGGAGATGCTCGAGGAAGCCGTCGCGCTGATGCGCCGCCTCTGGGAGGGCGACTTCGTGACGACCCGTGGCCAGCACTACGAGGTGGACAACGCCCGGATCTACACGCTGCCCGACCAGCCACCGCCCGTCTACGTCAGCGGGTTCGGCAAGAAGGCCACCGAGGCCGCCGCGAGGTTCGGGGACGGCTACATCTCCACCAGCCCCGAGCCCGACCTGCTCAAGCTCTTCAAGGAGCAGTCGGGTGGGAAGCCTGCCCAGGCCGGCTTCAAGGTCGCCTGGGCCGACGACCCGGACGAGGGCGTCGACCACGCTTTCCGGCTCTGGCCGAACGCCGGGCTACCCGGGGAGCTGGCCCAGGTGCTCCCCTCGGTCAGACATTTCGAGCAGGCCACCGAGCTGGTCACCCGCGAGTCGACCGAGGAAAGCGTGGTGGCGGGCCCCGACCCCGAGAAGCACCTCGCCGAACTGCAGCGCTACATCGATGCGGGTTACGACGAGGTCTACGTCGCCAACATGGGCCCGCACTACCTGCGGATGATCGAGGGCTGGGGCCGCGACGTGCTGCCCCTTGCCCGCGCCGGGTAGGGACCACCCGCAGGTAGCATCGGGACGATGTCGCTGCTGCCACGGGTCCTGGGCTTGGCCCTGCCCGCGTTGTTCGCGCTTGCGGCGTGCGGCGGCGAGGAGCAGGGCAGCAACACCGACCCCGACCAGATCGACTCGGTGGCGACCCCCGAGCTCGGCGCCTGCCGGAAGCTCACCCCCGACGACGTGGCGCAGCGCAGCAACGCCACCAAGATCGTCGAATGTGCGGAGCCGCACACCGCGCAGACGTACGCCGTCGGCGACCTGTCCGACGACCTCGACGACGCGGAGTACGACGACGAGGCGGTGGGCAGCTTCGCCTATCGCACCTGCGCCGAGAAGTTCGAGAAGTTCCTCGGCGCCGACGAGAGCCTGGTGCTGCGCACCATCGTCAGCTGGGCCTGGTTCCGGCCCTCGGAGAAGGCCTGGGACGAGGGCGCTCGCTGGTACCGCTGCGACATCGTCGGCGGCAGCGACCAGAGCGAGGAGTTCGTCGAGCTCCCGCGCACCGCCGAGGGGCTGCTCCAGGGTCGGATCGACGACCGCTGGCTGGTGTGTGCCGACGGGCCGAGCGTGGGCGAGGGCATCAAGGTGCCGTGCACCGAGGAGCACCAGTGGCGGGCGGTGACCACGATCAAGCTGGGCGAGCCGGACGACGCCTACCCGGGTGACCGGATCGTGGAGGTGACCTCCCGCGACTACTGCTCCGACTCCGTCGGCGCCTGGCTGAGCTACCCCGTCGACTACGAGTTCGGCTACACCTGGTTCCACGAGGCCGAGTGGGAGGCCGGCAACCGGCGCTCCGTGTGCTGGGCGAAGACCAGCGACTGATGCGTTCCCGCCTCGCGCGCGGCGCCGTCGCCCTCGCGGCCCTGGTCCTGCTGGCCGCCTGCAACGCCGACGAAGAGCCACAAGCCGACCCCGACGAGGCGGTGCCGAGCCCGCTGCCCAGCGCCACCGAGGCCCCGCGGCCCGAGGAGGGCGCGTGCTACCGGCTCTCGTTCGACGCCGCGCTCGCCTACACCAGCGATGCCGCGCCCAGGGACTGCCGGCGGGACCACACCTCGGTCACCTTTGCCGTCGGCGACCTCGACACGGTCGTCGGCGGCCACCTGGTGGCGGTCGACTCGCAGCGTGTGAAGCAGCAGGTCGCCGACGAGTGCCCGCGGCTCCTGGGTGAGTACGTCGGCGGCTCGCTCGTGCAGCAACGGCTGAGCATGCTGCGGGCGGTGTGGTTCACCCCCACCGTCGAGGAGTCCGACGCGGGCGCGGACTGGTTCCGCTGCGACGTGATCGCGGTCGCCGGCGGTGAGAAGCTCGCGAACCTCGACGGCGACCTGCGGGGCGAGCTGCAGACCCCCGACGGCCGGGAGCAGTGGGGCATGTGCGGCACCGCCGCTCCGGGATCACGAGACTTCGAGCGGGTGCTGTGCAGCGGTCCGCACTCGTGGCGCGCGGTCGGGGTGGTCACCTTCGATGCCGACGACTATCCGGGTGTGGCGGCCGCCGAGGCCCGCGGCCAGGAGCAGTGCGAGAACGCCGGCAACGCGAACGCCGACGACCCGCTCGACTTCCAGTGGGGCTACGAGTGGCCCACCGAGGCCCAGTGGGAGGCCGGTACGACTTACGGGCTGTGCTGGGTGCCGAGCTAGTGCCGTGAATCGGAAGTCCTTGCGCGCTTCGCGCTCCCATGGCACGCACCTCGCTGCGTTGGCGTCGCTCGACTGCACCCAGCACGCCAGCGCTACGCCGCCTTGCGATCCACACACCCTGAACACGCCAACCACATAACGACTTCCGACCCACGACACTAGAAGCCCAGCTTGCGCAGCTGCCGGGGGTCGCGCTGCCAGTCCTTGGCGATCTTGACGTGCAGGTCGAGGTAGACCGGCGTCCCGAGCAGCGCCTCGATCTGCTTGCGCGCCGCGGTGCCGACGGCCCGCAGCCGCGAGCCCTTGTGACCGATCACGATGCCCTTCTGCGACGACCGCTCGACGTACAGGTTGGCGTGGATGTCGAGCAGTGGCCGGTCCTCGTCGCGCCCCTCGCGCGGCCCCATCTCCTCGACCACCACCGCGATCGAGTGCGGCAGCTCGTCGCGTACGCCGTCGAGCGCGGCCTCCCGGATCAGCTCGGCCACCAGGATCTCCTCGGGCGCGTCAGTGAGGTCGCCGTCGGGGTAGAGCTGCGGCCCTTCCGGGAGCAGCCCGACCAGCAGGTCCTCGAGCAGCGACACCTGGTCGCCGGCGACCGCCGACACCGGCACGATCTCGGCCCAGTCGGTGCCGGTCTCCTGACCGAGGGCCTGGATGTCGAGCAGGTGCTGGCCGATCCGCTCGGGCGTCGCCAGGTCGGTCTTGGTGGCGATCGCGAGCTTGATGGTGCGGCGCACCTTGGCCAGCTCGGTGACGATGAACCGGTCCCCCGGCCCGATCTTCTCGTCGGAGGGGAAGCACACGGCCACCGCGTCGACCTCGGCCCAGGTGGTGCGCACCAGGTCGTTGAGCCGTTCGCCGAGCAGCGTCCGCGGCCGGTGCAGGCCGGGGGTGTCGACCAGGATCAGCTGGGCGTCGGGACGGTGCACGATGCCGCGCACCACGGTCCGGGTGGTCTGCGGCTTGTCGCTGGTGATCACGATCTTCTGGCCGACCAGCGCGTTGGTGAGCGTCGACTTCCCCGCGTTGGGGCGGCCCACGAACGACACGAACCCGCTCTTGTGCTCCTGCTCAGCCATCGCGCGCCTTGTCGTAGTCGGCCCAGATCTGTTCGTCGGACTTGCCCGCCGCCTTGCCGGCCCGCCAGATCGGTCCGGGGTCGACGGCGCGCGGCTGGCGGACGCCGCCGGCGCGCCAGTAGCCCATCACGTCGTACGCCGCGCTCGGCAACCGGATCTCCCGCATCAGGTGCTTGCGGATCGCGCGCATCTGCGCGGACTCGCCCGCCATCCAGAAGTAGCCCTGGCCCTGCGGCCAGTCGATGCCTTCGACCACGGACGCCAGCCCGCTGCCCCCGTCGTCCGGCGTCTCGAGCCAGCGCACGTCTGTGCCGGCCGGCAGGTAGTCGCCCAGGTCGTCGAGATACCTCGGCCCACACCCGGGTCGGCACGTCGACGGACTCGGTGATCCGCGCCATCGCCGGCATCGCAGTGAGGTCGCCGACCAGGATCAGCCAGCCCGCGTCGGCGGACATCGCGAACGAACCCTTGGGCTCGGAGATCACCACGGTGTCACCCAGGCAGTCGCGGGTGGCCCACTCGGTGACCAGCCCGACGTCGTGGATGACCACGTCGATCGTCAGCTCGCCGCCCTGCCAGGAGCGCACCGTGTAGTAGCGGCTCTGGAACTGTCCCGGCACGACCAGACCGACCCACTCGTCGGGTACGCCGGTCGACTCGAACCCCGCGAGACTCGGTCCGCCCAGCACCAGCCGCACCAGGTGGTCCGAGACCGGGGTGCGACGCAGCACCTGCGCGTCGTACTGCCGGGCCCGGGTGCTCACCCCCAAACCCTAGGTCCAGGGGTCAGAACATGTGCCGCAGCGGGTAGCCGCTCACCCCGTCCGCGTCGTTCTTGGTGGCGAGCACGTGGTGGAGCTGGATCTCGTTGCGGGTAAAGCCGAGACGCGACCCCGCCATGTAGAGCCCCCAGACGCGCGCCGTCTCCTCGCCGACCTCGGCCACCGCAGCGTCCCAGTTGGTCTCGAGGTTGTGGCACCAGCCGGCGAGGGTCTTGGCGTAGTGGACCCGGAAGTTCTCCTCGTGCTGGACCTCGAGCCCGACGTTCTGCACGTCGGTGATGATCCGGCCCGACCCGATCAGCTCCCCGTCCGGGAAGATGTAGCGGTCGATGAACCGGCCGGTATTGCGCATCTTGTTGTCGTGGCGGGTGATGCAGTGGTTGAGCAGCCGGCCGTGAGGGCGCAGCTTGTCGCGGATGAACCCGAAGTACGCCGGATAGTTGCGCACCCCGATGTGCTCGGTCAGCCCGATCGACGAGACCGCGTCGAAGTCGCCCTCCTCGACCAGGCGGTAGTCGAGGTGGCGGACCTCGGCGAGGTGGTCGAGGCCCTGCTCCTTGATCGCCTGCTGTGCCCAGGTCGCCTGCTCGCGGGAGAGGGTGACACCCAGCGTCTTGACGCCGTACTCCTTGGCGGCGTGCCGGACCATGCCGCCCCAGCCGCAGCCCAGGTCGAGCAGGCGCTGGCCGGGCTGCAGGTCGAGCTTGCGGGCGACCAGGTCGTACTTGTTGAACTGCGCCTCCTCCAGCGTCGCGTCGTCGGTGGGGTAGACCGCGCAGGTGTAGGTCATCGACGGGCCGAGGACCATCTCGTAGAACGCGTTGGACACGTCGTAGTGGTGGTGGATCGCCTCGGCATCGCGGCCCATCGAGTGCCGGAACCCCTCGAAGATCCGGCGCATCCGCGACGGTGCCTCCTGCGCCGGCGGGGGCGGCGGCTTCAGGTGGGAGAGGCCCATCGAGCGGAGCAGGATGACGAGCTCGGCCGGCGACGGCATCCGGAACCTCAGCCCCTTGTGGAGCATCACCAGCATCTCGTAGGGGTCGCCCGGATGAATGCCCTCGATCGTGAGGTCGCCGGTGACGTAGGGACGGACGAGCGCGAGGTCGGAGTCGAGCGAGGTGAGCAGGTAGGCCAGCCCGCGCTCGTTGTGCAGGTGGAACTTGAACGGTGCGTCCTCGGGACCGCTGGAGCTGCCGTCGTACGCCGTGAAGCGGAGCGGCAGTGGCTCCTTCAGCAACTGCTCGAATGCCTCCGCGATCGAGAGCTTCTTCATCGTTGTCGCACCGCCTTGTCGTAGAGGGTGGTCAGTCGGTCGTCGGGGTCGTAGCGCGCCTTGACGGCGGCCAGGTGGGCGCCGTCGTAGAGCCGGTCGAAGGTGTCGGGGTCGTAGAACGCCTCCGAGTAGAGAGACTTGTGGCCGTCGAGCTGGTGCACCTTCGCCTCGATCGCGCGGTTGCGGGGCGCATCGGGGGCGTCGGGTCCGACGTGGACGGTGCCCCAGAACCCGGCGTTGACGTAGGTGCGGTCCGGCGCCAGCGGGTAGGTGGGCCAGTCACGAGAGGCGATCAGCGGGCACAACCACACCGGCCGCATCCCGACCTCCTCGTCGAACCACTCGAGGAACTCGGGGAGCCGCTCGACGGGCACCTCGACGTCCTGGATCACCCGCTCGCGCTGCGGGCGTCCGGCCCGGCGGTCGAGCCGGTCGGCGATGTCGAACCGGCGGTCGAGGCCGAGCATCCGCATGTAGACGTCGGAACGGCGCCAGCGCCGCGGCCACAGCCGGCGCAGCACCGGGTGCTGGGCGCCGAACGCTCCGGAGCACCAGAACCAGTCGGTGTCCCAGCGCCACAGGTAGTCGTACATCGTCAGCAGGTCGACACCCACCCCATTTCTGGGCAGCTCCTGGATCGAGCGGTAGTAGATCTGCCGACCCGTGTAGTCGGACGTCGGCCCGGGATCGTCGCTCCACCTGGCCAGCGTCAGGTAGTACTCCCCCGGCTCGAACGCGACCCCGTCGAGCCCGTCGACCCGCTGGCCGTCGTGCTCCCGAGTCTCCACGATCTCGGCGACGGCCTTGGCCAGCAGCCCGGCGTCGTCGAAGCGGATGTGGCGCAGCGCGACGTGGGACGGCACTCGCTCCAGCCGGATCCGAAGGCGGGTGGCGTAGCCGAGCGAGCCGTAGGAGTTGGGGAAGGTGTCGAAGAGGTCCTCGCCCGGCTGAGTGGTGATGACCTTGCCGGCCCCGGTGAAGATGTCCATCTCGAGCACGGACTCGTGCGGCAGCCCGCTGCGGAAGCTCGTCGACTCGATGCCGAGCCCGGTGACGGCGCCGCCCAGGGTGATCGTGCGCAGCTGCGGCACGACCAGCGGGATCAGCCCGTGCGGGAGCGTGGCGTCGACCAGGTCCTCGTAGGTGCACATCCCCTGCACCTCGGCAGTCTCGGCCACCGGGTCCACCTCGATCACGCCGGTGAGCCCCGAGACGTCGAGGCCGGGCGTCTCGGTCGCGGCACGCGGCCGGAAGAGGTTGGTGGTGCGCTTCGCGAGCCGGACGGGTTCACCCGGCGGGATGGCAGCGTAGGACGCGCGCAGCCTCTCGACTGCGCGCCGGTGCTCCTCCCAGGATTTCCCGAGTTTCACGTCCGGCAGGCTACTACTCACGGATCCGGCCCTGCGGGTCACCGAGGTGTACGGCGACCTGGTCGCCCCCGAAGTCGCGCAGCACCGCCTCGTCCGACGGGGCGAGCTCGGTGGCGTCGCCGAGGATCACCGCCGCGTCCAGGCCGCGCGAGCCGGACGCGACGGCCATCGCCACACAGACCTGCGCCGCGCTCAGCTCGAGCGACGGAAGCGAGACGGTGGCCGCGGCGTACGTCCTGCCGTCGGAGTCGCGCACCGCCGCTCCCTCCGCAGCTCCGGTGCGGGCGCGGGTGGCCCGGGCCAGGGTGACCAGCTTGCGGTCCTCGGCGCTGAGCTCCATGAGGCCAACCCTAGGAGGGTCGCTCGGCGGCGTCGGCGCGGGCTGGTTCGGGGCGCACCTCGGGCGCGGCCGGCACCCGGCGGATCAGCACGGTGCCGATCTTGTTGCGGCGACCGGCGGTCTCCTCGGCCTCGAAGCGCAGGCCGTGGGCCTCGACCGAGGAGCCGGGGATCGGGACCAGGCCCAGGTGCTTGGCCATCAGCCCGCCGACCGAGTCAACGTCCTCGTCCTCGACGTCGAACCCGAAGAGCTCGTCGAGATCGTCGATCGGGTAGCGCGAGGGCACCCGCACCACTCCGTCGTCGAGCTGCTCGACCTCGACCTCGTCCTGGTCGTACTCGTCGGTGATCTCGCCGACGATCTCCTCGAGCACGTCCTCGATCGTGATCAGCCCGGCGGTGCCGCCGTACTCGTCGACGACGACGGCGATGTGCTGGCGACGGGCCTGCATCTCCGAGAGCAGCGCATCGACCGGCTTCGACTCGGGCACGAAGTGCGCCGGCCGCATAACCTCCTCGATGTGCTGGGTGAACTCCACGTCGGGAGCCTCGAAGTCGCGGCGCACGATGTCCTTGAGGTAGGCGAAGCCGCGGACCTCGTCGAGGTTCTCGCCGATCACCGGGATCCGGGAGAACCCGCTGCGCAGGAACAGCGACATGGTCTGCCGCAGGTTCTTGTAGTGCTCGATGTAGACGACGTCGTTGCGCGGCACCATCACCTCGCGCGCGGACGTGTCGCCGAGCTCGAACACCGAGTGGATCATCCGCCGCTCGCCGGACTCGATGACCGCGGACGCCTCGGCCATGTCGACCAGCTCGCGCAGCTCGGTCTCCGTCGAGAACGGTCCCTCGCGAAAGCCGCGGCCGGGAGTGATCGCGTTACCGATCAGGATCAGCAGCTTCGGGAGCGGCCCCAGCACGGTGGTGAACCCGCGCAGCGGGCCGGCGGTCAGCAGCGCCACCGTCTCGGAGTGCTGGCGACCCAGGGTGCGGGGTGCCACGCCGATCACCACGAACGAGACCACCAGCATCACCGCGATGGTGCCGAGAGCCGTTGCCCACCACCGCCCGTCGACCCCCTCGGAGACGACCTTGGTGACCAGCACGATCGCGGAGATCTCGCAGAGCAGCCGCAGGAAGAGCGCGGTGTTGAGATAGCGGGGCGCGTCGTCGAGCAGCGCGACCAGGTGTGTGGCGCCCGCGCGCTCGTCCGCGGCCAGCTCCCCGGCGCGCGCCCGGGAGAACGACGCCAGCGCGGCGTCGGCCGCGGTGAACAGCCCGGCGAGGATGACCAGGGTGGCCGCCGTCACCAGCAGCCAGACGTCGCTCACTGCGAGGCCCGCCACTCCCCGAGCAGCCGGTCCTGCAGTTCGAACATCTCGCGGTGCTCCTCGGGCTCGGCGTGGTCGTAGCCGAGCAGGTGCAGGATGCCGTGCACCGTCAGCAGCTCGATCTCGGCGGTGGTGCCGTGGCCGGCGGTCTCGCCCTGACGCTCGGCGACCGCCGGGCACAGCACCAGGTCACCGAGCACAGCTCCATCCTCGGGCGACTGCGGCTCCTCGGTGACCAGCCCGGGCCGCAGCTCGTCCATGGGGAAGGCCAGCACGTCGGTCGGCCCGTCCTTCTCCATCCACTGCTCGTTGAGCTTGGCGATGGTGTCCTCGTCGACCGCCTTGATGCACAGCTCCGCGAGCGGGTGCACGCGCATCGCGTCCATCACGAACCTGCTCATCGTCGCGAGGCCCTTCACGTCGAGCTCCTGGCCCGACTCGTTCAGGATCTCGATCGTCAATTTCGGTCCTTGCGCTGAGCGCCCTGGATCCCCCGCGCGTCGAAGTCGTCGTAGGCCGCCACGATCCGGCCCACCAACCGGTGCCGCACCACGTCGTGGGCGGTCAGCCGGAGGAACGCGATGTCGTCGACCTCGTCGAGGATGTCCTCGACCACGCGCAGGCCGGACTTCGTGCCGCTGGGTAGGTCGACCTGGGTGACGTCGCCGGTGACCACGATCTTGGAGCCGAAGCCCAGTCGGGTCAGGAACATCTTCATCTGCTCGGGCGTGGTGTTCTGCGCCTCGTCGAGGATGATGAACGAGTCGTTGAGCGAGCGACCACGCAGGAACGCCAGCGGCGCCACCTCGATGGTCCCGGCCGCGAGCAGCTTGGGGATCGACTCGGGGTCGACCATGTCGTGCAGGGCGTCGTAGAGCGGCCGCAAGTAGGGGTCGATCTTCTCCGAGAGGGTGCCCGGCAGGAAGCCGAGCTTCTCGCCCGCCTCGACCGCCGGCCGGCTCAGGATGATCCGGTTGACGCTCTTCGACTGCAGGGCCTGCACGGCCTTGGCCATCGCCAGGTAGGTCTTGCCGGTGCCGGCGGGGCCGATGCCGAACGTGATCGTGTGCTTGTCGATCGAGTCGACGTAGCGCTTCTGGTTGAGCGTCTTCGGTCGGATCGAGCGCCCGCGGTTGCTCAGGATGTTGAGAGAGAGCACCTCGGCAGGACGCTCGGTCGTCTCGGTGCGCAGCATCTGCAGGACCCGCTCGACGGTCTCGGTGGTCACGCCCTGACCGGTGCGGATGATCGCGACGAGCTCGTCGAGCAGCCGCTCGGCGAGGGCGACCTCGCCCGGCTCACCGCGCAGGGTGATCCGGTTGCCGCGGACGTGGATCTCCGCGTCGAAGCTGCGCTCGATGAGCCCGAGGTGCTCGTCACCCGGACCCAGCAGGCTGACCATGTTGATGCTGTTGGGGACCACGACGGTGTGCCGCGTGTGGTGAGCGTCCCCTCCACGGGATGGCCCAGTGTTGCTGTCTGTCATGGGTGCCCGGACGGGCGGCCTTTCGGGTTCGATGAATTGGTCGTTCCCAGGGTACGTGAGCCGTCTTCCCTCGCCCAGCCGTTTCCGACGCGTACCGTTGGCGCATGCACCCCGCCGACGAGTACGACGAGGACTTCGCCGGCGACGATGCCGGGCCGGAACCGGCCCCGCCGTACTGGTTCGGCGGACAGCACCTCCCTAACGACGCGGCGCGGATGGGACTGACCCATCACGTGCCGGACGGCGCGCTGCTCGACTTCGCCGGCTCCCTGGACGGCGCCAAGACCCGGCACCGCATCGCGGCCTGGATGTTGCTGGTGGTGTTCGGGCTGCCCGTGCTGTTCGCCGTGCTCCGCGTGGTCGACGCCGTCCTGCACTAGTTCCACCGGGAACTCTCGCGATTCCGGCCCGCGAGACCCGCGCCGGCCCTACCATCAACGCTCGGACATGGGGTTCTGCACGTCTGCCGCGCCCGAGGCGCCTAGAGAGCGAGCCCCCGAATGACTCCGAGCGCCTCCAACGAGGAGCGCCTCCTGCGCCAGGTCATCGAGGCGAGTCCCTTCGCCCTGCTGATGGTGGACGCCGGGGGCCGGGTCGCGCTGGTCAACTACGAGACCGAGAGGCTCTTCGGCTACTCGCGGGACCAGCTGCTCGGACGGCACGCCGTCGAGCTGGTCCCCGAGGCCTTCCGCGGCCACCCCGGCGCCCTGGCCCCGGGATCGGAACAGCACCTCTGCGCCGTCCGCGCCGACGGGTCCGAGGTGCCGATCGAGATCGTGCTGAACCCGCTCGAGACCGACGACGGAAGGTTCGTCCTGGCCGCGATCGTCGACATCACCGAGCGGATCGGCACCGCGGAGAGGCCCGACGAGGCCGAGGAGCCTGCGATCGCGACTGCCCTGCGGCGGACGCTCGAGCGCGAGGAGCTGACGGTCGTCTACCAGCCGCAGGTCGACCTCACCTCGGGGGCGGTGATCGGCATGGAGGCGCTGGCGCGCTGGGACAGCGCGGAGCTCGGGCCGGTCGGCCCCGACCGCTTCATACCGGTGGCGGAGAACAGCGGGATGATCGATCGCCTCGGAGAGTGGGTCCTCCGACGTGCCTGCCTGGACGCGCTCGCGATCCAGGCCGAGCTCGGACGCCCGCTCGCCCTCGCGGTCAACGTCTCACCACGACAGCTCCACGCCGCGGACTGGTGGACGGTCGTCGACGAGGTCCTGACGGAGACCGGCTTCGACCCGAACCTGCTAGAGCTCGAGATCACCGAGGGCATCCTGATGGACGGGACGCCGGACGTGATCGAGCAGCTGCAGTCGTTCCGGTCGAGAGGGCTCAGGATCGTGGTCGACGACTTCGGGACCGGCTTCTCGAGCCTGGCGTACCTGACCACGTTCCCGATCGACAAGATCAAGATCGACCGTTCGTTCGTCAGCGTGGTCGACCTCGACGACGCCGGCGCCGCCATCGTCGACACGATCATCGTGATGGCGCACACGCTGGGCATGACGGTGGTCGCAGAAGGCGTCGAGACACTGGACCAGGAGCGGTACCTCCAGCACCGGGCGTGTGACGGGGCACAGGGCTTCCGCTACAGCCCCGGCGTGCCTGCCGAGCGCTTCGCGGCCATTGCCCGGTCCGTGGTGGCGATCTGAGGCACCGTCACTCGAAGGCGACCGACAGCATCCCCAGGCACATCTCGTCGGTGGTGCCCTCGCCCCAGACGACGTACTTCTCCTCCTGGCCCTCGAACGCCGGCAGCCTGTCGCGCAGCCACTGCACGTGACGGCAGGTCACCCGCACGGTGTCGCCGGCGTCGAGGTGGATGGGCCGGGTCGGCCGGGCACCCTGGTCGTCGAAGTCCCAGACCTTGATGTCCAGGACGGTGCGGGCCTCGGGGGTGTCCGGGTTGACCTCGAGCTTGATCTGGCGGCCCAGCAGGTGCATGTGACCGGCAGCCGCGAGCACGGTCATCGGCCGGGACAGGGTACGGGTGCAGGAGCTGATCGGGCTCGGTCGCGGCTCCGTGCCGCAGAGATAGTGCAAGCCCTCGGCGAGCGCACCGCCGACCATCCCGAACCGCTCCCGCGCGTCGATGAGGGCCGCGTCGCGGTCGCACAGCGGTGACGCGTCGTGACCCGGCCGGCAGGGCAGCTCCACGGGTGCGGGCATCAGGAACGTGTGCAGGGCGGTGATGTCCGGACGGTGCGGCATCAGCCGGATCTGGGTGGAGCTCATGTCCGGACCGACGTCGGCGAGCAGGTTGTAGTGGACCTGCATGATGATCCGCGAGCCGCGAGGCAGGTCGACGCCGTACCCGTCCGGGGTCTTGGTCTCCGAGCCGCCGGGCGCCCAGGCGCCGAGCCACCCTGCGTCGTCGATCTCGCTCACCTCGCTCGCCACGCCCGAGCCGCCGAAGCAGGTCCATCCCTCGCCCTGGTCGGCGTCGTCGAGGCGCTGCGCCTCGTCGACCTGGTCGGGCGGCGCCCGGAACAGGATCACGTGGTGGACGACGTCGGGGTTGCCCGGCAGCACGTTGGTGCCGGTGAGGTAGCTGTCGCGGGCCAGCTTCGGGTCGAGCATGAAACACCGGTAGTCGTCGGTGCCCTTGCCCGTCGGGGCGGACGGCGTGTAGGCCGCGGGCATCGTCAGCGTGAGCCGGTCTTCATCCTTGCGAAGCGGCAGGAGCCTGCCGGGCTTCGCCTCCGGGTGGGCCGCGTGGCCAGGCGTCTCCGGGGTCGTCTCGGCGGCGGGAGGGTCTGCAGAGTCGTCGCGCGGCGAGTCGGCCGATGTCTCGGAGCAGGCCGCGAGGAGCAGGAGTACGCCGGCCGCGGCGGCCGTACGGAGGCTCGTCACCCCGGCGGCCAGGTGAACGAGCGCCCGGCGAGCAGGTGCAGGTGGGCGTGGAACACGGTCTGGTGAGCGTCGGCACCGGTGTTGAAGACCAGCCGGTAGTCGTCCGCGTACCCCTCGGCGGTGGCGACGGCGGCGGCCGTCTGCACGAGCTCGGCAGCGGTAGCGGGGTCGGCCGCGGCGACCGCGGCGGCGTTGGGGTGGTGGTCACGCGGCACCACCAACACGTGCACGGGCGCCTGCGGGTCGACGTCGCGGAACGCCACCGTCCGCTCGGTCGTGTGCACGACATCCCCGGGCACGTCGCCGGAGACGATCTTGCAGAAGAGGCAGTCGTCCATGGGTAAACCGTAGGCGGGCTTCGGGCGTCCTACTAGCGTGACCGCCCATGCGACCGCACCGGACGGCCTGATGGCCGACCGCTCCTGGACCGCCGACGAGGCGCTGGAGCAGCTGTACGCCGCCCACTGGCGGCAGCTGGTGCGGCTCTCGGTACTGCTCGTGCGCGACATCGGCACCGCGGAAGAGGTGGTGCAGGACGCGTTCATCGCCGTGCACCGACGCTGGGGCCGGCTGCGCGATCCGGACAAGGCGCTCGCGTACCTGCGACAGACCGTCGTCAACCAGTCGCGTTCCGCGCTCCGGCACCGGATGGTGGTCGCCCGGCACGTCGCGCGCGGACCCGACCCGGAGCCCGAGCCGGACCACCCCGCCGACGTGGTCGACCGCCGCGCGGCGGTCCTCGAGGCGATGCGGGTGCTCCCCCAGCGTCAGCGCGAGGTGCTGGCCCTGCGCTACTACCTCGACCTCTCCGAGGCCGAGATCGCCGCCACGCTCGGCATCAGCCGGGGTGCGGTCAAGAGCCATGCCTCGCGCGGCACTGCCGCGCTGCGCGAGCTCCTGAAGGGAGACCTGTCGTGACCGACGACGACCTGCGCGACCTGCTCACCGACGCGGTGTCCGACGTGGAGCCGGCGTACCGACTGGGCGAGATCAAGGCGCGCACCCACCGGCCGGCCCGACGCGGGTGGTACGCCGTGGGCGGCGCGGTCCTGGCAGCAGCGGCCGTGGTGGCGGCGGTCAACCTCGGGGAGAGCGATGACGGGCGCCGCGACAACGTTCCGCCGGCTTCGGGCGGCGAGCACACGGCGGCCCTCTACTTCGTCGGGGACACGCCCGTCGGCCCGCGGCTGTACCGGGAGTTCCAGAAGGTGTCGGGAGGTCCAGTAGCCGACCTCGAGGCGATCACCACGGAACACGGCCCGACCGATCCTGACTACAACAGCCTGTGGCCGGCCGGGCTGTTCACGTCGGTCACGGTGCAGGACGACGCGATCGAGATCGGGCTGGGCGAGTGGACCGGCCCTGACTATGACATCGACCCGGACTACGTCCACGCCCTGCTCCAAGCAGTCGTCTACACGGCCCAGGCGGCCACCGGCGAGGCCCTGCCGGTGCAGTTCACGCAGGGAGGTCGGCCCACGGGCGACCCGTTCGGCACAGTCCCCGGAGACGGACCGATCGAGCGCGACCCCCAGAACGACATCCTGTCCCTGGTCAACATCAGCGACCCGGTCGAAGGCGCGATCGTCTCCGGTGACTCGTTCGTCGCGCGGGGTCGAGCGAACTCGTTCGAGGCCACCGTGCCGTGGCAGATCCGCACCGAGCAGGGCGTCGTCAAGGAGGGGTTCGCCACCGCCGAGGGCACCGGCGACCGCCTCTACCCCTGGGAGACGGAGGTCGACATCTCAGGCCTCAACCCCGGGCACTACACGTTCGTCGCAATGACGGACGACCCGTCGGGCGGCGAGGGTCCAGGACCGTTCACCGACACGCGCACGATCATCGTGGATTGAGTGCGGAAGGCGAGAAGGATGGTTGCCATGACTGTCCGGAAGCGTTTCACCACCCTCTTGGCGGCGAGCGCGCTTGCCCTGGCGCTCGTCGGCTGCGGCGAGGACGACCCTGAGCCGGTGGCCGACGACACCGGGTCCGACAAGAGCTCGGACGGCACTCCCAGCGAGGAGCCCACCGAGTCGGGCAGCCCCACCGAGACCAGCGCGCCGCCGGCGGAGACGACGACCGTGCCGGTCTACTTCGTGGGCGACACCCCGCAGGGCGCGCGGCTGTTCCGGGAGTTCCGCAAGGTCGAGGCCGACAACCCACTGGCGGAGGCGGCGGCACTGATGACGTCGGGCGACGCCTCGGACGGCGACTACGGCACGGCGTACCCCGGTGGGACCTTCGACAACGTGGCGTACGCCGACGGGACTCTGGTGGCAACCCTCAGCGACGGCGCCTGGACCAAGAAGATCCAGGGTATGACGGCCAATCAGGCCCAGCTCGCAGTCCAGCAGCTCGTCTACACGCTGCAGGGCGTCCAGCAGGAGCGCGCACCGGTGGTGGTCCAGCTGGGCGGTCAGCCGACCACGCTGTTCGGCGTCGACACCGCCGACGGCATCGACGCGGCGAAGGAGCTCGACGTCCTCGGCCTGGTCAACGTGACCACGCCCGAGGAGGGGCAAGCGGTCACCGGCAAGTTCACCGCTGAGGGCGTGGCCAGCTCGTTCGAGGCGACCGTCCCGTGGCAGATCCGCCAGGGCGACAAGGTGGTCAAGGAGGGCTTCTCCACCGCCCTCGGCTGGATCGACAAGCTCTACCCCTGGACGACCGAGGTCGACGTCACCGGCCTGGCGCCCGGGGAGTACACGTTCGTCGCGATGACCGACGACCCGTCCGGCGGCGAGGGCGGTGGACCCACCGAGGACTCCAAGACGATCATCGTGCAGTGAGGCTCAGCAAAGACGTCCTGAACCGGTCCCTGCTGCATCGCCAGCACCTGCTCGAACGCGTCGAGTCCACGCCCGTCGCGATGGCGGAGCACCTGATCGGGCTGCAGGCCCAGGACAACCTGCCGCCGTACCTCTCGCTGGCGGCGCGGCTCACCGACTTCGACCCGTACGACGTCACCCGGGGACTCGAGGACAAGACGCTGGTCCGGCTCCTGGTGATGCGCGGCACGATCCACCTGCTCACCCGCGACGATGCGCTCACCCTGCGCCAGTGGACCCGTCCGGTGCACGATCGCGAGATCAAGGTCAGCCAGACCATCGGCTCTGCGCGGGAGGTCGACCGCGACGCCTTCGATGCCGCCGTCACTGGGCTCCTCGCCGAAGGCCCGGTCCCGCAGAAGGCCCTGGGACTTGCGCTCGCCGAGCAGTTCCCGGGCTACACCCCGACGCAACTGGGCCAGCTCGCGCGCTCGACTCACGCCCTTGCCCAGCTGCCACCCCGCGGCACCTGGAAGGGCTCGGGCGGCGTGGTCTACCAGCCCGTCGACGCGTGGCTGGAGGCCGACCTGGTCGAGCCCGACGTACCCGACATCGTGCGGCGTTACCTGCGGGCCTTCGGCCCCGCCTCCGCCGCCGATGCGACGGCCTGGTCCGCCATCACCGGACTGGCCGCACTGATGAAGGGCATGGACGACCTCGAGCGGCACGAGGACGAGAACGGCAAGGTGCTCTACGACGTACCAGGCTCACCCATCGTCGAGGCGGATGCCCCGGCCCCGGTCCGGCTGCTCGGCTACTACGACAACGTCTGGCTCTCCCACGCCGGCCGCGACCGGGTCACCGACCCCGTGAAGCGCAAGGCCCAGCAGGGCCCCAACGGCGCCTCAGCCGCACCGATCCTGGTCGACGGCTGGCTCGAGGGTCTCTGGCGGGTCGCCGACGGCCGGGTCGAGATCGTCAGCATGATGCGCAAGCTCAACAAGAAGGAGCAGTCCGAGCTCGACGAGGAGATCGCGCGAGTCGAGGCGCTACTCGCCCGCTGAGCCCCAGCGGGCCGTCCGCGCCAGGATCGCGGCGGTCGCCGCCACTCCGGCGGTGGAGGTGCGGAGCACCTCGGCGCCCAGTCGTACGGCGTGCGCGCCGGCGTCGACGAACGCCGCCACCTCGTCGTCGATGAGACCGCCCTCGGGGCCGACGACGACCGCGACCGTGCCGCCTTCTGGAACGGCGAGCGAGGCCAGCGATTCTGTGGCCTCCTCGTGCAGCACCACGGCCAGGTCGGTCGCCGCCACGATCTCGCGCACGTCGTCGGTCGACGCCAGGTCAGCGACCTCCGGATGCCAGACGCGCCGCGACTGCTTCGCCGCCTCTCTTGCGGTCGCGCGCCAGCGGGCGAGCGACTTGGCTTCACGCTCGCCCTTCCACGCGGCGATGCTCCGGGCCGCTGCCCAAGGAACGATCCGGGCGGCACCGATCTCGGTGAGCATCTCGACCGCGCGCTCGCCCCGGTCACCCTTGGCCAGCGCCTGCACCACGATGACGGACGGCGCCGGCTCCGCCATCACGTCGTACGACGTCAGCCGCACGTCGAGGGTCCGCTTGCCGGTGGCCTCGACCTCACCCGCGGCCAGCGCGCCGCGGCCGTCGGTGAGCAGCAGCGACTCCCCCACCCGCATCCGGCGCACGGCCACCGCGTGGTGCGCCTCATCCCCCTCGACCCGCACCAGCGACCCGGGCGCGACCCCGTCGAGCGTGGGGACCAGGTGGACGGGCAGCGACATCGGTCAGTGGGGATTGAACGCGTCGCGCAACCGGCCGAACACCGACTTCTGGCTCGGCCGCACCTGGCCCGTCGGAGCCTCCTCGTCGCGGATCGCGGCGAGCTCGCGCAACAGCTCCTCCTGCCGCGGGTCGAGCCGGGTCGGGGTGTCCACGTGGATGGTCACCACCAGGTCGCCACGGCCGCCCCGCAGCCCTGGCACCCCACGGCCGCGGAGCACCTGCTCGGTGCCGGACTGGGTGCCCGGGCCGATCTCCAGCTCGAAGCTCGTCTCCACGCCCGAGTCGGCGCCCGACTCCACGTCGGCCTCCAAGGTCGGGAGCGTGAGCGTGGTGCCCAGCGCGGCCGCGGTCATCGGCACGGTGACGGTGCAGTGCAGGTCGTTGGCGTGCCGGGTGAACGTGTCGTGCTTGGCCACGTGGATCTCGACGTAGAGGTCACCAGCGGGCCCGCCACCAGGGCCGACCTCGCCCTGCTCGCTGAGCTGCACCCGGGTGCCGTCGTCGACCCCGGCCGGGATCTTCACGGTCAGTGTGCGCCGCGAGCGGACCCGGCCCTCACCGGAGCACTCGCGGCACGGGTCCGGGATCACCGAGCCGAAGCCGCGGCAGGCCGGGCACGGCCGCAGGGTGCGGATCTCGCCGAGGAACGAGCGCTGCACGTGAGCCACCTCGCCCTGCCCGTGGCAGGTCTCGCACGGCACCGGGTGCGAGCCCGGCGCGGCGCCGTCGCCGTGGCAGGTCGCGCAGACCACTGCGGTGTCGACCTTGAGCTCGCGGGCGACTCCGAACGCTGCCTCCGCCAGATCGATCTCGAGCCGGATCAGCGCGTCCTGGCCGCGGCGTACGCGCGACCGCGGACCGCGACCCTGCGCGCCGCCCATGCCCTGGCCGCCGAAGAAGGCGTCCATGATGTCGGTGAACGAGAAGCCGGCGCCCTGCCCGAAGCCCGCGGCCCCGCCGAACGGGTCTCCGCCGCGGTCGTACGCCGCCCGCTTCTGCGGGTCCGCGAGCACCTCGTAGGCGCGCGAGATCTCCTTGAAGTGCTCCTGCGACTCGGGGTCGGGGTTGACGTCGGGGTGGTACTGCCGCGCGAGCCGCCGGTAGGCCTTCTTGATGGCGTCGGCGTCCGCGTCGCGGGCCACACCGAGGAGGTCGTACAGGTCCTGGCTCAACGTGCTTCCTTAGATCTCGTTCGCGGGTGGGTGGGGCTCAGGCCTCGTCGAGGATGCGGGACACGTAGCGGGCCACGGCCCGCACCGCCGACATCGTGCCGGGGTAGTCCATCCTGGTCGGGCCGACGATGCCGAGGGTGGCGACCGCCTCGTCGTGTGGCCCGTAGCCGGTGGCGACCACGCTGGTCGAAGAGAGCTCCTCGACCGGGCCCTCCGCCCCGATCCGGACCATGACCATGCCGCCCTGGGTCGTCTCGCCGAGCAGCTTGAGGAGGACGACGTGCTCCTCGAGCGCCTCGAGCAGCGGCCGCACCGATGACTCGAAGCTGTCTCCGAAGCGGGCCAGGTTGGCCGTGCCGCCGACGGCGACGCGCTCGTCGGAACGGTGGTCGCTCATCGCGTCGACCAGCACGTCCACGACGGAGTGGGCCGGGCCCGGCTCGGCCTCCGCGAGTCGCCTCAACGCGGCCACCGCGTCGGCGATCTGCTCGCCGACGGCGGCCCGCCCGATCCGGGTGCGGAGCGCCGCCAGCTCGTCGTCGCCGAGGTCGACGTCGAGCTCGATCAGCCGCTGCTCGACCCGGCCGGTGCTGAGGATGAGCACGGCAAGAAGTCGATGCGGGGCCAGCGGCACCAGCTCGACGTGCCGCACGGTGGAGCGCGACAGGGTGGGGTATTGCACCACCGCCACCTGGCGGGTCAGCTGCGAGAGGACGCGCACGGAACGGTTGACGACGTCGTCGAGGTCGACCGCACCGTCGAGGAAGGTCGAGATCGCCCGCTTCTCGGCGACGCTCATCGGCTTGAGCGTGGTGAGCCGGTCGACGAACAGCCGGTAACCCTTGTCGGTCGGCACTCGCCCGGCGCTGGTGTGCGGCTGGGTGATGTAGCCCTCGTCCTCCAGGGCCGCCATGTCGTTGCGGACGGTGGCCGGCGAGACGTTCAGGCCATGCCGTTCGACCAGGGTCTTCGAGCCCACCGGCTCCTCCGTGGCGACGAAGTCCTCGACGATCGCGCGGAGCACGGCGAGCCTGCGCTCCTCCTGCATGTCCGCCTCCTCGTCGCGTGCCTGGCACTCGTTCCCCGCGAGTGCCAATGGTACTAGGGACGCGCGCCCGTTCTCGGGCACCCGAACCGCCGGAGCTCCAATAGGTTAGGCTTGCCTAACCCAGAGGAGGATTCCGGATGCCCGCTGTCCAGCACCACACGGAGTTCGACCCGCGGCAGCTGGCCGCCGCCGCTCGGAGCATCCTGTCGTGCCCCGCCGACGTCTCCCTCGTGGTCGATGGTGTCGACGACCTGCTCGCCGACCGCGACGAGCTCGGGATGAGCGACGTCGACGGCCGCCCGCTGCTGCTCTGCCCCACCGACTCGCCCCTCGCCGAGGCCGCGGCCGCGGGCCGCAGTGCCCTGCTCACCGTTGTCAGCGGGGTGGGGCCGGCGGGTTCGAGCTCCCGGGACGCCAAGCTCACCCTGGCCGGTCGGCTCTCGGTCGACGGCCGCAGCGACTGCGAGTGCTGCGGCGAGCCGCGTGCACAGGTGTCGATGGTGCTGAACTTCGTGCTCCTCTCCCGGCTCCTCGACGGTGGGCGCGAGCGGCAGCACCGCGTACCCCTCGACCACTTCGGCTCCGCCGACCACCGACTCAACCGCGGCTTCCTGCAGCGGTCCGTCGAGCACGCCAACCAGTGCCACCAGGACGAGCTACGTCGGGCGGTCGCGATGACCACCGGCACTCGGATGGTCGAGATCGCCGGGGTCCGGCTCGGCGACCTGCTCCCCCACCAGGTCGAGATCACCTGGGTCGACCCGGACGGCGCGCAGTCCAAGACGGTGCACTTCGGCCGTGCGGCGCACTCCACCGAGGAGCTCGGCGAGTTGCTGCGCGCCCGGCTGCACGCCGGGCTCTGCTGAGCTCCCCTGTCGCCGTGTCTAGTCTCGGGGCATGGCGTTCGTCGAGGTGGCAGACCGGGTCTGGGTGGCTCGTTACGAGTGGTTCGACGTCAACGTGACGGCCGTGGGCTCCGCGCGGGGACTGCTCATCGTGGACACTCACGGGTCTCAGCCGGCCGGGCACCGAGTGATCGACGAGCTGCGCCGGCTGTCGCATGGCGACGTGGTCGGCGTGGTCAACACCCACGTCCACTTCGACCACACCTTCGGCAACGCCGCCTTCCGTAGGGAGTTCGGATCGGTGCCGATCCACGCCCACGAAACCGTGGCGGAGGACCTGCCCGAGAACGAGACCCGGATCAGGGCGGCGTACGCCGCCGAGCCCGACGACCCGATCGCGGTCGAGATCGAGGCGACCGAGGTGGTCGTCCCGGACCGACTGTTCTCATCGGTGCAGGTGATCGACCTCGGCGACCGCGCGGTGGAGCTGGTCCACCCGGGGCGGGGCCACACACGGGGCGATGTCGTGGTCCGGGTACCGGACGCCGACGCGGTGTTGGCCGGCGACCTCGTCGAGGAGTCCGCACCGCCGTCCTACAACAGCGACTCCTGGCCGATGGACTGGCCGCTCAGCCTCGACACCGTGCTCAGCCTGGTCACCCCTGCGACGGTGGTGGTGCCGGGCCACGGGGCGCCGGTGGACCGGGACTTCGTGGAGGAGCAGCGCAATCAGATCGGCCTGGTCGCCGAGACGATCCGCGACCTCGCCACCCGCGGCGTACCGCTCGAGCAGGCGCTGTCCGAGGGCGACTGGCCCTGGGAACCGGAACGCCTCGAGCGCGCGGTCGCCCGCGGCTACGAACACCTCCCTCGCAGCCAGAAGCGATTGCCGCTGATCTGAGCGGTTACCTGCTGGCATGAGCAACCCCGAGGAAGAGACCGGCATCGCCGACGAGCAGCTCCCCGACGACCTGGTGCCCAGCGAGGACAACCCGCTCGCCGAGGGGCTCGACGACGGGGAGTCCGCGGGCGACCTGCTCGAGGAGGGCAAGGACGCCGAGGTGGCCGAGGGCGACAACACCCAGGACACCGAGGACTCCGACGACTCTGACGACTCTGACGACTCCGGCGACGACTCGAAGGACTCGGACGAGTCCGAGGAGTAGCGGCGTGCCCTGACCGCCAGCGTCGGTCCGGACGCCTAGCGTCGGGGCCGTGGCTGACAGATACGGCACCGATGTCCTGGCCGGTGACTGGCGCAAGCCCCAGCGCGGCAGGGCGGTGGAGATGCCCGCCGAGAAGGGCGCGGTCGTCGAGGAGGTCACGACGGACTGGTGCGGCGAGGTCGTCGCCATCGACCGTGACCTGCACACGCTGACCCTGGAGGACCGGCGCGGCCGCCGGCGCACGTTCCCGCTGGGTCCGGGGTTCCTGCTCGAGGGGCGACCAGTCATTCTGACCGCCCCGGTCAGTCGCCCGGCGCCCGCCAAGCCGACCCGCACCGCCTCCGGGTCGATCGCGGTCGAGGGTGCGCGCGCCCGTGTGGCTCGCAGCAGCCGGATCTTCGTCGAGGGCCGCCACGACGCCGAGCTGGTCGAGAAGGTCTGGGGTGCGGACCTGCGCCTCGAGGGAGTCGTGGTCGAGCTGCTCGAGGGCGTCGACCGGCTGCCCGAGGTGCTGGCGAAGTTCGAGCCGGGCCCGTCCAAGCGCGCGGGGGTGCTCGTCGACCACTTGGTGCGGGGCTCCAAGGAGAGCCGGATCGCCGACCAGATCTCCGGCACACCTCTCGGCGAGCACGTGCTGGTCGTCGGCCACCCGTTCGTCGACATCTGGGCGGCGGTCAAGCCGGAGCGGATCGGGCTGCGGCAGTGGCCAGACATCCCGCGCGACATGGAGTGGAAGGCCGGTGTCTGCGACCACCTCGGCTGGCCGCACCACGACCAGGCCGACATCGCCCGCGCCTGGCAGCAGATCCTCTCCCAAGTCGGCTCCTACGCCGACTGCGAGCCGGCGCTGCTCGGTAGGGTCGAAGAGCTGATCGACTTCGTCACGTCCGTGGAAGGCCCGACCGTTGAGTGAGCCCCCTCCGCCGTACGGCGAGCCACCGCCCTACGGCGCTCCCCAGCCCTACCGCCCGCCCGGTCCGGGCATGGGTCCGGGCGAGGAGCGCACCTGGGCGACCGCCGCGCACTGGTCGGCGTTGGTCGCCTCGGTCGTGGCGCTGGCGTTCCTGGGCCCGCTCGTGGTGCTGCTCGCCAAGGGCAAGGAGTCGCCATGGGTCCGCCACAACGCCGTCGAGTCGCTCAACTTCCAGCTGTCGATGCTGATCTACGGCTTCGTCGGATCCTTCGTGGCGGTGGTGCTGGTGGTGGTGACGCTCGGCATCGGCCTGCTCCTGATCATCCCGCTGGCCCTGGCGTTCGCAGCGTTCTGGCTGGTGATGACGATCATCGGCGCGGTGAAGTCAGGCAACGGAGAGCACTACCGATATCCGCTCACCATCCGCATGGTCAACTGACCAGTTCTCGAACCACACCGTCGGCCAGCAGCCGACCCTCGCGAGTCAGCACCAGCCGGTCCTGCTCGATCAGCGCGTGGCCGCGGTCGAGCACGCCGGACACGGCTTCGCGGCCGGAGGCATCGAGCACACCTAGGTCCAGGCCGTCGCGCAGCCGGAGCTCGAGCAGCACCCGCTCGACCCGCCGGGTCTCGTCATCCAGCAGCTCCCGGGCGTGCGCCGGGCTCGCGCCCGCGGCCAGCCGATCGGCGTACGCCGCGGGGTGCTTGACGTTCCACCAACGCACCCCGCCCACGTGGGAATGCGCGCCGGGCCCGGCTCCCCACCAGTCCGCCCCGCGCCAGTAGCCCAGGTTGTGCCGGCACCGGGCCGCCTCGTCGCGGGCCCAGTTGGACACCTCGTACCACTCGTGGCCGGCAGCGGCGAGGCGCTCGTCGGTCAGCAGGTACTTGTCCGCGAGGTCGTCCTCGTCGGGCATCGGCAGCTCCCCGCGCCGGACCCGCCGGGCCAGCGCGGTGCCGTCCTCAACGATCAGGGAGTACGCCGAGAGGTGGTCGGGCTCGCACTCGAGTGCCGCCTCGAGCGAGGTCTCCCAGTCGGCGAGGCTCTCGCCGGGGGTGCCGTAGATCAGGTCCAGGCTCAGCTGCGCGAAGCCGGCGGCACGGGCATCCGCGACGACCTGCGGCACGCGTGCCGGGTCGTGGGTGCGGTCCAGTGTGTGGAGCACGTGGTCGACCGCGGACTGCATGCCGAACGAGATCCGGTTCAGGCCCGCGGCCACCAGCTTCTCGAGGTCGCCGGGCCGCACCGAGTCGGGGTTGGACTCCGTGGTGACCTCCGCGTCCGACGCCAGCCCGAACTCCCCGTCCAGCGCTTCGAGCACGGCGCCGAGGTCGGCGGGGCCCAGCAGGGTCGGCGTACCACCGCCGAAGAAGACGGTCGAGACCGGCAGGTCGCGCTCACCGACCACGCGCCGGGCCAGCCGGATCTCCTCGATCGCGGTCGCCGCGAAGCTCGCCCGGGAGACTCCGGCGCCCAGCTCCTCGGCCGTGTAGGTGTTGAAGTCGCAGTAGCCGCATCGCACGGTGCAGAAGGGAACGTGCACGTAGACCCCGAAGGGTCGTTCACCGAGAGACTCGAGCGCGCCCGCTGGCAGCGAGCCGTCGCCGGGTGCCGGCTCGCCGGGGGGCAGGGTGGACGGCACCTCTCCATCCAAGCAGCCGGCCTGCTGCAACTGGTCTAGACCATGAAGTTGTACAAGACCCGTCTTAGGCCCTCTACTTAGGCTTACTTCTCACGCAATCGATTGTGCTCGGGGGACGACACAGTGGAATCGCGAAGGCTGATTGACGTATTGCCGTGGTTGCTGAGCATTCGCGCCGCGTTGACAGTGATCGATCCGCTAGCCGTCGTGGTGGCCGGCATCCTGGTGCTCGGCACCGACAGCCCATGGGCGCTGGCCGGCGGCGCCGCGGCCGCCTTCCTGGTCGGTCGCAGCGCCGACCTGCACCGCTCGCGGCTGGTGCTGTACGTGCTGGAGGACATGCCCAAGCTGGCCCTGGCCGCCGCGATCGCGACCCTTGCCATGGTGGGTCTCGACCAGGGTCAGGGAGACACGGGGTCGCACGCGATCCAGGCGGCCACCTGCCTGCTGGTGTCGTTCTGCCTGCTGGTCCTGCTGCGCACCGGCGTCTACGCGCTGACCCACACGCTGCGGCGCAAGGGGCTCGTCGCGCACCCGGTGATCATCGTCGGCGCAGGGTCGGTCGGCCGGGAGCTGGCCTCCGCCCTGCTCGCGCGGCGCGAGCACGGCCTGGTCCCGGTGGGCATGATCGACTGTGACGCCGAGCTGACGTCCCGGACGCTGCCGGTGCCGCTGCTCGGCGGGATCGACGACCTCGACCGGGCGATGGTCGACCTCAGCGTCAACGACGTGATCTTCGCGTTCCCGGGGCCTCCGGACCGGGTGACCATCGACGCCGTACGCCGCAGTGTGCGCTCCGACCACCAGGTGTTCGTGGTGCCGCGGTTCTTCGAGCTGATGGACAACGACCACCACCGGCGCACCGAGGTGATCCGCGGGATCGCCGTGATGCGGCTGCGGCGCTGGGGTCTGCGCGTTGCCCCGGTGCTGCTCAAGCGGATCCTCGACGTCTCGCTCTCGGGCGTGGCACTGGCGCTGGTGTCGCCGATGCTCGGCGCGATCGCGCTCGCCGTACGCCTCGAGACCGGTCCGGGCGTGATCTTCCGGCAGACCCGGGTCGGCAAGGACGGACAGAACTTCACGCTGCTGAAGTTCCGCACCCTGAAGCCGACGACCAGCGACGAGGGCGACACCACCTGGAACATCGACCACGACGACCGCCTCGGCCCGGTGGGCCGGTTCCTCCGACGCACCGGCCTCGACGAGCTGCCGCAGCTGGTCAACATCATCCGCGGCGACATGAGCCTGGTCGGCCCGCGGCCGGAGCGTCCGCACTTCGTCCGCGAGTTCTCCGCGGACCGGGAGCGGTACGACGACCGGCACCGGGTGCCGAGCGGTCTCACCGGATGGGCGCAGGTGAGCGACCTGCGCGGCGACACCTCGATCGACGACCGGGTGCGTTTCGACAACTACTACATCGAGAACTGGTCGTTCTGGAGCGACATCAAGATCCTGTGCCGCACCATTCCGACGCTGGCTCGCTCCGAGCCTCCCCGGCCGGACCTGATCAGCGTCCTCGCCGCCGCAGGGCCAGCACCCGGAGGTAGGACCGAGCGAGTTCCTTCGCCGAGCTAGCCGCGTCATGGTCGGTCTCCACGTGGGACCGGCCTTCGAGGCCCTCGCTGTCGGCCTCCTCGGGGTCCGCCAGCCGGTGGGCCAGAGCCTCGGCGAGCGCGGACCGGTCACCCGGGGTCACGATCGCCCCGGCGACCTCCGGGACGCTCTCCACGATCCCCGCGACGTTGGTGGCGACGACGCTACGGGCGGTCGCCATCGCCTCGAGCGGCACCAGGGCCATCCCCTCCCAGAGCGATGGCACCACGACCACGTTCGACGCCGTCAGCCAGTCGGCGACGTCACTCCTGGAGCCCACGAAACGGACTCCTTCCGTGGCGTCGGCGGCCCGCTCCAGGGCCTCGCGATCGGGCCCGTCGCCGACCAGCACCAGCTGGGCGGCCGGTACGGCGGCGCGCACCTCGGGCCATGCGCCGAGCAGGTCCTGCTGGCCCTTCTGCCGGGCCAGCCGCCCCACACAGACCGCCAGCGGCGCCTCGTCGAGGTCCAGCCGCTCACGCGCTTCCGACCGCTCCTCGGGGCCCTGGGGCTGCCACACGGCGAGGTCCACGCCGTTGGGCAGCACCGAGGTGCGCGCCTCTATGCCGGCCGTCAGGCCCAGCTGACGCTCGGCCTCGCTGACGCAGATCAGCTCATCGGTCCAGGTCGTGGCCCAGCGCTCCCAGCGCAGCGAGGCCGCGCGCTTCACGCCGGTGGCGGCGAGGAACGACCACCCGTGCGGCTGGTAGACCACCGGTGCGCGCCGGCGTACGACCAGACGGCCGACCAGCCCGGCCTTGGCGCTGTGCAGGTGCACGAGGTGCGGGGCGGTGTCCGCCAGCACGCCCGACAGCGCCAGGCACTCCCCCACGACCCCCGCCCCCGGGTCGCGGGTCGCCTCCCACCACCGCACCGTGGCGCCGAGCTCGCGCGCCTCGTAGCCCAGCCATCCTTCCGAGGGACAGGCGAGGGTGACCCGCCAGCCGCGCGCGAGCTGATGGCGGATGTAGCCGAGCGCCACGACCGCGGTGCCCTCCGTCGTCGGCATCGAGACGTGCAGGACGTGCAGTCGACCTCCCCGGTCGACGCCGGACCGCGTGGTGGGCACGGTGGAGGTGTCAGGCAGCAATCCGGTCCGCCCGGCGCCCGACGAGGATCACACCGAGAAGTCGAGCGCCCACGGAACGGACGCGTTGGGAGTGCGCACGCAGGCTGGCGACCGAGACCGTGCCCTCGGGGACGGTCAGCAGCATCGAGCCGCCGGCCGCCATCAACCTGGCGTCGTCGCACGTGTCGAGCGCCGGCGCGAGCACCACGACGATGTCGAACCGGTCCTCGGCCTGGCCCATCACGTCGCCGAACCGGGTCTCGACGAGTACGTCGGTGGACTCCCCGCCCCACCTGCCCGAGGGCAGCACGGTCAGCCCATCGACCGGGCCGGGGCTCAGCCCGTCGGCCAGGTCGCTGCCCTTGAGTACGTCGTAGAGACCGGGCGTGTCCGGCTCGTCCGGGGACGGAGGCCCGTTGCGCTCCCCCATCCGCGCGTCGACGAGCAGCACCCGTCGACCCACCTTCGCCAGCGAGATGGCCAGGTTGGCGCCGAGCCACACCGTGGTCTCTCCACTTGTCACGCCGGTGACCACCACCTTGGTCACCGGGTTGTTGCTGGCCTCGACCTCGAGGGCGATCCGCACGTGCCGGAACATATCGGCGGCCGCGGTGCCTGGGTAGAGCGCCGGCAGGGTCGCCGGATCTCGCGGTGGAGTGATGTGCGCCAGCAGCGGTGCCGTGGTCGCCTCCTCCGCCGCCCGGGCGTTGTCGACGGTGTTGCGGCGCCGGTCGCGGAGCACGGCAGCCACCGAGGCCAGCACCACGGCAAGCAGCAAGCCCGCCCCGGCTGCCACCAGCAGGTTGGGGCTGGAGTAGGTCACGGCCGGCTGCGCCGTCTTGCTGGTCGTGAACTGGAAGGCCTCGCTGGGGTCGAAGAACGGCAGCACCTGCGCCACCGTGTTGGCGACCAGCGCGGCCACCTCGGCGTCCTTGTCGTGGGCGGTGATCTGGATCAGGATCGTGCCGCCGACCCACTCCGCGTCAATGGAGCGCCGCAGCTCCTCGACGTCACGGTCCACGCCGGTCTCGGCGACGACCGCCTCGACGACCTCGCGGGAGTTCGCCAGCTCCGCGAGCGTGCCGCGCAGCGAGTCCAGGTCCTCGGCCAACGACTCCGCGCCCGGATTGTCGATGGCCGAAAGTGCGGCCGTCGACGAGTACGACTTGGGCGCCAGATAGACGCCAACAGCTACGGCAGCCCCTGTCACCAGGAAGACAATCACTACTACTAATCGCTGGCGCCAGAGCGCGCCCGCGAGATCCCGCGGCTCCATACATAAACTCCGAGTCCCCCATAGTCGCCCGGAGTAGACGACAGAATTAAACTTAGCAGTTGATCATTACTCCGGTTCACGTTGAGCGCGGGACTTCTTGCGAGCAAGTTCGTCGTAAGCGGCGAAATACGCTGCCGCCATCGTTTGTGACAAGAACCTGGTCTGGACCACTGTGGTGGCTTCGCGCACCTGACTGGCCGTCCTTTCGGAATTGCCGAATGTCTCGTTCACGGCCTCGGCCAGCGCCTTGGCCGACCCAGGGACGACCGAGCGCACCGCCGGGCGAGCGATCGACCGGAGCCCGCCGACGTCCGAGGCCACCACCGGTACCCCGGCAGCCATCGCCTCCAGAACGGTCATCGGCAGCCCCTCCCGATCGCTGGCGAGGACCAGCAGGTCGCAAGCAGACAGCAGTCGTACGACGTCGCGTCGGTCGCCGAGCAGCCGCATCCGGTCCCGTGCCGGCGACTCCCGCACCTGCCGCTCGAGCGACTCGCGCTCGGGCCCGTCGCCCGCGAGCAGGAGCACCGCCGGCTCCGCCACGTCCGGCCACGCGTCGATCAGCAGGTCCTGCCGCTTGGGCCGGCTGAGCCGGGCCAGGCACAGGGCGACGGGGACATCGGTCGGCAGGTCCAACTCGCGCCGAGCCAGCTCCCGGTCCATCAGCCGCACCGGCGTGGGCGCATTCTCGATCACTGTCAGCCTGCGGGTGTCGAGCCCACCCGAGACGAGCCGCTCGGCCACGTCGTCGGAGACCGCCACCACCTGGTCGGCGCACCGGGCCAGGATCCGCGCGGCCCACCGGTAGTGCCGATCGCTGAGGCCGTGGACCGTGCTCAGCACCGGTGGCGCCGTCCGCCGTCCGGCCAGGGCCTGCCAGGCTGCCACCGTTGCGCGGATGTTGTGCGCATGCACCAGGTCGATCCGCCGCTCACGCACCGTCCCGCGGAGCACCCGCCCGGCCCGGAGCTGGGCGATCGCGCCGGGGTCGGCGAGCGGCACGTGCAAGGTCGCCACGCCGTCGGCCGCCAGCTCCTCCGCACGCCAGCCACCGGCACTGGCCAGCATCGGCACGTCGCCACGAGCCAGCGCCTCGCGGGCCAGCAGGTCGACGACGGTCTCCGCGCCGCCCGACCCCATCTCGGCGATGACCGTCAGCGTGTGCACGCCAGCGCCTCGTCGTACACCTTCAGTAGGCCGTCGACGCAGTGCGTGACCGTGTAGCCCGACTCGATCCGGGCCCGGCCGGACCGGCCCATGCGCAGCCGCAGGCCGCGGTTCTCGACCAACGCGGCCAGCGCAGTGACCAGTGCGCCCTCGTCGTCGGCCGGGCACAGCAGCCCGTCGACCCCCTCCCGCACGACCTCCGGGATCCCTCCGACGGCCGTCGTCACGACAGGGAGGCCGGTGGCCATCGCCTGGAGGAGCGACAGCGGGCAGTTCTCCGCGGCCGAGGTGAGCACGAACAAGTCAGCGTCCCGCAGCACGAGGGCCGGGTCGTCCACGGACCCCAGCATCGTGACCCGTTCCGCCAATCCGAGGGTGTCGATCTGCCGGCGAACCTCGTCCCGCAGCGGGCCGTCACCGGCGATGGTCAGGGTGACCCCCCGCACCTCGGACACGGCGCCGAGGAGCAGGTCGACCCGCTTCACCGGCGCCAGCAGGCCCAGCCACACCGCCCGCACGTCTGCTCCGTCGGCAACCGGCGTGCCGGGCCTGAAGACGGCCGGATCGACGCCGTTCGGCACCACATGGACCCGCTCGGCCGGCAGCCGGATGTGCTCGACCGCGTAGTCGGCGACGGCGCGGCTCGGCACCACCACGCTGCTCCCGCTCCAGCGCGCCAGGATCCGCTCCGCGTCGAGGTAGAGCCGCCGGTCCCGCGGTCCTCGCGGCGCGATCCGCGCGTTGCCGGCGACCAGGTCGGCGAGGCTGTCGGGCACTCCGTGCAGCGTGTAGACCGAGGCGGTACGCCGGACGGTAGGCGCCAGCACCCGCCCGAGCCAGCCGGCCCGGCGGTCCTGCAGGTGCGCCACGTCGGGGCGGAGTCGGCGCAGCTGCCGAGCCACCGCGGCGCCTCCCCCGACGTCCCGCTTCCCGCTCATGTGGAGCGGATGCCACGTGACGCCGGCTGCGGCCGCGGCATCGCGACGCGCGGTCGGCGGACCGAGGAGGTGGCTGTCGTGCCCACGCCGCGCGAGCTCGACGGCGACGTCCACGGCGTGGTCGACCGGCCCACCGCTGGCCTGGGTGAGCAGCTGGAGGACGCGCATCAGGGCGGCGTCCGCAGCAGGTCGGCGGTGGTCTCGGGCGGGTAGGCCATGGCGCCGGCCATCGCGGTGAACAGCCAGATCGGCATGAAGTACTGCTCGGTGACGAACGTCGCCGTCACCGCCGTCCCGATCAGGGCGACGAAGACCCCGGCCGCCAGCCGATCGCCGCTGCGTCGCCACTGTGTCCAGACGCCTGCGAGAGCGATGACGAGCATGAGCAGCAGCGTGATCAGACCCAGGAAGCCCAGCTCGGCGAGCACCTCGAGGTAGGTGTTGTGGGCGACGTCGAGCCGATGGGTCACATCGACGGGGAGCTCGTCCACGTAGTCCTGGTGGTAGAGCGAGTACGACCCCGGTCCCTGGCCGAACACTGGCGAGTCGCGAGCCATCTCACTCGCGGCGTTCCAGAGGTCGAGGCGTTCGGACACGTTCTGGTCGGCGACCGCTGCCTTCCTGTCGAGGCTCACCTGGATGAGGTCGGAGAAGGCGCCCAGCAGGATGGCGCCCGCCGTGACCACCGAGACGAGGATCAGCGCCGCCGTACGCAGAGTGATGATCCGAACCACGACGGCCACCACCAGCATCGCGCCGAGGCCGACCAGCGCGCCCCGCGACAGCGTGCCCAGGATCGCCGTCAGGGTCACGACCAGGGCGATGTCGTAGAGCCACGGCCGGGACGACCGCCCACGCAGCACGAGAGCCAGCGGCACCGCCGCGACGAGGAAGAAGGCGAGGTCGTTGGCGTCGGCGATCGGTCCCACGACGCGCCGGTCCACGCCCATCGAGAACCCCACCAGCCCGCAGAAGGACGCGCCTGCGCAGGCCCACACGTAGACCCGGGCGACCCGCTCCGGAGCCAGTCCTCCGCGCATCGTGTCGACCATCACCGCGAGCACGGCCAGGAACCCGATGTAGCGGATGACGATGTCGGCGCCCGGCCGTCCGTTGTTGTGTACGACGGTGGCCAGCAGCAGCACGGCGAGGAAGCCCAGCGCAGCCAGGACCACTGGACTGCGCGGCCCGTCGTGCAGCCGGCCCCAGGAGCGCCGGATCAGCCAGGAGGCCATCAGCAGCACGGCCAGGCCCTTGCTGGCCCACGGGGTGATCAGGGCGAGGTAGTCCTCGAACACCGACGCGGCCACGACGACCAGGACCGCCAGCTCCAGGCGGAGCAGGAGTACGGCGCCGAGCCCGGCGCCCACGGCGACGACCAGCATGGTCCAAGCCTCGAGGCCGGTCAGCACGCCGATGACGCCGGCGATCAGCGCGGGTACGAGCAGCAGCCCCCACGAGCGCGGTACGCCCACCGGGGGGCAGGCGTGCGCTCGTAGGCCAGCAGCTCGGCGATGGTGGTCACCAGTCCGGCCCCCGGCGGTTGCGCAGGGTGTCCAGCGGTCGCAGGAACGTGTAGGCGCCGTCGAGCACCAGACGGAGGTCGAGCGGGTCGTGGGGAGCGAAGGTCCGACGCAGCGAGAGCGGGTTGGCTCGGGCGGTGTTGAGTCCGCGGTCCACGGTCAGCCCGATGCGGTAGCCCGCCGCCGCAGCTCGGTCCCGCGTGATCGGGCGCCAGCCGCCTGTGGGATAGGCGATCGAGGTGACCTCCCGTCCGAGCAGCCGCTCCATCGCGGCGCGGGACTCGACCAGCTCGTGGTCGAGCTCGACACCCTGGAGCCGCGGCAGCCAGGCGTGGGAGACGGTGTGGGACCCGAGGTCCAGCCCCTCGGCCGCGGCCGCCACCAGCTCGTCGGCGGTGGCCAGTCGCAGCCGCTGGTGGCCGCTCTCGTGGCCGTCCCACGCGAAGGAGAGCTCGCGGTCCAGGCTGTCGGTGACCACGAACAGGGTCGCCGGCATCCCGCGCTCCCGCAGCTGCGGCCAGGCGGTCTCGATCACGCTCGCGTAGCCGTCGTCGAAGGTCAGCACTACCGCGCGGGGAGGCAGCGTGCCCTCGCGCAGCCGGTCGACCGCCTCGTCCAGCGGGAGCACGTCGGCGCCCCACTCGTCGAGCACGTCGAGGTGCCGGCAGAAGTCGTCAACGCCCGTCGAGAGCCCATCGGACTCGCGACCGTCGACGCGGTGCCACCCGACGATGGTCAGCCCTCGGGCCGGCCGCGCCCTGCGGGTCGCGCCGGTCACAGGACGGGTCGCCGTCGCCACGGCGCGGGTCATCGACTTCACGCTGCGCCTCGCATCAGACCCACGACCGCCCGCAGGCGTCGTCGGTCCAGGATCCAGACGGGGATCAGGTAGGCCACCAGGCCGATCAGACTCAGCGCCACGAGGCTGGCCACCGACGGCTCCTCCGGCTCCGCGATCGACCGCGCCACGAGCATGGCCAGCACCATTGCCGCCACGCCCGCGGCCGCGGGGTACAGCGATGCGGCCAAGGTGCGCAGCGAGAAGCCCCGCAACAGGAGCCTGGTGACCAGGAGCGCAGCCGCAGCGACGCAGCATCCAGCGACGACCTGCCCGACGGCCACCGCCTCCACGCCCAGGTGGACGACCGCGAGCAGGAGGCCGGTGAGCAGCACGAGGTGCAGCAGCCGCAGGCACATCGAGATCGTGGGGCGACCGGCGGCGTTGAGCGTGGTCTGCACGAGCTGTCCGACGCTGAGCAGTACGGCGTACGCGGCGAGCCAGGCGGCGACGGGCACTGCCGGTGCCCACTTCTCCCCGAGCAGCGTGAGGTGGTCCGCCAGCATCAGCAGGCCGACGCACAGCGGTGCGACGAGGGTCAGGGTCGCCGACATCACGGTGATCGCGGCGGGCGCGAGCTGCGGGCGCCGCAGCCGGCACAGGTAGGGGAACGCCGCGCCGCTGATGACGAACACGATCATCAGGTAGGGCATGAACGCCAGCCGGAAGGCCAGCGAGTACTGCCCCAGGGCGGCGGCACCGAGGACCGTCGAGACGATCACGTAGTCGACGTTGAGCTGGACCAGCTCGATCAGGTTGGCGCCGGCGTAGGGGCCGCCGTAGGCCAGCAGGCCGCGCGCGTCCTGGCGGTTCCAGCCCGGGAGCACCGGGCGATGCACGCACCACGCCAGCAGCAGGGTGAGCACGCCCTGGACGATCTGGCCGACGACCAGCGCCATCACGCCGGTGTCGAACGCGGTGACCAGGACGACCGCCACCACGGCGCCGATCACCGACGAGACCGCATCGGGGATGATCCGGCGCAGGAACGCCAGCCGCCGGCGCAGCAGCTCGTTGGTGACCGCCGCGACGGCCAGCAACGGAAGGGTGACGGTGAGCCCGCGGATCACGTCCGCGCCACCGTCTTCCACGCCGAGCGCCGAGGCCAGGGTGGGCGCGATCAGCCAGATCGCCAGCGCCAGCAGCGCACCCGTGCCCGCACCCAGGGTGACGGCGGTCCGTGCGGCGCGCGCGACGTCGCCGCGCCAGTAGACCAGCGCGCTGGCCGTCCCGAGGCTTGCGATGACCCCCGAGATGTTGGCCACCAAGGTGCCGACGGCGACCAGACCCAGCGCCTCCGGGGCGAGCAGGGCCGCCAGGGTGAGCAGCACGACCGTCTGGGAGGTCTTGACGATGACCCCGTTGACCCCGAGCCAGACCGCACCGCGAGCGGTCCGGGACGCCGCCACGCGGCGGCTGTGGTGGGTCCCCGTCAACGTCGACGGCTCTTGCGGCTCCCGCCGCTCCTGCGGCGGTCGCAGCGCGGCGGCCACGGCGTCCAGGTGCCGGCGCAGCGGTGCCTCGCCCAGGTCGTGGAGGGACCGGTTGCGCAGGTAGAGCGCCACCGCGGCCAGCGCCAGGGCGAGCCGGTGCGGGCGATCCCAGTCCGCCCAGCGCCGCCCGCCCACGACCGTGCCGGCGATCTCGTCCGGTTCGTCAACGACCCGCAGGATGTCGGCGGTGGTGAGGCTGTCGGCGTGCGCCGCGTCGCGCAGCGCGGGGATCAGCAGCCGGTCCAAACCCTGGGGGCTGTCCGGCGACGAGTTCTCCCAGTCCAGCACCGCCCGCACGGTCCGGTGCACGACCAGGTTCCCGCGCCAGAGGTCGCCGTGGCACCAGGTGGTGGGGATGTGGTCATCGTCGAGGACCTCCATCGCCGACTGCCAGGCCCGACGCTCCTCGGGAGGCGCCAGCGCCACCCGCGCGCACCACGCCGCGGCCCACCCCGGACCGGTGCGCCCGGTCGGATGCGCGGCGAGTACGTCGACCAGCGCCTCCGCGGTGGCCCACGCTTCATCGGTGCTCGGCCACGGCCAGCGCAGCGTCCGGCGCGGCTGCGGGACCCACTCCGACGCCGTCCACGGATGCCCGATGGTGCTGCCCTCCGCGATCAGCGCCGGCAGGAAGGCGGCCACACCGGGCACCTGCTCGCGCATCGGAGAGGCCGGGTCGACCGCGCGCTCGCGGGAGGTCATCGCGACCCGCACGGCGGCGTCGCGGGTCTCGCTGCGGGCCCGGAGCACGGTCCGACCGGCGGTGAGCACCCCGACCAGCCGCCACTTCTCGCCGGTCGCGCGTCCGAGGTCGGCAAGCACCGCGGCGGCCAGGGACGCGTCCGCCCCACCATCGAGGTGCAGCTTCGGCGCGGAGCGATGCACGACCAGCCCGACTCGACGGCGCAGCCACGCCACCGGGTCGCTGCCCAGCGGCACCGGCCAGCCCTTCCGCCACAGCGTCTCGGGGTGCTCGGTGCTGGGGTAGACGACGTACTCGCCGCCCTCGCCGACGATCGCGAGCGTCCCGCAGTCCGACAGGAGCGGCCGGAACCGCTCGGGGTCGAAGAGCCGCTCGTCGACGATCACCAGCCCGGCCTCTCCGACGGCTGGCTGGTCACCCGGGTCGAACACCTCCGCCCCCGGGAACGCTGCTCTGAGGCTGTCGCCGAGGTCGGCGGCAACCGCGATCACGACGCGTCCGGGCCGTGCGGGCAGCAGGATCCGGAGCCCGGCCAATCGGTCACCGAGGGTCCAGTGCGGAGCCGCGGCAGGCGGCGGCGCATCACTCACAGCGTCGCTCCCCATGCGCGACATGTCACCCCGCCTTTGCGTGCTCGGGCCCTGCGTGTTGTCTGGACGTCTTGAGACACACGGGGGCGCGGCTACCTAGACTAGAGCGAACTCTTGATCTCGCTCCCTCCATGAGAGAAAAATGCGCGCCTTCGCTGTGTCCGCGTTCCTCGCCCTGACCTTGATGTCGGGGTGCGCGCAGATCACCGATCAAATGGACGGCGCCGAGGTCGACGCCACTCCTGAGAACGCCTTGTCGGTCTCGGTCCTGGAGACCGTCGAATGGGCCGAGCTGAACGGGCTGGTCTCCATCGTGGTCCGGAACCCCACCGCCCGGATGCTGCACCGTGCCGAGGCAGTGATCACGGTCGTGAACTCCGAGGGCGAAGAGGTGGCCACCAGCAGGCGCCGCGTCTACGAGGGGCCGTGCTGCACCGCGGTCGACGTCCCTCCCGGAGGGACGTTCGGCTTCTACCTCTACACCGGCGAGGCGCCGGGTGCGGTCGAGGACGTCCAGGTCACCTACAAGAACATGTCCTGGGGCGCCGCCGGAAGCGGTGGCGGTCCGGTGGCCACCGCCACACCGGTGCGGATCGGGCCGAACCCCCTCGGGACCCTGGCGGTCGCCGACGTGACGACCCAGGGCGGGCCGGTGGACTCGGCGATCGTGCAGGCGGTCCTGGAGGACGCGGACGGGTCGCTGGTGGCGATCATCTCCGGCACCTGGACCTGTTTCCAGTCCGGGCCGGCGACCCGGATCAAGATGCAGCTCTACCAGGTCGCGCCGGCAGGCACCGAGATCCGTTCGGTCTCGGTCTATCCCGACGACCAGCGGGCCCAGGGCGGCGACGCCAACGTCCTCGCGGCGTGCGAGGACGACGAGTAGCTCGCCGCCGCCCGACTCGATCAGGACTGGTTGCGAAACAGCCAGCCGAGGGGGCGCGTCTCCTTGCTCCCCGGCTTGTCGCCGTTGCGCAGCTCGGAGCTGCCGACCTCGGCCATTTCGCCGTGAGCGCGCCGCTCGAGTGCCTCGGAGGGTGCGACAGCAGACTCGGCGTCATCCGCCTCCGCGAAGATGCCTTCGGTCCGCTCGAGGGCCGCTTCGCTCTCCACCGGCGGCAGCACGATCGCCATCTCCTCGCCGGGCGCGGCCCGCAGCTGGTCCAGCCGCTCCAGGGTGTCGCGCACCGCTGACTCAGCGTCCGACAGGTTGGAGCGGACCGTCCCGAAGCGCTCCTCGAGGTCGGCGAAGAGCTGAGCGGCCTCCTGGCGCAGTCCGTCGAACTGCGCCCGTGCCTCGTCGGCGGCCTCAACCCGCGCATGCTCGCGGAACTGCAGCAGCTCGGCATCGGCTGCCGCACGAGCACTCGCGCTCTCGGCCTCGACCCTGCCCAGGATCTCGTCGGCCTCGTCCTTGGCCTTGGCCACGATCCCGGCTGCACGCTCGCGGGCGGCCTCGGTCTCGCGCTCCGCGTCGTGCCGGACGCCCTCGGTGAGGTCGTCGGCCACCCGCTGCGCTTGGGCAAGGATGTCGTCGGCCTCTGCGGCCGCCATCCGACGGGCCTCGCTGGCCTCCGCTAGGAGCATCTCCACCTCCTGGCGCGCTCCTAGCTGCGCACGCAGGTCCGCCAGCTTGTCGCCGACAGACGGGTCCCCGGTGCCCCCGGTGTCGCCGGCAGACGAATCGCCAGCAGGCGTGTCCCCAGTGTCCCCGGTAGACGTGTCCTCAGCAGAAGTTTCCTCTTCAGACGGGTCGCCGACAGAGGTTTCTTCGCTTTCGGACGATGTCTCCGGATCGCGGTGAATCATCGAACGTTTATCAGTCATGAGGTCCCCCGACCACAAAATTGGCCCACAGCGGCCGGGCGTTCCAACCCGGACGCGCCGCCTTTGTAACGCGAATTGCCGTGAAAAGACACGCTTTGGGGACCTTGACGATGTCCGTGTGGCACATGCGCCGGTTGGGACAAATGAGTAATCCCAAAGTGGCCCCTCTACCATCCTGGCATGGACCACCTGGAGGTCGTCGAAGCCGCGCGCGTCGACGACCGACTTCGGGAGTCGTGGGACGCGTTGGCCTCCCAACAGATGTTGCCGTCACCTTTCTTGCGCTCGTGGTGGCTCGAGGCGATGCCGGCGCCGCAGCGGGTTCTCCTGGTGATGCACGAAGGAGACCGGCTGGTCGGAGCGATCCCGTTGGCCCGGGACCGGATCCTCGGGGTCCCCCGCTATCGCTTCCTGGGTCAGGGCGTGCTGTGTCCAGACCACCTGGACCTGATGGCGGCCCCCGGGTTCGAGGAGCCGGTGGCCGACGCGTTCGCCGCCTGGTTCGAGGCACCCGGCACCCGCCTGCTCGACGCCTCGGGGCTGGTGCAGGGATCGCTGCTCGCGCGCGCCCTGGGGGTGCCCAGCGACCAGATCGACGTGGCTCCGTTCCAGGAGCTCCCCCCACCCGGCGACGACTTCCTGGCCGGCCGCTCCGCGAACTTCCGGCGGTCGGTACGCCGTCGGGAGCGCCGGCACGCCCAGGCGGGGATCACCCACCGGCGCGCGGAGACCACGGCCGACATCGAGGAGGCACTCGAGGCGTTCCGGGCTCTCCACGAGGGGCGCCCCGGCCGCGAGCAGTTCCTCGCCGAGCTGCCCGCGCTCCGCGCTGCGGTGCTGGCCGGTGCCGAGCGCGGCGAGGTGCAGGTCGACCTGCTCGCCGATGACGACGGTGTGGTGGCGGTGACCTTGTTCTTCTGCACCGATGGCCGGCTCAGCTTCTACCAGCTCGCACGCTCACTGGACAGCGCCCACGACGGCGCCGGAACCACGCTGCTCTACCGGATCGTGGTGTCCGGGATCGCCGCAGGGTTCCGTGAGATCGACCTGCTGCGCGGGGACGAGCGCTACAAGGCGTCGTTCGCCGACGACCTCCGGGAGCTGCACCGGGTGCGGGTCGGCCACGGGGTCGCCGCCCGGCTGATCGCGGGTGGCTGGCGCACCGCGTCCCGCGCCCGGAACGCGCTGGCGGATCGCCGGGCACCTGCCGCCGGTGCCGCTACCCGGGAGGCTCGCGGCGCAGCACACGCACGAACCTGACGTCGAGGTCGTCCTCGCTCGCGGTGATCCACAGGTCCGTGCCACCGCGCATCGCGCCATAGGTGCTCAGCCCGGAGACCCGGAGGGTCGCCGTACGCCACTCGCCCGTGTCTTCCCGCTCGACGGCCGGCGACACGCCCTCCTCCGTGAGGACCGTGAAGCCGCCGGTGCCCGCATCGAGGTAGGTGACCTTCACCAGAGCGTCGAACGGCTCGGCGGCGAAGTCGTCGTCGAGGTCGAAGGCGAAGGAGTCACTCCCGTTGGCGAGGTCGGTGCGCAGTCCCTCGTACGCCGTCCCGTTGGCCGGCGTCAGCTCGTCGGCATGGATGTCGGCCTCGGACCGCACGGGTACGGCGGCCGGCGCGACGTCCCGCTGGACCAGGAACCGCTCGAGGTTGCGCACGTACGGACGACCGGTCCAGGCCCGACCGTCCGTCACGAAGGGCCCCGGTGCGTCGGGGTCCTCCCAGAACGTGTCCTCCGCGTCGCGGAGGGCGGTCCAGGCGTCGGGCGAGGCGGCAGCGACGTGGCCCAGCGACAGGCGGACCCAGTCCCAGTGCTCGGGGAGCTCCCGGAGGCGCGACTGCGTGGGCTCGACGTACATCCAGTTCATCCGCAGCTGCAGTGCCTTCAGGTTGCTCGCGACGACGGTGTAGTCGGGATCGAGCGTCGTGAAGCCACACGTCTGGTAGCACTCGTTCTCGGTCGCGACCACCCGCCCGGCGGTCCCGACCGGCGGTGGCGGGTCCATCGCCAGGTGCCCGTCCGGCTGGATCGACGAGCCGTATGCCGGGGTCTCGGAAAGGTGGAAGTTGGAGACCTCGGTGATGCCGGTGCGTACGCCGAAGCCGGCCCCGACCGCCTTCGCCGCGAGCAGGTCGTCGGCCTCGCCGAAGGGCCCGCGGGGGTGGTCCTCGCCCGTGTAGACCAGCCGCCCGACGCGGTCTCCCGCGATGTCGGCGAAGTCCTCGAGCATGGTGTCGAACCACGACAGGAACTCCGCCTCGTCGACCTGACCGGCCTCGGCCGCCTGGCCGACCATGTCGAGGTTGAACTCCGCCCAGGTGAAGCCACCGGGCACATAGGCGAACCGGAAGTCCGGGTCGTCCAGCACCCCGGTGTCCACCAGCAGTCGCCGCCACGTGTCCCGCAGGGCCTCCCAGACGCAGGCGTTCCAGATCGGCAGATGGCCCTGGCCGTGCTCGTCGAAGCCCACCGCGGAAACGCCGCACGACTCGACCACCCAGCTCGGCGCCCAGTCGACGCCGGTGGCGAACAGCCGGAGCCAGTACGGGCCGGGCTCGGCCAGCTGGTCCGCCAGCGGCTCGAGGTCCATGTCCTGCGCCGCCCCGAACCCCTCCAGGTCCAACGGCGCGTCCTCCTCAGGCGCGATCTGCGCCCAGCTGACGTCGACCGCGTGCAGGTCAACTCCAGTCTCGGGGTCGGCCTGGGTGGAGTAGAAGCCCGAGTCGTCGGCCGGCAGCGCCCACTCCGGCATGGTCCAGTCGTCACCGGGCGCGATGACCACCTCACCCACCTCCGCGTCGACGAGGGGGAAGGTCGGCCCGGCATCCGCGACACCGGGACTATCCGTCCTGGCGTCTTCCGCCGGCGGGGTGCGTGACGTGTCGTCGCCGTCGCCGTCGCCGCCCAACGTGCCGGTGCCGACCACCGCTCCCGCGACGAGGGCGGTTGCCGCGGCCGTCAGGATCGCGGCTCGGGCCAGCCGCCGGGACGACACAGGCGCGCGGCGCTAGTGCGAGGCCGAGGTCTCGGTGCGGCCCCGGCGCCGTACCGCCCGATAGCCGCGCATCATCCCAGCCTTCACGCGGTCGGCGACGGGGTGCCGCCCGTACGGCCGGGGGTGCAGGCCCAGCCTCGAGATCTTGCCGTTGAACGCCTGGACGAGGGACTCGTCCTCGTTGGACTTGTCGAAGAACGTCACGGTGAGGGAGAGCGACGTCGCGTCACCGTTGGTGATCCAGTGCGGCGTGTACGGCGGGATGTAGACGGCCGCGCCGGGCGAGAGCGGGAGCTCCATGTCCTCGACGGGCATGTTCTCGAGTCGCCCGTAGGAGCTCCCCGACCAGTAGCGGCCCACCTCGTGCTCGCGGTGGTCCTCATCGGCGAACCTGCCGAGGCCGATCGTGCGGTTGCCCTGGAGCTGGAGGAGCAGGCTGTGCTCGATGTCGAAGTGGGCGGCGGTGACCGATCCCGGCGAGCTGGCGAACACGAACCCCATCCGTCGGCGCAGCTCAGCGGGACGCCGACCGGAGCTCTCGGCGATGGCGTCGAGGACCTGGTCGACGAGGGCGCGGTAGTCGGACACCTGCTCGATGTTGAGGAGCGTGAACCAGGAGTCGTTGGCCGCCAGCTGGCGCACCTGGTCGCCGATCGTCTCCGCCGTCACCTGCTTGGCGTCGCCGTCGGAGGCGATCACGGACTTCGCCGCGTGCTCGGCCGAGATCGAGTCAGGACCGAGCTGCTCGGCCAGGTCGGCGATGGCGTCGAGGCCGAGAGCGGGGTGGTCGGAGAGCCCGTGGGTGAACGCCATCGGAGTGCGCTCCTCGGTGCGCCGGGCGAACTCGGGGCCAGGGCTCGGCCACGTCGTGCTCACTCGACCCCGCTTCCGGGCACGGCTCGTCGTACCCCCATGTCGGTCCCCCACCCCGCGCAGGGCGGGCAACTTGAAACACAAACCAAGCTGGATGCTACGCGGTCACACCGGCACCGTCAGTGAGACGGTGTATCCCTCCTCCACCGACCCGCTCACCTTGGCCAGCTGCAGCGAGTAGCCGTCTGAGAACACCATGTCACTGTCGAGACTGACCGCGGCCAGGTTCTGGACGCTGGTCTCGTACCCCTCGGCGCTGTCGTAGACGGTGCTGGCCACGTCCTCCGGCAGGGCGAGCTGGGAGGTGCGGAGCTTGTCCGACGCCGAGGTCGCCGCGTCGATGCTCTGGTAGACCTCGAAGTGCATGTGCGGCCAGCGGCCGTCGTACGTCGCGGGGAACACGGTCGTGAACTCCAGGCGCCCGTCGTCGTCGGCCTCCTGGACACCACGCAGGTAGTTCTCCTCGGTGACCCCGTCGGAGTACATCGAGTAGCGGCCCTCCCGGTCGCAGTGCCAGAGGTAGACCGCGGCTCCGCTGAGCGGCGTCGCATCGTCGCCGTCCAGGTCCAGGATCCGGAGCCGGACCGTGGTGGGCACGCCCTCGGCCACGCCGGAGGCCGAGCCGAAGCTGGGCCGAATGTCGCTGCGCACCACACCGGACTCGGAGAGCACGTTGGGGCCATTGGACCCGTCGCCCGGGAAGGGGCCCGCGGTCTCCTCGGGGATCTCGCCCTCGGGGACCTCCACCGTCGACCCCGGTCCCTCGGGACCGCCACCCGCCGGCGGACTCGGCCGGGTCGAGCCGGGCTCGGACCCGGAGCCGATCGTGGCGTCGTCGCCGCCGCAGCCGGCCAAGGCGACGAGACCGACGCCGGCCCCGATCCCGAACAGGCCGCGGCGGCCGACCCGGTTGCGCTCGATGATGCGGGGCAGGTCGTGGCCGAGGCCGAGGTCGTGTTCGTCGGTCATGCCCGGAAGCCAAGCAGCCGATCCTGTGCCTCGGCTGTGTGTCGCCTAGGGGGAGACAAAGAGGCCGAGGCTCAGGAGTAGAACGCGGCGATCCGGTCCTTGTTGTTGTCCTCGACGACATTGCGCTTGACCTTCATCGAAGGGGTGAGCTCACCGGTCTCGATGGAGAGGTCGTGGTCGAGGATCTCCCACTTCTTGATGGTCTCCCAGCGGTTCAGCTTGGAGTTGAGCTCGTCGACGTACCCGTCGATCATCTCGTGGACCCGGTCGGACCCGACGATGTCGGAGTACGACGAGCCGGACATGCCGTTCTCCTCGGCCCAGCTCGTCACCGCGTCGGGGTCAAGGGTGATCAGCGCGACCACGAAGTTGCGGTCGTTGCCGAACACCACGAACTGGCTGGCGTACGGGCAGATCGCCTTGAACTTCGACTCGATCGCCGACGGCGCGATGTACTTGCCGCCCGAGGTCTTGAAGAGGTCCTTGATCCGGCCGGTGATGGTCAGGAAGCCGTCGGCGTCGAGGGCGCCCTTGTCGCCGGTGCGCAGCCAGCCGTCGTCGGTCAGCGTCTTGGAGGTCTCGTCGGGGAGGTTGTGGTAGCCGGCCATGATGTGCGGCCCGCGCAGCAGCACCTCGTCGCCCTCACCAATCTTGACCTCGCTGCCCGGCAGGGCGGGACCGACGGTGCCCATCTTGTAGTCGTCGGGGTGGTTGACCGTCGCGCCGGCGGCGTTCTCGGTCATGCCGTAGCCCTCGAGGATCAGGATCCCGGCCGCGTGGAACCACTTACCGATGTCGGCGTTGAGGGCCGCGGAACCGGAGATGAAGAACCGGACCCGGCCGCCGAAGCGCTCGCGCACCTTGCTGAACACCAGCCGGTCGAACAGGGCGTGCTGGATCTTGAGCGGCAGCGGCACGGACTTGCCCTGCTGCTTCAGCTCGTCGACCTTCAACCCGACCGCGAAAGCCCGCTTGAAGATCTTCTCCTTGGCCCCGCCCTCAGCCTCCTGCATCATCACGATCCGCGCGTGCGCCTTCTCGAAGATGCGCGGCGCGGCACCCATGAACGTCGGCTTCACGACGCCGAGGTTGTCCACGATCTTCTCCACGCGACCGTCGATCGCCGTGGCGAAGCCGCACGCGAGCTGCGCCGACTCAAGGACCTTGCCGAACGAGTGGGCGAGCGGCAGCCACAGGAACTGCAGGTCCTTCTCGTCGAGGATGTTCTGGGCCTTGATGGCCGCGCCCTCGTAGACCCACGCACGGTGCAGCAGCCGCACGCCCTTGGGGCGTCCGGTGGTGCCGGAGGTGTAGATCAGGGTGGCGAGCTGGTCGGGAGTGATCGCCTTCGCGGTGGTCTCGATGACCTCGGGGTTCTCGGCCAGGAACTTGTCGCCGAGGTCGGCGAGGGCGTCCATGGTGATCACCCAGTCGCCGTCGGCGGTGCCGTCGAAGGTGACGACCTTCTCCAGCTTGGGCAGCTCCGACCTGTGCTCCTTGAGCTTCGCGAGCTGCTCGTCGTCCTCGGCGAACACCACCCGGCACTCCGAGTCGCCCAGGATGTACGCCGTGTCCGAGGAGTTGGTCGTGGGATAGACGGTGGTGGTGGCGCCGCCCGCACACATGATCGCGAGGTCGGCCAGGATCCAGTCGTAGCGGGTGCTGGCGGCGATGCCGACCCGCTGCTCCGACTCCAGACCGAGCGAGAGCAGACCCGCCGCCAGGCTCCGGACCCGGTCGCCGGTCTGCTTCCAGGTCACCGACTCCCACGCCTCGCCGCGCGGGTAGCGGAACGCCTCGTGGTCCTGGGACTCGGTCACCCGGTCCCAGAAAAGCACCGCCACGTTCTGCGGCAGATGATCGACGAAGCTGGTGTCGCGAATGACGGGCATGACTCTCCTGCAGACCGGCCGAGATGGAATTTCCTCACGAGTAACTTAGATCACGCCGGCTGGCGGACGATAGGCGTCCTCGATGCGAGAGCGGGTCAGCCGCGAACGGCCGCGACGTACGCCTCGGCACGGGCTCTCGCCTTCGCGGAGAGGCCATCGACCTCCAGCAGCCGCGGCAGCAGCTCCTTCTCCGTCGTCCACGCCCGGAACATCAGGGCGACGGTGACGCCGTGCCCAGGCCGGTGCACGACCGAGATCTCGTCGCCGGCGGCGATCACACCCGGGCGGGTGACCCGGAGGTAGGGCCCCGGCCGGCCGTCGGCCGTGAACCGCTTCACCCAGACGGCGTTGTCGTAGCCGGAGAGGCCCATCCACTCCTTGAAGTCGTTGCACGGGGTCCGGACGGCGGACACCTCGAGCTCGGCGGTGCCGATCACCCACCGCTCCCCCAGCTCGGCCTCGTTGACGTCGATGCCGACCGTGGTGAGGTTCTCCCCGAACTGGCCGTCGCGGATCTCGGTGCCGAGCGCCTCGGCCCAGCGGTCCATGTCCTCGCGAGCGAACGCGTAGACGGCCTGGTCGACGCCGCCGTGGTGCTTGACGTCGGAGACCTGGTCGCCCTCGAGGCCCAGGGTGTGGACGGCGACTGGTCCCGCCACCGGCTGCTTGTCGATGGAGGTGCGACCGAGCTCTGCCCACGGCGCGTCCTTCGGCTGACCGACGTTGACGCTGCGAACTACGGGCATGGCCCGATTCTCGCAAAGGGCGGGGCCCCGCGACGAACCATTTCGGCGCGCCACAGCATCACAACCGACATGAGACTCCTGGCGCTCCTCGTGACGCTGCTGATCGTGCTGACCGCGTGTGGCGACGCACAGCCGCCGAAGGGCGGGCCCGGACTCGACGGCGCCGAAGGCCGGCCAGGAGGCGTTCCCGGCAGCAAGCCATCGCGTCCCGCACGGCTTTCACGAGGAGCTCTGCCCCGACCTGCGGAGCAAGTCCTCCGGGCTCGCGATCCGGCTCGCCGTGCCGGACGACTATCAGGTGGAGGTGGACAAGTACCGCAACAGCTGCCGGTTCGTGGCCGAGCTCGACCGGGACTTCTCGGTGTCGATGAACTCCCACGAGTCGCTGCGCCACTACAAGGAGAAGTGGGTCGACCCGGACGTCGGCTACGAAGGCGACACCGGCACCGGTGACATCGCCTACGACGCCGATGCCGAGGTGTACGGCGACCGTCGCGGCGAGCTGCTGACCTGGGGCTCCAACAACGACGGGCTGCCGCTCGACAACCGGCTGATGCAGGCCGACGGGGTGCGGCTGGCCTGGCACACCCCGCGAGGCAAGTCCCGGCGCTGGGCCGAGGAGCTCGCCGCGGTCGCGGCCTCGATCGGCGTCGTCGAGAGCCAGCGGGACACCTGCACCGCCGACGGCGCCACCGCGACGTACACGGTCCCGCGGCCGCTGACCGACGACATCGACAACTACGGCGACTACTGCCACCTGTACCTGAAGGAGCGGGAGTCGCTGCTCCGGTACGCCGAGATCGACCCGGTCCCGCGCCGATCGGTGGAGGAGCTCGCCGCCGCGCTTCGCGGGCAGCGCAACGTCGTATCGGTGGAGCTCGAGCCGGGCGTGGCCTCCCTCGAGGGGAGGCCGGCGGACCGGCTGACCTGGGTCGTGGTGCGACCGCACCGCACCTGGGACGGGCCGGCGGGCACCTGGCGGCTGGTCACGATCGGCCGCGACGACCTGCACGTGACGTGGGGCGGGACGCCGGCCCAGTGGCGGCAGGAAGAGGGTGACTTCGACGCCTTCGTCGAGTCGGTCCGGCTCAGTCCTGCACGGCCTTCGCGATCGTGACGCACATGGTCAGGTAGTCGTCGTCGGGCGACTCGGGATGGTCCTCGATCTCCCACATGGCGTTGTGGACCATCCGGACGACGACCCAGTCGCGCGCCCGGTCCTCGTCGAGTCCGGCGGCGTCGACGGTGGTGTGGAACCGTCGGCGGACGCCGTCGCGGACGTTCCCACCCAGCTCCTCCCACCGGTTCCACAGCAGCGGCGCGACCTCGTAGTGCGGGTCGCCGCTCGTGGGCTTCGGGTCGATGACCAGCCAGGGCTCCCGGTCGCCGGCGAGCACGTTCTCGTAGTGCAGGTCGCCGTGGATCAGGGTGCCGACGCTCGCGGGGTCGGTGACCAGGTCGCGGCCCAGGGACACCGCCTGCTCCACCAGCCGGTGCGGGATCGGCGCGCTCCTGGGGAGCCGGAAGAGGTCGTCGGTCCAGCGCTCGATGTAGAGCGTCTGCGGGCGCAGCTGCGGAAGGGCCGGCACGTGCAGGCGGGAGTAGAGCCCGGCCACGATCTCGATGGCCTCGAGGACCGGGACCTGGGTCAGGTCGCGACGGTGCAGCCGCTCGAGGAGCAGTGCCCGGCGTGCGGGGTCGGCCCGCAGCATCCGCACCGCGCCGTCGCCGCCCCAGCGCTGCAGCGCGAGGTGTTCGTGCTCCTCCTCCTCGCCGGGACAGACCAGCTTGAGCACCGCGCGGTCGCCCGCCTCGGTGACGACGGGTACGACGAGCGCGGTCCAGCCGCTCATCGGGTCACCGTCGACGGTGAGCTCCCACTCGTCGAGGATCGTGCTGCTCAGCCGCGGCAGCCGGCGTACCCAGTCCGCCCAGGCCGGCCCGCGGTCCGCGAACTCCAGCACCTCGGGCGGGAGGGTGATCGTCACTTCTTGGGCTTGTCGCCGCTCGGGCCACTGGTCGACAGCGCGGCGATGAAGGCCTCCTGGGGCACTTCGACCCGACCAACCATCTTCATCCGCTTCTTGCCTTCCTTCTGCTTCTCGAGCAGCTTGCGCTTGCGGGTGATGTCGCCGCCGTAGCACTTGGCGAGCACGTCCTTGCGCATCGCGCGGATGTTCTCGCGAGCGATCACCCGCGCCCCGATCGCGGCCTGGATCGGCACCTCGAACTGCTGCCGAGGGATCAGCTCCTTGAGCTTGCCGGCCAGCATCACGCCGTACGCGTAGGCCGCCTCGCGGTGCACGATCGCCGAGAACGCGTCGACCGGCTCGCCCTGCAGCAGGATGTCGACCTTCACCAGATCGGCGGTCTGGTCGCCGGAGCGTTCGTAGTCGAGCGAGGCGTAGCCCTTGGTGCGCGACTTCAGCTGGTCGAAGAAGTCGAAGACGATCTCCCCCATCGGCAGCGTGTAACGCATCTCGACCCGGTCCGCGGAGATGTAGTCCATCCCCTGCAGGTTGCCGCGCTTGCTCTGGCAGAGCTCCATGATCGTGCCGATGTAGTCCGACGGGCTCAGGATCGTGGCCCGGACGACGGGTTCGCGCACCTCGGCGATCTTGCCCTCGGGGTACTCACTCGGGTTGGTGACCTCATGGACGGTGCCGTCCTCCATCGTCACCTCGTAGACGACGTTGGGCGCGGTCGAGATCAGGTCGAGGTTGAACTCGCGCTCCAGCCGCTCCCGGACGATCTCCATGTGCAGCAGGCCGAGGAAGCCGCACCGGAACCCGAAGCCCAGGGCGCCGGAGGTCTCCGGCTCGTAGGCCAGGGCGGCGTCGTTGAGCTGCAGCCGCTCGAGCGCGTCACGCAGGTTCGGGTACTCGTCGCCGTCGATCGGGTAGAGGCCGGAGTAGACCATCGGGTTGGGGTGCTTGTAGCCGCCCAGCGCCTCGGTGGCCCCGTGGTGCTGGCTGGTCACGGTGTCGCCGACTCGGGACTGGCGGACGTCCTTCACCCCGGTGATCAGGTAGCCCACCTCGCCCACGCTGATCTCGCCGGCCTTGACCGGCTCGGGGCTGATCACGCCGACCTCGAGCATCTCGTGGACGGTGCCGTTGGACATCATCTTGATCCGGTCGCGGTGGGACAGCTTGCCGTCGACGACGCGGACATAGGTCACGACGCCTCGATAGGTGTCGTAGACGGAGTCGAAGATGAGCGCGCGCGCCGGCTGGTCCGCGCGGCCCACCGGGGCCGGGGTCTGCCTGACGATCTCGTTGAGCAGCGTCTCGACGCCCAGCCCGGTCTTGGCCGAGGTCTGCAGCACGTCGGAAACGTCGCAGCCGATGATGCCGGCGAGCTCGGCGGCGTACTTCTCCGGCTGCGCCGAGGGCAGGTCGATCTTGTTGAGCACCGGGATGATGTGGAGGTCGGCACCCAGCGCGAGGTAGAGGTTCGCCAGCGTCTGCGCCTCGATGCCCTGCGCGGCGTCGACCAGCAGCACGGCCGCCTCGCACGCCTCGAGCGACCGGGACACCTCGTAGGTGAAGTCGACGTGGCCCGGGGTGTCGATCATGTTCAGGACGTAGGTGCCGGGCTCGGCGCCCTCGGGGTTGTCGGCAGGCACGGTCCACGGCATCCGCACGGCCTGGCTCTTGATGGTGATCCCGCGCTCGCGCTCGATGTCCATCCGGTCGAGGTACTGCGCCCGGGCAGCCCGCTCGTCCACGACGCCGGTGAGCTGGAGCATCCGGTCGGCCAGCGTCGACTTGCCGTGGTCGATGTGCGCGATGATGCAGAAGTTGCGGATGATCGCGGGATCGGTGTGACCGGGCTGGGGTGCGGTGGGCACGAGTGACTTTCGGGATCGAAGTGGGGGGACGCCGCCATTGTTCCAAAGGTCTCGCCATTGCTCGCATTCCTTGGCAAGGATGAGCCGGTGCCCCCCTCCTCGATCCCCGTCGGCCAAACCGCCCGCCGCCTGCAGTGGGCGCACCTCCCGCCGATGGTCCGGGCCCAGATCGAGGGTCACTGCGGGTCGGCGGTCGTCGAGGCGGAGTCGCAGGACGCCGGCTTCACACCGGGCTTCGCATCGGTCCTCACCTGCGCCGACGGGTCGCGCCATTTCGTGAAGGCGGCGTCGGTGAAGGCGCAGAGGATGTTCGCGCACTCCTACCGCGAGGAGGCGCGCAAGCTGGGAGCCCTCCCGCCGGAGACGCCCGCGGCACGGCTGCTCTGGTGGCAGGACGACGAGGAGTGGGTCGTGCTGGGGATCGAGTACGTCGAGGGGCGGGCGCCACACCGGCCCTGGCGCCGGGACGACTTGGACATCGCCCTGGCGGCAGTGGCGCGGGCCGCCGACGTACTCACGCCGCCGCCGGCGGACCTGGACCTGGACAGCTTGGCCGAGGAGTTCGCGCCGCTTCCCGGCTTCTGGGAGCAGGTGCGAGCGGCGCATCCCCACCTCGCGCACGCCGACGAGGCGGCCGCGCTGGCGGTGCGGTTCGCGGAGGTGACCGGGGGCGAGACCGTCGTACACACCGACGTGCGCGACGACAACATCCTGCTCACCCCGGACGGCGAAGCGGTGCTCTGCGACTGGAACTGGCCGGTCGTCGGCGCGGCCTGGCTGGACACCGTGCTGCTGATGATCGGGCCGCGCGGCGACGGCATCGACGTCGACGCGGTGCTCGCCGAGTCCGAGCTGACCCGCGACGTCCCCGCCGAGCACATCGACATCGTGATCGCCCTGGTCACGGCGTACTTCCTCAAGCAGGCCGAGGAGCCCGTGCCCCCCACGTCCCCGCACATGCGCGATGCGCAGCGGTGGCAGGGCGAGGTCTGCTGGGAGTGGCTGTGCGAGCGTCGAGGCTGGCCCCCCGGCCGTTTTGGCCGCTGAGCGGGCCGCTGCTAGATTTGTCCGTCGCGTGTCCGGCCGTGTCGGCCGACCGCACCACGACCTCATCAGCACCACCACACCCAAGACGAAGGCGCAGTAGTGGCGAACATCAAGAGCCAGATCAAGCGGATCAAGCAGAACGAGAAGCGACACGAGCGCAACAAGGCCGTCAAGTCCGGCCTGAAGACCGCCGTGCGCAAGTTCCGCGAGGCCGCCGAGGCCGGCGACAAGGACAAGGCCCTCGAGCTCGGTCGCGACGCCAACCGCCAGCTCGACAAGGCGGCGTCCAAGGGCGTCATCCACAAGAACCAGGCCGCCAACCGCAAGTCGGCGATCTCCAAGAAGGCCGCCTCGCTCTGAGCTCAGCCTTCCCGTTGACCCGTCACTAAGTTAGTGACGGGTCAGTCGTTTTTGGGGCTGCGCAGGCCGGCGACGGTGAGCACGAGCCGCTCCAGGGTGTACGACGGGTCGCTGGCCGCCCCCTTGATGTCGGCGTCGGCCTGGGCCACCGCCCGGATCGCCCGGGACAGCCCGGCGTCGGACCAGTCGCGGGCCTGCACCCGGATGGTGCGCAGCTTCCACGGCGGCACCCCCACCTCGCGGGCCAGGTCGGCGTCGCGCTGTCCCCTCGGGGCGCCGCGGAACCGGGCCAGCCCGCGTGCGCTGCCGGCGAACGCCGAGGTGACCAGCACCGGCGCGGTGCCGGCGTCCAGCGCCCAGCGCAGCTCCTCGAGGGCTACTTCGCGGCGCCCGGAGAACGCGGCGTCGGCGACCGCGAACGACTTGGCCTCGGCCCGCCCACCGAAGTAGCGCTTCACCTGGACCAGCGTGAGAGTCTCGCGCGGGAAGTCGCTGGCCAGCTGGTGCGCAGCGGCTGACAGCGACCTCAGGTCCTGGCCCACCGACTGGACCAGCGCGGCCGCGGCCTCCTGGTCGATCGTGGCGCCGTGGCGACGGATCTCGGCGGTCACGAAACCCGGGATCTCCGAGGGCTTGAGCTCGGTCGACTTCGACTCCGAGACGGCGGGCAGCTTGCGCAGCTTGGTCAAGACTCCGCTGCCCTTGGGCCCGCCACCGTGGACGAGCACCAGGGCCACGTCGTCCGACGGGTCGGCGGCGTAGGCGAGCAGGCCGTCGACGGACTCCTCGGGCAGGTGCTCGAGCGCCCGGAGCACGACGCACCTGATCGAGGAGAACAGCGACGGCGCGGCCAGCTCGCCGAGCCCGTCGCCCGCGAGCCCAGCGGCCTCGGTCTCGGAGATCTCCGCCTCGGCGTCGTGGCCGAGGACCGCCTCGCGGACCGCGGCGACGGTGCGCTCGTTGAGAAACTCCTCCTTGCCGGTCACCAAGGTGACCCGGCCCAGCACGTCGCCCGCCCGCATGACGGAACCTTCCCACAGCGCGCCGACGGCCTCAGTTGTGGCCTCGGGTGCGGATCGTCGGCGCATCGCCGTCCGGGACCACCAGCACGTCGCCGGACAGGTCGGTGCGGTGGACCTCCGCGCCGCTCTCGGTCAGGGCGTCGACGACCGGCGGGGCGGGATGCCCGTAGTCGTTGTCGGCGCCCACCGACACCAGCGCCACCTCGGGCCGCAGCGACTCGAGCCAGGCGAGGTCCTGATAGCGGCTGCCATGGTGCGGCACCTTGAGCACATCGACGTCCAGCCCGGGCAGCGTCCTGGCCAGGGCTGCCTGCCCGGGCGGCTCCACGTCGCCGGTCAGCAGGATCCTCAAGCCCCCCACCTCGGCGAGCACGACCACGCTGGCGTCGTTGGCCGCGGAGCCGTCGCCGCTGCCCTCCTCCACCGGCCCGGGGCGCGGCCACAGCACCTGGAGCGTGACCGCGCCGTACGTCGCGGTGGCGGCGTACGACGCCGGGCCGGTCGCCAGCCCGTGCGCCCGCGCCAGCGCCGCCACCTCCTCGGCACCGCCGGGAGGGTCGAGGACCCGGGTCGTCAGCACCGCGCCGACCCGCCGTCCGTCGACGACCCCGGCCAGCCCGTCGACGTGGTCGGCGTGGAAGTGGGTCAGCACCAGCAACGGCACCTCCTCGATGCCCAGCCGGCGCAGGCAGTCGTCCACCAGGGCAGCGTCGGGACCGGCGTCGACGACCACGCCGGCGCCGGGGCCGGCGTTGAGGACGAGCGCGTCACCCTGGCCGACGTCGCACATCGCCAGCACCCACCCACCAGCCGGCCAGCCCGGGGTCGGCCAGCGCACCAGGACGAACGCCGCCAGCATCGCCATCACCGTGAGCGCCACGACCGGGCGGCGCAGCACCGCCGGTGCCGCGATCGCCACCAGCACCGTCAGCGCGGTCAGGGCCGCGAGCGCCAGCACTCCGGTGCCCCAGCCCACAGCGGCCGCCGGGAGGTCGGCGCCGCGCTCGGCGACCGTCGCGATCCAGGCCACGCACCAGCCGGCGGCGGTGCCGAGCAGCCGACCCAGCGGTGGCACGACCAGGCCCACCAGACCGCCCGCCAGACCGAGCACGGTCGCCGGACCAACCACCGGGGCGACGGCGAGGTTGGCGCCGACCGCCACCAGGCTGACCTGACCCGAGATCGCCGCGACCACCGGCGTGCAGGCCAGCTGGGCGGCGGCCGGTACGGCGATCGCCTCCGCCAGCCAGCGCGGCAGCCACCGCATCAGGGCGTCGCGCCACCCCGGCCCGAGGATCACGATGCCGGCGGTGGCGAGCACCGACAGCGCGAAGCCGACGGAGATGGCGAGCCCGGGCTGGACCAGGAGCAGCAGCACCACGGCGACACCCAGTCCCCGCAGCGCCCGGTGCCGCCCGTTCGCGCCCATCGCCAGCAGACCCACCGCTCCCATCACCGCGGCGCGCAGCACGCTCGGCTCGGTGCGGGCGATCAGCACGAAGCCGGCGATCCCCACCGCGCCCACGACGTAGAGCCAGCGGCGGCGCACCCCGCACCATCGGGCCAGCACCAGGAGGAACCCGACCACCAACGTCAGGTTGGTGCCCGACACCGCGGTGAGGTGGGTGAGCCCGGTGGTCCGGAAGTCCTGCTCGAGGCCCTCCGGCAGCTCGGCGTCGTCACCGTCGACCAGCGCGGGCACCAACGCCCGCTGCTCGATCGGCCGGCCAGCCACGGACTCGCGGATCGACCGCCGCACCGCCCCGGCCGCCCGCCACCAGACGTCGGGATCCGCGACCAGGTCCGGGTCGCGGGCGCCGACCAGCACGCCGGCGAGATCGTCGTCGTCGGCCCGGGCGAGCCGCCCGGATGTGGCCACGTCGGCACCCAGCGGTACGTCGAGCCATGCGCCGCCCCCGATCACCAGCACCGGGGCGCGCAGGCTCCGCTCGCTGCCTCGCCCGGTGACGCCATGCACGTCGAGCCGCACCACCACCTGAGGCTCGAAGCGACCCTCGACCGTCCGCGGGTCCGCCACCACGCGACCGATCACGCTCACCACCGCGCGCTCCTGCGCCAGGTCCGCGACCGGCGAACGGTGCACCGTCTCCATGCGCAGCCAGGTGACACCGGCGACGGCGCCGGCGACCAGCAGCACTGCCACCACCGTGGCCGCAGCCGCCCGCCCGCGGCGCCGGACCAACCCACCGCCCACGACCGCAGCCGCGGCCGCTCCACCGAGCAACCAAGTGCCGGGAACGGCGTGCGCGACCAAAGCGCCGACCCACGCGGCCAGCCCGAGCAGCGGCATCCGCAGGTCGGGGCGCTCCGCGATCTCCCCGATCCGCGGCATCGGCGCTCAGATGGTCACGTACGGCGTGATCTGCGCCAGCGTGGCATCACCGATCCCATCGATCTCGAGCAGCTCGGCGACCGCGGTGAACCCACCGTGCTGGTCGCGCCAGGTGAGGATCGCCTGGGCGGTGACCGGGCCGACCTCGGGCAGGGACTCGAGCTCGGCCTGCCCGGCCAGGTTGAGGTTGACCAGCGGCCCGGTGGGCGCCGACGAGCCCGGCGCCGGCACCGCTCCGGGCGGAGCCGCGGCCACCGGCACGCCCACGAGGATCTGCTCGCCGTCGACGAGCGGCCGGGCCAGGTTGACCGACGAGAGGTTCACTCCCTTCATCGCGCCGCCCGCGGCCCTGATCGCGTCGACGACCCGGGAGCCGGGGTCGAGGACGGCGATGCCGGGCCGGCGTACCTTGCCCGCCACGTCGACAGTGACGCGCTCCCCACCCGCGACCGGTGACGCCGAGGGCGCCGCCTCCGGTGCCAGCGACACCAGCCCACCCGGGGGCGCGCTCGGCGTCGCCGCGGGCGCGGTCGGCTCCCCCGGCTCGGCGCGGACCACCCACCACGCGGTGACCGCCAGCCCGAGAGCGACCAGTACGGCGACCACGGCGAGGTGCGCCGGTCCGAGCGCAACCCGGCCGCGCAGCGTGTCGGGGACGACGGTCAACCGCCCCGGTCGTCGCGCGGCGTGACGTCCCGGCGTCGGCACCACCGGCGGCAGCGGCTCGGGCTCGGCGACCACCTCCAGCGCCGGCCGCGGCTCGGCGACCCGGGTGTGTCCCGCCCACCAGTCGCCGCCGGCGGCCGGGGCCACGATGGGGTCAGCACGCGCAGCGGCCACGTCCGCCGACAGCTGGGCCAGCCGCCTCGACACGGCATCCTGGTGCTCGGCACTCGATCTTCGGGTTCCCATGGCGGCGACGCTAGGTAGCCGCGCGGACGGACCTCGGCCGTCGCGGCGCCGCCTGTGCACGGCCGTCCGCGGAGAGGTCCCTGTGGACGGTTCCCGGCGCGCCTATCCTTACGTCGCGTGCGCCCTCGCTACCGCCCCTCCGAGCTCGGCCGTGGCGCGCTCGGCGCACTGGTCGGCATCCTGGTCGCCGGTGGCGTGGCCCGGCTGCTGCCCGGCGGGTCCGAGGCACTCCCCTATCTGGTCGCCCCGATGGGCGCGAGCGCGGTGCTGCTCTTCGCCGTCCCCGCCAGCCCGCTGGCCCAGCCGTGGCCGGTCGTCGGCGGCAACCTGATCTCCACCGCGGTGGGGCTGGGCGCGGCCTGGATCTTCGACGATGCCCTGGTCGCCGCAGGCGTCGGCGTCGGCGCTGCCATCGGCACGATGATGCTGCTCAACTGCCTGCACCCACCCGGCGGCGCCTGCGCCCTGGTCGCTGCGACGGCGGCGCCCGCGATCCAGGACCAGGGGCTGACGTTCATCTGGATGCCGGTCGCGATCAACACCCTGGCCCTGCTCGCGATCGCCATCGCGGTCAACAACCTGACCGGACGACGCTACCCGCACCGCCCCGCCGAGCCGGTACGACGACCCGGCGCACCCGAGCCGCTCGGCATCCAGGCCGGCGACGTGGAGCAGGCCATCGCCCGGCTCGACCAGGGCCTCGACATCACGCCCGGCGACGTGGTCGCGCTGCTGCGCGATGCCGAGACCCATGCCCTGGACCGACGGCTCGGCTCGCTACCCGTGTCGCGGGTGATGGAGCGCGACGTGGTCACCGTGCTGCCCTTCGAGTCCATCTACCGCGCCCGCACCCTGATCGCGCAGCGCGGCGTCAAGGCACTGCCTGTCGTCGACGAGGAGCGCCGGGTGGTCGGGATCGTGTCGATCCTCGACCTGTTCACCCGCGACATCGTGGAGCTCGAGGAGATCGGCAGCATGATGACCACCGACGTCGTGACGCTGCGCGCGGACGCACCGGTGGCCGAGCTGGTCTCGGTGATGACCGAGCTGGGCTACCGGCACGTTCCGGTCGTCGACGAGGAGGGTCGGATGGTCGGCATCGTCACCCGCACCGAGCTGATCGAGGTGCTCAACCGGGCGCTGCTCGGCGACGACCTGAGGAGCTAGGGGCTAGACGCGCGGAGCCACGCAGACCGCGATCATGCCGGGCCCCACGTGCGCCCCGAGTACGGCGCCGAGCTCGCCGCACCAGACCTCGCGGTCGCCGAGGGAGTCGGACAGCCGCTCGCCCAGGCGGTCCGCGAGCTGGCCGGCCCGGTCCGGGTTGGCCAGGTGGGCGACGCAGACGTCGACCTGCTGCCCGTCGGCCGCCTGGACCGCGAGCTCCTCCAGCCGGGCCAGCGCCTTGGCCGAGGTGCGCACCTTCTCCAGCGACGCCACCCTGCCGTCCTCGATCTGCAGCAGCGGCTTCACGGCCAGCGCACCGCCGAACAGCGCAGCCGCTGCGCCGATCCGCCCGCCGCGTCGGAGGTACTCCAGCGTGTCCACATAGAACAGCGACGAGCACGCCGCCGCCCGGCGACTGGCCGCCTCGGCAGCATCCTCCACCGAGCGCCCCTCGCCGATCGCGTCCGCGGCCGCCAGCGCGGCGTACCCCGTCGCGACGCCGACCTGTCGGCTGTCCACGCACACCACGCGCACCGGGGCGTCCCGGGCCGCGAGCTGGGCCGACTCGAACGTGCCGCTCATCTCCCCGGAGATGTGCACCGACACGATCTGCTTGGCACCCGCGAGCGCGGCCCGCTCGTAGGCGTCGAGCAGCACCGCCGGAGCCGGCCGCGAGGTGCTCACCGGGAGGAACTCGCGGAGCGCGGCGGCCACCCGCTCGGGGGTCGCTTCCGTGGAGCCCTCGTCGTAGGCCTCGGCACCGATCACCACCTGCAGCGGCACCACGAGGATGCCGCGCGCCTCCGCCACCTCGGGCGGGAGGCTGGCCGTCGAGTCCGTGACCACGGCGATCGAGGACCCGGCTGGCATGGCGCGAAGACTACTAACGCCACCCGAGGCGGCCGGACATCGCTCAGCCGCCGGTCTCCTCGCGGATGGTGTCCTCGATGATCTGCTGCGGGCCGGGGAGCGCCCGCCGGGCCCGCGAGCCCGGTGGCATCGGGTTGTCGCCCGCCAGCTGCAGGCCGCGCACCCCGTCCTCGATCACGTAGCTGCGCCGGGTGAAGACGTCGGCATCCGGCACCGTCACCCGAGGGACGCAGCGGTAGTCGGCGGTCAGCGTGTCCCGGGTGATCCGGGTGCTCACGTAGCCGCGCAGGTTGGTCCAGAACCGCAGGTTCGGGTTCCAGGCTGCCCACGGGTGCGCGCCGTTCGGCTCGTCGTACCCGTCGCCGCCGGAGGTGATCGAGCTGGCGACCAACTCCGACCCGACCACCGCGGACGTGGGGTCGTTCCAGTCCTGGACGATCTCCGACGCCCAGTGCGCGTGCACGTCACCGGTCAGCACCACCGGGTTCCGCACCTGGGCGTCCTGCCAGGCCTGGACGATCCGGTCGCGGGAGGCGGGGTAGCCGTCCCAGGAGTCCATCGAGACCGTGGTCGCCGCCCCGGCGTCGTTGTCGCGGCGGCCGAAGAAGACCTGCTGCGCGAGCAGGTCCCACCGGGTGTCGGACTGCTGGAAGCCGTCGGCCAGCCAGTCCTCCTGCGGGGCGCCGGGCAGCGAGCGCGCCGGATCGGCGGCGCCCGGGCAGTCCTTGTAGCCGTCCCCGCAGGCCTGGTCGGACCGGTACTGCCGGGTGTCGAGCAGGTGGAAGGTGGCCAGCCGGCCCCAGCGGACCCGGCGGTAGAGCTGCAGGTCCGGGCCCAGCGGCACCGAGGACCGGCGCATCGGCATGCTCTCGTAGTAGGCCCGGTACGCCGCCGCGCGCCGCTCGCGGAAAGTCGGCGCATCGACCGGGTTCTCCGGGATCTCGTCGGCGTAGTTGTTGTCGACCTCGTGGTCGTCCCACACCACCAGCCAGGGCGCCGCCGCGTGGGCGAGCTGGAGGTCCGGGTCGGTCTTGTACTGCGCGTGCCGCTGCCGGTAGTTCGCCAGGGTGACCGTCTCGGGTCCCACGACCCCGCGGCCGATCGTGTTCGGTGCGGCGCCGTACTCGTACTGGTAGTCCCCGAGGTGCAGCACCAGGTCCGGCTGCTCCTCCGCGAGGTGCCGGTAGCCGGTGAAGAACCCCACCGGGTAGTTGGAGCAGGAGGCGAACGCCAACGTGAGCGCACCGCCCGCGGCATCCGGCCGCGGCGTGGTCAGCGTGCGACCCGACGGCGAGGTCCAGCCGTCGACGTGGAACCGGTAGTGGTACTCGCGCCCCGGGTCGAGCCGACGCAGCTCGACGTGTACGGCGTGAGCGGTCTCGGGCCCGGCGTTGACGGTCCCGCGCCGCTCGACCTTCCGGAACCGTGCGTCGCGAGCCACCTCCCACCGCACCTCGTAGCGGCGGCTGGGCATCCCACCGAGGCCGTCGTCGTCCAGCGGAGACGGCGCGAGCCGGGTCCAGATCACGAAGCCGTCGGGCGCGGGATCACCCGAGGCGATGCCGAGCGTGAACGGGTTGCTGCGCAGCCGCGGGGTGGCGGCCGTCGGCCGAAGGTCGAGCCGCGAGGTGGCGGCGGATACCGGACCTGCGGTCGCGGTGAGGGCGGTGCCGGTGACGACGCCGGCGGACAGAAGGGTTCTCCGAGATGTCTGCATGCGGTAAGTCGACCGGTGACGGGCGACCTCCAGCCGACCCACAGATGAAGACTTGCGGGCCTTAGGGTGGCCGGGACCACGGTTCTCGGGAGGTGGTTCATGGTGCTCGCCCCTGCCGGTCTCCGGCTGCGTCCGGCTTCGATGGTCGGCCGGGACGCCGAGCTCGCCCGGGCCGTGGGCGCCCTGGGGACCCCGCCATCCGTGGTGATGATCGAGGGCGAGGCCGGCCACGGGAAGAGCCGCCTGGTCGCCGAGCTCGCCAAGCACCGCTCGATGCTCCCGCGACGCTTGCTGATCGGCAGGTGCCGACCGATCCGGGAGCCGTTCCCGCTGGGGCCGGTGCTCGAGGCGGTGCGTCAGCTGCGCGACGCGCTGGTCACGACCGGGCTCTCGCCGGTGGCCGGGGTCCTGGGCTCATGGCTGCCCGAGCTGGCCGACGTACTGCCGGAGCCGCCGTCCGCCCTGCCGGACCGGGTCGCGGAGCGACACCGGGTGTTCCGCGCTCTCGTCGAGGTGCTCTCCGTGAGTGGACCGACGGTGCTGGTCCTCGAGGACCTGCACTGGGCCGACGAGCTGACCGCCGACTTCATCAGCTATCTGCTCGGTGACCCACCGCCGCAGCTGTCCCTGGTCCTCACCTACCGCAGCGAGGAGGTCCGCGCGCACATCCGAGCGCTTCCGGCCTCAGCACCCGACCGGATCGAGGGGGCGGTCATCGAGCTGCGGCCCCTGGACCGCGACCAGACCGGTGAGCTGGCCGCGGCTCTGCTCGGGGTCGAAGGAGTCACCTCGCGATTCGCCGGCGACCTCTTCCGCCGGACCTCGGGCTCGCCGTTCGCCGTCGAGGAGCTGCTACTGGCCCTCCCGGAGACCGCGGACCGCGGCCGGCCGAAGCTGGCCGGGCTGGCGGTGCCTGCGGCGATCCGGGATCCGGTGCTCGAGCGCCTCGACCGGCTCGCCGACGACGTACGGCTCCTCGTGGAGGCGGTGGCCGTGCTCCAGGCGCCCGGGACCAGCGAGGTGCTGGCGACCCTGTGCCGGACCTCGGTCCCCGACGCCCGGCGAAGGATGGTCGACGCCCTGGCCTCCGGGATGCTCGTCGAGCAGGACACCGGCGTCGACTTCCGCCACCAGCTGGCGGCCCAGGCCGTCTACGAACAGATCGTCAGGCCCCGGCGAGAGGAGCTGCACGCCCGCGCCGCCGCCGCGCTGGTCGCCTCCGGTCCCTCGGCCCTCGGCCGGACCGCGCATCACCTACGGCGCTCGGGCCAGCTCGCCACCTGGGCGGACACCGCTGAGAAAGCCGCCGACCGGGCGGTCGACCTCGGGCACGACGAAGAGGCCGTGCCGCTGTACGACGACCTGCTGCGGCACGCACCGCTCTCCGGTGAGCGCCGTGGGCGGATCGCCGTCAAGTTCGCCAGGGCCTCGATCGAGTCCCTCCGCGCTCCCGACGTCGAGCCGCTGTTCGAGGCGATCGATGCCGGGGTCTCACGCTCCGCGGCCGGCGAGCTGCGGCTGCTGGCCGCGATCATGGTCGACTGGGCCGACAGCGCCGACCAGCAGCGCCGCCTCTGCGAGGAGGCCGTCCCGGACCTGGCCGAACGTCCGTCGCTCCAGGCCTGGGCGATGGGTTGCCTGGGCATGCCGGCGGGTCGGGAGGCCCCGGTCTCCGACCACCTGCACTGGGTGAACCAGTCACTGGCGGTGCTGCCGCGGGTCGACGACCCGGACCTGGCGATGGCGGTGCAGGGCAAAGCCGCGACCTCGTTGCTCGAGATGGGCGACCGTTCCTGGCCGATGGTGGAGGAGCAGTTCCTCGCCCGCACGGGCTCCGGGTCCAGCCGCCGCGAGGCGTTCGCCCTCCGGTGCCACGGCCTGTCCGCGGCGCTCGCCGGGCACCACCAGACCGCTGACCGGCTGCTGAGCCTGGCGGCTGCGCGCGCGGCCGTGTGCGAGAACCCGAGGCTCGAGCGCACGATCGGTCAGGCACGAGCGGTCCACGACCTCCTCACCGGCGAGTGGGACCGGGCCGAAGGCTGGCTGGCCGACCAGCCCGACCACGACCGCTCCGACAACGCCGATCTGGTGCGCGGCACCCTCGCGCTCGCCCGCGGGCACCACGACGAGGCCGAACGACGCCTCGGCACCGTCGCCCCGACCCTGCAGCAGGGGTGGCTCTGGCCGGGCGCGATCGCGACCGGCGGCCTGGTGCAGCTGGCCTCAGCGCGGGGCGACACCGAGACCGCGGCGTACCTGGCCCGGCAGCTGCGGGCGGTGATGGAGTCCAAGCAGATGTGGGCGCCGCTGGCGCGCGTGCTGCCGGCCATGGTCGACGCGGAGCTGGCGGCCGGACGGCCCGACAGCGCGGCCTGCCTGGTGTCACTGGCCGAGCGCGAGCTCGCCGCCCTGGACTCCCCGCTCGCCGCCCCCGCCCTCGACCTGTCCCACGGCGCGATATTGCAGGCCGGCGGGCGCCTGGGCGACGCGGCCCGGCGGTTCGAGGCGGCCGCCGACGCCTACGACCGGCTCCGCTGCCCGTACGACGCAGCGCAGGTGCGCGAGCGAGCGGCTGCCTGCCTCCTCGTCGACCGGGTCGCGGACGACGCGGGCGGGCGGCTGGTGCGGGCGGCGCTCGCCACCTACCAGCGGCTCGATGCCACCTGGTCCTACGACCGGGCCGCGAGCCTGGCCCGGGCGCAGGGGGTCTCGGTGCCCGCCCGCCACCGCGGTGGCCGGAGAGGCTACGGCCCGGACCTGTCCCCCCGTGAGGCGGAGGTGGCCAGGCTCGCCGGCGCGGGGCGGACGAACGCCCAGATCGCTGCCGAGCTGTTCGTGTCGGTGAGCACCGTGAAGAAGCACCTCGCGGCCACCTTCCGCAAGCTCGAAGTGACGTCCCGACCGGAGCTCGTGCGTCGGCTGGTGTCCTCCGACAATGGGCCGCTCGGCCCATAGGTAACGGCCACCGCGAGTACGCATGCTGCCGACATGACACGTGCCCTGACCCGACCGCTGCCACGACTGCGACTACTGGTCGCCACCGGGCTGGCCGCTCTCGTCGCGCCGTTGGGTGTGGCGGCGGTGTCCCCCGATGTCGCGGGTGCCGACCCGGCGGCTGCCGAGGAGACCGGAGCGGCGCCCACGCCCACGCCCGGGGGGCCGCAGTCGGTCACGCTCGTCACCGGTGACGTGGTCACGCTGACTGGCTCCGGCCCGACGGGGTACGCCGTAGATGTCGAGCAGGCAGACCGCCCCGGCCATGTCCGTTTCCTGACCCAGGCCGGTCCCGACGGCGTCTACGTGCTGCCGAGCGATGCGATCCCGGCGATCGAGGAGGGCTGGCTCGATCGCGAGCTCTTCCACGTGTCGTACCTCGCCGAGCACGGCTTGGCCGACGCCGACTCCCCCGAGCTTCCGGTGATCGTGTCCTACACCAAGCCGGGCAGCGAGGCCCGACGCGCCGACCAGCTGCCGGGCTCCGGCGACGTGGTCGGCCTGTCCAGCATCAACGGCGCAGGCGTGCAGCTGGACAAGGACGTCGCCGCCGACTTCTGGAAGCGCGTCGGCGCTCCCGACGCGCGGCGTACCGGTCGATCCGCCCCTGACATCGAGGCGGTCTGGCTGGACGGCGTCGCCGAGGTGGTGCTCGACGAGAGCGTGCCGCTGGTGCGCGCTCCTGTCGCCTGGGAGGCCGGGTTCGACGGCACCGGCGTGCGGGTCGCGGTGCTCGACACCGGCGTCGACGCCAACCACCCGGACCTCGCCGACCAGGTGGTTGCGTCGGAGTCGTTCGTCGAGGGCCTGCCGCCCGTGGACGGGCACGGCCACGGCACGCACGTCGCCTCGACCATCCTCGGGACCGGCGCAGCCGAGGACGGCAGGTACCGCGGCGTCGCGCCGGGTGCGGAGCTGGTCAGCGGCAAGGTGTGCGACGACACCGGTCAGGTCTGCCCGCTCTCCTCGATGATCGCGGGAATGGAGTGGGCGGCGACCGAGATGGACGCCGCCGTCGTGTCGATGAGTCTGTCGAGCTGGCAGGCGAGCGACGGTACGGACGTCGTGAGCCAGGCGGTGGACAGCCTCACGGCCAGTACCGGCTCGCTGTTCGTCATCGCCGCCGGCAACGCGGGCGGCGGGGAGAGCACGGTGGGCAGTCCCGGCGCGGCGGACGCCGCCCTCACCGTCGCGGCGACCGACAAGAGCGACCGGCTGGCGAGCTTCTCCAGCCGCGGTCCCCGGCTGGGCGACCTGGCGCTCAAGCCGGACATCGCGGCGCCGGGCGTCGACATCGTGGCGGCGCGCGCCGAGGGCACCAGCCTGGGCCGGCCGGTCGACGATCTCTACACCGCGTCGGACGGGACGTCGATGGCGACGCCCCACGTCTCGGGTGCGGCGGCGATCCTGGCGCAGGCCCATCCGGGCTGGGAGCCGGCGCGGATGAAGGCGGCGCTGATGTCGACCGCCACCGATGCGGGGCACACCGTCTACCAGCAGGGCGCGGGCCGGCTCGACGTCGGCCGCGCCGCCACCCAGGACGTCTTCTCCGACACCCCGAACCTCGACTACGGCATGGTCACCCTGCCCCGGGCCGGCGAGCCCGAGCAGGAGCCGATCGGCCGCGAGATCAGCTACACGAACCTCTCCGACGCGCCGGTGACCCTGAGCCTCAGCACGAGCCTGCGCACCACCGCCGGCGCGTCGGTCCCGGCCGGCGCGCTGACGACCGACCCGACGGTGACCGTGCCCGCCGGTGGGACGGCCACCGTCCCGGTCACGCTCGACCTGGCGGGTCTCGGCGAGGCGGGCTACACCGGCGCCGTGGTGGCCACCGATGCCGCCACCGACGTCAGCCTCAGGACGCCCGTGGGCCTGGTCCGGAAGCCGCCGATGGTCGACCTGACGATCCACACCAAGAGCCGGACCGGCAAGCCGATCGTGCCCTGGGGTCAGGACATCGTCCGCCTGGACGGGCCCGGCGGCCGGGTGCCGCCAGTGCCGCCCTCGGCCGACGGGACCACCACCGTGCGCGTCCCCGCTGGCATCTACAGCGTGATGCAGGCGGTCGACTGGGTGGACGACGAGTCGCGGCTCAACTCAGCGATGCTGCTCGAGCCCGAGCTCGACGTCGCGGCCGACACCGAGGTCACCCTCGACGTACGCCGGGCGGAGCAGATCAGCTTCGACACCCCGCGACCGGCCGAGCCGCTGAACAACCGCACGGCCACGGCGTACCAGCGAACGACCGAGCGCGGGCAACCACTGGGCGTGTCCATCTACAACTTCGCACCGGTCGGCGCGTGGACCCGGGTGTGGGCCACGCCCACCGAGCAGGTGGAGACCGGCAGGCTCCGGTTCTGGACCCAGGCACTGCTGGGTAAGTCCGAGGTCGACCTGGATGTCATCGAGCCGGTCGGGCTCGACCTCCACCCGGTGGCGCCGCTGCACTTCGAGTTCAACGCCCCGTCCGGCACCGGCGAGCTGATCCGCTACCAGGACTTCCACCCCGACTTCGTGCCGTTCACCGGCACCCAGCGGCTGCGGGTCGTCGACGTCGGGTCCGGGTCGCCGGAGGAGCTCGCCGACGCACACGTCGACGGGAGGTTGGCACTGATGGCGGCGGCGGCTCGCTTCGAGAGCGGCGGCGCCGTGTCGTGCGGGGTCGACATCGCCAGGGTCCAGGCGGTCCGCAACGCGGGCGCGGCGGGCATCCTGCTGTACCCCGCCGCGGACCACCCGTGTGGGCGGGTGCCGATCCCGCTCCCGATCGTGCAAGGGACGCCGGCGCCGCGGAAGGACGTCGGGATCCCCAACGTGCACATCTCGACCGAAGAGGGGCGCGTGCTGCAGCGCCGGCTGGACCGCCGGCCGGTGACGATCCGGGTCACCAGCACGCCGGAGACGCCGTACTCCTATGCGCTGAAGGTCTACGAGGAGGGCCGGATCCCCGACTCGCTCGACTACCGCTTCACCCGACGTGACCTCGGCGAGGTCGAGCTCGACTACCACGCACCGCGCGCCACGGCGTACAGCGAGGAGCGGATGGTGTTCAAGCCGGACGACGTCGTGCGGATCTCGATGGACACGGCGTACAGCGTGACGACGGCGTTCTTCGGGCCGCGCAGCCGGACGGAGTACTTCGGTCCGGTCTCGGACGAGGTCGTGCACACCCGGCTCGACTACGGCCGGCAGGGCGGCCTGGCCCCCGTCGGCTTCTACAACCGGGTGCAGCGCGAGAGCGACCCCCAGCTGTTCGTCCAGCCGGAGCAGGCCGAGCAGCAGTGGTTCGTCGCGCCCAAGACGCCCGGGCCGGCGATGGCCTCGGACGCCGTCCATGAGCTGCTGGGCCCCGGCTCGCCGGCGTTCATCGGCCCCTGTCACCTCTGCCGGCAGGACGGCTACCTGTACGCCCTGTTCCGGATGGTCACCGGTGCCCCCGGCGAGCGGCAGCACGACTCCGGCACCGGCTCCGCCGAGTACTCGTCGGAGGAGAGCAGCGCGGACCTGGACGTGCGGCTCTTCCGGGGCGGCACCGAGATCGAGCCCGACCCGGGCATCCCGTGGAAGCTGTTCCCGATGCCGGAGGAGCCGGGCAGGTACAAGCTCACCGGCACCGGCCCGCAGACCGACGTGACCTGGACCTTCGACTCCGACGAGCCGACGGTGGACACCCGCCGCGACGGCTACATGTGCTTCCTCGAGATGGCCGTGGGCTCCCGAGCTCCCTGCGCACCCGAGCCGATCGTCTACGTCAGCTACGACCTGGCCGACAGCCTGGCGATGGACAACACGGTGCGGGCGCCGGGCACGCAGCGGTTCACCGTGCACGCCTACCACGCACCCTCGGACGTGGCGATGCCGGAGATCGCCGGCCTCAAGCTGTGGGTCTCCTACGGCGACGACCGGTGGAAGCCGGTGCAGGTGCAGGCGGTCGGTGACGGCGCGTACAGCACGAAGGTGGTCCACCCCAAGGCTCGCGACCGTGCCTCCGACCTGGTCGACCTGCGCGTGGAGGCGCGCGACGAGGACGGCAACCGGATCGAGCAGATCACCCGGGCGGCGTACCGGCTGCGCTAGGACTCGCTAGACGACGACGTTGACCAGCTTGGGCTCGCGGACGATCACCTTGCGCACCTCGCGCCCGTCGATCGCCTTCTGCACGGCCGGGTCGGACAGCGCCAGCGCCTCCAGGTCGGCCGCGGAGATCGCCGGTGGGACGTCCAGGCGCGCCTTGACCTTGCCCTGGATCTGTACGACGGCGGTCACCGTGTCCTCGACCAGCAGCGCCTCGTCGACGACCGGCCAGACGCCGTGCGCGACCGAGGGCTGGTGACCCAGCCGCTCCCACATCTCCTCGGCGGTGTACGGCGCGACCAGCGACAGCAGCATCGCCACGGTCTCGGTGGCCTCGCGCACCGCGGGGTCGCTGGGGCCGGCGCCGGAGTCGATGGCCTTGCGGGTGGCGTTCACCAGCTCCATCATCCGGGCGACCATCACGTTGAACCGGTGGCCCTCGACCAGGTCCTGCGCTTCGTGGACGGTGCGGTGGGTGACCTTGCGCAGCGCGACGTCACCGGTGGTGGCGTCGGCGCCGGGCGCCGAGGTCACGTCGCCGCTCAGTCGCCAGGCGCGCTGCAGGAACCGCAGCGAGCCGGCCGGGCTCATGTCCGCCCAGTCGATGTCGTCCTCGGGCGGCCCGGCGAACACCAGGGTCAGTCGCACCGCGTCCACGCCGAAGGCATCAAGTTGGTCCCCCAGACTGACGCCGTTGCCCAGCGACTTGCTCATCTTCTTGCCCTGGTTGATGACGATGCCCTGGTTCAGCTGGGCGGAGAACGGCTCGACGAAGTCGAGCATCCCCATGTCGTGCAGCACCTTGGTGAAGAAGCGCGCGTACAGCAGGTGCAGCACCGCGTGCTCGACACCGCCGATGTAGATGTCGCAGGGCATCCACTGGCGCACCAGGTCGACGTCGAAGACCTGGGTGTCGTCGTGGGGCGAGCAGTAGCGCAGGAAGTACCACGACGAGTCGACGAACGTGTCCATCGTGTCGCTGTCCCGCTTCGCCGGGCCGCCGCAGGTGGGGCACTCGACGTTCACCCAGTCGGTGGCCGCGGCCAGCGGCGAGACGCCCTTGGGCTTCAGGTCGGCGCCGCGCAGCTCGGGCAGCTCGACCGGCAGCTGGTCCTCGGGTACGTCGACCTCGCCGCACTTCTCGCAGTGGATCACCGGGATCGGCACGCCCCAGTAGCGCTGCCGGCTCAGCAGCCAGTCGCGCAGCCGGAAGTTGACCGTGGCCCGTCCGGTGCCGTGCTGCTCCAGCCACTCCGTGATGGTCCGCTTCGCATCGTCGACGCCCATCCCGTCCAGCGAGATCTCGTCGTTGGCCGAGTTGATCGCCGGCCCCTCGCCGCCGTAGGCCTCGCCCTCCCAGTCGTCGGAGGGCTGCACCGTCCGGACGATCGGCAGGCCGAACTTCGTGGCGAACTCCCAGTCGCGCTGGTCCTGACCCGGCACGCCCATGACGACCCCGGTGCCGTACTCGGCCAGCACGTAGTCGGTGGCCCACACCGGGATCCTCTCGCCGTTGGCCGGGTTGACCGCGTGCACGCCCAGGAAGACGCCCGTCTTCGTCCGGTCGGTCGACAGCCGGTCGATCTCGGTCTCCTTGCGGACCTGCTCCAGATAGGTCTCGTACGTCGGGCGCTGCTCGTCGGTGACCAGCTCGCCGGCCAGCGGAGCGTCGGCGGCCACCACCATGAACGTCGTCCCGAACAGCGTGTCCTGACGGGTCGTGTAAACGGTCAGCGGCTCGTCGCGGCCCTCGACCACGAAGTCGACGTGGGCACCCTCCGACCGGCCGATCCAGTTGCGCTGGGCAGTCAGCACCCGGTCCGGCCAGGTGGCGTCCAGCGGCTCCATGTCGTCCAGCAGCCGCTGGGCGTAGTCGGTGATCTTGAAGTACCACTGGGTCAGCTCGCGCTTGGTGACCTCGGCCCCGCAGCGCTCGCAGTGGCCGTCGACGACCTGCTCGTTGGCCAGCACGGTCTGGTCGTTGGGGCACCAGTTGACCGGGCTGTTCTTCCGGTAGGCCAGGCCGCGCTCACGGAACTTCAGGAACAGCCACTGGGTCCAGCGGTAGTAGCCCGGGTCGCTGGTGTGCAGCCGCCGGGACCAGTCGAAGCTCAGTCCGTAGTTCTTCATCGACTCGTACTGCGTGTCGATGTTGGCGTAGGTGTAGGTCGCCGGGTGCTCGTCGTTGCGGATCGCGGCGTTCTCGGCCGGCAGGCCGAAGGAGTCCCAGCCCATCGGGTTCAGGACCTCGAAGCCGCGGAACCGCCAGTAGCGGGCCATCACGTCGTGCAACGCGAACACCTCGGCGTGACCGATGTGCAGGTCGCCGCTCGGGTAGGGGAACATCGTCAGCGCGTAGCGCTTCTCGCGCTCACCACTCGTCACCGCGTCGTCGTCGGCACGGAACGGCTCCAGCCGGTCCCACACCACGCGCCACTTCTGCTCGGTGCCGTGGACGTCGTACGTCGCGGGCTCGTTCTCCTGTGAGGGTTGCTGCGTCTGCTGCTCGCTCATCTCGTCTCTCTCGGGTGGTCGTCTGCTCCGGGCACGAAAAAGCCCCTCGGGTACGAGGGGCAGCCGCGTCAGTCTTCGCCGACGCGGCTAGGTAAGGAGCAGGTGCCTCCGCATGCGGCCATGTTACTGCTCGACGGCCACCCCTACGATCTCGGGCATGAGTGTCAACGACATGTTCAGGCTGGACGGCAAGGTCGCCGTGGTCACCGGCGCGTCGAGCGGGCTCGGCGTCGCCTTCGCGCAGGGGCTGGCCGAGGCCGGCGCCGATCTCGCGATCGGCGCCCGCCGGGAGGAACGGCTCAAGGACACCGCCGCGCTCGTCGAGGCCACCGGCCGGCGCGCGCTCTGCGTGGCCACGGACGTCGCCGACCCCGCGTCCTGCGACAACCTGGTCGCGCTGGCGATGGAGGAGTTCGGCCACGTCGACGTGCTCGTCAACAACGCGGGCATCGGTACCGCCGTCCCGGCGACCCGGGAGTCGCCCGAGCAGTTCCGGCAGGTCATCGACGTCAACCTCAACGGCTGCTACTGGATGGCGCAGGCGTGCGGCCGGGTGATGCAGCCCGGCTCGAGCATCATCAACATCAGCTCCGTGCTCGGCCTCACCACCGCCGGACTCCCGCAGGCGGCGTACGCCTCCTCGAAGGCCGGGTTGATCGGGATGACCCGCGACCTGGCCCAGCAGTGGACCGGCCGCAAGGGCATTCGGGTCAACGCGATCGCTCCGGGCTTCTTCGAGTCCGAGATGACCGACCAGTACCCACCCGGCTACCTGGACTCCCAGGCCCCGCGCATCCCGGTCGGCCGGAAGGGCGACCCCGCCGAGCTCGCCGCCGCCGTGGTCTTCCTCGCCTCGGAGGCCTCCGGCTACATCACCGGCCAGACCCTCCCCGTCGACGGCGGCATGACCATCACGTGACCGCGCACTCGGCGCGCGTGGGTCCGCGCGCCTAGCAGACCCACCAGCCTCAACCTGGTGCCGATTGGTCACAAACTGCAGATTTCAGGGCCGATTACCTGCGGTTTGTGACCAATCGACCGACCACCGGGGGGCGTGGCCCCGGAGGCCGCACAATCGCGCCGTCGGGAGGACGACCGCCTCCGAACCGCCGACGCCCTACGCAAGTGGTGGTTTCGAGGCTCGAAGGCTCGCACCTCAACCACCGTGGGGAGACGGCGGTTGAGGTGCGAGGCGGACGCCGACGGTGGTTGAGGTGCGAGGAGCGCCAGCGACAAGGAGCGCCAGCGACGAGCCTCGAAACCACCATCGGAAGCATCGTCGATCAGCGGTCCCGGTACGCCACCACGACCGAAGGCCTCGGGAAGTCGTCGGTGTGCGGCCAGGTGCTCGCGGGCAGCTCGAACGTCGCGCCGTCGATCTCGCCGGGGTGCTGGACTGCGACGAACAGCGACCGGTCGCCGTCGGCGATCAGCGGTCCGCACGCCTCGGCGCCGCGGGGCACGGTCGCGAACTGCTGCACCCGCCCGCGCTGGGCGCCCTTCGTCGGCACCCGGAAGATCCCGTCGTTGGAGCCCAGGACGTTGCCATCGGTGGAGATCCACAGGTTGCCGGTGGTGTCGAAGGAGACGTTGTCGGGGCAGCTGATCGGACTGACCGTGGCCTTGTCCACCCCACCGAAGTACGTCTCCGCCGCCTCCGGGTCGCCGCAGACCAGCAGCAGGTTCCAGGTGAACGTGCGGGCGGCGTGGTTGCGCTCGGTGGGCCGGAGCTCCAGCACGTAGCCGTTGCGGTTGCCCGATGCGGCGGTCAGTGGCTCGCCGAGGGCGGAGCGCACCATCGAGGAGGTGATGGGGTTCGCCTCGTCCGCGGGCTGTGCCGCGCTGCCGCGGTTGGAGTTGTTGGTGAGCGCGGCGTACACGTAGCCGTTGGCCGGGTTCGGCTCGACGTCCTCGGGCCGGTCCATCTTGGTCGGGGCGACCTTGTCGGCGGCCAGCCGCGTGAAGATCAGTACGTCGGCGACGCTCAGGCCCGGCACGAACGACTGTGTGTCGGAGCAGAGCGGGATCCACTTGCCGGTGCCGTCGTAGGTGTCGTCCTCGGCGCCGTCACCGGTCAGCCGCGCGACGTACAGCGTGCCCCGCGTGAGCAGCTTCAGGTTGTGCCGACGGGCCCGGTCGGTCTTGCGCGGATCGTACTTCTCCGCGGAGACGAACTTGTAGAGGTAGTCGCCGCGCTCGTCGTCCCCCATGTAGGCGACCGCGCGGCCGTTCTTGGCGATGGCGATGTTGGCGCCCTCGTGCTTGAGGCGGCCGAGCATCGTGTGCTTGCGCGGCGTCGACCTCGGCTCATGCGGGTCGACCTCGACGACCCAGCCGAACCGGTGCGGCTCGTGCGGCTCGGTGGTCAGGTCGAAACGCGGGTCCACCTCGCTCCAGCCCTTGCCCACACCGGTGATGCCGTAGCGCGCGTACTCGTCGGCGTAGCCCTCGTCCAGCGCCCCGGAGGCGTCGAAGTACTGGTTGAAGTTCTCCTCGCCGGACAGCACCGTCCCCCACGGTGTGGTGCCGCCCGCGCAGTTGTTCAGCGTGCCGCGCACGATGCGGCCCCTCGGGTCGGCGGTGGTGCGCAGCCGCGGGTCCCCCGCGGCCGGGCCGCTGAGCCTGAACTCGGTGTCGATGTGCAGCCGGCGGTTGCGCCGGGCCGAGCTCAGCGAGGTGACCCGCTTCCAGGCTCCCGGCGTCCGGCCGCGCTTGATCTCGACGACGGACATGCCGTGGTTGCTCATCGCGATCTCCTTGATCTCCGCGTCCGTGTAGGTGTCCGCGGGGAACATCAGGACCTCGTCGGTGTACTCGTGGTTCACCACCAGCAAGGCCCGGTCTCCACGCAGCGGCAGCAGCCCGACGTAGTCGCAGTTGTAACCGAACTGCCTGCGCGCGGCCGCCACCGACTGACGGTAGGGATCGAACCGCGGCGCACCGGCCACCACCGGGTCGCCCCAGCGGATGACCACCGAGCTCGCGAACCCGTCCGCGACGACGAACGCGTCGCGCTTGTTCGGCCGGACCGGCCGGAACGCCGCGCTGGCCAGCCCACGGGACCCAGCACCTGGCGCCAGCTCCGGCTCGGCGGCTGCCGGCGCGCTCATTACCCCGCCGGCGACACCGCCGAGCACCAGGGCACCCGAGCCGACAGCGGCGCCCTTCAGGACCGCCCGACGCTGCAGCGCGGTGGCGATCTCGTCCTGGATGTGGCCGTTGCCGCTGCGGTTGGGCTCCGGGTGGTCGCAGGCGTTGCCACACCGGAAGAAGCACGTCATCAGGCTGCGCGAACCGTGCCGCGTGGTCGGGGTCAGCGGGAGGACGCGGCGGTCGACGGGAGGTTGCACGAGAGTCATGGCCGCAGCCGACCAGTGCCCGGTGAACCTTCGCCGCAGACAAGATGACCAACGGGTGACACCCGGCCGACGGGAACGCGGCGTGATCGCTAGCGTCGCTCCCATGGGGCCTCGCGTGGTGATCATCGGCGCCGGCTTCGGCGGCCTCGGGGCGGCGCGGGAGCTGCTGCGTCAGGGCATCACCGACATCACGATCCTCGAGCGGGCGGACGAGGTCGGCGGCGTCTGGCGGGACAACACCTACCCGGGCGCCGCGTGCGACGTACCGTCCCCGCTCTACTCCTGGTCCTGGGCGATCAACCCCGCGTGGGGTCGGCGCTACTCGCCGCAGCCGGAGATCCTCGACTACCTCCGCGACGCCGCCGACCGTGAGGGGCTGCTGGCCCTGGTGCGCACCGGCCAGGAGGTCGCGACGCTGCGACCTGGACGAGAGCGCCGGCACCTGGCGGGTGACCACCACCGACGGGTCGACGTACGACGCCGACCTCGTGGTGTCCGCCGTCGGGCAGCTCTCCAACCCGGTGATCCCGGACCTGCCGGGCGCGGAGTCGTTCGCCGGGCCGGCCTTCCACTCCGCGCGACTGGCGGCACGACGTCCGACCTCGCCGGCAAGCGGGTCGCGGTGGTCGGCACCGGCGCCAGCGCGATCCAGTTCGTGCCGGGCATCGCCGACGAGGTCGGCGCGATGACGGTCTTCCAGCGCTCGGCGCCGTACGTCGTCGCCAAGCCCGACCAGGAGTACCGCCCGCACCACCACCGGGCCTTCGCCCGCTTCCCGTCGCTGCTCACCGGCGAGCGGCGCTTCGTGTTCTGGCTGACCGAGCGGATGAACGGCGCGATCACCGGCGAGATGACCGGGTCGCGCGCCTTCATGGCGACGATCCGGGCATCGTGGCGGCTGCAGCTGCGCCGGCAGGTCAAGGACCCGGCGCTGCGGCGCAAGCTGGTGCCGGACTACCCGATCGGCTGCAAGCGGGTGCTGTTCTCCAACGACTGGTACCCCGCCCTCGACCGCGACCACGTCGACGTGGTCACGACGCGATCGCCGGGGTCGAGCCGCCGGGGTGCGCACCTCCGACGGCCTCCTGCACGAGGCCGACGTGCTGATCTGGGGCACCGGGTTCGCGGCCACCAGCTTCCTCGCGCCGATGCGGGTCACCGGTGTCGACGGCGCCGACCTGCACGAGCAGTGGGCCGACGGCGCCCGCGCCCACCTCGGCGTCGCGGCGCCCGGCTTCCCCAACCTGTTCTTCATCTACGGCCCCAACACCAACCTCGGCGGCAGCTCGATCATCGGGATGATGGAGGCCCAGGCCGGCTACGTCGCCCAGGTCGCCCGGCGGATCGCCGACGGCGGGGCGCGACTGGTCGGCGTCCGCTCGGAGGTGGCCGACGCCTACGACCGGGAGATGCAGGAACGGCTCGGCGGAGTCGGCCTGGTCCGGCTGCTCGAGCTGGTACGTCGACGGGCCGAGGATCACCACGAACTGGCCCGGCCTGGTCGCGGAGTACCAGGGCGGCTGGGCACGGTCGACTGGAGCGAGCTCGAGGACTACTCGTCGCGGTGACCGCCTGACCTGTGCCGTCGGCCACCCACCCCCACAATGTCCAGCAAGGGAGGTGGCGCCCCATGGACGAGCGGGAAGCAGCGCTCGAGCGTGCCCACGAGCACGCCGTGACTTGGCTGGCCTCGCTGGCCGATCGTGCGGTGCCGCCGCAGGCGTCCGTCGACGAGGTCGTCGCGAAGCTCGGCACCGGGCTGCCGGACGGCCCCAGCGATCCCGGCGAGGTCGTCGACCTGTTGGCCGCGGCCTGCGAGCCCGGACTGATGGCGATCCCGTCCGGGCGGTTCTTCGGGTTCGTGATGGGCGGCACCCACCCGGCGGCGCTGGCCGCTGACTGGCTGGTCAGCGCGTGGGACCAGAACGCCGGCATGCGCGACGCTGACGCCGGCGTACTCCGCGGTCGAGGACGTCGCCAGCGGCTGGCTGCTCGACCTGCTCGGCCTCCCGGAGGGTTGCGGCGTCGGCTTCGCCACCGGGGCGACGATGGCCAACTTCACCTGCCTGGCGGCAGCGCGGGACGCCTCTCGCCGGGTCGACTGGGACGTCGGCCAGAAGGGGCTGACCGGAGCGCCGCGGTGCGGGTGCTCGTCGGCGCGGAGCGGCACGACAGCGTCGACCTGGGGCTGCGCTACCTGGGCCTCGGCGCACCGGAGGTCATTGCCGCCGACGATCAGGGCCGCATGGCCGGCGGCGCTGACCACCGCGCTCGAGAGCGGCGCGGACGGCCCGACGATCGTGCTGCTGCAGGCCGGCAACGTGCACTCCGGCGGCTTCGATCCCTTCGCCGAGGCGATCGAGGTGGCCCACCGGCATGGCGCCTGGGTGCACGTCGACGGTGCCTTCGGGCTCTTCGCCGCGGCACCACCGCGCACCGGCATCTGATCGCCGGCTTCGAGGCGCCGACTCCTGGGGGACCGATGCCCACAAGACGCTCAACGTGCCCTACGACTGCGGGATCGCGATCGTCGCGGACCCGATCGCGCTGCGCAGCGCGATGGGCATGCACGGCGACTACCTGATCCGGAGCGACGTGGGCGACCCGCTGGAGAAGGTTCCCGAGCTGTCCCGCCGCGGCCGCGCCTTCCCGGTGTGGGCCGCGCTCCGGGCCCTGGGGCGGTCCGGCGTCGAGGATCTGGTCGAGCGGCTTCTGCCGCCACGCCGCCGCGTTCGCCGAGGCCATCTCGTCGCATCGACGGGGCCGAGGTGCTCAACGACGTCGTCTTCACCCAGGTATGCCCGCCTTCGGCAGACGACGGCGCACCCGGGCGGTGGTCGCCGGCATGCTCGCCGACGGCACCGCCTGGATGTCCGGCTCGCGCTGGCAGGATCGAGCGGTGATGCGCATCTCGGTCAGCAACTGGTCCACGACCGACGACGACGTACGACGCAGCATCGACGCGCTGAGGCGCGCGACCGACCTCGATCAGGCCTCAAAGAACCGGTCCTACTCGCCGCTCCCCGTCGCCAGCCCGTCCGGCAGCGCCCGCTCGAGGATGGCGCCCACGTTCGGTGCCGCCCGGCAGCGTGCCGAACGCGAAGCCGCCGTCGCCGCCGAGGCGGCTCGCGCAGAACGCGTCGGCCACCTCGCGGGCGCGTGCCGGACGAGCAGCGACCCCTGCAGGGCGAGCGCCATCAGCTCGACCAGCCGCCGTGCCCGCAGCTCGATCTGCTCCAGGTCGCCGAGCTCGGCGGCGAGCCGGTCGACCGCGGCGTCCAGCCGGCGGTCGGCGCCGCGCGCCCGCCGAGCTCGGGAGCAGCGCGTCGGCGGTCTGCCGGGCTCGCGGCCCAGCGCGCGCAGCACGTCGAGCGCGTTGACGTTGCCCGAGCCCTCCCACACCGAGTTGAGCGGCGCCTCGCGGTAGAGCCGCGGCATGCCGGAGTCCTCGACGTACCCGTTGCCACCGAGGCACTCGAGCGCCTCGGCGGTGAACGCGGGGGCCCGCTTGGTGACCCAGTACTTCCCGATCGCCGTGGCGATCCGGCGGAACGCCGCTCGTCCTCGTCGCCGCGGATCGCCCGGTCGGCCGCGCCGGCCAGCCGCAGCGCCGAGCGTCGTCGCCGCCTCGGACTCCACCGCCAGGTCGGCCAGCACGTTGCGCATCAGCGGCTGGTCGATCGAGCAGCGCGCCGAAGGCGGTCCGGTGCTTGGCGTGGTGGCCGGCCTCGACCAGCGCCTTGCGCATCAGCGCCGCCGAACCGACGACGCAGTCGAGCCGGGTGCAGTTGACCATCTCGATGATCGTCTTGACGCCGCGGCCCTCCTCCCCCACGCGCCAGGCGACGGTGCCGTCGAACTCCGGCTCGGAGGAGGCGTTGGACCGGTTGCCGAGCTTGTCCTTCAGCCGCTGGATCCGGAAGGTGTTGCGGGTGCCGTCGGGCAGGATCCGCGGCACCAGGAAGCAGGACAGGCCGCCGGGCGCCTGGGCCAGCACCAGGAACAGGTCGCACATCGGCGCGGACGTGAACCACTTGTGCCCGCGCAGCGTGTAGACGCCGTCCTCGAGGGTCGGGGTGGCGACCGTGCTGTTGGTGCGGACGTCGGAGCCGCCCTGCTTCTCGGTCATGCCCATGCCGGCGAGCAGGCCGCGCTTGGTGGTCGGCACCCGGAGGCCCGGGTCGTAGACCCGGCTGGTCAGCAGCGGCTCGTACGTCGCCGCGAGGTCGGGCTGGTGCCGGAGCGCCGGCACCACGGCGTACGTCATCGACAGCGGGCAGCCGTGCCCGGCCTCGGTGTGCCCCCACACCAGCGAGCCCGCGAACCGCGCGACGTGGGCGCCCGGCCGGTCGTCGGCCCAGGCGGAGGCGGCCCGCCCTCGGCGATCGCCACCCGCATCAGCTGGTGCCACGACGGGTGGAAGTCGACCTCGTCGAGGCGGTTGCCGTAGCGGTCGTGCGTGCGCAGCTCCGGCTCGAACCGGTTGGCGTCCTCGGACCACTGCTGCGCCTCGGGGCCGCCGGCGATCGTGCCGAGCCGGCGGAGGTCCTCCTCCGCCCAGCCGGCGCCCTCGCGGCGCAGACCCTCGAGCATCGCTGGATCCGCCGCCGCGTCGTACGGCGCGTGCGGGGGTGGCTGGTTCGTCACGTCGTGCGTGGCCGAGCCGGTGGTGCTGAGCGTGGAGTCGAGGGCCATGTCGCAAGTATTGCGAATCTTCGACAGATGTTTCAATAGTGCAATGACGACGGCTCTCGCCCTGCGGCCCCTCAGCGCCCGCTCGGTGGTGCTCAGCCTGCTGCTCGGCGCCCACCCGGCCGAGCTTTCGGCGGCCGCGCTGGTGCGCGCGGGCGACCTCTTCGAGGTTCCCGAGACGACCCTGCGGGCCGCGCTGAGCCGGATGGTCGCGGCCGGTGACCTGGTCCGGGACGGCAGCACCTATCGACTGAGCGAGCGGCTGCTCGAGCGTCAGCGCCGCCAGGACGCCGCCCTCGATGCCGAGACGACCGCCTGGGACGGCTCGTGGGAGCAGGTCGTGATCACCTCCTCGGGCCGGAGCGCCCAGGACCGCGCCGACCTCCGCGCCACGCTGTCATCCCTGCGGCTGGCCGAGCTGCGCGAGGGCGTGTGGCTGCGTCCCGCCAACCTCGCCCGGCCGCTGCCCTCCTGGCCCGCCGACCTGATCTCCACGTTCCGGGCGACCCCCGAGGAGGAGGCCGTCGCGCTGTCCCGCCGGCTCTGGGACGTCGACGGCTGGGCCGCCCACGGTCGGGCGCTGCTCGACGGGATGACCGGTCCGGCTGCGCCCGCGAGGGACTCACGCTCAGCGCCGCCGTCGTCCGACACCTGCAGCTCGACCCCGCCCTCCCCGACCAGCTGATCCCGGAGGCTGGCCGTCCAAGCCGCTGCGCGCGAGGTACGACCGGTATCGCGCCGGACTGCTCGAGGCGACCCTCCGCTCCTAGCCAAGGAGCTGAAGCGCCAGCTCGGTGCTCGCCGGGTAGTCGACCTTGCTGACCGGCGTGCGCGGCACCTGCGGCACGAAGACGATCTGCTTGGGCACCTTGTAGTTGGAGATCAGCGACCGGGCGTGCTCGCGCAGGTCGTCCTCGGTCACCTCGGAGTCGTCGCGGCGCTGCACCAGCGCGGTCACCTGCTGGCCCCAGCGCTCGTGCGGAGTGCCGACGACGACCGCGTCGAACACGTCCTCGTGGCGGAGCAGCACCGCCTCGACCTCCTCGGGGTGCACCTTCTCCCCACCGGTGTTGATGCACACCGAGCCGCGGCCGAGGACGGTCACGCTGCCGTCCTCCTCGCGGCGAGCGAAGTCTCCGGGGATCGACCAGCGGACGCCGTCGTCCTCCTTGAACGTCGCGGCCGTCTTCTCCGGGTCCTTGTAGTAGCCCAGCGGGATCGGCCCGGTCCGGCCGAGCATCCCGTCGACACCCGGAGCGCAGGGCCGCATCTCCGGGTCGAACACCTCGACGTCGTCGCCGGCGGTGAACTTCGGCGCCCCGACCGGTCCCTCGGTGCCGTCGTCGATGCGGGACGCCGTCGCACCGGACTCCGAGGAGCCGTAGGAGTCGAGGATGAACCGGCCGGGGAGCGCCTTCCGGATCTCCTCACGCACGCCCTCGGACAGTGGGGCCGCGCCGTTGGACACGGCGGCCAGGCTGGACAGGTCCCACCGATCCGGCTCGGCGAGGATCGCCTCTGCCACGGGACGTCCCATGGCGTCGCCGAGGAACGTCAGCGAGTTGCACGCCGGCCGTGGCGACCAGGTCGAGGACCGTCTCGGCGGAGAAGTTGGGCTCCGTGTAGAGCGCCACGGTGTACCCGGAGACGTGGCCGTTGCCGAGGATCCACTGGCTGCCGCCGTGCATCATCGGCCCGCAGGCGAGCAGCACCATCGGGGCTCTCGTTGGCCGCCGCCTCCGTGGCCAGCTGCTCGACCGAGTCGAACGGCGCCCCGAACCGGCCGGCGTTCAGTGCCGCCCGGATGATGTCCTCGTTGCGCCAGACCACGCCCTTCGGGTTGCCCGTAGTGCCGCCGGTGTAGAGCACGTAGTGGTCGTCGGCGCTGCGGCCCGCGAGCCGCTCGGTCGACGCGGCGGCCAGCGCGGCGTCGTACTCCTCACCGAGCACCAGCATGTGCTGCAGCGTGGGCAGGTCGAGCGCCCGCACCGCAGCGACGTGCTCCGGGGCGACGATCGCGGCCACGCAGTCGGCGTTGTCGTAGAGGTAGGCCAGCTCGTCGTGCAGGTACTTGTAGTTGATGTTGATCGGGACCGCCCGCGCCTTGAGGCAGCCGTAGAAGGCGTCCACCCACTCGATCCGGTTGGCGGAGTGGACGGCCACGTGGTCGCCCGGCCCGACGCCGAGCGAGACCAGGTGGTTGGCCAGCTGGGTCGAGCGCTCGTCGATCTCCGCGAACGTGTAGTCGCGGTCCATGGTGACGACCGCAAGCCGGTCGGATACGGCGTCGGCCATCGCCTCGAGGACGTCGGCGAGGTTCACGGGGCGGGGCGCGGTGGTCACGGGCCACACCCTCTCAACTGAAACGTGTTCTAGCCAAGAGGTGAGCGCCGGTCGGGTCACAGGAGTAGAACTGGCAGATGGCCAGTTACGTCCGGAGGTACCTGCGGGTCTACCTCCTGGACGACCACGACCTCGTCAGGAAGGGCTTGGCCGACCTGCTGATGCCGGCAACGGACATCGACGTCGTCGGCAACTCCGGCTCTGCCCGAGATGCCGTGCGAGCCATTCCTGACCTGGAGGTCGATGTGATGGTGCTGGACCTGCGACTGCAGGACGGCACCGGCGTCGAGGTCTGCCGGGCAGTGAGGTCGGTCGACCCCTCGATCACCGGCCTGCTCCTCACCTCGTCCGATGACGACGAGGCCCTGGTCGCAGCAATGCTGGCTGGGGCCGCGGGGTACGTCATCAAGCTGGCGCCCAACTCGGACATCATCGCTGCGATCCGAAGAGTCGGCTCCGGCAAGTCGCTGATCGATCCGGCCGCGGCTGAGCGGGTGACCCAAGAGCTCCTCACGAGCGAGCTGCGCCCACCACTGGTCGACGACGAGCGTGAGATCCTCACCCATGTCCTCGGCGGGCTCACCGACGCCCAGATCGCCGAGCGGATGGGGATCCCGCTGAGCGCGCGTCGCCGGAGATCACCAGCCTGGTGGCGAGAATCCTCCACCCCGGCAACGGGGACGGACCTGCCCACGAGCCAATGCTCCCGGCAGGCACCGCCGCCCTGACAGCGAACAGGACTCCTGACTGCCGGCGGAGCTCAGCCCACGCCGACCCAGGGACCGAACTTCCGCTTTCCGGGCGCCCAGTCTCCGTGCCCGCCGAAGACCGTGACCGTGTGCACGCTCACCCGAATCCTCCCGGGAAGGTTTCCGGCCTTGCTCCGCAGGCTCCCGCGAGGAATCCGGAACCGGTACTGCTGCGTCTCGTGGTCGTAGTGCAACCGGCCGTAGCGGCTGGTGGCCTTGCCGAACTTGCCGAACTTCTCGGAGCGGTACACCCGGAACCAGTCGCCGTAGTCCGTGTTCGTCTGGACCACGAACTCAGGACCGGGGTTCTTGAGGTTGGTGTCGATCCAGTACTCGTCGAAGTCACCGAGGAACGTGCCCTTGTGGGGTGTCGCCTTGAAGTAGACCCAGTCCTTGCCGTGCCCGATCCGGACCCGCTTCACGTCGCCGATGTCGTTCGGCCCGCCACCGTTGTCGTCCCCGTCATTGGCCTTGTCGTGGATGTAGCGCACCTCGGCGGCAGGCCGGCTGCTGCGCCACCGCGACGCTGCCCACCCCCGCGAGTGTTGCCGCCAGTGTCGCCACAGCCATCCGACGCTTGCTCATGTCTCTCCCTGGGTTCTTGGGGCACGCCCGCAGGCACCCCGGTACTCCTGGAGACGCGCGCAACCGCCAGGTTGCGTGGCCAAAGAAAAACTCGTCGCGAAGCGACGGTAACTCGGGCCGCAAGGCCCGGTCTCGATCAGTGAGCGTGGGTACTCGAACCCCTGACCCTCTGCATGCCATCGCCCAGAATGACAGAGCCGCGACCAGCTGCGCGCCGGCGCAAAACGACGGAAGACCGGGCCGCAAGGCCCGGTCTCGATCAGTGGAGCTGAGGGGACTCGAACCCCTGACCCTCTGCATGCCATGCAGATGCGCTACCAGCTGCGCCACAGCCCCTCGTCGTCGCCCGGTATCTGCTGGGCAACTCGCGGAATCTTAGCCAACCGAGGGTGGCGAGGCGAAATCGGCCGCGTCAGCGGTGGTCGGGGCCATCCGGTTGTACGAATTCAGCCGCAGCCGACCGTCCGGCTCGTCCTCGGTGAGCACCGCCCAGCCGCAGTTGACCAGGGCGCCGAGGGTGAGGCCGAGCGGCGCTCCCCAGCCGACCGCCTCGGCGAGTCCGACCCGGATCGCCGCGCCGTGCGACACGGCCACGGACACCCGTCCCGGCGGGGTCGCCTCGAGCAGGTCACGCAGCGCCTCGCCCATCCGGGCGCCCACGGTGGCGGTCGACTCGCCGTCGTCCGCCTCGAAGTCCCCGCGCCGGAAGCGCTCGAAGGCCTCCGGGTCCGTCTCCGCGAGCTCTGCGTAGAGGCGGCCCTGCATCGAACCGAGGTCGTACTCCCGCAGCCGGGGGTCGGTGACCATCTCGAGCCCGCATGCCTCGCCGACGTACGTCGCGGTGTCGACCGCTCGAGTGAGGTCCGAGCTCCACAGCAGGGCAGGTCGGCGCGGGGCGATCTCCTTCGCGGCTGCTCGCGCCTGCGCGTGGCCGGTCTCGTCGAGCCCGGCGTCGAGGTGGCCCTGGATCCGGCGCTCGAGGTTCCAGGCGGTCTGCCCGTGCCTGAGCAGGAGCAGTGCTCGCCGATCAGCCACCGGCGGGGCGAGTGACGTCGGCCGGCAGCTTGATCGTCGGGCAGTCGCGCCACAGCCGCTCGAGGGCGTAGAACTGCCGCTCCTCCTCGTGCTGGACGTGCACCACGATCTCGCCGTAGTCGATGAGCACCCAGCGGCCGTCGCGCTCCCCTTCGCGCCGGATCGGCTTCGCGCCGATCTCGCGCAGCTTGTCCTCGACCTCGTCGACGATCGCCTTCACCTGGCGGTCGTTGGTGGCCGAGGCGATCAGGAAGGCGTCGGTGATCGCGAGCTGTTCGCTGACGTCGAAGGCGACGATCTGCTGGGCGAGCTTGTCGCTGGCCGCGCGGGCGGCTGCGACGACGAGCTCGAGGGCGTGGTCGGTGGCTGTCACTGCGTTTCCCTCGGGTAGAGGTCGTGCTTCTGGATGTACTGGACGATGCCGTCGGGCACGAGGTACCAGATCGGCTGGCCGCGGCGCTGGCGCTCGCGGCAGTCGGTGGAGCTGATCGAGAGGGCCGGGATCTCCAGCATCGTCACCCGCTCGGGCGGGATCGCACGCAGGGTCTCGGGGTCCATCTCGGCGCCGGGTCGGGTGCACCCGACGAAGTGCGCGAGCTCGAACGCCTCGTCCGCATCCCGCCAGGTGAAGATCTCGGTCAACGCGTCCGCTCCGGTGATGAAGTAGAGGTCGACGTCGGGGTGGACCGTGCGCAGGTCGCGCAGCGTGTCGACGGTGTACGTCGGGCCGCCGCGTTCGATGTCGACCCGGGACACCCGGAACCGCGGGTTGGCCGCGGTCGCGATCACGGTCATCAGGTAGCGGTGCTCGGCCGGCGAGACCTGCCGGTCGGCCTTCTGCCACGGCTCCGCGGTGGGCACGAACAGGACCTCGTCGAGCCCGAACCAGGCCTGCGCCTCCGAGGCCGCGACCAGGTGCCCGTGGTGGACCGGGTCGAAGGTACCGCCCATGACACCGATCCGACGGCGTGCCGAGGCGGTCTGCGACATGCTCAGGAGTGCTCGCGTCCTCCACCGAACGCGACCAGGGCAACGAGCATCAGGAGCAGGATGGCGAGCGCGCCGCCGCCCACGAACCAGGGGTTGACGGCGGGGTCGCCGTGCGACTCCTCAGCAGCACGGGTCAGCAGCACGGCGATCTGGCTCAGCGACATGGCCCGCAGCCTACAGAAAGCGATCACCCGAAGAGGAAATCGACCCCGACCAGCACCAGCCAGAAGCGCAGTGTGCGGCCCACGAAGATCGTCGGCAGGAACACCCAGTACGGCATCTTGAGGGCGCCGGCCACCGCCGCCATGACGAGCAGCGGCGGGATACCGCCCAGCGCCGCGGCGAACATCACCGCGCCGCCGTACCACGGCCGGCCGTGCATCGCGCCCACCCAGCGCTCGTAGGAGGCCTTCACCTTCGGCGCGGAGAGCTTCTTCTGCGCCCATTCGGTCTCGACGCCCCGCTTGGCCACCTCGTACCAGAAGACCTTGCCCACGGTCTGCCCGGCGCCGGCCACGATGGCAAGGCTCACCGCCTCGCCGGAGCCGACCGCACCGACGCTGGCGAGATAGAGCTCGATGTTGATCAGGGGTAGCAGTGCCGAGGCCACGCTCACGCCGAACGTGGTCAGCAGCAGGATCATCGACTGTTCGCCGTCGGCACGTGCTCAGGTACGGGCATCCCGAGCTGCAGCAGCCACCGCAGGGAGACGCACTTGAGAACGACCAGGGCGAGCGCGATCACCAGACCAAGCCACCACCACCCGGTGACCAGCAGGAGGACGGCGAACAGCGCGGAGTTGACCGCTTTGGCCGGCTTCGACCAGTTCCACAGCCAGATCCGCCGGTCCACGACGTAGAAGTAGTTGGGGCTGCGGATCGGCCAGGCCATGAACGCCAGGGAAAGGAACGCGTCGATCACCATGAACTCGAAGAGGTAGACGCCGACCGGCAGCGTCATCTCGGGCTCGAGCCAGGCCAGGCCGATATAGAACGCCGCGCAGTTGAGCCGGTCGCACAACAGGTCGATGCAGGCACCGGTCCGGGTCTCGCAGTCGAACCAGCGCGCCCACGCGCCATCCAGGCTGTCGCCGACCCAGTAGACGACGAGGCCGACGACCAGCCAGAGCTTCTCGCCCTCGTAGGCGCCGTACAGGCACAGCGCGAGCGACGCCAAGGTCCGGATGAACGTGATGACCGTGGCGCCGGTCCAGAGCCGCTCCACGGACGCGTCAGCGTGGATCGGCAGGGCCTTCGGCATGGGCGAAACCTATCGGTCGGGGTCGAGCGCTCAGCGCACGTGTCCCTCACCGGTGACGACGTACTTCGTGGACGTCATCTCCGGCAGGCCCATCGGCCCACGGGCGTGCAGCTTCTGGGTGCTGATCCCGATCTCCGCGCCGAAGCCGAACTCGCCGCCGTCGGTGAACCTGGTCGAGGCGTTGACCAGCACCGCGGCCGAGTCGACCGCGGCCACGAACCGCCGGGCAGCGGCCTGGTCGCCGGTGACGATCGCGTCAGTGTGCTGGCTGGAGTGCCGGCGGATGTGGGCGATGGCGGCGTCCAGGTCGGGTACGACGGCGGCGGAGATGTCGAGGGAGAGGTACTCGCGCGAGTAGTCGTCGTCGGTGGCCGGCAGCACCCCGTCGCGGTCCGCGAACGTCTCGTCGCCGTGGACGGTGACCCCGGCCCCCTGGAGCGCGGAAACCACCCGCGGCACGAAAGCGTCGGCGACATCGGCGTGCACCAGCAGCGACTCGGCCGCGTTGCACACGCTCGTGCGGTGGGTCTTGGCATTCACCACGATCGACAGCGCCATGTCGAGTTCAGCGGCCGCGTCGACGTAGACGTGGCAGTTGCCGATGCCGGTCTCGATCACGGGGACCGTCGACTCCTCCACCACCGAGCGGATCAGACCCGCCCCGCCGCGCGGGATCAGCACGTCGACGTGGCCGCGGGCGCGCATCAGCGCCTTCACGCTGTCGTGGGTGTCGCCCGGCACTAGCTGGACGACGTCGGGGTCCAGCCCGGCAGCGGCAGCCGCGTCGCGCAGCACCGCCACGATCGCGGCGTTGCTGGACCGGGCGCTCGAGCTGCCGCGGAGCAGTACCGCGTTGCCGGACTTCAGGCAGATGCCGGCCGCGTCGGCGGTGACGTTGGGGCGGGCCTCGTAGATCATCCCGACGACCCCGAACGGCACCCGCACCTGGCGCAGCTCCAGGCCGTTGGCGAGGGTGCTGCCGCGCACCACCTCGCCGACCGGGTCGGGAAGCCCGGCGACCTCTCGGAGTCCCTGGGCCATCCCCTCCAGCCGCTCGGGTGTGAGCCGCAGCCGGTCGACGATGTTGGCCGGCGTGTCGTCGGCCTCCGCGCGGGCGACGTCGTCGGCGTTCGCGGCCAGGATCTCCTCGGCCCGGGCCAGCAGCGCCTCCGCCATCGCCTGCAGCGCGGCGTCCTTCTCCGCCCGGGTCGCCAGCGCCAGGCCGTGGCTGGCCTCGCGGGCCCGCTCAGCGGTCTCGACGACCTCCTGCTGGATGCTCACCCGAAAAGGGTAGTCACGTCAGTCCTGCTCCTCGAGCCCCATCTCAATCAACCAGCGTCGCGCCTTGGTCTTCGGCGCCCGGGCCAGCCAGGCGTCCGCAACCACCTCGGCCAGCTCGTCCACGTCGAGCTCACCCACCCGGCACCCGCGTAGCAGCACCGACGGGTGGCCGTTGAAGTGCGGGGTGGTGAAGAACGGCAGCGACTCGTCGGCCAGCAGCTCGTGCTTCACCTCCTCCGACTCGACCCAGAACACGATCACGTCGTCGTAGCGCTCCCCCGTCTCGGGATCGAACGCGTCCGGCCGCGGGGTGCGGAAGAACACGAAGCTCTTCCGGCTCACCTGGTAGACGGCCTTCTTCGGATCGGGGTGGCGGGTCGCGCCCGGCATCGACAAGGCGAGGCGGTGCACGTCCTCGACGGTCGCGCGGCGGGCCATGCCCGCAGGGTACGACGCTCAGCCGAGGCGCTTCCGGGCCCGGGCGAGGCCCTGGGCGTGCCGGCGGACGTCGGCCCAGGGGCAGGCGCGGCGGCGCAACCGTCGCCGTACCGATGCGATGTCGTGAGCGTCGGGTGCGACCCGGGACAGCTCGGCCCACTCGATCGGGGTCGCCACCGGTGCGCCCGGCCGGGGCCGGACGGCGTACGGCGGCACCGCGGTCTGTCCGTAGCCGTTGCGCAGCACGTCGACGAAGACCCGGTCGCCGCGCTTGGCCTTCCGGTGCTCGAGGGTGAGCAGGTCGGGGTCGTCGTCGACGAGGCGCTCGGCGACCCTGCGGGCGAACGCGCGGACGTCATCGAACCCGAGGTCGCGGCGCAGCGGCACCAGCACGTGGTAGCCCCGCGACCCGGTGGTCTTGAGGTACGTCGTCAGCCCCAGGTCGTCGAGCAGCCCACCCACGAGCCGGGTCGCCCGGCGTACCCTCGCGAGCGTGTCCGGATCGTCGTCGGAGGGGTCCAGGTCGAAGATCAGCTGGTCCGGCCGGTCCAGGTCGTCCTCACGGGACAGCCAGGTGTGCGGTGTGATGCAGCCCTGCTGGGCGAGGTAGACGAGGGTCCGCGCGTCGTCGGCGACGACCTGCCGCTGCGGCTCGTCGGCGGTGTCGACCTGGGTGGTGGGCACCCAGTCCGGGAAGTGCGACGGCACCTTCTTCTCGTAGAACGCGCCACCCTCGATGCCGTCGGGGAAGCGCTGCATGTTGACCGGCCGGCCGCGCACGTGGGGCAACATCACGTCGGCGATCTCGTCGTAGTACCTCGCCAGATCGAGCTTGGTGATCCCGCCGTCCGGGAACAGCACTTTCTCGGGTTTGCTGACCTCGACGCCGTGGACGTGCAGAGTGTCTGCCACGATCCAGCGGTACCCATCGCCTTCTGAAGGCAACCAAACCAGCGCCCAGTGCGTCACCACGGGTAAGGGCGGATCCGCCCGACTTCGCATCCCCCTCGGAAAGGCAACCCCACCGTGCACCGACGCATCGCGCTCGCCCTCGCGGCGACGCTCATCGCGGCCCCACTCGCCGCCCTCCCGACCACCGCTCAGGCAGACGAGGGAGACACCGACCCCGCCCTGAGCCTGCGGCTCCCGTCCCGGACGGTCGCGTACACCTACGGCGCCCGCGGGCGCGCCGAGGTCCCGCTGGCCGTGAACCTGCGCGCCGGCGCGGACCCGTTCGAGCTGTGGTCGACGCGTCCGTCGTACGACGAAGGCATCCGCACCGTCTGGAAGACCGCCAACGGCGACGTCGAGCTGCCGGCCGGCTCGATGAAGACCTTCGCGGGGCTGCACCGCTTCCTCAAGTTCAGCGTGAAGAACGTGGCGACCAAGAAGGTGAGCACGAGCTGGAAGGACATCTGCCTGAACTCCTACGAGGCTCAGCGCGCCCGGCCCGACGCACCCGCCACCAACCCGTACCCCTACGACTGCCCCTACAACTCCTACACACTCGGCTCGGTGCAGGGCATCGAGGAGGGCTGGTCGAGCAACGTCGTCGGCTGGCAGAACCCGCTCCGCCTGCCTCGGGGCAAGTACGACGTCACCATCGAGATGGCGCCGAAGTTCGTCGAGGCCTTCGGGCTGGACCCCGCCGACCTCAAGGGCACCACTCGGGTGATCGTGAAGAAGGGCGGCGACGATGACAAGGTCGTGGGCCGGCCCACGCCGAGCCCGGAGCCGCAGGCGAAGGCACCGACCGGCCCGACCACGTCGGACACCGAGGCGCTCGAGGGCCCGGTCCCCAACCTGAAGTCACTGCCCGCCTGGGGCATCGGCATCTCCTCCAACGGCAACAACCTGACCTTCGCGGCCACCGTCTGGAACGCCGGCAACAGCCCGCTCGTCGTCGACGGCTTCCGGGTCGAGGGCGAGGACGAGATGGACGCCTACCAGTACTTCTTCGACGCCGACGGCAACCAGACCGGCTACCAGCCCGTTGGCCACTTCCACTGGGACGCGAAGCCGACGCACCAGCACTGGCACTTCAAGGACTTCGCCAGCTACACCCTGCTGCGCGCGGACAAGACCAAGGTGGCGCGCTCGAAGAAGGAGGCGTTCTGCCTGGCCAACACCGACTTCGTGGACGCCACCGGCCCGGACGCCGCCTGGCGCACCGACACCGACGACCTCGGCACCGCATGCGGTGAAGAGGGCTCGCAGTCGATCCGTGAGGTGCTCGCCGCCGGGTGGGGCGACACCTACGCGCAGTTCCGCGCCGGCCAGTCGTTCCGGCTCGAAGGCCTGCCCAACGGGGTCTACTACATCGAGGTCAAGGGCAACCCGAACGGCAAGCTCGTCGAGTCCAGCACCGAGGACAACGTCGCCCTGCGCAAGATCATCCTCTCCGGCAAGCCCGGCGAGCGGAAGGTGAGGGTGCCCCAGATCGGCATCATCGAAGAGGACGGCGACATCTTCGACAACTGACCCTCAACACAACGCTGACCCGTCGCAAAGTTTGCGACGGGTCAGCGTTTGCAGGACCTCAGCCCTTGCGCTTGTTGACCTCCTCGGTCACCGCGGGGAGGACCGTGTTGAGGTCACCCACGACGCCGAAGTCGACGAGCTCGAAGATCGGGGCCTCTTCGTCCTTGTTGACGGCCACGATGGTCTTCGAGGTCTGCATGCCGGCGCGGTGCTGGATCGCACCGGAGATGCCGTTGGCGATGTAGAGCTGCGGCGAGACCGTCTTGCCGGTCTGGCCGATCTGGAAGGTGTGCGGGATCCAGCCGGAGTCCACCGCTGCGCGGGAGGCGCCCACGGCGGCCCCGAGGGCGTCGGCGAGGCCCTCGACCGGGGCGAAGTCACCACCGGTGCCGCGGCCACCGGCGACCACGATCGCGGCCTCGGTGAGCTCGGGGCGACCCGTGGCCTTGCGCGGCTCGGAGGCTACGATCTGTGCCTTCTTGGCGGCGTCGGAGATCGTCACGGAGAACTCCTCGACGTCACCGGCGCCCTCGGACTCCTCGGGAGCCGCGGCGTTCGGCTTGACCGCGATGATCGGCGTGCCCTTGGTGACCTTGGCCTGCACGCTGAAGTTGCCGGCGAACACAGATTGAGTGGTCACCGGACTCCCACCATCGGCTTGTACGTCGACGGCGTCGGTGATCAGGCCCGACTCGAGCTTGATCGCCAGCCGGGCGGCGATCTCCTTGCCCTCGTAGGAGGAGGAGATCAGGATCGCGCCCGGGGAGGTCTTCTCCGCCAGCTGCTGCAGCGCCTCGGCCTTCGGGGCCACCAGGTAGCCCTTGATGTCGCTGTCGTCGACCGTGTAGACCTTCGCGGCGCCGTACTTCTTGACCGCCTCGGCGGCCTCGCCGGCCTTGTCGGCCGGGCCGATGAAGACCGCCGACGGCTCGCCGAGCCGCTTGGCGATGGTGAGGAGCTCGTAGGTGGGCTTGCGGACCGCGCCTTCGACGTGGTCGATCAGAACCAGAACTTCAGACATGGCTTTCAGCTCCTCAGATGAACTTCTTCGAGGCGAGGAACTCGGTCAGCGCCGTGGCGCCCGAACCGTCCTCGTCCTTGACGATCTCGCCGGCGCTCCGCGGCGGGCGCTCGGTCGTCTCGGTGACCTCGGTCCACGCGACCGAGAGCCCGACATCGCCGGCGTCGACACCGAGGTCGCCCAGTGAGTAGGTCTCGAGCGGCTTCTTCTTGGCCGCCATGATGCCCTTGAACGACGGGTAGCGAGCCTCGCCGGACTGGTCGGTCACCGACAGCACCAGCGGCATCGTCGCGCCAATCACCTCGGTGGCGACATCGCCGTCGCGCTTGATCCGGACCTGGTCGCCCTGGGTCTCGATCACCGAGGCGAGCGTCACCTGGGGCAGGTCGAGCCGCTCGGCCAGCATCGCCGGTACGACGCTCATGCTGCCGTCGGTGGAGGCCATGCCGCACACGACGAGGTCCGCCGTCCTCCATTGCTCTGCCCGATCTTCTCGACCGCCTTGGCGAGCACCAGCGAGGTCGCGATCGCGTCCGAACCGGCGACCGCCTCGTCGGTGACGTGCACGCCCTCGTCGGCGCCCATCTGCAGCGCCTTGCGTACCGCGTCGACGCCCTTCTCGGGGCCCACGCACAGTGCGATGACCTTCACGTCCTCGGGGTTGTCGGCCTTCTCCTTGACCTGCAGCGCCTGCTCGACGGCGTACTCGTCGAGCTCGGAGAGCAGCCCGTCGACACCCTCGCGGTCAACGGTGTTGTCCGACTCGAACCGCCGGTCGGCGGTCGCGTCCGGAACGTACTTCACACAGACAACAATGTTCATGGTGGTGTGGCCGGGAGGCCCCTCCTGTGCGCATCGGTTAGCCATTGGTGGCAGCGTTGGGCAGGTTACCGCCGAGTCAGGTACGGCGGAACACGGTCCATCCGTGGACTACCTCACAGCGTGTTCCGGGTCACCCGGTGCCCGGCTCAGGGCTGGATCAAGCGCTCCAGCAGCCGGCCGACTATCAGGTAGGTGACCGCGCCCAGCCCGTAGGTGAGCAGCGCCTCCTTGATCTCGGCGTTCTTGCCGTCGAACTCCCGGATCGGGTTCTGCAGGTCGAAGACCCCGAGGTCGATCGCCTTGGCGAAGTCGAGCACGAAGCTGACCAGCCCGTTGTCCGGGTTGGCCTCGAGGGCGATCAGTAGGGCAGCAGAGGCGAGCACCAGACCGAAGACGAGGAAGATGCCCCACACCACACGTGCAGCGGTGGTGCGGACCTTGTCGGTGTTGGTGGTCGTATCGGCCACATGACCCTTACCGTCCACTGAACTCCGCTCTCCCCGGACCGCTCTCCATGAACGATCGCATCCCGATCGTACGGTCATCGGTGGCGAAGAGTGCCGCGAACTGCTGACGTTCGATCTCGAGTCCGGTTTCGAGGTCGACCTCCGAACCGCGGTCGATACTCTCCTTCGCGGCCCGCAGGGCGTACGCCGCGGCGCCGGCGAACTGACCCGCCCAGGCCAGCGCCTCGTCGTAGACGGAGGCGGCCGGGACGACCCGGTCGACCAGCCCGATCGCCAGCGCCTCGTCGGCCTTGACGAACCGGCCGGTGAAGATCAGGTCCTTTGCCTTGCTGGCGCCGATGAGCCTGGTGAGGCGCTGGGTGCCCCCCGCGCCGGGGATGACGCCGAGCAGGATCTCGGGCTGGCCGAGCGTGGCGTCGTCGGCGGCGATCCGGTAGTCGGCGCACAGCGCGAGCTCGCAGCCGCCACCGAGCGCATATCCGGTGACCGCCGCGACGACCGGCTTCGGGATCTTCGCCACGGCCGTGAACGACGACTGCAGCGCACCGGAGCGGCGGACCATGTCCTGGTAGGACATGTCGGCCATCTCCTTGATGTCGGCGCCGGCGGCGAACACCCGCTCGCCGCCGTAGACGACGACGGCGCGGACGTCGTCGCGCTCGGCGGCCTCGGCGGCAATGGCGCGGATCTCCTCCTGGACCTGCACGTTGAGGGCGTTCATCTTCGGCCGGTCGAGCCGGATCGTCCCCACGCCGTCCTGCACCTCGAGCCGCACGAACTCACTCATGTCCCTCTCCTCGCCTGGGCGGTTGCAGCAATCCGCCCCGCATTGTGCCGTCACCCCTCGCTCCCTCGGGTGGCGGCATCGGGAAGAATGCCACCTGTGACCCCTGGTCTGTGGCGCAATCTCGGAGACCGTTCGCCGGTATGGCCGGGCCGGCACCACCCGCTAGGGGCCTCCTGGACGCCCGAGGCGACGAACTTCGCAGTCCACGCCCCCAACGCCACAGCGGTGTGGGTGTGCCTGTTCGACGACGAGGGCGCCGAGTCGCGGCACCAGCTCACCGAGCAGACGCTGGGCATCTGGCACGGGGCACTGCCCGACGTACCTCCCGGCACGCCGTACGGCTTCCGCGCCGACGGGCCGTGGCAGCCCGAGCTGGGCCTGCGGTTCAACGTCGACAAGCTGCTCCTCGACCCGTTCGCGCGGGCGATCAGCGGTGACGTGACCTACGAGCCGGCGATCTTCGCCTACGACCTCGACGCGCCCGAGGAGCGGAGCACAACCGACTCCGCGCCGTACGTGCCGCGCAGCGTCGTGGTCGGTGCCGACGACTTCGACTGGCAGGGCGACCAGCCGCTGCAGCACCGCTGGCGTGACACCGTCGTCTACGAGGCGCACGTCAAGGGCATGACCATGCTCCACGACCGGGTGCCGGAGGAGCTCCGCGGCACGTACGCCGGTCTGGCCACGCCCGCGGTGGTCGACTACCTGAAGGACCTCGGGGTGACGGCGGTCGAGCTGCTGCCGATCCACCAGTTCGCATCCGAGCCGGCGCTGATCGAGCGCGGCCTGGTCAACTACTGGGGCTACAACTCGATCGGCTTCTTCGCCCCGCACAACGCCTACTCCGCCGCCGGCGACCGCGGGCAGCAGGTCACCGAGTTCAAGCACATGGTGCGGAGCCTGCACGCCGCCGGCCTGGAGGTGATCCTCGACGTGGTCTACAACCACACCGCCGAGGCCGCCGCGACCGGACCCACGCTGAGCTTCCGGGGGCTCGACGACCACTTCTACTACCGGGTCGGCGACGGCGAGCCCGGCGTGCCTCCCGACGACACCTATTGGGACGTGACCGGCTGCGGCAACACCGTCGACGCGTCGAACCCGTTCGCGCTACGGCTGATCCTCGACTCGCTGCGCTACTGGGTCACCGAGATGCACGTCGACGGCTTCCGCTTCGACCTGATGTCCGCGCTCACCCGGGTCGACCACGAGATCGACATGACCAGCCACTTCCTCACCGCGATCGGCCAGGACCCGGTGCTCCGGCACGTCAAGCTGATCGCCGAGCCGTGGGACGCCTCGATGGACGGCTACCGGGTCGGCGAGTGCCCGCCGCCGTGGGTGGAATGGAACGACCAGTACCGCGACGAGATCCGCGACTTCTGGCGCGGTGAGAGCTCCGGGATCCGGACCGTCGCCACCCGGCTGGCCGGCTCGTCCGACCTGTACGCCGACGACGGGCGCTCGCCGTACGCCTCGGTCAACTTCGTCACCGCGCACGACGGCTTCACGGTGCGCGACCTGGTGAGCTACGAGACCAAGCACAACGAGGCCAACGGCGAGGGCAACCGCGACGGCACCGACAACAACCGGTCCTCCAACCACGGGGTCGAGGGCGAGACCGACGACCAGGAGATCCTGGCCCGCCGCCGCCGGATCGCGGCCAACCTGATGTCCACCCTTTGTCTCTCCAACGGCGTGCCGATGATCACCGCGGGCGACGAGCGGGGCCGCACCCAGCGCGGCAGCAACAACGCCTACTGCCAGGACAACGAGATCTCCTGGATCGACTGGCGGCCCGACGACGCCTGGCTGGACGTCTACGAGGTGACCAAGACCGCGCTCGCGCTGCGCCGCGACCACCCGGCGCTGCGACAGCGGCACTGGTTCGAGGGCCGGCCGACGATGACCGGCGGTCCCAAGGACCTCGCCTGGCTGCACCCCGAGGGCCGGGAGATGACCGCTGACGACTGGTACGACACCGAGCTGACGGCGGTCGGGATGTTCGTCACCGGCGCACCGCTGCGCTCCCCCGGGCCGCACGGCGAGCAGCTGGTCGACGCGTCGTTCGTGCTCTGGCTGGTCTCCGGCGGCGACTCCGTCACCGTGCGGCTCCCGGAGAACGACTGGGTGCACAGCGGCGAGGTCGTGCTCTCCACCGACCCCGACCACCCGATCGGCACCCCGGTCAAGGCAGGCGAGGAGCTGGCCCTCGGCGGCTGGACCGTCGTGGTCCTCCGGGAGACCTGAGCGATGGCGCGCCGGCACCTGCTCCGCTCCCTGCTCACCCGTGCGGGATACGACGTACAGCGCGTGCGGGACGGCGCCTGGCTGGTCCAGAAACGCGGCGCCGACCAACCTCTGACCTTGCAGCACATCGGGTCAGCGAAGAACGGTCCGGTGCTGCTGGTCGACGACGACGGCACCTCCAAGCGGAGGCGGCAGCACCGCGATGCGCTCGACCGGCACTTCGCCGACGAGCACCTGGCCTGGGTGTTGCAGAAGCTGCGGATCGACTGCGTGCTGGACGTCGGGGCGAACCGGGGTCAGTTCGCCCGTCGGCTTCGCGGCCTGGGTTTCGCCGGGCGGATCGCCTCGTTCGAGCCGGTGCCCGCCCTGCTGGCCGATCTGCGGCTCGCGGCGGCCGACGATCCCGCGTGGTTCATCCATCCGTACGCGCTGGGCGACGAGGACGGTTCGGCCGAGATCAATGTCGTCGCGGGCAAGATGAGCTCGATCCTGGAGCCCAGCGAGTTCGGGAGTGACTGGGCCGCGAAGCTCCGCGACTCGCACACGGAGACCGTCCAGCTACGGCGTCTCGACTCCGTCTTCGACGATGCGGTCGCCGGCCTTCCCCACCCTCGGGTCCTCCTCAAGCTGGACACGCAGGGGTACGACCTGGAGGCGTTCCGCGGGGCGGGCGGTCGACTGGCGGAGGTGCTGGCTCTGCAGTCGGAGGTGGCGTGCGTGCCGATCTACGACGGCATGCCCCGGATGCCCGAACAGCTCAGTGAGTATGAGTCCGCGGGCTTCGGGATCTCCGCGATGACCCCGGTCACCCGGCACCGGAAGAGCATGCGGGTGATCGAGTTCGACGTACTCATGGTGCGGCCCGACGCGCGAAACCCTCTCGCGACATCCTGACGCTCCACGTAACCTCGGGCGCACGCTGGAACCGATCAAGGAAGACCTCTTGAGCGACACCCCCGATCTTGGCCCCGTTCCACAACGTGTAGGGGTCGAAACCGCCCAGGTCCGTCGGCTGATCAGAGATCAGTTCCCGCAATGGGCCGACCTGCCGCTTGAACCAGTTGCCAACGGTGGCTGGGACAACTGGACCTTCCACCTCGGCGAAGAACTGGTCGTGCGCCTCCCGAGCGCCACCGAATACGCCCAGGCGGTCGAGAAGGAACACCAGTGGCTACCTGCGCTCTCCGCGCGACTGCCGCTGCCGATACCGACCCCGGTCGCCAAGGGTGCGCCAAGCCCCGACTATCCACATCCTTGGTCGGTCTACCGGTGGCTCGACGGTGACACCGCCTCCGGCGAACGGATCGCCGATCCCCGTGAGTTCGCCACCGACTTGGCGGTGTTCCTGTCTGCTCTGCAAGCAGTCGACTCATCTGAGGGACCACAACCCGGCATACACAACTGGTTCCGAGGCGGCACCCTGCGCACCTACGACGCCAACACTCGGCGCGCCCTGGAGGACCTCGAAGGGCACATCGACGTCGACTCAGTCCGCAGAGCGTGGGCCGAAGCCCTCACCGCAGAGTGGGACGGCGTCGACCGCTGGTTCCACGGAGACGTTGCCGAAGGGAACCTCCTTCTGAACACCGCCGGGCAACTCGCAGCCGTCATCGACTTCGGAACGTGCGGGGTCGGTGACCCCGCCTGCGACTTGGCCGTCGCCTGGACCCTCCTGACCACTGAAGGCCGACAGGCCTTCAGAGACCGCCTTGCGGTAGACGATCCGACCTGGACACGAGGACGCGGCTGGGCGCTCTGGAAGACCGTGGCCACCTGTTGGTACACGTTTGAGGACCCCGAGGACCAGGAGGAGTTCGCACAAGCCACGCGAATACTCGACACGATCCTCGAGGGGTGATGGGCTCGACTAAGGCAGCGCCACCACGCCGAGCTCGGCCGGCGAGGTCAGCAGCGGGTTCTTCGGTACGACGCGCACGGTGTAGCCGAACGGGCCGCTGACCTCGAGGGTCACCTCGACGTCGAAGCGGTGCCGGTTGCCCTCGTAGCTCTCGACCGGGTGCAGCGACGAGACGGTGGTCTCGGTGAGCACATCCTCGGAGTTGGTCCGGCCGTGCACGAGCTGCACGTCGACGTCGTCGGTGGTCAGCTCGCCGAGCGAGACGTAGGCCCGGACGGTGAGCGTCGCGCCCACCTCGGCCGCGTCGCCGACTCCGCCGCTCTCCACGTGCTCGACCCGGACGTCGTCCCAGCCGCCGCGCACCCGCGCCTTCCACTCCGCGAGGCCCTTGGCGCCCTCGAAGTCGGAGTTGAGCGCACGCGCGTTCTCGGCGGCCGGCGTGTAGAGCTTGCGGGTGTAGTCGCGCACCATCCGGGTGGCCAGCACCTTCGGCCCGAGCGACTTGAGCGTGTGCCGCAGCATCTCGACCCAGCGCACCGGCACGCCCTCGCCGTCGGTGTCGTAGAACCGCGGCGCCACGTCGTTCTCGATCAGCTCGTAGAGCGCCGCAGCCTCGAGGTCGTCGCGCTTGTCGGGGTCCTCCACGCCGTCCGCCGAGGGGATCGCCCAGCCGTTCTCGCCGTCGTACCACTCGTCCCACCAGCCGTCGAGGATCGAGAGGTTGAGCCCGCCGTTGAGCGCGGCCTTCATCCCGGACGTGCCGCAGGCCTCGTAGGGCCGCAGTGGGTTGTTGAGCCAGACGTCGCAGCCTGGGTAGAGCGGTTGCGCCATCGCGATGTCGTAGTTGGGCAGGAACACGATCCGGTGGCGCACCTCGGCGTCGTCGGCGAACCGCACCATCTCCTGGATCAGCTTCTTGCCGCCGTCGTCGGCCGGGTGGGACTTGCCGGCGATCACCAGCTGCACCGGGCGCTCGGGGTGGAGCAGCAGCGCCTTCAGCCGGTCGGGTTCGCGCAGCATCAGCGTCAGTCGCTTGTACGACGGCACCCGACGCGCGAAGCCGATAGTGAGCACGTCGGGGTCGAGCGCGGCATCGATCCAGCCCAGTTCGGCCTCGGCCGCGCCGCGGTCGCGCCACGACTTGGTGAGCCGGCGTCGCGCGTCCTGAACCAGTCGCTCGCGCAGCCGCCGCTTCACCGACCAGACCTCGGTGCCCGGGATCTTGTCGATCGCGGCCCAGAACGCGTCCGCGTCGTCGGAGTCGACGTCGGCGCCGTGCGCCTCGGCCAGCTCGAACACCTCACGGGCGACCCAGGTGGGCGCGTGGACGCCGTTGGTGATCGACCCGATCGGCACCTCCGACTCGTCGAAGGCCGGCCACAGCCCGTTGAACATGCCGCGGCTGACCTCGCCGTGCAGCACCGAGACGCCGTTGGCGCGCTGCGCCAGCCGGAAGCCCATCACCGCCATGTTGAACACCGACGGGTCGCCGCCCTCGAAGTCCTCGCCGCCGAGCGCCAGGATCCGCTCGACGGGCACGCCCGGGGTGGCGCCTGCGTCGCTGAAGTACTGCTCGACGAGGGTCCGCGGGAACCGGTCGATGCCCGCGGGCACCGGCGTGTGCGTGGTGAACACCGTGGACGCGCGCCCGAGCTCGAGTGCCGTCTCGAAGTCGAGCCGCGGCCCTGCCTCGTCGACGGTGAGCTCGCGGATCCGCTCGATGCCGAGGAAGCCGGCGTGGCCCTCGTTGGTGTGGAAGACCTCGGGCTCCGGTGCGCCGGTGATCCGCGACCACTCCCGGAGCGCCCGGACCCCGCCGACGCCGAGCAGCAGCTCCTGCCGCAGTCGGTGCTCGCTGTTGCCGCCGTACAACCGGTCGGTGATCTCGACGTAATGGTCGGGGTTGCTCTCGATGTCGGTGTCGAGCATCAGCATCGGCACCCGGCCGACCTTGGCCACCCAGATCAGGGCCACCAGGTCCGGGCCGTCGGGCAGCGCGATGGTGATGGTGGCGCGCTTGCCGTCGGCGTCGCGCAGCAGTGAGATCGGCAGCCCGTCCGGGTCGAGCACCGGGTAGGTCTCCTGCTGCCAGCCCTCACGGGAGAGCGACTGCTTGAAGTAGCCGTGCCGGTAGAGCAGGCCGACGCCGATGATGGGGACACCGAGGTCGCTGGCCGCCTTCAGGTGGTCGCCGGCCAGGATTCCGAGGCCGCCGGAGTACTGCGGCAGCACCGCGGTGATCCCGAACTCGGGCGAGAAGTAGGCGATCGAGGCCGGCCCGTCGCCGCCGCGGCGTTGGTACCAGCGGTCCTCGGTGAGGTAGCGCTCCAGGTCGGCCCTGGCCACGCCGAGCCGCTCCAGGAAGCCCTGGTCGGCGGCCAGCTCCTCGAGCCGGGTATTGCCGACTGCCCCGAGAAGCCGCACCGGATCGCGCCCGGTCGACTCCCACAGGTCGGGGTCGACCTCGACAAAAACGTCCTGGGCGGGCGGGTGCCACGACCAGCGCAAATTGCCGGCGAGCTCGCCCAGCGCAGTCAGCGCATCGGGCAGGACGGGACGGACCGTGAAGCGTCGAATCGCACGCATGAACGGCAACGTACCGCCCATTTCTTGAACGATCCAATAACCACCCGCCGACTGGCCCGTTGTACCCACCGCAGAGGATCCGCGGAATCTGCTTGGTGGGAGTCGAACGGGACGAGTCATGGGGGCTCGTCCCGTTCGGCATCTTCAGCGGGCTGCGAGGAACGAGCAGGCCGCGTGGGAGATGCCGGTTGCGTAGCCGCGCGACCGAGGGACGAGGTCGCGACCGGCGTATCGAAACCCGGTGCGCAGACGATGAACCTGCGGCCAGGGGCCGGGGGGGTTTCGAGGCTCGCTGGCGCTCGCACCTCAACCACCGGATCCCGGTGGTTGAGGAGGGCGCTCCTCGGCCGGCGGTCCACGACGCGCCGGGCTTGTTTGCGTCCGGGAGTGGAGTTCGCGAGTGTTGAGCCATGGTCGGTCGCATCCCCGTTCTCGACGTCATGCCCCTGGTGGACCAGGGCAGGCAGGCCGCCAAGGCGACCGTGGGTGAGGCGTTCCCGGTGTCGGCGACGGTGTTTCGAGAGGGGCACGACATGCTGGGCGCGGAGGTCGTGCTCACGGCACCGGACGGCAGCCGCCGACCACCGGTCCGGATGCGCAAGCTCGACGCCCCCGTCGACCGGCACGAGGCCTGGGTGACGCCCGACCTGCCCGGCGCCTGGACGTTCGAGGTGCATGCGTGGTCCGACCCGCTCGCGACCTGGCAGCACGACGCCGGGATCAAGATCCCGGCCGGGGTCGACGTGGAGCTGATGTTCCTCGAGGGCGCCCTGCTCGTCGAGCGGGTGCTCGCGGACAGCCAGGAGCCGCTGGACGCCGAGGCGATCAAGGTGCTGCGCGGCGCGATCGCTGCCGCCCGCGACACGGACCGTCCGGTGGAGGCCCGGCTGGCCCAGCTGCAGTCCAGCGACGTCCGCCTGGTGCTCGACACGCACCCGCTGCGCGAGCTGCTGACGGTCGAGGGCCCGCATCCGGCGTACGCCGACCGCGAGCGCGCGCTCTACGGCAGCTGGTACGAGTTCTTCCCGCGCTCCGAGGGCGCCACCCGCGACCCGCTCACGGGGAAGGTCACCAGCGGCAACTTCCAGACCGCGGCCAAGCGGCTGGAGGGCGTGGCCGCGATGGGCTTCGACGTGATCTACCTGCCGCCGATCCACCCGATCGGCGAGGTCAACCGCAAGGGCCCCAACAACACACTCTCCCCCGGCCCCGACGACCCCGGCTCACCCTGGGCGATCGGCTCCGCCGACGGCGGGCACGACGCGATCCACCCCGACCTCGGCACCCTCGAGGACTTCGACAACTTCGTCGCCCGGGCCACCGAGCTCGGGCTCGAGGTCGCCCTCGACCTGGCGCTGCAGGCCGCCCCCGACCATCCGTGGGTGACCACCCACCCGGAGTGGTTCACCACCCGCGCCGACGGGTCCATCGCCTACGCCGAGAACCCGCCCAAGAAGTACCAGGACATCTACCCGATCAACTTCGACAACGACGCCAAGGGCATCGCCCACGAGGTCCATCGGATCGTCAAGCACTGGATGTCGCACGGGGTGCGGATCTTCCGGGTCGACAACCCGCACACCAAGCCGGTGCCGTTCTGGGAGTGGCTGCTCAACGAGGTCCGACGCACCGACCCCGACGTGCTGTTCCTCTCCGAGGCGTTCACCAAGCCGCCGATGATGCACACGCTCGGCGCGATCGGGTTCCACCAGTCCTACACCTACTTCACCTGGCGCACCGCCCGGTGGGAGATCGAGGACTACCTGCGCGAGCTCGCCCACGCGTCCGACCACCTGATCCGGCCGAACTTCTTCGTCAACACCCCCGACATCCTCCACGCCTTCCTGCAGTACGGCGGGCCCCCGGCTTTCAAGATCCGCGCCGCGCTGGCCGCGACCAGCTCGCCGAGCTGGGGCGTCTACGCCGGCTTCGACCTGTTCGAGCACGTCGCGGTCCGGCCGGGCAGCGAGGAGTACCTCGACTCGGAGAAGTACCAGATCCGGATCCGCGACTGGGAGGGCGCCGTCACCGAGCGCCGCAGCCTGACGCCGTACCTCACCAGGCTGAACGAGATCCGCCGCGAGCACCCCGCGCTGCAGCGGCTGCGCAACATCGTGATCCACAGCAGCGACGACGAGAACATCCTGGTGTTCAGCAAGCAGGCCCCCGACGACACGGTGATCGTGGTGATCAACCTCGACCCGCACGCAGCCCGGGAGACGGTCGTCCACCTCGACCTCCCCGCGCTCGGCCTCGACTGGCAGGAGACGTTCACCGTCCACGACGAGGTCACCGGCGACGAGTGGGAGTGGGGCCAGCACAACTACGTGCGGCTCGATCCTTCGGTCGAGCCGGCCCACGTACTCACGATCAGGGGCACCGGATGACGCCCCTCAACGCCGAGCCCGACTGGTTCAAGACCGCCGTCTTCTACGAGGTCCTGGTCCGGAGCTTCCGCGACTCCAACGCCGATGGCACCGGCGACTTCAAGGGCCTGACCGAGAAGCTCGACTACCTCGAGTGGCTCGGCGTCGACTGCCTGTGGGTGCCGCCGTTCTTCATGTCCCCGCTCCGCGACGGCGGGTACGACGTCAGCGACTTCACCAACATCCTCCCGGAGTGCGGCACGGTCGACGACTTCCACGACCTCCTCGACGCGGCGCACAAGCGCGGCATCCGGGTGATCATCGACTTCGTCATGAACCACACGAGCGACGCTCACCCGTGGTTCCAGGCCAGCCGCGAGGACCCCGACGGGCCGTTCGGCGACTTCTACGTCTGGTCGGACAACGACGACCTCTACCAGGACGCCCGGATCATCTTCGTCGACACCGAGCCGTCGAACTGGACGTGGGACCCGGTCCGCCAGCAGTACTACTGGCACCGGTTCTTCTCCCACCAGCCCGACCTCAACTTCGACAACCCGAAGGTCCAGGAGGCGATCCTCGAGGCGATGGGGTTCTGGTTCGACATGGGCCTCGATGGGTTCCGGCTGGACGCCGTGCCCTACCTCTACGAGCGACCCGGCACCAACGGCGAGAACCTCCCGGAGACCCACGACTTCCTCAAGAAGGTGCGGAAGTTCGTCGACGACGAGTACCCCGGCCGGATCCTGCTCGCCGAGGCGAACCAGTGGCCCTCCGACGTCGTCGACTACTTCGGTGACTTCGACTCCGGCGGCGACGAGTGCCACATGTGCTTCCACTTCCCGGTGATGCCGCGCATCTTCATGGCCGTACGCCGCGAGTCGCGGTTCCCGATCTCGGAGATCCTGGACCAGACACCGGCGATCCCCGACAACTGCCAGTGGGGCATCTTCCTGCGCAACCACGACGAGCTGACCCTGGAGATGGTCACCGACGAGGACCGCGACTACATGTGGGACGAGTACGCCAAGGACCCCCGGATGAAGGCCAACATCGGGATCCGCCGGCGGCTGGCCCCGCTGCTCGACAACGACGACAACCGGATGGAGCTGTTCACCGCGCTGTTGCTGTCGCTGCCGGGGTCGCCGGTCCTCTACTACGGCGATGAGATCGGGATGGGCGACAACATCTGGCTCGGTGACCGCGACGGCGTACGCACCCCGATGCAGTGGACCCCCGACCGCAACGCTGGCTTCTCCTCGGCCACCCCGGGCAAGCTGCACCTGCCCGCGATTCAGGATCCCGTCTACGGGTACCAGAGCGTCAATGTCGAGGCCCAGCTGGAGAATCCCTCCTCATTGCTGCACTGGACGCGTCGGATGATCCACGCGCGCCGGCGTCATCCCGCCTTCGGCCTCGGCGAGTTCAGCGACCTGGGCGGCTCCAACCCGAGCGTGCTCTCCTACGCCCGCGAGTTCGACGGCGACGCCATCGTGTGCGTCAACAACCTGTCTCGCTTCCCCCAGCCGGTCGAGCTCGACCTCCGTCGGTTCGAGGGGCTGGTGCCGGTCGAGCTGCTCGGCGGCGTGCCGTTCCCCGCGGTCGGCGAGCTGCCCTACCTGCTGACCCTGGGCGGCTACGGCTTCTACTGGTTCCGGCTCACCGATCCCGACGCGGAAGAAGGGGGTCTGGTGCTGTGAACCTGGAGTCGCTCAAGGCGTTCGTGACCGAGGCCCGCTGGTTCGGCGGCAAGGGCCGCGAGTTCGAGATCGGTGACGTACGCCGGCTGGCCGAGGTGCCCGGCGCCCCCGACGACGGCCCGTCGACCCACCTCCACCTGGTCGAGCTCCGCTACGACGACGGCGACACCGAGCTCTACCAGGTGCCGCTGGTGTTCTACAGCGAGCCCGAAGCCCGCCTCGACCACGCCTTCGTGGGCTGGTGGGAGGAGGAGGGCCTGGGCTGGGTACACGCCTACGACGCGCTGCACGACCGGGCGGCGATGGCCGGCTGGCTGCACGCCTTCGACACCAAGCCGGAGGGCGACCTGCGGTTCGAGCGGATCCCCGGTCACGAGCTGGACCTGGAGGCGCACTCGACGCTGTTCAGCGGCGAGCAGTCCAACTCCTCGGTCGCGTTCGGCGAGGACTCGATCCTGAAGGTGTTCCGCAAGATCACGCCCGGCACCAACCCCGACATCGCGATCCACGAGGTGCTCACCGAGGCGGGCTCGGAGCACGTCGCCAAGCTCTACGGCTGGGTGGAGGCCGACACCGACGGTGGGCCGCTCCACTTGGCGATGCTGCAGCAGTTCCTGCGCACCGCCACCGACGGCTGGGAGCTGGCACTGACCAGCGTGCGCAACCTGTTCGCCGAGGCCGACCTGCACGCCAACGAGGTGGGCGGCGACTTCGCTGGTGAGTCCACCCGGCTCGGCATCGCGATGGCCGAGGTGCACGAGACCCTGGCCGAGAGCTTCGAGACCGGGACGGTGCCGGCGGCTGAGGTCGCGGACGGGATGCGGACCAGGCTGGCGGAGGCGACCCCGATCGTGCCGGAGCTGGCGTCGTTCACCGCCCAGCTGCGCGGCGCCTACGACGCGTTGGAGGCGCTCGGCGAGCTGGAGGTGCAGCGGATCCACGCCGACCTGCACCTCGGCCAGACCCTGCGCACGGTGCTGGGCTGGAAGGTCGTCGACTTCGAGGGCGAGCCGGCCAAACCGCTCTCCGAGCGGGTGCTGCCCGACTCCCCCTGGCGCGACGTCGCCGGGATGATGCGGTCCTTCGACTACGCCGCGCACGCGGTGCAGCGCACCCTCGCCGGCCACGACGAGACCTCCGCCCACCAGCGCGCCCAGCGTGCCGAGGAGTGGGCGGCCCGCAACAAGCAGCACTTCCTGACGGCGTACGCCGACGGCGAGCTCGACGGCCGGCAGGGCACCATGCTCGCGGCGTACGTCGCCGACAAGGCGGTCTACGAGTGCGTCTACGAGACCCGCAACCGGCCGGCCTGGGTGTCCATCCCGCTCGAGGCCGTCGCCCGGATCGGAGTGCCGTGACCGTGAAGGTGCCCGTCGAGGAGCTCGAGCAGATCATCCGCGGCGAGCACGGGCAGCCGCACGCGGTCCTCGGCCCGCACCCCGACGAGAGCGGGGTGACGGTGCGCACCCTCAAGCCGCTGGCCCGCCGGGTGGAGGTCCTGCACAAGGGCGGTCCGACGGCGCTGACCCACGAGCACGGCGGGATCTGGGTCGGCGAGCTGCCCGGCACCGAGGTCCCCGACTACCGGCTCGCGGTGACCTACGACGGCATCACGCACGAGGTCGACGACCCCTACCGCTTCCTGCCCACGCTCGGCCAGGTCGACCTGCACCTGATCAACGAGGGCCGCCACGAGCAGCTCTGGGAGGTGCTCGGCGCGCGGGTGCACCACTACGAGACCCCGCTGGGCGAGACGGTGACCGGTACGTCGTTCGCGGTGTGGGCGCCCAAGGCCCGCGGGGTGCGGGTGAAGGGCGACTTCAACACCTGGGACGGCCGCGAGCACCCGATGCGCCAGCTCGGCGAGTCGGGCGTCTGGGAGCTGTTCGTGCCAGGCGTCGGCTCCGGCACGACGTACAAGTACTGGATCCTGGGCGCCGACGGTGAGTGGCAGGAGAAGGCCGACCCGCTCGCTTCGCACGCCGAGGTGGCGCCGGCGACCTCGTCCCGCGTCTTCGAGTCGGCACACGAGTGGGGCGACGAGGCCTGGATGGCCGAGCGCGCCCAGAAGCAGCCGGTCGCCGAGGCGATGTCGGTCTACGAGATGCACCTCGGCTCGTGGAAGCGGCACCCCGGCGGCGGGTTCTGGTCCTACGACGAGCTCGCCGACGACCTGGTCCCCTACCTCTCCGAGCTCGGGTTCACCCACGTCGAGCTGATGCCGGTGATGCAGCACCCGTTCGGCGGGTCGTGGGGCTACCACGTGACGTCGTACTTTGCCCCTGACTCGCGGTTCGGCGACCCCGACGGCTTCCGCCGCCTCGTCGACCGGCTGCACCAGGCCGGCATCGGCGTGATCCTCGACTGGGTGCCCGGCCACTTCGCCACCGACGCGTGGGCGCTGGCCCGGTTCGACGGCGGGCCGCTCTACGAGGACCCCAACCCGCAGCGCGGCTGGCACGAGGAGTGGGGCTCCCACATCTTCGACTTCGGCCGCCACGAGGTGCGCAACTTCCTCTACGGCAACGCCGTCTACTGGCTGGAGGAGTTCCACGCCGACGGGCTGCGCGTCGACGGCGTCGCCTCGATGCTCTACCTCGACTACGCCCGCGACGAGGGCAAGTGGACGCCCAACAAGTACGGCGGCCGCGAGAACCTCGAGGCCGTGCAGTTCCTCCAGGAGATGAACGCCACCGTCTACAAGCGGGTGCCGGGGATCGTGACGATCGCCGAGGAGTCCACCTCCTGGCCGCAAGTCACCGGACCGACTTCTGGTGGCGGGCTGGGCTTCGGCTTCAAGTGGAACATGGGCTGGATGCACGACACCCTCGACTACCTCGAGCGGGAGCCGGTGCACCGCGCCTACCACCACGGCGACATGACGTTCTCCCTCGTCTACGCCTTCACCGAGAACTTCGTGCTGCCGCTGTCCCACGACGAGGTCGTGCACGGCAAGGGCTCGCTGGTCCGGAAGATGCCCGGCGACCGCTGGCAGCAGCTGGCCACCCTGCGTGCCTACCTCGGATTCATGTGGGCCCATCCCGGCAAGCAGCTGATCTTCATGGGCATGGAGATCGGCCAGGAGTCCGAGTGGGCCGAGTCGCGCGAGCTCGACTGGTGGCTGCTCGAGCACCCCGAGCACCGCGGCGTCCAGTCCGCCGTACGCGATCTCAACGCGGCGTACCGCGCCTCCCCCGCCTTCTGGGGCCGCGACGGCTCGCCCGAGGGCTTCACCTGGATCGACGCCAACGACGCCCACCGCAACGTCTTCTCGTTCGTCCGCAGCGCCCCCGACGCCCCGGACGTCGTCTGCGTCTCCAACTTCTCGTCCATCCCGCACGAGCACTACCGCCTCGGCCTCCCAGCCGAGGGCGAGTGGCGCGAGATCCTCAACACCGACGCCGAGATCTACGGCGGCTCCGGCGTCGGCAACCTCGGCGCGGTCACCGCCGTCGCCGACCCGTCGAAGACCGACGTCCCCGGCGCCAGCGCGGCGTACGCCGAGATCGTGATCCCGCCGCTGGCGACCGTGTGGTTCAGACGCGACGTTGGAAAGGCGCCTGCCACCGGGCGGTGACCTATGCGGCGTTTGCTTCGCCGAATCGCCGGTTAGCTCACCGGCGCGCGGCGCCAGAACCGATGATCCGCCCTCTCAGCCGGTGCAGCCGCGGCATCACGCCGTAGATCACGATCGGTACGGCGATGGTGGCGAGCACGAACGTCCGCAGCGCGCTGGGCGCGTCGACGAGCAGGTCGCCGAGCGCGAGGTTGAGCACCGACAGGGTCGGGAACACGGCGACCCAGATCATCAGCGCGAGCTGGTGCTTGGTGGGCGGCGGGATGGTCGGGGTCGACTGGATCTGGGTCATGACTCGAGAGTGGCAGTCCACCCCTCCAACGACAACAAACGTTGCCGTTTCCGGGAATTGCCGCTGCAATGGGCCGGTGAGCAAGCAATCAGACGGTGCCTCCGAGATCGCCTCCACCCTTGACCTGGTCGCGCCGCGACTGCGGCGGGTCAGGGAGGAGCGGGGCATCACGCTGACCGAGGTGTCCGATCGGACCGGGATCTCGAAGAGCACCCTGTCCCGCCTGGAAAACGGCCAGCGCCGACCCAGCCTCGAGCTCCTGCTGCCGCTCGCCCAGACCTATCGGGTGCCACTGGATGACCTGGTCGGCGCGCCCGACGTCGGCGACCCGCGCATCCGGCTCAAGCCGCGGCGGGTGCACGGGCGCACCGTCGTACCGCTGACCAGGCACCCGGGCGAGGTCCAGGCGTGGAAGATGCTGATCCCGGCGAGCCAGTCGAAGCCGACTACGCGGACCCACGACGGCTACGAGTGGCTCTACGTCCTGACCGGGAAGATGCGGCTGATCCTGGGCGACCAGGACCTCGTCCTCGGCGTCGGCGAGGCCGCCGAGTTCGACACCCAGGTCCCGCACTGGTTCGGCAGCACCGGCGACGGCCCGGCCGAGGTGCTCAGCATCTTCGGCCGGCCCGGGGAGCGGATGCATGTCCGAGCCACCCCCGCTGCCGGCGCGAAGCAGAGTTGACCTCGTTCACCCGCGACCAACCGGCTCGTCCGACATGATTCCGTCATGGGTCTCTTCGACAAGCTGCTCAAGGGCGCGGACAAGGTCTACGACGCCAAGACCACGCTGGAGACCGAGGTCTTCAAGGACCGCCGCTTCGACCGCGCCGAGAAGCTCGCAGCGACGGGAGACCCGAACACCGCGGTGATCACCGGCATCAAGCGCAGGTACAACGACAGCCTGACCGACACCGACCTCCGGCTGGAGTGGTTCGCCCCAGAACCCCGCGTAGGCGGCATCCACTACGGCGCCGACATCCCGCTGGTGATCAGGCTCGGCTCGACGATCGCGGTGAAGACCGACGGCAACTCCGTCGTGGTCGACCCCGCTGCGATGGCGGGGGTCCCGGGCGCTCCCCGTGACGCCGGGCGCGGCAGCCGCAAGGCGCCCGATCAGGGCATGGACGACAAGGCCCTGGACATGCGCGTGCTCAGCCGCTTGGGGAAGTGGACGCCCCAGGACGCGACCATCGAGTCGTTCGAGCGGATCACCGTGCTGGGGATGCCGTCGGAGAACTGGGACATCACGGTCACCGGCGCCGACGGCACGCGTGCGACCGTGAAGAAGGACTACGTCCCTGCCTACGCACGCTGGTACGTCGCCCCCGGCGCCGTCGTCCCCGTGCGCACCGACCCGAAGGATCCCGCCCGCGCCCAGGTGAACTGGCCGCTGCTCGCCGAGCGGGCGGCCGTTGCCGGCGGCACCTGGCAGGACGACCCACCCGCCGGCAGCATCGCCGAGGCCCTGCTCCGCGCGGTGCCAGCCACGCACGGGACGCCCGCCGCAGCCTCCGACGAGCCGCTCGACCTGACACCCGCCGCGGAGTCGGTCGAGGCGGTCGAGGGCATCACGCTCGAGCGCTTCGCCTACATCGAGGCGGCGCTGATCCAGGCGCGGGTCTCGCCGGCGGAGCACGACGCCTACGCGACCCAGCTGGGGGCACCCGCCGGACGCTGGGCGGCCGTCAAGTCCGAGTGGGAGCAGCGGACCCGGGCCGACTGGCGCGTCGGCGCGGCCTTCGGTGAGGCCTTCGAGGCAGCCCGGAAAGAGCTCAAGAAGCGCTAGCGCCGGAGCACGTAGATGTGCGCCTCCAGCGAGAAACCGCTCTCGAGCCGGGCCATGGTGAGGACCCGCTCGTAGCCCACACCCTCGAACTCGTCCAGGCGCTCCCAGTGCTCGTCCAGCTCGTCCGAGCTGAACACGAAGCCCTCGACCTCGGGCCCGCGCTCGTCCAGGAAGATGCCGGGATACCCCACCGCCGCACCCCACGCCTGGGGCAGCAGCTCGCCCCTGACGCTTCTACAGCAACGGCAGGTCCGGATCGTCGGTGCCGGTGCGGCCGGCGGCGGTCCGGATCCAGGCCATCGGGTCGTTCAGATCGGGACGCCGCCCGGCGCGCTCCTCATAGGCGTCGGCCAGGGTCGCGGCGACCGACACGGCAGCGCTACCGAGCACCGGGGAGGTTCCCGCCTCGGGGACCACTCGCGCCAGGTCGTCGCCGTGCACGACCAGCTCGAGCAGGCGGGTCTGCAGGTAGTCCGCATAGGTGAGTGGCCCCCGCCGACCGAGGACCACGGGCCAGGTGACGCCCTCGATGGCTTCGAACGCCTGCGCGGCGATGCGGTCGAGACCGGCCAGTGGATCCGTCTCCAGCTCGGCCGCCAGCTCGCGTGTGTTGGCGGCGATCGCCTCAGCGGCCGGCGGGTAGTACCCGACGTACATTCCGAACGGCATCGGCTCGGTCCCCGGCTCCGCGGGCGTGATCTCGGTGAGCATGCCGAGCCCCAGTCCCAGATGCGCCACCAGGTCAGAGACGCTCCACTCACCCAGACCGGTGGGTCGGTCCGCGTGAGCCAGTACGTCGGCCTCCTCCAGCCAGGCCCTGAGCTCTCGCCACTGCTCCCGCAGCAAGGTCTCACTCACCGGTCGGCGACAGCTCCTTGGTCCCCCACGGCGAGCCGTAGGCGGTCAGCAGGTCGAGGAACGGTACGGCGTCGAACGCCTCAGGCCCCAGCACGCCGGCGCCCGTCCAGGTGCCTGCTGCCAGCAGCTCCATCGCGACGACCGGGTTGACCGCGGTCTGCCAGACCACGCACTGGTGGCCGTACTCCCGCATGGTCCACTCGTTGTCGACCACGTGGTACAGATACGTCGAGCGCGGCTGGCCGTCCTTGCCCTTGCCGGTCACCCACAGGCCCGCGCAGGTCTTGCCCTTCATCCGGGGACCGACCGTCGCGGGGTCGGGGAGCACCGCAGCTACGACGTCGCGAGGTGACACCTCGACGCCCTTGACGCGCACCTTCTCGGTGCCGTCGAGGCCGAGGGTGTGCAGGACCTTGAGGATGTTGATGAACTCGTCGCCGAGGCCGTACTTGAACGTCGCCCGCTTGCACTCGACCCAGCGCGGCATCAGGAGCACCTCCTCGTGCTCCACGTTCACGCACTCGACCGGGCCGATGCCGTCGGGGAAGTCGAAGACCTCCGGCTCGGAGAAGGGCGGCGTCGTGTGCCAGTCACCGCCCTGCCAGATCACCGGCGGGTTGAGGCACTCCTCGATCGTCGTCCACATCGAGAACGACGGCGCGAAGATCTCGTTGCCGTCGTCGTCGGTGACGACGAGGTTGGCGCCGTCCCGGGTGCCGAGCTCGTCGATCTCGGAGAAGAGATGGTCTGCGGCGTAGCGGGCGAAGACGTCGGACAGCCCCGGCTCGACCCCGATGCCGACCAGGGCCAGCCGGCCCGCGGACTCCCAGTCGGAGGCGACGGCGAACTGCTCGTCGCCGAGCTTCACCCCCGTCTTTTCGTACGGCGCGGTCGGGTGCGGCTTCGAGAGCGACATCGCCATGTCGAGGTAGTCGGCGCCCGCTTCAAAGGCGCCGCCGAAGATCGACATGTTGAAGACCGGGTCGACGGCGTTCATGACGTGCGTGATGCCGTGCTCACGACACAACGTGGCGACGGCGTCGACCGAGGAGGCGTCGACCTGAGCCGCGACGTACCGGCTGTCGGTGGCCGCGGCCTTCTCGGCCCGAGCCTGGTCGTAGTCGGCGATCACGATCGCCTCGAAGAAGTCGCGCCGTGCTGCGATCGCCGCGAACGCGGCCCCGACGCCCCCGGCGCCGACCAACAGGATCCTCATGCTCGGTCTCCTCTACGTGGTGGTTTCGAGGCTCGCAGTTGGTGCTCATCGCACCTCATCCGCCGCGGCCTCGAAACCACCACCGCCCGCCCCCGGGTCATTGACCTATGTAAGACATCACGTGCTTGATGCGGGTGTAGTCCTCGAATCCGTACATCGACAGGTCCTTGCCGTGGCCGGAGTGCTTGAAGCCGCCGTGCGGCATCTCCGACATGTACGGAATGTGGGTGTTGATCCAGACCACGCCGAAGTCGAGCGCGCGCGACATCCGCATCGCCCGGCCGTGGTCCTTGGTCCAGACGCTGGAGGCGAGGCCGTACTTCACGCCGTTGGCCCAGCGCACCGCCTCGTCCTCGTCGGTGAACTGCTGGACGGTGATCACCGGTCCGAAGATCTCGTCCTGGATCTGCTCGTCGTCCTGCTTCAGCCCCGACAGCACGGTCGGCGTGTAGAAGTAGCCGCGGTCGCCCTGGCGCTCGCCGCCGGTCTTGACCTCGGCGTGGTCGGGCAGCCGGTCGACCATCCCGGTGACCCGGGCGAGCTGGTCGGAGTTGTTCAGCGCGCCGTAGAAGGCGTCCTCGTCGTCGGGCATGCCGGTCTTGGTGCCGCGCGCGGCCTCGGTCAGGGCGTCCACGAAGTCGCCGTGCACCCGCGGACCCGCGAGCACCCGGGTAGCGGCAGTGCAGTCCTGCCCGGCGTTGAAGTAGCCGGCCTCGGCGATCGCGGTCGCAGCCCTCTCGACGTCGGCGTCGTCGAACACGACCACCGGCGCTTTTCCGCCGAGCTCGAGGTGCACCCGCTTCAGGTCGGTCGCCGCCGACGCGGCCACCTCCATGCCGGCCCGCACCGACCCGGTGATCGCCACCATCTGCGGGGTCGGGTGCGCCACCAGCGCACGCCCGGTGTCGCGGTCGCCGCAGATCACGTTGAGCACGCCCGGCGGCAGGAACTCAGCGCACAGCTCGGCCATCATCGTCGAGGTCGCGGGAGTGGTGTCGCTCGGCTTGAGTACGACGGTGTTGCCGGCCGCCAGCGCGGGCGCGATCTTCCACGACATCATCGCCAGCGGGTAGTTCCACGGCGTCACCTGGCCGATCACCCCGATCGGCTCGCGGCGGATGAACGACGTGTGGTCCTCCATGTACTCCCCCGCCGACTTGCCCTCGAGGATCCGGGCGGCGCCGGCGAAGAACCGGAAGTGGTCGATCGTCGGCGGCAGCTCCTCCGAAGCGGTCAGGCTCAGCGGCTTGCCGGTGTCCTTGCACTCAGCCTTCACGAAGTCGTCGGTCCGCGCCTCGAGGGCATCGGCGATCTTGAGCAGCGCCTCCGAGCGCTCCTTCGGCGTGACCCGGCCCCAGGTCTCGAACGCGGCGTCCGCGGCGGCGTACGCACGGTCGACGTCCTCCTCGCGGGAGAGCGCAGCCTGGGCGTAGGTCTCGCCGGTCGACGGGTCGAGCACGTCGTAGGTCTCGCCGCCGACGGGGTCGACGAACTCACCGTTCACGAAGTTGCGGAAGCTCTGGTCGGCCATGGCCGAACCCTACAAGGATCACGACGAAATCAGGAGGGCTTCGACGGCATCTACTGTTGATATCCGCAGCAATGACGCGAACCAACGACGAATTCCCTTGCTTCCCGCCTCGTTCGCAGCCACGATGGCTGTATGGACGAACACGCTCGGCTCCAGCGCGCGGCCAAGGACCACCTGTGGATGCATTTCACCCGCCACGGCGCGTATGCCGACTCCGACGTGCCGATCATGGTCAAGGGTGAGGGCGCCTATCTCTACGACTCCCGGGGCAAGCGCTACCTCGACGGCCTGGCCGGCCTCTTCGTCTCCCAGCTCGGCCACGGCCGCACCGAGCTCGCCGACGCCGCCGCAGCGCAGGCGCGCGAGCTCGCGTTCATGCCGCTGTGGTCCTACGCGCACCCGCCGGCGATCGAGCTGGCCGAGAAGGTCGCGGGCTACGCACCCGGCGACCTCAACCGGGTCTTCTTCACCAGCGGCGGCGGCGAGGCCGTCGAGACCGCCTGGAAGCTCGCCAAGAACTACTTCAAGCTCACCGGCAAGCCGATGAAGCACAAGGTGATCAGCCGCGCGATCGCCTACCACGGCACCCCGCAGGGCGCCCTGTCGATCACCGGGCTCCCGCTGCTGAAGCAGCAGTTCGAGCCCCTGGTGCCGTCGACGTTCCGGGTCCCGAACACCAACTACTACCGCCACTCGGGCTCGACGTCGTCGCAGTGGCGTGACACGGCATCCGCCGAGCAGTACCAAGGCAGTAGCGGCGACGACGACCTCATCGCCTTCGGCCGCTGGGCCGCCGACCAGATCGCGGTCGCCATCGAGAACGAGGGACCGGACACCGTCGCCGCGGTGTTCCTCGAGCCAGTCCAGAACGCCGGCGGGTGCTTCCCGCCCCCGCCGGGCTACTTCGAGCGGGTGCGCGAGATCTGCGACGAGTACGACGTACTCCTGGTCTCCGACGAGGTCATCTGCGCGTTCGGCCGGCTCGGCCACATGTTCGGCGCCGAGCGCTTCGGCTACGAGCCAGACATGATCACCTGCGCGAAGGGCATCACCTCGGGCTATGCACCGCTCGGCGCGATGATCGCCTCGGATCGGCTGATGGAGCCGTTCCTCAAGGACGACAACTGGTTCGCCCACGGCTACACGTTCGGCGGCCACCCCGTCTCCACCGCGGTCGGCCTGCGCAACCTGCAGATCTTCGAGGAGGAGAAGGTCCTCGAGAACGTTCGCACCAACGCGCCCAACTTCCGGGCCACGCTCGAGCGGCTCCTCGACCTGCCGATCGTCGGCGACGTACGCGGCGACGGCTTCTTCTACGGGATCGAGCTGGTCAAGGACAAGGCGACCAAGGAGACCTTCACCAGCGAGGAGTGCGAGCGCCTGCTCTACGGCTTCGTCTCCAAGAACCTCTACAACGAAGGCCTCTACTGCCGCGCCGATGACCGCGGCGACCCGGTCGTCCAGCTCGCTCCCCCGCTCATCTGCACCCAGGAGCACTTCGACGAGATGGAGCAGATCCTCCGCGCCGTCCTCGACAAGGCCGCCACGCTGATCTGACCCACCCATGCACGCTCCCGCTCCACCCGCGCGCTCCGCCTGATTCCCGCACGCCCGCGGCGTCCCACGACTACAGTCTGGACGCCGCCATCAGGAGGTACCCGTGGCCGAGAATGCTCCGGCGATCGACCCCGCTGCCGACCTCGGCAGCCGCGCCCGGATCATGCGCGTGCTGCGCAATCCGCAGGTCCGCAAGGTGCAGCTCGCCTTCGTCGGTTCGACCCTGGGTGACTGGGCCTACGCCACCGCCATCGTCGTCTGGGCCTACCAGGAGGGCGGCGCCGCCGCCGTAGGCGCCTACCAGGCGGTGCGGTTCATCGCCATGGCCGTCACCGGCCCGATCGGGGGCGTGATCGCCGACCGGATGTCACGTCGGACGTTCATGATCGTCTCGGACGTGCTCAGGGCGATCCTGATCGCGGCGGCCGCGATCGCGATCACGACCGACGCACCTTCGCTCGTGGTCTACGCGCTGGCTGTGGCCGCCGCGGTCGTCGGCGCGCCGTTCCGGGCCGCCCAGGCCGGGCTGCTGCCCGACCTGGTGGACTCCCCCTCTGACCTGACCGCGGCCAATGCCCTGGCCGGCAACCTCGAGAGCGTCATGCTGTTCGCCGGACCCGCGTTGGCCGGTCTGATCATCGCCGTGTGGGATGTCAACGCGGTGCTCTGGCTGAACGTCGCCACCTTCGTCTGGTCGATCCTGTTGCTGCTGACCGTCCGTGCCAAGGCCGCCGCGACGACCGATGAAGATGAGAACGACGAAGAGCCGGCCGAGGCAGCATCGAAGTTCATGACGGACCTGTCCGCCGGGTTCGGTCTGGTCGCGAGGGATCGGGACCTGCGCAACGTGGCGCTGATGTCGGGTGCCACCGGCTTCGCCTGGGGCGGTCTGACCGTCTTCATGGTCCTGCTCGCCACCGACGTGCTCGAGTCGGGTCCGGAAGGCCTCGGCTACCTGAATGCGGTGCTCGGTGTCGCCACGGTCGCCGGCGGCCTGCTCGTCCTGCGTCGCCTCAGCAGCTCCCGCCTCGGCGAGGACATGGTGATCGGGGCGCTGGGTTGGGCCGTGCCGCTGCTGGCGCTTGCCGCGTTCCCTTCGCCGGTCACCACGTTCGTCGCCCTGGCGGTGATCGGGCTGAGCGAGCCGCTGTCCGGGCTGGGTTTCGAGACCATCCCCCAGCGCGTGGCGCCGTCCGACTTCGTCTCCCGGGTCTACGCCGCCATGGAGAGCGCCCTCGTCCTGGCGATGTCCATCGGTGCGGTCTTGGCGCCCCTTCTGGTGGACCGGCTCGGGCTGCGTCCTTCGATCGCGATCTCGGGAGCGGTGGTGCTCCTGGTCGCGGTCAGTCGGTGGCGGCAGATGCGAGAGCTCGACCGGCGTTTCGAGGCACCGGAGGAGCTCGAGCTGCTGCGCACGGTCACGGTCTTCGCCGACCTGCCGGCACCGGCCCTGGAGAGGCTCGCGCACGCCTCCGAACGCACTCGAGCGCCGACCGGCACTACCGTGCTCACGGAGGGCGACACCTCGGACCGCTTCTACGTCATCGCGTCGGGCGAGGTGGAGGTCACCGGCAACGGCCGGGTGCTGCGCACCGAGGGGCCGGGCGAGTTCTTCGGCGAGATCGGCCTGCTGCGTGACGTCCCGCGTACGGCGACGGTGACGGCGCTCACGGACTGCGAGTTTGTCGTGATCGAGAGGGCGGACTTCCTGGCGGCGGTCGCCCATCTGGGCGATGCGCGGAGCGCTCTCGACGACGTAGTCATGTTCAGGCTCGCCGCCTGAACGGCGCGCGGCGACACCAGAAGGGGGGATTCGGTTGAGGACTTGTAGGGCGTGTGGCACGGCCGACCAGGCCGACACCGCGAGCTTCTGCTTCACCTGCGGCGGCTCGCTGGCCGACCCCACCTGCCCGTCCTGCGGAGGGGACCTGCCGCCGGCCGGCCGGTTCTGCCCGCACTGCGGCGTCCCGAGCGGCGCCGGCGTCGAGCCCGCCGCGGTTGCGCAGGTTCCGGCGCCCCAGGGGACGGCCCGCAAGATCACCAGCGTCCTCTTCGGCGACCTCGTCGGGTTCACCACCCTGTCGGAGAGCCGGGACCCCGAGGAGGTCCGCGAGCTGCTCACGGCGTACTTCGACGAGTGCCGGGCAGTCGTGAGCCGCTACGGCGGTGAGCTGGAGAAGTTCATCGGCGATGCAGTGATGGCGGTGTGGGGCCTGCCGAACACCCGCGAGGACGACGCCGAGCGCGCGGTCCGGGCCGGCCTGGAGCTGGTCGAGCGGGTCGCAGCACTGGGCGATCGCATCGCGATGCCGGGGCTGGCGATGCGGGTGGGCATCACCACGGCCGAGGTCGCGGTCACCCTCGGCGCGACCGGCCAGGGCATGGTCGCCGGCGACGCGGTCAACACCGCCGCCCGGATCCAGGCCACCGCCCCGCCAGGCGGGGTCTGGGTCGACGACACCACCCGATCCTTCACGTCCACGGCGATCGCGTTCGACGACGCCGGCGCGCACGCCATGAAAGGCAAGGCGGAGCCGGTCCCGTTGTGGGCGGTGCGAGCCGTGGTCGCCGGTGTCGGCGGCGAGCGGCGCGACGACGGGCTGGAGGCGCAGCTGATCGGCCGCGATCGAGAGCTGCGGCTGGTGAAGGAGGTCTTCCACCAGGTCGAGGAGACCCTGCGTCCCGGTCTGCTGATCATCGACGGCGAGGCGGGTGTCGGGAAGTCCCGTCTCGGCTGGGAGTACGAGAAGTACGTCGACGGCTTCGACGCCAGCGTGCTCTGGCACCGCGGTCGCTGCCTGTCCTACGGCGAGGGCGTCGCCTACTACGCACTGGCCGAGGCCGTGCGAGGCCGCCTCGCCATCGTTGCCGATGCCGGCGAAGCGGCCGACCTCGACACCCGCCAGCTCCTGCACCAGGGGCTGGCCGCGTGCGTGCCGGAACCACCGGAGCGGGAGTGGCTCGAGCCCCGACTCGCGGCTCTGCTGGGCCTCGACTCCGGCGGATCGTTCCCTCGCGAGGACCTGTTCGTTGCGTGGACGGCGTTCTTCAAGTACGTCGGACTCTGGCAGAACGACGCGGCCACGCCTCAGCCGGTCGTGCTGGTGATCGACGACGCCCAGTACGCCGACGACGGCCTGCTCGCGTTCCTGGAGCACCTGCTCTCCGCCGCGGACTTCCCGGTCTTCGTGCTGGTGCTGGCCCGGCCCGAGCTGCTCGCGGAGCATCCGACCCTGGTCGGCAACCGACGCGTCACCGTGGTCCATCTGGAACCGCTGTCGACCCACGACATGACGCGGCTGCTGAACGGACTGGTCACCGGCGTTCCGGACGCAATCCGGGACGAGCTCGTCTCCCGCGCCGAGGGCATCCCGCTCTTCGCCATCGAGACGGTCCGGTCGCTCGCCGACCAGGCCCTCGTCGTGGCGAGCGACGGGCACTACGTGCTCACCGACCCCGACGCCCTCGACCTGGCCGCGTTGACGGCGCCGGCCAGCCTGCAGGCCCTCATCGCCGCACGTCTGGACACGCTGCCGGCCGAAGAACGTCGCGTCGTCGACCGCGCGAGCGTGCTCGGGTTGGTCTTCACCGGTGAGGGCATCGCGGTGCTCTGCGCCGACAGCCCCGACCTGGAGCAGGCGCTCGCAGCGCTGATCCGACGCGAGGTGCTGCGCAGGGACACGGACCGGCTGAGCGCGGACTTCGGCAAGTACCGCTTCGTGCAGGGAGCGGTCCGCCAGGTCGCCTACGGGATGCTCTCCCGCCGGGACCGCAAGGCCACGCACCTGACCGTGGCCCGGGCACTCGAGACCGAGCTGGAAGCGCGCAGCGATGCCTACGAGCTGGCCCCGATCGTTGCCCAGCACTACCTGGACGCGATCGACGCCGTACCCGATGACCCGGATGTCCCAGAGCTGACCAGCGCCGCCTCCGACAACCTCGAGCAGGCGGCCGACAGGGCTGCCGCGCTGGGCGCTCCGCGCGAAGCGGCCGGCCACCTGGCCATGGCCCTGTCCCGCTGCGAGCCGGACCGCCGCGTGACGATCCAGAGCCGGCTCGCACGGCAGCTGCGCATCGCGGGCGACCACGACGAGGCGATCGAGCACGCGGCCGGGGCGCTCAAGGGCTTCGAGGCGATCGGCGACGTCCTTGCGGCGGCTTCGCCTGCCGAGGACCTCGCCCTGTCACTCGTCTACGGCGAAGGTGACCTGAGCCGGGCCGAGAACGTCGTCCGCGAGCAGCTCGAGCGGCTTCCCGACACGCGCGAGTCCCTGCACGCACGCGCCGCCCTGACCACCGCACTGGCCGCCGTCGTGCTGCGCACCGGCGACCGCGAGGAGCTGCGGCGGGCCGCGGAGCAGTCGCTGCGGCTGGCCGAGCAGATCGGCGACCCGCGCGAGATCGCCGACAGCTGGATCACCTACGGGATCAGCGCGTTGACCAACGGCCTGCCCCATCTCAGCATCACGTTGCTCGAGCGTGCCGCCGAGCTCGCCGGCGAGCATCGGGCGCTCCGGGTGCGGGGGATCGCCCTGATCAACCTGGCCGCCTACTCCATCTTTGACGACGTCCCAACGGCGACCCGCCATGCCCGAGGCGCTGTCACGGCTGCGCGTGAGCTCGGCGAGGACTACATGGTCGCCTTCGCGCAGTGCAACCTGGCGAGCGCGCTGCTGCAGTCCGGCGACTGGGACGAGGCGACGGCCCTGGCGGCGCTCGACGAGGTCACCACCTTCATGGGTCTCAACGTCGACATCCTGCAGAGGCTGATGGCGTCCGCCCGCGTGATGGAGTGGCCCGCCGTGGCCGACGCCGTCGGATCCGACCCCGAGTCCGTGACGGACCAGGCCTGGCTGGCGGAGTACGACCTGGACCGCGCGCTCGAGGCGCACGCAGCCGGTCTCCCCGAGGCCCCAGCGCTCGCGCTGGACTGCGCCCATCGCGCTTACGAGATCACCACCAGCGCCGACGAGTTCTTCATCGTGTGGCTGCATGCCGCCGAGATCGTCCGCGCCCAGGCGGACACCGAGTCGATCGCGCGGGTGCTGACGTACGTCGACGACGAGAAGGGGCCTTGGCCCAGGGCTGTGCGGGCCCAGCGCTCACGCCTGCAGGCGGTGGCCGGCGCGGCCGGTTCGATGGCCCCCGAGCAGGTGGAGGAGGCCTTCCAGGACGCTCTCACCAATGCCCGCGAATGGGGTTCGGCCCTCTACGAGGCGCACGTCTGCGCCGACCTCGGCGTGTGGCTCATGCACCAGGGCCGCGGCACGGAGGGCGCCGACGCGCTCGCCCGCGCCCGGGACTTCTACGAGCGGATCGGGGCGCAACGCTGGCTCGAGGAGCTGGCCCGGCGCAGCGGCGAGGTCCGCTGATCCGGGCGTCAGCGCACCCGACGGGCCAGTTCGCCCTGCTGATGGACCACGATCCGGCCGCGACCCAGCGCGACCACACCTTGCTGCGTCAGCCGCTGCAACACCTCGTTGACACTGGGACGCGTGCCGCCGACGAGTCCGGCCAGCTGTTCCTGGGTGAGCGGGATCGTCACCGGGCCGTCTTCGCCATCGGCCCGGTAGGTCTCGACCAGGTCGATCAGCCGGCGGCAGACGCGCCGGTCCAGTCCGTCGTACATCGCCTCGACCAGCCGACCACTCAGCTCTTCGACTCGGCGGGACAGGAGTGTCAGCAGCAGCTCTCCGGTTGCCGCGTGCCGTTGCCTGAGGTCGGTGAAGTCGGCGGTGGCCAGCGTCCTGGTCGCCGCCGGCTCGAGGGCGACGACCGTGGCGGTTCGCACCGGTGCTTCCCGGCCGAGGAGGGAGAGCTCGCCGAACCAGGCCCCCGGACCCAGCACGTTGAGCATGGCGGTGTCGCCGGCCGGGGTGTCCACCCGGACCGCCAGCCGGCCGGACTCCACCAGGTGCAGGCTGTCGGACGGATCGCCCTCTCGGACCACCACCTCGCCGCGCCCGTAGCTGCGCCGTCGGGTCCGGGCCAGCAGCTGCTCCCGCTCGGCCGCCGGCAGCGGGGAGAGGAGCGGCCAATCCATCGGCACAGTGAAGCACCCGGAGCGGTGGAGCGTCAGGAAGTTGACACCTCTTGTGTCAGTTTCCCGACGGAACCGGCCCCTCAAGCGCGAGAGTGTTGTTCCACCTGGGGAACGTTCTGGCTCCCCCTACCTCCCCGAGGAGCGCACCATGGTCAACAACCAGCGTCCTGACGACAGCCTTGTGAACCCGGAGCCCGACGTCGAGGGGCACCGCGTCCTCCGCGCCGACGACGACGTGGACACCGACGCCGACGTCGAGGGCCACCGCGTCCTCCGCGTCGATGGCGACGACGAGGACACCGAGGGCCACCGCGTCCTTCGCGCCGACGGCGACGACGGCGACGACGAGGACACCGAGGGCCACCGCGTCCTCCGCTGATGACTGCCGATGACGGCCTGTCCCGGTCGGTGGCGGCCGTGCGCGAGCTGTTCGACGCCGCCGCCTGCTCCTGCGCCCGGGCGACGCCCGACGGATCGGCCTTGACCTTCGTCGCCGCCGACGGTGTCGGTGCAGCAGAGGTGATCGGAGTCGAGGTCTCGGTCGGGCGTGGGCTGGTCGGCTGGGCGGCGATGTCCGGGCAACCCGTCGCCGTACGCGACGTCCGCACCGACGCACGCTTCGCCCAGGACATCGCCGAGAGCACCGGGTACGTGCCGACGGTCGTGTTCGCCGCGCCGTTCTTCGACCAGGGCGGCGAAGTGCTCGGCGTCCTCGAGATCCTGGACCCGGGGATCGACACCTCGGGCGACTGGCCTCTGGCCGTGCTGGGCACGCTCGCGTCCCAGCTCGCTGCGGTCGTCTCCGAAGGCGGCGCCTCGGAGGCCGACCAGCGGTTCGCCGCGCTCGGGCGACAGGTCGCCTCGATGGTCGAGACTCATCGCGGATGACTCGGCTCCCGGCGTGGTCGGACGCGTTCGCCTCGGACCGCCTTGCCGACCTCCCCGCGCTCCCGATCGACGACGCGCGTGACTGGGCCTTCGGTGGCTCGACGGGCGCCGGGGTGTCACTGGCGATCGTGGACAGCGGTGTCGACGCCGATCATCCGGACGTCGGCGGGGTGGCCTCCGCGGTCGCCATGGAGCCCGACGAGAGTCATGCGGACGGCTACCGGGCCGTGGTGGGCCCCCACGAGGACCTGGTGGGCCACGGCACCGCGTGTGCCGCCATCGTCCGGTCGATCGCTCCGGACGTCGACCTGCACAGCGTCCGGGTGCTCGGGTCCAACCTCAAGGGCCGCGGGCTGCTGTTCCACGCCGGCATCCAATGGGTCGTCGAGCAGGGTCTCGCCGTCGCCAACCTGTCGCTGTCGAGCAAGAGCGACGCGATGTTCGCGCCACTGCACGACGCAGCGGACCGTGCCTACTTCGCCCGGACACTCCTGGTCTGTGCGGCCAACAACCAGCCGGGGCCGACCTATCCCTCGGCGTACGCGTCCGTCGTCTCGGTCGCGGCCCTCCCCGGTGACGACCGGTGGGCGCTGTCCTGCAACCCGAACCCGCCGGTCGAGTTCGGTGCTCGGGGCATCGACATGCCGGTGGCATGGTCCGGTGGCGGCACCACCGTCGCCACCGGAAACAGCTTCGCTGCGCCACATGTCGCCGCGATGGCGGCGCTGATCCTCGCCAAGCACCCCGGCCTCGTGCCCTACCAGGTCAAGGCGGTGCTCCAGGCGGTGAGCGCCAACGCGACCTCCACAACCGTTCGAACCTGATCCGACTGGTGCACCCGCGGGCCGCGCCCTGTCAGGATCATCGCTGGGGGCTCGGTTGGCGCAGTCGCCCAGGGAGGATTCGATGACACGCGAGACTTTCGTCCAGCGGATGAGCACGGCGACGCTGGGGGCGTTCGACATCGCATCGACGTACCTGGGACTGAAGCTGGGGTTCTACCAGTCACTCGCTGAGGACGGGCCGGCCACGGCCGCCGAGCTGGCGGAACGGACCGGCACCAACGAGCGGCTGGTGCAGGAATGGCTCGAGCAGCAGGGCGCCACCGAGCTGCTGACTGCGACGAACGAGGGCGCCGAGTGGCGGTTCGGGCTGCCAGCGGAGCATGCCGACGTACTCCTCGATCCCGATGCGCTGGACGGTGTCGCGAGCACGGTGTTGTCGCTCGTCGCCAACCTGGCGCTGGTGCCACGGCTGGTCGAGTCGTTCCGGTCCGGCGTGGGCATCCCGTACGCCGACTACGGCCCGGACGAGGCCGAGGGTCAGGCGCTGGGCACCCGGCCGGTCTACCGGACCGAGATCAAGGGCTGGTTCGCCGCCGTACCCGACCTCGCGGAGGGACTGGCCGACGGCAGCGCCCGCGTCCTGGACATCGGGTGCGGCTCAGGGTGGTCGAGCGTCAGCCTCGCGCAGGCCTACCCCGGTGTGACCGTTGACGGCGTCGACCTCAATCCCGGCTCGATCGAGGCCGCCCATCGGGTGGCCGAGGCTGAGGGCGTGACCGACCGCGTGACGTTCGAAGTGCGGGACGCCGCGACGCTCTCCGGCGCCGGCTACGACGTCGCCACGATGTTCGAGATGGTGCACGACCTCGCGCGACCGGTGGAGGCGCTCCGCGTCGCCCGCGAAGCACTCGGCCCCGGCGGGGTGGTCCTGGTGGCCGACGAGCCGGTCGGTGACGAGTACCGCGGCGCGGCGGACGAGGACGAGCAGCGGCACTACGGCTGGAGCCTGCTGCACTGCCTGCCCGCGAGCATGACCGAGCCCGGCTCCGCCGCCACCGGCACGCTGATGCGCCCCGACACCCTCCGTCGGTACGCCAGTGAGGCCGGTTTCGCCGAGGTCGAGATTCTGCCGGTCGAAAGCGACTCGTTCCGGCTGTATCTGCTCCGCCCCTGACGTCCGGTCAACCGAGGTTTGGAGGGTTCGCTCGTGGTGGGACGGGTCGGCTATCTCGCGAGCCTGCGCGCGGCGTACTCGATCGCGACGGCGCAGGCCGTGCTCTGGGTGGTCTACGGGTTCGCCACCGACCGCCTCCCGATCGCGCTGCCGAACCTCCTGATCGCGGCGGCCTGTGCCACGGTCCTGGTTCTCGGCGTCGTGGCCCGGCGACGGGCGCACGGAATTGACCTCAAGCAGACTTGAAGAACTACGTTTCCGGGATGGATGCCACTCAGACCGTAGAACTCTCCACACGCGAGGAGGACCTCGAGGCCATCAAGCAGATGGTCGCGTCGGTTCGGCACGCAACGCAGAACGAGCTGGTCGAAGAGTTCCTCGACCTGTTCCGCGCCGACGCCATCTGGACGACGGGCGGGGGGAAGCGACTCTTCGGTCGCGAGGAGATCGCGGCGTTCACCCGGGAGGTGCTGCCCGGAGGAATGAGGGGCCTCACGATGTCCATGGAGGTCGTCCACGTCCTGTTCATCCGGCCCGACGTCGCGGCCGCGAAGGTGCGCCAGGTCTACACGAGCAACGACGGCCAACCTTCCGACTCAGAGGGGGAGTTCACCCCGATGTTCGTCATGTCCAAGGAAGACGGGCGGTGGCTGCTCGTGGCGTGCCAGAACACGGGCGTTCTCGACGCGTGACGCACAGCGACAGCGTCACTCGTCGCGGCGTCCGCGCTCGACGCCGGGCGGACCGGCGTACCAGCGCCCGCCCGGGAGGGGGACCTCGTCCTCGTCCGGCAGCGGCACCTCTGACGGGGACGGCCACAGGTCGTACTGTTTGCTGTAGACGAGGTAGGGATAGCCGGTCGGCAGAGTGAGAATCGCCTTGCGGACCTCGTCGGCGGCGGGCTCGAACCTTCCGTACGGAACGCTCACCATCTCGTCCCCTCGTCCCGCGTGATCACCACCGTCACGACTCGCGTGTGACCCGCTGGATCCTCGAACGCGACCTGGATCCGGCCAGGGCCGATCTCTTCGGCGGACGCCCGGCTCGACAGAAACTCCAACAGACGCTCCCAAAGTCGTTCGTACCGCCCGTCGGTCATCCACCGAGAGTAGGTCAGCCCGAGGCGCCCCTGGACGCACCTACTTGCGGATTAGTAAGCGCCGTTGGGCAGCTCGCCGATCCTGAACGATTCTGCTTCCTGGCGGACCTCCGCGTGTCAGGCCTGCCCGCGCCACGGGTCGAGCCCAGCGACTGGCAGCCCTGGCAGCCTTCGGAGTCCGCGGTGCTCACCAGTTCAAGCAGCTCGTCGATCGCGCGGGTCACGCCCGCAAGGCTGCCAGGCGGCTCAGCGAACGGCGAGTGCCTTCATCCGACGCCGGCTGTTCAGCTCCACGGCGACCACGATCACGACCGAGACCGCGAACATCATCGTACCGACGACGTTCACCTGCATCGGTACGCCGACCCTGCTGGCGCCCCAGACGAACATCGGGAACGTCGTCTCCGAGCCGGAGTTGAGGTTGGTGATGATGAAGTCGTCGAAGGAGAGGGAGAAGCTGAGCAGGGCGGCTCCGAGGATGCCTGGCAGCACCAAGGGGAAGGTGACGCGCCTGAACGTCTGCACCGGTGTGGCGTAGAGATCGGCAGCAGCCTGCTCGAGCGTGTCGTTCATGCCCGCCAGTCGTGACCGCACCGTCACCACCACGAAAGACAGACAGAACATCACATGGGCGATGAATATCGTCCAGAAGCCGAGCTGGCCGGCGAAGCCGCCCTGCACGAAAAGGGTGAGGAGAGACGAGCCGAGGACGATCTCAGGAGCGGCCATCGGCAGGAAGATCAGCAGGTTCGACGACGAGCGACCCGCGAAGTCGTGGCGCACCAGCGCGAAGGCGGCCAGGGTGCCGAGGATGGTGGCCACCAGGGTCGCCAGCAGCCCGATCCGGATGCTCAGCCAAAGGCTGTCGCACATGCCGGGCGCCTCGCAGAAGTTCGTCCAGTTGTGCAGCGTGAAGCCGTCGAAGCGGTAGATGTTGCGGGTTTCGGGATCGTTGAAGCTCATCAGTACGACGACGCCGATCGGCACGAACGTGTAGGCCAGCACCAGCAGGCCGAGGATGAGCACCAGGTGTTCGCGGAGCCAGCGCATCAGAGCAGGTCCTCCGTCCCGGCGCGACGGACGTAGAAGAAGACCATGGCCACGATGATCACCATCAGGATCATCGACAGCGCCGCCGCGATCGCGGAGTTGTTGGCGTCGGTGAACTGGCCGTCGATCACTCCGCCGATGACGCGGGTGTTGGTGCTGCCGAGCAGCTGGGCGTTGATGTAGTCACCGGCCGCCGGGATGAACGTCAGCAGGGTGCCCGACACCACGCCGGGCAGCGACAGCGGCCAGGTGACCTTGAAGAAGCCCGCCGCCGGGCTGGCGTAGAGGTCGGTGGAGGCCTCGATCAGCCGCGGGTCGATCTTGTCGATGCTGGCGAACAGCGGCAGCACCATGAACGGCAGGAAGTTGTAGGCCAATCCGGTGATCACCGCGAACGGCGTCGCGAGCAGTCGGCCGTCGTCCCCCAGGATCTGCAGGAACTGCAGGGTGTTCACGATCACCCCGTCGTCCGCCAGGAGCAGCTGCCACGACAACGTCCGGAGCAGGAAGCTGGTGAAGAACGGCACGATCACCAGCACCAGCAGCAGCGTCTTCCACCGGCCGGACTTGAAGGCGATCGCATATGCCAGCACGTAGCCCAGGACCAGGCAGATCAGGGTGGCCACGGCGGCGTACACGATCGCGCGGAGCAGCGGCTGCCAGTAGTCCTGGAGGGCGTCGACGTAGTTGCCGAACGCGTAGGTCATCTCCCAGCCGCGGAAGTCGCTGCCGCCCTGGTCGTAGAGGCTGGTCGCGACCAGGGAGTAGAACGGGATGACGAAGAACAGGGCGAGCCAGACGGCGGCCGGGATCATCAGCAGGTAGCCGACCTTCCCGCGCCGGCGCGTCATCTCGGCCATCAGGCGTCGGACTCCTGCGCGCCTGCATGCGCGTCCTGCGACTGATCGAGGAGGAAGGCGTACTCAGGACGCCAGGACAGCTCCACCTTCTCCCCCACTCGGAAGAGCCGGGTGCGGCCGGTGTTCTGCGCGAACACCGCGAGCTCCTGACCCCAGGGCATCCGCACCAGGTAGAGCGTGCTCACCCCGACGAAGCTCACGTCGGAGATCACCCCACCGGGGATCGTGTTGCCGGGGGCGTCCAGCTCGGCGCCCTCCTCACCGATCAGCACCTTCTCCGGCCGGATCCCCACCCAGCCTGCGTCGCCGTCGGTGTGCGTCCGGTCCACGGGGATGCTGACCGGAATGCCGTGCATGTCGACGGTGACGAGGTCCGCGGCGCGGTTGGTGATCGTGCCCTCGATCAGGTTGGACTGGCCGAGGAAGTTGGCGACGAACGTGCTGCGCGGGTTCTCGTAGAGCTCGGTGGGTGCGCCCAGCTGCTCGATGATGCCCTTGTTCATCACCGCGACCGTGTCGGCCATGGTCATGGCCTCCTCCTGGTCGTGGGTGACGTGCACGAACGTGAGGCCCACCTCGGTCTGGATCCGCTTGATCTCGATCTGCATCGAGCGCCGCAGCTTGAGGTCGAGTGCCCCGAGCGGCTCGTCCAGCAGCAGCACCTCGGGCTTGTTGATCAGCGCCCGAGCCAGCGCGACCCGCTGTTGCTGGCCGCCCGAAAGCTGGGCCGGCTTCTTGCGTCGCTGCGGCTCGAGCTCGACGAGGGCGAGCATCTCGTCGACCTGCTTCTCGACGTCACTGGACTTCCGGCGACGCAGCCCGAAGGCGACGTTCTCGTAGATGTCCAGGTGCGGGAACAGCGCATAGTTCTGGAAGACGGTGTTGACCGGGCGGCGGTAGGGCTTGGTCTTGGTGATGTCCTGTCCGGCCAGCGTGATCGTCCCGGAGGTGGGCTCCTCCAGACCCGCCACCATCCGCAGAGTCGTTGTTTTTCCGCAGCCCGACGGGCCGAGCAGCGCGAAGAACGAACCCCGGGGTATGTCGAGGTCCAGGTCCTGGACGGCGGTGAAACCGACGAACTGCTTGGTGAGCTGGCTCAGCCGCAGCCCGTCGTACGACCCATCGGTCGTGGGGGGCGCGGTGGCCTCAGCCTGTTGTGACATCCGACCAGTCTCCTTCGTACTGCTGTTGCTGGCGGTCGTCGAGAGTCATGAAGTCGAACGTGTTCGCGAGCATCGCCTCGTCGGGGAAGATCAGTGGGTTCTCGGCGAGGGACGGATCGATCTTCTCCATCTCCTCCCTGGCTCCCTGCACGGGGCAGATGTAGTTCACCCAGGAGGCGAGCTTGGCGGCGATCTCGGGCTGGTAGAAGAAGTCGATCCAGGCCTCGGCGTTGGCCTGGTGGATGGCCTTGTTCGGGATCAGCATGTTGTCGCTCCAGAGGTTCATGCCCTCTTCCGGTACGACGAACTTGATGTCCGGGTTGTCGAACTGCGCCTGGATCACGTCGCCGGACCAGGCCTCGCAGGCGTAGAGGTTCCCCTGCGCCAGCTGCTGCAGGTAGTTGTTGCCCGAGAACTGCAGCACCTGCCCGTCCTCGATCACCTGGTTCAGCATGTCCATGGCGTTGGCCCAGTCGTCGTCGTCGAAGTCCTCGGGATCGGAGCCGGTCACCTTGAGCATGAACCCCATCGTGTCGGGCATCTCCGAGAGCAGGGTGATCTTGCCCTTGAGGTCGGATCGGGTCAGCAGGTCTTCGAAGCTCCCGACCTCGTCGACCTTCGCAGCGTTGTAGGCGATGCCGGTGAGCCCGCTCTGCCACGGTGCGTGGTACTCGAGCTTGGGGTCCCACTGCACCCCTTGGAGCGACTTGATCAGGTTCGCGTGCAGGTTGGGTACGGCGTTCGCGTCCAGCGGCTGCACCCAGCCCAGGCCGACCATCCGGGCCGCCATCCAGTCGGTCAGGATCATCATGTCCCGGTCGATCGGCTCGCACTCACCGAGCTGGTTCTTCACCTTGGCGTAGAACTCGGCGTTGTCATTGATGTCGACGTTGTAGGTGACGTCGATCCCGGTGGCGTCGTTGAACCGGCGCATCGTGGACCCGGTGGGGTTCGGCGGGTCCAGGTAGCCGGTCCAGTTGGAGACGGTCAGGCTCGCGTCGGACGACGAGACGTCGGTGGCCTTGCAGGTCAGCGGATCCTGCACGGCGCCGTCGACCCCGAAGAACGGCAGCTTCAGGGCGGCGATGCTCAGTCCAGCGAACGCGGCCACCCCGCCGCCCTTCAGCACTCCCCGTCGGGAAAGTGTGGAGCGGCGAGCTGGCTGCTGCGGCAGGTTCGACATAGTCCCCCTAGTGACTCCACCGGTGTCGGGATCCTCGCACGCAGTCTTATCGTCTGACAAGCGATCCAGTCGCGTCGTAACATGCTCGCAACGAATTCCGCGACAGAAGGCACTCCTGGGCACGGAAGCCGAACTCGTGCGAGCATCATCTCCATGAGCGCGCCCAGCGACCGGCCCGTGGTTCAGCTCGACGATGTCTCCAAGGCGATCATCGAGCAGCTGCAGCAGGACGGCCGCCGCTCCTACGCCTCGATCGGCAAGGTCGTCGGTCTCTCCGAGGCCGCCGTGCGGCAGCGGGTGCAGCGGCTGATCGAGGGCGGCGTGATGCAGATCGTCGCGGTCACCGACCCGATCGAGCTCGGGTTCGGGCGTCAGGCGATGGTCGGGATCCGGGTCGCCGGCCCGGTCACTCCGGTGGCCGACGCGATCGCCGAGCTCGACGAGGTCGACTATGTGGTCATCACCGCCGGGTCCTTCGACCTGCTGGCCGAGGTGGTCGCCGAGTCCGACGAGGGGTTGCTCGAGATCCTCTCCGACCAGATCCGCACCATCCCCGGGGTGGTGACCACCGAGACCTTCGTCTACCTCCGACTGCGCAAGCAGACCTACTCCTGGGGGGTCCGATGACCACGACCGAAGCCCACCTGAAGTCCGACGCGATCGGCTTCGTCGACGCGCTCGTGATCGGGCTCGCGGCCACCTCGCCGGCATACTCACTGGCAGCGGTGATCGGGCCGATCGCTGCCCTGGTGGGCATCTACGCCCCCGGCGTACTGCTGGCCAGCTTCGTGCCGATGATGCTGATCGCCACCGCGTTCCTCTATCTCAACCGGGTCGACCAAGACTGCGGCACGACGTTCAGCTGGGTCACCCGGGCGATGGGGCCGTGGGCGGGATGGCTCGGCGGCTGGGCGATCACGATGACCGGCGTCCTGGTGATCGGGTCGCTCGCCGACGTGGGCGTCCGCTTCGGCCTCTACATGGTGGGTGCCGACAGCTGGGGCGACGACGCGTGGGTCCGGATGCCGCTGGCGATCCTGCTGATTCTGGTGATGACCTACATCTGTGTGCTCGGCACCGACATCTCCGCGCGGCTGCAGAACCTCCTCATCTTCGGGCAGGTCGGAGCTCTACTGGTGTTCGCCGGCGTGGCGCTGTTCAAGGCCGTCGACGGCAACAGCTCGCTCGACGAGATCACCCCGTCCCTGGAGTGGCTGAACCCGTTCGGCGAGGGCGGCTCGGCGCTCAGCAGTGGGCTGCTCCTCGGCGTCTTCGCCTACTGGGGCTGGGAGTCGGCGGTCAACCTCAGCGAGGAGACCCGCGACGGCGCCAGCGCCCCAGGGCGCGCCGGCCTCTGGTCGACGTTCATCCTGCTCGTCACCTACGTCTCGGTCGCATTTGCGGTCGTCGCCTTCGCCGGCCCGCAGTGGCTCAGCGACAACGCCGGCGAAGAGGAGTTCGTGTTCGCCTACATCGGCCAGGAGGTGCTCGGCGGCTGGGACTGGGTCCTGCTGTTCGCGGTCGCCACCTCGGCCATCGCATCCACCCAGACCACGATCATCCCGGCGTCCCGCACCGGTCTGTCCATGGCCCGTCGCTACGCGCTCCCCAAGCGGTTCGGTCATATCCACACGAGGCACCAGACGCCCGACGTGAGCACCTGGTGGGTCGCCGGCATCGCGATCGTCTGGTACGTCGGCGTCTACCAGCTCAGCGAGAACGCGCTGTTCGACTCGCTCACCGCGCTGTCCCTGCTGATCGCGTTCTATTACGCGCTCACCGGTATCGCCTGCGCGATCTTCTACCGGCGTCACCTGCTCGAGAGCGTGCGCAACCTCTTCCTCATCGGCATCGGCCCGGTGGTCGGTTCCGGGCTGCTGATCTGGCTGCTGGTGCTGTCGATCCGCGACATGAGCGACCCGGACAACTCCTACAGCGGCCAGGCCTGGTTCGGCGTCGGGCCACCGCTGGTGATCGGGATCGGGATCTTCGTGGCCGGGCTGGCGGTCATGCTGATCTGGCGCACTCAGGACGCCCGCTTCTGGGACGAACGGCCGAGTGTGGCCGACCCGGACATCGTCCACGGCAAGCGCGCGGCGATCGCCGACCCCGACGGAATGGAAGGCTGACGCGATGGCAGTGGTGGTGGGGTACGACGAGTCCCCGGGCGCGGACGTCGCGCTCGCCACCGCGATCCAGGTCGCGGCGCGCTGGGGCGAGCCGCTGATCCTGGTCTACGGCGCCGCTCCCCCGGGCGGGATGGGCGAGGAGGCGAAGGCGCATCGCGACGCGCTCCGGGAGATCGGCAGGCACGCGCTCTCGCACGCCGTCGAGCAGGCCCAGAGCGCCGGGGTCGACACCCAGGTCGAGCTCGTGGACGCCAAGCCGGCCCAGGCGCTGATCCAGGTCGCCGACACGCACGACGCCACGGTGATCGTCGTCGGCACCTCCGGCGAGAGCCCGCTGCGCGGCGCGATGCTCGGCTCCACCCCCCACAAGCTGCTCCACCTCAGCACCCGCCCGGTGCTCTGCGTGCCGGTGAACTAGGAGTCGAAGCCGAGCCCGAGCCGGTCGAGCAGGCGTAGCCAGAGGTTCCGGCGTCCGGTCGCGTCCGCACGCGCCAGCGACCACCGGGTCAGCTGGATGCCGATCCAGGCCAGCGGCTCGGGCGGGAACGGCATCGGCCTGTTGCGCACCATCTCCAGCCGGGTCCGCTCGGTGTCCTCGCCCGCGAGCAGGTCGAGCATCACGTCGGCGGCGAACCGTGAGGCGCCGACTCCGAGGCCGGTGAAGCCGAGGGCGTACGCCGTCCGGCCGCCGTGCGTGCTGCCGTAGAACGCGCAGAACCGGGTCGAGGTGTCGATCACCCCGGCCCAGCGGTGGCTGAACCTGATGTCGCCCAGCTGCGGGAACGTCTCGGCGAGGTGCCGAGCCAGCGTCTCGTACGTCGCCGCCCGCTCCTCGTGCCCGGCCTCGATGCCGCGGCCGAAGTGGTAGATCGCGTCGTACCCGCCGAAGACGATCCGGCCGTCCTGCGTGATCCGGTAGTAGTGGAACTGGTTGCCCGAGTCGGCGATGCCGATCGCCGGGTCCCAGCGCAGCGCGGTCAGCTGGTCGTCGGTGAGCGGCTCGGTGGCGAGCACGTAGTCGTAGACCGGCACTGTCGACAGCCGGAGCCGCCGCAGCAGCGAGGGGAACACGTTGGTCGCCAGCGCGACGTTCCTGGCGCGGACGCTCCCGCTCGGCGTGGTGAGCTCGATGCCCGACCCCGCCTTGCGGATCCGCTCCACCCGAGTGCCCTCGGCGATCCGCACCCCCTGCCGCTCCGCGGCGTCGGCCAGTCCCCAGGCGAGCCGGGCGGGGTCGACGACCGCGCACTCGTCCGGCTCGTGCCGGCCGGCGAGGTAGGTCGGCGAGTCGACCATCCGGCGTACCGCCTCGGCGTCCAGGAACCCCGGCCGGTCCGGCTCCAGGTCGGCGACCTCGTGCGGCCTGGTGGCGACGGCCAGGTCACCGCCGCGGGCGAAGCCGCACTCGATGCCGTAGCGGGCGAGCGTCTCCTCGATGGCGTCGAGGTTGGCGAGGCCGAGCCGGTCCAGGGCGTCGTACTCCTCCGGCCACCGGGCCCGCCCGTTGGCCTCGCCGTGCGTCAGCGTCGCCTCGCAGAACCCGCCGTTGCGACCGGTCGCGTGCTCGGCGATCCGGTCCGCCTCCAGCACGATCACCCGGGTGCCGGGCGCCCGCTCCACCGCCCGGAGCGCGGTCCACAACCCGGTGAACCCGGCGCCCACCACCGCCAGGTCGACCTCCACCTCGCCGTCGACCGCCGGCCGCGGCGCCGGCCGGTCGGGCGTGTCCAGCCACAGTGGCTTGGCCACGGAGCCCGCGAGGGCTGCCGTGGGGTCAGGCACCGGCGACCTCGGTCAGGGCCTCGTCCAGGATCTCGATCGCCTGGCGCACCTCGTCGGCGCTCGAGGTCAGCGGCGGCACCAGGTGGATCCGGTTGAAGTTCGCGAACGGCAGCAGGCCCCGTCGGCGGCACGCCGCCAGCAGCGCGGCCATCTCCGGACTGCTCCCGCCATACGGCGCCAGCGGCTCGCGGGTCTCGCGGTCGGCCACCAGCTCCACCGCCCAGAACGCGCCGGTGCCGCGCACCTCGCCGACCCAGCGGTGCCGGGCGGCGAGCGTCTCGAGGCCGGGCGCGAAGACCTCCTCGCCGAGGGTCGCCGCGTGCTCCACGACCCGATCCTCCTCCATCACCCGGATCGCCGCCACGGCAGCCGCGCAGGCGAGCGGGTGGCCTGAGTAGGTGAGCCCGCCTGGGTAGACCCGGTCGGCGAAGGTGGCGGCGATGGCGTCGCTGATCGCCACGCCGCCGAGCGGTGCGTAGCCGGAGTTGACGCCCTTGGCGAAGGTGAGCAGGTCGGGTACCACGTCGTCGAGCTCGACCGCGAGCCAGCGGCCGGCCCGGCCGAAGCCGGACATCACCTCGTCGGCGATCATCACGATGCCGTGCTTGTCGCAGAGCTCGCGGACGCCGGTGAGGTAGCCCGGCGGCGGCACCATGATCCCGGCGGTGCCGGGGATCGCCTCGAGGACGACGGCGGCGATCGTCCCCGGCCCCTCCAGCGCGATCACCTGCTCCAGGTGCGCGAGTGCCCGCTCGCACTCCTCGGCCTCGGTGGTCGCGTGGAAGGCGCTGCGGTAGAGGAACGGCCCGAAGAAGTGCACGGCGCCCTCGGACCCGTGATCGCTCGGCCAACGCCGCGGGTCGCCGGTGAGGTTGACCGCGAGGTGGGTGCCGCCGTGGTAGGAGCGGTAGGTCGACAGCACCTTGTGCCGTCCGGTGTGCAGCCGGGCCATCCGTACGGCGTGCTCGTTGGCGTCGGCACCGCCGTTGGTGAAGAAGATCCGGTCCAGGTCGCCCGGCGTGTGGCTCGCGATCAGCCGGGCCGCCTCCGAGCGCGCGGCGTTCGCGTGCTGCGGCGCCACCGTGCACAGCGTGGCCGCCTGCTCCTGGATGGCGCGCACCAGCCGCGGGTGCTGGTGCCCGAGGTTGGTGAACACCAGCTGGGAGGTGAAGTCGAGCAGCCGGTTGCCCTCGCCGTCCCACACCGTCGAGCCCTCGGCCTTGGTGATCACCATCGGGTCGAGCGAGCCCTGCGCCGACCAGGAGTGGAAGACATGCTGTCGGTCCAGCTCGTAGGTGCGCTCGGGATCCTCGATCGCCAGCTCAGTCATTGCGTGGGAATCCGAGCTCGAGGCCGCCCTCGGGCCGTGCGGACGGGTCGATCCAGCGGCTGGTGACGACCTTGGCCCGGGTGAAGAAATGCACGCCCTCGGCGCCGTGGGCGTGGGTGTCCCCGAACAGCGAGTTCTTCCACCCGCCGAAGGAGTAGTAGGCGACCGGCACCGGGATCGGCACGTTGACGCCGATCATCCCGACCTGCACGTCGGTCTCGAAGCGCCGGGCCGCGCCGCCGTCGTTCGTGAAAACCGCGGTGCCGTTGCCGTAGTCGTTGGCGTTGACCAGCGCGACCGCGTCGTCGTACGCCGGCACGCGGACGACCGACAGCACCGGGCCGAAGATCTCCTCGCGGTAGACCTCCATCTCCGAGGTCACGTTGTCGAAGAGGGTCGGGCCCAGCCAGAAGCCGTCGGCCTCGCCCGCTGCCTGCACCTCGCGGCCGTCGACGACCACCTTCGCGCCGGCGGTCTCGCCGGACTCGATGAACGACGCCACCTTGTCGCGGTGCTGGCGGGTGACCAGCGGACCCATGTCCGACTCGGGGTCGCGGCCGGCCGCGCCGTCGCCGATCCGCAGCGTGCGGGTGCGCTCGGCGATCCGGGCCACCAGGTCGTCGCCGACCGGGTCGACGGCCACCACGACGCTGATCGCCATGCACCGCTCCCCCGCGCTGCCGTAGCCGGCGTTGACCGCGGCGTCGGCGGCCAGGTCGAGGTCGGCGTCCGGCAGCACCACCATGTGGTTCTTGGCGCCGCCCAGCGCCTGCACCCGCTTGCCGTGCGCGGCGGCGGTCTCGTAGACGTAGCGCGCGATCGGGGTCGAGCCGACGAAGCTCACGGCCTGTACGTCGGGGCTGGTCAGCAGCGCGTCGACGGCGACCTTGTCGCCCTGAAGCACGTTGAAGACGCCGTCAGGCAGGCCGGCCTCGCGCCAGAGCTCGGCGATCCAGAGCGCGGCGGACGGGTCCTTCTCGCTCGGCTTGAGCACGACCGTGTTGCCGGCCGCGATCGCGATCGGGAAGAACCACATCGGCACCATCGCCGGGAAGTTGAACGGCGAGATGATCGCCACCACCCCGAGCGGCTCGCGGCGCGAGTGCACGTCGACGCCTGTGGAGGCGCCCGCCGAGTGGCCGCCCTTCACCAGGTGGGAGATGCCACACGCGAACTCGACGACCTCCAGGCCGCGCGAGATCTCGCCCACGGCGTCGGAGTGCACCTTGCCGTGCTCGGCGGTGATCAGGGCGGCGAGCTCCTCGCGGCGGGCCGCCAGCAGCTCGCGGAAGGCGAACAGCACCTGGGTACGCCGTGCCAGCGAGGTCGAGCCCCAGTCCTTGGCGGCGGCCGCGGCCGCGGCGATCACCTTGGCCGCGTCGGCCTGGTCGGCCATCGCGACCCGGCCGGTCACCCGTCCGGTCGCCGGGTTGGTCACCTCGCCCCACCGGTCGCTGTCGCCGTCGTACCTCGCCCCGGCCATCCAGTGCGGGATCGTCTGCTCGCTCGTCATGCGTCCATTGTGCGGGTTCTCCCCCGCTGCGGAAAGGTGACAGACCGTAGGCTGTGTGCAAGGAGTCCGACGATGTGTCAGGAGGCGCGGTGGCCACGTTCACGCTGGGCGAGGTGCTGGAGATGCCCGTGGTCCGAGCGGCCCGACCCCAGGTGCTGACCGGCGAGGTGACCGGCCCGGTCGAGTGGGTGCACACCACCGAGCTCGCCGACATCGGCCGGCTGCTCCGCGCCGGCGACCTGGTGCTGACCACCGGCATCGCGATGCCCGAGTCGGCCGAGGAGCTCAGTCGCTTCGTGACCGGCCTGCACGACAGTGGCGCGGCCGGGCTGATGGTCGAGCTGGGCCGACGGTGGACGACGCTGCCCGACCCGCTCGTCGACGCCAGCCGCGACCTGGGCCTCCCGCTGGTCGCTCTCACCCGGGAGATCCGCTTCGCCTCCGTGGCGCAGGCCGTGGGCGAGCGGATCGTGGACCGTCAGCTCGCCGAGCTGCGCGACGCGGAGCGGGTGCACGAGACGTTCGCGGAGCTCTCGATCTCCGAGGCCGGGCCGAGCGACATCCTCGAGGCCGCACAGCGCCTGTCCGGCGCCGCGGTGGTCCTCGAGTCAGAGCACCACCGGGTGCTCGACTACCGGGCCGGCCCCGGCGACGTGGCCGAGTTCCTCGCCGACTGGACCGAGCGCAGCCGCCAGGTCGACCTGCCCGGCCGGACCGCGTGGGACGAGGGCAACGGCTGGCTGGTCACCCGGCTCGGTCGCCGCGAGCGGGGCTGGGGTCGGCTGGTGCTCGAGGCTCCCGAGCCACCGAGCCACCGAGCCATCGCGCTCGCCGAGCGGGCGGCGGCCGCGCTGGCGATGCACCGGCTGCACGACCGGCACCGCGACAGCCTGACCCGGCGCATCCACCACGAGCTGCTGGTCCGGATCCTCGCCGACAGCGCGGACCCCGACGTCCAGCGCCGGTGCGAGCTCGCCGGCGTACCACTGCAGCGGCGCCAGCTCGTCGGGCTGTCACTTCGTGCCGTCGCCGGCACCGACCGGTCCGGCCCCGGGACGCCCGAGGACGACGTCCTGTCGGCGCTGCTGCATGCCGCCGACGGCCTCCGCACCCCGCTGCTCACCGCCAGCGTCGACCACGAGGTCCGGGCGCTGGTCTCGCTGCCGTCCTCGGCGCGGGTCGACGAGGTCGTGGACCGCCTGGCCCGACGGGTCACCCGCCGGCTGCCGGTGGTCGTCGCGGCGGGCAGCCCGGTCACCCGGCCCGAGCTCGCCGACGTCACGCTGCGCGAGGCGCTGCACGTGCTCACCTCGGTGCGCGACCCGGAGGCCCGGCTGGTGCACCGGCTCGAGGACACCCACCTGCGCGGGCTGCTGATGATGCTGGGCTCCGACGAGCGGCTGCAGGCGTACGTCGACCGGGAGCTGCACCCGCTGCGCGACCACGACGAGCGGCACGGCACCAACCTGCTCGGCGTGGTGTGGGCGCTGTTGCGGCACCCCGCGTCCAAGGCGGCCGCGGCCGACGCGCTGCACCTGTCCCGGCCCGCGTTCTACGACCGGCTGGGCAAGGCGGAGCGGGTCCTGGGCAGCGACCTGGACGACCCGGAGGTCCGGGTGTCCCTGCACGTGGCCTTCCTCGGCAGGGCCCTGCTGGACTCCCGCTAGGCCTCCGGGGGCGCCTCGCTCTCGAGCATCCGGTGCCGAGGATGAAGCACGCCAAGAACGAAAGCCGCAGCGATCACGCCCATGAGCAGCACGTTGAGGCCGGTGCCGGCACCCGTGACCAGGGCGAAGTTGTCGACCACGACGTACCCCGCGATCAGCAGACCGACGGTCGCCAGGGCCGGCGCGATCGTGGTCTGTACGACGCGTTCCTCACGCAGATCCGGACGGCGGGCGAAGAACACCAGCACCGCGACCGACGTGAGCACCATCATCGACACCATCCCCGTGGTCGCGACGCCGGCCATCGAGCCGAACACCCCGATCAGTGGGTCCGCGTCCGCCACCGCGAAGATCACCACGATCACCAGGGCGGTCACGGTCTGCACGACCGAGGAGAGCGACGGCGAATGGTGCTTCGGGTGGATGCGGCCGAGCGGCTCCGGCAGCACCCCGCGGTGGGCCAGCGTGAACTGGTAGCGCGCCACGATGTTGTGGAACGACAGCACGCACGCGAACAGGCTGGTCACCAGCAGCACCCGCATCAGCTCGGTGGTGGCGCTGCCGGCGTACTCCTCGGAGGTGTCGAGCATCAGGTTGCCACCGCTCGCCAGCGAGTCGGCCGCGATCTCGCGCACGCCCGAGGGCCCCCAGGCCATCACGATCGCCCACGTCGAGATCGCGTAGAAGATGCCGATGATCAGGACCGCGGCGTACGTCGCGCGCGGGATCGTGCGGTTCGGGTCCTTCGCCTCGTCGCGGAACACGGCCGCCGCCTCGTAGCCGATGAAGCCGGTCAGTGCGAAGAGCAGCGCGATCGCGAGCGGGCCGCCCTCGAGTGCTGCCGGCGTGAACTCGCGCAGCGAGAGGCCCTCCGCCCCGCCCTGCCCGACCACGGCGAGGTCCATGACCACGACGACCAGGATCTCGAGCACCAGCGCCACGCCCAGCACGGCAGCGCTCAGCTCGATGTGGCGGTAGCCGAGGACCGCGACCACGGCGAGCATGACGAGCGACCACACCCACCAGTCGAGCTCGGGGCCGTCGTAGTGGTTGACCAGGTCGCCGACCGCCCAGCCGGCGTACCCGTAGACGCCGACCTGGATCGCCGTGTAGGCAACCAGCGCCACCAGCGCGGTGCCGAGGCTGGCGCGCGACCCGAGGCCGAGGCCGACGTAGGAGTAGAACGCTCCCGCCTCCTTGACGTACGGCGTGAGCGTCACGAATCCGACCGAGAAGATCAGCAGGATCACCGCCGCCAGCAGGAACCCGACCGGGGCACCGGCTCCCGGGCCCTCCCCGATCGCCAGGATCGAGTTGCCGCCGATGACGGTCAGCGGCGCGGCGGCCGCGATCACCATGAACGTGATCGCCGGGGCTCCGAGCCGCGCGGACAGGCGGGTCCGCCCCTCCGTGGGCGAGGCGGTGGTGGGATCGGTCATGTGGCAGCTCCTGGTGGGTCGGTGAAGAGCTCGGTACGCAGGTCGGTGAGGTAGGGGTTGTCGCGCTGGGCCTGCGCGACCACGTCGGTGTCGATCTCGGCGCTCAGGAGGCCGGGCCCGTCCACCCGCGAGTCGAGCACCCGGGCGTACGGGTCGACGATGCTGCTCCGGCCGACGTAGGCGAGGTCGCCCTCCCGGCCGGTGCGGTTGGCGTAGACGACGTACACCTGGTTCTCCCAGGCGCGGGCCCGGATGACCTGCTCGGCCACGAACTCGAACGGCTCCATCTGCGCGGTCGGCACCAGCACCGCCTGCGCGCCGGCCAGCGCGGCCGCCCGCACCGACTCGGGGAACTCCACGTCGTAGCAGATCAGCAGGGCGACGCGGAGGCCCCGGTACGACGTCAGCGTCACCGGGTCGGGGCCGGGCTCGAAGCGGCCGCGGTCGAGGTCGCCGAACAGGTGCGCCTTGCGGTGCCGGGCGAGCAGCTCACCCTCCTCGGAGACCAGGAACGCGGAGTTGTGCAGGCCGTCTTGGTCATCTCGTTCGGCGGCGCCGACGACCAGCCCGATGTGGTGCCGGCGAGCGATGTCCGCGACCCGTTCGTCGAGGCCCACGGCAGCGAGCTCGCGGACCCGGTCACCGATGTTGTAGCCGGTGACGAACAGCTCCGGCGTCACCAGCAGGTCGGCGCCGTCAGCGGCCGCAGTGGCCGCTGCACGGTCGAGCTCGTCGAGGTTCGCCGCGACATCCCCGGGAACCCCGGCCGACTGCAGCGCAGCGACCGTCAACCTCATGCGAGCACCTCCGGGTCCACTGTGTTCAAGCGCGGGATCGGCGCGCCAGATGCACTCTGTACCCCACGGCGCGACGGGTCTTACACGGTGTCGGCCGACGCAGGCCGCCGCATAGGCTGGGCCGCGTGACCGACGTAGCGATCCAGGTGGTGACCGTCGCCGACGGTGTCGCCCGGGTCTCATGGGACCCGAGGCTCACCGCCGCCGACTGGAGGCTCGCCGTCGACGCCGTACGCCGCGACGTGGAGAAGGCCCTGGCCGAGCACGCCAGGGTGGAGGCGCACGTCGCCGCGGACGACCAGGACGCGCTGCGCCTGGCCACCTGGGCCGGCATGCGCCGCGAGGGCGTGATGCGCGGCGTCGACTCCGACCTGGTGGTGTTCGCGCGGCTGCGGACCGACACTCCGGTGCACGAGCCGGGCGGGTTCCGGGCGCTGCTCAACTCGTTCCTGCCCCGCAAGCGGGCGATCAGCCAGATGCTGCTGCGCGACCACGACGGCCGGGTGCTGCTCTGCAGCCTCACCTACAAGCAGGACTGGGACCTGCCCGGTGGCGTGGTCGAGGTCGGCGAGTCGCCGCAGCTGGCCGTGTCGCGGGAGGTGTCCGAGGAGCTCGGGCTGGACATCCCCGCTGGCCGGATGCTGCTCACCGACTGGCTGCCGCCGTGGGGTGGCTGGGACGACGCGCTCTGCCTGGTCTTCGACGGCGGGGTCCACGACGCGGAGATCACCGACAAGATCGTGCGCGAGGCCCGGGAGATCCGGGACGCCGAGTTCTGCACGCTCGATGAGGCCCGCGAGCGATGCGCCGACTTCACCGCCCGTCGGGTCGAGGCCGCGATCGCCGCTACTTCTGACGATGCCGGGCCGTCGTACACCGAGAGCGGCCGCTAGACGCTCTGGTCGACCAGGAGGTCGCGGGCCAGGCCGGTGGCGCCGACCACGGCGGCCGGCATCACCACGATCGCGCCGAACGGGATCAGGAAGCATGCCTGCGTCGCTACGCCGAAGCCGAGCATGCCCCCCGGGTTGCGGCGCAGCAGCGCCTTGCGCGCGGCCCGGTCGAGCCCGCGGGCCTCGAGCGGTCGGGCCAGCAGCTCCGAGGCGAGCAGCCGGCCCGATACCAGCAGGCCCACCGCCATCCCCATGATCGGACCGACGACGGGAAGGAACCCCACCAACAGCACCCCTACCCCGGCGACCATGCTGATCGCCGCGAACGCGAGGGAGTCGCCCACCGACCGCAGGGTCCCGATGTTGCGGTCGGGCACCGGACCGCCGAGCATCCCCTCGGTCGCCCGCCAGATCCGCTCGTAGAACGGGTCGCCGACGGCCAGGGTGAGGGCCACGAACATCGCAGCGAACAGGAACACGGCGGCCGACAGCACCGCCAGCATCAGCCCGATCCGCAGCACCGTCCGCGCCGTCGTGGCCCATTCGTCGGCGAACGGCGTCGCCCAGTCGACCAGGTCGTCGACCTTCCAGAGCAGCACCAGGAACGCCGCGAGGAGCAGCAGGAACACGATCAGCGCCGGCACCATGCCGAGCAGCATCAGGCCCGGCCGGCGGCGCCACATGCCGAAGCCGCGGGCGAGGTGGCCGACCCCGCCGGCGAAGCTGGTCATCAAAACAGCGCCGACGCCAGCTTCTGTCGGCCGGCGAGGACCCGGGGATCCTCGTTCCCGACGGCGGCGAAGAGACCGAGCAGGTGCTCCCGCGCCCGGTCACGGTCGTCGCCCGCGGATCGCCGGACCAGGTCGATCAGCCGCGCGAACGCGTCGTCGACATGACCGCCGAGCAGGTCGAGGTCGGCGACCAGGGTCTGCGCCACGAGGTCGTCGGGGTTGGCCGCGGCCGCCTCACGCGCGGCGTTCAGGTCGACGCCCTGGGTGCGCTGCAGCACCTTGGCCATCGCCAGGCCCGCGGCCGCCTCTGCGTCTGCCGGGTTGGCGTCGACCAGCTTCTGGTACTCCGCCACGGCGCCGTTGACGTCGTTGGCCTCGAGCGCGGCCTCCGCGGCCGCGTAGCGCGGGTCGGACTGCGGCTCTCCGCCCTCGGGGGCCTCCTCGACGGGCGCGGCGCCGCGGGGCTGGTGGCGGCCGGTCACGCCCTGGGCGGTGAGCTGCTGGCCGAGCTGGTTGAAGAGTGTGTTGAGCTCGTCGGGCCGCATCGCCCCGGGCAGCGGCTGGGTGACCGGGCGTCCGTCGAGCAGCACCAGGAGCAGCGGCACCTGGGTGATCTGCAGGGCCTGCGCGATCCCCGGCGCGGCGTCGACGTCGACCACGCCGACCAGGAAGCGCCCTTCGTAACCGGCGGCCGCCGCGGCCACCTCGTCGGCGTACTGCCCGCTCTCGGGGGACTGTGAAGACGAGTGGAAGACCAGCACGACCGGCGCGGTCATCGAGGCCTCGACGGTCTGCTGGAAGTTCTCCTCGGTCACCGTCACGGAGTACGACGACCCGTTGGCCCCACCGGCCGGGGCACCGCCTCCGGACGGCTGCGCCTGGACAGGGCGCTTGAGCCCGGACAGGTCGATGGCACCGGGACGCGAGAACGGCTGCTGGCTCATGCGCCCAATCCTAGGGAGCGCCCATGTCACAGACCGCCGGGGCTCTCTCGTCTAGTGCGTGAACGCAATGACGAGATCTGAAAGGCGATGAGGATGAGGGTGTTCGTGGCAGGTGGGAGCGGGGTCCTGGGACAGCGGCTGGTGCCGCAGCTCGTGGCCCGAGGCCACCAGGTGACGGCGACGACGACGGGCCGGGCCAAGCTCCGACTGCTCGATCAGCTGGGCGCCCAGGGCGTGGTGATGGACGGGCTGGACGCGGCCGCCGTCGGTGAGGCAGTGGCCGCCGCCAAACCGGACGTCGTCGTCAACCAGATGACTGCGCTGTCCGAGGCGCACTCCGGCAAGCCGAACCTGAGGAAGCCCGACCTCTTCTTCGCCGGCACCAACCGGCTCCGCAGCGAGGGGAACGACCACCTGATGGCCGCCGCACAGGCAAGCGGGGCCTCCCACTTCGTCGCGCAGGGCCACGCCAGCATGAACGGCGCCCGCACCGGCGGGTGGGTCAAGACGGAGGAGGAGCCCCTGGAGGTGCTGGAGGGGACCAAGGCCGTCAACCACATGGAGAACGCAGTCGTCGCTGCGGGCGGTGCCGTGTTGCGGTACGGCGGGTTCTACGGACCCGGCGCCACCGACGACCAGGTCGAGCTGGTGCGCAAGCGGATGTTCCCGCTCATCGGCGGCGGCACCGGCTGGTTCTCGTGGGTGCACCTCGACGACGCCGCCAGCGCCACCGTGCTGGCGGTGGAGCAGCAGGCCACAGGCGTGTTCAATATCGTTGACGACGAACCGGCGCCGGTCAGCGAGTGGCTGCCCTACCTCGCCGAGTGCGTGGGGGCCAAGCCACCACGGCGGGTTCCCCGGTGGGTGGCCCGGCTGCTGGCCGGCGAGATGGCGGTGGGAATGGTGACCGAGGGGCGCGCGTTCTCCAACGCGAAGGCGAAGCGGGAGCTCGGCTGGGAGCTGCGCTTCCCGTCGTGGCGGCAAGGCTTCAAGGCGGAGCTGTGGTGAGGGGGCCGGCATGACCCGGACCGAGGAGTTCGAGGAACTGCGGTCGCTGCTGTTCGCGATCGCCTACCGCATCCTCGGCAGCGTCACCGAGGCCGAGGATGCGGTCCAGGAAGCCTGGCTGCGCTACGAGACCACCCCGACGAAACCCGCCTCGCCCAAGGCATTCCTGTCCGCCGTGGTCACCCGGATCTCGATCGACGTGCTGCGTTCTGCTCGCGTCCGGCGGGAGGAGTACGTCGGACAATGGCTGCCCGAGCCGCTGCTCACCGATCCCTACCAGGACCCGGAGCGGTCGGCGGAGCTCGCCGACTCGGTGTCGATGGCGGCACTGCTGCTGCTGGAGCGGCTCAGCCCACTGGAGCGGGCGGTCTTCGTGCTGCGTGAGGTGTTCGCGTTCGGCTTCCCGGAGATCGCGGTGGCGGTGGAGCGGTCGGAGCAGGCGTGCCGCCAGCTCGCCGTACGAGCGCGGCGGCACATGGAGGAGGGCCGGCCGCGGTTCGAGGCGGACCGCCGGGAGCGCGAGGAGCTGGCGGCGCGGTTCTTCGACGCGCTGATCGAGGGGGACGTCGAAGGCCTGCAGGAGCTGCTCGCGGCCGACGTACAGCTCACCGGCGACGGCGGAGGCAAGGCGCCCGCCCTGGCCCGGAGTGTGTTCGGCGCCGACAAGGTGGCTCGGGTGCTCGCTGCGAACTTCCCACGGGTGGTCCAGCTCGGCGTCGCAGTCGAGCGGCATCACCTGAACGGCCAGCCCGGCGCGATCCTGCGCGACCGTGACGACCGGGTGCTCAACACCGTGACGCTCGACGTGCTCGACGGACGGATCCAGGCGATCCGTCTGGTCGCCAACCCCGACAAGCTCGGCCACGTCGGACCGGTGGCGGACGCCTGGGCGCTGGCCCGGGAGGCGAACAAGGCCCGAAGGCTCGGGAAATGACCAAAACGGGCGTTGACACCCTCCCCCGCCCACCGCACCGTTGACGCATGCAGATCCTCTCGGGTGCGCGGCTGGCCGCCGTACTCATCACCCTTCCGCTGGCGCTCACGGCTGTGCCCGCCACCGCCGAGCCCCCTGCCCGTGATGGCCACCCCGACAAGACCGTGCGATTCCAGACGTTCAACGCGTCGCTGAACCGGTCGGTCGCGGGCGAGCTGGTCGCCGACCTGTCCACGCCCGACGACCCCCAGGCCGCCACGGTCGCGGAGATCATCCAGCGGACCCGCCCCGACGTGCTGCTGCTCAACGAGTTCGACTACGTGCCGGGCGGTGAGGCCGTCGACCTGTTCCGCGACAACTACCTCGAGGTGGGTCACAACGGCGCCCGGCCGATCCACTACCGCTACGCGTTCATCGCGCCGTCCAACACCGGCATCCCCAGCGGCTTCGACCTCGACAACAACGGATCCGTCGGAGGTGGCAACGACGCGTTCGGGTTCGGCGAGTTCCCCGGCCACTTCGGCATGGCCGTCCTCAGCAAGTACCCGATCGACTACAAGGCCGCGCGGACCTTCCAGAAGTTCCGCTGGGCGGACATGCCCGGCGCGATGCTGCCCGACAACCCGAACACGAATGCACCGGCGGACTGGTACTCACCCGAGGAGCTCAAGGTCGTCCGGCTCTCCAGCAAGTCGCACTGGGACCTGCCGATCCAGGTGGGTCACAAGACGGTCCACTTCCTGGTGTCGCATCCGACCCCTCCGGTCTTCGACGGGCCCGAGGACCGCAACGGCACCCGCAACTTCGACGAGATCGGGTTCTGGGCCGACTATGTGTCCGGCCGCGACTACATGTACGACGACAAGGGCCACCGCGGCGGCCTGCACCGAGGTGCCAGCTTCGTGATCGCGGGCGACCAGAACAGCGACCCGCTCGACGGCGACTCGGTGCCCGGTGCGATTCAGCAGCTGATCGACAACCGACGGATCCAGGATCCGCTGCCGACGTCCGCCGGCGGTCCGGAGGCGGCCTCGAGGCAGGGCGGCGCGAACGCCACTCATCGATCCGACCCGCTCTACGACACCGCGGACTTCGCGGACACCACCCCGGGCAACCTGCGTGCCGACTACGTGCTGCCGAGCAAGGGGCTGAAGGTGAAGGGCGCGGGCGTCTTCTGGCCGGTGCCCAGCGACCCGCTGTCCCGGCTGACCGGGGAGTTCCCGTTCCCGTCGTCCGACCACCGGTCGGTCTGGCTGGACCTACGGCTCCGCTAGCCGCGACCCAGAATCGGACCGGGCACGCCTGGGTAGCGTTGCGAGCACGACGGCGCACCCGCGCAGGTCCGTAGCTCCTGCGTCCGGTGCCGAAGGGCCGACAGCGTCCTCGAGTAGAACGGGTGGTCGGCCAGGTTGCGGTTCTCGGCCGGGTCGCGCAGGTGGTCGTAGAGCTCCTCGAAGCCCTCCGCGTAGTAGAACGCGTAGGTGTAGCGGCCGGTGGTCACGCCGCGCCACCACCACCCGTGGCGACGGTCCTCCGGCTGCTGCGGACCGGCCTGGATCAGCACCGTGCTCCGCAGCGGCTTCTTGTGTCGGATCGTCGGCATCAGGGAGACGCCGTCCACCTTCAGGTTGGGCCGGGCGCCGGCGAGGTCGGCGATCGTGGGCGCCAGGTCGATCATGGTGGCCAGTCCGCTGCGCTGCGCACCGTGCGGGATGCCGGGGCCACGGACCAGCAGCGGCACCCGGATCGACTGCCAGTACGGCAAGTTCTTGGTCAGCAGTCGGTGCTCACCGAGCAGGAACCCGTTGTCGGACGTGAACACGACGTAGGTGTTGTCCATCTCGCCGCTGCGCTGGAGCGCCTTCATGATCCGCGCGACGCCCTGGTCTACTCCCTGCAGCGACTGGATGCGGGCCCGGAACACCCGCTTGACGTGACGCGTGTTGAGCGGCTGGGCGCGCTTGCGCCGCAGCCACGAGGTCTTGTCGGAGATGTCGCGCTCGTTGAACGCCGGGCTCCGCATCGACGGCGGCTTGGTCCGCTTGAACTTGTGCCGGTAGCGGGTCGGCGGCAGCGGCTCCGCCGTGGAGCGGATGCCGTTGGCGGGGTCGAGCCGTCCGTGCGGGGCCACGTGCGAGGCCCAGATGAAGAACGGCTGCGGGGCGGGCGCCCACTCCTCCACGAGGCGCTCGACCTCGTTGTTCACGTAGTCGACGTTGTTGAGGCCGTTGTAGTACTTCGGCTGCCCGTTCCGGTACATCTGGTAGAGCTCGTAGTTGTACTGGCCGATGATGGTCGGGTCGAACCAGTCCCATCCCGGCTGGCTCCGGCCGTGGGTGCCGAAGCCGTTGAGGTACTTGCCGGTGAACGCCGTCCGGTAGCCGGCCCGGTCGAGCCACACCGGCAGCGTGCGGTGGGTGTTCAGCGCGGGGTAGGCGAACTGTCCCTGGTTGGACTTCACCCCGTTGTTCTGCGCGTACTGGCCGGTGAGGATCGCCGCCCTTGCCGGGCAGCACAACGGATGCGGCGAGAGCGCGTTCGGGAAACTCACGCCCGCGCGACCCAGCAGCTTGCGGGTCCTGGGCATCCAGTGCAGGTCGCTCGCGGTCATGTCGTCGGTGCTGATCAGGATGATGTTGGGCCGTGCCGCGGCCTGGGGCGCCTCCTGTGCCTGGACGGTGCCGGCCCGACCCTCGGCCACCGGCTGGCCCGCCAGCATCCCGGCGCCGACGAGGATCGCGATCACGACGCCCGCCGCGCGGCGGCGCCGCTCTCTCCCCATCACGGGGGACATCATGTACGGACCGGTGCCGCTACCGTGAGGGAACCCCCGATCTTGGACTGGCGCACGGCAGGATGAGCCGCATGTCCTACCCACCACCCATCTACGACGGCGAGACCGGCGAGGTCAGCGCCACCGTGCGGGGCACCGACGTCGAGCCGGAGATCGTCTACCCCAACGGCAACCGGGTCCGCCTGCTCGCCACCGGAGAAGCCACCGGCGGCCTGTTCGGGCTCTACCGCTGGGAGTTCTCAACCGCCAAGAGCGGGCCGGGACCGCACTTCCACAAGACGATGACCGAGTCGTTCTACATCCTCAGCGGCTCGGTCTCGATCTTCGACGGACGGGAGTGGCAGCCGGCAGAGCCGGGCGACTTCCTGCATGTGCCAGCGGGCGGGCTGCACGGGTTCCGCAACGAGTCCGGAGCCGAGGCGTCGATGCTGCTCCACTTCGCGCCCGGTGCCCCGAGGGAGAAGTACTTCGAGGGACTGGTCCGGCTTGCCTCCGGCGAGAAGTGGTCGGACGAGGAGTACGCCGAGTTCATGCGCTTCCACGACAACTACTGGGAGGACTGAGCGAGCCCGGCCCTCTGGAGCTCCGGCGTCGGCGCCGCCGCTGCCGTCCGCTTGCTCCGCATCGCCACCAGGACGCCGACCACCAGCAACAGGCCACCCGTGGTCTCGCCGGCACTCGGCACCTGGTCCAGCAACAGCCACGCCGACGCCATCGCTACTACCGGGGCGAGCAGCACCCACGGGACGACGTACGCCGACTCGTTGCGGGCCAGCAGCGAGTTGAAGATGGCGTAGCCCACGAGGGAGGCCAGGCCCGCGGTGTAGAGCGTGGAGAGAATGGCCGGCCAGCCGAACGCAGCGAACCCGTCCGCGACGGCTGCGGGACCGTCGACGCCCAGGGAGAGCAGCAGCGCCGGGACGGGGACCACCATCGCCGACCAGACGACAAGGGACAGGCCACCGACCACGCCCGCGGAGCGGGAGACGACGTTGCCGATCCCCCATGAGAGCGCGCCGAGCACGCACAGCCCGAGCGCCATGGCGGTCACGTCCCCGCCACGACCGAGGCCGACCACCACCAGGCCCGCCGCACCCACGACCACGCCGACTACTTGGGCCCGGTTCGGCCGCTCGCGCAGCACGCCGGCCGCGATCACGATCGTGAAGATCACCTGGGCCTGCAGCACCAGCGCGGCCAGGCCCGGGGAGAGGCCGGCGTCCATGGCGACGTACAGGAACCCGAACTGGCCCAGCGACATGAACACCCCGACCGCGACCACCGTGCGCCACGGGGCGTTGGGGCGCGGCACCAGGAACAGCGCCGGCAGCATCACCACCGCGAACCGAACGGCCACGAAGACCAGCGGCGGTACGCCGTCCATGCCCCAGTCGATCACCACGAAGTTGAAGCCCCAGATGGTGGCGACCAGAGCGGCGAGCAGGGAGTCACGCAACGACATGACCCCATCGTCCCGCCCGCAATCATGAAGTTCCAGCGAATTGTGACACCACTAACGATGTAGCATTCGTTCATGATTGATCTCGCCGCGCTGACCTCACTCCAGGCGGTCTCCGACCAAGGGTCGGTGGTCGCGGCCGCCGACGTGCTCGGGTTCACCCCGAGCGCGGTCTCTCAGCAGGTCAAGCGTCTGGAGCGCCAGGCCGGGGTGCCGCTGCTCGAGCGGGTCGGCCGCGGGGTGATGCTGACCCGGCACGGCCGGCACCTGGTGGACGCCGGCGCCCGGCTGCTCACCGACCTCGAGCAGATCGAGTCCGGGCTGCACCTGCAGGCCGGCGCGGTCGCCGGCCACCTGCGCGTGGTGGCGTTCTCGACCGCAATGCGCGGCATGGTCGCGCCGGCGGTTCGCGAGCTGCTCGAGGCACATCCCGACCTGTCCATCGCGCTGTCCGAGCGAGAGCCCTGGGACACGATCGACCTGGTGGCCTCGGGTCAGTGCGAGATCGGCCTGGTGCACAGCTGGGGCGACGTACCGCTCGCGATCCCGGACCACCTCGCGCGGACGTCGGTCGCCTCCGACGTCGCCGACGTGATCGTCCATCGCACCCACCCGCTGGCCGAGCGCAAGGCGGTCACCCCGCGCGACCTCGTCGACGAGGGCTGGATCGCCACCCCGGAGGGCACGATCTGCCGCAAGTGGCTGACCCGGATGTACGACGGCACCGGACGGCTGCCCCGGATCGCGCACCAGTCGATGGAGTTCGACTCACACCTGGCTATGGTGCGGGCCGGTCTGGGGATCGCGCTGGTGCCGCGGCTGGGCCGGCAGCCGCTGGGCGCCGAGCTGGTCGCGGTGCCGGCCAGGGCACCGGTGCCGACCCGCGACATCGTCGCGCTGCACCGGCGCAGCATGGCGGACTCCCCCGCGGTCGGCGCCGTGGTGGCTCAACTCAAGGCGAGCTGAGTCAGAAGCGAGCCTGCTCGCGGTACTCCCCCCACTCCTCACGGAGTGCGTCGCAGATCTCGCCGAGCGTCGCCTCGGCGCGCACCGCCTCGAGCATCGGCTCGATCAGGTTGGCCTCGGTGCGCGCGGCGTCGACCAGCTGGGTGAGTCGCTTGGTCACCGCTGCCTCGTCGCGCGCCTTCCGGCGCTTGGCGAGGTCGCTCACCTGCACGGTCTCGACCTCGTGCGAGACCCGCAGGATCTCCAGGTCGTGGGTGACCGAGTCGGTGTGGCAGTTGACGCCGACGACCCGCTTGTCGCCCTTCTCCAGGGCGACCTGGTAGCGGAACGCCGACTCCGCGATCTCGGTCATGAACCAACCGTCCTCGATGCCGCGCAACAGGCCCTTGGTGACCGGCAGCTCCTGGCGGCGGGTCGCCTCGGCCAGTCCCTCGGGGTCGTCATGGGTCAGCGTGGAGCCACCCATGGTGAGGATCTTGTCGAAGATCGCGTTGGCCTCGGCCTCGAGCTTGTCGGTGAGCGCCTCGACGTACCACGAGCCACCGAGCGGGTCGGCGACGTTGGTGACGCCGGTCTCCTCCATGATCACCTGCTGGGTGCGCAGCGCGATCTCGGCGGCCATCTCCGACGGCAGCGCCAGCGTCTCGTCGAGTGCGTTGGTGTGCAGCGAGTTGGTGCCGCCGAGCACCGCCGACAGCGCCTCGACGCCGGTGCGGACGACGTTGTTGTAGGGCTGCTGGGCGGTCAGGGACACCCCGGCGGTCTGGGTGTGGAACCGCAGCCACTGCGCCTTGTCGGTCTTCGCCCCGAACACGTCGCGCATCCACCGCGCCCAGATCCGGCGGGCGGCGCGGAACTTCGCGATCTCCTCGAAGAAGTCGAGGTGGGCGTCGAAGAAGAAGGACAGCCCGGGAGCGAAGACGTCGACGTCGAGGCCGCGGGACAGGCCGAGCTCGACGTACCCGAACCCATCGGCGAGCGTGAACGCCAGCTCCTGCGCGGCCGTCGAGCCCGCCTCACGGATGTGGTAGCCGGAGACGGAGAGCGGCTTGTAGGCCGGGATCCGCTCGGTGCAGTACTCCATCAGGTCGCCGATCAGGCGCAGATGGGGCTGCGGCTCGAAGATCCACTCCTTCTGGGCGATGTACTCCTTGAAGATGTCGGTCTGCAGGGTGCCGTTGAGCTTGCCGGTGTCGACGCCGGCGCGCTCGGCCGCGACGATCATCATGCAGAAGATCGGGACTGCGGGTCCGCTGATCGTCATCGAGGTGGTGACCTCGGCGAGATCGATGCCGTCGAAGAGGATCTCCATGTCGGCGGCCGAGTCGACGGCTACGCCACAGTGGCCGACCTCGCCCAGCGAGCGAGGGTCGTCGGAGTCGCGGCCCATCAGCGTGGGCATGTCGAACGCGACGCTCAGCCCGCCGCCACCGCGGCCGAGGATCATCTTGAAGCGCTCGTTGGTGTGGTTGGCGCTGCCGAACCCGGCGAACTGCCGGATCGTCCAGGTGCGGCCCCGGTTGCCGGTCGCGTGCAGGCCGCGGGTGAACGGGAACTCGCCGGGCCACTCGGAGTCGTCGGTGCCGTAGGCGGGCTCGACCTCCATACCGCTCAGGGTCGTGAAGTCGGCCTCGCGGAGGCGGGCCTTGGCATAGCGCTCCTGCCAGCGCGAGCGGGCAGTCTCACCGGGGAGGGAACTCATACGAAAATAGTAGGACGTCCAACTAAATTCACCAACTTCGCGACCCGGTTGAGTCGTGGGCGGCGGCTACTTGTCCATCTTCGGCGGCGGAATGTGCTCGCCCGCCTGGCCCCAGTGACCCTCGACGTCCTCCTCGTCCGAGGGCTGCTGCCGCTCCGCGATGCGGTCACCTTCGCCTCTGGGCACGGTCACGTCTCCGTCAAGGGGAAGGATGCGGTGCCCCTCGACGTCTTCCTCGCCGCTGATCTTGCGCTCCTCGTTCATGCGGTCCCCTTCGCTGGGTCAGGGGCCATACCCCTGGGTGAGATCCATCCTGCGCCCGAACGGGTCGCAGGTCTGTCACTTTCCCGACACTGCGGTGTCCGGATGAGCGGCGATCAACCGTTCCAGCGATAGAGCTGCCCGTCGCGCACCTCGACCTCGGCGGGAGGCCGAGGCGTCGGTACGTCGCGCAGGTGCGCGAGCAGCCGGCTGCGGCCGCGAACAGCCGTCCCTTTCCCGTCGTCGTACCGCACGTAGGGGTGCAGCAGCGGTCGCAGCTCGCCCCACTCCTGCTGGTCGACGAGGTTCCAGGCCTCCGCCGCCGGCACCGGAAGCTCAGGCAGATCGTGCAGCATCTTCGGCACGCACATCCGCCACGCGTCGATCACGAACTCGCGCATCTCCTCGTCGTCGAGCCCGTCCAGGTGGGCGCACACCCACTGGAAGCGGAGGTCCGAGGTCGGCGGCAGGAAGAACGTCTCGGGGTCGGAGGCGATCAGCCCGTCGCGCTCGGCCTTCGGGAAGCCGAAACCGATGTCCAGCTCGTCCCGCGAGAACGCGCAGTAGACGATCTGCTTGATCCTGAACTTCCAACACCCGCGGACCTGCACCTCATAGCTCCGGGGCAGCGCCAGCGCCACCCGTCGTACGGCGTCGGCGTCGGTCACCCCAACAGCCTAGAAGTCGCCCGCGGCCGCCCGGACCGGGCGCAGGATCTCCGACAGCTCGCGGAGCGCGGCCTCGTCGAGGGCCTCGAGCCCGAAGTCGGCGGCCACCAGGTCCGTGGTCGCCCGCTCGACCAGCGATCGGCCCTTGGCGGTGATCACGGCCAGCACCGCCCGTCCGTCGTCGGGGTGCGGCCGGCGGTCGATCAGGCCGGCACTCTCGAGCCGCCGCACGATCGAGGTGACCGAGGTCGGATGCACCTGAAGCCGCTCCCCCATCTTGCCCAGCGGCAGCGACCCCCGGGAGGAGAAGACCAGCAGCACCAGTGCCTCGTAGCGGGCAAAGGTGAGCCCGTGCGGCTTGAGGATCGTGTCGAGCCGGGCGATCACCAGCTGCTGGACCCGCATCAGCGAGGTGACCGCGTGCATCGGGGGTACGCCGCGCCACCGGTCGCCCCACTGACGAGCGGCCTCGTCGATCGGGTCGAACGGCAGTGTCATCGGGGTCGGGTTCCTAGTTCACGATGCGCGGACCGCGCAGACCGGAGCGCTGGACGACCCGCTGGATCGCCTTGTCGCGCTCGTCGGCATGCCCGACGTAACGGATGTCGCGCAGCCCCTGCTCCTGCGCGGCGGACTCGAAGACGAAGTGGCCGAACCCGAACATCCGGCCGAGCAGGGTCTTCTTCACGGTGATGTCGAGGATCCGGTGCAGCGGCATGGTCGCCAAGTTGGACGTCAGCACGCCGTTCACTCGGAACACCCGCATGTTGGTGATCACGAAGCGATCGCGGTGCTCGCGCAGCGCACCCCAGAGGGCGTGGAGCAGCAGCGCGAAGGCGACGATCAGCATCAGCCAGGCGACGTTGACGTTGACGAACGGCGAGAAGACCAGGAGCGGCACCGCGATCAGCGTCTCGATGATGGGCCTGATGTAGGCGACCCAGTGGTGACGCACCTCGTCGACGATGACCTCTCCCTCTTCGCGCAGCAGGTGCTTGGCGATGTTGGGGTCGCTCAGCGACGCGATGATGCCCACGGCCGACCGTCAGTCGCCGAGAGCACCGAAGAAGTCGATGACCCCTTGGAAGAGCTCCTCGGTGAGGTCCCAAGTGCCCTCAGCGGCGTCCGCGAGACCCCTCGGCTCCGTCAGCATCCAAAAGCCGAGGAACACGACGACCACCACGAGGATGATCTTCTTGGCGTTCATTGGGCAGGGTTCTCCGTCCTGGCCGCGAGCAGGGATCCCTACATTGGTATCAGCATTCGCGTGGTGGGCTTCGCAGGCGCGCTGCTAGTCAAGACTCTCAGCCCACACACTGGTGCGCTCCCACAGCGCGGTGCCGGCCTGAGCGTCGGCAACCTCCGGCGACGCGTCCGCCGCTGCCGAGCGCACGTGGTAGCCACCCGGCACCGCATCGGCGGATGTCGCACAGAAGACGCTGGTGCGCGCCCCCACCTCAGGGGCGGTCAACGTCCGACGCTCGATCGGTGCGAGCAATCGGCGCAGCCGCCCCAGGACCGGCGCGGTCTCGAGCCCGCGGTCGGCCACCTTGGTGTAGACGGCGCCCGGGTGCAGCGAGTAGCCGTGCAGGCCCCGCTCGCCGTACCGCCGCTCGATCTCGGCTGCTTCGTGGACCAGGGCCAGCTTCGACGTGCCGTAGGCGTCCCAGGAGTCGTAGGGCCGGACGCCGCCCTCGAGCCATTCGTTGCGGCCCCGGGTGTGCAGCTTCGAGACGACGTTGACGACCCGGGCCTCACCGACGCCGGCGGCGGTGCGCAGCAGCACTGGCAGCAGCAGCCGGGTCAGGTGCGCGGTGCCGAGGTAGTTGGTGCGCCAGTGGATCTCGTGACCGTCGAGGAGCTGCGGCGCCCGCCACTTCCTGCGCAGGTCGAGGTGGACGCCCGCGTTGTTGACCAGTACGTCGACCCGGTCGGTGGCCTCCCCCAGCCAGTCGACGAAGGCCCGGACCGAGCGGGCGTCGGCGAGGTCGAGCTGGTGGAAGTCGGACGTGGACGGGCCCGATCGCCGGGTCGTGATCACCCGGCCGTGCTCTCGCAGGGCGCGGGCTGTGGCCTCCCCGAGCGAGCCGGGACCGGCGCCGGTCACCACAGCGACCCAGCCCGTGCTCACGGAGGGAGGCTAGGGCATGACCGGCCAGCACACCTCGGTGTGGTGCGCGAGCAGGTCGTCCTCGTCACCCAGCGGAAGGTATCTCTCGACCATCGGGCCGTCCGCGGCGAGCGCCCGCTCGAGGACCGAGCGACCGACGGCAGAGTAGGCGGCGTCCATGTCGACCATCGGCCCCTCATGCAGGGCGACGGCGTACCTCGCCGCGGGGCGGGCGACCGCCTCGACCCGGCCGGCCAGCGAAGGCACCCGATCGACCGGCACGAACGCGACCAGCTCGCCACCACCCTCGGTGAAGAACTCGGTCGGGAACTCCGCACAATCGGCGTGGACGGCTCGGTGCTCTGGTTGGTCCCCGGCCTGGCGATCGGCGGCGTGGGCATGGGCGTCACCCTCTCCGGCCTGATCGGCGCGGTGATGGTCTCCGTGGAACCCCAGCACGCGGGCACCGTCTCCGGTACGTCGTCCACGCTGCAGCAGGTCGCGAACGCCGTGGGCGTCGCGCTGGTCGGGGTGATCTTCTTCGGTCGCCTTGACGAGGGCATGGTTACGGCGTTCGAGGCGAGCCTGGTCTACCTGGTCGGCACCACGGTGGCGGTCGCGTTGGCGGCGACATTCCTTCCGGGTCGACCGAGGCCCGTTGGCGAGACTCAGCCGCTGACCGTCGCCAGCAGCTCGTCCGCTGCGGCGTAGGGGTCCTTCTCACCGGCCACGACGGCCTCGGCGAGTGCGTCGAGGTCGTCGTGGCCGTGGAGGTTGCCCCACTTCTCCCGCAGCGCGGTGACCGCGATCGCCTCGATCTCGTCGCGGGCCCGGCGGGTACGACGGCGCTTCATCTCACCCGAGGACTCGAGGTGGTCGCGGTGCGCGTCGAGCGCGGCCACCACCTCCTCCATGCCCTCCCCCTTCTGCGCCACCGTCTTGATGATCGGCGGCCTCCACCCACCCTCGGGGCGCTCGCCGAGCGCGAGCATCGAGCGTAGGTCACGGCGTACCTGGTCGGCGCCGTCGCGGTCGGCCTTGTTGATGACGTAGATGTCGCCGATCTCGAGGATCCCGGCCTTTGCGGCCTGGATGCCGTCGCCCATCCCGGGCGCGAGCAGCACCAGCGTCGTGTCGGCGAGCCCGGCGATCTCGACCTCGCTCTGGCCGACGCCCACCGTCTCGATGATGATCACGTCGCAGCCGGCCGCGTCGAGCACCCGCAGCGCCTGCGGGGTGGCCCAGGCCAGCCCACCGAGGTGGCCGCGCGAGGCCATCGACCGGATGTAGACCTCGCGATCGAGGGCGTGGTCCTGCATCCGCACCCGGTCGCCGAGCAGCGCGCCTCCGGAGAACGGCGACGACGGATCGACGGCGAGGATCCCGATCCGCTTGTCCTGCTTGCGGAGCTGGCCCACCAGGGCATTGGTCGACGTCGACTTGCCCACGCCGGGCGAGCCGGTGATGCCGATGACCTGCGCGTTGCCGGTGTGCGGCCCGAGGGCCGCCATCACCTCCCGCAGCAGCGGGGACTCGTCCTCGACCAGTGAGATCAGCCGTGCGACCGCGCGGGCCTCGCCCTCACGGGCGCGACCCACGAGGTCGTCGACGGACTGCTCAGCCCTTCGGGACACGCACGATCAAGGCATCGCCCTGTCCGCCGCCACCACACAGTGCAGCGGCACCCACGCCGCCACCGCGGCGCTGGAGCTCGAGCGCCAGGTGCAGCACGATCCGGGCGCCGGACATGCCGACCGGGTGGCCGAGGGCGATCGCGCCGCCGTTGACGTTGACCTTGGACTGGTCGAGGCCGAGGGCGCGGGCGGAGTCGATGCCGACCGCCGCGAACGCCTCGTTGAACTCGACGAGGTCGAGGTCGGCGGGCGAGATGCCCTCCTTGTCACAGGCCTTCTTGGTGGCGTTGGCCGGCTGCATCTGCAGGGTCGAGTCGGGACCGGCCACCATGCCGTGGGCGCCGATCTCGGCCAGCCACTCGAGGCCGAGCTCCTCGGCCTTGGCCTTGCTCATCACCACGACCGCGCAGGCGCCGTCGGAGATCTGCGATGCCGAGCCGGCGGTGATCGTGCCGTCCTTGGCGAACGCCGGGCGCAGGGCGCCGAGCGACTCCGCGGTGGTGTCGCCGCGCACACCCTCGTCCTGGGAGACCACGACCGGGTCGCCCTTGCGCTGCGGGATGGAGACCGGCACCACCTCGTCGTCGAAGACGCCGTTCTTCCAGGCCTCTGCGGCCTTCTGGTGCGACCCGGCAGCGAACTCGTCCTGCTCCTCGCGGGTCAGGTTGGTCCCGGCGGCGTTGCAGGACTCGGTGAGCGCGCCCATGGCCTGCTGGGTGGCCTGGTCGAACAGCGCGTCGTAGGCCATCGAGTCGACCAGCGTGGTGTCGCCGTACTTGAAGCCCTCGCGGGACTTCGGCAGCAGGTGCGGGGCGTTGGTCATGGACTCCATGCCGCCGGCCACGATGATCTCGGCCTCGCCCGCACGGATCAGCTGGTCTGCGGTGGCGATCGCGTTGATGCCCGACAGGCAGACCTTGTTGATCGTCATCGACGGCAGCGTGAGCGGGAGGCCCGCCGCGATGCCGGCGGTGCGGGCGGGGTTCTGCCCGGCGCCGGCCAGGATGACCTGGCCCATGATCAGGTAGTCGACCTGCTCACCGCTGACACCGGCCTTGTCGAGGGCGCCCTTGATGGCGACCCCGCCCAGGTCGGCGGCCGAGAGCGACTTCAGGCCACCGAGCAGGCGGCCGATCGGGGTGCGTGCCCCCGCCACGATGACACTGCTGGAATTGACGGAGTCGGACATGGAAGGCCTCCACAGAAGATCAGGTGATGCTGGCGACGATACCCACGAGTTACTTGAACGGCGAGGGTGTCCCACCCGCCTGCGATGCGGCACTTGTCACACCCGGTCGCGCGGATCGGCGCGAGGCAGCACGATGTGCGCCATGATCCCTGAGCACCTGTTCACGGCCATCGACCACGTCGGTGTCGCCGTGCTCGATCTCGACGAGGCGATCGCGTTCTACCGCGACACCTTCGGCATGCGCCTGACGCACGAAGAGGTCAACGACGAGCAGGGCGTCCGCGAGGCGATGATCGCGGTGGGTGACTCGGGTTCCTGCATCCAGCTGCTGGCCCCGCTCAGCGAGGACTCGACGATCGCGAAGTTCCTGGACCGCTCGGGCCCCGGGATCCAGCAGCTGGCCTACCGGGTGACCGACGTCGAGCAGGTGAGCGCGATCCTGCGCGAGCGCGGCGTCCGGCTGCTCTACGACGCCCCGCGAGGCGGCACGTCCGGCTCCCGGGTCAACTTCATCCACCCGAAGGACGCCGGCGGCGTGCTGGTCGAGCTGGTCGAACCCGCCGCCGCCCAATGAGACTCGCCGCAGCCGCAGTTACTGACGGGTAAATTACGAGCCACCGGTTCACCGACCAAAGGGAGTACGACGTCGTGCAGCACATCCTCGACGCCATCGAGTCCGACCAGGCCACCGGCGACGACTTCGCCGCCCTGGAGGTCCCCGAGTCCTACCGCGCCGCCTTCGTGAAGAAGGACGAGGTGGACATGTTCGAGGGCATGGACAGCAAGGAGAAGGACCCGCGCAAGTCGCTGCACGTCGACGACGTCGCGCTGCCGCAGCTCGGCCCGGGCGAGGCGCTGGTCGCGGTAATGGCCAGCGCGATCAACTACAACACCGTCTGGACCTCGATCTTCGAGCCGGTGTCGACGTTCGGATTCCTCGAGCGCTACGGCCGGATCTCCCCGCTGGGCAGGCGGCACGACCTGCCCTACCACGTGGTCGGCTCCGACCTGTCCGGCGTGGTGCTGCGGACCGGCGAGGGTGTGCACACATGGAAGCCCGGCGACCGGGTGGTCGCGCACTGCCTGTCCGTCGAGATGGAGAGCCCCGACGGGCACAACGACACGATGCTGGACCCCGAGCAGCGGATCTGGGGCTTCGAAACCAACTTCGGCGGGCTCGCCGACGTGGCCCTGGTCAAGGCCAACCAGCTGATGCCGAAGCCCGAGCACCTCACCTGGGAGGAGGCCGCCTCCCCCGGCCTGGTCAACTGCACGGCGTACCGCCAGCTGGTCAGCAAGAACGGCGGCGACATGAAGCAGGGCGACAACGTGCTGATCTGGGGCGCCTCCGGTGGCCTGGGCGGCTTCGCGACGCAGTACGCCCTCAACGGCGGCGCCACGCCCGTCTGCGTCGTCTCCAGCGACGACAAGGCGGACATCTGCCGCTCCATGGGAGCCGAGCTGATCATCAACCGCAGCGAAGAGGGCTACCGGTTCTGGAAGGACGAGAACACCCAGGACCCCAAGGAGTGGAAGCGTCTCGGGGCCAAGATCCGGGAGCTCACCGGCGGCGAGGACATCGACATCGTGTTCGAGCACCCCGGCCGGGAGACCTTCGGCGCCTCGGTCTTCGTCGCCCGAAAGGGCGGCGTGATCACCACGTGCGCGTCGACCTCGGGCTACATGCACGAGTACGACAACCGCTACCTGTGGATGAACCTCAAGCGGATCATCAGCTCGCACTTCGCCAACTACCGCGAGTCGTGGGAGGCGAACCGGCTGATCGCCAAGGGGATGATCCACCCGACGCTGTCCCGTGCCTACCCCCTCGACGACGTCGGTCAGGCCGCCCTCGATGTGCACCAGAACGCCCACCAGGGCAAGGTCGGCGTTCTCTGCCTGGCGCCCGAGGAGGGCCTGGGCGTGCGCAACCAGGAGTTGCGTGCCACGCACGAGACCGCGATCAACCGGTTCCGAGGCGTCTGATCGGGCCGATTCCGCAAAGACTCGCTGGGCGCCCTGGGTTCTCTCAGAGGGATCGGCCATCATGGTGCCCGTCGCCCAACCCCAGCCGAGACGAGGAACTCCCCCATGACTGACCAGGGTCTGTCCATCTTCGACGACGAGCCCGACAACGTCGACGCCCCCGAGGACGGCAAGTCGGCCGACGGCCCCGCCGACGGCGAGAAGACCCAGGTGATCCCGGTGGTCGAGAAGGCGCCGGAGCCGAAGCCGGCCCAACAGCTGCCGGAGAAGCGGCCGGTGATGCCACCGGCGCCCGCCGCCACGGATCCGGCACCCACCGCGTCTCCCTCGCCGGCGCCGTCGCGGCCGACACCCGCGCACGCGGGTGGCACCCCGACGTTCCCGGTGGTCCGGCGCAACGGCTACGACCGCACCGCCGTCGACACCAAGGTCCGCCAGCTGAGCAGCGAGAAGGCCGGGCTGAGCGCGAGCCTCACCGAGTCCGAGAAGCGGGTGATGCAGCTCGAGGCCGAGGTCGCCGCGGCTCGCGACGAGATCTCGGAGCAGGAGCACCCGTCGTACGCCGGGCTGGGGGGTCGGGCCACCTCGATGCTCCGGCTGGCCGAGGAAGAGGCCGACGAGATCCGCAGCACCGCCACCGCCGAGGCCGCGGAGATCCGCGCGCAGGCCAACCGCGACGCCAAGGCGATCCGCGCCGAGGCGGCCCGCGAGGCGGAGGACATGCGGGTGGTGCAGCTGCAGGAGCTCGACGAGCAACGCAACCGCCTGATCAAGGACGCCGAGCAGGAGAAGGCGCTGGCCCAGAGCGAGGCCACCGACACCGTCGCGTCCGCCAAGCGTGAGGCCGACCAGCTCCGGCTGGCCGCCCAGCAGGAGACCAGCGAGCTGCGCACCTCCGCCACTCGTGAGGTGGAGCAGGCCCGCGCCGCCGCCGACCGCGAGGTGCAGGAGGCGCGCCGCACCCTGGCCGTGGAGAAGGAGCGGCTGGCCCGCGAGGCGACCGACCACCACACCAGCGCGATGGCCGAGACCCAGCGACTGGTCGAGGAGGCCGAGCAGCGGGCCACCGCGGCCGAGGAGCGGGCGCGTGAGGCCACCAAGCAGGCCACCGAACACCGTGCGGCCGCGCAGTCGGAGGCCGAGGCGCTGCTGCTGCGGGCCCGCCGCGAGGCCGAGCACGTCGTGGTCTCGGCGCAGACCCAGGCGGAGTCGATCTCCAGCGCTGCCGACTCCGAGGCCCATCGCGAGGTCGCGGCGGCCAAGGCCGAGCTCGAGAGGCTCACCAAGCGCCGCGACGCGATCACCGCGCAGCTCGCCTCGCTCCGCGACGTGGTCGCCGGCTTCGCGCAGGACGAGAGTTGAGCGACCCCGCGCCCCCTGACGGGGGCGACGGGGCTTCGGAGGACGAGGCGGTCGAGCTCGACGACCTCGGGGATCCCGGAAAGCCGTTCGAGCGCCGGTCGCCGTACTTCATCGGGTTCATCGGCGGGCTCGGCGTCCTGACGGCGTACTTCCTGTTCACCGCGCTGATGGGGATCAGCTCGGTCCTGCTGCTGATCGTGGTCGCGCTCTTCCTCGCGGCCGGGCTCAACCCCTCGGTGGAGTTCCTCGAGCGCCGGGGGCTCACCCGGTCCTGGGCAGTCACGTGCGTGATCGTCGGCGCGCTGCTGGGACTGGCGTTGTTCCTGCTCGCGATCGTCCCGGTCATCACCGACCAGGTGCGCACCCTCAGCGACAGCGTGCCGGGCTGGCTCGACGACCTCCGCACCAACCGGCGGGTCCAGGAGCTCGACGAGGAATACGACGTCATCGAGAAGGTCCAGTCCTATGTCACGGAAGGTGCCTTCGTGGGCACCTTGTTCGGTGGCGCGCTCGGCTTCGGTCTGAAGATCATCTCGGCGCTGTTCAACGCGTTCATCATCGTGGTGCTGACGCTCTACTTCCTGGCCTCCCTCGAGACCACGAAGAAGGCGATCTACCAGCTGGCTCCGGCCTCGCGCCGCGACCGGGTGACCAAGCTCGGCGACCGGATCATCCACAACATCGGCGGCTACGTCGCCGGCGCGTTCGTCGTAGCGATGTGCGCCGGCATCTCGTCGCTGGTCTTCCTGTTCGCCGTCGGGCTAGGGAAGTACGCCGTAGCACTGGCGTTCGTGGTCACCGTCCTCGACGTGATCCCGATGATCGGGGCGACGATCGGCGCCGTGATCGTCACCGCGATCGCGTTCGCCACCGACGTGAAGACCGGGATCATCTGCGCGATCTTCTACGTGATCTATCAGCAGGTCGAGAACTACGTGATCTACCCGCGGGTGATGCGCCGCTCGGTCGACGTACCAGGCGCGGTCACCGTGATCGCCGCACTCGTCGGAGCCGCGCTGCTCGGCGTCGTCGGCGCCCTGCTGGCGATCCCGACCGCCGCCGCCGTGCTGCTGGTGATGCGCGAGGTCGTGGTCAAACGACAAGACACCAGGTAGGGGTCTACTCCCCCACCACGATCCGGGCCAGATGGCTGTCCTGGGGCACGGGGCCGAGCTCGTCGGCGACGAACACCCGCCACTGTCCCTCCACCAGGCCGCACAGCGCCCAGGTGGTGTCGACGTTCGGGATCGGGTGGAACGTCATCGGGTGCTCTCCGGAGCCGGTGCAGTCGGTGGCCGAGCCGTCGACCTGGACGGTCGGCTTGACGCTGTAGTCCTGGCTGACCGCCTGGACCACGTGGTACGTCGCCCCGTTGACCGCCGCAGTGGCCGAGCAGAGCGTCTCGTCCGAGGTCGGATCGGTGCCGTCCGTGCTGGGCGAGTCGCCCACGTCGGTCACCGACGCCTGCCCGTTGGAACAGGCCGCCGCGCCGAGAAGAAGGAAGGCCACGACCACCACGGGGACGAGAGTGCGGGGCCAGATGGACATCCCGGTCAATCTACCGAGCAAGTCCTAGAGGAGTCTGAGAATCGGCTGACCTGGGAATGGCTTCAGACGGGCGTCGTCTCCGGCCGCGCGGTGCTCCGCTCGCCCAGCTTCACGCCGACCACGCCCAGCAGGATCAGCAGGCCACCGAGCAGCTGGATCGCGCGGGGCAGCTCGTCGAGCAGCACCCACGCCCACAGCACGCTGGCGAGGACCTCGGTGAGGGCGACGAACGACGCGAGCCGGGAGCCGAGGCGGCGGATCGCGGCGATGCCGGAGGCGTAGGCGATCGCGGCGGTCACCAGGCCGAGGAGGAGCAGTGGCATCCACCAGGCGAACTCGTTGCCGGCGTAGGTCACCGACTCGGTGCTCGCCCGCATCGGCAGCACGCCGACCAGACCCAGCCCGCCCAGCACCACGGCGCCGACAACCAGGCCGCCGGCGGCGAGCGTGAGCGGTGGCAGGCCGGTGCTCTCGTCGCCCGAGATCAGGAAGTACGTCGCGGCGCCGACCATCGCGCCCAGGGCCCACAAGACACCGGCCATGCTGAGATCGGCACCCGACAGGAGGTCCAGCACCAGGACCAGGCCGAACGCCGCCACCGCGGCGCCGCTGAGCGTGATCGGCCCCGGCCGCTGGCCGTGCACCAGCCACAGCCACACGACGACGGCGGCCGGCGCGGTGAACTCGATGAGGATGGCCGGTCCGACCTGCATGTACTGCACCGCGGAGAAGTAGCAGAACTGCGCGCCCGCGACGGCCAACGCGCCGTAGAGCGTGATCAGGCCGGCGTTGCGCCGGATCAGGTGCCAGCGGCCGCGCAGCGCGTGGACGCCGAACGGCACCACGATCAGCGCTCCCAGGCCGATCCGGACCAGCACGGTGGCGCCGGCGCTCCAGCCGGCCTCGAGCAACGGCCTGGCGAGTGCACCGGAGAGACCGAAGGCGATGGCCGACAGCAGCGCGAACCCGAGGCCGGCGGCGGTCCGGGAACTGGCCGCCTCCGTGGGTTGCGTGTCATGTGCCACCGTCGCCATAGGTAATGACGGTACGGCAGTAGGTGTAATATGTCAAAATGGTGTTTGCTCATGACACGGAGGTCTCGCTCCAAGCGGCGGTCACCCTGGCCAACTCGGCATTGCCGCCGGACACGCTGGACACGATCGAGGACCTCGACGCGTTCTACCAAGGGTACGAGTTCACCGGGCGCCGTGACCACACTCCGGCCGAGCTCGAGGCGGTCCGCAGCATGCGGCCCCGCCTGCGTGAGCTGCTCACCGCCAACCGGGACGACGCGGTGGAGATCGTCAACGAGATGCTCTCCGACGCCCAGGCGGTCCCCCAGCTGGTGCGACACCATGAGTGGGACTGGCACGTGCATGCGGTCGACCCCGACTCCGCGCTCCCGACCAGGATCTGCGTGGAGACGGCGATGGCGATGATCGACGTCATCCGCGCCGACGAGATGTCCCGCCTCGGGGTCTGCGCCGACGACGACTGCGAGGGCGTGGTGCTCGACCTCTCGCGCAACCGGTCCCGCCGGTTCTGCTCGACCACCTGTGGCAACCGCAACGCGGTCGCGGCCTACCGCGCCCGCCAGTCGATCGGCTGAGCCCTCGCTCAGCCGATGAACTGTCGGAGCACCTCGAGGAACACCTCGGGTCGCTCCGAGTGCACCCAGTGCCCGGCGCCCTTCACGGTGACGCGCCGATTGCGCGGGAACAGCCGGTCCATCGCGGCATAGTGCTCGTCTCGCACGTAGTCGGAGTTCTGGCCCGAGACCCACAGCACCGGACCGTCGTACGGCGCCAGGCCGGCCAGCTGGTCCTCCGGCCAGCCGCCGATCACGCGCAGGTCCTCCCCCAGTACGTCGAGGTTGGCCTGCCAGCGCCAGCCGTCGCCGTCCCTCCGGAGGTTCTGCAGCAGGAAGCTGCGGACCGTCGGGTTCGGCACGGCCGCCTCCAGCGCGGCGTCGGCGTCGCCGCGCTGGGACAGGGAGTCGAGGTCCAGGCCCTGCATCGCCTCGACGTAGCCCGAGAACTCCCCCATCCGGTCGTAGGCCACCGGTGCGACGTCGACGACGACGAGCCGCTCGACCAGCTCGGGATGGCGCAGCGCCAGGACCATCGCCGCCTTGCCGCCCATCGAGTGGCCGACCAGAGTCACCGGCTCGTCCGCCGACAGCTGCCCGGCCACCTGGTCGGAGACGTCCAGGTAGTCGAAGCGCTCGCTCCACGAGGAGCGTCCGTGGTGCGGCAGGTCGACGAGCAGGATCCGGTGCTCGTCGGCCAGCGCCTTGCCGATCTGGGTCCAGTTGCGCCCCTGGCCGAACAGTCCGTGGCAGAAGACGATGGGCGACCCGTGGTCGCCCATCGTCGTGGTGTGCAGCTCGTTCAGCACCACCGGCGGATCCCAGCGGGGGTGAGGTCGCGGTCGCGCAGCACGATCGCCAGCTCGTCGGAATACGTCCGGCACGCCCTGCGGAAGTCGCGCTTGCGGTACTCGATCACCAGCACCCTTCGGCCGTACGACGCGACGTACCGCTGGCACTCGCGGTAGCGCGCGCACTCCTCGGCCACCGCGAAGTCGAAGCCGATCCGGGAGCCGGCGAAGCCGGCGAGGTTCTTCTGCCCCACCGCCAGGTCGGCCGCGTGTGCGCGGCGTACCAGCAGCCGGGCGAAGGCGATCGCGTGCTTGCGCTTCAGCATCCGGTGACTGCGGGTGAACGAGTCGAGATTGTCGTACTCCACCGCCGCGAACTCGTCGTCGGCGCACCGCTCGGTCCAGCGGCCGATGATCCGGGCCAGCGCCTCGCGCTTCGCCTTGGTGCGGATGTCGAGCAGCCACTCGCCCCACGCCTCGTCGACGATCGGCTTCCCGTTGCGCTTGAGGACCAGGCGCATCCGCTGCTTCCAGAACCGCCGCTCGTCGGGCTGGGTCTGGAAGCCGTTGACGTAGCAGACGTTGTAGCGACCGTTGGCGGGCGCGGCCCGGCGGTCCCGGACCACGATGCCGACGTGCGCCGGCATCGGTGTGGCGCCGCCGAGCTGGTAGTCGACATCGGTGTCCATGGGCGGCGGGTCGACGTCGGCCGCCGCCGGCGCGGCGAGGGCGACGGACAACAGCACGGGCACCAGCAGGCGCGCGAGGCGCATCAGAAGTCGAAGCCGCCGTCGAACATGTCGCCGACGCCGTCGCCGATGCCGCCGAACATGTCGCCCACTCCCTCACCCATCGCGCCGATCCCGTCTCCGATGCCCTCGAATCCGCCGAACGCGCCGAACATCAGGCCCATGAACATCACGTCCATCGGGCCGAAGGCACCGAAGTAGCCCGCAGCGTACGGCGCGTAGGCGCGGCCGCCCTGGTAGTAGGGCACGCGGCGCGAGCCCACCATGACCATCCGGGTGTCGGGGTCGGCGCCGGCCTCAACCCGCTCGGCGTCCAGAGCGCAGGCGGGTACGTCGCGCGGCGTGCCTCCCGGCGGCGTGTAGGGGACGTCGGTGACCGAGAGCCCGTGGCGCGGGTCGAAGAAGCACGGCGGTCGCCGGGTCGGCAGCGGGTCACCGGCCACCCGGGCCCGCACGCAGGCCATGGCGTAGCGACCGTCCTCGAGGATCGTGGTGATGTTCTTGATGTCCTCCGGCTCCTCGATCCGGTCGCCGGCGAACTTGGCCGACTCGTAGGCGTCCAGCGCCCGCTGGTAGTCGGCATTAGCGCCGGCGTCGAGCTCGCGCCCGGCCAGCTCGAGGTCGAACTCCTGCAGGTCGACACCGAGCGCGGTGATGTCCTCGAAGGCCAGCTTTTTCACCGGCTCGAGCTCCTCGGCCTTGCGCTCCAGCTCACGCTGCTTGCGCCGCCGACTCGTCACAGCGACCACGGCCACCACAGCGGCCACAAGGACCAGAAGGATCACCACATCCATGCTGTGAGTCTACGGACGCGTCCCGATACGCTGCGTTCACCAAAGACCCGTACGCTTTGAGGTCACATGACAGCTTTGGAAAAACGAACAGACAGCCAGGTCGCACATCTGACCCCGGACGACATCGATCAGATCGGTCGGGAGCTCGACGCCCTGAGGGAACGCGTTTTCTCCAGCCTCGGCGAGCGCGACGCGGCGTACATCCGTCGGGTGATCGCCGCCCACCGCAAGATCGAGCTCGGCAGCCGCGCCCTGCTCATTGCGGGCCGGTTCCCTGGCGCGTGGCTGCTCGGCACGGTCGGGCTGTCGGTCGCCAAGATCCTCGACAACATGGAGATCGGGCACAACGTTCTCCACGGCCAGTGGGACTGGATGCGCGACCCGAAGATCCACTCCACCACCTGGGACTGGGACCACGCGTCGCCCCCTGAGCTGTGGCAGCGCGCCCACAACCAGCGGCATCACACGTACACGAACATCCTCGGCAAGGACAACGACCTCGGCTACGGCATCATGCGGGTCGACGAGGACCAGCCGTGGCAGCCGCGCCACCTGTTCCAGCCGGTGCAGAACTTCGTCACCGCCTGCATCTTCGAGTACGGCATCGCGATGTTCGACCTCGACCTCGGCGAGCACCTCCGCAAGGAGAAGGGGCTGACCCCTGCGCTGCGCGACGACCTGAACTCCACCCTGAACAAGGTCCGCAAGCAGGCCACCAAGGACTACGTCATCAACCCGCTGCTGTCCGGATACGGCTGGCGCCGCACCCTGGCCGCCAACGCGATCGCCAACCTCGTCCGCAACGTGTGGAGCCACTCGGTGATCATGTGCGGGCACTTCCCCGAGGGCGTCGAGACCTTCGAGCTCGAGGCGATCGACCCCAAGGAGAGCCGCGGCCAGTGGTACCTCCGGCAGATGCTCGGCTCGGCCAACATCCGTGGCAGCAAGCTCATGCACCTGATGAGCGGCAACCTGAGCCACCAGATCGAGCACCACATCTTCCCGGACCTGCCCAGCAACCGCTACGCCGAGATCTCCCGCGAGATCCAGGACCTGTTCAAGCGCTACGGGCTGAAGTACCACTCCGCGCCGATGGTCAAGCAGGTCGCCTCGGCATGGCACAAGGTCTTCCGGCTCTCGCTGCCCAACGGCTTCTTGGCCGAGACGACCCTCAAGAACTCGCCCAAGCAGCTCAAGCGGCTGGGGCGGATGGTGCGGGACTCCCGCCAGAAGGCGCTGGGTGGCGCGCCCACGATGAAGGCACTGCCGGCCGCGGTCTGACGCCCGGTTCGGCTCAGCTCGCGGCCACCCTGCCGTCACCGGTGCGGTAGACGAGGCCGTCCGAGACGGCGAACGCGAGTGCCCGGTCGTACCGGTCGCCTTCCCAGTACGACGCGCCCACGATTCTGGCGAGCTCGATCGGGTCCAAGGGTCCGTTCGCCTGCAGCGCGCGCACCAGCTGCCCTTGCTCGTGAGTGACGTGGCGGTCGCGCTTTCCCTCAGTGGACGGCTTGGGCGGTGGCATCGGCATGACGGCTCCTCTCATGCGTCCGGTCTCGACCGAGCTCATGGCGCCAGGTACCCCGGCACGGCGCCCACACGCTGCCTACTGGCGGGTGTAGTCCCGGAACCCGCGCTGGGTCTTGCGCCCGAGGTAGCCCGCGGTGACCAGGTGCTCCAGTAGCGGCGCGGGCGCGAACCCGGGCTCGCGGAACTCCAGGTAGAGCTCCCGCTGAATGGCCAGTGAGACGTCGTTGCCCACGACGTCGAGGAGCTCGAACGGGCCCATCGGCAGCGCGCAGCCCTGCTTCATCGCGATGTCGATGTCATCAGCTGTGGCGTAGTGGGCCTGGAGCATCTTGACCGCGTCGTTGAGGTAGGGGAAGAGCAGCGCGTTGACGATGAATCCGGCGCGGTCGGCGCAGGAGACGGCGACCTTGCCGACGCTCGCGCACAGCGCCCGCGTCGTCTCGGCGACCTCCTCGTCGGTGGACACGGTCGAGACGACCTCCACCAGCTTCATGACCGGGGCCGGGTTGAAGAAGTGCATCCCGATGACGTCCTTGGGGCGGCCGGTCGCCTGGGCGCAGGCGATGATCGGCAGCGACGACGTGGTCGTGGCCAGGATCGCGCCGTCCTTGCAGATCTCGTCGAGGTTCTCGAAGAGCGTGGTCTTCACGTGCAGGTCCTCGGCGATCGCCTCGACCGCGATGTCGACGTCCTTGAGGTCGTCGAGCGAGATGCTGCCGGTGAGCCGGTCCAGGACCTCGGCCTTGGCCGACTCCTCGAGCTTGCCCCGCTGGATCGCCTTGTCGAGCGACTTCTCGATCGTGGCGCGGACGCCGTCGACCTTGGCCTGCGAGCGGCCGACGTAGAGGACGTCGTACCCGCTCTTGGCGAAGACCTCGACGATGCCGGTCGCCATCGTCCCGGTGCCGACCACGCCCACCAGCTTGATGTCGCGGCGCAGCTGCGGCTGCTCGTCGGCCGACGGGGTCAGGGCGTCGGGCACGACGACCGAACTGTCGACGTCCTCGTAGGTGTAGAAGCCGCGGCCGGTCTTCCGGCCGAGCATCCCGGCGGTGACCATCTGCTTGAGGATCGGGGCCGGGGCGTGCAGCCGGTCGCGGCCCTGGCGGTACATCGTCTCCAGGATCTCGTACGCCGTGTCCAGGCCGATCAGGTCGAGCAGGGCGAGCGGGCCCATCGGGTAGCCGCAGCCGTAACGCATCGCGGCATCGATGTCCTCGCGGGTCGCGTAGCGCCCCTCGAACATCGCGACCGCGTGGTTGAGGTAGCCGAACAGCAGGGTGTTGGCGATGAACCCGGCCTTGTCCCCGCAGACCACGGGGTTCTTGCCGATCTTCTCGACCAGGGCCTCTACGTCGGCCAGCACGTCCGGCTCGGTGACCACGGTGCGCACGATCTCGACGAGGTTCTGGACCGGGGCCGGGTTGAAGAAGTGCACGCCGATGACCCGGCCCGGGTGGGCGTTGGCCGTGGAGATCTCGGTCACCGACAGGGACGAGGTGTTGGTGGCCAGGATCGCGTCCGGGGAGACGATCGCCTCGAGCTCCGCGAAGATCTTCTTCTTCGTCTCCAGCGACTCGACCACCGCCTCGACCACGAAGTCGGCGTCGGTGAGGTCCTTCAGAGACGTCGTGTAGGTGATCCGGCCGAGCAGCTCGGCCTGCTCCTCCTCGGTGAGCTTGCCGCGCTTGACCGCCCGCCCCGTGGAGTTCTCGAAGTGCTGACGACCGCGCTCCACGCTCTCGTCGTTCAGCTCGACCCCGATCACCCGAAAGCCGTTGCGGGCGAACACCTCGCCGATGCCGGCACCCATCGTGCCGAGGCCGACGATGCCGATCGTGGAGAACGTGCGGGGGGTTGCTTCAGGCGCGCTGCTGGTCATGGCGCGCATCATTCCACGGCCCAGTTGCCCTCTCGCGGCGGGTTCACTGACCGGTAACTTGCGCGACTGTGGGTAGATTCCTGCCTCGTGAGACTCGTCGTCGCCCGCTGCCAGGTCGACTACGCCGGCCGGCTGACCGCCCACCTCCCGATGGCCACCCGGGTGCTGATGATCAAGGCGGATGGCTCCGTGCTGGTGCACTCCGACGGCGGCTCCTACAAGCCGCTGAACTGGATGTCTCCCCCGTGCACCCTGCGAGAGGGCACGAACGACGACGGCGCGGTCGAGTGGACCGTCACCAGCAAGACGGATGACACGCTGCGGATCCTGATCGAGGAGATCCACCACGACTCGAGCCACGAGCTCGGCGTCGACCCGGGCCTGCAGAAGGACGGCGTCGAGAAGCACCTCCAGGAGCTGCTGGCCGAGCACCCGGCGACGCTGGGTGACGGCCTGACCCTGGTCCGCCGCGAGTTCCCCACCGCCATCGGCCCGGTCGACCTGATGTGCCGTGATGCCGGCGGCGCCTCGGTGGCCGTCGAGATCAAGCGGCGCGGGGAGATCGACGGCGTCGAGCAGCTCACCCGCTACCTCGACCTGCTCAACCGCGACCCGCTGCTGGCTCCCGTCCGCGGCATCTTCGCGGCGCAGGAGATCAAGCCCCAGGCCCGTGTCCTCGCCACCGACCGCGGCATCGCGTGCGCGGTCGTCGACTACGACGCCCTCCGCGGCCTCGACGACCCGAGCCACCGGCTCTTCTGAACGGTTCCGGGCCCCTAGGGTGACTGGGTGTCCCGGATCTTCCACATCGCCACTGCCGCGGACTGGACGGCGGCGCAGCGATCCGGGAGCTACACCACCTCGACGCTGGGTCGCACGCTCGCCGAAGAGGGGTTCATCCACGCGAGCCATGAGGATCAGTGGCAGGACGTGCGGACCATGTTCTACGCCGATGTGACCGAACCGCTGGTGCTGCTCGCGATCGACCCGGAGAAGCTCACGGCGCCGGTGATCGAGGAGGTGCCGGAGGGTGCCGACCGAGCGTTCCCGCACATCCACGGCGCACTCAACGCCGACGCCGTGGTCCGGGCGATCCCGCTGGACGCGCGGGGTGAGCCGATGGGGCCGGGCGAGTCGTTCAGCCGGATCTTCCTCCAGGAGATGTTCCACAACGTGCTGCTGGCCTGCATCGTGCTGGCCGGCGCCGTGATCGGCTCGCTGATCGGGCGCGCAGTCGACGACGACTGGGGCGCGTTGATCGGGGCGGCTGTCGGCCTACTCGGCGGCGTGGCGGCCGCTGTGGGCCTGCACCGGCGCCGCAAGTAGCTCGACGACCTCGTCCGCGCATCCCCAGCTCAGCGTGACCCCGGCGCCGCCGTGGCCGTAGCAGTGCACCACCTGGCCCTCGCGCTCCAGCCGCACGGTGGGCCGGGCCGGACGCAGCCCCACCTTGTGCCTGATCACCTTGGCGGTGCCTACCTCGGGTACCAGTCGCGCTGCGCGCTCAAGGATCGACTCCGCCGTCTCGGGTGCGGGCGTCCGGCTCCAGTCGCCCTCGACGTCGGTGCCACCCACCACGACATCGTGCGAGCGCGGGATGACGTACGTCGGGCCTTCGGGCGAGCCGCCGTCGAGCCACCACCGGTCCAGGCCGAACTGCTCGACGTACACGACCTGACCGCTGACCGGCTGCACCGAGGTGTCGGCCCCGAGCAGGCGAGCGCCCAGGCCGCTGCAGTTCACGACGGCGTCGCCGCCGGCCGGCAGCTCGCGCAGGTTGAGCCGGGTGAGGGTGCCGCCCAGGTCCAGCACCCGCCGGCCGAGCCAGGCCAGGTAGACCGGCATCTCGACGACGGCCGTGGTGAAGGCCCAGCCGTCGACGTACCCGTCCGGCAGCGCGGTCTCCCGGCGCAGGGACGGGACCACGCCCGCCCACCACGGATCCGGCTCCGAGGTCCGCAGCACTTCTGTGCCCTCGAGCATGCTCACCCCGGCCTCCGGCTCGGCCGTCAGCTCGTCGAACGCCGCGTAGGAGCGGGCCGTCCACGCGGCGACGCGGTCCTGCGGCGCCGCGCGGTAGGGGTAGCAGATCGCCGCGGCCACGGCCGACGTCGTCTCCAGCGGCAGGTCGCGGGCGACCACGTCCACGCGGTGCCCCGCCTCGAGCAGCCGCACGGCGCAGCTCAGCCCGACGACGCCGGCACCCACCACGATCACGCGTTGCACAGGCCCGAGTCTGCTACCCGCACGTAACCCGCGTCACACCGCGGCGTTGGAAACTCTCGAAAGGGGTCTCGATGCCGCGTCTGCTCCGTCTCGTCCTGCTCCTGTTCGTCCCCGCCCTGCTCGCCGGCGGGCTCCTCGCCGCCACCGCCACCTCGGCCGGTGCGCACGAAGAGCGACCAGCTCAGTTCCCCGACGGCACCGGCAAGCGCCCGGCGTTCCTCGGCTACGACAACCCCAACAGCCGGGTGGTCTGCCGACCCGGGTCGCGAGCCCGGATCGCGAAGATGCCCGACGGTGGCCGCAAGCGGCTCAACCAGCAGCTGCTGCGCCGCTGCCGGTTCGGCTCGATCCAGGACGCCATCAACAGCATCCAGAAGCGCAAGACCTCGATCTACGTGCTGCCCGGCGTCTACGAGGAGCGCAAGTACGCCGGCAACAAGCGCACCCACTACTGCTCGCACCTCGGCTCCGCCTCCCGCACACCACTGCAGAGCTCGGAGTACATCGGCAGCATCACCTCCACCGAGGCCCCGCCCGAGCCGGACGGACTGGCCGCCGAGGCCGACGACACCACCAACCCGATCGGGCTGTCGTACGCCGACCAGCGCAAGTGCCCGCACAATCTCAACCTGATCTCGCTGTTCGGCGACCGCACCCCCGGCAACAGGTCGATCCACTGCGACAGCAGGTTCTGCGGGACCCAGATCGTGGGCACCGGCCGGCGGATGACCGACGTACTGGTCAACAACCGTTTCAAGAAGCTGAACGCGATCCGCCTGGACCGGGCCGGCGGCTCGTACCTCACGAACATGACGTTCCAGCAGGCCGAGTTCAACTCGGTCTACGTGCTCGAGACCGACGGGTTCGTGCTCGACCGGCTCACCACCCGCGGCAACGACGAGTACGGCATCCTCGCGTTCGCCAGCGACCACGGCCTGATCCAGCGCACGAACAACTACTACAACGGCGACTCCGGCATCTATCCAGGCTCGGGCTCGGACCTCAACGCCAACAACAAGCGGCTGAAGGTCAAGCGCTACGCCATCGAGATCCGCAACAACCGGAGCCACCACAACACGCTCGGCTACTCCGGCACCGCCGGCAACTCGATCTGGGCGCACCACAACAAGTTCTTCAAGAACGCCACCGGGATCGCGACCGACTCACTGTTCCCCGGCCACCCCGGGTTGCCGCAGGACCACGCCCGGTGGAGCTACAACGAGGTCTACAGCAACAACGAGAACTACTACCTGCGGTACGTCGACACCGGGATCTGTGACAAGCCGATGCCCAAGCGCGGCTACATCCGCGGCACCGTCTGCCCGGTGATCCCGACCCCCGTCGGCACCGGGGTGCTGATCGCCGGCGGCAACTACAACCGCACCGACCACAACTGGATCTACGACAACTGGCGCTACGGCACCATGCAGTTCTGGGTGCCGGCACCGCTCCGGGACGAGTTCGACCCGGCCAAGCTCTTCGACACCTCGCACCACAACCACACCACCGACAACCACATGGGGTTCACCAAGGACGGCAAGGTCCGGCACAACGGCATGGACCACTGGTGGGATGACGCGGGGATCGGCAACTGCTGGGCGCGCAACCGGTCCTCGCACGGCAAGGCCACCGACAACTTCGTGGTGCCGCCGCGACCCTGCAAGGCCGGCGGCTCGATCCTGCTGCCGGGGCTGCCGGTGAAGGACGCCGAGTTCCTCACCTGCAGCGAGTACGACCGCGCTGACCCGATCTTCCGGCACCCGCCGCTGTGCACCTGGTTCGACAACCCGACCCGTCCGAAGGGCCGGGTCGGCGCCGACCCGACAGCCGCTCCGGCGAGCGACGCCGACGGGCCCACCGGCCCCTTGCTCGCCGTAGCCGGGGGCATCACCCTGATCGTCGGCCTGCGCCGGCGACGCCCGGGGAGCACAGGTGCTGCGTAGGTTCCTGCTGCTCGTCGCTTTGCTGGTCCTGCTCGTCGCCGGCGGCGGGATCGCCGTCGCGCGCGGCACGCCGTCCCTGTCGGCCGAGGGCCCCACCGCGGTGGCCGGTACCGAGGCCTCGGCGGTGTTCGAGGTCGGCGACAGCACCATCCGCCAGGTCCGGTACGCCGACGGCGGCACCCTGCGCTACACGTTCCGGATCGCCAACGACGGCCGCCTGCCGGTGCGCGTCACCGCCTTGGCCGACGAGCAGGCCCCGACCCGGCTGTTCACGATCACCTCGATCAGCGAGGGCACGATCCCGCCGGGCGAGGCGGAGGAGTTCACGCTGTCGCTGCACATGGCCGGGTGCGAGACGCTGTCCTCGCGCGCCGGCTCGTTCGTCACCCGGGTCGCCGTACGCACGGAGACCGCGGGGATGTTCGACGACACCGTCGAGCTCGACCTCCCGGAGGAGGTCCACACCGGCTCGCCGCGAGAGGCGTTCTGTCCGAACTCGACCGCAACGTCGCGGCCGCCCGGCTAGCGGCTCAGGCCCCGGCGATCCGGGGCGCGGTGGGATCGGTGTCGCCGCCGCTGTGCTCGCGCGCGACGTACTCCTCGATGTCCTCGATGTCGTCGGCGTTGCGGGTGACCACGGCGAGAAGGTCGCTCATCGTGGCCATCTCCTCGACCTGCTCCTTGATGAACCACTGCATGAACTGCTCGGAGGCGAAGTCGTTCTCCTCGCGGGCGATGGTCAGCAGCGTGTTGATCTGCTCGGTGACCCGCTTCTCCTGCTCGAAGGCCAGCCGGACCGGCGCGACCACGTCCTCGAACTTCGAGACCGTCGCCTCGACCGCGGGGATGACCACTTCGGCGTCGGTGTCGAGGAGGTACTGGATCATCATCATCGCGTGGTCGCGCTCCTCGAGCGCCTGCGTGTAGAAGAACGCCGCCATCCGGGGCATCGTCTCCGCGTCGTAGTGCACGGCGACCGCGAGGTACTGGTTGTGCGCGGCCAGCTCGTTGCCGATCTGGAGGTTGAGCTGTTCGGTGAAGCGCGGGGCGGGCATGCGACCGATCCTAGAGGTGGCGAAGGCGGTCGGCTCAGGCGGCCTTGGCGAGCTGCTTCTTCTTGACCTTCTTGCCGTCGACCCGGACCAGCTTGCGCTTCTTGACCGTGTAGCCGAGGGGAAGAGTGCCGTCCTTCATCATCCGGATGGGGCAGCGGCCGCAGCGCTTCTTGGACACGCAGCACTCCACCTTCGGGAGCTTCCGGGTCTTTCCCACGGACCGCACCCTACAGGACGCTAAGGCTCGCCTTACCTAACTGTGGCTCGCGTCATAGCCCGGCAAGATCCGTGAGCCGCGCCATTCCCGGCCAGGCGTGCTCGGCCACCCGTGCCTGGGCGGCCAGAACGTCCGGCCGCGCCCGGTGCTCGGGCGCGACCCGGGCGGGGTTCAGCAGGCAGTCCTGCGCCCACCCGTGGATGTCCGCCTCCGAGCCGAACGACGTCGTGGCCCGGGCGCCGAGCACCATCATCCGCACCCAGTCCTGCGGCGAGTTCCCGTACGGCGTCGACGGGCACAGCCGGTTCTTCTCGTCGTCGTCATCGCGCGTGGCCTCGACGTACCCCGCCAGCGCCGCGCCGAAGGAGGGGAAGCCGCTCCGGATCGGCTGGATGACGATGCCGCCCTCGCCCCAGATCGGCACCGCCGGCTCGTCGCGCAGCCCGGCGCCGGCGCAGTGCACGACCAGTGCGTCCCGGGCCATCTCGATCGTCCCGCCGTCGAGCTCGATCTCCCCCGTGCGCACTGCCCGCACGTGGCCGAGCCGCACGACGTTCTCGATGCTGCGCAGCAGGTCCAGCTCCCACTCGGCGAGCGTCGGCGCCCGGGCCATGGTCGGCACCAGCCCCCGGTCGATTCGCAGCATCACGCCTGCTGCCTCGAGACGCAGGAACAGGTCGTCCACCGACCTCGCGCCCCGGCCGGCCTCGACGAAGTCGGCGACCAGGCCGGTGAAGACAGCCGGGTCCGGCTGGATCACGGCTCGATTGAACATCCACGGCTCTCGGGGCCGGATCCAGCAGATCGCGTCGGGATCGACGCCATTTCCGAGCAGCCAGACGCAGGCGTCCGTGGCGGTCTTGCCCGAACCCACGATGACGAACTGTCCCGGCGTGGCACCGAGGGACACCAGCTGATGGACCGGGATCACCATGCCGGGTTCCGCGGCGAAAGGTGCCGGCGTGGTCGCCGGGATGAGCGGCTCGAGGTAGTGCGCGTTGACCTCCCGCCGGCGTACCCGGACCTGGTGCTCGTGCCCGGAGACGCGGGACCGGACCCGGCCCTCACCCAGGTAGTCGCAGCCCGAGAGGAAGGTGACCTTCCCGGAGCGCACCAGGCGCTCCATCACCCGGACGTAGTAGGCGCAGATCTCCGGCGCGGTCGCCCGTTCCTGCAGACCGGCCTCGGGACCGTCCGGCTGGAGGCTGCCGTCCCCGAGCTGGGTCGACGCGACGCCGTAGAAGATCGAGGACTGGTGCAGCCGGACGAACGGATAGGCGTCCAGCCAGTGCCCGCCCGGGCCGTGCCGGCGGTCGACCACCACCACCTGCACGTCGGCGTGGTCGATCAGTGCGTCGGTGAACGCCAGCCCCGAGGCACCGGCGCCGACCACCAGATAGTCGGTGTCCAGCGTGTGCCGCATGCACGCACGCTACTCGGCCTCAGCTGAGCCCGTTCGCCTTCCGGATCACGTCGACGATGCCGTCCATGATCTCGGTGAGCCCGAAGTCCTTGGGCGTGTAGACCGCCGCGACCCCCTCCTCCAGCAGCCGGCGTCCGTCGGAGTCGGGGATGATTCCCCCGACGATCACGGGTACGTCGACCAGCCCGGCCTCGCGCAGTCCCTCGAGCACGGTAGGCACCAGCTCCATGTGGGAGCCGGAAAGGATCGACAGCCCGACGCAGTGCACGTCCTCCGCGATCGCCGCCGAGACGATCTGCTCGGGGGTCAGCCGGATGCCCTGGTAGACCACCTCGAACCCCGCATCGCGGGCGCGTACGGCGACCTGCTCTGCGCCGTTGGAGTGCCCGTCGAGGCCCGGTTTGCCGACCAGCAGTCGCAGTCGGCTCCCCAGCTCCTCACCGGTCTCCTTGACCCTGGTCCGGACGGCCGCCAGCTCGGCCCCTGCCGAGCCCGCCGATGACACAGTGACCGCACCGCTGACCCCCGTCGGGCCGCGGTACTCACCGAAGACCTCGCGCAGGGTCGCGGCCCACTCACCCGTCGTGGCACCGGCGCGCGCGGCGACCAGCGTCGGACCCATCAGGTTGGTGTCGGTCTTGGCGGCAGCGGTGACCTCGGCCAGCGCATCGGCGACCTCGGCCTCGTCGCGCCCGGCCTTCCACGCGTTGACGCTGGCGAGTGCCGTCTTCTCGGCCTCGGGGTCGGCCGCCATGATCGCGGCGTCGAGGTCCGCGGTCAGTGGCGAGGGCTCGGTGGTCTCGAACCGGTTGACGCCGACGATGATCTCGTCGCCGCTCTCGATCCGGGCCCGCCGGCTGGCGTGCGAGGAGACCAGCTCTGACTTCATGTACTCGACCGAGGCGATCGCCCCACCCATGGCCTGGACCCGGTCGATCTCGGCGCGGGCGCCCTCGACCAGCTCGCCCACCTTGGCCTCGATCACGTGCGAGCCGTCGAAGATGTCGTCGTACTCGAGGAGGTCCGACTCGAAGGCCAGCACCTGCTGCAGCCGCAGCGACCACTGCTGGTCCCAGGGGCGCGGCAGCCCGAGAGCTTCGTTCCAGGCGGGCAGCTGTACCGCGCGGGCACGGGCGCTCTTGGAGAGCGTCACGCCGAGCATCTCGAGCACGATCCGCTGCACGTTGTTCTCGGGCTGGGCCTCGGTCAGGCCGAGTGAGTTGACCTGGACGCCGTAGCGGAACCGCCGCATCTTGGGATCCTGCACGCCGTAGCGCTCGCTGGTGATCTCGTCCCACAGCTGCGCGAAGGCCCGCATCTTGCAGGTCTCCTCGACGAACCGCACGCCGGAGTTGACGAAGAACGAGATCCGGCCGACGACCTTGTCGAAGTCGTCCTCGGAGATCTCGCCGGCGTTCTTGACCGTGTCGAGGACCGCAATCGCCGTGCACAGCGCGTAGGCGAGCTCCTGGGTCGGCGTCGCGCCGGCCTCCTGCAGGTGGTAGCTGCAGATGTTGATCGGGTTCCACTTCGGGATCTGGTGGACCGTGTAGGCGATCATGTCGGCGATCAGGCGCATCGACGCCTCGGGCGGGAATGCATAGGTCCCGCGTGACAGGTACTCCTTGATGATGTCGTTCTGGGTGGTGCCCGCGAGCTGCGCGGCGACCTCCTCGGGCGACAGGTCTGGGTTCTGCTCCTCGGCGACGACTTGGTACATCGCGAGCATCCACATCGCGACCGCGTTGATGGTCATCGAGGTGTTCATCTCGGTGAGCGGGATCTCGTCGAAGAGCTTGCGCATCTCACCGAGGTGCGGCACTGGTACGCCGACCTTGCCGACCTCGCCGCGCGAGAGCGGCGAGTCGGGGTCGTAGCCGGTCTGGGTGGGCAGGTCGAAGGCCACCGACAGGCCGGTCTGGCCCTTGGCGAGGTTGGTCCGGTAGAGCGCGTTGGACGCCTCGGCCGTCGAGTGCCCGGCGTAGGTGCGCATCACCCAGGGCCCGTCCTTCTCGGTCATGAAACGAGCGTAGGACGTGGGCTACCGCTTGGTAACACCGTGGACGTGTGGGGTTTCCGACACGCCATGTGACCAATTCGAAACAGCTGGTCGAGGCTCGCGACCGCCCGCAGGGCGGAGTGCCAGTCAGGCGGTCGCGGCCTCGCGCTCGAGCTCCACGACCCGGATCAGGTGGGAGAGGTGGAGGAGGCGCCGCATCGCGGGCCCGCAGCCTCGGAGGGTCAGGTGCTGACCGGCCCGGCTCGCCTCGCGAGTCGCCACGGCCAGGACCCTCAGGGCGGTCAGGTCGACCAGTCGGACATCGGTCAGGTCGATGTGCACGTTGCCCTCGCCCTGTGCGGCGAGGTGGTCGTAGATCGCTGCCCGGACCAGCCAGGTGCTGCGTACGTCGAAGTCACCGCTGAGCACGAGAGTCGCGCCATCGGTGGTGATCTTCACGTGCGCAGCCCTCCTCGAAGGTAATGAACCTTTGTACCCACTATGACGCCGTGGAGCCATGAAGGGTTGCGTTGGAATTCTTGCGAGTTTGATGAGTATTTCAACCACCGGGGCACCATGGAGGGATGACGGACACCGGCGTCACCATCGGGCGGGCCGCGGAGCTGACCGGCCTGACGGCCGACACCCTGCGCTACTACGAGCGCGACGGACTGATGCTGAGTCCGGTCGGGCGGTCCAGCACCGGGCACCGCCGCTACTCCGATCTCGACCTGGACTGGATCGGCATGGTCACCCGGCTCCGGGCCACCGGCATGCCGATCCGCGACGTCCGCCACTACGCGGCGCTGGTGCGCTCGGGCTCGGGCAACGAGAACGACCGGCTCGACCTGCTGCTCGCCCACCGCCGCATGGTGCTCGACCAGCTGGCCGAGGTGCAGGGGCATCTCGCGGCGATCGACCACAAGATCGCGATCTACGAAGACGCCGTCGAGCCGGTGAGCGCAAGGTCGGCTTGACCTGGAGTGCACTCCAAGGCGTTGGCTGAGTGACATGAGCATCGAACACCGGACCCTTGGCACCGTCTCTCCCCTCACCGTCTCCGCCCTCGGCCTCGGCTGCATGGGCATGTCGGAGTTCTACGGCGGACGCGACGAGGAGTCCGCGTTGGCGACCATCCGACGTGCCCTCGACCTCGGGGTCACCTTCCTCGACACCGCCGACATGTACGGGCCGTTCACGAACGAGCAGCTTGTCGGCAAGGCGATCGCCGGGCGACGCGACGAGGTGCAGCTCGCCACCAAGTTCGGCAACGAGCGGCTGCCCGACGGCACCCGGGTCGGCATCAACGGCAGCCCGGAGTACGTCCGGGCTGCCTGTGACGCCTCCCTGCAGCGCCTGGGCGTCGACCACATCGACCTCTACTACCAGCACCGGGTCGACCGGACCGTGCCGATCGAGGAGACCGTCGGCGCGATGGCCGAGCTGGTGGCGGCCGGGAAGGTCCGTCACCTGGGTCTCTCCGAGGCGGCACCGGCGACGATCCGCCGCGCCGCGGCCACCGCGCCGATCACGGCCCTGCAATCGGAGTACTCGCTGTTCACCCGCGACATCGAGGACGAGATCCTGCCGACGATCCGGGAGCTGGGGATCGGCCTGGTGCCCTACTCACCGCTCGGCCGCGGACTGCTCACCGGCCGGATCACCGCGGAAAAGTCCCTCGACGACGGCGACTCTCGCCGGTCAGGATACTTCCCGCGGTTCCAGGGCGAGGCGCTGGACGCCAACCTGGCCCTGGTCGCCGAGGTGCAGCAGATTGCGGAGTCCAAGGGCTGCACGCCCGGCCAGCTCGCGCTCGCCTGGGTGCTCTCCCGCGGCGACGACGTGGCCCCCATCCCCGGCACCAAGCGGGTCTCCTACCTCGAGGAGAACGTCGGCGCCGCCGAGGTCACCCTCGACGAGCACGACCTCGCCGCCCTCGAGGCGGCGGTGCCGCGCGACGCGGTGGTCGGCGACCGGTATGCCGACATGAGCAGCGTCAACGCCTGATTGACGGCTAGTCCCAAGGTCTCGCGCGCTGCGCGACGCTCATCATCCGCGCTGGCGGCGTTGCCGACGCTCGAAAGACGCCCAGTCTGCCTTCGCATCGGCGCCTTGCCAGCGCGGCGCTGAGCGCCGCTCGCAAGCACGATCCCTTGGAACTACCCGTCTACCCTGCTTGCATGGTCAACCTGACGCGGATCTACACGCGCACCGGCGACGGCGGCGAGACCCGGCTCGGTGACATGAGCGTCACCACCAAGAACGACCTCCGGCTGCAGGCGTACGCCGACGTCGACGAGGCGAACGCCCACCTCGGGCTCGCCGTTGCCACAGGTGGACTCGACGACGACGTGGTCAAGGTGCTGACCCACGTGCAGAACGACCTGTTCGACGTGGGTGCCGACCTGTGCACCCCGGTGGTCGACGACCCGGAGTACCCCCCGCTGCGGATCGAGCAGGACTACGTCGACCGGCTCGAGGCCTGGTGCGACAAGTACAACGAGGAGCTGCCGAACCTGCGCTCGTTCATCCTGAACGGCGGCACCCCTGGGGGCGCCCACCTCCATGTCGCGCGTACCGTCGTACGGCGCGCGGAGCGGTCGGCGTGGGCCGCACACGAGCAGCACGCCGACACCATGAACGTCCTGGCGATCACCTACCTCAACCGCCTCTCCGACCTGGTGTTCATCCTGGCGAGGTACGCCAACCGCGAGGACGGCGACGTGCTCTGGGTGCCGGGCGGGGAACGCTAGCCGGAGTCAGGCTCCCGGGGTCGGGAAGATCGACTCGGTGCTGCCGGCGCGCCGTTCGAGCAGGCGGTCTGCATGTCGCAGCAGGAGGGCCAGCGAGAGCAGCCCCACTACGCCGCCGACGCTCGTGGAGACCCAGAGCGGCGCATCGGCGATCGCGTTCAGGGCGATCGCAATCGCGCTCGCGCCGACCACGCTGTTGATCACCGCGACCATGGTCGCGAACGTGAAGTACTGGCGCCGGCCCTCGGACGGCACCGCTGCGTTGGCGAACACCCCGTGCCCGTCGTCGTAGCCCGAGAGCAGGAACAGCTTCGCCTGGTCGCCCGCGATCTGCTTGTAGTAGTTGCGGATCCGGTTGATTGCGACGCCGTAGCGGTAGTCCTCCGCGCCGCACTCGACCACCCTCACGAACGTGAAGACGCCGAGCAGGTAGAGCGTCGGCAGGACGATGAGGGCGAAGACGTCGAAGGTCCGGTCGGTCTCCGACGTCTGGGTGATGAAGCCCAGCGCGATCAGGGTGCTCGACACCGAGAGGATGTAGAGGGAGGCGCGGGAGGCACTCTCGCTGGCCGTCTGCGCTCTGGCACCTTGCAGCGTGAAGTGCTCGGTCGTGAGGGCAGTCAGGAGCTCCTGGCGATCTGGGGCGTCCGGCACGCCGCCAAGTTACACCGCAGCGCGGATCGGTCGCGCGCTAGAAACCGTGCTCGTCGCGGAGCCCTTCGATCCAGGTGCGAGCCAGGCCCAGCCGCCATCGGTCCGTGAGCGCGAGCGCCGCCTCCACGTGCTCGGTCGCCGCGCCACGATCACCCATCGCTGCGGCCGCGAGGGCGAGGAAGGTGTCGACCGGGCCGGCATTGAGCGCCGATCCGGCCTGAGCCGTGCGTCCGGCGTACGGCGCGATCCGGTCGTGGCAACGGCGCGCCATGTCCTCGTCACCCAGTCGGAGGGCGAGCTCGGCGGCGTGGCAGTCGAGGTAGAGCGACAACGGAGTCTCTCCGGGGCCCTGCCGCAGCCGCTCCAGGGCGTCGTCGTCGAGGTGCTGCCTCGCCCGGTCCGGCTCTCCGGCGCGCCACAGCAGGGCGGCCACGAGAGCGGTCAGCTGGTAGGGCTCCTGGTCCAGGTCGTGCAGCAGCTCGGCCGCTCGCACCGTTTCGCCCTGCCACATCCAGATCGTCGCCTGCGCCGCCACCACCGACTCGCCGCCGAACGACTCGTTCACCCGCCCCGCGAGCAGCTGCATCCGGTCCAGCAGCTCGGCGCACTCGTCGAACCGCCCACCGAGGGCGAGCCAGGGCATGGTCACGGCGCCGAGCACCAGCTCGCCGTACGGGATCCGGAGCCGCTCGGCCTCAGCCCGGGTGACCGCGGCCGCGGCGGCCATCTCGTCGGCGCGGCCGAGCTCGCTGAGGACCACCGTGCGCAGCGTCGACGACACCACGAACGCCTGGTCCTCTTCCGTGGTCCGGGCGAGGGTCACCGCCTCGGTGCTCCAGGCCAGCCGCTCCTCGGCGACGGACGGCGACCAGATCGTCGCGCAGGCGACCTGCCTGGCGTGCAGCTCCAGGTGAGGGTCGCCGATCCTGGCCGCCATCGCCAGGGCCTCGTCGATGAGGACGCGACCCTCGGCCATCGGCACGACCGTGCTTTCCTCGTTCGCCAGCGCGAGCAGCACCCGGCAGCGCAGATCCCCGTCCCCGGGCGGCAGCGCCTCGAGGGCGGAGCGCAGGGTCCCCACGACCCGCTCGTTGAGGACGCCCTCGGGCGCGGACTGCCACAGCCCGCCCTGGGTGGCGGAGAGGGCGGCCCGGGCCGCGAGCTCCAGGTCGCCCAGCTCTTCGGCGGCGTCGATGGCCCGTTCCACCGCCCCGACCAGCTCCGGGAGCCGGGCGGACCACCGGTAGGCCTCGATCAGCCCGAGCAGCAGGTCGTAACGATCGGCAGGGGTAGCCGCTTGGTCGCCGTCCAAGGCGTCGAGGGCCGCCACCAGCAGGTCGGCTGCCTCCTCGTGCGCGTGCAGACCGCGCGCCTGCTCGGCAGCCCGGGCCGCGGCCCGCCACGCCCGTCCGGAGTGCGCGGGGCCGGCCGCCAGCCAGTGCAGCGCCACTTCGCTCTCCCGCCCGACCGACGCCTCGAGCACCTCGGCGACCCGGCCGTGGGTGCGGGCGCGGCGCGATGCCGAGGAGTCGGTCAGCAGCGTGTCGCGGACCAGCGCGTGGGTGAACACGTGCCAGTCGATCGCCTCCTCCGCCACCAGCCCGGCGGCCTGCGCCGGCTCGACCAGGTCGAACATCACGTCCGGACCCGTCCCCGCGACGGCGGCCAGCGTGTCGGTGTCGAACCGGCGGCCGACCACGGCGGCGATCCGCAGCGCCTCGACCGTCTCGTCGTCGAGCCTCCCGAGCCGCCGGCGTACGACGTCGGACACAGCGACCGGGGGCTGACGCTCGGCCAGCAGCCGACCGACGTCGGAGCGCTCGCCCGCGAGCCGTGCGTACTCCACCAGGAAGAACGGGTTGCCGCCGGTCCGCTCCCGGAGCGCCGCGGCCTGGTCGTGGGTGATCTCGTTGTGGCTGACCTCGGTGAAGACGTCCCTCGCCGCCTCCTCCGAGAGCCCGCTCAGGTCCAGGCGCACGGCGTGCCTGCGGGCCAGCGCCTCGGCGACGTCGGCCAGAGCGGGCCCGACTTCGCGGTCCCGCCAGCTCACGACCACCAGCAGCCGGGCCGCGGTCACCACCTCGGTGAGCAGGCCGAGCACCCGCAGCGTCGAGGGGTCGGCCCAGTGCAGGTCGTCCAGCAGCACCACCGTGAGCCGGTCCGCTGCCGCACCGTCGATGTCGCCGACGATCCGCTCCCACGTACGGAACGAGGCGCCCACGTCGTCGGTCGGGCCGGACTCCGGCAGCTCGATGCCCAGCCCGGACAGGACCGCGCGCCACGGCCACAGCGGCGGGGCGCCATCGTCCTGCGAGCAGCGGCCGAGCAGCACCCTGGCGCCGGTGGCCTCGGCCCGCGCCACGATCTCTGCACCCAGCCGGGACTTTCCGATGCCCGGCTCGCCGGTAAGGACCGCGAAGGCCGGCGATCCGCGGTCGGCCTGCTGCAACGCGCCCATCAGGGCGGTGACCTCCTGCTCGCGGCCGACCAGGGGCCAGCCCGCCGGCGGCACCACCACTGCGGTGGGCGCCGTCACCCGCTCGGGCGCGGCGACCGGCGTACCCGCCTCCGGGGCCGACCAGGTCAGCGCCGGGTCCTGGCGCAGCAGCGCGGTATCCAGATCCCGGACCTCTTGCGACGGGTCCAGCGCGAGCTCACGGTCGAGCACCTCGCGGAGCTCGCGCAGCGTGGCCAGCGCGTCGGCCTGCCTCCCGCTGCGCTGGAGGGCTACGGCCCGTAGCGCCCAGAACCGCTCGCGCAGGGGGTGCTGCGACGTCAGCTTCTCCAACGTCACAGCCGCGGCGGTGTGCCGGCCCAGGGCGAGCTCGGCGGTGACCCGGTCCTCGACCGCCACCAGCCGGAGCTCCTCGAGCCGGGTCCGCTCCGGAACCACGGCCGGCGCGTCCCCGAGCTCGGCGTACGGCGTCCCTCGCCAACCGTCCAGCGCCACCTCGAGGTCCGCGACGACCCGCTCCAGCTCGGCCCCGGAGAGCGGCGACGGACCCCAGCCCCGGAAGTCGCGCATCCGCGACCGGCAGCGCGCCACGGTCGCCTCGAAGGCCCGGGCGTCCACCTGGTCGTCGGGAACGGCCAGTAAGTACCCCGGAGCCACGGTGACCAGCACCGTCGACGTGCCGCGGCGGGTCCGGCCCGGCTCCAGCACTCGACGCAGGTGGGAGACATAGCCCTGGAGCGTGCTGCTGACGCTGGCGGGCGGGGTCTCGCCCCACAGCAGGTCGACGATCGCGTCGACGGAGACCGCGCGACCCGGCGAGAGCGCGAGCGCCGCGACCAGCGCCCGCTGCTTGGGGGTGCCGAGGTCCATGGCGGATCCGTCGATCCGCACCTCGACCGGACCGAGGACCGACACCTCCACGACCGCAGCGTAGTGACGCCTGAGCGCCGCGTCTCCAAGTCGGGTCCAAGTGCCGCTCAAGAGCGACCAACGACCTTGGTCACACCACGAACTCGAAGGAGACACCTCCCATGACCATCGATCTCGACCTGCGCCCCCTGGCCACCGAGACCACCCTCCACCTCCCCGGCGACCCCGGGTACGACGCGGCCCGCGTCGCCTGGAACCTCGCCGTCGACCAGCGCCCCGCCGCGGTCACCCTCCCCCGCACCGCTGCCGAGGTGGCCCAGGTGGTCCGCGCTGCCGCCCAGGCCGGCCTCCGGGTCGCCCCGCAGAGCACCGGCCACAACGCCGCGCCGCTCGCCGCGCAGGGCCTCGACGACGTCGTCCTGGTCCGGATGTCCGGCATGGACCTGGTCGTGGCAGACCCGGTTCGCGGCATCGTGCGCGCCGAGGGTGGTGCCCTCTGGGAGCCCGCCGTGGTGGCGGCCGCCGCTCACGGCAGCGCGGTGCTGCACGGCTCCTCCCCCGACGTCGGCATCACCGGCTACTCGCTCGGCGGCGGCATCGGCTGGTTCGCCCGCAAGCTCGGACTGGCCACCAACAGCATCACCGCCGTGGAGCTGGTCAACGCCGACGGCGCCCTGGTGCGCGCCGACGCGGCCACCAATGCCGAGCTGTTCTGGGCCCTGCGCGGCGGTGGCGGCAGCTTCGGCGTTGTCACCGCAGTCGAGTTCCGCATGTACCCGATCGAGTCGGCGTACGCCGGCTTCCTGATGTGGGACATCGCGGAGACCGAGCCGGTGCTGCGGGAGTGGGCCGCCTGGGCCCCGGGTGCTCCGGACGAGGTCACCACGTCGTTCCGGGTGATGCGGATGCCGGAGATGCCCGAGCTGCCCGACTTCCTGCGCGGCCGGGAGATCGCGATCATCGACGGTGCCGTGCTCGGCTCCGACGAGCGCGGTGCCGAGCTGCTGGCCGGGCTGCGCGCGCTGCGGCCCGAGATGGACACCTTCGGGCGGGTCCAGGCGGCGTCGCTGGTGCGGCTGCACATGGACCCCGAGGGCGGGGCGCCGGTGGCGTCGGACAGCGCGATGCTGGGCGGCTTCCCGGACGCGGCGGTCGACGCCTTCGTGGCCGAGGTCGGGCCCGGCGTGACGACGCCGCTGCTGATGGCGGAGCTGCGCCAGCTCGGTGGCGCCCTGGCCCGGCCGCACGCGGGCGGCGGGGTGCTGTCCCACCTGGACGCAGAGTTCGCGATGTTCGCGGGTGCGCTGGCGATGGACGCCGAGTCCGGCGCCGCCGGGCGCACCGCGGCGGGCCGGCTCCGCGAGGCGCTGGCGCCGTTCGCCAACGGTCGTCAGTACCTCAACTTCGCCGAGAACCCCGTCGACGTCGCCTCCGCGTACCCGGACCGGGCCTGGCGACAGCTCTCCGGGATCCGCAGCGCGGTCGACCCCGACGGACGCTTCGTGGCCAACCACCCGGTGCCGCGGGTGTACGAGCAGGGTCGGTCCACCACCTGAGGTGCCTCCTTCAGGCCGCCGCCCGCAGCGGGCGGGCGGCGGTCGCGGAGAGCGCCGCGGGGACCATCAGCACCACGACGACGAGCAAGGCGTCCAGGGTCCCCACCCGGTCGGCCAGACGACCGACCAGCGGAGGCCCGCTGAGGAAGGCGCCGTACCCGATCGTGGACACGACGCTGACCCGGGCCGCGGCCCTCGCCGGGTCGTCCGCGGCGGCGCTCATGCCGACAGGGAAGCCGAGGGACGCGCCCAGCCCCCACGTCACGACGCCGGCCGCGATCAGGATCGGGTGCCCGCCGAATACGGTGAGCAGTGCCCCGACCGCAACCGCCGCGGCGGCAGTCCATAACACGGGGACCCGGCCGTAGCGGTCGAGGACGACCGGGCCGACCAACCGGCCGCTGGTCATGGCGGCGACGAACAGCGTGAACCCGGCCACGCCGACCCATCGGGCCGTGTCGTGCCCGTCGATGATCGCGAGCGAGATCCAGTCGTTGGCGATGCCCTCGGCCAGCGCGAAGGTCAGGGCCATCACTCCGACCAGAAGGGTGCGCGACTCCGTCCAGGCGCTCCGTGCGCGGGGCCGGTCCGAGCCTTCCGTGCGGCGCGACAGGCAGGAACCTGGCGGCTGCCGGCCACGTGGCGGCGAGACCCAGCAGCGCCAGCACGCCCACATGTGCGGAGATCGGTACGCCGATCGCGGTCGCGGCCACGCCAATTCCCGCGCCCGCGACCGTGCCGAGGCTCCAGCCTGCGTGGAACCGTGGCATCACGGTCCGGCGCAGCCGTCGCTCGACCTCGGCGCCCTCGACGTTCATCGCGACGTCCCACACGCCGGTCCCGACGCCGTACGTGAAGAGCCCGAGAGCCGTGCCGGGCACCGAACCGACCGCCTCCTCGGCACCCACTCCGGCGCAGACCAGACCGATGGCGCTGAGCACGGCGCCGCCGCGGACGACTGCGGCAGCGCCCCAGCGCTCGACGAAGCGGCCCGCGGAGGGCAGCGCCAGCACCGACCCCGCCGCGATCGCCAGCAACAGCAGACCCAGGGCGCTGTTGTCGAGGTCGAGGCCCTCCCGGACATCCGGGACCCGCGCCAGCAGGGTGGCGTAGAGGAATCCGTTGAGTGCGAAGACCAGACCGACGGCGTTGCGGGTGGTGGTCAGCTGCACGAGCCCAGTGAACCGGCTCAGGCAGCCGATCCGCATCCGCCTTTCACCGTGCGCACCTGCGTGCCCCGGATCTGGAGCGGCAGCACGGACCTGTTGTCGGTCTCGTCGGTCTCGACCAGCTGGTCACGCGGGTCGGCGGTGACGACCAGGCACACGGTCGCCCGCGGAGTGTCGGCAGGCAGGGTGAGGTACTGCCCGTCCAGGTCGGAACCGTAGATGTCGATCCAGCCCGGCGAGATGCCCTGGTCGGTGCTCGGGCCGCACTCCCCGAAGTAGGCGCGGCGCACCACCCGATCGGAGCCCCGGACCCTGGTGTTGTCGCGCAGGCAGAAGCTCACCTTGCGGCGTACGGCGATCACCTCGCCCTGGGCGTCACGGAGCGAGTAGCGAGCCATCGCGTCGAAATGCCAGTGGTCGTGGGTGGGGTGGTCCAGCATGCAGCCGGCGTCGTGCCGCTGCCGGGCCGGATCGCGGTCCCGCTGGAACGCGCCGTCCCCCGCGGTGTCCCGATAGACGATCTGCCGCACCGAGATCTGCCGCGGCGGGCAGACGCCCCGGGCTCCGGGACGGACCACCATCGGCCCCGGGCCGAAGTTGGCCAGCGAGCCGGCGAACCGCAGCCGGCGCTCCCCCTCCTCCAGGACGACGCGCAGGTCCGAGGCAGCGAGACTGCGCATGTTGGGCCGCAGCAGGTCGTCGGTGGGTGGGTCCGCCGACGAGGTGCCAGGCTGCGTCGGCTCCGCGTCGCTCGGCGTACCGACGGACGGCTTCTCCGACCCCGGGGACCGGTCGTCCTCCGTGCACGCGGTGAGCAGCACCACGCACGCAACGAGTGGGCCGCACCACCGGTACATCTAGATCCGGTCCCAGTCCGTGCCCGGCGGGCTGGCCTCCAGCCAGGACTGGAAGCCGGTCAGCGAGGCCTCGCTCATCGCCAGCTCCACCACCCCGCTCGCGGTCTGACACCGGATCACCAGGTGGTCGGGGTAGAGCGAGGCTTGCTCCGCGCCGAGCGGCTCCCGGCGACCGTCGTAGGTCAGGTCGTCGCGCCGCCACCGGGCCTTCGGGCGCGGGGACAGCGAGAAGATGCGGAACCACTCGAGCGACTCACCTGAGTAGCGACCGAACCCGAGCAGCCACCCGCGACTGACCCGGTGGCTGAGCTCGAACGTCCCGCCGTTGCGGGCCAGCACCCGGCGGCGTACGACGAGGGCGAGGGCGTAGACGACGATGAGCAGGAGCAGCACGCCGGCCACGTCGACCAGCCACTGCCACCAGTGCATCCCGGGCGTCCTCCCTTCGGTCGGGCCACCCTATCGGCCGGCCGACCGCGCTGAGACGGCTCCCGGGAGCCTTGCGCAATACCGCTCTAGGAGGACTTCTCCGCTGCGCGGAGCTGCGCCTCGGCCCGGCGGATCCGGGACTCGGCGTCGTCGTCCTCGGAGGCGCGGGCCTCCTCCAGTTCGCTCTCCACCGCCTGGACGTCGATCTCGTCGGCGAGCAGGGCGCGCTCGGACAGGATAGAGACCCGGTTGTGCGCCACCGAGATGAAGCCGCCGTCGACGGCAGCGAACACCGTCTCGTCGTCGGCCGTGATCTCCACGACCGCCTCGGCGAGCAGCGACAGCAGGGGTGCGTGGTCCTTCAGCACGCCCACGTCGCCCTCGACCGTGCGGGCGATGACCATCGTGGCCTGACCGGACCACACGGTCCGGTCGGCCGCGACCAGCTCGACCTGCAGGGGTCCCTCAGCCATTGTCCAGAGACTTCTGGATCTCGTCCCACTTCTTCTCGACGTCGTCCAGACCGCCGCACATGAAGAAGGCCTGCTCGGCCACGTGGTCGTAGTCACCGTCGGCGATCTTGTTGAACGCCTCGATCGTGTCGGCCACCGGAACGGTCGAGCCCTCGAGGCCGGTGAACTGCTTGGCGACGTAGGTGTTCTGGGACAGGAACCGCTGGATCCGGCGGGCCCGGGACACGATGATCTTGTCCTCTTCGGAGAGCTCGTCGACACCGAGGATCGCGATGATGTCCTGGAGCTCCTTGTTGCGCTGCAGGATCTGCTTGATCCGGATCGCGCAGTCGTAGTGCGCCTGCCCGATGTATTGGGCGTCCAGGATCCGCGAGGTCGACGTCAGCGGGTCCACCGCGGGGTAGATACCGAGCGACGCGATCTCACGCGACAGCTCCGTGGTGGCGTCGAGGTGCGCGAACGTGGTGGCCGGGGCCGGGTCGGTGTAGTCGTCGGCGGGCACGTAGATCGCCTGCATCGAGGTGATCGAGTGACCACGCGTCGAGGTGATCCGCTCCTGGAGCGTGCCCATCTCGTCGGCCAGGTTGGGCTGGTAGCCCACGGCCGAAGGCATCCGGCCGAGGAGCGTCGACACCTCGGAACCCGCCTGGGTGAACCGGAAGATGTTGTCGATGAACAGCAGCACGTCCTGCTTCTGCACGTCGCGGAAGTACTCAGCCATGGTCAGGGCCGACAGCGCGACGCGAAGACGCGTGCCCGGCGGCTCGTCCATCTGGCCGAAGACCAGGGCGGTCTGCCCGATCACGCCGGCCTCTTCCATCTCGACGATGAGGTCGTTGCCCTCACGGGTGCGCTCGCCGACACCGGCGAACACGGACACACCGCCGTGGTCCTTGGCGACGCGCGCGATCATCTCCTGGATCAGCACGGTCTTGCCCACGCCCGCGCCGCCGAACAGGCCGATCTTGCCGCCCTGCACGTAGGGCGTCAGTAGGTCGATGACCTTGATGCCGGTCTCGAACATCTGGGTCTTCGACTCGAGCTGGTCGAAGGCCGGCGACTTGCGGTGGATGCCCCAGCGCTCCTTGACGTCGAGCGTCTCGCCCTCTTCGAGGTTGAGGCAGTCGCCCAGGGTGTTGAACACCCTGCCGAGCGTGGCGTCGCCCACCGGCACGGTGATCGACTCACCGGTGTCGGTGACCTGCGCGCCGCGCACCAGCCCGTCGGTCGGCTGCAGCGAGATCGCTCGCACCATGCCGTCACCGATGTGCTGGGCGACCTCGAGCGACAGGAGGTGCTTGTCGCCGCCGAGCTCGAACTCGGTCTCGAGCTTGTTGTACATCTCGGGCATCGCGTCGACGGGGAACTCCACGTCGACGACCGGGCCGATCACGCGAGCGATCCGGCCGACACCTGCGGTGCCCGTCTCCTTGGTCTCATCAACCGTTGCAGTCATTGTTCAATCACCTGATCATTCGTTGGCGGCTTGGGCGTCGGCAAGGGCGTTGACGCCACCGACGATCTCGCTGATTTCCTGGGTAATGCCGGCCTGGCGGGCCTGGTTGGCGATGCGGGTGTACTTCTTGATCAGCTCGTCGGCGTTGTCGGTGGCCGACTTCATCGCCTTCTGCCGAGCCGCGAGCTCGGAGGCCGCGGACTGGAGCAGCGCGAAGAAGATCCGGCTCTGGACGTACTGCGGGAGCAGCCCGTCGAGCACCGCCTCCGCAGAGGGCTCGAACTCGTAGAGCGGGAGGATCTCGTCCTTCTCGGGGGCATCCTCGCCCTCGACGACCTCCAGCGGCAGCAGCCGGATCGCGGTGGGCTCCTGCAGCAGCATCGACCGGAAGCGCGTGTAGACCACGTGCACCTCGTCGACGTCGCCCTCCTCGCCCGGGTCGAGCATGAACGAGTCGATCAGCGTCCTGCCGACGTCGCGGGCCACGTCGTACGACGGCTGGTCGGAGGCGCCGGTCCACGACTTCACCACCGGGCGGGCCCGGAACCTGAAGTAGGCCTCGCCCTTTCGGCCGCAGATGTACCAGTCGATCTCCTTGCCCTCGTCGCGGAGGGTGGTGGCCAGCCGCTCGGCCTCCTTGAGCACGCTCGAGGAGAAGGCGCCGGCCAGGCCACGGTCGCTGGTGACGATGAGGACGGCGGCCCGCTTGGGGTCCTCCTCCTCCTTCGTCAGCGGGTGGTCGACGTTCGAGAACGTCGCGACCGCGGACACGGCGCGGGTCAGCTCGCGGGCGTACGGCGCGGCCGCCTGGGCCCGCTGCTGCGCCTTGATGATCCGGGACGCGGCAATGAGCTCCATGGCGCGGGTGATCTTCTTCATCGACTCCGTCGACTTGATCCGCGCGCGGTACTCGCGTACCGAGAGAGCCATCGGTCAGCCCCGCTTCTGCTTGACGATCTGCTCCTGGTCCTCGTCCTCCAGCGCCTCCGCCTCGGGCTCGTGGCCGACCTTGATCGACCCACCCTCGGAGGTCTCGAACTGGTCGAGGAAGGAGTCGTAGGCGTCCTCGAGGGACTTCGAGGTGTCGTCGTCGAACGCAAGCGTCTCGCGGATCCCCTCGAGGATGCCCTCGTGCGAACGGCGCAGGAAGTCGAGGAACTCGTGCTCGAAGCGCAGCACGTCGTCCAGCGGCACCCCGTCGAGGCGGCCGGTGGTGCCGACCCACAGCGAGACCACCATCTCGTCGAGCGGGTAGGGCGAGTAGGCCGGCTGCTTGAGCAGCGCCATCAGGCGGGACCCACGGTCGAGCTGCTGGCGGGACGCGGCGTCGAGGTCGGAGGCAAACATCGCGAACGCCTCCATCGCGCGGTACTGCGCGAGGTCGACCTTGAGCGAACCGGTCACGGCCTTCATCGCCTTGGTCATCGCCGAGCCACCCACGCGGGACACGGAGATACCGACGTCGATAGCGGGGCGCTGGTTGGCGGCGAACAGGTCCGACTGCAGGAAGATCTGGCCGTCGGTGATCGAGATGACGTTCGTCGGGATGTACGCCGACACGTCGTTCGCCTTGGTCTCGATGATCGGGAGGCCGGTCATCGACCCCGCGCCCATGTCGTCGGACAGCTTCGCGCAGCGCTCGAGCAGCCGGCTGTGCAGGTAGAACACGTCGCCGGGGTAGGCCTCGCGGCCCGGCGGGCGGCGCAGCAGCAGCGACACCGCGCGATAGGCCTCGGCCTGCTTGGTGAGGTCGTCGAAGATGATCAGCACGTGCTTGCCGTCGTACATCCAGTGCTGGCCGATGGCCGAGCCGGTGTAGGGGGCGAGGTACTTGAAGCCCGCGCTGTCGGATGCCGGAGCGGCCACGATCGTGGTGTACTCCAGCGCGCCGGCCTCGTCGAGGGCGCCGCGCACCGAGGCGATGGTCGAGCCCTTCTGGCCGATCGCGACGTAGATGCAGCGCACCTGCTTCTCGGGGTCGCCAGAGTCCCAGTTGGACTTCTGGTTGATGATCGTGTCGATCGCGATCGTGGTCTTGCCGGTGGCGCGGTCACCGATGATCAGCTGGCGCTGGCCGCGGCCGATCGGGGTCATCGCGTCGATCGCCTTGATGCCGGTGGCCAGCGGCTCGTGCACCGACTTGCGGTGCATCACGCTGGGAGCCTGCAGCTCCAGCGCGCGACGCTCCTCCGACTCGATCTCGCCGAGACCGTCGATCGGGGTGCCGAGCGGGTCGATCACGCGGCCCAGGAACGCGTCGCCGACGGGGACGGAGAGGATCTCGCCGGTGCGCCGGACCTCCTGGCCCTCCTCGATCTTGTCGAAGTCACCGAGGATGACGACGCCGATCTCGCGGGTGTCGAGGTTCAGGGCGATGCCGAGCGTGCCGTCCTCGAACTCGAGGAGCTCGTTGGCCATCGCCGAGGGCAGTCCGGAGACCCGCGCGATGCCGTCCGCCGCCGTGGCGACGGTGCCGACCTCTTCCTTGCTGGCAGCCGACGGCTTGTAGTCGTCGACGTACTTCTGGAGCGCGTCGCGGATCTCTTCCGGACGAATCGAAAGCTCCGTCATTTCCCTGCCTCTTCCCTGATTCTCTGGCTCTGTGGGTCTGTGGGTCTGGTCTGTGGTGCGTGCCGAGCGGTCAGCCGGCCAGTCTGCGGCGCGCGTCGTCCAGCCTGCCGGACACGGTGCCGTCGATCACGTCGTCGCCGATCTCGACCCGGAGTCCGCCGACCAGGTCGGGCTCCAGCACGACCCGGAGCCGAACGTCGCGGCCGTACTGGCGTCCCAGGGCCTCGCTGAGCCGGGTCTGGTCGTCATCGGAGAGCTCATGAGCGGCGCGGACCGTGGCCAGCAGCTCGCCCTGCACGTCGGCGGCAACCTGCTGGAAGTCGGAGATCGCCCGCTCCACCGAGCCGGTGGCCGAGATGACGGCGTGCTCGACGAGCGTCAGCGTTGCCGGGAGCACCTTGCCGTCGAGCAGCGCGCGCAGCAGGCCGACCTTGTCGGCGGCCGACCGGGACGCGTCGGCCAGCGCTCCGCGCAGCTCGGGGTTGGCCTCGATCAGCCCGCCCAGGGCGAACAGCTCGTCGGTGATCTTGTCGCTGCGGGCACCGGCGGACCGGACCAGCGAGACCACGCCGAGCTGCTCGATCACTGCCGCCAGCTCCGAGGACACCGTCCAGCGCCGGCGTACGGCCTCGGTGACCACTGCCAGCGCGACGTCGCCGAGTGCCTTGCCGAAGACGTTGTTGGCCAGGTCGGCCTTCGCCGACTCATCCACCGAGGTGTCGGTGGCGACCCGGCGCAGCGCGGGCTCGTTGCGCAGCGTCTTGGCGACACCGAACAGCTCCTCGCCCGCCTTCGCGGCGTCATCCAGCGTGGCCGCCTTGTCGAGCAGCCCGCCGAGGTCCGCCAGCGTCTCCGACGCGGTGGTCGACACCATCAGCGGGCCTCGTTCGGGCTGGCAGCCACCTTGGAGGTCTCCAGCGTCTCGAGGTCGGCGAGGAAGCGGTCGACGACCCGGCCGCTGCGCTCGTCATCGTCGAGGCTCTCGCCCACGATCCGACCCGCGAGCGTGGTTGCCAGGGTGCCCACCTCGGCACGCAGTGAGGTGAGCGCCTGCTGGCGCTCGGCCTGGATCTGCGCGTGTGCGTGCTCCACGATCCGGTTGGCCTCGGTCTGGGCCTGCTCGCGCAGCTCGGAGATGATCGCCGCTCCCTGCTCGCGGGCCTCCTCGCGGATCCGGGCCGCCTCGTGCCGCGCGTCGGCGATCTGCGAGGTGAACTCCTCCTTGGCCTCGTTGGCCTCGGACTTGGCCTCCTCGAGCTCCGTGAACTCCTTGCGGATCGCGTCCTGGCGATCGGTCATCGCCCGGTTGATCGGCGGGATGACCCACTTGGCGAGGATGAAGACGATGATCGCGAAAGCCAGGAGCTCGACCAGGAACGTGCCGTTGGGGACGAGGAAGTTGCTCTCCATCGGGACGAGCAGGCTCGTGACGCTTGACATCATTCGGTCCTTTGCTTGATTGCAGTCGAGAGGATCAGCTGAGGACGAACACGAACATCGCCATGAAGGCGAGGTTGATGAAGAACATCGCCTCGACCAGGCCGACCGTCAGGAAGAAGATCGTCTGCAGGCGGCCCTGGGCCTCCGGCTGGCGGGCGACACCCTGGATGTAGGACGCACCGGCCAGGCCGTCACCGACACCCGCACCGATCGCGCCACCGGCCAGGGCGATACCGCCGCCGACGAACGCACCGGCGAGCTGGACTGCCTCGTCGCTTACTGCCATTTTGTGTCTCTCTCCTTGGTTGTGCACCGGGGTCCGGTGCTCGCTTGTGGTGCCGCAGCGCTCCGGTCAGTGCGCGGCGACGGGGGTCTTCTCTTCTTGTTCCTCGTGCTCGTCCTCGTGCTCGTCGTGCTTGGCGCCGGCCATGCCGAAGTAGAGGATCGTCAGCAGCGCGAAGATGAAGGCCTGGATCGCGCCGATGAACATCCCGAACAGCTTCCAGAGGACCTCGGGCGCCCAGAGCACGTAGATGGGCATCAGGCCGATCAGCGCGATCATGATGCCGCCGGCGAAGATGTTGCCGAAGAGTCGCAGCGCCAGGGTGATCGGCTTGACCAGCTCCTCGAGGATGTTGAGCGGGAGCAGCACCGGGAACGGCTCCGCGAAGTGCTTGAAATAGCCCTTCACGCCCTTCTCGCGGATGCCGTACGTCCACACACCGACGATCACGAGTAACGCCAGCGCGTAGGTGAGGTTGGTGTCGGCAGTCGCCACGGGCAGCAGGTGCCCGGTTTCCTCGTTGTAGTTGCTCGGGATGGTCTCGAACCAGTTCGCGATCAGGATGAAGAAGAACAGGGCCACGGCGAGGGAGACGACGGTTCGGTTGACGCGGCCGAGGTTGTCCTCGACCTGGCTCGTGACCCATCCGATGATGAGCTCCCAGATGATCTGGAGCTTGGTGGGGACGTGGTCGTCGGTGTCCTTGGTCAGGTGGCGCCGGGCGATGAAGCCGAGGACCACAACTATGGTGCCCACGATCACGGTCGACCAGATCGTGTCGACGTTGAAGGTCATGCCCAGGAACTCACGCTCGACGTGGTGACCGATCTCGATCGCAGGCTCGTCGCCGCCCTCCTCGGCAGCAGCGACGATCAGCTGGGGAATCACTGGCTCTTCAACTCCTTCAGCAGGGGCAGCCCGGTCATCACCAGGGCGATCAGTCGGAAGATGGCGAGGCCGAGCAGCAGGCCGATGCCGTCGGGCCAGAAGAGGACGGCGACGCCGACCGCGACGACTGTGAGCACGGTCAGGCGGCTGATCGTGGCGGCGATCATCTGGTTGCGGGTCGGCTGGGCGCCGGACTCGATGATCTTGAGCAGCCAGTACTCGGTGTAGAGGTGGTTGAGCAGGCCGAGGAACACGCCGCCGGCGACGCAGCAGGCGAGCTGCCAGCGGTCGAGCTGGCCGAACACCCAGAACGAGGCGACCATCATCACGCCGGCCACGAGCAGCGTCTTGCGCTGGTCGCGGACCACCCGCCACGGGGAAGGTCGGCGACCGGAGGGTACGAGGTCCGGAGTGCTCATGGGCGTCGTCAGGCTATCGGTCATCAGCGGTCACCCCCGCAGTGCGGTACGGACCCGGAGCCAGAAGCCGACACCTCCCAGCACGATGCCGAGCGCGATGCCTGCCAGCGTGAACGCCGGCGAGGTGTCGGCCGCCCGGTCGAGGAGTACGCCGAGGACGAGACCGCCCACGACGGCGCCGACGAGCAGGCCTCCGAGCCCGATGAGGTCGCGGCCCCGCAGGGTCGCTTCGGAGTGCTGTTCATCAACCATTCACCCGGGTGGCTTTCAACAGAGAACGTGGGGAAGCCGACGGCTCGAGCGCACCGAGGGACAGGCCGGATCGGCCCCGACGACGGCGCGAAACTACCACAGCAAGAGGGCCTCACGAACCGGGGGCCACCGGTGCTCATACCGGTCCCTCGGGGGTGTCGGCTGAGGAAGGTCGTCATGTGCTGGCGGCCATTTCGTCGAGGGTTCTCCGGTGCTTGTGAAAACTAGCACAAGGTCTGGGGGCCGGTGAAACCGGGTGGGTCAGTCGTCCGCGGCCGTCGCGCGGTGGCGGTGCAGGACCGGCACCACGGGCACCACGAACGTCAGCACGAGCGTCACCGCCGCCATCCCGCCGATCGCCATCCAGACCCGGGGGCCCGTGTAGAGGCTCGCGAGCACGGTGCCGAACGCGATCAGACCGGCCCAGAGCCACATGATCAGCACCGCGCGCCGGTGGGAGTGGCCGATCTCGAGGAGTCGGTGGTGGAGGTGCTGCTTGTCGGGGGCGAACGGCGAGCGCCCGGCCCGGGTTCGTCGTACGACGGCCAGCACCAGGTCGGCCAGCGGCACGATCAGGATCAGGATCGGGAGCGCCACCGGCAGCAGCATCGGCAGCAGGCTCGCCCGGGTGCCCTCGCCGCCCTGGGAGATGTCAGCAGGGGCGAACTGGGTCGTGACCGTGATGGCGGTCGCCGAGAGCACCAGCCCGATCAGCATCGAGCCGCTGTCACCCATGAACACGCGCGCCGGATGGAAGTTGTGGACCAGGAAGCCCGCACAGGCGCCGGCGAGCGCGGCGGAGAGCAGCGCGCCCGTTGTCGCGCGGCTGGCGTCGTTGATGACGGTGAGCCCGTAGCAGAACACGAAGAACGCGACCGCGGTGATGCCGACCACCCCGGCGGCGAGCCCATCGAGGCCGTCGACGAAGTTCACCGCGTTGACCGACGCGACGACGATCAGGACCGTGAGCAGCGCACCCTGGCTGCGGTCGAGCGAGAACTGGCTGCCGTCGGCGCCGGTGAAGAAGTAGCGGAACTGGATGCCCGAGTAGACGAGCAGCCCCACCGCCAGCACCTGGCCGCCGAACTTGGTGAGCGCGTCCAGGTCGAAGATGTCGTCGAGCACCCCGACCCCGCAGACCAGCGCGCCGGCCACGATCACCGAGCGGGCGTCCTCGAACACGAAGGGCAGGCTGGTGGACAGGAACGGCAGCTCCCGCGCGACGAGGTACGCCGCGACCAGGCCGCCGAGCATCGCGATCCCCCCGAGATACGGGATCGGCTCGGCGTGCACGTCGCGGTCGCGCACCTGGGCGACCGCGCCGGTCCGCAGCGCGATCTCCCGGGCCACGACCGTGAGCAGGTAGGTCACCGCGGCGGCGACCAGGAAGACGATGAGGTACTCCCTCACCCGGGATCAGCCCTCGTCCACGAGCGTCACGCCGGTCGGCTCGAGCACGGCGTTCAGCTCTTCCAGTGACAGGGCGCCGCGGCGCAGCAGCCGGCCCTGCTCCCCGGTGACGTCGATGATCGTGGAGGCCTCGCCGCCGGGAGAGGGTCCGGCGTCGACGAGCACCGCGACGTGCTCGCCGAGCATCCGCTCCGCCTGGTCGGCGTCGGTGGCTGCCGGGCTGCCGGTGGTGTTGGCGGAGCTCACCGCAAGGGGCCCGGTGCGCTCCAGGACCTCGCGGGCCAGCTCGAGGTCGGGCATCCGGATGGCGACCGTGCCGCGGGTGTCGCCGAGGTCCCACTGGAGCGAGGTCTGCTGGTGGCAGACGATCGTCAGCGGGCCGGGCCAGAACTTCTCGACCAGGGTCCGGGCGTAGTCGGGCACCCGCACCGCGAGCGCGTCGATCGTGGTGGCCGCGCTGACCAGCACCGGCGGCGGCATCTCGCGACCCCGGCCCTTGGCCCGCAGCAGCGCGGTGACCGCCGCGGGGTCGAAGGCGTCGGCGGCCACGCCGTACACGGTGTCGGTGGGGAGCACGATCAGCTCGCCGCGCTGGACCGCGAGGCTGGCCGCCTCGATCGCCGACTCCTGCTGCTCGGCGGTGTCCGTCGGGTAGCGCTCTGCCGTCACGCGGGGTCCCCGCGGAGTTGTTCAGCGGAGGAGCGCAGCGGGGGGGCTGAAGAACTCCGTGGGGTGCTCACGGCGTCATCCTCGCACTCGCCGGGCAGTCAGGAATCGCGGCCTGCCGTTGAGGTCTGCGTGGTCGCGCACGTCGGTCCAGCGCCCGGTGGCCGCGAAGACAGCGGGCGCCGACTCCCCCTGTACGTCGGCGTGCTCGGCCCCCACGACTCCCCCGGGCCGCAGCAGCACGGCCGCGCGTTGCTCCAGCGCCCGGATCGCGTCGAGTCCGTCGGCACCGGAGAACAGCGCGAGGTGCGGGTCGTGGTCGCGCGCCTCGGCGGCCACCGACTCCCAGGCCTCCAAGGGGATGTACGGCGGGTTGCAGACCACCACGTCGACGCGCCCGTCGAGCTCGGGAAGGGCCGTGGCCAGGTCGCCCCGGCGCAGCTCGACCCCGGTGCCGGCGAGGTTGCGCTCCGCCCAGGCGTGCGCGGCGGGGTCGACCTCGACCGCGTGCACGGTGGCGTGCGGAGCCTCGTCCGCGATCGCCCGGGCGATGGCGCCGGAGCCGGTGCCGAGGTCGACGACCACAGGGGCAGCGAGCTCGCCGGCCCGGTCGATCGCCCAGCCGGCGAGGAGCTCGGTCTCAGGGCGCGGCACGAAGACCCCTGGGCCGACCGCGAGCTCGACGTGGCGGAAGTAGGCCGTGCCGGTCAGGTGCTGGAGCGGTTCGCGGGCCGCCCGGCGGGCGATCAGTTCGTCGTACCGCTCGGCCGCGTCAGCGGGCACGTCGTGGACCATCGGCAGCCGCGACCGCTCGGTGCCGAGCACGTGGGCCAGCAGCTCGGCAGCGTCGTGCTCGGGGCTCGCGACGCCGGCGAGACGCAACCGTTCGGCGGCCCCGGTGAGCGCCGCCCTGCGGTCGGGCATGCTCAGGCCTCGATCGCGTCCAGCCGGGCCGCCATGTCGGCCTCGAGGCACGAGTCGAGCACCGGCTGCAGGGCACCGTCGAGCACCTGGTCGAGGTTGTGCGACTTGTAGCCGGTGCGGTGGTCGGAGATCCGGTTCTCGGGGAAGTTGTAGGTGCGGATCCGCTCGGAGCGGTCGACCGTGCGGACCTGGGAGCGGCGCGCCTCGCTGTCCTCGGCGTCGCGCTCCTCCTGCGCGGCGGCCAGCAGCCTGGCACGCAGGATGCGCATCGCCTGCTCCCGGTTCTGCAGCTGGCTCTTCTCGTTCTGGCAGCTCACGACGATCCCCGTCGGCACGTGGGTGATCCGGACGGCGGAGTCGGTGGTGTTGACGCTCTGCCCGCCGGGTCCGCTGCTGCGGAAGACGTCGATGCGCAGGTCGTTCTCGTCGAGCGTCACGTCGACCTGCTCCGCCTCGGGCAGCACCAGCACTCCGGCGGCGCTGGTGTGCACCCGACCCTGCGACTCGGTGACCGGCACCCGCTGCACACGGTGCACGCCGCCTTCGTACTTCAGCAGGCCGTACGGCGCCTGGCCCGGCTGCGGGGTCCCCTTGGCCTTCACCGCGACGGTCACGCTCTTGTAGCCGCCGAGGTCGGACTCGGTGGCGTCCAGGATCTCCACGGACCAGCCGCGGGTCTCGGCGTACCGGGTGTACATGCGGAGCAGGTCGCCGGCGAACAGCGCCGACTCCTCGCCGCCCTCACCCGACTTCACCTCGAGGATGGCGTCCTTGTCATCCGTGGGGTCGCGGGGCACCAGCTGGCGGCGCAGCCGCTCCTCGGCGTCGCTGCGCTGCTTGGTCAGCGAGTCGACCTCGCTGGCCCAGGTGGGGTCCTCGGCGGCCAGCTCGCGGGCGGCCTCGAGGTCCGCGCCGTGCTGCTGCCACTCGCGCCAGGTGCCGATGATCGAGCTCAGCTCGGCGTAGCGCTGGTTCAGCCGCTTCGCCAGCCGGGCGTCGGCGTGGGTCTCAGGGGCGCCAAGCCGGCCTTCGAGCTCGGCGTGCTCAGCAAGCAGCCCGTCGATCGCCTCGAACATCGGTGCTCCTGTCGTAGTCGTTACAAAGACACGGCGCCGGCCCCGCAACTGAGTGCGTGGGCCGGCGCCGGTAACGAGCTACTGGGAGGGTGCGGTCTCCTCGGCAGGCGCCTCGTCGGCAGCCTTCTTCTTGCCGAAGCGCTTCTCGAACCGGGCCACGCGGCCGCCGGTGTCGAGGATCTTCTGCTTGCCCGTGTAGAACGGGTGGCACTGCGAGCAGACGTCGGCGTGGATGACGCCCGACGTCGCGGTGCTCCGAGTCACGAACTTGTTACCGCAGGTACAGGTGACCTCGGTGTCGACGTACTCGGGGTGGATGTCCTTCTTCATGGTGTCCTCTCATCGGGCCGCCGGGTCGCCCCACGGAGCGGGGCGTGAACCGGAGCCAGCGAACAATTCTAGTAACGCTCTGGGGCCCCGACCAATTCCTCAGTCCTCGGAGGCTCCGGGCGTGGGCGTCGTCTTCTGCACCTGCATCAGGAACTCGATGTTGGTGCTCGACTTCTTCAGCCGCTCCAGCAGCAGCTCCAGCGCCTGCTGGTGGTCCAGCGCCGAGAGCACCCGGCGCAGCTTCCACACGATCGCGAGCTCGTCCTTGCTCATCAGGAGCTCCTCGCGGCGGGTGCCGGACTGGACGGCGTCGATCGCGGGGAACAGGCGCTTGTCGGCGAAGTCGCGGCGCAGCCGGATCTCCATGTTGCCGGTGCCCTTGAACTCCTCGAAGATCACCTCGTCCATCTTCGAGCCGGACTCGATGAGCGCGGTGGCCAGGATGGTCAGCGAGCCGCCGTTCTCGATGTTGCGGGCGGCCCCGAAGAACTTCTTCGGCGGGTAGAGAGCAGCCGAGTCGACGCCACCGGAGAGGATCCGGCCCGACGCGGGAGCCGCCAGGTTGTAGGCCCGGCCCAGGCGGGTGATGCCGTCGAGCAGCACCACCACGTCGTGGCCGAGCTCGACCAGGCGCTTGGCCCGCTCGATGGCCAGCTCGGCGACGATCGTGTGGTCGGCGGCGGGCCGGTCGAAAGTCGAGGAGATGACCTCGCCCTTGACCGAGCGCTCGAAGTCGGTGACCTCCTCCGGGCGCTCGTCGACCAGGACCACCATCAGGTGGCACTCGGGGTTGTTGGTGGTGATGGAGTTGGCGATCGACTGCATGATCATCGTCTTGCCGGCCTTGGCCGGGGAGACGATCAGGCCGCGCTGGCCCTTGCCGATCGGGGCCGCGATGTCGATCACCCGGCCGATCAGGTTGGTGGGCTCGGTCTCGAGGCGCAGTCGCTCGCTCGGGTAGAGCGGGGTCAGCTTCGAGAAGTCGACCCTGGACTTGGCCTGCTCGGGGTCCGCACCGTTGACGCTGTCGATGCGCACCATCGGGTTGAACTTCTCCTTGCGCTCGCCCTCGCGGGGCTGGCGCACCTGTCCGACGATCGCGTCACCGCGGCGCAGGCCGAACTTCCGGACCATCGACAGGGAGAGATAGACGTCCTCCGCACCGGGCAGGTAGCCGCTGGTCCGGACGAACGCGTAGTTGTCGAGGACGTCGAGGATGCCGGCGGCCGGCACCAGGACGTCGTCCTCGAGGACGGTGGTGTCGGGCTCGTTGCGCTGCCCGGTGCCGCCGCCTGGCCGGTTGCGGTCGCGACCGCGGCGGCGCCGGTTGCGGTTGCGGCCCTCGCCCTGGGCGCCCTGGCCGCCGTCGCGGTCGTCGCGGTCGTCGCGATCCTGCTGCCTCTGGGCGTCGGTACGACGCTCGGCCTCGCGCGGCTCGGGCCCGGGGGCGTCGTCGCCCTTCGGGGAGTCGGAAGTCTCGGCCTTGCCCTGGTCCTTCTTGCCCTGGTCCTTCTTGCCCTGATCCTTCTTGCCGGGGCCCTTCTTGTCCGGGTCCTTCTGGCGGTCGTCCTTCTGGCGGTCGTCCTTCTTACCGGCGTCCTTGGGGCCTGCGTCGCTCTTGCCCCCCGCCTGGGCGGCCTTGATCGCCTCGACGAGCTGGGCCTTCTTCATCCGGCCCGCGCCGGCGATGCCCATCCCTCCGGCCATCTGCTTCAGGTCGGCGAGGAGCATGGAGTTGAGCCCGCCACCGCGCTTCTTGGCGGTAGTGGGTTCGATGGTTTCCGTCACGTGAGGTCCTTCCCACGTTCAGTGCAAACGGGTCGATCCGAGCCGTCGGCTGCTGGACACTGCTTCCCTCTGCGCCGGGCTCCGTGGGGAGCATGGGGCCGGGGTGCGGATGAGATCCGCACGATTTGAGGGGGGTGGTGCGCCTATCTCTCAGGCGCGGGGCCAATGTACCACCGGTCAATCGACCCGGACGCCATACGGGTCGATGGCGAGGTGCAGCGGGGTCCAGCCGTCGGGGCACCGGGCCAGCAGGTCGGCCGTCCCCGGGGCACTCGGACCGTTGGCGAACGCCAGCACGGTCGGGCCGGCGCCGGAGATCACCGCTGGCACCCCGTCGGCCCGCAGCTCCTCGACGAGGCCCAGCGAGTCGGGCATGGCCGTACGCCGCTGCTCCTGGTGGAGGTAGTCACGGGTAGCCCGCCACAGGTGCTCGGGCTGGCCGGCGAGCGCCGCCACCAGGAGCGCGGTGCGACCCGAGTTGGCGGCCGCGGCCGCGTGCGGCACCTCGGCGGGGAGCAGCCCGCGGGCCAGCTCGGTGGACACCGGGGACGGCGGGATCAGAACGACGGCGCTGATCCGGGGGTCGACGCCGCTGCGGACGGCGTAGAACTCGCCGCCGTCGTCGCGGCCCGAGATTACGAACCCGCCGTGGAAGGCCGGCGCCACGTTGTCGGGGTGGCCCTCGATCTCGGCGGCCAGGCCGAACACCGCGGCGTCGTCCATCAGCAGCGAGCCGCCGGCCACCAGCGCCCGGGCCAGGCAGACCCCGCCGACGATCGCCGCCGAGGAGGAGCCGAGGCCGCGGGCGTGCGGGATCGCGTTGGTGCAGCTGAGCCGGAGCCCGGTCGGATGGGCGCCGATCACGTCGAACGCGGCGCGCATCGAGCGGACGACGAGATGGGACTCGTCGAACGTCACCTCGTCGGCCCCGGCGCCCTCCACCTCGACCACGAGGCCCTCCGCCATCACCTCCCCCTCGAGCCGGTCGCGCAGGTCGAGCGCGAGCCCGAGCGAGTCGAAGCCGGGGCCGAGGTTGGCCGACGTGGCCGGGACGGAGAGCCGGACCGGGCCCTCGACGAACGTCGTCATGCCAGGCCCGCGGCGACGGCCGCGGCCGTGACGTCGGGGTCGATCACGTTGTCGACCAGCTGGCCGAAGCCCTCCAGGGCGGTGGCGGTGTCCTTGAGGCCGTGTCCGGTGACCGTGATCGCGACGGTCTTGCCGGCGTAGGACTCCCCCGCTGCGACCTCATGCAGCAGCCCGGCGATACCGGCGGCGGACGCGGGCTCGACGAACACACCATCGCGGGCCGCGAGCTCGCGCTGCGCGGCCAGGATCCGGTCGTCGCTGACGGCCGCGAACCGGCCGCCGGACTCGTGGGCGGCCACCTCCGCGAGCTTCCACGACGCCGGGTTGCCGATCCGGATCGCGGTCGCCTTGGTCTCCGGGTCCGGGAACGGCTCTCCGGTCACGAGCGGGGCGGCGCCCTCGGCCTGGAAGCCGCGGATCACCGGCGTCTTGGTGGCCAGCCCGAGCCGGGCGTACTGACACCAGCCGAGCCAGTACGCCGCGATGTTGCCGGCGTTGCCCACTGGCAGCAGGTGGTAGTCGGGGGCGTCGCCCAGGTAGTCGACGATCTCGAACGCCGCGGTCTTCTGTCCCTGGAGCCGCACCGGGTTGACCGAGTTGACCAGCGCCACGGGGTACTCCCAGGCGAGCTGACGGGCCAGGGCCAGGCAGTTGTCGAAGTTGCCGCGCACCATGATCACCCGCGAGGCGTGCACGATGGCCTGGGCCATCTTCCCGGCGGCGATCTTGCCCTCCGGGACCAGCACCAGCGGAGTGAGCCCGGCCCGCGCGGCGTACGCCGCCATCGAGGCCGAGGTGTTGCCGGTGGAGGCGCAGACGACCGCCTCGGCACCGTCGGCCTTGGCCACGGAGATGGCCGTGGTCATGCCGCGGTCCTTGAAGGAGCCGGTCGGGTTGTTGCCCTCGACCTTCAGCCACACCTCGCCACCAGTGACCGAGCAGAGCCAGTCGGACCGCACCAGCGGGGTGCCTCCCTCGCCCAGGGTCACCGCGGGTGTGCCCTCGGGGATCTCGAGCAGGTCGCGGTACTCCTCGATGACGCCTCGCCACTGGTGGGTGCGGGTCACTCCTCGGCTCCCTCGACCCGCATGACCGAGGTGACCTCTCGGACGATCTCCATGCCGCGCAGGCCCTCGACCGTCGCGCTGAGCTGGGCGTCGGTCGCCTCGTGGGACACCACGACCAGCTGCGCGTCGTCGCCGCGGCCCTCCTGACGAACGGTCTGGATCGACACGTCGTGCTCGGCGAACGCGTTCGCCACCGCCGCGAGCACGCCCGCGCGGTCGTCGACGTCGATCGCCACGTGGTAGCGGGTGCGGGTCTCGCCCATGGGGAGCACCGCCCGGTCGGCGTAGGCCGACTCGCCGACGCCGCGGGTCCCGGCGAGGTGGTTGCGGGCCACGGTGACCAGGTCTCCCAGCACCGCACTCGCCGTCGGCGCGCCACCGGCGCCCGGGCCGTAGAACATCAGCTGACCGGCAGCGGCGGACTCGACGAACACCGCGTTGAACGCCTCGCGAACGCTGGCCAGCGGGTGCGACCGCGGAATCATCGCCGGGTGCACCCGCACCGACACTGCCTCGCTCTGTTCGTCGGGATTGGCGGTCGGGCTGGTGCGCAGCTCCGCGATCGCGAGCAGCTTGACGACGCAGCCCATGTCGCGGGCCGACTGGACGTCGGCAGCTGTGACGTCCGCGATGCCCTCGCGGTGCACGTCGGCGGCGGTCACTCGGGAGTGGAACGCCAGGCTGGCGAGGATCGCCGCCTTCGCCGCGGCATCGAAGCCCTCGACGTCGGCGGTCGGGTCGGCCTCGGCGTAGCCCAGCTCCTGGGCCTCCTCCAGCGCCTCGGCGAATCCGGCGCCGGAGGTGTCCATCCGGTCGAGGATGAAGTTGGTGGTGCCGTTGACGATGCCGAGCACTCGGTTGACCCGGTCGCCGGCCAGCGACTCGCGCAGCGGCCGGAGGATCGGGATCGCGCCGGCCACGGCCGCCTCGTAGTAGAGGTCGCGACCGGCCTTCTCGGCCGCCTCGAACAGGGTGGGGCCGTCCTCGGCGAGCAGTGCCTTGTTGGCGGTGACGACGCTGGCGCCGTTGTCGAGGGCGGCGAGGATCAGGGAGCGGGCCGGCTCGATGCCGCCGATCACCTCGACCACCAGGTCGACGTCGTCGCGAGCGACGAGGCCCGCGGCGTCGGTGGTCAGCAGGCCGGCGGGTACGTCGACCTCGCGCGGCGCGTCGATGCGGCGTACGGCCACGCCGGCGAGCTCGACCGGGGCACCGACCCGGGCGGCCAGGTCGGTGGCCTGCTCGTGGAGCAGCCGCACCACCTGCGACCCGACGGAGCCGCAGCCGAGCACGGCCACACGCAGCGGCTCAGTCATCCGTCACTCCCACATCGGTCGCCAGCAGGTCGTCCTCAGTCTCGCGGCGCACGATCACCTGCGCTTCGCCGTCCCGCACCGCGATCACCGGCGGGCGCAGCGCGTGGTTGTAGTTGGACGACATCGAGCGGCAGTAGGCGCCGGTGCCCGGAACTGCGAGCAGGTCGCCCGGCGCGATGTCGCCGGGGACGAACTCGTCCTTCACGACGATGTCGCCGGCCTCGCAGTGCTTGCCCACCACCCGGGCGAGCACCGGCTCGTCGTCGGAGTGCCGGTTGGCGAGGGTGCAGGAGTAGTCGGCGTCGTAGAGCGCGGTGCGGATGTTGTCGCTCATCCCGCCGTCGACTGACACGTAGGTGCGCACCGCGCCGCCGTCGAGCGTGACCGGCTTGACCGTGCCGACCGTGTAGACCGTGCAGACCGAGGGACCGACGATCGCCCGGCCGGGCTCGATCGAGAGCCGGGGCGCGGCGATCCCGAGCGCCTTGCACTCGTGCTCGACGATCTTGCTCATCTCGGTGGCCAGCTGCGCGGGGTCCGACGGGTCGTCCTGGGTGGTGTAGGCGATCCCGAAGCCGCCACCGAGGTCGAGCTCGGGCATGGTCACGCCCAGCTCCTCGGAGATCCGCGCGTGCAGGGCCAGCACCCGCCGGGCGGCCACCTCGAAGCCCGAGGAGTCGAAGATCTGGCTGCCGATGTGGGAGTGCAGGCCGAGCAGCTCGAGCCGCTTCGCCGCTCGGACCTGCTTGACGGCCTCGAACGCGTCGCCGCTGGTGATCGAGAACCCGAACTTCTGGTCCTCGTGGGCGGTGGCGATGTACTCGTGCGTGTGCGCCTCGACGCCGGCGGTCACCCGCACCATCACCTTGACGGTGCGGCCGAGGTCCTGGGTGATCTGGGTGAGGCGCTCGATCTCGGTGAAGCTGTCGAGGATGATCCGGCCCACGCCCGCGTCCACGGCACGGCGCAGCTCGGCGTACGACTTGTTGTTGCCGTGGTAGCCGATCCGGCCCGGGTCGAAGCCGGCGCGCAGGGCGACGGTGAGCTCGCCCGTGGAGCACACGTCGAGGCAGAGGCCCTCCTCGGCGATCCACTTCGCGACCGTCGTGCACAGGAACGCCTTGCCGGCGTAGAAGACGTCGAACGTGGCGAACGCGTCGCGGAACGACCGGGCCCGGGCCCGCAGGTCCACCTCGTCGAGCACGTACGCCGGGGTGTTGAACTCGGCGACGAGGTCGGCCACCGCCACCCCGCCGATGGTCAGGTCACCGTCGACCTTGTGCGCCGTCGAGGACCACAGGCTCGGCACCAGCTCGTTGGGGTCGTTCGGCTGGCGCAGCCAGGAGGGGCCCTTGAGGGCGCCGTCGGCGTGCGCCCATCCGGCTTCGTGGGAGGGCATCGGGGCGACTACATCCGTTCCGGAGCCGAGACGCCGAGCAGGCCGAGACCGTTGGCGAGAACCGTGCGGGTGGCGGCCACCAGCAGCAGCCGGGCGCGGTGCAGATCGGTCGGCTCCTCGTCGCCCATCGGCAGCACCCGGCAGTTGTCGTAGAACCGGTGGTAGGACGCTGCCGTCTCCTCGAGGTAGCGGGCCACCCGGTGCGGCTCGCGCAGCTGGGCGGCGCTGGCCACCACTCCCGGGAGGGCGGCGAGCGCGCGCAGCAGCTCGCCCTCCTTCTCGTGGGTGAGCAGGTCGGGATGCGACTCGGCTGCATTTTTGGGAAGCGCCAGGCCCAGGTCGGCCGCGTTGCGGAGCAGGGAGCTGACCCGGGCATGGGCGTACTGGACGTAGAAGACGGGGTTCTCGCTGCTCTGCCGGGTCATCTCGCCGGCATCGAGGGTCAGCGGCGAGTCGGCCGGGAAGCGGGCCAGGGTGTAGCGCAGCGCGTCGACGCCGATCAGCTCCACCAGCTCCTCGAGGGTGACCAGGGTGCCGGCGCGCTTGGACAGCTTGAGCTCCTCGCCGTCCTGCATGATCTTGACCATCTGCCCGATCAGGACCTCGATGTTGTGGTCCGGGTCGTCGCCGGCGCAGGCAGCCATCGCGCGCAACCGGTTGACGTAGCCGTGGTGGTCGGCGCCGAGCAGGTAGATGCACCGGTCGTACCCGCGCTGTCGCTTGTTGACGTAGTAGGCCGTGTCGCTGGCGAAGTAGGTGAGCTGGCCGTTGGACCGGATCAGCACCCGGTCCTTGTCGTCGTCGAAGTCGGAGGTGCGCATCCACAGCGCACCGTCGGCGTCGAACAGGTGACCCTGGGCGCGCAGCTTCTCGAGCTGGGCGGCGACGCTGTCGGTCTTCGAGTTGTCGGAGTCGTGGAGCGACCGTTCGGAGAACCACACGTCGAAGTGGGTGTTGAACGCGTCGAGCTGGTCCTGCTGCTCCTTCAGCTGTACGGCGTAGCCGGCCTCCCGGAAGGCGGTGGTGCGCTCGTCACCGGTGAGCTCGAGGATGCCGGGGTTCTCGGCGACCACACGCGCGGCCAGGTCGGCGATGTAGCCACCGTGGTAGCCGTCCTCGGGCACCGGCTGCCCGAGCGCGGTCGCCTCGATGGAAGCGCCGAAGAGGTCCATCTGGGTGCCGCGGTCGTTGATGTAGAACTCGCGGGCCACGTCTGCACCGGCGGCCTCCAGGACCCGCGCGAGCGCGTCGCCAACGACGGCCCATCGGGTGTGCCCGAGGTGCAGCGGCCCGGTCGGGTTGGCCGAGATGAACTCGACGTTGATCCGCTCCCCGCTCAGGGTGTCGTTGTGGCCGTAGCCGTCGCCCGCGGCGACGATGTCGGCCGCGACCTTGCCCTGCGCCCCTGCGGCGACGCTGATGTTGAGGAACCCCGGCCCGGCGATCTCGACGTCGGATACGCCCGGGTCCTCGACCAGCTTGCTCCGCACCAGCTCCGCGAGCGCACGTGGGTTGGTGCCGGCCTTCTTGGCTAGCTGCATCGCCACGTTGGTGGCGTAGTCGCCGTGCCCCTTCTGCCGCGGGCGCTCCACCGTCACCGTCTCCGGGACCCCGTCCGGCAGCGTCAGCGCGCCCTCGTCGGACAGCGTCGTCAGGACATCGACGATCGCGGTGGAGAGCTCTTCGGGGGTCACTGGCAAAGGGTATCGGCGGGGGGTGGCAGAGCCCGAACCGGTTTCACTCCCCGAGGCCGTGCCGGGTAAGGTTCCGTCCACCCGAGCCCCCGTAGCTCAGGGGATAGAGCACCGCCCTCCGGAGGCGGGAGCGTAGGTTCGAATCCTACCGGGGGTGCCATTCGAATTGCCGCGCTGACCTGCGCCTTTGCGTGCGACCCGATGTGCGGCCAGGTAGCTCACCCCCTCCTTGGGCAACGTTTGGGCAACACCAGGTAACGCAACCTCCGCTCCCGCCCCCTGGATCGCGGAACGTTCCTGCGCCAGGATCCGTGCCCGGTCGAGGGCGTCACCGACCTCGTCGAGTCGGCTCTCGAAGAATTCGTCGACTGGGCGCGGATTACACGGTCGGCAGGCAGTCGCGTTCGTCGCTCCTGACGGTCGCGTCGACCACCCCACCGAAAGAGTCGAGGCTGATCTGGCAGCAGTGGGTGATCTCTGCGCGGAGCAGGCGCCGTCCCCTCTGAACCCGTGACTTCATGCCCGACGAGGTGAGTCCCACTTGGGCGGCTGCCTGCGCCTGGGTCAGGTCACCAAGGTCGGTCAGTTCCAGGGCCCGCCGGTAGGTGTCAGGAACTCGGCTGAGCAGAGTCTGCAAGCAGCTCGACAAGAGTTCGTCTGCGGGTTGCTCGTCGGCCACGTCCACCGGTTCGTGCTCCGTTATGTCGACTGGCTGCGGGCGACGTGGCGCGCCCCGGTGATGGTCCGTGATCGCGTTCCGGGCAATGCGGTACATCCACCCGTCGAACGCCGCGATGTCACGTAGGTCTTCAACGTGCCGGTAAAGCCGCAGCAAGGTCTCTTGGGTGATGTCTTCTGCGTCCTGCCGATGTGCCACCCGTCCGCGGACGAACGCGCGCACAGCTGCTGCGACGGACGCTGCGTCCGTGTAGCAGCGACAGGCCCCGCTGGGTCCCTGCCCGCAGCACTCGTTCATCGCGGCTCCTCGTTCATCTCTCGCAGCATTGTCCGGTCACCTGTGTGGACGTGACCAGACGCAGAAGGACGCAGATTTGCCCTCAATTTCTTGACCGGTCTGGTCCACCTCGACGGATGTGCGTCCACATTCCCTAGGTGTCGTCTTCCTTTGCGTCAACCGCCCCCACCACGAAGGAGCAACGACCGATGACCACGCTGACCACGGACACCTCACCGCAGCTGATCCTCCCAGACTCCCCTGAATGGGACCTCGCACGTGCCACGTTCAACGTCCTCGACGACCTCAGACCGGCCGTCATCGCCATGCCCGAGAACGCCCAACAGGTCGCCGCCGCCATCGCGGATGCTCGACGGCTCGGACTGGATGTCGTCGTGCAGGCCACCGGTCACAACGCAGGGCCACTCGGATCGGCGGAGGACTCCCTGCTGATCAACACGTCCCGCCTGACCGGCTGGCAGATCGACGCTGCTGCTCGGCGGGTGCGCGTGGGCGCAGCGACCAAGTGGGATGTCGTCACTCCGGCACTGTCCCAGGTCGGCCTCGCCGGCCTGCACGGCTCCTCGCCAGATGTCGGCATCGTCGGCTACTCCGTCGGAGGTGGCATCGGATGGCTGGCCCGCAAGTACGGGATGCAGACCAACGCCGTTACCGCGTTCGAGGTCGTCACCGCTGACGGCGAGCTTCGACGGGTGGACCACGACCACGAGCCGGACCTCTTCTGGGCGCTCCGGGGCGGCAACGGCAACTACGGCGTGGTCACCGCTCTCGAGTTCGAGGTGCAGCCGGTCGAGCAGCTGTACGCCGGTGCGCTCTTCTTCCCCGTCGAGCGAACCGAGGACGTCCTCAATACCTGGGCCGCCGCGCTGCCGTCGTTCCCCGAGGAGATGACCTCCTGGGTCAACGTGTTCCACTTTCCGCCGGACCCAGCACTACCCGACTTCGCCCGAGGCCAGTCACTCGTCGCGGTCATGGCCGCGCACCTCGGATCCGAGCGGGAGGGCAGTGCGCTGATGAGGCCGTTTCGCGGCCTCGGCCCCGAGGTCGACACCTTCGCCATGCAGCCGACCTCCTTCCTGGGCGACCTCGCGATGGATCCGGTCGACCCGCTGCCCTACCGGTCCACTACCGCGCTTCTCGACCACCTCACCCCCGAAGTCATCGCCGAACTGTCCAAGACCACCGGGCGCGGCTCCGACATCGCACTGGTGCAGCTACGTCACGGTGGCGGGGCCCTGTCCCGTCCGCCGGTAGGCGCCGGTGCCAGGGCGACACTGCCCGGGGAGGTCGTGATGTTCGCCCTCGGCGTCGTCACAGACCCGTCCGCGGCCGAGCGCGTCGCGTCCGCCCTAGACCACCTCGATGCGTCGGTCGCGGCGAACCGGGTCGGGCGTTACCCCAACTTCGTCGAGCGGCCGGCCCAGGCGCGGCAGTTCTTCGATGCGAGCACCTGGGCGCGTCTGCAGTCCGTCAAGGCCGCCTACGACCCCGAAGGAATCTTCCGCGGCAACCACGCGATTCCCGGCGGCGGCCTCATCCGCGGGAACGACCCGAGGGCGGTGGGGGCAGGCCAACCCGGTCGGTGATGGAGGCGACAGTCTGCCGGACTGTTCGGCCAACGCCGAGGAGTGTGGCCGAGGCCGGTCCGGTCCAGTCGCCGTAGCCGACCAGGAACAGGCGCGGCTCGCCGAGTGCCTGCGTGCCGGAACGTCCGCCGGTCGGCACGTGACCGCTTCTGTTTCGGAGCCGCAACGGTGCCAGGTGGCGCAGGGCTGGGCGGAAGCCGGTGCACCAGATGATGGCGTCGGCCGGTTCCGCTTCGCCGCCCCTCCACGCCACGCCGCTGGCTGTTAGCCGGTCGAACATGGGCCGGGCCTGCAGCGCCCCACGTTCACGGGCAGCGCGGACGCTCGCCACCATCACGATGTCCCCAAGACCACCCACGCCGCCGTGCTCGCGTCCCTCCTGCAGGGCTCGCACTCGCTCGGTGGCCGCGGCGAACAGAACCCGCCCGTCGACGTCGTCGGGCAGGAACCGAGGCGGGCGTGGGGTGACCCACAGCGCGTCCGCGACCTCCGAGACCTCCGCCAGGATCTGGGCAGCGGAGTTACCACCGCCCACCACCACGACGCGTTGCCCGGCGAAGGCGTCTGGTGTGCGGTAGTCGGCCGCGTGCAGCTGCCGGCCGGCGAATCCAGCGATCCCGGAGTAGCGGGGCCAGAAAGGATGGTCCCAGGTGCCGGTCGCGGAGACCACGACCCGTGCGGAGATGTCGAGCTCATCGGCCGTCACCCGCAAGCGTCCCTCCGGGTTCGCGTCGAGCATGGTCACCGAGCTCACCCGGTGCGGGCGCGCGGGAGCCAGCTCGTAGCGCTGCTCGTACGCGGCGAGGTAGTCCACGACGTGCTGCCGCGGAGGGAATCCGTGGGCGGCGTCGTCCCATAGCGGCATCATCCAGCCCGGCAAGGAGGAGTACGTCGACGGCGAGAACAGCCGGAGGCCCTCCCACATCCGCGGCCACGCGCCACCCGGGCCCGTGGCAGCGTCGATGATGACGAAGTCCTCGCCGGGTACGAGTCCCGCGCGGCGCAGGTAGTAGCCCGTCGCGAGACCCGCCTGACCGCCCCCGATAACGGCGACGTCTACATCGGACACTCTCATCGCTTCAGTTGCCGGCGCTGCGTCGCCCGAGCGGGACCGTGCCGCGTCGGACGCGATCGTGCTGCGCGATCAGGCTGCGCACGGCCAGCGTTCGGTAGCCCCCGGAGTGATGCGGGACGAGACTGGCGCTCTCGCAGGGAACGCGAAGTGCATGTCGTCCTCTGCCCTGACAGGCGCGTGCACGCAGACGAACGTCTTCGTCGGCGGACTCGCGTGCGGGTGTGTGCAGCGCGGGCGGCCCTAGCAGCACTTCTCTAGGTAACGCTGGAGGTCCGATAGGGCAGCAGCCATGCCATCGCGATCTGCCCGGTAGTACACGGTCTTGCCCTCTCGACGGGCGACGACCACCTTCCCCCGGCGCAACAGGGCGAGTTGCTGGGACGCCGTGGATTGGCCGATCCCGACGCGATCGGCTACCTCGCCGACCGGGAGTTCCTCACCGCGGGCGAACAGGAGCATGATCCGCTGGCGGGTCGAGCTCGCTAGCGCCCTCAGGAACTCGTGGGTGTCTTCATCCAGCCCCTCGGGACCCCCGTCGAGCTCCGTTACTGCTGCCGCGTCGGTCTGCTGGACCACGGGCACATCCTCCCATACAGATTGCTCATCAACGTCATCTTGTCATATTTGAATATGACGATATGATACCGCGCATGTCTATTGCTCTCCCTACTGTTGCCATCGTTGGCGCCGGCCAGTCCGGCCTCGCCGGCGCCCGCGCCGCTCAGGAAGTCGGCCTTCGCCCCGTCGTCCTTGAGGCCAGTGGTCGCCCGTCAGGGTCATGGCCGAACTACTACGACAGCCTCACCCTGTTTTCGCCGGCCGGGTACAGCAGCATGCCGGGGTATCCGTTCCCGGGTGATCCGGAGCGCTACCCGACCAAGCACGAGGTCGCGGACTACCTGGCCGGTTACGCCGAGCATCTCGGCGTGGACCTCCGCACCAACACCCGCGTCGAGGCCGTGGAGCCGCGCGGAAAGGGTTTCTTGGTGCACACCCAGGACGAGACGTTGGCCGCCGACGGGGTCGTCGCCGCGAGCGGGACGTTCGGCAACCCGCATCTGCCACGGCTCCCCGGTCAGGAGTCCTTTGCCGGCAGATGCCTCCACGTCGCGGACTACCGCAGCCCCAAGGAGTACGCCGGCGAACGGGTAGTCGTCGTGGGCGGGGGCAACTCGGCAGTCCAGGTCGCCTACGAGCTCGCCGAACTGGCCGCGGTCACCACCCTCGCGACCTTGGAGCCAGTCTCCTTCGTTCCTCAACGTACCGATGGTCGGGACCTGCATCACTGGTTGGAGACCACAGGTTTCGACGACCTGCCGGGACCGTGGTTGCGCCAGCTGGTAGACCGGCCGCTCGTGCTGGACACCGGGGACTACGCTCACGCGGTCGAGTCCGGGGTGATCGAGCAGCGTCGCATGTTCTCGGCCTTCGACGGTGACGCCGTTGTGTGGCCCGACGGCACCAAGGAGCGCGTCGACGCGGTCATCTTCGCCACCGGCTACCGCCCCAACCTGGAGTATCTGCGACCACTGGGTGCGCTCACCGAGGCCGGCTTGCCCCAGCACGCGAACGGCATCTCCACGACGCACCTCGGCCTGGTCTACCTCGGGCTGGAGTTCCAGCGCTCGTTCTCCTCGAACACCGTTCGTGGGGTCAGCCGCGACGCCGACTACGTCGTGTCGATCCTCGCCTCCTACCTGAATGGGGCACACCGGGCCATCGGGTTGTGAACCGGGCCGGTTCGTCGGAACCACGCCGAGCCCTGGTCGCCCTGTGCCTCACCCAGGTCACCGGATGGGGGGTGCTCTATTACGCCTTCCCGGTCCTGGGGCCCAGCATCACGCTGACCACCGGCTGGTCGCTGGAGGTCGTCACTGGCATCGCTCGGGCCGCGTGGGCAACGCTGGGGCAACACGAGGCCCATAGGTGGCCGCCATCAGCAATTCGCGATCGAGTACTCAGATCAGTTCTGACCTGCGAAAACGTCGAATCCCGGTCATTCCCGGTCTTCGTCTTCTCGGTCTCCGGAGGCGGGAGCGTAGGTTCGAATCCTACCGGGGGTGCCATCCGGATCAGACCGGTTCGCCTTGAAGGTGGACCCTCCAACGCCTCAAGGAGACACCATGCCCACCATCCTCGTTCACCACGATGTCGACGACACTGCGCACTGGCTCGCCTCGCCGGCCCGCGAACAGTTCTTCGGCCCCCTGGGGATCACCAACGTCCGCACCTTCACCAACCCGCAGAACCCGACGCAAGTAGGGCTGTCGATGGAGGTCCCCGATGTCGACGCGCTGGTGGCCGCGCTGCAGTCGCCGGAAGCCGCCGAGGCGATGAGGAACGACGGTGTGCACGCCGACACCGTCGTCCTCCTCCTCGAGGCATAGCAACGATCGGCGGCTGTCGCCGTGCCCGGGCAGATCGTCGTCGCCAGCGCGAACATCCTCTACAAGCTCGGGCGCGAGGACGCGCGGATGGCACTGGCTCAGGTGCTCGAGTCCGAGCCCGACCTGGTCGGGCTGCAGGAGTGGTACGTCACCCGGCTCCGGCTGCTACGAGAGTTCGGTGACGTCCAGGTGGTCCCCGGCTGGCGAACCAGCGCCGGTGACGCGGCGTACCACTGGGTCTCCTCGGTCGCGGGCGGCAACGTCGTCGGTGCCCGCGCCGACCGCTTCGAGCCGGTCTCGGCGCGGGTGGCGTTCCTCAGCCGCTTGGGGCGTTCGGACCTGCGCGACCGGTTCCTGCGGCTCGAGCCGCCGCGCGAGGTGACGATCGGCGTATTTCGGGACCGGGTCATCGACCGCACGGTCGCGATCATGAGCTACCACCTGGTGCCCGGCGTGCAGTCCGGTTCGGAGTACCGCCTCGACCGCCCTCGCCTGCGTCGTCGCCACGAGTCCGAGGTACGTCGACTGGAGCGGCTGATCGCCGAGCACCAGCAGGCCGGACACGTCGTGTACGCCGTCGGCGACTCCAACTTCGACGGTCTCCGTCTGGCCGGCCTCACGTCCGCCTGGGAGGGCCGCGAGAACCATGTGGGGTCGATCGGCAAGGACACCCGCAAGGTCGACGACGTGCACGGACCGGGCCGAGCCAGCGCCGTCACCCTGCTGACCACGCCGTCGGACCACCGGGCGGTCGTCGTCACCCGCCCGGACGAGCCGAAGGTCTAGACCCCCAGGGTCGCTTCCCTCATTGGGACGGCGTTCACAGCGGCTCCGTCCTAGCGTGGCGATCAGCCGTCATGGGGCGGCGATGGTCGCGAGTCGACCACGATTTCTTGGAGTCGTCATGGGGCGCGGCCGAATGCTCACCACCATCGCGAGCGCTGCCTTGCTCGGGGCTTCGATGGTCACCACCACGACCACAGCGACAGCCGCTACGGGCGCGGACGGGACCACGGAGACGAAGTGCGCGGGAAAGCGCACGGACGTCGAGCTGGATCGACATCACACCAGGCATCGCGGGACCAACAAGAGCGAGACCGTCCTGGGAGGACACGGGGCGCATCGCATCGTCGGTCGTGGCGGGAACGACCGTCTCTGCGGCGGACGCGGCGACGACTACCTGCACGGTGGGAGCGGCCGCGACATCCTGCAGGGCGGGGAGCACGACGACCGACTGGTCGGCGGCACCGGCAGCGACGTGTTGAACGCGGGCCCGGGCTCGGACAGCGTCAACGCGCGCGACGGCGAATCGGACCGGGTGAGCTGCGGCTCGGGCAACGACAGTGCCCGCGTCGACCGGAGCGACACGGTCGTTGCCTGCGAGCGAGTCGCCCGGACCGAGGCGCCGGAGCCCGAGTCGGCCACTCCCGACTTCGCCCTGCCCAGCTGGGGGGACGGGCTCTGGGACGCACCGAGCACCTACCTGACAATTCAGACGGCCGACGTGAACGGGGACGGCGACGACGAACTGCTGGGGCGGTCCTCCCAGGGACTCGAGCTGCATGAGTTCGACGTGGAGTCGGGACAGTGGATCGAAATGCCCGACGGTGACGGCATCGATCTGGCAGACGACCAGAATTACGACCTGGCCATCTACTACTCGGTCATCCAGGCAGCCGACTTCGTCGGTGACCGCGCGGAGGAGCTCCTCGTCCGGACCCAGGCGGGGATGCAGGTGTGGAGCTACGACCGCGACGCGCACGTGTGGACGCCGCTCACGCAGGGTCTCGGGATGATGGTCGGCAACTGGGACATGGCGAAGTACCGAGACACCATCCAGGCCGACGATGTCGACGGCGACGGTGATGCGGAGCTGCTCGGGCGCGGGGAGCTCGGGATGCTGACGGCGGCGCTGGAGCCGGACACCAGCACACCCGTCGACGGCGACTACGTGTGGCAGTCCCAGGGAAACGGGGCGAGCCCCTTCCCTAACTCGCAGGGATGGGACCAACCTCAGTACTACGACACGATCCAGACTGCCGACCTCGACGGTGACGGCGATGCGGAGCTGCTCGGCCGCGCCCAGGGCGGACTCGACGTCTACGAGTGGGATGGCGGATGGGTGCTGCTACCGGGAGCGACCAACCCGATCTTCAGCAGCGGGGGCGCCGACAAGTCGTGGGACCAGCCTGCCTTCTACTCGACCATTTCGTCGGGGAACTTCAGCCCGCAGCTGGGTGCAACAGCCCAGATGTGGGCCTACGGCCCCCAGGGTCTCGAGGCGTACAGGTACTACGAGGACGACCGGTTCTGGGGAGCCCTCAACGCCGCCGGCAACCCACTCCCAGCAGGCGCGTGGTCGGCCGACCAGTACGGATCGACCCTGCAGGCCGCAGACGTCGACGGCGACGGGATCGACGAGCTGATCGGACGCGCTTCGGACGGCATCCGGACCTGGCGGTACGACGACGCCGCCGGCTGGTCACCCATCGGGTCGCCGCTCACTTCGCTCAGCGACAGCGAGGGATGGGACGAGGCGAAGTACTACGCAACGATCCAGACAGCGGACGTCCATGGCGACGGAAGTCGCGAGATCCTCGGACGGGGCGCCACTGGCATCCGCACGTTCGGGAGCACCGACGGCGAGTGGGGCTCCACGTCGACGCCGTTCCCCTCGTTCACGTCGCCGGGGCAGGCCGCGGCGTTCAAGGCCATCAACAGCGAGTTCGGTGGTCGCACCAAACCAGACTTCGACATCCGCGATCAGTACCCCAGTGCCAGCGGAGCCGACCTGACGCGCTGGTCTGATCAGCTCGACCGGATGCCGGCGCCGAGCGATGCGACGCCGGCCGACTGGAACGCCGTGAAGGGTCAGCTGACCAACGAGCTCGACGACGCCCTGGTGGTCCAGGACTGGTTCGACAACTACCTCAACGGGCTGCTGCTCGAGCTCTTCGTCGCCAAGAACATGGACAGCACGGCGCAGCTGCTCGACTACAACACGACCGCCAAGACCGAGCTGACGATGGCGCAGTGGGAGCTCTTCGCCGGTGTCTTCGAGGCGGTGGCAGAGGTCACCGGGATCGCCACGGAGGTCGAGGCGGCCTCGCTCCTGGCCGGCATCCTGGCAACGGGGCTGTCCTCACGGCTTGAGTTCAGCGGGATCGCAAGGGTCGAGGAGGTCCGGGGCAAGTACCTCGAGGTGCAAGGCGAGCTGCAGGCGAGCTTCAACCAGGCGATCGCCGCTCCCCGGTTCATGCGCGAGGCCGTCATGTCCGACTACGGACTGCTTGATGCCGTCGGTTCTTTGATCGGCGAGGGCGCCTGGGAGAGGTTGTCGGCTGCGGGGCAGAAGGAAGCGCAGAACCGCGGCCTCCGCGCCTACTCCATCTCGGTATGGCAGACGATCACGCCCGCCATCTGGACCAAGTTCCAGTACGCGGATCCGGACGGCTGCCCGACCTGGGGGGACGTGTGCGACTACAAGGCTGGCGGCCTTGCGTGGACGCTGTTCGATGGAACGGCGAAGGATCTCCATGGAGACATTGCTCCCTCGGGGTACGTCGATGACGAGCTGCGGGAGAAGCTCTTCGAGGAGACCGACGAGGGCGAGTGCCTCGAGGCGAGTGGATCGTGGAACTCCGCCTCGTGCGCCATCGGCCTCGACAAGCACGACCTCTTCCTGGGACCGGACTGGCAGTTCCCGGTGATCATGTGCTCAGGCGTGAGCTTCGTTCGCTGCTACAAGCAGTGAGGCTCTCGCACCTCAACCACCGTTTCTCGGCGGCGGTTGAGGTGCGAGCGCCAGCTATTGCACGCCGTAGAGGCTCACCGTGAACTGCTCGGTCCTGGTGCCGTGTGAGTCCTCGGCGGTGATCCAGAGGGACGCCTTGCCACCGGCGGCCGACGAGTTGTCCACGATCGCCACCCATCGGTCGCCCCGGCGTTCGACGGGGACCTCGGTCCAGGCGTAGTTCTCGAGGGGCGTCTCCCCCACGGGATCGATCTCGTCGAAGCTGACCTTCGCCGAGAACGACCGGAGCCTTCCCGGGTCGTAGCCGTCCTGTCCGTGGAACGTGACGCTGACCGGGAAGCCCGGGCCGGCGGGGGCCAGGTTGCGATCGTCGACCGGAGCGTCGTAACGCGGCAGGGCGATGGGCAGCGCCGCGGTGGTCTCGCCCTTCGGCCGACTGGTCCGGAAGGTGAACCGGCTGATCGTCCCGCGGCCGATCTCCCAGAAGTCGTGCCGAGAGGTCCGCTCCTGGGTGACCTCCACCTTGAGCTCGTGCACGCCCTCGCCGATGGTGGCCTGGCCGGACGGGAACGGGTTGTGGCCGACGTACTCGCCGTCCTTCCAGAGCGTGAGGCCGCCGATGTCGCGGAAGCCGCCGGCGGCGTACCGGCCCTGCACGGTGTCCTGCCAGGCCGGGAAGGAGAAGCCGACCAGCGAACCCTGCCGTTCGGCGATCCGGGCGGGGCTGCCGTCGCGGTTGACCGCCATCGCAGTCAGCGTCGGCAGCTTGAACCACTCGGTCTCCCGTCGGTCGCCGGCGCGGTAGGTGCGCACCCGGTCGAACCAGGTCTCCGGGCGGGTCCGGAACCCACCGCTGGAGGCGTGCTGCTGCCAGGCCACGCCCGGCGAGTAGTACGCCGTCCGGGAGCCGGGTGCGGCGACCCGGTCCCCGGACGACGCGTAGAAGGGACCCGTGCCGTCGTCGACGACGACGCGGGTCCACTCCTCCGGCTCCCACGGCTGGCGCTGCGCGTACCAGCTCTCGTCGACCCTCCCCAGCCGCCTGTCAGACACGCGGTAGCTCAGGTCGGAGGGCACCCTGTCCTCTTCGGTGAAAGCCAGGTTGTAGACGTACTCACTTTCTTCGGTGGGGACCGTCGGGATCGAACGCGCGCAGGTAGGTCCCGTATGTGAAGTCGCCGATGTCGACGCGGTCGGTAGGCGTGGCGTAGAACTCGGGGTTGCGCTCGGCGAACAGTGAGTCGCCGACGATCCATCGGTCCCACGTGCGCTGGACCCCGAACGACCCGGAGACGGATCGCCATCGGGCGGTCGCCGCGTACGGTCACCGGTCGGGCGTCCCTCGCGTCGAGGACCAGCGTCGTGTCGTGGGTGAACCGCCGGTCCGGGTCGACGAGATGGGAGTAGGCGAAGGACCCGTCGTCCTTGGTGGTGCGGATGAACGAGCTGATGAAGTGGCTGCCGGCCCGGAGGCGGAGCGTGATGTCCTCGCCGGTGAAGAGGTAGAGGGCCCGGCTCGGCTGGTGCAGGTCGGTGAGATCCAGGTTGCCGGAGGTCGCCGGAGCGCCGTTGCGGTCGAGCGCGCGGACCGTGACGTCTACCATCTCCGGCTCGAGGTACATCCCGACCGCAGTCGTCACTCGCACCCGGTCGTGGCCGACCCGGCCCTCGGCGACGATCCGCCCGCCGATCTCGCCGTACGCCGTGTCGCGCAGCTCGCCGACGTCACCGCGAGCATCGACCTCGACGGTCGCCGTGCCGTGCGCCGGGATGGTGACGGAGTGGTCGTCCAGCTCGAGGATGTCTCTGGGCACCCGGCCACCGTCGGCGCCGGTGACGTCCTCGAGATCGAGGTTCAGGCGCAGGGTGCGCCCCGAGTCGTTGGTGTAGGTCACCGTCTCGCTGGCCCGCTCGTCGCGGCCGTGCGGCCAGTCGAAGCTGGCGACCTCGACGCTCACGTCGCTGGTCACCGTCGCGTCGATGGCGTCCGGGGTCCACAGCTCGCCGGAGCCCTGGTCGTAGACGGTGCCCTCGGGCGAGCCCTTGACCGACGCGGTCAGCGCCGCCTTGACCTGCTGGGCCGTCCAGTCGGGGTGGGCCTGCCGGACCAGCGCGGCGGCGCCGACGACGTGCGGCGTGGCCATGGAGGTCCCGGACATCGCGATGTAGTGGATCCCACCGGGGCTGTCGGCCTGCGCGCCGACAATGGCGACCCCCGGCGCGGCGATGTCGGGCTTGAGGTCATGCGAGCCGAGCACGGCACCGCGGCTGGAGAACCCAGCGGTCTCCCCCTTGTCGTCGACCGCGCCCACCGTGAGCACGCCCTCGACACATCCCGGGGACGAGACCGTCTCGCGAGCCCCGCTGTTGCCGGCCGCGACCACGAAAAGGGTCTTCGTCTGCTCGGTCAGGGCGGCTGCCGCCTGGGACATCGGGTCGGTGCAGTCGGTCGGCGCGTCGGAGCCCAGGCTCATGTTGACGACGTCCGCGTCCTGGGCCACCGCCCACTCCATGCCGCCGACGATCCACGAGATCTGACCGCCGTCCCAGCCGAGCACCTTGCCGATCAGCAGCTCGGCGCCCGGCGCCATGCCGGTCCGGGAGGCGTCGGCGCTGCCATCGCCCGCGATGGTCGAGGCCACGTGGGTGCCGTGGCCTGCGGTATCGGCCACGCCCTGGCCGGTGAAGTCCTGCGCCTCGACCACCTGGTCGGCGAGGTCAGGGTGGTCGGCGTCGTACCCGGTGTCGAGTACGGCGACCCGGGTGCCGGTGCCGTCGTACCCACGCGCCCAGGCCTTCGGCGCGCCGGTCTGCTCGACGCCGGTCGCAGGGTCCAGGTCGACGTCGGATCCCTCGACCTTCGCGTCCAGCCACACCTTCTCGCTGGTGCCGCCGGCTCGGCTGCGGGCCCCGACGAGCTGGTCGAAGGCCGCGTCGAGATCCTGCTTGTCGACCGTGACCGCGGTCGCGTCGATCGAGTCGAGCTCCGCCTCGACCTGCAGCGTCTCAGCGCCACGGGTGCGCGGCAGGGCGCCCTCGACGATCAGCGGCAGAGCCTGGCTGTGCTCGTCGTCGTACCCCTGCTCGACGAGGCCGGTCACGTTGAACAGCTCGAGGTCGAGCACGTCCGCGGCCAGCGCGGCTTCCGCCTCGACCGGGATGACGTAGAGGTCGTCGCCGATCCGGCGCAGGTAGTGGTCCCCGTCCGAGCTGATGACCCCGGACGGCGTCCCGTCGGCGGCCGTGGAGAGGAGCACGCGGTCCCCGGTGACCAGGGTGACCGGCACGGGTGCCTGCGGTGCGGCGACGGTGGGGCCACCGGGTAGCAAGCCGTCCTCGTCGGCGGCAGCCGAGCCCGGGACGGCGGAGAGGGTGGCGACGCCGCACAGGAGGGCGACGACGGTGGCCAGGGCGCGGCGCCGCGGCAGGGCAAGAGACATGAGGGAGCTCCGAGAGGTCAGGGTGTGTCAGCACCTTCGCCGCTGGCGGGGCCTCCGGGCCAGAGGTGCGCACGGCGAGATCCGGCCATGTCCGCAATCGGTCAGCCCGGGCCGCGCTCAGACGCCGAACCAGCCCCTGCGCGCGGCCTCGTGGCCCAGCGCGAAGCGGGTCGCCACCTGCGCCCGCTCCATCAGCGCGGAGACCCGTCGTTGCACCGTCCGCGCCGAGATCCCCAGCTGGCCGGCGATCGCCTGGTCGGTGAGGCCCGCAAGGAGAAGGGTGAGCAGCCGGGCGTCCACCTCGTCGATGCCGTCGGTCGGCTGGGGCGCCAGGCCGGTCGCCGGCAACAGCTCCCGCGCGGACGCCCACACCATGTCGAAGAGGTGCACGAGCGCGTCCAGCAGCCCGGACGGGTGGATCACCAGGGCCCCGGCACCCGCGTCGACCGACGTCGGTGACAGCGGCAGCAGGGCCACGGACCGATCGGCGATCAGAAGCCGCAGCGGCAGGTCGTCGGTGACCCGGACCCGCTCACCGGCCCGGACGGACTCGGCCACCAGGTCCAGGAACCCGGGCTTCTCCATGGCGGAGCGCTCGACGACCACCCGGTAGGTCACCCCGCGGGATACCGCCACCTGCTCGTCGACGTTGTCCTCCGCGGACACCAGGGCGACGGTGGACTTCACCAGAGCGAGCACCTCGTGGCCGGCGCCGCGCTGGAGCTGGGCGAAGCGCTGGGCGACCGCCTGCTCACCGTGCACCACGTCGACGACCTCGGTGCTCGCGCGGTCGGTGGCGGCACCCCGGTACTCCCCGACCAGGCGTTCGAGCTCGAGCTCGGCCCGCCTGATCTCGTCGCGTCGCTCCACGATCATCGAGCCGACCGCGATGGCCGGCGGCGAGGCCACGAAGTCGCCCGCCGTGGCGGTCGAGCGCGCCACCAGACCCTTCTCCTCGAGCGAGGACAGCGCCGCGTGGATCTCCGCGACCGACACCTCCTTGGTCGCGGCGAGGGACTCAGCCGAGGCCGAGGGGACGCCGACCAGGTGTCGGTACGCCGCCTCCTCGAGCGCCGTCAGCCCGAGTGCGCCGAGCACGGCGCGCTCAGCACCGCTCGATCGTGGCGTCGTTGCGGGCCTGGTTGCCGTAGCTGCGGGCCTGGTCGACGTACGGCGTGACCACGCTGGCGCCGCCGACGTTGGCGAACCCGCCGTGCACCACGCAGCCGGTGATCTTCTTCGGATCGACCTGGGCCACCGCTTGGGCGATCCGGAACAGCTCGGCCGGCGGGACGGCGGTGTGCATGTGCTTGAGCACGGTCAAGACGCCGGACTCGATGAAGCCCCGCTCGTGCGCACGCTTGGCGACGGTGCCCTGGATGCCCTTGAGCACGACCTGCTGGTTGGCGGACCGGTCGAAGTCACCGCCGGGCAGCGACTTGCGGATCCGGGCGAACGCCATCGCGTTGTAGCCGTTGAGGTGGACCTTGCCGGTCGCGAAGCCGTTGGGCTTGAGGTAGGTGTCGGAGAACGGCCGCGGGTTGCGGACGTCGACGCCGCCGATGTCGTCGACCATGTTCTCGAAGAACGGGAACCGGGTGACGAACACGTAGTCGGGCTCGATCCCGATCAGGTCGCCGACCGCCTCGCCGAGCAGCTGCGGGCCGCCGTAGTAGAGAGCGGCGTTGATCCGGTCGGAGCCGTGGCCGGGGATCGACACGTAGGAGTCGCGCGGGATCCCGATGCTGGTGGCCGCGCCGGTCTTGGTGTTCATGCCGACCAGCTGGAGGGCGTCGCCGCGCACCCGCAGCATGTTCTCGCCGGGGCGGGCGTCGGAGCCGACGGCCAGGATCCAGACCAGGTCGGGGTTCAGGTCGATGCCCTTGGTGTGGTGGAACTGCACCATCACCGCGTCGGTCGATGCCACGGTGGAGTTCGGCACCACCAGGCCGGTGACCGCGAGCACCACACCGAGCACCACGCTGCGGACCAGGTTGCGCGTGCGCCGCCTCAATGGGGCGTTCATGCGACCCTCCCCCGCTTCACGTCGTAGCCGAAGACCTGCCAGCCGGTGCCGGAGTAGCCGAGGAACAGCCGGCCGGCGATCCGGTCGGTACGCCGCACCTCACCGTCGAGCGCGAGCCGAGCACGATCACGACCCGAGCGGTGACCCCGGCCGCCTTGCCCCGGTCGGCGAGCACATCGATCCGTAGCCGCCGCGCCTTGGCGGTCACCGAGTCGACCCGGTCACCGACCTCGGCGTTGCTCATCAGGCCCTTGTCGCGCTTCGCGAGCGTGGCGGCACCCTTGCTGAACACCTTGAACGCGTCGGAGAAGTCGCTGCGGGGGTAGTCACCCGCGACGTACGCCGCATCGATCCAGGCGTCGACGGCCTTCGTCACGCGCAGGCGCAGCTGCTTGCGCCGGTCGCGCTGCAGCTTGCCTTTGACGAACCCGATCGTGGACTTGGTGGGGATGCCCGGCGCGGCCTCCGTCGACTCCGGCGACGGCTCGCTGCCGTCGGGGTCGGAACCGCCGTCCGAGGAGCACGCACCGAGCCCGGCCACCAGAACCAGCGACGCTGCGGTCGCCAGGGCGGCACGGACGGCGCGTGCGGGGGTGGGGAACATCGGGGTGGGACTCCCATCGTGTGGCTCCGGTTACAGGGTGCACGAAAGCCCAAGGTCAGCCGCGCATTTGCTGGCCCGTGGGTCTAGCCTTGACGTCGCACCATACGTTCCCCTACGCGCTCACCTGGAAGAGGCGAAGCAAGTCGTGCCGCAGTCGTCTGGACAGCAGTCCCCACAACCCTCCACTTCGGACTTCGGAGCCAACGAGTGGCTCGTGGAGGAGATGCGTGAGCGATACAAGGCGGACCCCTCGAGCGTCGACGCGACCTGGGCCGACTACTTCAGCAACGGGTCCGGCGACGGCGGCGCCGCGAAGGCCGGCAACAGCACCGTGAAGACCGAGCCGAAGCCGGCGCAGAAGGCCGAGCCGAAGCCGGAGAAGGCGCCGGCGAAGCCCGAGTCCAAGACCGAGTCCAAGACCAAGACCGAGACCAAGACCAAGACCGAGACAAAGTCCGAGTCCGAGTCCGAGGCCAAGCCCCAGCCCAAGGCCGAGCCCCGCCAGCAGAGCAAGGCCGCCGAGCCGGCCAAGGGCACCACCAACCCGATGCCCAAGGAGTCGCGCCCGGTCGCGCCCGCCGCGGCCAGCGACGAGCCGACGTACACCGTGCTGCGCGGCGCGCCGGCCCGCACCGCGATGAACATGGACGCCTCACTGAGCGTGCCGACGGCGACCTCGGTCCGGTCGGTGCCGGTGAAGCTGCTGTGGGACAACCGCACGGTCATCAACAACCACCTCGCCCGGGCGCGCGGCGGCAAGGTGTCCTTCACCCACGTGATCGGCTACGCCCTGGTCCGGGCGCTGCGCTCGATGCCGGAGATGAACGTCGGCTTCGAGTCGGTCGACGGCAAGCCCAACCTGATCACCCCGGCGCACATCAACCTCGGCCTGGCGATCGACGTCAAGAAGGACGACGGGACGCGGCAGCTGCTGGTGCCCAGCATCAAGGCGGCCGAGCGGATGGACTTCGCGGCCTTCTGGACGGCGTACGAAGAGATCGTCCGCAAGACCCGCAACGGCAAGCTCACCGTCGAGGACTTCCAGGGCACCAGCATCTCGCTCACCAACCCCGGCGGCATCGGCACCGTCCACTCCGTGCCGCGGCTGATGAAGGGGCAGGGCGCGATCATCGGGGTCGGCGCCATGGAGTACCCCCCGGAGTGGCAGGGCGCGTCGGAGGACGCGATCGCCCGCAACGCGATCAGCAAGGTGATGACGCTGACCTCGACCTACGACCACCGGGTCATCCAGGGCGCGCAGTCCGGCGAGTTCCTCAAGCGGATGCACCAGCTGCTGCTCGGCGAGGACGGGTTCTATGACGAGATCTTCCGCTCGCTCCGGATCCCCTACGAGCCGATCCGGTGGAGCAACGACATCGCGACGTCGCACGACGACGAGATCAGCAAGCAGGCCCGGATCCTCGAGCTGATCCACGCCTACCGGGTGCGCGGCCACATGATGGCCGACACCGACCCGCTGGAGTACCGCCAGCGCAGCCACCCCGACCTCGAGGTGGAGAACCACGGGCTCACCCTGTGGGACCTCGACCGCGAGTTCGCCACCGGTTCGTTCGGCGGAGAGGGCCGCCGGTTCATGAAGCTGCGGCACATCCTCGGGATCCTGCGCGACTCCTACTGCCGCACCACCGGCATCGAGTACATGCACATCATGGATCCCGAGCAGCGCCGGTGGATCCAGGAGCGGGTCGAGCAGCCGCACGTGAAGCCGCCACGCGAGGAGCAGCTGCGGATCCTGCTCAAGCTCAACCAGGCCGAGGCGTTCGAGACCTTCCTGCAGACCAAGTTCGTCGGCCAGAAACGGTTCAGCCTCGAGGGCGGCGAGACCACCATCCCGGTGATCGACGAGATCTGCGAGGCCGCCGCCGAGGCCGAGCTCGACGAGGTCACGATGGGGATGGCCCACCGCGGCCGGCTCAACGTGCTGGCCAACATCGTGGGCAAGAAGTACTCCCAGATCTTCCGCGAGTTCGAGGGCAACATCGACCCGCGGACGGTGCAGGGCTCCGGCGACGTCAAGTACCACCTCGGCGCCGAGGGCGAGTTCACCTCCGAGCGGGGCGCGAACATCAAGGTGTCGGTCGCCGCGAACCCCTCGCACCTGGAGGCCGTCGACCCGGTACTGGAGGGCATCGCCCGGGCCAAGCAGGACATGCTCGACCGCGGCGCCAACTACCCCGTGCTCCCACTGCTGGTCCACGGCGACGCCGCGTTCGCCGGCCAGGGCGTGGTGGCGGAGACGCTCAACCTCTCCCAGCTCCGCGGCTACCGCACCGGCGGCACGATCCACGTGGTCGTCAACAACCAGGTCGGCTTCACCACCTCTCCGGGCTCGTCGCGGTCCTCGCTCTACTGCACCGACGTCGCCCGGATGGTGCAGGCGCCGATCTTCCACGTCAACGGAGATGACCCGGAGGCCTGTATCCGCGTTGCCCGGCTGGCGTTCGAGTACCGGCAGGCGTTCAACAAGGACGTCGTCATCGACCTGGTGTGCTACCGCCGGCGCGGTCACAACGAGGGTGACGACCCGTCCTACACGCAGCCGCTGATGTACGACCTGATCGAGCAGAAGCGCTCGGTGCGCAAGCTCTACACCGAGTCCCTGATCGGCCGCGGCGACATCACCATCGAGGAGGCCGAGCAGGTCCTCAAGGACTACCAGCAGCAGCTGGAGCGGGTCTTCACCGAGGTCCGCGAGGCGAGCAGCCAGCCCTCGGAGTGGACCACGGTTCCCGACTATCCCGACAAGCCGTCGGGCGAGACCAAGACCGCGATCCCGATGGAGGTCCTCAAGCGGATCGCCGACGCCTACGTCACCCCGCCCGACGGCTTCACCGTGCACCCCAAGGTGATGCCACAGCTGCAGCGGCGGGCGACCGCGATCACCGAGGGCCCGATCGACTGGGGCACCGGCGAGATCCTGGCCTTCGGCGCGCTGCTCATGGAAGGTCGTCCCGTGCGGCTGGCCGGCCAGGACTCGCGGCGCGGCACGTTCGTTTCGCGGTTCGCCACGATCATCGACCGGGTCAACGCCGACGAGTGGACCCCGCTGTCCAACCTCACCGAGGACCAGGCGAAGTTCCACATCTACGACTCGCTGCTCTCGGAGTACGCCGCGCTCGGCTTCGAGTACGGCTACTCGGTAGCCCGGCCCGAGGCGCTGGTGCTCTGGGAGGCGCAGTTCGGCGACTTCGTCAACGGCGCCCAGACCGTGATCGACGAGTTCATCTCCGCGGGCAAGACCAAGTGGCGCCAGGAGTCCGGCGTCGTCCTGCTGCTGCCGCACGGCTACGAGGGCCAGGGCCCCGACCACTCCTCCGCGCGGATCGAGCGGTTCCTGACCATGTCCGCCGACGAGGCGTTCATGGTGGCGCAGCCGTCGACGCCGGCGTCGTACTTCCACCTGCTGCGGGAGCACTCGCTGGGCGAGAAACACCGGCCGCTGGTCGTGTTCACCCCCAAGTCGATGCTCAAGCGCAAGGAGGCCGCCTCCCAGCCGAAGGACTTCAGCGAGGGGACGTTCCGGCCGTTCATCGGGGACGCCGACGCCGACCCCGAGAAGGTCGACACCCTGCTGCTGTGCTCGGGCCGGGTGACCTGGGACCTGATGGTCGAGCGGGCCAAGCGGGAGGACGCCGAGCGGTTCGCGATCGCCCGGATCGAGCAGCTCTACCCACGCCCGGTCGACGAGATCAAGGCCGAGATGGACCGCTACCCGGGCCTCAAGACGGTGCGCTGGGTGCAGGACGAGCCCCGCAACATGGGTCCGTGGCCGCACTACCAGCTGAACGTGTGGCCGGATCTGGACGTCACCGTGGAGCCGATCACCCGTGAGGCCTCGTCGTCCCCGTCGGTCGGGACCATGAAGCGGCACACCGCCGAGCAGAAGGACCTGCTCGACCGCGCGCTCACCTGATGTACTTCACCGATCGTGGGCTCGAGGAGCTCGAGCGCCGCCGTGGCGACGAGGAGGTGACCCTGGCGTGGGTCGCCGCCCGGCTCCAGGAGTTCACCGACACCCATCCCGAGCTCGAGACGGCCGTGGAGCGGTTCGCGACCTGGCTGGCGCGGCTCGACGACCCCGAGGACTGACCCCCGTGAGCGACTACATCGAGTACTCCCACTGGGGCGAGCAGTTCTTCAGGACCGCCGTCTCCGCCGAGCGGGTGCTGGCCGGCATCAACGTGCTGGCCGGCCAGAAGATCGACGTGGGGCCGATGGGCGTCGGTCCCGGCCGGGTGGTCAAGGTGACCGCCCTCGGTGAGATCGGCACCGCGGTCGGCGAGCGGGTCTCTGACTCCCCCGTGACGTTCGCGGTGACGCTGCCCGCCTCGCTGGAGTTCGCGATCAACCTCGGCGTGGACACCCACCGGTTCACCGCTGACCTCATCATTCCGCTCACCCTGACCGCGCGCGCCCGCGAGGACCTGACGATCATCATCGACGTGGCCCCGCCGCGGGCGAGCGATGTGGGCTGCAAGCTGAAGGCCCAGGGCCTCCGCGCCTCGATCACCCAGCACGCCGCCAACGTCGAGGGCGAGCTGAAGCGGTTCGTCTCGAAATACGTCACCCGCGAGATCGAGAAGCCGTACGTCGTCAAGGCCCGCACGATCGACGTGTCGGGCGCGATCGACAAGGCGATGCAGAGCCTCGGCCCCCGACCAGGGCGGGCCGAGGAGCTCACCTCCGACCTCTCCGGTGCCCTGGAGGCGGAGATCCGGGAGCAGGAGCAGCTGTTCGTCGACGACGAGCTCGGCGCTGAGACACCGGCAGCCGAAGGGCAGTAACACGTTCTAGGCTGGCCCCATGACCGCTCCCCTGCCCTACGAGAAGGTCGCCTACCCCGCCGCGCCGTGGCAGATGGTGGGCTCGCTGTGGCTCTCGCTGTTCCGCCTCAAGCAGGACGCCGACGAGCTCCGTCCCGCAGGGGTGTACGGCGCGGCGTTCGTCTCGTACGAGGAGGGCAGCCCGCTCACCTACTCCGAGCTGCTCGTCGCCCGCTCGATCCGGTCCGGCGAGCACAAGCGCCGGGTGACGATCACCGACATCTGGGTCGACTCCCCCGCGTCGGTGGCCGGCGGCCGGGAGCTGTGGGCGATCCCGAAGGGCCTGTGCGACTTCACGCTCGAGTCGTCGTACCGCGGCCCCATCACCACCACCGAGTGGTCGGCGAGCATCGACCGCCGGCCGGTCGCGAGCGCCCGGTTCACCGACGCCTCGCGGCTCGCCCCACGGCTGCCGTTCAAGGGCGGCACCTGGCAGCCCGAGCTCCCCGAGGGCGGCGGCGAGAAGAAGGCCACCCTGCAGGGGTCGTCGAAGGCAGCGCCGTGCCGGGGCAGGTGGGACTTCAACCCCGACGGCCCGCTCGGCTGGCTGCGTGGCGCCCGCCAGGTGGCGTCGTTCCGCCAGTCAGCCTTCCGAATGTCCTTCGGCTGACTCGGGCGCCTCGCCGTCGGTCGCCTCCCCGTGCTCCTCCGCCGCCTTGCGGGACGCGTCGCGGATCTCGTAGACCTCGCTGGCGAACCCGCCGACCGCACCGGCCACGTCCTGCACGGCCCTGGTGATGATCGAGGCGACCTGGCCAACCGTGTGTGCGGCGGCCTCGACCGTCGACTGGACGGCGTCCTTGCCGATCTCAGACTTGCTCAGGTGGTCGGTCATGTCCTCAGTGTGACCCCGTGAGGGTCACGCCGCCAACGCGGGCTCGGTCACATCCGCCGTACCGGGGTCGTCGGTGCGGGGCTTGCGATCCGGCAGCGCCATCCGGCAGATCTTCCTGGCCACGCTGAACAGCTGCTTGCTCAGCGAGCCGGTGTTGTAGGCCAGGCCGTAGCGCTCGCAGATCTCGCGCACCTCGACCGCGATCTCCGGGTAGCGACGAGCAGGCAGGTCCGGGTAGAGGTGGTGTTCGATCTGGTGGCTCAGGTTGCCCGTCATCACGTGGAACAGCTTGCCGCCGGTGATGTTCGCCGAGCCGAGCAGCTGGCGGTAGTACCACTGCCCGCGGGACTCGTCCTCGCACTCCTCCTGGGAGAACGTCGCGACCCCGGCCGGGAAGTGGCCGCAGAAGATGATGTTGAACGCCCAGACGTTGCGGACCAGGTTGGCCACCGCGTTGCCGGCGATGGTCATCGGGAACAACGGTCCGGTCAGCGCGGGGAACAGCACGTAGTCCTTGAGCGCCTGGCGCTTGACCTTGCGCATCAGCCCGGCGTGCAGGGCCTTGTTCTCCTCGAGCTTGCGCGTGCCCTTGACGATGTTCTCGACCTCGAGGTCGTGCATCGCCACGCCCCACTCGAAGAAGACCATCAGCAGGAAGGCGTAGACCGGGTTGCCGAGGTAGTAGGGGTGCCACGGCTGGTCCTCATCCATCCGCAGGATCCCGTAGCCGATGTCGCGGTCCTTGCCGAGGATGTTCGTGTAGGTGTGGTGGATGTAGTTGTGGGAGTACTTCCACTGGTCACTGGGGCAGACGTTGTCCCACTCGTACATCCGGGAGTTCAGGCCGGGGTCGCCCATCCAGTCGTACTGGCCGTGCATCACGTTGTGGCCGATCTCCATGTTGTCCAGGATCTTGGACACGCTCAGTGCTGCGACCGCCACCGGCCAGGCCGGCGGCAGGTAGAACAGCGCCCGGCCGGCGACCTCGAGGCCGCGCTGGGTCTTGACGACCTTGCGGATGTACGACGCGTCGGCCTCGCCGAGGTCGGCGATGACGCGCTGGCGAATGGCGTCCAGCTCCTCGCCGAACGTATCGAGCTGTTCCGGGGTCAGCTTGCTCATGATTGCTCCTAGAGTTCGACGGCGCAGTCGCCCTCAGGGGCGCTGACGCAGATTCGGATGTCCTCGTCCGGCAGCGACGACGTCTCGCCGGTGAGGACGTTGCGGACGGTGCCCTCGGTCTTGCGGGACACGCAGGAGAAGCAGATGCCCATCCGGCAGCCGTACTCGGGGGTGAGGCCGAGCGCCTCGGCCTGCTCGAGCAGCGCCGCGCCGGAGTTGGCCGCGGCCTTGCCGGACCGGGTGAATGCGACCTCGCCCTCGGCGGCGCCGTTCGACACGCGCGGCGGCTTGAAGTACTCGACGCGCAGCGCGTCCGATCCGTCGTACGCCGCCTGGACGGCCTCGATCATCGGGGCCGGCCCGCACGCCCAGGTCGGGACGTCGCGGTAGCCGGGCACAAGTCGCTCGAGGTACGCCGGGGACAGGGCCGGGTCGCCCAGCTCCGGGTGCAACAGGTGCACGTCGATGCCGTGGCCGGAGCGGCGGATCGCGTCGAGCTCGGGGGCGAAGATCTGGTGCTCCGGGCTCTGGGCGTAGTGCAGGAACGTGACCCGGCCCCGGTGCGTGCGGCGCTGCAGCGAGCGCAGCATCGCCATCACCGGGGTGATGCCCGAGCCGCCCGAGATGAAGAGGACGTGGTCGGGCACCTGGTCCGGCAGCACGAAGTCACCCTCGGCCTGCGAGAGGTGCACCATCGTGCCCGGGCCGGCCTCCTCCACGAGGTAACGCGAGACCAGGCCGTCGGGGTTGGCGCGCAGCGTGATCGTGATCCGGTCGCCGTACCGCGAGTCGGGGCTGGAGACGGTGAACACGCGCGTCGTGCGCCGACTGCCGTTGACCTCGACGCCGAGCTGCACGTGCTGCCCGGCGCGGTGACCGCGCCAGGTCGAGGTGGGCTGCAGGGTGATCGTGGCGACGGGAGGATGCCCGGGCACGTCGACCTCCCGCTGGACCTCGACCACGCGGGCGCGCACCTCGTGCGCCGCCCACATCGGGTTGAGCTGCTCGAGATAGCGGTCGACGCCGTGCGGTGAGGTGAGCGCCGCGAGGGCGCGGGACCGGAGGATGGTGCCTCCGACCGTGGCGGTGATGCCCATGCCGCTCCTTCGAAAATTTGAGTGTACGTTCGTACACCCAAACTCTCCCCTGCGACGGGCCCAGGGTCAAGGAGGCCGCAACGTGTTCGTGCACACATGTGCACTTCTAGACTGTCCGCGTGACCGAGACCCGGGGCGAGCGCAAGGAGCGGACTCGGCGGGCGATCCTCGACGCCGCGCTGGCGCTCGGCGAGGACACCAGCCTCTCCGCGCTGTCGCTACGCCAGGTGGCCAAGGAGGTCGGCATCGTGCCGACCGGCTTCTACCGCCACTTCGACTCGATCGAGGCCCTCGGCCTGGCGCTGGTGGAGGAGGCGTTCGGCTCGCTCCGGGCGATGCTGCGCGACGTACGCCGCGGCGACCCGGCCTTCGGCGACATCGTCGACGGCTCGGTCGCCATCCTGGTGGACCACGTGCACCGGCAGCGCGCGCACTTCCTGTTCATCGCCCGCGAGCGCAATGCCGGGCCACCCGCCGTACGCGCCGCGATCGGGCACGGCATCGAGCTCTTCGAGCACGAGCTCGCCACCGACCTGGCCCGGCTTCCCGGCACGGCGGCCTGGTCGGCCGAGGACCTGCGGATCCTCTCGAACCTGATCGTCACCGCCATGGTCGGCACGGCCGAGGCGATCCTGAGCGCCGGCCCGAAGGCCGAGGCTCAGGTCACCTCGAACGCACGCAAGCAGCTCCGGATGGTGCTGGTCGGTGCTGTCAACTGGCGGTCGTCCCGGGGCTGAGCTCGCCGAGCCCGTCCTCGAGCTCCTCCAGCTCTGCGTCCAGGTCGCCGGGACCAGCGTGTGGGTCCACGGCCGGCCGGCTCGGCAGCATCAGAGCAAGCACCACGATCCCCAGCGCGATCACCGCGCTGACCAGGAACGCCAGCTGCATGCCGTCGATGGTGGCTGCCTGCAGCGTTGCGCCCTCGTCGAGGCGGTCGTTGGTGCGGCTGGTCATCAGGGTGATCACCAGGGCCGTGCCGAACGCTCCGGCGACCTGCTGGATGGTGCCCAGCATCGAGCTGCCGTGGGAGTAGAGCTGCATCGGGACGTCGCCCAGGCCCAGCGTGAAGACCGGCGTGAAGAGCGCCGCCAGGCTGACCATCAGCAGGATGTGGTTGCCGAGGATCAGCGCGTACGACGTGTGCGCACCGATCTGGGTCAGTGCGAACAGGCTCACCACGATGCCGATGCTGCCGGGGATGACCAGCGGTCGAGATCCGAAGCGGTCGAACAAGGCGCCGACCCGCGGGCCCATCAGGCCCATGGCCAGGCCGCCCGGCATCACCAGGAGGCCGGTCTTCAGCGGGGACAGGCCGCGGACCTCCTGCAGGTAGAGCGGGAGCAGGATCATCGCGCCGAGCATCGCCATGAACGAGATCGACATCAGGATCAGCGACAGCCGGTAGGTGCGGTGCCGCAGGACGCGGAGGTCGAGCAGCGGGGCGCCGGTGCGCATCAGCAGGATCTGACGTGCCGCGAAGAGGGCGATGGCGATCACGCCGGCGATCACGATCAGGGTCGGCCGGAGCCGGTCGCCGTTCGCGAACTCGCTGAGCCCGTAGACCAGGCCGCCGAAGCCGAGGGCGGCGATCGGGACGCTGGGCCAGTCGATCTCGCCGGCCTGCGGCTCTCCGACGTTCTCGAGCTTGCGGAGCGCCACGACGGTGACGGCCAGGGCGATCGGCAGCACGGCGGCGAAGATCAGCCGCCACGAGCCGAGCTGGAGCAGGATGCCCGAAACCGCCGGACCGAGCGCCGGGGCGACCGACATCGCGAGCGTCACGTTGCCCATCACCCGGCCACGGTCGTGCACGGGCACCACGGTCATCAGCGTGGTCATCAGCAGCGGCATCATCACGGCGGTACCGCTGGCCTGGATGATCCGGGCCAGGAGCAGCACCCAGAAGGTCGGGGCCACCAGCGCGAGCGTGGTCCCGATCGCGAAGGTGATCATCGCGGTGGCGAACGCGGCACGGGTGGTCACCCGCTGGAGGAACCAGCCGGTCACCGGGATCACCGCGGCCATCGTCAGCAGGAATGCCGTGGACAGCCACTGGGCGGCGTTGAGGGAGACGTCGAAGTCACTGGCCAGACTCGGGATCGCGTTGATCATGATCGTCTCGTTGAGGATCACGGTGAACGTCGCCGCGACCAGCCATCGGATGATGACCGGGGTCCGACCGGTCTCAGCTGGGGCGGGCGCGGGCGCAGTCATGGCAGGTCCTTCGTGGTCGCAGGCGAGGCTCATGCCGGGAGAGACCGGCCGAGAGGGGAGAACTCATCGAGTTCGTTTAACCATTCTCGACGGCGGTGCTATTCCGAGCCAAACGGTTATTGCTCAACTACCCGGGCGCGGGACCAGCGGACGCACGGTCACCTCGGGGATCGTGACGCCCTCAGGAAGGTCGAGCACGTGCAGGATCGTGTCGGCCACCACGGCCGGGTCGATCCACCTCGACGCGTCGTAGGTCCGCCCCTCCTGCTCGTGCACCTTCTCCTGCATCGGCGTGGCGGTCCGGCTGGGGAACACCGTGGTGACCCGCACGCCGTGCTCCATCTCCTCGCCCCGCAGCGAGTCCGCGAACCCGCGCAGCCCGAACTTCGAGGCGGCGTACGCCGACCACGTCGGGCTGGCGCTCAGGCCGGCCGAGGAGTTCACGAACACGATCGTTCCTTGCGTCCGTCGTACGGCGGCCAGCGTCAGCCGGGTGAGCACGGCCGGCGCGACCAGGTTGACGTCGACCTGCTCGCGCAGCTGGTCGACGGGCTGGTCGGCGACCGGGCCGAGCTCGACGACGCCGGCGACGTGCAGCACCGAGTCCAGCCGGTCCAGGTCGGGCACCCGGATCGAGGCCGGGTCACCGAGGTCGGCGGCGAAGGTCCGGGCTCCGGGAAAGCGCTCGGACAGCTCGGCGGCGCGCTCCTCGCTGCGCGCCAGCAGCACCAGGTCGTCGCCGCGTGCCGCGAGCTTCTCTGCCACGGCGGCGCCGATGCCTGAGCCGGCCCCGGTGATGAGATGGGTGCGCGTCATCGGGTGAAGACGATCTTCCCGAACACATCACCCTCGGCCATCGCCGCGAAGCCGTCGCGGGCCTTCTCCATCGGCAGCGTCCGGTCGATGAGCGGGCGGGTGCCGGAGGCGTCGAGCAGCGCGACCAGCGACGCGAGCTCGTCGCGGGTGCCCATCGTCGAGCCGACGACGCTCAGCTGCAGGAAGAAGATCCGGGTGAGCTCGGCGTCGTCCAGCTTCGGCCCGGACGTCGTTCCCGAGATGACGATCCGGCCGCCGGGACGCAGCGCGCGGATGGAGTGGGACCAAGTGGCCCGGCCCACGGTCTCCATCACCGCGTCGACCTTCACCGGCAGCCGCGCGCCGGACTCGAAGACATCGTGGGCGCCGAGCTCGAGCGCCTTCGCCCGCTTGGCCTCGTCGCGGCTGGTCGCGAACACCCGCAGTCCGCCGGCCCGCGCCAGGGCGATCAGCGCGGTGGCCACTCCCCCACCCGCGCCCTGCACCAGCACCGTGTCGCCGGCCTTGAGGTCGCCCCGCCCGAAGAGCATGCGGTACGCCGTCAGCCACGCCGTCGGCAGGCAGGCCGCCTCCTCGAAGGAGAGCGACGCCGGCTTGGGCACGACGTTGACCCTCGGCACCGCCACCGTGTCGGCGAACGTGCCCTGGTAGCGCTCGGAGAGCAGCGACCGCTTCGGGTCGAACGTCTCGTCGCCGCGCCACGAGGGGTCGGAGATCACGGCATGCACGACCACTTCGTTGCCGTCCTCGTCGATGCCCGAAGCGTCGCAGCCGAGGATCATCGGCAGCGCCTCCTCCTTCAGGCCGACGCCGCGCAGCGACCAGAGGTCGTGGTGGTTCAGCGCCGACGCCTTCACGGTCACCGTGGTCCAGCCGTCGGGCACCTCGGGATCGGGTCGCTCCCCGACCACCAGGCCGGACAGCGGGTCGTCGGTGCTGAAGGACTCGGCGTACACGGCGAACATGGTGGCCACGCTATCGATGACACGATTCGGCCATGGCCCTCACCTCCCACAACCCGGGCGGGGTCTTCCCGCCGTACGCCGGCTACGCCCACGCGATCGAGGTACCACCCGGCGCGCGCACGCTCTACGTGAGTGGCCTGAACGGCTACGAGGCCGACGGTGTGACCCTGCCGGCCGACTTCGCCGGTCAGGCCCGGCTGATATGGCGGCACCTGGGCACGGTGCTCGCCTCGGCACGCATGACGTACGACGACCTGGTCTCCCTGCGGTTCTTCCTTGCCTCGGCAGCCGATGACCCGACCAACGTGGCGATCCTGCGCGACCACCTCGGCGAGCACCGGGCAGCCAGGACCGTCGTGGTCCAGCAACTGCTGGAACCTGGGTGGCTGCTCGAGGTCGAGGCGGTAGCAGCCAAGGTCGACTAGCCGCGTGTGAGTCGTCCGAGGTCGGTGGTGCCGGTGCCGTCGCGGTAGTAGGACAGGCCGCCGGGGCTGGTCCACAGGTAGTGGCCTGGTCGCAGGAACCGGTAGCGCCATCGGCGGTGGGTCTTGGTGCGGTGGTGTCGGCGGCACAAGGGGGCGATGTTGTCGGAGCTGGTTGGCCCACCGTGGTCGTAGGGGATGCAGTGGTCGTCGTCGCAGGAGGTGGCGGGTCGGGTGCACCAGGGGTGCACGCAGGTGCCGTCGCGTTCGGTGACCTGGTGGTCGAGTCGGTCGGGGACTTCGTAGGCGTCGACCCGGATGTGCTCGTTGAGGTCGATGACTTGGCGGATGGTCACCTGGGTGTCGGGGTGGGTGCACCAGCCCTTGACCTGCTCCACCGAGATCGGGGCGCGGGTGGTGTCGCAGCGGCCGGTGTCCTGGTCGCGCAGGTGGACGTTGATGGCGACCCGCCGCGGTTTGACCAGCGGCCCGGCACCGCCGTGGTCGGTGTTGAGCAGGTCGCCGAGGTAGTGGCGGGCGATCACCCCGACCGCCTGGGAGCGGCGGACGTCGAGGGTGTCGGTGGACGCCGTTTGCTGCGGCTCTGCAGCGGCCTGGGCGACAGCGGTCTCGAAATCGAGGGCGTCGGCGGTGTCCAACACCGCGTCCGCGTCCACGGTGCCGTGCCGGCCGGCCCGGTCGAGCCGCACACCCACGCGGCGTGACTCCGCGGCGGCCCGGCGGCGCTCCTCGGCCTGGTCGGGGTCGAACTGATCGAGGGCTTCCTGGCAGAGCTTCTCGGTGGCCACCACCCCGACCTTGTGGGCCACCGCCGCCAGCCGACGGTCCACCTGGGCCGCACCCGCCTGGGGCAGCACGATGGTGTGCTGGGCGATCCGGGCGGCCCGCCACCACGCCAGCTCACCGTCCACGACCCGCTGCCAGATCCGGCGCAGCCGGTGCCGGACCTCCAACACCTGCCCCACCAGCCGCTGGCACGCGTCGATGGTCATCCTGAGCGCGGACGCGAGCTCGACGATCGCGAACTCCGACACAAACGGCGCACCCGGCCCGGCCAGCGCCAGTCCGGTATCGCGACCCCGCTCCACCAGCGTCGCCGCCTCGTCCTCTGCCACCCGGTGGGCGGCGCAGAACGCGACCACACCCTCGAGCATCCGCACCTCCGCGGCATCCCGGGCGACCCGTTCAGCGCGCACCGCATCGAGGAGAGCGACCTGCGGGTCACCCTCGAACTCGAGCACCGATGCTGCTGCCATGACCCCCATTCAACCCGCCACCACCGACACCCTCGAACGGTCCGCACGCCCCTGTGGACGACCATTCCGAACACCGCACCTGTGAACGGCTCGTGGCCCACCACCCCCATGGTTGAGCCGGATTCTTCGCCGATCCGGCCCGTGAAACCACGTGGCCCCTCGGTGAAAGCGCGCTGAAACCGGGCCCGGCCACGCTTCCCGGCATGAACACACACCACGACCTGGCCGTCACCGCCTCGGGACTCGTCAAGCAGTTCGGCGACAACCGCGCGGTCGACGGCATCGACCTGGAGGTACGCCGGGGAGAGATCTTCGGCGTGCTCGGCCCCAACGGGGCCGGCAAGACCACGATGCTGAGCATGCTGGCGACCCTGCTGCGGATCGACGCCGGAGAGGCGCGGATCTTCGGGGTCGACGTGGTCCGGGACCCGCACCAGGTGCGGCAGCTGATCGGCGTCACCGGGCAGTACGCCTCGGTCGACGAGAACCTCACCGCCAAGGAGAACCTCTGGCTGTTCGGCAGGCTGATGGGCCTGTCCCGCCCGGCCGCCAAGGAGCGGGCGACCACCCTGATCGAGCAGTTCGGGCTCGAGGAGGCCGCCGACCGGCAGATCGCCACCTTCTCCGGGGGCATGCGTCGGCGCCTCGACCTCGCGGCCAGCCTGATCCGACGCCCACCGCTGATCTTCCTCGACGAGCCGACCACGGGCCTGGACCCGCGGACCCGCGGCCAGATGTGGGACACGATCCGCTCGCTGGTGGCCGACGGCAGCACGGTGCTGCTCACCACGCAGTACCTCGACGAGGCCGACCAGCTCGCCGACCGGGTGTCCGTGATCGACCGCGGCCGCAAGGTCGCCGAGGGCACCCCCGACGAGCTCAAGACCTCCGTGGGCGCCTCGACCCTGCAGCTGCGGCTGGAGGACCCCGACCAGCTCAGCCCGGCCGCCCAGATCCTGGAGCGGGTGCTGCGCCAGGAGCCGGTGCCCACCCCCGAGGCCGGCGGCCTCAACGTGGCCCTCGATGCCGCGGACCAGGCGGCCGCCGCCCTGATCGCACTGCGCCAGGGCCACGTGAGCATCGCCTCCGTCTCGGTGGCGAAGCCGAGCCTCGACGAGGTCTTCCTCGCCCTCACCGGGCACGACACCACCGTGCCCGACACCAACGACGACGAACTGGAGCCCGCACGATGAGCGCCACCACCACCGAAGTGCCCCGCGTCGACCCCGCGCTGCCCGTGGAGTACGACGTCAGCGACCGGGTGAGCCCGGTCGAGACCGTGAACCAGACCATGTCCATGGCGTGGCGGGCCACCAAGAAGATGCGCCGCAACCCGGAGCAGTTCTTCGACGTGCTCATCCAGCCGCTGCTGTTCACCGCGATGTTCGCCTACATCTTCGGCGGCGCCGTCACCGGCGACGTGAGCAGCTACCTGCCGCTGATCATCCCCGGGATCCTGGCGCAGACCACGCTGACCGCGTGCATCGCCACGGGCATCCAGCTGCGCGAGGACATGGACAAGGGCGTCTTCGACCGGTTCCGGTCGCTGCCGATCTCCCGGATCGCGCCGCTGGCCGGCCCGATGGTCGCCGACGTCATCCGCTACACCGTGGCCACCGTTCTCACCTTCGCCACCGGCATCGCGATGGGCTACCGCCCGGGCGGTGGCGCGTTCGGCGTACTGGGTGCTGCCGTGCTGACGATCGCGTGCGGCTGGTCGATGGCCTGGATCTTCACCTGGGTCGGCATCAAGGGCCGCAGCGCCCAGTCGGTGCAGTCGATCTCGCTGATGATCATGTTCCCGCTGACGTTCATGTCCAACGCGTTCGTCCCGGCCGACACCCTCCCGGGATGGTTGGAGGCCTTCGTCAACATCAACCCGGTCTCCCACGTGGTGACCGCGGTGCGTGACCTCGCCAACAACGGCCAGGTGACCGGCGAGGTCGGCTGGGCGGTCCTCGCCTGCATCGCGGTGATCGCGATCTTCGCGCCGCTGTCGGTGCGGAGCTACCGCAAGGCCCTCTGAACCACGGCCGCGGCCTCCTCCAGCAGGTCGGTCGCCCGGCGCCCGGCGTACTCGTCCTCCACCAGGGCGAGGACGCCGGGCGCGACGCGTTCGGCGAGGGCGGTCGCCCGGTCCCACGACATGCACGGGATGCCGCGGTAGTAGCCGAACCGTTGCGCGAGCACCAGCATTCGTACGGCGTCCGCCGGGTCGCCCGCGCCGGTCACCAGGCGCCACTGCCCCACCGCGCACAGGACGCCGCCGACGACCGGGATGTCGAGGCGGCGGTCGCCGATCTCGAACAGCTCGGGAAGGCGGCGCTCGAGCTCGGCGGCCAGGTCGCTGGCATCGGCGGTGAGGTCGTGCTGGACGTGGGCGACCACAGCGCACGACTCGCTGAACAACACCCAGGGCGTGAGCTCGAGGTCCAGCTCGAGCCCTGGCAGGGTGCGCGATCGGGCGGCGGCGACGCTCTCGCGGTAAAGCTCGACACCGCGTTCGATCTCCCCCTTGGCCAGGGCCAGCTCGGCCAGTCCATTGGCCCCGAAGATCCAGGCGAGGCTCCGCCGGGCGCGTTCGTCGTTGGCCACGGCGTCGAGGGCACGCTCGGCCGCCGCCACGTCGCCCCTTGCCAGCTCGGCGAGCGCCTCGAAGCTGCGCAGCTGGACGCAGTCGTCGATGGAGCCGAGCGCCTCCATCGTGGGCAGTGCCCGGCGCATGCACTCGAGCGCGAGCTCGGTGTCGCCGTTCTGGAACGCCAGCCCGGCCATCTGCGACTCCGCCATCGCCCGCACCCAGGGCCCGTCATCGTCGTCGACCTTTGCCAGGGCTCGTCGCGAGGTGGCCCGGGCCGAGTCCAGCTCGCCGGAGTTCTCCTGGACCTGGCACAGCCACACCAGCGCGGTGAGGGAGACGACTCTGTCCTCGTCGTTCGCGAGGTCTTCGAGAGTCTTGGTGTCGTCCTCGCCGAACATCGCGAGCAGCACCTTGGTGATGCCGTACCCCCGGGTGCCGGCCCGTCCGGGCCCCAGCTCGCGCATCCTGTCCAGGGACGGCTGCAGTGCCTGGCCGCCCAGGATGATCGTGCCCATCGCGAGGTCGGCCAGCACCGAGCGGAGCTCGTCGGGCCGCGTCGCTCCTGGCTGGACGTCGGCGAGCAGCTCCTGCACGGGCGCCGCCAGGCTGAACACCGAGGCGTGGTCACCTCGGATGGTCCAGTACGGCGCCATCGTGGCGAGCAGCGGCACCACGGTCTCCGCGTCGCCACTGTCGATCGCCCGGCGCAGCACTCCGGTGAGGTTGCCGGCCTCCTCCCGCAGCGCGGTCACCGTGGCGATCTGCGCGGGACCGGCCAGCCCGTCCGACTTCGATCGCGCATAGGTCACCGCCCATGCCGACAGCCGTTCCTCGACGGCGTCCCTCTCTCCGGTCTCGTCGAGGCGCTGCGCGGCGAACTCGCGCACGGTCTCGAGGAACCGGTAGCGCATCTCATCGTCCTCGCGCACCACCAGCAGGGACTGCTCGGCCAGGTGGCCGATGTCGGTGAGCGCGTCCCGATCGAGCACCGCCTCGGCCCCGGCGAGCGAGAACCCGTCGGGGAACACCGAGAGCGCACGCAACGCCTGGCGCGGTGACTCCGGCAGGAGCTGCCAGCTCCACTCGATGACCGCCTCCAGGGTCTGGTGCCGGTCCGGCGCGGCCCGGTCACCACCGCGCAGCAACGCGAACCGGTCGCCCAGCCGGCGGGCCACCTCGGCCACCGACATCACCCGCACCTTCGCTGCGGCGAGCTCGATGGCGAGCGGCAGTCCGTCCAGGCGCTCGACCAGGCGGCGCACCTCATCGTTCTCGAGGCGTACGCCGGGGCGTGCGGACAGAGCGCGCTGCTCGAACACCTCGACGGCGGCGTCCGGCTCCAGCTGCGGCAGCAGGAACACCCGCTCGGCGGCGATGCCCAACGGCGACCGCGAGGTGGTGAGCACGCGCAGGTCCGGAACCGTCCCGACGAGGAACGCGACCAGGTCGGCGACCGCCTCGACGAGGTGCTCGCAGTTGTCGACCACCAGCAGGGTCGGCGCCCCGAGGAGCTGCTGGGCGATCCGGCCGCGGAGGTCGGGCGCGGCCCCCTTCTGGAGCGGCTTGGAGACGGCGTCGCGTACGCCGAGGACCGCGGCCACCTCCGGCAACAGCCCGTCGGGTCCGCTCACGCCGGCCAGCTCGACCAGCCGGACCACGGGCTGCTCGGCGAGGTGCCCGACCAGGTGCGCCATCCGGGTCTTGCCGAGGCCGCCGGGACCGACGATCGAGACCACGCGGGCCCGGTCGAGCAGCTCCCGGATCGAGGTGACGTCGTGGTCCCTGCCGACCATCGGGACCGCGTCGTAGGTCAGGCCCTCGCGCACCGGCGCCTCGCGGGCGAGCAGGTCGAGGTGGAGGCGCCGCAGCCGGTCGCCCGGCTCGGCACCCAGCCGGTCGCGGGTCCTCTCGTCGTACGCCGCGTAGCGGGCCAGCGCGGCCGGCACCCCACGGGCCACCGCCTCGGACCGCAGCACCTGGGCCAGCAGATCCTCGTCGTCGGGCCGGCGCTCCAGCAGCGGCTCGAGCAGCTCCAGCGCCCGGACGTGGTCGCCGCGGGCCTGCGACGCGGCGCCGAGAAGCTCCTTCGCGACGGCCTGGTCCTCGATCGCCTCGGCCACCAGGTCTCCGGACTCGTCGTCATCGGACGCGGCACCGACCGTGATCGCGAGGGCCGCTTCCGCGCCGATCCGGGCGAGGTCCAGGTCGCCGGCCGCCGCGGCCGTCCTCGCCTCACCGACGAGCCGGGACAGCTCCAGCGCATCGACCTCGGATGCCTCGAGGCCCAGGCGGTAGCCGCCCCCCGCCCGCTCGACCACCTCGGGCGCGGTACGCGAGCGGGTCCGGGAGACCAGCACCTGCAGCGCCTTCTCGGGGTGCTCGGGCAGCTCGTCGAACCAGACCTGCTCGACCAGCCTGCTCGCGGGTACGGCGTGCGGTGCGACGGTCGTCAGGACCGCGAGCAGGCGCTGGGAGCGGGCACCGACCACCTCCGCGCCGTGCCAGCGCACGCCGTTGAGCACGGTGAGCGCGGGTTGCGTCATCACTCAGCGGCGGGCGACACCGTCGCGGCGGGCCGCTTCGGCGACCGCGCTCGACACAGCCGGGCCGACCCGGGGGTCGAACGGCGAGGGGACGATCATGTCCTCGCTCAGCTCGTCGCCGACCAGACCGGCGAGGGCGTCGGCGGCGGCGACCTTCATCCGCTCCGTGATGGCTGTCGCGTGCACGTCGAAGGCGCCGCGGAAGATGCCGGGGAAGGCGAGCACGTTGTTGATCTGGTTGGGGAAATCGGACCGACCGGTGGCCACCACCCGGGCGTGCCGGTGGGCGACGTCGGGGTGCACCTCCGGCGTCGGGTTGGCCAGTCCGAAGATCACCGCGTCGTCGGCCATCGTGGCTACGACCTCCTCCGGGACGGTGCCGCCGGAGACGCCGATGTAGACGTCGGCCCCGCTCAGCGCGTCGGCCAACGAGCCGGAGCGGCCGAAGTGGTCGGCGGTGTCGACGGCGAGCGCCCGCTTGACCGGCGTCAGGTCACCACGGGTCGAGTTCAGCACGCCCTTGCGGTCGGTGACGGCGAGGTCCTTGATGCCGGCCTCGAGCAGGATCTTGGCCACGGCGACGCCCGCGGCGCCGGCGCCGGAGATCACCACACGAGTCGACCCCGGGTTGCGGCCGGTGAGCCGCAGCGCGTTGGTGAGCGCGGCGAGCGCCACCACCGCCGTACCGTGCTGGTCGTCGTGGAAGACCGGGATGTCGAGCCGCTCCTTGAGCCGCGCCTCGATCTCGAAGCAGCGGGGCGCGGAGATGTCCTCGAGGTTGATCCCGCCGAAGCTCGGCGCGAGCCGGACCACGGTCTCGATGATCTCCTCGACGTCGGTGGTGTCCAGGCAGATGGGTACGCCGTCGACGCCGCCGAACTGCTTGAACAGCACCGCCTTGCCCTCCATCACCGGCATCGCCGCGGCCGGGCCGATGTCGCCGAGACCGAGCACGGCGGTGCCGTCGGTCACGATCGCCACGGTGTTGGGCACCCACGTGTAGTGCTGGGTCAGCGAGGGGTCCTCGGCGATCGCCTCGCACACTTCGGCGACGCCCGGGGTGTAGGCGAGGGAGAGCTCGTCGCGCCCGGCCAGGGAGACGGTCGAGACCATCTGCATCTTGCCGCCGACGTGCAGGTCGAAGACCGGTTCACCCGCGCGCGGGTGCGCGGACGCGGACGGGTCGGGGTGTGCAGGAGCCACGAGGATCAATCCTTCCACACTCGCGGCCGCGGCCACACGCGCGCCAGCACGACCGCCAGCACGTTCTCGTCGGCGACCGGCCCGCGATGGCGGGAGTCGACACCCACCTGCGGGTTGTCGCTCAGCAGCCACCAGCCCGCCCCACGGCGATCGACCGCACGCTTCACCGCAAGCGTGCCGTCGGCGAACCGGGCCACCACGACGGCGCCCTCGGTCGGCGTACGCCGGTAGCTCACCAGCAGTCGGTCGCCCTCGCGCAAGCCCGGCCGCATCGAGTCACCCCGGACCACGGCGAAGCCGATGGGCGGGCCGGATCGGGGGTACCTCACCGGAGTAGTGTCCCGATACGTAGGAATCCCCATCGAAAGGACCCGCATGTTCGCGCGACTGCTTGCCCCCACCGTCGAGGTCTCCGCCCACTGCGACCTGCCCTGCGGGGTCTACGACCCGGCCCAGGCCCGGATCGAGGCCGAGTCGGTGAAGGCCATCATCGCCAAGGTCGCGGACAACGACGACCCCGACTTCCGCACCCGCGCGGTGCTCATCAAGGAGCAGCGCTCCGAGCTCGTCAAGCACCACCTCTGGGTGCTGTGGACCGACTACTTCAAGCCCCCGCACTTCGAGAAGTACCCGCAGCTGCACACCCTCGTCAACGAGGCCACCAAGCTCGCCGGCGCCACCGGCACCAAGGGCGAGATGGACGCCGGCAAGGCCGACGAGCTGCTCGCCAAGATCGACGAGATCGCCGAGATCTTCTGGGAGACCAAGAAGGGCTGACCCGCTGCTCGCCTACGAGCCCGAAGCAGCACCCCAGTTCGCGTGATGATCCTCCGTCGGACTGGTGGTGAGTTGCTCGACATCGCTGCCGTCGAGGTCGGCTGTGTAGATGCCCGGTTCGGTACCGCCGACCGAGAAGACGATCCTCTCGCCGTCCGGAGAGAAGCTCACGTCGAAGGCGCTGACCGGTGCTGACCCATCCGGCATCTCCAGGCTGATCGTGGCCAACCCTTGCCCCTCAGGACTCACACGGTAGAGAGACCCGTTCGTTTCGAAGACGATCGTGAGGCCGTCCGGGGACCAGCTCGCGAGATCGTCGGTGTACCCCCACGGCGTGATCCGTTGCGGCTGGCCACCGTTGAGCGGCGCCACGAACAAGGCCTGGTTCGCAGCTTCGTCGCGGGAGGGATCGGCTCGAGCGAGCAGTAGTCGGCCGCCGTCGGGAGAGTACGCCAGAGGGAAGTCGTCCCCGCCTGGATTTTCGGTGATCCGCGTCAGGTCTTTGCCGTCGGAAGCACGGATGGTGTAGATCCCGTTCCGCTTCGGATCGTCGACGCCGTAGCTCTCGCAGGGGAGACGCTTCCCATCCGGAGACCAGGCGAAGCCGCAGTGGATCTCGAGCGCGGGGTCTGGCGTCGAGAATCCGTGGACGTCGCCGGTCGAGCGGTCGAGCAGCGCCACGACGGTGGTGCAGTCGGGAGGGTCCAGGCAGGCGCCGAACGCTAGTTCGCTGCCATCGGGTGACCAGTGCGCGTAGGTGCCGGGGCTCGCGAGCAACCTCGGCTCACCGCCGTCCGGCCCGACTGCATACAGATCCGGCTCCTCGGCTCCGGGCACAGCCCGCTCGAACACGATGAGCTCACCTCCACCCAACGGCGTTGCCTCGGTCGTGCCCGGCGGGCGTGGCCTCGGCGGAGTCGGAGGGGGTTGGCTGACCTTCATTGTCAGAATCACCACTGCATGCGGACATGCACAGCATTGCCGCCAACAGCATCGACAGTCGGGGAATGAGCGTCTGGCTTCGCTTCATGTCTGTCCCTGTCTTTCTCAACAGGCCACGTGCGTGCATTGGCGCGGATCGCCGTTGGCGGCCGCCTTGTTGCCGCGGCCGGCCACCCCGGCCACGGCCTCGATGCCGAGGTCGTGGTTGCGTACGGCGAGGTTGCCCACGATCGTGGTCGAGGCGCTGTTGACGTCGACGCCGTCATCTCCGGCGCGGGACACGATGTTGCCTGCTACGCGGGTGTTCTTGACGGGTCCCGCTTGTTCGTGGTTGATGACGATGTTGTCCTGCGCCGATCGGCGGACGATGTTGTGGCGAACGACCGTGTCGTCGGCCAGGCCGGTGAACGCGTCGACCCGGATGCCCACCTGGGCGCGGGAGACGAGGTTCCACTCGAACACGTTGCCCGAGCCGCCCTCGAACGAGATGCCGTAGCCGCAGCCGTCCGGGCAGCCCAACGCGCGGGAGATGCGGTTGTCGCTCACGACGTTGCGGTCACCCGCGAACGCGATGCCGTCGCCGTTGCGGACCAGGAGGTTGCCGGTCAGCAGGTTGCCCGAACCGTCGAACAACAGGCCTGCCTCGGGGTTGCCGGAGAACGTGTTGCCGACGATGCGGTGGTCGTCCATGCCCTCGGCGTAGAGCCCGATGTCACCGTTGTCCGCGACGACGTTGTGCGAGACGACTCCGCCACTCGTGGCAAAGATCCCGAGACCGGAGAAGTCGGTGTCCAGTCCGTTGCGCGCGATGGTGCTGCGTTCGATGTCCACGTCTGTCGAGTCGAACACCACGATCCCCGAAGAGATGTTGTCGGTCGCGGTCAGCCGACTCAGCACGTTGCCGTCCGCGCCGCCCACGAGGACGCCGAAGTCGAACTCGGTCACCGTCCCGTTCAGCACGGCCAAGCCCGCGTGCCCCGCGCCGTTGTCCACACCGAGGTCGCAGCTGGTGCCCTCGGGGCATGGGTCCTGCAGCGCGGCGTCGCCGTCGATGGTGTGGCCGTTCAGATCGAGGGTGAGGTCATCTGCGCCGATCACCAGGCCGTTGCTGGGGCAGTCGACCAGATCGGCATGCAGGGTCGTGTCGACGGTGATCGTGTCGCCACAGGCCGGATCGCCGACAGGCTCTTGCGCGGGCGTTGGTCCGGCAGCGACGGCGAGGCCGAACAGCGTCGTCGCCAGAACGGTCACGATGACAAAGGTGCGTCTCATGGTTGTCCCCACCTGTCTTCCTCGGAGCCTCCTGGTCGGCCGGCTCGTCACAGGTCCGTTCTAGGCCGGTGGCGTCCGGAAAGCGTTACGAGGGCTTTTGGGGGGCGTCAGGATGGGTAGAGAGGTTCAGTAGGGTGCGGTCCATCGGGGCACGACCAGGAGGGCGAACACATGACTGAAAGCGCCGACGTCGAGCTGCGACTCCCCGCCGACGGTGCATACGCGTCGGTCCTGCGGACCACCACCGCAGCCCTCGCCGCCCGGCTCGACTTCACCATCGACGACATCGAGGACCTGCGGATGGCGGTCGCCGAGGCCACCGCGATGGTGCTGGAGGTCGCCGACGACGGGACCGACCTGGTCAGCAGCTTCGCCCTGCGCGCCGGCGAGATGACGGTGTCGGTCAGCGTGGGCGCGGAGTCGCCCGGTGAGCCCGACTACGACAGCTTCGCCTGGCAGGTCCTGACCACGCTGTCCACCAGCGCGAAGGTGGAGGCGACCGGTGGCCGCTTCACGGTGACCATCACGGTGGCTTCCACCGCGACAGACCCTGCAGGACCGGTGACTCCGGAAGCCGACGCCTGAGATGGAGTCCACCTCTCGGGACGACGCGGTGGCACGCGACCCCGATCCGCCCACCGGGATCGAGCTGACGCGACGCCGCAGCGCGGGGCTGTTCGTCCGGTTCCGTGACGACGACACGTCGGCCGCCAACCGTGACCAGGCTCGCGACGACCTGGTCCACCTGCACCTCCCGCTGGTCGAGCACTGCGCCCGGCGCTTCCGCAACCGCGGGGAGCCGTTCGAGGACCTGGTGCAGGTCGGCACGATCGGGCTGATCAAGTCCATCGACCGGTTCGACACCGACCGCGGCGTGGAGTTCTCGACGTATGCGACACCTACGATCATCGGCGAGATCAAGCGCTACTTCCGCGACAAAGGCTGGGCGATCCGGGTGCCCCGCCGGCTGCAGGAGCTGCGGATGCAGATCGGCGCCGCCACCGCCGAGCTCACCCAGTCGCTCGGCCGCTCCCCCACTCCACGCGAGCTGGCCGAGAGCATCGGCTGCTCGGTCGAGGAGATCGTCGAGGGCATCGAGTCCAGCAACGCCTACTCGACGCTCTCGCTCGACGCCACCGACGACGATGACGGTTCGCCGAGCATGCTCGACGCGATCGGGATCGACGACGAGGCGCTCGAGCACGTCGAGATCCGGGAGTCGATCAAGCCGCTGCTCGACCGGCTCGACCCGCGGGAGAAGAAGATCCTGCTGCTCCGGTTCTTCCGCAACATGACCCAGTCGCAGATTGCCGAGGAGATCGGCGTCTCCCAGATGCACGTCTCCCGACTGCTCACCCGCACGCTCCAGCACCTGCGGACGTCGTTGGAGTCGCCGGAGTAGTCAGTCCTGCAGCGTCTTGAGGGTCGCCGGGTGCAGCATGCCGGCGAGTACGACGGCCGCGGTCACCGCCAGCGCGACGGCCACCAGCGGCAGGTCGCGCAGGTTCCAGGCCAGGCCGAGCTGGATCAGCTGGGTGATCAGCACCGGGCCGCGGGTCCAGCCCTGCTGCTGGGTGAGCGACCAGGCGCAGCCCAGCAACAGCGCGCCGTAGACGAGGAAGAAGACCGCCGTGGAGACCCCCATCGACATCCGCTCGGAGGTCGCGTTGGCCAGCTCGAGCACCGCCAGCGCGACCAGCACGAACCCCTGGATGGCCACCAAGGATGCGGCCACGGTGAGCTGGGGCGGGTTGTCGTCGGGAAGCAGCGGCACGGGCAGCAGCCTAGAAGGAGTGCCCTTGTGACCCACAAGACCGGCAAAGGGGCTTGATTGCTGGGCGGATAGTTGAAACCCTGGGGAGTGCGCTCGTGAAACCGTTCACATTTGCTCATAAGCGCGCGCCCGCAGGGAGGAGCACCCCTTCCTGCACGCCAGCAGAAAGCGAGACCCACCAGCCATGGATTGGCGCAACCGTTCCGAGTGCCTCGACGAGGACCCGGAGCTGTTCTTCCCGATCGGCAACACCGGCCCGGCCATCCTCCAGATCGAGGAGGCCAAGCAGGTGTGCCGACGCTGCGAGGTGCGCGAACAGTGCCTCGCGTGGGCGCTGGAAGCTGGACAGGACCATGGCGTGTGGGGCGGTCTCAGCGAGGACGAGCGCCGCGCACTCAAGCGCCGCAACGCCCGGGCCCGGGTGCGGACGGCGTAAGCCCGACCCAACAGCCCCTAGTCGAGCGGCAGGTCGATCTCGGCGCGGGTGCCCTTGGCGGGCGCCGGCCCCAGCTCCAGCCGGCCGCCGAGCTCGGACTCGACGAGCGTGCGGACGATCGACAGACCCAGGTTCGTCGAGCCCTCCAGGTTGAAGCCCTCGGGCAGACCCACGCCGTCGTCGTCGATGGTGACGTGCAGTCGACCCCCCAGCCTCCGCACACTCAGCAGGATCTCGCCGCTCTGCTCCGCCGAGCCGCCGGCGTAGCCGTGCTCGACAGCGTTCTGCAGCACCTCGGTCAGCACCATCGCGAGAGCCGACGCGGTCTCGGAGGGCAGCACCCCGAAGCTGCCCTCGCGGCGGACCCGCACCTGGCCGGTGTGCGCGCTCACCTCGGTCACCATCGCCCCGAGCCGGTCGACGATCTCGTCGAAGGGCACGGTCTCTTCGACTGCCTGGCTCAGCGTCTCGTGGACGATCGCGATCGAGCCGACCCGGCGTACCGCCTCCTCCAGCGCCGCCTTGGCCGACTCCGAGTCGATCCGCCGGGCCTGCAGCCGGAGCAGCGCCGCGACGGTCTGCAGGTTGTTCTTCACCCGGTGGTGGATCTCGCGGATCGTCGCGTCCTTGGTGACCAGCTCGCGATCGCGGCGACGCAGGTCGGTCACGTCGCGGACCAGCACCAGGCTGCCGATGTGCTCGCCGGCGGGCCGCAGCGGGATCGACCGGACGATCAGCTCGACCTCGTCCGAGCCGACCTCGGTGTCGCGATGCGCACGGCCTCCGAGCACCGCGCTCAGTGTCTCCTCGTCGGGACGCCGCCGCGGCGGCACCAGCTCACGGGTCAGGTCGGCGAGCGAGAGACCGGCCAGGTCGCCGTTGAGACCCAGCCGCCGGTAGACCGACAGGGCGTTGGGGCTGGCGTAGACGACCAGGCCCTCGGCGTCGATGCGCAGGAAGCCGTCGCCGACCCGGGGCGAGTCGGCATGGTCGCTGCGGGGTCCCGGGTCCGGGAAGTGCCCGGCGGCGATCATCTGGGTCAGGTCGGCGGCGGTCTGGAGATAGGACAGCTCGAGCCGGCTCGGGGTACGCACGCCGAGCAGGTTCGTGTTGCGCGCGATCACCGCGATCACCCGGCCCTCGCGGCGTACCGGGATCGACTCCACCCGGACCGGTACGTCGTCACGCCACTCGGGATCGCCCTCGCGCACCAACCGGCCCTGGGAGTACGCCGTGTCCAGCAGCGGGCGGCGACCCATGGGGACGAACGTGCCGACGATGTCGTCGACGTACGCCGTCGGGCCGGTCGTCGGCCGCATCTGCGCGCCCGCCCAGAAGCCGCTGCCCTGGCTGTCCGGAAGCCATAACACCAGGTCAGCGAAGGACAGGTCGGCGATGATCTGCCAGTCGGCCTGGAGCAGGTGCAGCCAGGCCACGTCCTGGGTGTCCAGGTCGGTGTGGCTGCGCACGAGCTCGGCGAGGGACGGCACCCGTGAAGCCTAGGACTCGGGTGCCCGGGAACCTCCGTGCCCCAGGAATTGCGGAAACGCCCAGCTTTGGCAGGATGCCTCTTATGCCGTCCGTCAATTGGAACCGGGTCCATGACGACGACTTCCGAGTACCCACCGACCGGTCCCTGGCGGACCTGACCGCCGAACTGACCGGACTGCTCGGCGACGTTGACCCGCAGCGCCGCGACCGCCTCGCCTACCCCGTGCTCGCCACCTGGATCGAGCGGGGGGTCTACGACGACCTGCTCGCCGGCCTGGGCGACGGCATGTCCTCAGGTCTCGGGGTCGGGCTCGGCGAGACCGAGGGCGACCGCGTCTTCCGCCGCAGCTTCTCCGCACTGATCCTCGGCGAGTGCATCTCACGCGACTCCATCCAGCCACTGGTTCCCGGCGGCAAGGTGCTCGAGTGGGGCGACCGGATCGCCACCTGGTTCCTGGCCGAGCGCGACCTGCGCGGCTACGTGCCGGGCAAGGGTTGGGCGCACGCGATCGCGCACGGCGCGGACGCACTCGGCGTACTCGCCGGCTCGCCGCACGCCGCGATCGGCGAGCTCACGGTGATCCTCGATGTGATCGCCGAGCGGGTGATGCAGCCCGCCGATCGCGTCTTCGCCTCCGGCGAGCCGGACCGGCTGGCGCTGGCGGCCATGCAGGTGCTGCGTCGCGACCGGGTGCCCTTCGACATCCTCGAGCCCTGGGTGGAGCGGCTCGGCGAGCACGCCACCAGCCGACCCCGTCGCCGCAACATCGATCCCTACCTCCACGGCGGCAATGCCGACGCCTTCCTTCGCGCGCTCTACTTCCAGCTGGCGTTCGCACCCAAGCCCCCGGAGGTGCGGGGCGACGTGCTGCTGCTCGTCGTCGACGCCCTGAAGGCTGCCCATCCCCATTACCTCGGAGCACCCCAGCCCGCGCACTGAGTACGGTTCCTGCATGACATCCATCGACGGTCACGCCGGTCAGCTCGCGGTCGCCGTGGCCCGCGCCCACGGCGTGGAGACCCTGTTCACCCTGTCGGGCGCGCACGTGTTCCCGATGTACGACGGCGCGGTGAAGGCCGACCCGCCGATGCGGCTGCTCGACGTACGCCACGAGCAGACGGCGGCCTTCGCGGCCGAGGCGACCGGCAAGCTCACCCGGGTGCCGGGCCTGGCCGTGCTCACCGCCGGGCCGGGGGTGACCAACGGGGTCAGCGCGATCGCGCAGGCGCAGTTCGCCGGCTCCCCGATGGTGGTCGTGGGCGGCCGGGCGCCGGCCAACAGGTGGGGCAGCGGCAGCCTGCAGGAGCTGGACCAGCCGCCGATCCTGGAGTCGGTCTCGAAGCTCGCGAAGACGCTGCACACCGCGGCCGACGTGCTGCCCGGCATGGACGAGGCATTCACCGCGGCACGGTCGGCGCACCGCGGTCCGGTCTTCGTCGACGTACCGATGGACGAGTTCTTCAACACCGCCTCGGGTGAGGTGCCGAGCGCCGGCGAGGCGCCCTCCCGCGAGCCGGACCCCGACGCCATCGGCCGGATCGCGACGCTTCTCGCGGGTGCCGAGCGCCCGGTGCTGATCCTCGGCACCGATGTCTGGGCCGACCACGCCGACGAGGCCGCGCTGCGGTTCGTCGAAGCGATCGGCGTCCCGGTGATCACCAACGGCATGGGTCGCGGCGTGATCCCGGGCGGTCACCCGCTGCTGGCCACCAAGGCCCGCGGCCAAGCGCTGGGTGGCGCCGACCTGGTGATCGTGGTCGGCACCCCGCTCGACTTCCGGCTCGGGTACGGCGTCTTCGGCGGCAAGGAGGAAGGCTCCAGCCCCGCGCAGGTCGTGCACATCGCCGACTCCCCCGGCCAGGTCGCCGCGCACGCCGCCCTGACCGCCTCGGCCGCCGGCGACCTCACCGCGGTGTTCGACGGGCTGCAGGCCGCGCTCGAGCGGGGCAGCAAGCCCGACTGGGCCGCGTGGGTCGCGTCCCTCCAGGACACCGTGGCGCTGGCCACGAAGCGGGATGCCGAGCTCCTCGGCGCCGAGGCCGACCCGATCCACCCCGCCCGCATCTACGGCGAGCTGGTGCCGCGCCTGGCCGACGACGCCGTGGTGATCGGCGACGGTGGCGACTTCGTCAGCTTCGCCGGCAAGTTCGTGGAGCCGAAGCGGCCCGGCGGCTGGCTCGACCCCGGTCCCTACGGCTGTCTCGGCGCCGGCCTCGGCTCGGCCATCGCCGCCCGGCTCGCCCGGCCGTCGGCGCAGTGCGTGCTGCTGCTCGGCGACGGCGCCGCGGGCTTCTCGCTGATGGACGTCGACACGCTGGTCCGCCACAACCTCCCGGTGGTGATGGTGATGGGCAACAACTCCGCCTGGGGGTTGGAGAAGGGCCCGATGCAGATGCTCTACGGCTACGACGTGGTGGCCGACCTGGCGCCACGCACGGCGTACGACGAGGTCGTGAAGGCGCTCGGCGGTGCCGGCGAGACAGTCACCGACCCGCGCCAGATCGGGGCTGCGCTGGACCGTGCGTTCGAGTCCGGCGTGCCCTACCTGGTCAACGTGATCACCGACGTCAACGCGGCCTACCCCCGCAACACCTTCGGGATCTGATGCAGGTCCGCAGAGCCCGCCCGGAGGATCACGAGGCGATCGGCGAGGCGACGGTCGCGGCGTACGAGGACTTCCTCACCGGCGCCGAGGACTTCTACATCGAGCACCTGCGGGACGCCGGCTCGCGCGACCGGGACGCCGAGCTATGGGTGGCCGAGGACGAGCAGACCGGCGAGGTGCTCGGCGCGGTGACCCTGTGCCCCGTGGGCTCGCCCTGGCGGGAGATCGGCGCGGACGACGAGGCGGAGTTCCGGATGCTCGCCGTCGCGCCGGCAGCGCAGCGACGCGGGGTCGGCTCAGCGCTGTTGGACCTGGTGGTCCGGCGCGCCCGCGAGGAGGGCGCGCGCGGGATCGTGCTGTCGAGCCTGGCCGAGATGAGCGCGGCCCACCGCATCTACGAGCGCGAGGGTTTCGAGCGGGTGCCGGACCGGGACTGGTCCCCCGCGCCCGCTGTGGCCCTGATCGCGTTCCGGAAGAAGCTCTGATGGAGGCCACCCTCAACTTCACCGTGACCGACGACGACACCGCCCTCGCAGTGGGTTCGGGCAGCCTGCCGGTCCTCGGGACCCCACGACTGCTCGCCTGGTGCGAGGCGGCGACCTGTGCCGCCATCGACCCCACGCTCGACCCCGCCTCGACCAGCGTGGGCACCCGCGTCGACCTCGAGCACGTCGGCGCGAGCCCGGTCGGACAGGACATCAAGGTCACCGCGTGGGCGTCGTACGTCGACGGCCGCCTGCACCGCTTCACGGTCGCCGCCCGCAACGTCGGCCCCGACGGCGCCGACGGCAAGCTCGTGGGCACCGGCGAGATCACCCGTGTGGTCGTCGACCGGCAGCGCTTCCTCGACCGCCTGTGAGGTCATCGATTTCAGGCCAGGTCGCCTGATCTGGGAGACTGGGTCATCTCGATCCAGGAGGACACCATGGGCAAGACCGGCCGCAAGCGCCGTTCGCGTCGTAAGAAGGCAGCGAACCACGGCAAGCGCCCCAACAGCTGACGCTGAACATGAAGGAGCCCCCGGCCATCGGCTGGGGGCTCTTCGTGTGTCAGTGAGTCAGGACTCGCGGATCTGGATCTGGATCTCGTGGATCTGCACCCGCACCCGCTCGCGCAGGCCATCGGGGGCCTTCTCGGCGCACGAGCGCGCCACCACCTGCTTCACGGTGCGCTGCAGGTCGTAGGTCTCGAGGCACGGGTGGCACTCCTCGAGGTGAAGTCTCACCAGCGCACACTCGGCCTCGTCGAGCTCGTTGTCGAGCAGGTAGACGATGCGGTCGAGGAAGTCGGCGCAGTCCTGCTTGGAGTGCTCGGACATCACTCGCCTCCCACGGTCGCGGAGGGCAGCAGGTCGTTGGTGCGCACGTAGTCCGAGAGCATGTCGCGCAGCTGCCGTCGTCCACGGTGCAGCCGGGACATCACGGTGCCGATCGGGGTGTCCATGATCTCGGCGATCTCCTTGTAGGCGAAGCCCTCCACGTCGGCCAGGTAGACCGCGAGCCGGAACTCCTCGGGGAGTCGCTGAAGGGCGTCCTTGACCTGGGAGTCCGGGAGGTGCTCGAGCGCCTCCATCTCCGCCGACCGGAGCCCGGACGAAGTGTGCGACTCGGCCCGCGCGAGCTGCCAGTCCTCGACGTCCTCCGACATCGACTGCTGGGGCTCGCGCTGCTTCTTCCGGTAGGAGTTGATGAAGGTGTTGGTGAGGATGCGGTAGAGCCAGGCCCGGAGGTTGGTGCCCGGCTTGAACTGGTGGAACGCCGAGTAGGCCTTCGCGAAGGTCTCCTGGACCAGGTCCTCGGCGTCTGCCGGGTTGCGGGTCATCCGCATCGCGGCGGAGTAGAGCTGGTCGAGGTGCGGCAGGGCGTCGCGCTCGAAACGGGCCGAACGCTCGGCCTCCGTCTCGGTCGCGAGGTCGACGGGCTCGACGTCGGTGGTGTCAGTCATCGTCCCCCAGCGTACGTCGTTGCGGGGGCGTTCGAGCACGGCGATCACATGTGGTGAACCAGTCACCGGCGCTGGTCATTCCCCGACGATCTCGCGCACGATCCACTCCAGCGTCGACTCGACCACGATGTCCATGGCTTCGTCCTGGGAGACAGGCCCGCTGGCGGGCACCCGGAACCCGTGGTCGGCGCCCGGGACGACGCTCATGTCGAGCCCGCCCGGGAACTCCTCCGGCCGGCCCATCGGGTCCCGCTCCCCCTGGACGACCAGCAGCGGGACCGCTGCGCCGTTCAGCTCGTCGACCCGCGACTTCTCGGGGCGACCCGGAGGGTGCAGCGGGAAGGACAGCGCCAGGCAGCCGCGCGCCCCCAGCCGCCCGGCACAGCGCGCCGCCGAGCGGGCGCCGGCGGACCGGCCGCCGACGATCAGCGGGGTGCGCACCCGCATGCGGGCGGCGGCGGCCAGCAGTGCCGCGTCGAGCGTCGCCGGCGGCGTGGCGATCTTGCGACCGGCTCGACGCCAGGGCTGCTCGAACCGGACCACGCTCACGCCGTTGCGCGGCAGGTAGTGCGCGAGCGCCTCGAGGTCGCGGGCCTCGATCCCGTTGCCGGCTCCGTGCCCGAGCAGCAGCGTCGCCACCGGGCTGTGGGCCCGGGCGGTGACGAGGCGCCCCTCGCCGTGGGGCGTGTCGACGAGCAGCTCGCTGCTCACTCCAAGGCCTCCTCGAGCGGCAACGGCTCGACCAGCTCAGGTCCGTTGTTGCGGACGTTGCCGACGGCCGTGGACACGGGGAAGGCCTCCAGGTTGCCCTGCTGAGCCGGCACCAGCAGGTCGAGCAGGGAGTCCTGCGGTGTCGCGGGGTCGAGCCAGGCCGACCACCGCTCCGGGTCGACGCTCAGCGGCATCCGGTCATGGATGTGGCCGACGGCGTCCTCCGCCTCGGTGGTGAGGACGGTGCAGGTCCAGCGGAACCGCTCCGGGTCGTCCTCCTCGCGGGTGGGGTCGCGCCAGATCTCGTAGAGACCGGCCATCGCCAGCACTCCGCCGTCTTGTGGCCGGATGAAGAACGGCTGCTTGCGGGGCTTGCCCGCCTTGGTGAGCTGCGAGGTGGGGTACCACTCGAAGTAGCCATCGGCAGGCAGCAGGCACCGTCGCGCCGCGAACGCGCGTTTGTAGGCCGGCTTCTCGGCCACCGTCTCCATCCGGGCGTTGATCATCCGGTTGCCGATCGACGGGTCCTTGGCCCACGACGGGATCAGCCCCCAACGGAGCACCCGGAGCTGCCGGGCCGGAGGCTCGGGGCTGTCCTTGGAGGGCGGCCGCTCGACGACGGCGTAGACCTCTTTGGTGGGCGCCACGTTGTAGTCGGGCTCCAGCGGCTTCTCGACCCGTTCGTCGACGACCTCGAACTCCTCGATGAGGTCCTCGGGACGCCTGCTGGAGGCGTAGCGGCCGCACATGCGGCCACCCTAGCCAGCCTCGCCGACCCTGGGGTCAGCTGCGGGCGAGCTCGTCGAGCAGTGCGCCGGCGGCCTCGTCGGAGCCGGGCAGGCCCTCGATCCAGACCCGGGCCTGCTCGCGCTCGGTCATGGTGCGCAGCAGCGTCACTCGCTGCGGCAGCTGCTCGTCGCGCTCGGCGATGACGACGACCCGGCGCAGCCCGATGCCACCGATGGTCTCGCTGCCGGCGAATACGGTGCGGGCGGTGCGCCCCACCTGGGCCAGGGTCATCCGCTGCTCGAGGCCCTCGTCGCCCGGCCGGATCTCGACCACGACCAGGGCGTGGGTGTCCAGGGGTCGTTCGGGGCTGCGCTCACGGGCGCGGTAGAGCTCGGAGAGCCGGCTGCGCACGTGCGGCTGGGTGGCGAGCCCGGTCAACGGGTCGTCGCAGGAGAGCCGGTGCAGGTAGCCCAGGGTGGCCTCGCTCCACGCGGTGGAGAGCGCGACCAGCTCGTCGTACTCCGGGTCGTGGCCGCGCACCAGGGTCGAGGTGATCATCAGCCCGTCGAGCGCCTCGTCGAGAGACACCCCGTCGCCGGCCAGTACGCCGCCGAGATGGCGGCAGACCTCCGTGGCGTCCGCACCCGACGCCTGGGCCTCACCGACCGCCTCGAACCGCGGCGGCAGGGCCGCTCGCTGCTCGTTGGTCAGCTCGCCCAGTGCGTCGGACCCGGGGCCGCGACTCTTCATCGCGAAGCGGCCCATGACCCCTCCTGAGTTGGTGTGGTGCGGTAGTGCGATGGTGCGGGTGTGCACGACACGCCCGCTGCAGCGCGTCGTACGACCCTAAAACGTGGATTCGGGTCACCTATGACGCGATTTGTGAATAGTTTTCCAAGCGTGCCGCGTCACGTCCGATGCGCAGCAACGTCCACCCTATGTGAGCCTCCTGATGACCACCGAGCAACAGCCGAGTGATGCCGAGCTCATCTCGGCCGTGCGCGGGGGCGACACGACTGCTTACGGCGAGCTCTTCACCCGCCACGTCGAGGCGGCCCGTCGCCTGGCGCGACAACTGACCGCGGCCACGGACGTCGAGGACCTGGTGTCGGAGGCGTTCGCCAAGGTGCTCACGATCGTCCAGCGCGGCGGCGGCCCCGACCTGGCCTTCCGCGCCTACCTGCTCACCGCGGTCCGCAGCCTGCACATCGACTCCGTGCGAGGCGCCGTCAAGCTCCGGCCGGTCGACGACTTCACGCCGTTCGACAACGGCGTCCCGTTCCGCGACACCGCGGTGGAGGGCTTCGAGAACCAGGCGGCCGCACGCGCGTTCGCGACGCTGCCCGAGCGGTGGCAGCTCGTCCTGTGGCACACCGAGGTCGAGGGGCAGAAGCCCGCCGAGGTCGCCAAGCTGCTCGGGATGTCCGCCAACTCCGTCTCCGCGCTCGCCTACCGCGCCCGCGAGGGCCTGCGCCAGGCGTTCTTGAACATGCACGCCCAGGACGCCGAGCACGACGCCTGCGCCTGGACCCAGGACAACCTGGGCGCCTACATCCGCAACGCCGCCAGCAAGCGCGACTCGGCGAAGGTCCGGGCCCACATCGACGAGTGCCGCCGCTGCATGGGCATCTACCTCGAGCTGTCGGAGGTCAACACCAACCTCTCCGGCATCCTCGGCCCGATCGTGCTGGGCAGCGCCGCCGCGGGCTACATCGCGGCTGCTGTCGGCAGCGCCGCGCAGGGCGGCCTGGTCGGCCTGGTCGGCCGGGTGGGCGAGTTCACCGGCAACCACACCTCGAGCCTGGCTCTGGCCGGCATGGCCGCTGTGATCGTGCTGATCACCGGGCTCGTGCTCGGGCTCGGCGGACCGCAGCCTGACGAGGCCTCGCCGGTCGCGGAGGCACCTCCGGCCACGATCCCAACTTCGCCGCCGAGCGCCGTCGACGGCTCGACGTTCGCCCCGGAGCGCACGCAGGCCCCGGCGACTCGCGGGCCAGTCGGTTCGCCCCGAGTCGATCCGTCCACGCCTGATGATCCGACGCCCAGCGCGCCGGTGCAGCCGGGCGACACCGGCAACCCGTCGACGGCGCCGCAACCGGACCCGGACGGGACGATCGTGGACCCGCAGAACCCGCCCCCGCCCACCCTGGATCCGTTGCCTGAGGTCGACGCCGAGATCACGGCCGACGAGAGGGTGGTCTCTGACACGACCAAGTTCGTCCGGATCGAGATGTCCGGACTCACCGAAGAGGGCGGCTTCCTTGAGATCACGACCAGCAACAACGAGCAGGTTGTCATCCAAGGTGACTGCGAGGAGCGCGTCTGCCCGGTGGCGCCCGGAACGTCGTACAAGAACTTCGCGGTGCACAGCGACGAGGTGGACAAGTTCACGATGGTGTACTTCTCCGTCACTCCGGCCGGACACGTGGTGGATCCCAACGTCGAGAACAACCGGGTCGAGGTCGAGGTAGAGCCCGCCGCGTGAGTTCCACCCGGGATCGGGTACCAATGAGGCATGTCCCTCAGTCGACTCGTCGCCCGCCCGATGCTCGCCTCGATCTTCGTGGTCGGAGGGATCAACGCGCTGCGCAACGCCCCGAAGCTGGCCGCCAAGGCCGCTCCGGTAGCCGAGAAGCTGGCGCCGCTGGCACACAAGGCGGCGCCACAGGCGCCACTGCCTGAGGACACGACCAACTGGATCCGGCTCAACGCCGCGGCCCAGATCGCCGGCGGCCTCGCCCTGGCCACCGGCCGCGCACCCCGACTGTCGTCGGCGCTGCTGGCCGCGACCCTGGTGCCGACCACGGCGGGGGGACACCGGTTCTGGGAGGTCGACGACAAGGAGCAGCGCAGCCAGCAGCAGATGCACTTCTTCAAGAACGTTTCGCTGTTCGGCGGCCTGGTGATCGCCGCCGGTGACACCGACGGCAAGCCGGGCGTGGCCTGGCGCGCCCGCCGCGCAGCGAAGGATGCGCGCCGCGGGACCCAGCACCTGGCCACTTCGGCCCGTCGCGAAGCCAAGCTGGCGAAGGCGCAACTCACCTAAACTCCAGGCGTGACAGTTCCCGCCGACCCGTGGCCCGCGCCCCGCGCGACCCGTCCGGTCGAGGCGACCGTCTCGCTTCCCGGCAGCAAGTCCCAGACCAACCGCGCCCTGGTCCTGGCTGCCCTGGCCGACGGACCGTCGGTCGTCCGGCGCGCGCTGCGCTCTCGCGACACGCTGCTGATGGCCGCTGCCCTGCAGCAGCTGGGCACCACGGTCGACACCACCAGCGACGACTGGGCGATCTCCCCCGGCCTGGCAGAGGTGGACACCACCATCGACTGCGGCCTCGCTGGCACCGTGATGCGGTTCGTCCCGCCGGTGGCCGCGCTGTCGGTCGGCACGATCGGTTTCGACGGCGACGCCCACATGCGCGCCCGTCCGGTCGGCCCGGTGCTCGACGCGCTGCGGGCGCTGGGCGTCGAGGTCGATGACGACGGCCGCGGCGCGCTGCCGTTCGCCGTACACGCGACCGGGACCGTGCCCGGAGGCACCGTGGTCATCGACGCCTCGGCGTCCTCGCAGTTCGTCTCAGCCCTGCTGCTCGCCGGGGCACGGTTCGTCCACGGTGTCGACGTCCACCACGACGGCAAGCCGGTGCCGTCGCAGCCGCACATCGAGATGACGGTGTCGATGCTCCGTGAGCACGGGGTCTCGGTCGACGACGGCGACGCCAACCGCTGGTCGGTCGCGCCTGGGCCGATCCGAGCCGTTGACCGCACGATCGAGCCCGACCTCTCCAACGCGGCTCCCTTCGTGGCTCTCGCCGCCGTGACCGGAGGCTCGATCACCGTCCGCGACTGGCCCCGGGAGACCACGCAGGCGGGCGACGCGCTCCGCGAGATCCTGACCGCGATGGGCTGCTCGGTCGGGTACGTCGACGACGGCCTCCAGGTGACCGGTCCCGACCGACTCCAGGGCGTCGACCTCGACCTGCACGACGTGGGCGAGCTGACACCTGTGGTCGCCGCAATGTGCGCCCTCGCGGCCACCCCCTCGCATCTGCGCGGGATCGGCCACATCCGGGGTCACGAGACCGACCGGCTGGCCGCTCTGGCCAAGGAGCTCGGCGGGCTCGGCGCGGCCGTCACCGAACAACCGGACGGCCTGTCCCTGGAGCCGGCCACCCTCAGCGGCGGGCTCTGGCACACCTACGCCGACCACCGGATGGCCCACGCCGGCGTCGTGGTCGGAGCCGCCGTCGACGGGGTGCTGGTCGAGAACGTCGCCACCACCGGCAAGACCTTCCCCGACTTCGCCGACGTCTGGTCGACGCTGCTGTGAGCCGGCCGACCGGGCGCTACTCCGACCAGGACTTCGAGCACTACGACCGACCCCGCCGGCACACCCGGCCGCGGACCAAGGAGCGGCCCACCTACGAGGACGCGGTCGACGGGGTCGTGGTCACCGTCGACCGGGGCCGGTTCACGCTGCTCGTCGACGAGACGACGGTGCTGGCCGTGAAGGCGCGCCCACTCGGGCGCAAGGGCGTCGTGGTCGGCGACCGGGTGCGCGTCGTCGGTGACGTGTCCGGCATCGAAGGCGCCCTGGCCCGGATCGTGGAGGTCAGCGAGCGCAGCACGACGCTCCGCCGGACGGCGGACGACGACGACCCGATCGAGCGGGTCCTGGTCTCCAACGCCGACCAGCTGGTCGTGGTCACCGCGCTGGCCGACCCCGAACCGCGGCCCCGGCTCATCGACCGCGCGCTAGTGGCGGCGTACGACGCCCGGATGCGGCCGCTGCTGTGTCTGACCAAGTCGGACCTGGCCGACCCGGAAACGCTGATGTCGACGTACCGATCCCTGGGCGTGCCGTGGGTGGTGACCCGCAAGGGCGGCGATCTGACGGAGCTCCGGGAGCAGCTGTCCGGACGAGTCAGCGTGCTCGTCGGCCACAGTGGCGTGGGCAAGTCGACGCTGGTCAATGCGCTGGTGCCGGATGCCGATCGCGAGATCGGCCACGTCAACGTGGTCACCGGCCGGGGTCGGCACACATCGACCTCGGCGATCATGCTGCGGGTACCCGACCCCGGTCGTGCCACGTGGATCATCGACACGCCCGGCATCCGGTCGTTCGGTCTGGCCCACGTCGAGCCGGAGCACCTGATCGGAGCCTTCCCGGACCTCGACGAGCTCACCGGGGACTGCCCGCGGGGCTGCACCCACGGTGAGGACGAGCCAGAGTGCGGGCTCGACGATGCGGTCGAGGCGGGCACCGCAGACCCCGACAGGGTCGCGTCGTTCCGGCGACTGCTTGCCGCGCGGAGTGTGTCGGACTACTAGGCGCCAAGCACCAGTCTCGGCGGAGACCACGCGGTCGACGTACAAGGACGGAGTGAAGTCGTCCGATGAAGCACGCGCCGAGCGTCCAGATGATCGAAGCTCGGGACTTCCTTCCGTCCGAGTACTCGGGCAAACAGGTCGCCTGAGCGGTGGTGGTCATGGCGTCACGCCTGCGTCAGGGCTTGACGCCGTACCAGGCGACGTGCGCGCCGGCGTCGCCGGTGAGGATGACGTAGACGCCGGTGGCGACGGCGCCGACCCCGGTCAGCCCCATCAGGACCGCACGCATCGGGCCGGTGCGGGTGTGCCACCACGCCGCGGCGAACGCCACCACGGCGAACCCGGTGGCCACCCAGCGCAGGATCCGCGCGCGGTCCTCGTGCGTCTCGACCAGGTCGCCGAACTCGCCCGTGTAGGGGCCGTTCGCGTCCTCGACGTCCTGCCCGGAGATGTAGGCCACCCAGATCGAGCCGACGGCGATCGCGACCACCACGACCAGCGGCCAGCGGAGCTTGTCGCGCCAGCGCGGGACCACGGCGTACAGCACTCCGGCGAGGGCGGCCAGCGGGCCGAAGATGACCGCGGCGTGGGTGACGAGGGCGTGCAGCGGTAGACCGTTGATCTCCATAACAGGTACACGGTCCCCCAGGCTGAAGCGTTCAATGAATAGGGTGGCCGCGTGTCGACCACCGATTACACCGACGATCTGCGCCTGGCGCACGTCCTGGCCGACGACGCCGACTCGACCACCACCGCGAGGTACAAGTCCCTCGACCTGCACGTGATGAGCAAACCCGACCTGACCCCGGTCACCGACGCCGACCATGCCGTCGAGGAGAACATTCGGCGCACGCTCTCCCGGGTGCGGTCGCGCGACGCCGTGACCGGGGAGGAGCAGGGCTCGACCGGCCACAGCCAGCGCCGCTGGGTGGTCGACCCGATCGACGGCACCAAGAACTTCGTCCGCGGGGTCCCCGTGTGGGCCACGCTGATCGCCCTCGTGGTCGACGAGGAGGTGGTGCTCGGCGTGGTCTCCGCTCCCCTGCTGCAGCGCCGCTGGTGGGCGTCCGTGGGCAACGGCGCGTGGACCGGACGGTCCCTGCTGAAGGCAGTGCCGTGCCAGGTCTCCGACATTCGCAAGCTCGAGGACGCCTCGCTGGCCTACGCCTCGCTGCACGGGTGGGAGGAGCGGGGCCGGATCGAGGACTTCCTCTCGCTGATGCGGCGCTGCTGGCGCACCCGGGCGTACGGCGACTTCTGGTCCTACATGTTGCTGGCCGAGGGCGCCGTCGACCTGGTCGCCGAGCCTCAGCTCGAGGTCTACGACATGGCGGCGCTGGACGTGATCGTCCGGGAGGCCGGCGGGAGGTTCGGCTCGCTCGACGGCACCGACGGCCCGTTCGGCGGCAACGCGCTGGCCTCCAACGGCCATCTGCACGAGGCCGCCCTGTCGTTCCTCGGGGCGCTTTCCGACGGCCACGACCCCGACTGGCCGGCCACCGGCGGCTCGGTCTCCGACCTCCGGGCGCACCGGGGCACGCCACCCGACGAGTCGTCGGACGACGGGTCCGACGACGAGGGCGTGGACTGACTCTGGTGGACGGCCGATCGCGTGAATACCATCGCGATATGCGCATCGGCGAGATCATCAAGGCCAAGGCCAGCAAGGACGTCGTCACGATCAGTCCCGACGCGGGTGTCCGGGAGCTGATCGCCAAACTCGCCGAGTTCAACATCGGCGCGTTGATCGTGAGCTCCGACGGCGAGTCGCTGGACGGGATCGTCAGCGAGCGCGACGTCGTACGCCACCTGCACACCGACGGCACGGTGATCAACAACGTGGTGTCCGAGATCATGACGGAGGTCGTCGAGACCTGCGCGCCCGAGGACGACCTCGACGCGGTGATGCACACGATGACCGAGCGGCGGTTCCGGCACATCCCCGTCGTCCAGGGCGACGCCCTGGTCGGCATCATCAGCATCGGCGACGTCGTCAAGCACAAGATCGGGCAGCTCGAGTTCGAGCGCGACCAGCTCGACGGCTACATCCACCAGACCTGACCTAGGCTGCGGGCCATGGACAAGCCTGAGATCGACTTCCCCGACTTCGAGCCGCCCGTCGACCTGGTCGTCGCCGACCTCACCGAGGGCGACGGCACCGTCGCCGCCTCGGGCAACACCGTCTCGGTGCACTACGTCGGCGTGGCCCACTCGACCGGCGAGGAGTTCGACGCGTCGTACAACCGGGGCGAGCCGCTGCAGTTCCGGCTCGGCATCGGCCAGGTGATCGCGGGCTGGGACCAGGGCGTGCAGGGCATGAAGGTCGGCGGGCGCCGTCAGCTGGTGATCCCGCCACACCTCGGCTACGGCGACCGCGGCGCCGGTGGCGTGATCAAGCCCGGCGAGACGCTGATCTTCGTGGTCGACCTGCTCGACGTGAAGTAGCCCTCACCAAGGGAAGTCGTCGGGGGTCTCCGGGTCCACCACGCGGGCGGAGGCACTGGCAACCGTCACCAGGTCGCCCCGCACCAGCTGACGTCCGCGCCGGGTCTCGACGTCGCCGTTGACCCGGACCACGCCTCCGGCCAGCAGTTGCTTGGCCTCCGACCCGGAGTCGACCAGGTTGGCAAGCTTCAGGAACTGCCCGAGCTTGATGCTCTCGTCCTCGATGCGGACGTTCGTCGGGTCACTCATAACTCAAATCCTAGTGAATGAGGACCGCAATTGTGTGGATGAGGACTCCGACGAGACCGCCGACGATGGTGCCGTTGATCCGGATGAACTGCAGGTCCCTGCCCACATGGAGCTCGATCCGCTCCGCGGCCTGCTTGCCGTCCCAGCGCTCGATCGTGTGCGTGATGATCGCGGTGACCTCCGCGCCGTAGCGATCGACGGCGAAGACCGCGAGGTCGGCGGCCATCGCGTCGAGGCGGGTGCGGAGCGCCTCGTCGGCGGACAGCCGGTCGGCGAACGCTCGCGTCTCCTGCATCAGCCGCTGTCGTACGGCGCCCTGTGGATCTGCGAGCGACCCCGTCAGCGCGCGGCGCAACGCGTTCCACAGCGAGATCCCCGACGAGATCACCGCCGGGTGCTCCAGCAGCCGGTCCTTGAGCCGCTCGGCGCGGGCCTGGACGTCGGAATCCACGAGCAGATCGTCGGCCAGCTGGCGGAGCATCGAGTCCAGCGCCTGCCGGGCCCGGTGGTGCGGGTCGTCGCGGATGTCGCCCACCCAGCGGACCATCTCCAGGTGGATGCGGGCGGTGACCCGCTCGTTCAGCCGATCCGGTGCCCACCACGGCGCGCGCTCGCCGAGCACCTCCTGCACGGTCTCGGGGTTCTCGCGCAGCCAGTCGTGCAGCTCGGCCAGCGTCAGGTCGACCAGGCCGTGGTGCAGGTCGTCGCGCAGCGCCTCGTCGAGCAGTCCTCCCAGGAGTGGTGAGATCGGCTCCTCGCGGAAGCGCGGCACCAGCGCGTCGTTGACCAGCGAGGCGATGTGCTCGTCGCGCACCTTGCCCAGGGCGATCACGGCCAGCTCCGCGACCTCGTCGACGACCCGGCGCGCGTTCTCCTCGTTGGTCAGCCAGGTGGCCACCCGGGCCGAGATGGTGGCGGCCGCGATCCGTTCGCGGATGATCTCCTCCTGCAGGAAGTTCTCACCCACGAACTCCTCGAGGCCGCGGCCGAGGTCGTCCTTGCGCTTCGGGATCAGCGCCGTGTGCGGGATCGGCAGCCCGAGCGGGTGCTTGAACAGCGCGGTGACCGCGAACCAGTCCGCGATCGCACCCACCATCGACGCCTCGGCGCCGGCGTTCACGAAACCGAGGAACCCGTCCTCGTCCATCGTCACGACGTACACGGCGGCGGCGAAGAGCAGCAGCGACACCGCGACGGTGCGCATCTGGCGCAGGCCACGCCTACGCTCGGCGTCGGCGGCGGGGTCCACGGCGAGCATCGACATCGCCGCCCATCCTTCCGCAACGGGACGGATTACCCGTGCAAGACTTCTCCGCATGCCCGATTCCGGCGTGTCCGAAAGCGCACCGCGCACCGTGATCACCTTCGGGACGTTCGACGTCTTCCACGTCGGCCACCTGAAGGTGATCGAGCGGGCCGCCACCTTGGGCGACCGGCTGGTCGTCGGGGTGTCCGCCGACGCGCTGAATCTGCGGAAGAAGGGTCGCGAGCCGGTGTTCAGCCAGGCCGAGCGGCTGGCGATCGTGGCCGCGCTGCGCCACGTCGACGAGGTCTTCCTCGAGGAGAGCCTGGAGCTCAAGCGCGACTACATCCGCCAGTTCGGCGCCGACGTGCTCGTCATGGGAGATGACTGGGAAGGGCGTTTCGATGAGCTCCGCGACGTCTGCGAGGTGGTGTACTTGCCACGCACGCCTGCGATCTCGACGACCGCACTGATCGAGAAGATCTCGGGCACCAGCTGACACACCTGTTCGGCCCTTCCCCGTTCCGCCCGACACTGGAGCTGATGTCGATGCCCCGGCGCCTGCTGGGTTGTCTTGTCGTGGCCCTGGCCGCGACCGCCGCGCTGTCCGCAGCGCCGACCGCGGCGGCCGACCCGCAGCCGCACCCGAACTCGGTGCTCGACCGCGCGGACGCAGTCCTCGACGGTCGGGCCGACCCGGCGTACCGCCTCGACGCGTCGGTGGTGCTGCGCGACGTTTTCATCGCCCGTCCGACGATGGACGACGCGGAGAAGGGGCGAGCCACCCGGCTGCTGGCCCGGCCCACCGACAAGGCGCGAGACCTGTACGGCGACGGCTACCGCGCCCCCTCCACCCGCCTTTGCAACGGCCCCATCTGCGTGCACTACGTGCGCAAGACCCGCGACGCCCCGCGGAGCGACGCTTGGCCGCGCACCACGCTGCGGGTGATGAACCGGGTGTGGCGCACGGAGGTCCGCCGGATGGGCTTCCGGCCGCCCCCGGGCGACGGACGGCACGGCGGCGACGGTCGCTTCGACGTCTACCTCAAGGACCTCGGGTCGCAGGGGCTCTACGGCTACTGCGCCCCGGAGTACCGCGTGCCCGGCCTGCGCCAGGTGGCATCGGGCTACTGCGTGCTCGACGACGACTTCGCCCGCCAGCAGTACGGCGAGAACCCGATGGTCAGCCTGCGGGTGACGGCGGCGCACGAGTTCTTCCACGCCGTCCAGTTCGGCTACGACTTCCGTGAGGACCCGTGGCTGCTGGAGTCGACGGCGACCTGGATGGAGGAGCGCGTCGCCGACGGCGCCGACGACAACCGGCGCTACCTGCCCTACGGCCAGGTCGCCCGACCCGGCACCTCGCTGGACCTGTTCGACCCCACCGGCTTCAACCAGTACGGCAACTGGACGTTCTGGGAGTACCTCGGCGAACGCTTCGGCAAGGACGTCGTCCGCGCTGTATGGCGCCAGGCCGGCGCCTACGACGGCGCGCCCGACCGCTACTCCGTGGCCGCGCTGCGCAGCGTGCTGGCCCGGCACGGCGGCCTGGCGCCGGCGTTCGCGGCGTACGCCTCGGCGGCGACCGCTCCCGCCCACTTCTTCGACGAAGGTGCCACCTGGCCCGCCAGCACCTCGAGGCCGGGCCGGCTCGGCACCGCAGACCGACGGGCCAGCACCAGCCTGCGCATCAACCACCTCGCCGCGCGCAACATCGACGTCCGGCCGGCCCGGAGCCTCCGGGGCCAGCGCTGGCGTCTACAGGTCACCGTGGACGCGCCGCCGGCGAAGACCGGCCCGGCGGCGCACCTGCAGGTGTGGCGACGCGACGGGAACGTAACGGGCCGCCCGATCCGGCTCGACGCCGACGGAGCCGGACGGGTGTGGGTGAGCTTCGACTCCCGCCAGGTTCGGCGCGTGACGATCACGTTGGTCAACGCCTCCACCCGCTATCAGTGCGGGCGCGGCGGGCCCACCTTCGCCTGCGAGGGCCGACCGCGGGACCAGCGCCTGCACTTCGATGTCTCCGCGCGGGTGATCCGGCGCTAGGTCTCCTAGGGGCAGGCAGTCGTGTTCTCGGCCAGGCAGATGTCCCAGCCCCGACCGCCGTCCGCCTTGTCGAAGCCGCCCTTGCCGATCAGGAAGTCGTTGCCGCCGAGACCGCGCAACGTGTCGCCGCCGCGGAAGCCGTCCAGGTAGTCGTTGCCGGCCGACCCGATCAGTACGTCGCTGCGCACAGTGCCCAGCACGTTGTCGATGCTGCGGAACCGCAGGGAGCCGCCCTTCCAGGTGGCCCGCGCGGCACCGACGTCGAGGCGCACGGCCCGCTTGTGGCTGGAGAGGTTGAGCTGGTTGTCCGCGCCGTTGCCGTTCACGGTCGCCGTCGACCTGACCGAGATCAACCGGAACGTGTCGGGGTCCGGGCCGCCGAATGCCTTCACCGGACCCCGGCCGAGCGCGATCTCGTCGCTGTCGCCCTCGCCGAGCGCCCAGGAGCGACCGCTGGCCTGGATGTAGTCGGCCCCGGCGCCGCCGCGGGCGGTCCCGCCGTTGACGAACAGGATGTCGTTGCCGCCCATCCCCAGGATCTCGTCCCGTCCGGAACCACCACGCAGGTCGTCGGAGCCGGCGCTGCCGCGCATCACGTCGGCGTGGCTAGTGCCCTCGAGGGTCTCGACGGTGGCGGCCACGTCGTGGCCGGCGCCGTCCACCACGCGCCCGTTGCGGACCTTGATCGAGCCGTCCCAGAACAGGTAGGTGAGGAAGTCCTTCCCCGGGCCGCCGCTGATCTTGTCGTCGCCCGCTCCCTCGGCGACGTAGTCGTCGCCCTTGTCACCGCGCACCACGTCGTTGCCGGCTCCCGGGGTGATCGCATCCGCACCGGCGCCGCCCTGGATCCGGTCGGCGTCGGCCCCACCGGCGATCTCGTCGTTGCCCGCCCCACCGACGACGAAGTCGCTTCCGGGGCCGGCATCGATGTGGTCGTTGCCCCCGTCGCCGCAGATCACGTCGTTGCCGCCCAGGTCGGTGTACCTGTCGTTACCGCCACCCAGCGAGACGACGTCGGCCAGCAGCGGGTTGCCGCTCAGGGTGTCGTCGCCGCTCGTGCCTCGAACGTTCGCAGTCATCCCGGCACAGGTGCTCGCTGCCGCCTCCGAGGGCGTGCCGATGAGGACGGGGGTGAGGACCAGGGCGCCGATGAGGATGCCGTGTCGGATGCGCATGCCGACTCAACGAGACAGCGCGCGTCGGGTCACCCCACCGGGGACGGATCAGCGGGGCGGCGGCGGCCGAGGACGGCCATCAGCACCAGGACCGCGAAGGAGACCACGAAACCGACGCCTATCCACCAATAGAGCCGCTCGACGAGCACGTCCCAGATCGACCGGATCAGCTCGTAGTCGGTGTTCGACCCCAGCTCCTCGATCAGCACGGCTCGGGCGATGAGCAGGCCCACGACCAACAGGATCAGGCCGACGATCGAACCCAGGGCCAGCCACACGGCCGCCCGACGACGTTCGGTAGCGAGCAGCAGCGTCAGGACGACCAGCACCAGCCACAGGGCCGGCAGCCAGAACCCCGCTGCGTCGAGCAGGTTGTAGATCTCCTGGGCGCGTTCGAGATCGGTCACCCTGACCAGCGGCACGCTCACGTTCACCGGCGGCGCCGCTGCGGGATCCACCAGTCCCTCCTGGCCGAGGGTCTGGATCACGGAGTCGTAGACGGGTCCGAGCTGGACCAGCACCCGGCCGTCGTCCGTCACCTGCTGTTGGCCCTCCTCCTCGAGGATCCGCACGGCCTCGCGGTGCGCGGTGCGGTTCGCGGTGCGCCACGCCGTCTCGAACTGCGAGCTCTCGACGGCAGTGCCCACCGCCGCCGCGACCTGCTCGCGGGCGCCGGCGTCGAGACTCGTGCCGGTCGTGTTCTCGACGGTGGTAGCCGCAGTGCTCTCCAGGCTGTCCGTCACCGCCTGCTGGACCGTCGGGTCGGAGGCGAGCGGGCCGACCGTGTCGACGTAGGCGTCGGAGTCGGTGACCACCGTGGCGAGCCAGGAAGAGGCGAGCGCCACCGGAAGCAGCAACCCCGCGAGTACGGCGAACAGTCGCCACAGCAGGCCCCGGAATCCCGTCACCCGCAGATCATCGCAGGGGGGATGGCAGGATCGGGGCATGGACCTGCGCCTCGACCACCTGCGCCTCGAGCGCACCGGCCTGGCCGAGGCGGTCTACGCCCCGGGCAAGTCGCCCGCACAGTGTGCGGAGGCGGTCGCCGGCCTGCTCGCCGGACCCGGCTCCGGACCGGTGCTGCTCACCCGGGCGAACGCCGACCAGGCCGCGGCTGCCGGTGCGCAGACCCCCGGCGCCATCACGGCGGCGGCGGGTGCCGACGCGTCGGGCCTCCCGCTGAGCACGCTCACCTGGGGGGCGCTCCCGGCGACCGGCCGTTCGGCGCTGGTGCTCACCGCGGGCACCAGCGACCTGCCGGTGGCACGCGAGGCCGCGGCCGTCCTCGCGGCATACGGGCACGAGGCGGAGGTGATCGCCGACGTCGGCGTCGCCGGCCTGCACCGGGTGCTCGAGCAGCAGGACAAGATCGCGGCGGCCGACGTGGTGCTCGTGGTCGCCGGCATGGAAGGCGCGCTGGCCAGCGTCGTCACCGGCCTGACCCCGGCGCCGGTGATCGCGGTGCCGACCAGCACCGGCTACGGCTCGGGCTTCGCGGGCGTGACCGCGCTGCTGGGGATGATGGCCTCGTGCAGCCCCGGGGTGACCGTGGTCGGCATCGACAACGGCTTCGGCGCGGCCTGCGCCGCTGTCAGGATCCTGGCCACCCGCGACGAGCAGGGAGCGCGATGACCCTCGACCAGCAGCTGGCCGACCTCGATGAGCAGCTGCGCGGCCTCGGCTCGGTCGTGGTGGCCTTCTCCGGCGGCGCCGACTCGGCGTTCCTCCTGGCCGCGGCGGTGCGCGCACTCGGCACCGACGCGGTGGTCGCGGCGACCGCGGTGAGCCCGTCACTCCCCGCCAGCGAGCTCGACGAGGCTGCACTGTTTGCCCGAGGGCTGGGGGTGCGGCACGTGACGCCGGCCACCGACGAGATGAGCCGCAGCGGGTACGCCGCCAACGGGCCGGACCGCTGCTTCCACTGCAAAGCCGAGCTGCTCGACGTACTCGTGCCGACCGCGGCGAGGCTCGGGATCGACGCCGTGGCCACCGGCACCAACGCCGACGACGCCCGCGACGGCTTCCGTCCGGGCATCCGGGCGGCGGCGCTGGCGGGCGCGGTCACGCCGCTACGCGACGCCGGACTCACGAAAGCCCAGGTGCGCGAAGCCTCACGGGCCTGGGGGCTGGTGACCGCGGACAAGCCGGCGGCGGCCTGCCTGTCCAGCCGGGTCGCCTACGGCATCCAGATCAGCCCCGCGCGGCTGGGCCGGATCGAGCAGGCCGAGGCTGCACTGCGGGCCGCACTGGTGGCCGCCGGCCTGCCGGTCCGCGACCTACGGGTGCGCGACCACAGCGACCGGGCCCGGGTCGAGGTCGACAGCGAGCTCGTCGAGGAGCTCGAGCGACGACCCGACCTGCTCGCGACGGTCACCGGCTTCGACACCGTCGAGGTCGACCCGCGCGGCTTCCGATCCGGCTCCATGAACGAGGCGCTGAGCGCGGAGAAGAAGCAAGCATGACGGGACGGATCGGCTGGGTCGACGCCACCGGCGGGCTCAGCGGCGACATGCTGCTCGGCGCCTGCCTGGACGCCGGCGCAGACCTCGCGGTCGTGCGGGACGCCATCGACCGGCTCGACCTCCCCGAACGCGTCGAGGTCACCAGCGAGCACGCGCAGCGGGCCGGGATCGGTGCCACCCGGGCGATCGTCAGCACCGCCGAGTCGCGGCACCGGCGTACTCTCCCCGACGTCCTGGCCCTGCTGGAGGGGCTGGACCCGGCCGTGGGCACGCCCGCTGCGGAGGTCTTCCGGCACCTGGCCGATGCCGAGAGCCGGGTGCACCGGGTCCCGGCCGACGAGGTGCACTTCCATGAGGTCGGGGCGCTGGACAGCATCGCGGACGTCGTCGGAGTGGTCGCGGCGCTCGGGTCGCTCGACCTGGACCGGCTGGTGTGCAGCCCGATCGCGCTCGGCGGTGGGCGGGCCCGCACCGAGCACGGCCCGATCCCGGTGCCCGGACCGGCCGTCGTCGAGCTGCTGCGGGCCCACGACGCCCCGGGCTTCGGCGGGCCCGTGGACATCGAGCTCGCCACGCCGACCGGTGTGGCCCTGATGGTGACCCTGGCCGACGGGTTCGGCCCGCTGCCCGAGATCCGGCCGGAGCTGGTCGGGGTCGGCGCCGGCACCGCGGAGCCCGCAGGCCACGCCAACCTGACCCGTCTGGTGGTCGGGAGCCCGGTGGCGGCTGCCACGGCCGTCCGCGAGGTGGTGCTCGAGGCGAACGTCGACGACCTCGACCCGCGGCTGTGGCCGGGCGTCCTCGCAGCGCTGATGGAGGCCGGTGCGTCCGACGCCTGGCTGACCCCGATCCTGATGAAGAAGGGCCGGCCGGCGTACACCCTGTCGGTGCTGGCCCAGCCGGCACGCGTCGAGGAGCTGGAGCGGGTGGTGCTCGCCCACACCACGACGATCGGGCTGCGCCGGTACGCCGTCGACAAGGTCGCGCTCCCCCGCGAGACCGCGGAGGTCGAGGTCTACGGCGAGCCGGTGCGGGTCAAGCTCGCGCGACTGGACGGCGAGGTCGTCACCGCCACCCCGGAGTACGACGACGTCGCGCGGGTGGCCGCGGCCAAGGGTCTGCCCGAGCGGGTGGTGATGGACGCGGCGCGGGTGGCGGCGGTGGAGCGGTGACCTAGCGTCGCTTCTTCCACCCGAAACCGACGCTCACCCACCGCTCTCACGCCGCCAGGCTCGAAGCCGACGCCCGTTGGGCGACGGAGCGGTAAGCGTCGCGGTCTGCTCCCAGACCCGGCGCCACGGGGCGATGTCCGGCCCGGCGGGGTCGGGGGTGGCGTCGCGTGCGGCACGCTGCCGCGCCTCCCACCAGGTGGTCCGCTCCTCGTCGAGAAGCGCGGCCACACCCGAGCGGATCCGTGGCGCCAAGTCGCGCGGAGACTCGTCCGGTCCGGGAACGATCGGCTCGCCGAAGCGCAGCGTCAGCTGGCGGCGACCGCGGCTCGGCCAGTTCTGCCCGCGCGGCATCGCGGCGAAGGTGCCCCGGTGCGCGATCGGGACGACCGGCACGCCGTACCGCGTCGCGAGGTAGGCGGCGCCGAGCTGGAACCGACCCACCCAACCGTCCTTGGAGCGGGTCCCCTCGGGATAGATCACCAGGCTCCAGCCCTCATCGAGGACGTCGCCAGGGGTGGTCGCCATGGTGCCGCCGCGGCGGTCGATCGGGAAGGTGTTGAACACCATCGCCGAGCCCACCGCCCGCCACCAGGTGTCGAAGAAGTAGTCGGCGGCCGCCGCCACGGCCGTACGCCGACGCCACTCGTCGGGCAGCGAGAGCAGGATCAGCGGGGTGTCGAGGTGAGAGGCGTGGTTGGCCACGAAGATGACCGGGCCCTCGATCCGCGAGAGCACGTCGAGCCCCTCGACGCGGCGGCGTACCTGGGAGGACATCAGCGGGTCGAGGACGCCCTTCTGGGCCACCTCGCGCACCGCTCGCCCACCGCGGGTGCGCGCCCACTCGGTGCGGAACACGGTGGCCCGCTCGGGCGGCACGAACGCCTCGGCGGACCGCGGGACCTGTGAGCGGCGGCCCCACCGCCAGCCGCGCGCCATGGTGCGGACGTCGTCGACGCTCTCGGTGAGGAACCCCATCACTTCAGGTCCGCGATCAGGTGCGGCGGGTTGTGCAGGTAGGTGATCGACGGCGCGGTCCCGACCGTGCCGGACACCATCTCCAGCGCGTCGGCGAGCGTCGTGGCGGCCCGGAAGCCCAACCGCGCGGCCGCCCGCCGGTCCCCGCCGACCCACACCACGTCGTCGACGTGGTCCATCGCGTGCGCCGCCCAGTACCACATGTAGAAGGGGTGCACGCCGTGGTAGGCGTGCGAGGTGCGGTAGAGGTGGATGTACCACGGGTCGGTCGCGAACTGCTGCTCGTACTTCTCCTCGATCAGCACCGGGTCGGTCGACTCGGCGAGGATCTCCTCGTAGAAGTCGACGTACGACGGGTGGTGCAGCTGGTTGAAGCCCGCGTCGAGCGGGTGGTAGAGGATCACCGCGCCGCCACGGCGTACGACCGGCTGGCCGCGGTAGGAGTTGAAGTAGTAGCCCAGCCCCATGCAGGTCGCGAGGATCGGGTTCATCGTGCTGTTGACGTTGTAGGGGCCGAGGTAGGGCACGCCCATCACCAGCACGTCGGACTGCCCCTGCACCTCGACGAGCTGCTGGCGGTGCACCTCGGCGATGGTCCGCTCGTGCACGGCCTCGGTGTCGCCGGCGTTGACTCCGGTGAGCCCGTACGGCGAGCGCATGTCGTGGAACATCTTGTGCCGCAGCCGCTTCGGCGCGACCGAGAGGGCGCGGCGCATGCCCAGCATGGTGGCCTGGTCCTTGACCGACCACTCCCACTCGCGCTTCATCAGGAACTCGTACGGCGACGGGAACACGTCGTTGTTGAGCGTCGTCTCGATCTGGAAGATGTTGAGGTGCTCCTTGAGGAGCCGGCCCATCCGCCAGGCCGAGTGGTGCAGGTGCGACTTCTTGTGGTCCATGAACGAGTGGGAGCGCACCATCGTCTTGGCGTTGTGGTGGTGCCGCAGCGACTTGTACGACGCCAGCCCGATCGGCACCGACTTGTGGCCGCCGTCCATCGCGACCAGGTTGACGTTGACGTAGACGAGCAGGTCGGACTCGGCCGCCCGTCGGTTGATCTCGACGTCCTCGCCCTGGTCGGTGAGCCCGATGTGCAGCAGGTTGTCGCGGTCCTCCGCGTCGTGGTTGTAGAGCAGCCCCTGCGGACCGAACGACCGCCACACCCGCTCCCCCACGATGTGCCGCAGCTCGGCCGGGGTCATCCGCCGGTGCAGTGCGTTCGCGGCGATCAGCTGTACGTCGTCGACGCCGGCCTCCGCGGCCATCGTCAGCACCTGCTCGATGATCCGCTGCCGGATGTCGGGCGCCCGCATCGGCGGCAGCGGCAGCGACAGGTCGTCGAACGCGATGGTGAGCCGCATGCCGGCGCGCAGCTGGGTCGGCAGCGGGTCCTGGTCGACCGGGTGCTGCAGCGCCTCCCGGATCGCGGCGTCCACGTCGTCGATCGCGGGCAGCGACTCGGGCGGGTAGATCACTCGGGTACCGAGCGGGAAGTTCTCCAGTCGGAACCCCTCGCCCTCGTGGACCACCAACGGCGGGGTGCGGTCGTCCACCTCGAGCACGAAGCCGGGCCTGCTCATCTCTTGCTCCTCGGGTCGAATGCCACCTTGACCGTGCCGAGCCGGCCGGCCCCATGGGCGTGGTCCAGTGCCTCGCGCCAGCGATGCAACGGATAGGCGGCGATGGTCTTCGCCAGCGAGCTGACCGCATCTCCTGCGAGCAGCTCGGTGGCAACGTCGAAGGCACCCCGGCCGTCCAGGGCGGGCTCGCGCTGCGCCGAGGAGTAGGTGCCCACCACCTCGAGCTCGCGGAACCAGGCCGCTGACAGGTCGGCAGCGGCCGGCATCCCGGAGAGCACCACCCGGCCGCCGGCCCGGGTGGCGTTGAGCGCGGTCTCGAGGGACTGCTTGCTGCCGACGGCGTCGACGGCAACGTCGACACCGCCCATGAGGTAGGACGGGCCCAGCTCCGGCTTCACCAGGAACGCACCGGTGGCGCGCCGCAGCCTGCGCAGCACCTCGCCCGGCGCCACCACCTCGGTCGCGCCGAGAGCGAACGCGCGCTCCTTCTGGTGGCCGTGCTTGGCGACCACGGTGATCTCACCGGCGTTGGTCAGGTTGCGGATCGCCAGCGTGGCCAGCAGGCCGACCGAGCCGGCGCCGCTCACGAGGACCCGGTCGTTCTGGCGGATGCCCGCCCGCAGCGCGGTGTGCACGGCGCAGGCCATCGGCTCCAGGAGCACCGCCTGCTCGTCGGAGTAGCCCTCCGGCACCGGGTGCAGCTGGCTGCGGTGCGCGGTCAGCACCTCGCCCCAGCCGCCACCGGTGTCGGCGCAGAACCCGGTCTGCAGCCCCGGCTGCAGGCCACCGACGGTGACCCGTCCGCAGCGGTTGGTGGCACCGGTCGCGCAGGCGTCGCACGGCTCGACGTCACGGGCGGCGCAGGTGAGCACCGGGTCGATGACCACCCGCGTGCCGGCGGTCAGGTCGCCGCAGTCCTCGAGCAGGTCGGCGACCACCTCGTGCCCGGGCACGAACGGCATCGACACCAGCGAGGAGAAGTAGAGGCTGGTACGACCGGAGAGCGCACCCAGGTCGGAGCCGCAGACGCCGGAGAGCCGGCTGCGCAGGCGGGCCCAGCCCTCTCGCTCGACCCGCGGCTCGTCGATCGTGATCAACCGCAGCGGAGCGGCGTACCCGGAGAGGATGCCGGGCACCCGGCCGCCGATCGCCTTGCCGGCGAGGTGGCGGGGCAGCGAGCGGTACATCTGCAGGGCGAGCATCAGGCGTTCACCCCCGCGGGGTTGAGGGAGCGACCGGTCGCGTCCGGGCTCGCCCAGTCGACGATCTCCCAGCGGTTGCGGCGCGCGTGGCGGTAGAGCGTGACGTCCGGGCGCACCGCCACCGGCCGACCGACCGCGGCGAGCATCGGCAGGTCGGAGTGGCTGTCGGCGTAGGCGTAGGACTTGGTCAGGTCGATGTCGTTGCGGCGCGCCCAGTCGTGGATCCAGGCGGCGCGGGACTCACCGGTGAGCGGCGAGGTGTCCAGGAAGCCCGTGCAGACGCCACGGTCGTCGACCCCGAGCTCGGCCGCGACGATCTCGTCGAACAGCGGCGCCAGCGGGCGGGTCAGCGGCCGGATCGCGCCGGTGATCAGCACGGTCGGGTGCCCGGCCGCTCGGTGCTCGCGCACGCGGCGTACGGCGGCGGGCGCGAGCCGGGCCAGGACGTGGCCGGTGAGCACGTCGTCGACGATCTCGTCGAGGCCGGCCAGCCGGGCGCCGGCGTACTCGCGATAGATGGCCCGGAGGAAGGCGCTCCGGTCGGAGCGCTCGGCGCGGATCAGGCTCGGCAGCCGGGTGCTGATCCGGCCGACCTGGGCGGTGCGCTCAGCGGTCGACATCTCCTGCAGCCGCAGCCACAGATAGGTCTCGACGACGTTGGAGGAGAGCAGGGTGCCGTCCATGTCGAAGAACGCGGCCACCCGCTCGCCGGTCGGCTGCTTCAGGCCGCCGGTGCCGCGCTTCCGGCTGCGGCGCAGCTCGTCGAGCTTGCGGATCGGCTCGGTCACCGCGGGACAGTGCACGTCCTGGAGGTAGAACTTCCAGTCGACGACCGAGGTGTCGAACGCGAACGTCTCACGGTCCTCGGACGACAGCGATCCGTAGAGCGCCATCGTGTGGTCGTCGGAGAAGCGCAGCTCGGCCTGGGCGTACTCCTTGTAGAGGTCGAGATAGCGACGGAGGAACTCCAGCCGCCGGCCCTGCTGGTCGAGCTTGCGCGCCAGGTCGCGGGCCCGGTCGGAGCGCGGAGCGTGGCCGATCACGTAGTTGGCGACCTTGTGGGCGCGCTCGCTGGTCGACAGCAGCCGCTCGACCGACTGCGCCCCGGGGAAGCGCCAGTCGGGCAGCCGGGCCGCGCCGCGGTCGCCGGCTGCGAACGGATGCACGTCGAAGTAGCCGCGCACGTGGTCGTAGAGGTTGGCGAAGGTGAGCGGGTTGCGGGCACCCGAGGAGACGTGGAAGTACTCCGCCTGCCCCGCGGCCGGCGGGTGGGCGACCACCGCGATCAGCGCCGCGACCACGTGGTCGACCGGGACGATGTCGACGATGGTGTCGGCGGCCGCAGGGAACTCCGGCAGCTCGCCGCGCCCGTAGGCCAGGATCAGCGGCTCGGCCATCTTGAAGCCCTCGATCCAGCCCGCGTGCGGGCGCTCGAGGGCCGACTCGATGATGCTCGGCCGCACGATCGACACCGGCGCGTGCTCGGCGTGCGCCTCCACGACCCGCTCGCCGAGGGCCTTGGTGAACGTGTAGCAGTCGGTCCAGCCGAGGCTGCGGGCCCGCTCGGTGCCGAGCCGGACCAGCTCCTCCTTGACCCACTCCTTGCGGCTCTCCTCGACCGCCGAGGCCGCGGTGAGCAGCCCGGCCCGGCCGTGCGACCTCTCGGCCTCCTTGCGGAACCCCACGAGTCGCTCCGCCTCGCGCGACTGCTGGCCCACGGTCTGTCCTTGCGCCAGCCCCCACGCCAGCTCGGCCTCGAGGTCGACGTCGTGGTCGACCGGACCCTCGGGGATGCTGCCGCGGCGGCGGCCGGCGACGTACGCCGTCGAGACGTGCACGTAGTGGACGTGGTCACCGACCTCGCGGGCCCGCGCGAGCAGGCCACGGGTGCCGACCACGTTGGTGGTGAAGGCCTGGTCGACGGGCGGGTTGAACGAGACGTCACCCGCGCAGTGCACGATGGCGTCGAGGTCGGCCGGCAGCGCGGGTACGTCGGCCATGTCGCCTTCGAGGACGCTCACCCGGTCGCCGTCGCAGCCCTCGAAGATCGGCTTCTCCAGCAGCGCGCGGATCCGCTCCTCGCCGCTGGTCGAACCGCGCGGACGCACCAGCACCGTGAGCCGGGCCTCCGGGGCGTCGCTCAGCAGCCGCTGCAGGAGCGCCTCGCCCACGAACCCGGTCACCCCGGTGAGCAGGACGTGCTTATCGGCCAGGCGCGCTCGGATCCCAGTCGCCATTCACCACTCCTTCGGCCGCCAAACTCGGGTGACAGGGGTCACGAGCAACCTAGCGCGTGGTCAGCGGGGTTCCTGGTGCGGGTCGACGGCCCGCTCCTCCGGCTCGCGACCCGGCTCCCAGTCGGCGGCGGCGGAGAGCCGCAGCGGCACGAACCCGTCGCCACCCTCGACCTCGAGCACCTCACCAGCGACGCAGACGTGGTCGCCGCCGTCGTCGAGGATCATCGACTTCCGCATCGTGAGTCGGTGCGGGAGGCCGTCGACGAGCGGCACCCCGCCGGGGCCCGGGCTCCACGCGATGTCGGCGAACTTGTCCACGTCGTCCTCGCTCTGCGTGCCGAAGTGGCGGGCCAGCTCCCGGTCGGAGTCGCGGAGGAAGTGCACGGCGAGGAACTCCGCGCGCAGCCCGACCCGGTAGGTGTGGTTGGCCTTGGAGAGCCAGACGGCGTACCGCTCCGGTTGGAGGCTGGACTGGCAGTGGAAGCCGACGACACAGCCGGCCGGCTCGTCCTCCGCCGCCGTGGTCACGATCACCAGCGCGGAGTCGGCGGACTCCATGACTCGCGAAAGCGCGTCGCTCATGCCGCAATGCAAGCACGCTGGCTGTTACCGTCGTCTAGACCACCGACGAGCCGGCCCCTGGGCCGGCTCGTGGCACGGACAGTCCCCCCAGCCAGGAGACCAGAGTGCGCAAGAGCACGTACGTCGTCGCGGCCACGATCCTCAGCGTGGCCCTGTCGTCCCAGATCGTCGCCGGCACTGCGAGTGCCGCGCCCGCGCCCCAGCAGGACATCAGCCGGGCCGCCGTACCGGAAGCCCAGCAGCCGAACCCCGCCCAGAAGGCGCGCCGCTACCGGCCGAGCCCGGGGGTCACGTTCAACAGGCCGGGCCAGCAGGCGGTCAACGACAAGGTGCTGCGCGCGATCCGGCACGCCCAGCGTGGTTCGAAGATCCGGGCGATGACCTGGAACTTCAACAGCTGGGTGTTCGTGCGTGCCCTGCGCTCGGCGCACAACCGCGGCGTCAGTGTGCGGATCCTGATGGCCCGCAAGCTCGCCGAGGAGCAGTCGGCACGCGGTCCCTTCAACTCCCTGAGGCGGCACCTGCGCAAGCAGGACCGCCGGCCCGAGATGCGCAGCTGGTTCCACACTTGCTCCAACTCCTGCCGGGGTGAGGGCGGCTCGATGCACGCGAAGATGTACCTGTTCAGCAAGGCCGGTGCCCAGCCGCGGGTCGTCATGTCGTCCTCGGCCAACCTGACCGGGTCGTCCGCCTCGTCGCAGTACAACGACATGTACACCGTCGTCGGCTCGAAGCGCGCCTACCGCACCTCGATCAAGATCTTCAACGAGGCGTCGCGGGACCGCCCCGCCGCGCCCCGCGTATATGCGGACGGCAACATCCGGGGCTGGTTCCAGCCCCGCACCGGGATGCGTGACCTCGTGTCGAAGATGCTCGACCGGGTCAAGTGCCGTGGTGCCCGCGGAGCCGGCATCAACGGCCGTACCTCGCTACGGATCGCGCAGGACGTGATCCTGGGCAGGCGCGGGGTCAAGATCGCGCGCCAGATCAAGGACCTCCACAAGAACGGCTGCAACATCCGGCTGGTCTACAGCCAGCTCGGCGTCAAGGTCTGGCACATCCTCAAGGGCGTCCCGCGCAACCACCTGGTCCGCGACGCCGACGGCGACGGCGCCTACGACGTCTACCTGCACATGAAGGCGATGGCGATCAGCGGCCACTACGGCGGCCGGCGCGGCGCCCGTCTCGTCTACCAGGGCAGCGAGAACTGGTCCGGCCTGGCGTCGGTCTCCGACGAGCAGGGACTGGTGATCGATCGCGGCCGGGTCGAGCGCAGGTACGGGCGGCAGATCAACCAGCTGTTCGACATCCACCTGCGCAGCGCCCGCCCGCTGCCTTCGGCCAAGCGGGTCGACGACCCCTACATGAACATGGAGGGCTAGGCCGCTTCGGATGCCTCGGCCCGGACGATGGTCTCGTCGATCACCGAGGCGACGAGCTCGGGGTCGTCGATCATCGGCACGTGCCCGCAGTCCGGCAGCGGCAGGTGCCGCGCCGTCGGCAGGCGGCGCCGGGCCGCCCGCGACTGGCGGTAGCGCAGCAGGCGGTCCTGAGTGCCCCAGGCGACGGTGACGGGGACGTCGATGCCGCTCGGGTCGAGCTCGAAGTGCAGGCCCGCCCGGATCGTCGGGAAGAACGCCTTCGCCCGCTTCAATGCCAGCGAGTCGGCGTACGTCGACTCGGCGGTGGCGCGTTGGGGGTTGGTGTAGAGGAGGTGGCCGACCATCCGGCGCCCGGCGCGGCTGCGAGCGACCGCCCGGAGGACGACGTCGGGCAGCCTGCTTGCCAAGCGCATCAGGCTGAGCGCGACCAGCGGCCACAGCCGCTCGACCCGGCCGAAGAAGCCGGCGGGGCTCAGCACCGTGGCGCTGGAGACGATGCCGCGCGCGGCCAGCTCCAGGGAGATCGCGCCGCCGAGTGAGTTGCCGACGACGTGCGGCTGCTCGAGTCCCCACTCGGCGAAGTTGGCGGCCAGGTCGGCGCACGCGTTGTCCATCGTGTACGGCACGCCGGCGGGGTACGCCGGGGACTCGCCGAAGCCTGAGAGGTCGAGCCGCACGACCTCGTACCGCTCGGCCAGCAGGTCCACGATCGGGTCCCAGGCCTGGCGCCGGTGGCCGATGCCGTGGATCAGCACGACGGCCTCACCCGCGCCGGTGCGGTCATGGACGAGCCGGGACAGCGGCTGGGACATGCGACGGACCTCCTGGTTAGTGAGACACGGAGTCTCGCATACCTGGTCACCGTCGCAATGTGGTCTGGCTCACTTAGTGCGCCACCGTGTGCACGTTGAGCATGACGACGCCGACCACGATGAGGGACAGCGCGGAGACGCTGATCCAGTCCAGGCGCTCGCCGAGCCAGAGCGCGCCCACCATCGCGACCGCGGCCGTGCCCACGCCGGACCAGACGGCGTACGTCGTCGAGACCGGCAGGGTCCGGACGACCAGGGCGAGCAGCCAGATCGAGACGGCGTACCCACCCAGGACCAGCCCCGTCCACAGCGGGTCACGGAAGCCGTGCGCGCGCGGCAACGCCGACGTCGCGGCCACCTCCGTGAGGATCGCGACGAACAGCAATCCGAAGGCGGCGTACATGGCGACTTCCTTTCGATGGCGTATGTGTAGCGGTTGCTACAACTCAATGTAGCAACTGCTACACTTGAAACCAAGGCATTAACGGAGGGCAGATGGCACGCAACGCGGAGCGCCGCGCGGAGTGGACCGAGGCGGCCGCCGACTACGTGCTCGAGCACGGGCTGATCGGGTTGAGCCTGCGCCCCCTCGCCGCCGACCTCGGCACCAGCGACCGGATGCTCCTCTACCACTTCGGGTCCAAGGACGAGCTGGTCGCGGCCGTGCTCCGGACCACGAACGAGCGGTCGACGGCGCACGTCCGCACGATGGAGCCATCCCGAGACCTACGGCGTGCCGTCCACGACCTGTGGGCCGCGATGCTGGTCCCGCACATCGATCGCTGCAGCCGGCTCTATGTCGAGGCGGCGGCCCTCGGCCTGCTCGGCAAGGAGCCCTACGCGACCGTGGCCCGCGAGGCCAACGACCTCTGGACCGCGGCGATGGTCGACCACCTGGTCCGCTCCGGCGTACGCCGTCCGCTCGCGCGACGGGCCGTCAGCGTCATCGACGCTGCGTTCATGGGCTTCCAGCTCGACCTGCCGCTCGACGTCGGCACCCGCGAACGCAACCGCGCGGTCGCCGACCTGGCCGAGGCGGTTGAGGCGCTGGCCTAGGCGCCGTCCAGCTCGGCGGTCGTCGGGCCCGACGCGCCTTCACGGCTCACGGTGATCCCGGCGGCCCGGGTCGCGCGACGCAGGATCTCCGCCCAGTCGTCGGCGCCGACGGCGTGCAGGGCCTCACGCCGGTCGGCGCCGAGCAGCCCCCTCCCCCGCAGCGTGTCGAGCAGCGTCGCGCAGAAGACGTCCCCCGCGCCGATCGTGTCGCGCACGACCACGTCCTCGCCGGGCACCTCCGCTGCCACGCCCCGCGCCGTGAGAACCCGAGCGCCGTGCCGACCGAGCGTGACCACCACGACGCCGGCTCCGGACTCGAACAGGTGCGCCGCCGCGTCGTCGACCGAGAGGTCCGGCATCCAGACCGCGAGGTCCTCGTCGGAGGCCTTCACAACGTCGCTCGCCGCCACGAGTGCGGCGATCCTGGCCCGGGTCGCGGCGTCCAGCGGCACCGCGCTCGGCCGGGCGTTGATGTCGTAGCTGATCGTGGCTGTCGGCCTCAGCCGCTCGACGAGCCCGGCCAGCAGGTCGGCACCGGGCGGGTTCACGGCACCGATGGAGCCGACGTGCACGTGGGTCGGGGCCGCGGACAGGTCCGGCTCCGGCAGCACGCCGGAGATGTCGAACTGGTACGACGCGGAGCCGGTGTCGTCCAGCGTCGCCGCCGCCGAGGAGGTGCGGTCCACGACGTGCGGGTCCGCGGCGAGCTCGACGCCCGGCTCGGCGACGTACTCCTCCACCATGGCGCCCAGGCGGTCGTCGGCGTAGGCGGTGAGCAGCCGGACCCGGGTCCCGAGACGGGCCAGTGCCACCGCGACGTTGGCCGGGCTGCCGCCCGGCAGCTCGGTCCGGGTGCCGTCGGCGGACGTCAGGACGTCGACGAGCGACTCGCCCGCGACCAGGACGACCGGGGCGCTCATCGCGGCAGCACCACCGCGTGCACGGAGTGGTAGAGATCGGGGCGGCCCGGCCACACCGAGTCGGCAGGCTCGAGCTCCGGGGTGAGCTGGTGCCGCCAGGACCCATTGACCGGGTCGATCCAGTGCTCGACCGCGTGCGACCACCAGGTCCGGTAGAGCTCGTCGTACGCCGGCTCGCCGGTCGCGTCGGACAAGGCCGCGGCAGCGCAGATCGCCTCGCAGACCACCCAGTGCATCCGGTCGCGCACCACGGGGGTGCCGTCCCAGTCGGTCGTGTAGACGAACCCGGCGTGACCGTCGACCGACCACCCGTCGCGCGCCGCCCGGTCGAACAGGCTGGTCGCCGCGGGGAGCATCCACGCCGGACCCGCGGGACCGAGCGCGTCGCGCAGCTCCCGCACCAAGCGCGACCATTCCAGGCCGTGGCCGACGGTGGCCCCGAACGGCTCGAAGGGGTGGTCCGGCTGGTCCCGGTGGTAGTCCGGCAGCGGGTTCCAGGCGGCGTCGAAGTGCTCCGGGACCCGCCACTCGTTGCCGCGCGCCCAGTCGTCGACCACCCGCTCGGTGATCACCAGAGCGCGGTCCAGGAACGAGGCGTCACCGGTGGCGGCAGCCGCGGCCAGGTCGGCCTCGACGACGTGCATGTTGGCGTTCACCCCGCGGTAGTCGCGCAGCGTGGTCCAGGACCGGTCCCAGCTGTCGGCGTACAGGCCCGTTTCGGTCCGGAACCGGGTCTCCAGCACCTCGACCGCGCTCGCCAGCAGTGCGGTGGCACCCGGCCGGTCCGCCGTCGTGGCCGTCGCGGCGGCGAGCTGGACGAACGCCGTGGCGTAGCACGACTTGGTGTGGTCGGCGACCCCGTCCGGCCCGATCGACGCGAACCAGCCGCCGTACTCCGGGTCGTGCAGGCGTCCGGTCAGACCCGCGAGTGCCCGGTCGGCCAGCTCGGCGCAGCCGGCGATCCCGGCCAGGGCGCCGAGGGAGTAGACGTGCGCCATCCTGGCGGTGATCCAGGTGAACACCGGCCGCGACAGGTCGGGCTCACCGGTCTCGTCCAACCACGCCGCGCCACCCTCCGGGTGGGGGAACGCCGACCCGAAGGCCAGCTGGCGCCGGAGCTGCTCGGCCAGCCAGCTCTGGTGCTCCGGGTCGTCCCGCATCGGGGCAGTGTCGCATCACCCGCTGGACGTGCTCCTCGTGTCGACCTCGGTCGGCTCGTACTGAGCGCGGCGCAGACCACGCACCGACGGGCTGAGCAGGGTGGAGAAGGCGATCAGGCCATAGGCGACGCCGGCGGCGACCATCACCGTGGAGGCGTCGATGAATCCACCGAGTACGCCGAACCCGAGCTGGCCGAGCGGGATCGCGGCGTACGACCCGAGCGCGTCGTAGGAGTACGCGCGGGAGAGCATCCGGTCGTCGATGTGCTCCTGCATCGCGAGGTTCCAGGCCAGTCCGAACAGCTCGAACCCGGCGCCGGCAAGGAACGCGGCGGCCATCAGCAGCACCAGCGGGACACCTACGCCGAGCATCAGCAGCGGCAGCGTGAACGCCGCCGTTCCGAGCATCCCGATCAGCAGAGGTCGCTCGAGGCGGAACCGGGCCATCACCGCTGTCATCGCGAGCAGCCCGAGACCCTCGGCCGAGAGCACCAGACCCCAGCCTTCCTCGCCGATGGTGTCCTTGGCCAGCGGCGGCCCGAGCGTGAACCAGGCACCGGCGTGGATGAAGTTCAGGGCGCCGAAGGCGAGCACGATCACCCACAGCCAGGTGGTCCCGCGGAACAGCGACCATCCCTCGCGCAGCTCGCCGACGAAGCCGGTCCGCTCGTGCGGGTCGGGCACCGGCACGCGGACGCCGGTCAGGATCGCCGCCGAGACCAGCCAGGCCGCGGCGTCGACGGCGAGCGCCCAGCCCGGCCCGACGGTGACGACGAGGCCGGCGGCGACGGTGGGACCGAGGACGAAGAGCGATCCGCGAGCCATGGAGATCAGCACATTGGCCTGCTGCAGCTGGTCGCGCGGCACCAGTTGCGGCATGACCGCGGCCATCGCCGGGAACGTCGCGGCGGCCAGGGTCCCGCTCACCGCGGCCAGCACCATGAAGTGCCAGTGCTCGACGTTGCCGGTGATGACCAGTAGCGCGAGCGCTCCCTGCGCCAGTCCGGCCCCGGTGTTGCAGACGCGCATCACCCGGGCCCGGCCGAAGCGATCCGCGATCACTCCGCCGACGAGCAGGAACACCACCAACGGGATGCTGTGCGCCGCGAGCACCTGGCCGAGTGCGATGGATGAGTCGCTCTCGTCGAGCACCGCGAACGCCAGCGCAACGCTGGCCATGGAGGTGCCGGACATGTTGACGACCCGGGCGGCGGCGTACCGCCGGAAGTTGCGCTCGCGCAACGGCGCGAACAGTCCGACCTCTTTCATTTCCGCATCCCGAACGCCGCGATCGAGAGGCTCACCGGCTCCGTCCCCTCGGCCCGGGGTGCGTCCGCGTTGTCGTGGACCAGCGCCGATGCCTCCTCGAGCAGGTCGCGTGCTCGCTGCCACACCTCGGGCGTGACCCACAGCTCGGCATCGGTGAGGAACGTCTTCTTGCCCCGCAGCTGGAAGCGACGCACCAGCTCGTTCGCCATCGCGCGCACCTGTTGCTCGGGGTCACCAAGGCTCAGCGAGGAGGGCATGCTGTCCCAATCGTGCCGGTATCGCTTGGCCATCCCGCCCCGGATCCGCTCCTCGCCGTCGACCACGATCAACCCGGCGTCCGCCAGCAGTCGCAGGTGGTAGGACGCGTTGGCATGCGTGACCTTCAGCTCGCGGGCCACCTCGGCGGCGCTCATCGACGTGCCGGTGAGCAGCGATAGCATCCGCAGTCGCAGCGGGTGCGCGACCGAGCGCAAGGAGCTGAGCTGTTCGTCGTCCATCTACCCTCCAAGGATCATTGGGGAGTATGCCGCAAGGTCGTGCCGACTGTCAAAGAGTTCTTGGGGTGTGGCCGGGAACGGCGGGCATATGCTGCGAGACTCCCCTGAGCAGGACCAGCCATGGACCGATCCGCTTGGCTCCCGCCCGCCGCACTCGTCGTCGGCGGGGTGCTGGCCGCGCTCCTCTTCGTCCCGTTCACGATCGCCCACGGGCCCACGTCGTACAACATCGAACACGAAGTCCTCGGCCTGGACATGCATGGTTGGGGCTTCGCCATGGGCACGGTCCCGCCACTGCTGATCGGCGCGGGCTTGTGGCGGCTTCGGCCGCGGCTCGCCGGCGAGCGTCGAGCAGCCTCGATGACACTCGCCGTCGCATGCGTGGCGATGTTCCTCTTCGCCGCCATGAACCTCGCGTTCCGGGCCGTCGGGCCCCCGTTCGACCTCCTGCTGCTCGCCCCCGCGCTGGTGGTCGCCGCGGTGACCTCGCACGAGCGCGGGCCGGTGCGCGCGCTACTGGCCGCACTCGCCCTCACCTACTGCGTCGCGCTGGTGATCGCCCTGGTCCCCATGTCCACGTCGGACGACTACGCGGGCTTCCGGGTCTTCGGCGTGGTGGCGTACGCCGGTAGCGGCCTCCTCTGGGCTGCCGTCGGCGCCTGCGTGCTGAGGTCAGCCCAGGGCCTCGAGCTTGCCACGCAGTAGACCTTGCTCCCGCTCGTTGCCGCACAGCCGTACGGCGAGGTCGAACTCGGCGCGTGCCTCCTCGACCCGGCCGAGCCGGGCGAGCAGCTCGCCGCGCACGCTCGGCAGCAGGTGCGAACCCTCGAGTGCGCCGGCCTCGACCAGGCCGTCGACGACGGGCAGCGCCGCCGCCGGTCCCTGGGCCATCGAGAGGGCGACCGCGCCGTTGAGCGTGACGACCGGCGACGGGGCCAGCCGGGCCAGCGCCTCGTACAGCAGGACGATGCGTTCCCAGTCGGTGTCGTCGACGGACGTCGCCACCGCGTGGCACTCTGCGATCGCGGCCTGGAGGCCGTAGGCGCCGAGACCGCGTCCCACGGCCACCGCCCCGGCCAGCGCCGCACTCCCCCGGCGGATCGCCGCCCGGTCCCACCGGCTGCGGTCCTGCTGCTCGAGCAGCACCGGCTCGCCGTCCTGGTCGAGACGGGCCGGGAACCGCGCCGCGGTGAGCTCCAGCAGGGCCAGCAGGCCCTGGGTCTCGGGCTCATCCGGCACCAGGTGAGCCAGGACCCTGGCGAGACGGACGGCCTCACGGGCCAGGTCGGTCCGGATCCAGTCGGCGCCCGACGTCGCCGTGGACCCCTCGGTGAAGATGACGTAGAGGACGCTGAGCACCGAGCCGAGGCGGTCGTGACGCTCCTCGGGCGGCGGCAGCTCGAACGGCACCTGGGCCGCCTCGATCGTCTTCTTGGCCCGGGTGATCCTGGCCTGCACGGTCGCGGTCGGAACCAGGAACGCGCGCGCTATCTCGTCGCTGGTCAGGCCGCCCAGGACCCGCAGGGTCAGCGCCACCCGCGCCTCGCGGGAGAGCACCGGGTGGCAGGAGATGAACATCAGCGCGAGCACGTCGTCGTCGATCCGGTCCGGGTCCCACAGCACGTCGTCGGAGGCCGCCTCCTCCTCGTCGAAGTCGCGGGCCAGCGCGGCGTACCGCTCGTCCAGGGCTGATCTACGGCGAAACGTGTCGATCGCGCGGCGGCGCCCGACCGTGAGCAGCCACCCAGCGGGGTTGCGGGGTACGCCGCCGCGCGGCCAGGTGACCAGCGCCTCCGCGAGCGCTTCCTGGGCGAGGTCCTCGGCGAGCGCGAAGTCGCCGGTGTACCTCGCCAGAGCTCCTACGATCCGCGCGGACTCGATCCGCCAGACCGCGTCGACGGCCTGGCGGCCCGCGCCCGCCTCCGTCACAGCTGGCCGGTCGCCTCGCGCCACGCCCGCTCCTTCTGGATCCACTCGTTGTCCTGCGGGAGCTCGTCGATGCTGGTGACCCGGCGGATCTCGGTCTTCAGGCCGGGACCGGTCATCGGCGCGCGCTTGGCCCACTCCACGGCCTCTTCCTTGGCGGCGACCTCGAGGATGTAGAAGCCGCCGAAGAGCTCCTTGGTCTCGCCGTACGGGCCGTCGGTGACCACCGGCGGCTCGGCGGAGAAGTCGACGACCACGCCCTGCTCGGCGTCGTCCAGTCCCTCCGCTGCGACCAGCACGCCGGCGGAGATCATCTCCTGGTTGAACCGGCCCATGGCCGTGACGATCTCGTCGAAGTCGACGTCCTGGAACGACGCGAAGGCCTCGTCGGTCGCGCGCATGATCAGCATGTATTTCACGGTGTTCTCCCTGCCTCGTCGCGGGTCCCCCTTGGACCCTTTCACCCCTTGGTCGAACGGGGCCGGACCGGATCGACACGGACGCCGAGCTTTTTCACGAACCCCAGGAACCGGTCGGCGGCGGGTCCCAGCGGGTGGTCGGTGCGCCAGGTCATCCCGATGGTCCGCCGCGCTGCAGCCGAGGTCAGGGCGATGCCGATGGTGCCGGAAACTCCCGCGAACTGCTCGGGCAGGATCGCCACGCCGAGGCCGGCGGCGACGAGACCCTCGATCGTGGCGAGGTCGGCGCTCTCGAACGAGATCCGCGGCGTCACGCCGGCCTCCGCGAGCAGCTCGGTGACCAGCGACGTGAAGCCGTACCCGGCAGGCGTGGTGACCAGCTCGTCGTCGGCGATCTCGGCGAGCCCGACGCGCTTGCGGTCACGCAGCCGGTGGTGGGGAGGTACGACGAGGGCGAGCCGCTCGCGCTGGACCTCGAGCCAGCCGAAGTCGCCCCTTGGCTGCCACGAGGTGATCGCCAGCTCGGCCGCACCGGTCCGGAGGTCGTCGATGATGGCGTGCGCCGGCTCCTGGCTGAGCAGCACCCGGATCCGGGGGGCGCTCGCGTGGAACGCGCGAAGCAGCTCCGGCACCAGCGACGTTGCCATCGAGTCCAGGAAGGCCAGGCGGACCACCCCGGCGTCGGGGTCGAGCCGCGCAGCGAGCTCGGTCCTCAGCTGGTCGTAGCGAGTGGTCAGGTCGCGGGCGGCGGCCACCACCAGCTCGCCGTTGGGGTTGAGGTGCACACCGGAGGGGGTCCGCTCGAACAACCGCGCCCCCAGCTCCCCCTCCACCCGGGCCAGGGCCCGCGACAGGGTCGGCTGGCTGACGCCGAGGATCGCCGCGGTGTCGGTCAGGTGCTCGTAGTCAGCGAGCGCGCTGACCCAGGTCAGGTCCCTCAGCAGCATGCGAAGCATCATACGTAAATCGCATCGAGTAACGCTGATTCATTCATTGGACGTATGGACTGCAGCGGCGCACTCTCGGTGGTGTGGCACTCCTCGACACCGGCGCCGGACCCGCGCTCGCTCCCGGCCACCTGCCCGGCAGCGAGGGCTACCGCCGGGTCCTGGTGGCACTCTTCGCCGCCGGCATGGCGACGTTCGTGCTGCTGTACGACGTCCAGGCACTGCTCCCGGAGTTCGTCGACGCGTTCGACGTCTCACCCACCCAGAGCACGCTGGTGATGTCGCTGCCGACCGCGGCGCTCGCCATGTCGCTGCTGTTCATCGGACCGCTCTCGGAGGTCGTCGGCCGCACCCGGCTGATCCACATCTCCCTCGTCTCCTCCGCGGTCATCGCGGTCGGGTGTGCCCTGGCGCCGACCTGGGAGGCCTTGCTCGCCCTTCGGCTCCTCGCCGGCGTGGGCCTGGCCGGGCTGCCCGCTGTAGCGACGGCGTACCTCCGCGAGGAGCTGCACCCGTCGACGCATGCCCGGGCGGCGGGCCTCTACATCGGCGGCACCGCCCTCGGCGGGATGACGGCGCGACTCGTGACCGCGCCGATCGCTGACCTCGCGGGGTGGCGCTGGGCGCTGGCCGCGGCCGCCGGTGTGGCGGTGCTCTGTGCCGCGGTCGTCGCTCGGACCCTGCCCCCCTCCCTGCATTTCGACCCCGCTCCCACCGGCCGGCGGGCGTTCGTCACGATGGCCCGTGCCGCCCTCACCGACCGGGCGCTCCTCTCGCTCTACGCGCTGGGGAGCTGCGCGGTGGGGGTGCTGGTTGCCGCGTTCAACGCACTCGGCTTCCGGCTCACCTCAGCGCCGTTCGACCTCGACATCGGGGTGGTCAGCCTGGTCTTCCTCGTCTACGCGCTGGGCACGGTCAGCTCGACGGTGTCCGGCGGTCTCGCCGACAGGCTCGGGCGGCGGGCGATCCTCCCGGCCGGCTGCGCGATCGCGCTGGTCGGCGTACTCCTCACCCTGCCGGCGTGGCTCCCTAGCATCATCGCCGGCTTCGCCGCGCTCACCATCGGGTTCTTCATCATCCACGGCCTCGCGAGCGGCTGGGTCGCGGCCCGAGCGCACGCCGCCGGGGTCAGCACCGGCCAGGCGGCGGCGTTCTACCTGTTCGCCTACTACGTCGGATCCTCGGTGTTCGGCATCCTCGGCGGCCATGCCTGGAGCATCGCCGGCTGGGCGGGGGTGGTCGCCCTCACCGGCACGCTGCTGCTCGCCTGCTGCGGGCTCGCGGTGACGCTGCGACGCATCCCACCCCTCGCCCTGCCTGGGGGCCGTTGACAGGCACGCCGACGGCGCTTGCTCCGAGGACCGCTGGGGTAATGGTCCCGGGAGGGAGACCTCGAGAGGAGATGCATGACGCCGTCGATGATCGCCGACCGGTACCAGATGGTGCGGGCCGTGGGGCGAGGTGGGATGGGAACCGTATGGCTGTGCACCGACCGAGTCCTGGGCCGAGAGGTCGCCGTCAAGCAGATCGGGCACCTGCCCGGCGAATCGACGACCGATGTCGCACGTGCGCTCCGCGAGGCCCGCTCAGCCGCCGCGCTCAACCATCCGAACGTCGTGTCGATCTTCGATGCCATCGAGGAGGACGACCACATCTGGCTCGTGATGGAGTACGTCCCGGGTAGCTCGCTCTCCGAGCTCCTTGGAGAGGAAGGTCGACTCGAACCGGGCCGGGTCGCCTGGATCGGCGCACAGGTCGCCGACGGGTTGTCGGCCGCCCATCTGCGGGGGACCACCCACCGTGACGTGAAGCCCGGGAACATCCTCGTGGGAGAGAACGACCACGCCCAGATCTCCGACTTCGGTATCGCTCGCACGGTCGGCGACTCCCAACTCACCCAGACCGGCATGGTGACAGGTACGCCCGGCTACTTCTCACCCCAGCTCGCCCGTGGGGAGGACCCGAGCACCGCCGACGACGTCTGGGCGCTGGGCGCGACCCTCTTTGCAGCGACCGAGGGGAAGCCGCCGTATCCGACCGAGGGGAACGCCCTGGCCCAGCTGTCCCTGATCGCGACCACCGCCCCGCCCCGCCCGGAGCGGGCGGGCGCGCTGACCGACGTGATCCAGAAGATGATGGCCTCGGAGCCCGCGGAGCGGCTGACGATGGCGGACGTCGCATTTCACCTTCATCAGATCACCGACCAAGCAGTTGTCACCGGCACCCAGGAGCACATCGAGCTCCTCCCCCCGCCCGCCGTGGTCGAGCCCGAACCGGACCCGGTCCCCACAACCGCCATCGGGTCGTCGACACCGACGACAGGACCGGACGCCGACACCCAGCCCCGGCGTCGGTGGCGGCTCGTCCTGCTCGGCCTGGCCGCAGCAGCGCTCGTGGCGATCGGCGCGTGGATGGTCCTGGCCGACGATCCGGGAGAGCAGGAACCGTCGACATCGGGTGAGCGAGGCACCGAGACCTCCCCGAGAGGGACCGGCAACAGTCCCGACGCGAGTTCGCCGGGCGAGTCGGAGGAATCGTCGCCTTCGGAGGAGGGCCCGCCGGTGAGCACAGACAGCGCGGAGCAGTTCGTCACCGACTACTACGGGCTGCTACCCGAGGACACCGACTCGGCGTGGGCGCTCCTGTCCCCGGAGATGCAGGCGACGATCGGCGGCGTCGGAGACTACGAGGCGTTCTGGGACACCGTCGCGTCGGTCCAGGTGGATGACACCACCTCGTCGGAGGCGAACGCCGTCAGCGTCACGCTCACCTACGTGACCGACGACGGTACCGAGCAGGAGACCCGGCGCATCGAGGTCGCGGAGCAGGGAGACGGGTTGGTCATCGTCGGCGACGAGGTGGTGTCCTGAGCCCGACGCCGCCCGCTACCGTGAGCAGGCAGGCAGGCAGGGAGGGTTCAGATGCGTGTGCTTTTTGCCGACTCCGTCGTCGGATCGACCATCACCGAGCTCGAGGAGCGCGGTCATACCTGCGTCGTCGAGCCCAAGCTCAAGGCCGCGGACCTGGAGGCGGGCGTCGGCGGCTACGACGTGCTGGTGGTGCGCAGCACCAAGGTCGGCCGAGGCGTGTTCGAGGCCGCCGACCGGCTGGCACTGGTCATCAGGGCCGGCGCAGGCACGAACACGATCGACACCGAGGCGGCCGCGGCCCGGGGGGTCCTGGTCGCCAACCTGCCGGGACGCAACGCTGCCGCGGTCGCGGAGCTCACGATGGGGCTGCTCCTCGCCGTCGACCGGCGGATCGTCGACGGCACCGTCGACCTGCGGGCCGGTCGCTGGGAGAAGAAGAAGTACGGCGAGGCGCGAGGGCTGTTCGGGTCGACGATGGGCATCCTCGGACTCGGGTCCATCGGGCTCGAGGTGGCCCAGCGCGCTCGCGCCTTCGGTATCGACGTACGAGCCCTGGCGAAGCCTGACCGGAGCCCCGACGTGGAGGAGCGCATCGCGGACCTGCGCATCGAGATGGTCGACTCGCTCCCGGAGCTGCTCTCGAGCTGCGACATCGTGACCCTGCACCTGCCGTCCGGCGCGGACACGTCCGGCCTGGTGGACAAGGCCTTCCTCGACCACCTGGGCCGCGGATCCATCCTGCTCAACACCTCGCGAGGCGACATCGTCGACGAGGACGCGCTGCTCAAGGCGCTGGACGACAACGACCTCCGTGCCGGGCTGGACGTGTACGCCGACGAACCCGGTTCGGGTCAGGCGGAGTGGACCTCGAAACTCGCGCAGCACCCCCGGGTGGTCGCCACCCACCACATCGGAGCCTCGACCGAGCAGGCCCAGCGGGCGATCGCCGCGGGCGTCGTCGAGATCATCGACGCGTTCGTCCAGGGCGAGACGCGCAACTGCGTCAACCTCACGCCCAGCCGCATCGGCTCGGTCACCCTCACGGTGCGACACCTGGACCGGATCGGCGTACTGGCTCGCGTGCTCGACCGGCTGAGCCACGCGCGGCTCAACGTCGAGCACATGGAGAACCGGGTGTTCCGCGGCGGCGACGCGGCCCTCGCCACCATCGACGTCGGGGGGTCCGTGTCGAGCGACCTGCTGGCCGAGCTCGGCGGCCTGCCCGACGTCCTCGGCGTCTCCGCGACCACCATCGACGGCAGCGGATGACGGCGGGTGCCATCCGCCCGTTCGACTCTCGCGTAGTCCGGCAGGAGTGGGCGGATCGCGCGGTTGCGCCGATGGTCGGTGCGCTCGCGCAGGGCGAGGACCGGGTCGACGTACCCCCGGAGGCCTATCGGGAGTCGGTCCGGGCGCTCTACGTCTACCGGATGCGCCGAGGGTCCGATGACCACGACGGCGTGGTCGCCGACGTGCGCCTCGACGCGTTCGCCGACGGCCGCGTTCGCGGGCACGAGTCGGTCGAGCCACAGCGGGTCGACGCGCTGGTGCGCTACTACGCCGACCTGCCGGCCCGTTCGGAGCCGGTCGCCCTGCTCCACGCCTACGACGCGAGCGCGACGAGGATCGTCGAGGACACCTGTCGCGGTCGCCCGCTGCTTCAGGTCGAGGGGCCGGACGGAGTCCAGCACATCGTGTGGCGGGTGGCCGACGACGACACGGCCGAGCTCACCGCGGCGCTGGACGACGGGCTTCAGTACATCGCCGACGGCCACCACCGGGTGGCCGCGCGGCTGGCGGCCTGGGAACGAGCGGGCAAGCCGGCCGACGCGGGGGTGCTGTGCGTGGTCTATCCGATGGGGGGTCTCCGGCTCTCCGCGTTCCACCGGCGAGTGTCCGGCCCGGTCGACGCCGCGTCCCTGCTCGACGTCGCATCCGCCGACTTCGTGGTGCGCGAGGTGACTCAGGCGGACCAGCTCGAGGGGATCGGGCTGTACCTCGCTGGGCGCTGGTACGACCTGGCCCACGCCGGCGCCCGCCTCGAAGGATCGGCGGGGCTCGACGCCGGTGTCCTGCACGACCGCATCCTCGGACCCGCGCTCGGCATCGTCGGCCCGGAGCACCCTCGGCTCGAGATGATCCCCGACCACGTCCCGATCGAGCACGCGATGTCGCAGTGCACGAATGACGACGGCGCGCTGTTCTGCCTGAAGCCCCCGACCCTGCTGAAGCTCACCGAGATCGCCGACCTCGGCGAGGTGATGCCACCGAAGACGACGTACTTCTCACCCAAGCCCTACGCCGGCATCTTCCTCACTTGACCTCGGCGCAGATCTGCTCCATCTCGGCCAGGTACTCGTCGTACGGCGGCAGGTCCGCGTCCTCGCGGAGCTCGTCGATCCGGTCCGGCTCAGCCAATGGCGTGGCGGGCTTCGGCTTGCCCTTCGCCCCGCAGCCCACCTGGGTGCCGTAGCGCTGGGGCTCCCCAGCCGCGACGGCGACCCGGTCGCTCAGGTAGGCGAGGTTGCCCGGCGAGCCCTGGTCCTCGTCGACCGCGATCTCGAGGAGCGCCAGGGCGCAGGCCTGGAGCTCGGGGTCCAGGTCGGAGTGCTGCGCGATCGTCCAGGCAGCGTCCTCGCCGTCCTCGCCCACGAGGTCGAAGCCGGGCCAGCCGTGCTCGGCGAGGATCTCCTCGAGCCGGTCGGTGCGCGTCTCGTCGCCTTCCTCGTCCGGTCCCCCGGTACGCCCGGACTGGTCGCGCTCGAACATCGCCATCAGCTCGTCGTGCAGCTCGGCGTCGTACTCGTGGGGGCCCGGGTCGGTCGGCGGGGGGCAGCCCGCGGGGAGCTCGGCGTACTGCTCTGGCACCTCGGCGCCGCTTTCCTGCTCCGGCTCGTCACCACCGCAGCCCGCCACCAGGAGCGTCAGGGTCACGGCGAGAATCACGACCGCTCGTGGCATCCGGGAAGTGTAGGGGCAGAGCTCGCCGTCAGTCCGGATAGTTCAACAGCCCGGCGATGGTGCGGATGCCCTCCCGGATCGCGCGGGTGCTGGTGTTGCCGAACCCGAGCACCAGGCTGGCGGCCGGGGGTCGTCCGCGCATCGGAAGCTGCTCATCGCGTAGATCCCGACGCCCAGCGCGTGCGCCCGGTCGACCACGTCGCTCTCGTCGGCGCCGTCCGCGAGGTGGGCGACCGCATGGAAGCCCGCGGCGAGTCCGGTGACGTCGACGGCTACGAATGGAACTTCCGACCCGATGCTGCGTCCGGGGTGATCCCGACCAACGACGGCGGCGTCATGGCGGCGAGCCGGTCGGCCAGGTTCGGGTCGGTCTCCCCGAGCACCTCGAGCGCCAGCCGCCCCGCCCAGCTGACCGAGGCGGGCGTCATCCTGCTCCGGCACGCGCGTGCCGTCGTGGCCCGACTGGACACCGCCGAACAGGAGCTGGCCGCGGTGGCCGGTCGGCGCCTGGGTCGGCTGCGGATCGGCGCGTTCCCCACGGCTCTGGCGACGTTTCTGCCCGCCGTACTGTCCCGGTTCCAGCAGCGCTACCCCACGGTCCGGCTCACCGTCGTCGACGAACACATGCCGCGCCTGCACACGCGGCTCCACGAAGGTGAGCTCGACCTGGCCATCACCTACGACCACGAGGCACTTTCCGACCTGGCTCCGCCGGACCTGGAGCGCGTGCATCTCTTCGACGACCCCTACCGAGCGGTGCTGCCGCGCGGGCACCACCTGGCGAAGAGCGGCAACAGTCTCAGCCTGGCCGAGCTCTCGGGGGAGACCTGGGTCGGCGGCAGCGCATCGAGCGCATGGTTCCGGATCCTCCGGCACTCGTGCCGTGAAGTGGGGTTCGACCCCAAAGTCGCGCTCACGTCGGACGACTACCTCGGGCTGCAGGCGTTCGTGGCCGCCAATCTCGGGGTCTCCGTGGTTCCCGGCCTGGCGGCCACCCCCGCCGGACCACGGGTCGAGGTGAGGGACATCCGAGCACCGACTCCCGTACGCCGGATCTGGGTGGCCCGGGCCAACGACGCCTACCCGTCGCCATCCGTCCAGACCATGGTCGACACTCTCACCACAATGACCCGGAAGCCGGTCAACCCAGACGCGGGACGACCTCCGCGGCAAAGCGCCGCAGCTGCACGACGGGGTCGTCGAGCGGCCAGATGAACACGGAGTCGACCCCGACCTCGGCGTATCTGCCGAGCAGGGCTGCGCAATGGTCGGCGTCGCCGATCAGCACCTGGCCGGCGAGCTGGTCGGGATCCCGCCGCAGCACGTCTGCCAGGTGCTCCAGCCGGGCCCGAGCCTCGGTCTTGCTGTCCGTCAGGTAGGTCCACGCCGTCGCCAGGGCGATCGGGAAGCCCTCAACCTCACGACCGACGGACTGCAACGCAGCATCGAGCACTTCCCGTCCGGCGGCCATCAGTTCCGGTGTCGTGTTGTACGCCGACGCCAACCAACCGTCGCCGAGACGGGCGACGCGCCGCAGCCCGGCCGCGGAGCCCCAGCTGCCGACCCAGATCGGGACCGGCTGGGTCGGCGCGGGCTCGAGCGCGCCGGGGCCATTCAGCGCGGAGCGGACGCTGCGCAACGCAGCGTCGAAGCGTGGCCACCGTTCGTCGAAGGGGACTCCGACGATGTCGTAGTCGGCGGCCGACGAACCCGGGCCGACCCCGAGCACGAACCGGCCACCGGAGAGGATCTGCAGCGCGGCGGCGGCCTTGGCCATCGCGGCCGGCCCCCGGATCACCGGCAGGGCGACCGTCGTAGCGAGGGCCAGGCCGCCGGACCGTTCGACGACGCTGGACAGGGCCACGATCCCGTCGAGCCAGGGGCGCTGGAACACGAAGTGGTCGTTCGCGCTGATCGCGTAGAACTCGCTGTCCCGCGCCGCGTCGACGAACGCAGGCAGCGACGCCGGCGTGAACGGAGTCCCGTCGAAGTCGATGAGCGGCAGGTGCGCGCCGACCTTCATGCGCCTTGACAGTACGCCGCGCTAGCGGCGAGGCACCCCGCACGGCCACCCGTTTCGGAGGATGCTGACAGCCATGAGCGACGACTCGACCCGAATGCCAGCCCACAACCTCGACCGACTCGCCGACCACTGGGGCCTGGTTCTCGCCTACGGCGTGGTGACGCTCGGGCTGGGGATCGTTCTCGCGGTCTGGCCCGGCGAGACCCTGACCGTGGTTGCGGTCCTGATCGCCATCCAGCTCCTCGTCTCCGGCGTCTTCCGGATCGTGACCGCGATCGCGGCGAGTGGCCTGGACAAGGCGCTCCGGGTGCTCAGCGGGCTGACCGGCGCGCTGGCGCTCATCGTCGGACTGCTCTTCCTGCGCGACCCGCTGCAGACCGTGCTGGTCATCGGGCTGGTCATCGGTGCCTGGTGGGTCGCCGTCGGAGTCATCGACATCATCGGTGCCTTCGTCTCGCCGACCCCGGGCCGCACGGCCTGGGACATCGGCGGCGGCGTCGTGAGCATCCTGGTGGGCGGCTTCCTCCTCGTGAACCCCGAGGTCTCCCTCGGCGTGCTCGTGTTCGTCACGTGCATCTGGCTGATCGTGCTGGGACTGATCGCGATCGTCGCGGCGATCCGGCTGCGGTCGGCGGCGCAGACACCCGCCGCGTAACGCCTGCGTGCACCGCCCCGCTCACCCGGTTCGGGTGATCTGCGGACCGGGGCGACGTATCTAGCGTTCTGCTCGCGTGCGATGTCAGGGAGGACGTATGAGCGCGGGCACGGCCGAGACAACTCAGGGATCCGCCGCCGGAAAGATGAGCCTGCCGACCCTCACTGCGATGGTCGTCGGCGGGATGGTCGGAGCCGGTGTCTTCTCGCTCCCGGCGAGGTTCGGCGTCGCCACCGGCATCCTCGGCTCCCTGATCGCCTGGGCGGTTGCCGGCGCGGGCATGCTGATGCTCGCCTTCGTCTTCCAGAACCTCGCGGTCCGCAAGCCAGACCTCGACTCCGGGGTGTTCATCTACGCCAAGGCGGGCTTCGGGGACTACGCGGGCTTCAACTCCGCGATCGGGTTCTGGGCGAGCGCGGTGGCCGGCAACACCTTCTACTGGGTGTTCATCGGCGCCACGCTCGGCGCGTTCTTCGACGGCTTCGGCGAGGGGAACACCATCCTGGCGATGGCACTGTCGACAGGGGGCGTCTGGCTGTTCCACATCCTGATCGCCCGCGGGATCCGAGACGCGGCGATCATCAACCGGATCGTCACGGTGTTCAAGATCCTCCCGATCCTGGTCTTCATCGTCGTGATGTTCGTATCGCTCGACGCGGGTGTGTTCGCCGACAACTGGACCGCCTACGGGTACGGCGATCTGGGGAACCTCGGCGACCAGGTGCGCAACACGATGATCATCACGACGTTCGTCTTCCTCGGCATCGAGGGCGCGAGCGTCTACTCCCGCTACGCGAAGAGCCGCGCGGACGTCGGCAAGGCGACAGTGCTGGGCTTCCTCAGCGTGCTGTCGCTGTTCGCCCTGGTGACGCTGTCCAGCTATGCGGTGGTGCCGCAGCCCGAGCTCGCCGACACTCGCCAGCCGTCGATGGTCGGGGTGTTCGAGTCGGTGGTCGGTGACTGGGGCGAGGTCTTCATCAGCGTCGCGGTGATCGTCTCGGTGCTCGGTGCCTACCTCGCGTGGACGCTGATGGCCGCGGAGGTCATGTACATCCCGGCCCGCAACGACGACTTCCCGGCGTTCCTTGGCCAGGAGAACGCGAACGGCACCCCGATCACCGCACTCGTGGTCACCTCGCTCGGCGTCCAGGGCCTCCTCGGGCTCACTCTCGTGGTCGACGACGCACTGAACTTCATGCTCGACCTCTGCACCAGCCTGTCGCTGGTGCCGTACTTCCTCGCCGCGGCGTACGCCCTCAAGCTCGGGCTGACCGGCGAGTCGTACGAGGACGTGTCGGCCCGGGTCAGACGCAGGGAGACGATCTTCGCCGGCGCGGCGACTGCGTACACCCTGTTCCTCTTCGACGCCGCCGGCCTGGAGTTCCTGCTCCTCTCGACGGTGATCCTGGCCCCCGCAACGCTGCTCTACGTCAAGGCCCGCAGCGAGCACGGGCGGCAGATCTTCAGTCCCACCGAGATCGCGTTGTTCGTCATCATCGCGGCCAGCGCCGTGGTCGGCGTCTACAGCCTCGCGACCGGCCGCATCTCCCTCTGACCCACCACGAAAGGCCCGCCATGTCCGAAGCCGCTCCGAGTGCCCGGTACGGCGTCCACTCCGAGGTCGGTCGACTGCGCAAGGTGCTCGTCTGCCGGCCGGGGCTGGCCCACCGGCGACTGACGCCCAGCAACGCCGACGAATTGCTGTTCGATGACGTGCTGTGGGTCGAGAACGCCCAGCGTGACCACGCGGACTTCGTCAACAAGCTGACCCAGCGCGGTGTGGACGTCCTCGAGCTCCACGACGTCCTGGCCCAGACCCTGGCGACCGACGCAGCACGGGACTGGCTGCTGGACCGCAAGATCACCGCCAACCGGGTGGGGCTCGGCCTGGTCGACGGCACCCGCGGGTACCTCGAGTCGCTGTCGCCGCCGGAGCTGGCCGAGTACGTGATCGGTGGACTCGCGGTCCAGGACCTGCCCGAGGACTTCCGCCCCGCCTACACCGCGCTGGCTCGCGAGTCGACCGGTGCCCGGGAGTACCTCATGCCGCCGCTCCCCAACACGCTCTACACGCGGGACACCACCTGCTGGCTCTTCGGCGGCCTGACCATGAATCCTCTCTACTGGCCGGCGCGCAAGGACGAGACGCTGATCTACAAGGCGATCTACGAGTTCCACCCCGACTTCGTCGGATCCACGGTGTGGTGGGGCGACCCCGAGCAGGACTGGGGCCAGGCGACGTTCGAGGGCGGCGACATCATGCCGGTCGGCAACGGAACAGTGTTGATGGGGATGAGCGAGCGGACCTCACGCCAGGCGATCACCCAGGTGGCTGCGGCCCTGTTCCAGCAAGGCGCCGCCGAGCGGGTCGTCGTTGCCGGGATGCCGAAGCTGCGGGCGGCGATGCACCTCGACACGGTCTTCACGTTCGCCGACCTCGACGTCGTCACGATGTACCCGACGATCATGGATGCCGTACACACGTTCACGCTGCTGCCGTCCGACGAGGCACCTGGGGTCGATGTGGTCGACGAAGGATCCACACCGTTCGTCGACGTCGTCGCCCGATCGCTGGGACTGGACTCCCTGCACGTGATCGAGACCGGCGGCGACGTCTACCAGTCGGAGCGCCAGCAGTGGGACTCCGGCAACAACGCCGTCGCACTAGAGCCCGGGGTCGTGTTCACCTACGATCGGAACACGCTGACGAACACACTGCTTCGCAAGGCCGGGGTCGAGGTGATCACGATCGTGGGTGCCGAGCTCGGCCGCGGACGCGGCGGGGGTCACTGCATGACCTGCCCGATCATCCGCGACGCGGTGGACTTCTGATGCGGACCGATTGGGTGCCCGAAGCTGCATGACGGGCCTCCCGGACCGGGCCGCGGACGACGCGGGCACCGTCCCCGATCTCCGCGCCGGCCGAAAGGCCTGGATCACTCGGGCGCTGCTGCTCGCCCTGGCCGCGGTGGTCACAATCGTCGTCGTACGACTGGTGGGGCAGATCGACTGGGCGGCGGTCTGGGACGCGCTGGGCCAGCTCACCTGGTGGCAGCCGGTCGTACTGCTCGCGGTGCTGGTGGTGCGACAGGTCCTGAACGCGATGCCGTTGGCGCTCTACATCCCCGACGTGACTCCGTACCGGGCCACCCTCAACGACCTGGCGGCCAGCCTGATGGGTCTGGTGGCCCCGCCGCCGAGCGACCTCGCGCTGCGGTTGGCGATGTTCTCCTCCTGGGGCGTCGCCGCCGCAAAGGCGTTCGCCGGGCTGGTGCTCAACATGCTGACCTTCTACATCGCTCGATTCTCGACCCCGCTGGCCGGCTTCGTCCTGGTCGCCGCGCTCGGCTGGTCCCCCGGGGTCCGCTGGCTCGAGATCCTGAGCATCGCGCTTGCTGCCACCCTGGTGGTCACGCTGGTCGCAGTAGTCCGCAGCGAGCGCTTGGCACTGACGATCGGCACGAAGGCTGGCCACGTCGCGCGCCGCGTGCGCTCGAGCGTCGACCCCGATGCGTGGGCACAGGCCTGCCAGCGCTTCCGCGCCGACGTGGAGGACCGGTTCCGAAGCGGGTTCCCGCGCGGCCTGTTGTCACAGGTCGGCATGATCGCGGCCGACTTCACCCTGCTGCTGCTCTGCCTGCGCTTCGTCGGTGTGGAGGCGTCCGATGTCTCCGCCGCCGAGGTCGCCGTGGCGTACCTGTTCGCCTTCCCGTTCACGATCTTCCCGTTCATGGGGATCGGCGTGGTCGACGCCCTCATCCTCGCCGCCGTGGTCGAGGCGGGCGGCATCGAGGTCGAAGCCGCGGCGGTGGCGGCTCTGATCGTGTGGCGCGTGTTCACGCTCGCGGGCCCGGCACTGCTCGGGGTCTTCGCACTGACCCAGTGGCGACGTACGACGGCGCAGGCGCCAGCCGGATGACATCCGGTCTTGACGTGTGACTCAGATCACACGAAGGTAAGGATCCTCCCCCATGAAGCAGAGGTCGATCATGCGTTCCCTGCCCACCGCGTTTGCCCTCGCAGCCCTGACCGCCGGACTGCTCGCCGCCACGCCGCCCGCGAGTACCGAACCCGGCGCCGCCGGCCGTGGCGGCGACGACCTCGAGGTCTACGTCGTCGAGGCTGCCCCTGCTGACTTCGAGAAGCTCGGGGAGGTGGGTCTGGACACCGAGCACGCAGTCCAGTCCGAAGGAGCCCAGGGCAAGGTCCGCCTCGAGGCAGTCATCACCGACGCCCAGGCCGATCTGCTCCGCGCGGAGGGCCTGTCGGTCGAGGTCAAGAAGATCAACGGCCGGACCGCCTCCGAGGCCGCGCGCCTCCAGAACCTCGCTGGGTACGAGGCCTACCGCTCCTACAGCGAGCCCGGCGGCATCGCCGACGAGCTGCGCGAGACCGCCGCGGCGTACCCGAAGATCACCAAGCTCGTCAGCATCGGAAAGACCATCCAGGGCAAGGACATCCTCGCGCTGAAGGTGACCAAGGACGCCAAGAAGGTGAAGGACGGCAGGCGTCCCTCGGTCCTGTACGGCGGCGCCCAGCACGCGCGCGAGTGGATCACGCCCGAGATGGTCCGCCGGCTCATGCACTACTACCTGGAGGGCTACAAGAGCGACCCGCAGCTCTACCGGTTGATCAGGACCACGGAGCTGTGGTTCCTGCCTGTCTCCAACCCGGACGGCTACGACTTCACGTTCACCCCCGAAAATCGATTGTGGCGCAAGAACCTCCGGGACAACGACGGCGACGGACAGCTGACCGCCAACGACGGCGTCGATCCCAACCGCAACTTCGCGGTCAAGTGGGGCTGGGACAACGAGGGCTCCTCGATCGACCAGGCCAGCGAGACGTTCCGTGGCACGGGACCGAACTCCGAGCCCGAGACCAAGGCCCTCGACCGACTGTTCGATCGGGTCGGGTTCGAGTTCTACGTCAACTACCACTCCGCGGCGGAGCTGCTGCTCTACGGCATCGGCTGGCAGGTGAGCACACCGTCGCCCGACGACGTGATCTACCAGGCCATGGCCGGCGACGACGCCGACCCGGCGATCCCCGGCTACGACCCGGACATCTCCGCCGAGCTCTACACCACCAACGGCGACACCGACACCCACGCCACCGTGGAATACGGCACGCTGGGCTTCACACCCGAGATGACCACCTGCGAGACGGTATCGGCCTCGGATCCTGACGACGAGTGGGAGCCCGAGGCGTGCGTCAGCGGCTTCAACTTCCCCGATGACGAAGGGCTGATCCAGGCGGAGTTCGAGAAGAACATCCCGTTCGCCCTGTCCGTGGCCCGGTCGTCGCACGACCCGGACGACCCGGTCTCGGCGGTCGGTCTCACGGCCCCCGACATGGTGTCCGACCCGTTCGCGGTCGCGCACGGCACCACCCAGCCGGTCGCGGTCACGGCCAAGAAGGCACTCAAGAACCTGCGCCTGAAGTACTCCGTGAACGGCGGACGCACCAAGTCGGAGAAGACGCGGCTGTGGAGGGGTGGCGAGCGCTACGGCGACACCCACCACGACTACTACGGCGAGTTCCGCGGCAAGGTCACCCGCACCCATCCGGGCGACTCGGTCGAGGTCTGGTTCACCGGGTACAAGCGCGGCAAGGGCTGGGTCAGCAGCGAGCCGTTCACCTACCAGGTCGCTGACGACATCGGAGGCGACGTACTCATCCTGGCGTCCGAAGACGTCACCGGCGTCAGTCCGGCCCAGGGCGTGACCTCTGCGAAGTACGCCGACGACTACGCCGCCTCGCTCTCGGCGGCGGGCTACAGCTCCGACGTCTACGACGTCGACGTCAACGCGCGCACTGCGCCGCACCACCTGGGCGTGCTGTCCCACTACGACGCGATCGTGTGGGAGTCGGGCGACGACATCATCACCCGCGAGACCGGCCAGCCGGCCGGGACTGCCGACAAGCTCTCGCTCGACCTCGAGCTGTCGGTGCGTGACTACCTCAACGAGGGTGGCAAGGCGCTGGTGACCGGCAAGTACAACCAGTTCGCGCAGGCCGCCAACGGCGTCTACGACTACAACCCGTTCGCGCCGCCGCAGTGCACCACGGTGGACACCTACCCCTGCCTCCCGCTGGCGAACGACTTCCAGCAGTACTGGCTCGGCGCCTACACCTACGTCGACGGCGGCGGCTCCAGCCCCGAGGGAGAGTCCTTCCCCGTCAGCGGCATAGAGGGAGAGTTCGACGGGTTCGAGGGCACGTTCAACGGTGGCGACTCCGCCAACAACCAGGACCACACAGGGTCGCTGGTGCTGACCTCGAGCATCCTGCCCGAGGACGAGTTCCCGCAGTTCGCGAGCGAGGCGCCGGTGCAGTGGCTCCGGCCCGGTGCGGCGCCGTACGACCCGTTCGCGGGCGACTGGTACATGTTCAGCCAGTGGGCCGACCAGGGCTGGAAGCGGATGTCTCGAACGGTCGACCTCACCGGGGCGACATCCGGCGAGCTGTCCTTCCAGATCTCCCACGACACCGAGCTCGACTGGGACTACGTCGTGGTCGAGGCACACCAGGTCGGCTCCGACAGCTGGACCACGCTCCCCGACGCCAACGGCCACACGTCGCAGGACACCGGCGATACGTGCCCCGAGGGCTGGGTGGATATCCACCCGTTCGTGGCGCACTACCAGGGCGCGGACTGCTCCCCCACCGGCACCACGGGCGCATGGAACGCGGCCACCGGCAACAGTTCCGGGTGGCAGGAGTGGAGCATCGACCTGACGCCGTACGCCGGCCAGCAGGTCGAGCTGTCGATCAGCTACATCACCGACTGGGGCACCCAGGGTCTCGGCGTCTTCGTCGACGACACCAAGGTCCTCCTCGACGGGGTGGTCACCGAGGAGACGTCCTTCGAGGGCGACCTCGGCGGCTGGACCCCGGCACCGCCGCCGGAGGGCTCGCGGGAGACGAACAACTGGGCCCGCTCAGAGAAGGCGTTCGTGGAGGGCTCCGTCACCACGACGGACGACACCGTGTTCACCGGGTTCGGTGCGGAGGGGTTGACGACCGCGGAGATGCGCAACGACTTCATCGCTCGGGCGATGGCCCACCTATTGGACTGATCACCTGAGCCAGACGTCGCTCATCACGATCCGCTCGAGCTGATCGAAGTCGAACGGCGGCTCGTCGGCCAGGACCGGCGAGTCCTTCCCGTCGGCGGCGTTGTAGGAGATGGCGAAGATCTCCCAGCCGTCGGTCGTGAAGAGAGACAGACCCCTGCCGCTGACTGCGCCGTCGACCGCCGGACCTGTTTCGGTCCATCGGAGCACCGTCGAACCGTCCGGGAGCTGGACGCACTTGGCTCCGGGGGCGCGGCACGGTTCCGCAGCAGTCGTCCGCCAGGCGCCTACCGAGGTCAGGAAGCCGTTCCACTGGAAGTGCGCGATCTGCGCCGTCGGGCCCTCGTCGATGATGCGACCGGTCCGCTTCGCGGCCGGGGTGATGGTGCCGGGGAACAGGTCGGCGACCAGCCCGGGCAGCTGCTTCGCGTGCACGGCGATCTCGCGTGCCGTGGCCGGTGCCTTCGGTTCCTTGACCGGGGGGTTTGGCTTGACCGGGTCGGCCACCTGACCGGCGTCGCTGCCGGTGGAGGACTCACCCGGCAGACCCGGGGCCACGCTCGCGGCGACGCCGATCACGCCGACAACGGCGGCCGCGGCCAGCGTCGTACCGATCCGGCGGCGCCGGCGGCGGATCCGGCCACGCCGTACGCCGCCCTCAACGAGCCGGTCGATGTCGGGGACCAGGTCAGAGGTGGCCCGGTCCAGTAGTGCGATGGTGTTCGTTTCGTCGTTCATGACGGGTCCTTTCAGGGGAGCCGGAGGTCGGGTAGGGAGGCGCCGAAGCCGGTGCGGACTCGTTCGAGAGCCCGCATGCTGCGGTTGCGGACGGCGCCGGAGCTGATGCCGAGCTCAGCCGCCACATCGGCGACGGAGGCGTCTTCGATGAAGCGGCGCACCAGCACGGCGCGGTCCAGCGGTTCGAGAGCGTCGAGTGCCTTCCGGAGGGCGAGGCGGAGCTCGGCGTCGCCATCGTGCACTCCTTCGTCGGGCACCGTCTCGACCGGCCGCTCGCGCGACCCGCGGCGACGGCGGCTGTCGATCCAGGTGCGGACCAGGACGGTGTTCGCGTACGCCGCCGGGTTGTCGATCCGGCCGCCGAACCGGCTCCGCCACCGGACGTAGACCTTGGCCAGCGTCTCCTGGACCAGGTCCTCGGCCTCGTGGTTGTTGGAGCACAGCAGCCAGGCCGAGCGATACAGCTGTTGGCTTCGGGCACGCGCGAAGACCTCGAACTCATCGCCGCCCCGAGCCCGCCCGTCTGTCACCATCTCTCTCCTTGGGGTTGTTGGTCTCACCCCTGATGACGCACGGGACACCTCCGGCGTCACACCCGACCTGCGCGTGCTTGGCTACGACCCATGATCACCTGCGTCGTCGACTACACCATCGACCCTGCCGAGATCGCCGCCTTCGAGGCATTCGCCCGCCGCTGGATCGAGCTGGTCAACGAGCACGGTGGCCAGCACCACGGCTACTTCCTGCCGGCGGAAGGGGCCAGCGACAAGGCTCTCGCGCTGTTCACGTTCCCGAGCCTCGCTGCCTACGAGGAGTACCGCACCCGCTTCGGTGTCGACCCCGACTTCGTCGCGGCCGACAAGATCCGCGATGACAGCAACTGCGTCGTTCGTTACGAGAGGACGTTCATGCGGCCGTTGCTGCCTGGCCTCTGACCTGCGCTTCGCCAGGTGCGCCGACCAGGTGTGTATCAGGCCGCCGCTCCGATGCTCCTTGAGGGGAGAGCTGTTTCAGCTTCCCCCTTCCAGGAGATCGCCATGTCCGCTCCCACGCCGGGGCTCGTCCCGCAGGTCCCAGCCGGGCCCACCGACGCCGCGCCACGACGGGCGGCGACGCCATACCTGCGCCTCGACGTCGCGACCGCCATCACGAAGTTCCGGCGGCTTGCTGCTGCACTGCCGGGGACCGACATCCACTACGCGGTGAAGGCGAATCCCGAACCTACCCTGCTCGCGGCCCTGCACGCGGCGGGAAGCAAGTTCGACGTCGCCAGCCCGGCGGAGGTGGACGCAACGCTGTCGGTCGGGGCTTCGGCCTCGGACCTCGTTCACTCCAATCCCGTCACCCGACGCTCGGACTTGATGCTCGCGGCGGCGCAGGGGGTCCGGTTGTTCGTGGTCGACTCCCTGGAGGAGACCGCGAAGCTTGCCAGCGCGGCCCCCGGCGCGGCGGTGCTGTGCCGGCTGGTCACCTCTGGCGAGGGTTCGGACTGGCCCTTGTCGAGCAAGTTCGGTTGCTCGACCGACCAGGCGGTCGCGGTGCTGCAGTACGCGGCGAGCGTCGGGCTGGAGGCCGCGGGGGTCTCCTTCCACGTGGGGTCACAGCAGCGCGATCCGGGCGCGTGGGCGGCGCCTATCGCGGCGAGCGCCCGCGTCTTCGAGCTCCTCGGCGCCCACGGGTGCCGGCCCCGACTGCTGGACCTCGGCGGTGGCTTCCCGGCCAACCTGGACGCCGACTGCCTCGCCCCCGAGATCTACGGACGCGCGATCGAAGGGTTGCTGGACAAGCATTTCGGCACCCGGCGCCCCACGACCATGGTCGAGCCGGGGCGCAGCATCGCCGCCGAGGCCGGTGTCTTGTCGACCGAGGTGCTCGGAGTCGTGCACCGGAACGGCGCACGTTGGGTCTTCCTCGACGTGGGGGTCTTCACCGGCCTCATCGAGACCATCGGTGAGGCCATCCGATACCCGATCGAGACCGATCGGGATGGTGGGCCGACCGGTCCGTGTGTGATCGCAGGGCCCACGTGTGACAGCACTGATGTCCTCTACCAGCGAACGAAGGTGGATCTCCCCCTGGAGCTCGCCGAGGGCGACGTGGTCCGGCTGCGCGGTACCGGTGCTTACACCAGCTGCTACTCCTCTGTCGGCTTCAACGGGTTTCCCCCGCTGCCGACGCACGTCGTTCCGATGAGCTCCCGGAACGCGGTCGGTCGGCAGCTCGCATCGTTCGCCGCCGCGTCGCTGGCTCTCTCCCTTCCGTGGCCGCTGCTGCTCGTGCTGGCATGGGACCGGTACGGCGACGGTCCACACGGTCCGCTGGCGGTGGGGCTCACTGCCGCGGCCCGGATGCTGCCCTATGTCGTGCTCTCATGGGTGGTCGGCTCGCTGGGAGACCGGATCCGTCGGGACCGACTGTTGGCCGCCACCCTGGTGCTGCGCTTGGCGTTTCTGTGCCTTCTTGCGGTGGCCTTGCTCGACGAGGCACTGGTGCTGGCAGTTGTCGCGGCCTCGCTCGCCGTCGCCTGCGGGACTCCCGCCTATCCGGCGGTCGCGGCATCGATGCCTGGATTGGCAGGAACGGCCAAGCGCCGTGCCACGGAGGCTCTGGTGACCATCGAGGTTGCGGCCTGGGTCGTGGGTCCCGCGTTGGGTGGACTGCTGCTCCTGCCTGCGACCCGGCCCTTCATCGCTTCGCTCGCTGTCGCACTGACACTGCTGGCCACCGTCTTGGCATGGCGGGTGCCGTTGCCCGGGCCGAGCACCGATCGACGTACTCGAGAGGCGGTGTCCGGGATGATCCGCGTCGTACTGCGGGCTCCGAAGGTGCTTGCTGCTCTCGCCGTGGGCGGCATGCTCAACATCGTCGGTTCCGCGACCGCCGTGGCTCTGCTCCCGCTGTCCCACGAGGTCTGGGGTCAAGGGGACGCAGGGTTCGGCGTCGCGACAGCGTGGTTCGGGTTCGGGGCCCTGGCGGCGCCGCTGCTCTGGTGGGTGCACGGTTCGGCGGGTTACCGCCAACGGTGGGGGTTGGCTGCGCTCGGTGTAGCCGTGGCGTGCGCCGCGCTGTCGCCGCTCCCGATGCTGGCACTGCCGATGCTGGGGCTTGCCGGCGCTGTCTCGGTGCTGGCCGAGTCTGCCGTCACCGAGAACATCCAGGACGGAGTCGCTGACGAGCACCGCGCCGGTGCTCTGGGACTGGGAGACGCGGTCATGGTGTCTTGTGCCATGGCCGGCTCGCTCGCAGCGCCGCTGCTCGCCTCAGCACTCGGCGCGCGTAGCGCGCTGATGCTCCTCGGCTCGATCTGCCTGGTCGTGGTCCTGCCTGCGGTCCGACGGCTGCGCAGCACTTCGGTACGCGAGCAGCGCATGGCGGGCTCGAGCGTGCGGTCGGTCACCCCGCTCCATTGATGGTCGTCGCTCCCAGCTGCGATCAATGGCGCTCGTGGGTCACTGACCGGTCGGCGCGTCGTCATCGTCCCGAACACGAGACTCGAGCCGGACGCGAGCGCCTGACCCGAGCCGCTTCAGCCTGGCGAGAGGAAGCGGGGGCTGGCCGAGCGGGTTGGCCGCCGCGACCTCGTCCATTGCGTCCAGGGTGTTGCGCAGATTAATGATCAGCGCGCCCTGCACAGGCCACTGCCTCGACGAGGGACCGACGGCGCCGACATCCTCGACCAGGGAGCTCAGGCCATCGCGTGCCGAGCGGATGGACTCGGAATCAGCGGCGGCGATCGCGCGGCCAGCGTCGCCGACCAGTCGCGGCCAGCGCTCACGGAAGTCCGCGTCCCACAGGTCGCGGTTGGCCGCGGGGTAGCCGAGAGTGCGCGCCATGCTCCGGGTCTCGGCCACCGCCTGTTCCATGCGTCGCAGGAGAGCGTGCCACTGGTGTGGATCGAGCAGGTCCCGCGCCGAGCGACGGGGATTCAGCCGTCCACTCTCCTGGGCCTGACGCACCAGCGCCCACGCATGGTCGAGGTCGCCGTCCAATGAACGGGTGCGGTCGACCCATCCCGCGACGTCGTCGTCGGAGCATTCGACGACCAGCCGCTTCCCCATTTCGTCAAGCAGTCCGCCGATGCTGTCATCGATGCGGTTCATCGCTGCGATCGCCGTACGTCGGCGGAGCGGCGGCCAGACCACAGCGTTGATGAGCAACCCCACGATGATGCCGATGGCAGTGTCGGCCAACCGGTCGAACAACATCGAGTCGTCGCTCGAGAACCCGGTCGTCAGCACCACCATCGCTGTCGCCGCGACCGTGATCGCTTCCTCGCCGAACCAGGGCAGGGCACCGATCGCTAGTCCCAGCGTGAGCACCACGGCGACCGAGACGGTGTCCAGCCCCAGCGCGTTCCCGACGCCCCACGCCAGCAACACGCCGGCGACCGCAGCCGTGACCTGACGCAATCCGCGCGAGAACGTCCGATAGACAGTTGCGTGGACCACCAGCAGGGCGGCCCACGGCGCAAGGAACGACTGCGACAGCGAGAACACCTCGGTGGCAAGCACCCAGGCGAGTACTGCAGCCACCGCGGTCTTGAACAGCTGGGTGACGGCGTTCCAGAACACCGGGTCGCGGAGACGACCACGCACGTCATCGGACGGGGAGAAGGCCATCCAGCGACGTTAGCCGCGACCGATCGAAGAAGTCCTGCGCGCCTCCTCCTCAGCCAGGGGCGCCGAGCGGCGGGTGCTCGAGCACGCGGGGCTTGTACTCGACCAACTGGATGCGGCCGTCGAAGTTGCGGTGCTCGATCATCTCTAGCGCGACGTCCGGATAGCCGTCGTAGATGCGTTCTGCGCCCGTGGCCCCGGTGATCACCGGAAACATCACCACCCGGAAGCGGTCGACGAGTCCAGCTTGTAGCAGAGACCGGCACAGGCTGAGGCTGCCGATCGTGCTGAGGAGCCCCGAGCCACTCGACTTCATGGCGCGGACCGCCTCGACGGCGTCGTCGCGGACGAGCGTGGAGTTGTCCCACGTCAGTGGCTCCTCGAGTGAGGAGGAGAACACCACCTTGGACGCTTGCGTGAGCTCGTCGACCGACTCCTGCTCCTCGGCCCTGAACTCGTCTTGGCCATTCGGGACATCACCGGCGGCGAACCCCGACATCTGGCGGTAGGTGTTCGCTCCCATCAGGAAGGTGGCCTCGGGCTGCTCGCCGAGCCATGCGAGGTACTCCGGGCCCTCGAGGCCCCAGAACCCGGGCCAACCCTCTCCCGACGCGTTGCCGTCCAGGGAGGTGATGAAGTCGACAAGAAGCTCTGACACGACGGTTTCCTTTCCTAGGGTGTCAGGAGTTTGGACCGGCCGGGAGCCACGAACTCATCGGCCGCACTGGGGTCGTCGACAGCTGAAACAACGCAGACCTGCCCGCCAGCAACCGGGTCGGCATCGCCGCGTTGGCCTGGAGATTGACCCGCCCCGGCGTAAGGCAGACGTGGCCAGCGCGGTGGCGCCCCAGTCCCTGGCCTGCCTGCGGCTGATGACCATGGCCACTCAGTGGACTTGCGATCAAGTTCGTAAATGCTTTCAGGCTCGGAATCCGTGGATTCCGAGCCTGAAATTCGTAGCGGGGGCAGGATTTGAACCTGCGACCTCTGGGTTATGAGCCCAGCGAGCTACCGAACTGCTCCACCCCGCGTCGGTGAACCCAACGTTACGGCACCCGATCAAACCGCTGCAAATCGGGCTCAGCCACCACCCGGACCGCCCGTGTTCTTGCTGTCGTAGAGCGCGATCGCACGCTCTGTCTGCCGGCGCCCCTCCTCGATCTTGTCGAGGTAGAGCTCGAAGTCCCCGGACTCCCGAGCCTGCTCGGCCTGGTCGAACGCGGTCTGGGCGCGGTCCAGTGCTCGGCTGATCTGCTCGTCGATGGACAGCGGCTGTTCAGGATTGTTGTCCGGCGGTTGGTTGGGATCGTCCGGCGGCTCGGTCGGTTCGTTGTCGGGTTGGTCGACCGGATCTGTGTCGCCGTCCTGGGTGAGGGCGTTCTCCAGCGCCTCGGTCAGGTTGGTGCCGATGCCGACCTTGTCGTCGTAGGAGACCAGCACGTACTGCAGGATCGGGAAGCCCGAGGTGCCGGCGCGCACGGCGTAGACCGGCTGGATCGAGATCAACCCGTCTTCCACGGGCATGCTGAGCAGGTTGCCGAAGATCGGTGGGGTTGCGGCGTCGACGTTGAGTCGGGTCAGCGCGGCGCCGACCTGTTCGTCCTGGCGCATCTCGTTGGCGATCTGGCCGGGACCGGAGGCGTTGGCCTCGGTGACCTCGAGGACCTGCATCCTGCCGAACTCGTCGGACGTCGCGTCGGAGTTCACCGAAACGAACGCCGCCAGGTTGCCCTTGTCACGGGGCACGAAGACCGACGTCATCGCCCAGGTGCTGGGCGTCGTGGGGTCGCTGTCCTCGTCGGTGAACATGCGGTACGGCGGCTGGAACCGGCTGCTCTCGTTGGGATCCTCCGGCACCTCCCACCGGTCGTTGCCCTGGTAGAAGTCGCCGGCCTCGGTGACGTGGTACTTGGCGAGCTGGTAGCGCTGCACCTTGAACAGGTCCTCGGGGTAGCGCAGGTGCGGCATCAGGTCTTCAGGGATCTCCGACTTGGGCAGCACGGTGTCGGGGAAGGCCGAGCTCCAGGCCTTGAGGATCGGGTCGGACTCGTCCCAGGCATAGAGCGTCACGGTGCCGTCGTAGGCGTCGACCGTGGCCTTGACCGCGCTGCGCATGTAGTTGATCTCGTCGGTGGGCAGGGTCTGCAGGCCCTGGTCCTCCTGCAGCGCGTCGTCGATCATCGCGTCGAACGACTCCCGCTGCGAACCCGGGTAGCGGTCGGTCGTGGTGTAGCCGTCGACGATCCACTGGACCCGGCCACCCACGACGGCCGGGTAGGCGTCGGAGTCGATGGTCAGCCACGGGGCGACCTTCTCCACCCGCTCGACCGGCTCCCGGTCGTAGAGCACCTTGCTGTTGCCGTTGACGCGTCCGGAGAGCAGGAAGTTCGGCTCGCCGAACTTCACGGCGTACATGAACTGCCGGAAGGTGCCGCCGATCGGCACCCCACCCTCGCCGTCGTACGTCGTGGTGGTGGTGTCGCTCTCCTCCCCCTCCTCGGCGCCGGTCGACGGGAGGCTCAGCTCGACGTTCGAGGAGTCCGCACCGGACTTGCCGACCACGGAGTAGTCCGGGCTCTTCTCCCCGAAGTAGATGCGGCGCTCGTAGTCGCCCAGCTCACTCTGCCCGGACTCGATCCCCTCGGCCCACACGATCCCGTTGCCTTCTTCGTCCGAAGGGGTGCGGTTCGCGTAAGCGGCGATCACGCCGTCGCCGTGGGTGTAGACGGTGTGCAGGTTGGACCAGTTCTGGTCGGCGTCGGCCACCTCGTTGGTGTCGAGCTCGCGAACGCCGAGCACCAGCGGAGTCTCTTGCCCGCCGAGCTCGTAGCGGTCGACGTCGAGCACGTTCGCGACGGAGTAGTAGGCACGACCCTGCTGGAGCTCCTCGAACGTCTGCCGGACCAGCTTGGGGTCGATCACCGGTGCCGCGCTGGTCTGCTCGATCAGGGCGGTGGTGCCGGGGTCACCCGACGGAGTCGCCTGGTACGACGCGTACTCGACGTCGCTGAGGTCGTACGCCGCGCGGGTGGCCTCGATGTTGTCCTGGATGTACGGCGCCTCCTTGTCGGCCTCGGAGGGCTTGACCTGGAACTGCTGCACGATCGCCGGCCAGATCATCCCGAGCAGCACCGACGACACCGCGAGCAGCGCCAGCCCGACCACCGGCAGCTGCCAGGTGCGCCGCCAGATGTTGAGGAAGAACAGCACCGCGCAGATCAACGCGATCCCGAGCAGGATGTTCTTCGCCGGGAGCACCGCGTTGTCGGCGGTGTAGTTCATGCCGGTGAACAGCCGGTTGGACTCGTTGACCAGGTCGAACCGGTCCAGGTAGTAGTCGACGCCCTTGGCGAGCACGAAGACGCCGAGCAGCACCGAGATCTGCACCTGCGCCGCGCCGGACAGCCGGTCGCGGCTGACCTGCAGCCGGATGCCGCCGTAGAGGTAGTGCACGACCGCGGTCGCGATCAGCGCGATCACCGTCGTCGCCATCGCGAAGTCGACCAGGTAGTGCTGCCAGGGCAGGTGGAAGACGTAGAAGCCGATGTCCTTGTCGAACTGCGCGTCCTTGGTGCCGAACGACTGGGCGTTGCGCCACAGCAGGTAGGTCCGCCACTGCCCCATCCCGGAGGCGCCGGCGAACAGTCCGATCACTACCGATGCGCCGAGCAACAGCCAGGTGCGGATCGGCGTGACCGCGTCTCGGTAGCGGTCCAGGCCGGTCTGCTCGGGCGAAGCCGGTCGGAACAGCGGTCGGAACCGGTAGGCGAGGAAGATGTTGGCGCCGACCACGGCGCCCATCACCACGCCGAACACCAGGAACAGGCCGATCTTGGTCCAGATCAGGGTGCTGAAGACCCCGCCGTAGCCGACGGAGTCGTACCAGAGCCGGTCGGTGTAGACCGAGGCGAACGTGGTGATCCCGAAGAACACCAGGATCAGCACCAGCGCCGTGATGATCAGCGCGCGGGAGCGCCCTCGTGGCGTCGCGCGTTCTTCCCGGCGCGGCTCCTCTTCGTCGAACAGCTCGCTCACTGCTTCTCCTGCTCCCGCTCTTCGTCATCGCTCAAGGTGGCGCCCAGCAGGGCCAACAGCCCCGGCACCAGGTCGACGCCACCCACGACGGACTGGTTGTCGTCGTGTGCACGCAGTCGTAAAGCACAGTACGTCGCACCGTGTCGGGTCGCGCCCGCGACGATGCGCACTTCCTGCCGGTCGGGGTGCTCGAGGGCGTACTTCTGGGCGCGCTCCGGGTCCTCCGGGATCGTCCGGTCGGCAGCGGGCGGCAGCACCAGCCGCTCCACGACGGCGGCGCATCCCGCGACATCGTCGGGCCAGGCGATCGACTCGAGCACCTGCTCCAGCGGCATGTTCGGATCGATCTGGTCCTGCTCCACCGCGGTCAGCGACCCGCGCTCGGTGGGGGCGTCCAGGCCCATCGCGGCGGCGAGGGCCGGCTCGCGGCGTACGAGCTGGGCGGTGTCGACCAGGGCGTAGAGGCGGGCCGGCTGGTCCCAGCCGCCGTCGGCCAGGTGGGACTCGATCTCCAGGACCGCCGCCGCCAGGGCGGGGTCGCTGTCGAGGTCGCGGATCGGGTCGATCACGAGGTCTTCACGTCCTCGCAGCTGGGCAGGTCGGCGTCGCGGTCCTCGGCCCACGCCTCGATCGCCAGCCGGGCGCTGTGCATCGTCTCGGCGAGCACCAGCTGCATGTCGCCGTTGTCGGCCTGCAGCGCCTCCTCGCAGTTGGCCTCGGGCACCATGAACAGCTCGGCGTCCGAGTCGCGGGCCGCCACGACCTTCTGCTGGATGCCACCGATCGGGCCGACCCGGCCGTCCGGCGCGATCTCACCGGTGCCTGCCACGATCTCGTCGTCGGTGAGCGAGCCGGGCGTCAGCGTGTCGTAGATGGCCAGCGAGAACATCAACCCAGCACTCGGTCCTCCGATGTCCGGCGAGATGTTCACCGAGACGTCGAACGGGAACCGGAACCCGGTGCCGAGGAAGATCCCGATCTCCGAGCCGTCGTCGCCGCGCACGGGGACCACGCTGACCTCTTTGCGCTTGTGGTCCCGCAGCACCACGATGTCGAGCGGCTCCCCCGGGGTGCTGCCCTGGATCGCCGCCACCACCTCCTCGGCGGTGTTCACCTGACGGCCGCCGATGTTGAGGAACAGGTCACGCGGCAGCAGCTTGCCGTCCGCCGGCTCCCCCGCGTTGACGTGCGAGACGCCGGGCAGCGGGGTGACGTCGAGGCCCAGCTCGCGCTGCGCGACGGCGATCGCGGCGTCTTGTGAGGTGAGCATCTGGACCTCACCCTCGATCTGGTTCTGCTCGTCGGTCTTCACGTCGCCGTGCACGTCGTCGTAGGGGTAGACCGCGTCGTCCGGGTCCGCCCAGGCGCTCATCAGCTCGAACAGCGTCTTCTTCGTCTCCGGTGCGGTCACGAGCACGGTGGTCATCCGCAGCTCGCCACCGTCGCGGTAGGTCTTTTGGCCGTTCACCTGGATGATCTCGGCCTCGTTCTGGTCCTTCGCGAGTACGTCGACGGTGTAGCCCGGCGCGTAGACCACGAAGGGCAGCGGCATCAGCGCCGCCGCAAGGATCAACCCGAGCACCAGCGGCACGGCCGCCACCGCGGCGATCAGGCGCTGGTTCATGCCGCCAACCCTCTCATCCAGCGCCAAGTGGCCGGACGCCAGTTCAGCCCGCGCGACGCTCCTGCTCGGTGGCCTCCGGCTCGGGCGCGGGCGGGTTCATCCGGGAGGGTCGTACGGCGACGCCGCTGCTGCGGTCACGCGGCGGGACCCGCGGCGCATAGCCGCCGGTGGGGCGGCGGGCGCGGCGGTCATCCGAGAGGGCCTCGCCCAACCGTCGTACGGCCGCCTCGCGGTCGACCTCGCGGCGGCCCTGCCGACCCAGCCAGGACACCCAGACCATCGCCACCGCGGTGACGACGACGGGTGGTATCAGCCACAACAGGATCTCCACCTGACGAGGGTAGGAACACCACGGTCCTCGATGTGCGAGGCGCGCCTACGGCGACCCGACCCACTCCTCGCTGCCGTCGGTGAAGCGCTGGTGCTTCCAGATCGGGACCTCGGACTTGAGGGTGTCGATCAGGTCCCGGGACGCGTCGAACGCCTGCCCGCGGTGCGCGGCGGCGGCGGCGACCACGACGGCGACGTCACCGATCGCGAGGCTGCCGACGCGGTGCACCGCCGCGACGCCGTGGACGGGGTGGGCCTCGGCGACCCGGTCGCAGATCGCGCGCATCCTGTCCAGCGCCGTCGGGTGGGCGGAGTAGTCGAGACCTACGACGTCCTTGTTGCTGTCGTGATCGCGGACCCGGCCGACGAACAGGGTCACCCCACCACTCCCGTCTCCCTCCACGCTCGCCAGTACGGCGGCGACGTCGAGCGGGGTCTCCTGGATCTCAACGAGGCGGACGAGCGGGTGGGTCACGCCTCGACACTAGCCCGCCGGGAGGTTGTCGCTTCGGCGTACCGTGGGCGGCATGACCAACGATCCCGGGGACGGCCCGGACGAGGGGCAGAACCCGTTCAAGGGCACGCCCTTCGAGCAGTTCTTCGCCGGCGGCATGCCTGCCGGGATGCCTGACCTGAACCAGCTGATGGGTCAGTTCCAGTCGCTCATGCAGCCCTACGACGGGCCTCTCAACTGGGAGGCCGCCGACGACCTGGCCCGCAAGACGGTCGCGGCCAACCCCGACCCGAGCCCCAGCCAGCGCCAGAAGGACGCCGTGGCCGACGCCGTGGGCCTGGCCGACCACTGGCTCGACGAGGCCACCGGGTTCTCGTCCGGAGTGACCTCCACCGCGGCGTGGAGCCGGGCGGAGTGGATCGTCGGCACCCTCGACGTCTGGAAGGTGCTCGTGGAGCCGGTGGCCGAGCGGTCGGTCTCCGGCCTCAGCGGCGCACTGCCCGCGGAGATGCAGGCCTCAGCCGGTCCGCTGCTCGGCATCATCGGCAAGGCCGTCGGAGCGATGCTCGCCACCCAGGTCGGGTCCGGGCTGGGTGCGCTCGCCGGCGAGGTGCTCAGCGTCTCCGACATCGGGATCCCGCTCGCCGCGCCCGGCAAGGCGGCGCTGGTGCCGGCCAACGTGACGGCGTTCGCCGAGGGGCTCGACGTCACCGAGGACGACGTACTGCTCTATTTCGCGCTGCGCGAGGCCGCCCACCAGCGGCTGTTCGCCCACGTGCCGTGGCTGCGCGACCACCTGATCGGCGCGGTCACCGACTTCGCCAGCGGCATCGAGATCAACGCCGAGGGCATCCAGCAGCGGATGGAGGAGCAGCTCCGCGGCGTCGACCCGAGCAACCCCGAGGCGATGCAGCAGCTGCTCGAGGGCGGTCTCTTCGACCTCCCGGAGTCTCCCGCCCAGAAGGCCGCGCTCGAGCGGCTCGAGATCGCGCTGGCCCTGGTCGAGGGCTGGGTCGACGAGGTGGTCGGCCAGGCCACCATCGAGCGGATGCCCGCCGCGGCCAAGCTCCAAGAGGCCGTACGCCGGCGGCGCGCCGCCGGCGGCCCGGCCGAGCAGACCTTCGCCGCGCTGGTCGGGCTCGAGCTGCGACCCCGTCGGCTCCGGGACGCCTCGACCCTGTGGGGCTCGCTGCGCACCCGGCAGGGCATCGAGGCCCGCGACGGCGTGTGGATGCACCCCGACCTGCTGCCCACCTCCGCCGACCTCGACGACCCGCTCGGCTTCCGAGAGGACGCCGCCAAGCCGACGGAGCTCAGCGAGGACGACTTCGACGCCGAGCTGCGCAAGCTGCTCGACGAGGAGTGACGCTCCACAGCGACGCAGTCCGCGTGCTGAGCGACTGGGACCCGCCCGGCGCACGACAGGCGACGCTGCGCGACCGCTACCTCTCGCACCTGGCGGCGCACCCCGACGGGATGTCGCGACAGTGCTTGCCGGACCACATCACTGCGAGCACCCTCGTGCTGAGTCACGACCACAGCCGGGTCCTGCTGACCCTGCATGCCAAGGCCGAGCGGTGGTTCCAGTTCGGCGGTCACTGTGAACCCGGAGACCACACCTTGGCCGCCGCCGCACTGCGTGAGGCGACGGAGGAGTCAGGGGTGGCCGGCCTGCTGATGTCCGCCGCTCCGGTGCAGCTGAACGAGCATGCTGTGCCGTTCTGCGATCCCGATGGCGGCGTACACCACCTCGACGTGCGGTTCGTCGCGGTGGCGCCCGAGGGTGCCGAGCACGCGATCAGCGACGAATCACTCGACGTCCGCTGGTGGCCGGCGGACTCCCTGCCGGATCCCGAGCCCGGACTGGTCGAGCTCGTGCGACTTGCTCAGTCGACGTCGTCGGGCGGCGGCTCGACGTGGGCGGCTGCGGACCAGCCCAGCAGGTAGCCCTTGGCCTTCTCGGCCTGCGGGTAGCGGTCGACCCACTTCCAGAACTTCGCGTCGTGGCCGGGCTCGAGCAGGTGGGCGAGCTCGTGCACGAGCACGTAGTCGACCACCCAGACCGGCATCCCGTTGAGCCGCTCGGAGAGGCGAATGGTGCGGTCACCGGGCGTGCACGAGCCCCAGCGGGAGTTCTGGTTGGTGACCCAGCGGACCGACGCGGGCGTGGCCAGGCCGCCGAGCCACTTGTCGTTGAGCCGCTGTGCGCGCTCGAGGAGGTCGTCGTCGGAGAGCCGGGCCTTCTGCTCGGCCTTCTCGATCCGGGCCACCATGGTCTCGACCCACTCGGCCTCTTCCTTGCGGGTCAGGGAAGCGGGGATCAGTACGACGATCCGCTCGCCCTCGCGGTAGGCGGACACGGTCCGCCGCCGCCGCTTCGAGCGGCGTACCTCCACCTGGGCGTGGCTCATGTAGGCACGTTACTTGTTCGCCCAGGCCAACAGGCGCTCCTTCGGCCAGGTGTTGACGATCCGATCCGGGTCGATGCCGGCGTCCTGTGCGCGCTCGCAGCCGAGCACCTGGAAGTCGAGCTGCCCGGGAGCGTGCGCGTCGCTGTCGATCGAGAACAGGCAGCCGATGTCGCGGGCCTGCTCCAGCAGGGCCGTCGGCGGGTCGCGGCGCTCGGGCCGGGAGTTGATCTCGACGGCGACGTCGTGCTCGGCGCAGGCCTCGAACACCGCCTTGGCGTCGAACTGCGACTGGCCACGGGTGCCACGGCCGCCGGTGACCAGCCGACCGGTGCAGTGGCCCAGCACGTTGGTGTGCCGGTTGCGCACCGCGCCGACCATCCGCCTGGTCATCGCGTCCTTCTCCATCTTGAGCTTGGAGTGGACGCTCGCGACGCGTACGTCGAGCCGGTCCAGCAGCACCTCGGTCTGGTCGAGCGCGCCGTCGTCGAGGATGTCGACCTCGATGCCCTTGAGCAGGGTGAAGCCGCCGAGGGCCTGCAGGTGCTCGTTGACCGCGTCGACGACGTCGAGCTGCCGGACGAGTCGCTCGGGGCTGAGCCCGCGGGCCACGGTCAGCCGGGGCGAGTGGTCGGTGAGCACGAGGTAGTCGTGACCGAGCTCGATCGCGGTCATCGCCATCTCCTCGATCGGCGACCCGCCGTCGGACCAGTCGGAGTGGCTGTGCAGGTCACCACGGATCTCGCTCCTGACCTCCGCACCACCGTCGGTCAGCGGCCCGGAGTGCTCCTTCTCGAGCCGGGCCAGCCGTTCGGGCACCTCGCCTCGCACCGCCGCGGTGATCACCTTGGCCGAGCTGGCGCCGATCCCGGCCAGCTTGGTGAGGGTGCCGTCCTCGACCGCCCGGGCCACCTCATCGGGCGGCATCGGCAGGATCGTGGCGGCTGCGCCGCGGAACGCCTTGACCTTGTAGGTGTCCTCCCGCGCGCGCTCCAGGAGGAACGCGATCCGGCGCAGCGCGGCGACCGGCCCCGCGTCGTACCCCTCGGAACCTGTCACCACTGACCTTTCTGTCGCATTTATTTCCTCTCCACACCCCGTGGACGCCATTCTTGCTGGTCACGGCGGCGTACGACCGCGGCCCGGGCGTGTCCTCCACAGGCGAGTCCCGGTCCAGTCCAGGGATTTCCACCGGCTATGGCCACCGTCCACAGGTCCCTCCACAGGCCTGTCCACAGGGGTAGCCCCCAATAGATTGACCGGGGCCCCGCCCGCTGCCAAGGTTCTCGACCAGACGAGGCCCCCGGCCCGTCGACCGACACTCGCAAGGGGAAGGCAAGTGTCGTGAGGCGGGCCGGGGGCCTCTTCCCTTGTCAGCGTCCCTGGAAAACCGGGGATCGCTTCTCGCGGCTGGCCCGGATCCCCTCCTGCAGGTCCTCGGTCGCCAGCGTGATCGGCTGGGCCATCGCCTCCCACTGCACAGAAGACTCGAAGTCGCGGTGCCCGCCGTCGGCGAGCGCCAGCTTGGTCAGCCGGCTGGCGATCGGGGCGGTGCCGGCGATCTCGGCCGCCGTACGCAGCACCTCGTCGCGGAAGCCGTCGGGGTCGATCACCCGGGACACCAGGCCCATGCGCAGCGCCTCGTCCGCCTCCACGACCCGCCCGGTGAGCAGCAGGTCGCGCGCGTGCGCCTCGCCTACGACGTTCGGCAGCAGGTAGGTCCCGGCCATCCCCGCGTGCATGCCCAGCCGCACGAACGGCGCGCCGAGCTTGGCGCCCGTGGCGGCGTACCGGATGTCGCAGGCCAGCGCGAGGCACATCCCGGCGCCGATCGCGGCCCCGTTGACCGCGGCGATCGTCGGCACCTCGAGCTTCCTGATCGATAGCCAGGCGCGGTAGAACGCGATCATCCGGGTGCGCAGGTAGTCGACGGTCGCCTCCGGCTCGCTCGCGATCCACCCGGTGTTGCCGCCCGAGCAGAAGGCCGCTCCCTCCCCGGTGACGACCACCGCGCGCACCGACCGGTCGGCGGCCAGCTCATCGATCGCGGCGACCCACGAGGCGGTCATCTCGTCGGACATCGCGTTCCGCAGATCGGGGTTGTCGAGGACCAACAGGGCGACCCCGTCGGAAGGGCGCTCGAGGCGCAGATGGGTGGGCTCAGGCATGCGCGCAGGCTACTGAGGGACCCCCGGACGCGCCGTGAGCGGTTTCACGCTTAATTCACGCTCACGGAGCGCCTGCCGCGCCTGTGCCCACGCGTGTCGTAGGGTCGAATTGGTTCTGAGACACCTGTCACAGGACTTCCGGCGGGCTTCCCCGAAAACCCCGTCGCGACGACCGCATGAGTACCGAGAGCAAGGAGGCCGTCATGGCGGAGACCTGGAGCGGCGAGTTCTACTGCGTGAAGTGCAAGGAAAAGCGCGAGGCAGAGGGCGAGGTCAGGGTCAACGACAAGGGCACCCGCATGGCCAAGGGTGTGTGCCCCGTCTGCGGCACGAACCTCAACCGCATTCTCGGCAAGGCGTAGAACACGCCCCCACAAATCCACGCCAGTCTTCTAGGACGGCGGCACCCCCTCGGGAGTGCCGCCGTCGCCTTGTCCGACGCCTGTGGATGACTCGCCTGGTCCGCGCCCGGGGTGTGTGACGCTCCCGGCATGGCTGAGCCACTCCCCCGGAGGCTGCGCTGGCGGCCGGGTGTGCACGTCGTACGCCGGGACGGGGATCACCTCCAGGCGGGCGTCGATCCGCCGCGGCGGGTGATCCTGCCGGACCTTCCCGCCGTGCGCAGGCTCCTCGGAGACCTTCTCGTCACCGATGAGGAGCCGCACGCCGACGCGGCCCTGCGATCGCTGCGGGCGGCCGGGCTGGTGCTCGAGGGCGGCGAGCCGGGCTCCGACAGTCCGGGCGACCCAGCGGGACGCCGGGCGGCCGAGGCTCAGTTCGGCGAGGACGCTGCGCGGCGGCTGGCGGCACGCGCCGAGGCACGCATCGGCCTGCGCGTCCCGGCCGGCACCCACGCGACGGTGCGGGGCCTGCTGCGCGGCGCCGGGCTCGGACTCGCCGGAGCGGGCGACCTCCCGACGGCCTGGCTGATGGTCACCGCCGACGAGCCGCTCCGCGGTGAGATCGACCCGCTCGTGCGCGAGGGCGCTCCCCACCTGCTCGTGGTCTGCGGTGCGGCCGCCCGGGTGGGACCGTTCGTGCTGCCCGGCCGGACCGCCTGCCTGCGGTGCGTGGACGCCCACCTCGCGGAGCCCGACCCGCGACGCCCGCTGGTCGTGGAGCAGGTGGCTCGGGCGACCGCAGCCGGCGACGGGGTTCCTGTCGACCCGACGCTCGAGGTGCTGGCGCTGGCGTGGGCGGTGCGCGACCTGGCGCGCTACGCCGAGGGCGACCGTCCCGCCACCTGGTCGGCCACCGTCGACATCGACCACGCGGCCCCCGCCGTACGCCGGGTGTGGGAGCGGCATCCGCACTGCGGCTGCGCGTGGGACGTGGTCTGGTGACCGCTCACCAGTACTCGCTGTCGAGCTTCCCCTCCATGCTGCGCAGGTGCTCACGCGAGCAGGCCTCGCAGTAGGTGCGCTGCCGGCCGTTCTCCACGGCGGTGCTCCAGGTCAGGGTCCGCGCGGCGTCGCCTTCCTGGCGGCCACAGAAGGCGCAGACCCACGGCTGGTCGTCGGACACTCGCTCACTCTACGTCTGAAAGTGACGGAGGCCGGGTACGACGTATGTCGTACCCGGCCTCTGATTTCACCCGCGATCAGGGTGTTCCGGAGGTGACTCCCCGGAGTCCTACAGAGCGCGAGCGAGGGCAAGGCGTGCCCGCTGCGCGGCCCGCTCGGCCTTGCGGCTCAAGCGACGAGCACGGACGAGGTTGTCGCCCGCACGCAACTGCTGCGCCTCTCCCAGGCGCGCGGACATATGTGCCCGCGCCAGTTCTTCGTTCATGAGGTTCATGAGATTGGTTCCGTTCGTGTGGTGGGTCATTTCGGGGTGTTTGCTGCTTTCGTGTGGACTGCGGGCCGCTGGTTACGCGGCGACCTCGTTCTTGCGGGGCCGGCCACGCGGGCGCTTGCGGGGGATCACCACTCCTTGCAGGAACAGCTCACCGCCCCAGACGCCCCAGGGCTCGCGCCGGTCGAGCGCACCGGCCAGGCACATCGCCTGGACGGGACAGTCCGTGCAGAGGGCCTTGGCACACTCCACGTCGGAAGGGGACTCGGCGAACCACAGCTCGGGGTTGTTGACCCGGCAGGGCAGCCGCTGGTCGTCCACCTTCTCGGCCTGGTCGTGCAGTCCGCCGAGCGTTTGCTCGGTGGCCTCCACGGCAGTCCCATCAGTGCGGTCGAGAACGCTGATGGTCATGTGTCACCTCCTTCTCGTTGACCTGATCGCGTCGGGTGTTTCAGCGGGATCTTCGGCCTTGCTTTTTCTTGAGACCTGTGGCTCCAGAAACAAGAAGGCCGCGGATCCCTGGTGGGTTCCGCGGCCTGGAGGTTGCCGATCTGTTGATCGTCAACAGACGGGTGGACTCCAGGCGTTGGTCCCCGGGATGTAGGCCGGAACAGAACCCACGTGTCCCTCAGCAGCCATGCGGTCGCGCGCGATGGTGAGGACGCGGCCGCAAGCGGGCATGCCGAAATCGGACGTGAGCTGCGTCCAGTTCGGGTTCTTGATGCTGTTCACTGTGGCCACCTCCTCGGGTGTCGTCGGGCGCCGGCCTTGCCAAGACCGTGGTGCGCGGTTGCTGGTTCGGAAAAGTTACCGGAGCCCCTCTGTAAGGAGCAAACCATTTGTTGACTTTTTTTCAGATTTCTCCGGCATTGGCAGTTATTCGACGAGTGTCAGCAGTTCTTCGCCGTACTTCTGCAGCTTGTCGGGACCCACGCCGGAGATCCTCAGCAGCGCATCGGAGGTGCGCGGCCGATGCTCGGCGATCTGCTCGAGCGTGCTGTTGCTGAACACCATGAACGCCGCCACCTCGTCGGTGCGGGCTCGCTCCTTGCGCCACTCGCGCAGCCGCTCGAACAGCGCCTCGTCGTAGGGCACCGGACATTCGTCGCAGCGCCTCCTGAGCTTCTCGGCCTTGCTCTCCAGCGGCCGTCCGCACTCCACGCAGGTCCGCGCCCCCCGAGTGCGTCGCGGAGCGGTGCCGGCCCGCTCGGTGTCGGGAAGCAGCGGGTGGAGGAAGCGCGATGGCTTGCGCCTGGCCGCCTGGCCGGGGTTGCGCGCCGCCGCCCACGACAGCCGCAGGTCGGTCCGGGCGCGGGTCATGCCGACGTAGAGCAGGCGGCGTTCCTCCTCCACCGCCTCCGGGGTGTCGGCGTAGGTGATCGGCAGGGTGCCGTCCTGCAGGCCGCAGAGGAACACCGAGTCCCACTCCAACCCCTTGGCGGCGTGGAACGTCGCCAGGGTGACGCCATCGGCGACTGGGGCGTGCTGCTCGGCCGCCCGGCGGTCCAGGTCGTCGACGAAGTCACCGAGATCGGCCGAGCCGGTGCGCGCGAACTCCTCGGCCTGCGACATCAGCGCCTGCCAGGACTCCCACCGGTCGCGGGTCCGGCCGCGCGCCTCGGGTGGCTCGTCGGACCAGCCCATCGCGGCGAGGATCGCGCGGACGACCTCCACCAGGTCGCCGCCGCCCTCGTCGGAGCGGGCCGCGCCCCGGAACCGGGTGACCGCCTCGCGAACTTCGGCGCGGTCGAAGAAGCGGGCCGCGCCGCGGACGACGTAGGGGATCGCGTGGTCGGTGAGCGCGTCCTCGAAGGCCTCGGACTGGGCGTTGATCCGGAACAGAACCGCGATCTCACTGAGGCGGCCGCCCTCGCGGCGTAGCACGTCGATGCCGGTCGCGACGGCCGCCGCCTCAGCCACCTCGTCGGGGTGACCGGTGTAGCGCACCTCCGGGCCGGCCGGTCGCTGGGCGCGGAGCTCGACACCTTGGCTCTCCGATCCCGCGAGCAGGGTGTTGGCGGCGGCGACCACCTGCGGAGTGGAGCGGTAGTTGCGGACCAGCTCGATGGAGGTGGTGCCGGGGTACTTGGCCGGGAAGCGCGTCAGGTAGCCCGCGTCCGCGCCGGCGAACGAGTAGATGGTCTGCGCCGGGTCGCCGACCACGCACAGCTCGTCGCGACCCCCGAGCCACAGGTCGAGCAGCGCCGACTGGATCGGCGAGACGTCCTGGAACTCGTCGACGACGAACCATTTGTACTGCCGGCGCACCTGGGCCGCCACGCGCTCGTCGTCGGCGAGCACGCCCGCGGTCAGCAGGAGGACGTCCTCCATGTCCATCCGGCCCTGGCCCCGCTTGACCTCCTCGTAGCTGGCGAACAGCCGTCCGACGGCCTCCGGCTCAAGTCCGGCCACCGAGCGCCCACGAGCGATCGCCAGGGCGGCGTAGTCGTCGGGATGGACGTTGCTGACCTTGGCCCACTCGACCTCGGAGGCGAGGTCGCGCAGCAGCGCCTGGTCGGCGTTGACCCGCTGGCGACGTGCGGCGGTGACCAGGAGACCGATCTTCGACTCGGTCAGGGTCGGCAGCTCGGTGCCGTAGACGTGCGGCCAGAAGTAGCGCAGCTGCCGCAGTGCCGCCGAGTGGAAGGTGCGCGCCTGCACCGCCTGGGCACCGAACCGGCGCAGCCGGGAACGCATCTCCCCCGCCGCCCGAGTGGTGAACGTCACTGCCAGGACCTCGGTCGGCGCGTAGACCCCGGTGGCGACGCCGTAGGCGATCCGATGGGTGATCGCCCGGGTCTTGCCCGTGCCTGCACCCGCCAGAACGCGCACCGGACCGCGCAGCGCCTCGGCAACCTGGCGCTGCTCTGGATCGAGCGCGGCGAGCAGCTCCTCCGGAGGCGTCATCGGGAACAAACTCCTGGTCGAGATTGGTTGATCAGGCAGCAACAACGACCCTAGACGCAGGAGGCGACATCCCAACGATGAGCGGCACTTTCACCATGTACACGACGCCATGGTGCGGCTATTGCTACCGACTGAAGAGCCAGCTCGACCGTGAGGGCATCGCTTTCGACATCGTCGACATCGAGCAGATTCCCGGCGCGGCAGCGATCGTGGAGTCCGCCAACAACGGCAACCAGACGGTGCCGACCCTGGTCTACGCCGACGGCACGGCGCACACGAATCCCTCGGTGATGCAGGTCAAGGAGAAGCTCGCGTCGCTCGCGGCGTGACCTACCACTGACCGGGCAGCGGCCCGCCGTACCAGTGCTCAACCAGTGACCGGCTGATCGAGACGCCGCCGGGCAGCACCAGCGAGCCCGCCTCGGCCTGCTCCTTCATCTCCGCTCGGGTGAACCACTGCGCGTCGTCGATCTCGTCGTCGTCGAACACCAACTCGGTGGTCTCGGCCCGGCCGATGAACCCGAGCATCAGGCTCGACGGCAGCGGCCAGGGCTGGTTGCCGAAGTACTCGACGTCACCGACGACCACGCCGGTCTCCTCGGCGACCTCGCGGCGTACGGCGTCCTCGAGGGTCTCCCCCGGCTCGCAGAACCCGGCGAGCGTCGAGAAGCGGCCCTCCGGCCAGATCTCCTTGCGGCCGAGCAGGCAGCGCTCCTCAGCGGAGCCGGGCTCGCCGTGCGCGACCACCATGATCACGGCCGGGTCCGACCGCGGGAACTGCGAGCGCCCGCAGTCGACACAGGTCAGCTCGTGCCCGGCCGCCCGTGCCTCCAGCTTGCCGCCGCAGCGCGGGCAGAACCGGGTGACCCACAGCCACTCGGCCAGCCCCAGCGCGTGGAAGATCAGGGGTGCCAGCCGCACCGAGTCGCCGCTGATGAACGGCAGCAGGCCGCGCATCGGGAACCACTGCTCCGGCTCCGCCTTCGCGGCATCCGGGGGTACGACGACAGCGAACCAGGTCCGGCCGTCCCGCTCGCCGAGCAGCAGCCGCACGCCGTCCGGCGCCTCGGTGGGCGCCAGCCACTCGATGGCGCCGTCCCGCGGGCGGACCCGGGTCCCGGAGACGACCAGCACCCTGGTGCCCGGGTCGTCCCACCGCTCGGCCAGCCAGGCCTCGTCGGTGCGCTTGAGCCCGTTGCGGTCGTGCGGATCGGCGGCCAGCTCCAAGTGCGGGTAGGTCACAACCCGACTCTAGAACTGCCTAGGCTGGCGGCCATGAGCACCCACATCGGCGCCGGTTCCGGCGAGATCGCGCCCCTCGTCCTGCTGCCCGGCGACCCGCGGCGCGCGACCTGGATCGCGGAGACCTTCCTCGACGGCGCGAAGTGCTACTCGGAGGTGCGCGGCATGTTCGGCTACACCGGCACCTGGAACGGGCAGCCGGTCTCGGTGCAGGGCTCCGGCATGGGCCAGCCGTCGCTGGCCATCTACGTCAACGAGCTGTTCCGCGAGTACGACGTGCAGACGGTGATCCGGGTCGGGTCCTGCGGGGCGCTCAGCGAGCGGCTCGCGCTCCGGGACCTGGTCATCGCCTCGGGTGCGTGCACCGACTCCTCGATGAACCGGATCGCCTTCGAGGGCCTCGACTACGCGCCGGTCGCCGACTTCGGGCTGCTGCGGGACGCGGCGGCCGCGGCCGAGCGGCATGGCGGCGCGCACGTCGGGCTGATGTTCAGCAGCGACTCGTTCTACCCGGCCCGGCCCGAGCTCACCGACCGGATGGTCGCGCACGGCGTACTCGCCGTCGAGATGGAGGCCAGCGCGCTGTACACGCTGGCCGCGCGGTTCGGCTGTCGCGCCCTGACCATCTGCACCGTCTCGGACCAGATCGTCACCGGCGAGGTGACCAGCGCCGAGGAGCGCGAGCGGAGCTTCGGCACGATGGTCGAGATCGCCCTCGAAGCAGGACTCGGCCCGGCCTAGCCCGGCGCCCGCTCCCGGACGTACGCCGCGAAGCCGGGCAGCGTGAACCGCACCAGTCCGTGGCCGACCGGCTCGATCACGCCCTTCTCGATCAGCCGCTCCCGGGGAACGCTGATCGCGTGGGTGTCCTGGCCGAGGTTCTCGGCGATCTGGGCCCGGCTGACGTTCTCGGTGCCGACCTCGGCCATCGCCCGCACGAACGCCTTCTCGGCCGGGGTCGCCGAACCCCAGCGGGCGCGGTACATCGCGTCCAGCTGGTCGGCGGCGGCGGGGATGCCGGCCCGGACGTGCTCGGCTGTCACCCGACCGCCGCCAGCCGGCTGCGCCGCCGTCCATGCCGAGCTGCCGAGCAGCTGCAGCAGATAGGGATGGCCGCGACACTCGTCGGCCACCAGAGTCAGCGCCTCGGATGTCCAGGTGACCTCGAGAGCCTCCGCCGGTGCGGTGAGCACGGCCCGGGCATCGACCTCGCTGAGCAGGTCGAGCGGCACGAACGCGCTGCGCTCGCCGAACGTGGCCGCCCGGGTGATCGCCTCGGGAGTGACCGGAAGGCCGGCCGTGACGACCGCCAAGGGATTCTCCTCGCGCTCGCCGTCGAGGTTCTGCAGCGCGTTGAGCAGGATCGACATGTCGTCGGCGGACGCTGCGTGCAGCTCGTCGATGAACACGAGCAGGCCAGCGCCGCCGCGACCGCGCACCAGGCCAGCGGCGTCGTGCAGCAGGTCTTCGAGCGCACCGATCGGCGCGTTCGCAGTGCTGGAGCGCGGGGCGTCGTCGGCGCCGGTGTGGATGTCGCCGGTCACTTTCAGCCCCGGGACGCCGAGCTCGACGGAGACCCGCTCCAGCCGCGACCGCCAGCGCCGGCCCTCGTCGGTATCGAGGCTCAGCTCGGCGCGGTGCAGGGCCCGCTCGACCCCGCGCACCAGCTCGGGCAGGAACGGCCGGTCCCGCGAGCACGCGACCCAGACCGACACGAAGCCCAGCTCGGCCGCCTGCCGCTGCCCGGTGCGCAACAGCGAGGTCTTGCCCAGGCCGCGCGGCGCGTGGAACACCAGCAGCGGCCCGCCGAGCTCTCCGAACGTCGCGACCCGGCTCACCTGGTCGCGGATCCGGCCGAGCTCGGCCACCCGGCCGGCGAAGATCCGGGGCACCTGGCCCGGCGTGTATGGGTTGGTCAGCGGCTGTTTCATGCACTGTCTCCCCGAGATAGACCTTGATACTTCATCGAAGGTATCTAGAACTATCCGCTGTCACGAGCACCTCGAGCGCGGCGCGCCCGGGCAGCTCCTCCGGCTCCACCAGCTCCCCGGTGCGGACGTAGTAGAACCCCGCCCGCACCTTCTCGAGAGGTACGTCGTGCAGCTCGGCCCAGGCGACGCGATAGATCGCCAGCTGCAGTGGGTCGGCGGTCTGGGCCCGGTTGGTCTTCCAGTCGACGAGCAGGAATCCGCCGTCGTCGTCGTAGACCGCATCGATCCGGCCGCGCACCACCTGGCCGTCGAGCACCAGCGCGAACGGCGGCTCGACGGCCACCGGCACCCGGTCGGCGAAAGCACCCTCATCGAACTGCTTGATCAGCTCGCGGAGGTCGGAGTCGTCGTCGATCCCGGAGTCGCCCCGACCGGGCAGCTCGTCGGGATCGATCAGGACCTGCTGCCCGAACCTGGCCTCGACCCAGGCATGGAAGCGGGTGCCGAAGCGCGCGGCGGCAGACGGCCGCCGCGGCATCGGCCTGGCCAGGTCGCGGGCGAACTCCTCCGGCTGGTCGCGCAGCCGCGCCACCGCTGTCGCCGACAGGCTCGACGGAAGGGGGACGGCGATGTCGGGCGAGCGGTCGCGAACGGCCTCGTCGAGCAGCCGCTTGATCTCGTCGTCCCACTGCTGGATCCGGTCGAGCAGCAGCATGTCCTCGATCGCGTCGGGATCGTCGATCCGTGCCGCGCGCACCCGCGCCGCCGCGTCCTGGCGGCGCTCCACCTCGGCGGTGCGGTGGGAGATCGGCCAGGGCAGGTCGGGCGAGCGGTCGGCGTAGGGGCTGATCTCGCCCTTGGCGACGCACTCGCGCCAGTGGTCGGGCTCGCCGCCCCACACGGCAATCGCCTCACGCGTCCGCACGAGGTAGGGCGACGGGCCGAGGCCTCCCTTGAGGTGTGGGGCCCAGCACCACGCGGAGACCGCGAGCAGGTGGCGGGCGCGGGTCCAGGCCACATAGCCCAGCCGCAGCTCCTCGAGCGCCTCGTGCTCCTTGGCCGCCTTGGCGAACGCGTTGATGTCGCCGGGCGCGTGCCCGGCGAGGGCGGGCAGGTCGCGGGCATCGCCCCGCAACGCGTGGGGCATCATGAACGGCACCGTGAGCCAGCTCGAACGGGACTGGTTGGTGGGGAACTTGCGCTCGGTCACACCGACCAGGAAGACCGCGTCCCACTCGAGTCCCTTGGCGCGGTGGACGGTGAGCAGCTTGACCGAGTCGGCCTCCGACGGGGTCGCGACATCGAGCCCTTGACCGAACTCGTCCTCGGCCTCGAGCCAGGCCAGCAGCGCTGCGAGCGTCACCTGACCGTCGACGGCCTGGAACTCGGCGACCGCCTGCACGAACAGGTCGAGGTTCTCCCGGCGGGCCGCCGCTGCCGGGCTGACCGAGGAGGCCAGCTCGACGTCGATACCGGTGGTGTCGACGATCCGGCGCACCAGGTCGAGGAGCGGCTCTCCGATCGCCGAGCGCAGGCGACGCAGCTCGTCGGCCAGGAGCCCGAACCGGTCGCGGGCCTCGGGTGAGTAGGCGAGGTCGCCCGGCTCCTCCAGCGCATCGCAGAGGGACGGGATCTCCGTCGGGTCGGCCCCCTCGACCGCCGCCTCCAGCTGTTCGTGGACGCTGGCGAACTCCTGTCCCCCGCCCTTGCCCCCGGCGAGCTCGCGAGCGCGGCGGCCGAGCAGGGCCAGGTCGCGCGGCCCGATCGCCCACCGCGGTCCGGCCAGCAGCGTGAGCAGCGCGGCGTTGGCCGTGACGTCCTGGACCAGGTTGAGAGTGGCCACCACCTCCGACACCTCGGGCAGTCGAAGGAGGCCTTTGAGGCCGACGATCTCGACCGGGACCTCCCGGTCGCTCAGTGCGTCGAAGACGGCGGCGGCGTGCGAGTTGTCGCGGGTGAGCACGGCGATCTCGCGCCAGCAGGGCTCGTCGGTGTGTGCCTCGAGATCGGCGTGGGTGGCGATGACCTGCTCGGCGAGCCACGCGAGCTCATCGTCGTAGGTCTCGTGGACGACGGCGCGAACCTCACCGGGCGCGGCATCGGGCTTCGGCTCGAGTGGCAGCAGCTCCGGCCGGAGAGCGTAGAGGTCGGCCGCCAGATGGTTGGCGGTCGCGAGGATCCGCTCGTCGGAGCGCCGGTTGACGGTGAGGGGGTACGTCGTGCCTTCGCCCGACGCGGGCGGGAAGTCCCTGCCGAACTCCAGGATGTTGGAGACCGAGGCCCCGCGCCAGCCGTAGATCGCCTGGTTGGGGTCGCCGACGGCGGTCACCGGGTGGCCGCGGCCGGTGTCCGCCGTGGGGCCGGAGAACAGTCGGCTCAGCATCAGCGCCTGGGCGACCGAGGTGTCTTGGTACTCGTCGAGGAGCACGACCTTGAACTTGCCGCGCTCGATGGCTCCGACCTCGGGACACTGCTCGGCCAGCCGGGCTGCGAGGGAGATCTGGTCGGAGAAGTCCATCAGCCCGAGGTGCCGCTTCAGCCCGCGGTAGGCCTCCACCAGGTCCAGCAGCTCGCCGCGGCGTTCGATGGCCGAGATCGCCTTCTCGTTCTTGTCGCGGTATGTCTTCCGGTGCTCGTCGGCCATCCCGGCCTCGAACCTCGGACGCTCGGCGGCGTCGTAGCTGCGCAGCTGATCGGGAGAGACCAGGTGCTCGCTCAGCTGGCCGTCGAGGGCGAGCAGGTTCTGCACGACGGTGGGGGGATGGTCGGTGAGCTGCTCGACCGGTTGCGTGTGCCGTTGCACGGCGCGCGCAGCGAGCTGGTAGCGACTGGCATCGGCGATCAACCGGGTGTCGGGCTCGTGGCCGATCCGGAGGCCGTGCTCGGTCAGCAGCGCGGCGGCGTAGGCGTGGTAGGTCACGACCGTCGGCTCCTCGACCTCCTCCTCGTCGTCCGTCCGCGGCCCCGGCTCGGGCAGCAGCCCGGCGTCGCGCAGGCCGTCGCGAATCCGCTTCTGGAGCTCGGCGGTCGCCTTGGTGGTGAAGGTGAGACCCAGGACCTCGCCGGGTGAGACCCGGCCGGTCGCGACCAGCCACACCACCCGGGCCGCCATCACCGCCGTCTTGCCGGAGCCGGCACCGGCGATCACGACCGCGGGCTCGAGAGGCGCCGTGATCGCCGCGAACTGCTGATCGCTGAACGTCCAGTCGACCCCGAGCAGGTCGCGCAGCTGTTGGGGTGTGTCGATGGCGCGGCCGGTCATCCGAGGACCGTCCCGGCGGTCTTGTCGGGACAGATCGCCTGGAACGTGCACCGCCGGCAGTGCGGGCCGGGGCGTACGACGAACTCCTCGGACCGCAGCGCGGCAGCCGCCTGCATCAGCTGCTCCTCGACTGGTCTCGGGCCGTCGCCGGACGGGCGCGACTGGTGCTGCACCTTGGGCAGGACGTCACCACCCCTGAGCTGCACGAGCTCGGCCCCGCCCGAGGCCGCCGAGCTGCCGATGTGCTCGTCGGCTGCCCCGTGGTCGACCGCGAGCTGGTAGAGGCCGAGCTGGGAGTGCGTCTCGACGTCCTTGTCGGCCGGGGCGTACTTGCTGGTCTTGAGGTCGACGACCACCACGCGCCCGTCCTCATCGAGCTCGAGTCGGTCGGCGTATCCGTAGAGGCGGACGACCTGACCGTCGGGAAGCGCGACCTCGGCGGTCATCCGCGGCTCGACGGCAACGACCGTGCGCGCGCCCGGCCGCCCGTGCCACGCCACGAACCGGGCCAGTGCCGCGAACACCGCCTCGCGCTCGCGAGACCGGGACCAGGGAGTGCGGAACTCCATGCGTCCCCAGACCTCGTCGACCAGAGGCATTAGGTCGCTCTCGACGTCGACCTCTGCGCCGAGCTCGCCCCGGGCGATCCGCTCGGCGATCGCGTGCACTACCTTGCCGAAGCCCTGGCTGGTGGAGCTGACCACCTCTCCGCCCGCCTCGCGGCTCAGGAACCACTGGGCCGGGCAGGTGAGCAGCCCTTCCAGTGCGCTGGCGGACAGGGTGAGGGGCTCGGCCGCGGGCCGCACCGGCTGGTCCGACCGGGTGGGCTCACGCAGACCCCACCAGGTGGCCGGATCGGCACTCGCGGCCACCGGGCGGCCGTGGACGTCGGTCTCGGCCAGCATTCGCAGCCTTCTGGCGGCCGCGGCGCGGATGGGCTCGGGCTGCTCCGGGTCGGCGAGGGTGCGTCGGAGCTCGGCCACGAGGCCGGCCATCGAGAGCGGGCGCCGAGGGCGGCCGACCCGGTGGTCGGGCTCGCGGCCGAGCTCGTGGACGAAGCGGGACGGCTGCTCGCCGTCGTCGTCGGGCGACGCGACCGCGGTCACCACCAGCCGCTGGCGGGCCCGCGTGCACGCGACGTAGAACAGCCGGCGCTCCTCCGCCAACATCGCGGCCCGGGTCAGGGCCGGTTGGAGTCCCTCGCGCCCGATCCGGTCGGCCTGGAGCAAGGTGTCGCGCCGGCGCAGGTCGGGCCAGGCTCCCTCCTGCACGTGGGCGACCACGACCAGCCGCCACTCGAGGCCCTTGGAGCGATGAGCCGTAAGCAGCCGGACCGCCTCGCCGCGCACTCCCCTGTCGGCGAGGGTGTCGGCCGGGATCTCCTGGGCGCGGAGGGTCGTGAGGAACTCGCGGACACTGGTGTGGCCGCGCTGCTCCTCGGCCCGAGCGGCCTGCTCGAACAGCGCGCAGATGGCGTCGAGGTCGCGGTGAGCAAGCCGGGCGCCGTGTCCGCCGACCTGGGTGGCCGCCCGGAGCCGGGGGCCCCAGTCTGAGCCGTCCCAGAGCGTCCACAGCACCTCCTCGACGGTGGCGCCATCGTCGAGATCGGCGCGGGCCTGGGCGATCAGGCGGGCCAGCCGCGACGCCCGCCGGGCGGGCTCGCCGTCCATATCGGTGAGGGCCTCGGGGTCGACGACGGCGCTGCGGACCAGGTCTCGCGCGGGAGTCGACGGGTCGCCGGCGCGCATCGCCCGGGTCAGGGATCGGATGTCGGTCGCGTCGAGACCACCGAGCTGCGAGGTGAGCAGCGCCTCGGCCCGGTCGGCGCCGACGTACTCCTCGTCGGTGGCGTCGGTGATCTCGGCATCGACGACCACGGCGAGGGCCCCGAGAAGCGGCAGCACCGCGGGCTCCCGGACCAGGGGCGTCTCGTCGCTGGCCACCTCGACCGGGACGCCCGCCGCGGTCAGGGACCGCCGCAGCCCGGGGATCGAGCCGCGTCCGGAGCGGACCAGCACCGCCATGTCGGACCAGCCGATGCCGTCCTCGAGGTGCGCCCGGCGGAGCAGGTCGGCGACGTTCTCGGTCTCGGCTCGGGCGGTGTCGTAGGTGACCACCTCGACCGAGCCGGGACCGAACTCGTTGTCGGCGGGCTCGGGGTGGCGGAACGCGGAGTACTGCTCCAGCGGGATCGCGCCGGTGATCCCGATCGACGCCGCGATCGCGCGCGAGGCGCGCAACAGCCGGGATCCGAACCGGCGGGTGGTGCCGAGCGCGATGACCGGCGCCGGCGACCCGTCGGAGCGCGGGAACTCGGCGGGGAAGTCGAGGATGCCGCGGACGTCGGACCCGCGAAAGCCGTAGATCGACTGGTCGGGGTCGCCCACCACCGTGATGTTGCGCCCGTCTCCGGCGATCGCCCGCAGCAGCGCGACCTGGCTGGGATCGGTGTCCTGGTATTCGTCGACGAAGACGTGGGTGAACCGCTCCCGCAGCTCGTCGCGGTGCACCTGGGCCTCGATCACGGCGCGTGCGATCAAGTCGGGGTAGTCGATGGCGCTCAGGTCGCCGAGCACGTCGAGGTATTGGCTGAGGAACTGACCGGCAGCCACGAACTCCGTGATGCCCTCCTCGCGGCCGAGCGCTTCCAGCTGGTCGGGGTCGAGACCGCGCTCTCGCGCCCGGGAGAGCACGGTGTGGACCTCGCGGGCGAACCCGCGGGTGCCCACCGCGGCGCGCAGCTCCTCGGGCCACCGGACGGACTCCGGGTTGTCGGTCAGCAGCTCCTGCAGGACGACGTCCTGCTCGGGCGCGGACAGCAACCGCAGCGGCGCGGCGTACAGCTCGGTGGGCGCGTAGCGGCCGACCAGGCCGTAGGCGAAGGAGTGGAACGTCGAGGCCAGGCTGGTGGCCATGGTGCGGCCCAGCCGGGCGGTCACCCGGTCGCGCAGCTGCTCGGCGGCCTTGCGCGAGAACGTCAGCGCGAGCACCTGGTCGGGCCGCGCGCCGTGGCTGTCGATCCGGTCGACGATCGCCTCGACCAGGGTCGTCGTCTTGCCGGTGCCGGGCCCGGCCAGCACCAGCAACGGCCCGCCCGGATGGTCGACCACCCGCTGCTGGTGCTCGTCGAGAACGGGCGCCTCGGTGACGACGTGCGGACGCACCAGCCGGTAGGTCGGCGGGCGGTACGTCGTCTGCGAGCTCACGACTCCACCTAACCATCGGGCGGCGACAGCCGGCCGCGCATCTGCGGGTGTCTAGGGTGTGACCGAGGAGGCAACCATGACCACGCAACAAGAGTCCGTCGTCCTGCTGTCCCGGGCCCTCGACCAGGCCGGTGACGTGCTCGCCGGCGTCAAGGCCGACCAGCTCTCCGGGCCGACGCCCTGCGGGGACTGGACGGTCGAGCAGCTGATCGCCCACATCCTGGCTGCACCGGGCAACTTCGCCACGATGATGACCGGCGGTGAGCCCGACTGGTCCGCAGCACCTCCACCGCTGCCGGAGGACTGGACCGGCGCGTTCCGCTCCGCGGCGGACGACCTGATCCATCTCTGGCACCAGAAGGACGATGTCGCCGGCGCCGACTGGCAGACCCCCGAGTTCGCCGTACACACCTGGGACCTCGCGCAGGCGACCGGGCAGTCGGCAGACCTGGACCACGAGGTCGGGCAGCGCAGCCTGGAGGTCATGTCGCAAGGCCTGACGCCGGAGAACCGCGGCGACGTCTTCGGCCCCGAGGTCAAGGTGTCGGACGACGCGCCGATCTACGACCGGTTGGCGGCGTGGGCGGGTCGTGACCCGAGCTAGACCCCGCCGACCCGCATGACGTAGCGGTGGCACGGTACGGCGATGCTGCCGTCGCCCACCGGTGCCGCGTGCTCGAACGCGCCCTCGTCGGTCCAGCCCTGGCGCTTGTAGAACCGGCGGGCCCGGCTGTTGCCGGTCGCGACGGCGAGCCAGGCACGCGAATGGCCGCCGGCCGCGACCAGCCGCTCGGCCTCGGCGAGGAGTAGCCGGGCCACCCCGCTGCCGCGGTGGCCTTGGTCGACGTAGACCTGGTCGACCTCGTCGTCGTCCACCATCACGAAGCCGGCCACCTCGCCGTCCACCGTGGCCACGGCGGTGTCCGCCGCCCGCTCGGGTGCCCGGGTCCGGAACGACTCGGACGTGCGCACCCGCACCAGCTCATCGGGCACGTTGCCGATATGTGCGTCGCGCCAACCGGCCTCCCAGATCCGGGCCACCGCCGCGGCGTCGTCGGCCGTGGCCGGCCGGATCAAGGGCTCAGCCACCGGCGGTCCCGCTGCCGCGGCGGACCTTCTCCTCGTGCAGCGCCCGCATCTCGTCCTCCAGCTCCGGCGCCGGTCCATCGACGGGTACGCCGGGCGCCACGGCCGACACCGGCAGCGGCACGACCGGCGACCCCGCCGCGCCCCACCCGGCACGCCACTCGGTGAGCTGCGCCGACGAGACGGCGTACACGATCCGGCCCAGGCCCATCCAGGCGTGCGCGGCCGAGCACATCGGGCAGTGCTCGCCCGAGGTGTAGACGGTCGCGGACGCGCGCTCCTCGGCGGTGAGGTTGGTCGCCGACCAGCGGGCGATCTCGAACTCCGGGTGCCGGGTCTCGTCACCGTCCTTCACCCGGTTGCGGTCCTCGAACCGCACCGTGCCGGACGCGTCGACCAGCACCGAGCCGAACGGCTCGTCGCCGCTCTCAAGCCCCTCGCGGGCGAGCTCGACGCAGCGGCGCAGGTGGGTCAGATCGGTGTCCTTGAGGCTCATGGCCGCGAGTCTGACATCTCGCCACCGGGCAACCTGACCGATTTCCGGCCACACCGGAGCCAGGCTCTGCCAAAGTGCCGGCATGACCGTGGAGACGGCTTCGGCGAGCCAGATCACCGCCAAGCGGGCGGCCTGGCTCTTCGGCTGCGTGGTGCTCCTCGCAGTCGGGCTGATCTGGGCATGGCTGTCGATGCGCTCGGTGATGGGCGTGGGCGGGTCCTGCGCCTCGGGTGGGCCCTACGAGATCGCGACCCCTTGCCCCGACGGCGCGTGGCTGATCGCGATCGCGATCCCGATGATGATCATCACCGCGATGGTCGGCTCCGGGTTCGCGGCGAGCATGTCGGCCCCGAACCTGCTGCTCCCGATGTGGTTCCTGCTGTTCGCGTCGCTCGGCTGGAACTTCCTGGAGTTCGGCATCTTCCAAGGCGACGTGGAGGTCGGCTGGATCGTCTGCGGCGTGATGTTCGAGCTGATGGCCCTCCCGGTGTTGTTCCTCATCCCGTCGGGGCTCAGGAACGCCTCGAAGCGTCCCGAGGGAGCGCCCGGCCTGTGGTGGTGGATCGGCTGCTACCTCGGCCTGGCCTCGGTGGGCATCTCCCTCGGGGCGTGGACCTACGCGCTCGTGTCCACCTGACGCGGCGGGAGCAGCACGACGGCGACCAGCGCCGACACGACCGCCACGGCGGCCGCGACCACGAAGGCATCCGTGAAGCCGCCGACGGCGGCGCCGGTCAGGCTCGCCGCGGCCACGCTCGAGAACACCGGGGCGCCGATCGAGGCACCGAACTCGTGGAAGGTGCTCACGATGCCGGAGGCGATACCCGACTCCTCGGGTGCCACCTGGCCGAGCGCGGTCGCCGAGGCGACGACGAACAGGGTCCCGATCCCGGCGGCGGCGACGGACAGCCCGACCACCATGGCGACGGTGCCGTCCCACAGCGTTGGTACGACGAAGCCTGCGGTCGCCACCGCATAGCCCACCACCGCGATCCGGCGGCCACCGGCGGCGCCGATCATCCGGCCCGCGGTGGTGGCGCCGGCCATCGTCGCCAGCGCGACCGGCAGGAACAGCAGCCCGGTGACCAGCGCTCCGTGACCCTCGTGGTGCTGCAGGAAGAACGAGCCGAGGAAGAAGACGCCGACCATCAGCGCAGTGGCGACCAGGATGACGAAGGTGCCCGACGCGACCGGGCGCCGGACGAGCAGGCCGAGGTCCATGAGCGGCGCCGGCGTCGTGCGCTCCCAGAGACCGAACAGCAGGTAGAGCACGGCGGAGAGACCCAGGAAGCCGAGGGTCCGGGCGCTGCCCCATCCCTCATCCCCCGCGCCGATCAGGGCGTAGATCGCGCTGCCGGTCGCCGCGGTCACCAGCGCCGCGCCGAGTACGTCGGGCCGGGAGCGTTGAGCCGCTGCGGGCAGCGGCGGCAGCACCCGGATCAGGACCACCAGGATCACAATGCCAACGGGCACGTTGACGAAGAACACCCACGGCCACCCCGGGCCGGCGGTGAGCACACCTCCGGCCAGCACGCCGACCGCGGCGCCGGTGCCGCCCAGGGCCGACCAGATGCCGAGCGCACGGTTGCGCTCCTCGCCCTCGAACAGGCGCACCACGGACGACAGCGCGGCCGGGCTGAGCATGGCCGCTCCGACGCCTTGGGCGACCCGGCCCACCAGCAGCGTGGCGGGATCCTCGGCCAGGCCCGAGACCAGGGAGGCGACGGTGAAGACGGTCAACCCGGCCAACACCAGGCGCCGGGGTCCGAACACGTCGGCGGCCCGTCCTCCCGTGAGCATCAGCCCACCGAACGCGAGCGTGTAGGCGCTCATCACCCAGGTCAGCTGCTCCCGGTCGAGGCCGAGGTCCGCGCCCATGTGCGGCAGCGCGATGGCGACGACCGTGATGTCGACGATGAGCATGAACTGTGCGGCGCCGAGCAGGCCGAGTGCCTGCCATCGGCGCGGGTGCGGGGTGGCGACGGGCTGCGGGACGGGCTCGGTGGCGGACATGGCGAGTCTCCTACTAACTTGAACTTCTGTGTTCAAGTTAGTGCCACTGATACGATAAATCAAACACGTGTGTTCGAGATAACACGGGGTCGGAGGAGATCGCATTGAGCCGCACCATCGCCCGCCGAGCGGACGCCCGGCGCAACGTCGAGTCGATCCTGCGGGCCGCCACGGAGTGTCTGGGGCGGAGCCCCGAGGCGACGCTGGCGGAGATCGCGGAGGCGGCCGGCGTCGGCAGGGTCACTCTCTACGGGCACTTCTCGTCGCGCGCCGAGCTGCTCGATGCGGTGATACAGCACGTCCTCGAGCAGGGCGACGCGGTCCTGGAGCCGGTCGACCTGGCCGGCGACCCGCGCAAGGCACTGGCACGTCTGATCGAGGCAAGCTGGGAGGTGCTCGACCGGTCCCGGTCGATCCTGGTGGCCGCGCAGAAGGAGCTCTCGCCCGCGAGGATCCAGGAGCTGCACCACGAGCCGGCCACCAGGGTGGCGCGACTCGTCGAGCGCGGCCAGGCGGAGGGCGTCTTCCGCAGCGACGTCCCGGTCTCATGGCTGGTGGTGACGATGCACCACCTGATGCATGCCGCGGCCGACGAGATCCAGGCAGACCGCCTCACGGCCGACGACGCGCCGGGCTACATCGCCCGCACGGTCCTGGCCGCCTTCACCCCGCCCGGCAGGAAGGTGCCGAAGGGTTAGTCGTCCGGTGGCCGGTCGTTGTAGACGCCGGCCTCCTCCTGACCGGTCAGCTCCTGGATGCCGGCCATGATCCGGTCGGTGAGCTCGCGCCGGGCCTTGCCCGACGGCATCCCGTCGTACTCCCCCGCGACCTGGATCGGCTCGCCGAACGTGACGGAGACCTTCGCGAGCCGCGGCAGCCGGGCGCCCACCGGCTGCAGGCGCTCGGTGCCGACCAGGCCCACGGGCACGACGGGTACGCCGGCGGTGAGCGCCAGGTGGGCGACACCGGTGCGCCCGCGGTAGAGCCGGCCGTCGCGGGACCGACTGCCCTCGGGATAGATCCCGAAGGCGTCACCGCGGCCGAGCACCTCCAGTGCCGTGTCCAGGCTCGCCAGGGCCGCCTTGCTGTCGTCGCGGTCGACCGGCAGCATCCCGAGGCCCTCGAACCACGCACGCGACATCGCACCCTTCACGCCGCTGCCGGTGAAGTAGTCGGACTTCGCGAGGAACACCACCTTGCGCGGCACCACGACCGGGATCACCACCGAGTCCACGAAGCTCAGGTGGTTGCTGGCCAGCAGCACCCCACCCTTGGACGGCACCCGATCGAGCCCCCGGACGGTCGGCCTCCAGACCACCTTCGCGATCGGCGGCACCACGGTGTGCAGGACCGTGTAGATCACGATGTCGTCGCCCAGGCGTGAATGGCGCGCGCGTCCTTCGTGCGGAGCCGGACCTGCACCCGGCCCGAACGGTCGGAATGGAAGTCCTCGGCGCGGAAGTCGAAGCTGACCGACTCGTCGTCGGCCGAGACAGCAAGAGACTCGGACGGGAGGGTCTCGCGGGCGACGTCGATCTGCCGGTCGCCCATCGCCCACGTCACGAACCGGGTGTCGGTCACGAGCACCCCTCCGGAGGACCGGACGACGCGTTGGGACGAGGTTCGGCCGGGAGCCCGGAAGTCGGTGAGCTCGACCCGCGCGTGCAGCTTGCGTGCGTGCAGGAGCACGCCGCCGGCGGTGTGCCGGGCGAGCTCGTCCGGCTCGATCACGTCACCGGTGAGGAACCGATGTAGCAGACCCATGCGGGAGATCGTAGGGGACGAGCGCGACAAGTCCCGTCCGGTGGAAAAAGGCGAAGGGCCCTCGTTGGTATGAGCAACAAGGGCCCCTCTTTTGATCGGTACTGGTGACGCTCCCGATCGATCCGGCCTTCCATCCGATCCCGCTGGCTTCGTCACCCAGCCACCGCCCTGGATTGCTCCAGAGTGTGGATCTTCTCTCCGGCTGATCCCGCCCTCCCGGGGGAGGACGTGGGAGAAGTTCTATGCCCTGCGCCGGAGGCCGCGCAAGGGTTTTCGCCCTATTTTTCGGGGAAGTCGCGCCGTACGGCGTGTCCTCCACAGGGACGGCAGCTTCGTCCACAGGCAGCACCCCAGGTATCCCCAGCTTGTCAGCGAACCTGTGGATTGTCGTCAGGTCGCGGACCAGGCGGCGACGACTCCCTCACCGTCCGGCAACGCGGCGACCAGCCGGCGCTCGCCGTCCAGGTCGGTGCCGATGGTCCGGGCGATGCTCAGCCGGCCACCGTCCACCTCCAGCACCTCTGCATCTCCGGGCGACGCCGATGGACGACCCGGCTCGACGCGCAGCCGGACCCGCGACTCACGGCGACCGACAACGGCGTCCCCCTCCCGGAGCTCCATCTCCGCCGCGTCCTGCTCGCCGCGCACAGCCCGATCGAAACAGGCCACTGCCACCGGGTCACCGACGGCGTCGTAGATCCACCGCTCCCCCAGCGCCGAGTGCTGCATGGTGCCGACTAGGTGCTCGTCGGCACCGGCCAGCGGCGCGCTGCGGTAGGTCAGCGGCGCGTGGAGAAGGAGCCCGCCGCGGCGGACCAGGATCGACTCGATGCCCACCTCACCCTCCGGGTCGTCGAACCGGAAGCTGGTCACCTTCTCGACCGCGCCGGAGCCGGCCCAGGGCCGGCTCGGGAACCAGTCAGCGAGAAGCTCGAGCTTGGTGGGGGAAACGGTCGAGTTGGGATAGATGATCGCCACGTCTCCGACCCTAGCCAGAAATAGGTGAAGGGCCCTCGTGAGTATGAGTCACAAGGGCCCTTCGTTTGACCGGTCCGGTGATGCTCCGATCGACACTCTTCGACTCCGGTCCCGACCTCCGAATCACCCGGCTGCCGCGAAGGATTGCTCCTCCGTATGGACCCTCGTCTCCGAGTTGCCCCGCTCCCGCGAACGGGAACGTGAGAGAAGTTCTATGCCCTCCGATCACCACCGCGCAAGGCTTTCCAGAAACATTCTTCGGGTTCTACAGACCCCTGGCGTGTCCTCCACAGGACGGCCCCTCGCCCTCCACAGGAAGGCGGTCCCAGTGCACAGGATTCGGCCTTGGTTGTGGACAGCGGACGGTCAGCCGCGAGCGGCCTCGAAGGCCGCGGCGATCCCCAGCAGTCGTCGGTCGGCGCCGTGCGGAGCGACGATCTGCACGCCCACCGGCAGCCCGTCGGCCGTGGTGCCGGCCGGGACCGAGATCGCCGGGCAGCCGGTGACGGTGATGAAGTACGCGGAGCGCATCCAGTCGAGGTAGGAACCCAGCGGGTTGCCGTTGATCTCGCTCGGGAACTCCTGGCCGGCCGGGAACGGCGGCACCTGGGAGACCGGCATCACCAGCACGTCGTAGTCGTCGAAGAAGGTGCGCATCCGCTGGGCGATCTCGGTACGGCGCTCGTAGGCCAGGGCGACATCGGCCCCGGTCAGCGACTCCCCCGCCCGGATGTTGTCGGCGAGCGACTGCTTGAACGCCTCGGGGTGCTCCCGGAGGAGAGCGCCGTACCGCGCCTGGAAGTGCCAGGCGCGCAGGGTGCGGAACGTCTCGTCGGCGTGCTCGAGCTCGGGCCACGCTCCGAACGTCCGGGCGCCGTTGCGGGCGATCAGTCGTCCCGCATCCTCGATCACCCGGGCCACCTCGTGGTCGACCTCGAATGCCCCGCCGAGGTCGAGGGACCACGCGACCCGGAGTCCGCGCAGGGTGCCGGAGAGCGGTGGCGCGAACGCTGTCCCGGGGTCGCCCAGGGCCAGCGGCGACCGCCGATCGGGTCCGGCGAGCACGGACAGCAGCAGCGCCAGGTCGTCAACGTTGCGGGCCAGTGGGCCGCCGACCGACGTGGACTCCCAGAGGTTGGGCTGCGGCCACTGAGGGACCCGGCCGAGCGACGGACGGAGACCGACGACACCGCAGAACGAGGCGGGGTTGCGCAACGAGCCGCCCATGTCGCTGCCGTCGGCGAGCGGCACCATGCCGGCGGCCAGCGCGGCGGCGGCACCACCGCTCGAACCGCCCGCGGACCGCGATGGGTCGACCGGGTTGCGGGTGGTGCCGAAGACGGTGTTGAACGTGTGAGAGCCGGCCGCGAACTCCGGCACGTTGGTCTTGCCGATGAGTACGACGCCCGCCCGGCGGACCCGCTCGACGATCAGGTCGTCGGTGTCGGGGACGTGTTCGGCGTACAGCGGCGAACCGTAGGTGGTCCGCCACCCGGCCGCCGCATGGGTGTCCTTGACCGCGAACGGCAGGCCGTGCAGCGGTCCGAGGACACCGCCACCGGCGAGGTGGTCGTCGGCGGCCCAGGCGCCCTTCATCGCACGCTCGGTGTCGAGCGAGACGATGGCGTTGAGCTCGGGGTTGCGCTCCTCGATCCGGGCCAGGTGCAGCTCGAGCAGCTCGCGTGCGGAGACCTGCCGGCTGCGGACGGCCGCGGCCATCTCGCGCGCCGTCGACGCAGGCGTCAGGGCGGTCATGTCGACATCATCGACGACTTGCCCAGCGCCCGGCGACCACTCCGAGCAGGACCAGGCCGGCGCCGACGGCGATCCCCGTGAGGAAGTCGTTGCTGACTCCTGCGGACGTCGTCCGCGCCGGAGCCGAGTAGACCGGTCCGCTCGCACCTTCCGAGGTCTCGACGGCGCTCGCCGGCGCCGGGCCGGACAGCGCGCCGGCGACGTTGTCGAAGAACTCCTTGGCCATCCGCTTCGAGACGCTGCTGAGCATCCGCTGGCCGACGCCGCCGACCATCCCGCCGACGATCGCGTCGGCCTCGTAGGAGATCCGGGTCCCACCGTCGGCGTCCTCGAAGGCCACCTGCACGGTCGCGTCGATCGTGCCCGGCGCGCCGGCCCCCTGGAGCCGCATCACCAGCGACTGGTGCTCGACCAGGTCGGAGAGCGCGCAGGTGCCGTCGTAGGTGCCCTTGATCGCGGCGACGCCGGCGGTGACGGTCATCGCGTACGTGTTGTCACCGGTCGTCTCCAGCCGCGAGCACCCGGGGATGGTGCGCACCAGCACCGCCGGGTCGAGCAGCGCGTCCCACACCTGCGCGACGGGGAACGGGATCGAGTTGGTGCCGCTGATCTTCATCGGTGCGCCTCTCGGAGGTGGAACAGCTCGGACGGGGAGATCGGCATCGCGGTGATCGGGATGCCCTCGGCGTCCTCGATGGCGGCCGCGAACACGGCTGCTGAGGGGATCACCCCGGCCTCGCCCGCGCCCTTGATGCCGAGCGGGTTGAGCGGCGAGGGCGTCTCGATGTGGTCGATGTCGATGCCGTCGGGGACCTCGGTGACGTAGGGCATCAGGAAGTCCATGAACGACGCGTTCTGCAGCTGGCCGGACTCGTCGTAGGCCATCCGCTCGTAGAGGGCGCCGCCGACCCCCTGCGCGACGCCGCCGTGGATCTGGCCCTCGACGATCATCGGGTTGATCAGGTTGCCGCAGTCGTGCACGACGGCGTACTTGAGGATCGTGATCTCGGCGGTCTCCGGGTCGGTCTCGACGATCACCGCGTGCATGCCGGAGGCGAACGTCGCCCGCTCGGGCGAGTAGAAGTCGCGGCCCTCGAGGCCGGGCTCTTCGTCCTCGGCCACCGGCGGCTTGCCGGGGTCGCCGACGGAGAACTGGGTGGCGGCCTGCGAGGCCTCGTCGAACGCGTAGCGCAGCGGGTTGGAGAGTACGGCGACCGTGCCGAGGTCGATCGACGAGCCCGGCGAGCCCTTCACCGCGACGACGCCGTCGATGATCTGCAGGTCGGACTCGTCGGCCTCCAGCGCCTCGGCCGCGATCCGCAGCACCTTCTCCTTGGCCCGCTTGGCGGCCAGGTGGATCGCCGATCCGCTCATCACCGCGGCCCGCGACGCGAACGTGCCGACGGCGTAGGGCATCCGCCGGGTGTCGCCGGTGACCACCTCGACGTCCTCGAACTTCACCCCGAGCTCGTCAGCGACCAGCTGCGCGAACACGGTCGCGTGCCCCTGGCCCTGGGTGGTCAGACCGGTGGCGACCTTGACCTTGCCCGAGGTCTCGATGTGCACGTGGGCGCCCTCGTAGGGACCGACGCCGGTGCCCTCGACGTAGCAGGCCAGACCGATGCCGACCCGACGTCCCTCGGCCGCCATCTCCGCCTTGAACGCCGGGAACTCGTCCCAGCCGACCAGCTCCTTGATCTTCTGCAGCGAGGTCGGGTAGTCGCCGGAGTCGTACTCCAGCTCGCGACCGTCCTGGAAGATCAGCCCCTGGTCGTAGGGGAACTCGTCAGGCTGGATGAAGTTGGCGGCGCGCACGTCCGCGCGGTCCTTGCCCAGCTCGGCGGCGATCGCGTCCATGGTCCGCTCCATGACGTAGCAGCCCTGCGGGCGCCCGGCGCCGCGGTAGGGCGTGACCATCACGGTGTTGGTGTAGAGCGACTCGAAGCGGACCCGGTAGACCGCCGGCTTGTAGGGACCGAGCAGCTGGGTGGAGGTGATGATCGGCACGATCAGGCCGTACGGCGTGTAGGCGCCGTGGTCGTGCCAGAACTTCACGTCGAGGCCGAGCAGCCGACCGTCGTCGTCGAAGCCAACGTCAACGTGGTGGACCTGGCCGCGCTCATGGGCCGAGGAGATGAAGTGCTCACGCCGGTCCTCGGTGAACTTCACGGTGCGACCGAGCGCCCGGGCGGCCAGCGGGACGAGCACCTCCTCGGGCCACGGGTGGTTGATCTTGACCCCGAAGCCGCCACCGACGTCGGGCGTGATCACGTCGACCTGGCCGAGGTCGAGGCCGAGCTTGACCGCGACCGCGGCGCGGACGCCGGTCGAGGTCTGGGTCGACGTCCACACCTGGAGGCGGCCGATGTCGGGGTCCCAACGCGCCACCGTGCCGCGGCCCTCCATCGGCATGCACGCGCTGCGCTCGATGGTGAGGTCGAGGCTCAGCCGACGCGGCGCGGCCGCGATCGCGGCCTCGACGTCGCCGGTGTTCTGCTCCATCCGGGCGCCGACGTTGCCGGGTACGTCGTCGTGGACGAGGTGGTCGGCGGCGCGGGCGGCCTCGACGCCGACCACCGCGGGGAGGTAGTCGTAGTCGACCTTGATCCGGCCGACCGCGTCCTCGGCGACGTAGCGGTCGTCGGCCACCACGAACGCGATCGCCTCTCCCATGTAGTTGACCTCGTCCCGCGCCAGTGCGTACTGCGTGCGCCCGTGGGTCAGGTCGGGGTGCGGGATCAGCAGCGGCAGCGGCTCGGCCATCAGCGGCGCGAGGTCACCGAGGTCGTCGTAGGTCCACACCGCGTGGACGCCCTCGAGCTCGAGCACCTCGTCGACGTCGATGTCGACGATCCGGGCGTGGGCGTGCGGCGACCGGAGCACGGCGGCGTGCAGGGTGCCCGGCCCGACGGCCACGTCGTCGACGTACCGACCCAGACCGCGGAGCATCCGCTGGTCCTCGACCCGCTGCACCTTGGTGCCCATCAGCTTGGTCGTCACGAGAGCTCCTCGTTCAGCACTGCTGCTCTCTCGACGGCCTTCACGATGTTCTGGTAGCCGGTGCAGCGGCAGAGGTTGCCGGCGACCATGTCCCGCGCCTCTTCGTGGGTCGGGGTCGGGTTGTCGCGCAGCCCGGCGGTGATCGTGGTCAGGAAGCCCGGCGTGCAGAAGCCGCACTGCAGGCCGTGGCACTCGACGAACGCCTGCTGCACGGGGCCCAGCGAGCCGTCGATGTTGGTGAGGCCCTCGACGGTGGTGATCTCGCAGTCGACCGCCGACACCGCGAACATCAGGCAGGACCGCATCGGCCGCCCGTCGACCAGGATCGTGCAGGCGCCGCACACGCCGTGCTCGCAGCCGACGTGGGTGCCGGTCAGGCCGAGGTCGTGGCGGAGGGCGTCCGAGAGCAGCCGCCGCGCCGGCACGGAGACCTCGTGGGCGACGCCGTTGACCGTGAGTCGTACGTCGTGCAGCTCCTCGCTCATGTGGCCGCCTCGATGACCCGGCGGGTGAGCACCCGCACCAGCTGGGACCGGTAGGCCGCGGTGGCGTGGATGTCGTCCATGGGCTCCAGCTGCTCGAGCGCGGCGTCGCCGGCCTCGGCAGCGGGGACTCCGCTCAGGTCCACGACTGTGGGGACGTCGCTGACCGAGACGTAGCCGACGCGGACGCTGTCACCGTCGACCAGCGCGGCGGCGCCGACCAGCGCGTAGTCGCCGTGCCGCCTGGCGATCTCCTCGAACGCCACCCGGGCGCCCGGCGCGAGGGCCGGGAAGAACGCGGACGTTGCGATCTCGTCGTGGGCGAGCGAGGTCTCGAGCGGGCCGATGTACAGCTCGTCGGCGAGGATCGTGCGGGTGCCCGACGGTCCGGTCACGTCGACCGACCCACCGAGCAGGGTCAGCACCACCGGCATCTCGGCCGCGGCGTCGGCGTGCACGAGGGAGCCGACGGTGGTGCCCCGGTTGCGGATCGTCGCGTGCGCCACGTTCGCGAGGGCCAGGGAGACCAGCGGCTGCACTCGGCGTACCTCCTCGTCGGCGAGTACGTCGGCGTGCCGGGCCAGCGCACCGATCCGGACGCCGTCGTCGGTGACCTCGATGCCGTCGAGGCCTGGGACGGCGTTGATGTCGACGAGCGCCGACGGTGCGGCGAGCCGCATCGACAGCAGCGGCACGAGCGACTGGCCTCCGGCGAGCACCTTGGCGCCCGGGTCGGCCGCGAGCGCGGCGACGGCGTCGCTGAGGGAATCGGGGCGCTGATAACCGAAGGGAGCGGGTTTCACACATCACCTCCAGCCATCGGGCCTTCACCGTAGTGAGGCTCAGGACATCCGTTCGATGGCGACACCTGCCGAAGGCACGCCGAAACCGCTGGCATCACTTGGTGATCTCCAGGATCCGGAGTGCCACCGCCACGTCCAGCCGGAGGTGTGGATCGGAGGCCACCGGGCCGAGCATCTTCTCGAGCTTGGAGACCCGGTAGCGCATCGTGTTGTAGTGGAAGAACTGGGCACGGGCCGCCTCGGCGACGTTGAAGTTCGTGTCGAGCAGCACCTGGAGGGTCTCCCGCAGGTCCGCGGCCTCCGGGGTGGGATCGGCCAGGCTGCCGAGCGCGTCGCGCGTGAACGCGCGCAGCTCGTCGGTGTCGGGCACCAGCGCGATCAACCGGTGCAGACCGAGCTGGTCGAAGAACGTCGTCGCGCCCCCGCCGCTCATCCGGCGGCCGACCTCGGCAGCGCGGCGGGCCTGCGCGTAGGCCTCGGGAAGGTCGTCGAGGGTGTCCGCCAGCCGGCTCACGCCGACCGAGAACGAACGCCGGCCGCCGCCCTTGTCGCCGGACACCGCCTTGACGGCGCGGGCGACGACGTCCTGACCGGGGACCGACTCCTCGTCCGCCGCGACCGGGAGCAGGGTGACCACCTCGGAGGAGAAGTCGACCGTCGGGATCCCCTCACCGATCCCGGCGCAGACCTGGCGCCAGGCGGCGGCGAAGCGCTCCTGCCAGTGCCGTCGGATCTCGCGGGTGGGGATGGGCTCGTCCGTGGCGGGCGGATCGATCTCGGCGGCCACCACGACGAGCGGGAGGCGCAGGTCCCAGCCGAACGTCTCGGCGTGCTCGGTGACGTAGTCCTCGCCGACCGCGCGCCGCAGCAGGATGTCGCGCAGGAAGTCGCCCTGGTACTTGTTCTCGACCGCCGTGATCGCCTCGTGCTGGGTGATCAGCAGCGCGGCCACGGCGGCGGCCCGCTCGAGTGCCTGCACGTCGTCGGAGGTGAGCGGACCGTCGACCCGGATGCAGACCAGGCGGGCCAGGTCGGTGCCGCCGGCCGCCACCCGCAGCCCGAGCACCTCCCCCTCGCCGACGGGCACGGCCTGGCCGACCACCCGTTCGACGCGGAGCCGGCCGGTGGGCTCGACCAGGTCGTGGGCCTCCAGCAGCGACCGTTGCCCGTCAGAGAGCGCAGCGGCGCGCTGCCGGCCATCGGTGGAGGTGACGACGACCCCGACGTCGAGCGCGCGGGAGACCTCGTCGGCGATCCCGACCAGGTCACCGCCCTCGAGCACGATCTGGGTGAGCCCGGTGTGCAGCGCGTCGATCCGCTCCAGGCCGCCGATGGCGCCATTAGTTATCAAGATCTGTAGCCCTTCCCCCGGATCGTTGGCACAACCTCACATCGGCGAAGCGTACGTGGTCCCGATAGCGTCGGCGAGGTGATTCCTGTCAGCGCACCTCGGCGGGTCCGGGACCGGCTGTTCCGGGCACCCGACGGCCCGGTGCCGGTGCTGCACCGCGGTCCGCACGCCCTCTACCTCGACCTCGATGGCTGGTGTCTCGGCGTGGTCGCCGCGGCCGCCGTTCAGGTGCCGTGTGCGCTGCACACCCGCCTGGCGGAGCTTCCCGCCGACGGCGAGCCTCGGATCGAGGACGGCACCCTGCACCTGGGCGACGAACCGCTCCGGATCGGGCGGGTCACGGACCCGCGCGTGCCCGCCCTCGTCCGCGACCGACTCGGCGGACTCCAGGCGGAGGTCGGCGAACTCGTGGGCGCCGGAGACGGGCTCACGCCGTACGGCGACGACGTGCTGTGCGGCTGGCTGGCCGTGCACCGGGCCTCCGGCCACGCCACGGACGCCGTCGACACCTCGGTCCGCCATCTGCTGCACCGCACCACCAGCCTGTCGGCGGCGCTGCTCGAGTGCGCGATGCACGGCGAGGTGATCCCCGAGTTCGCGGCGTACGTCGCCGCGCTGGGCACGCCTCGCGAGGACCAGGCGACGACCTCGCTGCGCGCCATCGGGCACACCTCGGGCGCAGGCCTGCTCGAGGGCGCGGGATGGGCGCTGGCCGCATGACGACCCACGTAGAGCTCCGGCCCGGTGCGTTCGCCGACTCCGTGACCCTGCTCCAGGTCAGTCGCAGCGTCCAAGGTTTGCCGGGAGTCGCGGCCGCCCAGGTGGCGATGGCCACCGAGCTGAACCTCGAGGTGCTGGCCGGGATGGGCTTCGACATCCCCGCCGAGGCCACACCCAACGACCTCGTCGTCGCGCTGCGGCTCGACGACCCCGAGACACTGGACGCCGCGCTTGCCGGCGTGGCGCAGGCGCTCACGGATGCGACCCGGCGACCCACTGGCGCGACGGAGGAGGCTCCCCCGCGCACCACCGCGGCCGCCCTCCGCGAGACGCCGGACGCGGTCGTGCTGGTGTCCGTCGCCGGTCAGCACGTGCTGCCCGAGGCGATGGACGCGGTCGACGCCGGCCGCGACGTGATGATCTTCAGCGACAACGTGCCGGTGGCCGAGGAGGTCGCGCTCAAGCGCGCTGCGGCCGACCGCCAGATCCTGGTCATGGGTCCCGACTGCGGGACCGCCGTGCTCGACGGCGTCGGCCTCGGCTTCGCCAACGTGGTGAGCCCCGGACCTGTCGGCATGGTCGCCGCGTCCGGCACCGGCTGCCAGCAGCTGCTCGCCCTGCTCGACCACGCCGGTGTCGGCGTCTCCTCCGCTCTAGGGGTTGGCGGCCGCGACCTCTCCGCCGAGGTCGGCGGCCTCGCGACCCGCGAGGCGCTGCGCCGCCTCGACGAGGACCCGGCCGTCGAGCTGATCGTGCTGGTCTCCAAGCCGCCCGCGCCCGAGGTGGCCACCGACATCACGGCGTACGCCGAGTCGCTGGCGACGCCGGTCGAGCTGGCGCTCCTCGGACCCGGGCAGCCCGACCTCACCGCGGCCGCCGAGCGGGTGCTGACCCGCCTCGGGCGTGACGTGCCTGATTGGCCGGTGGTTTCGAGGCTCGTCGCTGACGCTGCTCGCACCTCAACCACTGTTGCGGGACTGTTCGTCGGCGGCACCCTCTGCAAGGAAGCCTCGCTGATCGCTGGGTCGGACGCGGGGACGTTCATCGACTTCGGCGACGACCAGTACACGCAGGGCCGGGCGCATCCGATGATCGACCCGACGCTCCGGCTCGAGGAGCTCGCCCGCGCGGCGGCCGACCCCGAGGTCGGGGTGCTGCTGCTCGACGTGGTGCTCGGCCACGGCGCTGAGGCCGACCCGGCGGCGCTGCTCGCCCCGGCGCTCGAGGACGTCGCGAAGCCGGTCGTGATCACCGTCGTCGGAACATCTGCGGACCCCCAGGACCGGGACCGCCAGGTCCAGGCGCTCACCGCGGCCGGGGCCGAGGTACACCTGTCCAACGCGCTGGCCACCCGCCGCGCGATCGAGCTTCTCGGGAGGGCCTGATGCACGTCGTGAACACCGGTGCCGGGTTGCTCGCGGACGCCGTCGAGGCCCAGGCCGTCGATGTCACCCGGGTCGACTGGCGCCCGCCGATGACCGGCACCGAGGGCGACCTGGCGAAGGTGGTCGCGGACCCGCGGCGCCGGGACGCGAACCAGCAGGCGCTGGCCGCGATGCTCGACGTGACCGCACACCTCGTCGACGTGCTGCCCGCCTCGGAGGCACTGGGCCTGCAGGCGGGCGAGTTCCTGCACGCCGGCCCGCCGATCGAGTGGGAGCGCGCCGCCGGACCGTTGCGCGGAGCGCTGCTCGGCGGCGCTGCGCTCGAGGGCCTGGTGGACGACCCCGAGGACGCGGTCGCGCTCTTCGAGAGTGGTACGTCGGTCAGCCTCGAGCCCTGCCACCACCGCGGCACGGTCGGGCCGATGGCTGGGGTGGTGACCCCGAGCATGTGGGTGTGGGTGCTGGAGGACCGGGCCAGCGGCCGGCGTACCCACTGCACGCTGAACGAGGGGCTCGGCAAGGTGCTGCGGTACGGCGCCTACGGCCCCGAGGTGCTCACCCGGCTGCGCTGGATGAACGACGTGCTCGGCCCGCTGCTGCAGACGGCGGTGCGCGCGGGCGACCCGGTCGACGTGACCGGGATCCTCGCCCAGATGCTGCAGATGGGCGACGAGGCGCACAACCGCAACCGCGCCGGCACCCTGATGCTGCTCCGCGACCTCGGCCCGGCGATGGTCGGGTCGATCGATGTGGCGGGCGCGGCGGCAGCCGACGTGGCCGAGGCCGTGCGGTTCATCGGCGGCAACGACCACTTCTTCCTCAACCTCGCGATGCCCGCCTGCAAGCTCGCGCTGGACGCGGCCCGCGGGATCGACGGGTCGACGATGGTGGTGGCGATGGCGCGCAACGGCACCGACTTCGGCATCCAGGTCGCGGGCACCGGCGACGAGTGGTTCACCGGCCCGGCCCAGCTCGCCGACGGCCTCTTCCTCGGCGACTACGGACCCGACGACGCGAACCCCGACATCGGCGACTCCGCGATCACCGAGACGGCGGGCATCGGTGGGTTTGCGATGGCCACTGCGCCCGCGATCGTCCGGTTCGTCGGCGGCTCGGTCCCCGATGCGCTGGCCACCACCCGGCGGATGCACGAGATCACCCTCGGCGAGAACCCACGCTGGGCGGTGCCGGTGCTGGAGTTCCAGGGCACCCCGACCGGCATCGACGTGACGAAGGTGTGCCGCACCGGGATCCTCCCGCAGATCAACACCGGGATGGCCGGCAAGGTCGCCGGGGTGGGTCAGGTCGGCGCCGGCCTGGTCACGCCGCCCGCCGAGATCTTCCCGAAGGCACTGACCCGATTGGCGGAACACACAACACCCCACGACGTTCTTCGCCTCCCCCGCTCCGCTCCTCCGTCGAACAACGCCGCGGGGACCCCGAAATGAGCGGTCCCCTGTCCGACCTCGTCGTCCTCGACCTGACCCGGGCCCTGGCCGGCCCGCACGCCGCGATGATGCTCGGCGACATGGGCGCCCGGGTGATCAAGGTGGAGTCCCCCGGCGGCGACGACACCCGGTCGTGGGGCCCGCCGTTCGTCGGCGAGCCGGGCGCGCGCGAGTCGACGTACTTCATGTCGGCCAACCGCAACAAGGAGTCGATCGTCCTCGACCTCAAGTCCGACGACGACAAGGACGTGCTGGCCCGACTGGTCGCGCGCGCCGACGTGCTGATGGAGAACTTCCGTACCGGCGTCCTCGACCGGCTCGGCTTCCCGGTCGCCCGGCTGCACGAGCTCAACCCGCGCCTGGTGATCCTCTCGATCACCGGGTTCGGGCACGACGGCCCCGAGGCGAGCCGCGCTGGCTACGACCAGATCGCGCAGGGCGAGGGCGGGCTGATGTCGATCACCGGCACCGAGCTGCCCACCAAGGTCGGCGTGCCGATCGCGGACCTGACCGCCGGCATGTACGGCGCGTACGGCGTGCTCGCCGCCCTCCACGAGCGGGAGCGCACCGGCACCGGCCGAGTGGTCCGCACCTCGCTGCTGGCCGGAATGATCGGGGTGCACGCCTTCCAGGGCACCCGCTGGACCGTGGCCGGCGAGGTGCCCGGCCTGGCCGGCGACCACCACCCGTCGATCGCGCCGTACGGCATGTTCGCCACGTCCAGCGCGCCGATCCAGATTGCCTGCGGCTCCGAGGGCCTGTGGCGCGCGTTCTGTGCGGCGTTCGACCTCGACCCGGCCGACCCGCGGTTCGCGACCAACTCCGACCGGGTCGGCAACCGGGACGAGCTGATCGAGGTCATCGAGGCGTTGTTCACCGACCGGACGGCCGAGGACTGCCTGGCCGCGCTGTCCGAGGCCGGCGTCCCATCGGGCAAGGTGCGCACCCTCGACGACGTCTACAACTGGGACCAGACCCGCTCCCAGGGCCTGCTGGTGTCGGTGGACCACGAGACCCTCGGCACTCTCGAGCTGCCGGGGTCGCCGATCAGGTTCGATGACGACAAGCACTCCGGCGGCCGGCCCACCCACCTGCCGCCCCCGACCCTCGACCAGCACGGCGACGCGATCCGGGACTGGCTGGACTCCTGACCAGGAGTCACGGGGCTCGCTGAGCCCGCTCGAAGACGGCCTGTGGGTCGAGCCCGGTCCGCATCCGCCACGTCGTCAGCGCGACGCCCAGCCCCATGACATGCACCGGGTTGCCGAGGTTGACGCCCAGCAGTCGTTCGATCCGGGCCAGCCGGCCGTACAGAGACTGCCGCCGGATGCCGAGGGCGCGGGCCGTTGCGGCCTTGGCCATGCCCGCGGCGAGATAGCCGTCGAGGGTGCGCACCAGGTCGGAGGAGTGCGCCCGGTCGTGCTCGATGAGCGGGCCGATCTGCTCGGCGACGAACGCCGAGACCACCGCCGGGTCCACCCCGGTCGCCAGCAGCCGCTGGGCGCCGACGTCGCGCGCCAGCACCACCCCGGACCGGATCCCGAACCGCTGCGCGATGCGCAGCACCTCGCGAGCCTGGTCGACCTGCGCGGCGACGCCGGACAGGTCCGCCGTGGGAGCACCGACCGCCACGACCTGGCCCGCCGCCGGAGCCAGTGCCGCGATGTTGGCGGCGGCCTCCTCGATCTGGGTCCGGACCCGTTGCGGGAGCGGCCGGGTCCATCCGCGCAGCAGGACCACGGCGTCGCTGCCGACGGCGCCCACCAGCGGGGCTCCGCTGACCGGGGTGAAGGCCTCCTCCAGGGCGGGCACCAGGTCGAGCACCGGCGTCCGCGGGTCGATGGCGATCGCGGCGGCGATGACGTGCTGGCCGTCGGCCAGCACCCACCCGGCCTCGGTGAGGCGGCGGTGCACGTCGCCGCCCGAGGCGAGTACGCCGGTCGCGAGGTCGGTAATCGCCGACTGGGCGAGCGAGGGCCGCTGTCCGACGCCGGGATGCCGCCCCAGCTCCAACGCGACGGCGATCGCGCCGCGTTCGGCCACGGCCGTACGCCGGCGGGTGGGCGCCCCGCGGATCACCAGCGTGCCGGCCGATCCGGCGGCGACGCGGACGTCGGCCGCGACCTCCTGGGTCCCTGACCCGACCGAGGAGATGCGGCTGCGCTCGACCACGTGGCCGTCGGTGTCGTGGTACTCGACCAGGCTGCCTGCCGCACGAGAGATCGCGTCGAGCAGCGCCCGCAGCCCCTCACCGGCAACGACCACGGCGAGGAAGTCGCGCCACAGCGGCTCGGCAGACCGCGCCGCTCCCAGCTTGTGCTGGAGCAGCAGCTCGTGGAAGTCCTCGACCATCCGCTCGAACGGAACGACGTCGCCGAACGTGATCAGCACCAGGCCCCGCCGGCCGGCGGCCTCCAGCATCGGGGCGGGGACCTCGAAGAGCGAGCGCCCCACTTCGAGGCCGATCGCCACGCACCCCGCATCGGCCAGTTGGTCGACGTACGCCGCCAGCTGCTCGGGCGAACGGCCGTGCAGCCCCAGCCCGGTGGTCAGCAGCACCTCGCCGCCGGCGAGCAGCGACCCCATCTCGTAGACCTCGGAGGAGTGCACCCACCGGACCAGCACGTCGTCGACCTCGCCCACGGCGACGGTGGCGGCCGCGGCACGGAACGAGGGCAGGGCGAGCACCTCGGTCAGCGGCACCAGCACGACGACTCCAACCATGGGGCATAACGACAGCCAAGAGCACGAGCAGCATGGACAGTATGTCCCTTTTCCATCCGGACGAGATCTGGTCTCGTGGCCTGCACCACATCCAGAGCGTCGTCCGACGCCGACCCGGGAGTCACCATGGCCGACCCGTCCGAGCAGAAGTACCTCGACCTCGCGATCGACCAGGCGCGCATCGGGTGGGACGAGGGTGGAGTGCCGATCGGCGCCGCCCTGGTGCACGGCGACGAGGTGCTGGCCGTGGGCCGCAACCGGCGCTTCCAGCTCGGCAGCGCCATCCGGCACGGCGAGACCGACTGCATCGAGCGGGCCGGCCGGCTGCCCGCGCAGGTCTACCGCGACAGCGTCCTCTACACCACTCTCTCGCCGTGCTGGATGTGCGCGGGAACGTCCCTCCTGTACGAGATCCCCCGGATCGTGGTGGGCGAGAACCGCAGCTTCCAGCAGTCGGAGGAGTGGCTGCGCTACCACGGCACCGTCATCGACGTCGTCGACGACCCCGAGTGCCGAGCGTTGATGGAGAAGATGCTGGCCGAGCGTCCCGAGCTGTGGGCCGAGGACATCGGGGAGCAGGCATGAGCACCCCCGACGTGCGCACCGAGCCCGAGACCGTCGCCGACGGGCAGGTCGTCGACCTCGACTACCCCGTCACGCCCGTCCCGGCCCACGCCCGCAAGTCGTTCTTCTCGCTCGCCGTCGTACTGCTCGGGTTCACGATCTTCACGCCCACGATGCTGGCCGGAGCGGCCCTCGGGGACGCGTTCGCGCTCCGCGACCTCGTGCTGGTGATCCTGGCCGGGTCCCTGATCCTCGGTTCGTACGTCGCGCTGCTGGGCTGGATCGGCGCCCGGACCGGACTGACCACGGTCGTGATGGCTCGCTACTCGCTGGGATCGCGTGGCTCGTCGCTGGCGTCGATCCTGCTCGGCGGCACCCAGATCGGCTGGTACGGCGTGATCGTCGGCACCATCGGCGAGCTCACCGCCGAGGCCTTCTCGTGGGAGGCGTACGGCGCGAAGGCCGCGGTGATGATCGTGACCAGCGTCCTGATGTGCGTCACCGCCTGCTACGGCTACCGCGGGATGTACTGGGTGTCCCTCGTCTCCACCCCGCTGATCCTGATCCTCGCGCTGTGGGTGCTCAGCCGCTCGCTGGACGAGGTCGGCGGCTGGTCCGGCCTGGCCGGGGTCGACCCGTCGTCCTCGATGCCGCTGGCCGTGGCGATCACCACCGTGGTGGGCACCTTCGTGTCGGCGGGCACCCAGGCGCCCAACTGGACCAGGTTCGGCCGCACCGGCGGCCAGGCGGTGGCGGCGGCGTTGATCGGGTTCCTGATCGGCAACGGGCTGATGATCTTCTTCGGCGCCATCGGCGCGATCACGTTCGGCCAGGGCGACTTCGTGCTGGTGCTCTACGAGCTCGGCCTGGTCGGCTGGGGCCTGGTGCTGCTGTTCGGGAACCTCTGGAAGAGCAACGCCGACACGGCGTACGCGTTCGGGGTGGCGGGTGCCGAGCTGTTCCGCAAGCCGAGCAAGACGCCGTTCGTGGTGGGCGGGTCGGTGATCGGCACGGTCCTGGCCCTGGCCGGCGTGCACGAGCACCTCGTCGACTACCTCGTGCTGCTCGGCATCTTCATCCCGCCGCTGGGTGGCGTGATCATCGGCGACTACTTCGCCCGCTGGCGCCGCGGGATGCCGGAAGGGGCGCAGCTGCCGGTGGTCAACGTGACCAACCTCGGGATCTATGCGGTGGCCAGCGCGCTGGCCTGGCTCTCCGACCACTACGAGGTCGGCATCCCGCCGGTCATCGGGGTCGGTGCGGCAGTGCTGCTGACGCTGGCACTCGGTCGACGGTCCGCGTCGGCGCGCGCCTGAGCGCCGGCGATCTGCACAGAACCTTCACGAGTCGTCCCCGCCTCCCACCCGGGCGCGCTCATACGCTGCTGGCATGAGCAGCCGGCGGATTCTCGTGGTCGAGGACGAGCCGATCATCAACCAGGCCGTCTCCGACCGCCTGGTGTCCGAGGGGTACGACGTGGTGCGGGCCTTCGACGGCCCCACGGCGGTCTCGGCGTTCGAGGAGCACGCACCCGACCTGGTGCTGCTCGACGTCATGCTCCCCGGGTTCGACGGGCACGAGGTGTGCCGGCGGATCCAGGCCGAGCGGCCGGTGCCGGTCCTGATGCTGACCGCCCGCGACGACGAGGCGGACGTGCTGATCGGGCTCGGGGTCGGCGCCGACGACTACCTGACCAAGCCGTTCCGGATGCGGGAGCTGGTGGCCCGGGTCGCGGCCCTGCTCCGCCGGGTCGACCGGGCCGGCGAGCTGGCCGGCCGGCGACCGATCGAGGTGGGCGGCCTGCGGGTCGACCCGGCCGCCCGTCGGGTGTGGCGTGACGACATCGAGGTGCGGCTGACCCCGACCGAGTTCGACCTGCTGGCCTGCCTCGCCGCCGAGCCCGGGACCGTGGTCACCCGCGAGCGGCTGCTGGCCGAGGTCTGGGGCTGGCCGGGCGCGTCCGGCACCCGCACGGTGGACAGCCACGTGAAGGGGCTGCGCGCCAAGATCGGGTCCGACAGGGTCCGGACCGTGCACGGCGTCGGCTACTCCCTCGAGGAGGGCGACGCGGGGTGACCGGCCAGCCACTGGCCCAGGTCCGCTCGCTCAAGGTCAAGCTCGGACTGCTGGTCGCCGCCAGCGTCGTGGTCGCTTCGATCGTGGCCTCTGTGGGCCGGGCCGGCGGCGTATCTCCCTGGCTCAGCATCCCGGTCACGATCCTGATGGCCCTGGCCGTCACCCAGCTTCTGGCCGTCGGCATGACCTCTCCGCTGCGCGAGATGACCGCGGCAGCCAGCCGGATGGCCAAGGGCGACTACGCCGTCCGCGTCAGCGAGACCTCCCGGGACGAGGTCGGCGAGCTCGCCCGCGCCTTCAACCGGACCGCCCACGACCTGGCAATGGTCGACCGCCAGCGGCGCGAGCTCGTGGCCAACGTGAGCCACGAGCTGCGTACGCCGCTGACCGCGCTCCGTGCCGTGCTCGAGAACCTCGTCGACGGCACCGAACCCGCCGACCCGCGCTCGCTCCAGCCGGCCCTCGCCCAGGCGGAGCGGCTCGGCGACCTGGTCACGGACCTGCTCGACCTGGCCCGGGTGGACGCCGGCAAGGCCCCACTCACTCCAGAGCCCGTCGCGATGGCACCGCTGCTCGCGGAGGCGGTCGCCGAGGCGCGGGTGACCGGCCGCCCGGTGGAGTACGACGTCCGCGTCGAGCCGCCCGACCTCGTCGTACCGGCTGATCCGGCGCGGCTGCGCCAGCTGGTCGCCAACCTGCTCGACAACGCCTCGCGGCACAGCCCGGCCGGCGGCCTGGTGCTGGTGACCGCGGCCCGCATCGGCGAGCTCAACCGGATCGAGGTCGCGGACCAGGGCCCGGGCGTCGAGGACGCCGACCGTGAGCGCGCTTTCGAGCCGTTCGGCACCCTGAGCGCCACCGACGGCGGCGGTGGCACCGGGCTCGGCCTGGCCATCGCCCGCTGGGTGACCGACCTCCACGGCGGGAGCATCGCGTTCGTCGACCCCGTCCCTGGCAACCCGGGGGCTCGGGTCCGGGTCGACCTCCCGGCCGCGCCGCCCGTCCGCCCCGTCCCCACCGAGGAGAAGTCCATGCCCGCACCCGCCGCCCCGGCTCCCCTGCCGCCGACCGCCGTACCCCCGTCCTCGCTGGTCGACGAGCTGCTCGGCTCGTTCTGGCCCGACCGCCGGATCCCGGGTCGGGTGTCCGTGCTCCTGAGCGCGCTCGGGGTGGGGCTGCTGGCGGCGACCGTGCTCCCCTATCGGGACGCCGGCATCGGCACGTTCCTTGTCCTGCTGGTGGGCGGTGGCGTGATCATGGCGGCCAGCGCGCGCGGCAGCGAACGGTTCACCCAGGCCTGCGCCCTGATCTGCGTGCTGCTCGCGGCCGTCACGATGCTGCGCGACGCCGACTGGATCATCGCGCTGAGCGTGGTCACCGGCGCGGTCGTCACCGTGTGCGGCGTCACCGGCGCCCGCACGATGCCGGGCTTCGTGCTCTCCGGGATCTCTGGGCCGCTCGCCGGTCTCCGGGGCCTGCCATGGCTCGGCCGCACCCTGGGAGGGCTGACCGGCGGCGGGAACACGGCGGCGCTGCTCCGCACCGCGGTCTGGTCGGCGGCCGGGCTGCTGGTGTTCGGACTCCTCTTCGCCTCGGCCGACGCGCTGTTCGCGGAGTGGGCGGACGCGCTGGTCCCCGACCTAGAGCTGGAGTCGTTCGTGCTCCGCGCGTTCATCGGCGTGGCCGTGGGCGGCATCGTGCTGGCGGCGGCGTACCTCGCCCTCAATCCGCCGCGGGTCGACCAGCCGAAGGAGGAGGTCCGGCCGGTGAACCGGCCCTTCGAGTGGCTGGCCCCGGTCCTGGTGGTGGACGCGGTGTTCGCGGCGTTCCTGGTGGCGCAGGCGACGGTGATCTTCGGTGGCCACGACTACCTGCAGCGCACCACCGGGCTGACGTACGCCGACTACGTCCACGAGGGCTTCGGGCAGCTGACCGTGGCCACCGCGCTGACGCTCCTGGTGATCTGGGCGGCCGCCCGCAAGGCGCCCCGCGAGACTCCGACGGACCGGCTGTGGCTGCGGGCGGCGCTCGGCTTCCTGTGCGTGCAGACCCTGGTGGTGGTCGCTTCGGCGCTCTACCGGATGCACGTCTACCAGGAGGCCTACGGCTTCACCGAGCTGCGCCTCCTGGTCGACGTCTTCGAGGGCTGGCTCGGGCTGCTCGTCCTCGCGGTCGTGGCCGCCGGCATCACCCTGAAGGCGGCCTGGCTGCCCCGGTTCGCGCTGCTGAGCGGCGCCGGTCTGGTGCTGGCGCTGGCCGGGATCAACCCGGACGCGTGGATCGCCCAGCGCAACGTCGACCGCTACGTCGAGACCGGCGACATCGACTGGGCCTACCTGGGAGGTCTCTCCGACGACGCGGTGCCGGTACTCACCACGCTCCCGGACGACGTACGCGCGTGCGTGCTGGACGGCAGGGAGCAGGCCGACGACGACTGGCTCGAGTGGAACCTCGGCCGCTGGCGCGCCGCCGACGACCTCCCCGAAACCGCTAGCCCCTCGCCGGTCCTCTACGACGTCTGTCCGGCGCTCGACTGAGCGGAGCTCAGCCCAGGTCGACGATCGCGGCGACCGGCCCGCCGCCGTCGGGGCCCTGGTGGGCCGCCGACACGGAGACGAAGACCGCGGGGTCGCCGGTGACCGCAGCGGTCACCCCGCCCACGCAGGCCTTGATCTGCCGGTGCCAGTGCACGTCGGAGTCGTCGAGCATCGCGTTGCGGCGGCCGCGCACCTGGCCGTCCTGCGAGACCTCGCACTTGAGGAAGACGTTCACCAGGTTGTCGTCGAGGTCGGCGGTGCGCGGGCGCTCGGGCAGGTCGAGCCCGGCAGAGCGGATCGCGTCCCAGATCCCGTCCTGGTCGAGCGCGTCCTTCATCACGGAGTGGCCGATCTTGTAGCGACCCCCGACACCCGGCGCGTTGCCGACGACGACCACCTGCGCCTGGTCGAGCTCGACGCCCGAGGAGCAGGACGCCACCGAGGAGTAGAGCTCGCGGTTGTGCATCACGTCGGCATCCGTCGGCATCTCGATCTCGCCCAGGGCGACGGCGATGCCGAGCGCCGTACACCCGTTGGAGAGGTCCATCGACTCGTGGGTGTGCTCGGTCCACACCGTCTTGCCGCGCGACTTGGCGTCCTGGATGGTGTTGATGGTCAGCAGCGGCGTCTTGGTCTGCACGTAGTGCACCTCGGCCGGGTCGGTGATCCCGGCCCGCTCCATCGCGATCTTCACGGCGTCGGCGACCTTGGTGACCATGGCCGTCCGCCCGATGTCCTCGGGCATCAGCACCTCGCTCATCGCGAAGCCGACCGTGAGCCGCGGGTCGTCCACGGGCTCGGCGTCGACGGTGGCGAAGATCGTGGCGTGCGGGCTGATCACCCCGTCGGTGCCGCCCGACCAGACGATCGGCACCTCCTTGACCTGCTCGGCGGGGGCGCCCTTGTCGATCAGCACCTCACGGAACGCGCGATCGGCGATGATCCGGGTGTAGTCGTTGACTCCCCCGTTGCCCTCGGTCTTCCCGATGATCGCGATCACCCGGTCGGCCGCCATCACCCCCTCGTCGATGAGCTTCGCGAGCTCGGAGGCGTCGGCGACGGAGTGGATCGGGACCTTGCGGACTTCGATGGCGGAGGGCATGACGTTCCTTTCCTAGGGTCGTGCGGGTCAGTCGGGTACGACGACGGTCCCGGACTCACCGGTCACCGCGTCGAGAATGTTGTCCAGGCTGGTGATCACGCCGCGGTGGCCGGTCGCCTCGACGAACCGGCACACGGCGTCGACCTTGGGTCCCATCGACCCACTGGCGAAGTGGCCGGCCGCGGCGTACTCGCGCATCTGGGCCACGGTCACCTTCCCGATCGGCGCGGCGTCGGGGGTGCCGTAGGCGATCACGGCGTGCGACACGTCGGTCGCCACCACGAGCGTGTCGGCGTCGACGACGCGGGCGAGCAGCGCCGCGCCGAGGTCCTTGTCGATCACGGCCTCGATACCGCGCAGCCGGCCGTCCTCGCGCACCACCGGGATGCCGCCGCCGCCGTTGGCGACGACCACGAACCCGGCCTCGATCAGGGCGAGTACGGCGGGCGCGTCCAGGACCTCGAGGGGTGCGGGCGAGGCGACCAGGCGCCGCCACCCCTTCTCGCCGCGGTCCTCCCAGGACTCGCCGTGCTCGATCAGCAGCGCGGCCTGGTCCTCGGGGAGGTAGCGGCCGATCGGCTTGCTCGGGTGCGTGAAGCCGGGGTCGTCGGGGTCCACGAGGGTGCGGGTCACCACGGTGGCCAGCTGCCGCTTCACGTCCCGCTCGGCCAGGGATGCCTCGAGCGCGTTCATCAGCACGAAGCCCAGCGTCGCCTGGGTCTGGGCGCCGCACCAGTCCAGCGGCACCGGCGGCACCACCGCTGCGGCGAGCTCGTTCTTGACCAGCAGGTTGCCGACCTGGGGGCCGTTGCCGTGGGTGATCACGACCTCGGCCTCGTGCTCGAGCAGCGCGGCGACCGCCTCCATCGCGACCTCTGCTGCCGCGATCTGGTCCTCGGGCCGGGCCCGGCCGTCGCGGTTGGTCATCGCGTTGCCACCAAGGGCGAGCATCACTCTCATGCCGTGACCACGTCCACGTCGGCGTGCCTGGGTCCGCCCGACAGCCGGGCGTAGCCGGGACCGCGGTCGAAGAACGCCGCCGCGGCACCAGTCCGGGTCGCGCGCTCGGCCGCGGTGGCCCCCGGGTCGTGGCCGAGCTCGTCGAGGTCGTCGCCGGTCAGCACCACGCCGTACGTCGCCAGCGCGGCCTCGCGGGACACCTTGCGCCAGACGACGTCGCGGACCACCAGCTCCGGGTCGCGCTGCATCGGGTCGCCCCAGCCGCCACCGCCGGTGGTGCGGATCCGGATCACCTCGCCCGCCTTGACCGGCTCGGCGTCGGCGAGGGCGTCGACCTCGCGCTCGCCGGGGCCCCCGGCGTCGATCGTGACCTGGAATGGCGTGCCGGCGAGACCGCCCTTGACGCCCCAGCAGGCGAGGATCGACCGGTCGGCGATGGACATGAAGTGCGCGTCCTTGAGCATCCGGATGTGCTTCTCGTAGCCGAGGCCGCCGCGATACTTCCCGGCCCCGCCGCTGTCCATGGCAAGCGAGAGCGACTCGACCCGGAACGGGAACCGGGCCTCGGTGAACTCGGTGGGCAGGTTCCGCGAGTCCGGTACGACGTGGATGGTGTCCTCGCCGTCGGCGTAGTAGCGGCCGCCCGAGCCGCCGCCGAGCACCTCGCGCATCAGGTAGGGCCGGCCGTCGAGGTCCTCGCCGTAGACCCCGGTGTAGCGGATCGTCTCCTGGTCGGCCGGCATCCGGCCGTCGACCGCCTTGGCGAGCACGCCGGCCAGTACCCCGAGCAGCCGCAGGATCACGAACGTGCGGGCGTTGGTCGGCGCCGGGAAGACCGGGGTGAGCAGCGTGCCCGGTGGCGGGAACCGCATCTCGATGAGCGGCACCACACCCTCGTTGACGTCGAGCTCGGCCATCCGCTCCGGGCTGTCGGCGAGGTTGCGCAGGATCGGCGCCAGCCACTTCTTGAGGAACACGCCGTCGCTGTAGTCGCCGCAGTGGTTGATCGGCCCCTTGGCCTGCGGGGAGGTGCCATCGAAGTCGAGGATCAGCCGCTCGCCGTCGGGATCGTCGGGTCCGGTGCGGGTCAGCGTGATCCGCTGCGCGTGCAGCATCGGCTCGTCGACGCCGTCGTGCTCGGCGTAGTCCTCCCACACCCAGGTGCCGACCGGGATCTTGCCCAGGATCTCGCGGCGGTACGTCGTGGTGGTCCGGTCGATGATCGCGTCGAAGCAGGACTCGACGGCCTCGACGCCGTACCTGTCGAACAGCTCGCCGAGCCGGCGGGCGCCCATCAGGCACGCGGAGCACTCGGCGTCGAGGTCGGCGGCCAGGCTCTCCGGCATCCGGGAGTTGCGGGTCATGATCGTGAGCGCTGCCTTGTTGGGCACGCCGGCGTCCCACAGCCGGATCGGCGGCACCATCAGGCCCTCCTCGAAGACGCTGGTCGCGTCGGAGGGCATCGAGCCCGGCACGGCGCCGCCGATGTCGTCGTGGTGGCCGAATGCCTGCACGAACGCGACCACCCGGCCGCTGCTGAAGACCGGCACGGTGACGCACAGGTCCGGAAGGTGGCCGATGCCGCCCTCGGAGCGATAGACGTCGTTGTGGAAGAACACGTCGCCCTCGCGCATCTCCTCGATCGGGAAGTCGCGGGCGATCGGGTGCACGAGTGCGGAGTAGGAGCGGCCGGTCAGCTTGCGCAGCAGCCGGTCGTGGATGCCGGCCCGGAAGTCGTGGGCGTCGCGGATCATCGGGCTCCTGCTGGTGCGCGCGATCGCGGTCTCGACCTCCATCTCCACGCTGGCCAGCGAACCCTGCACGATCTCGACCAGCACCGGATCGGCGCCCGCACCCGCGTCGTCGGTGAGGCTGCCGAACGGGAACTGGGTCGGGGCCCGCCTGCTGGTCACTGGTCCGCCTTCCGGGTCACGATGATGTTGAGGTACTCGTCGATCCGGGCGGTGAACCCGGGGTGCAGCGGCACCGTCGAGCCGAACTCCTCGATGATCGCCGGGCCGTCCACCACCGCGCCGACGGGGAGGTCGGGACGCCACAGCACCGGGGTGTCGACGTACCCCTCCGCCGCTTCGAAGCAGACCGGCCTCGCCACGCTGGTTGAGGTGCGAGCGGAGCGAGCCTCGAAACCATCGTCGATCGGGTGCTTCTTGATCTCCGGTCGCTGGATCGGTCCGATCCCCGAGACCCGGAGGTTGACCCACTCGACCTGCTGGCTGGCGTCGTCGGCGAAGTCGTAGCCGTAGAGGCCCTTGTGCTCGGCGTGGAACAGCCGCGCGACCTCGTCGAGCACCGCCGCGTCGATCGGCCCGTCCGGAACCGGCACCCGCACCTCGAAGGCCTGCCCGAAGTAGCGCAGGTCGGCGGTGCGCGCGTAGCGGTGGTCGGCGGCGGCGAACCCCTCCTTCGCGAGCGCGTCCGAGGCCTGGGCGGTGAGCGCGTCGAGGATCTCGGTCACCGAGCCCGGGTCGAGCGTGTCGGCGAGAGCCACGTGGGTCTGCACGTAGTCGTTCTTGACGTCGACGGTGAGCAGCCCGAACGCCGAGACGTTGCCGGGATCGGGCGGCACCAGCACGGTGCCGATGCCCAGGATGTCCATCAGCCGGCAGAGCAGCAGCGAGCCAGAGCCGCCGAACGTCGTCAGCGTGAAGTCGCGGACGTCCAGGCCCCGCTTGACCGTGACCTGGCGCAGCGCGTTGGCCTGGTTCCAGGCCGAGATCTCGAGGACGCCCGAGGCGCAGGCCTCCCGGCTCAGGCCGAGCTTCGCGGCAAGCTGGTCGACCCCGTCGAGCGCGGCCTGCGTGTCGAGCGGGATCTCGCCGCCGAGCAGGTGCGGCGGGATCCGGCCGAGCACTACATGCGCGTCGGTGATGGTCACGTCGGTGCCGCCCTTGGCGTAGCAGAGCGGGCCGGGATCGGCGCCCGCCGACTGCGGCCCGACCTTGAGCGTGCCCTCGGGTGAGAGCCAGGCGATCGACCCGCCGCCCGCGCCCACGGTGACCACGTCGATCATCGGGATCTTCGACGGGAAGACACCGACCGAGCCCTCGGTGGTGAGCGTGGGCTCGCCGTCGATCACCACGCTGACGTCGGTGGACGTGCCGCCGCCGTCGGAGGTCAGCACCCGGTGGTGGCCGGCCACCTTGGCGATCAGCGCGGCGCCGAGTGCGCCAGCTGCCGGCCCGGACAGCACCGTCGTGATCGGCTGGTGCACGACCTCGTCCGCCGACAGCACCCCGCCGTTGGACTTCATCACGTAGAACGGGATGGAGCGGTCGCCGTACTCCCGGAGCCGCTCGGTGATGTTCGTGACGTACGCCGACAGCCGCGGCTTCACGGCCGCGTCGACCAGCGTGGTCATCGCCCGCTCGTACTCGCGGTACTCCCGCAGCACCTCGCTGCTCACCGACACCACCGCGTCGGGATGCTCCTCGGCGAGGATCTCGCGGAGCCGCTCCTCGTGGGCCGGGTTGGCGTAGGCGTGCAGCAGGCAGACACCCAGGGTGGTGACGCCCCGGTCGCGGAACCAGCGCGCGGCCGCGCGGGCGCCGTCCTCGTCGAGCGGCTCCACCTCGGCGCCGGTGAAGTCGAGCCGGCCGGCGACGCCGCGCACCAGGTCGCGCGGCACGATCCGATCCGGCTTCACCCAGAAGTAGGAGTTGCCGTAGCCGTCGGGCACGGACTGCCGGGCGATCTCGAGCATCGCCTCGTAGCCGGTGTTGGTGATGAACCCGAGCCGGTCGACCTTGCCCTCGAGCAGCTGGTTGGTCGCCACCGTGGTGCCGTGGCTGACCGCGGAGATCCGGTCGCCGGTCGCTCCGACCAGGCCGAGCACCTTCTCGATGCCGGCCAGGAACCCGTCTGCCGGGTTCCCCGGCGTGGATGGCGTCTTGGTCGTCACCAGCTCACCGGTGGCCTCGTCGAGGGCGACGACGTCCGTGAACGTGCCGCCGGTGTCGATGCCGATCCGGATGCCTCCGCTGGAGGACTCGCTCATGCGTTCACTTCCTGGTCGAGGTGGAACGTGGTGGTCGAGGTCGAGCTGGCCACCAGCCTGCCCGATGCGACGACATGCTGCGGAGCCGCGTGCTCGGCCAGCACCTCGCGCAGGGTCGACTGGTGGTGGACGACCAGGTCGGCGTTGCCGCCCACCTCGAGCCGGTGTCCGCTGACGCCCAGCACGGAGGCGGCGGTCGTCGTCACCGCGTCGTAGACGAGCTCGATACCCGCCGCGTCGACGGCCTCGAGCGCATGCGCGGCCAGGAAGGCGATCTCCAGCATGTGGTGCCGGCCGAACGGGTAGTAGGCGTCCTCGATGTCGTCCTGCCCGAGCGCGACCGGCACGCCCATCGCCGTGAGCTCGCGGACCGGAAGGTGCAGCGGACCGGTGTGCGGGTCGCTGACGAAGCCGAGCCCGGCCCGGCGGGCGAGCCCGGCGAGACGCTCGAGGGACGGGCGTGCGTAGAGGCCTACGGCGCGGGCGTGGTTGGCCACCCCGCGACCGACCAGGCCGTGCTCGAGCATCGCCTCGGCGAGCACCTCGGTGGTGCGGAGGCTCGCGTCGCCGGCGTCGTCGACCAGCATCGCCACCCTGCGGCCCTGGGCAGCTGCCAGCTCGCACATCCGGCGCACGTGCTCGCGCGCCTCGGCGTCGCTGTGCTCGATCCACGGGATCCCACCGACGACGTCGGCGCCCAGTTCGACGGCCTCGCGCACCAGCTCCTCGGCGCCCGGGTCGCGCAGCAGCCCGTCCTGCGGGAAGGCCACCACCTGCAGGTCGACCACCCCGCGGAACTCCTCGCGCAGCGCCAGCAGCGGGATCACGCCCTCGAGCCGCGCCTTGGTGTCCACGTCGGCGAAGGCCAGCACGTGGCGCACGCCGTACCGCACCGCCTCGAGCACGGCCCGGCGCGCGTTCGGCTCGATCCACTTCCGGTCGTAGCCATCCTTGACCACCGATGCGAGCTCGATGGAGTGCAGCGCCGACCCCATCTCCCCGGAGGTGTACGCCGTCAGCGCGGCGTCGCCGATCCGGTCCAGCGTGTAGACCTTGTCCAGGTGCATGTGCCCGTTGACGAAGCTCTCGGTCACCAGCGCACCGCCCGCGTCCAGCTCCTCGCCGCCGCTCAGCGGCTCCCGGCCGATGGCCGCGATCCGGCCGTCGTCGACGCCGAGCTGCCAACGGCCGTCCCGGCCGCGCAACGTCGCGTCGGCGACGACGAGCTCGTGGGTGGACACGCGTCGATTCAAGCGCCGGGCCGCCCCACCCGGCCACGGCACAATCTGCCTACGGGTGCCGAGTCCGTCGGCAATCTCTGCCAGACGGCCCCGGCGGCGGACACAACCGAAGGCCGGCACCGATGTATCGGTGCCGGCCTCCGCGTCGCGTTCCCCCCGGAGCGGTCAGCGCTTCTCGTCGTCGTCGTGGTGCGGTGGCGCGTGGTCCTCCTTGTGGGTGCCCTCCTGGCCCACCGCGATGATCGCGCCGTCATCGTCGAGTTCGGGCGGAGCCACCACGCGCGCGATGTGGTAGCCGAGGACGACCACGAGGGTGCCCAGCGCGATCCCGCTGAGCACGAAGTCGTCGGTGATCTCAAGCGTCGCGTTGCCGATGGCCAGGATGATGCCGGCCGCGATCGGGACCAGGTTGACCGGATTGGCGAAGTTGACGTTGTTCTCTTTCCAGATCTTCGCGCCGAGCAGGCCGATCATGCCGTAGAGCACCAGCGTGATCCCGCCGAGCACCGCCGGCGGCGTCACGCTGACGATCTGGCCGAACTTCGGGATCAGGCCCAGCAGGATCGCGGTGATCGCGGCCACGAAGTAGGCGGCCGTCGAATAGACCCGGGTGGCCGCCATGACGCCGATGTTCTCGGCGTACGTCGTGGTCGGCGAGCCGCCCACGGCGCTGGTGATCACGGTGCCGACACCGTCGGCGGCCACCGCGCGGCCCATCACCGGGTCGAGGTCGGTCTTGGTCATCTCCGAGACGGCCTTGACGTGCCCGACGTTCTCCGCGACCAGCGCGATGACGGCCGGCAGCACCAGCAGTGCGAACGTGATCGAGAACGACGGGGCGTGCCAGCCGACGGCGTCGAGGTTGCCGGCGAGGTTCTGGTTGCCCACCAGGCCGTCCTTGGTCTGGCTCGGGAACCCGAACCAGTCGGCGTCCTTGACGGCGTCCCAGTTGACCCGGTCATGCGGTCCGGGCTCGGGCACACCCGGAAGTGGGAGCGAGGTGGTTCCGAACATCACGTCCGCGAGCCAGGAGATGAGGTAGCCGAAGATCAGGCCCAGGAAGATCGCGATCCGCCCGAAGAAGCCACGCAGGCCCACGGCCATCAGGATCACCGCGGTCATCGTGATGAGCGCGATCCACGGGTCGGAGGGCATGTAGGTCTGGGTCGCGACCGGGGCCAGGTTGAACCCGATCAGCATCACGACCGCGCCGGTGACCACCGGCGGCAGCACCGCGTTGACCGCGTCGGCGCCGAGAACGTGGATGATCACACCGACGATCGCGAGCACCACGCCGGCGATCAGGATCGCTCCGGTGACGTCGGCGGGACCACCGGGTCCGCCGCTGCCCGAATAGGTGTAGATGGCGGTCGCGCCGCCGACGAAGGACGCGGAGGTCCCGAGGTAGCTCGGCACCTTGCCCTTCACGATCAGCAGGAAGCAGATCGTCGCGATGCCGCTCATCATGATCGCGAGGTTGGCGTTGAGACCCATGATGATCGGGAAGACGAACGTCGCTCCGAACATCGCGATGACGTGCTGGGCACCGAGGCCGACCGTCTTCCCCCACGCGAGGCGCTGGTGCGGGGCCACCGCCTGGCCGGGTTTCGGATCGACCACGTCCCACTTGAACATCGACATGTAAGGACCCTTTCGCTGGGTGAGAGGCCCGAGGTCTGCTCAAACTAGTGAGACCCATGACACACCCACGACGGCGACATGTGCCGAAGGAACGCCGGGGGTGCTGGCACCAGTTGTGGACGCCCGTTCAGATTTCCACAAGAACTCTTGTACAACAATCCTTGTTGATCTAGCCTCGGACCCATGCCACGCTCCGAGATCCGTCGGCTCACCGAAGCCAAGGCCCTGGCCGCGCTCGCCCACCCGTTCCGAGCCCGGATGATGGACGCGCTCAAGGTCGACGGCCCCTCGACGGCGTCCGCGCTGGCCCAGCGCACCGGGCAGGCCGTCGGCAGCGCCAGCCACCACCTCAAGGTCCTCGCCGAGGCGGAGCTGGTGGTCGAGGCGCCCGAGCTCGCCAAGGACCGGCGCGAGCGCTGGTGGCGGCTCGCTGCCCCCGGCACCCGGTGGTCGCGGCAGGAGTTCGCCGACGACACCGCGGCGGTCGCGGCGGCGCACGCCGCGGAGGCGCTCGCCCTGCAACGACAGATCGAGCGCACCCGTGAGTGGATGTCCAACTCCGAGTCCGACCCGGTGTGGGACGACGCCGCGTTCGCGACGCAGCACTGGCTCCGGCTCTCACCCGAGGAGACGCTCCAGGTCGGCGAGGAGCTGATCGAGGTCCTGATGAAGTGGAGCGATCGCCCACCGCCCGACGACGGCGTGGACCGGGAGCCGGTCTTCCTGTTCGCCCGCGCCTTCCCGGCCCAGCCATGAGGGACCCCGCATGACCGCGCTCGCCACCGGGACCACGGACCTCGAGCCGCTCTCCCGCAACCGCGCGTTCCAGCTGCTCTGGCTCGGAGAGGGCGTCAGCGTCCTGGGCAATGCGACCAGCATCGTGCTGCTCCCGCTGCTGGCCGTGATCGCGTTCGACGCCGGGCCCGGCTTCATGGGCGCCCTGGCAACCGCCGCCTGGCTGCCCTGGCTGGTGATCGGGCTGCCGGCCGGCGCCTGGGTCGACGGCCTGCCGGCCCGCGGGGTGATGATCGCCGCGGACCTGGTCTCCGCCGCGGCCTACGCCAGCGTCCCGCTCGCCTGGTGGCTCGACGTACTCACCCTCGGCCAGCTGCTCCTCGTCGCTCTGGTCGGAGGCGTGGCCACGGTGTTCTTCCGGACGGCGTACGCCGTGTTCCTGCCGCAGGTCGTCGAGAAGGAGCACCTGGAGCCGGCCAACGCTCGTCTCTTCGGCACCGAGTCGGCGATGCAGATCGCCGGGCCCGGGGTCGGCGGCCTGCTGGCGCAGTGGTTGACCGCCGCGTTCGGGATCCTCCTCGACGCCGTCAGCTTCCTCGTCTCCGCGGCCTGCCTGTGGCGGATCCGGCCGCGGAACGAGCCGCCGGTGATCATGGCGCCCACCGTCCCGCTGCGGACCCGGATCGGTGAAGGCGTCGCGTTCGTGCGGCGCGACCGCTATCTCACCTGGTTCACCGCGATCGGCGGTCTGGCCAACCTCGGCCACACCGGCATGGGTGCCCTGCTCGTCCTGTTCCTGGTGCGCGACCTCGATCTCGACCCGTCGGGGGTCGGCATGGTGATGGCCGTCGGCAGCAGCGGCGGGCTCGTCGGCGCGATCTTCGCGAGCCGGATCTCGCGACGCATCGGGTCGGGGTACGCCTCCACGCTGTTCCTGCTCGGCGCCGGGCTGCCTTGCCTGTTGGTCCCCCTCGCCAGCCCCGGGTCGGGCGTCGCCCTGGTCTCGCTGGGGCTGTTCCTCGTCGGGATGTTCGTGGTCGCCGGCAACGTCGTCCGCGGCGCCTGGCGACAGCGCTACGTGCCCGCGCGGCTGATGGGCCGCGTGATCACCACCACCCAGCTGGTCAACTTCGGGACCATGCCGGTCGCCGGTGTCCTGGCGGGGTGGCTCGGCACGCACCTCGGCGTACGGGAGACGATCGCGGTGATGGCAGTGGTCATCCTGGTCGCGTCCACGCTCGTGTTAGCCAGTCCACTCCGTGGTCTGCGCCACCTCCCCGAGCCGGAGTTTCCCGACGGCTGCTAGAAACGGGGTCATGGCTACCACTGCACTCGGCGGCAACGCCGTCCACACCGTCGGCGAGCTCCCCGGTATCGGCGACGCGGCCCCCCAGTTCTCGCTGGTCGGCCTGGACTTCGGCGAGGTGACCCTTCCCGAGGGCACCCGCACGATCCTCAACATCTTCCCGAGCGTCGACACCGGCGTGTGCTCGGCGAGCGTGCGCAAGTTCAACGAGCTGGCCGCGGGCTTCGACGACACCACCGTCATCTGCGTGTCCAACGACGTGCCGATGGCGCAGTCGCGGTTCTGCGGAGCGGAGGGCATCGAGAACGTCACGGTCGCCTCGGCGTTCCGGTCCAGCTTCGGCGACGACTACGGCATCCGGCTGATCGACGGCAAGTGGGAGAACCTGCTGGCCCGCGCCGTCGTGATCGTGAACACCGACGGCAAGGTGTCCTACACCCAGCTGGTGCCGGAGATCGCCACCGAGCCCGACTACGACGACGTGGTCGCCGCCCTCGACTGACCCCTCCCGGTTGAGTATCAGTACTCAGCCGGCCTGAGTCGGCCCGCGCTGTCGGCGGGGGGCGCCAGATGGCGAAATCGGGGCATGAGCCGTTACGCCGACCCGCGCGCGTGCCCCGACTGCCGCGGCCCGCTGCCGATGACCGCCGCCAGTTGCCCCACCTGCGCTCTGCCGCTGCACGGCGCGACCGCCGCCGAGCTGTTCCAGGTCCTGCGGCACGCCGACGACCTGCTGGCCCGACTCAGGGCGCCGGCGCAGATGGCAGCCCCGCAGCCGGTCCCGGCCGCCGCACCTCCCCCGGCGGCCCGGACCGGTGTTCGCACCACCTCGGTCCCGGGCATCCTGCTCGGGCTGGGCGCGCTCTGCCTGCTGGTCGCCGCCGTGATCTTCCTGGCCGTCGCCTGGTCCTGGCTCGGCGTGGGCGGCCGCACCGTCGTGCTGGTCGGACTCACCGCGGCGGCCGCGGGGTCCGGCCTGGTGGCCGCCCGGCGCAGCCTACGCGTCGCCGGCGAGGCGCTGAGCGTCGTCGCGCTCGGGCTGGTGGCCCTCGACGTGGTGGGCGCCGACAACGCGGGGTGGTGGGGGGCACCGACGGCGCTCGAGCTCACCTGGCTCACCGGCGGCGTGGTCGCGGTCGCCGCGCTGGCCCTGGCCGGCGCGCCGTACCGACTGGTGTCGCCGCAGATCGTTGCCGCGTTCGCCGCGCTGGTGGCGTACGCCGGCGCGCTCGGCGCGACCGGGCCCGACGACGTGGTCGACGTGGTGGCGGTGCTGGTGCTGGCTGCAGGCGCGTGGGCGGGCCTGCGCACCGGCCGCGAGGTCCTGGCGTACGCCGGCGGCGCGGCCGCTCTGCTCCCCTGGCTGCACCTGACCCTGGACGCGCTCGTACGCGCACTCGACGAGCCGACGCTCCACGACGTCTGGGCCGGACCCGGCCTCGCGCTGGTGGCCGCGGCGGTCCTGGTCCTGCTGCCGGTGTCCGCCAGCCGCCGCGAGCCGACCGCGGTGGCCCTACTCGGTGGGGTGGCCGCCACCCTGCTGACGATCGCCGTTGCCGTGCCGGCCGTCGACGAGGGCGCCACCGCCGCCACCGGGGCGGCGCTCGCCGCGACCGCGGCCTGGACGGCGGCTGCCTGGCTGCTCCGGACCCGCGACGCCTGGCGGCCGCTGCCGCTGATCCCCGCACTCGCCGCGGCGGTGCCGGTGTTCGTGGCGGTGCTGACGCTGTCGGCGCAGTCGCTCAGGGCCGTCGGGTCGACCGGCCCGGTGTTCGCGCGGGACGCCGACGTGCGGCTCGGGACCGTCGACCCGGTGGCGGCCCCGTGGCTGCTGCTCGCCGGGGTCGCCGCGCTGGTCGCACTGGCCTGGGTGAGCGTCCGACCTCCGGCCGCCTGGTGGCCGGCCGCCGTCACCACCCTCGGTCTCGGGGCGGTCGGCTCGCTCGCGCTGCTGCCGGTGCCGCTCGCCGTACCGCTCGCCGCGCTCGTGGGCGTCGCGGGACTGCTGCTCTGGACGGGCGCCCGCCCGGTGGCGATCGCGGTGCTGCTCGTCGTCACGGTCGCGGCGCTGCCCAGTGCGCTGCTCACCGGGCTCGCCGCCCTGACGGTGGCCGGGGTCGGCGCCTGGTGCCTGCGGCCGGGCGAGAGCGCGACGTACCGACTGCTCGGCGGCGCCGTCTCCCCGCCGGCGGCAGCGCTCGCGGTGTGGGCGTTCGCCGACGTGGTGGGGCTGGACGAGGCTCTGCGCGGCTATTCGGTGCTGCTCACCGTCGGTCTGCTCGCGCTGGCACTGCCTCGGCCCGAGGTCGAGGCGGCCGGCTGGATCGCCGCGCTGCTCGCGGTACCGGTGGCCGTCACCGCGGCAACCGACCCGGTCACCGCGACCGCCGTGCATCTCACCGTCGCCGGCGCGCTGGTCGTCGCCAGCTCGCTGGTGCACTCGCACCGCAGGGTGCTCGGCTGGGTCGGCGGGCTGCTGCTTGCCGCGGCGACCTGGGTCCGGCTGGCCGACCTCGGCGTCGAAGCACCGGAGGCCTACACCCTCCCGTCGGCCCTGGCGTTGCTCGTGGTCGGCCTGGACCGGCTGCACCGCGACCCGGCAACACCGACGGCGCGTGCACTCACCCCCGGGCTCCTGCTCGCGACCGTGCCGTCGCTGCTGTGGTGCCTCGAGGACCCGGTGACCTGGCGCGCCGCGTGGCTGGGCGTCGCGTGCGTCGGGCTGGTGCTGGCCGGCACCCTCGCCCGCTGGCACGCACCCATCGCGGTGGGCGGCACCGTCGGCGGGCTGCTGGTGGTGCGGGAGCTGGCGCCGTACGCCGCCCAGGCCCCGCAGTGGATCGTGATCGGGGCCGCCGGCGCGCTGCTCACCGTCGTCGGAGTCACCTGGGAGCACCGGCTGGCGGAGGTGCGCCAGGCCGCGGCCTACTTCGACCGGCTGCGCTAGACGTCGCCCTCCGGCGCCCAGAACGCGCGGACGATGTCGACCGAGCCCGATGGCCGCAGCGGCGTGCCCTCCTCGAGGTAGCACTGGCGGGCCTCGACCTCGTGGCTCGGCGGCAGCGACCCGTCGGCCCGGACCACCCGCCACCACGGCACCGGGCCGCCGTGCCGGGACATCACGGCGCCGACCTGGCGCGGGCCGCCGCCGACCGCATCCGCGATCGAGCCGTACGTCGTGACCCGGCCGCGCGGCACCTGCTCGACGTACTCCAGCACCCGCTCGACGTACTCGTCCTGCTCAGCCGTCACCGACTCGCTCCTGCGGGGGTACGAACGCCACCGTCGCGAGGACCGCTGCGACGACGACCGCCACCATCGCCGCGATCCACACTCCTGGAGGCTCCGGCTGGTCGCGCAGCAGCACGGCGAGCATCCAGACCACCGGCGCGGCGACGAAGACCGCCGCGCCGCGGGTCAGCCACAGCCGCAGGGTCGGGGTGTCGAGGGCCATCTCGGGCGGCCCGTAGGCGGTGACGATGGCGGCGACATGCGCGACCAGGAGCCCGAGGGCCGCGACCAGCGCCTCCGCGGGCAGCCCCCTGACGTCGGCGGTCACTGCCCACCAGATGAGCACCATCGCGAGGCACAGCGTCCCCAGCACCGACTCCGGCATGAACACCCAGCCGACCGCGAGAACGACGACCAGCGCCGTGAAAAACCCGGGCGGCGGTTCGTCGGCGGCGGCCGCTGCGACCAGGCCCACCAACGGGCCCAGGAGCATCAGCAGCCGTGGCACCAGCTGGGAGAGCGGCCATTGGAGCGCGCTCATCTGCCACGAACCTGCGGGAGCTGGGCGCGCCGGGCCAGCCGGCGCAGCACGTCGTCGAGGGTGCCCGGCCCGCGCCAGGCGACCACCGGACAGCCGAGACCGGACAGCCCGGCGAGCACCTGCTCGCGCTCCACCTTGCGCATCCGCCAGGCGAGGTCGGCCAGAACGGGATCGGTGTCGTCCGGAAGTGCGGGCTCGGCGTCGGGCGGCAGGGTGTCGATGACCAGGGTCGGCAGCCCGCGGCGCGCGGTGGAGGCGGCGACCGTGGCGATCGCCTCGGTCAGCATCGGAGTCAGCAGCACGACCGTGGTGCCCTCGGTGGCCCGCAACGGCACCCGCGCGTGGGTGGCCAGCGCCCGATGCCCCTCACCGCCGGACTGGATCGCCGACAGCGCCAGCAGCAGCCTGCGCAGATGCACCCACCCCGACCCGAACCGCAGCTGCCGGCCGCTGCCGCCGACCACCCGCAGCGCGATCCGGTCGCCACGGCGTACGGCGTTCTCTGCGAGTGCGGCGGCGGCGCGAACGGTGAGATCGAGGCTGCTGGCGGCGCCGTCCACCCCGCCGGAGCGTCCGTGGTCGGCGACCGCGTCGATCACCAGCAGGAGGGCGGCGTCCTCCTCCGCCCGGGTCGTGGTCGCGTGCAGCTTCCGGGTGCGGCTGGAGATCCGCCAGTTGATCCGGCGCAGCCGGTCGCCGGGCTGGAACTCCCGGATGCCCGCGAACTCCGTCCCGGAACCCGGCCGCGCCGAACGGTGCGCGCCGACCAGGCCCTTGGGCTGCGGCGTCTCCGCCCGGGAGGTGTACGCCGTCGGGCCGGGCAGCACCTGCATCTGCAGGCCGGGCAGGGTCACCGGGCCCCAGCGGTAGCCGGCCCATCGGGTCGTGAAGGCCACCCGCTCCTGCCCGAGCACCCGGCGACCCCAGCGACGCGGGCTGATCTCCAGGTCGGGCAGGCCCGCAGCCATCAGGCGTGACACGCGGCCCTCGGCCGGATGGGTCGCGACGTACGCCGCGTCGGCGACCGCCCGGGTGATCTGCTCGGCGTCCTCGGCGTCGGTGACCTGCAGCCGCGAGGTGGTGCCCTGACCCTCGTGGAGCGAGAGGTGGTCGACGTCGGAGGACACCTTGGGCGTGCTCGTCGGGCGGGCCGCCAGACCCATCGCGGCACACAGGATCAGCGGGGCCACCAGCACCAGGCCGACCGGCTCGCCGACCAGCACCGCGGTGCCGATCCCGAGCCCCGCCACCACCAGCGCCCGGCTCAGCGCGGCGGTCGGACGCCACGGGGTCATCGACGTCTCACTTCGTGCGCTCGAGGGTGGCCGGCGTGGGCACCTGCGCGAGCACGTCGTCGACGACCGAGCGCCCACTGGCGTGCGTCATCCAGAGCTCCGGGCGGATCGTGATCCGGTGCCCCAGCACCGGCCGGGCGACGACCTTGACGTCCTCGGGGATGACGTAGTCGCGGCCCCGGATCAGCGCGAACGCGCGGGCGGCCAGCACCAGACCGAGCGAGCCGCGCGGCGACGAACCCGTCAGCACCTCGCGGTGCTCGCGAGTCGCGGCGGCCAGCGCGACGCAGTAGCGGCCCACAGACTCGTCGAGCCGCACCGACTCGACCGCGTCCTGCATGGCCAGCACTCCTCCGGCGTCGGTCAGCGCGTCGAGGGTGATCTCCTCGCGCCGCCGCTCGACCCGGCGGGCGAGGACGTCGTACTCCTCGTCGGACGACGGGTAGCCGAAGCTCACCCGCATCAGGAACCGGTCGAGCTGGGCCTCGGGCAGCGGGTAGGTGCCTTCGTACTCGATCGGGTTCGCGGTCGCGAACACGCAGAACGGCTCGGGCAGCGGGAACGTCTCGCCCTCGACGGTGATCTGCCGCTCCTGCATCGACTCGAGCAACGCCGACTGCGTCTTGGGTGGGGTCCGGTTGATCTCGTCGGCCAGCAGCAGGCTGGTGAACAGCGGGCCGGGGCGGAAGTCGAACTCGCCGCGCTGCTGGTTGTAGAGGAACGAGCCGGTGAGGTCGGACGGCAGCAGGTCAGGGGTGAACTGGGCCCGCCCGAACTCCACTCCGAGCGCCTGCCCGAACGACCGGGCCGCCAACGTCTTGCCCAGCCCTGGGAAGTCCTCGAGCAGCACGTGCCCCTTGGCGAGCACGGCCGCGAGCACCAGCGTGAGCGCCTCGCGCTTGCCCACGACGGCACGTTCCACCTCGTCCAGCACCCGGCCGGCGAGCTCGCCGGCCTCGGTCACCGTCAACCGTTCGCCCATGGGGGAGTTCACAGCTCCTCGATCCTTCGAACGCAGTTCTCGATCTCCCCGCGGCGCATCTTGCGCGGCGGGCCGTTGACGACTGCCGTCAGCTCTGGCCCCATCAAGGTGTAGGCCCGAGCGGTCTCGGGGTGCTCGCCGTGGCGCACCAGGAGCACCTGCTCGGACAGGTCCGCCAGCCGGTCACGCAGCGCCGAGTCGGCGGTGCTCATCCCCAGGTGGTGCTCCAGGATCCGCAGGTTGGCCGCGGTGCGTGGATCGCGTCGGTGGAAGTCGCTGACGTCCGCCTCCTCCAGCCGCCATCCGGGGGTCGGCGGTGGCACGGCGTCCAGCAGCAGGCCGACCAGGACCACGACGGCGGTGGTGATCAGCACCACCCGCACCGGGTCGGGATCCATCTCGAGCCGCTCCGCGATCCACAGCACGGCCACGACCGACGCGATCAGCAGGACGAGCCGCAGCCACCAGCGCCCGCCGGTCACGACGTCCCTCCGGCGTAGCGGGCGCCCAGGCCGCGATGGATCCGCTCGAGCGCGTCGACGGCAGTCTCGCGGGCGGCCTCGCCGAGGTCGTGGTCGGAGAACCGCGCCTCGCGGTAGAGCACCGACAGCTCCGCAACGGCGCGCTCGTCGGCGGAGACCAGGTCGAGGACCCGGAGCGTGAACTCGGCGGACGTCTCCCACGGCGCCCGGCCGATACCGGCCGCCTCGGCCTGCACCTCGAACCGGTGCCAACAGGCCACGATCCCGTTGCGCGGACTGCCCTCACGCAGCAAGGCCAGCTGCTGGTCGGCGTCGCGCACCATCTCCTCGGCCGCCTGCTCCGGGGTGACCGGGAGGACCTCGAAGTCCACCCGTCGGCGTCGCCGGCGTCGTCGGTCCTCGGTGACCTCGGACCGGACCCAGCGCAGGATCAGCACCAGGAGGTAGCCGACCACCACCAGCAACGCGATCTCGACACCGAGGATCGCGGTGGACCCCCAGCCCCTGCCGTCGTCCTTGTCCTCCTCGCCGGGGTCGGACTGGGAGAAGTCGGGGTCGGACCCCTCCCCGCTCGAGGTCTCTCTGGGCACGGGATCGCTGCCGAAAACGCGGTCCGGCCCGATAGCGGCCGCCCAGGTCGCCAGCACGACCACGAGCGCGGTGGCCGCCAGTACGGCCGGCACCACGCTGGGACGCTCGCTCTCCGGGAGCCGCGCGCTCATCCCCGCAAGTTACTCGCGGGCAGCCCCCGAGACGATCACGTAGAGGTCACAACGAGCCGGTTAGTACGCCGGCTGGCTCGGGTCGATCTGGTTCACCCAGGCGGAGACTCCGCCGCCGACGTGCACCGCGTCGGCGTACCCGGCGCCCTTCACGATCGCGAGGGTCTCGGCCGAGCGGACACCGGTCTTGCAGTACATGACGACCTGCTTGTCCGACGGCAGCTGCTCCAGGGCGCTGCCGTTGAGGAAGTCGCCCTTCGGGATCAGCACCGAGCCGGGGATCCGGTTGATGTCGTACTCCACCGACTCCCGCACGTCGACCAGGAAGAAGTCGCGGCTGCCTTCCTCGCGGTCCTTGAGCATGTGCTCGAGCTGGGTGACCGAGATCGTGGCGTCGGCGGCCGCGTCGGCGGCCTCCTCCGAGAGCGCCCCGCAGAAGGCGTCGTAGTCGATCAGCCCGGTGACCGTGGGGTTGTCGCCGCACAGCGCGCAGTTGGGGTCCTTGCGGACCTTCAGCTTGCGGTACTCCATCTCCAGGGCGTCGTAGATCATCAGCTTGCCGACCAGCGGGTCGCCCACACCGGTGAGCAGCTTGATCGCCTCGTTGACCTGGATCGAGCCGATGCTGGCGCAGAGCACGCCCAGCACGCCGCCCTCGGCGCAGCTCGGGACCATGCCCGGCGGCGGCGGCTCGGGGTAGAGGCAGCGGTAGCAAGGCGCGTCCTCGGCCAGGGTCGGCGCGAAGACCGAGGCCTGGCCGTCGAAGCGGTAGATCGAGCCCCACACGTACGGGATCTTCAGGAAGTACGCCGCGTCGTTGACCATGTAGCGGGTCGCGAAGTTGTCGGTGCCGTCGACGATCAGGTCGTAGCCCTCGAACACCTGCATCACGTTGTCGTTGTCGAGCCGCTCCTCGTGGAGGATCACCTCGACGTACGGGTTGGTCTCCTGGATCGACTCCTTGGCCGACTGGGCCTTGGACTTGCCGATGTCGGACTGGCCGTGGATGACCTGGCGCTGGAGGTTGGACTCGTCCACCTCGTCGAACTCGGCGATCCCGATCGTCCCCACACCGGCGGCGGCCAGGTAGAGCAGCGCCGGGCTGCCGAGGCCGCCAGCGCCGATCACGAGCACCCGGGCGTTCTTCAGCCGCTTCTGACCGGTCATGCCGACGTCCGGGATGATCAGGTGCCGGCTGTAGCGACGGACCTCGTCGATGGTGAGCTCGTCAGCGGGCTCGACCAGCGCGGGAAAACTCACGGGTGACACTCCTCATCGGTTCGGTGCGGTCACAGGTCAACGCGGCGCCGCCCTTCCATGTTCCCTCTGCCCGGTGCGGCCACTTGACCACGTCCCGTCATCCGGACCCACCTGACTCGCGGGTAGGCTCGCCCGCGTGACCCAACAGCGCGGTGTAGACGAGGTCCGCCCCCGCGGCGGCCGGCTGCCGCGTCGCGAGCGCCGCGCGCAGCTGCTGTCGTCCGCTCTCGAGGTGTTCGTCGCACAGGGCTACCACGCAGCCGCGATGGACGACATCGCAGAGCGGGCCGGGGTGTCCAAGCCGGTGCTCTACCAGCACTTCCCGGGCAAGCTCGACCTCTACCTGGCGCTGCTCGAGACCTCCTGCGACGCGGTGATCGCCAACTGCGGTGCCGCGTTGGAGTCCACGCACGACAACAAGCAGCGGGTCGCCGCGGCCATCGAAGCGTTCTACGAGTACGTCGCGGCCGACACCGGGGCGTTCCGGCTGGTCTTCGAGTCCGACCTGACCAACGAGCCCGCCGTACGCGGGCAGATCGAGCGGGTCACCAACGAGTGCGCGAACCTGATCGCCGCGGTGATCCACGACGACACCGGACTGCCCGGCCCCGCCTCTCGCCTGCTCGCGGTCTCCCTCGTGGGAATGGCCCAGGTGAGCGCGCGGTTCTGGCTCTCAGAGGCCGGCGGCCTCGACCGTGGCCAGGCCACGGCGCTGGTCTCGGGACTGGCCTGGCGCGGGATCCGCGGCTACCCGCTCACCGACGACCACTGACGCAACACCGAAGGAGTCCCGACCGTGGAGGTCAAGATCGGCGTGCAACACGCCCCCCGAGAGCTCGTCCTGGAGACCGACCAGGACGCGGAGTCGCTGCAGAAGCAGATCGCCCAGGCGGTAGCCGACAGCGGCGTCCTCACCCTCACCGACTCCAAGGGCCGGCAGACGCTGGTGCCCGCCGACAAGATCGCCTACATCGAGATCGGCGGCGGGGTGGCCGGACACGTGGGCTTTCGGAGCTAGCATCGTCTGAGGAGCCGCCATCGGACGGCTCGCCGGACGAAAGCAGGTCTCGGAATGATCTGGACAATCATCGTCACGCTGGTCGGCGGGCTGATCATCGGCCTTCTGGGCAAGGCGGTCGCCCCCGGCGACCGCGATCACATCCCGCTCTGGCTCACCGTCGTCTGCGGCATCGGCGGCATGCTCCTCGGCAGCCTGTTCTACTACTGGCTGTTCGGCGTCAACGACAACGTCAAGGGCAACTCCGACTACGGCTGGGACAACACCACCAAGGGCATCGACTGGTGGCGGCACGTCTGGCAGATCGCCGTGGCCGCTGTGCTCGTGGTGGTCGCCTCGGGGCTTACCGGTCGGAGCCGTACGACCGTCTAGGCGTCGAGCCCGAGCTCGCTCATCCGCTCGTCATGGCGGTCGGTGAGCCGGGTGAACATCCGGCCGATCGCCGCGAGGTCGAGGCCGGGTCGGTCCACGCCGCCCGCGAGCAGCGCGGACAGTGAGTCGCGCTCGGCCGCGACCCGCTGGGCCTGGGTGAGCGCCTCGCCCATCAGCCGGCGGCCCCACAGGGCCAGGCGGCCGCCCAGCGGTGGGTCGACGGCGATCGTCCCGCGCACCCGCTCGACCACGAACGCCGAGTGACCACCGGCGTCCTCGACCGACGAGACCACCAGGTCGCGGGTGTCGGGGTCGAGGTAGGCGGCGATCTCGCGGAAGAAGTCGTTGGCCAGCCCGTCGCCGACGTACGCCTTGATCAGGCCCTCCAGCCAGTCGGCCGGCGCGGTGTGCAGGTGGAACTGGTCGATCGGCAGCCGGAACGGCGCCATCGCGACGAACGGGTCGGTGCCCAGCTCGCCGATCCGCGCGTGCAGCGCGGCCACCTTCCCGAACTCGGCGCTGGCCATCGACGCCAGCGCGACCTTGTCCTGCAGCGTGGGAGCGAGCTTGGCGTCCTCCGCGAGGCGCTCGAAGGCCGAGATCTCGCCGTACGCGATCGCACCGAGCAGGTCGACGACTGCCTCGCGGTAGGTCGGGTCGTCGAAAGCGACGGGCATCGACCGCGCCGCAGATTCAGACATGGCCGCACCCTACCGATAGACTGGAGCCGTAGTTCGCCGCCATCCGGCGGCCCGTATGTGCGCGGCTGAGTGTGAATTGGCCGCAACCGTTCGAAGTATCTCGATCCGGCTGTCCGGCTGATCTCACACGAAAGCGACCAAGACACTGACTACCTTCCGAGAGCTCGGGGTGCTCCCCGAGATTTGTGACGCGCTCGAGCGCGCCGGCATCACCACCCCGTTCGCCATCCAGGAGATGACCCTGTCGGTCGCCCTCCTGGGCACCGACCTGATCGGTCAGGCCCGCACCGGCACCGGCAAGACCCTGGCCTTCGGCATCCCCGTGCTGCAGCGCAGCATCTCCCCCAAGGACCCCGACTACTCCGAGATCCCGGAGGGCAAGCCGCAGGCGCTGATCGTCGCGCCGACCCGCGAGCTCGCACTGCAGGTGTCCGGTGACCTCGCGCTGGCGAGCAAGGACCGCGGCCTGCGGGTGCTCACCGTCTACGGCGGCGTCGGCTACGACACCCAGCTCGACACGCTCGAGGCCGGCGTCGACATCGTCGTCGGGACCCCCGGCCGGCTGATCGACCTGTGCAACCGCAAGGCGCTCGACATCTCCCACGTCCACGCGCTGGTGCTCGACGAGGCCGACGAGATGCTCGACCTGGGCTTCCTGCCCGACGTCGAGCGGATCCTCAAGATGACCCCCGAGACGCGGCAGACGATGCTGTTCTCGGCGACCATGCCGGCCGCGATCGTGGCCCTGGCCCGCACCCACATGCGGCACCCCATGAACATCCGTGCCGAGTCGTCCTACGAGAACGCCACGGTGCCGGCCACCGCGCAGTTCATCTACCAGGCCCACGACCTCGACAAGCCGGAGATCATCGGCCGGGTGCTGCAGGCCGAGGACGCCGGCAAGATGCTCGTGTTCACCCGCACCAAGCGCCAGGCGCAGCGGGTGGCCGACGACCTTGCCGAGCGCGGTTTCCGGGCCAGCGCACTGCACGGCGACATGGCCCAGGTGGCGCGCGAGAAGGCGCTCACCAGGTTCCGCGAGGACAAGCTCGACGTACTGGTGGCCACCGATGTCGCCGCACGCGGCATCGACGTCGCGCTGGTCACCCACGTGGTCAACTACACCTGCCCCGAGGACGACAAGGCCTACATCCACCGGATCGGCCGCACCGGCCGGGCGGGCGCCTCCGGCATCGCGATCACGTTCGTCGACTGGGCCGACCTCCACCGCTGGAAGATGATCAACAAGACGCTCGACCTGCCGTTCGACGAGCCGCAGGAGACCTACTCCACCTCCGAGCACCTCTACCACGACCAGGGCATCCCGCCGGGCACGAGGGGCCGCCTGGTCGACGCCCCGCCGGTGGAGCGCAAGGAGCGTCCGGACCGCGACCGCCGTTCCCGCGACGGTGACCGTCCGCGCAACCGGGACCGCAACCGCACTCGCACCCGCAGCGGCGAGAAGGTCGGCGAAGCCGGCGCCGTCGCGCAGTCGGGTGACAAGCCGGCGAAGGCCCAGGGCGAGGGTTCGGGCAATCGCAACCGCAACCGTCGGCGCCGCCGTTCCGGCGCGAGCACGGCGACCGGCACCCAGGCCTGACCTACCGGTCCTGGACCGCGGCGAGTGGCGGGTCCGGTTCCACCAGGGCACGCCGGTCAGGCAGTGACCACGACCGACGTACCGATCGGCGCGAACTCCCACAGCGCGATGGCGTCCTCACGCCGCTGACGGATGCATCCGTGCGACAGCGGGGTGCCGAGCTGGGCGAGCGTCTGCACCGGTGTGCCGTCGTCGACGGGGATGTCGTGGAAGCCGATCGCGGCCCCCTCGTCGCCGGTGGTGAACCGGACGAAGTACTGCATCGTGCCGGAGTCGTCGATGCCGACCGCGTTCTCCGAACGCGAGTAGACGCGGAACGTGCCGGGGTCGAGGTTGTCATAGGCGCTGCCCGAGACCAGGTAGGTGCGCACCACCTCCGCGGCGTCGTCGACCAGCCACACCCGCTGACGGCTCTGGCTGAACACGATCCGCCGGCCTTCGCCGGACCCAGCGGGCAGCGAGTCGTCCTGGACGTCGGTCGCGACCTCGGGGACAGCCAGCTCGTCGTCGGTGACCTCGATGCGCGGCGTCGTCGTCAGGTCGGGGTCGGCGGCGCTGTCGTTGTCGTAGCCGCCGGACGGCGCCGATGCCCGATCGATGTCGGCCGATGGATCGGCATCGCCGATGTCGGTGGGCAGCAGCCCGGCCCCGCCGACCACCGCCAGGACCAAGACCGCCAGGGAGGCCGCGAGGATGGCGATCCGTCCGTAGCGCGGGCGCACGTCGGCGCGATGCGGATTCCGCGCCCGAGAGGGCTGTCGGTGCGCCGGTCCCGCCCGGTGCTTGCTCATCCCAGCCCGGTGCTTGGTCACTGGCGCCCCCGAGCGGCGCGTGCCATCAGATTGTCGGCCACCTCGCGGTAGGCCCGGGCGCCCTTGCTGCTGCGGCTGGTCGCGAGGATGGACCGGCCGGCCGCCGGCGCCTCCGCGAACTTGATCGTCTTCGGGATGGGCGGCTCGATCACCTCGAGGTCATAGGTCTCGGAGATGGTCTCCAGGACCGTCCGCGCGTGGTTGGTGCGGCCGTCGTACAGGGTCGGCAGCACGCCCCACACCTCGAGGTCGCGGTTGGTGAACCGGCGTACGTCGTGGACGGTGTCGAGCAGCTGCCCCACGCCACGGTGGGACAGGGTCTCGCACTGCAGCGGGATGAGTACGGCGTCCGCCGCCGTCAGCGCCGCGACCGTGAGCACGCCCAGCGAGGGCGGGCAGTCGAGCAGCACCCAGTCGTAGTCGACACCGGCACCGGCGAGGTCCTCGAGGACGCCCCGGAGGACGTGCTCGCGGCCGGTGCGGGTGAGCAGGTCGGCCTCCGCGCGGGCCAGCTCGATGGTCGCAGGGAGCAGGTCGACGCCTTCGTCGGTCTTGATGATCACCTCGTGGATCGCCAGACCCTTGGTGAGCACGTGGTGGATGGACAGCTCGAGGTCCTCCGGGTCGACGCCGAGGGAGAACGTCAGGCACGACTGCGGGTCCAGGTCGACCACGAGCACGGTCTGCCCCAGCTCACCCAGGGCGGCGGCCACCGAGGCCACCGTCGTGGTCTTTGCGACCCCGCCCTTCTGGTTGGCGATCGCGAGCGTCGTGGTCATCGGGCCCCATCATGCCGGACGCACCGGGCCTGGTGGCGCACCCACCTGTTTGGATGGCGGCATGTCCACCGCCCTGGTCACCGGACCCACCGCCGGCATCGGTCACAGCTTCGCCACCCAGCTCGCGGCCCGCGGCCACGACCTGGTGCTGGTGGCCCGCAACGTCGCTCGGCTGGAGGAGGTGGCGACCGAGCTCCGCACGTCGTACGACGTCGAGGTGGAGGTGCTGCCGGCCGACCTCGGCGACCGCGAGCAGCTCGGCGCGGTCGAGTCGAGACTGGCCGACCCGGACCGACCGATCGACCTGCTGGTCAACAACGCCGGCTTCGGGCTCAAGGAGCGGTTCCTGGTCAACGACGTCGACGCCGAGCAGGCGATGCTCGACGTACTGGTCATGGCCGTGCTCCGACTGACGCATGCCGCGCTGGGCCCGATGACCGAGCGCGGGCACGGCGGCATCATCAACGTCTCGAGCGTCGCGGCGTTCCTGCCACGCGGCACCTACGCCGCGGCCAAGGCGTGGGTCAACAGCTTCAGCGAGTGGGCGGCCAACGAGTACCGCGGGCAGGGCGTCACCGTGACGGCGCTGTGCCCGGGGTTCACCAAGACCGAGTTCCACGAGCGGATCAACGTCAAGCGCGGGTCGGGGTACATGTGGCTCGACTCCGACTTCCTGGTGCGCAAGGCCCTCGAGGACTTCGACAAGGGGAAGGTGCTCTCGATCCCCGGCGCGCAGTACAAGACGATCGTCGGCGTCAGCCGCCTGGTGCCCAACCGGGTGCTCCAGCGGTTGCAGTCGATCGGCCGGCGCTAGTCGTTCACCACGGTGGGCTGTGCCCGCCGAACGGCATCTCGACCAGCTGCGGGCCGACGGTCGAGACGTCGCGCAGGATCCAGTCGTCGCGCAGCAGCAGGATCGCGGACGCCGGGCGCAGCACCAGCCACAGCCACCGGCCGGCGGCCTCGCCGGCCACGACCGAGCGGTCCCACTCCCCCATCACGGCGCTGACCGAGATCGGCCAGAGCGGCACCACCTGGCTGTCGATCCGCACCTTCACCGCCGGCAGGCCAGCGCCGATCTCGGTCCCCGGGTCGTCGTACGGCGTGCCGGCGACGCGGCGTCCCAGGCCGGTGCCGGCCTCCTCGCTGACGACGAGGACGTCGACCGGGCCGTCGAGCTGGCTGGTCCCCGACACGCAGGTCATCGTGGCCCTTGTCCGGCCCTCCGCACCGACGGCCGCGAAGTCGCTCACCGACCAGCCCGGGCTCATCGGCCACGGCAGGTAGGTCGGGAACCCGTCCGCCTTGCCCAGGTGCTCGGCGAACGCGTCGTACGACGACTCCTCGGGGCGCCACATCGGGTCGATGCTGCCGTGCTCGACGCAGACCCACCCGGCGTCGGTGTGGCTGACCGGCGCGGCGCAGCGTGGGCAGCCGACCGTGAGCATGCGCCAACGGTGGTGGCGCCCGCTGGGGACGTCAAGAGTTCCAGCGCAGCAGCACCGGGTTCTCGCGCTCGTGGCCCAGGGCCGACACCGTCGCCGTGTCCAGCCGGAAGTGCCGTCCGTCGGCCGCCGGCAGGCCCAGCCAGCGGGCCGCGAGGACCCGCAGCGCGTGACCGTGGCCGAACACCAGCACCAGGCCGTCGACCGCGCCGACCCGCTCGACCACCCGGTCCAAGCGCGCGGTCACCTGCTCCGCGGACTCTCCGCCCGGGCTCGGGTGGCTCCACACGCTCCAGCCGGGGACCTGCTCGCGGATCTGCTCGGTGGTGATGCCCTCGTAGTCGCCGTACGCCCATTCGGTGAGGTCGTCGTCGACCTCCGCGTCGGGGAAGCCGGCGAGCTCCGCCGTACGCCGGGCTCGCAGGCGCGGGCTGGTCAGCACCAGCGCGAACTCCGCCTCGGCCAGGCGAGCGGCCAGGTCCCGGGCCGCTTGTTCACCCTCGGGCAGCAGCGGAAGATCGGTCACCGAGGTGTGCCGGTGATCGCGGCTCCACTCGGTGGGGCCGTGCCGAACCAGCCAGACCTCGCGCGTCGCCATGGTGCGAGTCTGGCAGCCGTGCCACGATCCCCGCGTGATACCCAGCCGGAGCCGGGCGGCGGCAGCAGCGGCGTTCTTCGCCCAGGGGCTGGTGTTCATCAGCCTGACCACCCGGCTGCCCGACTTCCAGGACCGCTGGGATCTCTCCGAGCTGGAGCTGTCTTTCCTGCTGCTGATGATGGTGCTGCTGGCCGGCGCCGGGTCCGTCGTGGCGGAGCGGCTGGCCCGGCAGCGACCGAGCGGGCAGCTGCTCCGGGGCGGGCTGCTGCTCGTCGCCGCGACCCTTCCTGTGCTCACGCTGGCGCCGACCCGGCCGGTCTTCGTGGTCGGGCTGGCCGGCTACGGGGTCGCGCTCGGCGTCATCGACGCCTCGTCCAACATGCAGGCGGTCGCGCTCGAGCACCGCTACGGCCGGCCCATCCTGCCGTCCTTCCACGGTGCCTGGACCGCCGGCGGCATCGTCGGCGCAGCGGTCACGCTGGCAACCTCCGGGCTGCCGCTCGGCGCCGCGGCGGCGCTGCTGGTGGTGCCGCTGGTGGTCGCGTTCGGACCGTTCCTGGCCCGCGACGACGGCCCGGTCGACCCGTCCCTCCCCGACGTCCCGTGGCGGCCGATCCTGCTCGTCGGCCTCGGGATGGTCATCTTCTACCTCGTCGACACGGCCTCGACGACCTGGGGCGCCGTCTACCTCGACGACGTCTTCGACACGCCGGAGGGACTGGTGGCGCTCGCGACATTCCCCTACCTGGTTGCGAGCCTGGTGGTCCGGCTGTCCGGTGACGGGCTGGTCCGGAGGTACGGCGTGGTCCTGGTGCTCCGGGTCGGCGCGCTGGTCGGATGCGCCGGCCTGCTCCTCGTGGTGACTGCGCCCACCTGGCCGCTGGCCGTGGTCGGGTTCACGGTCACCGGCGCGGGGGTGGCCGTGATCGCGCCGCTGAGCTTCTCGGCGGCGGCCCGGATCGCGGGCGGCTCCCAGGCGCGGGTGGACGCCGTGATCGCCCGGTTCAACCAGTTCAACTACGTCGGGGCGCTGTTCGGCGCGGTGCTCACCGGCGTCGTCGGCCAGGACTCGCTGCGCTACGGCTTCGCCGTACCCATGGTGCTGGTGCTGTGCATGCTGCCGCTGGCCCGCGCCTTCGCGGTCACGCCTGCGGCTACGCCCTAGGCTGCGGACATGGCCGATTCACGCGTTGCCGTCTACATCGACTTCGACAACGTGGTGATCTCCCGCTACGACCAGGTGCACCAGGAGCCGCGCGACGCCTGGCGCGCCGACAACGCCCGGGACCACGCTCCCGACCCCAGCGGTGACGATCCGATCGCGGTCAAGCTCGCCGAGGCAACCGTCGACATCGGCGCGGTGCTCGACTACGCCTCCTCCTTCGGCGCGGTCGCGCTGGCCCGCGCCTACGCCGACTGGTCGGTGCCCGCCAATGCGGCGTACCGGCGCCAGCTGGTCGACCGCGCGGTCGACCTCACCCAGCTGTTCCCGGTCAGCGGTACCAAGAACGGCGCCGACATCCGGCTCGCCGTCGACGCGATGGAGGACCTGCGGCAGTACGCCGACATCTCCCACGTGGTGATCGTCGGTGGCGACTCCGACTACGTGCCGCTCGCCCAGCGGATGAAGAAGTTCGGCCGGTTCGTCGTCGGCATCGGCGTCACCGGCTCCACCAGCCGGGCCCTGATCGCGGCCTGCGACGAGTTCAGCCAGTACGACGCCCTCCCCGGCGTCGAACCGACGAAGCCGAAGGCGAGCGCCAAGAAGACCGCGGCCAAGACGGCCAAGAAGTCCGCCAAGAAGGCGACCACAAGACGCGGTGCCAAGAAGGCTGAGGCCGACCCGCGCCAGGAGGCCGGCGACCTGCTGGTGCGTGCCGTCCGGATCGCCCAGGACAAGGCAGACGACGACGAGTGGCTCAACGGCGGCGGCGTGAAGAGCCAGATGCAGCGGATGGACCCGTCGTTCAAGGAGAAGGCGCTCGGGTTCCGGAACTTCACCGACTTCGTCGAGTCACAGTCCGACCTGGTCGAGACCCGCACCGACTCCGCGGACGGTCACCTCCGGTTGCGGCTGCGCTGACTCAGGCCTTCGGCCTGCGCGTCCCCTCGGCCTCGTCGGGATCGAAGGTCACGGTCATCCGTTCGGCTTGTCGCTCTTCGCGTGCCACGCACCCGATGCGTGCTCTTAGACGACGCGTCGGGTGCCGCCGTCGTCGTCCACGTCGAGGGTCAGGTCGTAGATCGGGATCGTCCCGCCGAGCATCCGTCCGGAGTCGGTGATGCCGACCACGGTCGCCGTGGTCTCGCGCCCGGTCGCTCCGATCCGGGTCTCCTCCTCCATCCGCCGGCGCAGGTCCACCTGCTCGGGCGTGTTCTGGACGGCGTCCATCTGGGCCTGCACCGCCCCCGCCTGCTCGCGGTCCTCCGCCCGGAGCCGCTCGACGTGCTCGGCATCCTCGGCCCGCGCCTTGCCGGCGAAGGGATTGGTGACCCGATCGACCAGCGCATCGATCCCGCCTCGCTGGCGGTTGACCTCCCGCTCGACGCGCGCGATCCGCTCCCACACCGGCTCGTGCAGCTCGTACGCCGCGTCCCAGTCGACCCAAATGTCGTCCGCGCCGTCGGGGCTGACGAAGCAGGGGATCGCCACCTCTGACTGGAGCCGTCCTTCGCCGCAACCGCAGCGAGTACGATCGCTTGCCGGCGGCCAGACCGCCACGCTTCACCCACATCGGCGCCCGCCGCTCCACGCGGAACCCGTACGCCGCGCCAGCCTCCGGCTGCACCCGCCTCTGCACGTCCATGATCCGACATCGACCAGACTTGCGTCGTTGCTACCGCTTTCGCCGCGCCGGTCGTAGATCTTGAAGTCAACCGCCTGGGCGTGGCCGAGACGCCAGCCGCGGGGCGGCTTGCGCAAGAACCCGGGGCCGAGCTGGAAGCCCATGTCCGGACGGTAGTGGATCCGGCGCGCCCGAGGGCGCGGATCAGGTGAGTCGTCCGAGGTCGGTGGTGCCGGTGCCGTCGCGGTGGTACCAGTGGCCGGTGGGTGAGCGGCACAGGTAGGCGCCGGGTCCCAGGAACCGGTAGGACCATCCGGTGTGGGTCTTGGCCCGGTGTGGCCCCGACACAGTGGGCGATGTTGTCACTGGAGGTCGGGCCGCCGCGGTCGTAGGGCTGGGCGTGGTCCTTGTCGCAGGACCGGGCCGGTCTCGTGCACCAGGGGTGCACACAGCTGCCGTCGCGTTCGTCGACCTGGTCGGCGAGCCGGTCGGGGACCTCGTAGGCGTCGACCCGGATGTGGTCGTTCAGATCCTTGATCGGGCGGATCACGATCTGGGTGTCCGGGTTCGTGCACCAGGACCGGACCTGTTCCACGCTGATCGGGGCGCGGGTGTTCTCGCAGCGGCCGACCTCCTGGTCACGCAGGTGCACGTTGATCACCACCTGCCGGGCTTCACCAGCGGGCCAGTGCCGGGATCGGGATTCAGGTCCAGGCCGAGGTGGCGGCGGGCGATCACTCCGAGCTCCATCCCGCACGTCCAAGGCCTCCCGCTCCAGGCACGAGTCGCCGGCCGCCTCGCCTCGCGGTGCAGGGCTCGGCCAGGTCCAGGGACGCGACCACCTCGACGGTGCCGGTGCGGTCGGCGTCACCGGTGTGCACCTCGACGTGCCTCGCTTCGGCGGCCGCGACCCGCCGGGCCTCTGCCTGGTCGGGGTCGTAGGTGTCCAGGGCTTCGTGGCACAGCCGCTCGGTCTGCACCACCCCGACCCGGTGCGCCACCGGCAGCCAGCCGCCGGTCCACCTGCGCCGCACCCGCCGCCGGGAGGGTGAGGGTGTGCTGGGCGATCCGGCCGGCCCGCCACCACACCAGCTCACCACCGGCCACCCGTGCCCACAGCAGCGGCAGCCGGTAGCGGACCTCCAGGACCTGCCCGACGTACCGGCGGCAGGCACCGGCGAGCATAGCGCGCCGCGAGCCCGATGAGCGCGAACTCCGACATGGAAGGCCCACCGGGACCCGCCAGCGTCAGGCCGGTGTCCCGGCCGTGCTCCACGATCGTGGCGGCATCGGCCTCGGCCACTTCATGGTCGGCGCACCAGTCCACGACCAGCTCGACCTGCCGGACCTGCTCGGCGATCTCGCGCTGACGGGACGCGCGCACGGCCTCCAGCAAGGTGGCGTCCCTGCTGGAACGGGGCTCGTGCGCGGTCGCTGTCATGACCCCCATTCAACCCGCGACCACCCTCATCGGACGGTCGCCCGCGACCACCTGTGGAGAGGCATCTCGAAGCCGTTGCCTGTGGATGGTTCGCGGCCCACAACCCCCATGGTTGAGCCGGATTCCCACCTACCGAGGTCTCGACAACGCTCGCTGGCGCTCGCTGCTCGACCAACGATACCGACGCTCGCTGCTCGATCAACGATACCGACGCTCGCTGCGCGAGCCACATCCCTGAGGTTGAGTAAGGCGCGCTGCGCCTGTCTCGCCCGACACCAGCGTCAGGCGGGGCCGGGCCAGTTCTTGTCGGGCTGCGGCGCGGGGCGACCGGGCTGCTCGCCGCCGCGGCTCTCGAGGTAGTTGTTCTTGGGGACCATCACCTTGCGGCGGAAGATGCAGACGACCTTGCCGTCCTGGTTGTAGCCGATGGTCTCGACGTAGACCACGCCGCGATCGTCCTTGGACTTCGACTCCGACTTGTCGAGGACCGTGGTCTCGCCGTAGAGCGTGTCACCGTGGAACGTCGGGGCGACGTGCCGGAGCGACTCGACCTCGAGGTTGGCGATCGCCTTGCCGCTGATGTCGGGCACCGACATCCCGAGCAGGATCGAGTAGACGTAGTTGCCGACCACGACGTTCTTGCCGAACTGGGTGGTCTCCTCCGCGTAGTGCTCATCGAGGTGCAGCGGGTGGTGGTTCATGGTGAGCAGGCAGAACAGGTGGTCGTCGTACTCGGTGACCGTCTTGCCCGGCCAGTGCTTGTAGGTGGCTCCGACCTCGAACTCCTCGTAGCTCCGGCCGAACTGCATGCGAACTCTCCTGACGCTGGGACACCCGTGGGACCGGCCCATCCTGCCAGGGTGCTCGGACCCGCCCCGGTAGCAGTCTCAGCTGCCTCCGCCGCCGGCCTTGCGCCGGTGCATCTTGGGGGCTCCGCCCACGACCTCGGACCCGTTCGCCTTCTCGCGGACGGGGCCGTCCTCGTGGACGCCCTTCTCCTTCGAGTTCTTGCGTTCGAGGGCCTCTCGCATCTTCGCCTTCAGGTCCTCGTTGGCCTCGGCCATGGTTCCTCCAGAGTGGGATCGTGGTCGGTCCCTCCACCCTGACATTCGCACACAAGTCGCGTCGAGCCGATAATCACCGGATGCAACCGCTGGTAGGTCGCCCACGTCGAACCCTCATGAGGACAAGGACACCGCGGCTCCTGGCCGCATCGCTGCTCACCGCTCTCGCCCTCACCGGCTGTGGAGAGGGCGACGACACTGCGACCGACTCGGGCAACGAGAAGGCCGGCAGTACGCCGTCCGACCCCCCGACCGTCGGCACCTATCCCGACTTCGAGCCTCAGGACTACGAGTACACGCTCCTGGTCAGCTGCTACTGCCCAGACGCGGGCGTCCCGATCCGGGTCACCGTGGCGGACGGCGAGGCGGAGGGCGTCTACGCGCAGAAGGGATCCGGCTTCGCGAAGGGCGACCCGGTCCCCGAGGTCCGGGCCCAGAGCATCAACGACATCATCAGCGCTCTCAACGGCGCCACCAAGGCGGAGTCGGTCACCGTCGAGTGGCCCGAGGGCCAGGACTACCCCAGCGACGTCTATATCGACGAGAGCTCGCGGATCGCCGACGAGGAGATCGGGTACACCATCTCGGACGTCGTCGTCCAGTGAAACGGTGCCGTCGAAGGGGCGCACGCTCCATGACGACATAGAATCGGCACCGATCGAGCGACGACTTCCCCAGGGGTGAACTGTGGTGCAGCACAAGGCGGCCGCACCGCGCGACCCCACCATCCCCCTCGTGCTGGGCCTGGCGATCGTGATCGCGGTAGTGCTGCTGATCAAGGCTGGGACCGGGGGCGGCGAGAAGGCCGCCCCGGTGGCGTCGACGCCGTCCCGCTCCGAGCGCGACCCCCACGACCCCGGCCCCTCAGGCCGGCACCAAGGCCCAGAAGGTCGTGAAGGCACCGATCATCGAGAAGCTCCACTGCGTGAAGCTGCCCGGCGACACCGAGATCACCGCGGTCTCCTACAACGTCAAGTCGCTCGTCTCGACCAGCGCCGGCGCCGTCGCCGGCGTGCTGAGCTCGGGAGGCGCCGACGTCGTACTCCTCCAGGAGATGAAGAACGCCCACGTCGGCAACCAACCGGCGGCGATCGCCGGGATCCTCGGCATGCACTACGCCTTCGCCCAGAACGTCGCCTACGGCAGCAGCGGTGGCTACGGCACCGCCGTCCTGTCCCGATTCCCGATCGTGAGCGCGGAGAACACCTACCTCCCCCGGCCGGGCAGCACCCAGCAGCGAGGTCTCGCGCACGTGGTCATCGACGTCGACGGCAAGGAGGTGAGCATCTACAACAGCCACCTGCAGAACCTCTCGGAGTCGGCCCGGATGATGCAGATCAACCGGATCGCCCAGATCGTCGCTCTCGACGACCGGCCCCAGATCTTCGGCGGCGACATGAACGCCCACTACGGCTCGCCGGTGATGGGCGTGGCCCGCACGGTGTTCACCGACACCTGGGCCACCGTCGGCGTGGGCGGCGGGCTCACCCACCCGGCCTCCCACCTGCGCGGTCGGATCGACTACCTGATGCACGCGAACGAAGGCATCACCCCGGTCGCCTCCGACGTGCTGCCGGCCCGACTGTCCGATCACATGGCGGTCCGCGCGCGCTACGTGATCGAGGGCCCGGGCGGCGAGAAATGCACGACGCTCCCGCCGGGCAGCACCAAGAAGCCCCGGACCGCCGACGAGCGCTAGCCGCGCTTGCGCACCTGCTCGGCCACCAGCCCGGCGATCGCCTCGAGCGCCGCCTCGTGCACGTCTGCCAGCGGTACGTCGTCCGGCCCGACCCCGGGTACGTCGACGGGCTCCAGGTCGGCCCAGTCCCCCACGAGGCGAGTGCCGGACTCGCGCAACGCAGCGACCGTGCGTTCGGCCTCCTCGCGCACCCAGGGCGGCGTGACCAGCCCCAGCGCGGGCTCCGCGTCGCGGCGCGCGGCCAGGATCGTCTTGGCGAGGGTCCGCTTGCGCACCCCCTGACCGGCGGGGAACGCCAGGTCCCGCTCGGCGAGCAGCTCGTTGACCCGGCGCAGCACCAGCAGCGAGGCCAGTCCCAGCGACTCGTTCGCCGTGGTCACGTCGCGGCCGGTGTCCAGCGCGACGCCGGACGCCTCCGCGAACCGTTCGGCGAGCACCGTCGGGGCCGCGCCCGGTGGAGGCACCGTGGCCAGCACGACGTTGTCCGCGCCGACGACGACGGACCAGTCGGCCACCATCCGCACCAGGTCCTGCTGCCTCCAGAACGTGCCGCCGGGCGTCTGCCGGTCTGCTGCTCCGGCCCCGTCGCGTGGGCGCTTGGCCTCGGCGTCGGCGAGGTACTCCGGCCAGGTCCAGGTGCGGCCGTTCTGGATCGTCTCCTGCCACATCGAGACCAGGGTGCGGTTGAGGTCGCGGGCAGTGACCACCACCCGTCGGTCGGACGCCCCCAATGCCCCGAGCACGGTGTCGATCGTGTCGGGGTGGGACGGGCCGAGGTACTCCATCGAGATCACAGCCGTGCCCGGTGCCGCGCGCACCTCCTCGGCGAACGCCGTCCAGCGGGGCCGTGACCCGCCCTTGCGCGGCGCCAGCGCCTGGCGTACGGCGCGCGCCTGGTCGGCCCACACCGTTCCCGGCACGTGCACGCCCGCCTCTTCAAGGCGTGGCTTGTCGGCGAACAGCAGCGCCTGCAGATAGCTGGTGCCGGACTTCATCGTCCCGACGTGCAGCACCACCCGGTCGGCCATGCGCCGGACCTTATCGGCAGGTCACTTGAGCTTGTACTCCTCGAGCACCCGGCGGCCGATGATCATCCGCTGGATGTCGGCGGTGCCCTCGCCGATCAGCAGCATCGGGGCCTCGCGATAGAGGCGCTCGATCTCGTACTCCTTGGAGAACCCGTAGCCGCCGTGGATCCGGAACGAGTCCTCGACCACCTGCGAGCAGTACTCCGAGGCGAGGTACTTCGCCATCCCGGCCTCGAGGTCGTTGCGCTGCCCCTTGTCCTTGACCCGGGCGGCACGGACCACCATCTGGTGGGCGGCCTCGACCTTGGTCGCCATCTCGGCGAGCCGGAACTGCACGGCCTGGTGCTCGGCGATCTTCTTGCCGAACGTCTCGCGCTGCTGGGCGTAGGCAACGCCGAGCTCGAAGGCTCGGTTGGCCACCCCCACACCGCGCGCGGCGACGTTGACGCGGCCCACCTCGACGCCGTCCATCATCTGGTAGAAGCCCTGGCCGGGCTTGCCGCCGAGGACCTGGTCGGCGGAGATGCGGTGGCCCTCGAACACCATCTCGGTGGTGTCGACGCCCTTGTAGCCCATCTTGTCGATCTTGCCGGGGATGGTGACGCCCTGGGCGGTCTCGCCGAAGCCCACCTCCTTCTCGACGAAGAACGTCGACATCTTGCGGTAGACCGAGGCATCCTCTTCCACGCCATCGTCGGTTTCGAACCAGTACGGCGACCAGGTTGGCCGAGCCGCCGTTGGTCAGCCACATCTTCTGGCCGGTGATGACTACTCTCATAGCCGTCGTCGGACTTCACGGCCTTGGTCTTGATCGCGGCGACGTCGGAGCCGCAGCCGGGCTCGGACATCGAGAAGGCGCCGCGGACCTCGCCGGTGGCCATCTTCGGCAGGTACTTCTTCTTCTGCTCCTCGGTGCCGTGCTGGATCAGCATGTAGGCCACGATGAAGTGGGTGTTGATGATGCCGGAGACGCTCATCCAGCCGCGCGCGATCTCCTCGACCGCCAGCGCGTAGGTCAGCAGCGACTCGCCGAGCCCGTCGTACTCCTCGGGGATCATCAGCCCGAAGAGGCCGAGCTCCTTGAGCCCCTCGACGATCTCGGTGGGGTACTCGTCCTTGTGCTCGAGCTCGGTCGCGACCGGGAGGATCTTCTCCTCGACGAAGGTGCGGACCGCCTTGAGGATCTCCTGCTGGTCCTCGTTGAGCCCGTCGGTCTCACAGAGTCGAGACATCACACGACCTTTCGGTACTGATGGGTAGGCGCAGGCATCCTACGCACGCCATCGGGCCCGGCGGGCCAGGCGCCGGATCCGTGAGCTCTCCGCCGAGTGAGACGTGCCACGCCCGCCGGTGCCGGCACGCGGAGACCGCTGCCGGACGTCCTCCAGCAGGCGTGCGACCAAACTCACAGCGACCTCGGCCACCTCGGCGTCGGTGACCGATGACGGGTGCCGTCGCGGCGGAAGCTCATCGGGCACCAGCAGCTCGTCGACGTCGCCGACCACGTCGTACGACGCCGCCCTGATCCCCTCCACGGCCCGGGCGCCGCGCTCCCGGGCGTCGGCGACCTGGTCGTCACCGGGCCAGTAACGCTCACCGCCGCGCGTGACGAGCCGCTCGTCCGCGAGGAAGGTGCGAATCCAGCGGCCGCGGTCGTAGGCGCCGCGGAAGGCGCCGAGGTGCGGGTTGAGCCGGCGCAGCGTCTCGGCCTCGACCACCCCCATCGTCTGGTTGGTGAACTCCGCCTCGTGCGGCACCACGTCGGGATCGAGCCCGAGCACCCCGGCGAACCGACGCCACAGCTCCTCGCGCGGCAGTCCGGCGCCGGGCGCGACCACCAGGTGCAGCCGCTCGTCCGGCACCGCCGGCGACCAGCGGTCGAGCACCAGGCCGAGATCGAGGGACCGCCAGTCCCAGACGTCGCGAGGGTCCTCGGACACGGTGCGGCCGTAGTCCTCCAGTGGCGTGGTGCCGAGGTTCTTCAGCGACTCCTGCCAGCTGGAGGTGAAGAGCCCCAGCGGCTCGCGCGCGGTCACCACCACGTGCACCTCGGCCGGCGCCAGGTCCGCGACCATCCGCTCCGCCTGGTCGGTCGATGCCGCGCAGAAGAACTCGTGGCTCACCAGGGCGTCGCCGTTGTGCGCGACGATCTCGCGGCAGTACGACGTCCCACGCCTCGCTCGCACCCTGCCCGCGCCGCTGCACCCCAGGGTCGTCCCGGACGATCATCGAGCTGAGCAGGTGGTCGCGCTTCTCACGGCCGGGCACCAGCAGCCCGATGGCACGCAGTGCGGCGCGCTGCGGCCAGACCACCGACTGCAGGTAGGACGTGCCGCTCTTGGGCAGCCCGATGTGGACGAAGACGCGACGGCTCACGAGTCAGGTGCCGAGCTCGTCGCGGTAGCGCTCCAACAGCTCCACGGCTTTGTCGGGGTCCTGGCGGGCAAGCGGGAGGAGCAGCTCCTGCACCACGTCGGTCAGCTCGGCGAGCCGAAGGTTGAGCTGCTGGAGCTCGTCGACCTCGGCCTCGAGCCGGACCACCCGCTCCCGCAGGCCGCCCGGGTCGGCCAGCTCGGCGAGCCGGCGCAGCCTTGACCGCAGCGCGCCGCTTCCGTCCTCGGTCTCGCTCATGACAGCCTCACCCGGCCCATTCCATCACCATCCGGCAGGAGTACGGCGAGGCGCCGTCCTCGGTGCGACAGGGCCGCTCGTGGTCGTCGAGCTCGACCGTCTCGGCGGAGACCACCCGCGCCCCGGCGGCGATTGCCTCGGACTCGACGAGGTCGGGGTCCAGGTCCCACACCAGGGGGTCGAGGTACCGGCGCGGTCGACCGTCCGGGGTGACCAGGAACTCGGCGTACATCCGGCCTCCGTCACCGAGCGTCATCTGGGCCAGTCGCCAGAGGTTCTCGCGGCCGCGCTCGGAGGTGGCGTTGAGCAGCTGGCGCACCAGCAACGCTCGAGGTTCGCGGACCCGGGCGAGCCGGGCGCCCCAGGCGAGCGTGTGCCGCAGCTCCTGGAGGTTCAGCTCGGCGAGCTCCACGCTCCAGCTCTCCTCCTGGGCGCGGTCGCGCAGGTGAGCGAAGCCGTTGGGAGAGAAGTCCAGCCCGAACACCCGGTGTCCGCGCCGCGCGAGCCACACCGCGTCCTGGCCGCGACCGCAGCCGACATCGATGACCGCTGCGTCGGCCGGCTCGCTCCGGTGCAACATCCGCGCCAGCTCGTGCGGCTTGCGGATCGGGCCGCGGTGCCGCGAGGTCGAGTAGCGACGGTCCCAGCCGTTGCGATGGGTGCGGGTCCCGCGGAACCACACGTCCAGCCGGTGCCGGATCCGCTCCTCGGTCTCGAACTTGAACGTCGGGTCGGGGACCCGCCAGGACGGGCCGTACATCGCAGCGAGCATCCGGTCGGGCTCCGCGGGGGCGGGCAGGCTCCGGCCCTCGAGCTCCACGGTCCCCAGCGGGCGCAGCCAGGCCTCGTCGAACCGCGCGAAGATCTCCCCCAGCAGCACCAGGTTGTCGTCGTAGAGGAACCCGGCGAACACATCGAGCCCCCGCGGCACCCCGTCCCGGTCCCGCACGGTCACCTTGAACGCGCCGCCGCTGTAGCGGGAGATCTCCAGCCCGTCGCGGTGCAGGAGCCGCTGGATCCGGAAGGACTCGCGGATCACGTCGGCCGGGTGGGTGTGCCGGCTCAGGTAGGCCACGTCGGCGTCGTTGTCGTGCCCGATCAGCGCGTTGTCACGCACCGCGCCGAGGAGGGTGCCGTACGCCGGGAACGCGTCCAGGCCGAGCGCGGTGAGCTTGGCCAGCACCAGCTCGATCGCGTCGACCAGCGGGCGCAGCTGCTCGGGGTCGCTGGCGTCGAACGTCGTGACCAGCCGGCCGCCGGGGTCGATCACCAGAGGCAGGCCCTGCGGGTCGGCGACGCTCACCCGGCCCTCGCCGTCGCCGAACCGGAGCTCAGTCTCCGCCAGCGTCGCTCCGGAGGTGTCCCGCACCGTCACCAGGGCGGTGCCCTTGAGGAACCCGCGCAGATCACGAGGCCACGGCGCCCGCCAGGCTCCGTCGACCCGCTCGGCGACCTTGGCGCCGCGGAACGACCAGACTCGGCGTCCGTCGAACAGCACGTCGAGGATCTCGTCGTCGGGACGCCCCAGGACGATCCCCTGCTCGTCGACCGACAGCGTCACAGCAGCCCCACGAACCGGTCCGGCACCTGCACCATCGGACGCTTGCGCATCGCGATCACCTGGCCGTCGCCGGTGGCCCGCCACATGTCGCCGCGGTGCTGGACGATCTTCTTCAGGCCGAGCCCCTTCACCTCGAACGGCGCGATCACGTCGCGGTCGAGGTCGGTGGTGATCTCGTCGAGCAGCGCGACCATCTCGTCGCCCGAGCGCGCCCAGCTGGTCTTCTTGGCCCGGCCCTCGGTGGTGTTGAGGTGATGGCGACGGGCCGCGATGTCGGCGAGGTGGTCGCGGTCGGCGAACTTCATGTGGAACATGAACAGCTCGCGATCGACCTCATAGGGGCACTCGATGCCGTGCGAGGCGTGCGCCCATGCGGCCGGCTGCCACTTCAGGCTGGGCTTGCACATCAGCGGCAGGAACTTCGCGAGCCGGCGCTGGCCGAGGATCGGTTCGCCGTCGCGCAGCGCCTCCTCACGGTGTACGTCGTGCACGACGTTGAGGCCGAGCACCCCGACCGCCTCGCGGCCCGGCCGGGCGGCCACGAAGTGCCGCAGCGACTCATGGGTGCGGGGCTCGGCGACCACGAACTCGTCGGCGTCGCAGAACATCACCGCGTCGTAGGCCTCGAGGAGACCGGCCGAGATCCCGGCGAGCAGCCCCATCCGGGCCGGCTCGAACCCCTGCTTGCGCAGGTAGGGGATCCGCAGCACCGGGCAGGGCAGGTCGTCGGTGGAGCCGTCGGCGCTGTTGTCGTCGATCACCACGAGGTGGTCAGCGCCGACCTGCCCGGCGTAGTAGTCGACCCAGCGCCGGATCATCGACCCCTCGTCGCGGGCCATCGTGATCACCGCCAGCGACGGCAGCTCCGGGGCGGGCCCGTCCTCCGACTGGCGACGGGAGAGCCTCACGGGGCCTCCCCCTTGGCCTTGCGGATCTTGCGGCGCATCACCCGGTCCGACCGCGACCAGGCGCGCACCAGGTGCTCGAGCCCGTCGACGGCGGCCTCGAGCCGGTCGTCCACGCTCACCTCGTCGGCGTGCACGCCGGGGACCGGCCGGGGCCGCAGCTCGTCGAGGTCGCCGACCACGCGGTGCCCGTCGGAGGCCAGCCGCTTGACCTGCTGCTCCCCCCGCTTGCGCACCCAGGCCTCGTCGAGACCGAGCCGCGGCTCGTCGCCCTGCCGGCTGACCAGCCCGCGCTTGGCGAGGAAGTGCTTGACGTACATGTCGTAGTGCCGCGGCTGGGTGCCGTCCTCGCGCTGCAGCTGCCGGTTGAGCTGCAGCAGCACCTGGGCGGTGGCCAGTCCGATCGACGGGTTGGCGCGGACGTCGAGGTCGACGCCGTCGGGCGCGACGCCGAGCACTCCGGCCAACCGCTCCCACAGCAGGCCCGGCGGAGCGCCCTTCTGCGGCACCGTCACCAGGGTGAACCGGCCATCCAGACCCCTCCGACCAGCGGCGGGCCATCGTCGGGATCGCCTGGTGCCGCCAGAAGTTGCGGCCGGCCGGTGAGCCGCGGTCCTCGGTGCGCACCGCGTCGAGGTAGTCCGACCAGCTGACGACCGAGCCGTTCTGCATCGACTCCAGCCACATCGCGGGGATGTTGCGGGCCAGGTCGCGGGCGGTGAGCACCGCCTCGACGTCGGTGTCGGGGAAGGAGGCTCTGATCTGGGCGATCTTCTCCGGGTTGCGGGGACCGAGGAACTCCATGGAGATGACGGCCGTGCCGGGCCAGGCGTTCACCTCGTCGACCACGCTCTGCCACGGGCCGGCGGGATCGATCGGCTCCTGCTCCGGTCCACCATGGCCGATCAGGTGCTGCACCGCGTTGACCTGGAACTTCCAGCGCGGGCCCGGGAAGAGCACGCCCTGCTCCGCGAGCCGGTCCTTGTTGTCGCCCAGCACGTTCTGGATGAAGCTGGTCCCCGACTTCATCGAGCCGATGTGCAGCACCAGGCGCTCGGCCACCGACTCTCCTCACCCGCGCAGTCGGAACGCCCGGTCAGGGAACCTGGACGTTCACCACCGGAACCCAGTGGTCGGTGGAGAGCCTAACCAGGGGCGGTTTGGAGTAGGAGAACCCGCTCCACTTCACGAACTTCGAGCCGAAGATCCAGTCGACCCGCATCCGCCCGCGAGGCGGGACGCACTCGCCCTGGCCGTTGAGCCGGCCGCCGTACGGCGAGACCAGATCGGTCCGCCGCAGCACCTTGCACAGGATCGTGCATCTTCTCGTTGAAGTCGCCGATGTAGAACACGGGGAGCCCGCTCTTCTCGATCTCGGCGATCTTCTTCAGCTGCACCGCGGTCGCCTGGTTGCGCTTCTTCTGGTACTCCCACGGGGCGTTGTGGACGTCCATCACCCAGAACTGACGGCCGGTCGCCCGGTCCCTGAGCCGGACGATGGGTCGCGGCAGCACCCGGGCGATGAACTGGGTGCGGATGACCATCTTGCGAGTGGCCTCGAACCTGGCGGTGTTCCAGACCAGCGAGGCCTCGACGCCGAGGTCGCCCTTCTCCGGGCCGGGGTAGGCGGCAAGCCTCCCCTTCGCGGCGGTGAGGATGCCGGCGAGCTGACCCGCGCTGGGCTCCTGCAGACCGGCCACGTGGATGCCGCCGGTGAGCAGGGCCTGCGCGGTCCACTCCGCGCGCATCCGGCTGGGGCCGAAGCGGTCGTCGTGGGCGTACGGCCGTGAGTGGCCGTTACCGAGCACGTTGAACGACGCCAACCGGAACGAGTAGGGGCTGCGCCTCGGGGCGGGAGGTGGGGTGGAGATGCGCGGGACCTTGGTGTCGGTCGGGTTCCCGTTGCCGAGCTGGCCGCGCTCGTTGTTGCCCCAGCACAGCGAGGCGTCGCCACTGGCGGCGCACACGTGCAGCCAGCCGCCCGAGACCGAGGAGTAGGTGCCGGCCCGCCGGGTCGGCACCAGGGTGACGTTGCCGCCGCTGCCGGTCTGTCCGTAGCGGTTGTCGCCCCAGCACCACAGGACGCCCTTGGCATCGACCAGGCACGAGGTGCCCTCGGCGACGCCCACGGAGCCAGCGGCGTGGCCACCGGCCACGACCCTCGGCCGGGTGCTGCCTGCGGTGCTACCGGTGCCGAGCTGCCCGTGGGTGTTGCGGCCCCAGCAGCGCACCGTGCCTGCCGCGGAGCGGCCGCAGGTGTGCGTCCACGAGACCGCAACCTCCTTCCACGTCACTGCCGTGCCGACCCGGGTCGGACGCGACTTGTCGGCGTACGAACCGATGCCGAGCTGCCCGAACAGGTTGCGGCCCCAGCACCAGAGCGTGCCGTTGGTCTTGGTGCCGCAGGTCGTCCACCCTCCGGCGGAGACCGTGCTCCACTTCCCGGGCACCAGCTGCCGCTTCAACGACTGCTTGGTGTTGGCCTGGCCGAGCTGACCGCTGGAGTTGTCGCCCCAGCACCAGAGGGTCTGGTTGGTCCGGATCGCGCAGGTGTGGAAGAACCCCATCGATACCGATCGCCACATGCTGGTGCCGCGCACCCGGGTCGGGACGGTCCGCACCTTGTGCGTCTGGTCGCCGATCTGGCCCCGGTGGTTCAGGCCCCAGCAGTAGAGCGCCTTGTTGGTCCGGATCCCACAGGTGGACGCGCCGCCTCCGGTGACCTTCGCCCAGTCGGTCAGGGCGCCCACCTGGAGCGGCGCGGGGACATCCGCCCCGACCTTGCCGTTGCCGATCTGGCCGTAGTTGTTGCGGCCCCAGCACCAGAGTGTGCCGTTGCCCCTGATGCCGCAGCTGTGCTCACCGCCCGCGGCTACTGCTGGCATCCCGGCGAGCCGCGCCCGGGTCGCGGGCCGTTCCTCGGCCTGGCTGGTCGACGGGATCGCCAACCCCGCCAGCGCCACCACCAGGCAGCAGGCGACGGCCCAGAAGCGCGCCCCACGACTCACGGTCGACCTCCGTAGCTCGGGGAAGACGGAAGACCGTGGCGAGCGTACCTTTTACTTTCGGGCCGCTCGGGCATTCCGGCGGCGCGTCCCGAACTGCCTCGAACTGCCTCCCCTGCTAGCCCTCCATGTTGCGGTAGGGGTCGATGACCTGGCCGCGCTCGACGTCGTCTTGCACTTCCGGGTCGAGCGGCACGCTGTGCAGGTGGATGTTGAAGAGCCTGTTGATCTGCTTCCCGTACTGCCGCTCCACCCCGTCGCGCCGGATCACCAGCCCGTTCTCGTCGGCGATCAGCCCGATACCTGAGAAGTTCGCCGTACCGTTGAACACGATCCGGGCACCGCGGTCCTTGCCGAAGAAGCCACTGATCGACATCGCCTTCATGTGCAGGTAGATGTCGTAGGCGCCGTCACCGTCTCGGTCGGAGACCAAGTGGTTCTTGGGGACGCCTGCGAGGATCGCTCGCGACTGTCCCGCCATCTGGCTGTAGACGATCCGGATGTTGCAGCCGTTGCGGTGCAGCTCCTTGATCCTGCGGGCGATCTTGGCGCCGCGATCGCCGTTGAACACGTCTTGCGCGATCCGGATCGCGGTACGACCGCGGATGCCGGCCCCCTTTGCCCCGTGGCACTTCACGGCGTTGAGCATCTGGTACGGCAGGTCGGGTCGGCCCTTGTTGGGGGTGAACCAGCCCTGGATCGCGCCGTCCTTGTAGCCGTGCCACGGCGCCGGGCGGTCAAGGGCCGCCTCGTTGAACACCTTGATCGACACGTTGTAGGGCGTCTTGCGGTCGGTGATCGTGTACATGTCGTTGTATTGCGCGCTGGCCGCAGAGCCGGTGAGGTTGGCCGAGGACGACATCACGACACGCTTGGCCCGGCCCACCTTGGAGAACAGGTAGAGCTTGCTGTGCATGGCGCCGCCGGTGCCGCGGCAGGAGTTGGAGCAGGTGCGGAACCAGCTCTTGTACTCCTGGCGGCGGCTGTTGTTGTTGCCGCCGGCCAGGGCCCGGCGCATCACGGCGAACGGCCCGTTGGGACCCTGCTCGTTGGCCAGCGAGCGGGCCATGATGATCCGGACGCTCACCCCGCGGTTGTGCGCCGCACGCAGCGCGTTCACGAACACCCAGCTGTTGAAGTTCCAGGTCATCGCCCGGATCTTGCTGCGCTTGGGGGTGTGCCTGATGGCGCGCAGCACCTTGGCGTTGATCTCCTGCGAGCCGGGCACGTTGAAGGACACACCCTTCCTTGGCCGGAAGGGAGCCGGCTTGGCCGCCCGCTCGGCGCCCAGTTCCTTGTCGGCCGCGACCTGCGAGACCGACATCCGATCCGCCGGCGCCGTGGCGTCAGCGGTGGTCCAGGCCCCCAGCGTGGCAAGGATCGTTGCCATGCTGACCACCGCAATGGTCACCCGTTTGGTCGTCACTGATGTCTCCCATGTGTCGCGGTTTGCGGCATGCCACCGGGGTCCGGGGCGGCTCGCCATGTGTCGGTGTCGGTGTCGGTTGTTGTGTCGGTCAGGCCTGGCAGGCGCTCAACGCCTGCTTGAACTGCTCGCTGTCGATCAGGCTCGGCACTTCGTTGATCTGTTTGCCGGTGACCGCGTAGAAGCGGTCATCGAACTCGACGATGGCGGATCCGTAGGAGCACGGGTGCTTGGCGGCCTGAATCGCCTCGCCGTCCTGCTCGCACCCGCGGTAGTCGCGGGGCAGCTTGGCGCCGGCGACCCAGACGTCGGCACACATCGGGAGGTCCGGCGCCGGTGGCTCCGAGGTGCTGTCCGTGGCGGACGGAGCCTGGCTCGAGGGGCTCTCGCCCGCCGGGTCCTCGGCTGCGTCCCCGTCGTCGTCACTGCACCCGGCAGCCAGCAGCAGGATCGCTGCAGCCGCCGCGGAACGCGTGAGAACGGACGTCGAGGACACGCGCAGATGATAGGTCATCGTCCTCGCCGTTATTGGTTTCCCGGCATTTCTCGGCCCGGCCTGGCACCGCCGTCTCGAACACGCCTGACGCTAGCGTTGGGCCCGTGAGCACCGCTCCGTCGCGCGTCTACGCGGCCCGCCTCGTCGGGCTGCCCATTTCGACCCTCAGGGCGACCAGGTGGGCAAGGTGCGCGACCTCGTGGTGACGATGCGGACCGAGGCCAGCCAGCCCCGCGTTCTGGGCATGGTTGCCGAGGTTTTCGGGCGTCGTCGAATCTTCGTGCCGATGACCCGGGTCACCAACATCGACAGTGGTCAGGTCTACACGACCGGGCTGCTGAACATGCGCCGGTTCGTGCAGCGCTCGACCGAGACCCTCGTGATCGGCCAGATGCTGGACCGGACGGTCACCATCCTCAGCAGCGGCGTGACCGGCACGGTCTACGACGTGGCCATGGAGCAGGGCCGCACCCGCGACTGGGTGCTGAGCCGGGTGGCGATCCAGGAGCCGACGAAGGGGCTGCGCCGTCGCGGGCAGACGCATATCGCCGAATGGCGCGACGTCGAGGGTCTGAGCACCCCCGAGGCGGCCCAGGGGGCCGCCCACCTTGCGGCGGCGCTGAACGAGATGCGGCCCGCAGACGCGGCCAGCATGCTCCACGACCTGCCCCTGGACCGACGGATAGCGGTGGCGGCGGCGCTCGACGACGAGCGGCTGGCGGACGTCCTCGAAGAGATGCCGGAGGAGGACCAGGTCGAGATCCTGGAGCACCTCGGCGCAGAGCGGGCAGCGGACGTCCTCGAGGAGATGTCCGCCGACGACGCCGCCGACCTGATCGCCGACCTGCCGCCGGAGACCGCCGAGATCCTGCTCGCCCTGATGGAGCCGGACGAGGCCGAGGACGTCCGCCGGCTGATGTCGTACGTCGAGAACACCGCGGGCGCGATGATGACGCCCGAGCCGGTGATCCTGGGCCCGGACGCCACCGTCGCCGATGCGCTCGCCCAGGTACGCAACCCCGACCTGACTCCTGCACTTGCCGCGCTTGTCTACGTCTGCCGACAGCCTCTCGAGACACCGACCGGCAAGCTGCTGGGCATCGCACACATCCAGCGGCTGCTGCGTGAGCCGCCGTCGACGCTGGTCGCCGGGGCCCTGGACGAGTCGATGGAGAGCCTGCGCCCCGAGGCCACCATCGACCAGGTCGCGGCCCACCTGGCGACGTACAACCTGGTCGCCGCGCCCGTGGTGGACGAGAACGGGCACCTGCTCGGCGCCGTGACGGTCGACGACCTGCTCGACCACATGCTGCCCGAGAACTGGCGCGACGAGGCGCTGAGCATGGACTCCGGGAGCGGCCGTGGCTGAGTCCCGCGGTCCACGCAGCCGCCTCGACACCCCGCAGACCAGCCGACGTCAGCTGGTCCGCCGCCCGACGTACGACCCGGACCTGGTCGGCTCGTTCGCGGAGAGCTTCGCCCGCTTCATGGGTACGGCGACGTTCCTCGCCTACATGACGCTGTTCGTCGCGGTGTGGGTCGGCTGGAACGCGCTGGCGCCCGAGGACCTGCGCTGGGACGACTACCCGTTCATCTTCCTGACCCTGATGCTGAGCCTGCAGGCGTCGTACGCCGCGCCGCTGATCCTGCTCGCCCAGAACCGCCAGGAGGACCGCGACCGGGTGATCGCCGAGCAGGACCGGCAGGCGAACACCCGCGCACACGCCGACATGGAGTTCCTCGCCCGCGAGGTGGCCTCGCTGCGGATGGCCGTGGGCGAGGTGGCGACGCGCGACTTCCTGCGCGCGGAGCTGCGCAGCCTGCGGACCGAGAGGGACGAACGTGCGCAGTCTCACCACCGTGAGGTGGGCGCCGAAGAAGGGTCTTCGAACCCCTCCGCCTAGACTCGAGGATCATGAGCACGCCAACCCTCGAGCAGGTCAACGCCGCGCTGGCGACCGTCAACGACCCCGAGATCAAGCGCCCCATCACCGACCTCGGGATGGTCGACTCGGTCGTCATCGACGAGTCGGGTCTGGTGCACGTCAAGGTGCTCCTCACCGTCGCCGGGTGTCCGCTGAAGGACACCATCACGCGCGACGTGACCGGGGCCGTGGAGTCGATCGACGGGGTGACCGGCGTCGACCTCGAGCTCGGCGTGATGACCGACGAGCAGCGCTCCGGGCTCAAGGACACGCTCAGCAACGGCAAGGCCCAGCGGGAGATCACGTTCGCCCAGCCCGGGTCGCTCACCAAGGTGTTCGCGATCGCCAGCGGCAAGGGCGGTGTCGGCAAGTCGTCGGTGACCGTCAACCTGGCGCTCGCGATGGCCAAGCAGGGCATGAAGGTCGGCATCGTCGACGCCGACATCTATGGCCACTCGGTGCCGGCCATGCTCGGCATCGCCGACTCCCGGCCCACCCAGGTCGACGACCTGATCATGCCGGTGCCCACCCCGAGCGGTGTCTCGGTGATCTCGATCGGGATGCTCAAGCCGCGCCGCGACCAGGTGGTCGCCTGGCGCGGGCCGATGCTCGACCGGGCCCTGGTGCAGATGCTCGCCGACGTCTACTGGGGCGACCTCGACGTGCTCCTGCTCGACCTGCCGCCCGGCACCGGCGACATGGCCATCTCGCTCGGCCAGCACCTTCCGGGCGCCGAGGTCGTCGTCGTCACGACGCCGCAGGAGGCCGCTGCCGAGGTCGCCGAGCGCGCCGGCACGATGGCCTCGATGATGCACCAGCGGGTGGTCGGCGTCGTCGAGAACATGAGCTACCTGCCGTGCCCCCACTGCCATGAGAAGGGCGAGGACCACCGGCTCGAGATCTTCGGCTCCGGCGGCGGTGACCGGGTGGCCGCGACCCTGTCCCAGCGCTTCGGCTACGACGTACCCGTGCTCGGCCGGATCCCGCTCGACCCGTCCCTGCGAGAGGGCGGCGACGCCGGCAAGCCGATCGTCGAGTCCGACCCCACCGCGCTCGGGGCCACCGTGCTGACCGGCATCGCGGAGGGTCTGGCCGGGCGCGGCCGCGGCCTGGCGGGCCTGCAGCTGGGGCTCACCCCCACGGCCAAGCCCTAGGCTCCCGGCCATGACGGGGGTCCGGCCGCTGCTGATCGGCGACATCGGCTTCGGCGAGCTGATCGTGATCGCGTTCGTCGCGGTCCTGGTCTTCGGGCCGGACAAGCTGCCCGTGCTCGCCAAGCAGGCCGGGCAGATGGCGCGCAAGATCCGCGACTTCGCCACCTCGGCGCGCGACGAGCTGCGCAGCGAGCTCGGCGAGGAGTACGCCGACCTGGAGCTGCGCGACCTCGACCCGCGCACCATCGTCCGCAAGCACATCATCGAGGCGATGGAGGCCGGCGACGAGGATGCGCCCGGCCACCGCACCGGGCAGCGACCACTCGCCGCCGGCGAGGTGCCGCCGTACGACGCGGAGAGCACCTAGACCCGGCTCTGCACCGCCGCGAGCGCGTCGAAGCCGACCAGCAGCACCCGGTCGCCACCGGAGAGCAGCTCCACGAAGTCGCCACCGACCCGGCGCAGCGCTCCGTCGCGGGTCGACCCGTCGCGCAGGTGCAGCACGCAGTGCTGGCCCGAGTCGGCCAGGCGGCGCAGCGCGGATCCCAGCCCGAGCTTGGCGACCGGCGACCAGGCCATCTCGGGCACCGACCGTTCGGCTGCCCCGTGCACGACACCGACGGCGGCGAGGACCACGATCCAGTCCTGCGCGGCCCCGGAGACCAGGCACCAGCCGTCCGCGACCCGCTCGAGCCGGCCCGCCACCGGGCCCACCCCGAGGACGTCGAGGGTGACCTCGGCCTCGGCCGATGCCATCAGCCGACTGACCAGGCTGACCTCGCGGTACTCCGCCCGGCTCCGGTCGGCGAGCTCCGGCCCACGCTCCGCGTCGTAGAGCGCCTCCGCCCGGCCCTCCAGGTCGTCGAACAGCGCGAAGAGGTCGTCCTCCCAGCCCATGGCCGCACCCTAAGGCAGCAACGGCTGTGGACGAGCGCTTGACGCTGCCGTCAACCGTGCGTTGACTGAAGCAAACAGAAGCAAACGCAAGGGTTCTCGGATGTCCGATTTCACGCTCGCCGGCCGCGCCCGCTGCCTCCTGGTCTGGCTCGCGGTCACCGCCGCCACCGGGCTGACCATCGCCTGGGCGGCGCCGGACCTGCAGGCGGTCTCGTCCGCACCATCGTTCGACCGCCTGGTCGTGGGAGTGGCCGCCGGTGCGCTCACCGCATGCGCGGCCTGGGCCTGGGTGGTCACCGGGATCGTCGTCACCCAGGCGCTCCGCGGCCGACCTCGCGCGGCCGCCCCGGGAGTACCGCACTGGCTGCGGACCCTCGTGCTCCTGGCCTGTGGGCTCGTGGTGGTCACCGGCGGGGCGGCGCAGGCAGCGGACGGCGGCCATGGCGGCCGGTCGGACCCGCACGAGGTGGTCGCCGGCCTGCCGCCCCCCGAGCGCGTGCTCGGCCGCCCTCGCGCCGGCCCCGCTGCTCCCGAGCCGGCGGGCAGGGTGCACGTCGTCCGCCCGGGCGACAACCTCTGGGACATCGCCGCCGCGGACCTGGGCGGGCGGCCCGACGACGCCCGGATCAGCGCCCACTGGCAACGGATCCACCGTCTGAACGTCGCCGTCATCGGCGCCGACCCCGACCTGATCCACCCCGGACAGCAGCTCCGGATGCCCACCCCGCAGCAAGACCGATGAGAGGAGCCGTCATGTCCCCGCTGTCCGACGACGTCGTACCGATCCGCGTCCCGGTGCCGGTCGCGATCACCCAGGGCACCCTCGCCCTGGACCTCCAGCCGCGCCTCGAGCCGCCGCCGGCAGCCGTGGTGCCGATCGGCCGGCACCGACGGCACAGCGTGGAGGAGTGGGCCCGGCGGTTCGTCCAGGCCGCGGTCGAGATCGTCGGCGGCGACCGGCCGCCGAGCCAGCTGCTGCGCTGGACCACGCGGACCGTCTACGCCGACCTCGAGCGCCGGGCGTTGCTAGTCGCCCGGGCCGGCGGGCACCTACCGGGTCAGGGCCGGGTGCAGCCGGTCACGCCGCGGGTGCGCAGCGTGCATGCGTCGTTCGTGTCGCCGGATGTCGTCGAGGCCAGCGTGCATGCGACGTACGGACCCCGGTCCCGGGCCGTGGCCGCACGCTTCGAGCTCCGCAAGAACCGCTGGGTCTGTACGGCGCTCGAGTTCGCTTAGCCGTTGGAGCGCGCGGTGAGACCCGTGGGTCCACCAGGCGCGCCGTGGCACTTCTTGTACTTCTTGCCCGAGCCACAGGGGCACAGCGCGTTGCGGCCGATGTTGGCGTAGGGGTCGTCGTCGCTCTTGGTGACCGTGCCGCCGCGGACCTCGACCTCGCCCTGCTCGGTGGGAGCCGAGTAGGAGAGGTTCTGCGGACGGGAGGGGGCCTCGAGCCCCTTGGCCCGGATGAGCGGCGAGTCGACGGTCGCCGCGGAGGGGATCTCCCGGCGCATCGGCTCCTCGACCTCTTCCTCGACCTCTTCCTCTTCCTCGTCCGCGTCTTCGTCAACGGCGACCTCGAGGTTGAACAGGAAGCCGACGGCCTCCTCCTTGATGCCGTCCATCATCGCGGCGAACATGTCGAAGCCCTCGCGTTGGTACTCGACCAGCGGGTCGCGCTGCGAATAGGCGCGCAGGTAGATGCCCTCGCGGAGGTAGTCCATCTCGTAGAGGTGCTCACGCCACTTGCGGTCGAGCACGGAGAGCAGCACGCGGCGCTCGAGCTCGCGCATGACTTCCTCGCCGACCTCGGCCTCGCGCGTGTCGTAGGCCGTGTGCACGTCCTTCTTGAGCAGCTCGATCAACTCGTCGCGGTCGAGGTTGCCCCGGCCGCCGGCTTCCTTCTCGAGGGTCTCGTGCGACACCGAGATCGGCCAGATCTGGCCGAGGTCGGTCCACAGCTGCTCGAGGTCCCACTCCTCGGAGAACTCGAGCAGCGAGCCGGTCACGAACCCGGTGACGACGTCGTCGATGAAGGTCCGGATCTGCTCCTCGAGGTCGGCGCCCTCAAGCACCTCGCGACGCTCGGCGTAGATGACCTGGCGCTGGCGGTCCATCACGTCGTCGTACTTGAGGACGTTCTTGCGGGACTCGAAGTTCTGCGACTCGACCTGGCCCTGGGCGTTGGCGATCGCGCTGGTGACCCGCTTGTTCTCGATCGGCACGTCGTCGGGGATCTTGAGCACCTGGAGCACCCGGTCGACCCACTCGGACTTGAACAGCCGCATCAGCTCGTCCTGCAGGGAGAGGTAGAAGCGGGACTCCCCCGGGTCGCCCTGACGGCCGGACCGGCCACGCAGCTGGTTGTCGATCCGTCGGGACTCGTGGCGCTCCGTGCCGATCACGTAGAGACCGCCGAGCTCTTTGACCTCGTCGTGCTCGTTGGCGACCTGCGCCTGGATCTCCGAGACCACGCCGGGCCACGCCGCGTCGTACTCCTCGGCGTTCTCGACCGGGTCGAGGCCCTTCTTGCGCAGCTCCTGGTCGGCCAGGAAGTCGACCGAGCCGCCGAGCATGATGTCGGTGCCTCGGCCGGCCATGTTGGTGGCCACCGTAACCGCGCCCTTGTGGCCTGCCATCGCGACGACCTTGGCCTCGTCCGCGTGCACCTTGGCGTTGAGGACCGTGTGCGGGACGCCCTTCTTCTTCAGCAGTCCCGACAGCAGCTCGGACTTCTCCACCGAGACGGTGCCGACCAGCATCGGCTGACCCTTGGCGTGACGCTCGGCGATGTCGTCGACGACGGCGTCGTACTTGGCTTCCTCGGTGCGGTAGACGAGGTCGGCCTGGTCCTTGCGCACCATCGGCTTGTTGGTCGGGATCGGGACCACACCGAGCTTGTAGATCTTGTCGAACTCGCTGGCCTCGGTCATCGCCGTGCCGGTCATGCCGGACAGCTTGTCGTAGAGGCGGAAGTAGTTCTGCAGCGTCACGGTGGCGAGGGTTTGGTACTCCTCGCGGACGGTGACGCCCTCCTTGGCCTCGATCGCCTGGTGCAGGCCGTCGTTGTAGCGGCGGCCCGCGAGCATCCGGCCGGTGTGCTCGTCGACGATGAGCACCTCGCCCTCCATGACGACGTACTCCTTGTCGTTGCGGAAGAGCTCCTTGGCCTTGATCGAGTTGTTGAGGAAGGAGATGAGCGGGGTGTTGGCCGCCTCGTAGAGGTTCTCGATGCCGAGGTGGTCCTCCACCTTGGTGATGCCCGGCTCGAGCACCGAGATGGTGCGCTTCTTCTCGTCGACCTCGTAGTCCTCGTCGCGGACCAGGGTGCGGGCGAGCTTCGCGAACTCGTCGTACCACTTCACCTCGTCCTGCGTAGGGCCGCTGATGATCAGCGGGGTCCGCGCCTCGTCGATCAGGATCGAGTCGACCTCGTCCACGATCGCGAAGTTGTGGCCGCGCTGGACGCAGTCCTCGATCGTGCTGGCCATGTTGTCGCGCAGGTAGTCGAACCCGAGCTCGTTGTTGGTGCCGTAGGTGACGTCGCAGGCGTAGGCTTCGCGGCGGGCGTCCGGTCGCATCTGCGGCAGGATCACGCCGGTCGTCAGGCCCAGGAAGTGGTGGACACGCCCCATCCACTCGGCGTGGTACTTGGCCAGGTAGTCGTTGACGGTGACGACGTGGACGCCCTTGTCGGCGAGCGCGTTGAGGTAGGCCGGCAGCGTGGCCACCAGGGTCTTGCCCTCACCGGTCTTCATCTCGGCGATGTTGCCGAGGTGCAGCGCCGCGCCACCCATGATCTGTACGTCGTAGTGGCGCTGGCCGATGACCCGCTTGGCGGCCTCGCGCACGGTGGCGAAGGCCTCCGGCATCAGGTCGTCGAGGGTTTCGCCCTTCGCGAGCCGCTCCTTGAACTCCTTGGTCATGCCCTGGAGCTCGGCGTCGCTCATCGCGACGAAGTCGTCCTCGATCGCGTTGACGGCCTTGGCGATGGTCTCGAGCTGGCGGAGGATCTTGCCCTCTCCGATGCGGAGAAGCTTGTCGATGATGACGGGCACGGCGGAGTGACTCCTTGCTGACTGAGGGGCTCTGTCACTCTACCCAGCGGAGGGATGCGTCCCTAACCGGTGCGGAGCGCCGACGCCAGGTCGCCGCGGCCCTCGACCGTAATCTCCTCGAGAGCCAGCCAGCCCGCCAGGTCGCGGAGCTCGGCGGACAGCTCCTCGGCGGTCTCGGGAGGCGCGTCCGGCTCGGCGTACGCCGCCTTGACGATGAGCCGCCCGCTCGGACGATCGGCCTTGAGGTCGACCCGGCCGACGATCCGGTCACCGAGGAGGAACGGCAGCACGTAGTAGCCGTACTGGCGTTGGGCGGCGGGGACGTAGATCTCGATCCGGTAGTGGAAGTCGAAGAGCTCCTCGGTGCGAGCGCGTTCCCACACGACCGGGTCGAAGGGGCTGAGCAGGGCCCGCGCGTTGACCCAGCGCGGCAGCCGAGCGTCGCGGTGGAGGTACGCCGGGCGCTTCCAGCCCTCGACCTCGACCGGCAGCAGCTCACCTGACTCCACCAGGTCTGCCACCGCGGCCGCCGTCGGTGTCATCCGCATGCGGTAGTAGTCGCTCAGGTCGCGCACCGTCCCGACTCCGTGGGCCCGGGCCGCGCGACGGACCAGCTCGCGGTTGGCCTCCTCCTCGGAGGGCGTCGGCAGCGCCAGGACCTCGCCGGGCAGCACCCGCTCGGGCAGGTCGTAGAGCACCTCGAACTGTCCGTTGCGACCCGCGATGGCCAGCTCGCCGGTCATGTAGAGGTAGTCCAGGACCTTGCGGGTGTCCGACCAGTTCCAGCCCCAGTTCTCCTTCTGCCGGGGGCCGCCGTCATCGAGGTCGCGAGCGGTGGACACGCCCCGGTCCCGCACCGCGTCGTGCACCACGGAGGTGAGCTTGTCGGGGAGGTCGCGCCACCACTTGCCCCGCTGTTCGCGGTAGTGGTCCATCCGGTGCCGCATCACGGGCCACAGCTCGACCGGCATGAACGCCTGGACGTGCGCCCAGTACTCCACGATGCGCCGCGGCTTGCCCTCGGCGGCCCGCCGCAGCAGCTCGACGTCGTAGGGACCCATCCGGGAGAACAGCGGCATGTAGTGCGCCCGCTGGAGCACGTTGACCGAGTCGACCTGCAAGACGCCGGTGCGGGCCAGGGTGCGGTCGAACGTGCGCAACGTCGGCTTGGCGTGCCGCGGGTCGAGGAACCCCTGGGCGCACAGCGCCACCCGGCGGGCCTGTGCCAGGGAGAGCGACTCCCTCAAGACGGGAACTCGAGGAGGTTCTCCCGTACGGCGTACATCACCGCTTCCATCCTCGAGTGGAGCTGGAGCTTCTCGAGCATGTTGCGGACGTGGTTCTTCACGGTGTTCTCGCTGATATAGAGCCGGACCGCGATCTCCTTGTTGCTGTGGCCCTGGGCCACCAGCCGCAGCACGTCGAGCTCGCGCTCGGTGAGCCGGAGCCCTGGCCCGGCGGCCTTCTCCGGCTTCGACATCTGCTTGAACTCGTCGATCAGCTTGATCGCCATCGACGGACTGATCAGGGACTGTCCGTCCGCGACCACACGCACCGCCTGCGCGACCTCCTCGATCGAGGAGTCCTTCAGCAGGTAGCCGGAGGCGCCGCTCTTGACCGCCTCGTAGAGGTCGGCCTCCTCGTCGGAGACGGTGAGCATGATGATCTTGGCGGAGGGCACGCCCTCCTTGATCGCCAGGCACGCCTCGATGCCCGAGCGCTTGGGCATGCGTACGTCGAGCAGCACCACGTCGGGCGCCGCGCTCTCGGCGAGGGCGGTGCCCTCCACGCCGTCGCCGGCCTCGCCGACGACCTCGATGCCGGGCTCGACAGCGAGGAGCATCGTCAGGCCGCGGCGGAACAGCTCCTGGTCGTCGACCACGAGCACGCGGACGGGCTCGCGGCCGTTCGGGGCGGGTGTTTCGAGGTCAGACACGTCTTCATCATGGCACGAACGGGCCAGAGGCTCTGACCAGTTCGGGCTAGATCGAGCCTTGTCAGCCGAGGTCCAGCGAGATCACGCCGTAGTCATAGCCGCGGCGGCGGTAGACGACGGCGGGTCGCTCGCTCTCCTTGTCGACGAACAAATAGAAGTCGTGGCCGACCAGCTCCATCTCGTAGAGAGCCTGGTCGAGCGTCATCGGGCTGGCCGGATGGGTCTTCTCACGCACCACGAGCGGGCCGTCACCGGTGACCGCGATCGGGCCGACCTGGCGGTCGGTGGTGGTGGTGAGGTCTACGTCCGACGTCGCACCCGGTCCGTCGACCGGCATCTCGGCGAGCGCCTGCCCGACCGACTTCGGGGCATGCCGGCCCCGGTGCACTCGGCGCCGGTCGGCCGCCCGGCGCATCTGTGCCGCCATCTTGTCCATGGCGACGTCCAGGGCGCCCATCTGGTGGTCGGCGGACGCCTCGGCCCGGATCACCGGTCCCTTGGAGAAGGCGGTCAGCTCGATGTGCACCGCCTTGTCGTGCTGGCGCGGGTTGGGCTCGCAGTCGACCTCGACGTGGACCCGGATGATCCGGTGATCGTGCTTCTCCAGCTTCGTCAGCTTCTCAGCTACGTGCTCCCTGAACCTGTCAGTGACCTCGCAGTGACGACCCGTGACCACAACTTCCATCTGAACCTCCCGTGACAACGTTTGGCTTTCGAGGTGCCGGGCGACGGCGCGTCAGACCAGAACCTCCGTGGTGGTGCGGCATGGAGCCCGTCCGGCCGACCTGGTCTTCGACCCCACATTCGCCTGCTGGGGCGCTCGCGGCTTGCGTGCCACTACTGACCCTCTCGCCTCGACGGCGGCATATGGCCACCGGGTGACGGCAGGACTTACGACTAAGCCGCACCGTGATCCCGCGGCCCGAGGGCCGCGGTTACGTGGGCCGTTTTGCCTGCGACTGGCATCGGCTTGCCGGGCCGGTTCGCTTCCTCCGGATCGGACGAGGCGCTCCCACTCGGCGCAACCACGGACCCGGACGGACTCCATGCACAGACGTTAGACCGTGCCTGGTTGCGACGAAAGGCGTGCCCGAGAACTTTCCGTTCCGTGGGTACGTCGGCGGGTCGCCGCCGCCACCGCGATCGCGACGACCCCCAGTCCGACCGCCTCGAGCGCGCGCTGGGCCTCGCGCGCGGTGGCACCCGTGGTCAGCACGTCGTCGCAGACCATGACGTGGGCTCGCGGGCGCCGCGCGGCGAGCCGAGCGAGGGCTCGGCTCGGGCACCGCATCGAGCCGTCGAGGTTCGCCCGGCGCTCCTCGGCGTCTAGACCGGCTTGGTCTCGTACTCCCGGCCGCAGCCGTAGCAACGGCGCCACCGTGGCGGATCGACCGGTCGCCCGCAGCAGTGCCGCGGCCCGAGCCGTGATGACCAGGGTCGGGTCGTGGCCACGCGAGCGCACGCTCGCCGGGCGCGACGGCACCGGTACCAGCACGGCCGGCCCGGCGACGCGGTCGGCGAGAGCTGCGGCGACGGCGCCGCCGAGGAGCCACCCCAGCGGGGCGGCCAGGTCGAGTACGCCGTGCTCCTTGTGGGCCAGCACCATGGCCCGCACCAAGCCGGCGTACTCCGCGGCCGCGAACGGTGTGACGATGCCGGGCGGGGTCGGGGACGGCCACGTGGGCACCGCCGTCTCCGGCAGGGTGGCGGAGCAGCTGCGGCAGAGCACCCGACCGGGGCGCGCGCAGCCGACGCAGCTGCTGCCCAGCAGCAGGTCGCCGAGGGCGTCGGGCAGCACCGGACCAGCCGAGCAGCACTGCCGGAGTGGAGCAACCGGCCCGGCACGACCTGTGGAGGACCGCCTATCCGACGTAGTCGATGGAGATGACCCGACCCTCGGGGAACGGGATGGTCGCTCCGGTGTCCAGGTCGACGAGCTCTCCCCGGGTGACGCCGTAAGGGATGGTCGCGTCGTCGGCGGAGGACGCGAGTGCCACGACCCGGCCGCTGACCGAGGTCGAGAGCGCCTCGGCGGATGCGGGGGCACCGTCGACGGCGACCGTGCGCACCTCGAAGAGTGGCGGGTCCTGGGACACCGGACGGAGCACGATGACCGACGTCGGCGACTTCCAGGCGATGTCGGTGATCCGAGCCCGGTCCACGCCCTCGACCTGGATCCGCCGACTCGGCCCGGCCCGGTCGACCCCGCCCTGGCCGTCGAACAGGATGCGTCCCGCCCGCAGCTGGTCGCCGCCGGCGCCGCTGACAACGGCGACGTACCTGGTGGCGTCGGGCGAGACCAGGAACGACCGGACCGTCCGGCCGGTCACGTCCGGCACGCGAAGCTCGCGGAACCTGCCGTTCTCCCGGTAGGAGATCTGGGCGCCGGTCGACGTGTTGTCGACGACCCACAGCCTGCTGGTGAAGTCCCAGGTCGGCCGGAGCAGGTCGGTACCGCGGGTGATCGTCCTCAGCCTGGCCTCGGGATCGTCGCTTATCGGGGCCCGCATCAACGCGGTCCCGTCGGTCGACACCCCGGCCGCCTCCGAGGCCTCCAGGTTCACCGAGACCGAGCGCAGCCCGTGGTCGACCTCCTCGCCCAGGGGGCCCGCCGCCGGGGCGAGCGTGTCCGGCTCGCCGTAGACGAGCTGGCCGTTGCGCAGGCCGTACAGCAGTGGGTTGGCGCCCGACCCCGAGGGGTCGTACTGCTGCCACTCGTTGACGCCGTACTCACCGTCGCTGCCGGGGAGGCGTACCTCCTCGCCGCCGATCGTCACCCGGACGGCACGGATGCTCGGCACCTGGCTGAGCGTCCAGCCGAGCTGGGCGAGCATCCTCGACAGGTCCTCGGGAGCTGGTGTGGTCGCGCTGCCGCCGAGGTTCACCTCCGCGACGCCCTGGTCGGAGACCGGCACGGACAACCCGGCGTCGACCGTCGGGAGGTAGGTGCGGGAGATCCCCTGCAGGATCTCTCCCGGGTCGAGCAAACGGTTGGTCAGGTTGCTGGCCAGCTGTTCTCCGCGCGGCACGAACACGGGCTCCGGTACCAGGATCCGGCCGGTCCGGTCGAAGAAGAACAACGACACCTGGACGTACCGCTGGGCGAACCAGGTGTCCAGCACGACCAGCGCGTCCGGCGGGTTGGTGATGCGGTACTCGCCGTCCTCGGTGGTCAGGTCGAGCCGCAGGTCCCGCTCGTCCACCGGCAGCTCCCCCTCCCAGGCGCCCGCCGCATCGAGCCGCTCCGGTTCGGACAGCTCGATCGTCGCCACGCTGCCGGTGACCTCGGTCAGGGCATCGGCGAAGGTGATCGTGGCCCGGTCCGGCTTCCATGCCGCGGCCGCCTCCTCGGACAGGAACTGCCTGGCCACGTCGATCTGGATCGGCCAGGCGGACATCGCGTCGAGGAAGCCGTCGACGATGTCGGCCGGTGGCGCCTGCGCTCGGGGTGGTACGGCGTCGATCGCCGACGCCTGAACCTCCGCGGAGTCCGCGGAGGCGTCGCTCTCGTGGATCGGCCCCTCGTCGGGCATCCCGACGCAGCCGGAGACGAGCACAGCGACGGTGAGCGCCGCGGTGGTCACGAGCGCGGCGCGGCGCCTCGTGTGAGTCATCTCGGTGCACCCTTCAGGCTGGGCGGCGCCATCGTCTCCTCGGCGTCCAGGGGCACCAGCGGCAACGGACTGTGTCGCAGTGGGTCGAGGGCGCGCCGCGGGAGGGTGAGCCGGAACTGCGCTCCCTGTCCGGGGCGGCCCCACGCCTGGAGCCAGCCGCCGTGCAGGTGGGTGTCCTCCAGCGAGATCGACAACCCCAGGCCGGTGCCACCGCTGGTGCGGGCCCGGGCCGGGTCGGCCCGCCAGAACCGGTTGAACACCATCGCGGACTCCCCCGGCCCCAGCCCGACGCCGTAGTCGCGCACGACGACTGCTGCTGCATGGTCGTCGGAGTCCAAACGGACGACGACGCCGTGATCGATGCCGTCGGTCTCGGCATGGTCGATCGCGTTGGTGATCAGGTTGCGCACGATCCGCTCCACCCGTCGCTGGTCCGCCTCGGCGAGACAGGCATGGTCGGGGGCCTCGACCCGGACCCGCACGCCGCGCTGGTCGGCGAGGGGCTTGGTCGCCTCGACGACGCGGTGCACCACGTCGACGAGATTGACGTCGTCGGCGTCCAGCAACGCGGCGCCGGCGTCGAACCGGCTGACCTCGAGCAGGTCGACGAGCAGGGTCTCGAACCGGTCCAGCTCGGTCTGCAACAGCTCGGCCGCGCGGGACGTGGCCGGGTCGAAGCCCTGGCGGGCGTCGTGCAGCACGTCTCCGGCCATCCGCACGGTCGTGAGCGGGGTGCGCAGCTCGTGGGAGACGTCGGAGACGAAGCGCCGCTGCAGCCGGCTCAGCTCCTCGAGCTGCCGGATCTGGCGCTGCAGGTTGCTGGCCATCTGGTTGAACGACGTCGCGAGGCGGGCGAGGTCGTCCTCGCCAGAGACCCGCAGCCGCTCCTGCAGCCGCCCGGCGGCCAGCCGCTCGGCCACCCGCCGGGCCATCCGGATCGGGGTGACGACCTGACGCGTGACCAGCCAGGTGAGCCCCGCGACCAGGACCAGCAGGAGGGCCCCGGCCGTGATGAGGGCCCGGGTCACCAGGGCGAGGGTCTCCTCCTGCTCCTCCAGGGGGAACAGGAAGTAGAGCGTGTAGGGCTGAGCATCGGCCGGCAGCTGGACCTGCGAGCCGACCACGATCCCCGGTTGCTCGGTGGTCTTCCCGTCCTCCTCGGTGATGATCCGGGTGTAGGTCCACGCGGTCGTGGCGCCGATCTCGTCGAACCGATCCACCATCGAGTCGGGCACGCTTGCGATCTCGAGCCCGCCCGTGCGGGGGGCGCTGGTGTCGTCGATGGCGAACCCCTGGCCGCTCGGGCCGGTGAGCAACACGCTGAAGTCGCGGACCTGGCCACGCGCGATGATCGGGTCGACCAGGTCGCGCTGCTGGCGCGTCGCGTCCGTGTCCAGAGCGGAGGCGGCCTCCAGGCGGCCCTCGGCCTCGCGCACCTCACCCCGGGCCTCGGCGACCACCGCATCGACCCGCTGGTCGAGAAGGCCGTCCCTGGTCTGCTGGAGCAGGAACCAGCCGACCACGCTCACGACCACGGCCGAGAGGATCAGGGTGCTGGCCACGACGCGCGCCTGGATGGACCGGCGCCAGAACGTGAGGGCCCGTCGTACGCCGGCGGTCAGGCCCTGCTTCGAGACCCGTGACATCCCGGCCTCATGCGGTGCCCGCCTTGTAACCCACGCCGCGCACCGTCACCACGATCTCGGGGTGCTCGGGGTCGTGCTCGACCTTGGAGCGAAGTCGCTGCACGTGCACGTTGACCAGCCGGGTGTCTGCGGCGTGCCGGTAGCCCCAGACCTGCTCGAGGAGCACCTCGCGGGTGAACACCTGCCACGGCTTGCGGGCCAGGCACAGCAGCAGGTCGAACTCGAGCGGAGTGAGGCTGATCGTCTCGTCCTCGCGGGAGACCACGTGGCCGGCCACGTCGATCGTCAGGTCGCCGATCTTCAGGGACTCGTGGCTGGTCGAGTCGAAGTTGCGGACCCGGGCCCGGATCCGGGCCACCAGCTCCTTGGGCTTGAACGGCTTCACGACGTAGTCGTCCGCACCGGACTCCAGGCCCACGACCACGTCGACGGTGTCGCCCTTGGCCGTCAGCATCACGATCGGCACGCCCGACTCGTTGCGGATCTCCTTGCACACGTCGATGCCGTCCTTGCCGGGCAGCATCACGTCGAGCAGCACCACGTCGGGCTTGTAGAGCCGGAACTCGTCGAGCGCCTCGTCACCCCGGGTGCACATCCGGCTGTCGAAGCCCTCCTGGCGCAGCACGATCGTCAGCATCTCGGCCAGGGCGGCGTCGTCGTCCACGACGAGCACGCGGCCCTTGGTGGCCAGGGAGCTCTGTGCCGGCTGGGTCATATGTCAATAGTGCCCCACACGCGGGAAGCCCTCGGGCAAACCCGGCGCCGGGCCCTGTCGGGCCGAAGCCGATCAGTACCGGTAGGTGTCCGGCTTGAACGGGCCCTCGACGGACAGCCCGAGGTAGTCGGCCTGGTCCTGGGTGAGCGGGGTGAGCTTCACGCCGAGAGCGTCGAGGTGCAGGCGGGCGACCTCCTCGTCGAGGTGCTTGGGCAGCACGTAGACGCCCACCGGGTAGGCCTCGGGCTTGGTGAACAGCTCGATCTGGGCCAGGACCTGGTTGGTGAAGGAGTTGGACATCACGAAGCTCGGGTGGCCGGTGGCGTTGCCGAGGTTCATCAGCCGGCCCTCGGAGAGCACGATGATGGTCTTGCCGGAGGGGAAGGTCCACACGTCGACCTGCGGCTTGACGTTCTTGCGCTCGGCGACGCCCGGCGTCTCGAGGCCGGCCATGTCGATCTCGTTGTCGAAGTGGCCGATGTTGCCCAGGATCGCCTGGTGCTTCATCCGCTTCATCTGCTCGACGGTCACGACGTCCTTGTTGCCGGTCGAGGTGATGATGATGTCGGCGACCTCGAGCACGTCGTCGAGGGTCGAGACCTGGTAGCCGTCCATGGCCGCCTGGAGCGCGCAGATCGGGTCGATCTCGGTGACGATGACCCGGGCGCCCTGGCCACGCAGCGACTCCGCGCAGCCCTTGCCGACGTCGCCGTAGCCGCAGACCACGGCGACCTTGCCGCCGATCAGCACGTCGGTGGCCCGGTTGATGCCGTCGATAAGGGAGTGCCGGCAGCCGTACTTGTTGTCGAACTTGGACTTGGTGACCGAGTCGTTGACGTTGATGGCCGGGAAGAGCAGCGAGCCTTCCTTCATCATCTCGTAGAGGCGGTGCACACCGGTGGTGGTCTCCTCGGTGACGCCCCTGAGCTCGCCGGCGATCTGGGTCCAGCGGTCCGCGGACTCCGTCAGCGACTGCTGCAGAACCTCGAAGATGATCTTCTGCTCACCGCTCGTGGCGGTGGCGGGGTCGGGCGCAGCGCCCTTCTTCTCCGCCTCCACGCCGAGGTGGACCAGCAGCGTGGCGTCGCCGCCGTCGTCGAGGATCATGTTGGCGAACGTGCCGTCGGGCCAGCGGAGGATCTGCTGGGTGCACCACCAGTACTCCTCCAGGGTCTCGCCCTTCCAGGCGAAGACCGGCACTCCGGCCGGGCTGTCGACGGTGCCCGTCGGGCCCACCGCCACCGCGGCCGCGGCGTGGTCCTGGGTCGAGAAGATGTTGCACGAGGCCCAGCGGACCTCGGCACCCAGCGCGGTCAGCGTCTCGATCAGCACCGCCGTCTGGATCGTCATGTGCAGAGAGCCGGCGATCCGGGCGCCGGCGAGCGGCTTGCTGTCGGCGTAGCGCGCACGCATCGCCATCAGGCCGGGCATCTCGTGCTCGGCGAGCTGAATCTCGGTACGGCCGAAGTCGGCCAGGGAGATGTCGGCAACCTTGAAGTCCATAGCGAAGCGCTCCTGATCGTGCGTGAGATCTTCGGGCGAGGTTAGAACGCGTCCAGCCCGAAAGCAGAATCCTCGACGCCCCCACAGGGGCAACCCGTCTGGACCAGGAGAGACTGCTCTGCTCAGTGCCCCGCCGGTGCCGGCGGCTCCGGCCGCTCGGCCGGCACGTAGTCCGGCCGGAAGATGTCGGGCTCGATGTAGATGACCTGGGACAGCGGTTCGGCCTCGCGTACGGCGCGCTCCGCGGCGTCGATCGACGCCGCGATCTCCTCAGCCGTGGCTCCCTGTCGCACGGCCACCTTCGCGGCGACCAGCAGCTCTTCCGGACCGAGGTGGAGCGTCTTGAGGTGGATCACCCGCTCGAAGTCGTCCGCGCTCTCCAGCGCGGCCTGGATCCGGTCCTGGGCCTCGGGCGCGGCCGACTCGCCCAGCAGCAGGCTCTTGGTCTCGATGGCGAGGGTGACCGCGACCACCACGAGCAGCACGCCGATCATCGCGGTGCCGGCGACATCGAAGTACTGGTTCTCGGTGACGATCGTGAGAGTGACCGCCACGAACGCGAAGAGCAGGCCGAGCAGAGCCGCCAGGTCCTCGAGCAGGATCACCGGAAGCTCGGGCTGCTTGGCGCGCCGGATGAACGACCAGTACGACGCCCTGCCCCGGACCTTGTTGGTCTCGATGATCGCGGTGCGGAAGGACCAGCTCTCCAGCACGATCGCGATCCCGAGCACGAAAAGCGGGAGGTAGAGCTTCCACCCGCTCTCGAGGTGGGCGTGACCCTCACGGATCTCGTGAAACTTGTGGTAGGCCTCGTAGAGCGCGAACAGGCCACCGACGCTGAACAGCACGATGGCGACGATGAAGGCGAAGATGTAGCGCTCTCGTCCGTATCCGAACTGGTGCTCCTCGGTGGCCTCGCGCTGGGACCTGCGGCCACCGATCAGCAGCAGGCACTGGTTGCCGGCGTCGGCGACCGAGTGGATCGCCTCGGCGAGCATCGAGGAGATGCCGGAGACGAAGAACGCCGCGAACTTCGTGATCGCGATACCGGTGTTCGCCAGGAGCGCGGCCACGACCGCCTTGGTGCCGCCATCTGCTGCCATGGGCCGCAGGCTATCGAGTCGACTCGTCGTGCCGTACGACCGGACCGCCGGGTTCGTCCTCGGTGGCGACGGCGGTGATCTCGACCGCGTGCCGGGCATGGCGCTCGGCGTACCCGAACGGGTCCACGACATCGTGGAGCCGTGACGCCAACGGTCGCCAGGCCAGCAGCAGGGCGAGCAACAGGCCACCGACGGTGGTCAAGGCGAGCGCGAGGTCGGGGTGCTCGACGGCCCAGCCCGGGAAGTCGGTGTACTCCACGCCCTTGATGACGAAGCCGTGGAACAGGTAGACGACGAGCGTGTAGGCGCCCATCCGGGCGAACCAACCGCCTACGCGTGGCACCAGGGCGAGGAACGCGAAGGCTCCCAGGGTGCCGAGCGCGAGTACCGCCAGCCGGATCACCACGGCCTCGGCGTCGCTGACGTCCAGCTCGTCGTAGCGGGAGCGGTAGTAGAGCCACTCGGTGGCGGCGATCTGGTCGGTGAAGCGGGTGAGCACCGCGATGCCGACGAAGACCAGCACGCCGGCGGCCTTGACCCAGTGAGCCCGCAACCGCTCGAGGTGCTCGGGGGTGGCCTTCAGGCCGAGCACGAAGAACGGCAGCAGTCCGAACACGCGGGCCAGGTCGAGGGTGTCTCCCAGCCAGAGCCCGGCCAGCAGGCTGATGACGATCGCCACCGCGACACCGCCCCACATCGGCCGGAAGATCGGCGTCATCAGCCGCCAGAAGAACAGCGCCGAGAGGTACCACAACGGCCAGTGCGGGTCGGCGAAGAGATCCTCGAGCTTCTCGCCGCCGACGTGCACCCGGAACAAGGCGAACGCGCACTCGAAGATCAGGTAGGGCACGACCACGGTGCGGAACAGCTGCCAGAACCGCTGCGGGGTGTAGGCGAAGCCGCGGGAGAGGTAGCCGGTGACGAACACGAACGCCGGGATGTGCCAGGCGTACAGGAAGTCGTAGAAGTGGTTGTTGAGCGTCGTCTGCGGCAGCAGGGTCCAGCCGTGCCCGATGACGACCAGCGTCACCAGGGCCATCTTCGCGTTGTCCAGCCACGGGTCCCGGGCCACGGCGTTAGTCCTCGACCAGGCCCAGCCGGAGGTACTCCGCGGCGTACGTGCCACTGAGCAGCAGCGAGGCGTAGCGCGCCACCTCGCTGGACTCCTCGGCGGTCACCGTCTCGACGCGCACCGACTGCGCGCTGGCCGCGGCCTTGAGTCGGCCACGGTGCTCGCGGACGAGCGGGTCCTCGGCGCCGTCGTCGAGGATCACCAGCACCGGCCGGATGTCCCGGCCACCCTCGGCGAACGGGTCGTCGAACACGTCGCGGGGGCGGGCCGCCTCGATGACCGGCAGGAGGTGCTCGGCGTCTCCGGCCAGCGCGGTCCGGCCGCTGGCCCGACGGATCGACTCGGCCACCCGGCGCGCTGCCCTGGCGGCCAGCACCGATCCGCCCCACACGAGCGGGTTGGCGTCGGCCAGCGTGATCGCCAAGACCTTGGCCGGGTTGACGGCGATGTCGCGGTGCGGCGAGCACGCGGTGGCCACGGCGTCGAGAGCGTTCGCCACCTCCTCGGGGTCGGCGCTGGGGCCGAGGTCGACCCGGTCGAGGAACCGGAGCATCACCACGGCGGTCGCGAGCTGGTCGCGGGTGGCGGTGGGCAGGATCGTGCTCCAGCGACCGGCGGCATGGTTCGCCACGATGGAGCCCGGAGGACAGGCGACCACGAGCTGGCAGCCACGGCGTACCGCCTCGGCCACCGCGGATGCGGTGTCCGTGTCGGCGCCGTCCGGGGCCAGCACCACCACCAGGTCGAGGCTGCCGGCCCACCCGGGCAGAGCCGGCGACGGCCACGCGACGAACGGCACCGGGCACCACGGCTCGAGCACCGCACGCAGCAGCCGGGAGTCGGGACCGGCCGCGATCACCGCGCGGGGCCGGGCGTCCTGCGCACGGGCGACGGCCTCCTCGGTCGCCTCCGCTGCCTCGCCGCCCTCACGGCGTACGCGGGCACCCGACTCGGCGAGCGTCCGCAGGCGCAGGTCGACCGTCGTCAGGGCGCTCTCGTCGTCGAGCCGTGACTCGTCGAACCAGGTCATGGTGGGGTCCTAGGAACTTGGCTTGCGCGCTTCGTCGACCAGGAGCACCGGGATGTTGTCGCGGACGGGGTAGGCCAGGCCGCAGCCCTGGCACACCAGCTCTGCGACCTCGCCCGACTCGACGAGGTCGAGGTCGGCCCGGCATGCGGGGCAGACGATGATCTCCAGCAGCTGCGGGTCGAGCTCGACCTTGCTCATCGGGTTCATCGGTCCTTCCGGATCAGGGCGAGTACGTCGTCGCGGGTCGCCACCATGGTCGCCTCGTCCTTGCCCTCGACGTTGAGCCGAAGCAGCGGCTCGGTGTTGGACGGACGCACGTTGAAGGTCCAGTCGGAGTGGCTCACGCTGAGGCCGTCGAGCCGGTCGGTCGTGACGCCGTCACGTCCGTCGTACGCCGACTCCAGCTCCTCGATCACGGCGGCCTGGTCGGCGACCTCGGTGTTGATCTCGCCGCTCATCGGGTAGCGCTCGTACTGGGCCAGCAGGGCGGAGAGCGAGCTATCGGACTCGGCGAGGGCCGCCAGGGTGTGCAGTGCGGCGAGCATGCCCGAGTCGGCACGCCAGAAGTCACGGAAGTAGAAGTGGCCGCTGTGCTCGCCGCCGAAGATCGCGTCGGTCTCGGCCATCGTGGCCTTGATGTAGGAGTGGCCGACCCGGGTGCGCACCGGGGTGCCGCCCAGCTCGGTGACGATCTCGGGCACCGCCCGGCTGGTGATCAGGTTGTGGATCACGATCGAGCCCGGCTCCTTGGCCAGCTCGCGGGCCGCGATCAGCGCGGTGAGGGTCGACGGCGAGACGGCCCGGCCGTTCTCGTCGACCACGAAGCACCGGTCGGCGTCGCCATCGAAGGCCAGGCCCACGTCGGCACCCTCGGCGATGACGGCCTTCTGGAGGTCGACGAGGTTCTCCGCCTCGATCGGGTTGGCCTCGTGGTTGGGGAAGGTGCCGTCGAGCTCGAAGAACAGCGGCACCAGCTCGACGGTGTCGCCGAGCCGACCGAAGACGGCGGGGGCGGTGTGTCCGGCCATGCCGTTGCCCGCGTCGACCACCACCTTCAGGGGGCGGCCCTCCACGGGGGCGAGCGAGAGCAGGTGGGCGGCGTAGGCGTCGAGGACGTCGTGCTCCTCGATCGACCCGCTCCCGTTGCTGGGCTCCGGGGCATCGGCGAGCGCCCGGTCGCGGATCTCGGCCAGGCCCGACTCCAGCCCGATCGGCGAGGCGTTGGTGCGGCACATCTTGATGCCGTTGTACTGCGCGGGGTTGTGGCTCGCGGTGAACATCGCTCCTGGCATCTGGAGGTGGCCGGAGGCGAAGTAGAGCTGGTCGGTCGAGGCCAGGCCGATCATGGTCACGTCCGCGCCCGCAGAGGTCGCCCCGTCGGCGAACGCACCCGCCAGGCCGGGAGAACTGGGCCGCATGTCGTGGCCGACGACCACTTGGTCGGCGCCGACCACCTCGACGTAGGCCCGGCCGGTGGCTCGGGCGAGGTCCTCGTCGAGCTGGTCGGGGACGGTGCCGCGCACGTCGTACGCCTTGAAGATCGCGTGCACGTTCGACGGGTCGAGGGTGTCGGACATGCGACCGACCCTAGTGGGTGATACGAGGCCGGGAGTCAGTCGGTGGACAGCACCCGCAGGTGCCCCCGGCGGGTCGACTCGCGACCGGTCTCGGCCGCGGGGTCGACCCGGGCCGGCGGGGCCGGACGGCCGGCCTCGCGGACGGCGTCGGCGAGCGCGAGCAGGTCGTCCTCGGAGGGTCCTGGGGCGGGGCGGTCGTTGGCCAACCGCAGCACCTCCCACCCGCGCGGCGCCGAGAGGCGTTCGCTGTGGAGCTCGCACAGGTCGTAGGCATGCGGCTCGGCGTACGTCGCCAGCGGGCCGAGTACGGCGGTCTGGTCGGCATAGACGTAGGTCAGTGTGGCGACGGCCCCGCGGCCGCAGGGAGTACGCGAACAGCGCCGGGCGAGACTCACGCGGCCGACGGTACCCCGCACCCGGGCCACACCCGTTTAGGCTCGCGGCCGTGAGCAGACGACGGACGCGCGATCGCCGGGGGCGCGGGATGCGCGGGCCGGCGGTCCGGCCGCGCGACCCGGGCACGCCAGAGCTGCGCACCCGGCGGGAGCGCTTCGACGCGCTGGTGCTCGACGTCGTCACGGAGCTCGACGACCGCTGGCAGGAGCACCTCGGCCTGGTGGAGTACGCCGTCGAGGACGCGCCCCAGATCCCCGACGACTGGGACACCGACCGGGTGCCGCTGGCCTCACTGGTCCGCGGCAGCGGCACCACGCCCACCCGGCTGGTGGTGTTCCGCCGCCCGATCGAGCACCGCAGCGCGACCCGCGCCGACCTGGAGCAGCTGGTCGTGACCGTGGTCGTCGAGCAGGTGGCCGAGCTGCTCGGCATCGACCCCGGACAGGTCGACCCGCGCTACCCGGGCACCGACGACTCCTAGGGAAGCCCCGGACGTACGTCGGCGATCAGCCCGCTGCGTTGCAGTGGGCGCAGCCGGAAGACCGCCGCGCCGTCGCCGCTGGCGAGCACCGACCCGTCGATGGTGGTGCCGTTGGTGGTGACCCGGACCAGGACCGCGTCTTCCGGCAGGTCGAGAACCCCGCCTCTGCCCACGTCGACCTCGAGCCGGTCCTCCGCCACGACCTCGCCAGCCTCGTCCCGGGAGACGACCGAGACGGCCCCGGCCTGGTCGGCGCCGGCCAGCAGCAGCTGCTTGTCGCCCGTCGGGACGACGACGGAGGTCTCTTCGACCGGTTCGGGTGGGGCGGCGTGCGTCAGGTCGCCGTCGACGTAGAAACGCGCCGTCGCTGTCACCGGGTTGCTGGACTCGACGAGGAGACCCAGCGCGTCAGCCGCGTTCTTCCCCTTCAACAGCGAAGACACTGAGACGCGTACGACGCTCTGCGGCGGGACCACGACGTCCTCGGTGCCAACGGCGGCGAACACCGCGTCCTCGGTCACGACCTTGATGGCGGCGCGGGTCTCTGTCTCGGCGGGGTTGGCCAGGAGCAGCGTCCGGCGGCCGGTGCCCTCGGGCAGTCCGAGCAGCAGGTTGCTGGTGGTCGGGGCGGGCTGCGAGGGCAGGTAGTCGGTCGCCGAGCCGCTGGAGCCGAGCTCGTCGTAGGTGTCCACGACGGAGGCGGAGACCCGGCCCCGGGTCGTCGTGACGTGCAGCGCCAGGTCGTCGCGGCGGGGCACCCGCTCCGCGAGGTCGATGTGTACGACGGACCGGCCGGGCACCGCCACGCCGCGCAGCGCGGGCGCGTCGACCGCCCCGCGACGGCCGTAGGCGATCGCGTCGACGACGGCCGGGCCGGCATCGGGGTTGACCAGCTCGAGCACCGAGGAGTGCTTGGCGCCCGCGCCGACGCCGGTGAACCACTCGTCGAAGGCCGGGGTGCGGCACTCGGGAGCGACCAGCGGGGAGCCGAAGCGACCGGCAAGCAGGCCGGGCGCGATGTCACCTTCGGCGGTCACGACCGCAGGTGCCTCGCCGGTATCGACGCCTGCAGGTCGTCGGTCGGCAAGCTCTGCGGAATCCTCCTGAGCACCCTGGCGGATGACGGCCTCGCCGGATGCGTCCGAGTCGCTGGCCACGATGACGCCGGGGTCCCCGGAGGGACAGATCAGCGTGGCCTGGGTGAGCGCGGTCTGCTGCGGCGCGACGTCGCCCTGCTGGATGTCGTCGGGCCGGACGAGCAGCGCGGCCACCAGCGCGAGCAGGGGCAGCACGACCGCCAGCATCACGGTGACGTCGAACCGCGGCCCGCGGGAGGGGGCGGCGCTGCGGCGTCCGGGGGTGGGGGTGCTCATTCGGTCCGCCTCGCTCGCAGCGTGGGCAGGCAGAGCACCAGCACGGCGATCAGCGCCAGTCCCTGCAGGACCAGGAGTCCGATGCGCAGCCACGACCGGGGGCCGTCGACCGCATCGGGGTCGAGGGGCCGGTTCACCTGCCAGGCCCTGGTGGCGCGGTCCTCGGCACTCGCCTGGACCAGCCCGCCGGTCGCGTCGAGCGCCGCGGCGACCGACCCGTCGGCGGGCGCCGGCAGCACGACGTACTCGATCCCGCGGTCGGCGAGGTCCTCGACCACGGCGGGGGTGGGCCGGGAGGTGAGGGTGCGGACGGTGGCGGTGAACGCTTCGTCCTCGCCGGCGAGACCGATGATCTCGTCGTCGCCGAGGGTGACGCCGTCGCCCCGACGGACGGTGTAGGTCAGACCGTGGTCGACGTCGCCGCGGACGACCAGGATGCCGTGCTCCGGGCCCGTCTCCGCGCTCTGGATCATGTACGCCGGGATGTCCGTCGCCGCATCGTCCTCGAGCGCCTCGTCGGTGCCGGAGATCCACCAGCCCAGGCCCACCAGCGGTACGGCGGCGGCCACCACCACGATCGCGATCACCGGGGCGCGGAGCCGCGCCCCGAGCCGGCGCAGGTCGAGTCGCTGCCCGGCGATCACCGCGGCGGTGATGAAACAGGCCTGCAGGACGACCACCAGGAACATGACTCCGGCCTGGGTGTCGGTCGCGGTCAGCGAGAGGGTGACGTTCCCGAGAACCGCAGCGAGCACCCCGGCGACGGCGGCCGCCATCCAGCAGACCAGCACCGGGATCCGGGTCGCGGTCGGCACCAGGGAGGCCAGCGCGAGCACGGCGAGCACCACGCCCACCCACCACGGCGCTCCCAGCCCGCCGATCCGGCCGGCCAGCAGGTCGAGGTAGTCGATCAACGGGGTCGGCAGCTTGCCGATGTCGAGGACCAGCGCCTGGCCGGCGCCGTTGAGCACAGCAGGGAGCCACCACGGGGCGAGCAGCACCGGCACCACACCGACCGCAGTCGCGGGTGGTCCCCACACCGAGCGGTCCGCGACCGCCCCCGGCAGGATGCGGGACGCGGCGCCGAGCACGATCAGCCCGAGGGTCAGGCCGAAGAGCCACGCCACCGGGCTGAACGCCGCGACCAGGGTGAGCAGCAGTCCGGTCCGCCAGGCGGCCCGCCAGCGCCGGTCGGGATCCGGGTCGGCGAAGCCGAGAGCGGCGTGGGCGAGCCAGGGCAGCAGCGCCCCGGACACGACCGGCCCGAGCCGTCCGTCACCCCACGCCCCGGCCGCGACCGGCACCAGGGAGTACGTCGCCGCGCCCCAGAGCAGCAGCCACCGGGACGCACCCTGCGGGCTGACCAGCCGTCCGACCACCCGGAGGAACCGCCACGCGCCCCACAGCCCGAGGGGTACGGCGAGGACCAGCAGCGCCGAGACCGTCCAGGTGGTGCCGAGCAACGAGGCGAGGAGGGCGAGCGGCGCGATGTACGGCGGCGCCGGGACATCGGTCCCGAGCGCCAGCGGATGCCAGGACTCCAGGTGCAGCCGCCACCAGTCGCCCGCGGACTCGGGGACCGGCGAGAGGCCGCCACCGGTCACGTCGCCGAACCCGGATCGCGCCGCGATCAGGGCCAGCCCCACGAAGACCGCGAGCAGCACGGCGACCGGGTTGGTGAGGAACCTGGCCGCGAGGCCGGTGTCGACGTACTCCTCCTCGTCGTCGAGCGCGCTCTGCCGCCGGGCGGCCATCGACGAGGGGTCACGTTCGGCGGCCGCGGCCCGGCGCCGCTCGGCCACGTCGGCGGCCTGGTTGGTGGCGGCGGCGGCCAGATCGCTGACGAAGTCGAGGCCGTGCCGGTAGGGCACCCACCACGGCGTGAGCAGGCCGCGTACGACGTCGGGGTCGGCGGTCTGGAGCCCGCGCCGCTCGCGCCGGGCGGCGATGATCTGGCGGGGGCTGGAGTAGAGCGACACGAGCGCGGCGAGGTCGTCGAGCGCCTCACCGACCGAGCGGACCAGCAGGAACCCGATCATCCGCAGCACGGTGCCGAATGCCAGCCGGATCGCCTGCAGGGGCAGCGCCCACGGGCGGGAGTTGACCAGCAGCGTGTAGAGCGCCGCCCGGCGCTCCTGGTAGTGGGTGTGCCGTCCGGTCAGCGGTGTGCGGCGGATCCCTCGGTGGGCCGCCTCCGCGTGGAACACGACCGCCTCGGGCACCACCATCGTGGTGTGGCCCGCGGCCGCCGCCCGCCAGCCGAAGTCGATGTCGTTGCCGAAGACCGCGAGCTGGTCGTCGAAGCCGCCCAGCTCCTCGAGCACCCGCCGGCGGACCAGCATCCCGGCGGTGTTGACGGCGAGCACCTTGCGCACCTCGTCGTGCTGGCCCTGGTCGTACTCGCCGCGTTCCAGGCCGGTCTCCCGGCGTCCGGTGCCGGAGATCGTGACGCCGAGCTCCAGCAGCCGGCGCAGCGAGGGCCACTCGCGCAGCTTGGGGCCGAGGACGTCGACCCCCGGGTGCTCGTCCGCTACGGCGAGCAGCGCGGCCAGTGCGCCGGGGTCGGGGTTGGAGTCGTCGTGCAGCAGCCAGACCCACTCACAGTCGGGGGCCGTGGCCCGGAGCCGCTCGAGGCCGATCTCGACGGCGCCCGGGTAACCGGTCGCGCCCGAGACCCGCTGCACGTCGGGGAAGACCTTCTCCAGCAGGTCGGCGCTCTCGTCCTTGCTGCCGGTGTCGACCGCCACTCCCTGCGTCAACGGGGCGGTCTGTGCGCCGATGCCCTCGATCACCGCGGGTAGCCAGCGCGCGCCGTCGTGGCTGACCAACAGCACGGCGACGCGAGAGGTATCGGGGAAGGCATCGGGCACGATCCGCCACCCTAGCCATCGGTGTGAAAGCCCCGAAAACGCAAGGAGCCCCGGCCGATGGCCGGGGCACTCCTCGCCGAGTCCTGACTCGTCGCCAGGTCAGACGGCGCGCTTCTTCAGCTTGCGGCGCTCCCTCTCGGAGAGACCACCCCAGATTCCGAAGCGCTCGTCATTCATGAGTGCGGACTCCAAGCACTCGTCGCGCACGTCACACGTCAGGCAGACCTTCTTGGCCTCCCGCGTGGACCCACCCTTCTCAGGAAAAAACGCCTCCGGGTCGGTCTGCGCGCAGAGCGCACGATCCTGCCAACCCACGTCCTCGGCGTCCGGCTCGATCAAGAAGAGCTCTCTCATCGCCCACCGCCCCTTTCGACCCCATTTGTGTTTCTCGACCCTGCATCCGCTACCTCTGGGATGATTCCCGTGAAGAAGCGAACAACACTGTGGGAATTACACGCCTGTCGTAACCCGAAAGTCAAGCGTTCATCTGGTATGGGCCAGACCAGCGCCACCGACCCACCGGGCAGAGGGTCGACCCCGAACGGGCAGAGTACGGCGCATGGAAAAGCCCACTGAGGGGCCAAGGAGCAGGCTCACCGTGCTCTCCGGAGGGATGGGTGGCGCCAGGTTCCTGCAGGGGCTGCGGCACGCGCTCGCCAGCGACGGGCTGCCCGGGGTGTCCGCGGAGGCCGAGATCACCGTCATCGCGAACACCGCCGACGACCTGTGGATCCACGGGCTCAAGGTGTGCCCCGACCTGGACACCGTGATGTACACGCTCGGCGACGGCATCGACCTCGAGCGTGGCTGGGGGCGGCGCGAGGAGACCTGGGGCGTCAAGGAGGAGCTGGCTGCGTACGGCGTCGAACCGACCTGGTTCGGGCTTGGGGACCGCGACATCGGCACCCACCTGGTGCGCACCCAGATGCTCGACGCCGGCTACTCGCTCTCCGACGTCACCGAGGCGCTGTGCCGCCGCTGGCAGCCCGGGGTGCGGCTGCTGCCGATGACCGACGACCGGGTCGAGACGCACGTGGCGATCCCCGACCCCGAGTCGCCGAGCGGCCGCCGGGTCGTGCACTTCCAGGAGTACTGGGTGCGGCTGCGCGCCGAGGTGCCCGCCGAGGCCGTGGTGTTCGTCGGCCTCGACGAGTGCGCGCCCGCGCCTGGGGTCATCGACGCGATCACCGACGCCGACCTGGTGATCCTGCCGCCGTCGAACCCGGTCGTGTCCGTCGGCACCATCCTCGGCGTCCCCCGGGTGCGCGAGGCACTGACCGCGACCAAGGCTCCGGTCGTGGGCCTGTCCCCCATCGTCGGCGGCACCCACGTGCGCGGGATGGCCGAGCAGATGCTTACGTCCATCGGCGTCGAGGTCAGCGCCGCCGCGGTCGGCATCCACTACGGCGCCCGGTCCGCGGGCGGGGTCCTCGACGGCTGGCTGGTCGACGAGCGTGACGCCGACTCCGTGGAGCGGGTGCAGGCGGAGGGCATCGCGTGTGCCGCCGTACCGCTGATGATGACCGACCACGACGCGACCGCCGCGATGGCCGCGGCCGCCGTCCGGCTGGTGTCCTGACGTGCCCGAGGTGTCGGCGTACGCACCCGACGGGGTGCCCGAGGTGGCCGCAGGCGACGACCTCGTGGCCTTGCTCCTCCCGCTCGTCGACCTTGCCGACGGCGAGATCGTCGCGGTCACCAGCAAGGTGGTCGCCAAGGCCGAGGGCCGGGTCGTCATGGGCGACCGCGACGAGCTGCTGCCCGGAGAGACCGTGCGGGTGGTGGCCCGGCGGGGTCCGACCACGATCGTGCGGACCCGGCACGGGCTGACCATGGCCGCGGGCGGGATCGACAACTCCAACGTGGCTCGCGGCTCCGTGGTGCTGCTCCCCGAGGACCCCGACGCGTCCGCCCGCCGGATCCGCGCCGACATCGCGTCGCGCACCGGCGGCAACGTGGGCGTGGTGGTCACCGACACGGCCGGGCGGGCCTGGCGGGAGGGCCAGACCGACATCGCTGTCGGCGCTGCCGGCATCCGCGTCATCGAGGCGTACGCCGGCCGGGTCGACGCCCACGGCAACGAGCTCGAGGTCACCGCTCCCGCCGTCGCCGACGAGCTCGCCGGTCTGGCCGAGCTGGCCCAGGGCAAGCTCGGCGGCCGCCCGTTCGCGGTCGTCCGCGGCCGGGCCGACCTGGTGCTGCCCGCAGGTGATGACGGGCCGGGTGCGGCGGCGCTGATCCGGGCAGAGGGCGGCGACCTGTTCGGGTACGGCGCCCGTGAGGCGGTGCTGCGGGCAGCCCGGGGCGAGCCCGGCGATGCCCTGCCGTTCGGCGCTCCGGTGCCCCTCGACGACCTGCGCCGGGCAGTCGCCCAGGCGGGCCTGCGGCTCGACGAACCCGGGCACCTGGCCGCCGTACGAATCGTTGCTTTCGCTCACGGCTGGCACGCGGACGCGCCCTCGGGCGACGGCGATATCGGATTGCGCCCACTGACTACGTAGACTCTGCGCGTCCCTAGCCAGATTGAGGTAAGCCGAGCCGTGGCCAAAGCCGCCAAGTCCGACCGCCAAAAGGTCATCGACGACATCAAGAAGAAGCAAAAGGGCTCCGAGAAGCGCCGCGGCATGATGATCGTCGGCGTCTGCGTCGTGATCTCACTGCTGATCGTCGGAGCCGCCGCCTACCGCCCGGTCAAGGACTGGTGGGAGCTGCGCCAGTTCAACGACGTCGACCTGGCCTCGATCGGCGCGCCCGCGTCGGTGTGCGGCGACATCGTCAAGAAGGCGGCCGGGGAGGCAAGCGACCACCGGACCACCGGGGAGCAGATCACCTACGACGACGCGCCGCCGGCGTTCGGCCCGCACTGGAACGAGGGCGGGGTCGCGCCCGCGCCGATCGACAAGCGCTTCTACACCGAGGACGACCGCCCCGAGCTCGAGTCGCTCGTGCACAACCTCGAGCACGGCTACACGATCCTCTGGTACGACGAGACGATCGCCGACGACGCCGACAAGATGATCCAGATCGAGGGCATCGCGAAGAAGCTCGACGTGAGCGACAGCAACTTCCGGTTCAAGTTCATCGCCGCTCCGTGGATGTCGGACGACGTCGAGGAGAGCAAGGCCTTCCCGCAGGGGCAGCACATCGCCTTCTCGCACTGGAAGGCCGGCGACAAGCCGGAGGGCATCTGGCAGTACTGCTCGGAGCCCAGTGGCGAGGCGCTGGCGGACTTCATGAAGGACTACCCCTACACCGACTCGCCCGAGCCGAACGCGGTCTAGCTCACAGGTCAGGTCGCCGCGCCCTCTCGCCTTGAGCGCGTCGACCACCTGCTTGACCTGCTGGGCCCGGGCGCGGGTGGTCACCAGGACCGCGTCCGGGGTGTCCACGACGACCACGTCGTCGAGGCCGACCACGGCGACCATCCGGCCGCCCGCGGGGACGACCAGGCCGGTCGCGTTGATGGCCTCCACCTGGTCGGCGTCGCCGAGAATGCTGATGCCCTCGCCGCCGAGCAGCGTCGCGAGCGAGTCGAAGTCGCCGATGTCCTCCCAGCCGAACCCGGCGGGGACGGTCACCACCCGGCCGGCGTCGGCGGCCGGCTCGGCGACCGCGTGGTCGAGCGCGATCTTCGGCAGCGTCGGCCAGACGTCGTCGAGCGTCGACGGGTCGGCGGCGATGTCCCGCAGCGACGCCGCGAACCCGGGATCCCCAGCGCCGAGCAGGTCGAGCAGCACGCCGGGGCGCACCACGAACATGCCTGCGTTCCAGCGATAGCGCCCGGTTGCGAGGTAGCCCTCCGCGACCTCCGCCGACGGCTTCTCCACGAACGAGTGGACGGCGTACGCCGCGGGGTGGGCGGGCAACGGGTCGCCGATGTGGATGTAACCGAACGCCGTCGAGGCATGGGTCGGCTCGATCCCGAGGGTCACCAGCCAGTCGTCGCGGGCGGCGTCGACCGCGGTGGCCACGCTCTGCCGGAACGCCTCCGGGTCGGCGATCACGTGGTCCGCCGCGAAGGACCCCATCACCGCGTCGGGGTCGCGGCGCTCGAGCAGGGCGGCGGCAAGGCCGATCGCGGCCATCGAATCGCGTGCGGACGGCTCGGCGATGATCGCCCCGTCGCCGAGCTCGGGCAGCTGCGCGGCGACGGCGTCGCGGTGCGGTCGTCCGGTCACCACCAGGAACCGGTCCTCGACCGCCGGGACGAGCCGGTCGTATGTGCCCTGCAGCAGCGACCTGCCGGAGCCGGTGAGGTCGCGCAGGAACTTGGGCGCGGACGACCGGGAGAGCGGCCAGAGCCGGGTGCCGGCACCGCCCGCCGGGATCACGGCCCAGAAGTTGTCGATGCCTGGCATGGGCGGAAGGCTAGTGGCCCGAGTCCGACGTCGTTATGCGGTGGGCGTGTTCAGGGTGTGTGCATCGCAAGGCGGCGAGCGCTGGCATGCTGGGCGCACGTCGAGCGACGCCAACGCGGCGAGGTGCGTGCCATGGGCGCGCGAAGCGCGCAAGGACGTCGGATTCGGGACACTTGGGTCGTGACCACGTTCAGCGCCGTTCTGACCCGTGTCCTGCGGGACGACCCCGGCCAGCCGCTGGTGACGTTCTACGACGACGCGACCGGGGAGCGGGTGGAGCTGTCCCGGCTCACCTACGCGAACTGGGTGGCCAAGGCGGCGTCCCTGCTGGTCGACGAGCACGACCTGACCCGCGGCGACACGCTGCGGGTCGAGCTGCCCCCGCACTGGCTGGGTCCGGTCTTCCTCGGCGCCGCGTGGACCGCCGGCCTGGTGATTTCGGACATCGACGACCCGGACGCCGTGGTGTGCGGGCCAGACTCCGTCGACCGGTGGGCGGAGCGGGCTGCCGACATCCCGGTGCTCGCGTGCGCGCTGCTGCCGCTCGGCGTCCGGTTCACCGACCCGCTCCCCGACGACGTCCACGACGTCGGGCTCGACGTGTGGTCGCAGCCGGACGCCTTCGCGCCGTACGACCCGCCGGTCGATACCGACCCGGCGTACGACCTCGGCGGCGGCAGCCGCACGCACGCCGAGCTGTGGAGCGCGGCCGCCGCCGGCGATCTCGTCGCCGACGGCGGCCGGCTGCTGTCGGTGGCGAACCCGACTTCCCCATCGGGTATCGCCACCTTCGCGGAGCCGCTCGCACGGGGCGGCTCCCTGGTCCTGGTCGCTCAGGCCGACCGGGAGCGACTCGAGGCGACGTACGTCGCCGAGCGCGCCACCGCTCGCTTCCCTGCCTGAGCGACCAGGGGTCGGGTGACCTCAGGTGGCCTTGTCGTAGATCCCCATCCCGGTGCCGAGCAGCACCGGTCTTGCGAACCCCTTGGTGGAGCCCTGCAGCAGATAGAGCTTCCCGGATCCCCTCTTCCGCACGATCACGTCGGCGTGGCCGGTGAGTCCCACGTCGCTGACCCCGATCGACCAGTCGAACCCGGTGAGGTCGATCGCCATCTGGCGTCCCTTCATCAGGCCGCCGGGACCGTTGCCCTGGAAGAGGCTCAGCTTGGCGCCGGTGCGGAACAGGCTGTCCGGTGCGCCGTCCGGGTTCCAGAGCCCGATCGGGATCTGCCGGTAGGCGTTGATCCCCGCGTGCGCGACGTAGCCCGGCTTGAACCCCGCGGTCCCCTTGCCCGGGTAGATCCGCATCGCGCCGCCACGGGGCTGACCCATCAGGTCCGGCCAGCCGTCACCGGTCATGTCGCCGACCGCCGCCAGCAGCCGGACCCCGGTGAAGCCGGAGCCGACCCGCTGCGCCGCCGCGAACTTGCCGGTGCCCAGGCCGCGCTTCAGGTACAGCGCACCATTTTCGAGCTGCGGAAGATCATGTCGCTGTTGCCGTCGCGATCCCAGTCGCCCGCGTTGAGGAAGACCGAGATCCCCTTGAGGCTGAAGCCGGTCGCGATCGGCTTGCCGACCTTGTACGACGTCTGGGTCGGCCTGATCGGCAGCACGAACGCCATCCCGTCGCTGGCCCGGCGCACGATCAGGTCGGGATGGTCGCTCCCTGCCAGGTCGGACTCTAGCTGTCGCCCCGCCCAGCCCTTCTGCAGCTGCGTCGCAAGCTCGCGGATCTGCGGGATCTTCGCGTAGAGGTACTTGCCCGGGCAGGCCGTGGAGGCGGCGTCGCGGTGCCCGTTGATCGCCTTGAAGTTGCGCGACGTCACGAACTGCTTCGTCGAGGCGGCGTTGATGCCGTGCAGCGACAGCTTCCACGCGAACAGCGCGCCGTACGCCTCGAGCATCGCCCGGGACGGCCGACGCAGCTCGAAGTTGCCGATCGCCGACATCGCGAACGCGTTGTCGTTGTAGCCGAGGGTGTGAGCACCGACAACGGGCCGGTCCACGCCGCCGTACCTGCCCTCCCAGATCCGGCCGAACCGGTCGACCAGGTAGTTGTAGCCGACGTCGCTCCAGCCGCGGGACTTGGTGTGGTAGGCGTAGATGCTGCGCAGGATGCCGGGCACCTGCGCGCGGGTGTAGTCGTTGGCGTTGACGGTGTGGTGCACGAAGCCGGCGTGCACCTCGAAGTAGTGCAGCGACCCCTTGTCCCGCCACCGCTCGTCGGCGCCCCACTGCTTGCGGGAGTAGATCTTCGGCTTCGGGGTGTACGTCGCGGCGGACAGCGCCAGCCCGTCCTCGCCGTCGGCGCCCTCGCTGGTCACGGCGGCCGGCTCGACCTCGTCGTCGCCGGCCAGCTCAGCGGTGTCGATCGCGGGCAGCTCGCGGGCGGTCTGCGGCGCCTGGCCCGGGTCGATCACGGCGAGCTTCATGTCGCTCGGGGCTGCGTCGTCGGTCGCCACCCGGACCTGGATTTCGTCGACGGCGCCGACCAGGAGCGGCTCGGTGCCGGGACGCGAGTGAGCCGCCTCGGCGCTGCCCGGGTCGGGCCCGTGGTCGTCGTGGTACTCCACGTCGGTCCAGTCCGACCAGCCGGTGCCGTCGGAGGTGCGCGCCTGCACGGCGATGTCGTCGTCGGCGATGGTGCGGCCGGGCTGCCAGGTGATCCCGATCGCGCCGTACCCGGTGACCGGCATCGGGCTGCTGGTCACCTCGCTGGCGCCGCTCGGCCGGATCACCGAGCGGGCCTTCAGCTGTCCCGGAGCGATCCGGGCGCCGGCCGGCGCGGTGAGCGAGTACTCCTTGACCTTGGCGTCCACCGCGGCGGTGGGCACCCGTGACGGCACGGTCGCCACCCGGGCGTACGCCGCCATCGGTACGGCGGGCGCGACGGCGCTACCGGCGGACCGGTCGGGCACCACGTCCAGCGAGATCACGCCGGCGGCAGGGGTGAGCACGGCAAGGACGACGCCGAGTGCCAGGAGCTGCTGGCACACGGTCACGAATCGGGCCTGGGAAGGCTGCATTGTTGGCTACTCCAGTGCGAGGGGAAGAGTCACACGGGTAGCAACTTTCACATGAGTAACACGACGTCGCTAGAGGATCTGAGTAACTACAAACTTGTAATTTCCACTCGACGCGCCGTGCGAACGAAGATTTGTCAAGCGGCCGCGCGGGCGAGCCGCGAGCGTCGTCGAGACCGCTCAGATGTCCGCGCCGATCTCCTCATCGGCGTCGTCCTCTTCGTCGCGGTCCGGCTCGTTCTCGGCCTCGTCGTCGTAGTGGAGGATCTTGATGCCCTCGTCGACGTCGCCGTCGAAGATCAGCCGGCCCTTCTCCAGGATCAGCACCCGGGTGCACATCTTGCGCACCGAGCCGGCGGCGTGGCTGACGTAGAAGAGGGTGCGCCCGCTGTCGCGTACCTCCTCCATCTTCTGGAGGCACTTGCGCTTGAACGGGCGGTCACCGACCGCGAGCACCTCGTCGGCGAGGAAGATCTCGGAGTCGACGTGGATCGCGACCGAGAACCCGAGCCGGGCGCTCATGCCCGAGGAGTAGTGGCCGACCTCGGTCTGCAGGAACTTCGTGTCGATCTCGCTGAAGGCGACGATCTCGTCGTACCTCCGGTCGATCTCCTTCTCGCTCATCCCCAGGATCGCGGCGTTCAGCCGGATGTTCTCGTTGCCGCTGAGCTGCGGGTGGAACCCGGCGCCGGTCGCGATCAGTCCGGCGATCCGGCCGCGGGTGCGGACCGTGCCGGCGTCGGGGCGCATCACGCCGTTGATCATCTTCAGCAGCGTGGACTTGCCCGAGCCGTTGAGGCCCATCAGCCCGATCGACTCCCCAGCGCTCACCTCGAAGGAGACGTCGTCGACGGCGCTGAACGTGTCGCTGATCTTGCGACCCTTCAGCATCGCCACCGTCACCTGCTTGAAGGTGCGGTGGTAGCGGAGGGTGAACTCCTTGGTGACGTTCTCGACGCGGATCGACTTCGTCATGCGGGGTCCCTGCGGCGTTGTTCGGCGGAGGAGCGAAGCGGGGGAGGCGAAGAACGTCGTGGGGTGCTCATCAGATGCGCTCCGGGATCTTGCCTTCGAGGCGGCTGAAGACCATCTGCGCGATCACCAGGAACACCAGGCAGGCCGGGATCATCGCGAACCCGATGGCGAAGAGGTGTTCGGGCAGGTCCCTGGACGCGGTCAGTTCCGGGTCGTCCGTCGTGCCGACCCAGAAGGCCCGCTGGAAGAGGAGTACCGCGTCGGCGGTCGGGTTGAGCAGGTAGAACTTCGCGAACGCCCCGAAGCGCTCGTCGACCATGCTGTAGGGGTAGATCATCGGAACGCCGAAGCGGACGAAGTTCGTCAGGATGTTGACGACGCTGGCCCAGTCGCGGAAGAACACGTTGGCGGCGCTGAACAGCAGCGCGCACGCGGTGCCGAGGATCATGATGATGAGCAGCGCCAGCAGCATCGCCAGCATCCCGGCCGGGTCGGGCATCCAGCCGTAGAAGAGGCAGGCGATCAGCAGGATCACCATCTGGGGCACGACGTGGTAGAGCGAGACCAGCATCGAGGCGACCGGGAACATCTCGTTCGGCATCGCCATCTTCCGGACGATCGCCTTGTTACGCATGATCGAGCGGGTGCCGGCGTTGAACGTCTCGGTGAAGTAGTGGACCAGGATGATCCCGCAGAACATGTGGATCGCGAAGTTCTGCACGTCCTTGTGCAGGCCGATCAGGATGCCGACGACGAAGAAGTAGATGAAGAACTGCGACAGCGGGTTGATGTAGGACCAGAGCAGCCCGAGGAACGAGCCGGAGTAGCGCGCGCTGATCTCGCGGCGAACCAGCAGCCGCAGCAGGTAGCGGCGCTTGAACACCTCGATCAGGCCGTTGCGGGGGGCCGGATCGACCCAGGGCAGCTCCTCGACCCGCGCGTGATAGGTGTCAGTCATCCCCGGACCCTGTCCAGGGCCGGAACGTCTCGTCCCAGGCCTCCGGCGAGGTCACCTCGGCGAGCTGGGCCCGGTACTCCGCGGCCAGCCGCGGCCACTCGCGACGCAGCCGGGTGTGGATCTCGAGCGTCTTCTTGAGCAGCTCGCGATACTTCTCCGGGTCGCGCTGGTAGAGCGCGGCCGAGGTGCCGTCGTTCATCGAAACGATCGCCGAGTCGTACCTCGCCAGGCGGTACCACTTGGCGTCCATGGCGGTGATCTCCGCCTCGGGGAACTCGCGCGACATCCGCCGCGGCCGGCTCAGGTGGCGCAGCGGCGCGAGTCCGGCCGTCACGAACTGCGAGAGCCGGCTGGGGATCTCGATGCCCTCCGCCTTGCCCCGCTTGGGCGGCTTCTCCCGGCGGATCGGCGGGAACGAGTCGGGGTCCTTCAGCAGGCGGGCGTCAGAGAAGCCCTTCACGAACTCGCGCACCTCGCCCAGCCGGCTCGGCAGCGCGGGGTGCAGCGTCTGCGGTCCGGCGAGGATGTCCTCGAGCGCCTGGTGCCGGATCTCCACCGTGGAGTACTGCATCGCGACCAGGTGGGAGATCTGGTGGTTGAGGCTCTCCTGGATCATCCGGCCGCCGCGCGGGTAGCGCGAGTGCAAGAGCGCGGCGACGAACCGGTTGCGCTGGTGGAAGTAGGCCTGCCAGTCGACCGCGTCGTTCTTGTCGGTCCACGGGACGTGCCACACCGCGGCGCCGGGGAAGGTCACCGTCGGGTAGCCGGCCTCCTTCGCGCGCAGGCCGTACTCCGCGTCGTCCCACTTGAGGAACAGTGGCAGGGAGAGCCCGATCTCGGCCAGCACCGACCGCGGGATCAGGCACATGAACCAGCCGTTGAAGTCGACGTCGGCACGCTTGTGCAGCCAGCGGGCGGAGCGCAGGTTGCGGGCCGCGAAGTCCCAGTCGCTGTAGCCGTCGAGTCGGGTCATCCACCAGAACCGCCAGGGCTGCACGACCTCGCCGAAGCTGTGCATCCGCGAGCGGGAGAACAGGCTGAACATGTGGCCGCCGACGAGGGTGGGGCGGCGGGCCAGGTCGCCGAACGTGACCGCACGGATCACGCCCTCCGGCTCGCACACGACGTCGTCGTCCATCATCATCGCGTAGGTCGCGGTGCCCTTGCGGACCGACTCGAGCTGGCCGCGGGCGTAGCCGCCCGAGCCACCGAGGTTGCCCTGCTCGATGATCCGCAGCTTGGCGCCGAGCGAGCCCTGGGCCTTGGCGAACTCCGGGGAGTCGACGACCTTCTGGGTGCCCTGCTCCATCACCATCACCTCGTCGAGGTACGGCGCCAGGACGGGGTCCTCGCCGAGCTGGGTGAGCAGCTTCGCGCAGAAGTCGGGCCGGTTCATCGTGGTGATGGCGATGTCGACGGTGCCGTGCTCTGCCTGCTCCTCGGGCACCTCGGCGGTCCACTCGGCCGACTCGACGACCACGTCGTCGTCGCCGGCGACCACGTCGTACCAGTACCAGCCACCGTCGACGAACGGCACCAGCGAGAGGTCGAACGTGAAGGAGCCGCGGTCCTCACCGCCGGTCTGCGCGGAGTCGACCCGCTGCGAGCGGCCGTTGGCCATCGACTTGTAGACGATGACGTTGGCGCCGGCGCCGCGCACCGAGATGGTCAGCCTGACCTCGCTGACCACCGTCCATCGGCGCCAGTAGCTGGCCGGGAAGGCGTTGAAGTAGGTGCCGAACGACAGTCGCTCGCCGGACTTCACCCGCAGCGACGTGCGCGACTCGATCTGGTCGGGGTGGATGGTGCGGCCGGTCGAGGTGGACTGCCGGATGGCGGCGTTGTTGAGGTCCTTGGCCGCCCGGTTGCCACCGACGTCGTAGCGGTCGGCGTCGAGCTGGACCTCCTCCGGGTCGACGTACAGCGGGAGTACGTCGAAGTCGTGGTCCAGCGGGAAGATCTGCCGCTGGAGCAACCGGGTCCGGGTGCGGCCTCCGGTCTCGATCGTGGCGGTGGTCATTCGTCGACTCCTCCGGAGGTCAGCGGCGCACCCTCGGCGAAGTGCGGCTTCAGCTTGTTGTCGAACATGGACAGCGCGGAGCCGATCGCCATGTGCATGTCGAGGTACTTGTAGGTGCCGAGACGGCCACCGAACAGCACCATCGGCTCCTTCTTCGCCAGGTCGCGGTAGCGCAGCAGCTTCTCGCGGTCCTCGGCGGTGTTGATCGGGTAGTAGGGCTCGTCATCGATCTCCGCGGCGCGAGAGTACTCCCGGACGATCACGGTCCGGCCCTTCGCCTCGGCGTAGTCACGCTCGGGGTGGAAGTGCTTGAACTCGTGGATGCGGGTGAACGGCACGTCGATGTCGTTGTAGTTCATCACCGAGGTGCCCTGGAAGTCGTCGACCGCCATCACCTCGGGCTCGAGGTCGACGGTCCGCCAGGACAGCCGCCCCTCGGAGTTGCCGAAGTACTCGTCGACCGGGCCGGTGTAGACGATCGGCAGCTTGCCCTTGAAGTCGTCGGCGACGTCGAAGAAGTCGGTCTCGAGACGGACCTCGATGTTGGGGTGGTCGGCCATCCGGGTCAGCCAGGCGGTGTAGCCGTCGACAGGGAGGCCTTCGTACTTGTCGCTGAAGTAACGGTTGTTGAACGTGTAGCGGACCGGGAGCCGGGTGATGATGTCCGCGCTCAGCTCCTTGGGGTCGGTCTGCCACTGCTTGGCGGTGTAGCCCTTCACGAACGCTTCGTAGAGCGGGCGTCCGATCAGGCTGATCGCCTTCTCCTCGAGGTTGTTCGCGTCGGCGGTGTGGATCTCCGAGGCCTGCTGGGCGATCAGCTCCCGCGCTTCGTCGGGGGTGTGGTTCTTGCCGAAGAACTGGTTGATCAGGCCCAGGTTCATCGGAAATGAGTAGACCTGCCCCTGGTACTTCGCGAACACTCGGTGCTGGTAGTTGGTGAAGCTCGTGAACCGGTTGACGTACTCCCACACCTTCTTGTTGGAGGTGTGGAACAGGTGGGCGCCATAGACGTGCACCTCGATGCCGGTCTCGGGCTCAGGCTCGCTGTAGGCGTTGCCCCCGAGGTGGTGCCGGCGCTCCAGAACGAGCACCTTCAGTCCGAGCTCGTCGGCACAGCGCTCGGCGATGGTGAGGCCGAAGAAACCGGAGCCGACGACGACGAGGTCAGGAGTGAACACGATGGGTCAGTCTACGAGCCGGGAGCCCGACGGCCCCATTCCGCGTGCGGCGGGCATGGCGTGGATCACATCGTCGGTCAAGCGCTCGACACCCCTTACTCTGTACGACGTGCGTGAATGGTGGGCCGGCTCTTCCTGGGCGCGGTACTTCGGCTGGGCGTGGGTCGCCGGCGTCCTGATGCTGGTGGCGACGATCTGGATCGCCGGCACCGAGAACCTACCGATCCGCGACCCCGACGCCTTCATCCCTGGCTACTTCCGGATGCCGCTGATCGTGCTCGCCGCGATCCTGACCGACATCGTCCCGCGAGCGGTACGCCGTTCCGGCGGGCGCTTGCGCCAGGTGCCCGCGGCCTGGAGCGAGGTGGCCACCGAGCGGTGGCCGCGGTCGCACTGGGTGTTCGCGCTCTCGGGGATGGCTGCGTGGTACCTCACCTACGCGACGTTCCGGAACCTCAAGAGCTTCGTGCCGTGGGTCAACCACAACAACTACGACGATCAGCTGGCCTCGATCGACCGGGCGATCTTCCTCGGGCACAACCCGGCCGACCTGATGCACGACCTGTTCGGCACCAGCCTCTTCGCCCAGCTGATGGCCGCCGTCTACGTCGTGTGGATCTTCCTGGTGCCGGTGAGCATCGCGATCGCCCTGGTGTGGACCCGGCACAAGCGCGCCGGTTCGTGGTACGTCACCTCCGTCGCCTTCGCCTGGATGTTCGGGGCCCTGATCTACCTCCTCGTGCCGACCGTGGGTCCGGTCTACTCCGACCCGGACCAGTTCACGGACCTGCCACACACCTATGTGACCTGGCTTGCCGAGACGCTGCTCGACGACCGGACCGCGGTGCTCGCCGATCCGTGGGCTGCCGGCACCCTGCAGACCATCGCCGCGTTCGCATCGCTGCACGTCGGCATCATGATGACGATCTGCCTGGTCGCGCACTTCGTCCGGATGCCCCGGTGGGTCCGCGTCTCGGCGTGGGTGTTCCTGGCGATGACCTGCCTGTCGACGGTCTACCTCGGCTGGCACTTCTTCGTCGACGTCCTCGCCGGCCTCGCCCTGGGTTCGCTGTGCGTCTGGCTCGGCGCGCTCGCCACCGGCAACCGGGTCGGCCTGCGCCCGCGGCTCAAGGTCGAGGAGGCCCCGGAGCCGGAGCGCGCCGCATCGCCCGCGAGTCTCTGAGGGCCCGCACCACGTTGCGCGCCTCGCTGCGCCCGCCGCGGAACGGGCTCAGCAGCACCACCCCGAGGGTGATCAACCAGGGCTTGGCGCGCACCGCCGCGTTCTCGCCGTACCTGCGATGCACCGCGAACAGGTTGCGGTACATGTAGTAGCCCTTCCAGCCGGCGAGGTCGTGCTGCTGGTCGAAGTCGAGCTGGCGGACGAGTACGGCGTCGCGGACGGCGAGGATCGTGAACCCGGCGCGGCGCGCACGGATCGCGTAGTCGCAGTCGTCGTAGAAGATGAAGAAGCTCTCGTCGGGCAGCCCGATCGCGTCGACCACCGTGCGCCGGATCATGAAGCCCTCGAACGCGACGTTCTCCAAGGGCACTGTCGCGGGCATGTTCGCCCGGGTGGCGTAGGTGCCGACGACGCTCGCGGTCTTCGGCTTGATGGCCCAGGGACGGCTGAGGTCGAACCGGGTGGCGGCGTACTCCGCGAGGTCGCCGCGGCTGTCCTCACGGACCGCCATCAGGCAGTCCTCGTCCATCGCGAGCAGCACGCCGAGGCAGTCGGTCGCGGGGATGACGTCGTCGTCCATCAGCCAGATCCGGTCGAAGCCCTGCTCGTAGGCGGCCTGCACACCCTTGTGGAACCCGCCGGCGCCGCCGAGGTTCTCCTCGCTGCGGATCACCTGCACGTCGGCGCTCTCGAGGACGACGCGGGTGCGGTCCGTGCTGGCGTTGTCCACGACGATGACCGCGTCGGGTCGGGGGTCCAGCGTGGTGAGCCCCTCGAGCATCCGCTCCAGCAGGTCGGCGCGGTTGTAGGTGACGACCACGATCGCCACGCTCTCGGTGGTCACTTCAGGTACCTCTCGTGTCCGGTGAAGTCGCCGCGCAGGCCGTCGTACATCGCCCGCGCGCTCATCGGGATCCGGCGCGGCTGCGGCTTGGTGAACAGGTAGAACCAGACCGTCTTCGCCACGAACATCAGCACGTGCGGCCAGCCGCGGTACTCCCGCAGGTTGAGCGGGTTGTTGCGGGCCATGCAGTAGTGCTTGAGGTCGCTCGGCGTGTGGTTGTACGTCGTCCGGCCGAACATCATCGGGGTGCCCAGGTCGTCGGTGGCCGGGTGCAGGAAGTGCGCGCCGACCACGGTGCCTATCCGGGCACCGGCGCGCTGGGCGCGCCAGAGATACTCCACGTCGTCGCCCCAGATGAAGAACTCGGCCCGCGGCAGCCCGATCCGCTCCACCAGCTCCTTGGTGACCAGCACGCCGTTGAACGGGATCACGACGTCGCGGATCAGCCCGTCCACGGCCGCGGCCTCGACGTCCGCCATCCGGTGCACGACGCCGGTGCCGCCGGGCAGGCGGATCGGGAAGCACAGCCGCTCGGGATCCTGCTCGGCCAGCACCGCGGGCCCCCAGAAGTCGAGGTCCTCGCGGGTGAGCAGGGTGGCCAGGCAGTCCGGCTCCGGTACGCCGTCGTCGTCCATCAGCCAGGCCAGGTCGGCGCCGCGCTCCATCGCCCAGGCCAGACCGTCGTGGAACCCGCCGGCGCCACCGCGGTTCTCCGGCAGGGTTCTGTGCTCGACGCCCTCAGCAGTGAGCCACTCCCCCGTGCCGTCGGTGCTCGCGTTGTCGATCACCAGGATCTCCGCGACGTCGGCGACGTCGCGGAGCCGGGCGACCAGGCGCTGCAGCAGGGCCAGGCGGTTGAAGGTCACCACCACTGCCACGACTCGCACGGCGGACACCCTACGGGGAGGGGGTGAGTAGGTTTCCGGGTGTGGACACCGACGCCGTTCTGACCTTGCTCAAGGACGTGGCGGACCAGGTGATCAACCCGCGGTTCCGGTCGCTGAACGCCGACGAGGTCCACGAGAAGCGGCCGGGCGACCTGGTGACGGCGGCCGACCACGAGGCCGAGGTGCTGATCACCGCCGCGCTCCTGGAGGCCTATCCCGGCGCAGTGGTCCTCGGCGAGGAGGCCTATGCGCACGACCCGGCACTGCTCGGCCGGTTCTCGGCCGCCGACCACGCCTTCACCGTCGACCCCGTCGACGGGACCAAGAACTTCGTCCACGGGTCCAAGGACCACGCCGTGATGGTCGCCGAGCTGCACGCCGGCGAGGTCACCAGGTCCTGGATCTGGCACCCCCAGCACCAGACGTCGTACGTCGCCGAGCACGGCGCCGGGGCGTTCCGGACCCGGGAGGGAGGCACCCCCGAACGCCTGTCCCGCCCGGCCGCGCCCCCGGTTCCGCTCGAGTGGCGGACGGTCACTTCGCGCCGCTCGTGGGTCGGCCGCGAGCTCGACGGGCTGCGGCCGCTGGAGCTGACCTGGGTCTGCTGCGGCGTCGACTACCCGCGGCTGGTCGAGGGCTTCGCCGACGTGGTGCTCTACGGCCATGCCAACGCCTGGGACCACGCCCCCGGCGCGCTGCTGCTCACCGAGGCCGGCGGCCGGCACGGCACGATCGACGGCCGGGCCTACGACCCCCGCTCGACCGAGCGTCCCGGGCTGATCGCCGCCGCCGACGACCCGACGTACGACGCGATGGTGCCGCTGGCACGGCAGCTACCCGGAAGGCGCTAGCAGGCAGACGAGAGGTCGTCGGCCTGGTTGGCGACGTAGCCCTCGGAGAGCGAGCCGAGCGACCCGCCGGTCACGCTGTCCTGCTTGCCCTTGCCCGGCTTGCCGGGGGCGCCGCCCTTGCCCTCGGCGCGGTCGATCGCGTCCTCGACCTTCTCCTGGATCAGGTCGATGTCGGGGTCGGCGGTGTCGATCAGTGGTGGCACCAGGGAGAGCGTCGCGACCTTCTGGTCGCGGGCCTTCATGGCCAGCGGGATGAACCGGTCCATCTCGGAGGCAGGCATGTTGGTCGAGAGGGTCTCCGTTGACGCCTTCGCCAGGTCCCCGAAGTTGCGGATCGCGTTCTGCGGGCTGACCTGCTCGAGCAGCGCGTTCAGGACGCACTTCTGCCGGGCCATCCGTGAGTAGTCGTCGGACCCCTCGCGGGCCCGGGCGTACCAGAGCGCGTCGTGGCCGTTCAGCTTGCGAACGCCGGGCTGGAGGTAGCCGGTCACGTCCGAGCCGAGGCCACCGACGGGGATCGGCTGACGGACGTTGAGCGTGACGCCCCCGACCGCGTCGACGATGTCCTTGAACCCCTCGAGGTTCACCATCGCCCAGTAGTTGATCTTCAGGTCGGTGATGCCCTCGATCGCCATGGTCGTGGCGTCGATGCCGGGGTTCTTCGACTTCCCGAACAGGCCGGTGTTGTCCCCGGCCCAGGTGCTCACGCCGTTGAGGTAGCAACCGTCGCAGTCGAACCCGTCGGGGAACTGCTCGTCCATCACCGATCCCTCGGCGAACGGGAAGTTCGCCATGTTGCGAGGCAGCCCGATCAGCACGGTGCGGCCGGTGTCGGCGTCGATCGAGGCGACGGTCATCGAGTCGGGGCGCAGCCCCCAGCGGCCGGCACCGGAGTCGCCACCGAGCAGCAGCACGTTGTAGCGACCGTCGTGCGGGTCGCTGACCTCACCGTCGCCGAACAGCGCGATCACGAGGTCACGCTGTACGCCGACCAGGTGCGCACCGAAAAGCATCGTGCCGGCGACCGCGAAGCAGAGCAGGCCGTTGACCCCCACCGTGGCGCGGCGGTGGGCGAGCCCGTAGGACAGCGGTTGGCCGAGCCGCCACGCGTCCACGAACAGCGCCGCCCAGGCGACCGCTCCGACCAGCAGGGCAACCCGCAGGAACAGCAGCAGCGTCGCGTCGAAGGCCACCTGGAAGATCAGGCCACGATCCAGCAGCACGGCGATGAGGCCCACCAGCCCGAGGGCCAGCAGCCCGACCCAGATCCGCAGCGCGATCAGCCCGACCCGGCGGTTGCCCGCGAGCAGTTGCGCGGACCCGGGCGCGACCAACGTCATCACCATCAATGACATGGCGCGACGGAACCGCACACGCGCGGCGCGCTCGCTGACGGGCGACATCCAGGTTCTCCTGCTTGGGGAAGGAAGCAGTGGTGCGCTAAGTATCACCAGTCACACGCGTCACAGGAGGTTGCGACGCGCCGAGTCAGTGGGACATTCGCCCGGAGTCGATCTCCTGCTTCTTGGCCAGTCGGTGCGAGCGCCGGATTTCGGCCTCGCGCATCCGCCGCTGCTCGTCCGGCGAGCTGGGGGTGAGCGGCGGCACCTGCCGCGGCCGGCCGTCCACGTCGATCGCGACGAACACGAAGTAGGCCGACGCCACGTGCAGCGCCTCGGCCGCAGGGTCGTTCCAGGGCTGCGCCTCGACGCGTACGCCGATCTCCATCGAGGACCGGCCGGCCCAGTTGACCTGCCCGAACGTGCGCACGATGTCGCCGACGTGGATCGGCTCGAGGAACGCCATCTCGTCGAGCGCGGCGGTCACCGCGGGACCGGCGCTGTGCCGCTGCGCGACCGCTCCGGCGGTCGAGTCCGCGAGCTTGACGACCTCGCCGCCATGGATGTTCCCGAGCAGGTTGGCCTCCCTGCCGGACGTCATGATCGCCAGCGACACCCGGGCGTACGACGGCGGATGCCCGACGAGGTCGTTCATGTCCCGCACGGTAGCGTCGTGCGCATGGCAGATGGGTCCGGGAAGCAGGACGAGCCCGAATTCAACTGGCTCTACGGGAAGAACCGCGGGGTCGACGACGAGGCGACGCAGGCGATCCAGCAGCAGTCCCGTCCCGACCGCACCCGCCAGATCCCCGTGCAGCAGCAACCGCCACCGCCGCCGCCTAACCAGGCGCCGCCGCAGCGCGAGCCGACCCGGCCCACGCCGCCTCCGGTCGCGCCGCCGCCCGGCGCCCCGCCGGACCGCTCTCGCGGCGGCGGGAGCAGGTTCCGCCGGCCGAAGTTCTACATCCGTCTGGTGCTCATCCTGCTGGTGCTGTGGATCGTCTACCTGATCGCGGTGCCGCTCTTCGCGTGGCAGAAGGTCGACAAGGTCGAGTTCGCGCCCGACGGCGACCGACCCGGCGACCAGCCCGGTACGACGTACCTGATGGTGGGCAGCGACTCCCGTGGCGACCTGTCGGAGGAGGAGCGCAAGGAGCTCGGCACCGGCAACGCCGCGGGGCAACGCACCGACACGATCATGATCCTGCACACCGGCGACGGGCCGAACCTGCTGATGTCGATCCCGCGAGACTCACGGGTCGCCATCCCCGGGCACGGCGATGACGAGAAGATCAACGCCGCGTTCGCGTACGGCGGTCCGAAGCTGCTCACGGAGACCATCGAGAACGAGACCGGCATCCGGATCGACCACTACGTCGAGATCGGCTTCGGCGGGTTCGTCGACCTCGTCGACGCGGTCGGCGGGATCGAGATCTGCCCGAAGCAGGCGATCAACGACAAGCTGGCGAAGCTCAACATCAAGAAGGGCTGCCAGGAGGTCAACGGCGCCACGGCGCTCGGTTACTCACGGTCCCGCCACACCTACGCCCAGGGCGACCTGCAGCGCGCCCAGGCTCAGCGCGAGGTGGTCTCCGCAATCGGGCGCGAGGTGGCCTCCCCGTGGACGGTGATCAACCCGTTCCGCTACTGGAAGGTCAACATGGCGGCCACGCAGGCCGTCGCGGTCGGTGAGGGCATGGGACCGATCCGTGCGGTGATGTGGGCCTCGGCGATGACCAACGTCGACGGCGAGGACGGCCTCACCTGTGGGGTGCCGATCGCGGACCTGTCGGTGCAGTGGGACGAGGAGAAGTCCGAGCAGATGTTCAAGGCGATCATCGAGGACGACACCGACAGCATCACCAAGAAGCTCTGCACCAAGACCGGACTCCCGCGGCCGTGAGCTACGAGACCCTCGACTGGTCGGTCGACGGTGACGGGGTCGGGACACTGACCCTCAACCGGCCCGATGCGCTCAACGCCTTCGACCTGACCATGGCCCGCGAGCTCGAGCGAGTGTTTCTCACCGACGCGCGCGACGACGCGGTCCGGGCCGTGGTGGTCACCGGCGCCGGCCGCGCGTTCTGCGCGGGCATGGACCTCTCGGCCGAGGGCAACGTGTTCGGCCTCGACGAGACCCTCCGGCCCACGCCGGACGAGCTGCGCGCCCACCTGACCGAGCCGCCGTACCACGACGGTGTGCGCGACACCGGCGGCCGGGTGACGCTGGCGATCCACGCGCTGCCGAAGCCGGTGATCGCCGCGATCAACGGACCCGCCGTGGGCATCGGCGCCACCATGACCCTCGCGATGGACCTGCGGCTGGCCTCGACGAAGGCCCGGATCGGTTTCGTCTTCGGCCGGCTCGGCATCGTCCCCGAGGCCGCGTCGACGTGGTTCCTGCCGCGGATCGTCGGCATCCAGCAGGCCCTGGAGTGGATCTACTCGGCAGACGTGCTCGACGCCGAAACAGCACTCGCGGGCCGCCTGCTGCGGAGCGTGCACGAGCCGGAGGACCTGGTCTCGACCGCGCAGGAGCTCGCCCGGTCGTTCGTGGTCGGCCGGTCCGCCACCGCGCTCGGCCTCGCCAAGCAGATGCTCTACCGCAACGGCGCCGCCGCCGACCCGCTCGAGGCCCACCTGTCCGACTCGCTGGCGATGTTCTACACCTCGATCGGCGACGGCAAGGAGGGCGTGGTGGCGTTCCGCGAGAAGCGCGACCCGGAGTTCACGGGATCTGCCCGCGACCTGCCGCAGATTTTCTAGGCGATCTCCCGCGACCGTCCGACGAAGATCGCGACGGTCTCCTCCCCGGAGTGCACGGTGACGTCGTAGACGCCGTCCCTGCCTTCACGGGTGCGCTCGACGGCGGTGGCGACGAGCTCGTCGCCCAACCGGGTCGGCCGCCGGAAGCGGATCTCGGCCGCGGCGGCCACGGTGGTGCGGCCGTAGGAGTTGCAGGCGAACGCGAACGCCGAGTCGGCGAGCGAGAAGGTGATCCCGCCGTGCCCGATGCCGTGCCCGTTGACCATGTCCTCGCGCACCGACATCCGAAGCGTCGCCCGTCCCGGGCCGACCTCGACGATCTCCATCCCGAGTGCCTGGCTGGCCCGGTCGCCGGCCCACATGTCATCGGCCGACCGCTCGGCCGTCTCCTGGGCGTTCATGGGCTCAGGTTAGTTTCGAGGTATGAGTGACTGGCAGGACCCCGAGTCCGTGCGCTTCATGCTCGACGACTGCACGACCTGGGCGATCGTCGGTCTGTCCGGCGACCCGACGCGTACGGCGTTCTCGATCGCCGCGATGCTGCAGGGCCGTGGCAAGCGGATAGTGCCCATCCACCCCGACGCTCCCACGGTGCTCGACGAGCAGGGCTACGCCACGCTCGCCGACGTGCCGTTCCCGATCGACGTCGTGGACGTGTTCCGGCGCTCGGAGGCGGCCGGCGAGTTCGCCGACCAGGCGGTGGCGATCGGGGCCACGGCGGTGTGGTTCCAGCTCGGCGTGATCGACGCGGCGGCGTTCGGCCGGACGGTGGCAGCGGGCGTGCCGATGGTGATGGACACCTGTCCCGCGATCGAGTGGCGGCGCCACCCGATGGGCCGGTGAGCCGGCCGGGGTCCGACCTGCGGGTGCCGCCCGGCCCCGGCCTGCCGGACGGCCTGGTGGTTCCCGCCGGCGAGCTCGTCGAGCGCTTCTCGCGATCTCCCGGCCCAGGCGGTCAGTCCGTCAACACCAGCGACACCCGGGTGGAGCTTCGGTACGACGTGTCGGGCTCGACCGCCCTCAGTGCCGAGCAGCGGGAGCGCGCGACGGCCAGGCTGTCGAAGCGGCTGGACGATGGGCGGCTGGTCCTCGTGGCGTCGGAGCACCGCTCCCAGCACCGCAACCGGGCTGCCGCCCGCGAACGTCTCGTCGAGCTGCTCAGGTCCGCGCTCGCTCCGCCCCCACCGACTCGACGCCCGACAAGGCCGACCCGAGGGTCCCAGCGCCGACGGCTCGACGCCAAGAGGCAGCGCGGCCAGACGAAGTCGCTGCGCGGCCGCGTGCAGGACGAGTGACCGAGCGACTCGGCCGGAACGACCAGACGATCAGGGCGAGACCCAGGATCACGATGGCGACAGCGCCCACCAGCTTGAGCGGGTCGGCGCCGTCGAGCATCGGCGGCGGGTCGCCGACTCGCTGGACGTCGGCGACGTGTACGAGGAGTCCGTTGAGCATGCTGACTGAGACGCGTCACCGGCGGAGCAGGTTCCTGGCGACCCCGGCGGTCCCCCGCGAGGCCTGACGGACCAGCCACTCGAGCGGCCCGCTCAGGCGCAGCGCCACGAACACCGCTCCGACCACCAGCACCACCAGCACGTGCGCCCGGAACGCCGGCTGGCCGTAGTCGTCGGGCGACCAGTCCGGGGTGTGCAGCAGCACGTGCAGGCTGTAGAGCGACAGCGTCATCGTCCCCGCGCCGAACACCACCGCCAGCGCCCGCTCGCCCGACTTGGGCAGCAACCGCGCCACCACGAGGCAGGTCCCGATCACGGCCAGTGCGCTGCCGATGGTGGTGGCCAGGTCGAGCGGCGTACCGCTGTGCGGGTCGGCGACGCGGAGCAGGTCCCACCCCGCCTCGGGCGGAACGCCCCCGTGGAAGTCCGTGGCGTTCTCGGCCGGGGACAGGATCTCGGCCAGCAGCTGCGCTCCGACCGCGAGCCCCAGACCCCACAGCGCGAGTCGTACGTCGGTGCCGCGCCGCCGCAGGTCGAGGCGGCCGACCGCCATCCCGGCGAGGAGGTAGGCCAGCCACGGCAACACCGGGTAGTACCCGGTCACTGTTATCTCGGACAGCATCTGACCGGGCTCAGCCAACCGGTCGAACGTCGGCAGCGAGAAGGTCCGCGGCGGCAGGTGCAGTGCCAGGAGGTAGGCCGCCACGGGAGCGAGCACCAGCCACACGCCGGCGAGGCCGAACAGCGCCGGTGCCCTCAGCCCGAGGAACGGCAGGCCGAGCAGGAACAGCACGCCGTAGTAGGCGAGGATCACCGCCAGCCCCGACTCGAGGTCACCCAGCGCGAGGCCGAGTGCCGAGATCAGCAGTGCCCGCACCACCAGCCCGGCCGTGGTGGCCAGCCGCTCCCGGCCGCGCACCGGCCGCGGTCCGCCAGACATCAGTGCCAGGCTCACCCCGGCCAAAACGGCGAACAACGCCGAGGCCCGACCACTCGCCAGCCAGTGCCACAGCGGGCGGTCCTCACCGGTGAACGGCGGCATCAGGGTGTGGGTCGCGATCATGCCGACCAGGGCCAGGCAGCGAGCGACGTCCAGGCCGACCAGGCGACCCGGGCGTCCGGCGGTGCTGTCGGTCAGAACCCGACCCGGCGCGATGAGGTGGTCCCACGCACCGCCTCGCCCTTGGCCCGAGCCTTCTCGCGGAGATCGGCCTGGAACGTGACCATCCTGGCCCGCAGCTCCGGGTCGGCCGCGGCCAGGATCCGTACGGCGAGCAGCCCCGCGTTGCGGGCGTTCCCGATGGCCACGGTCGCGACGGGCACCCCGGCCGGCATCTGCACGATCGAGAGCAGCGAGTCCATCCCGTCGAGGTTCTTCAGCGGAACGGGTACGCCGATGACCGGCAGCGGTGTCACCGCGGCGAGCATGCCGGGCAGGTGTGCGGCTCCCCCGGCGCCGGCGATGAGCACCCGCAGCCCGCGGTCGGCTGCGCCCCTGCCGTACTCGAGCATCTCGTCGGGCATCCGGTGCGCGGACACCACGTCGGCCTCGTGGGCGACGTCGAACTCCGCCAGCGCCTCGGCAGCGTCCTTCATCACCGGCCAGTCGGAGTCGGACCCCATCACGATGCCGACCTGGGCCTGCTCACTCACTGGTTTCTCCTAGGTCTCCGGCGAACCATGCCGCAGCATGGCGCGCGCGTTCGAGGCAGTCGTCCAGGTCGTCGCCGTAGGCGTTGACATGGCCGACCTTGCGGCCGGGCCGCAGCTCCTTGCCGTAGAGGTGCACACGCAGGTGCGGATCGCGGGCGAGGGCGTGCGGGTAGCCGTCGTAGAGCCGTCCGACCTCGTCGCCGGGACCGCCGAGGATGTTGACCATCACCGTCCAGGTCGCGCGGGCGGCGGGCGAGCCGAGGGGCAGGTCGAGCACGGCGCGCAGGTGGTTCTCGAACTGCGACGTGACCGCCCCGTCCTGGGTCCAGTGGCCGGTGTTGTGCGGTCGCATCGCCAGCTCGTTGACCAGGATCCGGCCGTCGGTGGTGTCGAACATCTCGACGGCGAGGATGCCGGTGACGTCGAGCTCGCCCGCGATCCGCAGCGCTACCTGCTGCGCCTCGGCGGCCAGCCCGGGATCGAGGTCCGGCGCCGGCGCGACCACCTCGTGGCAGATCCCGTCGCGCTGGGTCGAGGCGACGACGGGGTACGCCGCGGCCTGGCCGCTCGGCGAACGGGCCACCAGCGCCGACAGCTCGCGGCGGAAGTCGACGAGCTCCTCGGCGAGCAGCCCCACCCCACGCTGCGCCGCTGCAGCGAGCGGCTCCGCGCAGTCGGCGGCCGAGCGGACGAACCACACACCCTTGCCGTCGTACCCGCCCCGGGTGATCTTCAGGACGCAGGGCATGCCGAACGCCTCGACGTCCGCCACCGACGTCACGATCGCGTGCCGCGGACAGGGTGCACCCAGCTCGGTCAGGCGCTGACGCATCACGGCCTTGTCCTGGGCATGCACGAGCGCGCCCGGGCCGGGACGGCACGGGACGCCGGCGGTCTCCAGCTCGTGCAGGTGCTCGGTCGGGACGTGCTCGTGGTCGAACGTCACGACCGCACAGCCGTCGGTGACCTTCCGCAGCGTGTCGAGGTCGGTGTAGTCGCCGACCACGTGGTCGGGGATCACCTGGGCCGCGGAGACGCCTTCGGCCTCGGCCAGCAACCGCAGCGGCACGCCGAGCGCGATCGCGGGCTGCGCCATCATCCGGGCAAGCTGGCCGCCGCCGATCACGGCGACGACGGGCGCTGGTGGTGGCACCGGCCCAGCGTAGTGGTGGGGGTTGGGCCTACCCGAGCGCGCCGTCGACCAAGGGCGCCTCGACCACCGGCGCGCGGACCTCGAACCGCAGGCCCTTGCCCCGGATCGTGGTGATCAGCGTCGGGTGTCGGGTGTCGTCGCCGAGCTTGCGGCGGACCCAGCCCAGGTGCACGTCGATGGTCTTCGACGACGTCCAGAACGTGGTGTTCCAGACGTCGCGCATCAGCTCGTCGCGCGTCACGATGTCGCCGGCCCTTGAGATCAGGCAGGCGACCAGGTCGAACTCCTTGCGCGACAGCACGATCTCGGAGCCGGCCCGCCAGGCACGCCGCGTCTCCGGATCGAGTCGCACGTCCTGTACCTCGAACACATGCACAACCTAGAAACGTGCAGGCATCCCGCGCGGACGAATCAGGGAATATGGTCCGTATGGGCTATAGGTGCCCCAGGGCCGTGAAGAACTCTCTTGGTGCCAAACCGCTCAGTGGCGACGTACGGCGACCGGCTCGAGGATGCCGAACCCGCGCATCGGCCGGGCCGGAAGCCGCCGGGTCTCGAACTGGTCCTCGGGCAGCAACCGCGCCGTCGCGGCGTCGATGATGATCCGGTTGCGCCGGGCCACCTGGGTCAGCCGGGCCGCCATGTTGACCGGCGGTCCGAACACGTCACCCATCCGCATCACCACGGACCCGCTCGCCAGCCCGACCCGCACGTCGGGCATCCGCTTGTCGCGGCCGATCACCGAGATGATCCCCTCGGCGGTGTCGTAGGCCCGGATCGGGTCGTCGTTCACGAACAGCACCGAGTCGCCGATGCTCTTGATCACCCGCCCGTTGTTCCTGGCCACGACGTCGGCGCAGCGCGACTCGAACACCTCGACCAGGTCACCGATCCGCTCCCGGGTGATCTCGTTGGACAGCGCGGTGAAGCTGACGATGTCGGCGAACCCCACGCTCACCTGGGAGGTGCTCAGGTCCTCCTCCTTGGCACCCAGGGCCTCGATCCTGGCCACGGCAGCGGCCAGGTGCCGGCGCCACGCGTAGATCAGCAGCTCCTCGAACGGCCCACCGAAGTCGGTCAGCAGCTGACGGGCGGTGTCGAGCCGGGTGCCCGCGCCCTGGTCGGCGGCCTCCAGCTCCTCGACCCGAGGCACCAGCGCAGCGACCTCCCAGTCCGCGAGCCGGGCCATCGTCTGGCCGACCGCACGGGTCAGGGTGACCGCGAGATCGAAGTCGATGAGCCCGCTGTCGACGCCGGACACCAGGGTCGAGACCGCGGCCACGTCGGAGCTGTTGAACGCGCGCTCCTCGCCATGCTCGGGGAAGCCCAGCGCCCGCCACAGCCGGCGCGCGTCCTCGATGCTCAGGCCGGTGCGCTCGGCGACGTCGGCCGCACTGAGCTGCGGTTCCTCGCCGAGGATCGCGCGGGCGACCGACTCAGGCTCGTCTGGCTCGCTGTTCGGGCGAGCCCTAAACCCCTTCATCAACTGAGGATGCACCGCCGTGCAGATGGTGGAGCAGCTCGTTGAGGCGACGCTGGGTCTCCTCCACGCGAGGGATGTCGGGGAGCAGCACCTGACCGTGCGTGCTGGCGTCGCTGATCACCAGGGTCCCGCAGCCGAGCATCCGGTCGATCAGGCCGAGCTCGTAGGCCACGTCGCTGATCCGGGTCAGCGGGATGTCATGGCCGCTGCGCGTGATCACGCCCTGCCGGGTGATCAGCCGCCGGCTGGTGATGGTGTACGACGCGGTCAGCCACACCAGGAACTTCCAGACCACGAACCAGAGGATCCCGATCGCGATCAGGATCCACAGGCCGAGCCGGGCGGGCTTGTTGTCGACGTAGGTCATGAAGACAACGCCGACAGCCAGGAGCACGACCAGCAGGAAGAGCGGGAAAAGCAGCACCTTGGGGTGCGTGCGAGTGCTCACGACAACAGACTCGCCCGGGTTCAGCAGCTTCTGCGAGATGGCCACCGACGGATCATGTCACCCCATCCCGCGTCTAGGCGACCGAACGCACGTGGACGACGTCGCCCGCTCCGATCTCGCGGCGTCCGTCGACCGCCTCCACGACCAGCCGTCCCGATGCGTCGACCGAGACGGCCCGGCCCTCGAGCACGCTGCCGTCGGGCAGGTCGACCCGCACCTGACGGCCGACTGTCACGCAGGCCGAGGCGTAGGACTCCGCCAGTCGCTGGGCGGCCTCATCGCCGCCGGCCTGCCAGGCGTCGTAGGTGTCGCGGATCGCGGCGAGCAGGTCCAGCAGCACCTCGGTGCGGTCGGGCGGCTCGGCCGGGCCGGACTCGAGCGAGAGCGACGTGGCCGTCGGCACCGGCAGCTCCTCGACGGTCATCCCGGTGTTCACGCCAACGCCGACCACGGCGGCCGGACCGTCGGGCGTGTCGACCCGCTCGACCAGGATCCCCGCGACCTTGCGCTCGCCGATCAGTACGTCGTTGGGCCACTTCACGCCGGCGGCGTACCCCCGGGCGGTGAGCGCCTGGGCGGCGGCGTACCCGGTCAGCAGCGGGAGCCACGGCCAGGACTGGGTGGGCACGGTCGGCCGGAGCAGCATCGAGAACGTCAGCGCGGCTCCCGCCGGGGTCACCCAGGTGCGGTCGAGCCGGCCCCGGCCGGCCGTCTGGTGCGCGGCGACGACGACGAGCCCGTCGGGAGCGCCCAGACGCGCGCGCTCGGACACGAGTGCGTTGGTGGACGGCGCCTCCGCGACCACCTCTACGGCGAGGCCGGGCCTCTCGCCGGCGGCGATCCGGGCCTCGTCGAGGGGTGGGCGGGGGCCGGGCTGGGCGGTCACGGGCACTACCCTGTCGCAGCAGACGCGAGGAGGCCACACCAGTGAGTGCAGAGGGCACCGAGGTTCCCGAGGACATCGACATCCACACGACGGCCGGCAAGGTCGCGGACCTCGAGCGCAGGCTCGACGAGGCCGTGCACGCCGGCTCGGAGAAGGCGGTGGAGAAGCAGCACGCCAAGGGTCGCCAGACCGCCCGTGAGCGGATCGCGATGCTGTTCGACGAGGGCTCGTTCGTGGAGCTCGACGAGCTGGCCCGGCACCGCTCCACGGCCTTCGGCCTCCAGGACCGGCGACCCTACGGCGACGGCGTGGTCACCGGCTACGGCACCATCGACGGCCGTCAGGTGTGCGTGTTCTCCCAGGACTTCACCATCTTCGGCGGCTCGCTGGGCGAGGTCTACGGCGAGAAGATCACCAAGGTGATGGACCTCGCCATCAAGACCGGCTGCCCGATCATCGGCATCAACGAGGGCGCCGGCGCACGCATCCAGGAGGGCGTCGTCTCGCTCGGCCTCTACGGCGAGATCTTCCGCCGCAACGTGCACGCCTCCGGCGTCATCCCGCAGATCTCGATGATCATGGGCAACTGCGCGGGCGGCCACGTCTACTCCCCCGCGGTCACCGACTTCACGATCATGGTCGACCAGACCTCGGCGATGTTCATCACCGGTCCCGACGTGATCAAGACGGTCACCGGCGAAGACGTCACGATGGAGGACCTCGGCGGCGCCCGCGCGCACAACACCAAGTCCGGCAACGCCCACTACATGGGCACGGACGAGGAGGACGCGATCGAGTACGTCAAGGCGCTGCTCTCCTACCTGCCGCAGAACAACCTCGACGAGCCGTTCGCGTACGACGAGGAAGCGGACCTTGAGCTCACCGACCTCGACCGGTCGCTCGACACCCTGATCCCGGACTCCCCCAACCAGCCCTACGACATGCACGACGTGATCACCGCGGTGGTGGACGACGAGGAGTTCCTCGAGGTGATGGAGCTCTTCGCGCCCAACATCATCGTGGGCTACGGCCGCGTCGAGGGCCGGCCGGTCGGCGTGGTCGCCAACCAGCCGATGCAGTTCGCGGGCACCCTCGACATCGACGCGTCCGAGAAGGCCGCCCGGTTCGTGCGCTTCTGCGACGCCTTCAACATCCCGGTGCTGACGTTCGTCGACGTCCCGGGCTTCCTGCCCGGCACCGACCAGGAGTGGAACGGCATCATCCGCCGCGGCGCCAAGCTGATCTACGCCTACTCCGAGGCGACCGTCCCGCTGGTCACCGTGATCACCCGCAAGGCCTACGGCGGTGCCTACGACGTGATGGGCTCCAAGCACCTCGGTGCCGACATCAACGTCGCCTGGCCGACCGCCTCGGTCGCGGTGATGGGCGCGCAGGGCGCGGTCAACATCCTCTACCGCAAGGAGCTCGCGGAGGCTGCCGAGGAGGGCAAGGAGGAGGAGAAGCGGGCCGAGCTGGTCACCGAGTACGACGACCACCTGGCCAACCCCTACCTCGCCGCCGAGCGCGGCTACCTCGACGCGGTGATCCAGCCGCACGAGACCCGTGCCGAGGTGGTCCGCTCACTGCGGCTGCTCCGCTCGAAGCGGGAGACCCTGCCGGCCAAGAAGCACGGGAACATCCCGCTGTGACTGAGGAGACGCCGGCTGCGCCGATCCTCAAGGTGGTCAACCCGGAGGCGACGCCGGAGGAGATCGCCGCGCTGGTCGCGGTGTTCTCCTCGCTGGGTGGCGCGGAGAAGCCGCCGCCCCGCCGTACGCCGGAGTGGCAGGCCCACCACCGCAAGGTGCGGATGAGCTTTCGCCACGGTCCCGGCGGCTGGCGGAGCAGCGGCCTTCCTCGCTAGACCCGTTACGCGGAGAAGAACTCCCGCAGGTCGGCGACGACGTCCTCGGGCACCTCGAGCGCCGCGAAGTGCCCGCCGCGCTCGAACTCCGACCAGTGGTCGATGTTGGCGTTGTCGCGCTCGGCGAAGGCACGGATGGTCTGGAAGTCGTCCTTGAAGACCGCCACCCCGATCCGGCCCTGGCTCACGACCGGCTCTGCGCCGGAGTGCTGCTCCTCGTAGTGGTAGCGGACTGCGGTGGCCGAGGTGTTCGTCAGCCAGTAGAGGCTGACCTGGGTCAGCACCTGGTCGCGGCCGACCAGGCTGGTGCCGTTGCCGAAGTTCTCGAACAGCTCGTTGTAGGCGAGCTGCCCGACCGGCGAGTCGGCGAGGCCGGCCGCGACCGTCTGCGGGCGGGTCCCGTTCATGGCGTTGTAGCCGCCGACGCTCTGGAACCACTGCAGGTGGCCGAGGGCGGCGTACTCCTTGGGCCCGAAGTCGTCCATCTCCCCCTCGGCGCCGCTCGGGAACGAGAAGAGCTGGAGGACGTGGGCGCCGAGGAAGCCTTCCGGGTTCAGCACGGCGAGCTCGCGCGAGACCATCGCACCGCCGTCGCTCCCGTGGGCGCCGTAGGAGTCGTAGCCGAGGCGGCGCATCAGCGTGTCCCAGGTGCGGGCGACCCGCGCCATCGTCCAGCCGCCGTCGGCGACGGGCGTGCTGAAGCCGAAGCCCGGGATCGACGGGATGACCACGTGGAACGCGTCCTCGGCCCGGCCGCCGTGGGCGACCGGGTCGGTCAGCGGGCCGATCAGGTCGAGGAACTCGGCGAAGGTGCCGGGGTAGGTGTGCGTGAGCACGACGGCCTTCGCGCCCGGCTCCGCGGACCGGACGTGAACGAAGTGGATGGTCTGCCCGTCGATCTCGGTGCGGAAGTTCGGGTAGGCGTTCATCTTCGCCTCCTCGGCGCGCCAGTCGAAGCCGGTGCGCCAGTGGTCGACCATCTCGCGCAGGTAGGACTCCGGAGTGCCGTAGTCCCAGGAGTCCCCGGGGGCCGCGGTTGCGAAGCGGGTGCTCTCGAGGCGGCGCTGCAGGTCGTCGAGGTCGGCCTGCGGGATCTCGATGACGAAGGGGCGGATCTCGGCGGAAGCGGCGGTGCTGTTCATGACTGGTCTCCTTCGGTTGGAACCTGGCTGGTGCTCCGCACGCTACGGACAATTCCGGAACGGTTCTTTCCGCTATTGTCAGGTCGGTGCAAACAACTTCTGCCCGACTCCTGGCGCTGCTCGGGCTGCTCCAGTCACAGCCCGACTGGGGCGGTGCGGAGCTGGCCACTCGGCTCGGGGTCACCGACCGCACGGTGCGCAACGACATGACGCGGCTCCGCGACCTGGGCTACCCGGTCGACTCGGTCCGCGGCCGAGGCGGCCGCTACCGGCTGGGGGCCGGCGCGAAGCTGCCGCCGCTGCTGCTCGACGACGACGAGGCCGTCGCCGTCGCGATCGGCCTGCAGGCCGCCACCGCGATGGCCGGGGTGGAGGAGACGAGCACCCGCGCGCTGACCAAGCTCGAGCACGTCCTCCCCAACCGGCTGCGCCACAAGGTCGCGGCCCTGCGCTCGGCCAGCAGCGCGGGCCCAGCCAACACCGGCTCCGATGCCGAGGACCCCGCGGTCGACCCGGCAGCGCTCAGCGAGCTCGCCGCTGCGATCCGCGACCACCAGGGCGTGCGCTGCTTCTACCGCGACGACCCGCTCGAGCTCCAGCCCTACCACCTCGTGTCGTGGCAGCGGCGGTGGTACCTGCTCGGTCACGAGCCGTCCGCCGGCAGCTGGGCGCCGTACCGGGTCGACTGGATGCGGCTGCGCACGCCGGGCGGCCGGCCGTTCCGGCCCGAGCCGTTCCCCGGCGACCTGACCGAGTTCGTCGTACGTGAGGTTGCCCGTGCCGGGTGGGCGGTGCACGCCCGGATCCTGGTCCACGCGCCCGCCGAGGAGGTGCTGGCGCAGATCAACCCCGCGGTCGGCACGGTGGAGCCGGTCGGCGAAGGGCAGGCAGTGCTCGTGACCGGGGCCGACAGCATCGCGACGCTCGCGGTCTACATCGGCATGCTGGGCATGGACTTCACCGTGACGGAGCCCGCCGACCTGGTCGACGAGCTCCGCACGGTGAGCGAGCGTTACGCCCGGGCCATCGGCTAGACCCCCCGCACCTTCCCGGGGGCGAACAGCGCCGCCACCGCGGCGATCGCGACCGCGGCCGCACCGGTGAGCAGGGCCGGGCCGATCGCACCGTCGTACCCCGTCGGCGAGATCTCGCCGCCGTTGCCGAGGAACACCGCGACCAGCAGCGCGACGCCGAACGCCACGCCGAACTCGCGGATCGTGGAGTTCGCCGAGCTGGCGATGGCGAAGTCGGCATCGGGCAGGCCGTCGAGGACGGCGGTGGCGCTGGGCGCGAACGTCAGGCCCATGCCGATGCCGGCCATCGCCAGCGGCACGATGAACGCCGAGTAGCCGGCGGCCGACTCGGTGAGCACCGCGAACCACACCAGCGACGCGGTCTGCAGGACCAGCCCGACCAGCAGCAGCGCGCGCAGCCCGGTGCGCGACGAGATGGCTCCGGCCAGCGGCGCGACCACCATCGGCGCCGCGGTCCACGGCAGGGTGCGCAGCCCGGCCTCGAACGGCGAGTAGTGCTGCACGACCTGGAGGTACTGCGACAGCAGGAACACGGTGCCGAACATCCCGATCGTGAACGTCAGGCCGATCACGTTGGCGGCGGAGAACCCGCGCGAGGAGAACAGCCGCAGCGGCAGCACCGCGTGGTCACGACCACGGGCCCACACGACGTACCCGGGCAGCAGCAGTGCGGCGACGACGAGCGGGACGATCACACCGGTGGAGGTCCAGCCGTCGTCGTTGCCGTGCACGATGCCCCAGATCCCGAGGAACACCGCGCCGCCGAGCAGCAGCGTGCCGATCGGGTCGAGGCGCTTCCAGGTGCCGCGCGACTCGCGGACCGCGAAGACCAGGAGCGGCAGGGCGACGATCGCGACCGGCACGTTCAGCCAGAAGATCGCCTGCCAGCTGACCCCGTCGACCACGGCGCCGCCGATCACCGGACCGAGCGCGACCCCGAGGCCGGAGACGCCGCCCCAGATGCCGATCGCGACGGCCCGCTTGCTCGCGGGCACCGCCGAGGCGAGCAGGCTCAAGGAGAGCGGCATGATCGCGGCCGCACCCAGGCCCTGGACCGCGCGCGCGGCGATCAGCGCCTCTGCGGAGGTGCTCAGCGCGGCCGCGATGGAGGCCAGCGTGAAGACGACGACGCCGCCGATCATCACCTTCCGGCGACCCATCCGGTCACCGAGGGTGGCGGCCGGCAGCATGAACGTCGCGAAGGTGAGCGTGTAGGCGTTCACGAACCACGACAGCTGGCCGACCGAGGCGCCGAGGTCGGCACGGACCACGGGCAGCGCGGTGGTCATCACCAGGTTGTCGAGGGTGGCCATGAACATCGGCAGGGAGGCGGCGACTATCGCCAGCCAGGCGGGGATGCGCCGGGGGGCGCGGGTCGGGGCGGGTTCTGCCGCCCGAATGGTGTCGACCGCGATGGTCATGGCAGGCTCCTTGTTGGCATTGAATGATTACTTATGCCAGACCATAAGTAATCAACTGATAACATGTCAACCATGAATGCCTCCCCCGCCTCCCGGATGCCCGCCGAGGAACGCCGCGAGCAGCTGCTCGACGCGGCTACCCGCGCCTTCGCGAAGGGCGGCTACCACGGCACCAGCACAGACGCGGTCGCCCGGGAGGCGGGCGTCTCCCAGCCCTACGTCGTGCGGACGTTCGGCACCAAGCTCGCGCTGTTCCGGCAGGTGTTCGGCCGGGCGACGGACCGGATCCGGCTGGCCTTCGAGGAGGCGCTGGACGAGCGGCCGTTCGACCCCGACAGCGAGGACGACGCCGCGCGGCTGGGGACGGCGTACACGAACCTGCTCAGCGACCGCGATCTCCTGCAGATCATGATGCACGGATTCTCGGCCGGCGGCGTCGACGAGATCGCCGAGCAGAGCCGCGCCTGCATGGCCGACATCTTCCGGACGGTGCGCCGTACCGGATGGGACGCCGACCAGTGCCGCGACTTCGTGGCACACGGGATGCTGATCAACGTGCTGCTCTCGATGCATGCTCCCGAGCACGCCGGCGAGAAGCCGGAGCTCGACGTGCTGGCCGAGTGCACCTTCGGCGACTCCCTCGAGCCGGTCGGCGACCCCGCGTCGTAAGGTCGCTCGGGTGACCGACCTGGTGCTCGGACCGCTGCTCCGCCACGTGGACGAGACCAGCGCTGCGATCTGGGTCGAGACCGCCGACCCGGCGCTCGTGAAGGTGTCCGCCGGTCCGCACACCGCATCGGCTCGCACGTTCGGGGTCCACGGGCATCACTACGCGTTGGTGTGCCTGGAGGGCCTGGAGAAGGGCTCGAAGTACCCCTACACGGTGGAGTGCGACGGCGAGCACGTGTGGCCGCTGGCCGACACGGTCTACCCCGACTCCGTGGTGCCGACGCTGGACCACGACAAGCCGCTCCGGCTCGCCTTCGGCTCCTGCCGTACGTCGGTGTCGCACGACTCGACCGGCAACGCCTCCCACGGCGTTGACGCACTGCGCGCCTACGCGCTGCGGATGGCGGGGATCACCGACGGTGCGCACCCGGACGACCCCGACCCGGGAGGCGACGTCCGCTGGCCGGATCTGGTGCTGTTCCTGGGCGACCAGGTCTACGCCGACGAGACCACGCCGGAGATGTGGTCGTTCATCGACGCCCGGCGCGACATCGACGAGCCACCCGGCATCGAGCTCAAGGACTACGAGGAGTACGCCCACCTCTACCGGCTGGCATGGACCAACCCGGCCAACCGATGGCTGTTGTCGACCGTGCCCAGCGCAATGATCTTCGACGACCACGACATCCGCGACGACTGGAACGCCTCGCACGCGTGGCAGGACGAGATGCGGGCCACCTCGTGGTGGCACGACCGGATCGTCGGTGGCCTCGCGGCGTACTGGGTCTACCAGCACCTGGGGAACCTGACCTCGGAGGAACGGGAGCAGGACGAGATGTGGCGACTGGTCGCCGACCACGACGGGGAGGAGGAGCTCGACCTCAGCGAGCAGCTCGACGCCCTCGCAGAGCGCGCCGACGAGCACCCCGAGACCTACCGATGGAGCTACGCGAGAGAGTTCGGGAGCCAGGCCCGGCTGGTGGTGGTCGACTCACGCGCCGCACGGGTCCTCGACCCCGAGAAGCGGGCGCTGCTCGATGATGCCGAGCTCGCCTGGTTGGACGACCGGCTCCGCGGTGACACCGACCACCTCCTCATCGGCACCTCGCTGCCGTTCCTGCTCGCGCCGGGCCTGCACTACGTCGAGGCATTCAGTGAGGCACTCGCGGGCGGTGCGTGGGGAGACCGGTTCGCGAGCGCCGGCGAGCGGCTGCGCCGCGCGGTCGACCTCGAGCACTGGGCCGCGTTCGAGGAGAGCTTCGCCCAGGTGAGCGAGATGGTCCTCGATGTTGCTCGCGGTCAACGCGGTCGCGCGCCCGGGACGGTGACGTTCCTGTCCGGGGACGTGCACCACTCCTACGTGTCGGAGGCGACGCCGTCCAAGCGCGCCCCCGGGGGCCGACGCCCGACGGCCAGCAGGATCATCCAGGCGGTGTGCTCGCCGATCCGCAACCCGCTCTCCCCACGATGGCGGTTCGTCACCGCTGTTTCGGCGTACGGCGTCGCGCGACCGATCGGCCACCTCGCCGCCAGGTCCGCGAAGGTGCCGACGGCGCCGCTGCACTGGAAGCTGGTGAAGGGCCCGTGGTTCGACAACAACCTGGCCACCCTGGAGATCATGGGCGCCGGTCTCCGGATGTGGTGGGCCAAGGGCCACGTGGAGGGCGACGCCAACCACCGGCCTCGACTGGTGACGGTCTCCGAGGTGACCATCGAGGGCAAGGCCGCTGAGGGCGCGTCGTAGGGTCTCCCGGTGACCGCCGAACGCATCGTCGACGCCCGCAGCGAGGAGTACGTCGAGCGCTACTGCGCGCTGGACCCGCTCATCTCGACCTATCTCGGAGTGGCTGGACACGACCACGAGCTCCCCGACCTCTCCCCCTCGGGCTTCGAGGCTCGGGAGGAGCTGACCCGGTCGGCATACTCCGCAGTCGAGGCGGCGACTCCGACCGACGCGCGCGAGCAGGTGGCGCGCGACGCGTTCCTCGAGCGCCTCGGGCTCGATCTCGAGATCGTCGACGCCGGCTACGCACGGTCCCAGATGAACGTCATCGAGAGCGCGCTGCACGACCTGCGCATGGTCTTCGACCTGATGCCCACCGAGGGTGAGCAGGCCTGGAGCAACATCGGGGCCCGCCTCGCGGGCATCCCCGACGCCCTCGAGGTTTATCGCACCACGCTGCGAGAGGAGGCAGCGGCCGGTCGGGTGGTTGCTCAGCGGCAGTACGCCGAGGTGGCTGAGCAGGTGCGCAACTGGACCGGCCAGCAGGGTCTCGGCGGCGACGTCTTCGCCGGCCTGATCGCGCGCGCTCCGGACGACGTGCGCGGCCGGCTCAGCGACAGCGCTGGCGGAGCCTCCGCGGCGTTCGCGGAGTTCGGCCGCTTCCTCGAGACCGAGCTCGCACCTGTCGGCCACGAGCGCGAGGCGGTCGGGCGCGAGCGGTACGCGCTGGAGTCACGGCGCTTCCTCGGTGCCCGGATCGACCTCGAGGAGACCTACGCCTGGGGCTGGGAAGAGCTGAATCGGATCAGCGACGAGATGTCCGAGACAGCGGACCGGATCCTGCCCGGCGCGACGGTGGAGAAGGCGGTCGCGCACCTCGACGGCGACCCGGCCACCAAGATCGTCGGCAAGGCAGCCTTCCGGGACTGGATGCAGGAGCTCGCCGACCGCACCATCGTCGAGCTCGACGGCGTGCACTTCGACATCCCCGACGAGATCCGCCGGATCGAGTGCTGCCTCGCGCCCACCAACGACGGCGGCATCTACTACACCGGCCCGTCCGAGGACTTCGTCCGGCCCGGGCGGATGTGGTGGGCCGTCCCCGACGGCCAGACCGAGTTCAGTCCGTGGCGGGAGGTGACCACGGTCTACCACGAGGGTGTCCCTGGGCATCACCTCCAGATCGGCCAGACCGCGGTCCGCAAGGACCTGCTGAACCGATGGCAAAGGCTGATGTGCTGGGTCAGCGGCCACGGCGAGGGCTGGGCCCTCTACGCCGAGCGACTGATGGACGACCTGGGCTACCTCGGCGACCCCGCCGACCGGCTCGGGATGCTGGACGGCCAGTCGCTCCGCGCGGCGCGGGTGATCATCGACATCGGGATGCACCTCGAGCTCGAGATCCCGCCCGACAACCCGTTCGGCTTTCACCCCGGCGAGACCTGGACGCCCCAGCTCGGCCGCGAGTTCGTGGGCGAGCACAGCTGGCTCGAGCCGGCCATCCTCGACTTCGAGGTCAAGCGCTACCTCGGGTGGCCGGGCCAGGCGCCGTCGTACAAGGTCGGCGAGCGGATCTGGCTCGAGGCCCGCGACCGGGCCCGTGATCAAGCCGGCGCGACCTTCGACGCGAAGGCCTTCCACCGCGCGGCGCTGGACCTGGGCCCCCTCGGGCTGGACCCCTTGAAGTCGGCCCTGGCGCGGTTGTAGCCGTGGTCCTGGTCCTCGCCTCCGCCTCCCCCGCCCGACTGGCAACCCTGCGCAGCGCCGGCGTCGAGCCGGTAGTGATCGTCTCGGGCGTGGACGAGTCGCAGCTCGACGGCCTGCCGCCCGCCGAGCTCGCGCTACAGCTCGCCGAGCTCAAGTGCGCCGCGGTGGCCGAGCGCGACGACCTCCCGGAGGGCGCGCTGGTGCTCGGCTGCGACTCGGTGCTCGAGCTCGACGGGCAGGCGCACGGCAAGCCGGCCGACGCCGATGAAGCCGTACGCCGCTGGCGCACGATGCGCGGCCGCTCGGGCGTGCTGCACTCTGGTCACTGCCTGCGCGACAGCGCCGACGGCCGCACCGCTGCGGCGACCGCGTCCACGGTCGTGCACTTCGCCGACCTCGACGACGAGGAGATCGCTGCGTACGTCGCCACCGGCGAGCCGCTGTACGTCGCCGGCGCGTTCACGATCGACGGCCTCGGCGGCGCCTTCGTCTCCGGGATCGAGGGCGACCACCACACCGTGGTGGGCGTGAGCCTCCCGCTGCTGCGGGACCTGGTGGCCGAGCTGGGCCACCGGTGGACCGACCTCTGGAACCGACCTACGGGGTGAGGGTCAGCTGAGCTCGGCCACGCAGTCGTCGACGGCGACGGCCTGGGCGGCCTCGCGGTCCACCGGGTAGTACCAGCTCACGACCACCCGGCCGTCGATCCAGCTCCGCTCGTCGTCGTCGTCCTCGGACTGCAGGGTGATCGTCGTGAACGACTCGTCGGCGTCCGCCTCGGACTCGAAGATCCAGAGCTTCACGCCCTGCTCTGTGCCCGACCCGCTGTCGAACTTGAGCAGCTCCGAAGGCAGCTCGGACGCCTCCACGCCGGTGTGCTCGGCCTTGACGCCGAAGGCCTTGCTCTCGTTGACCGCGGCGTCGACGTCGGCGTCCTTCAGGCAGGACACGAGCGAGCTCGCGTCGGCCTCGAGGGGGTCCTGCTTCGGCTCGTCGTCATCGCTGCAGCCGGCCAGGGCCAGCGCGAGCACCACGACTCCGGCGGACCACCCACGCCTCATGCCGTCCCCCTGCTGATCGTTGGGGGCTACTCGACGGGCAGCCCCAGCCCGCGGGCGATGAGCATACGTTGCACCTCGGAGGTTCCTTCGCCGATTTCGAGAACTTTGGCGTCGCGGTAGAAGCGGGTGACGGGGTACTCCTCCATGAAGCCGTAGCCACCGAAGACCTGGGTCGCGATCCGGGTGGAGGTGACGGCCGATTCGGTGGCGTAGAGCTTGGCCACCGCCGCGGCCTGCTTGAAGTCCTTGACCGGCGCGCCGGCGTCCTTCATCGCCGCGGCCCGGTAGACGAGCAGCCGGCTCGCCTGGAGCATCACCTCGAGGTCCGCGATCTGGAAGGCGACGCCCTGCTTGCGCCCGATCGGGCCGCCGAAGGTCTGCCGCTCGCCGGCGTACTGCACGCACTGCTCCAGGCACGCCTGGATGCAACCCACCGCCAGCGCCGCGATCGCGACCCGCCCGTCATCGAGGGTCGCGAGGAACTGGGCGTACCCACGCCCGCGCTCGCCGAGCAGGTTGGCCTCCGGGACCCGGACGTCCTCGAACGACAGCGGGTGGGTGTCCGAGGCGTGCCAGCCGAGCTTGTCGTAGGCCTTCTCGGCGGTGAACCCGGATGTGCCGCTCGGGACGATGATCGCGGAGATCTCCGGCTTGCCGGACTCGCTGACGCCGGTACGCGCGGTCACGGTCACGCACGAGGTGATCTCCGAGCCGGAGTTGGTGATGAACTGCTTGGCGCCGTTGAGCACCCACTCGCCGTCGTGCAGCTCGGCCCGGGTCTTGGTGGCGCCCGCGTCGGAACCGGCGCCCGGCTCGGTCAGCCCGAACCCCGCCAGCCGCTGGCCGGCGACCAGGTCGGGCAGCCAGGCATCCTGCTGCTCCTTGGTGCCGTACGTCTGGATCGGGTTGATGCCCAGCCCTACCGCCGCCTCGAGAGTGATCCCGATCGACTGGTCGACCCGGCCCAGCTCCTCGATGGCCACGCACAGGCTGGTGAAGTCGCCGTCCTCGCCCGCGCCGCCGTACTCCTCGGGCGCGGTGAGCCCGAACAGTCCGAGCTTGCCCATCTTGTGCACCAGCTCGACGGGGAAGTAGTGGTCGCGGTCCCACTGCGCCGCGTACGGCGCGATCTCTGCCTCCGCGAACTCGCGGACGCTGCGGCGGAACTCTTCGTGCTCGCGGGAAAGCTCGTAGCTCATGCCGCCATGCTAGACCCGATCGGTTAGCGATCGTTAACCACTGCGGTGCCACCATAGGCCCGTGCTGACCATGGGGCGATACGCGATGACCGGTGCGACCGGGTTCCTGGGCGGGGCGCTCGCCCGGATGCTCCTCGACGGGGGTCATGAGGTGGTCGCCCTGGTACGCCGGCCGGAGGCAGCGTCCGACCTGCGCGACCTCGGGGTGACCTTGGTGCCGGGCGACCTCGACGACGACGCGGCGCTCGACCGGCTGCTCGACGGCGCCGACGGGTTCTTCCACGTGGCCGGCTGGTTCAAGTTCGGCCGTCGGGAGCGCGACGCGCTGCACGCGGTCAACGTCCAAGGCACCCGCAACGCCCTCGAGGCAGCGCTCCGCAACGGCGTACGGATGGTCTACACGAGCACGGTGGCGCTCAACTCCGACACTCACGGAGAGGTCGTCGACGAGTCGTACCAGTTCACCGGGCGGCACCTGACCGAGTACGACAAGACCAAGGGCGAGGCCCACGACGCAGCGCTCGAGTACGCCGAGCTCGGGCTTCCGGTGGTGATCGTGCAGCCGAGCGTGATCTACGGCCCCGGCGACACCAGCACGCTGGGCGAGGTCTCCCGACGGGTGGCCCGCGGGAAGTTCACTCCGGGTCCGGGCGGCGGAGCCGTCTGCTGGGTGCACGTCGACGACGTCGCCACCGGCCACCTGCTCGCGATGGAGAAGGGGATGCCCGGCGAGTGCTACAACCTCGCCGGCGAGGCCGCGTCGTACGTCGAGGCGCTCACCGGACTCGCCGAGATGACCGGCGGTCGGAAACCGCTCTTCCTGCCCAGGTGGCTGATCCGCACCGCGGCCCGGATGAACGGCGGGCTGGAGCGGGTCGTGCGGCTGCCGCAGGAGCAGACCCGCGAGGCGATGATGGCCTCGACCGCGACGTACTACGCCGACTCCACCAAGGCCCGGCGCGAGCTGGGCTGGGCCCCGCGCTCGCTGAAGGAAGGCTTCGCGGACACCTACCTGACGCCCGCCGGCTGAACGCGTTCGTCAGTCGCAGTTGTCGCACACGCCGGTCGCTGGAAGGGCCATGAAGCAGGTGGGGCAGACCGCTACCGGCCGGTCGGTCTTGGCCACCCGGCGCTTCGGCGCGGGGGCCGCACCGGAGCGGGAGCTCGCCGTCCTCGGCCGGCTCGGGCGCCGCGGGGCGGACCCGGGCAGCTGGGCCGGTACGCCCCCGTCGGCGGGCGCCGAGCCGGCCCACTGGTAGCACTCCAGCCGCGCGCGAGCCGCCTCCAGGTCGTCGGAGGTGCCGATGACCAGCGAGGTGAGCCGCGGTTCACCGGCGTGATCGCAGAAGACGTCGATCGGGCCGAGCACCTTCGGCAGCCACCGGTCGAGTGAGCGGGTGGTGCGGATGTGGGTCGTCGCCTGCAGCTCCTCGGCGAGCTCGGAGTCGCGGATCACCGCGTGGTAGGTCGCCGCGGTCCGTGCCAGCACGTCGTGGGCCGTACGTGCCCAGGTCTCGAGCGCGATCGTCTCGGAGGTCGGCGTGCCGTCGGGCTCGTGCCAGAACCCTTTGCGCTCCTGGGAGTAGTGCGAAGGGGCCACGCGAAGCAAGCATAGGCGGAGCCGCGTCTCCGCTTCCGGCTAGGTGCGATCCCCTTGCTCGGGACGCGCCACCAGCCAGCCGAGGATCGCGAAGACCGCCATCCAGCCCACGATGCCGAGCCGTGCCGGCACATACCCGGCGAAGATCATCGGCGTCATCGGCACGAAGACCCAGACCCCGGTCGCAAGGGGGACCCAGCGACGCCAGGCGGTCCACCGTCCGGCCCGTGCGACGGCGATCCCTGCCACCACCAGCCCGAGCCCGCAGAGGAAGCTGGTCACGCCGTACGCCGCGTCCAGCGGGTCCGTCTCCGCACTCGGATAGGTGGCGTCCCCCTTCGTGATCGCCCACAGCTCCGTCACAGCCAGCATCAGCATGCCTACGACCGCGGCCACCAGACCCCAGCGAGCCCATCGGGACGGGCCGGCGGCACCGATGGCCCAGAGCCCAGCGATCCCCGCGACCAAGCCGAGGTGCTGCACGAAGAACCAGGTCTGGATCGCCGCGAACGCCCCGGAGTCGAGCGGATAGCTGAAGACGTCGTCCGGGACGGACGGTGAGACGAGGAGCAGATAGATGCCGGAGGCGGCGCCGAGAACGCCGGCACCGAAACAGGTCCACCCAGCGAGCCGGGTGCGGCTTGCGAATCTGGGACTGACATTGATCAACGCGGTCATCGGCGTGTCCTTTCGGGTTCGCCCGAGGCAATATATTAAGGTTGACCTGATATTCAGGTATACCGAAAGGAATCTCTGTTGTCCAGGCGCCAGGACACGAACACGGTGGCGATGCTGGGTCAGGCGTACAGCCTGCTCGGCTTCAAGATCGTCGACGGGGTCGTCGGTGCCGGGTTTCCCCAGAAGCCTTCGCACTCGGCCGTGTTCGCGCAGATCGGGCCGGAGGGATCGCGCCTGACCGAGCTGGCGCGAGGCGCCAACATGAGCCCGCAGGCGATGGGCGAGCTCGTCGACGAGCTCGAGGAGCTCGGGTACGTCGTCCGGCGTCCGGACCCGCGCGATCGGCGGGCCAAGCTGATCACGCTGACGCCCAGGGGCCGCGACTGCATCTCGGCGGGCATGGCCACCATCGAGGGCCTGGAGGAGCGGATCTCATCGGTGCTCGGCGACCGCGGCCACCGCCAGCTGCGCACGATGCTGACCAAGCTGCTCGACGCCGACTGACGTCCAGGGATCCGAGGCACGCGAGGGCACGGGAACCGCGGGCGATACTCTGCCGGGCGAGCCGACCAGAGCAGACCAGGAGTTCCCGTGCCCGACGTCAAGCCCCTGAAGAAGGTCCTCGTCGCCAACCGCGGAGAGATCGCGGTCCGGGTGATCCGGGCCTGCAAGGACGCCGGCATCGGCAGTGTGGCGGTCTACGCCGACCCCGACCGGGACGCTCTCTTCGTACGGCTGGCCGACGAGGCCCACTCCCTGGATGGCGCCACGCCGGCTGACTCCTACCTCGACATCGGCAAGATCATCGCGATCGCCGAGAAGTCCGGTGCGGACTCGGTGCACCCCGGATACGGCTTCCTCGCCGAGAACGCCGAGTTCGCGCAGGCAGTGCTCGACGCCGGCCTGGTCTGGATCGGCCCGCCGCCGGCCGCCATCGAGAACCTCGGCGACAAGGTCAAGGCCCGCCACATCGCCGAGAAGGTCGGCGCACCGCTGGCCCCCGGCACCAAGGACCCCGTGGAGAACGCCGACGAAGTGGTCGCCTTCGCGGAGGAGAACGGCCTGCCGATCGCGATCAAGGCGGCGTTCGGCGGCGGCGGCCGCGGGCTCAAGGTGGCCCGCGAGATGAGCGAGGTCGCCGACGCGTTCGAGTCCGCGGTGCGCGAGGCGGTCAGCGCGTTCGGCCGCGGCGAGTGCTTCGTGGAGAAGTTCCTCGACAAGCCGCGGCACGTCGAGACCCAGTGCCTCGCCGACCAGTACGGCAACGTCGTGGTGGTCTCCACCCGCGACTGCTCGCTCCAGCGCCGGCACCAGAAGCTGGTCGAGGAGGCTCCCGCGCCGTTCCTCACCGACGACCAGGTCACCCGCCTCTACGAGGCGTCGAAGGCGATCATGCGCGAGGCGGGCTACGTCGGCGCCGGCACCTGCGAGTTCCTGGTCGGCCAGGACGGCACGGTCTCCTTCCTCGAGGTCAACACCCGCCTCCAGGTCGAGCACTGCGTCTCGGAAGAGGTCACCGGCATCGACCTGGTGCGCGAGATGTTCCGGATCGCCGCCGGCGAGGAGCTGGGCTACGACGACCCCGAGATCCGCGGGCACTCCATCGAGTTCCGCATCAACGCCGAGGACGGCGGCGCCAACTTCATGCCCGCCCCGGGCACCCTGTCCGCGTGGAGCCCGCCGCAGGGCCCCGGCATCCGCCTCGACGGCGGCTACGAGAACGGCGAGACCGTTCCCGGCTCGTTCGACTCCCTGATCGCCAAGCTGATCGTGAGCGGCCGCGACCGCACCCAGGCCCTGGAGCGCTCCCGCCGGGCCCTGGACGAGTTCGTCGTCGACGGCATGCCGACGGTGATCCCGTTCCACCGCGCCGTGGTCGACGACCCGGCGTACGTCGGTGACGGGGAGAAGTTCGGCGTCTACACGACCTGGATCGAGACCGAGTTCGACAACCAGATCGAGCCCTACGGCGGCGACGTGGCCGAGGCCGAAGAGGCCGGCGAGCGGCAGAAGGTCGTGGTCGAGGTAGGCGGCCGCCGGCTCGAGGTGGTCCTCCCCGCCGGCCTCGGCGGGATCGCCACCGGCGGTGGCTCGGCCGGCAGCAAGCCGAAGCGCAAGAGCGGCAAGAAGTCCGGTACTGCCGCCAGCGGTGACGCCGTGACCAGCCCGATGCAGGGCACGATCGTGAAGGTCGTCGTCGAAGAGGGCCAGGAGCTCGCCGAGGGCGACACGGTCGTCGTCATCGAGGCGATGAAGATGGAGCAGCCGCTGAAGGCCCACAAGGCCGGCACGGTCACCGGCCTCCAGGCCGAGGTGGGCGCGACCGTGACCAACGGCGCCGTCATCTGCGAGCTCAAGGACTGAGCCCTTCGAGGACGCCGGGTAGCGTCGCCGCGTGAGCAACCAGCTGCGTGAGCCTCGCGAGCGGGTCAGCCCGCGGGCCCGCTCGATGTGGCTGGTGGGCTGCCTCGCCGAGGGCCTCGTGACGCTGGCGATCCTGACCGTTGCTGCCCTGGCCTGGGAGTCGCTCGGCCCCCGCTGGTGGCTGGTGGGCGCAGCCGGGGTGCTGGTGCTCGCGTATGCCGCGATCGTCCCCCGGTGGCGCTACCTCGTGCACCGCTGGGAGGTGTCCGAAAGCGCGGTCTACACCCAGACCGGATGGTGGGCGCGGGAGCGCCGGATAGCGCCGATGTCGCGGATCCAGACCGTCGACTACGCCGAGGGCGTCCTCTCACGGCTGTTCGGACTCGCCACGGTCACCGTGACCACCGCCTCGGCGGCCGGGGCGCTACGGATCGAGGGGCTGGACCGCGAGCTGGCCCAGCGCCTGGTGGACGAGCTGACTCTGAAGGCGGACGCCGTCGAGGGCGATGCGACGTGACCGAAGCGCCAGACCGCGGAAGCCAAACTGAGGCGGCCTCCGAGCGCGACCCCGCGGTCGGGCTGCGAGGTCACCATCGAGACGTGACGGAGCTGGCCCGGGACACCGAGTGGCAACGGCTTGACCAGCGGATGCTCCTGGTCCACCCGGTCCGCGAGGTGCTGCGGTTCCTGCCCGTGCTGCTCGGCCTGTTCATCGCCGGCTCCGCCTCCGGTGGCGGCGGCCCGTGGCAGTACCTCGGCGTCCTGGTGCCGATCGCGCTCGGCGTGCTCCGCTACCTGACCACGCGGTTCCGGATCGCCCAGGGCCGCGTTGAGCTGCGGCACGGGTTGCTGAACCGGCACGTCCTGTCCACGCCGCTCGACCGGGTCCGGACCGTCGACGTGACCGCCTCGCTGATCCATCGTGTCCTCGGTCTCGCGACGGTGCGGATCGGCACCGGCACCTCCTCCACGGAGTCCGACGAGCGCCTGGACCTCGACGGCCTCCCCGCCGACCGAGCCCGTGGCCTGCGTGCCGATCTGCTGCACGTCGCGCCCGCGGCGGACGGCCTCGGCGTACCGGCGGACGGAGCCGACCCCCGCACCGACGAACGGGTGGTGCTGTGGTTCGACCCCCGCTGGGCGCGGTTCGCGCCGTTGACGAGCAGCGGCGCGGTGATCACGGCCGGCCTGTTCGGTGGTGCCGCACAGCTGCTCAGCGAGTTCGGTGCCTTCTCCGACGTCGACGCCAGCGACTGGTCGCTCGCCATCCCGGTGTGGGTCGGGGTGGTGGGGGCGGCGGGCGTGCTCGTGGTCGGTGTCGCCGTGCTGTCGGTGGCGGGCTACCTGGTGACCAACTGGAACTTCCGGCTCTCCCATGCTCCCGGTTCCTGGCACCTCTCCCGCGGGCTGCTCACGACCCGTGAGACCAGCATCGACGACGAGCGGCTGGCCGGCGTGAGCATCGGGGAGCCACTCACCCTGCGGTTGGCCGGAGCGGCCCGGCTGTCCGCCATCGTCACCGGGCTCGGCTCCGGGTCGAACAGCTCCGTGCTCGCGCCACCGGCACCCCGCGAGGTCGTGGCGGGCGTGGCCGGCCGGGTGTTGGACACCGATGCGCCGGCCGCCTCCGAGCTGGTCGGCCACGGGCCTGCGGCGGCCCGTCGGCGCTACTTCCGCGCCGTGGGACCGGCGCTCACCGCCCTGGCGGCCGCGGTCGTCGGCGTACTCGCCACCGGCTGGTCGTGGTGGCTGCTGGCGGTGCCGGTCGCGCTCGTGGTCGCGGCCCTCGCGGTCGCCGCGGACCGGGTGCGGTCGCTGGGCCACGCCCTCGCCGACGGGTACGTCGTGGCGCGGTCCGGCAGCCTGAACCGGCGGCGCGAGGCGCTCGAGGTGGACCACGTCATCGGGTGGACCTTCCGGAGCACCTTGTTCCAGCGCCGCAACGGGCTGACCACCCTGGTCGCGACGACTGCCGGCGGGCGCCAGTCCATCTCCCTGCTCGACGTGCCCGAGGCACGAGCGGTGGAGCTGGCCCGTCTCGCGCTGCCTGAACTGACGAGTAATTTCGAGCGGCGGGACTAGCGTCCTCCCATGTTCTCCAAGGTGCTCGTGGCCAACCGCGGCGAGATTGCCGTCCGAGCGTTCCGCGCGGCGTACGAGGTCGGTGCGCGCACGGTGGCGATCTTCCCCTACGAGGACCGCTGGTCCGAGCACCGGCTGAAGGCCGACGAGGCCTACGAGATCGGGGAGCGCGGCCACCCGGTGCGCGCCTACCTGGACCCGGACGCGATCGTCGAGGTCGCGGTGCGCGCCGGCGCGGACGCGGTCTACCCGGGCTACGGGTTCCTCTCGGAGAACCCCGACCTCGCGGAGGCGTGCGCCAACGCCGGCATCACGTTCGTCGGCCCCACCGCCGAGGTGCTGACGCTGACCGGCAACAAGGCCCGGGCCGTTGCTGCGGCCAAGGCGGCCGGCGTACCGACCCTGGCGTCGGTGGAGCCGTCGACCGACGTCGATGCGTTGGTTGCGGCAGCGGCCGACATGGAGACGCCGCTGTTCGTCAAGGCGGTGGCCGGTGGTGGCGGCCGCGGCATGCGCCGGGTGGACGACCGCTCCGAGCTGGCCGCCGCGGTGGAGACGTGCATGCGGGAGGCCGAGGGAGCATTCGGCGACCCGACGGTCTTCATCGAGCAGGCGGTGGTGGATCCGCGGCACATCGAGGTGCAGATCCTCGCCGATGCTGCGGGCGAGGTGATGCACCTGTTCGAGCGCGACTGCTCGGTGCAGCGACGCCACCAGAAGGTCGTGGAGATAGCCCCGGCCCCGCACCTGGACCCCGAGCTCCGGGACCAGATCTGTGCCGACGCGGTGCGGTTCGCCCGCGAGATCGGCTACCGCAACGCCGGGACCGTGGAGTTCCTGGTCGACCCCGAGGGCCGCCACGTCTTCATCGAGATGAACCCGCGGATCCAGGTCGAGCACACCGTGACCGAGGAGGTCACCGACGTCGACCTGGTGCAGTCGCAGCTGAGGATCGCGGCCGGGGACACGCTGGCCGATCTCGGGCTGTCGCAGGAGACACTGACCCTGCGCGGGGCGGCGATGCAGTGCCGGATCACCACCGAGGATCCCGCCAACGGGTTCCGCCCCGACACCGGCAAGATCACCACCTACCGGTCGCCGGGCGGGCCCGGCGTGCGCCTGGACGGCGGTACGACATACACGGGTGCGGAGGTCTCGGCGCACTTCGACTCGATGCTGGCCAAGCTCACCTGCCGGGGCCGCACCCACGAGCTGGCGGTGGAGAAGGCGCGGCGGGCGGTCGCGGAGTTCCGGATCCGCGGGGTGACGACCAACATCGCCTTCCTGCAGGCCGTGCTGGACGACCCGGACTTCATCGCCGGGCGGGTGACCACGTCGTTCATCGAGACCCACCCGCAGCTGCTGCAGGCGCGCGGGCAGGCCGACCGGGGCACCAAGCTGCTGCGCTACCTCGCCGACGTGACGGTCAACCAGCCGCACGGCGCCGCACCGGTCAGCGTGGACCCGCTCAGCAAGCTGCCGGAGGTGAGCCTGGACGTCCCGGCGCCCGACGGGTCGCGGCAGCTGTTGCTCGAGGTCGGACCGGAGGAGTTCGCCCGGCGGCTGCGCGCCCAGGACCTGGTGGCGGTCACCGACACCACGTTCCGCGACGCCCACCAGTCGCTGCTGGCGACCCGGGTGCGGACCCGCGACCTGCTCGCGGTGGCCGGCCACGTCGCGCGGCTCACGCCGGAGCTGTGGTCGCTCGAGTGCTGGGGCGGGGCGACGTACGACGTGGCGCTGCGGTTCCTGGGCGAGGACCCCTGGGAGCGGCTCGACTCGCTTCGCCAGGCGGTGCCGAACGTGTGCCTGCAGATGCTGCTCCGGGGGCGGAACACGGTCGGCTACACGCCGTACCCCACCGAAGTGACGACGGCGTTCGTCCAGGAGGCCGCGGAGACCGGCATCGACGTGTTCCGGATCTTCGACGCCCTCAACGACGTCGAGCAGATGCGGCCCGCGATCGAGGCGGTGCGGGGCACCGGGACCGGGGTGGCGGAGGTGGCGGTGTGCTACACCGGCGACCTCTCCGACCCCGACGAGCGGCTCTACACGCTGGACTACTACCTCGCGCTGGCCGAGCGGATCGTCGAGGCCGGCGCGCACGTGCTGGCGATCAAGGACATGGCCGGCCTGCTGCGGGCACCGGCGGCCCGGCGGCTGGTGACCGCACTGCGTGAGCGGTTCGACCTGCCGGTGCACCTGCACACCCACGACACCCCCGGCGGGCAGCTCGGCACCCTGCTCGCCGCGATCGACGCCGGCGTGGACGCGGTCGACGCCGCCTGCGCCTCGATGGCCGGCACCACCTCACAGCCGCCGCTCTCGGCGCTGGTCTCGGCCACCGACCACTCCGACCGGGAGACCGGGCTGTCGCTGGCCGCGGTCAACTCACTCGAGCCGTACTGGGAGGCCACCCGCCGGGTCTACGCGCCTTTCGAGTCCGGGCTGCCCTCCCCCACCGGCCGGGTCTACCGCCACGAGATCCCCGGCGGGCAGCTCTCCAACCTGCGCCAGCAGGCCATCGCGCTCGGGCTCGGGGAGAAGTTCGAGCAGGTCGAGGACATGTACGCCGCGGCCAACGACATCCTCGGCAACATCGTGAAGGTCACCCCATCGTCCAAGGTCGTCGGCGACCTCGCCCTGGCCCTGGTCGGGGTGGGCGCCGACCCTGCGGAGTTCGCCGCGAACCCGAGCAAGTTCGACATCCCCGACTCGGTGATCGGGTTCCTGAACGGCGAGCTCGGCGACCCGCCCGGCGGCTGGCCGGAGCCGTTCCGCAGCCGGGCGCTGGAGGGCCGGACCTGGAAGGCACCCGCCGAGGAGCTTGACGAGGACGCGCGCGCCGGCCTGTCCGCGGGCTCGCCGAGCCGCCGCCGCACCCTCAACGAGCTGTTGTTCCCCGGACCCACCAAGAACTTCACCGAGGCCCGGGCGACCTACGGCGACACCTCGGTGCTACCGACCCTCGACTACCTCTACGGGCTCCGACAGGGCGACGAGCACGAGGTACTCATCGACGAGGGCAAGACGCTGCTCCTCGGCCTGCAGGCGATCAGCGAGCCCGACGAGCGCGGCTACCGCACGGTGATGGCCACCATCAACGGCCAGCTCCGCCCGCTCCCGGTCCGTGACACCAGCGTCGCGGCCGACGTCGCCGCCACCGAGAAGGCCGACGCGTCCCAGCCCGGCCAGGTCGCCGCACCCTTCCAGGGCGTCGTCACCATCTCCGTCGCCGAGGGCGACAAGGTGGCCGCCGGCGACACCGTCGCCACCATCGAGGCGATGAAGATGGAGGCCTCGATCACCGCCCCCGTGGACGGCACCGTCGAACGACTCGCGATCAAGGGCCCCCAGTCCGTCGAGGGCGGGGACCTGGTGCTGGTGCTGACGTAGCCCGTGTCGAAGCCCGGGCGTTGCGCCTGGGGCGGCTACCGTGACCGGGTGTCGGTGATCGAAACCTCGGGGCTGACCAAGCGGTACCCGAGCGTGCTTGCTCTCGACCAGCTCGACGTGCAAGTGGGCGAGGGCGTCACCGGCCTCGTCGGCGCCAACGGCGCGGGCAAGTCCACGCTGATCAAGATCCTGCTCGGCCTGGTGCCGGCCAGCGCGGGGACTGCCCGCGTCCTCGGCCACGACATCGCGACCGAAGGCGCGCGCATTCGCTCGCTCGTGGGCTACATGCCCGAGCACGACTGCCTGCCCGCCGACGTGTCCGCGAGCGACCTGGTCGTGCACATGGGGCAGATGTCGGGGCTTCCGTACATCGCGGCCCGCGAGCGCGCGGCCGACGTGCTGCGCCACGTCGGGCTGGCCGAGGAGCGCTACCGCCCCATGGGGGGCTACTCCACCGGCATGAAGCAGCGGGCGAAGCTGGCGCAGGCTCTCGTCCACGACCCCCGACTGGTGCTCCTGGACGAGCCGACCAACGGGCTGGACCCATCGTCGCGTGACGACATGCTGACCCTCGTGCGCCGCATCGGCACCGAGTTCGGGATCGCGGTCCTGGTCACCTCGCATCTTCTGGGTGAGCTGGAACGCGTGAGCGACAACGTCGTGGTCCTCGACGGCGGCAGGCTGCTCCGATCCTCCGCGACCGTCGACTTCCTGCACCGCACGGGCAGCCTCCTGGTCGAGGTCCAGGGCGGCTCCGACGCCGACCAGCTGCTCGGCCAGGCACTCGTGGACGCCGGACTGAGCGCTCGACCGGCCGACGGTCGCCTCATCGACGTCGAGATCCGCGACGAGACGACGCCCGACGTGGTCCGAGATCTGATCGTCGACCTCGGACTCGGGCTGGTCCGGATGCAGGAGCGGCACCATCGCATCGAGGACGTCTTCCGCGAGGGAGGTGCGGGGAGTGTCCCACCCGTCTGACGACGCCGGCGCGACCGGCTCTGCCGCGGTCATCCACGACCTCGGCTACCGGTCGTACGCCGGGCCACGACTCGGCGAGTCCGCCATCGCCCGGGCCCTGTACGTCACCGGGCTCAAGCACACCTACGGGCTCGGGCGGTCGGCCCGGTCGAAGGTCCTGCCCATGCTCCTGCTCGGTCTGATGGTGCTCCCGGCGCTGATCCTGGTGGGCGTCCTCGTCCAGGCCCGCACGATCCTGGACCTCGACGAGCAGCTGGTGGCGTACTCGACGTACCCGATCACCACGCAGCTGCTGATCTCGATCTTCGTCGCCTCCCAGGCTCCCGCGCTGATCTCTCGCGACCTCCGGTTCGGCACGATCTCGCTCTACCTCGCCCGCCCCCTCCGGCGCAGGAACTACGTGCTGGTGCGCCTCGCGTCGCTCACCGTGGCGACCTTCGTGCTGGTCGGCGCTCCCCTGCTTCTGCTGTACGTCGGCGGCGTGCTCGCCGACCTACCGCTCGGGCGCGAGACCGGTCGCTTCCTGGCCGCCCTGCTCGGCGCACTGCTGCTGGCCGCGTGCCTCGCCGGGCTGGCCGCGGTCATCTCGGCACTGACGGTCCGTCGTGGCCTCGCCGTGGCCGCGGTCATCATCGTGCTGGTGCTCAGCTACACGGTGGTGTCGACCATCCAGGGCATCTCCGAGGAAGTGGGCAGCGACTCCGTGGGTGAGATCGCCGGGATCTTCTCGCCGTACACCCTGGTCAACGGCCTGCAGGTCTTCCTTTTCGACTCGCCGGCGGCGACGGAGACTCCGCCCAGCAGCGATGCGATGGGCGTCCTCTACCTGGTCGCCACGGTGCTCAGCATCGTCGGGTCGGCCATGGCGATGCTGCTCCGCTATCGACGGGTCACGGCATGAGCACCCTGCGGCTCGAACACGTCTCGCGGTGGTACCGCAACGTCGTCGCGGTCAACGACGTCTCGATGACGATCGACCCGGGCGTGACCGGGCTGCTCGGCCCCAACGGCGCGGGCAAGTCGACGCTGATCGCACTGATGACCGGGTTCCTCGAACCTTCCACGGGCACGGTCACCCTGGACGGCGAGCCGCTGTGGCGCAACGAGTCGGTCTACCGGAAGATCGGCTTGGTTCCCGAGCGAGAGGCCCTGTTCGACTACCTCACCGGGCGGCAGTTCGTGGTCGCCAACGCGGAGCTGCACGGGCTGGCGGCACCGGGCGCCGCGGCGGACTGGTCCATCGGGCTGGTGGAGATGGCCGACGCGCAGGACCGCCTGATCTCGACGTACTCCAAGGGGATGCGGCAGCGGATCAAGATGGCGTCGTCCCTCGTGCACGACCCGGCGGTGCTGCTGCTGGACGAGCCGTTCAACGGGATGGACCCGCGCCAGCGGTTGCACCTGATGGAGCTGCTCCGCCGGATGGGCGCCGAGGGGCGCACGGTCCTGTTCAGCTCGCACATCCTCGAGGAGGTCGAGCAGGTGGCGCGGCGGATCGAGGTCGTGGTGGCGGGCCGGCACGCGGCCTCCGGGGACTTCGGGGCGATCCGCCGGTTGATGACCGACCGGCCCAACCGGTTCGTGCTGCGCACGTCCGACAACCGCGCGCTCGCCTCGGCGCTCTTCGCCGACGCGTCGGTGCGGGGCGTGATGCTCCGGTCCGAGGGCGGGATCGAGGTCGAGGCGGCGGACTTCGGCCGGTTCAGCGAGGTCCTCCCACGGCTCGCTCGGGAGCACGGGATCCGGCTGCATGAGGTCAGCCCCACCGACGAGTCGCTGGAGAGCGTGTTCGCCTACCTGGTGTCGTCATGATCTCGCCAACGATCGTCAGGCTCGGGATCCGGTGCATCTTCGGCAGGCGCCGGGGGCTCCTGCTGGTCGCGCTGCCGGTGGTGTTCATCGGGCTCGCGGCGCTGGTGCGCGGTCTGGTCGGCGCCGAGCCCGATGCGGCCCGCGACACCCTGGAGGGGCTCGGTCTCGTCGTGATCGGGCCGCTGGTCGCGCTGCTGGCCACCACGGCACTGCTCGCGCCGGAGATCGACGACGGGTCGATCTCGTATCTGTTGGCCAAGCCGATCTCCCGCCACACCATCGTGATCAGCAAGCTCGTCGTCGCCGTTTCCTGCACCTTCGTCTTCGCGGCAGTCCCGATGGTGGTCGCCGGGCTGGTCCTGCTCCCCGAAGAACCCGCCCTCGCCGTGGGGTTCGCCGTCGGCTGCCTGGCAGCCGGCGCGGCGTACTGCGCACTCTTCGCCTTGCTCTCGGTGATGACCCGCCACGCCGTGGTCATCGGCTTGATCTACCTGCTGATCTGGGAGGGACTGCTCGGCGGTCTTCTCGCTGGGGTCCGGTGGTTGAGCGTCAGCCGCTGGGCGTCCGCCCTCGTCGAACCGCTCGCCGACGTCGAGCTCGTGAAGCTCGGCGTGGTCTACGCCGTCCTGGCCACGCTCATCTTGATCGGCGTGGGCACGTGGCTCACCGGCCGGCGACTGCGCGCATTCAACCTGACGGGGGACGAGTAGCAGATGCGACTCCGCGTGCCGGCGACCTGGGTCCCGATCACGGGGCGACCAATGGTTCGCAGCGGTAGGCGCGGTGCAGGACCTCCACGAACTCCGGTGCACCGGGCACTTCCACCGGTCCGATCTGGTGGACCGCGATGCCGGGCGTCCAGGAGTTCATCACGACGGCACCCTTCAGTCCTCGCAGATCGGCAGCCGTCACCTCCTGCACCCGTTGCGGTACGCCGAGCCCTTCGAGCTGGCGTCGGACGATCGCCATCGTGATCCCCGTGAGCATCTCCGCGTCGGGCCACACCACGGCCGACCCATCCCAGAACGCGAGGTTCCAGATCGTCGCCTCGCTGAGCCGACCGCGACGATCGACGAACGCCGCGTCGTCGTGCCCCTCGGCATGGGCCTGGCGCAGATAGAAGGTCTTCGCCACCTCACCGACGTGCTTGACGGCCGGCAGCGTTCGTTCGTGCTCGACCACGGTCAATCGGAGCGGTCCCTCTGGCCCTGAGGCGGGCGGTGCCGTGCGGACCAGCATCCGGAGTCCATCGTCGGCCGACGCCGCCGTGAACTCACCCACGGGCTCGAACATCGTGGCAGTCAGCGAGACGTCGGCCCCGGTCGCCTGCACAGCGGCGCGCAGCAGGCCGCGGACCTCGTCGTGGGACTTGGCCTCGCCGAACAGTCGCAAGGAGGCCAGTCGCAGCCGAGCCAGGTGCAGGTCGAGACCGCGCACCCCGCCCTCCCGCACCTGCATGGCGGTGAAGTGGGCGTACCCGGCGAACGCTCACTACGAGGAGCAAGGACTGCTGCACGTCACCCGGCGTGCCAACGGATACCGCGATTACGACCACGACGCGGTGACCGTCGTACGGCGAGTGCGCACGCTGCTGGACGCCGGCCTGCCGACCGAGGTGATCCGGTCGGTGCTGCCGTGCGTACGCGGGGCCGGGCTGGACCTGGACTGGTGCGCCGAGCTCCGGACGCTGTTGACCAGCGAGCTGCGGGCGATCGACGAGCGCATCGATGACCTGCGGCGCCGTCGCGGTGCCCTGTCCGGCTATCTGACGCACTCTTGACGGCGCGGAGACGCTCAGGCGGGCACAGCTCCGGCGCCTCGGTGCCTTCCGACGTGCAGCGCGACCTTGAGCCGGGCCGCCATGGCCCAGGCGACCTCGAGCGCTTCCTCGAGGGTCCGGTAACCGCCCGTGAGGAGACCGTCGCCCTCGATCCCGACCCGCCACCCATCTCGTTGGTGGCAGATCTCCACGTCTCCCTGCATCCCTGCACCCTTCCCCCGGGTGTTACCACGCTCCCAAGTTGCGTTTTACCAGGTGGGTGGCTGATCTGCAGGCGTACTGCCGGGTAACAGCCGATCTCCTTCAGATCCTCCGTCAGCGCTTGCGGACCGAGAAGGTCACCCACTCGGACATGAGCCCCAACGTGAACCGGAAGGTGTCGCCGGAGATGGTCAGCGTGACGTCGCTGCCGACCAGCCGCATCGACTTCACCCGACCGCCCCACTGGCCGTTGCCGTCGCGGCGTACGACGACGATGCGGCGCAGGTTGCCGATCCTGGGGAACGCGCTCTCGATGCGCTTGTCGGTGACCTTGGTCTGCCAGGTGTGGTTGTCGTTGCCGGACCACCCGTCGTAGGGGTCCGCCTTGGCCACGAGGTACGGCGCCGATCCCGCCGACATCCAGCCGCCGTTCGACGACGAGAACTGGGTGAAGGCCGGCTCTCCCTTGTAGGTGCGGACCTGGCCGCGGGTGGCGTTGACCGCCCGGTTGGAGGCGGGGTGTTCGGAGGACCTGCCGCCGTAGACCTGGCAGGAGGTGGTGTCACAGATCTGGTAGCGGGAGGTGAGCGGGTGCGCACGCTCGTACGCGGCGTAGGTGCGTGCGGCGACGGCCTGCGCCTGGACGGCGGCCGGACTCCAGGTCGCCGGGATCTCGCGCGGGACCACGCCCTTGACGTAGTTCTCCAGGGAGGTCACGTTCACCGTGTCCCGCGCTTTCGAGCCCGATGACACCGGTACGGCGCGAAGCTTGCCGCGGTAGGCCACCCGGCCGCTCGGCGTCACCAGCGTCACGGGGTCGCCGCCGGCCTCGAACTCCCCCCACCCCTTCAGGTTGCGCCAGGTGTGCCAGCCGGTTGCGGTCTTGTAGGACACCCGGTTGACCCCGCCGGGGGTGACCGCCACCCGCCACTGCGACGCACTCTTGTCGGGCAGCCGGACCTTCGACCCGCCGGCGCTGTCCCGCGCGGTCAGTCCGGGCCGGGCGAGCACCACCAGGTCGTCGGAGGTGTCGCCGGTGATCAGCACCGAGACGTTGCCGCCGACGGTGCCCGCACGGGTGCCGGGGTAGTAGAAGCCGAGGATCTGGCGATAGGTGCGCCCCTCACGGGCGGCGCCCTCGGCGCCGTACTGCGACATGCCGTGCCCGTGGCCGTAGCCGTGACCGCGGATCGTGATCGAGGCCTGGCCCGGCACCGACCACGAGTCGGCGGCGTCAGCCGGTCCCGCGACCCCGAGGGTCGCCGCGACGGCGGCCAACGAGGCGAGGACGACGGCGAAACGGGTCAGGCGCATGCGGAGGTCTCCGAGGGGACGAAATGGGTCGGGCCCCGCCGACGGTACGCGTCGACGGGGCCCGATCGTTCAGTTATGGATCAGTTGACCTTGATCCACATGACCCCCTTCTTGGTGGTCTTGATGACGCGGATCGTGGTTCCGGTCCGCGGCACGTCGACGCTGTACCAGCCGGGCTGGTAGTGGCCCGGGTGCTCGCCCGCACCGTGCTGGTCACTGTCGGACCAGTAGCGCCGCGTGTCGTCGAACAGCCTGACCGCCTTCCGCGCGGGCAGGGTGAACTTCTGCCCCTGGAAGCGCAGCGTCTGCTTCTTGCTCGACTTGTCGGACAACGCAGCGTCCCAGCTGGCGAAACCAGGCCGCATCAGTGCTCCGTCGGGCGTGTGCACGAAGCCCGGGTTGACGTCGACCGGGAGGATCTCCCCGTGACCGGGGTGCTCACCGACGTTGTTGTCGGTGTACGACGCGTCCCAGTAGGAGACCAGCGCGCCCTTGTTGTAGTGGAAGAACTCCACCCGGTTCGGGTTCGGGAACCCGAAGTTGTAGAGATGGCTGAGCGGCTTGTCCAAGCCCTTATGCACCGACCGGTTGTCCACGAAGTAAGCGTTCGTGTAGGACACCAGGTCGTTGCCGCCGGTGTTCTGGAAGCCCCGGTAGGTCCAGCCCTCGTCCTGGGTCTCGGCGTCGCCGATGGACTCGCCGTTCAGGGTGATGTTGTCGAGCTGGAGCCCGTCGAGGACGAACGCACCATCGGTGATGTAGCGCCACCGGATCGCGTTGGTGCCGTCAGGCACCGTCGCGGTCAGGTCGACCCACTCGCCCTGCGTGTTGCCGGAGATGCCGACGTCGTTGGGGTCGTAGCCGCTCTGGTCGTCACCCTCGTAGTTCTCCGAGGTGTCGATCTGCTGCCAGCTGCCACCGTTGTCGCTCGACACCTCGAGGAACCCGTAGTCCCAGCCGTCCTCGATCTCGTACTTCACCTTGGCGGTGAGCTCGCCACCACCGTCGACGGCACGCTTCATGTTGTTGTCGAGGTCGTCGCCCTTGTCGCTGTAGAAGTAACGATCGCCGCACTCCTCGCCACACGAGGTGCCGAGGTTCTGCCGGATCTTCTTGTCGGGCAGCCGTACGACGATGCCGTTCGGGTTGGTGCCCCTCTCCTGGCCGGGCCGCAGCTTGACCGTCCGCGACTTGCCGGGCTTGACGACCGCGGCGTCCAGCCAGCCGAGCTGGTACTTGTCCCAGGCACCGAGGGGCATCGGCCGGTCGCCGATCCCCGCGTCGCCCGGGAGAGTGCCCCGCGACTGGCTCATCAGCGTCCAGAAGCGGGAGCTGTTCTCGGCGCCACCGGTGTTACCGGAGGTGTCGTACAGGTCGGGCAGGCCGAGGTCGTGGGTGTACTCGTGCGCGAAGACGCTGAGCCCACCGTTCTCGGGCTGGATGGTGTAGTCACCGATCCAGACCCCGGTCGGGTTGTCCGGGATCTGCACGTTGGCGCCGCTGGGGTCGGACACGCCGCCCTCACCGATCTCGATGCCGCCCAGCTGCGCGCCGCCGGCCGGGCCGGACGTGAAGCGCGGGTTGATCTGGGCGTACCAGCGGTGCGACCAGATCGCGTCCGTGCCCTGGTTGGGATCGCCGTCCGCCTGGTCGCCACCCGCGTGCACGATCTGCATGTGGTCGATGTAGCCGTCCGGCTCCTTGAAGTTGCCGTCGTCATCGAAGTCGTAGCGGTCCAGCTTGTCGAACGTCTTCAGGTAGTCCTGGATCTGGGCCATCGTCTGACCGGCGTCGAGCCGGTCCTGGGTCCATTGGGCCAGGCCGTCACGGAGCAGGAACCAGGTGTTGTTGCAGACGTTGCTGCCGCAGGCGCCGTCGCGGCCGTAGCGCGCCTCGTTGAAGGGCACCTTCACCCACTCGGTGACGTCGCCGTTGATGCGGTACTTGCCGCTGGACTGGTCCTTGAAGAACGTGTCCAGGCGGTTGAAGTACATGTTCTCGTAGTGAGCCTTGCTGTAGTTCGCCTTCCAGAGCGTGGAGTTGTCCGTGCTCCGGTCGGGCTCCGGAATCGCGTTGTGCTCAGGACCGTCGTACGTCAGCGGGCTGCCGTCGGAGGGAATCGCGCACGAGCCCTCCTCGGTGCTGTCGCAGAACGCCGAGTGGCGGGTGTCACCGAACTCGGCGAGGATCACGAAGACCTTGTCGGTGCCGACCGCCGCGGTCTGCGCGAACTGGCCCTTGGCGAGCTTCTGGACCTTCGCGTCGCCGCCGCTCCGGAGCCGCTGCTCGACCCCGGCCTTGCGGATTGCTTCGTACTTCCTCTGCCACGGCTGGAGGAGGTTGTCCCCTGTTCCGTGGTCGTTGTCCTTGTCGGGCGCCGCGGCCGCAGGGGCCTTGGACGCCGCTGGCGCTGCGTTCACCTGTGGTGCGGTGAGAGGCAGCATCATTGCCGCCCCCGCCAAGGTTGCGGTCGCAATCGCGGCCAGTTTCTTCCGTTGCATTCGGTCCTCCGCTGCTTGTTACAACGAGACCCGGTCGGGTCGTGCGCGTGACATACGCGCAAGCGCATCCGATAACTTTCGCGGCCCGGTTGAAAGAGGCAACGATCATCGTTACCTGACCGTTATCAACGGCAGGATTTGCAGGTCAGACCCGGTGCAGGCGTCGGGCGGCCTCGGCGACGGAGCCGCTCATCGACGGGTAGACCGTGAAGGCCTGGGCGAGCTGGTCGGCGGTCAGCGACTCGGCCACCGCGATCGAGACCGGGTGGATCAGCTCGCTGGCGCGCGGTCCGACGATGACGCCACCGACGACGATCCCGGTGCCGGGCCGGCAGAAGAGCTTCACGAAGCCGTCGCGGACTCCCTGCATCTTCGCCCGCGCGTTGCCCGACAGCGGCAGGGTCACGACCTCGGCCTGGATCTCCCCCGCATCCACTGCCTGCTGGGACCAGCCGACCGTGGCGATCTCCGGGGCGGTGAACACGTTGGAGGACACCAGCTTCTGGTCGAGCGGCTTCACCGCGTCGCCCAGGAAGTGCCACATCGCGATCCGGCCCTGCATCGCCGCGACCGAGGCCAGCATCAGGACGCCGGTGCAGTCGCCGGCGGCGTAGACACCGCGCGCGGAGGTGCGTGAGACCCGGTCGACGTTGACGAAACCGCCCTCCTTGAGGACGACGCCCGCGCCCTCGAGGCCGAGGTCGCCCGTGTTGGGCACGGAGCCGAGCGCCAGGATGCAGTGCGACCCCTGGACCGTGCGGCCGTCGGTCAGCGTCACGGTGACGACGTCGCCGTCCCGCGACACCGACTCCATCCGCGACCTGGCCAGCACGGTCATCCCGCGACGGGTGAGCACCTCCTCCAGCACGGTCGCCGCGTCGGCGTCCTCTCCCGGCAGCACCCGGTCGCGCGAGGAGACCAGCGTGACCGGGATGCCGAGGGCGAGGTAGCCGCTGGCGAACTCGGCGCCGGTCACGCCCGACCCGACGACGATCAGCTCCGACGGCACCTCGGTCAGGTCGTAGACCTGCTCCCAGGTGAGGATCCGCTCCCCGTCGGGCACCGCCGTGGGCAGGGTGCGCGGTGCGGCGCCGGTGGCGATCAGCACCGCGTCGGCGGGGTACGTCGTGTCGTCGGCGACCACGCGGTTGGGGCCGTCGAGCCGGCCACGGCCGCGAACGACCTGCACCCCCTCCTTCTCCAGGCGGCGGCTGATGTCGCCCGACTGGTCGGCGGCGAGCGCCTTGACCCGGGTGTTGACCCGCTCCAGGTCGACGCGGATGCCGGTCGCGGCGTCGCCCTCGGCGTCGTGGAACGCGACGCCGAGCTCGGCCGCACCGGCCATGTCGGTCATCAGCTCTGCGGTGGCGATCAGGGTCTTGCTCGGGACGCAGTCGGTGAGCACCGCGGAGCCGCCGATGCCGTCGCTGTCGACGACGGTGACCTCGGCGCCGAGCTGGGCCGCCACCAACGCGGACTCGTAGCCGCCAGGGCCTCCGCCGATGATGACGACCTTGTCGGTGCTCATGCGATCAGAGGTTGATCATGTGGCCGGCGATGCCCTCGATGGCTTCCTTCATCGCCTCGCTGAGCGTGGGGTGGGCGAAGACGTTGCGGGCCACCTCGTCGGCGGTGAGGTCCCACTGCTGGGCCAGGGTCAGCGCCGGGAGCAGCTCGGTCACCTCGGGGCCGATCATGTGCCCGCCGACGATCTCGTTGTGCTCGGCGTCGGCGACGATCTTGACGAACCCGATGCCCTCGGCCATGCCGCGCGCCTTGCCGTTGGCCGAGAACGGGAACGTCGCCACCTTGACGTCGTACCCCTTCTCCTTGGCCTGCTCCTCGGAGTAGCCGAAGGAGGCGATCTGGGGCTGGCAGAACGTCGCCCGCGGGATCATGTCGAAGTTGATCTCCATGGTCTCGGCACCCGCGATCGTCTCCGCGGCCACGACACCCATCGCCTCGGCGGTGTGGGCCAGCATCAGCTTGCCCGTGCAGTCGCCGATCGCGTAGACGTTGTCGACGTTGGTGCGGCCACGCGCGTCGACCGCGATCGCGCCGCGGTCGGTGAGCTCAACTCCTGCCGCCTCGATGCCGAAGCCCTCGACGCGCGGGGCGAACCCGAACGCCGCGAGCAGCTTGTCGGCCTCGAGCACCTCCGAGTCGCCGCCGTCGGCCGGGCTGACCGTGACCTTCACGCCGCTGCCGGTGTCTTCCACCTGGTCCACCTTGGTGGAGAGCAGCACTTTCACGCCGAGCTTCTTGTACTGCTTGAGCAGCTCCTTGGAGACGTCCTTGTCCTCGGTCGGCACCATCCGGTCCAGGAACTCCACGATCGTGACCTCGACGCCGAAGTTGGCCATCACGTAGGCGAACTCCACGCCGATCGCACCGGAACCGCCAATGATGATCGAGCCGGGCAGCTGGTCGGTGAGGATCTGCTCCTCGTAGGTCACGACGTTGTCGCTGACGCTCATCCCGGGCAGCATCCGGACCACTGCACCGGTGGCCAGGATGAGGTTGTCGAAGGTGTGGGACCCAACGTCAACTGTCTCGCCGCCCTCAGTCCTTTTGACGTCGATCCCGGTCGGACCGGTGAGGGTGCCCCACCCGTCGATCTCGGTGATCTTGTTCTTCTTCATCAGGTAGTGGACGCCCTTGGCGCTCGCATCCGCTACGCCGCGGCTGCGCTTGTGGGTGGTCGCGAAGTCCATCGTGGCGTCGCCGCTGATCCCGAAGGTCTCCTTCTCCTTCGTGATGATGTGCGCGATCTCCGCGTTGCGCAGCAGCGCCTTCGACGGGATGCACCCGACGTTCAGGCAGACACCACCCCAGTACTTCTCCTCCACCACTGCCACGGACTTGCCGAGCTGTGCGGCGCGGATGGCGGCGACGTAGCCACCGGGGCCGGCGCCGAGGACCAGAACATCGAAATGACTCACGCGCTCAGCCTAGACGTGTCGCCCGGCGCGACCACCTTCGGCCGATAGCCTTCGGACGTGACGCTGTACGCCGCCTACGGGACCAACATGGATCCCGCACGGATGGGCGAACGGTGCCCCCACTCGCCGCTGCACACCACCGGCTGGCTGACCGGCTGGCGGCTGACCTTCGGCGGCGAGGAGCACGGCTGGGACGGAGCCCTGCCCACCCTCGTGCAGGACCCCTTCGAGCAGGTGTTCGTGGCCGTCTACGACGTGACCCGTGAGGACGAGACCCTGCTGGACGGCTGGGAGTCCGCCGACTCCGGGCTCTACCGCAAGACCAAGGTCCGGGTCTCCACGCTCGGGGGCGAGATCGTCGCGTGGGCCTACGTTCTCGACGCCTATGAGGGCGGCCTTCCTTCGGCGTCCCATCTCGGGGTGATGGCAGACGCGGCCGAGGCCGCGGACGCTCCCGCCGACTACGTCGCGGCCCTGCGCAGCCGACCGTGTCGATCAACCGGACTGTAGAACCCTCAACCACTAGGCTGCCCGCGTGACCGACAGCACGCCGTACGACCTGGCCGCCGAGGCCGCCGCCGCCCTGGCGCGCCTCACCGGGGTGGAGAAGCACGACGTCGCGCTGGTCCTCGGCTCCGGCTGGCTGCCCGCTGTCGACGCGCTCGGCGAGGCCACTGCCGAGGTGGCGACCACGGACCTCCCGGGGTTCTCCGCGGCCGCGGTCGCCGGGCACTCCGGCAGGATCCGCTCGATCAGGGCCGAGGACCGCAACCTGCTGGTCTTCCTCAGCCGCACCCACTACTACGAGGGCAAGGGCGTCCCAGCCGTCGTCCACGGGGTCCGTACGGCGGCCGCCGCCGGCTGCCGTGCGATCGTGCTGACCAACGGCTGCGGCGGGCTCAAGGACACCTGGAGCCCGGGCACGCCCGTGCTGATCAGCGACCACATCAACCTCACCGGCCGCTCTCCCATCGAGGGCGCCACGTTCGTCGACCTCACCGACCTGTACTCCCACAGGCTGCGCGCGATGTGCCGCGAGGTCGAGCCGACCCTCGACGAGGGCGTCTATGTGCAGTTCCCGGGTCCGCACTATGAAACCCCCGCCGAGATCGCGATGGTCCGGGCGATCGGGGGTCATCTTGTCGGAATGAGCACGACGCTCGAAGCGATCGCAGCACGCGAGGCAGGGATGGAGGTGCTCGGAATCAGCCTCGTCACGAATCTGGCGGCCGGTATCAGCGGCCAGCCACTGAACCACGAAGAAGTCCTTGAGGCCGGGAGGGCCGCGGCCTCGCGCATGGGGGGACTGCTCAGTCGCATCGTGCCCAGAATTTGAGGACCCCCATGACCGGCAATGCCGAGGAGACCAGGCAGCGCCTGATCGAGGCTGCCACCCGTGGCTTCGCGGAGCAGGGCGTGCACACGGCGTCACTGCTCGAGATCACCCGTCAGGCCGGACAGCGCAACCGGGGTGCCGTGCACTATCACTTCGGCTCGCGGGAGGGCATGCTCGTCGCCGTCCTCGATCAGCACGTCGACCTGCTCGCGGCCCGGGAGAAGGAGCTGCTCAAGGTCGCCCGGAAGCTGCCCGACGACGACCTGGCCTCGGCGGTGGCGGCGTTCGTCCGCCCGGCCGTCGAGCTCGGTGACCTGGGCTGGGAGGGTCGGTGCTACCTGGTCATCCTCTCCGAGCTCGTCGAGGACGACCCGGACTCGCTGCACCCCGACGTGGTCGCCGCGCTCACCCGCGCCGGCGGCTACGAGGCCTACGGCCTGCTGGAGGAGAGAATGCCGCCGATGAGCGACGAGCTGCGGCTGGAGCGGATGTCCCTGGTCACGACGTTCATCCTCCGTGCCGCCGCCGACCGGGCCCGTTCCGGGGAGCGTCCCGCCCCCAGCCGGCACCAGCTCGACACCGAGTCGTTCGTGCGTAACCTGATCTCGATGTCCGTCGGAATGCTCACCGCCCCCATCGAGTCGTGACCGGGATGCGAGTCCTGGTCACCGGCGCCGCCGGCAGCATCGGACGGGTGCTGGCGGTGGGCCTCACCGACCTCGGACACGAGGTGGTCGGGCTCGACCTGGTGCCGCCCCCGGAGGGCGACGACCGGCCTTGGTACGTCGTCGACTGCACCGATCCCGACGCCGTCCGCGCGGTGCTCGCGGAGGAGCGCCTCGACGCGATCGTCCACCTCGCCGGCAACCCCGGCGAGGGATCGCTGCCCGAGTCCCTGACCTCGCACGTTGTCACGACGGCGGCGCTCCTCGACGCCGCGGTCGCGCACGACGTACGCCGGTTCGTCTACGCCTCGTCCAACCACGCCGTCGGCCGAACCCCGCGCACTGATGTCGTCACCACCGAGACCAGGCCTCGTCCGGACACGTTCTACGGCGTGGGCAAGGTCGCCTCCGAGGCCCTGCTCAGCCTCTACACCGACCGCTACGGCATGGACACGCTCGCCTGCCGGATCGGCTCGTTCCGGGATGAGCCGGCGTCCGTGCGGCAGCTCTCCACGTGGCTCTCGCACGACGACTGCGTGCGCATGATCGACGCCTGCCTCACCACCCCGGCACCCGGCTTCGCGGTGCTCTACGGCATCTCCGCCAACACTCGCGCCTGGTGGGACCTCGAGCCCGGCCGAGCGCTCGGCTACCAGCCGATGGACGACGCCGAGGACTTCGCCGACCGGATCCCGGCCTCGGCCGACGACGCCGCCGAGGGCGCGCACGTCGGCGGGCCTTTCACCTCGGAGTCGTACTACCGCCCAGCGCTGGATCCAGGCGCTCCCTGAGCCCAGCGATGCAGCCCTGCATCATCCGGTGGTGGTTCCACCGGAACGCCGGGCGGACGACGTACGACGCCAACGCGAGCGCGCCGCTGACCACCACCTGCTGCTCGAAGTCCATCCGGGTGCCGCCGGACTCCGGTGTCAGCTCCCACCGGACCGTGCCGTCGAGGTCGCCGGACACCTCGACCTCGAGGACGGAGCCCTCCTGGGAGACCGCGTGCAGCACCAGGTCCAGGGTGTACGGCAGCGCCGAGCGGCAGAGCACCCGCGCGTCATCGGGCCCCAGCTTCGCCACCGCCCGGATCTGCGGCCACCACTCCGGGTAGTGCTCGAGGTCGACCACGGTCTCGCGGACCGCCTCCAGCGGCGCGGCGACCGACCAGGTGCCGCGGAACTCGTACGTCACCGACGGCCGTCGCATGGCGCTCAGAGTAGGCATGCGTGGAGCGGGTACCGGAGGCACTGCCCATCCGCGACCCCAGGGAGGTCCAGTGAGCCAGGGCACCGAGAGAGACCCGGACAAGCGCATCGACGGCGACCGGGGCACCTTCGACATCCAGAGCGACGGCCAGTCGGCCGACGAGCGGGAGAGCGGCACCGCCGGCCTGCCGACCGCGGACGACGTACCGCAGGAGACCGTCGAGGAGATCGAACGGGAGCGCGCCGAGCGGCTCGACCCGGACAACCGCCCCGAGGACACCGAGGTCGACAACACGGGCCGCACCTTCGACTCCGGCGCCGGCATGTTCACCGACAACGAGGACTACGACGCGGACGAGCGGCCGTTCGTCACCGAGGACGGCACCGCCCCACCGAAACCTGAAAGTCAGGAGTAGCGACGGGGCACTAACGTGCCCCCATGACCCCTGACGTCGACGTGCTGCTCGACCGCGCCCGGACCTGGGCGGCAGCGGACCCGGACGAGGAAACCCGCGCCGAGCTGGAGGCCCTGATCGGGGAGGTCGAGTCCGGCGCCGACGCCGCCGACCTGAGCGACCGGTTCACCGGCACCCTGGAGTTCGGGACCGCCGGGCTGCGCGGCGCGCTGGGGGCCGGCCCTAACCGGATGAACCGGGTCGTGGTCACCCGGGCGGCAGCGGGACTCGCCTCCTACCTCCGCGAGCAGGGGGCGTCCGGCGGCGTCGTCATCGGGTACGACGCCCGCCACAACAGCGACGTCTTCGCGCGTGACACCGCCGAGGTGATGACCGGCGCGGGGTTCACCGCACACGTGCTGCCGCGGCCGCTGCCGACCCCGCTCCTCGCCTTCTCCATCCGCGAGCTCGGCTGCGTGGCCGGGGTGATGGTGACGGCCAGCCACAACCCGCCCCAGGACAACGGCTACAAGGTCTACCTCGGCGACGGGAGTCAGATCGTGCCGCCGGCCGATGCCGACATCTCTCGCCACATCGCGGCGATCGGCAGGCTCGCCGACGTGCCCCGAGGCGCGCCCGGCGCAGTGCTCGGTGAGGACATCGTCGACCGCTACCTCGACACCGTCGCCGACCTCGCCGGCGACGGACCGCGCGACCTGCGCATCGTCTACACGCCCCTGCACGGCGTGGGCGGCACCTCGGTGGTCCAGGTGCTCGAGACCGCAGGCTTCGACGCCCCGCAGGTCGTCGAGCAGCAGGAGGAGCCCGACCCGGACTTCCCCACCGTCAGCTTCCCCAACCCCGAGGAGCCCGGGGCGATGGACCTGGCCATGGCGCTGGCCGAGCACACCGACGCCGATCTGGTGGTCGCCAACGACCCGGACGCCGACCGGTGCGCCGCCGCCGTACCCGGCCTGCACGGGTGGCGGATGCTGCGCGGCGACGAGGTGGGCGCCCTGCTCGCCCACCACCTGCTCAGCAACGGCCGCAAGGGCACCTACGCCGCCTCGATCGTCTCCTCCTCGCTGCTCGGCAAGCAGGCGGCGGCCGCCGGTCAGAAGTACGTCGAGACCCTCACCGGATTCAAGTGGATCAGCCGGGTGCCGGACCTGGCGTTCGGCTACGAGGAGGCACTGGGCTACTGCGTCGACCCCGAGCACGTCCGCGACAAGGACGGCGTCTCGGCGCTGCTGATGCTGTGCGAGCTGGCCGCCCAGGCCAAGGGCGACGGCCGCGCTCTCACCGACCTCCTCGACGACATCGCGCTCGAGCACGGCCTGCACGCCACCGACCAGCTGTCCTTGCGGGTGAGCGACCTGGCCCTGATCGCGGGTGCGATGCAGCGGCTCCGCGACACCCCGCCCACGACCCTCGGCGGGCTCGAGGTGGAGCAGGTCGAGGACCTGTCGGAAGGCAGCGGCGACCTGCCGCCCACCGACGGGCTGCGCTACCGGCTGGCCGACGGGGCCCGGGTGATCGTCCGACCCAGCGGCACCGAGCCGAAGATCAAGGCCTACCTGGAGGTGGTGCTCCCGGTGGACCCCGAGGACGGCGTCGGGGCGGCGCGGATCGCGGCCGCCGGTCGGCTCGACGCGCTGCGCAACGACGTCAAGGCGGCCATGGGGCTGTAGCCGGGCCGCCTAGCGGACGATCGTGACCACCAGGGCCACGACCCCCGCCACCAGCAGCACGAGCTCCGGCCAGGCCCAGGTCTGGCGTACGCCGTCCGCGACGGCACGCTGCTCCGCGGAACCCTCCTCGATGCCCGCCTGGGCGCGGGCATCCCGCGCCCGGTGCAGGATCTGGGTCTCGACGAAGAGCCCGAAGGAGTCCTCGGTGGGGAGGTGGTCGATCGGCAGAGCCGCGTCGCGCTTGATCTGGCGCGGGCTGCGGCCGACCGCGGGACAGTCGTAGACGCGGTCGCCGGCCTCGACGGTGACGATCTGCCGGACCAGCACCTCCCCCACCGCGGGCCACGGCACGTGCACCGAGCTGAGCATGTTGCGGAGCGTCAGATCGGTCTCGCCGAGCACCACCGCGGGCCGGATCTGACCGACGTACGACACCAGCGCCAGGAGCAGCATCACGACGACCAGCCAGTCCGCCCAGCCGGCGCCGGGGTAGAACGCCCCGAACCCCGCCAGGGCCAACGTGACCGCCACGCTGATGCCGCCGGTGATCAGCCCACCCGGCGACCGGAAAGTCTGCTTTCGGCCCCCCACGACCGGACCCCCTCGACCATTGCCGCTTCTCGACGCCACGACCCTATGCTGAGGACCATGTCAACCACGGCCACGAAAGACACACCGCACGGCGGTGATGTCGGGTCGAACCTCTCGGACGTCACCCGTTCCGAGTCCTCCCTGCGACGGTTCCTGCACGGGCTGCCCGGGGTCGACCAAGTGGGCGCGGAGGCGCGTGCCGCCTCGCTCGGCACCCGTTCGATCAAGACGACCGCCAAGGAGTACGCCCTCGACCTGGCCATCCGGATGGTCGACCTGACCACGCTCGAGGGCCAGGACACGCAGGGCAAGGTGCGCGCGCTCGCCGCGAAGGCGATCCGGCCGGACCCCGCCGACCCGACCTGCCCGTCGGCGGCGGCGGTGTGCGTCTACCCCGACATGGTGGCGACCGCCAAGCAGGTCCTCGGCGATAGCGGCGTCAAGGTCGCCGCGGTGGCGACGGCGTTCCCGAGCGGCCGGGCCGCGATGGACATCAAGCTCGCCGACACGAAGGACGCCGTCGAGGCCGGCGCCGACGAGATCGACATGGTGATCGACCGCGGGGCCTTCCTGGCCGGTCACTACCAGCAGGTCTTCGACGAGATCGTCGCCGTTCGCGAGGCCTGCGGAGACGCCCACCTCAAGGTGATCTTCGAGACCGGCGAGCTGCAGACCTACGACAACGTCCGCCGGGCCAGCTGGCTGGCGATGATGGCCGGCGCCCACTTCATCAAGACCTCCACCGGCAAGGTGCAGCCGGCGGCCACCCTCCCGGTCACCCTGGTGATGCTGGAGGCGGTGCGCGACTTCCGCGAGGCCACCGGCCAGATGGTCGGCGTGAAGCCCGCCGGCGGCATCCGCACCAGCAAGGACGCCATCAAGTACCTCGTGGTGGTCAACGAGATCGCCGGCCCCGACTGGCTCGACCCCGACTGGTTCCGGTTCGGCGCCTCCACGCTGCTCAACGAGCTGTTGATGCAGCGCACCAAGATGAAGACCGGGCGCTATTCCGGTCCCGACTACTTCACGCTGGACTGATCATGACCGCATTCGAGTACGCCCCCGCCCCGGAGTCCCGCAGCATCGTCGACATCAAGCCGTCGTACGGCTTGTTCATCAACGGTGAGTTCGTCGACGGGCACGGCAAGTCGTTCAAGACGATCAGCCCGGCCACCGAGGAGGTGCTGGCCGAGGTCGCCGAGGCGGACGACAACGACGTCGACGCCGCCATCAAGGCTGCTCGCAAGGCCTACACCAAGGTCTGGGGGCCGATGCCGGGCCGCGAGCGCGCCAAGTACCTCTACCGGATCGCCCGGATCATCCAGGAGCGCGGCCGCGAGATCGCCGTCCTGGAGTCCATCGACAACGGCAAGCCGATCAAGGAGTCGCGCGACGTCGACGTACCGATCGCCGCCGCCCACTTCTTCTACTACGCCGGCTGGGCCGACAAGCTCGAGTACTCCGGCTACGGGTCCACCCCGCTCGGGGTCGCCGGGCAGGTCATCCCGTGGAACTTCCCGCTGCTGATGCTGGCCTGGAAGATCGCCCCGGCCCTGGCCTGCGGCAACACTGTGGTCCTGAAGCCCGCTGAGACCACACCGCTGACCGCGCTGCTGTTCGCCGAGATCTGCCAGCAGGCCGACCTCCCGCCGGGCGTCGTCAACATCATCACCGGCGCCGGCGCGACCGGACAGGCGCTGGTCGGGCACCCCGACGTCGACAAGGTCGCCTTCACCGGATCCACCGACGTGGGCAAGGCGATCGCCCGGAGCGTCGCCGGCTCCAACAAGAAGGTCACCCTCGAGCTCGGTGGCAAGGCCGCGAACGTCGTCTTCGACGACGCCCCTCTCGACCAAGCGGTCGAGGGCATCGTCAACGGCATCTTCTTCAACCAGGGCCACGTCTGTTGCGCTGGCTCTCGGCTGCTGGTGCAGGAGTCGATCGCCGATGAGCTCCTGGGCCGGCTCAAGCGGCGGATGTCCACGCTCCGGGTGGGCGACCCGCTCGACAAGAACACCGACATCGGCGCCATCAACTCCGCCGAGCAGCTCGCCAAGATCAAGGAGCTCTCCGACGTTGGCGAGGCCGAGGGCGCGGGCCGCTGGTCGCCACCGTGCGAGCTCCCGACCCACGGGTTCTGGTTCCCGCCGACGGTGTTCACCGGCGTCTCCCAGGCCCATCGGATCGCGCGCGAGGAGATCTTCGGGCCGGTGCTCTCGGTGCTGACCTTCCGCACCCCCAGCGAGGCCGTCGAGAAGGCCAACAACACGCCGTACGGGCTCTCCGCCGGGGTCTGGACCGACAAGGGCTCGCGGATCCTCAAGATGGCCAACGCGCTGAAGGCCGGCGTGGTGTGGGCCAACACGTTCAACAAGTTCGACCCCACCAGCCCGTTCGGCGGCTACCAGGAGTCGGGCTACGGCCGCGAGGGCGGCCGGCAGGGCCTCGCCGCCTACCTGAAGGGTGGCGAGCGATGAGCCGCGTGGACGTCCGGAAGACCTACAAGCTGTTCATCGGCGGCGACTTCCCGCGCTCGGAGTCCGGGCACTCCTACGTCGTCAATGACAGCAAGGGACGCTTCGTGGCCAACGCCGCCCTGGCCTCCCGCAAGGACGCCCGCGACGCGGTCGTCGCGGCCCGCAAGGCGTTCCCGGGCTGGTCGTCGCGGACCGCCTACAACCGCGCCCAGATCCTCTACCGGGTCGCCGAGGTCATGGAGGACCGCCGCCCCCAGTTCGTCGCCGCGGTGCGGCAGTCGGAGGGCCTGACCGCCTCGCGAGCCGACAAGGCCGTCGACGAGGCCATCGACCGCCTGGTCTGGTACGCCGGGTGGGCCGACAAGCTCACCCAGGTCGTCGGCAACGCCAACCCCGTCGCCGGCCCGTTCTTCAACCTGTCCACGCCCGAGCCGACCGGTGTGGTCGCGGTGCTCGCTCCGCAGGAGTCGTCCCTGCTCGGGCTGATCAGCGTCGTCGCCCCGGTCGTCGTCACCGGCAACACCGCGGTCGTGGTGTCGTCCTACGAGCGTCCACTCCCGGCGGTGACGTTCTCGGAGGTGCTTGCGACGTCCGACCTGCCCGGCGGCGTCGTCAACATGCTCACCGGGTCGGCCCCCACCATCGCGCCGTGGCTGGCCGCTCACATGGACGTCAACGCCATCGACCTGGTCGGCATCGCCGGCAACGTCGAGCTGGCCACCGACCTCGAGGTCGCGGCCGCCGACAACCTCAAGCGCGTACGTCGCACACCGGCGTCGGAGCCGGACTGGAGTGCGGACCCGGACCTCGCGACGATGACCGACTTCCAGGAGATCAAGACCGTCTGGCACCCGATCGGGGTCTGATCGGGACGCTGTCCCGAACCCCCTTCCTACCCACTGCGACCGAGCCCCAAACCCGCTCAACGGTGGGGAAATCCCTTAACCATTGAGGTGGTTTGACGCCTCATCAGCCCGGGCACACAGTGGCACATGTCACTCGACAAGACCGCCGCCTCTCGGCTCGCCGGGCTGCGCCGAACAGACCGCACCGGCTTCTGGGCCGGCGATGAACCCGCCAGCGGCAAGGACAGCTCGGGCACGGTGACGGTCATCGTGGACCCGACCAACCGGGTCACCGAGGTCTCGGTCCGCGGCAACGCCGACGACCTCCGGGAGCCCGACAAGATGGCCCGCGCTGTGGACGAGGCGGCCGGCGCCGCCCGCTCGGCTCGGCTCCGGGCCGGCCGCACGGACTCCGACGAGAGTGCCTCCCGCCGGGCCCGACGCCCGGTCGCTCGCCCGCTCGCCATCGGGCAGCTGGCCGTGGAGAACTTCCAGAAGACCGGCACGATCCCCAGCGGGCGGCTCCGCGGGACCAGCGCCAACTTCATGTACCGCGACCTCGGCGGTCCCGCCGTCGGGCAGTCCGACAACGAGTGCGTCACCGTCACGCTCGATCTCGCGAGCACCCATGGCCGCCTGCTGATCGACGGCGGATGGCTCGCGAGCGCACGCAACAAGCCCCTGGGTGCTGCCATCACCCAGGCCTTCCACAACGCCTACCGAAAGCAGGACCGATCATGACCGACCGTGGTTCCTTCGCGGTGCAGAGCCAGGCCCTCCGCAACGCTGCGACCCTGTGGTCCGGCTGCGCCGAGGACATGGGCACCGTCTACGACGACATCAGCCCCGGCGTGGGTGGCGGCGACTCGTTCGGCGTGCTCGCCGGTTCCTCCGGCGTCTCCGCCAACTACGACAACTGGAGCGAGGCGATGCTCACCGCCGTACAGACGGCCAAGAAGAACTTCGAGTACCTCGACGCCGCGCTCAACTCCGCGGCCAACGACTACGACGGTGTCGACAGCACCGTGGCCACCGACATGGGCACCCTGGACAGGATGATCGAGCCATGAGCGACCCGATGACCTTCACCGACTTCCTCGACGACTTCAACGAGAAGTACCTCAAGTTCCAGAACGACTTCATCGACGCCTGCGAGGACATCGTCGACATGCTGAACGACGCCGCCGGCTCGTTCGGCGAGTTCATCGACGACATCCTCCCCGGAGGCGGAGCGGTCGACGACGCCATCGACAAGTGGAACAACGAGATCAACCCGTCGCTGGGCGACGCCTTCACCGAGATCCAGACCAACGTCAACGACGCAGTCAACGACCTCGTGGGCAGCCCGCTGGACCTCCAGCGCTGGGCCGAGGCGTACGCCGGCGCGAAGTCCGACATCTACAAGCAGCGGGGCTTCGGTGAGACTGCGGCCGCGGTGCAGGGCGCCTGGTCGGGCCCGGCGTTCGACAAGTACAAGGTGGTCGCCGACGAGCAGAACCTCGCCTTCGTGGCCCTCGCGAACGCCCTGACCGACGGCGGCAAGCTCACGAGCGCCGCCGCCAACAAGATCCTCACCCTGTGGCGCAAGCTGATCTACGAGTTCGCGTCGTTCGGCTCCGACATCCTCAGCATCCTGGCCAGCGCCACCGACGCGTCGAAGATCCTCTCCTTCGAGGTCCCGACGATCCTGGAGGCCTGCGCCAAGGTCTGGCAGAAGGTTGTCAATATCGTCGACCTGCTGATGGAGTTCATGATCTCGCAGGGCACCACCGACACGATCAACTGGATCGCGCTCGCCGAGGGTGCCACCGGGCTGCCGAGCAACCAGTGGCCGCCGATCTCTGAGACCGCGAGCGACACCATCAACGACCCGGGCAACTGGAACGTCGCCTGACCGTCCGCGGAGGCGGTCGGGCACAATGACGCGGTGCCCGCCCGAGTGATTGTCCTCGCCGGCCCGTCAGGGGCCGGCAAGTCACGGCTCGCGGAACGCATCGGGCTTCCGGTCCTCCGGCTCGACGACTTCTACCGGTCCGCCGGTGATCCCGAGCTGCCGCGGATCACGTCCGGAGCCAACGCGGGCCTGGTCGACTGGGACGACCCGGCTTCCTGGCTCCCCGACGACGCCCTGGCGGCGGTCGCGGAGCTGTGCCGAGCGGGCACCGCGACGGTCCCGATCTACGACATCGCCCACGACGGGCGCTGCGGGTCGCAGACGCTCGACCTCGGCGGCCAGGACCTGTTCGTGGCCGAGGGCATCTTCGCCCAGGAGATCGTGCCCGCCTGCCGCGAGGCCGGACTGGTGGCCGCGGCCTACTGCGTGCGCCAGCACCCGCTGGTGACCTTCTGGCGGCGGCTGACCCGCGACCTGCGCGAGCACCGCAAGCCGCCGCTGGTGCTGGTCCGCCGCGGCCTCGCGCTGCTCCGCGACCAGCGCCGGGTCGTGGAGCACGCGGTCGAGCTGGGATGCGAGCCCGTGACACCGGACCAGGCGCTCACGGAGGTCCGGCGGCTGACGTCGGGCAGTCGGCGATGACGCTCGGGGACCTGCCCTTCGGGCCGTCGCTGCGCCAGCCGGACCAGCGCTCCTGCGGCCCGTCCTGCCTGGTGGTGGCTCGGATGCGGATGGGCTCGACGTACGCCGCCGCGGTCGGGCAGCGGTTCGGCGACGAGGTGTTGGCCACCCATCGCCGGGTCACCGGTGGTCGGCCGGCCGCGGGCGCCCTGCAGCTCCCGTGGCCGCGCGTGCTGGGCACCCCGCCGTGGGCGGTGGCGCACGAGATGGAGCGGATCACCGGCGTGCGCTACTCGTGGCGACTGGGCCGCTTGCGGCGCAAGTCGGCGTACAAACGGGTGTTGGCGGGGCTGGAGACCGGACTCCCCGTGCCCCTCTTCGTCGGCAGCGGCCTGCTCCCGCGCCACGTCGTGCTGGCCCTGGACGAGAAGGACGCGGGTGCTGTCGTCTTCTACAACCCTGCGCGTGGCCACCTGGACACAGTGGCCCGCGATGCGTTCCTCGACGCCAAGCTGGGACTGGGCAGCTGGGACGTCCCGTGGTTCACGGTCGCGCCTCGGCCATGAGATCGGCGTAGCCGGGCTTCACGACGTTGTCGATGATCGCCAGCCGCTCGTCGAACGGCAGGAACGCCGACTTCATCGCGTTGATCGTGAACCACCTCAGGTCGGCGAGGCCGTAGCCGAACGCCTCGACCAGCTGGTGCATCTCCTGGGTCATCGAGGTGTGGCTCATCAGCCGGTTGTCGGTGTTGACCGTGACCCGGAAGCGCAGGCGGGTGAGCAACCCGATCGGATGCTCGGCGATCGAGCTCGCGGCCCCGGTCTGGAGGTTGGACGTCGGGCACATCTCGAGGGGGATCCGCTGGTCCCGCACGTACGCCGCGAGCAGCCCCAGGTCGACCGACCCGTCCTCGGCCACGGTGATGTCGTCGATGATGCGTACGCCGTGCCCGAGCCGGTCGGCGCCGCACCACTGGATGGCCTGCCAGATCGACGGCAGCCCGAACGCCTCGCCCGCGTGGATCGTGAAGTGCGAGTTCTCCCGCTGGAGGTACTCGAACGCGTCCAGGTGCCGGGTGGGCGGGTAGCCCGCCTCGGCGCCGGCGATGTCGAACCCGGCGACGCCTCGGTCGCGCCAGGCGACGGAGAGCTCCGCGATCTCCATCGAGCGCGCCTGGTGCCGCATCGCGGTGAGCAGCTGGCGGACCACGATCTGGCCGCCGGCCGCGGCCGCCCCTTCGTCGAAACCCTGCTGCACGGCGGCGACGACCTCATCCAGGCTGAGCCCGGTGCTCACGTGCTGCTCGGGGGCGTAGCGGATCTCGGCGTAGACCACGCCGTCGGCCGCCAGGTCCTCGACGCACTCACGCGCCACCCGGGTCAGCGCCGGCGCGGTTTGCATCACGCCGACGGTGTGGTCGAACGTCTCCAGGTAGCGCTCGAGCGAGCCCGAGTCGGCCGCCGCTTCGAACCACCGCCCCAGCGACTCCGAGTCGGTCGCCGGCAGCGGGTGGCCCACCTCACCCGCGAGCTCGAGCACGGTCGCCGGGCGCAGCCCACCGTCGAGGTGGTCGTGCAGCAGCACCTTGGGTGCCTGCCGGATCGTCTCTCGGGATGGGGCGGTAGGTTCCGTCGCGGTGGCGCTCATCGGGCCATCCAACCAAACAGCGGGACAGACGGGAGACCGGGATGCGTGTGTTCACCACGTTCGACGAGCTGGCCGAGGCGGCCGGCGACGACCTCGGCACCAGCGAGTGGGTGGAGATCACCCAGGAGCGGGTCGACCAGTTCGCCGAGGCGACCGGTGACCACCAGTGGATCCACGTGGACGTCGAGAAGGCCGCCGCCGGTCCGTTCGGCGGCACCATCGCGCACGGCTATCTCACTCTGTCCCTGATCCCGTGGCTCGGCTCCCAGATCTTCGGCCTGGAGACCCCGGGCGCCAAGCTCAACTACGGCGTCAACAAGGTGCGCTTCCCGAACCCGGTACCGGTCGGCAAGCGGATCCGGCTGCACGTGACCATGGGCGACGCCACCGAGATCCCCACGGGCCGTCAGCTGACCCTGAAGCACACGGTCGAGATCGAGGGCGAGGAGAAGCCCGCCTGCGTCGCGGAGACCGTCGTCCTGCTGCTGGCCTAGGCAGTCATGCCTTAACCCACCTTGTCGATCACCAGCGGCGAGGGATCGTACGACGTCCCCTCGTCCGCGATGTCGTAGCCGCCCTCGAGGGAGGCCAGGGCCCGGTCGAACCGGTTGGCCTCGTCGGTGAGTAGCGTGAACAGCGGCTCGCCCTTGCGCACCTGGTCGCCGGGGCGGACGTGCCAGACCACGCCGGCACCGGCCTGCACCGGGTCCTCCTTGCGTGCCCGGCCGGCGCCCAGCCGCCAGGCGGCCATGCCGACCGCCATCGCGTCCATGCGGGTGAGCACTCCGGTGGCCGGGGCCTCCACCACGTGCTTCTCGGTGGCCTCGGGCAGGTCCGCATCCGGGTCGCCGCCCTGGGCCCGGATCATCGCCTTCCAGGTGTCCATCGCCGTCCCGTCGGCAAGCTTGTCCGCGGGATCGATGTCGTCGCGTCCGGCGCCGGCCAGCATCTCCCTGGCCAGGGCCAGGGTCAGCTCGACCACGTCGGCCGGCCCGCCGCCCGCGAGCACCTCGACCGACTCCGCCACCTCGATCGCGTTGCCGGCGGTGTTGCCCAGCGGGGTGCCCATGTCGGTCAGCAGCGCCACCGTGCGGACCCCGGCATCGGTGCCGAGCGCCACCATCACCTCGGCCAGCTCCCGCGCGTTGTCGACGTCCTTCATGAACGCCCCGCTGCCGACCTTGACGTCGAGCACCAGCGCGCCGGTGCCCTCGGCGATCTTCTTGCTCATGATCGAGGAGGCGATCAGCGGGATCGCCTCGACGGTGCCGGTCACGTCGCGGAGCGCGTAGAGCTTCTTGTCGGCGGGCGCCAGCCCGTCGCCGGCCGCGCAGATGACCGCGCCGACGGACTCGAGCTGGTCGAGCATCTCCTTGTTGGAGAGGTCAGCGCGCCACCCGGGGATCGACTCGAGCTTGTCGAGGGTGCCACCGGTGTGCCCGAGCCCGCGCCCGGACAGCTGCGGCACAGCGACACCGCACGCGGCGACCAGAGGCGCGAGAGGCAGCGTGATCTTGTCGCCCACGCCGCCGGTGGAGTGCTTGTCGGCGGTCGGGCGGGACAGCGAGGAGAAGTCCATCCGCTCCCCCGACTCGATCATCGCGGTGGTCCACCGGGAGATCTCGTCGCGATCCATGCCGTTGAGCAGGATCGCCATCGCCAGCGCCGACATCTGCTCATCGGCGATCTCGCCGTCGGTGTAGGCCCGGATCGCCCAGTCGATCTGGCTGTCCGACAACCGGCCACCGTCACGCTTGACCAGGATCACCTCGACCGCATCATGTGCGCTCATCAGCGCCTCCCTCCGACCTGCACCCTACGGAAACCCCGCAACACGAACGTCCCCCGGCTCTCCGGCTCCCCGACCAGCGCGAGGTCCGGGAACCTCTCCCACAGCGCCGCGAGCGACTCCGCCAGCTCCATCCGGGCCAGGGGCGCCCCCAGGCAGAAGTGGACGCCCACGCCGAACGCGACGTGCGGGTTCGGATCCCGGTCGACGAACATCTCGTCGGGGCGATCGAACGCCGCCGGGTCGCGGTTGGCGGAGCCGAGCAGCACGGCGACCTTCTGGCCCTGCTGCACCGTGATGTCACCGACCTCGACCGGCTCGCGCGCGGTCCGCTCGAACAGCTGCAGCGCCGAGTCGAAGCGGAGCATCTCCTCCACGCACGCCGGGACGTCGGTGCCCGGCCGCAGCCCGCCTCGGAGCATCGCCACCAGCCCGTTGCCGAACACGTTGACCGACGCCTCGTGGCCCGCGTTGAGGAGCAGCACCGCGGAGGCGACCACCTCGTCGTCGGTCAGCTCGCCGGCCGCCAGGTCGGAGACCAGGTCGTCTGCGGGCGTACGGCGGCGCTCGGCCACCAGCTCGCGCACCAGCCCGTCGAACTCACCAGCGGCAGCCACCGCGGCGGCCACCACGTCCTCGGCGGGGGCGACCTCGTACATCCGCACGATGGCCTGCGACCAGCGCCGCAGGTCGTCGGCGTACGACGACGGCACGCCGAGCAGCTCGGCTATCACCAGGACCGGCAACGGTTCGGCGTACCCGCCGATCACGTCGAAGCCGTCGGGCTCCAGCTGGTCGAGAAGACCGGCCGCGAGGTCGCGCACCCGCGGGCGCAGCCGCTCGACGTGCCCGCGGTTGAACGCCGCCGCGACCGGCCGCCGGAGCCGGGTGTGCTCGGGGGGCTCGTTCTCCATCATCTGGTTGCGGTGCAGCAGGTTGAACGGCTCCAAATAGTCAGCGGAGGCGGGCACGGTGCTGACTCTGTCCTGCCACAGCCGGCCGAGCCGCCGGTCCCGCTGGACCGCGCTCACCGTGGCGTGGTCGAAGACCAGCCAGCGCTGGGTCGGCTCGTGCCAGGCCACCGGGTGAGCCGCGCGCTCCTCCGCGAAGTACGGGTAGGGATCGGCGACGACCTCCGGCGCCGACAGGTCAAGTGAGGTCGTCGGGTCCGAAGGCATCAGGCAGCACCTCGTCCATCCGTCGTACGCCCGAGACCGTCATCAGCAGCAGGTCAGGCCCGCCGTTCTCGTAGAGCAGCTGGCGGCACCGGCCGCACGGCATGATCACCTCGCGGTCGCCGTTGACACACACGAAGTGGGTCAGCCGGCCGCCACCGGTGATGTGCAGCTGGGAGACCAGCCCGCACTCCGCGCAGAGGGCGACTCCGTACGCCGCGTTCTCGACGTTGCACCCGGTGACGACCCGCCCGTCGTCGACGGTGGCCGCGGCGCCGACCTTGAACCGCGAGTACGGCGCGTAGGCGTGCTCCATTGCGGCTTCCGAGGCAGCCTTCAGCCCTTCCCAGTCGAAGTCGCTCACCCAGCACTGCCCTTGCGATAGATCTGGCCGTCGGCGGCCGGCATCCGCAGCCGCTGGGAGGCGAAGGCGAGCACCAGCAACGTGACGAGGTAGGGCGTCATCCGGGTGAAGTCGCCCGGGACCTCGTCGATCGAGAAGTAGAGCACCGCGAACGCCAGCCCCACCAGCAGCAGGACGATCGCCCCGAAATGCTCATGTCGACGCAGTAGCACCAGCAGCACCGTCGCTGCGACGAGAAGGGCCAGCAGCACCCAGCCCTGGCCGTCGAAGCCCTCGCCGAGCGCGTCGCCGAGGACGTAGGTGAGCGGCAGCCCACCCGCGACCACGACCAGCCCGACGATGAGCGCCACGCGGCTGCCCTTGCGGAGCTGCCAGGCCCCGATCGCCAGCGCGATCGCGGCGATCGCCAGCAGCAGCGCGTGCACCGAATCGCCGCCCTGCCGCAGGCCCAGGGTCTCGGTGTAGCCGAACAGCCCGGATCCGGCGAGTGCCCCAGCGGGCCGCCAGTTGCCGAAGATCATCGCGGCCAGGCCGATATAGCCCCGGTTGCCGGTCTGCCCGTCGCGGAAGGAGCTCGAGGCGACCATGGCCAGGAAGCAGCCGCCGAGCCCGGCCAGGCCGCCGGAGATCAGCACCGCGACGAACTTGTAGCGCAGCACGTTGACGCCCAGGGTCTCCGCTGCCACCGGGCTCTCACCGCAGGAACGCAGTCGCAGCCCGAACGCTGTCCGCCACAGCAGGAACCAGGTCAGCACGACCAGCAGCAGCGCGATGACCACCATGATGGACAGGTCGTTGACCAGCGCCCGCAGCAGCGCCGCGATCTCGGACACCAAGAAGATGTCCTGGTCCTCCAGGTCGCCCAGCGAGTCAGCCAGCGGCTCGATGGTGAGCGACGGCAGGTTCGGCAGAGGTGGCGACTGGGTCGGACCGCCGCCCTTGAGCCCGGTGAAGGTGATCGCGGCGAGGTACTGCGTCGCGCCGAGCGCGATGATGTTGATCGCCACACCGGAGACGATGTGGTCGACCCCGAAGAGCACCGTCGCCATCGCGTGCAGCGCACCGCCGAGGCAGCCGAAGATGATCGCCCCGACGACGCCGACCCAGGCGCCGTACTCATAGGCCCACCAGGCGGCCCCGAACGTGCCGAGGATCATCATGCCCTCGAGGCCGATGTTGACGATGCCCGCACGCTCCGACCACAGGCCGCCGAGGGCGGCGAGCAGGATCGGGGTGGTGGCGATCAGGGTGGCCCGGATCGTGCCGGACGAGGTGAGGTCATTGGCGCCGGTGATCATCTCGAGCAGGGACAGCAGGGCGAGAACGGCCAGCAGGCCGGCGGCCCACCACCACGTCGGGATCCGCCGGCGGACCGGCGGCGGGGCGGCGATCGGAGCCAGGCCGGTGTCGGGGACGCTCATCGGGCTGCCTCCTTCTCATCGGTCGGTGGTGGCGTGACGTCGGCCGTCCGGGCTCTCTCCAGCTCACGAGAGACCATCTGCTGCTCGATCCGGACCCCGAACCTGCGGACCACCTCGTAGGCGATCACCACGGTGAGCAGGATGACGCCCTGCATGATCTTGACGATCTCGGGCGAGACGCCCGCGACGATCTGCAGCGGGTTGGTCTGCTCGTCGAGGAACGCGAACAGGAAGGCGCCGAGGGCGACGCCGATCGGGTGGTTGCGACCGATCAGGGCCACCGCGATGCCCGTGAAGCCGAGGCCGGCGGGGAACGTCGAGCCGTAGGAGTGGTACTCGCCGAAGACGTAGGGGAGACCGACCAACCCGGCGAACCCGCCGGACAGCAGCATCGCGGTGACGATCATCCGCTTGGTGTTGATGCCGCTGGTGACCGCGGCGGTCATCGACGAGCCGGTCGCGCGGAGGTCGAAGCCGAACCGGGTCTTGTTGATCAGGAACCAGTAGGCCAGGCCCACGAACGCGGCGATGTAGATGAAGCCGTAGATCTCGGTGGCGGCGCCCTCGCCGATCGAGATGTTCGGGATCCAGCTGCTCTCCGGCAAGGTCTTGGTGGTCACGATGAAGCTGCCCTCGGGCTGCGGGCCCTTGAACTCACGCAGCATGAAGGCGGTCAGACCTACCGCCACCGAGTTGAGCATGATCGTGGAGATCACCTCGCTGACCCCGCGGTAGGCGCGGAGCACGCCCGCGATCCCGGCGTAGAGCGCGCCGGCGATCATGCCGGCCACGATCGCCAGTGCGGTGTTGAGGTAGCCCGAGACCCACGCCTCGCCGCCGACGACCCCGGCGACCAGGGCGGCCACCAGGAACTGTCCCTCCACGCCGATGTTGAACAGGTTCATTCGGAACCCGATCGCCACCGCGATGCCCGAGAGGTAGAAGATCGTGGTCTTGTCGATGATGTTGGACAGGTTGCGGCGTTCGGGCCACTGCAGGATCTGCTCCCAGACCGCGCCGACCGGGTCACCGGCCGAGATCAGGATCAGGCTGATGATCCCGAACGAGATCAGGAGTGCGAGGAACGGCGCGACCAGCGCCATCCCCAGCCTCAGCAGGCGGACCTTCATGCCTCGTCACCCGCTCCGGTCATCGCCGAGCCGAGCTGCTGCGGCGTCACCTTCGCCGGGTCGAAGGTGCCGACCATCCGGCCCCGGAGGATCACCTCGATCCGGTCGGAGAGTCCGATCAGCTCATCGAGGTCCGCCGAGATCAGCAGCACCCCCAGGCCCTCGCGGCGGGCGGTCTTGATGTGTTGCCAGATAGCGCCCTGGGCGCCGACGTCGACGCCCCGGGTCGGGTGCGAGGCGATCAGCAGGATCGGGTCGCCGCTCATCTCGCGGCCCACGATCAGCTTCTGCTGGTTGCCGCCGGAGAGCGCCCGGGCGAGCACGTTGGGGCCGGGGGTGCGGACGTCGTACTGCTCGATGATGCGTTCGGTGTCCTTGCGCGCCTTGCCCCGCCGGATCAGCCCGAACTTGGCGCTGGGTTCCCGGGTCTGGTGGCCGAGGACGCGGTTCTCCCACAGCGGGGAGTCGAGCAGCAGGCCGTGCCGGTGCCGGTCCTCGGGGATGTAGCCGATGCCGCTCTCGCGGCGGCGCAACGTCGACTCGTCGGAGATGTCGAGGTCGGCGAGCGAGACGGTGCCGGCGGCCTCGGGTCGCATGCCCATGATCGACTCGACCAGCTCGGCCTGACCGTTGCCCTCGACCCCGGCGATGCCGAGCACCTCACCGCGGTGGATGTCGAAGGAGATGTCCTCCAGCAGCGGTCGCCCGTCTGGGCTAGGAAGGGTGAGGTCCTTCACCGACAGCAGCACGGTCGTGGTGACGGTGGAGGCCTCGGTGCTGGGCGAGGGCAGCTCCGATCCGACCATCAGCTCGGCGAGCTGGCGCGAGGTCACGTCCTTCGGCAGGACCGTCCGAACGGTCGTGCCGCGACGGATCACGGTGATCTCGTCGGCTACGGACAGCACCTCGTCGAGCTTGTGGGAGATGAAGATGACCGACAGGCCCTCGTCCTTGAGCTCGCGCAGGTTGTCGAAGAGCTCGTCGACCTCCTGGGGCACCAGCACCGCGGTGGGCTCGTCGAGGATGATGATCCGCGCGCCGCGGTAGAGCACCTTGAGGATCTCGACCCGCTGCCGGGCGCCGACCCCGAGCTCCTCGACCAGCCGGTCGGGCTTGATGTCCAGCCCGTAGGTGTCGGAGAGCTCCTTGATCCGGTCGCGGGCGTTGCCGGCGATGCCGTGCATCCCCTCGGCCCCGAGCACGACGTTCTCGAGGACGGTCAGGTTGTCGGCGAGCATGAAGTGCTGGAACACCATCCCGACGCCGGCGTTGATGGCGTCGGACGGGGAGCTCAGCTTCAGCTCCTCGCCGTTGATCTCGATGGTCCCTGAGTCCGGCGGCTGGACGCCGTAGAGGATCTTCATCAGCGTCGACTTGCCGGCACCGTTCTCGCCGACGATCGCATGGATGGTGCCGCGCCGGACGTCGATGTTGACGTCGTCGTTGGCGATCACGCCGGGGAACCGCTTGCCGATGCCGCGGAGGCGGACGGCCACGTCGCCAGGGGGCGCTTCGGGAGCCGCTGGGGCTTCTGTGCTCGTCACGACGTTGTGACCTCCTCAGTTGGCGACTGCTGGGACTGCAGGACCCGTGGGCGGTACTGCGGTGAGGCTACAAGTGAAACGGGGTTCACGGGCACGCAACCTGCGCGTGCCCGCGAACCCCGTTCATGGGTTCAGCGTCAGGGAGTGGTCGGAACCTCGATCTCCCCGTCGATGATCTGCTGCTTGTAGTCGTCGAGGTCGCCGGTGATGTCGTCGATGTTGCCACCCGTGGTGGAGTAGCCGACGCCGTCGACCGCGAGGTCGTAACGGGTCACACCCACGGGCACGTCGCCCTCGGTGACTGCCTTGAGGTAGTTGTAGACCGCGACGTTCACGTTCTTCAACATCGACGTGAGGATCACGTCCTTGACCGCCGGGTCGGCGGTGACGGCCTGGTCGGAGTCGACACCGATCGCCCAGCCCTCGGCGGCCTGAGCGGCCTCGAAGACACCGCCACCGGAGCCACCGGCGGCGTGGTAGACGACGTCGGCACCTGCGTCGAACATGCCCTCGGCCGCGGTCTTGCCCTTGGCCGGGTCACCGAAGCCAGAGAAGTCCGGCGGCTGGGTGAGGTAGGTCGACTCGATCTCGATGTCAGGGTTCACGGCCTGGGCACCCGCGATGTAGCCGGCCTCGAACTTGTTGATCAGCGGGGTCTCCACGCCACCGATGAAGCCGATGTGGCCGGCCTCGGACTTGAGCGCGGCGGCCGCACCGACCAGGAACGAGCCCTGCTCCTCGGCGAACACCAAGTTGGCGATGTTGTCGCCGACGGCGACCTCGTCGTCGATGATCGCGAAGCTGACGTCCGGGTACTCCGGCGCGACCTTGGCGACCGATGCGGAGTAGGCAAAGCCGACCGCGATGACGACGGTGTAGCCGTTCTCGGCGAAGGTGCGGAGGCGCTCCTCACGAGCGGTCTCGTCCTCACCGTCCTCGGCCTCGGCCTCGTCGGACTCGATGCCGAACTCTTCGACGGCCTGGTCCAGACCAGCGGCCGCCGAGTCGTTGAAGGACTGGTCGCCGCGGCCGCCCACGTCGTAGGCCATGCCCACCTTGACGTCGCTGCCACCGCCGCCACCGTTGCTTCCGCCGTCGCCGTCGTCGCCATCGTCACCGTCGTCACCGCACGCGGTGAGGGCGAGGATCATCGCGCTGAGCGCGGCTGCGAGCTTGTACGTGCGTCGCAAGACGCCTCCTTGGGTCACTCATGAGCGCCCGATGCCGAGCGCACGATTGGGAGAACACTAGGACACGGCGGACCGCTGGCAAGGCATATCGACAATCGTTACCGTGTCGATAGGGCGCCCGGTCAAGTCACTGCGCCGAGAGCGCTCCCACGACCGCCTCGGCCTGGACCCTCGCGCCGATCCCGATGGCGCGTTCGTCGACCCGGAAGTCGCCCTGGTGGAGGTCGTACGTCGCGCCTCCGGGTGTGCGGGTGCCGAGCCGGAACATGGCGCCCGGGACCTGCTCGAGCATCCATCCGTAGTCCTCGCCGCCGAGGCTCTGCGGCACGCTGACCTGACCCTTCACCCCGAGCACGCGCAGCACAGCGGCTGCCAGCACGGCGTTGGACGCCGGCTCGTTGACCACCGGCGGCACGCCCTGCAGGTAGTCGACCGTGGGCGTCAGGCCGTAGGGCCGGACGATGTCGAGCACCGCCTCCCGGATGATCGGCTCGCACTGGGCCCAGGCGATGGCGTCGAGGATCCGCACGGTGCCCGCCGCCATCCCGCCCTCGGGGATCACGTTGGGGGCCGCGCCGGCCCGCAGGATGCCCCACACGACGCTGACCCCGGCCCGGGGATCCATCCTGCGGCTCAGCACGGCCGGCAGCTCACTGGTCACCTTCGCCAGCGCGAAGGTCAGGTCGCCGGTGAGGTGCGGTCGTGACGTGTGCCCACCCGTACCCTCGAGCCAGACCTCGATCCGGTCGGCGGCGCTGGTCAGGGCGCCCGCCCGCAGCCCGATCTTGCCGACGTCGACGGCGGGGTCGCAGTGGAGCGCGAAGACCCGATCGACTCCTTCCAGCGCGCCCTGGGCGATCAGGTGCTTGGCGCCACCGGGCATGACTTCCTCGGCCGGCTGGAACAGCAGCCGGATGGTGCCGCGGAGCTCGCCGCGCTCGTGCACCTCGGCCAGCGCCAGCGCGGCACCCACCATGGCGCTGACATGGACGTCGTGGCCGCAGGCATGGGCGACGTCGGGGACGGTGCTGCGCCACGGGTCGTCGGTACGGTCGGGGATCGGCAGCGCGTCCATGTCGGCGCGGAGCGCGACCACCCGCTTGCCCTCGCCCAGCTCGGCGAAGAACCCGCTGCGCGGCATCCGGGTGACCCGCCAGCCGGCCTGCTCGACCCGATGCGCCGCGAGATCACTGGTGCGCGACTCGGCCCAGGCGAGCTCAGGGTGCTGGTGGATGTCGCGGCGCAGCTCGATCAGCTCGTCGTCATACTTGTCGACGACGGCCTCGATCAGCTGGCTCGTGGACGTGGACACCGCCCTGAGACTAGTCGCCCCTGAGACGAGCCGTGGGCCCCGCCCGGAGTCGGACGGGGCCCACGGTGTGCCCGTGATGGGCGTCGATCAGCGCCGGATACGGATCACCTGACCGGCCGGCGGGCCCTCCTCGGGCGGCAGCGCCTGGATCGTGGCGTAGATGTCGCCGTTGGAGCGGATCTCCACGTCGGCCGGGAGCGCGGCCTGCAGGAACCTCTTCGGCTCGCCACCGGGCTTGACCTGAGCGATCCGGCCCCGGAACAGCTCGGCAACGAACATCTTGCCGGTCGCACCGACCGCGAGACCAGTGGCGGTGAGCAGGCCGGCCGCGACCTTCTTGGTCTTGCCGGTCTTTGGGTCGACCCGGTAGACCGAGGCACGGGCGCCGAGGCTCGGGTCCTCGGGGCCGCCGGGCAGCGTGGTCACGTACAGCTTGCCGTCGGGGCCGACCTCGACGTCGGTGGGCACCGGCTCGAAGTAGTACGTCAGCCCGACCGCGCACTCCGGGAGACCGAAGCCCTCGGCGACCTCCGCCGTGACCTCCAGTCCCTGGGCAGGCAGCACGGCGACCGTGGAGAGACCGCCGTTGGCTCCGTACTTGAGGATCGCGTTCATGGCCGCGTCGGCGATGTAGGTACGGCCGCCCTCCTGGGCGGTGGCGTAGGGGTGCGACTCGACGATCCCGGGGTAGGGCTGGAAGTCCGGAGGCACCTCGCAGTCGTCGGGAAGGCCACGCAAGCCGTAGATGACCTCACCGTCGGGGTTGCGGTTCTCCTCGAACTTCCACAGGTCGGCGAGCTTCTTGGCCTTCCCCTTCTTCCCGAAGCCCATCAGCGCGGTTGCCGGCTCGCCCTCGCCGCCCTCCTCGGGGAGGAACGTCGTCGCGAAGCGCAGGCTGCCGTCCTCGACGGACACGGCGCCGACCTCGGTGCCGGGCACGGGCGCGGCGTAGACCACTTGGGGGTTCTTGCCGGGCCTCTTGGCGTTCAGGATGCCGGCGAAGTTCTGGCTGTAGAAGACCGTGCCGTCGTCGGCGACGGCGAGGCTCAGCGGGCTGAGCAGGTCCTTGACGACCGTGTTCGGGTTCGGCTTGGCGGCCGGGTCCTCGGCGCCTGCCGGCCCGCTGAGCGCAGTCGCGGCGAGAGCGACGGCCGCGAGGGCCGCCACCAGGTGCTTGCGGTGCATGAGTCCTCCAGGTGGAAGGGATGGTGTTGTCGTCCCGACACTCCCTGTCCCAACGTCCCGAGCACATGAGGAGGAAGTCCCGAGGGGTCGGGACATGGGCGCGACCTTAAACACAGTTCTTCCCGCTTGTCCGGAGAATCCGGGAGTCATCCCCCAGGTTGGTCGTAGGCGGCCAGGATCCGATCGGCCGCCACGGTTGCGGGCAGCTCACCGGACAGCACCTGCTCACGCACCTCGTCGCGCATCGCGCGGACCGCGGGTGAGTGCCGCAGCCGCTGCTGGAGCTCGTCGCGGACCAGCGACCAGGTGAACTCGAGCTGCTGCTCCGCTCGCTTGGCCGCGAGCCCGTCGTCGCCGAGGTGCTCGCGGTGAGCCAGGACCCGCTGCCACAGCTCGTCGACGCCGACGTCGTTGAGCCCCGAGCAGGTCACGACCGCCGGCGCCCACTCCCCCTTGCCGTGCACCATCCGGAGCGCCCCCGCCAGGTCGCGGGCCGCCGAGCGGGCCTCCTGCTCGCGGTCCCCGTCGGCCTTGTTCACGGCGATCACGTCGGCGATCTCGAGGATCCCCTTCTTGATGCCCTGGAGCTGGTCTCCGGTGCGCGCCAGCGTCAGGAATAGGAAGGTGTCGACCATGCCGGCGACGGTGACCTCGGACTGACCCACGCCGACGGTCTCGACCAGCACCACGTCGTAGCCCGCGGCCTCGAGCACGGTCATCGCCTGCATCGTCGCCCGGGCCACGCCGCCCAGCGTGCCCGCCGAGGGCGACGGCCGGATGAAGGCGTTCGGGTCGGCCGAGAGCCGGGCCATCCGGGTCTTGTCCCCCAGCACCGAGCCGCCGGTGCGGACCGAGCTCGGGTCGACGGCGAGCACCCCCACCCGGTGACCGTCAGCGGTGAGCCGGCTGCCGAGGGTCTCGATGAACGTCGACTTGCCGACGCCGGGGACGCCGGAGATTCCGACCCGGACCGCTTCTCCCGCGTCGCCAGCCAGCTCGGTCAGCAGCGCCCGCGCCGCCTCCCGGTGCTCGGGCTTCGACGACTCGACCAGCGTGATCGCCTGGGACACCGACGCCCGCCGGCGGGCGCGGATGCCTTCGACGAGCGCCGCGACGTCCGTCATTCGTGCCCGAGCTGGTCCCGCAGCTTCGCGAGCAGGTCGAGCGCCGACTCGGCGATCACGGTGCCGGGCTGGAACACCGCGGCGGCGCCCATCTCGATCAGCGTGGGTACGTCGTCGGGCGGGATCACCCCGCCGACCACGGTCATGATGTCGGGCCGGCCCTGCTCCTCGAGCGCCTTCCTGAGGGCCGGCAGCAGCGCGAGGTGGCCCGCGGCGAGCGAGCTCACGCCGACGATGTGCACGTCGGCGTCGACGGCCTGCTGGGCGACCTCCTCCGGGGTGGAGAACAGCGGCCCCACGTCGACGTCGAAGCCCATGTCGGCGAACGCCGAGACCACGACCTTCTGGCCGCGGTCGTGGCCGTCCTGGCCCATCTTGGCGACCAGGATGCGCGGGCGGCGGCCCTCGGCCTCCTCGAACTCGTCGGTGGCCTCGCGCACCTGCCGGACCAAGGAGTCGCCCGCGGCGCTTTCCGATCTCATGGCTTCGTCACGATAGACCCCGCTGATCGTACGGATCACGGCCCGGTGCCGGCCGTAGACCTTCTCCAGCGCATCGGAGATCTCACCGACCGTGGCCTTGGCGCGGGCCGCATCGACCGCGAGCGCCAGCAGGTTGCCGTCGAGGGAGCCCTTGCTCGCTCCTCGCTCCGCGGAGTTGGTCAGCGCCTCGAGGGTGCGGCGTACGTCCTCGTCGTTGCGCTCCGCACGCAGCCGCTCGAGCTTGGCCATCTGCTGGCGGTAGACGTCGTCGTTGTCGACCCTGAGCACGTCGAGCGGGTCCTCGGCGGCGAGCCGGAAGGTGTTCACGCCGATCAGCTTCTGCGCCCCCGAGTCGATCCGGGCCTGGGTGCGGGCGGCCGCCTCCTCGATCCGCATCTTCGGGATGCCCTGCTCGATCGCCTCGGTCATGCCACCGGCGGCCTCGGCCTCCTGGATGTGCGCCCAGGCCCGCTCGGCGAGGTCGTGGGTGAGCCGCTCGACGTAGTAGGACCCGCCCCACGGGTCGATGGTGCCGGTGGTGCCGCTCTCCTGCTGGAGCAGCAGCTGGGTGTTGCGCGCGATCCGCGCGGAGAAGTCGGTCGGCAGCGCGATCGCCTCGTCCAGCGCGTTGGTGTGCAGCGACTGGGTGTGCCCCTGGGTCGAGGCCATCGCCTCGATGCAGGTGCGGCCGACGTTGTTGTAGACGTCCTGGGCCGTCAGTGACCAGCCGCTGGTCTGGCTGTGGGTGCGCAGGCTCAGGGACTTGGGGTTCTTCGGGTCGAAGTCGCGCACCAGCCGCGCCCAGATGGCCCGGGCCGCACGCAGCTTGGCGACCTCCATGAAGAAGTTCATCCCGATCGCCCAGAAGAAGCTCAGCCGCGGCGCGAACCGGTCGATGTCGAGACCGGCGTCCAGCCCGGCGCGGAGGTACTCGACGCCGTCGGCCAGCGTGTAGGCGAGCTCGAGGTCGGCGGTCGCCCCGGCTTCCTGGATGTGGTAGCCCGAGATCGAGATCGAGTTGAAGCGCGGCATCCGCTCGGCGGTGTAGCTGAAGATGTCGGAGATGATCCGCATGCTCGGCGCGGGCGGGTAGATGTAGGTGTTGCGGACCATGAACTCCTTGAGGATGTCGTTCTGGATGGTCCCCGCGAGCTGCTCCGGCTTCACCCCCTGTTCCTCGGCCGCGGCGATGTAGAGCGCGAGCACCGGCAGCACCGCGCCGTTCATCGTCATCGACACCGACATCTCGTCGAGCGGGATGCCGTCGAACAGCGTGCGCGCGTCGTAGATGGAGTCGATCGCCACGCCGGCCATGCCGACGTCGCCGCGCACCCGCGGGTGGTCGGAGTCGTAGCCGCGATGGGTGGCGAGGTCGAAGGCGACGCTCAGGCCCTTCTGCCCGGCCGCGAGGTTGCGCCGGTAGAACGCGTTGGACTCCCCGGCGGTCGAGAAGCCGGCGTACTGGCGGATGGTCCAGGGCTGGGTGGTGTACATCGTGGGGTAGGGCCCACGCAGGAACGGGCTGAGTCCCGGGAAGGTGTCCAGCGCGTCCAGGCCCTCGAGGTGCTCGGGACCGTAGACCGGGAGGATCTCGATCCCCTCCGGGCTGTGCCACACCCCGTTGGTTGAGGAAGGCGCGATAGCGCCTGTCTCGAAACCGCCGTCCGAGAGAGGTAGACCGGCGAAGCTCTTCGGGACGCTCATGCCAGCTTGTCCCTGGTCCGGGTGAGGAAGTCCAGGGCGTCGATGCCCATCGCACAGGAGTCGTCGGCCTCGAGCGCATCTGCCTTGCCGGCGACGATCACGTGCGCGGCGCCGGCCGTGCGCAGCGCCGCCACGGCGTCGGCGCCCCACTCGGCGTACGTCGGGTCGCTGCCGGCAAGGCAGACGACCGGCTGGCCGTCGTACGCCGCCAGCACGGCGTCGACGCCGTCGGTGGCGCCCGCGGTGTCGACCGGGATCCCGCCGGCGGCGAAGAGGTTGGCGGCGAAGCTCGCGCGGGCCGTGTGGGAGGCGACGCTGCCGAGGGTGGCCAGGAAGACCGCCCGCGCTGCCGGCTCGTCTCGTAGCGCCTCGAAGCTGGCGCCGTAGCGACGCACCTCGGGACCGCCGGCCGGCTCGCGCTCGGGCAACGCCTCGGCGAGGTTCGGGAACTCGGTCAGGCCCGTGATCGGCCGCTGCCGCTTCGCGATCTCGGTCTCCCGCTTCGCCACGGTGGCGCCGATCTCGTCATCGAGTTCGGCGCCGCCCTCGATCCGCCCGAAGACCTCCCACGCCGCGACGGCCAGGTCGTCGGTGAGCTTCTCGACGGCGTACGCACCGCCGGCCGGGTCGGCCACGTGCGCGACGTGAGACTCGTCGATCAGCAGGTGAGAGGTGTTGCGGGCGATCCGGCGGCCGAACGCGTCGGGGCGACCGAGCGGGCTGTCGAAGGGGATCACGGTGACGCTGTCGGCTCCCCCGACACCGGCGGCGAACGCGGCGATCGTGGTGCGCAGCATGTTCACCCAGGGGTCGTACTTGCTCATCATCGGCCGGCTGGTGACCGCGTGCTGCCGCATCTCGTGGGTGGTCGCCCCGCTCAGCTCGAGGACCCGGGCCCAGAGCCGGCGGGCGGCGCGGAGCTTGGCGATGGTCGTGAACTGCTCGTCGGTGGCGGCGTAGCGGAACTCCACCAGCGCGGCGGCCCGGTCGGCGTCCAGTCCGGCGTCGGTGAGCGTCCGCAGGTACGTCGCCCCGGCGGCCATCGACCAGCCGAGCTCCTGGACGTCGGAGGACCCACGCTCGTGGACCTCCGTCGCGTCGACGACGAAGCCGCGGACGCCGGCCTGCCAGGCGGTGCCGGCCAGGTCGGCGGTTGCCTCGCTCGCCGGCACTCCGAGGTTCGTCTCGGGGTGCAGCTCCCGGTCACCGGCGTACGAGAGGAAGGCCGCGGGGTCGATCCCGTCGAGGACGACCGGCGCGAGGTCGAGCAGGACGCCCTCGAGCACGACGCCGAGGTCGGTGTCGCCGGAGCCCCGGAGCCACAGGCTGGTCACGCCGCCCTCGAGGTCGACGAGCGCCTCCTCGTGGGCGAGCTTCGGGTCGTCGGCGCGCACGAGCGCGCGGACGCCCCAGTCGCCCTGGCGGGTCGGCCGGCCGCTGGTCGCCCGGTCCTCGAGCAGGTCGGGCGTGCCGAGCGGGGTGAGCTCGATGCCGTCGAGCGTGGTCAGCGTGAGCTTCTGCCAGACCAGCTCGTCGGGGTCGTCGTCGCCCAGCCGCTTGGCCTTGCGCAGCACCGCGGCGGCCGCGGCCTCCCAGTCCGTGACCGTGGCGTCGTCGTCGGGGGATGCGAGGTCGAGCGAACCCTGAGCGGGCTCCAGCTCGCCGGGCTCGTCCAGCCCGCCCTCGACCATTCCCTCTTCCGTCATGGTGCGCACCCTAGAAGCAGTCAGCACCTGTCTCTAGCGGGTGTGAGCATTCGGACGCCCGACGTGAGCAATTCCTCAGCGCGAGCTCACGGCCACCCGGACGCCCAGGCCGACCAGAACGGTGCCGGCGATCGCGTCCAGGCGGCGGCGTACCTTAGAGCGGCGGAAGAAGGCCCCGGCCCGGCCCACGCCGTACGCCAGGGTCAGGTAGAAGCCGGTCTCGATGACCACCTGGACCGCGGCCAGCCCTGCGGTGGTCGCGAACAGCGGTCGATCGGCGGGCACGAACTGCGGGTAGAACGCGATCATGAAGACCGCCGCCTTGGGGTTGGCGAGCTGCACCACGACGCCCTCCCCGAACGTCCGCCACCACGCCTTGCCCGACACCGTCGTGTCGGCCTCGGGCTCCTCACCGCCGCGCCAGGCCGACCGCCACGCCCTGATGCCGAGCCACAGCAGCACCGCGGCGCCGACCACCTTGAGCACGACGTACGCCGTCTCCGAGACGGCCACCAGCGCGGCGAACCCGGCCGCCGCGGCCAGCGCCCAGAGGTAGAGCCCGAACTCCAGCCCGAGGACCGTCGGCACCGCACCGCGCCATCCCTGGACGGCCGCGCGCCGGAAGATCAGCGCCATCGCCGGCCCGGGCGAGGCGGAGATGAGCAGCACCGCCACCACGAAGGCCGGCATCAGCGCGATCAGGTCCACGCCGGGATTGTCGCTCAGGGCGGCGTTCCGCAGCCAGCCATATCCGGCGCCTCGCGGCACTAGGGTCGAGGGATGGACAGGCGGCATCTCGAGTACTTCGTCGCCGTCGCTGAGCTCGGCAGCTTCACCCGCGCCGCGGCGGCGCTGTCGATCGCGCAGCCGTCACTGTCCAACGCGATCGCCTGGCTCGAGCGCGACCTGGGCTCGAAGCTCTTCGAGCGGCACGGCCGCGGCGTGCGCCTCACGCCATCAGGAGAGGCACTGCTGGAGCCCGCCCGGGGCACCCTGCGGTCCTTCCAGGTCGCTCGGGGCGCGGTACGCAGCGTCTCCGAGGGCGGCTTCGGCCACCTGGCGATCATCACCAACACGCTGTGGGCGCTCGACCCGTTGTCGGCCATGATCGGCAAGTTCCGCGGCCTCAACCCCGGCCTCCAGGTGACGGTCGCCGACCCGGCGCGCCGTACCGATGTCCTGGACGCCGTCCGTCTGGGCGGCGCCGAGCTCGGGCTCCTCGACGGCCCTCCCCCGGGCGGCCGGCTCTCGAGCCGTTGGGTCGCCGACCAGGAGCTGGTCGCCGTGCTCCCCCCGGCCGCCCCACCTGCCAGCGGGACGACCACCGTCGAGGAGCTGCTCCGGTGGGGGTTGATCTGTACGCCGGCCGGCACCGCCCTGCGATCCCTCCTGGACGAGCAGCTCGAGGCCGTCGGCCAGCCGGCGGAGGTCGCGGTGGAGACCGCACACCTCGCGACCGTCGTCCCGCTCGTCCTCTCCGGCGCAGGCGCGGCGATGCTGCCGCAGGGGCTGGCTGCCGAGGCCGCCGCCAAGGGCGCCTGCGTGCTGCCCCTGGCCCCGCCGACCCGGACCTCGGTGCACATCGTGTGGCGGACCGGGCGGCTCAGCGAGCCGGCCGAGCACTTCCTCGACTTCTGCCTGCCCGACGAGGCCTCCCCTATGTCGGACGCCTCTCCCTCCGATAGCCGATCGGTCTAACTCGACCCCCTCGCCGGTGTGCCCGCGCCGTTCCGTGGTCACCACAATGCAGGCACGGGACCATCGGTCCCACCGAGAGGAGTCAGCGGCGTTGGGCGAGCACGGGCACGGTCACGGGCACGGGCACGGGCACCCCGCACACCACGTGTGCGGCGGCCCCGATCACCACCGCGGCGACTACACCCCGCAGCAGCGCGCCGACCTCGACCTGGTGCTCGACTTCAACCGCCGGATGTCGGACCTGATCAACCAGGGCCACGACGTCACCGCGGTCGAGTCGTTCCTCGACCCCGACCCGCTGCGGTACATGTGGGTCGACGAGGGCAAGGGGCGGATCGCCGAGGTGATCGCCGCCGCGCACCTCGTGCTCGACCAGGCGCCGCGGCCGGACGGGCACGAACGCGCCGGGACCGAGGCGGTGCCCGGATCGGTCAACGCAGCGCGGCCCAGCATCGCCGCCCACGACGGCACGCGGCTGGTCGCCTGGGTGGAGTGGTTGCCCGGGCGCGGTGACGTCGTACGAGCAGCCTTCGAGATCGACGGCGACCGCACCGCTGTCGAGACGGTGTCGGACGAGGTCAGCGACCTCTTCCGGCCCACGGCGGTCATCACCACCGAGGGCGTCCCCTGGGTCTTCTACGGGCGTCGGTGCGACGACGGCGTCTCGGTGTGGGGCACGAGATGGTCCGCGACCGGGGGCTGGAGCGCACCGGAGCCGGTCTCGGACACCGAGCACCCGTCGTTCAACCAGGAGGCGGTGACGCACTCGGACGGGAGCGTCGAGGTCTGCTGGCAGGGACGGCAGGGCGACCGGTTCGCGATCTTCGCCCGCCGCCACACCGACGGATCGTGGGGCCCGACCGACACGGTCAGCGTCGGGGTCGAGGCCAACGTGTGGGACCCCACCCTGGCCGCCTTCGACGACGGCGGCAGCGCGTACGCCTGGTCGGAGTACGTCGACGGGTCCTACCGCGTCGTCGTACGACGCCGTACCGCCGATGGCGCGCTGGGCGATCCGCAGGACCTCACCTCCGGCACCGACTACGCGCTGCACCCGCACCTCGCGGTCACGCGCGACCAGCAGCTGTGGTGCGCGTTCGACCTGATCACGGTCACCGGCCATGGCGGCAGCGGGCCCACGAAGCTCCGCCCGGCGGCCGAGGTCGGCGCCGATCCCTCCGTCGTGGAGGGCATGCGGCCCGGCGGTGACAGCGTGCCGCCCGAGCTGCTTCCGGACGTCAGCGCGTCGATCCAGGTCGTCGCGGTCACCGAGGACGGCGTGCTGGAGGCCCCGGGCGAGCTCGCCGAACGGCTCGACGTGGTCCCCTCGGGCCTGCCCAAGCTGGTCGCGACGGATGACGGGGGGCTGGTCGTGGCCTACCGGATCCATCGGCGGCTGCCCCTGATGACCTACTACTGGGAGGTCGCGACCCAGGTGCTGGCCAGCGGCGGCTGGCTGCCGCCGACGACGTACAGCGGCAGCGACGGGACGCTGGAGGAGATCAGCATCGCCGCCGACCGCGACGGCGCCATGGTCGCGGCCCAGACCGACGCCCGCCTCCAGGTGGCGCTCGACTGGACCGAGGGGTTCGGTGGCCGCGAGTGCCCCTACCTGCACGAGCACCACGGCTCGGTCGTCTGGCACAGCGTCCACGGGGTCGGTTCGGTGGTGCTCGGGCACACGGCCGCGGCAGGTCCGGTGGTGTCGTCCGCCTATCTGGGGGTACGACGGACCCGCGTGCACTCCGGCGACCGTCTCGGCGCCCGCCGCTGGGCGGAACCGGAGGTGGAACGGCCGCAGCGCTACCGGCTCAGCGCTGGCGACCGCGACTTGGAGGTCTACTGGGGTGACCTGCACCGACACTCCCTGGTGAGCCGCTGCACGTCCGGCGACGAGCCCTCCCTCGAGGACTTCTACCGCTACGCCTGGGACGTCTGCGAGTACGACTTCTGGGCCGTCACCGACCACTCGGAGAACTCCTCGGAGCATCAGTGGTGGTCCATCCAGAAGATCGCCGACCTCTTCCACGTCGACCAGCGGTTCGTGCCGCTCTACGGCTTCGAGTGGACCTCGGCGGACAGCGGCCACCAGAACGTCATCTACGGCGACGTCGCCCGCGGCGCACCGATCTTCTCGGCCTTCGCCGAGGGGACCACCGACCCTGCCGGACTGTGGGACCAGATGTCTCAGCACCCGGAGTTCCCGGCGGTCACGATCCCGCACCACCCGGGCTCGGCGATGGTCTACAACGACTGGGACTACCACCACCCCGACTACAGCCGCCTGGTCGAGATCTTCCAGGCCTGCCGAGGCAACTACGAGGCGCTCGGCTCCTTCCGGCAGTACTCCGACGCCACCAAGGAAGGCACGTTCACCCTCGACGGGCTGCGGCGCGGCCACCGGTTCGGGTTCATCGCCTCGTCGGACCACGGCCACGGCGCCAGCTACGTGGGGGCGTACGCCGAGTCCCTCGACCGAGCGTCGATCTTCGAGGCCCTGCACAGCAGGCGGACCTTCGCTGCCACCACCCGCGACGTGCTCCTCGACTTCCGGCTCGGCGAGGACACCTTGCTCGGCGAGGAGGTGACGCTCGACGGCCCACGCGCGTTCACGGTGCACGCCGAGGGGTACGCCGAAGTGGCGCGGGTGGACCTGCTGCGCGACGGCGAGGTCGTGCTGGCCACCGAGCCCGGACACCAGGTGCCGGCCGGCCACCTGTCGGTGCCGCTGCGCGTCGAGTGGGGCGGGTCCGACCGGACGACCACCTGGGACGGGCGGCTCACCATCACCGGCGGCGGGGTCGTGCAGACGCCGTACTGGAGCCCCGACGTCGTCAGCGCGTCCGTCTCCGAGGTCGGCTGGGTGTGTACGACGTACAGCTTCGGCGAGCCGTACGGGTCGCAGCGCGGCGGCGTGGAGCTCACGGTGGTCGGCCCTCCCGAGGCGACCGTGTCCGTTCTCGTCGGCGAGTCGACGCTCGAGGTCGCGCTCGGCGACCTGGCTCGGAGAGTCGTCCACGACGTACCGGTCCCGCACGGGCACCTTCGGCTGCAGCCCGGGATCGGCGGGCTCACCGGACTCGGTGTCCGATCCATCGATCTCACCTGGACCGACCCGGAACCACCTGCCGACCGCACGGCGTTCTACTACGCGCGCGTCTTCCTGGTCGACGGTGAGATGGCCTGGTCCTCCCCGATCTGGGTGACCCCGGGCGGGCATCCGCCGCCATAGGCAATGACTATCGCGCCGGTAGACAAAGGCTCGTTGACACCCGTGCTCGGTCCCACCCAAGGTGGTCAGCAACCCGGGTCGGCCCAACGGCGCCCGAACTCAGACCTCTCGGAGGCGCTGTGAAAGGCAAGCTCAAGGGTGTCGACCCGGCGGTGTTCTGGGGGTCAGCGCTGCTGATCGCCGCGTTCGTGGGCTGGGGGCTGATCGCGCCGGAGAGCCTCGGCGACGTCATGAAGACGACCCTGGGCTGGGTCATCGGCAACTTCGGCTGGACGTTCGTGCTGATCGCCTTCAGCGCCCTGGCCCTGTGCATCTTCCTGGTGATCCACCCGTGGGGCAGCATCCGCCTGGGTCCCGACGACTCGCGCCCGGACTTCCGCACGTTCTCCTGGATCTCGATGATGTTCGCCGCCGGACTCGGCGCCGGCCTGCTGTTCTACGGCATCGCCGAGCCGGTGTCGCACTGGACGGCGCCACCGCACGGCCTGGCCGAGCCGCAGAGCGAGGAGGCCGCGCTCGTCGCCCTCCGCTACACCTACTTCCACTGGGGGTTCAACGGCTGGGCGATGTACGCCGTCGTCGGCGGAGCGATGGCCTACTTCAGCTTCCGCAAGAACCAGCCGACGCTGGTCAGCGCCACCTTCTCGCCGATCCTCGGCCCCGATGCCCACAAGAAGCCCCTCGGCCGGGTGGTCGACGCCCTGGCGATCGTGGCCACGTTGTTCGGCACGGCGACGGCGCTGGGGCTGAACGGGCTCCAGCTCAACAGCGGCCTCGCGTACCTCTTCGACGTACCCAAGTCGAACGTCGTGGCGGTGGTCATCATCATCGTGGTGACCTCGCTGTTCCTCATCTCCGCCACCTCGGGCGTAGAGAAGGGGATCAACTACCTGGCCAACCTGGGGTCCATCGCCACCATCGTGCTCTTCCTGTTCTTCCTGGTGGTGGGTGGATCCACCGTCCTGGTGATCTCCAACGGCATCGAGTCCATCGGCAACTACGTCATCCAGGTGCTGCCGATGTCGCTGCAGACCGGGGTCGGCGATGAGCAGTGGATGGCCGGCTGGACGATCTTCTACTGGGCCTGGTGGATCTCGTGGGCGCCCTTCGTCGGCATGTTCGTCGCCCGGATCTCCCGGGGCCGGACGATCCGGGAGTTCGTGATCGGTGTCGTCGCGGCGCCGACCGGGTTCGGCTTCCTGTGGTTCGCCATCGTGGGCGGCACCGGCATCGATCTGCAGCGCAGGGGCGAGGCCGACATCGTCGGCTCGTTGGCAACCCCCGAGCTGTCGCTGTTCACGGCTCTGGACGTGCTGCCGCTGCCGGTGCTGAGCTCGGCGGTCTGCGTGCTGCTGATCGCGCTGTTCTTCATCAGCGGAGCCGATGCCGCGAGCGTCGTGATGGCGACGATGGCGTCCCGTGGGTCGCTGAATCCGTCCAAGCTGGTGATCGTCTTCCTCGGCGTGCTGATGGGCGGGATCGCCTGCGCCATGCTCCTCGTCGGCGGCCTGGTGGCGCTCCAGCAGGCTGCGATCCTGGGCGCCGTCCCGTTCACGTTCGTGCTCGTCGGCGTCGCCTGGTGCTGGATCAAGGCGCTGCGCGAGGAGACGCGAAAACCCGACAAGAGACCCGAGGCCGAGCCGACCAAGGCCGGGAGAGACACGTGAGACGCGCGGTCGCAGGCCTGGCTGCGCTCCTGGCGCTGGCTCTCGCGGCCTGCAGCGAGGGCGACGAACGCGACGCGTCGTCGCAGCCCCAGGGCGCGTCGCTGCGAGTCACGATCGGCACCCAGGAGTTCCCCGAGGCCCGGATCCTCGGCGAGCTGTGGCGTGAGGCGCTGGCGGTGAACGGCTACGCGGTCAACCTGCGCAAGGGGGTCGGGCCGGCCGAGGACCTCGACGAGGCGCTCAAGGACGGCGAGGTCGACGGCTACGTGGCCTACACCGGCACTGTGTTGTCGATCGTTGCCGGCGAGGAGGTCTCCGGCCTCGATCCGCAGGAGACCTACGAGCAGGCGAAGGCCTTCTATGCCGGCCAGGACATGGTGATGAGCGAGATGACGCCGTTCCAGAACAGGGACGCGATCGCCACCACGCGGGAGTATGCCGAGGCCAACGGGCTCACCACGATCGCCGATCTCCGTGGCGTCGAACGGTTCACGCTCGGCGCCCGGCCCGAGTTCGAGTCGCTGTACCTCGGTCTCGAGGGGCTCCAGCAGGTCTACGAGCTCACCAACGCCGACTTCGCGCCGCTGGCCCTGGGCGCGCAGTACGCCGCGCTCGACAACGGGGACATCGACGCCGCCAACGCCTTCACCACCGACCCACAGCTGGAGAGCGGCGACTACACGCTGCTCGAGGATCCGGAGCTTCTCTTCGGCTCGCAGAACGTTGTGATGGTCGTCGGGGAGGACAAGCTCGACTCGATCGACTCCGACGCATTCATGGCCGTCGTCAACGCGGTCAACCGCGAGCTGACCGAAGAGGACATGGTGTCGATGAACGCGGCGGTCACCAATGGCCGGGACGACCATGACGTGGCCGTCGACTTCCTACGAAGCGTCGGCCTGATGACCCCGCTCGACCTCGACTGAGGTTCTCGGGAACACTCTCGAGAACGACCTGACCAGAAGGAGGAGCCCGTGCCGGACTCCCGACGTAATCCCTTCGACGGCGTCACCGACTTCTTCAGCGAGCTCGCTCGACTGCGATCGCTCGGCGTCCGCGGCGGCGGCGAGCACGGGGGCGAGGCGGCCGAACGCACGCACGCGGACGCCTGGGTCCCCCAGACCGACATCCTCGCCCGCGGCGACGACCTGATCATCAGGGTCGAGCTCGCCGGTGTCGACCCGGAAGACGTCGACCTGAGGTTCACCCACGGTGTCCTCACCGTCTGCGGCAACCGGCGCTCGGGCGACGACGAGGAGGACATCGAGTTCTACGTCCGCGAGCGGTACTACGGCGAGTTCCGCCGCGTGATCACCCTCCCCGAAGGCACGGAGCCTTCCCAGATCGACGCCGAGTTCGACGACGGTCTCGTGGAGATCACCGTGCACGACGCGGTCGCCGGCGACGAGAGCACGAAGATCTCCCTCACGGACAGGTCCGAGGGCGCCACGAGACGCAAGGTCAGCGGGTCCTAGAGGGGCTACTCACGTTCTTCGGTGGAACCTGACCTTGCCGCCGGTGATCGTGGTTGTTGTGTAGGTCGGGTCGTGGGCGCGGGTGTGGTGTCGGGGGCAGAGCAGCCGGCCGTTCTTGACCGACGTGTCGCCGCCGCTGCTCCAGGGCTTGTCGTGGTGGGCGTGGCACATGCCCGGTGGCCAGTCGCAGCCCTCGGCGGTGCAGCCGCCCTGCTCGATCGCCAGCGCGATCCGTTGGGGTTCGGTGTGGAACCGGGTCCTCCGGCCCAGGTCGAGGACCTGGGACTGGCCGCCCAGGACCGCGGGGATGATCCCGGCCCGGCACGCCAACCTCCGCGCCAGACCGGGGCTGATCCGGTGGCCGGTGTCCAGCTGGGCGGCCTTCAGCCCACCCATCAACGTCTCCAGGGTCATCGTCACCACCACGGTGGCCGAGGTGCCGCCCGCCTGCGGGGCGTGCGCGGTGGGGTAGCCCATGACCAGCTCGCAGAACGCCTCCCCCAACCGGCGCGCCGAGAGACGCCCGGGTGCGGGTGCCCGGCCGTCCACGCTGGCGCGGTGCTTCGGCGCGGCGATCGCAAGCAGGAGCTGGCGCAGCTGTGCGGCCACGTGGGCGGGGATGGTGAACCTCCCGTGCGCCTTCCCGTGGCCGTCCTCGTGCATCCGGAACACCGCCGCCGCCTCGGCCTCCCGCTCCTCGCGCTCCAACACCTTGACTTCGTGAGCCTCCCCGACCTCCGGAGCCACCACGTCCAGGATCCGCCTCCCCAGGATCCGGAGCGCCTTGGCGTCGTGGTGGACGGCGTACCCGATCAAGGTCGCCAGCGCATCGTCCCTGATGGCCGCGTCGACGTCCTCGGGCAGCGCCTGGACCGCGGCGATGATCACCTGCGCCTGGTCCACCAGCAGCCGGCCCTCCGCCAGTGCGACCCGGACCGGCTCGAACACCTCCGACGCCCAACGCGGTCGCGAGCCGGGTCTTCCGGTGCGCAGCTGGCCCGGGTCTGCCGGGTGGCGTGCGCCCACCAGTTCGCCGTCGACGTGGCACCCGAGTCGGCCTCGACCCCGACGGTCTGGCCGTGGTCGGCGAGCCGGGCCTCGAGCTCGCACGACTTGGGCGTCCAGCCGGGTGGCCTCGACCAAGGCTTCGCGGGTCTCGGCCGGGTCCATCGACCAGGCCGGCTGGTCCCGGACGGTCTTCAGCTCATCGGCGATCCGGGACAGGCCAACCCGGATCGGGTGTCCCCGATCGATGCTGTCCGCGGTGCCGGTCATGGACCTATTCCAGCACCCTGCGCCGACACCTTCAGACGGCTCGAACCACGCTGTGGAGGACCGTCCACGAACCGTCACCTGTGGATGGTTGGTGGGCTTTCGCCCATGGTTGAGCGCCGCTCAGCAGACCGACCGCGGCCCGGGGTCAAGAGCGCGAAGCGGCGAAGCGAACTCTTGACGCCGGGAGTCGGTCTGCTACGCGCGCGGGCCCTCCGATGCGGAGTACGCGGGCGCGTTCCCTACTACGTTGCGGGGTCTCGACGACGCTCGCTGGCGCTCACTGCTCGACCACCGGAGAGGTCTACTGGGCGAGGCTGGGCGACCAGTCGGGGAGCTGCTGGAGCGACCAGCCGTTGCCGTCGGGGTCGGAGAAGTAGACGAACCTGCCCCAGGGCTGGTCGTCGACGTCGCTGACCTCGATGCCGCGGGACTTCAGGTCCGCCTGCGCCTCGTCGGCGTCGGCCACCACCATCTGCATGTTGTCGAGCGAGCCCGGCTCCATGTTGGTCAGGCCCTTGCCGACCGTGATCGAGCAGCCCGAGCCCGGCGGGGTCAGCTGCACGAAGCGGACGTCGTCACTCACGGCGTGGTCGTGGTCGAGCACGAACCCCGCCTGCACGTAGAAGTCCTTTGCCCGGTCGACGTCGGTCACGGGCACGGCCACCAGCTCCAGTTTCATGTCCATTTGGACACCCTAGAAGCGGCAGCGGTCATCGCCTGTCCTCAATGACACTCGGTTCTCCACGGAGGTTGACACCCGACCATCCACGGCCTAGTTTCCAGATTAGTTAATTAACTGCTACGGAAAGTGACAGATGACCCTCGCCGTCGATGACGACCGGCTCAGCGAGACCTTCGCCGCACTGGCCAGCGCCACGCGACGGACGATCCTGGCTCGGCTCGCCGAGAGTCCCGCCAGCGTCAACGAGCTGGCCGCGCCGTTCGAGCTGTCCCTTCCCGCCGTCTCGAAGCACATCAAGGTCCTGGAGCGGGCGGGTCTGGTCAGTCGCGGCCGGCAGGCACAGTTCCGCCCGTGCGCAATCGAGCCCGGGCGACTCGAGGAAGTCTCGACCTGGGCGGAGCAGTACCGACACGTGTGGGAGTCGCGCCTGGACCGGATGGACGCCTACCTCGCGACCCTGAAGCCCGAAGGAACGGACGAGCACGATGACCGATGACCAGGCGAGCCGCCCAGCGGTGGTGCTGGAACGCACCTTCGACGCACCACCGGCGCTGGTCTGGCGGATGTGGACCGAGCCCGACCACTTCCGCTCGTGGTACGGCCCCGGGGGATCCGAGGTCCCCGAGGCCGTGATGGACGTCCGTGTCGGCGGGCAGCGCCGGATCTCCATGACCGCGAACGACGGAGAGATGCGGATGTGGTTCACCGGCGAGTACCGCGAGGTCGTGGAGCCACGGCGCCTGGTCTACACCGAGTCGATGGCCGATGAGCACGGCAACGTGCTCGCTCCGTCGGAGCTGGGCATGCCCGGCGACCACCCCACGACGACTGAGGTCACCATCGAGCTGGAGGACCTAGGTGGACGCACCCGGCTGGTCCTCACGCACGTCGGACTTCCTGCCGACTCCCCGGGAGCCCTCGGATGGGCGATGGCCCTCGACAAGCTCGCAGCCCACGTGGAGGACGTCGTCTCCTAGACCTCCTGGCGGCCCTCGTTGTCCTTGTTGCGCAGCCCGATCTTGTTGCCTAGCCAGACGAGCGGGTCGTACTTGCGGTCCGCGACCCGCTCCTTCATCGGGATGATCGCGTTGTCGGTGATCTTGATGCCCTCGGGACACACCTCGGTGCAGCACTTGGTGATGTTGCACATCCCGATCCCCGCGGCGTCCTGCGCGAGCTGGCGCCGATCGTGGGTGTCGAGCGGGTGCATGTCGAGCTCGGCGTACCGCAGGAAGAAGCGCGGGCCGCTGAACGCCTTCTTGTTGTCCTCGTGGTCGCGGACGACGTGGCAGGTGTTCTGGCACAGGAAGCACTCGATGCACTTGCGGAACTCCTGCCCGCGCTCGACGTCGATCTGCGCCATCCGGCGCTTGCCGTCGGCGTCCCGCGGCCCGAGCTCGGCGTACGGCAGCTCCTTGGCCTTCTCGTAGTTGTAGGAAACGTCGGTGACGAGGTCGCGGATCACCGGGAACGAGCGCATCGGGGTGACCGTGATCGTCTCCGACTGCTCGAAGTCAGAGAGCCGGGTCATGCAGAGCAGCCGCGGCTTGCCGTTGATCTCGGCCGAGCAGGACCCGCACTTGCCGGCCTTGCAGTTCCAGCGGATCGCGAGGTCACCGGTCTGGGTGGCCTGCAGCCGGTGCAGCGCGTCGAGCACCACCTCGCCCTCGGACACCTCGACGGTGTAGTCGGCGAGATCACCGCCCTCCTGGTCGCCCCGCCAGACGCGCATCTTCAGGTCGTAGCCCATGGCCGCTCAGCTCTCCTTTGTCGCGTGAGCTCGCAGTTCGACCGCGTTCTCACTTTGGTCTTTCGGCTCGAGACCGTTGCGCTCTCTCGCTTCGCTCACGATTCGAAGTACTTCTTGAGCTCGTCCGGCATCACCGGCAGTGGCTTCTCGTGGAGCACCACCCCGTCGCCGCTGTCGTCGATGGTGACGATGAGGTTCTTCTTGCCCCAGACGTCGTGGTCGGTCTGCGGGAAGTCGTCGCGGGTGTGGCCGCCGCGGGACTCCTCGCGGGCCAGCGCGGCCCTCGCGATCGACTCCGAGACGATCAGCATGTTCGCCAGGTCGATCGAGAGGTGCCAGCCCGGGTTGTACTGCCGGTGACCCTCGACCACCATCTCCTTGGCCCGCTCCTTGAAGGCCTCGATCTCCTTCAGGGACTGCTCGAGCTCCTCGCCGGTCCGGATGATGCCGACCAGGTCGTTCATCGACTGCTGGAGGTCCTGCTGGATGGTGTATGGGTTCTCCCCGCCCTCCACCTCGAACGGCGCCAGCGCACTATGGGATGCCGCCTGCACGTCGCCCTCGTCGATGGCCGGCCGCGCGTCCCCCAGACCGGAGGCGTACGCCGTGGCCGCCTCGCCGGCCAGCTTGCCGAAGACCAGCAGGTCGCCGAGCGAGTTGCCGCCCAGCCGGTTGGAGCCGTGCATGCCGCCCGAGCATTCGCCGACGGCGTACAGGCCGGTGACGGCGCTCTCCTGGGTGTCGGCGTCGACCTCGACCCCGCCCATCACGTAGTGGCAGGTGGGGCCGATCTCCATCGGCTCCTTGGTGATGTCGACGTCGGCCAGCTCCTTGAACTGGTGGTACATCGACGGCAGCCGCTTGCGGATGAACTCCGGCGACCGACGGGACGCGATGTCCAGGAAGATGCCGCCGTGCGGTGACCCGCGGCCCGCCTTGATCTCGGCGTTGATGGCCCGAGCCACCTCGTCACGAGGCAGCAGCTCAGGTGGCCGGCGGTTGTTCTTCTTGTCTTCGTACCAGCGGTCCGCCTCCTCCTCGTTGTCGGCGGTCTCCGCCTTGAAGAACTCGGGGATGTAGTCGAACATGAACCGCTTGCCCTCGGAGTTCTTGAGGATGCCGCCGTCGCCGCGCACCGACTCCGTGACCAGCAGCCCCTTCACCGACGGTGGCCAGACCATGCCGGTCGGGTGGAACTGCACGAACTCCATGTTGATCAGCGCCGCGCCCGCGCGCAACGCCAGCGCGTGGCCGTCGCCGGTGTACTCCCACGAGTTGGAGGTGACCTTGAACGACTTGCCGATGCCGCCGGTCGCCAGGATCACCGCCGGTGCCTCGAAGGTGACGAACCGGCCGGTCTCGCGCCAGTAACCGAAGGCGCCTGAAACTCTCGCGTCACCGGCTCCCTTTTCCAGCAGCAGCTCGGTAACCGTGCACTCCATGTAGACGTCGATGCCGAGCTGGACGGTGCGCTGCTGGAGGGTGCGGATCATCTCCAGGCCGGTGCGGTCGCCCACGTGCGCGAGCCGGGCGTAGCGGTGACCACCGAAGTCACGCTGCGAGATCAGGCCGTCCTCGGTGCGGTCGAACAGCGCTCCCCAGTCCTCGAGCTCCTGGACCCGCTCTGGCGCCTCCTGCGCGTGCAGCTGCGCCATCCGCCAGTTGTTGAGCATCTTCCCGCCACGCATGGTGTCGCGGAAGTGCACCTCCCAGTTGTCCTCGGGCCACCTGTTGCCCATGGCCGCGGCGATGCCGCCCTCCGCCATCACCGTGTGGGCCTTGCCGAGCAGGGACTTGCAGACCACGGCGGTGCGGGCGCCGGCCTCGTGCGCGGCGATGGCGGCCCGCAGGCCGGCCCCGCCGGCACCGATGACGACCACGTCGTACTGGTGCTTCTCCATCCCGCCCGGTTCGGCATCACTCATCTCGTTGCCGGTCATCGGGTGCCGGGTGCTTTCGGTCGACATCAGAAGAACCTCACGTCCTCGATCGTTCCGTTGGCCAGCAGCATGATGTAGAGGTCGACCAGCGCCACGGAGAAGAGGGAGACCCACGCATACCTCGCGTGGTTGACATTCAGCTTCGACACCCACGTCCACAGGCGGTAGCGGATCGGGTGCTTGGAGAAGTGCCGCAGGCGTCCGCCAGTGACGTGCCGGCAGGAGTGGCAGGACAGTGTGTAGAGCCAGATGTAGATGACGTTGATCGCCATCAGCACGGTGCCCAGGCCCATGTGGCCCCACTCGTGGTCCTCGTTGCGGAAGGCCAGCACCACGTCGAACGTCAGGATCACGGCGACCGCCACGGCGGCGTACCAGAAGTAGCGGTGGACGTTCTGCAGGATCAGCGGAAACCGGGTCTCACCGGAGTAGGAGCCGTGCGGCTCGGCGACCGCGCAGGCCGGCGGGGAGAGCCAGAACGCGCGGTAGTACGCCTTGCGGTAGTAGTAACAGGTCATCCGGAAGCCGAGCGGGAAGATCAGGATGATCAGCGCGGCCGAGAGCGGCCATCCGGCGAACGGCTGACCGAAGTCCGAGGAGCCCTCGACGCAGTCGCCCAGGCAGGGCGAGTAGAACGGCGAGAGGTAGGGCGACGAGTAGTAGTCGCTGCCCATGAACGCGCGGACCGTGGCGTAGACGACGAAGGCGGAGAAGACCACGAACGTCGTCAGCGGGGTCAGCCACCAGCGGTCGTTTCGGAGGGTCTTCTCCTCGATCTGAGCCCTGGTCGGGCCGTGAACCCCAGTCGTCATTGACACCCTTCCGTCGGTGAGACGTGCTGAGTCTGCACATTCGAGGCCTGATGTGAAAGGGCGCACACCCCGGTGTGAAAGTGCCCACATTTCTGGATGTTCACGTGTCCGCCACTCCGGCGACGTGGTCGCGTCGGCCGCCGGCGGCACGCTGGGTGCATGCGGATCGCCCTGGTGACCGAGACCTTCTACCCCGCCACCGACGGCACGACCACGACGCTCAAGGCGGTGGCCGACCGGCTGGTCGACACCGGCCACCACGTGATGGTCGTGGCGCCCGGACCCGGCATCGGGTCCTACCGCGGGTGCCCGGTCGTCCGGGTCCGCCCGCTCGAACCGGTCGGCGCCCAGGTGCGCGCCGCGCTCGACGGCTTCCGCCCCGACCTCGTCCACGCCACCTCTCCCGGTGCACTGGGTCGCAAGGCGCTCAAGCACACCCGTCGGCAGGGCATCCCGTCGGTCGTCGTCGAGCAGGGTCCGACCCTCGACGTCGCCGCCGACTACTGGCGGGCGAAGGTGGCCGACCGCGCCGACGCGGTGCTGGTGACGTCGTCGTGGATGGTCGATCGGATGGCCGAGTTCGGCGTGCGCGCCGGTCTCTGGCGCCCAGGGGTCGACACCGACGCCTACACCCCTGCGCTGCGCGACCAGTGGCTCCACGACGCCTGGTCGCGGGTCGGGTCGACGGATGGCCCCCGGGTCGTCGTGGGGTACGTCGGAGGGCTGCACAAGCGTCACGGCGTACGCCGGCTGGCGGAGGTGGCCGCGATCCCCACCGTCCGCCTGGTGGTCATCGGCGGTGGCCCGCAGCGCGACTGGCTCGAGGCTCGCGCGCACGGCGCCAAGCTGGTGGGTCCGTTGCAGACCGGCGACCTGACGATCGCGCTGCCGAGCCTCGACGTACTGGTGCATCCCGGCGAGCACGAGACCTGCTGCCACGCGCTGCGGGAAGCGGCCGCCAGCGGGGTGCCGGTGGTGGCACCGCGGTCGGGTGGCGCGCCCGACGTGGTCCGCCATCTCGAGAGCGGGCTGCTCTACGACCCGCGCGATCCCCACGACCTGCGCCGCGCGGTCACGGCCGTGGTCGGCGACCGGCACCGATCGCTGCTCGGCAGGCGGGCCCGCGAGCTCGCGCAGTTGCGCACCTGGACCGACGCGGTCGACGAGCTGGTGTCCGAGCACTACCCGGTCAGCGTCCCCACTCGGTAAGACGACTCTCTCGGCTGGTGGCCAGCCTGGCCGTCGAGGGGCGCAGACGCAGCAACCGGGACATCGCCCAGGAGCTGTTCGTCTCACCGAAGACGGTCGAGAACCACCTCGGCCGGGTCTACTCCAAGCTCGGCATCGGCAACCGACGTGAGCTCGCCGGAGCCCTCGCCTGACGCATCTCACACGCCTGGTGGCCACGAGGACCGCCCAGCGACGGTAGCGTGGGTTTTCGTGGCACCAGCGACCCCGCCCCCCGAGCACGCGTACCACCCGGCCAAGCAACGGACCCTCGTCAAGGGCTCCAGCGCCTCGCGCAACACGATCGCCCTGAAGATGCTGATGGCAGTCAGCGGCATCGTCTTCATCGCGTTCGTGCTCGCGCACATGTACGGCAACCTCAAGGCATTCGCCGGCCACGACTCGTTCAACGACTACGCCCACCACCTGCGCGAGATCGGCGAGCCGATCCTCCCCTACGAAGGCTTCCTCTGGATCCTCCGAGCCGGGCTGATCGCCGCGCTGCTGGTGCACGTGGCCTGCGCGCTCGCGCTGTGGCGCCGTGCCGGCAGGGCCCGTACGACCAAGTACGTCGTGAAGAAGAACAACGCCTCCACCTTCTCATCGCACTGGATGCGCTGGGGCGGCGTGACGCTGCTGATCTTCGTTGTCTGGCACCTGCTCAACTTCACCATCGGCAAGGTGAACCCCCAGGGCGGGGAGAACAACGACCCGTACAACCTGATGGTCGACACGTTCGACCTGTGGTGGATGACCCTGATCTACCTAGCGGCCATGGTGGCGCTCGGCCTGCACCTCCGCCACGGGATATGGAGTGCCGCGCAGACCCTCGGCCTGACGAACAACGCCAAGGCCCGCCGCAACGCGAACGTGCTCGGCTACGGGTTCGCCATCCTGATCGCGGGCGGCTTCTCGCTCGTCCCCATCTTCGTCGTCGCCGGCGTCATCGAGAAGTGAGGTCCCGCTGACATGACCGACATGCCCGACACCACCAGCGCGTTCGACCCCTCCCACACCGTGTCGCACAACGAGACGTTCGACGACGCCGCGGGCTACTACGTCGACGGCGACCCGATCGCCGACACCAAGGCACCCTCCGGACCGTTGGAGGAGCGCTGGGGCACCCGGCAGTTCGAGGCCCGGATCGCCAACCCCGCCAACCGGCGTCGGCTCTCGGTGATCGTCGTCGGCACCGGCCTGGCCGGCGCCTCGGCGGCCGCCACGCTCGGCGAGGCCGGGTACGTCGTGAAGTCGTTCTGCTACCAGGACTCACCGAGGCGCGCGCACTCGATCGCGGCCCAGGGCGGCATCAACGCGGCCAAGAACTACAAGGGCGACGGCGACTCCATCCACCGGCTCTTCTACGACACCATCAAGGGCGGCGACTACCGCTCCCGCGAGTCCAACGTCTACCGGCTCGCCCAGGTCAGCCTGAACATCATCGACCAGTGCGTGGCCCAGGGCGTGCCGTTCGCGCGCGAGTACGGCGGCCTCCTCGACAACCGCTCCTTCGGCGGCGTCCAGGTGTCCCGCACGTTCTACGCCCGCGGCCAGACCGGGCAGCAGCTGCTGATCGGCGCCTACCAGGCCCTCGAGCGCCAGGTCGCCGCCGGCACCGTGAAGTGCTACACGCGGCACGAGATGCTCGAGCTGATCGTGGTGGACGGGCGAGCCCGCGGGATCATCGTGCGCGACCTGGTCACCGGCGAGATCGAGACCTACTTCGCCGACGTCGTGGTGCTCGCCTCCGGCGGCTACGGCAACGTGTTCTTCCTGTCGACCAACGCGATGGGCAGCAACGTCACCGCGACCTGGCGGGCGCACCGCAAGGGCGCCTACATGGCCAACCCCTGCTACACGCAGATCCACCCCACCTGCATCCCGGTGACCGGCACCCACCAGTCGAAGCTCACGCTGATGTCGGAGTCGCTGCGCAACGACGGCCGGATCTGGGTGCCCAAGAACAAGTCCGACTGCGACAAGGACCCGCGGGAGATCGCCGAGGACGACCGCGACTACTACCTGGAGCGGATCTACCCCGCCTTCGGCAACCTGGTCCCCCGCGACATCGCCTCCCGGCAGGCCAAGAACGTCTGCGACGAAGGCCGCGGCGTCGGGCCCGCGGTCGACGGCGTACGCCGCGGGGTCTACCTCGACTTCGCCGAGGCGATCGAGCGGCTCGGCCGCGACGCGATCGAGGAGAAGTACGGCAACCTCTTCGACATGTACGCCCGGATCACGGGCGAGGACCCCTACACGGTCCCGATGCGGATCTACCCCGCGGTGCACTACGTGATGGGCGGCCTGTGGGTCGACTACGACCTGCAGTCGACGATCCCGGGGCTGTTCGTGACCGGCGAGGCCAACTTCTCCGACCACGGCGCCAACCGCCTCGGCGCGTCGGCTCTGATGCAGGGCCTGGCCGACGGTTACTTCGTGCTGCCCAACACCATCCGCGACTACCTCGCCGAGGGTCCCTTCGACAAGATCGCCGAGGACGACCCGGCGGTGCTGGAGGCGCAGAACTCGGTGAAGGAGCGGGTCGAGAAGTTCCTGACCACCAACGGCACCCGCAGCGTCGACTCCTACCACCGCGAGCTCGGCAACATCATGTGGGAGTACTGCGGGATGGAGCGCACGGCCGACGGCCTGCGCAAGGCGGTCGACCTGATCCGGTCGCTGCGCGACGACTTCTGGCGCAACGTCAAGGTTCTCGGCGCCGCGGAGAGCATGAACCAGTCCTTGGAGCGGGCCGGCCGGGTGGCCGACTTCTTCGAGCTCGGCGAGCTGATGTGCATCGACGCCCTCAACCGGCGCGAGTCGTGCGGCGGCCACTTCCGGGCCGAGTCGCAGACCGAGGACGGCGAGGCGCTGCGCCACGACGACCAGTACGCCTATGTAGCGGCGTGGGAGTGGGCCGGCGAGGACGGCACCCCCGTGATGCACAAGGAAAACCTGGTCTACGAGTTCACCGAGATGAAGCAGCGGAGCTACAAGTGAGACTCACCCTGAAGATCTGGCGGCAGCCCGATCCGTCCACCAAGGGCGCCATCCACACCTACGAGCTCGACGACGTCTCGGAGGACATGTCCTTCCTGGAGATGCTCGACGTACTCAACGAGGAGCTGAACGCCAACGGCGAGGAGCCGATCGCGTTCGACTCCGACTGCCGTGAGGGCATCTGCGGCATGTGCGGCCTGATGATCAACGGCGAGGCCCACGGCCCCGAGGTCACCACCACCTGCCAGTTGCACATGCGGTCGTTCAAGGACGGCGACACGATCACCATCGAGCCCTGGCGCGCCGCCGCGTTCCCGGTGATCAAGGACCTGTGCGTCGACCGGGGTGCCTTCGACCGGATCATCCAGCAGGGCGGCTACATCTCGGTCAACACCGGTGCGGCACCCGACGCGCACGCCACGCCGGTGCCGAAGGACAAGGCCGACCGGGCTTTCGACGTCGCCACCTGTATCGGCTGCGGCGCCTGCGTCGCGGCCTGCCCCAACGGCTCCGCCTCGCTGTTCCTGGGCGCCAAGATCACCCACCTGGGCGAGCTACCGCAGGGCCAGGCCGAGCGCGACTCCCGCGTCGTGAGCATGGTCGGCCAGCACGACCACGAGGGCTTCGGCGGCTGCACCAACATCGGCGAGTGCACGGCCGCGTGCCCCAAGGAGATCCCGCTCGACGTGATCTCGCGGCTCAACTGGGACCTGCACGCCGCGCTCCGCCACGGGCACTGAACGACACCTCTTTACCAACCGCTACGGTGGTCGGGCGATGAAGATCCTCGTCTCGGCCGACATGGAGGGCGCCACCGGCGTCACGTGGCCCGCTGACTGCGAACCGGGCACCGAGCAGTGGCAGCGCTGCCGGGCGATGTTCACCTCCGACGTCAACGCGGCCGTCGCCGGCTTCCTCGACGGAGGTGCCGACGAGGTCGTGATCAACGAGGCGCACTCGACGATGCGCAACCTGCTCCTCGAGGAGCTCGACGAGCGCGCGACGATGCTCACCGGTCGGCACAAGGACCTCACCATGGTGGAGGGCGTGCAGCACGGCGACGTCGACGGGATCGCGTTCCTCGGTTACCACACCGGCGCCGGCACCGAGGGCGTGCTGGCGCACACCTACCTCCCGAACTCGATCACCGGCGTCTGGGTCGACGAGCACCACGCCAGCGAGGGCTACCTCAACGCCATCGTCTGCGCCGAGTACGGCGTCCCGGTGATCCTGGTGACCGGCGACGACCGGACCGGCGAGGACGCGAAGAGCTACGCGCCCGAGGCGCAGACCGTCGCCGTCAAGGACTACGTGTCCCGCTACGCCGCGATCTGCCGGCCGCCGGCGCGCACCTATGCCGACATCCGCGACGCCGCGCGCGAGTCCGTCCCGCTGGCGCAGCGACACGATGCCCACACCGACGGCCCGTTCGTGGTCGAGGTAGAGGTCGACGCCACGCAGCTGGTCACCAACGCCTGCATGGTCCCCGGGGTGGACCGGGTCGCCGAGCGCCGGGTCCGCTACTCCGCGCCCACGGGCTACGAGATGATCCGCACGTTCAAGGCCGTGACCACGCTGATCGCCAACGCGGTCGAGAAGGACTATGGCTAGGGCGTGCCTGGTGACTGCTGGCGGATGCCAGCGTCGTCCACGGCGTGCGATGGCAAGGCGCCGACGCGAAGGCAGACTGGGCGTCTTTCGAGCGTCGGGCAACGCCGCCAGCGTGCGTCATGGGCGGCGGTGGCGCCGCCCATGAGTCGCCAGGCACGCCCTGGTCCCGCCCAGGAGGTCGTCGAGCTGGCCTCGGACCTGATCCGGATCGACACCAGTAACCGCGGCGGCGGCGACTGCGCCGAGCGCCCGGCTGCAGAGTACGTCGCCGAGCGGCTCGGCGAGGTCGGGCTCGAGCCACTGCTGCTCGAGTCGGAGCCGGGCCGCGCCAACGTGGTGGTCCGGCTCCGGGGCGCCGACCCGGAGAGACCTGGGCTTCTCGTGCACGGCCACCTCGACGTCGTACCCGCCGAGCCGGCCGACTGGTCGGTGCATCCCTTCTCGGGCGAGGTGCGCGACGGCTGGCTGTGGGGCCGCGGTGCCGTCGACATGAAGGGCATGGTCGCGATGATGGTGGCCCTGGCCCGGGCCTACACCCGCGAGGATCGCCGCCCCGCCCGCGACGTCGTGCTGGCGTTCACTGCGGACGAGGAGGACAGCGCCGCTGCCGGGTCTGAATGGCTGGTCCAGCACCGGCCGGAGCTCTTCGAGGGCTGCACGGAGGGCATCAGCGAGTCCGGCGCCTACACCTTCCACGCCGGCGGTGACGTCCGGATCTACCCGGTCGGCGCCGGGGAGAAGGGCACGGCCTGGCTCGACCTGACCGCCACGGGACAGGCCGGTCACGGGTCCCGGGCCAACCGGGACAACGCGGTGGGGGCGCTGGCTGCCGCGGTCGCCCGGATCTACGAACACCAGTGGCCGGTGCGGCTCACGCCCACGGTCCGGGCCGCGCTGATCGGCATCGGTGCCGCTGTCGGCGAGGAGATCGACCCGGACGCCCCCGACTTCGACGTCGAAGCCGCTCTCGAACGGCTCGGTCCGGCCGCCGCGCTGATCGACGCCACGGTGCGCAGCAGTGCCAACCCCACCATGCTCGACGCCGGCTACAAGGTGAACGTCATCCCCGGGTCCGCCGCGGCCCGGGTCGACGGGCGGGTGCTGCCCGGCGACGAGATCGAGTTCGAGTCGACGCTGGACCGGCTCACCGGCGACCTGGTCGCGTGGGACTACCTGCACCGCGAGGTGCCGCTGGAGGTGCCGCCCGACGGGCCCACCTTCGACGCGATGCGGGCCGCGCTGCTGGCGGAGGACCCCGGCGCCCACGTCGTACCCGTGTGCCTCGCCGGCGGCACCGACGCCAAGCAGTTCTCCCGCCTCGGGATCACCGGCTACGGCTTCGCGCCGCTGCGCCTTCCCGAGGGGTTCGACTACTCCGCTGCCTTCCACGGCGTCGACGAGCGGGTGCCGGTCGACGGGCTGGAGTTCGGCGTCCGGGTGCTCGACCGGTTCCTGGAGACCTGCTGGTGACCCAGCCGGCGTACGGCGAGTGGCCGTCCCCCATCGACGCGCGGCTGGCCGCGGTGAACGACGGCCGGCCCGAGTGGCCGCACCTGACGGCCGACGCGCTCTGGTGGTGTGAGCCGCGGCCTGATGAAGGTGGCCGGACCGCGCTGCTCCGCCGCGGTCCGGACGGCGAGGTCGAGACCGTGCTGCCACCACCCTGGAACCTCCGCTCGCGGCTGCACGAGTACGGCGGCCGGCCCTGGCTGCTGACCCCCGACGGCACCGTCGTGTTCGTCCACCACGCCGACCAACGGCTCTACGCCCTCACCGAGGGCGGCACGCCGTGCCCGCTCACTCCCGAGCCGGACCGGCCCGCCGGGTGGCGGTACGCCGAGCCGGTGGCGGCTCCGGGAGGGGCCGAGGTCTGGTGCGTGCGCGAGGACCACCACGGTGACGCGGACAGCGAGGTCACCCGGTCGCTGGTGGCCGTGCCGCTCGACGGCAGCGCCGCCGCCGACCCGGACGCCGTACGCACTCTCGTCACCGACCGGCACTTCCTGGCCTGCCCGCAGGTGTCGCCGGACGGGGCGCGGCTCGCCTGGATCGGCTGGGAGCACCCGAACATGCCGTGGGACGCCACCGAGCTCCGGATCGCCGACATCGGCAGCGACGGCACTCTCGGGCCGGCGCGCACCTTCGCGGGTGGCCCCGAGGAGGCGGTGGTCCAGTGCTCCTGGCTCGATGCCACGACCCTGGCGATCGTGAGCGACCCCGACGGCTGGTGGAACCTGCGCCGGGTCGAGGTGACGACCGGACGGGTCGACGACCTCAGCTCGCGGCAGGAGGAGTTCGGCGGACCGCTGTGGAAGACCGGTGCCCGCTGGTCGCTGCCGCTCGACGACGGGCGGATCCTGGCCCTGCACGGGTTCGGCCAGCTGCGGCCGTCGCTCCTCGACCCGTCGACGGGCGAGCTGGGTGAGATCGAGGCCCCGCACGAGGAGTGGGCCGGCCACCTGAGCGCCCACGGACACCGGATCGTGGGCGTGGCCGGCGGACCACATCGGCCCTGGGAGCTGGTCGAGGTCGACCTGGAGACCGGCGCGTGGACGGCGCTGCCCCGGGCCGCGGCACCGCGGCTCCCCGTGGACTACCTGTCCGAGCCGCAACGACGCACGTTCACCGGGGTGGGCGGCCGTGAGGTCCATGCCGTGGTGCACCCGCCGCGGCATCCCGACCACGTCGCCGACCCGGGCCGCCCGCCGCCGTACCTCGTGTTCGTCCACGGCGGCCCGACCAGCCGCTACCCACCGGTCGTGGACCCGGAGATCGCCTTCTTCACCAGCCGCGGCCTCGGCGTGGTCGAGGTCGACTACGGCGGTACGACGGGCTACGGCCGCGCCTACCGCGAGCGGCTGCGCGAGGGCTGGGGCGTGGTCGACGTCGAGGACTCCGTGGCGGTGGCTCTCGGCCTGGTCGCCGAGGGCAGCGCCGACTCGGAGCGGCTGGCGATCCGCGGCGGCAGCGCGGGCGGCTTCACGTCCGCGTGCGCACTCGCCGCCGGCGACGTCTTCGCCTGCGCCACGATCCACTACCCGATCCTGGACCTCGCCGGCTGGCGGACCGGCGAGACGCACGACTTCGAGTCCCGCTACCTCGAGAGCCTGGTCGGCCCCTGGCCCCAGACCAAGTCCCGCTACGAAGATCGGTCGCCCGGTCAACCGCACCGACCGGATCAGCCGGCCGTTCCTGCTGATGCAGGGTCTCGACGACGTCATCTGCCCACCGGTGCAGTGCGAACGCCTCCTGGAGCGGATCGCCGGGCGCGGGATCCCGCACGCCTACCTGACGTTCGAGGGCGAGTCGCACGGCTTCCGCAAGGAGGAGACCCTGATCGCGTCGATGGAGGCCGAGCTGTCGTTCTACGGCCAGATCTTCGGATTCGAGCCGCCCGAGATCCCCGGGTGGAGCTGACCACATGAGCGCCGTACCGCTGACCCGGCCGCCTCGGCTTCGCCCCGGTGACCGCGTCGCCGTGGTCACCCCCGCCGGCCCCGGCCCGAAGGATCTGCTCGAGCGCGGTTGCGCCCTGCTGCGCGACTGGGGTCTCGAGGTGACCGTCGGCCAGCACGTGCTCGACGTAAGCGTGCTGACCTGCACTACCTCGCCGGCGCGGATGCCGACCGCGCCGCCGACCTCCAGGCAGCGTGGCTGGACCCCGACGTGGACGGCGTGCTCTGCGCCCGCGGTGGGTACGGCGCCCAGCGGATGATCGACCTGCTCGACTGGCCGGCGATGCGCGAGGCGCCGACCCAAGGTTTCGTCGGCTACAGCGACATCACCGCCCTGCACGAGGCGTTCGCGACCCAGCTCGGCGTGGTCACCGTGCACGGCCCGATGATCGGCTTCCCCTCGTTCTTCGAAGGCGGCGACAGCGCCGAACGGCTCCGAGCGCTGCTCTTCGAGCCCGAGTCCCAGCTGACCCTGACCTCCGCCGGCGCCGAGACCCTGGTGCCCGGCACGGCCCGCGGAGTCACCATGGGCGGCTGCCTCAGCCTGATCGCCGCCGACGTGGGCGCGCCCACCGCGCGCCCGGGCGCCGCCGGCGGGATCGTCGTGCTCGAGGACGTCGAGGAGGACAACTACCGCCTCGACCGGATGCTCACCCAGCTGCTCCGCGCCGGCTGGTTCGACGACGTCGCCGGCATCGCCCTTGGGTCCTGGGTGGACTGCCGGGACGACGTCCGCGACCTGATGCTGGACCGGCTCGGCCCGCTCGGGGTGCCGATCGTGTGGGAGCTCGGCTTCGGCCACTGCTCACCGACGCTGACCATTCCCCTCGGCGTCGCGGCGACCCTGGACGCCGATGCCGGCACGCTCACGCTCGAGGAACCGGCGCTGACGTGACGGGTCCTGTCACCGAGCGACACAGACGACGTACCCCTTGGGGTCGCGCCAGGTCTGGTGGTCGACGAACCACGCGCGCGCCTGGCGCGCGATCTCGCGCAGCAATGGCACGCGACGTGTCGACGCCGGGCCGACGCCGTAGAAGGGGAGCAAAGCCGCGGCGTAGGCGATCAACGGCTCCGGCTCCGGGAACACCAGCGCGTTGTCGTGCCGGTGTACGTCGACCCGACCGAAGGATCTCGAGGAGCAGGTCGACGACGTTGTCGGCATGCACCCGGTCGTTCGCGACGTCTTGGTCGGGCTGCAGCCCTTCGTTCGCGATCGATGTGCGCACCAGGGCGACCGTGCGAGGTGTGACCCGCCGGCGGTTGACCGTCACGACGAAGGAGCCCTCCGGAGAGAGCACGCGGCGGGCCTCGCGGATCGCCGACCCGACGTCGCTGACGTGGTAGAGCATGTGCCGGGCCACGGACCAGGTCGAACTGGGCATCGCGGAAGGGTAGTGAGATCGCATCGGCCCAGCAGGCACCGACTCCCTCGATCGCTGCGGCCCCGCGCACCGCCTCGGGTGAGAGGTCGCAGCCGATGAGGCGTCCCGCGTGGCGTGCTGAGAGCGTGCGCAGGAGCGCGCCGGTGCCGCAGCCGATGTCGAGAACGTCGGCGCCAGTGTCCGGGGCAGCCTGCCCCAGGACGGTGGCGTCGATGTCGTCCGGTGCCTCGCTGTAGGCTGGCGTGGGTCCGGATCCGCGTCTGCAGCCCGTCGAGCTCGAGGTACTCCTCGATGTCGGCGACGCGCCGGTTCACCGCGATCGAGGCTCGGCCGCGAGCCGCTCCGCGTAGTGGCAGGCCACCTGCGAGGCGGCCTCGGCGCCGAGGATCGCCAGGTCGACGGTGCGGCACTGGTCCGCCACGCCGGCCTCTCGGCCGCCCCCGAGGCGAGCACCGGGCACCGGAGGTGGAAGCGGCAGCCGCCCGGGATCCGCGTCGGGTCGGGCGGCTCTCCGGCCAGGACGGTGGGCCGTGGCCGCCTCCCGTCACGTCGGGCACCACCGACAGCAGCGCCTGCGTGTAGGGGTGCTCCGGCGCCGAGAGGATCTTCTCGACCGGGCCGGTCTCGACGATCCGGCCGAGGTACATCACCGCCACCCGGTCGGCGATGTTCCAGGCCAGCCCGAGGTCGTGGGTGACCACCAGGCACGACAGGCCCAGGTCGTCACGCAGCCGCAGCAGCAGCGACAGGATCTCGCCGCGCACCGACGCGTCGAGCGACGCCACCGGCTCGTCGGCGACGAGTACGCTCGGGTGCAGCACCAGCGCGCCGGCGATGACCACACGCTGCCGCTGTCCACCGGAGAGCTCGTGCGGGTAGCGCAGGAAGAACCGCTCCGGCGGCCGCAGACCGGCGCGCGACAGCGCGTCGGCCACCTCGGCCTGCTCGTCGGCGACGCCGCCGTGGATCCGCAGCCCCTCGGCCACGGCCTCGTAGACGGTGTGCCGCGGGTTGAGCGAGCCGCTGGGGTCCTGCAGCACCAGCTGGACCTGCGGCGGTACGCCGACAGGGCGCGACTGGAGTAGGACAGCGGCTTGCCGTCGTACACGACCGTGCCCTGGCTGTCGGCCGCTCCAGACCGAGGAGGGTGCGGGCCAGCGTCGTCTTGCCGCAGCCCGACTCCCCCACCAGCGCGACGATCTCGCGCGGCCGCACGTGCATGTCGACGCCGTCGACGGCCCGGGCCGCTCCCTCGCCGCCGCGCACCGCGAAGCCGACGTGCAGGCCCTCGGCCCGCAGGCCGCCCTCGCCGTCATCGGGCCGCCTCCTCCGCTACGACGAGATCGGCGCCCCTGGTCGGGCCGCACCAGCACGCAGGCCGCCCTGCGTCGTCACCGGCCGGCCACAGCTCGGGGTCGACGTGGTCGCAGACGTCGAGGGCCGATGCGCAGCGCGGCCGGAAGCTGCACCCGGGCGGGAGGTCGGCGGGGTCGGGCGGGTCGCCGGGGAGCCCGCGGGGCTTGCAGCCGCGAAGACGGGTCACCGATGCGCGGGAACGCGTCGGACAGGGCGGCGCTGTAGGGGTGGCGGGCCGCCTCGAACACCTGCCGGGCCGGGCCCTCCTCGACCACGCGGCCGGAGTACATCACGGCCAGCCGGTCGCACGTGCCGGCGAGCACGGCCAGGTCGTGGCTGATCATCATCAGGCTGATGTCGTTGACGCGCACCAGCTCCTCGATCAGCCGGAGGATCTGGGCCTGCACCATCACGTCGAGCGCGGTGGTCGGCTCGTCGGCGACGATGAGACGCGGGTTGCACGCGAGCGCCATCGCGATCATCACCCGCTGCCGCTGGCCGCCGGACAGCTCGTGCGGATAGGCCCCGGCCCGCTCGGGCGGCAGCCCGACCTGGGTGAGCAGCTCGCCGACGCGACGCTCGGCCACGGCTTCGGTCACCTTCTCGTGCAGCAGGATCGGCTCGGCGATCTGGGCCCCGACGCGATGCACGGGGTTGAGCGAGTGCATGGCGCCCTGGAAGACGATGGAGGTGCCGGCCCACCGCACGGCGCGCAGCCGCCCCCACGACATGGTGAGCATGTCCTCGCCCTCGAACAGGATCCGCCCGCCCAGCGTCGCGCTCGGCGGCAGCAGCCTCAGCATCGCCAGCGCCACGGTCGACTTGCCGCAGCCCGACTCGCCGGCCAGGCCGAGCTTCTGGCCGGCGCCGAGGGCCAGACTCACCCCGCGTACGGCGGGCACCGGGCCGCCTGCGGTGCGGTAGGTGACGGACAGGTCGTCGATCTCGAGCAGGGTCATCAGTCGTCTCCTCTCAATCTCGGGTTGAGCACCTGCTCGAGGGCCCGGCCGACGAGGGTGAACGCCAGCGCGACGAAGGCGATGGCGATGCCGGGCGGCAGGATCCACCACCACAGTCCGGCCGACGTGGCTCCTGCGCCACGCGCCTCCTGGAGGGTGGATCCCCACGAGATGCGCGAGCTGTCACCGAGGCCGAGGAACGCCAGGGTCGACTCGGCGATGATCGTGCCGGCGACCAGCAGTGTGGTGCGGGCGAGCACGATCGGCATCACGTTGGGCAGCACGTGGCGGGTCATGACGTGCCAGTGCCCGCCACCGAGGGCCTTGGCGCGCTCGATGTAGGGGCGTGACTCGACGGCCAGCGTCTGCGCGCGCACCAGCCGGGCGGTGACCGGCCAGGCGGTCACCCCGATGGCGATGATGATCGTGCTCAGCCCCCGCCCGAGGACGACGACCAGCGAGACCGCCAGCACGAGCGTGGGCAGCACCAGCACCCAGTCGGTGAAGCGCATCAGCGCCGACTCGACCCAGCCGCGGAAGTGGCCCGCGGTGATGCCGATGAGGGTGCCGAGGAACACCGACATGAACGTCGCCAGGAAGCCCACGGTCAGCGAGACCCGCGCGCCCTCCCAGATGAGGTGCAGGACCGACCTGCCGAAGCTGTCCGTGCCGAGCGGGTAGTCCCAGCTCGGCGCGGCCACGAACGGGCCGGGCGCGCGCGACAGGCTGAGCTCGTCGGGGCTGATGAACAACGGGGCGACCAGCGCCGCCACGCACGCCAGCACCAGCGTGACCAGGCCGACCATGCCGGACGGTTGCGCCGGAACTCGCGCCACACCCGTCGTGACGGCGCGCCCTCGTCGCGCCCACGCCAGGTGGCGGGGCACCGGGGCCGGTCGTGCTCATCGGCGCACCCGCGGGTCGAGGAACGGGTAGACGAGGTCGGCCAGCAGGTTCATCACGATCACCGCGGCGGAGAAGAAGAGGAACATGCCCTGGATCAGGGGCAGGTCGGGCACCTTGAGCGCCTCGTAGAACATGTTGCCCAGCCCGGCCAGGAGAAGACCGACTCGACCAGGATCGTGCCGGCCACCATGCCACCGAGGTCGATGGCGATCATCGTCACCGTCGGCAGCAGGGCGTTCGGTACGGCGTGCTTGCGGCGCACCATGGCGTCGCGGAGGCCCTTGGCCCTGGCCGTGACCAGGTAGTCGCTGCCCATCTCGTCGAGCAGCGACGACCGGATCACCAGCAGGTACTGCGCATAGACGACCGCCACCAGGGTGGTCACCGGGAGCACCAGGTGGAGCGCCATGTTGGGGATCAGGGCACTCCCGGTGACCCCCGGATCTCGCATGCCACCGGCCGGGAAGATGCCCGGGATCGGTCCGGCGCCGGCGGAGAACACGATGATCAGCATCAGCCCGAGCCAGAACGTCGGCACCGACCAGAAGGTCAGCGCGACGCCGGTGTTGACGCGGTCGCTCCTGCTGCCGTGCCGCCAGCCCGTCCGGATCCCGAGCCAGAGGCCGAGCACCGCCGAGATCACGGTCGCGGTGCCGACCAGCAGGATCGTCGGCCGCAGCTTCTCCCGATCAGGCCGGCCACCGACTCGGCGCCGCGGTACTGGTAGGACGTGCCGAGGTCGAAGCGCGCCAGCTGCACGACGTAGTCGAGGAACTGGCGCCACAGCGGCTGGTCCAGCCCGAACTCGCGGCGGAGGGCCTCGAGCTGGGCCAGGCTGACGCTCTGGTCCTCGGTCATCGTCCGCACCGGGTCTCCGGGCAGCACCCGGAACAGGAAGAACCCGATGAAGGCCACCGCCAGCAGCGACAGGGCCGCGCCGAGCAGCCGCCCGACGACGTACCGGGCCTGCTTGCTGACTCTCAGCGCGGCCTACTTGCGCTCGTCGGCCGTGCCGAGCGACGACGCACAGCAGGAAGCCACCGGCCGCTACGAGGACCAGACGCCGGCACCGACGCCCAGCACCAGGCCGGTGACCCCCGTCGTCCTCGCTGCCGCCACCGCCCCCGCGGCCGAGGCCGGCACTGCCGACCACCAGCCCCAGTAGCCGTCCTGGCCGTCGATGTTGCCGTTCTCGGCCGGCTGCCGCTGCGGGCTGTCCTCCTCGACACGTCGGTGCGGTAGGCCTCGAGCATGTCGGGGTAGCCGAAGATGACCACGACGCCGTGCTCGTAGAGGACCTTCTGCATCTCCTGGACCACCTCGGCGCGCGCGTCGGGGTCGAGCTCGGTCTGCTGCTGCGGCGTACAGTCGTCGTACTCGGGATCACAGTTGAACGAGTCGGACTGGTACGACGCGCCGGGTTCGCCGGCCGCACGCCGCAGGTCTGGATGCTGAAGATGTAGTCGGGGTCGGGGTTGACCGTCCAGCCGGTGAAGAGCAGGTCGAACTCGCCGGAGTCGAGGATCCCGCCGATGTCGTCGCTCGGCGTCGTCTCGACCTCGATGCCGATCTCGGCCAGCCACTCCTCCATGAAGGTCGCGATCTGGCGGTACTCGCGGGTCGTCGGCGTGGACGAACTGGCGCAGGTTCAGGCGGACGCCGTCGGGCGAGACCCGGATGCCGTCGTCGCCCGGCTCGTAGCCGGCCTCGTCGAGGATCCGGTTGGCCTCGTCCGGGTCGTAGGCGATCACCTCGGCCTCCTCGGGCTCCCAGTGGTAGTCGCCGTAGCGGGAGGGGATGTAGCTGCCGTTGGCCTCGAAGTTGCCGCTGTAGACGCGCTCCTCGATGGCCGTGCGGTCGATCGCGTGCAGGATCGCGGTGCGCACCTCCGGTCCTTCAGTGCCGGGTTGCCGTCGCCGATCGGCTCGCCGTTCTGGGCCTCGGCGCCGGGGTTCATGGTCAGGCCCGGCGAAGCGCTTGCCCACGGCGTGGTTGACGTGGATGTCGTCCTCGCTCTCCAGTGCCTGCGCCTGGAGCGCGGTGAGGCCGCTGACGAACGAGACCTCGCCCTTGCGCAGCGCCTCGACCACCGCGTCCTGGTCCTTGTAGAAGCGGAAGATCAGCGTGTCGAAGCCGGGTGCCCCGCGCCAGTAGTCCTCGTTGGCCTCGAGGGTGATCGACTCGTTGCGCTGGTAGTCGGTCAGGGTCCACGGACCGTTGCCGACGATCGGGTACTCCTCCTCGTTGCTGAACTTGGCGATGTTGTCGACGTTCTCCCACACGTGCTGGGGCACGATCGGGATGTCGATCGCGAGCATCGAGGCGGACGGCTGCTTCAGCTTGATCTCGACGGTGTGCTCGTCGGTCGCGGTGACCGACTCGAAGTTCTCGACGTAGCTGCCGTTGGCCATCGCACCGGAGTCGTCGGCCATGATCGTGTTGTAGGTGTAGGCGACGTCCTCGGCCGTGACCGGCTCACCATCGGTGAACGTCGAGTCGTCACGGATCGTGTAGGTCCAGGTGAGGCCGTCCTCACTGTTCTCCCAGGACTCCGCGAGACCCTCGGTCGGGCGTCGCGTCTTCCGAGCTGTACATCGTGAGGTAGTCGTACATCAGCCGATGGATCTGGGTCGGCAGGCGGTAGATCGAGGTGAACGGGTTGAGCGAGTCGACCGTGGGGTCGACCACCGCCACGGTCAGCGTGGTCGGCTCCTCGTCCGCGTGTGCGCTCGGGGTCGGCGGGGTCGCGACCATCAGGAGCGCCAGCACCAGGCGAACGCGAAGACGAGGACCCGCCATGGCACTTGAAGAGCTGTCCGAACCCGAGAACTGTGCACCGTGGAAACCCTTTCGCCGTGAGCGAGACTCTGGAAACTTAATCACCCATCGGTGGCATGTAAAGGTAGGTTTTTGACGAGATCGATCCGCTCCCCCACCCGAGGGGTCAGCGGGACGGTCCCGACGCCCTGCTCGCGCACCGCCTCGTGGAACCGCGCCGGCGGCGTGAGGAAGAGACGGTGGTGGTTGCTCGGCCGAAGCCGGCGCAGCCCGATCGGCCAGTAGGTGCCGTAGTGGACGGCCAGCGTCCACCGGGCGCCGACCCGGCCGACCGCGGTCACCGCCTCCTCGGGATCGAGGTGGTCGTCGCCGAGGGTAGGCCCCCAGCCCCGATGGGCGCCAGGGCGACGTCGCCGGACGAACCCGGGTGATGTCGGGCCGGAGGCCGGTGTCCCCGGGAACCACGCCGACCCGCCCTCGCCGGCGAACCGGAAGCCCAGCGCCGGCGCCGAGCGCCGAGGGCGACGGAGCGGCGCCCGTCGTGGTGCGCGGGCAGCACCTCCACATCGACGCCGGCGACCGCGAGGACGTCGCCCGGGCGGGCCTCGATGACGTTCAGCCGAGACAGCCCCATGACCAGTCGGGGGGCGCCGTGCGGGACCACGATCGGCGTGCCGGGCGTGAACCGGCGCAGCGAGCGCAGGTGCAGGTGGTCGTAGTCCAGGTGCGAGACCAGGACCAGGTCGGCGACTGCCGCGCGCTCGTCCGGCTGGTCGACCTCACGATGGAGGGCGAAGAGCACCGCGCTGAACAACGGGTCGGTCGCCACCCGGACCGGGCCGAGCTCGACGGTCGCAGATGAGTGACCCCACCAGGTCACAGCCATCTGAGACACGCCGCGAGTCTACGGTCGCGTGACCGTCACCTCAGGTGCTTTTCTTTCGTACGGCGGCGATCAGCCCCAGCATGGCGGCCGCGCCGCCCACGAACGGACCGACCCAGCGCTTGCTGGACGGCGATCCCCCGGCCGCCGACCCGGTGCTGGTCAGCTCGGTCAGGGCCGGCGTCTGCGGGCCCTCCACCTTGCCGACCTCTTCCTCCCGCTGTGCGCGCGCCTCGGGCGAGGTGTGCGCCCAGGCGGCGGCGTACACGCGACGCGTGCGGTGTAGCTGATCCACACCACGAGGATCAGCGCGATCCCGAACGCCTGGAACGCCGGCTGGCCCTTGGTGGCCGCCAGCAGCAGACCCGACAGCTGCTTGAGGAGCTCGAAGCCGACCGCGCCCAGCAGCGCGCCGTGCAGCAGTGACCGTTTGGCGTGTGCGGGTTGGCGAGCAGGCGGAAGAGGGCCAGGAACAGCACCGTGCTCGCCAACAGCCCGACCACGACGGCCAGGACCCACATCAGCGGCTACGAGCGCCGTCCCAGTCCGAGCAGGTCGAGGATTTTCTCCGACAACCGGCCGACCAGCCCGGAGACGCCCACGCTGAGCAGCAGCACCAGCCCTACCGTGACCAGGGTGACCAGGTCACGCAGCTTGCCGAACACGAAGCTGGGGTGCTCGAAGCTCGGCAGCTCGAACACGACCAGCAGCGCGTCGCGCATGCTGGAGAGCCAGCCCAGGCCGGCGTACAGCAGGCCCGCGAGGCCGAGGCCCCCGCCGCCCCGGCGGCGCTCTCGAGGTCGCCAGGGAGATCTGGCCCTCGCCGCTGCCGATCATGCCGGGGAACACCTGGAGATCGCATCGATGAGGGCGTCCCGGGCATCGGGGTAGAAGTCCGAGACAGTCCGACGGCGGCGAACGCGAGGGCGAGGATGGGGAAGAACGACAGGAACCCGAAGTAGGTCACCGCCCCGGCCTGCTGGCCGGCCTTCACCTTCCCGTAGTGCTCCTGGGTGCGGAGCAGGTGGTCCACGAACGGCCGATGCCGTCGGAGCGCCTCTAGTCGTTCCTTCGGACGGCCACGGGCCTCACCTGTCGGGGTCGGGAGCGGAATGCAGTGGGAAGTCCCTCGTCGGTTGCCAGCCTTGCTCTCTGTCGTGCACGTAGAGGTGGAATCCGTCGACCTCGAACACGCACTCGAACGCCGCCAGCTCGTCGAACGCCTGTCAGCCGGGCGTCGTCGAGGTGGTGGGCGACCGTGACGTGCGGGTGGTAGGGGAAGCCCAGCTCGCACCTCCAGCGGGCCCCGGCGGACGGCGTCCGCGAGCTGCTCGCACTGGGAGATGCCCTCGACGAGCGTACGAAGACCACCGGCGACACCGGCCGGAACGTGCCGGTGCCGCGCAGGTGTACGGCGAAGGCGCTGACCTCCGCGGCGCCTCGGCCAGGTGCTCCTCGCTGGCCGCCAGCTCGTCGGCTCGACCGCGATCGGCGGGACCAGCGTGATGTGGGTGGGGATCTGGTGGCCGTCGTGTCGCCGAGGAGGCCGGTAGTCCTGCAGCTGGCTGGCCCAGGGCTCGGGGATCGCGACGGCGACGCCGATCGTCGGCATCGGGCCCGCGCGCCGGCCGGCGCCGGAGGAAGCCGACCCGGTCGTAGACGTCGCGCAGGGTCGCCGCGGCCACCGCTCCCGCGGGCTCGGCCCCGTCGGCGAGCACCGTCGTCGAGCTCCGCCGGTCGTCGAGCAGCTCGAGGGTGCGCTCGCGGAACGGCGTCACGAAGCCGACGACGCCTCGGCCAGGTCCCTCTTGAGGTCGCCGTAGCCGCGGCCGGCGTAGTCGCTCCTCGAGATCGCGATCGGTGCCCGGTCAGCGCCGAGAAGATGGTCAGCAGGTTGCTGACGCCGGGCTTGTCGGCGGGGTCGAAGCGCACCTCGGGGCCGGAGTCGGTCACCGCCGAGCGGATCTTCTTCGCCTGGTCACGGGTCGTCCAGCAGCTCGATGATGCCGCCGGCGAGGACGCCGACTTCTACATCTTGCCGTCGGCTCCTGGAGGTCGGGATCTTCGCGGTCGCCTTGAGGATGAGGGCTCCGGCAGCCGGAAGGTCCTCTTGTAGCGGTGGTTGAACCGCTGCGCGAGGTCGCGGGTGAGCTCGAGGTGCTGGCGCTGGTCCTCGCCGACCGGCACGTAGTGCGGCCGGTAGAGCAGGATGTCGGCCGCCTGGAGGACCGGGTAGGTGAACAGACCGACGCGCGCAGCGCCCTCGCTGCCCTTGGCCGACTTGTCCTTGAACTGCGTCATCCGCCTCGCCTCGCCGAAGCCGGTCAGGCACTGAGGACCCAGCAGAGCTGCGGCGTGCTCGGGGACCTGGCTCTGCACGAAGACGGCCGAGCGGGCCGGGTCGATGCCCATCGCCACGAGCTGCGCGGCCGCGCGCAGGGTGCGCTCGCGCAGCACCTTCGGATCCTGCTCCACCGTGATCGCGTGCAGGTCGGCGATGAAGAAGAACGGCTCGTGCTCGGCCTGGAGGTCCACCCACTGCCGCAGGGCGCCCAGGTAGTTGCCGAAGTGGAACGAGTCGGCGGTTGGCTGGATGCCCGAGAGCACGCGCGGCCGGGCCGTGCCGGACGCGGCCTCCGAGGCCTCCACCTCCGGGGCGGTGGCAGGTGCGGACATGCGGGCATTCTGTCAGGGCGTCGGGGCGTCGACTCGTCGGCGGACCGGCCCGCGGACGTGATGTGCGGCCGAGCGCGGCGACGATGAGGAAGCCCGCGATCGACAGGGCGACCCCGACGAGGGCTGGGGCCCGGTAGCCGTAGCCGGCGGCGATGACCAGGCCGCCGAGCCAGGCGCCGAGGGCGTTGGCGACGTTGAGGCTCGCGTGGTTCATGGCCGCGCCCAGGGTCTGTGCGTCGCCGGCCACGTCCATCAGCCGCAGCTGGAGGTTCACCACGAGCACCGAGCCGAGGAAGGTCGTGGCGAACGCGACGGGCAGCAGCCAGTAGCCGTGCGGCGCCACCGCCCAGAACGCCAGCAGCACCAGCCCCATGCCCAGCGACGAGCCGAGCAGCGAGCGCACGATCGGACCAGTCGGCCAGCTCCCCCGCCACGAACGTGCCGACGACCATGCCGACGCCGAACATCAGCAGGAACAGCGGGACCGCGCCATCGCCGAGCCCGCCGACCTCGGTGACCGTCGGTGCGATGTAGGAGAACACCGCGAACATGCCGCCGAAGCCGATCGCGCCGGCGAGCAGGGTCAGCCACACCTGGAGATGGGTGAACGCGCCAGCTCCCGCAGCCCGGTCGCCTCGCGGTCGCCCGGGACGGACGGCACGAACGACCAGCACCATCGCGACCGTCACGAGCGGCGAGCAGGGCCACGGCCCAGTAGGCCGAGCGCCAGCCGAGGTGCTGACCCATCCAGGTGGCGGCGGGCACGCCGACGACGTTCGCGACCGAGAGTCCGATCATCACCATCGCCACGGCCCGGCCCTTGCGACCTGCAGGAGCCAGGCTCGCCGCGACCAGTGAAGCCACGCCGAAGTAGGCGCCGTGCGGCAAGCCCGTCGAGGAACCGGGACACCAGCAGCATCTCGAAGCTGGTCGCCACGGCGCTCAGCGCGTTGAACCCGGCGTACGCCGTCATCAGGGCCACCAGCAGCCCGCGCCGTGGCCAGCGCGCGCCGAGGAAGGCGATGACCGGGGCGCCCACCACGACGCCGAGCGCATAGGCGGAGATCACGTGACCGGCGCTCGGGATGGAGACGTCGACGCCTGCGGCTACCTCGCGGATCAGGCCCATGGTCACGAACTCGGTGGTGCCGATAGCGAACCCACCCATGGCGAGGGCCAGCATGGCGAGCCGGAAGTGGGCGGCACGCACCGACGGCGCGGTCGGAGAGCCCGGAGCGGTCGTCGTCATCTGGCTGGAGGGTGTCGCTTCCTACCGGGACCGACCTCCCGGCTCGAGGTGGCTCACGGCGACCGCGGCGTCTCCAGTCTGCAACGGACGCCGTGCGGAAGGCCATTCCCCGGGTGTCGGTGATCGATGTCACGGTGGAGTGCATGACTGTTCACGACGTGGTGGTGCTCGGGGCGACCGGGAAGGTCGGGCGCCGGGTCGCGGTGCGGCTCGGCGAGACGGATGCGAGGGTGCGTGGCGTCTCCACGTCCGGATCGCCACCCTTCCGCTGGGAGGATCCGGACACCTGGGGGCCGGTCGTCGAGGGGTTCGATGCAGTGTTCGTGATGTCCCCCGACGGAGTCGAGGTCGACCCGCGGTTCCTAGAGACCGCGGTTGCCGCCGGCGTACACCGCCTGGTGCTGCTGTCCAGCAAGGGCATCGAGGTGATGAACGACCGCCGGCTGTTGGCCGCGGAACAGGCGGTGCGAGAGACCGGCGTGGAGTGGACGATCGTCCGTTCGGACTGGTTCGACCAGAACTTCGACGAGGGGTTCCTGCGCGATGCGGTCATGGCCGGAGAGGTGACCGTCCCGCTGGGCGACGCCCGGCAGACGTTCAACGACCTGGACGACGTGGCCGCAGTGGCGGCGGTCGTGCTCACTCAAGACGGGCACGCGGGGCAGACCTACGAGCTGGGCGGGCCGGAGGCCCTCTCGTTCGCGGAGGCAACGGCGATCATCTCCGAGGCATCCGGCCGCGAGATCCGCTTCTCCGGCAGCGCGGATCGCTACGTCGAGGTGATGACCGGGTTCGGGCTTCCCGTGGAGCAGGTGCAGGCGGACGTCGAGGCGTTCCTGGCCCTGGCCGCCACCGGCGACGCCGAGGTCACCGACACGGTGGAGCGGATCACCGGCCGGTCACCGGTCCCGTTCCGCCGATTCGCCGACAGCGCGGCGACCCGGGGTGCCTGGGCCTAGCAACGACGCGCGCGAGCACAGCGCGCTCACGCGAGCGCGATCATCGTGGTCGCAGCGAGCGCTGCAATGAGTCCGAGTGCTTGGCGTCTGGTGAGTCGTTCGCCGAGCACGGTGATGCCGAGCAGCACGGGGATGACGGGATACAGAGACGAGAGCACGACGGCGACGGTGATCAGCGCGCTTCGGGTAGCGAGGAGGTAACAGACGAGCGCGACACCGGCCAGTGCACCTGCGCAACCGGCGCCGAAGTCGATGCTGCCACCGCGTTGGTCACCACCACGACGGTGCGGCGTGCCGAGACGCAACACCGAGTTGAGAACGACGATGGCGATGATCGCGGTGACCCTTCCGGCGACGACCGGCCAGGTGCCCGAGTCCGACCCGGCCTGGGCGAGCAGGAGGTACTGGAGGGCGATGCCACCCCCGGAGATCAAGCCATCCGCCACCGCGACCTTGGCTGGGTTCCCGTCGCCGGCCTTGCCCCGCGAGACCGCCCACAGGGCGGGCAGGGTCACGACGATTCCCGCCCATGCCGAGCACGGAGGGCCGCTCGCCCAGCACGACCACGCCCACCAGGACCGGCAGTGCTACGCCGCCCATCGCGCTGGTCGGTACGACGATGCTCATGACGCCGCGGCTGATGCCGCGGAACAGGAACATCATCGCCACGCCGGTCCCGACGCCGGACAGACCACCCCAGGCGAGGTCGATGGCTGTCGGGGCGGTGGTGGAGAACAGCGGCGCGATGAGCGCCATCGACACCAGGCCGCCAATCTGCCCGAGCAGGGCGACGCGGATGAACGAGACCCGCCGAGACAGCACGCCGCCGAGGAAGTCGGACAGCCCGTAGCTGATCGCCGAGGCGATCGCGAGCACCGCCCCCACAGGCTCAGGCGCCTCGATCGCGCTCGGCCTGCCCGACCGGGCAGGTCGCGTCCCTGGTGCAGGCCGGTCGGTCACACAGCCGGCACAGCAGCTCCGAGCTACCCACTTCGCCATAGAGGCCGGCCAGCAGCTTCGCCAGCAGCTCCGCCAGTGTGTCCTGTTCGCTGGGTTCGAGCGCGGCCACCAGTTCGTTGAGGGCCAGTGCACGGGCCTGGAGCAGTCGAGCCGCCGCGTCCCGGCCGGCCATGGTGGGCGTCACGCGTACCTCGCGCCCCGTGCCGCGCTGCCGATCCACCAGACCCGCCACTTGCAGGGAGTCCACCATGCGGGCCGCGGCCGACTGGCTCAGCCCGACCCGGCGACCCAACTCAGTCACGCTCTGCCCCGGGGAGTCGGAGAGAACGACGAGCGCGGCGGCCGAGCTGGCGCTGGTACCCGCCGCGTTGGCGACTGCTGCAAGGGAGAGGTCGCTGATCGCCAGGGCTGCGGCACCCAACAGGTTCGTCGTCCGCTCAATATCATGCATGACTCATGCATAACACGCAGCCAGTTGCTCGCCCGCCCTGGGCCAGCCCCTCAACCGCCAACGGTGAAGATGTCCCCCAGCGTCGCGACCAGTCGGGCGAACGACTGCGCCTCAACCGGTGCATGGTCGGGATTGACTTCGCAGATCGTGAGCCCGCGCCAGGTCGGAGCGGCCACCAGCCGGCGGAGGACGGAAGCCAGCTCGTCGAGGGTGAGTCCGTCCCGGCGGCGACTGTTCTCCGCGATGGGAAAGTCCAGCCAGGACAACACGTCGACGTCCACGTGCACCCACAGATCGGCGTGCCCCGAGGCCCACTCGACCGCGCCCTCTGCCGCCGCGATGGGGTCCTGGTGCACGCTTTCGAGCGTCTCGACCGCTATGCCGGTCTGCGCGATGATGGTGGCCTCGGAGTCAGTGATGTTGTCCTGGGCGAACAGCAGCACGTCCCTTCCCGCGAGCATCGGCCGCCGGGGTCCCAGGGATGCGAGCTCGTCGAGGCTGCCCTCCGCGTCGACCAGGTGGGCAACCCCCATCCAGTCGATGGCACCCTCGCCGGTTGCCGGCACTTTCAGGTCGGCGTCGAGATCGATGTAGACCAGGGCAACCGAGCGGTCCTGGGTCAAGGCCCCGGCGATGCTCCCGAGCTCGACCGTGCAGTCACCACCCAGCACCAGGACGTCGTCGCCCGTCTTGAGGGCAGCGGCGACACGATCGGCGACCTGACGTGCGGTCGCTGCGACCGCGCTCGCATTCATCGCCTGCGGCTGACCGCGGTCGGCCCGCCACCGGAACGCCGCTACGTCGCCGAGGTCGCGCACGTCGCGACCGGCAGCCTCAAGCGAGGCGATCAGCCCGTGCTCACGCCAAGCCAGCGGGGCGCGCTCTTGACCCGGCGCATAGGCGCCTGCGCTCGACGGGGCACCGATGATCGACAGGGACGGCGTCACCTCCCCAGCGCAGCACACCAGCCGAGCACCGACAAGGCGCAAGACGCATCGGCCGGTCAGCCGCGCCTCAGGATCGGTCGGCAGTGCCGGATGCTCGAGATGCCGACAACTGGCCCGTTCGCCGACCGGCCAGAACCTGTTCCCTCAAGATGTCGGCGTGTCCACAGTGCTGCGCGAGTTCGCGGAGCATGTGCAAGTAGACCCAGCGCAGCGGGAGCGGCCCGCGGCGATTCCCGTGAACGAGGTCGTCGAGGCCCAACGGGGCTGCCCTTCTCCGAGACTCCTCGCAGACATCTCGGTAGGTGTCGCGCACAGACTCGATGGTGTCCTGTGGCTCCAGGTCAAATGACTCGTCGGGGCCATTAGGAGCGCCGATCTCTGAGCGAGAGCGACCTGTGAACGCCTCGTTGAACCACACGAGCTCCACGAAGATGAGGTGCTTGACCAGTCCCAGCAGGGTGGTCTTGGAGGGCACCAACCGACGGCGCGCCTCTTCCTCGGTCAGGCCATCAAGGCAGTGGTAAAGCGCGTCGCGATGATCGTCCAGGAACGATTCGAGCTGCTCCCGCAGGGGAGCAACGAAGGCTGCCGGGTCGTGGCTGGAAATGGCTCGCACGGGGGCAGAGACTACCCAGCGGACACGTTCTCCGGCTGCACTCATCTCGATCGACTGGCCGGCGCCAGTAGCCGATCTCCATCAACACACCTAGCGTGAGGTGGATGACCTCCCGGCACGGTTCAGAGACCTACTTCATCCAGGGCGAGGGCCTGGTCAGCACCGAGATGGGCGGCCGGTCCGGGACCGAGCCCGACCCGATCGACCATCCCGAGGGCGACGCACCGGCGACTGCCGATGCGTCGGTGGAGGCGGCGCCGCCGTTCCGGTTCTCTCGCGTCGGGCCCAGGGGTCGGAAGCTTCAGCGTGCGCTTGCCCGCAAGGTCGCCAATGCGATGGCGGTCGTCGATCAGCAGCCGGAGAGCGACGTGCCGGCGGGTTACACCTACCTGGGTCAGTTCATCGATCACGACCTGACGATGGACGTCACCGACGTCCGCCTGGGTGAGGACGTCACGGCCGCCGAGCTGCTCCAGGCCCGCTCGCCCAGCCTCGACCTGGATTCGTTGTACGGCGCCGGGCCGAGCGACCCGGAGTCGGCGCAGTTCTACGAGGCCGACGGGCTGCACCTCAAAACGGGGGACACGCTCCGGGATGGGCCGGACCGGGAGAAGGCCGGCCACGACCTTCCCCGGGTGGGCACGGGCGGTGCTGCGAACAAGCGGAGAGCGCTGATCCCGGACAAGCGCAACGACGAGAACCTCATCGTCGCCCAGACCCATCTCGCGATGATCCACTTCCACAACCGCGTCGTGGACAAGCTGCCCGCGTCGACACCCCCGGCGCAGAAGTTCCGTCGGGCGCGCAAGCAGGTGACGCTGCACTATCAGTGGCTGATCCGGCATGACTTCCTCCCGCGGATCGTGCAGAAGCGCGTCCTGGATGACGTGTTCGCAAACGGACGGAAGCTGGTGGAGCCTGCGGCGAGCCCGACCAGCGTGCCGACCATGCCGATCGAGTTCTCGGTGGCTGGCTTCCGCCTCGGGCACGCCATGGTGCGGACGGCGTATGACTGGAATCGACGGTTCCCCGGCGAAGCGGGGTCACTGTCCTACATGTTCGACTTCTCCGCGCTGGGCGGGACCCTGGGCGGCAACTCCAAGCTGGCGAGCAGCTGGATCGCCGACTGGCGCCGGATGTACGACTTCGCCGGTGGCGGGCATCCCGAGCTCGCGGGACCGAACGGCGTCAACCTGGCGAACCGGATCGACACTCTCCTCGTCGACCCGCTCAAGTTCCTGCCGGCGAGCGTGTTCGGCGAGCGCGAAGAGGACATCGAGTTCGACGACCCGGTTCGTAACCTCGCGTTCCGCAACCTGGTCCGCGGCTCCATGCTCAAGCTGGCCAGCGGACAGCAGATGGTCGAGCGGCTGAACTCGCTCGGCGCGAACGTGCAGCCGCTGACCAGGAACCAGATCCTGCGCGGCAGCACCGGGGCCAGGCTGAGCGCCCTCAGCGACGCCGACAAGGACACCATCGCCACCCGCACCCCGCTGTGGTTCTACATCCTGCGGGAGGCTGAGACCGGCAACGGCAAGATGCGCGGCGTCGGCGCCCGGATCGTGGCCGAGACCTTCCACCGGGCGATGGAGGGCAGCCACTTCTCGCTCGTGCGCACGCCTGATTTCGAGCCGAGGCATGGCCGGGGTAGCACGTTCGAGATGACCGACCTGCTGTTCTTCGCGTTCAAAGGGCGAAAGTCCGAGATCAACCCGCTCGGCGGTGCGTAACCCGGCTGAGTGCTGCACGAGGTGGCCGGCCGTCAAGCCTCGGCCGCGGCCAACGCGTCCCCCAGCGCGGTGCGCCAGTAGAGAACCTCGCGGCCCGAGCGGCGCCTGGCCACCAGGCCCGCGCCGAGCAGCACCTTGAGGTGCCCGCCGACCGACCCGAGGGCGAGACCCGTGCGGGCCACCAGGCCGGTGGTGCTGGCGGGTGTCTCGAGCGCTGCGAGGATGGTGGCGCGGTTGCCGCCGAGGAGTGCCGCCAGGCCGGCCTCGGCACCGGAGTCGACGTCCGCGAGCACTCCGGTGACCGGGTAGTGGATCGCGTACCTGGTGGGCAGGTGCCAGCCGACCGAGGTGCTGTGGCCGTGATGCGGGATGAAGTAGAGCTCCTCTGCCTGGGTCAGGTCGCGGGGCGGGTTCGGGTAGCGGTTGATCAGCAGCCGCCCCTCCCCCAGCCACTCGACCTCACGGCGCAGGTCGCTCAGCACCCCGGACCAGCCGTGCTCGGCGAGCCGGGCAGTCCGGGAGACGATGTCGGCGCGCAGTACCCGCTCTCGTCGCGGCCAGTCCGTGGACACGACGTGCTCCCACAGCCACTCGAGCAGGCCGACGACGTGCTCGGTCAGGCCGGGTCGGCCGATCAGAGGCGACAACGGGCCGGGTGACGACTCCTTGAGGTCGGCTCGCAGCCGTCGGTCCCCGAGCTCGGCGACCAGGGCGAGCTCCTCGGCGAACGACATCGGGCCGCCTCGCGGCGGCATCCCGTAGAAGTCGGCGACCCACCCCGGGCGACTGCTCGCCGCGAGGACCGCGGCGCGGACCGGGTGTTCGCGCAGCATCTCGCGGAAAGCGGGTCCGGCCGTGGCAGCGAGGACCCGCTCACTCGGGTCGCGCGGCTGCTGGAGCGCTCCGTTGGCGGCACCCACCTCGGCCAACGGCGACACCACGAACCGGGCCCTCGCCAACAGGTCGGCAGACATCAGCCAGACACCCATGTTTCACCTCCAGCCGAAACATTATGCGATCGGCGTTCGGACCCCCAGGCTGACCGCGATGCCTACCTATCGCTCTCTCTTCGCCGTCGCGGAGTTCCGGGTCCTGTTCGTGGCGCAGTGCCTGAACATGATCGCCGGAGCCACCGCGGGCCTTGCCCTGGGCACGATCACGTTCGCCCAGACGGGTTCCGCCGTCCTCACCGGGCTGAGCATGTTCGGCGGCCCGTTCATCGCCCTGCTGTCGTCGACGTTCCTGCTCAGCATGGCCGACGTGATGCGGCCGCGCCGCGCCCTGGCGCTCGTCGCCACCGCCGTCAGCCTGGTCGAGCTGGTCCAGGCGGTGCCGGGGGTCCCGGTGCCGGTGCGCTTCGCGCTGCTGGCGCTGACCTGGCTGGTGCTCTCGATGTCCACGGGCGCCGCGGTCGCCCTGGTCGCCGACCTGCTGCCGAGCGAGGCGTTCGTGCTCGGGCGGTCGACGCTGAACATCGCCGTCGGCTCGATGCAGATCGTCGGCTACGGACTCGGGGGCCTGCTGCTCCTGTGGCTCTCGACGAGCGGTCTGTTCCTCACCGCCGCCGCCTGCTCGGCCCTGTCCGCACTCCTGATCCGGACCGGGCTGGCCGACCATCCCCCGCGTGCGACCGGGCCGGTCGTTCGGCGGACCCGCGAGGTGAACCGGCTGCTCCTCGGCTCGCGGGTGCTGCGGCCGATCTACCTGTCCTCGTGGATCCCCAACGGGCTGATCGTGGGGTGTGAGGCGCTGTTCATCCCGTACGCCGGGGAGCGGGCCGGCTACCTACTCGCGGCGACCGCCGCGGGGATGCTGCTCGGCGACATCGTGGTCGGGCGCTTCCTGTCCCCCACCACCCGGGAGCGCCTCGTCGACCCGCTCCGGTTCCTGCTCGCCGTACCCTTCCTGGCCTTCTTCCTGGTGCCCTCGGTGCCGGTGGCGATGGCGCTCGGGGCTCTCGCCGCGATCGGGTACGCCGCCAGCCTGCCCCTCCAGGAACGACTGGTCGCGCACACCCCCGCCGACACCCGCGGCCAGGCGCTCGGGCTGCGGGGCACCGGGCTGCAAGCGGGACAGGCGGTGGGCGCCCTGTGCGCGGGCATCGTGGCCGACCTGATGGGCGTCGGGCCGACGGCCGCTGCGCACGCGATGGGCGTGATGGCCGTGGCCTCGATCCTGGTCAACGTCGCGCTGGTGCCGGGACTGCGTCGCTCGGCGCCGGCTCAGCAGCCGGGCCAGGCCTTGATCACCTCGGACCCGTGACCCGCATCGATCACGCGGCTGCGCCGGGGCCGGGCAGAACGTCGACGTCGCCGGCATGCATCGGCTCGCCACAGTGGGCGCAGCGCAATTCGACCGTCTGATCTCGCCGCAGGCGTGATGGCGATAGAGCACGGGCGGCCCGGCCGCCCGCGAGCCATTTGTCGCCCCAGCCGACATGACCATCAGCATGTCGACGAGCTCCGTACCTTTCGGGTCAGCACATATTCGTGGCGCGGCCGCCGGTCGTAGGGCCGGCGCTCGAGCACGCCCTGGTCGACGAGGTGGTTGAGCCGTTCGGTCAGCACTTTGCGGGAGATCCCGAGGTCGGCCTGGATCTGGTCGAACCGGGTGATCCGACCCACACGTCTCGCAGGATCAGTGGCGACCACGGCTCCCCGATCACATCGAGCGTGCGCGCGATGGAGCAGGCCATCTCGCTGAAGTTCGTCCGTTGCATGGGAACAGTTTAGCATTTGGGGTTCCCTTACGGAACTTTATCTGCTACGGTCACGAAGTCTCTTGAAGGAACTCGGAAAGGATCACGACGATGAGCAAGGTCTTCAGCGCACTGTCGGTCTCGGTCGACGGCTACATCACCGGCCGCGACCCTGGCCCGGGCAAGGGCTCGGTGACGGCGGAATGCTGTTCGACTGGTACTTCGCCGGCGATGTCCCCAGCCGGGAATTCGACGGCTTCAGGCTCACCGAGCCCAGCGTCCGGTTCTTCGACTCCGTCGCCGGCCGCGTCGGTGCCAGCCTCGCCGGCCGCAACACCTACGAGGACTCCGATCGCTTCGGCGACGGCGGGGCCCGCACCCGACCGCGCCGCTGTTCGTCCTCAGCCACCGGCCGGCGCCGAAGATGACCGGGCGCCAGACGCTCATCACCACCGGAATCGAGGACGCGGTCGCGGCGGCCAGAACGCGGCCGGTGACAAGGACGTCGCGCTCATGGGCGGCGGTGTCGTGACCGAGGCGTTGAAGGCGGGGCTGGTCGACGAGCTGATCCTCCACCAGGTGCCGGTCCTGCTCGGCGCCGGCCGCCCCTACTTCCAGGCCCTGCCCGAGCACGTCCGGCTGCGTCTCGTCGAAGCCGTCCCGGCCCCGGGCGTCACCCATCTTCACTACGAGGTCGAACGATGAGACCCCGCTCAGCCGCCCAGTGTCACCCGCGCCGCGATACCCGGATAGTCCTGCACCAGCCCGTCCGCGGCGAAGGTCAGGGACGCCCGGTAGCCGAACCGGGGTGCGGCGTAGTGGAAGGCGAAGCCGCCGGCTGCCGGCACCCGGCGGTACGTCTGGTCGAGGCGCTCCACAACCAGCGTGTTCGTGCGGACGTAGACCGCCGGAGCGGCGGCTTCCTCGCCGACGCCCAGGGCCAGGCGGTGCACCGGCGTCGTGTTGGTCAGCGCCGAGCCCTCCAGGTCGATGTCCAGACAGCCGTCGAGCGCGGGGTCGTGGACGCCGTCGACCAGCCAGCGCCCAGGACCGTCCGACTCGAGCGTGAGCCGGTCGCCGTCGGCGTTCGTGATCGAACCGCTGCGGGCGTGCCAGTCCGCGCCGATCTCGAGGTCGTAGCTGAAGCTCCACGCCCGGCCGTCCTCGACGCCGACCGACGTACCGGCGATCCGGATGCCGTCGGGGCCGGGCGTGAGATGGGCGACCTCGAAGCCTTCGTGCGCCTCGAGCAGCCGCCAGGCCGCGACCGCGGGCAGCGGCGCGAAGTCGGCCACGGGTCAGGTGGCGATGAACAGGATCTGCTCCCGGTCGTACTGCATACCCGGGTGCGCCTCGGCGAGGTGGGCCTGGGTCTTCTCGACCAGGTCGTCCTCGTCGGTGCCGACGATGCTGGTGCCGCAGGGGCAGGTCAGTCGGGTCTTCATGGGCCCATCCTGCCGCCTGCCCCCGCGGGTGTGTCTAGAGCGCAGCCAGTGCGGCGTTGAACGTTGCCGCTGGGACGCATCACCGCGTCGGTCTTGGCCCGGTCGAGGCGTAGTAGTAGCCGCCGAGGTCGACCGGTGGCCCTGCACGGCGATCAGCTCGTCGTTGATGGTCTGCTCGCTGTCGCCCAGCGTCTGCGCCAGGCCCTCGAACGCCGCCGCCAGCTCCGGGTCGTCGTCCTGCCGGGCGAGCGCCTGGGCCCAGTACAGCGCGAGGTAGAAGTGCGAGCCGCGGTTGTCGATCGAGCCGACCCTGCGTGCCGGGGCTTGTTCTCGTTGAGGAACGGCCGGTAGCCTGGTCGAGCGTCTCGCCGAGCATCTTGGCCGTGCGGGTTGTCCTTCGCCGCGGCGTACTTGGCGAAGGATCGGCCAGGGCGAGGAACTCGCCCAGGCTGTCCCAGCGCAGGTAGTCCTCCTTGACCAGCTGCTGCACGTGCTTGGGCGCCGAGCCGCCGGCGCCGGTCTCGAACAGGCCGCCGCCGTTGATCAGCGGCACGATCGAGAGCATCTTGGCGCCTGGTGCCGAGCTCGAGGATCGGGAACAGATCGGTGAGGTAGTCGCGCAGCACGTTGCCGGTGACCGAGATGGTGTCCTCGCCCTTGCGGATGCGCTCCAGGGAGACGCTGTCGCTGACGGGCGAGAGGATCCGGATCTCGAGCCCGTCGGTGGCGTGCTCGGGCAGGTAGGCGCGGACCTTGGCGATCAGGTTGGCGTCGTGGGCCCGGCTCTCGTCGAGCCAGAAGACCGCGGGGGGCCGGTGGCGCGGGCGCGGGTCACCGCGAGCTTGACCCAGTCGCGGATCGGGACGTCCTTGGTCTGGCACGCCCGCCAGATGTCGCCGCTCGACGTCGTGCTCGATGAGCACGTCGCCCCGCGGTCGACGACGCGGACGGTCCGGCGCGCGATCTCGAAGGTCTTGTCGTGGGAGCCGTACTCCTCGGCGGCCTGGGCCATCAGCCCGACGTTCGGCACCGAGCCCATCGTGGTCGGGTCGAAGGCGCCGTGGGCGCGGCAGTCGTCGAGCACGGCCTGGTAGACGCCGGCGTACGACGAGTCGGGGATCACCGCGAGGGTGTCGTCCTCTTTGCCGTCGGGGCCCCACATGTGGCCGCTGGTGCGGATCATGGCCGGCATCGAGGCGTCGACGATCACGTCGGACGGCACGTGCAGGTTGGTGATGCCCTTGTCGGAGTCGACCATCGCCAGCGCGCGGGCCGGCGGCGATGCCCTCCTCGAAGGCCGCCTTGATCTCGGCACCGTTCTCGAGCTCGTCGAGGCCGGCGAGGATCCCGCCGAGACCGTTGCTCGGGCCGAGGCCCGCGGCGGCGAGCTGCTCGCCGTACTTGGCGAAGACGTCGGGGAAGAACGCCTGACCACATGGCCGAAGATGAGCGGGTCGGAGACCTTCATCATCGTCGCCTTGAGGTGCACCGAGAACAGCACGTCGTCGGCCTTCGCCCTGGCGATCTGCTCGGCGAGGAACGCGTGCAGGCGTGCCACCCGCATCACGGTGGCGTCCACGATCTCGCCCGCCAGCACCGGCACCGTCCTTGAGCACGGTGGTCGTCGCCGCTCGGCCCGACAGCTCGATGCGCAGCGTGTCGGCGGCCTCCATCATCACCGACTTCTCGTTGGACCGGAAGTCGTCGTCGCTCATGGTGGCGACGTTCGTCTGCGAGTCGGGCGCCCACGCGCCCATCGAGTGCGGGTGCTTGCGGGCGTACTGCTTGACCGACACGGGCGCGCGCCGGTCGGAGTTCCCCTCGCGCAGGACCGGGTTGACCGCACTGCCCTTGACCTTGTCGTAGCGTCCCCGCGCGTTCTTGTCCTCGTCGGACCTCGGCGAGTCGGGATAGTCGGGCAGCTCGAGCCCGCTCCTGGAGCTCTTTGATCGCGGCCTTTAGCTGCGGCGTCGAGGCCCAGATGTTGGGCAGCTTGATGATGTTGGCCTCGGGCTTTTGGCCAGCTCGCCGAGCTCGGCGAGCGCGTCGTCGAGCGCTGCTCGTCGGTCAGCCGCTCGGGGAACTGGGCGAGGATCCGCCCGGCCAGGGAGATGTCGCGAGTCTCGACCGGCACACCCGCCTGTCCGGCATACGCCTGGACGATCGGCAGGAAGGAGTACGTCGCCAGCAGCGGCGCCTCGTCGGTGTGGGTGTAGATGATCGCGTGCTGGTCGGCAGTCTGGTTGGCCATGGGGCGGGGACTCCTGGGTAGCGGATCCGATCGAAAGTTCCTTGACGTCAAGATAACTGACGTCGTCCGCGACCGCGAACTCGGCAAGGTCGCACCGCGGACACGGCCAGCGTCGCACCGACGTGGTGGGGCGGCAACGGCGCGCCCTGGCACTACAGTGGTTGCCCGCGCCCGTGTTGTTCGGGGATCCCAGATGGAGGAGTTCACGGTCATGGCAGATGCAGACGCGCCGCCCACCCAGGTGCAGAAGCTCGGTACAGAGGCGATCGGCACCTTTGTCCTGGTGCTGATCGGGTGCGGCGTGGCCGTCACCGTCCGACAGCGACCTGGTAGCCACCGGGTTGGCCTTCGGCTTGACGATCACCTTCATGGTCTACGCGCTCGGCCGTATCTCCGGCGGTCACTTCAACCCGGCCGTCTCGATCGGGGCGGCCATCGGTGGCCGGGTCTCGTGGCGCGACGCAGGCATGTACATCGGCGCCCAGTTCGTGGGCGCCATCCTCGGTGCGCTGGTGCTGATGATCCTGGCGCTGGGCATCGACGGCTTCGAGGCCTTCGACTCCAACTTCCCGCTCGGCACCAACGGCTACAGCGAGGGCCCCTACGACTACGCCGTGTGGGCCGCGCTGCTCGTCGAGCTCGTGATGACGGCCCTGTTCGTGTTCGTGATCCTGTCGGTGACCGATGCTCGCAACGAGCACCCTGCGCTCGCCCCGCTGGCGATCGGCTTCACGCTCGCGATGATCCACTTCATGCTGATCCCGCTGACCGGCACCTCGGTCAACCCGGCCCGCTCGCTCGGCCCGGCCCTCTTCAGCGGTGGCGACTGGATCGTCCAGGTGTGGCCGTTCCTCATCGCGCCCGTCATCGGCGCGGCCCTCGCAGGTCTCGCCTACCCGGCCCTGTTCGGTCACGGCACGTGAGCCGGTGGCCGGTTCCGGCTTCAACTTCGGTGCCCAGGCGGGCGCCGCCCCGGGGTACGGCACGGACCAGTACCAGCAGCAGTGGAACCAGCCGGTTGCCGGCGACCAGCCCGACCCGGCCGCGGGTTACGCCGCCCAGGACCCGGCCGCGGGTTACGCCGCCCCGGACCCGGCCGCGGGTTACGCCGCCCCGGACCCGAGCGCGGGCGCCCACGCGGCGCCCCAGGCCGAGCAGCCGATCATCCAGGACGGGTGGCAGTGGGACCCGCAGGCACAGCAGTGGATCCCCGCTCAGCAGCCGCCGCCTCAGCAGCAGGCGCCGGGCCAGCACGGCTGGCCGCCCGAGGGCGGATCCGAGGCGACGCAGGTCCGGCCGCCTGACGCCTGACCGTCCGCTTCACTCCCAGCTAGGGCTCGTCGTACGCGACGAGCCCTAGCTGCGTCTCGGGCTGCCCATCGGTGGTCTCGAGGGCGACCAGGCCGATCCCCTCGGCGTAGTAGGCCTGCTCGACCACCGCGGCCAGCGGCGAGGTGACGGCGACGGTGAGCAGGTCGTCGTAGGTGCCGTCGGGCACGGTGCGCTCGCCGTCGAGGCCGAGCACCTCCGCGCGCCGGTCGACCACGCCGGCGGCCTCCGCCTGGTGGTAGCCGTCACCGACCCGCGGGTCGGCCGCCATCACCAGCCCCGCTCGTGCGTCGGCCTGCCCGGCCAGCCACTCCCCCTCGCGGCCGAACCACCACACGTTGCCGTCCTCGTCCTGGGCGTAGAAGTCGGTGACGGCGGTGCCGGCCCCGCGCTCGGGGGTCGTCGCCGTGCGCACGGCGGTCGTGGCGACGCCCTCGACATCCGGGCCTTCCAGGGTGGTCACGGTGGCGGTGCCCGGCCGAGCACCGGTGACGGCGTACTCCCAGGTGGCGCCGATCGGGAGCGGCAGCCAGGGGTTGTCGACGCCGGTGACGAAGTCGTCGGGATCGACCGAGGGGGTCGGGATCACCAGACCGTCCACCCCGGCCGGAGGGCTCGGGTCGGAGGCGCTGCCGCACCCCGCGAGGACGAGGACGATGAGCGCGGTCAGGACCGCGCGACGGCGGCCTCTCGTCCCCATGACCCCATCGTTGCAGGGCGCCGTAGCGCTGCTAGCGTCGGGCGAGCCCACTGACCGCACGACGAGGAGTCCCCGTGAGCGCAAGCCCGTTGAAGGTCGCCGTCACCGGCGCAGCCGGCCAGATCGGCTACAGCCTGTTGTTCCGCCTCGCGAGCGGATCCCTGACTCGGCCGACCGCCCGATCGAGCTGCGCCTGCTGGAGATCACCCCCGCGCTCAAGACGCTCGAGGGCGTGGTCATGGAGCTCGACGACTGTGCGTTCCCGGGGCTGGCCGAGCGTCGAGATCGGCGACGACGCCGAGAAGATCTTCGAGGGCGTCAACCTCGCGCTGCTCGTCGGCGCCCGTCCCCGCGGACCGGGCATGGAGCGTGGCGACCTGCTCTCCGCGAACGGCGCCATCTTCACCGCGCAGGGCAAGGCGCTCAACTCGGTCGCGGCCGACGACGTACGGGTCGGCGTGACCGGCAACCCGGCCAACACCAACGCTCTGATCGCGATGAGCAACGCCCCCGACATCCCGAGCGACCGGTTCTCCGCGCTGACCCGGCTCGACCACAACCGGGCGATCTCGCAGCTGGCCGCCAAGACCGGTGCCGCGGTGACCGAGATCAAGAAGATGACGATCTGGGGCAACCACTCCGCGACGCAGTACCCCGACGTCTTCCACGCCGAGATCGGTGGCCAGCAACGCCGCCGAGGTCGTCGGCGACCAGGACTGGGTCGAGAACACCTTCATCCCGACCGTCGCCAAGCGCGGCGCCGCGATCATCGACGCCCGCGGTTCCTCCTCGGCCGCCTCCGCCGCGTCGGCCACGATCGACGCCGCCCGCGACTGGCTCTACGGCTCCGCCGCCGGCGACTGGGTCTCGATGGCGGTCGCCTCCGACGGTTCCTACGACGTGCCGGAGGGCCTGGTCTCCTAGTTCCCGGTGACCACGAAGGACGGCGCGTGGGAGATCGTCCAGGGCCTCGACATCGACGACTTCTCCCGCGGCAAGATCGACGCCTCGGGTGAAGGAGCTGGACGAAGAGCGCCAGGCGGTCACTGAGCTCGGCCTGATTTAGAGCGGCTGGTCGGGGATGCTCCCGGCCAGGATGAACAGCGCGCCCGCCGACGGCGACCAAGATCCCCACGTCGATCATCCGGTGGCGTACGGCCAGCATGCCGGCGTCCTTCTGCGGGAGCACCAGGCGGAGCAGGGCGGCGTGCGAACAAAGCTCCTGCGACCCCCACTCGCACGCCGAGCCGCCAGTCGTGCGACTGGTAGACGATCCCGATGCCGACGGCCGTGGCGATCAGTACGCCGATGTAGAAGGCACCGCCGATCGTGGACGGGTAGCGGCGCTCTTCCGGCTCTCCCCCCCTCCGCGGCCCGAGCTCCCTCGACGGGTGGTTCCGACTCGCTCACGCCTGCTTCTCGGCCATCGCCCACGACGTTCGCGAGCAGCATCGCCCGGGTCATCGGGCCGACCCCGCCGGGCTTGGGCGAGACCCAGCCCGGCGGCCTCCACACCTCGGGCGCGTCGTCGCCGGCGAGCTTGCCGTCGACCCGACTGACACCGACGTCGAGCACCGCGGCGCCCGGCCGGACCATGTCGCCGGTGATGATGCCGGGTACGCCGGCGGCGGCGACCACGATGTCGGCGCGGCGCACATGGCGGCGAGGTCGCTGGTGCCGGTGTGGCACAGGGTCACGGTGGCGTTCTCGCTGCGGCGGGTGAGCAGCAGCCCGAGCGGCCGGCCGACCGTGACGCCGCGGCCGACGACGACCATCTCGGCGCCCGCGATCTGCACGTCGTGCCGGCGCAGCAGCTCGACGATGCCGCGGGCGTGCATGGCAGCGGCGCCGTCGATGCCGAGCACCAGCCAGCCGAGGTTGGTCGGGTGCAGTCCGTCGGCGTCCTTGGCGGGGTCGACCTGGCCGAGCATCCGTTCTCGTTCATGTGCCTGGCAGCGGCAGCTGCACGATGTAGCCGGTGCAGGCCGGGTCGGCGTTCAGCTCGGCCACGGCGCCTCGACCTCGCTCTGGGTCGCGGTCGCCGGCAGGTCGACGCGGATCGAGGTCGATGCCGACCTCGGCGCAGTCCTTGTGCTTGCCGGTGACGTACCACCGCGATGCCGGGGTCGTCGCCGACCAGGACGGTGCCGAGGCCGGGGACCACGCCCTGCTCCCGGAGCTCGCCACCCGCGCCTTGAGGTCGCCCTTGATCGCGGCGGCCGTGGCGTTGCCGTCCAGGATTCGTGCAGTCACGCGGCCATCCTGTCATCTGGTCGCCAGGTGACTGTTCGTTGGTCGCCCTGCCAGGTCACCGCGTCTCGACACGCGGGTCGCTCGTGCCTCAGTCGCGCCGCTCGCTTGACACCACTCAGATCCGTGTCCCGTCTCTGCGCTCAGTGGGCGAAGTGCCGGGTGCCGGTGAAGTACATCGTCACGCCGGCCGCCTCCGCGGCCTCGACGATCAGCTCGTCGCGCACCGACCGCCGGGCTGCACGACGGCCCGGACGCCGGCCTCGATCAGCATCTGCGGGCCGTCCGCGAACGGGAAGAACGCGTCGGACGCCGCGACCGAGCCCCGGCCCGGTCCCCGGCCCGCGCGACCGCGAGCCGGCAGGAGTCGACCCGGTTGACCTGGCCCATGCCGACGCCGACCGAGGCGCCGCCGGCGCCAGCAGGATCGCGTTGGACTTCACCGCCCGGCAGGCCCGCCAGGCGAACGCCAGGTCGGCCAGCGTCTCCTCGGACGCCGGCTCGCCGGTCGCCAGCGTCCAGGTCGCCGGGTCGTCGCCCCGCGCGTCGACCTCGGTCGACGGTCCTGCATGCAGCAGCCCGCCGCTGATCGCGCGGATCTCGACGCCGCCGGCACGGCGGGCGGGCAGACGCAGCACCGGATGTTCTTCTTGCGCGGCAGCACCTCGACCGCGCCGTCGTCGTACGCCGGCGCCACGATCACCTCGGTGAACACGCCGGCGACCTGCTCGGCCATCTCGACCGACACCGGCCGGTTGGCCGCGATGACGCCGCCGAAGGCCGAGACCGGGTCGCAGGCGTGCGCCTTGCGGTGCGCCTCGGCGATGTCCGCGCCGACGGCGATGCCGCACGGGTTGGCGTGCTTGATGATCGCGACGGCCGGCTCGTCGAAGTCGTACGCCGCGCGCCGGGCGGCGTCGGTGTCGACGTAGTTGTTGTAGGACATCTCCTTGCCGTGCAGCTGCTCGGCCTGCGCCAGCCCGCCGCGGGCCGAAGCCGTGCGTGTAGAGCGCGGCCCGCTGGTGCGGGTTCTCGCCGTAGCGCAGCACCGTCGGCCCTGTCCCACGTCGCGCCGACCCACGCCGGGAAGCCGGTGCCCTCGGGGTGTCGGTGAGCACGCTGCCCATCCAGGAGGCGACCGCGACGTCGTAGGTCGCGGTGTGCACGAACGCCTCGGCGGCGAGGCGCTGCGCTCCGCGAGGGTGAACCCGCCGGCGTGCCACGGCGGCGAGCACGTCGTCGTACGCCGGGCGAGGTGACGACCGCGACCGACGGGTGGTTCTTCGCCGCCGCGCGGACCATCGACGGGCCGCCGATGTCGATCTGCTCGACGCACTCGTCCGGCGTCGCGCCGGAGGTCACGGTCTGCGGTGAACGGGTAGAGGTTGGCGACGACGAGGTCGAACGGCTCGACCTCGAGCTCGGCGAGCTGCTCGACGTGGGTCTCGAGGCGCAGGTCGGCGAGGATGCCGGCGTGCACCCTCGGGTGCAGCGTCTTCACCCGGCCGTCGAGGCACTCGGGGAAGCCGGTGAGCTCCTCGACCTTGGTGACCGGGCACGCCCGGCGCCGCGATCAGCGCGGCCGTCGAGCCGGTCGACACGAGCTCGACGCCCGCCGCGTGCAGGCCCGCGGCCAGCTCCTCGAGGCCGGTCTTGTCGTAGACCGAGACCAGCGCCCGCCTGATCGGGCGGCGGCCGATCGGTCTCCGGGTGTCGGCTTGTCGAGATCGCTCACTGTCCGAACCGGACCTTTCTGTCGGTGATCGTGAAGCCGTCGCGGGCCATCCGGCCCACGGCGTCGACCAGCATCGCCCGCTCGGCGACCTTGATCCGCTCGTGCAGGGTCTCGACCGTCGTCGTCGTCGCTCGACGGGTACGGCGACCTGGGCGACGATCGGGCCGGTGTCCACGCCGGCGTCGACGACGAAGAGCGTCGCGCCGGTGACCTTGACGCCGTAGGCCAGCGCGTCGCCGGGCCGTGCATGCCGGGGAACGACGGCAACAGCGCCGGATGGGTGTTGACGATCCGGCCGCCGAACCGGCGAGGAACGCGTCGCCGACCAGCTTCATGAAGCCGGCCAGCACGACCAGGTCGGGCTCGTGCTCGGCGACCGCGCGCGCCATCGCCTCGTCCCAGTCGCCCGGCGTCGTGAGTCCCCCACCCGGTGCACGAACGTGGGGACGCCGGCCCGCTCGGCGCGGGCCAGGCCCTCGATGCCGTCCCGGTCGGCGCCGACGGCGACGACGGCGGCGCCGTACGCCGGGTCGGCGCAGGCGTCGAGCAGCGCCTGCAGGTTGGTGCCGCCACCGGAGACGAGCACCACGAGACGCGCGGGTGACGAGGCGGCGGGCACGGCCCGCAGTCTAGGCGGGGCGGGGCTCCGCGCGACGGGCGGTCCGTCGCGCCCAGAGCGTCATCGCGAGCCCGCCGATCAGGCCGCCGATGCCGAACGCGGTGATGGCGTGCACGAGCGAGTCGAACGCCAGCGGCCCGACCTCGCGCAACCGCCCGGGTCCGACCGCACCGCCGGCCACGGCCGCAAGGAGGGCGAACCCGATCCCGGCGAGTACGCCGCCGGCGCACCCACGCAGTGCGCCCTCCTCCCAGCGGGTCGTCGGGTGCCGGCGCTGGGCCCAGGCCGCGCCCACGATCCCGATCAGTACCGGCAGGGCGACCAGCCACGGCGTCCAGCCGGGGGTGTCGCCGTCGTCGGGCAGCGCGGCCAGCATCGGGACCATCGGCAGCGGGCCGAGGAAGACGGCGTTCGGCGTGACCAGGGTGCCGGCGCCGACCGTGAAGCCGGGGCCGAGGAGGTAGGCAGCCGGACCAGGCTGACGGCGTTGGGCACCACGCACAGGCTGAGCAGGGTGACCAGGGCGGCGTCGCCGGCGTCGGTGTGCAGCTGCGACATCACGTTGGCGGCGGTACCGAAGTCGACGACGAGCGCGATCAGCGAAGACCAGCGCGGCGACGCCGAGCCAGAGCTGCAGGATCCGTCGACAGCCGTGGGCGGCGGCGCGGGCCCCGGGCGGCAGGTCCGCCGCCCAGATCGCCGCACGTCCCGAGCCGATCGCGAGCGCCGGCCCCCGACGCCCAGGCAGAGCAGCAGCGACCAGAGCACCACCCGCGCGGCGCTCGGGTCGGTGGCCGGAGTGGCGGCCAGGGTCGCGATCACGACCGCGGTGACGACGTACCCGGCGGTGAACAGCGCCAGCGCGACCGGCACCGTCCAGTCGCGCTCTCCGTCGGCGACGGCGTCGGCGTCGGGGCCGTGCCCGGAGATCGAGTCCCCGACCCGCTGGCCGAGCCGCCAGATCGCCCACGCCGCGAGCAGCGTGATGCCGAGCGGTACGGCGGTCACCGTCACGCCCTCGATCCGGACCCCGGAGCCGTGCCCCGTCAGCCAGCCGAGCGCCCCGATCCGCAGGGCACCGCTCGGTGACCCGTGGGCACCGGCGTCGGTGAGGAACCAGCCGACCACCGCGACACCGAGACAGACGACGAGGGTGCTCGCGGCAGCGGAGACCCGCCGAGCACGGCGAGGAGCGCGAGCGGTCGCCGGGTGGCCAGGTCCCGCTCGACGTCGGCGGCGGTGCGCTTCGTGGACGAGGGCAGCAGCGAGGTCATGACCTCGCAATCATGTCCCGCGGCCCCGGTCGTTCGGTGGTCCCACGCCGCAATCGCTGGTTGGGGGGGCACCCACCTCTCCCGTACCGTGGACCGGTCATGTTCACCCCACGATGTTCTGCGCCTTCCCCGCTGCGCTCCTCCGTCGAACAACGCCGCGGGGGCCCCGGAAAACGATGAGGGACCCCTTCGCGTTCGACGAGTTCTACAAGGAGACTCGCGGACGACTGCTGTTGCAGACGTATGCCCTCACTGGCGACCTCGGTGCGTCCCGGGCCGCCGTGCGCGACGCGTTCGTGCTCGCCTGGCACCACTGGCGCAAGGTGTCGCGGCTCGACGACCCGCAGACCGCTGTACGCCCGAACGCCTGGCGGCACGCGCAGCGTCGACACACCGCGCGGCTGTGGCACCGCGAGAAGGGCCTCGACCCCGAGGTCAAGGAGATCTTCGACATCCTCGGCCGGCTCACGATGCCGCAGCGCAAGGCGCTGCTGCTCACCCAGGTGGCCAACGCCTCGATCGCGCAGATGGCCCGCGAGATCGGGCTGCCGCTCGAGGAGGCGGAGCGCGAGCTGCAGAACGCCGTCGCCGAGTTCACCCGGATCCGCGAGGTGCCGACGGTGGGCATCCGCGCCGCCTTCGAACCGCTCGAGCGCGCCACCCTGGACAGCCGCTTCCCGCGGCCGACGATCATCCGCAGGGCGGGTGCCGCGCGCCGGCGTACGCACACCACCGTGGGCGCGATCGCCGCGGTGGGGGTCTTCCTGGTCAGCGGCGCCCTGGTGACCGACGCGGCCGGCGTACGCCCCAGCCTGGACCGCGCGGCCGCCGGCACCGCGACTCCGACACCGAGGACCCGGCGCCCGAAGAGCTGCTCCCGGAGGCCTCGCTGCTGTCCGCCCCCGAGCTCGACTCGTTCTTCGGCAACCGCGCCTGGACCCAGGGACGCACCGACGCCAACGGCCAGGGCTCGCGTGACGTGCTGCCCTGCCAGCGCGAGCCGTACGCCGACCCGGCCGGCTCCGAGGCCCTGGTGCGGACCTTCTCCGGCACCAGCGCCGGGCCGCCGGGCATCTCGGCGGTGCAGATGACCGAGACCTCGACGAGGCCGAGGGCCGCCCGACGTACCTTCGACACCCTGGTCGACTGGTTCGCGGGCTGCACCGACTCCCGGGTCCAGCTGATCGCGACCCGCACCGTCGAGCAGGTCGGCGACGAGGCGCTCCAGTTGGTGCTGCGCTCCTTCGACAGCCCGGTCACCACGATGGTGGTGGGTGTCTCCCGCACGGGGCTCTACAACACGACCACGGTCGACAGCGTCGAGACGGACGCGCGCCCGGACGTCGACGCCTCCGCCGAGACGCAGGCCGCCGCTGTCGACGGTCTCTGCGACCTCGAGGGCGCCGGCGGGTGCGCCATGGACCGTCCCAAGCTGGCGTTCACCACGCCGGTTCCGGTCGGCGAGGCGCCGGCACTGCTGAGCGAGGTCGACCTCCCGCCGGTTTCCGAGGTCGAGCTGCCGTGGGCCGGCACCGAGCCGGAGCGCGTCTCGAACAACATGGCGGCGACCCGCTGCGACAACTCGGCTTTCAGCGGGGAGTTCCAGGGGGCGAGGTTCGGCCACGGCTTCACCCGGACGTTCGTCATCCCCGACGCCGAGCTGCCGGACGAGTTCGGGCTGACCGAGACGGTGGGCGCGCTGCCGGCCAAGCAGGCGGCCGGCTTCGTCGAGGAGGTGCGCACCTCGCTCGGGAGCTGTGCCCGGCGGGACCTCGGCACCGAAGTGACGCCGGGGCCGCGGGCCGACGACGACGTGCGGGCGCTCACCATCTGGCACCTGACGACCGAGCTGTCCGACAAGCGCTCGCTGACCTACTCGATGGCGATCCTGCGCGACGGCACGTCCGTGGGCCAGCTGAGCTTCGTGGAGGCGCCGGACGTGAGCATGTCGCGGGCGACTTCGAGACGCTCGCCTACCGCGCCCTCGACCGGCTCGGCGAGCTGCCGCGTCCCCGCCGCGGCGGCTGACGCCTCCGAAACTTCCCGGGCCCGTGATGCAACCGGCGGCCCGGCCGGGGCGTATCACCCTCGACAACACCGCAAAGTCTCGAGGAAGGTCGACCGGGTGGACGAGCATGAGTTCGACGAGTTCTACACCGCGTCGTTCCGACGGCTGACCGGCCAGGTCTACGCCATGATCGGGAACCTCGACGAGGCGCAGGAGTGCGTCCAGGAGGCGTTCGTCCGGGCCTGGGCGCACCGGCGCCAGCTGGAGAAGGCCGAACATCCGGAGGCCTGGGTACGCACCACGGCGTACCGGCTGGCGGTGAGCCGCTGGCGGCGTACGACGCGGGCCCGGCGCCCACCCGACCGAGCGGTCGCGCGCCCCACCGAGACGCCGGCCGTCGATGAGACCCACGTCGCCCTGGTAGCCGCTCTGAAACAGCTTCCCGAAGCGCAGCGCCAGGCGCTGGTGCTGCACCACATCGCCGACCTGCCCGTGCACGCCGTCGCCCAGGAGGTGGGCGTGCCCGAGGGAACGATCAAGGCCCGGCTCAGCCGCGGCCGGACCGCCCTCGCCGCGCTGCTGACCGACCAACCCACCGACCTCGAGGGAGGAGTGAGTCATGCCTGACCCCATCGAGGAACTGAGCAACTTCGAACCGGGAGTACCCGTGAACCCGATGCCCGCTGCCGAGGTCCGGCGCCGCGGCGACCGCCTCCGCCGGCGGAAGACCGCCCTCGTCGTGGGCGGCGCTGTGGCCGCCGTGGTGCTGGTCGCCGTCCCCGTCGCCGTCTTCGCTGGTGGCGACGACGGCGGAGAGCCGGCGCCGGCCGAGCATGGGCTCACCTCCGACGTACTGCTGACCGCCGATGAGGTGCCCGCGCGGGACGACTCACCGCATGGGAGGAGGCCGAGCCGGAGGGCAAGGTGCTGGCCTGCGCTCCCCAGGAGCCCGCCGCTCTGGACGCCGACACTTCGTTGCGCCGCGACTTCGCCGCCAACATCGCAGAGTCCCCGGCCGACGACACCCCCGTGTCCGTCGTCCGCACCGAGGTGCTGCAGTTCGCCGACGCCGCGACGGCCGGCAGGAGTACGAGCAGGCACAGGGCTGGATCTTCGGCTGCCCCGGTGGCGACGACCTGGCTCGCAAGGGCGTCAGCGTCACGAATGTCGAGATCACTGACGGTCAGGGCGAGTGGCGACTGCATGACTTCTACGCGCCGGACATCTGCACCGAGTGCGACGCCGTCCGGTTCGACCGGATGGGGATCGCGCAGTTCGACGACCGGGTGGTCCTGTTGTCGCTCGCCGAGGTCGGCGGCCCGCTGGAGCCGGAGGGCCTCGACGCCAGCATGGATGAGCTGTTCACCGCAGCGGTCACCAAGGCCGGCGGCGAGATCACCGACCAGGACGTGCCGAGGTGCCGCAAGCACTCGACTTCCCCATCGAGAACGGCCTGGCCACCGACAGCGACTCGTCGATCGACGGCCCGGGACCAGACGTCGAGGGGATCATCCTGCCGGAGGGCTTCTGCGGCGCCGCGGCCTGGCCGTCCAGCGAGCCGGCGGCACGCCTCGCGGTCAAGGTGACCGGACCGGAGTACGGCATCTGGCGCGAGCTGGTCACCTTCGACTCGACCGACGAGGCCGTGGCGGTCGTCGAGGAGCTGCGAGCTGCCGTCGCGGACTGCCCCCAGGTCGCGGCCGACGATCCGGCGAACGACCTCTCCTTCGTGTCCCACGACGTCGACTCCGGGTACGACGACGCGACGTTCTCCTACACCTACAGCGAGGGCCTCGGCGGCGTCGTCTACCAGTTCGTCCGCGTCGGCCACGCCGTCCTCGCCACCGCGCAGGCCGGCGAGTGGTCGCCGGAGACCGCGAAGACCGGAGCCGAGGAGCTCAACGGCGAGAACACCCAGCTCACCCCGCTGATGTGTGAGTACACGGAGGAAGGCTGCTGAGGCAGGAGAGGCCCTTATGTTTCGAGACGGATTGGAGACCCCCTCACAAGTTCGGGTGTCTCCAATCCTCCTCAACCTTGTCGACGGATCATGGCCGTCGCGGCTCGGCCAGGCTCTTCAAGATCTCCCGCATCAGCTCGGCGGTCTCCGAGGGGGTCTTGCCGACCTTCACGCCGACCGCCTCGAGGGCTTCCTTCTTGGCGGCCGCGGTTCCGGAGGAACCGGACACGATGGCACCGGCGTGGCCCATGGTCTTGCCCTCGGGCGCGGTGAAGCCGGCGACGTACCCCACGACGGGCTTGGTGACGTTGTCCTTGATGTACGCCGCGGCCCGCTCCTCGGCATCGCCGCCGATCTCGCCGATCATCACGATCGCCTTGGTGTCCGGGTCTGCCTCGAACGCCTCGAGCGCGTCGATGTGGGTGGTCCCGATGACCGGGTCGCCGCCGATGCCGATCGCGGTCGTGAAGCCGAAGTCCCGGAGCTCGTACATCATCTGGTAGGTCAACGTGCCGGACTTCGACACCAGCCCGATCGGGCCCTTGCCCGCGATGGTGTGCGGCGTGATGCCGGCCAGCGACTCCTCGGGCGTGATGACGCCGGGGCAGTTGGGGCCGATCATCCGGGTGGACTTGCCGTCGAGGTAGGCGAAGACCTCGGCGGTGTCCTGCACGGGCACACCCTCGGTGATCACCACGAGCAGGCCGATGCCGGCGTCGATCGCCTCGATGCAGGCGTCCTTGGTGAACGCCGGCGGCACGAACACGACGGAGACGTCGGCGCCGGTCTCGGCCATCGCCTCCTTGACCGAGCCGTAGACCGGCAGGTCCTTGCCGCCGAGCTCGACCGACGTACCGGCCTTGCGGGCGTTGACGCCGCCGACGATGTTGGACCCTGCCTCGACCATGAGGGTGGTGTGCTTGGAGCCCATGCCACCGGTCATTCCCTGGACGATGATCTTGGAGTTCTGGTTCAGGTAGATCGACATTCTCGTCCCCTCAGGCCATTTCCGACTTGGCTGCCAGCTCGGCAGCTCGGTCCGCCGCGCCGTCCATCGTGTCGACCATCGTCACCAGCGGGTGGTTCGCCTCGGACAGGATGCGTCGGCCCTCCTCGACGTTGTTGCCGTCGAGTCGTACGACGATCGGCTTGGTGGCCTCGTCGCCGAGGATGTCCAGCGCACCGACGATGCCGTTGGCGACCTCGTCGCAGGCCGTGATGCCGCCGAAGACGTTCACGAACACCGCCTTGACCTGCTCGTCGTGCAGGATCACGTCGAGGCCGTCGGCCATCACCTGGGCGTTGGCGCCGCCACCGATGTCGAGGAAGTTGGCCGGCTCGACGCCGCCGTGCTTCTCACCGGCGTACGCCACGACGTCGAGGGTCGACATGACCAGGCCCGCGCCGTTGCCGATGATGCCCACGGCACCGTCGAGCTTGACGTAGTTGAGTCCCTTGTCCTTGGCCTTCGCCTCGAGCGGGTCGGCCTCTTCGCGGATCTCGAACGCCGCATGCTCCTCGTGCCGGAAGTCGGCGTTGTCGTCGAGGGAGACCTTGCCGTCGAGCGCCTCGAGCACGTCGCCCTCGAGTCGCGCCAGCGGGTTGACCTCGACCAGCGTGGCGTCCTCGCCGACGAACACGTCCCACAGCCGCTGCACCATGGTGACGGCCTGGTCGGTGAGTGCCTCGGGGAACTTCGCGTCCGCGACGATCTCGCGCGCCTTGGCCTCGTCGACACCCGCGCCCGGGTCGATCGGGATCTTCCGGACCGCGTCGGGGTTGGTCTTCGCGACCTCCTCGATCTCGACGCCGCCCTCGACGGAGGCGATGCAGAGGTACTGCCGGTTGGCCCGGTCGAGCAGGAAGGAGAAGTAGTACTCCTCCTCGATGCTGGCGGCGGGGGCGATCAGTACCCGGTTGACGGTCAGGCCCTTGATCTCCATGCCCAGGATCGCCTGGGCGTGCTGCTCCGCCTCGTCGGGCGTCTTGGCGAGCTTGACCCCGCCCGCCTTGCCGCGGCCGCCGGCCTTGACCTGCGCCTTGACCACCACGACGCCGAGCTCCTCGGCAGCGGCCCGGGCCTCGGCGGGGGTGTGGGCGACGATGCCGAGAGTGACTGGGACATCGTGCTTGGCGAAGAGCTCCTTCGCCTGGTACTCCATCAGATCCACTGATCTAGGTCCTCACCTATGAGGGCAGCCAGAAGCGGCTGCGCACAGCGCTGGGGTGTCTCCCGCACCCTAACTGTCGGCCGCGGCGAAGTGGCTGGCGACCCAACCAGTGATCTCGGTCGTCGCGGCCCCGGGCGTGAACACCTTGGCCACGCCGATCTCCTCGAGCATCGGGACGTCCTCGTCGGGGATGATCCCGCCGCCGAACACCACGATGTCGGAGGCGTCCCGCTCGGCGAGCAGCTCGATCAGCTTCTTGAACAGCGTCATGTGCGCCCCGGAGAGCACGGAGAGACCGATCAGGTCGGCGTCCTCCTGGATCGCGGTCTCCACGATCTGCTCGGGGGTCTGGTGCAGCCCGGTGTAGATCACCTCGTGACCGGCGTCACGCAGTGCCCGCGCGACGATCTTGGCCCCGCGGTCGTGCCCGTCGAGACCGGGCTTCCCGACGACGATCCGGATCGGACTCATGCGGGCAGCGTAGTGCCCGGCGGAACTCCGTCGCGCATCGCTCGTTGTCCCCAACATGTCTCTGGCTTATCCCCAATATGGTCATGCCGATGCTGGACACCCGTGATCAATCCGTTATGGTCGTGGATCGCGTCAGTTCATTAGACATTCATCCAGTTCTGGGACAGCGGAGAGCCAACGCCTGATGGGGAGCCACCGAGCGGATCGTCGCGGCCAAAGCCGCCGACCTTCGAGGACTCCAAAGGACCCCAAGTACTCCGGCCGCAGGGTCGCCGGGCGCGCGTCCGAGGAGTCCGTGCCGGCAGAGGTCGAGACCGCTGCTCCGGCCGAGCCGCTGCTGTTGAGCGAGAGCGTCCTGGCCGCCCACGAGGCCGAGACCACCGCGTCCATCCCGGCGGTCGGATCGGCCCCCGGCAAGCGCAAGGCGGTCAAGCACGCGGGATCCCGCGGGCCGCTGTTCAAGGGGCTTCCATCCCCGCCGGTGCTGCTCGGTGTCGCTTCGCTGGCCGTCGCGGTGGGTGGAGTGGTGACCTCCACCACGCCCGACCTTGCAGGACACGAGGCGAGGTTCAACGCCGCCAGCGCGATGAGGGGCGAGGCCGGCGTCGGCTCGGTCAACCTGATGGAGCGCGGTCCCCAGGTGAGCCGCGACTCTCGCCGCGACGCACTCGAGGACGCCGCCGGCGCCGAGCTGGTCAAGGAAGCCGAGCAGGTCGCGGAGCAGCGCGACGCCGCGCTCGGAGAGCTCGCCCAGCTCGCCGAGCGGCAGGCCGACAAGATCGCTGAGAACCGCTGGGTGCTGCCGATCGATCCGGCCATCATCACCGCGCGGTTCGGTGAGTACGGCCTGTGGTCGAGCTACCACACCGGCTTGGACTTCAACGGCGACGAGGGCGACCCGATCAAGGCGATCGCCAACGGCGTCGTCACGTTCGTCGGCTACGACGGGTCCTACGGCAACAAGACAGTCGTCACGCTCGAGGACGGCACCGAGATCTGGTACTGCCACCAGTCGGCCTACAACGTCAGCGAGGGCGACACCGTCCGAGGCGGCGAGATCATCGGCGCGGTCGGCTCCACCGGCCACGTGACCGGCTCCCACCTGCACGTCGAGGTCCGCCCCGGCGGCGGCGACCCGGTTGACCCTTACGCCGCGTTCGTGGTCCACGGCGTCACGCCGTAGGCCCTCACCCCTGGGGCGCGTCCCCCGTCTGCGACGGCGGGATGTTCTGGTTCAGGTGGAAGAAGTTCTCCGGATCGTTGACGTTCTTCAGCGCTGTCAGCCGGGCCAGCTTCGCCGGTGAGTAGGCGCGGGCCACCCCCGCCGCCCCCTCATCGGTGAGGGCGTTCACGTAAGCGCCGCTGGCGTACGGCGTGAGCCCGCCCGCGGCCTCGCGGGCCTGGGCCATCCTGTCGGTGTCCTGGGCAGGGTCGGTCCAGCGCGCCGCACCGACGTACTCGAAGGCGGCGCCGCGGTGGCTGAACGCGGTGGCGTCGTCAGCCACGTCAGCGATCGCGCCGCCGTAGGCCTGCAGCCCGCCGGCGAACTCCGGTGGGTGCGCCGCGAGGGCGTCGATGGCGCCGTCGCTGAGCTCGGGCAGGTAGTGACCCTTCCAGTAGCGCCGTATGTCGTGCGCCTCGAGGGTGTCCTCGCGCCGCTGGAGCTCGAGGTAGGAGAGGTCCTGGACCCGCTCCTCCACCGGCGTCCCGAGCGCGCGCAGGTCGGGGAGCAGCCCACGCCCGGCGTCCGGGTCGCCCACCCACACGTAGCCGACCGTGACCACTCCGCCGTAGACCGTGGCGGCGAGGGTCGCCTGCCGCGGCGCCGCCGGAGCGAGGTCGCGCCAGCCTGCGAGTACGTCGTGCGCCTCCGACCCCGGGAAGTCGAGCTCGACGCTGAGCGCCTGGGTGCCCACGTCGTGGAGCCGGAACTCGAACTCGGTCACGACCCCGAAGTTGCCGCCGCCGCCGCGCAGCCCCCAGAACAGCTCGGGGTGGTCGTCCTCGCTCGCGCGCACCACCTCGCCGGCCGCCGTCACCACCTCGAACGAGACGACGTTGTCACAGGTGAGGCCGTACTCCCGGGCCAGCCAGCCCATCCCGCCGCCGAGGGTCAGCCCGCCCACCCCGGTGTGCGAGACGTTGCCGGCCGTGGTGGCCAGGCCATGGGGCTGGGTAGCCGCGTCGAGAGCGCCGAGCAGGGCGCCGCCCTGCACCGTGGCCCGGCGGGCGTCGGGGTCGACCCGGACCTCAGCCATCGGCCGCAGGTCGATCACCAGCCCGCCGTCCGGCACCGCGAGCCCGAGGATGCTGTGTCCGCCACAGAGCACACCGGCCTCGAGCCCGTGCTCGCGAGCCACGGCGATCGCCGCGCGGACGTCGTCGAGGCCGGAGCACCGGGCGATCAGCCCGGGCCGGCGGTCGACCATCGCGTTCCAGACCCGGCGGTACTCGTCGTACGTCGGGTCGTCGGGGAGCAGGACCGGCCCCGTCATCCGTTGCCGCAGGTCGGCTGCCGCCTCGCCTGCTGGTGTGCCGTCTCCGGATGATCGACCGCTGCTGGAGTCCACCGATGCCCCTCTGTTCTCACCGTTGAGGTGACGCGGGCGAAGGCTAGCCGCACGGGCCGCGGGTCAGCGACGGACTTTCAGAGCTTCTCCACGGGCGCGTAGCGCAGCAGCAGCCGCTTGACGCCCTCGGACCCGAAGTCGATCGAGGCCACGGCCTTGTCGGCGGCGCCCTCGACGGCGACCACGGTGCCCATGCCGAAGGAGTCGTGCACGACCCGGTCGCCGGGCTCGAGCGAGGGGATCTCCCGGGCCGGCTTGGCCTTCGACGCCGCGTCGGCGCGAGCCGCGGCCGTGGAGAAGTTGCGCCGCCCGGCGGCCGTCGGCGCCCCCAGCTGAGCGGGTGAGCCGCTGGCCAGGTCGGTGCGGCCCCACGAGGTCTGGGCGGCCTCGGTGCGCCGCCAGTCGACGAGGTCGACGGGGAGCTCGTCGAGGAACCGCGAGCCGGGATTGTGCGAAGGCGCACCCCAGGCCGACCGCACCACGGCACGGGAGATGTAGAGCCGCTCGCGGGCCCGGGTGATGCCGACGTAGGCGAGCCGGCGCTCCTCCTCCAGCTCGGGCTGGTCGCCGAGCGAGCGCGAGTGTGGGAAGACGCCGTCCTCGAGGCCGGTCAGGAACACCACCGGGAACTCCAGGCCCTTGGCGGTGTGCAATGTCATCAGGGTCACCACGCCCAGGTCTTCAGCGTCGGGCTCGTCGGGGATCTGGTCGGTGTCGGCGACCAGCGCCACTCGCTCGAGGAAGTCACCGAGGCCGGGTGCGACGATGCCCGCGTCGACGTCCGCCGGGTCCGCCGACGGCCCGGCCACCGGGTCCTCGGAGAACTCGCGGGCGACCGCGACCAGCTCGCCGAGGTTCTCCACCCGGGTGGCGTCCTGGGGATCCTCGGAGGCCTCCAGCTGCTCGAGGTAGCCCGAGCGGGCCAGCACGAACTCGAGGATCACGTCGGCCCGCTCCCCCGCGTCGACCATCGACTGCAGCTCCTCGACCATGGCCACGAAGCCGTTGATGTTGGCCAGGCTTCGGGTGGCCACACCGGGCGCCTCGTCTGCCCGGCGCAGCGCCTCCCAGAACGTGATCCGCTCCCGGTCGGACAGCTCCTGCACACAGGCGACGGCCCGGTCTCCGATGCCCCGCTTGGGGACGTTGAGGATCCGGCGCAGCGAGACCTGGTCATCGGGGTTGACCAGCATCCGCAGGTAGGCGAGCGCGTCGCGCACCTCGCGGCGTTCGTAGAAGCGCACCCCGCCGACGACCTTGTAGGGCTGGCCGGTGCGGATGAACACCTCCTCGAAGACTCGCGACTGGGCGTTGGTGCGGTAGAACACCGCGACGTCGCCCGGCTTGGCACCCTCGTCGGTGAGCGTGTCGATCTCCTCGGAGACGAACCGCGCCTCGTCGCGCTCGTCGTCGGCGACGTAGCCCACGATCCGCTGGCCGTCGCCGGCGTCGGACCAGAGCCGCTTCGGCTTGCGGCCCTGGTTGTGGCCGATCACGGAGTTGGCGGCGTTGAGGATGGTCTGGGTGGAGCGGTAGTTCTGCTCCAGCATGATCGTGGTGGCGTTGGGGAAGTCCTGCTCGAAGTCGAGGATGTTGCGGATGTTGGCGCCCCGGAAGGCGTAGATCGACTGGTCGGCGTCGCCCACCACCATCAGCTCGGCGGGCTCCACCCGCTCCTCCTCGGTGAGCTCGGGGTCGTCGGCGCAGAGCTGGTGGATCAGGGCGTACTGCGCGTGGTTGGTGTCTTGGTACTCGTCGACGAGCACGTGCCGGAACCGGCGCCGGTAGACCTCCCGCACCTCGGGGAACGCCTGGAGGAGATGCACCGTGGACATGATCAGGTCGTCGAAGTCGAGGGCGTTGGCCTCGCGCAGCCGGCGCTGATAGGTCGTGTACGCCGCGGAGTAGGTCTCCTCGATCCCGTTGCGCGCGTCGGCCGCGACCTCCTCGTGGTCGCGCAGCTCGTTCTTGTGGTTGCTGACCCAGTGCAGCACCGGACCCGGCTGGTAGCGGCGGGGGTCGAGGTCGAGGTCGCGGATGACCAGCGTCATCAGCCGCTTCTGGTCCTGGGCGTCGTAGATCGAGAAGTTGGACTTGAAGCCGACCTTGTCGATCTCCTTGCGCAGGATCCGCACGCACGCGGAGTGGAACGTGCTCACCCACATCACCCGCGCCCGCCGTCCGACAAGCTCCTCGACCCGCTCCTTCATCTCGGCCGCGGCCTTGTTGGTGAACGTGATCGCGAGGATCGAGCCGGGGTGCGCCTTCCGCTCGGAGATCAGCCAGGCGATCCGCCGGGTCAGCACCCTGGTCTTGCCGGATCCCGCGCCGGCCACCACGAGCAGCGGCGCTCCGGCGTGCCGGACCGCCGCGCGTTGGGGCTCGTTGAGTCCCTCGAGCAGCTCGTCGGCGGACGGGCCGCGACGAGTGGTCCGCGGCTCCTCGGCGGGAGCTTGGTCGAAGCCCGGAAGGTCGAACCCAGGCTGGGGCAACGGCGTACTCATCCTGTTCGCAACCCTACGTGGGGGCGCTGACACCGGCGGCCGCTCTCGCATGTAACACGCTGTTGACCGACCTTCCAGGCCGTTGCAGCAGCTCGATAGCTGGGTGGACCGCGTGTTACAAGCGCCGACTCGAGCATGCGCTCAGACGGCCGTCCACAGGTGACGAGAGGTCGGTGGCGGCAGCGCTCTTTCGCAGCCACGGTGTCGCCATGAATCCCACGGTCCTGGGCATCATGGCTACCCAGCACGGACTGGTCACGCGCTCGCAGGCGGTCGCGGCGGGGATGGCCCCGGAGCGCGTCGACCGGCTGGTGCGGCACGGCGACCTTGTGGCCGTACGGCGCGGGGTCTACGCCGAGGCGGCGTACGTCGCCTCCCTCGGGAGATACCGCGATCAACGTCTCCTCGTCGACCGGGCGGCCTGCCTGCGCATCAGTCGTCCCCACGAGAGGAGCCACGACTCTGCTGCCCACGAGCTCGACTTGGCAGTCCTCCGACCTCGCACACCGATGACGCATGTCACCAGGCCTGGCGTCGTCGGTTCTCACCTTCGGCACGGTGTGAAGCATCATCTCGCGCCGTACGTCGCGGATCGGCTCGTGGAGGTTGGTGGGATCCGGGTGCTCGGTCCGGCCCGGACCGCGGTCGACATCGCCCGGGAACACGGCCTGCGCGCAGGGGTAGTGGCCATCGACTCGGCGCGACGCGCCGGGACGACCCTGGCCGAGCTCGACATCGAGGTCGCGCTCATGAGGTCCTGGCCCTACGTCACCATCGTCCGTGAGGCGGTCGACCTCTCGGACCCGGACGCGGACTCGGTTGGGGAGACCCTCACCCGAGAGGTCGTCACCGAACTCGGCTTCGGCCGCCCGCACACGCAGTTCGGGCTGAGTGCCGGCGGACGTACGGCGTGGTGTGACCTTCGGCTCGGTCGGCACCTGTTCGAGTTCGACGGAAAGGTGAAGTACCAACGGGTCGACGACGGCGGGTATGCGCTCGCCTCGGCCGACGAGGTCGTCTGGCGGGAGAAGCAGCGTCAAGACTGGCTGTGTGGCTTCAAGCTCGGCATGTCGCGGGTGGTGTGGGACGACCTCTTCGGTCTCGCCCGCGAGCGCACTCTCGATCGGCTTCGCCGCGAGTACCTCGACACGTGTCGACGGTTCGGAGAGTCGATCGACGACCTGACGCCGTACGTCGCCCGCGGGCCGCGCCCTCGTCCGGGGCGCCGCGCAGCGTGACCTGCGCGTTCAGCGTCAACCGGCGCTGTAACACGCCGTTGACCGATCTACCCGGCTGCTGCAACGGCCTTCTAGTTGGGCGAACGGCGTGTTACATGCGGGTGAGGGCGGTCGCTCAGGCGTGCGCGGATGACCAGAGCACCGCGACGCAGACGTTGGCGATCGACAGCAGCAACAGACCGAGCCAGAGTCCCTTCGGGATCGTCTCCTTGCGGGCGTTGGCCATCACCAGGATCAGCAGCACCAGGCCGATCAGGCCCTTGACCGCGATCTTGGTGTGGTTGACGTCCTGGTCGTCGGCCTCGAGTACGCCGACCAGCGCGATGCCGGCGAGGAACGCCGTACCGACCCCGTCGCGCATGGCCGCGTTGACGACCCGCTCGGGGGCGCCGGCCTGAACGATCAGACCGCCGATCAGTGCGGCGAAACCGAGAATGTGGATCACCAGCAGGATCTGGCGCAGCGTCTCCATGTGGCCGAAGAGTAGACCAGCGCTATCGACCGGTCGCGGAGAGATGCTGGTAGTCCTTGAGCGTGCGCCAGGCGCCGCCCCAGGACCACCCGATCCGGGCGAACTCGCGCACCACCAGCGAGTCCGGGCCGAACATGCCGGGACGCTGCCAGTCGCGGCGCAGATAGCTGGAGGCGAGCTCGGGGAGCACCACGTCGTCGCGCTGGTACGGGTTCATGAACGGGTTCACGTCGATGGCCAGGCCGTAGGCGTGCACGGACCACGACGTCGCGCCGACGGTCGGCCGGCACACGAAGGCTCCGGTGTTGTTGCCGTCGCCGGTCGGGTGCGCGTCGAGGTCGTCCGTGGTCGGTATCCGCATCTCCTCGATCGGGAAGCGGGCGGCGTACAGCGCGCGGAACACCGACACCACGTCGTCCGCCTCGCTCGCGGCCACCATCAGCTCGCCCGTGTGCGCGGCACCGTCGAAGCCGCGGAACGAGACCGTCAGGTAGCGCAGCGCGTCCAGGGCCACCGGGCACGCCGGCTTCCAGGTCGAACGCGCCCGGATCTCCGGAGTGACCGGGCCGACGGTGCCGTGGAATCGACCGTCCGCGGGCGGTGGCAGTACGTCGACGGTCGGGTACCGCCGCTCGCGCAGCGACGGCGGCGTCGCGCGGATCTCGCCCAGCCCGTCGGGGCGGAGTCGCAACGGGTACGCGCCCAGCTCCCACGTGGAGTACGACGGCCCGGGCTCCTGGCTGGTTGATGGCGACGGCGACGGCGTCGCTACCGGGCTCGGAGATGGGTCGGCCGGCGTCTCCGATTCAGAGCGCGACGATTCGGAGCACCCGGCGACCAGTACCGCCGGCACCACTAGGTAGAGCAGCAGCCGACGCACTCCTCGAGCGTAGTCAGCGGTCGGGTGTGAGGTAGCGCTCGATCAGGAAGAGCACCACGCCTACCGCGATGAGAGCCGCGCACCAGAGCAGCGCGGCCGGGTCGTCGTAGACCGACCAGCCCAGGATCGCCGCGTTGCCCAGAAGCCCGACGATCAGCAGACCCGTGTTGGCCCGGAACGTGTCCTCGGTCTCGTCCTGCCCGCGCAGTTTCAGCGCGGAGACGATCACCAGCATGTAGATGAAGAGCAGGAAGAGCACTGTCACCAGGGCCAGCCGCTCCACGAGGTTGACCGCAGAGCCGGCCTCGGTGAGCAACGTGCCGGCGACCAGAAGCGCGCCCACGACCACGGCACTGAAGATCAGCCCCACCCACGGGCTGCGACGGCTGGAGTGGATCTTCGCGAAGGCGTCCGGAACGACGTCCTCGTTGGCCATGCCGTAGAGGATCCGGGGCTGGGTGACGACCGCCACCAGCGTGGTGTTGGTGATGGCGATCATCGCGATCACCACGAACAGGTTGGACATGAATCCGGTGTCGAGCGGGAGGATCCCCTTCTCCACGACCTCCAGCAGGGCCGCATCGGACCCGGCGAGGGTTTCGGTGTCGACCGTGAGTGCCGCGGCTACCGAGACCAGCACGTAGATGACCCCGGCCACGACCATGCCGCCGATCAGGGAACGCGGGAAGGACCGGTGCGGGTCGATGGTCTCCTCCGCGACGTTCGCGGTGTTCTCGAAGCCGGTCATCGCGAAGAACGACAGGGCGACACCGGCCAGGATGGCGAGCGCGGGGCTGCCGTCGGTGCTGAAGTCGGTCAGGACGCCGAAGTCGGCGTTGCCCTCGGCGATGTACCAGACGCCGATGAACATCACGATCGCCAGCCCGAGGATCTCGACGAACGCCATCACCATGTTGACGACGACCGACTCGGTGATCCCGATGAAGTTCACGATCGACAGGGCCAGGACGAACAGCAGGGTGATCAGCAGTGCCGGGGGCGCGGCCCAGAGCTCGGCGAAGTAGGCCGCGAACCCACTCGCCAGGGACCCGGCGGCCGCAAAGCTCGCCGAGAGGAACGACACGGTGACCAGGAACGTCAGCGCCTTGCTGCCGAACGCCTTGTTGACGTAGAGCGAGGCACCGGCCGCCTTCGGGTACTTCGTCACCAGCTCGGCGTACGCCGTACCGGTGATCGCCGCGACCGAGATGCCGACCGCGAACGCGATCCAGAACGCGCCACCGACGGCGGCGGCAACGAGCCCGATCAGGACGTAGATGCCCGAGCCGAGGACATCGCCGAGGGTGTAGAAGAACAGCTGTCTGCCGGTGATGGTGCGCTTGAGGCCGCCCTCGTCGAGCTCCTCGTCCGTCCGGCTTTCGGTAGCGGTCACAGCCCGCTGTACCCCTCACGGGGCGTGCGGAAACGGCTGGGTCAGAGCAGGCGGCGGTCGGAGGCCCACCGGGTGAGCTCGTGGCGAGAGGAGAGCTGGAGCTTGCGCAGCACCGACGACATGTGGGTCTCGACTGTCTTGATCGAGATGAACAGCTCCTTCGCGACCTCCTTGTAGGCGTAGCCACGGGCGATCAGCCGCATCACCTCACGCTCGCGCTCGGTGAGCCGGTCGAGGTCCTCGTCCACCGCCGCGACCTCGATCGAGCCGGCGAACGCGTCCAGCACGAAACCGGCGAGCCGCGGCGAGAAGACGGCGTCGCCGTCGGAGACCCGGCGGATCGCCGACACCAGCTCGGGACCGGTGATCGTCTTGGTGACGTAGCCACGCGCGCCGCCACGGATGGTCCCGATCACGTCTTCGGCGGCGTCGCTGACCGACAACGCCAGGAACTTGCTGTCCGGCGAGGTGCTGCGCCGCATCACCTCGACACCGCCTCCGCCCGGCAGGTGTACGTCGAGGAGTACGACGTCGGGCTGGTGCTCGGCCACCGCCTTCACCGCCTCGTCGACGTCGGCGGCCTCGGCGAGCACGTGCACGACGCCCGACCCGGCCGCCTCGAGCTCGGCGCGGACGCCGCGGCGGAACATGCCGTGATCGTCGACGATCACCACTCCGATCATTCGCGACTCCCCTGTCTTTCCTGGGCCTGTCGTCATTCGTCGTCGCCTTCCTGGTCTGCGGGTCGGGGCAGGTGCAGGTGCACCTCGGTGCCCTCGCCGAGGGTGGACCGGATCTCGCCGGTGCCGCCGTGCCGCTGCATGCGGTCGATGATGCTGTTCCGGACGCCGTACCGGTCCTCGGGCGTGACGGAGGGGTCGAAGCCGCTGCCGCGGTCGCGCACGAACACGTCGACCGCGCCGTCGGTGATCTCGGCGTAGACGTCGACGCTGGGTACGCCGGCGTGCTTGGCCGCGTTGGTGACCGCCTCCCGCGTCGCCGCTACCACCGGCCGGAGCGCCTCGACGTAGTCGCGGTCGCCGACGGTCACCACGTCGACGGTGACCCCGTGGGCATCCTCGACCTCTGCCGAGACCCCGCGCAGCGCGCTGGCGACGGTGCGGTCGTCGTTGGACTCACCGACGTACAACCAGGCGCGCAGGTCGCGCTCCTGGGCGCGCGCCAGGCGGGCGACCGCCGCGGAGTCGCCCGAGTTCTTCTGGATCAGCGCGAGGGTCTGCAGCACCGAGTCGTGCAGGTGGGCGGCGACGTCGGCGCGTTCCTGGGTGCGGATCCGCTCGGCACGCTCGTCGGTCAGCTCGGTGGCTAGCCGGAAGATCCACGGGCCGACGACGATGCCGATGCCGACCACGCCGACCAGGGCCGCGAACGTGACGTCGAGCGCGAGCGACAACGAACCGCTGCGCAACGCGAACACCAGGAGGGCCAGGATGATCAGGCCGACACCGGCAGCCAGCCGGGCGTACGACGCCCACCCGCCGTCGCCGAGGATCACCCGCGCGGGGTTGATCCGGCCGGTGGTGTCGAGCCAGCGCTCGCGCTGCGCCTCGTCGGCCTGCCGCCAGAGCAGGGCGATGCCGGCCAGCCCGATCGCGATCGGCCAGATCAGCGCACCCCGGCCGAACAGCGCCTCCAAGGTGAAGACGAGGCCGAGGCCGAGCGCCGCGAGGACGACGATCGGGCCGACGTCGGTCAGCCTGCGGATCCGGCCCGGGCGACGCCCGCCGCGCGAGGCGCTCTCGAGGCCGGGCGCGGCGGTCTCGAACTGGTCGCCGGCGGGAAGCAGCAGCCACAGCGCGGCGTAGAACGCGATGCCCATGCCACCCAGCGCGGCGGTCACCACGAAGCCGACCCGGATCCAGAGCACCGGGAGCGCCAGGTGGCGGGCGAGCCCGGACGCCACGCCGCCGATGATCGGCTCGCGGAGGTCACGGGTGGCCCGACGCGGTGCGCGACCGGCCTGGGCGGCGGGGGTGCTCATCTCTGCTCAATCGTCACACAGGCGACACTGCGCAACCATGAGGACGAACCCCGGTCCGCCCCTGAGCGACGACGTGCCCGGGAGCGCCTAGAACCAGGGTCCTCCCCGATGGTGCGGAGCCCCGCGACACCGCAGTCTGGATGACATGACACAGAACCCCCCCGAGGCTCCGACCGAGCACCCGTCGGACCCCGGCGGGCACGCCGGTCCGGATGACGGGCCCCGCGTGACCCGCGACGAGATCCGCGACCTCGGTCGGCTGCGCCGCAGCCGCCACGACCGCAAGATCGCCGGCGTTGCCGGCGGACTGGCCCGGCACCTCGACGTCGACCCGATCATCCTTCGCGTGGCGCTGGTGGTGCTCATCTTCTTCGGCGGCGCCGGCCTGCTGATCTACGGCGCCATCTGGCTCCTGGTGCCCGAGGAGGAGACGAACGACGTCAAGCTGCGGCTCGACGACCGCAGCCGGGGCGTGGCCCTGATCATCGTCGGGGCGATCGCGGCGCTGGCCGTCGTCGGTGACTCGATGGGCGACTGGGGCTTCCCCTGGCCACTGGCCATCCTGGGTGTGATCGCGCTGGTGATCGTCAGCGTTCGCGGTGACGGGCGGCCCCGTCCCCCCGCCCCGACGCACCCGACCCCGGGCGTGACGTATCCCGGTGCGGGACACCCGGGCGCACCGGCGGCGTACTACCCGCCGCCGCCGCGGAACCCCAAGAAGCGCGGGCCGATCCTGTTCTGGTGGACCATGGCGCTCACCGCTCTCGCCATCGGCGTGCTCGGCATCATCGACCTGGCCGGCGGGCCGGTCACCGACTCGGCGTACCCCGCCGTCGCCCTCGGGCTGAGTGGCGTGATGCTCGTCGTCGGCGCCTTCTACGGCCGAGCCGGTGGACTGATCGCGTTCGGACTGCTGGCGGCGGTGGCGACCGCCGGTGCCACAGCTGCCCACGAGGTGGACGCCGGCAAGATCGAGGCGTCCCCGGTCCTGGCTGCGGACGTCGATGACACCTACGAGCTGTTCGCCGGCAAGATCGACCTCGACCTGAGCGACGTGGGAGACATCGAGAACCTCGACGGCCGGCACATCGACGTCGAGGCCGTGTTCGGCCAGATCGTGGTGACCGTGCCCGACGGTGTCGACGTCGAGGTCGACGCGAATGTCGACGGCGGCGAGACCCGGTTGTTCGGGGAGAACGAGAGCAGCTCCAACACCGCCCGGCACAGCGCCCGCACCACTGGCGCCCCCGTCCTGAGCATCGACGCCGAGCTCGTGCTCGGCGAGATCACCGTCGACACCGAAGAGAGGATCGACCGATGACCGACACTGCCGTCACCGAAGCGACCGAGCGCGAGAGCGGCCGGCACCCGGTCAACGTCGGCCATCTCGTGATGGGCATCGCGCTGCTCGGCCTGCTGGCCGTCTGGGCCCTGGTCATCGGCGATGTCGTCGAGGGCGAGGACGTCCGGTGGCTGCTGCCCGCCCCGTGGGTGCTCGCCGGGGCCGCCGGACTGATCGCCCTCGCGGCGACCGGTCACCGCGGCCACGAGACCCGCAAGGTCGGCTGGGTCGCACCTCTCGAGGCGGCCGAGCCCGACCACGACGAGACCGACACCGACACCGACACAGAGACCGACACCGAACCCCCCAACGAGGAGAACCGATGAACGCCGAAGCGAGCCGCAAGCGCCTGGTGCGCAACACCGACAACAAGATGATGGGCGGCGTCTGTGCCGGCGTGGCCGACTACTTCGGCCTCGACCCCACCCTGGTCCGGGTCCTCACGGTCGTCGGCGCGGTCCTCGGACTCGGCAGCGTCGTGGTCGCGTACGTCGTGGCCTGGGCCGTGATGCCCACCGCGTAGGACCCGGGCAGAATCGGCCGGGTGACCCTTCCCGAGATCGGCACCCTGACCTCACTGCCCGCCCTCGACCACCCCGACCTCCTCGCCCCGCCGGTGATGGCCGCCATTGCGGCCTGGCCGGCGGCCGGGGAGGTAGCGGTCGTTGAGATCGACCCGGATCACGCCGATACGGCGGCGATGAGCGCGGCCTACGACCTGCCCATGGACACCGGCGCCAACTGCGTGGTGATCGCGGGCAGCCGGGCCGGGGAGGAGCGGGTCGCGGCCTGCGTGGTGCGGGCCGACACCCGCGCCGACGTCAACAACCGGGTCCGCCGGCTGCTCGACGTACGCAAGGCGTCGTTCCTCTCCATGGACCGGGCGGTGGAGGAGTCCGGGATGGAGTACGGCGGGATCACCCCGCTCGGCCTGCCCGACGGGTGGCGGGTCCTGGTCGACCCACGCTGCCTCGACATCGACGTCGCGATCATCGGCTCCGGCCTGCGCCGCTCGAAGATCGTGCTCCCCGGCCGGCTGCTGGGCGAGCTCCCCGGCGCGGAAGTCGTGGATGAACTCGCCGTCTGAGGGGAACCGGGCATCGTGAACGACAAGGAGGAGACGGGGAGGGACGAGACCTCGCAGCAGCGCGCCGACCGCAAGTGGGGTGACCTCCTCCAGGAGCTTCGGGTCATGCAGACCGGCGTCCAGCTCCTCGCGGGGTTCCTGCTCACGCTTCCCTTCCAGGAGAAGTTCGGGGACCTCGAAGAGTTCCAGCGCGACTTCTACCTCGTGCTTGTGGTGCTGGCAGGCGTGACCACGGCGCTGGTGCTGACTCCGGTGGCCGCGCACCGCACGCTGTCCGGCCGGCAGGTGAAGGAGCGGCTGGTCAAGACTGCGGGCAAGATCGCGAGCCTCGCCCTGGGCGCCGTCGCACTGCTCGTCGTAGGCACCACCACCTTCGTCTTCGACGTGGTCGTCGACCGCACCTGGGCCGCTGTCGTCGGCGCCGCCATGGCCCTGGTCCTGGTCGGGTTGCTGGTCCTGCTCCCCCGGCGCCTGATCACCAAGGACCTCGTCTAGCCCCGCCGGTAAATCGGTCGAAGTCACACCCGTCTCGTCCGTAACGTGGCCTGGTGCGGCCGCTCCCTCTCGACCATCCAGGCACCGCGGACCATCGTTCCGCGGTGCGCTACCTGTGGTGGATGGCCAAGGGCCAGCGGCGCACCCTCTCTCTGGGGATGTTCTTCGGCATCGTCTGGATGAGCAGCCAGGCGGTGATGCCGTTCGTGATCGGCCGGGCGATCGACCGTGGCGTCGCCGCCAAGGACACCGAGGCCCTGCTCTGGTATGCCGGGCTGTTGTTCGCCATCGGCCTGATCCAGGCGGCCAGCGGCATCATCCGGCACCGGTTCGCCGTCACCAACTGGCTGACCGCGGCCTACCGCACCGTCCAGCTGGTCGGCCGGCACGCGGTGCACCTCGGCGCCACCCTGCCCCGCAAGGTCTCGACGGGCGAGGTCGTCGCGATCGGGACCAGCGACATCTCCCACCTCGGCCAGGTGATGGACGCTTCCGCGCGGTTCGCCGGCGCGATCGTATCCTTCCTGCTGGTCTCGGTGATCCTGCTCCAGACCTCGGTCACGCTTGGCCTCGTGGTGCTGATCGGCGTGCCCGCGCTGATGCTGCTCGTGGGTCCGCTGCTGGCGCCGCTCCAGCGCCGCAGCGCGCGGCAGCGTGAGCTGACCGGCGACCTCTCCAACACCGCCAACGACATCGTCGGCGGGCTGCGGGTGCTGCGCGGGATCGGCGGCGAGCAGGTCTTCCACGACCGCTACCGCCGGGAGTCGCAGACCACCCGGCGGGCCGGGGTCGAGGTGGCCAAGCTGCAGTCGGTGCTCGACGCGCTCCAGGTGTTCCTCCCTGGCGTCTTCGTCGTCGTCGTGGTCTGGATCGGGGCGCGGTATGCCGTCGCCGACCGGATCACCGCCGGCGAGCTGGTCGCGTTCTACGGCTACGCCGCGTTCCTGATGATCCCGCTGCGGACCGCGACCGAGTACGCGAACAAGTTCATCCGGGCCCGGGTCTCGGCCAGTCGGGTCTGCCGGGTGCTGGCACTCACTCCCGAGGTCACGGACCCCGCGGACCCGGCCGACCTCCCGCCCCCCGGATCCGTCCTGTACGACGCCCGGTCGGGGCTGCGGGTCCGGCCAGGTGCGGTCACCGCGATCGTGAGCGATGACCCGGACGAGTCGGCGCGGCTCGCCGACCGGCTGGGCATGTGCGCCCCGGCGCCCGACGACGACGTGACCCTGGGCGGCGTACCCCTGACCGCGATGGCGCGCGCCGACGTACGCCGCCGGATCGTCGTCTCCGACACCGGCGCCGCGCTGTTCTCCGGGCGGCTCGGCGACCGGCTCGACGTGAACGGCACCGGCGGGCTGGGCCTCGCGCTGGACACCGCATCGGCCGACGACATCCTGGACGCGCTGCCCGAGGGACTGGACGCGATCGTCAACGAGCGCGGCCGGAGCTTCTCGGGTGGTCAGCGGCAGCGCCTGGTTCTGGTGCGGGCGCTCACGGCCGATCCCGAGATCCTGATCCTGGTCGAGCCGACCTCGGCGGTCGACGCGCACACCGAGGCCCGGATCGCCGCGCGGCTGCGGCAGCACCGTGCCGGCCGGACCACCGTGGTCACCTCGACCAGCCCGCTGATGCTGGACGCCGTCGACGAGGTCGCGCTGCTCCGCGACGGGCGCGTGGTCGCCACCGGCAGCCACGGCGAGCTGCTCCGCACGAGCGCCGACTACCGGGCCGTGGTCACCCGGGAGACCGAGCTCCAGCCGTCGGAGGTGCTCACATGAGCACCACGATCCTTCCGGTGGCGGACGGACCGGCGATGCGCACCTACGTCCGGTCGCTGGCCCGTCGCTACCCGCGGCTGCTCGGTGGCGCGGTGCTGCTCCACTGTCTCGCCGCCGTCGCCGCGCTCGCCGCGCCGCGACTGCTCGGCGACCTGGTCGAGGCGGTCGAGCAGGGCACCACCACGGCGCACGTCGACCGGGTGATCGCTCTGCTTGCGGGGTTCCTGGTCGTCCAGACCGTGCTCACCCGCTACGCCCGCTACGTCAGCCAGGTGCTCGGCGAGCGGGTCCTGGCCGAGCTGCGCGAGGACTTCGTGGGCAACGCGCTGGCCCTGCCGGTCGGGGTCGTCGAGTCGGCCGGCTCCGGCGACCTGCTCACCCGGACCAGCCGGGACGTGGAGCAGCTCGGCTGGTCGGTGCGCTGGGCGTTGCCCGAGTGGACGATCGCGGTGATCACCGCTGTGCTCACCTTCGCGGCAGCGCTGAGTGTCGGCTGGTGGGTCGTGCTCCCCTGTCTGCTGGGCGTGCCGCCGCTGGTGATCGGGCTGCGGTGGTACCTCGCGCGCGCCAAGGACGGCTACCTGCGCGAGAGCGCGTCGTACTCCGTCATCAACGCGACGCTGACCGAGACCGTCGAGGGCGCCCGCAGCGTCGAGGCGCTGGGCCTCGCCGACGAGCGGATCGACAGCCTCGACCGCGACATCAAGAAGTCCTACGACGCGGAGCGGTACACCCTGTTCCTGCGCACCGTCTTCTTCCCGAACATGGAGATCGCCTACCTGATCCCCACGGTGTGCACGCTGTTGTTCGGCGGCTACCTCTACACCCAGGGCCAGGTCTCGCTCGGCGACGTCACGGCGGCCACGCTCTACGTGCAGATGCTGATCGACCCGGTCGACCGGATCGTCTCGATCCTCGACGAGCTGCAGATGGGCGCGGCGTCCATGGCCCGCCTGCTGGGCGTCGCGCACGTGCCGGACGACCGCGAGGTCAGCGGCCGCACGCCTCGCGGCGAGCAGATCGATGCCGACGACGTCCGGTTCGCGTACGTCGAGGGCCGCGACGTACTGCACGGCGTCGACCTGTCCGTCGGGGTCGGGGAGCGGATCGCGATGGTCGGTCCCTCCGGCGCCGGGAAGTCCACGCTCGGCCGGCTGCTCGCCGGCATCCACCCGCCGCGCACCGGCGCGGTCACCGTCGGCGGGGTCGGCCTGGTCGAGCTGCCGCTGGGCGACCTGCGCGGGCATGTCGCGCTGGTCACCCAGGAGCACCACGTCTTCGTCGGCACCCTCCGCGAGAACCTCGCGCTCGCGGCGCCGCCCGGCGCCACCGACGCCGACATCCTGGCCGCCCTCGATGCGGTCGATGCTCGGGAGTGGGTCGAGACGCTGCCCGACGGGCTGGACACGGTGGTCGGCTCCGGCGGCCGCGCCCTGCCCGCCGCTCAGGCCCAGCAGATCGCGCTCGCCCGCCTGGTGCTCGCCGACCCGCACACGCTGGTGCTCGACGAGGCGACCTCGCTGATCGACCCGCGCGCCGCGCGGCACCTGGAGCGCTCGCTCGCGGCGGTCCTCGAGGGGCGCACGGTCATCGCGATCGCGCACCGGCTGTTCTCCGCGCACGACGCCGACCGGGTCGCGGTCGTCGAGGACGGCGTGATCTCGGAGTTCGGCTCGCACGACGACCTGGTGGCGGCCGGCGGCTCCTACGCCGCACTCTGGGACAGCTGGAACGGTCGGCACTAACGGTCGTTCCAGGCCTGTGCAGCAGCCCTGCTCGTTAGTCTGTGCCCACCATGAACGATGGGGCGTTGGACCGGGACACCGCATTCCGAGGCGACGTCCAAGGGATGCGGGCCGTCGCCGTGCTCGCGGTCATCGTCGGTCACGCGGGTGTCGCGCCCGGCGGCTTCATCGGCGTCGACGTCTTCTTCGTGATCTCCGGCTTCCTGATCACCGGGCTGCTGCTCGCCGAGGCCGCCCGGACCGACCGGATCTCGCTGACCGGCTTCTACGCGCGCCGGGCCCGACGGATCCTGCCGGCCGCCACGCTCGTGCTGCTGGTGACCGTGGTCGCCTCGGTGTTGTTGCTCAGCTTTCTCGACGCGATCAACGTCGCCCGCGACGCGATCTGGTCGGCCCTGTTCGTCGCGAACATCCACTTCGCCCGCGAAGGGGCGGACTACTTCGCCCAGGAGCAGGCCACCTCTCCCCTGCAGCACTACTGGTCCCTGGCAGTGGAGGAGCAGTTCTACCTGGTGTGGCCGCTGGTGGTCGGCCTGGTGGTGCTGCTCGCCCGCCGTCGCGGGAGTGGTCGCTCGGTGCCCACGCGCGGGCTGCTCGTCGCCATCCTGCTGATCGGCGCAGCGAGCTTCGCGTGGTCGGTCCTGCACACACCCGACTCCCCCCAGGTGGCGTACTTCTCGAGCCTGACCCGGGCCTGGGAGCTCGCCGTCGGAGCGGCGCTCGCGGTACTCCTCCACACCGGCCGGCACATGCGGCGGCGTTGGCTGGCCGAAGTGCTGGGCTGGGGCGGTATCGCGGCGATCGCGGTCGCGCTGGTGACGTACGACGAGGGCATCGCCTTCCCCGGCTACCTGGCGGCACTACCGGTGCTGGGTGCGGCGACGTTGATCGTCGCCGGCTCCTCGCCCCGGACGTCATCGACGACCAACCAGCTGTTGTCGCTGCGCGTGCCCCGCGTCATCGGCGACTGGTCCTACTCCCTCTATTTGTGGCACTGGCCGTTGCTGGTGCTGCCCGTGACCCGGCTGCAGCGCGAGCTCACGGTCCCCGAGACGCTGGTCGCCGTCGCGGCGACGTTCGGGCTGTCCTACCTCACCTTCCGGTTCGTGGAGACGCCGTTCCGCACCGGCCGGACGTGGCGGGTCCCGCGGAGGGCGCTGATCCTCTACCCGGCGTCGCTAGTGCTGGTGCTGTCGACCGCGCTGTCCAGCTGGGCCTGGTCGGAACATCAGGGCGGGGAACACGGCAACGACCCGGCGATCACCACCGACGCGTTCGGCGAGGACGACTCCTCGCCCGAGGCGCTGGTCGATGCCTCGGTGCGCGCGGCCCAGGAGGGCTGGCCGATCCCGAGCGACCTCACCCCCGACCTGCTCGACCTCGAGGACGACGTCGCCGACGTCGGCGAGTGCGACTACACCGAGGACGGGGTCGACACGCTGTGCCGGCGCGGCGACGAGGACGCGGACCGGGTGATCGTCGTGACCGGCGACTCGCACGCCCGGCAGTGGATCCCGGCGTTCGAGCAGATCGCGGAGGAGACCGGGTACGCCGCCTACTACCTCGTGAAGCCGCAGTGCACCGCGGCCTTCGTCGACCCCGGTCGGGTGGTTTCCGGCGCTCACTGGCCCGAGTGCGGGGATTTCCACGACTGGGTCGTCGAGCAGGTGGCCGAGCTGGATCCTGACCTGCTGGTGATCGCCACCTCACCGCCGCCGCACGGGATCTACCAGGACGGTGAGCTGGTGGAGGACCTGGACCTGGTGGAGGAGGGTCTCGAGGTCGGCTTCGAGGACGCGTTCGCGGCGTACTCACCGCACGCGGAGCGGATCGTCCTGCTCGCCGACACGCCCCGGCTCCCGGACGACCCCGGGCGCTGCCTGGCGGCGCCCGACGCCGAGCTCGGTGACTGCCTGTTCGAACCTGCCGACCAGAGCACCCGGATGCGGCAGGCCTCGATCACCGCCGCCAACCGGGCGGGCGTGGCCACCATCATCCCCACGTCGTGGCTGTGCGCCGACGGCCTGTGCCCGGTGGTGATCGGCTCGACGATCGCCTACCGCGACCGCGGCCACATCAGCACCACGAGGGCCGCCGAGCTCGCCGGACCGCTGCGCGACGCGCTCGGCCTGCGCTGAGGGTCAGACGCCGGAGATCCGCACCCCGGAGTGCGTCTTGTACTTCTTGTTGATCGAGATGAGTACGGCGGTCAGCGGCTCGAGCTGGCGGGCCAGCCGGAGCCGGCCGGCGTCGATGCCGTCGCGACCGGTCACGCAGGAGGCGAGCTCCATGACGACCTGCTTGGCCTCTGCGGTGTCACCGCACACCAGCACGTCCTCGTCGGGGAGATAGTCGTCCTCGCCCCAGAGCGTGACGGCCGAGACGTGGTGGAAGGCGCCGACCACCTGCGCCTCGGGCGCGATCCGCTGGGCCGACTCGGCGGCCGAGCCCTCGCCGTCGTCGATGACCCGGCCGTAGGGACCGGCCTTGTCGAACCCCAGCGGGTTCACGCACGAGACGACGACCTTGCCCGCCAGCGGAAGGGTGGCGACCAGCTCGTCGTGGCCGTCGTAGGGCACCGCGAGCAGCACCACGTCGGCGTCGGTGCACGCGTCGGCGTTGGCCGCGCCAGACACCTCCCCCGCGCCGGCCACCCCGGCCAGCCGCTCGGAAACCTCGGCCGCCACCGGCACTGCCTTCTCCGCGGCGCGCGAGCCGAGCACTACGGTGTGGCCGTGGCGGGCGAAGCGGTAGCCGAGACCCTTCCCCTGCGGTCCGGTGCCACCGATCACGGCGATGCGGTACGTCGTCACTGTCGGGCTCTCCTGGTCGGCGAAACTGCTAGGTCACACTCACTTGCGATAGTGACAGCGATCTTGTCACAGTGACCGACACCGACCGCCACCCGACAGGGGATGAATCGTGAAGCTCTCGATGCCGCTCGTCTACGCCGGCAACCCGCGGGAGACCGCCGACCAGGTCGCCGGGCTCGAGAAGGCCGGGCTGGACACGATCTGGGTCGCGGAGCCCTACGGCTTCGACGCGCCCACGTTGATGGGCTACCTCGCCGCGAAGACCGAGACCGTCGAGATCGGCGCGGCCATCCTCAACGTCTACTCGCGCACTCCGGGGGCGCTGCTCCAGACGGTCGCAGGTCTCGACAACGTCTCCGGCGGGCGCGCCGTGATCGGGCTCGGCGCGTCCGGGCCGCAGGTGATCGAGGGCTTCCACGGCGTGCCGTACGAGAAGCCGATCGCCCGCACCCGCGAGGTCATCGAGATCATCCGCCAGGGTCTGCGCCACGAGCGCCTGACCAGCGACGGCGTCTTCAAGCTCCCGCTCCCCGCGGACCAGGGGCTCGGCCTCGGCAAGCCGCTCAAGCTGCTGAACCGGCCCGAGCGCCCCGCCGTACCGCTGTGGGTGGCCGCACTGGGCGACAAGAACGTCGCGATGACCGCGGAGGTCGCCGACGGCTGGCTCCCCTGGCTCTTCCATCCCGAGAAGGCCGAGGAGGTGTGGGGCGACGCCCTCGCGCGCGGCACCGCCAAGCGCTCCCCCGACCTCGCACCGCTGGAGGTCAACGCCGGCGGGTTGGTCGCCATCGGCGAGGACGTGAAGGGCATGCTCGACCTGATGCGTCCGGTCTACGCCCTCTACGTCGGCGGGATGGGCGCCCGTGGCAAGAACTTCTACAACGACCTCGCGTGCCAGTACGGCTACGAGAAGGAGGCCAAGGAGATCCAGGACCTCTACCTCGACGGCAACAAGCGCGACGCTGAGGCACTCGTGCCGATGGAGTGGCTGGAGGCCGGCAACCTGGTCGGCCCGGAGTCGTACGTGAAGGAACGGATCGCGGCCTTCCGTGAGGCGGGCGTCACCAATCTCTCCGTCGCTCCGGCGTCCGAGGACCCCGCGGCGACCGTTGCGCAGGTCAAGGAGTGGGTCAGCTAGCAGCTGGAAACCCCCAAACAGGCGGGGAACCGGCGCGAAAGTACCCCCACCTGGGGGATGGCTAGACCGGCTCCAGGAGGCAGGATTGGCCCCCTGGCATCGATCCCGGGTGGCTTTGACAGGTCTAGACCTCTACCCAATTTGCGGTATGACCTGGCCAAGTCGGCCATAATCTCCCGTCTTAGGCCTTAGGTTCGCCAAATGCTGGGGGACAGCCCAGCGGACGAGCGCCGAGAAATCGGGTCGGGGGACCCTCGCTCACGAGGACTACGGCGTTTTGTCCGCTCTTCTCTGATGTCCCGTCCCGGTACCCCGTTCAGTCGGGGTCGGCGATGGTGGCTTCTGCTACTCCTGAGCCTTTTGATCCTGTTGCCCCACGTGCTCGGCTTCGCGGTGGTGTCAGTGAGCGACTGGCCCGTCGGTACCTCGGGCGCCATGCTGCGGGTGACCGCCACAGCGCTCGCGCTGGCCAGCGGCGGCCTGCTCTCCATCCACTGGTGGGTGTCGTCCAACAAGGCGTCGGCGTGGCTGGGGGCGGCCATCCTCTCCCTGGCCATCACCCAGATCCCGTCCGCGCTCCTGGAGCTCGACACTGCAGCCGCAGCCAAGATCGCGACGCCGTACACCGTGCTCGACACCCTGTTGGCCATCCCGTTCGTCGCCCTCCTGGCCTGCGGCATCGGTGACCGGCCCATCGCCCACCGGACTACTCCGATACTGCTCGGCGTGGCGACCGGCATCACCTTCGGTACCGCGCGGATCGCCTACACAGCTTTCGACCTCGAGGCCAGGCTCCACATCTCGGAACCCTCCTTCCCCGTCGGGATGCTCTCCGCGGCGGTGCTCGGCGGTGTCGTGGTGGCCATCCTGATGCGCCTCGACGGCCTGCCCAGGTGGGCCCGCAACGAGTGCATCGTGGCCGCCATCGCGGTCACCTACGGCCGGGTGGCCCGGATCGACACGTGGGGCGACTCCGCCGTGTGGCCGGTCGCGGCCAGCGCCTTCCTCCTGGCCGGGTTCCTGATCCTGGCGAGCACCTCCGCCGAGCTGCTGCGCATCGCCTTGCGCGACAGCGAGAAGCAGATCCGGGTCCTGTCCGAGCGGGCCGAGACAGCCGAGCAGTCGCTGCGCACCGACGCGGAGACTCTCCACGAGCTGCGCGGCGCGATCGCCGGCATCGGCTCGGCCTCGCGGATCCTCACCGGGATGAGCGCCGGGCTCGAACCCACTCAGCAGCGGCGGCTCGCCGACCTGATGTCCGTCGAGATGGATCGGATGGAACGGCTGCTGAGCGGTGTGCGTGACGGCCCACAGATCGTCGCGCTCGACCCGTTGATCGGGGGCCTCGTGTCGGCCTACCGCTACGTCGGCATGCCGATCCACTCCTTCGCCTCCGGCGCGAGCGCCTGGGCCGTGGCCAGCGACCTCACCGACGTACTGCACGTGCTGCTCAACAACGCCGCTCGGCACGCGCCCGGATCGTCCACGATGGTCTGGGTCCGGCCGAGGCGTAACCGGGTGCACCTGCACGTGAGCGACGACGGTCCCGGCATTCCCGACCGGATCCGCGGTCGGGTGTTCGACCGCGGCGTGCGCGCCGACGGATCACCCGGACAGGGCCTCGGCCTCTACATCGCGCGACGGGTGCTCGTCGAGCACGGCGGCAGCCTCGAGCTCGCGGACGACCGCCGGCACGGCACGACGTTCGTCATCGACCTGCCGATCAAGCAACCGGTTGAGAACGCCGTCAGCACGGCTCTCGACCCCGCACTCGCGGGGCGACGCTCCGCGTCCTAGGCCGGTCGGGGTGCCCGTCCTGGCCTCGGCCATGACGTCACCGGCTGAGCTCCATATTCCGTTGCACCGCCCACCCAGGCGCGTTGTACTCGCAGTTCAAACCCGCCATCAACCCCTGGAGACATGTGAACCAGCCCCAGCAGACCCCGTCCCACATCGCGTTCGAGCGGAGCGGCCCCACCGACAACCTTCCGATCGTTCTCATCCATGCCGGCATCGCCGACCGGCGAATGTGGGACCCCCAGTGGGATGACCTCACCTCGACGCGCGACACGGTCCGTCTTGACCTCCGGGGCTTCGGGGAGTCGACGACGGCGCCGGTCACGGCACTGAGTCATCCGACCGACGTGATCGAGACCCTCGACCACCTGGGCATCGGGCGGTGTCACCTTGTCGGCTCCTCACTGGGGTCAGGTGTTGTCACCGAGGTGGCGCTGACGCGGCCAGGTCTGGCGCAGTCGCTCCTGCTCTGCCCGCCCGGCGGAAGCCTGCTGGCCGAGCTGACCCCTGACCTTCAGCGCTTCTTCGACGCGGAGAGGTCCGCGTTGGCGAAGGGCGACACCGACGCCGCGGTTGAGGCCAACATCAGCTCGTGGGTTGTCGGTCCCGGCCGCAGCGAGTCAGCGGTCGACCCGTCCGTCGCCGCCGCTGTGCGGGACATGCAGCGAAACGCCTTCGAGATAGCGGACACGTGGGGAGACGTCGATGAGACCGAGCTCGATCCACCCGCGCTGAATCGGTTGCCCGACCTGACGATTCCCCTGCTGGTCCTCATTGGCGGGCACGATCTGGAGACGACTCAGGACGCGGCCCGGCGGGTCGTCGCCGGCGCTCCGAACGCTCAGCAGGTCGACTGGGCCGACGTCGCGCACCTGCCCTCCATGGAGAAGCCGGAGCACTTCCTGACCCTCCTGTCGGAGTGGGTCACCGCGCACGACTAGTCCCGTGCCAGCGATCTCGTGATCACCGCGTTGGCCGCCTGCTGGAAGCCACCCACCACCGCCTCCAGGGTGAGCTGACGCAGCCGCGGCAGCGTCTCGCGCAGGCGCTCGGCCTCCTCCGGATCCTCGCCGTGCTCGCGGTAGGGCTGCAGCACCGAGCTGCGCAGGATGTCGGTGAGCTCCTCGACGAGTGATGCCATGTGCCGGCGGATCGCCTCGCCGGCGGCGTCCAGGCTCTCCTCCGGTACGTCGAGATCGAGCAGGCCGAGGCCGACCTCGAGGTGCGGCAGCGCGACGTACGACCTGCCCTTCCGCTCCACCGAGCCGAGCACCACCAGCAGCCGCAGGTCGTCGGCGGACAGCCGGCGTCCGGCCTTCTCCTCGAGCTGGCGCCGGGTGAGCTCCACCGGCGGCTGAGGGGTCCACGAGGTGAGCATCGCCCGTTGCAGGGCGAGCTGCTCCACGGTCGCGTCCTCGGGGATCGTGCGCACGAAGCCCTCGATCGCCTGCAGCGTGAAGCCGTGCTGCTGGAGCGCCCGGACCAGCTCGAGCCGACCGCGGTGCACGTCGTCGTAGTAGGCGACCCGGCCGCGCTTGATCGGCGGCGGCATCAGGCCGAGGCTCGCGTAGTAGCGCGTGTTGCGGACCGTCATCCCCACCGCGACGGAGAGCTGGTCGATGGTGAGCAGGCCCTCGGGGGCGTCGTCCGGGAGGGCGGTCATGTACCGGATTCTACACTTGTATTGTGACAGTATCGCTGTAACAGTAAGCCTGGAGCCGACATCGCGAGCCGGAGGAAACGGATGCCTGAGAGGCCGTCGATCTACGAGCAGGAGCACGAGGACTTCCGCGCCACCGCGCGTGCCTTCATGGAGAAGGAAGTCGTCCCCCACCACGACCAGTGGGAGAAGGACGGGCAGGTCAGCCGCGAGGTGTGGCTGCGCGCCGGCGAGCAGGGGCTGCTCTGCTTCGACGTCGATGAGGAGTACGGCGGCGCGGGGGTCAAGGACTTCCGCTACAACGCCATCGTGGCCGAGGAGATCACCCGGGTCGGCGCCGGCGGCATCGGGTTCCCGGTGCACACCGACGTGATCGTCCCCTACATCAGCAGCCTCGCCACCCCGGAGCAGAAGCAGCGCTGGCTCCCGGGCCTGGTCTCGGGCGAGCTGATCTCGGCGATCGCGATGACCGAGCCGGGCGCCGGCAGCGACCTGCAGGGCATCCGGACGACCGCGGTCGACAAGGGCGACCACTACGTGCTCAACGGCTCCAAGACGTTCATCAGCAACGGGATCATGTCCGACCTGGTCATCGTCGTGGCACGCACCGATCCCGACGCGGGTCACCAGGGCATCAGCCTGCTCGTGGTGGAGCGCGGGATGCCCGGCTTCGAGCGGGGTCGCAACCTCGACAAGATCGGGCTCAAGGCGCAGGACACCTCCGAGCTGTTCTTCGACAACGTCGCCGTGCCGAAGGACAACCTGCTCGGCGAGGAGGGCTCCGGCTTCATCTCGCTGATGCTCAACCTGCCCCAGGAGCGGCTCTCGATCGCCGCGATCGCGGTCGCCGCGATCGAGCACGTGCTGGACCTGACGCTCGCCTACGCCAAGGAGCGGGAGGCATTCGGGAAGCCGATCGGCAAGTTCCAGCACAACCGCTTCGTGATGGCCGAGATGGCCACCGAGGCCCACATCGCCAGGGTGTTCCTCAACGACTGCATCCTCAAGCTCAACGCCGGTGAGGTCGACGCGAGCCTCGCCTCGATGGCGAAGTGGTGGACCACCGAGCTGCAGAAGAAGGTCGTCGACCAGGGCCTGCAGATGCACGGCGGCTACGGCTACATGACCGAGTACCCCATCGCCAAGGCCTACGCCGACAGCCGGATCCAGACGATCTACGGCGGCACCACCGAGATCCAGAAAGAGATCATCGGGCGCAGCCTCGGACTCTGAACAGCGCCTTGTGGCCGTCAGTGAAGGTGGCCACACTGCTCCCAACCCATCGGCCCCAGCCCCGAGGAGTCACACGATGACCGACGTCGCCGCCGATCGCGCCCGCATCGAGCAGGAAGTCGGGGGCCGCACGCTCATCGATGTCCTCACCGACACCGTGGCCGCGCACGCCGACCAGCCGGCGTACTCCGACAAGCACCACGTCGCCGAGGGCGAGGCCTGGCGCACGTTCACCTGGACCGACGTACGCGAGCGCGGTCTCGACGTTGCCGCCGGACTGATCGGGCTCGGGACACAGGTGGGCGACACCGTCGCGATCATGGCCACCAACCGGATCGAGCACTACGTCGCCGACATCGGCGCCGTGCACGCGGCCGCCACGCCGATGTCGATCTACAACACGCTCTCGCAGGAGCAGGTCGCGTACGTCGCGGGCGAGTCCACCCCGGTGGTCGCCGTGCTCGAGAACGCCGACCATCTGGCGCGGTGGACCCGGGCGACCGACGAGGGCTACGTCAAGCACATCGTCCTGATCGACGCCTCTGCCGCACCGGAGGGAGACGCCAGGTTCCTCAGCTGGGACGACCTGCTCGCCGCCGGCGCGGAGCGACGGGCCGCGCAGCCCGACGAGCTCCAGGAGCGGCACACCGCGCTCGACGCCGACGCACCGGCGACGATCCTCTATACGTCCGGCACCACCGGCAACCCCAAGGGCGTGGTGCTCACGCATCACAACGTCCTCTACGAGTCGGTCAGCACGCTGGAGGCAGCCGGTCTCGACGGCGTACAGCGGATGGTGAGCTACCTGCCACTCGCCCACATCGCGGAGCGGGTGCTGGGCCTCTACGGCCCGCTGATGACCGGCACCCACGCGCACGCGATCGGCGACCCGGCGGAGCTGCTCGCCGCGCTGGGCGAGGTGCACCCGACGGGCTTCTTCGGCGTCCCGCGCGTCTGGGAGAAGATCAAGACCGGCATCTCGGCCAAGCTCGCGGCCGACGACAACCCCGACAACGTCAAGATGGTGCAGGACGCGATGGCTGCCGGGCTGGCCTGGGTCGAGGCCCAGGAGGTCGGCGGAACCATGACGCCGGAGATCGAAGAGGCCTACCGCCAGGCAGACGAGGCGATCCTCGGCTTCCTCAAGCTGCTGCTCGGGCTCGACCAGGTCACCTGGGCCGGGTCGGCGGCCGCACCCATGCCACTCGAGGTCGCCCGCTTCATGGCCGGCCTGGGGCTGAAGGTCTACGACGTCTACGGCATGACCGAGACCTGTGGCGCGGTCACCGCCAACGGACCCGCCGGCTTCAAGCTCGGCAAGGTCGGGCGTCCCACCCCCGGCGTGGAGGTCAAGCTCGGCGACGACGGCGAGGTGCTGATCCGCGGCCCGGTGATCACCCCCGGCTACCACAAGCAGGAGGAGGCCACCCGCGCGCTGATCGACGAGGACGGCTGGGTGCACAGCGGCGACATCGGCACCCTCGACGACGACGGCTTCTTCGCGATCGTCGACCGCAAGAAGGAGCTGATCATCACCTCCGCGGGCAAGAACATCGCGCCGTCCAACATCGAGAGCTACCTCAAGGAGTCCCCGATCGTCGGCCACGCGATGGCGATCGGCGACAACCGGCCGTACGTCGTCGCCGTACTCACCCTCGACGGCGAGATCGCCCCGCTGGTCGCTCAGAAGCTGGGCGTCGAGTTCACCGACCTGGCCGACCTGGCCCAGAAGCCCGAGATCCTCTCGATGGCACAGCAGGCAGTCGACGCCGCCAACGAGCGGCTCTCCCGCCCCGAGCAGGTCAAGGCGTTCGAGCTGCTCCCGGTCGAGTGGACCGCGGAGTCCGAGGAGCTCACTCCCACGCTGAAGCTCAAGAGGCGGGTCGTGAACCAGAAATACTCCGACGTGGTGGACCGCCTGTACGGCTGAAATTCAACCGGTCTAGACCGGCTTCTTGTCACTTAAGGTGAACCTGCATCGTCATCGATGAGAAAGGTCGGTGCCGCAGGTCTCCTCAGGGAAATCCCGGATGCGGACTGTCCCTACCCCCTGGAAGGGTGTGCCCCATGCATGCTCATATCGCCGGAAAGCTCACCGGCAAAGTCACCAAATGGATCGTCCTGGCCGTCTGGGTGATCCTCTTCGCCACGGTCGGTGCGCTCAGCTCGAAGCTGATCGACGTCCAGAACAACGAGGCCTCGTCCTGGCTGCCTGAGTCGGCCGAGTCGACGGAGGTCCTCGAGGAGCTCTCGGACACGGTCAACCCCAACGACATCCCCACCCTCGTCGTCTACAACCGCGCCTCGGGCCTCACCGACGAAGACCTCGCCGCGATGGACGAGCAGGCCCAGGAGATGGCGAAGATCGACGGCGTCACCGACAAGGGTGCGCTGTCCCCCAACGTCGCCGCCCAAGCGACAGAGCAAGGGCAACCCGGTCCGCGGCTGCTGTCAGAGGACCGTCAGGTCGCCTACATCTACCTCACCTTCAACTTCGGCGAGAACGGCTGGAACGACATCCCTGACGCCGTCGACGAGATCCGCGACATCGCCGAGATCGACGGCGTGACCATCCACATGGCCGGGTTCGGTGGCCAGGCCGCCGACTCGGCGGAGGCGTTCGAGGGGATCGACACCAACCTCATCCTGATCACCCTGCTGGTGGTCATCGTGATCCTCCTGATCACCTACCGCAGCCCGATCCTCTGGCTGCTGCCGATCATCTCGGCCGTGGTCGCCTACTCGGTGTCCGGCGGCGTCGTCTACCTGTTGGCCAAATACGCCGACCTGACGGTCAACGGTCAGAGCCAGGCGATCATGGGCATCTTGGTGATCGGCGCGGGCACCGACTACGCGTTGTTGCTCACCGCGCGATATCGAGAAGAGCTCCGTCGTCATGAGGATCGGCACGAGGCGATGGCGTTCGCGCTGCACCGCGCCGCGCCGGCGATCCTCGCGAGTGCCGCCACGGTGGCGGCCGGCATGCTGTGCCTGGTCATCGCCGACCTCAACTCCACCGCCGGCCTGGGGCCGGTCAACGCCGTCGCCGTCGCCGTCACCTACCTCGTGATGGTCACGCTGCTGCCGGCCCTGCTGGTGATCTTCGGCCGCTGGATGTTCTGGCCCAAGCGACCCGGCTTCGGCACGCCCGAGCCGACGAGCTCCGGGTTCTGGGCGAGGGTCGGCAAGTCCATCAGCCTGCGTCCTCGCAAGGTGTGGGTGGTCACCACCGGCATCCTGCTGCTCGCCTGCCTCGGCCTGTTCAAGCTCGACCCGTCGGGGCTGTCGACCGAGGAGCAGTACACCAAGGAGTTCGACTCCATCAAGGGGCAGACGCTGCTCATCGACCACGGTCTCGAGGACAACTCCAACACCGTCCAGATCACCACCAACACCGACGCGCTGAGCGACGTCGAGGCGGCGATCGGTGAGGTCGACGGCCTGGGCGAGCCGACGCCGGCGCAGGACATCGGCAACGGCCGGTCCTACTTCGAGGCCACGATCGGGGCGGACGTGTCTTCGACCGCTGCGTTCGACATCGTCGAGAACACTCGCGACGCGGTCCACGATGTTGATGGTGCCGACGGCTTGGTCGGCGGCGGTTCGGCCTTCTGGCTGGATACAAAGATCGCCTCCGAACGCGACAACAAGGTGATCATCCCAGTGGTCCTCGTGGTCGTGTTCCTGATCCTGATGCTGCTGTTGCGGGCGCTGATCTCGCCGCTGCTGCTGATGGCCACGGTGGTGCTGTCGTTCGGTGCGGCGCTCGGTATCTCCACGCTGCTGTTCACCGAGGTGTTCACCCGAGCTCCGATCTTCGAGGTCAACGAGGGATTCGCGCATACCGATGCGGGCTTCCCACTATTCGCGTTCGTCTTCCTAGTGGCACTCGGGATCGACTACAACATCTTCCTGATGACCCGGGTTCGCGAGGAGGCTGGCAACCACGGCACTCGACAAGGCTCACTGATCGCGCTGTCGTCCACGGGCGGGGTGATCACCTCGGCCGGCGTGGTGCTGGCGGCCACCTTCCTGGTGCTCGGCTCGCTGCCGCTGGTGTTCCTGGCGCAGCTGGGTGTAGCCGTCGCTCTCGGCGTGCTGCTCGACACCCTGATCGTGCGCTCGGTGCTGGTCACCGCGCTCAACCTCGACATCGGGGACAAGATCTGGTGGCCGAGCAAGCTGGCCAAACGCGGCGATGACGAAGCGCCGCCGCCGGGTGCTGCTCCCGAGGAGGAGAAGATCCTGGTCTAGGAGCCAGTTCATCGCGTGGGCCGGGGCATCGCCCCGGCCCACGTGCGTTTCCGCGACAGGCCACGTGGATAACATCCTGGCGACGGGCCGATCGGCGGCCCTGCATGAGGGGCGGTCGATCGGGATGTCCGGGCAGAACCCGCCGCCGACCTGGCCCCGGGGTGGACCTTCTGGGCCGCCTCCTTCTGGGCCGCCTCCTTCGGGTCTGCCTCCCTCGGGTCCGCCCACCCAGCCTCCCGGCAAGGGCTGGCCCCAGGCGCAGTCGGCGCCGCCGCCCTTCGGAGGGGGCCCGCCCTACTTCGGCGGTCCGCCACCCGGCCCACCGCCGCCTCCCCGCCGCCGCCGCTGGCCGATCATCCTGGCCGGGGTGCTCGCGGTGCTGCTGGTGGCCGGGCTCTCCGTCACCGCGTGGGCGTACTTCACCGGCCGCTTCGGGGTCGGCCCGCTGAGCGCGAAGGACAAAGCTGCCGCGAGCGAGATCGCCGACGGGGTCGAGGCCCCCGGGTGGGCGGACACCGACGCGCGCGAGTGCGCGGCAGACGAGCTCGTGCACGAGACCCGCTCCGCGGAGCTGAAGAAGCGCGGGGTGATCGAGGCCGACGGCGACGGGTGGACCTACACCGGCGAGTGGCAATACCCGGAGGCGACGACGTACGTCGAGGCGCTGCTGGACTGCTCCGACGACTGGGCCGAGCAGATCGGTGACGAGTGGGAGCTCGAGAGCAGCGACTGCCTGGCCGACATCGGCGCGTCGACGATGGCGGGGTTCGTCGTCGCGGAGAACCTCACGCTCTCCGAGGGCCAGGAGGAGGCCGACGAGGGTCGCGCCGAGGCGGTGAGCGCCCTCGACGAGTGCTACGTGGCAGACCCGCCCGAGCCCAGCGCCAAGTCCAGGCCGGGCTATCGGTCGGTGGTCTTCAAGTTCGACGACCTCGGCCCAGAGGCAGGCAAGGCCACCCTCCAGGTCCGGGACGACGGTGCCTGGAAGCCCCTCGACGGCAACACCCAGTCGGTGGATACCGACGCCGGAGGCCGCAAGGGGTGCATCGACGCCCAGGTGGAGGCGACCTTCCCGTGGGGCACCTCGAGCGTCACGAACAAGCGCTTCTGCGGTACGTCGAAGCCGCCCCGGATCCGGTGGGTGCGGGCCAAGAACTGCAGCTACACCGCGGGCTGCACCACCTGGGACCTGCGCTACGAGGGCTTTTCCTCCTACAGCTCCGAGAGCGTGCAGCTGTTCGAGAACGGCGGCGACTGCAACTCCGAGAGCGGCCAGTGCAAGCACACGTTCCTCACCGGCGCGACCGGACGCGGCCTCGCCGTCAGCTGGTCGGTCTACCCGGGATACACCGAGCGCTTCGAAGCGCGTATCCGCAAGATGACCGCCCAACTCCCCAACTAGCCCGCGGCGATAGCCTGACCGGGTGACTGAGGCGCCGACACCACAGCAGGTTCGGCGGGCGCTAGCTCGGGTGGAGCGTGGCGCCGCGCTGGATGTGGCCGAAGCAGCGGCGTTGCTGGCCGCGACCGGCGACGACCTGGATCGGTTGACCGCTGCCGCCGCGCGGGTGCGGGACGCGGGTCTGGTCGCGGCAGGTCGGCCCGGGGTCGTGACGTTCTCGCCGAAGGTGTTCATCCCGGTGACCCGGTTGTGCCGGGACCGGTGCCACTACTGCACGTTCGTCACGACCCCGGGTCATCTCGAGCGGGCCGGCGAGGGGATGTTCCTGTCCCCGGACGAGATCCTGGCCATCGCCCGTGAGGGCGCGACCCTGGGGTGCCTGGAGGCGCTGTTCACCTTGGGCGACCGGCCAGAGGACCGGTGGCCAGAGGCCCGGGCCTGGCTGGACGAGCGGGGCTATGACTCCACGCTGGCCTACATCCGGGCGATGGCAGTGCGGGTGCTGGAGGAGACCGGCCTGCTGCCGCACCTGAACCCCGGGGTGATGTCGTGGGAGGAGCTGAACCGGCTCAAGCCGGTGTCTCCGTCGATGGGGATGATGCTCGAGACCACTTCGACCCGGCTGTACGAGACCAAGGGCGAGGCGCACTACGGGTCGCGGGACAAGGATCCGGCGGTGCGGCTGCGGGTGCTGGAGGACGCCGGCCGGTTGTCCATCCCGTTCACCACCGGGCTGCTGGTCGGGATCGGGGAGACGCTGGCCGAGCGCGCGGAGACGATCTTCGCGCTCCGGGAGACCGCGCGGGCCTACGGCGCTGTCCAAGAGGTGATCGTGCAGAACTTCCGGGCCAAACCGGACACCGCCATGCGGCACACCGACGACCTGGACCTGGACGAGTTCCGGGCCGCGATCGCGGTGACCAGGTTGGTGTTGGGCCCGAAGGCACGGGTGCAGGCTCCCCCGAACCTGGTCGATGACCAGGAGTGCCGGCTGCTGCTCGAGGCGGGCGTCGACGACTGGGGCGGGGTCTCCCCGCTGACGCCGGACCACGTCAACCCCGAACGACCCTGGCCCTCCCTGGACCGGCTCCGCACCCTGTCGAAGGAGTGCGGTTTCGAGCTGAAGGCCCGGCTGACGATCCATCCCGAGTACGTGCGTGCGGGCGAGCCGTGGCTCGACCCCCGGGTCAGCGCGCACGTGGCGGCGCTGGCCGGTCCGGACGGGCTCGCCGAGCCTGACGTCCGCCCCGTCGGGTTGCCCTGGCAGGAGCCCGACGGCGGGTTCGCCTCGGTCGGCCGGACCGACCTGCACGCCGCGGTCGACAGCGAGGGGCGCACCGACGATCGCCGTTCGGACTTCGCGAACGTCTACGGTGACTGGGACGCCGTACAACAGGCGGCGGACTCGGTGGCTGTTTTCGAGACGGGCGCTGTCGCGCCCTCCTCAACCACCGGATCGGAGGCGTTGCGTGCGGCGGAGAAGGATCCGGGCAACCTTTCCGATGAGCACGCGCACGCCCTGATCACCGCCGACGGTCCCCTGCTCGAGCAGGTGTGCCGGCTCGCCGACGACCTCCGCAAGGACACCGTCGGCGACGAGGTCACCTATGTGGTGAACCGGAACATCAACTTCACCAACGTCTGCTACGTCGGCTGCCGGTTCTGCGCGTTCGCCCAGCGGCGTACCGACGCGGACGCCTACTCCCTGTCCCTCGACCAGGTCGCCGACCGCGCCGAGGAAGCCTGGGACCTGGGTGCGACCGAGGTGTGCATGCAGGGCGGGATCGACCCCGAGCTCCCCGCGACCGGCTACTTCGACCTGGTGTCCGCGGTCAAGCAACGGGTTCCCGACATCCACGTGCACGCCTTCTCGCCGATGGAGATCGTCAACGGCACCGCCCGCACCGGCCTGTCGATCGAGGACTTCCTGATCAAGGCCCGCGAGGCCGGCCTCGGGTCGCTGCCCGGGACGGCGGCGGAGATCCTCGACGACGAGGTCCGCTGGATCCTCACCAAGGGAAAGCTGCCCACCCGCACCTGGATCGAGGTGGTCTCCACCGCGCACCGGCTCGGGATCCCGACCACCTCGACGATGATGTACGGCCACGTCGACAACCCCCGGCACTGGATCACCCATCTCAGCGTGCTCAAGCAGATCCAGGACGAGACCGGCGGGTTCACCGAGTTCGTGCCGCTGCCGTTCGTGCACACCTCCGCGCCCATCTACCTCGCCGGGGTCGCCCGCCCCGGCCCCACCCTGCGCGACAACCTCGCCGTGCACGCCCTGGCCCGGATCCTGCTGCACGGGCGGATCCGCAACATCCAGACCTCCTGGGTGAAGCTCGGCGTCGACGGCACCCGAGCGATGCTGACCGCGGGCGCCAACGACGTCGGCGGCACCCTGATGGAGGAGACCATCTCCCGGATGGCCGGCTCCGAGCACGGCTCTGCCAAGACCGTCGCCGAGCTCACCGACATCGCCGACGGCATCGGCCGGCCCGTGCGCGAGAGGACGACGACGTACGGGGTACCGGAACGGGCATGACGAACGACGCGAACGAGTCCGAGACCTACGGCGACTACAGCGTCGACGACGAGGACCAGCTGCAGCCCGAGGACACTCTCGAAGACACCGGTGACCCACTCGACCAGGGCATCACCGCCCCCGACGACTACTCCGCAGGTCAGCGGTTCGGCAACACCCCGGCCGAGGAGGAGCGCGGCGAGACCTTCGCCCAGCGGCTCCGTCAGGAGGAACCCGAGGCCGGCGACCGCGGGGTGGACGACTCGAACCTTCCGGCCGAAGAAGCCGCGATGCACGAGGTGGACGACCAGGACTGACCTCCCCGGCTACGGTTGCGGGATGGCAGCCATCACCGTCTCCGGTCCCCCGGTGGACCGCTCCGAGGAGATCCTGACCGACGACGCCCTCGCGTTCGTCGCCGACCTGCAGAGCCGTTTCGGCGGCCGGCGCGACGAGCTGCTCGCGGCCCGCCGCGAGCGGCGGGACCGGATCGCGCAGTCCGGTCGGATCGACTTCCTGCCCGAGACCGCCGAGGTGCGCGCCGGCGACTGGCGGGTGGCCGAGACGCCCGCCGACCTGCGCGACCGGCGGGTCGAGATCACCGGTCCGACCGAACGGAAGATGACGATCAACGCGCTCAACTCCGGCGCGAAGGTGTGGCTGGCCGACCTCGAGGACGCCAATACCCCGCACTGGGCGAACGTCGTGGGCGGCCAGGTCAATCTCGCGGACGCCGTACGCCGCACGATCACGCTCACCTCGGCCGAGGGCAAGGAGTACCGGCTCGCCGACCCCGACCGGATCCCGGTGATCGTGCCGAGGCCGCGCGGCTGGCACTTCGACGAGGAGCACCTGACCATGGACGGGGCACCGGTGGTCGCCGGCCTGGTCGACTTCGGCCTCTACTTCTTCCACAACGCCCGCGAGCTGCTCGCCCGCGGCAGCGGCCCCTACTACTACCTCCCGAAGATGGAGAGCCACCTCGAGGCGCGGCTGTGGAACGACGTGTTCGTTCGCGCCCAGGAGGCACTGGGGGTGCCCGTCGGCACGATCCGGGCGACCGTGCTGATCGAGACGATCACCGCGGCGTTCGAGATGGACGAGATCCTCTACGAGCTGCGCGACCACATGGCCGGCCTCAACGCCGGCCGTTGGGACTACCTGTTCAGCATCATCAAGAACTTCCGGGATGCCGGCCCGGAGTTCACCCTCCCCGACCGCAACGCGGTGACGATGACCGCGCCGATGATGCGCGCCTACAGCGACCTGCTCGTCCAGACCTGCCACCGGCGTGGCGCGTTCGCGATCGGCGGGATGGCGGCGTTCATCCCGAGCCGCCGCGACGCAGAGGTCAACGAGCGGGCGTTCGCCAAGGTCCGGGAGGACAAGACCCGGGAGGCGCAGGCCGGGTTCGACGGCTCCTGGGTGGCGCACCCCGACCTGGTGCCGGTGTGCCGCGAGATCTTCGACGGCGTGCTGGGCGACGACCCCAACCAGGTCGGTCGGCACCGCGACCCGGTCACGGTCACCGCCGACGACCTGCTCGCTGTCGCGGCCACGCCCGGCGAGCGCACCGAGCAGGGACTGCGCGGCAACATCCGGATCGGCATCCGCTACCTGGAGGCGTGGCTCTCCGGCAACGGCGCCGCCGCGATCGACAACCTGATGGAGGACGCCGCGACCGCCGAGATCTCCCGGTCGCAGGTATGGCAGTGGGTGTTCAACGCCGCGACCCTCGACACCGGCGCGACGGTCAACCGCGAGCTGGTCGAGCGCCTGGTCGAGGAGGAGTACGCCGCCCTGGAGGCGGCCGCCGACGACACCGAGCACCTGGCGGAGGCACGCCGGCTGTTCGTGGAGACGGCGCTGGACACCGACTACCCAGACTTCCTGACGCTGCCGGCGTACCGGTCCGTGCTGCGCTCCGAGCAGGCCTGACGCCCGTCGTGCCTACGGGTGCATCCACGCGCCCTTGAGGATCTTGTCCACCGCGTTGCGCGGGCCGTGGATGCCCAGGCCGACCAGGTCCAGATCGGCCCGCGGCACCGCAGCGACCGCGGCCCGGTTGTCGTCGTCGTTGCCGGTGCGGAACAGGTCGGAGGTGAACACCGAGATCTCGAGGTCCCTCCGCAGGCTGCGCTCGTGGGCCGCCATCATCACTTCCTTGCTTCCCTCGAGCACCAGCACCGGCTGGCCGAACATCGAGAGGTACGCCGTGCCGTCGGCGTCGGCGTACGGCTCACCGATGATCTGCGGGAACTTCGCGGCGATGCCGCTGGTCAAGAACGCCATGACGTTCAGACGCTGCCAGGTCTCCAGGTCGTCGCGAACCAGAATCGCGACCTTGGTGTCGAATCGCATGAAATAAGTGTCGGGCGCCCGCACCGGCCGGTCTTGTACGTTCTTGACATCCGCCCGCAGGCCACGATCCGGGCCTGGCGGCCGGAGGTAGCCGGCGTCGCGGAGGTGCTGCACGCCCACTTCCCGCAGCATGTCTATCCCTCCCACACGCACGACACCTGGACCCTGCTGGTGGTCGACACGGGGACGGTGCGGTTCGACCTCGACCGCCACGAGCACGGAGCCGTGCGCAGCCTGGTCACCCTGCTGCCGCCGCACGTGCCGCACGACGGCCGGTCGGTCGAAGCGGCGGGGTTCCGCAAGCGCGTGGTCTACCTGGAGCAGGACGCCCTCGACGCCCGCCTGATCGGCGCGGCCGTCGACCACCCGGGCTGGGCGGACCGTCCGCTCCGTGAGGCGCTGCACCGGCTGCACGATGCGCTCGCGCACCCGGGGGACGCCTTCGAGGCGGAGAGCCGGCTGGCGCTGGTGCGCGACCGGCTCGGGCGACACCTGACCCACGCCGAGATCGGGACGGCGCAGACCAGCGACTCCCGCGTGGCCCGAGGTTTGCGCGACCTGCTGGATGCCCGGGTCGTCGAAGGGATCACGCTCGACGCAGCGGCGGGCACGCTCGGGGTCACCCCGACCCACCTGGTGCGCGCGTTCGGCGCGGAGTACGGCATCGCTCCGCACCGCTACCTCACCGGCCGTCGCCTCGATCGGGCCCGCCGGCTGCTGCTGGCGGGCACCAGCGCCGCGGACGTGGCCGTGATGGTGGGCTTCCACGACCAGGCCCACCTCACCCGCCACTTCCGGCGGCTGCTGAGCACCACGCCGGCGGCGTACGCCCGCAGCGCGACCTAGAAGTCGATGCCGATGCCGCCCACGGCCTCCCAAGCGTCGAACTGTCGGGTGGTGATGGCCGGCCACCTCGTGTGGCCGGGTCGGGGTTGGACCCGCGTGAAGTAGGACCGGGGCCGGAATTCGGGATCGAAGAAGCACCCCTGCCCGTACTTCACATCGTGCGCCGGGCAACCCGCGGCGAGCGATGCCGGCGACGGACGCACGCCCTCGTCGACCCAGCCCCTGAGCGCCTCGATCACCGTCGCGTACTCGGAGTTGCTGAGAGAGCTGTGCTCCCCTTCGCGGCTGAACGACTGGACGAGACGGCGCCCGTTGCCGGCCGCCTGCACCGAGGCTCGGTACGCGGCCTCGTGCTCTACGAACGCGGTCGGGTCGTCGATGGCGTGCAGCGTCAGGACTGGCACCGAGATGTCCCCGGTCAGGTCGCTGTCGAACGCGAGGTCGCGGCGGGCGGCCGGATCGGCGTGGTACTGCGCGACGCCGCGGTTCAGGGCGCGGTCATCGTCAGACCCCTGGTACCTGACGCCGGCGTTGGCGAACGGGTTCTCGTCACCCAGGCGTTCGTGGACGATGTCGCGGAAGGTGAAGGTGGCGAAGCTGAGGTGGGAGAAGAACGTGCGCTCCGGGATCCGCACCACGTCGAGGATGTTGGCGAGGTTGGCGCGTTGTTCGGCCGTGCGCTCCTCAGGGGCGGACTGGTAGCCGGTGCACTGCTGGGCGCGCTGCCGGAGGTCCGCCGAGGTCATCGTCGAGTCCGCGGGGAGGCCGCGCCACAGCGCGTACTGCGGCTCGCTCGGGCGCGGGTGGTTGCCGCAGTAGTACTGGTAGACGACCCGCAGGTCCAGCCGGTAGTCGTACCCCCGGGTGCCCCCGCCGAGTACGCCATTGGTCAGCAGCGCGCCGTCATAGGGCCGTCCACCCTTCTGCCCGTAGATCTCCAGGGTCTTCGCGGCGACGTTGCCGCCCCACGACTGGCCGTGCAGCAGGGTCGTGTCGGGCTCACCGAAGGCGCCGACGAACAGGCTGCGCACCTGCTCTGTGTCGGCGGCCGCCATCTGCGTCCCGTACCCGCCCCGGCGGTACGACGAGCCGACCCAGGCGTACCCCTCGGACACCATGACCGCCCATCGGTCGAGGTCCTCCTCCGAACGGTCGGGCGATGCGGCGCCGAGGTCGGGCCCGCCGTGCGCATGGACCACGAGACTGCCGTTCCAGTCATCGGGGACGGCGATCCAGTAGTAGCCGCCCGACTCCTGCTGCCCCGAGTAGCACGTCGTGCCCGACGGCAGCGAGGGCGGGCAGGCGGCGGTCGGCAGTCCCGGATCGGCCGCCGCCGGGGTGGACATGAGCATCGTTCCGATGAGGCAGGTCGCGGTCGCCAAGACCGTCGTCGCTGTGCGCATCGTGGGTCCTTCCAGATCCGTCGTAGCCCGAGAACACGGACAGGAAGACGGTGACCTGGATCACAGGACCCGGCAACGTTGTGGTCATATCGGTCGCGGAACGCCATCCTCGGCTTCGCAGTCGGCACGGGTGCCACGAAGGTGGTCGAGCTTGGCCTCGATCGCGGCCAGGTGGCGGGTGGCCTCGGCCAGTGTGTCCAGGGTAGACGCCCGGTGCTGCTCCAGGAGCGCGACCCGCTCCTGCTCGGGCGCCTCGGAGGCGACCAGCTCCACGAACCGTCGTACCTGTCGGACCGGCATACCCGTGGCGCGCAGGTTCGAGACGAGCCGGACCCAGGTCACGTCGAGGCTCGTGTAGGTCCGATGGCCGCGCCGGGTCCGCCCGACGGAAGGGAGCAGGCCCGCCCGCTCGTAGTAGCGCAGCGCGTGCGGCGTGAGGCCGGTCAGCTCGGCGACCTCGGTGATGGTGAGTGTCACCTCACCAGCATCGCACCGCCGGGCTAGCCGGCGCCGTCCAACACCTCCCGCTGCTCCGGGGTCAGCGTCAGGTCGTCGGCGTCCAGCAGCTCGTCGAGCTGAGCGACGGAGGACGCCCCGACCAGCGGGATGATCGGCAGGTCCCCGTCGAGCATCCAGCTCAGCACCACCTGGTTGGCCGTTGCCCCGGTCTCCTTCGTCACCACGGCGAGCGCATCGCGGCGGGCCTGGTTGCCCGGATGCTGGTAGAGGTCGCCCAGCGGCTTGTCGTCGCGGACGTAGGCGCCGCTCAGCAGCGGCGTGTAGGCCACGAGCGGCATCTCGGGGTTGGCGCGCACATAGCTGAGGTGGTCACCGACGACCACCCCGATCTGGCCGTCGGGCGAGCGCAGGCTCGGCCGGTCGACCCGCATCCGCAGGTAGGAGTGGTGGTACTGCAGAGCCCTGCACCTCGGCACGCCGGTTCGCGCAGCGATGCCCTGGGCCCGCTCCACCTGCCACACCCAGTGGTTGCTGAGCCCCCAGGCGCGAATCTGCCCGTCGGCGACCAGCTCGCCGAACGTCGCGACCTCGGCCTCGAGAGGTACGGCGGGGTCGGGGATGTGGGCGTAGTAGAGGTCGATCCGCTCGCGGCCGAGGTTCGTGAGACTGCGCCGTACCGCCTCGCGCACGACGTCCGGCGCCAGACCGACCGTCTCCCGGCTCATCCCCGCGGTCGGTCGCACCGGCCGGCCGCCCACCTTGGTGGCGATCGCGACCTCGTCCCCGATCCCACGCGCTTCGAGCCACCGCCCCAGCAGGCGCTCGCTCTCACCGCCCTGCGAGCCGGTGAGCCAGTAGGCGTAGTTGTCGGAGGTGTCCAGGAACGTGCCGCCACGCTCGACGTAGCGGTCCAGGATCGCGAACGACGTGTCGTCGTCGACGGTCGTACCCATCAGCATCGCGCCCAACGCGATCCTGCTGACCCTGAGGCTGGAGCCGTCACCCGGTTGCATGTCGAAGTAGCGCATAGGAGAAGACAACCGCTTCGCGCGCGCTCTAAGTCAAGGCGCGGGCCGGACGAACCCTCCGGAGACCAGCTGCCAACCGTCGATCCAGACGTCCGCCACGTCGGCGTCGCCGGCCAGCGCGAAGATCTTCCCCAGCGCCTCCTCGGCGTCGGCGGTGTGCCGAAGACCCACGTTGAGCGCGGTGCCGCCCGGTGGGCGCAGGCACAGTGCGTCGAACTGCCTGCCAACGCTGAAGTCCCCCACCTGGTCCCCCAGCCCGAGGGCGAGCGCACCGGCCCGGGTCGCCAGGTAGAGCAGGTGGGTCGGGGTGAGCGGGTGGCCGTCGGTGTCGAGCAGCCGCTGCATGAAGTAGGCCTGCAGCCCCTCCTTGAAGATCGAGAAGCCGGTGCCGGCGCCGACGTCGGAGCCCAGCGCCACCGGTACCCCTGCCTGCAGATGGCGGCCCAGCGGGAACAGGCCACTGCCCAGGGCCGAGTTGCTCGAGGGGCAGTGCGCGACCGCGCTGTTCCTGTCCGCGAGCACGCCGAGCTCCGCGTCGGTCGGGTGCACGTTGTGGGCGAGCACCGCGCCGGACTTGAGCAGGCCGTGCCGGTCGTAGGTGTCGACGTAGTCGGTGCAGTCGGGGAACAGCCCGGCCACGAACTCGACCTCGGCCTTGTTCTCGTTGACGTGCGAGGTGAACAACGCCCCGGGCGTCGCGTCGAGGACCGACGAGCAGGCCTCGAGGATCGGCTCGCTCGCGGACAGGGAGAACCGCGGGGTGACGGCGTAGCGGTTGCGCCCGACGCCGTGCCAGCGGCCGGCGAGGCCGACCGCCTCGTCGTAGGCCCGCTGCGGGGTGGTGAGCAGGTCGTCGGGCAGCGACCGGTCGCTCACGACCAGCCCGCTGGTGACCCGTAGCCCGAGCCGCGCCGCCTCCGTGAAAAGTGCGTCGACCGCGGTCGCGAAGTGGGACCCGAACACCAACGCGGTGGTGGTCCCGGCCGAGACCAGCCCGTTGCAGAACTCCGCGGCGACCGCGCGGGCGTAGTCGGCGGACGCCAGGCGGCACTCCTCGGGCAGCGCACACTTGTCGAGCCACTCCAGCAGCGGCATGCCGAGCGCACCGATCGCACGCACCTGCGGGAAGTGCACGTGGGTGTCGACCAGGCCCGGGATGAGTACGCCGTCGCGCAGGTCGACCACGGCATGGTCGGCATGCTCGGGGTAGACCTCCGCGAACTCCCCGCGCGCGACGATCACCCCGTCGACGACGACCAGCCCGAGGTCCTCGGAGCTGCGCAGCTCGCCGCCCGCGAACGGGTCGTCGGGCGTGTCCAGGGCCTGGGCCCGGTAGATCGTCACTGCACGGCCGCGCGCTCGGCGGCGAATGCCTCGACGAGCTGGGCCGCGACGTTCACCGCGATCGCTGCCGGGTCCTTGCTGCCACCGGGCCGTCCGATCGGGCTCTGGATCCGGTCCACCTCGGACTCGGCGTGCCCCTCCACGAGCAGGCCCTTGCGGAAGCGTTGCCACTTGGCCGAGGAGCCGATCAGCCCGATCGGTCCGAGGTGGGCACAGCGCAGCGCGGCGTCGCAGATCGCGAAGTCCTCGGCGTGGTCGTGGGTGAGCACCAGCACGTGAGTGCCTTCCGGCACCTGACCGAGCACCAGCTCCGGCACTGGCGCGTAGTGGGCGTGGACGGTCGCCGGACCGTCGTCGAGCGGCGCCAGCCGCTCTCGCGGACACCTGGTCCGCGCGCGAGTCGACGAGGTGCAGCTCCACGTCGTGCCGGGACAGGATCCGGGCCAGCTCGAGGCCGACGTGTCCCATCCCGAACACCACCAGCGACGGCGCCACCGGCAGCGGCTCGAGCAGCAGTGTCACCTCGCCGCCACAGCACTGCCGGCCGTGCTCGGTGCGCGCCTTGTCGCTGAGCGACATCGCCATCGTCTCCGGGACGGATCCGTGCGCGTCCAGCATCTGCCGGGCCCGCGCGATCGCGGTCTCCTCGAGGTTGCCGCCACCGACGCTCCCCCACGTGTCGGCCGCGGCGACGACCAGCTTGGCCCCGGCGTCGCGGGGTGCGTGGCCACGCACCTCGGTCACGGTGACCAGCACAGCCGCTCGCCGTTCGCTGCGCAGCCGTTGCACGGCCCGGATCCAGGCGCTCATCAGGTGTCGCCCAGGGGTGAGCGCGCGGCAACGGACTCGGAGCGCGGGTGCAGGAGCGGCGCGTCCACCTCCGGCTGGTCGGGTACGACGCCGGGCCCGCCGGCGACCAGATGCCCGGCGTCCTCGGGTCGGCGAGCCTCCTCGAGCGCCCAGTAGACGGCCTCCGGGGTGGCCGGCGCCGCCAGGTCGACGCTGGTGCCGGCCGGCCCGAACGCGGCGGCCGCCTGACGCAGTGCCTCGCGCACCGAGAGGGCCAGCATCAGCGGCGGCTCACCGACGGCCTTCGAGCCGTAGACCGCGCCGTCCTCGTGGGCCTGCTCCAGCAGTGCGACGTTCAGCTCCTCGGGCATCTCCCCGATGCTCGGCAGCTTGTAGGTGCTGGCGGCCTGGGTGGCCAACCGTCCGCGGTTCGGCCCGTCGGAGGTGTCCCAGCGCAGGTCCTCCAGGGTCAGCCAGCCGGCGCCCTGCACGAACCCGCCCTCGATCTGGCCGAGGTCGACCAGCGGGGAGAGCGAGTCGCCGACGTCGTGGACGATGTCGACCCGCCGGGTCCGGTAGGAACCGGTGAACCCGTCGACCTCCACCTCGGTCGCAGCGGCGCCGTACGCGAAGTACTTGAAGGGTTCCCCGCGCATCGTGGTGGAGTCCCAGTGCAGCCCCTCGGTGCGGTAGAAGCCGGCCGCCCACAGCTGCACCCGGCTGAAGTAGGCCTCCCGGACCAGCTCCTCCCAGGGCAGCCCGCGGCCCGCGTCGACCGCTGCCAGCCGCTCGGTGATCTGCTCGCAGGCGTGCTTCACCGCGGCACCGTTGAGGTCCGCGCCGGAGCTCGCCGCGGTGGCGGAGGTGTTGGGCACCTTGTCGGTGCGGGTCGGCGCGAGGCGCACCTTGGTCAGCGGTACGCCCAGCGATGTCGCCGCGACCTGCAGCATCTTGGTGTGCAGGCCCTGGCCCATCTCGGTGCCGCCGTGGTTGACCAGCACCGAGCCGTCCTTGTAGACGTGCACCAGCGCGCCGGCCTGGTTGAAGGCCGTGAAGTTGAACGAGATCCCGAACTTCACCGGCGTCACCGCCAGCCCGCGCTTCACGTGCTCGTGGGCGGCGTTGAACTCGGCGATCTCTGCGGCCCGCCGGGCCACCTCGGCGCCGTCGACCACCTGGTCCCACGCGTTCGCTGCGCGGTGAGCGTGCCGCACCGGCTGACCGTATGGCGTCGCCTGACCGTCGGCGTAGAGGTTGCGCCGGCGCAGGTCGGCCGCGTCGACGCCGAGCAGCGGCGCGCACCGGCCGAGGATGTCCTCGATCACGACCATGCCCTGCGGGCCGCCGAAGCCCCGGAACGCGGTCTGGGAGGTCTTGTGGGTCTGCGCGATCCGGCCGTTCACCCGGACGTGCGGGATCCAGTAGGCGTTGTCGACGTGGCACAGCGCCCGGGCCAGGACCGGCTCGGACAGGTCGAGGCTCCAGCCACCGTCGGAGGTCAGCGTGGCGTCGAGCGCCTGCAGCCCGCCCTCGGCGTCGAAACCGACCCGCCACTGTGCGTGGAACCCGTGCCGCTTGCCGGTGAGCGTCATGTCCTGGGTCCGGTTGAGCCGGATCCGCACCGGTCGGCCGGTGAGCGTCGCGCCGAGCGCCGCCACCGCGGCGTACCCGTGCGGCTGCATCTCCTTGCCGCCGAACCCGCCGCCCATCCGCAGGCACTGCACGACCACGTCGTGGCTGTGGCGACCGAGCACGTGGGCGACGATCTCCTGGGTCTCGGTCGGGTGCTGGGTGCTGCTCTGCACGAACACCTGACCGGACTCGTCGACGTGCACCAGGCAGCAGTGGGTCTCGAGGTAGAAGTGCTCCTGCCCGGCCATCTCGGTCTCGCCGCTGAACACGTGCGCGGAGCCGGCGAGCGCCGCCTCGACGTCGCCGCGGGCCACCTGGGGCCGGCCGCCCTGGAAGCTCTCGGCCGCGATCGCCTCGCGCACCTCCACCAGCGCCGGCAGCGGCTCGTAGTCGGCCTCGACGGCTGCGGCGCCCAGCCGGGCGGCCTCGAGCGTCTCGCCGAGCACCCAGCAGACCGTGTGGCCGTGGTACATCACCTCGGTCGGGAACAGCGGCTCGTCGCCCTTCACCCCGGCGTCGTTGACCCCGGGGACGTCGGCGGCGGTCAGCACCCGGACCACGCCGGGCACGTCGTACGCCGCCTGGACCCGCAGGTCGGTCACCCGTGCGTGCGCGTGCGGGGCCTGGACCGGCCAGCCGTGCAGACAGTCGCGGGTCCGGCCGACCAGGTCGTCGGTGTAGAGCGCGGCACCGGTGACGTGCAGCGCGGCGCTCTCGTGCGGGATCTCAGCGCCTACGACGGCGTCGTCAGGCCGCTCGGACAGCGAGCTCATGGCGTCTCCTCCCAGAGCTTGAGCAGCGCCGTGCCGAGCATCGCCGAGCGATACGCCGCACTGGCCCGGTGGTCGTCCATCGGCGTGCCCTCGCCGCGCAGCACCACCGCGGCCTCGCGCACCGTCTCCGCCGACCAGGGCCGCCCCTCGAGCGCCGCCTCCGTGGCCAGCGCGCGCACCGGGGTCGCGGCCACGCCGCCGAGCCCGATCCGCGCCGACTTCACGCTCCCCTCCGCGAGCTCGATGGCGAAGCCGATTGCCACGCTGGAGATGTCGTCGAACCGGCGCTTGGCGATCTTGTGGAACGCGGTGATCCCGGCCGTGGGCATCGGGATCCGCACCGCGCGGATCAGCTCGTCGGTCCGGCGCACCGTCTCGCGGTAGCCGGTGAAGTAGTCGGCGATCGGCACCTCGCGGTCGCCCTCGGCGGACGTCAGCACGATGCCCGCCTCCAGCGCCATCAGCGCCGGCGCCAGGTCGCCGATCGGCGAGGCGGTCGCGAGGTTGCCACCGATCGTGGCGCCGTTGCGGATCAGCCGGGAGGCGAACAGGTCGAACACCTCGGCGAGCATCGGGACCCGACCGTCGAGCGCCGTCTCGACCTCCGAGAGCGTCAGCGCCGCGCCGATCTCGAGCCCGTGGTCGTCGGCAGAGAACGCGCGCAGCTCCGGGAAGCCGGTCGACCGCGACGACGTACGCCGCCCGCTCACCGCGCAGGTTGACCTCGACGCCCCAGTCGGTGCCGCCGGCGAGCACGGTGGCGTCGGGGTGGTCGCGCAGCAGCGTGAACGCCTCCGCGAGGTCGGCCGGCCGCGCGAACCCGTCGACCCGGGTCGGCACCGGAGACGGGGCGGGACGGGCCACCCGGTCGGCCAGCGGGTCGTCTGCAGGCGGGGCCTCGAGCGCCTCGGCAGCGTCGCGGATCGGCCGGTAGCCGGTGCACCGACACAGGTTGCCGGCGATCGCGTGCAGGTCGAAGTCCTCGCGCCCCGGCCGGTAGTACTCCGCCGCCATGCTGCACACGAAGCCCGGGGTGCAGTAGCCGCACTGGGAGCCACCGCGGTCGGCCATCTCGCGCTGCACCGGGTGCAGGTCGTCTGGAGTGCCGAGCCCCTCGGCGGTCACCACCTCCTGACCGTCGAGCGCCAGTGCCGGCACCAGACAGGCGTTGACCGCGGTCCACCGCGAGGAGTCTCCGTCGGGCCGGGCGACGAGCACCGAGCACGCGCCGCACTCACCCTCGGCGCAGCCCTCCTTGGCCCCGGTCAGGCCGATCCCGCGCAGCCAGTCCAGCGCGTTGACCCACGACGGAACTCCGTTCAGGGCGCGGGACTCACCGTTGACGGTGATCGACGGATCGGCCATCCCACGAGTCTACGTAGATCAGCTCCGCAGGTAGGCGAGGACGGCGGAGACCCTGCGGTCGGAGGCGGGGTCGAGCGGAAGCTTGGCGAAGATGTTGCCGACGTGCTTGCGCACCGCCGCCTCGCTCACGTTGAGTACGTCGGCGATCGAGCCGTTGGTGCGCCCCTCGGCCATCAAGGCGAGCACGGCGCGCTCGCGCTCGGTCAGCCGTGCCAACGGGCCGTCGTCGCGGCGTCGCCCGAGCAGCTGCCGCACCACCTGCGGGTCCACGACCGTCTCCCCGGCGGCGACCCGGTCCAGGCTGTCGAGGAACTCGCGCACGTGCCCGACCCGGTCCTTCAGGAGGTAGCCCACCCCGCCGTCCGGCGCGGCGTCGAGCAGCTCCGGGACGTAGGCCTCGGCGACGTACGCCGACAGCACCATCACCGCTACCTGCGGGTGCTCGACCCGGATCCGGATCGCGGCGCGCAGCCCCTCGTCCGTGTGCGTCGGGGGCATCCGGATGTCGGTGACCACGACGTCGGGGCTGGTGTGCGCCGTGTGGGCGAGCAGCGCGTCGGCGTCCGGCACCGCGGCGACCACCTCGTGACCGGCGCGCTCGAGGATCCCGACCAGGCCCTCCCGCAGCAGGGCGGCGTCCTCGGCGAGCACGATCCTCAGCCCTGGCACGGGACCTCCATCCGCACCTCGGTCGGGCCGCCGGGCGGGCTGGTGACGGCCAGCTCGCCGCCCAGCGCGTCGAGTCGCACCACCAGCCCGGCCAGCCCGGTGCCGTCGGCCGCATCTGCGCCCCCGACCCCGTCGTCGACAACCGTCAGCACGAGTGAGCCGTTGCGCTGCCAGGCGTGCACCTGGGCCTGCCGGGCGTCGGCGTGGCGGGCGACGTTGGTCAGCGCCTCGCTGGCCACGAAGTACGCCGCCGCCTCGACCGGCGGAGGCGGCCGGTCGTCGAGGCGGATGTCGACGGACACCGGCACCGGGGCGTGGTCGGCGATCTCGTGGACCGCGGCCGCGAGACCGTGGTCGGCGAGGACCCGCGGGTGGATGCCTCGCACCGTGCTCCGCAGGTCGTCGAGGGCAGCCTCAGCCTGGCCGTGTGCCTCACGCACCAGCTCCAGCCCCGGCCCCTCCGCCACGTCGAGCTCGGCCCGGCCCAGGGTCATGGTCAGCGCGACCAGGCGCTGCTGCACCCCGTCGTGCAGGTCCCGCTCGATCCGCCGGCGCTCGGTCTCGAACGCGTCCACCAGCTCGACCCGCGAGCGCCGCAGGTCGGCGACCGCTGCCGCGAGCTGTTCCTCGCGCGGGTCGAGCAGCATCCGGGCGAGGCCCGCCTGCGCCGAGGCGACCAGCGTGACCAGGTAGGCAGACGCCACCAGCGTCGGCACTGTGACGGCCACGGCCAGGACCGACTCGCCCGACGTGTCGATCCGCCAGCCGAGGAGCTCCATCGGTTCGGCCGCGTCGTAGAACAACGGCGAGATCAGCAGCACCACCGGCGTCGTCACGGCGAACACCAGCACCATGAAGTCGACCCACCACAGGATCACCGCGAGCAGCACGGCGTACCCGGTCTCGGGCCACGACACCGGCAGCCGGCGGCCGGCGCGCAGCCGCTCCGCGAACGTCACGTCGGACGGCGCACCCTGACGGACCAGTCCGAGCCGTCGGCGCTCCACCACCCCGATCGCGGAGGCGATGACCGGCAGGCCGGCGAGCACGACCGCGCCGACGACGACCACCAAGGTCGCCACGCCGACCACCAGGCCGAGGGCGAGGACGAGCAGCGTGGCCAGCCCGACCGGGACCGAGGTCAGCAGGTAGGCGAGCGACCGCCACGGCCAGGCCGACGCGAGGAACCGCCACGGCGACCCGCGTACGGCGGTCCACGCGTCGGGCGGCCTGCTCATGCGACGACCCTAGGGTGGAACCGGGCGCGGCGCGGTAGCGCACGCGCTACCCCCGATGTCGCGCACAGGCCAGGGACCGAGGGCTCGATCTCGCCTGGGATGGAGGCATGACCTCCACCGTCGCCGTCGCCCTCGACGGCATCACCCGCACCTACCACTCCCGAGCCGGCGACGTGCACGCACTACGCGGCGTCACGCACACGTTCGCGCAGGGCAGCTTCACCGCCGTGATGGGTCCTTCGGGTTCCGGCAAGTCCACACTGCTCCAGATCGCCGCCGGGCTCGACCGGCCGACCCGGGGCGAGGTGGTGGTCGGCGACACCTCTCTCGGCCGCCTCGACGAGACCGCGCTGACCCGGCTGCGCCGGACCTCGATGGGCTTTGTGTTCCAGGCCTACAACCTGCTGGACGCGCTGAGCTCCTACGACAACGTCGCGCTGCCGGCCCGGCTCGCCGGTGACTCCGTGAACCGGAAGGCGGTCCTGGGTGCGCTGCGCGCGGTCGGCCTCGAGGACAAGGCGCGGCGCCGGCCGCCCGAGCTGTCCGGCGGCCAGCAGCAGCGCGTGGCGATCGCCCGGGCGCTGCACGCCCGGCCCGCCGCACTGTTCGCCGACGAGCCCACGGGTGCGCTCGACCGCAGCTCGGGCCGGCAGGTGCTGGAGCTGCTCCGGCAGGTGTCGGACGAGCGGGGCCAGACCGTGGTGATGGTGACCCACGACCCGCTCGCGGCGTCGTACGCGCACGGTGTGCTGTTCCTCGGCGACGGCCAGGTCGTCGGCCGCCTGCAGAACGGCGACGCCACCCGGATCGCCGCAGCGATGAGCGAGCTCGAGCGATGATGCTGAGCATCAGCCGCAAGACCGTGCGGCAGACCTGGCGACCGTACGCCGGAGCGTTCGTCGCGCTCGCCTGCGGGGTCGTGCTGATCTCCGTCGCGGTCACCCTCATCGGCGCCGTGGAGAAGACGGCGCGGCGCGCCGGCATCACCGCCGACGAGAAGCTGCAGCTGGACGACCTCGCCGCGATGTTCGGGATGATGTCCGGGGTCGCGCTCTTCATGGCGATGTTCGTGGTGGCGAGCACGTTCGGCTTCGTGGTGGCCTCCCGCCGCCGCGAGCTCGGCATGCTGCGCCTGATCGGCGCCACCCCGCGACAGGTGCGCCGGATGGTTCGCGGCGAGGCGGGCGTCGTCGCCCTGCTCGCCTCGATCGTGGGGTGCCTGCTCGGGACTGCTCTCGCGCCGGCCCTTCCCTGGTTGCTGCGAGCACGCGGGCTCACCGACCTCCCGCTGGACCTGCCGCCACCGTGGATCGCCTGGGTGGTTGCGGTGCCCTGCGCCGCCGGCGTCGCGCTGATCGGGAGCTGGCGGGCCTCGAAGCGGGCGGCGAAGCTGTCACCCGTCACCGCCCTGCAGGAGGCGACGATGGAGCGCGGCCGCCCCGGCTTCTGGCAGGCGTTGGTCGGCATCGTGAGCCTGGCCGCGGTCGTCTCGGCGTTCGTCTTCCGCAACGACATGAACCCGCTGTTCGCGCTGGTCTGCGCGCTGTTGTTGCCGCAGGTGGCCGTGGTCGGCCTGGTCTGCTTCGGCCGGGTGCTGTTCCCGCTGCTGGCCGGCTGGCTGGCCACGCCGTTCGCCCAGCGTGACGTCACCGCGCACCTCGCGCGTGAGCACCTCCGCACGTCCGCGCGGGTCCCGGCCGCGCTGGCCGCTCCGATCCTCGCGATCTCGGCGATCGCCGGCTCGATGATCCTGGCGCTCAGCTTCACAGCGGACTGGACAGCCGGCCTGGACCGGGCCCAGCTGAACACCCCGCTGGTGGTGGAGACCGGCGGCGATCCGGCGGTCGCCGACCTCCTCACGCCGGGTCCGCAGTACGACGTCGTCGACCCACGCCGGACTGCCGACGTGCGGATGGACGGGGTCACCGAGGCCGTCGAAGTGGTCGACCTGCCCGTCATGGAACGGACCCGCGGGCTGCGCGCGGTCCGCGGCGACCTCGGCGAGCTCGGCACCGACTCGGTGGCGGTGACCGAGACCTACGCGTTCGACGAGGGCATCGGGGTCGGTGACCGGATCCGGATGGAGATCGGCGGGGAGCCGGTCCGGCCGCGCGTGGTGGCCGTGGTGTCGGACGCCCCCGACCTCTACGCCGAGCTGCTCGTGTCGGACGCGATGGTCCCGACGCAGCCGGACACGACTCCCGAGCTGGTCTTCGTGGACCCCGCCGACGGCACCGACGTCCGCGCCCTGCTGGCGGGCACCGGGGCGACGGTGCTGACTGCCGACGCGTGGATCGACCAGGTCGAGGAGCAGACCCGCGCGGGCAACAACCTCGGCCTGTGGGTGCTGCTCGGGCCGGCCGGACTCTATGCCGGCATCGCGATCGTCAATGCGGTGCTGATCGGGGCCTCCCAGCGGCGCACCCAGGTGCGCACCGTCGGTCTGCTCGGAGCCACCGAGCACCAGCGTCGCCGGATGGCACTGTGGGAGGCCGGCCTGGTCGGGGTGGCCGCGGTGCTCGTCGGAGCGGCGGTGACCGGGTACGTCGGCTGGCTCGTGCGCTCGGCGATCGTGCGGGACCTGGGACCGGTGCCGATGACCGTGCCCTGGCTGCCGCTGCTCACCGTGCTGGCGGTGTGCCTCGGCCTGGCCCTGCTGGCGGCGGGCGTGGGGTCGCGACGTTCGCGGCGCCCTGCCTAGTCCTTGACGACCCGGAACTGCCCGCCGCAGTCGGAGGCGGGGAGGTTCACCCGGTTGCCGGGCACCTGCACCCGCCAGATGTAGTAGCCCTCCTTGCGGAGGGTGAAACGGGGCATGACGTAGGAGCCGGCACCCGTCACGCGGGTGTTGCCGGAGCGGGTAGTTCGGGTGCCGCACCGCGCCTGGTCGGAGTGGACGAAGGGGCCGTGCAGGGTGACCGTCGCCCTTCGCGGCCACGCCTCGGCCGAGGCGACCACGCGGAACCGACCCTTGCTCTTGGAGCCCGCGGCGATCCGCTTGTCGCCGGTCGTCACCTCGACCCTGGGCCGCGCTTTCACGTAGATGAGGTCTTGCGCCCCGAGCAGCCGCTTCTTGCCGCCGATCGCGGCGCGCGAGGCCAGCGGCCGCCGCGGGCTCAGCAACCGCAGCCGGGTCTCGGGCACCTTCGCCACCCTGACCCGGATCGGCGTGACGCCGGCGCTCGGCAGCGGGTAGGTCAGGCCGATCCGGCCGTCCTGCCGCGTGAGGTCGCCCGGCAGGACGCCGTCGGGGGTCTGGATCCGCACCGGCACGAACGGGAGCGGACGGCCGTTGCGGGCCACGACGACGCGGATCGCGAGCCGGACCGGGTCGCCGATGACAGCGGTGCCCTGCTGGCGCACCTGGATCCGGTAGGGGCCGGAGCGACGCCGGGAGTCATCGAGCATGAGCCTGGCCAGGCCGCCCACGGTCGCCGAATCCTCGCTCTGCCGGATCCGGCGCTTGCCCAGGTCACCCGACAGGGACCAACGGTTGCCGGCCAGCAGGTGGAGCAGGGCGGCATCGACCGCGGCCGACTGGGCGGGGATCCGAATCCTGCCGTACTTGGACAGGATCCAGGCGGCCCGTGCCGTCGTACGGCGATCGGCGGAGGACCGCGGGGCCTTGCCCTGCAGCTCGTCCACCCACCGGCCCGGCTGGTACGCCGTGTTGCGGCCCGAGGCGGCGGGGTCGACGCGGTAGAGGACCGGGCCGTTGTGACCCCAGCGGCGGGCACCGATCCAGCCGCCGGCCGCCTTGCCGGTGTCGGCGATGGGGTAGCCGGACCATTCGAGCGTCGGCCGAGGGGCCGCGCCCGACTCGTCGGCGACCGTCGTCGTGCGTCCGCTGGACGCGCCGGTGCTCGCGACGAGCACCGCCACTGTCACCAGGCCGACGAACGCCGGCCCGGCGGTCCTGACCGCCCTCATCGGGCGTTCGGGTCGTCGGGGTCGATGGGCTCGGTGGGACCGGGCAGCGCGCTGTCGTCGCCGCCACCGCCGTTGTTGCCGCCGTTGTTGGCGGGCGGGTCGTTGTCCGGGGTGGGCTCCGGGCTGTCGACGTCCGGGGTGGTGACGACGGGAACGACCGGCGGCTCGTACGGCGGCTCCACCACGAAGCTGCCTCGGACGGGTTGCTCGCCCGGCGCCTGCACCACGTAGCGGTAGGAGCCGGCCACGAGGTCGTCGACGTCGAGGGTCCGGGTCGTTGCCTTGGTCGTCTGGAGCGCCCACTGCCAGGCTCCGCCGTCACCGGAGATCGACGCGGCGCGCACGGTCACCCGGGCGGCGCGGCTGGTCGTCAGACGGAGCTGGAAGCCACCGGTGTCCGGGTTGACGACGACATCGCGGATGCCCGGCAGACGCTCCACCTCGTTGCCCTCGATGACGGCCTGGTCGGCCGGCGACACAGGGTCGTCGATCGACGGCTGGGTGAGCGGCGGCTCGGTGTCGACGGTCGCCTCGGGCGTGGTGTCCTCGCTCTTGGCGAGTTCCACGATGACCCCGCCCACCAGGACGACGCCGATGGCGGCGTAGGCAAGGCCGACCGCGAGCCTGGTCCGCCGGACCCGGATAGCGGTGCCGTGCGCGTGCCGTGCGTGCCTCGTGATCGGAGCGGCACGCGAGCCCGCCGGCGCGACGAGGCTCGTCACGGGGAATGTGTCCTCGACGTCGGTCACGGCCCCGTCGGGGTGGATGACCAGTCGCTTCTCGTCCGAGCCATGGCGCAGGACCGCGCGAACCGGGCGACCCAGAGGCTGGGCCACCTGCCGCGCAGCCGCGTGTACGCCGAGGTGCATCGCGACCGTCGTGTCGGGACCGCCCGCGGAACCGCGGTCGACCACCACGCCATCGACGGTGACGGCGTCACCGGAGACCACGATCTCGACGATCGGGTCAGGAGGCACTGCTGACTCGTCCACCTCAACCACCCCCGAGCAGGGTGCTGCCAACCAGCAGCACGCAACGGTCGACGGACACGAGACGCTCCTTCCCCTGACGCCGAATCGGCCCAACATAGCCAAAATCAGCAATCTGCGCACTGGCCGATCGGTCAGAAATGACTACGAGTGACTAGTCCGATCGGGTCAGCCCGCCCCGCTCGTCAGCCGAGGCGCAGGCGTGGATGCCGGTGGACATCCTTGTAGAGCAGGTAGCGGAACCGGCCCGGTCCGCCGGCGTAGCAGGCCTGCGGGCAGAACGCGCGCAGCCACATGAAGTCGCCCGCCTGCACCTCCACCCAGTCCTGGTTGAGGAGGTACATGCCCTTGCCCTCGAGCACGTAGAGGCCGTGCTCCATCACGTGGGTCTCCGGGAACGGGATCGCGCCTCCGGGCTCGAAGGTGACGATGTTGACCTGCATGTCGTGACGCGTGTCGTCGATGTCGACGAACCGCTGGGTGCTCCAGGCGCCGTCGGTGCCCGGCATCGGGGCCAGTGGCACCTCGGTCTCGTTGGTCACGAAAGCCTCGGGCACCTCGATGCCGTCGACGCGTTCGTAGGCCTTCCGGATCCAGTGGAACGTCGCGGTGCCCTCGCCGCCGTTGGCCGCGCTCCAGTCGGTGCCGGGTGGCAGGAACGCGTAGCCTCCGGGACCGAGCACGTGCGCGATGCCGCCGATGGTCAGCCGCAGCGTGCCGTCGACCACCAACAGGACTGCCTCGGCGTCCGGGTCCGGCTCGGGACGGTCCGAGCCGCCGTCGGCGCCCACCTCCACGACGTACCAGCTGAAGGTCTCGGCGAAGCCCGTGAGCGGGCGGGCGAGCACCCAGCCCCGGGTGTCGCGCCAGTGCGGGAACCGGCTGGCGACGATGTCGCGCATGGTGCCCCGGGGCAGTACGGCGTAAGCCTCGGTGAAGACCGCACGGTCGGTGGTCAGCTCGTGCTGGCCGGGGTGCCCGCCGCGCGGGACGTAGTAGCTCATCCGTCTCCCCTCTTCAGCAGCCGACCTCGCGGCGGTCCGTCCGGGTCCACGGGCGACCCGCGCAGCCAGGTCCGCCGGACCGTGCCGGAGAGCGTACGCCCGGCGTACGCCGAGACGGGGTTCTTGTGCCAGAGCCGAGCGGGGTCGACCTCGAACGTCTGGTCCGGCGCGAACGCGCACAGGTCGGCATCCGCGCCCGGCTCGATCCGGCCCTTGCGGTCGAGGCCGACCAGCCGGGCCGGCCCCTCGGCCATCCAGCCGACCACGGTGGCCAGGTCGAGGCCGCGCCGCCGCGCCTCGGTCCACACCGCCGGCAGACCGAGCTGCAGCGAGGCGATGCCGCCCCAGGCCTCGCCGAAGTCACCAGTGTCGAAGCGCTTGAGCTCGGGCACGCACGGCGAGTGGTCGCTGACGACGGCGTCGATGGTCCCGTCGGCCAGCGCCTCCCAGAGCAGGTCGCGGTTGGCGGCATCGCGGATCGGCGGGCAGCACTTGAACTCGGTTCGGCCGTCGGGCACCTCCTCGGCGGTGAGCGTGAGGTAGTGCGGGCAGGTCTCGACCGTGAGGGGTACGCCGGCGGCCCGGGCGGTCCTGATCGCTGGGAGCGCCTCGGCAGCCGAGAGGTGGACGATGTGCGCCCGCGCACCGGTCAGCCTGGCGGTCGCGATCAGTCGCTCGATGGCGGAGCGCTCGGCCGCCGGAGGGCGGGAGGCGACGAAGCCCGCATAGTCGCGCCCGCTGGCCTCGGTGACCTCGGCAGCGTCCTCGGCGTGCGCGATCAGCAGCGCCCCGAGCCTGCCGGTCTCCTCCAGCGCGTTGGCGAGCTGCACCGGGCTGAGCTCCGGGAACTCATCCACCCCGCTCGGAAGCAGGAAGCACTTGAAGCCGAAGACTCCGGCATCGTGCAGCGGCTCGAGGTCGGCCAGGTTGTGCGGCACCGCACCGCCCCAGAACCCGACGTCGACGTACGCCTGGGACCACGCCGCCGCCAGCTTGACCTCCAGACCGGCGACCGAGGTCGTCGGCGGGATGCTGTTGAGCGGCATGTCGACGATCGTGGTGACACCACCGGCGGCCGCGGCTCGCGTGGCGCTGGCGAAGCCCTCCCACTCGGTGCGGCCGGGCTCGTTGACGTGGACGTGGGTGTCGACCAGGCCGGGCAGCAGCACCTCGTCGTCGGCGAGCTCCACGACCTCGGCCCCGTCGGCGTCGGCGGTCACGCTCTCGACGGAGACGATCACGCCGTCGCGCATCCGCACCCCCGCCGCGACCTCACGCCCGTCGACGACCGCGCGCCGGGCGCGGATCAGTGAGTCAGGAGCCACGGTAGGTGGAGTAGCCGAACGGGCTCAGGAGCAGCGGCACGTGGTAGTGGTCGTCGGCGCTGACCGCGAACGTCACCACCACCTCGGGGTAGAAGGCGTCGACGCCGAGATAGCCGCCGGTGTCGAAGCGGATCGCGTAGTCACCCTCCGCGAGATCGCCACCCAGCGAGGCCACCCTGCCGTCGGCGTCGGTGAAACCGTCGGCGACCGCGACTCCCTCGGAGGTCAGCTCGACCCGCAGCCCGGCTGCCGGCCGGCCGCGCGCGGTGTCCAGGACGTGCGTGCTCAGCGTTGCCATATCTACTCCCCCACCGTCTGACCCAGCCGCAGCAGCGCGATCTCGCGCAGCTGTTGCACCGTCTCGTCCCGCTCGGCCGCGGGGTCGTTGCCCAGCCGCCGCTCCAGCTCCGCCAGGATCTGCGGGCCGGTGCGGCCCGAGGCGCGGATCAGGAAGACCCGGTCGAACCGCTCCTCATAGGTCACGTTGCCGGCCGCGATCCTGGTGGCGACGTCGTGGTCGGCGGGGTCGACGCCGGCCTGCTCGCGCGCCGAGTGCGCCGCGTCGTGGCCGGCGCCCGCCCGCTCGCCGATCCGGGGATGGCGGGCCAGCGCCGCCTCCAGCTCGTCGTCGTCGAGCTCGGCGGCGCGTTCGGCCACCGCCCGCAGCGCCGCCGTGTCGGCGTAGGGCCGGCCGGCGAGCACGGTGTCGACCCAGCGCGGCACGTCGAGGCAGGCGGTCAGCCGCTGCCGAGCCTCGGGTTCGGGCAGCGCGTTGAAATCCTCCAGGCTCATTCGGAGTCCCTCGTCACGGTGGCCTCGATCAGGCCGTAGGGCCGGTCCGCAGCGATGAACACCTCGCCGGGGTTGTCGAGACCGAACGGCGCCAGGTCGACCAGGAAGTGGTGCTTGTTGGGCGCCGCGAACGACACCTCCACGATCGTGGGCACCCGCTCCAGCAGCAGGCGGCCCATCGCGTACAAGGTCTCCTGCAGCGCGTGGCTGTAGGTGCCGGCGTACGCCTCCAGCAGGGTCGCCCGGGCGGTGCGGTGCTCCTCGTCCCAGTCGACGCCCTCGACCCGCGCGGACGTGTCGTGCGCGTGCCGCCAGCGAGCGGTGAGCGCGGTCGCCAGGATCCGGTCGTCGGCGTCGGGCAGCGTCGTGTAGTCGTCTCGCAGGAAGCCCTTGAACTCCGAGTCGGTGGACTTGAGCACCACCAGGTCGCTCAGGCCGGAGTCGATCCGCAGGCCGTCGGCGGTCACGTCGACCTCGACCGTGCGCACCTCGCCGCCCCGGCGCACGAACGTGTGGTCGTGCTCGTCGGCTCCGATCGTGACCCGGTCCCAGGGGTACTCCTCCACCCGCACCCGCACCCCGGTCGCGGCCGGCGTCGCCTCGAGCAGTCGCCCGCCGAGCGCCACGGCGTACTCCTCGGGCGAGCGGACGCCGTACTTCTTGGCGAACGCGAACGCGGTGTTCTTCTGGGTGTCGGTGGGCAGCACCTGGGCCTGGTCACCGGTGATGTGCGCGTCGGCGAAGTCGCCGCGGATCGCGGAGGAGACGTTCAGGTCGCGGATCTTGTGCCGCTGGGTGTCGCGGTAGATCCGAACCACCCGCGACTCGGCCTTGCCGTACTGGTTGGCGCCGAGGACGATGCCCAATTCAGCCTCCGTTCCGTGCCGCGTGCTTGCGGATGTTGGCGAGGTCGAGGCCGGTCGCCGAGCGCAGCTCGCCGGTGGTGACCGCGCCGCACTCGTTGCCACGCAGCAGGAACCCGGCCAGCGCCCGCGCGGTGGCGGGCTCGTCGATGATCCCGGTGCTCTGGCGGCCGAGGTAGTCGCGCAGCCGGCGTCCGGCCTCGGGGTAGCCACTCCGGTAGAACGCGTACGTCGCGGCGAACCGGGTGGGGAGCTGCGCCGGGTGCAGGTCCCAGCCCTGGTAGAACCCGAGCCCGAGCGATCTGGTGACCAGGCGGTGGTGGTGCGCCCAGGCCCCGCGGATCGCTGCCGGGTCGCCGACCGGGATCCGGTTGGTGGAGCCGTCCGAGAGACGTACGCCGGTGCCCGCGGCGGCCACCTGCATCACCGCCTTGGCGTGGTCGGCCGCCGGGTGGTCGAGGCTCTGCTGGGCTGCGGAGATGCCGCACGACGCGGAGTAGTCGTAGGTGCCGTAGTGCAGGCCGGTGAGCCGGCCGGCCGCCGCGTGGATCATCCGGGCGACCAGGGCGGTGCCGTCGGGCCCGAGGACCGCCTGCGGGGTCTCCACCTGGATCTCGAAGCGCAGCGTGTCGGGGGCCGGCTCGAGGCGGTCTGCCACCAGCATCATCGCCTCGACCTGGGCCACCGAGGTGACCTTCGGCAGGGTGACCACGAACCCGTCGGGGATCTGCCCGAGCGCCTCGAGGAACGTGGCCAGGGTGCGGATGCCGCGCTCCCTGGTGCCGTGCTCGAGGCTCTTGAACCGGATGCCGTGGAACGGGCTCGCCGACCCCTCGACCAGCGACTGGCGTAGCGCAGCGGCGGCGGACCGGGCGGCGGCGTCCTCCTCGTCGTCGGGGCGGACGCCGTAGCCGTCCTCGAAGTCGATGCGCAGGTCCTCGACCGGCTCGTCGTCGAGCTTGCGCAGCACGCGTTCGAACAGGTCTTCGTTGCCGCCGATCACGTCCAGGAAGTCGGCGGCGCCGCTGATCACGCTGGCCTGGGCCGCGCGGCCGTAGTCGTGGACGGTCTGCGCGGTGAACTGGTCGGCCGGCACGTAGACCGTGTGCACCGGCTGACGGCCATCGCGGTCCCCGGGGTAGCCCTCGCCGAGCGCGGCGTCGGCCTCGGCCAGGTGCTGGCCGAGGTCGGCGATCAAGCCGGCGATGTCCATGTTCGAACCCTAGTGCCCCGCGAGGAGTCACTTGTGGGTTCGCGTGCTCAGGGTGCGTGCAGCGCAAGGCGCAGGAGCGATGGTGTAGCCGGTCCTCCTCCGAGCGACGACAACGCAGCGATGTGCGTGTCGTGTGTGCGCCAACCCGTAGGGGACTTCTCGTTCGGGGCACTTAGGGTAGGTGGCGATATCGGCCGCCGCCCTAGGGTGCGAGCGTGCGCTACTCCATCACCTCGGCGTTCCAGCCGGTCGAGCACCTGATCCCCCTCGCCCGGGCGGCGGACGAGCTCGGCTACCACGCGATCTCGGTGCCCGACCACGTGGTCGACCTCGAGGAGCTCTCGACGCCGTACCCCTACACGACGGACGGGTCACGCCGATGGGACCTGGAGACGCCGTGGCCGGACCCCTGGGTGCTGATCGGAGCGCTCGCGGCGGTGACGACCCGGGTGCGCTTCTTCACCAGTGTGTACGTCCCCGCCCTACGCAGCCCGTTCCAGGTCGCCAAGTCGGTCGGTACGGCGGCCGTGCTGTCCGGCGACCGGGTCTCGCTGGGCATCGGCATCGGCTGGTGCCGGGAGGAGTTCGAGCTGCTGGAGCAGACCTTCGGCAACCGCGGTCGCCGTACGGATGAGGCATTGGACCTGATGCGCACCCTCTGGGAGCCGGGGTGGACGGAGTTCGAGGGCGACTTCTACGAGGCGCCGCGGCTGACCATGAACCCCACGCCCGGCGAGCGGATCCCGATCTACGTCGGCGGGCTGTCGGACATCGCCTTCGCCCGCGCCGCCCGGCACGACGGCTGGGTCGGCGACCTCTACACGATCGAGGAGGCCGCCGGCCACGCCGCACGGCTGGCCGCGATCCGCGCGGAGCAGGGCGCGACCGGTGAGTTCGCGGTGATCACCGCGCTCACCGACGCGTTCCTACCCGAACACTTCGCCGAGGCCGAGGAGCGCGGCATCACCGACGTGTGGACCGCACCGTGGGCCTACTACCACGGCATGGACGCGACGTTGGATCAGAAGATCGAGGGGATGGAGAAGTTCGCGAACGACATCATGCGCGGCGCCGGGCCCTGATTCTCGAGGATGTCGCACCCGGCGTCGTTGTTGCCGGGGAACTCGTCCTCCGGGTCGCGGGCGCCTTCGTACTTCACGACGCCCTCCCCGGGGAGATCGCCGGAGGAGGCTCCGCAGAAGATGCGGTCGTAGTCGTCGTCGTCGGTGAGCCAGATCGTGTCGAAGCCCTCCTCGCCGAAGACCCGGTCCACGCCATCGCCCGGGAGGATCACGTCGTTGCCCTCGTCACCGGTGATACCGGGGCCGTCGCCGTTGCCGCCGCAGTTGAACGGTAAGGGTCCGAACCCGGGGCACGACTCGTCACCGTCGCCGCCGTCCAGGTAGTCCTCACCCGGGCCACCGTCGAGCTGGTCGGAGCCGGCATCGCCGTAGACCTCGTCGATGCCCTCGGCACCGGACACGTGGTCAGACCCCTCGCCGCCGAACAGGTCGTCGTTGCCCGTCAGGCCCTGGACGTAGTCGCTGCCGTCGTCGCCCCAGCCGTCGTCGTTCTCGGTGCCGAGGTTGAGGTGGTCGTTGCCGTCGCCGCCGTGGCTCTTGTCGTCGCCGCCACCACCGCTGACCCGGTCGTTGCCGGCACCGCCGTTCACGGTGTCGTCGCCGGCTCCGCCGTTCAGCGCCGGGTCGTTGTCGCCGCCACCGTCCATGACGTCGTCGCCGGCACCGCCGCTGACCGAGTCCTCACCGCTGCCGCCGAGGCCGACGTCGTTGCCGGCGTTCAGGACCAGGGAGTCGTTGCCGCTCTCGCCCTCGACCCGGTCGTTGCCGCCGCCACCACTGGCGCGGTCCGGGCCGCCGCGGGCCTTGACCTTGTCGTTGCCGGCCAGCGCGTTGATCTTGTCGGCCTGCTTGGTGCCGATCAGCGTGTTGTTCTTGGAGTTGCCGTTGATCGTGCGGGCACCTGCGGGCCCGACCACCAGAGTCAGCGCCACCGCCGCCGCGCACGCCACGAACAGGCGGAGCTGCCGCCGCTTCCCGAAAGTCATCGTCTCTCCCTGGTCTGGTTCTCCCCGCGGTCGAGTTTGGCACCGCGAGCGCGCGTCCACGGCGGAACGGCAGATCCGACGTAGACGGCAACGCCCACGAACAGTGCGGCGTAGACGACGTACCAGCCGGACATCGCGATGTCTCCCGGGCCGAGCCCGAGCTCGACGTGGTCCCCGTGCGGGACGAGCCGCACCACGTGCGTCCAGAAGACGAGCAACGTCGGGATCAGGAGTGCGCGCGCCTCCGTCCAGGCCAGCGCCAGCAGCGGCAGGCACCAGACCCAGTGGTGGCTCCACGAGATCGGCGACACGAGGAGTCCTGTGAGTGCGGCGACGAGCAGGCCCCAGCCGTCGCCGGCGCGGCGGTAGCAGTACGCCGCCGCCGTCAGCCCGACCACCGCGACCAGGGCCGTGGCGACGAGCCCGAGCGCACCCGTGTCGAGGCTGTGGGTGGCCCTGACGATCCACCCGCGCACGGACTGGTTGACCGAGTTCTCCAGCCGTCCCACCCGGCTCGGGTCGAAGACGTGGTGCGTCCAGTAGCCCCACGTCGAGAAGGGGGCGAGCGCGGCCGAGACCACGAGCGTCGCGAGCAGGGTGACGACTGCTCCCAGCGCCGCCCGGAAGCGCCTCGTCACGAGCAGGTAGACGATGAAGATCCCTGGGGTGACCTTCAGCGCGGCCGCGAGCCCGATGCCGACGCCCCGCCAGCGCGAGTCCTCCGGCAGCGAGAAGTCCCAGAGCACCAGGCAGAGGATGAGCAGGTTGATCTGCCCGAAGTCGTTATTGGACATCACCGGCTCGCACCACAGAGCGACGGCGGCCAGTAGCGGGACGCCCACGCGAAGATCGACGCGTCCGGTGATCCTCCGCAGGGACAGGTACGACGCAACCAGCACCAGCCCGAGGTTGACGATCAGCGAGAGCAGCCCCGCGACCGAGTCCGGCACGAGCAGTAGCGGCGTGAACACCGCCGCCGCGAACGGCGGGTAGGTGCCCAGCCCGTGGACCCCCGGCAGCGGGCCATAGAGATCGGTCCCCTCGCTCAGAGCCTGCGCCTCGGCCCGATAGACCGAGACGTCCGAGAAGCCCGCCGGCTGCCACACCAGCACCAGGCACAGGTAGAGCGTGGTCGAGCACGTGAGCACCAACCACGGCCATCGCGGGGCCCACCTCCCCTGTGCATCGACGTCCGGCTGCCGGGTGTCCGTACGGAGGAGGGTCACGCTCGAACGCTAGGAATCGCAGGCGGCGGCCACCTCCACCTCAGGTGCCGACGGCCTGAACTCCAGGACAAGTCTCACGCCGCTGGATCACCAGGGATGAGACAGATAGTCCTTGAGGAAAACCCCGTGCACGTCCTCGCCGGCCTCGCCCCGGACGATCGGGTCGTAGACCCGCGCCGCGCCGTCGACGAGGTCCAGAGGAGCCTTGAACCCCTCGGCCGCCAGTCGCTGCTTCGTCGTGTGCGGTCGCTCGTCGGTGATCCAGCCGGTGTCGACCGCCGTCATCAGGATGCGATCGGCTGCCAGCATCTCCGCCGCGCTGGTGCGGGTGAGCATGTTGAGCGCGGCCTTCGCCATGTTCGTGTGCGGGTGCCCGGGCCCCTTGTAGCCGCGCGCGAACTGGCCCTCCATCGCCGACACGTTCACGACGTAGGTCCGCCGCGCTGCGGAGGCCGCGAGGGCGGGACGCAGCCGGCTGATCAGGATGAACGGCGCCGTCTGGTTGCACAGCTGCACCTCGAGCAGCTCGAGCTCGCCGATCTCCCCCACGCCCTGGACCCAGCTGTTGGTGTCGACCACGTCGGGCACCAGCCCACCGGCGTCGATCCGGTCGAGGTCGGCGGAGCCCGCCGTCATGGCCAGCGCGGTCAGCTGGTCGGCGGTAGCCGCATCGGCCGCCAGCACCGGGTGCGCGTCGACCGACCCGACCAGGGCTGCCGGGTGTAGGTCGCTGGTGTGGCCGAAGGTCATCAGCTCCGGTCCGCCGTTGTCGTGGAGCAGCGCCGGAGGCAGCGGGGTCCGCTCGGCCTCGGCGAGCGGTGCGTAGGCGCCGGGCAGACGCCGTACGGTCTGAGCCGCGTTGTTGATCAGGATGTCGAGGGAGCCCCTTGCCCGGACGTCGTCGGCGAGGCCGATCACCTGGGCGGGATCGCGGAGGTCGATGCCGACGACCCGCAACCGATGCAGCCACTCGCTGCTGTCGGGCAGACCGGCGAACCGGCGTACGGCGTCGTGCGGGAACCGGGTGGTGATGGTCAGGTCGGCGCCGTCGCGCAGCAGGCGCAGGGCGATGTACATGCCGATCTTGGCCCGGCCGCCGGTCAGCAGCGCGCGCCGCCCGCTGAGGTCGGTGCGCGCGTCCCGCTTGTCGTGGCTGATGGCCGCGCACGCGGGGCACAGCTGGTGGTAGAACGCGTCGACGTCGACGTACTTCTGCTTGCACATGTAGCAGGCCCGGGGCACCAGGAGGGTGCCAGCCGTCGCACCCTTGGCGGTCGAGGTGAGCGGCAGTCCAGCAGTCTCGTCGTCGATCCGCGAGGCCGACCCGGTCCCGGTGAGCTCGACCACGGCGCGGTCGGCCGCGGCCACCCGCTGCCGGTAGGCCAGGCGACGCTCGCGCTTCGCGGCCTTGAAGAAGCCCGCCGTCGCCCGGCGGAGCGCGACGAACGAAGGGTCGTCAGGATCGAGGTCGCCCGCCTCCTCGAGGACGCGCAGCGCGATCTCCAGCTCGTCCTTGTTCACTCCCACTCGATGGTGCCGGGCGGCTTCGAGGTGATGTCGACGGTGACCCGGTTGATCTCGCGGACCTCGTTGGTGATCCGGGTGGAGATCCGCTCCATGACGTCGTAGGGCAGCCGGGCCCAGTCGGCGGTCATCGCGTCCTCCGAGGTGACCGGGCGGAGTACGACGGGGTGACCGTAGGTGCGGCCATCGCCTTGGACGCCGACCGATCGGACGTCGGCGAGGAGCACCACGGGGAACTGCCAGATGTCGCGGTCGAGGCCGGCGCGAGTCAGCTCCTCCCGCGCGATCGCGTCCGCCTCGCGGAGGATGTCGAGCCGCTCGCGGGTGACCTCGCCGATGATCCGGATGCCGAGTCCGGGGCCTGGGAACGGTTGCCGCCAGACGATCTCCGCAGGGAGCCCGAGCTGCTCGCCGACCAGCCGCACCTCGTCCTTGAACAGGGTGCGCAGCGGTTCCACCAGCTCGAACTCCAGGTCGTCGGGCAGCCCGCCGACGTTGTGGTGGGACTTGATGTTGGAGGTGCCGGCGCCGCCGCCGGACTCCACGACGTCGGGGTAGAGCGTGCCCTGCACCAGGAAGGCGACCTTGTCACCGTCGCTGCCGCCGACGGCGTCGGCCAGGACCTCGGCCTCCGCGGCCTCGAAGACCCGGATGAACTCCCGGCCGATGATCTTGCGCTTCTCCTCGGGGTCCGAGACGCCCACGAGCGCGTCGAGGAACTGCTTCTCCGCGTCGACCACCTTCAGGTCGACGCCGGTGGCTGCCACGAAGTCGCGCTCGACCTGCTCGGTCTCGTCCTTGCGCATCAGCCCGTGGTCGACGTAGACGCAGGTGAGCCGGTCGCCGATCGCCCGCTGCACCAGCGCAGCTGCCACCGCGGAGTCGACGCCGCCGGAGAGGCCGCAGATCGCCTGTCCGCGGTCGCCGATCTGGGTCCGGATCGCCTCGATCTGCTCCTCGACGATGTTGACCATCGTCCAGGTGGGCCGGCAGCCGGCGATCTGGTGCAGGAAGTGCTCCAGGACCTTCTGGCCGTGCTGGGTGTGCATCACCTCGGGGTGCCACTGGACGCCGGCCATCCGGCGTTCGAGGGACTCGAAGGCCGCGACCGGGGTCACCTCGGTGCCGGCGAGCACCCGGAAGCCCTCCGGGGCTGCGGTCACCGAGTCGCCGTGGGACATCCACACGGTGTGCTCGGTGGGGATCTCGGCGAGCAGGGTGCCGTTGTCGGACACGCTCACTGAGGTCCGGCCGTACTCCCGCGCGCCGGTATGCGCGACCTCGCCGCCGAGGCCCTGCGCCATCAGCTGGAAGCCGTAGCACATCCCGAAGACGGGTACGCCGGCGTCGAACAGCGCCGGGTCCAGGCCGGGCGCGCCCTCGGCGTAGACCGAGGACGGTCCGCCGGACAGGATCACGGCCTTCGGCTGCCGGGCCAGGATCTCGGCCACCGGCATCGAGTGCGGAACGATCTCTGAGTAGACCCTTGCCTCGCGCACCCGACGGGCGATCAGCTGGGCGTACTGGGCGCCGAAGTCGACGACGAGGACCAGGTCGTGCTCGGCGGCGGGCTGCATGGCCGAACTCTATCGAGCGCACACCGCGCTGCTTTCGAGGCTCGACTTCCTAAAAATGCACCAGGGCCCGGCCGGGGAGGGAGGGTGGCCGGGCCCTGTCGTCCAAGTAACTCGGACCGAAGTCTTCTGCCACCTGAACATGAACCCGAACACTTCGGGAGGGAGCATGAACATGCCGGGTTCGCAGGTGAAACGACGCTCAGTGCTGCTGAGTTACGCCGTTCTTGGTGCCTTTTTTCTGGTCTAGCCCGATTGTAGGACAAATCCTTAGCTGACACCCACGATCGGCAGCCTGAGTGCCGCCGGAGCCGCCTCCGGGACCACCGGCGACGCGGGCGCGACCGGAGTCAGCCGCTGGTAGCCCGCCCCGAGCTCTGGGCGGGAGTCGGGCTCGCCCTTGTTGGGCCAGAACGCCATCGCCCGCTCCGCCTGAGCGGTGATCGTCAGCGAGGGGTTCACGCCCAGGTTGGCCGAGATCGCCGACCCGTCCACGATGTGCAGTCCCGGGTAGCCGTACATCCGCTGGTAGGGGTCCACGACACCGGTCTCGGGCGAGTCACCGATCGTGCAGCCGCCGATGAAGTGGGCGGTCAGCGGGGCGTTGAAGGGCTCGCCGACGTTGCCGCCCGGGGTCCCGCCCATCACCTCGGCCATCCGGCGTACCGCCTCGTAGGCGATCGGGATGTACGTCGGGTTGGGCTCGCCGTGGCCCTGCTTCGACGACATCCGCCACCCGAACGGCGTCTTCTTGCCGATCGTGGTGATCGAGTTGTCCAGGGTCTGCATGACCAGGGCGATCACGGTCCGCTCCGACCAGTGCTTCATGTCGTAGAGGTCGATCACGTTGCGGCGCTGGGTCCACATCTCGCGCAGCCAGGTCCGCCAGCGCGGCTCGGTGTCGGTCTCGTCGGCCAGCACCGTCTGCATCAGCGACATGAAGTTGCTCCCCCGGCCGTAGCGCACCGGCTCGATGTGGGTGTGGTCGTCGGGGTGCCAGGACGAGGTGATCGCGACGCCCTCGGTGTAGTCGGTGCTCAGGTCGGGCGCGAGCGCGCCCAGGATCGCCTCGCTGTTGGTCCGGGTCAGTACGCCGAGCCGGTCGGAGATCCGGGGCAGGTCGCCCTCCCCCTTGAGCTGGTGGAGCAGCTTCTGGGTGCCGAGCGCGGCGGCCGAGAACACCACCTGCTCGGCGGTGAAGGTCTTGACCGCCGTACGCCGCGACAGCTTGGCCTTGGTCCAGCGGGTGTCGATCCGGTAGCCGCCGCCCTCGAGCGGCCGCACCTTGGTCACCGTCGTCAGCGGGTGCACGACTGCTCCGGCCTGCTCCGCCAGGTAGAGGTAGTTCTTGACCAGGGTGTTCTTGGAGTTGTGCCGACAGCCGGTCATGCACTCACCGCAGTTGCGGCACGGGTTGCGGTCCGGCCCGGCGCCCCCGAAGTAGGGGTCCGCGACCTCGTCGGCCGGCGTCTGGCCCGGGCCGCCGAAGAAGACGCCGACCGGCGTCGGGTGGAACGTGTCGCCGACGCCCATGTCGGTGGCGACCTTCTCCATCACCTCGTCGGAGGGCGTGCGGTGGGGGTAGTCCACCACGCCGAGCATCCGCTTCGCCTGGTCGTAGTAGGGGGCGAGCTCGTCCTTCCAGTCCGTGATGTGCGCCCACGAGGGGTCGCGGTAGAAGGCGTCCAGCGGCTCGTAGAGGGTGTTGGCGTAGACCAGGGAACCGCCGCCGACGCCGGCTCCGGCGACGATCATGCAGTCCTTGACCATGTCGATGCGCTGGATGCCGTAGCAGCCGGCGGCCGGGGCGAAGAGGTACTTCTTCACCTCGAACGAGGTGTTCGGGAGCTCGTCGTCCTCGAACCGGGCGCCGGCCTCGAGCACGCCGACCCGGTAGCCCTTCTCGGTGAGCCGCAGCGCGGTGACGGAGCCACCGAAGCCCGAGCCGATGACCAGGACGTCGTAGTCGTAGTCGCTCATCAGGCGCGCCCGAGCTTCTTCATCAGCTTCAGGTTGGCGCTCATCACCTTGGCGTAGGTCTCGTCGGACATCCCGAACATCGGCGCGAACCGGATCATCCGCTGGGTGCCGACCGACTGCGACTCGGTGTAGCGGTGGATGCCCTCGCTGCCCTGCCGGCGGCCCATGCCGGACTCGCGCATCCCACCCATCGGGGAGTCGATGCTGGCGAAGGTGGCGCCGAACGCCTCGTTGATGTTGACCGTGCCGCACTTGATCAGCCGGGCGATGGCCCGGGCGCGGGCGCCGTCCTGGCTGTAGATCGAGGCATTGAGTCCGTACTCACCGTCGTTGGCCCGGGCGATGGCGTCCGCCTCGTCGTGGAACCGGTAGAGCGAGATCACCGGGCCGAACGTCTCGTGGCCGAAGCAGGTCATGTCGGGCGTGACGCCCTCGAGGATCGTCGGCTCGTAGAAGTAGGGGCCGAGGTCGGGCCGGGCCCTGCCACCGGTCAGCACCCGGGCACCCTTGGCGACCGCGTCGTCGACGTGTGCCACCACGGTCTCGAGCTGGTCCTGGGAGATCAGGGTCCCCATGTCGTTGCCCCAGTCGAGGGTCGCGCCGAGGGTCATCGCCTGGGTGCGGGCCACGAACCGCTCCACGAACCGGTCGTAGACCTGGTCCGCGACGAACATCCGCTCCATCGAGACGCAGAGCTGCCCGGCGTTGGAGAACGACGCGCGTACGGCGCCCTCTGCCGCCTTCTCCATGTCGGCGTCGCGCAGCACCAGGATCGGGTTCTTGCCACCGAGCTCCAGCGAGCAGCCGATCAGCCGCTCCGCGCACTGGGCGGCGATCACCCGGCCAGTGGCGGTGGAGCCGGTGAAGCAGATGTAGTCGGAACGCTCGATCATCGGCCCGCCGAGCTCACGACCCGGGCCGGCGACCACCTGCCACAGGTCCCTGGGGAAGCCGGCCTCGTCGAGCAGCCGGGCACCGAGGAGAGCAGAGAGCATCGTCTGGGCATCGGGCTTGGCGACCACGGCGTTGCCGGCGAGCAGCGCCGGCAGCCCGTCGCAGAGCGCCATCGTGAACGGGTAGTTCCAGGGCGAGATGATCCCCACGACGCCCTTGGGCACCCGGTTGACCTCGACCCGCGTGAGTGCGGGTACGACGCCGATCTTGCGCTGGGTGTCGAGGTGCTGGTGGGCGGTCCGCGCGTAGTAGCGAGCGGTCAGCGCGATGTGCAGCGGCTCGTCGAACGCGTGCTTGCGCGCCTTGCCGGACTCCCAGCAGATCAGGTCGATGATCTCGTCCTGCCGCTCCAGCACCAGGTCGTGCAGCCGGAGCAGGATCTCCGAGCGCTCCTCCAGCGAGGTGCGCGCCCACGCCGCCTGAGCCCGGCGCGCCCGCGCGAACGCCTCCTTGACGTCGTCCTCGCTCGACTGCGGGATGTTCGCCAGCGGGCCGCCGTTGAGCGGGCTCTCGACCTGCACGGAGCGGCCGCTGGTCGCGGTGAGCCGGTCGGTGAGCGCGGCGACGTAGTCGGGCTCGAGGCCGTAGGACGCGCGCGGGTCGTGCTCGGGGTCGTGCGGTCCCTCCACCAGCGGACCGCCGGCAGGAGTGGGGTTCTGGGAGCTCATACGCTCGAGCGTAGGTGGTGTCCGTCACGCTGCCTACCGTTTGGTAACCGATGTGGCGGTTTACACAACCCTTTGCAATGTCAAGCGACCTGTGAGGGCCGAGCCCCGATAGCCTGCGGCCCATGCTGCGCCAGGTGCAGACGCTCGCCGGAGCCGTCATGGGGTCGCTGGTGATGATCGCGATCGCCCTCGGCATCGCGTTCCCGGAGGGCGACCGCTTCGCCGCGCCGCCGCTGTGGCTGGTCGCCGCCCAGGTGGCCGCCGCGGTCGTCGTACACATCCTGGTGGAGGCGGTCGGCTACCGCTCGGCTGCGATCCACCCGGAGACCACCGAGGCGGAGGCACGCACGATCGCGGCTCACGCGTTCACCTCCGGGACGGTCCTCCGGCTCGGCCTCTGCGAGTCGATCGCGCTTGCCTCGGTTGCGGCGGCGTTCCTTGTCGACTCCGGCGGGTACGTCGGCTTCCTCACCGGCGCCGCGATCTCGCTGGTGCTGATGGCCGTGCACGGATGGCCCGGCGAAGGCCCGATAGAGAGGACCCGCACCGGCCTCGAGCGCGACGGCGCACGCTCCTACCTGCGCGAGCAGCTCGGCCTCGGCACCGTCGGCCCGATCCAGGAGCTCTAGCGGCCCTCGTGCTCCTTGAGCAGACGGGCTTCGGCGTCGGCGTCCATGCCGACGCCCGCGCGGGTGGTGGCGGGGTCCGGGGTGCCCTCGCGCTGTAGCCAGGCCCAGGTGTCGGCGACGGTCTCGGGCATCGGGCGGCAGGCCAGCCCGGCGTCGTACGCCGCCGACACGTCGCAGTCGTGCAGCCCCGCCAGCTCGCCGGTCGGCGGCAGCCAGATCGGCAGCTCGGTCCAGGGCGCCACCTCGGCGGCCGCCACCGTCTCCGGGGTGACCCACACCAGCTCGGCGTCGCTCCCGGTGATCCGACGGCACTCCTCGAGCAACGCCCCGATGGTGGTGTGCCCGGGCCGGCTGACGGTGTTGAAGGGGCCTGAGACGCCACGCTCGGCGGCGTCGAGTACCCATCGGGCGATGTCGCGGGCGTCGACGTACTGCAGCGGGCGGTCGACGGGGCCGGGGCACGGCACCCGGCCACCGGCCGCGATCCGGTTCAGCCAGAAGGGCAGCCGGCCGACGTTCTCGTACGGGCCGAGCACCAGGCCGGCCCGCACATGCAGCGACGGACCGTCGAACTCCTTGAGTACGGCGAGCTCGCCGCCGCGCTTCGCCTCGGCGTAGTCGGAGTCGTCCTCGCTCGCTGGGTCGCCGTCGACCAGCGGCGCGGACTCGTCGGCACCGGTTGCCAGCGGCCACGAGTAGACCGAGCGGGAGGAGATGTAGGTGTAGTGGCCGACGCGGCCGGCGAGCAGCCGCGCCGAGGTCTGCACGGCGACCGGCGCGTGCGACCAGGTGTCCACGACCGCGTCCCAGGTGTCTTCGGCGAGCGCCGCGGCCATCGCGTCAGGGTCCAGCCGGTCGGCGTGCCGGGCCGCCGCGCCCTTGGCCGGCGGTCCGCTGCGGCCGGTGGTCAACGTGGTGACCTGGTCACCCCGGGCCAGCGCCTCCTCGACGAAAGCCCTGCCGACGTGATGGGTGCCTCCGAGAACAAGCAGTCGCATGCGGGCCATCGTTGGTCACGGCCTCGAGCAACGCCAGCGTTTACGCCAGAGGCAGAACCCGGCGACCCCATCGGCCGATCGGCCACTTCGTGTAGTCCGAAAGGGCGGTTCGCTGCGGAACCCGAGATACGCGGCGGGCGCACACCTAGCGTCGACCTTGGGGCACTCTCGGCGGAGCGATTCGGGCACCGCGGTCGAGGGGCCGATCCGATCAGCCCACGAAAGAGATCCCGCCATGACCATGACCCGCCCGCCGGTCACCGAGTCGAAACCTGCGACGCCCCGGTCCAACAAGCGCTGGTGGGTCGTCGCCGCAGGGACCGCCATCCTCGCCCTGGCCCTCGGCGTCGTCGTCGGGATCCGTGCCGCCGACGCCACGAACAGTCCGGAGTATCAGGCGCAGGGCGAGAACCTGGCGAACGCCGAGTCGAGGCTCGCGTTCACGGAGGCCGCACTGGAGGATGCGCGGGAGTCACAGGCCGACGCCGAGGGCACCGCCGCCGACGCGCAGGATCGGCTCGCGACCTTCGAGGCTCACCTGAACGAGCGCAAGGCGGTGATGAAGAAGCGCGGCGCCGTACTGAGGAAGCGACAGGGTGCCCTTGATGACCGGGCGGCGCACCTCAAGGAGAGAGCGGCGGACCTCCGCGAGCGCGAGGCGGACGTCACCGAGGCGGAGGCGCTGCTCGCGGAGACCACGGTGCCTGGTGACGGGACCTTCCAGGTGGGAGTGGACATCGAGGGCGGCCTCTACCGGAGCCCGGGCAGGCGTGGCTGCAGGTTCACCGTGTACGGCGATGCCGAGGGCAGGTCCATCCTGCTCGACAAGAGCACCGCGGGCTCGACGTCCGTAGCCCTCCGCACCGGCACCTGGTTCGTGACCCGGGGTTGCGCGGAGTGGACCCGCGCCTAGGGTGGCGACATCGTCTGCCGGTCAGTTCTGACCGTCACTCCCCCGGCAGCGGTGTGTAGATCGACTTGACCTCGGTGTAGTGCGCGAGGCCCTCGGGCCCGAACTCGCGGCCGATGCCGGACGCCTTGTAGCCGCCGAACGGCGCGGCGAAGTCCATCGTGTAGGTGTTCACGCCGTAGGTGCCGGTGCGCACCTGGCGGGCGACGTCGACACCGGCATCCAGGTCGGCGGTCCACACGGTGCCGGCCAGGCCGTACTCCGAGTCGTTGGCGATCCGTACGGCGTCGTCGACGTCGTCGTACGGGATCACTGAGAGCACCGGGCCGAAGATCTCCTCCTGGGCAATCCGCATCCGGTTGTCGACGTCGGCGAAGACCGTCGGCCGCACGTACCACCCGCGGTCCAGGCTCTCGGGCATCCCGTTGCCGCCGACCACGATCCGGGCACCCTCCTCCTGGCCGAGCGCGATGTACTTCTCCACCCGCTCCTGCTGGCGCTGCGCGACCATCGGCCCGATCTCGGTCTCCGGGTCGGTGGGGTCGCCGACCTTCATCGACGTCACCGTCTCGGCGAGCGCGTCCACCACCGCGTCGTAGTTGCTCCGGCTGGCCAGGATCCGGGTCTGTGCCACGCAGGCCTGGCCGGAGTTCATCAGGGCCACGAACCGCAGGCCCTCCATCGTCGCGGCGAGATCGGCGTCGTCGAGCACGATCGCGGCCGACTTGCCGCCGAGCTCGAGGCTGACCCGCTTCAGCTGCTCGCCGCACACCGCTCCGATCGCGCGGCCCGCGGCCGTCGATCCGGTGAAGGCCACCTTGTCCACGCCGGGGTGGGCGACCAGGTGGGCGCCCTCCTCGCGGCCGGCGGCCACGATGTTCACGACGCCGGGAGGTACGCCGGCCTCCTGCAGGAGCTCGGCAAGCAGGTAAGGGTCGAGCGGGGTCTCCGGCGCCGGCTTGACCACGACGGTGCAGCCCGCGAGCAGGGCCGGGACCAGCTTGGACATGATCGTGAACTGCGGGACGTTCCAGGGCGGGATCGCGGCCACCACCCCCACCGGCTCCCGCCGGACGATCACGTCGGAGCCGAGCGCCCCGGGGCGCTGTTCCTCCCACGGGAACTCGCGCGCCACGGCGAGGAACGCCTCGATCTGCATCCATGGCGCCGGCGACTGCGCCAGGTTGGAGAACGTCGTGGGCGCGCCCATCTCGGTGGTGATCAGGTCGGCCATCTCACCCATCCGGGCGGCGTACAGCGCGGAGAACGCCTCGATCACGGCGATCCGCTCGCTCGACGGCGTGTGCGGCCAGGGTCCCTTGTCGAAGGCCCGGCGCGCGGCGGCGACTGCTGCGTCGATGTCGGCGGTCGTGCCCTCCGGCACGGTGGCGACCACCTCCGCGCTGTGCGGGGAGACCACCTGCAGCAGCCCACCGGAGGCGGGCGCGGTCCACTCGCCGCCGATGAAGAGGGCGTCGCGGTCGAGGTTCATGGTGTGGTGTGTCCTTCCGGTCAGGGCGCTACGTCGAAGAAGTCGGTGAACCCGCTGGGGTCGTGCCGGCCGATGGCGCCGTGCTCGAAGAGCCCCCAGCCCTCGGCGCCGTCGCACACGGCCCGGCCCACGTGGTCGATCACGCCGAACATCACCCGACCGGCGACATCCGGGTCGGTCAGGTCGTAGGTCACCCGCTCGGTGAAGCCCGGGCCCTTCCACTGGCCGTGCCCCCAGTCGGAGTCGCCGCCGTACCCGCCGCCGACGTGGATCGGGACCGGCAGCTTGGACTCGACCTCGATCCGCAGCGGCTTGCCGTCGGGGGTGGTGCAGGAGATGGTCGCGCCGGTCGGGACCCGGGTGCCGGAGGTGTAGGCGATGTCCACCAGCGGCCACCCGAGCTGCTCGACCCGGCCGTCGGCCCAGATCCGGGTGCAGTCGTTGAGGATCCGGAACCCGTCGGGGTCCTCCTGCATGATCAGCACCACGGCGTACTCGTCGAAGCGCATCGGCACGTAGAGCCACCACATGCCCTCGAACTCCGGGTCGGCGGGCGCGCCGGCCGGCACCGCCTCACCGGAAGGGCGGATGCCCCACGAGCGATCGCGGGTGCCGACCCAGGTGTCCGGGCTGACCGCGATCTCCTCGCCGTCGATGGCCAAGGTGCCGCTCCAGGTGCCGACCTGGGCGAACCGCTGCGCGTCGAGGGTGACCCGGCTGCCCGCGCGCATCACGTGCCGCTGCTCCTGCAGTACGTCGAAGGAGCCCTCCCAGGTCAGGTCGCAGGAGATGCCCTCGGTCTCGTCCAGGACCAGCCGCAGCCGCCGCAGCGGGTCGAGCACCTCGACCCGGTAGCCGCTGACGTGCTGGTGCAGCCGGTCGTCGTCGATCGCGTCGGAGAGGTGGACCGCGGTCTGGGTGTCGCCGCGCCGGACCAGGAAGAACGCGTCCTTCACCCCGAGGTTCGGGTAGTAACCCATGCCGCTGATAACGAAGATGTCCCCGGTGCGGTCATGGGCATTGAGGTAGCAACGGTCGTAGAAGTTGCGGTCGCTGGAGCCGGCCCAGGTGACCGGCTGCGGCAGCTGGTGGATCGGGTACTCGTCGAGTGGGCCGACCACTATGCGCCCGCTTCGTCGAGGAGCTGCTCGAAGAGGGGCCGGTGGTGCATCAGCGTCTCGACGTCGTCGGGCGGCTCGATCTCGCCGAACCGGACCTGGCGGGCGCCGGTGCGCAGGAACACGATCGCCCACTGCACGGCGTCGTAGAGCTGGAACCAGCCCAGGTCGCCGACCTCGACCCCGGTGAGCTCGGCGTACGTCGACCGCACGTCGTCCTCGCGCAGGAAGTCGGGCATGCCGGGCAGCTCCAGCGACCCGGCGATCGTCTCGAAGACGCGGTGCGCGAACACCAGCCAGGCGAGGTCCATCTCCCGCGGGCCGACCGCCGCCATCTCCCAGTCGAGGACGCCGACCGGCTCGAACTCGCGGTAGAGCACGTTGCCGATCCGGGCGTCGCCCCAGCACAGGACCGTGTCGGTGCCGTCGGGGACGTTGGCCTCGAGCCGGGCCAGGCCGCGTTCGATGAGCGGAGACGGCCCGCCGTCGGCGACCGCGAAGTCGTACCACGCCCGGGTGCGGGCCAGGTTGCGGCGGAGTGGGGAGTCACCGGTGGCGTCGGCCTCCAGGAACGCGAACGTCGCCGGGGCGTCGGCGATGCCGTGCAGCCCGGCGATCGCCGCCACCGTGCTGTCCTGCAGCCGACGCTGCTGCTCGGCGTCGGCGTCGAACAGCCAGTTGTCGCCGAAGTTGTAGGGCAGCACGTCGGGCGGCACCGCCCCGTCGACCCGGTCCATCAGGAAGAACGGCGTGCCGAGCACGTCGCCGCTCGGCTCCATCCAGCGGACCGTCGGCACCGGCACCTCGCTCTGCTCGCCGGCGAGCCGCATCGCGTCGAACTGGTCCTGCAGCCGGTACGCCGGGAACACCGGCACGTCCTCGGGGGCGGGGGCGACCCGGGCGACGTACTCGCCCTCACGGCGTTCGCCCTTCTCGCTCCACGACGCGTCCAGGACCAGGGTCTCCGAAGACATCCCGTTGGCCGCGATCCCGGTGTGCAGCGTGACGGTGGGCTCCGCGCCGTCCGGCAGGTGGGTGGCCAGCCACTCCGCGAGCCGCTTCGGCACGTTGGCCGCGTCGCGGCTGGACCGTTGCATCGAGAAGTCTGCCGGTGGGCCGCCGTCTGTCACCGGAGCAGCATCGGTGGAACGTGTTCTAGTTGTCAACGACCCCGCTGACGGAATCGGTGAACGGCGTACCCGAGACCGATTGCAGCCAGGCCACCCGCGATCAGGCCGGGCCGCGACCGCAGCCGCCGGTAGTCCTCGGAGATCACCGGCCAGACGGACTCGTCGATCAGCCGCCCGGCGTCCTCGGGCGTCGCCTTCAGGTCGGACACCGGGATCGGCTCGCCGAACGAGACCTGCACCCGGCGCGGGAGCGGCCAGCGGCGCTTCTCCGTTCCGGAGATCGCGGTCGGCACGATCGGGGCAGCGCCCTCGATGGCCAGTCGCGCCGCACCCTTCCTCGGTATGCCGAGGGCCTCCGGGTCCGCCACCCGGGTGCCCTCCGGGAACAACGCGAGGGCGTCGCCCCGGCGCAGGATCGCCAGCGCCGTCTCGACCGCCTCCGCATCCGAGGCGCCGCGGCGTACCGGGAACCCGCCGAGGGCGAGCAGCAGCCGCCCGGCCCGCCCCTCGAACAGCTCCGACTTGCCCATGAAGAAGATCCGCCGGGGCAGCACCGCGGAGATGAAGAAGGCGTCCCAGAAGCTCTTGTGGTTGGGCGCGATCACCACCGCGCCTTCCTTGGGGACGTGCTCGCGCCCGGTGACCCGCATCGTGAACAGCAGCCGGAGCACCGGCATCAGCAGCAGCCGGACCATCCAGTAGGCGAACCGGCCCGGGCCGGCCCTGGCGACCTCGTGGGCCTCCGCGTTGTCGAGCCTGGCCATCAGATGATGTCCGCGACCTTGACCCGGGCCTCGTCGGCCTCCTGGTCGGTCAGCTTGAGCTGGCTCTGCCGCTCGGCCTCGACCCGGCGGAGGTAGTGGTCGATCTCGTCGTCGAGCCGCCGCTCGTCCCAGCCGAGCTCGTCGGCCATCAGGCGGGCGGCGAGGGGCGCCGCGGCCACACCTCGGTCGAACGTCTCGATAGAGATCCGCGTACGTCGGGTGAGTACGTCGTCGAGGTGGCGGGCGCCCTCGTGGGTCACGGCGTAGACGATCTCGGCCGTCAGGTAGTCCTCGGCGCCCGACAGCGGCCGGGCCAGGTCCGGCCGCTCGTCGACCAGCGCGAGCAGGTCGTCGATCATGCCGCCGAACCTGCCGAGGAGGTGGTCGATGCGCGCGACGTGCAGTCCCGACCGCCGGGACAGGAGCACCCGCTGGTTGGTGCGGGTCTCGAAGCCGTCGGCGCCCAGCAGCCGCACCTGGTCGGTGATGGAGTCGCGGATCGTCAGGTTGCCGGTCGTGGTCAGGGAGTGCGCCGCGGCGTCGACGGCGTCCTTCGCCATCACCCGGTACGTCGTGAGCTTGCCGCCCGCGATCATCACCAGCCCCGGCACCGGCGTGACCACGGTGTGCTCGCGGGAGATCCGCGAGGTGGGCTCGGACTCGCCGGTGAGCAGCGGCCGGAGGCCGGCGTACACGCCCTCGACGTCGTCGTGGTCGAGCGGCTCACGCAGCAGCTTGTTGACGTGCTCGAGGACGTAGTCGATGTCCGCCCGGCTGGCCGCCGGGTGCGCCTTGTCGAGGTCCCAGGCGGTGTCGGTGGTGCCGATGATCCAGTGCCGCCCCCACGGGATCACGAAGAGCACCGAGGACTCGGTGCGGGCGATGAAGCCGGCCTCGGAGCGGATCCGGTCCCGCGGCACGACCAGGTGGATGCCCTTGCTGGCCTGCACGTGGAGCGCGCCGCGGCCGCCGACCATCTCCTGGATCTCGTCGGTCCACACCCCGGCGGCGTTGATCACCACGCGGGCTCGCACCTCGAAGTCGCGCTGGTTCTCCAGGTCGCGGGCACGGACGCCGATGACCCGCTCGCCCTCGCGCAGGAAGCCGACCACCTTGGTCCGGGTCGCGACATGGGCTCCGTGTCCCGCAGCCGTGCGGGCGATGGTCATGACCAGCCGGGCGTCGTCGACCTGGCAGTCGTAGTAGCGGATCGCGCCGGCGATCGCGTCCGACTTGAAGTCGGGAGCGATCCGGGCCACCTGCCGCTTGAACAGGTGGCGGTGCCGCGGCAGGCCCATGTCGTACTTACCCAGCATCGCCATCGCGTCGTACAGCGCGAGCCCGGCGCCGACGTAGGGGCGCTCCCAGCCGCGGTGGGTCAGCGGATAGAGGAATGGCACCGGCCGGACCAGGTGCGGGGCCAGCCGGGTGAGCAGCAGCCCGCGCTCCTCCAGGGCCTCGCGTACCAGGCCGAAGTCGAGCATCTCGAGGTAGCGCAGCCCGCCGTGGATGAGCTTGCTGCTGCGACTGCTGGTGCCGCTGGCAAGGTCGCGCTGCTCCAGCAGACCGGTGTTCAGCCCCCTGGTCACGGCGTCCAGGGCGGTGCCGACACCCACGACTCCCCCGCCGACGACCAGGACGTCGAGCTCACCTTCGGCGGTCATCGCCGCGATCGCGGCGTCGCGGGCGACCGGTCCCAGTGCCGACGAGATCCGTGCCGTTGGCTGGCTCATGCGGGGATTCTTTCAGGCGCCGGGGCAACCTTTGCGGTCCCCTGAGAGTCTTCCCATTGTGAGGACTCCGAGGCGCCACGTTCTGGCGGGCCTCCTCTTCCTCTCAACGACGACGCTGGCGGCGCTCGGCGTGCCCTCCGACGAGCCGCCAACGACCCGCACGATCGCGCCGCAGGCCGCTGTGGCGCCAGCGGTGCCGACCGTCCCGACCCCTCCTGCCGAGCCCGCAGCGGTACGGCGTACGGCCACCCTGGTGATGGGTGGCGACCTGCTCTGGCACAACACCGTCTGGCAGAGCGCGGCCGAGGACGCGGCTCGGACCGGCGCGCGCGGGCCGTATGACTTCGACCCGATGTTCGCGGCACTGCGGCCGCTGATCAGCGGGGCCGACCTGGCCATCTGCCACGAGGAGGTGCCGTTCGCCGGCCCGGGCGAACCGCTGCAGAACTTCCCGGTGTTCGCCGCGCCACCTCAGGTCGCGCCGTGGATCGCGCAGATGGGCTTCGACGCCTGCACCACTGCCTCCAACCACGCCGTCGACCAGGACTTCGAGGGGCTGAAGCGCACCGCCGACCTGCTCGAAGCCAGCGGGGTCCGCCACGTCGGCACCTTCCGGAGCGAACGCGAGCGGCGGCAGCCGGTGATCCTGAGAACCGACGACGGGGTGCGGATCGGCGTGGTGGCCGGCACCTATGGACTCAACGGCTTCCCGCTCCCCGAGGGGCGCCCGTGGTCGGTGTCGCTGTGGGACGCCCGCAACCTGCTCGACCAGGCCAGGCGCGCGCGGCAGGCGGGGGCCGACATCGTCGTGGTCCACCTGCATGGCGGCGACGAGTACTCCCACCTGCCGAACGCCGACCAGGTCGCGCTGGTCCGCCGGCTGACCGCGTCGTCGGACGTCGACCTCGTGCTCGGCGAGCACGCGCACGTCGTCCAGCCGATCACCCGGGTCAACGGCAAGTGGGTGGTCTACGGGATGGGCAACATGATCGCCCAGCAGGAGCTCAACCAGCCGCGCACCTACGAGGGCATCACGGTGCGGTTCGAGTTCAGCGAGGGGCGCGACGGGCGGTTCCGGGTAAGCGAGGCGGCGTACGTGCCGACGTACTGGTCGACGTACTCGCCCGGCAACCCGATCCGGATCCGCCGGGTCGTCGCGGCGCTCGCGAGCGGTCGCGGCGACCTCGCCCGCCTCCAGGAGGCGCGGGCGGAGATCCGCGAGGCCGTCGGCGGGCTGGGCTGGCCCCGGGGACTCCGCGAACGCTGATCCGGGCCGGCGTTACTGCCTGGACTCCTCCGCTGCCGGCTCGTCGTCGTCGGCGGACGCCGCCTGCTCCTCCTCGTCCGGCGCAGCGTCGTCCTCTGCCTCCGGCGCCGCCTCCTCGGGCTCCGGCTCTGCGTCCTCGACCTCCGGCACGGGGACCTCGGCCGCCGCCACGGGGGCATCCTCGGGCAGGGGGTCGACCGCGAAACCGGCCGCCGAGCCGGTGAGGGTGGCGAGCATCTGGCGCACGTTGGTGAGCTGGGCGTTGATGCTGTCGCGTCGCTGCGTGGCCGCGGCGAGCTCCCGCTCGGACTCCGTGCGGACCCGGTCTGCTGCCGCCCGCGCCTCACGGACCATGTTGGCGGCCCGCTCCTCGGCCTCGAGGACGACCCGACGGGCCTCCGCCTCGGCGCTCTCCTGCTCGCGCTGGGCGGCCAAGCGGGTCTCCTCGACCCGCTGGATCATGTCGTCGAGCTGCGACTGGGTGGCGGCCTGCTGCTGCTGGAACTCGGCGGTGGTCCGGTCGCGGCGCTCGGCCAGCGTGGTCTCGAAGTCGGCAGCGGCCTTGGCTGCGTTGGCCCGCTGCTGCTCGAAGACCGCCTCACCCTCCTGCCGCAGTGCCGCGGCGTCGCGCTCGGCCGCGTCGCGCTCCTCGTCAGCGGCCCGCTTCGCGTCGGCGATGATCTGGGAGGCCTCGGAGTCGGCATCGCGGCGCCGCTGGTCGGCGTACTGGTCGGCCTCGTCGCGGACGGAGACCGAGGCCTGGTCGGCCAGCTTGCGGGAGTCCTCGGCCTCACCGTGGGCCCGCTCGCGCAGCTCCTTCGCCTCCTCGTCGGCGAGCGCGAGGATCTGGCCGATGCGCTGGCCGAGGTGCTCGTAGCCGGGGGGCTCGGCGGGACCGGCCTCCGCGGCCGACGCACTGGCCTGCTTCAACCGAGTCTCGAACTCGGCAGCCGAAGCCTCGGCATCAGTCGCACGTTGCTGCAGCCCGGCGAGCGCCCGGTCGACATCAGCAGGGTCATAGCCCCGCATCACCAGGCGGAACTGGGGGTCGGGCTGGTTCATGTCTGCTCCTCGGTTCGTTGCTTGGACTCTGAAACGGCCAGTGCCTCGATCACTCCGGACAACTGGGTCAACTCGGTGGCGATGTCGTCGCGCCGGCGACGCATGCTCTCGACCTCGGCGCGCGCGTCGGCGAGCACCTCACGGGCCTGGTTGCGGAGGCGGTCGGCCTCGGCCTGGCCCTCGGTGACGAGGCGCGCGGCCTCTTCACGACTCCGACGCACCTCCTCCGCAGCTTGGCTGCGCATGGTGACGACCTCATCGGCGACCAACCCGCGCAGGTTCTGGGCCTGCGCCTCGGACTCGGCGCTGCGCCGGTCGGCGCGCTCGTTGATGCGGGAGGCGGCCGCCTCGGCCTCCTCGAGAGCGACGCGGGCCTGCTCGTCCGCCTGGTCCCGGCGCGCGGCAGCCTCGCGTTCGGCGTCGGCGAGCGCCACCGCGGCTGCGTCGTTGAGCTCGGTGGCGCGGCGATCTGCCTCGGCCACCTTGTCCCGCAGCCGGTCGCTCAGCCTGGCGATCACGCTGACGATCTGGCGCCGGATGTCGCGCAGGTGGGTGACGGCGTCGGCGTGCCCGGCCTCCCGGATCGCCTGGGCCTCCGCAGTGGCAGCGGCGATCACCGACTCGACGGTGCCCTTCGCCCAGGCGGTCTCCTCGGCCGCGCGGGCCAGCACACCCTCGGCTTCCTCGCGGGCCTGGGAGAGCAGCTGGTCGGCTTCCTCGCGCGCGCGGCGTACGACGTCCTCTGCCTCGGCCAGCCGCGCCTCGGACTCCTTCTCGGCGTCGCCCCGGAGCCGCTCCGCCTCCTGCTCGGCGGCCTCGAGCAGCGCATCGGCGTCGGAGGTTGCCTTGGCGAGCTGGTCGCGGACGTCGTAAGCCACCTGGGAGAGCGCGTCCTCGGCGCGTCTGCGAGCGTCCGCATCCCGCTTCTCCACCTCGACACGGGAGTTCTCGAGCAGCTCCACGGCCGTGGCCTCGGCCTGCCGCTTGGTCGACTCGGCCGCCTGCTGGGCACTGGCGCGCTCATGGTCGGCGGCGATGTGGACGCCGGCCGCCTCGCTGCGCGCCTCTTCGAGCAGACGGTCGCGCTCGGCCTCGGCAGATCGCAGCAGCATGCTCGCCTGCTCGCTCGCGTCGGCGACGATCGCCTGGGCCTCGCCCGATGCCTCGGCGAGAAGCCGAGCCGCGTCGCCGCGATCTCGGTCGGCCGCTGCCTGGGCCTCTTCGTGGTGCTGCTGCGCCTCGGCGCGCAGCCGCCGGGTGTCGGCGTTGGCGCGCTCCGCCTCCTCCTCGGCCTCACGGCGGAGTTGCTCGGCGATGTCCTGCGCACGCTGAAGCAGCACGGCGGCAGCACCCTCGGGGCTCTGCGCACCGCTGTCGGCCCGCTCCTGCCGAGCGGGGTTCTGCAACTCCATCATCGCATCGTCTCAGGCGACCGGCCGGTAACGAAGCCGGTGCCTGGGGCTACCTCCCTGTACTACTCGACGACGACCTCGACCCGCTGGAACTCCTTGAGTTCGGTGTAGCCAGTCGTGGCCATCGATCGCTTGAGGGCTCCGATCAGGTTCATCGTGCCGTCCGCCACTCTAGAGGGACCGAACAGGATCTCCTCAAGCGTGCCCACCTGCTCGAACTCCACACGCTGCCCCCGGGGCAGGTCGGCGTGATGGGCCTCGGCGCCCCAGTGGAACCCGCGACCGGGGGCGTCGGTGGCCCGAGCGAACGGTGATCCGACCATCACGGCGTCCGCGCCGCACGCGATCGCCTTGGCGATGTCGCCGGACTTGCCGATCGAGCCGTCGGCGATCACGTGCACATAGCGGCCGCCCGACTCGTCGAGGTAGTCGCGGCGGGCAGCGGCGACGTCGGCCACCGCCGAGGCCATCGGTACAGCGACTCCCAGCACGGTGCGGGTCGTGTGCGCGGCTCCGCCGCCGAACCCGACAAGTACGCCGGCCGCCCCGGTGCGCATCAGGTGCAGCGCCGCCTGGTGGGTGGCACACCCGCCGACGATCACCGGCACGTCGAGCTCGTAGATGAACTCCTTGAGGTTGAGCGGCTCGGCCTGGCTCGAGACGTGCTCGGCGCTGACCGTCGTACCCCTGATCACGAACATGTCGACGCCGGCGTCGACGACGACCTTGGCGTACTCCTTGGTGCGCTGCGGCGAGAGCGAGCCGGCCACGGTCACGCCGGCGTCCCGGATCTCGTGCAGCCGCTCGGCGATCAGCTCGGGCTTGATCGACTCCTGGTAGATCTGCTGCAGCCGCCGGGTGGCCTCGGTGCCGCGCAGCCCGGCCACCTCGTCGAGCAGCGTCCGCGGGTCCTCGTAGCGGGTCCAGAGCCCCTCGAGGTTGAGCACCCCGAGGCCGCCGTGGTTGCCGAGCGCGATCGCGGTCTCCGGCGACATCACGGAGTCCATCGGCGCGGCCAGGACCGGGAGCCGGAACCGGTAGGCGTCGATCTGCCAGTCGGTACTGACCTCCTCGGGATCGCGGGTCCGCCGCGAGGGGACGATCGCGATGTCGTCGAAGGAGTAGGCGCGGCGCCCGCGCTTGGCGCGGCCGATCTCGATCTCGGTCACAGCGCGAACCCTATCCGGGCGCAACCGGCGGCGGCTCCGCGGAGAGCGCTGCATGCAGCAGCGAGCGCGCCGACCAACGCATCAGCTCGGCCGCCTCGTCGCGAGACAGCCCGGCCACGTCGGTCAGCCAGACCAGCGCCTCGATGCCGGTTGCGCTGCGGATGGCCAGCACCAGCCGGTGGATCTCCTGCTCCGACATCCGGTCGCGCAGCGGGTCCAGCGCTTCCCCGATCCAGCGGATGCCCCGGCCCTGCCGGAGCGGAAGGGATTTGCGCGCCTCCTCGTCGACGTCCGGGTCGAGCGAGACCCGCAGCATCGTCCGCTGCTGGGGCTCCACGTCGAGCAGCTGGTCGACGAACAGGGCGATCACAGCGTCCAACCGGTCCGCCGGATCCGAAGGTGGGTCCTCGCCGAGCAACGTGGTCTGGCCGACCTCAGGGTGCGCGGCCACCAGGAGTGCCGTGCGGTTGGGGAAGTAGCGGTACGCCGTCGTCCGGGAGACCGCGGCGTGCTGCGCCGCCTCCTCCACGGTGGGGGTGCGTCCCTCCGCCACCAGGCCACGAGCGGCCTCGACGAGCGCGGCACGGGTCCGGCGCTGGGTGTTGGAGAGGCCTTCGTTGGGGTCCGTTGCTATTGACACAACCAGAATGGTACGTCAGTCTCGTTTTGGTACGGCGATCCCACGCCGTCCATCGCCAAAGGAAAAACGCCATGACCATTGCCACTGCTCCCCGTCCGCTGGCCCGCAACCGGGACCAGCTCGAACGCCGCTGGTTCTACGGCGGCGGCATCCACGTGATGCATGCCAGGGCCGCCGACACCGGAGGCGCCTTCTTCCTGTCCGAGGTCGAGATGGAGCAGAACAAGGTCACCCCGCTGCACACCCACCCGGCCGACGAGTCGCTCTACGTGCTCGAGGGCGAGATCCTGATCCACCTCGACGGCGAGGAGTTCACTCTCAGCACCGGCGGCTTCACCATCGCCCCTGCCGGTGTGCCGCATGCCTTCAAGGTCGTGTCCGCCGGCGCCCGAGTCCTCGGCCTCCATACCCCCGGCACCTGCGAGGCGTTCTACCTGGGCGCCAGCGAGCCGCTGGCGGCTGGGGTCACGACCGGCGTGGTCGACTTTGACAGGATCACCGAGTCCGGCCGGGTCAACGGTGGCTTCGAGCTGGTGGGTCCGCCGCCGTTCTGACCCCGACCTAGACTGCGGCAGATCATGATCGACCTGCCGGAGCATCTCGAGCCGCTACTGTCCGGACACCCGCACCTCGACGTGCTCGGCAGCGAGGATCCGTGGTCGATCCCGGATGGCTGGCTGGAGGAGCTCCAGCAGAAGCTGCGCGAGCTGGCCGCGGACCCGCGGGCGCAGACCGGGCTCACCTACGGCGACTACAAGCCGGGCACCCCCTTCGTCGTCCCGATGACGTGGAACAACGCGACGTACCTGCCGAGCGCCGTACCGGTGTGGGCCGGGACCGAGGTGCACCTCGGCGACACCCTCATCCACCCGTGGCTGACCACGCCGTACGGCTCCGACGGGCGGCGGATCACCTACTACTCCAACACCGACTACAAGTGGTACCTCTACCTGGTCTGGCGGCTGCTCGACTCCGACCCGGTGACCAGGGTGGGTGCCCTCGAGCTGACCCAGCAGTGCATCGCAATGTTCGACGACGTGCCGCACCACCGGCAGCGCGGCCGGACCCTGACCGCGATGCTGCAGCGGGTGCTCGACGAGCCGGACCTGCGCCGGGTTCACGAGACCGGCACCTGGGACAGCATCCTCGACCTGTGGAAGGGCCTCGCCACCGACGCGGAGGCCGAGCAGGTGCCGGAGGTGCGCGGGTGGGACGCGCAGCTCGCGTGGTCGCTGTCTGGGCTGGACGCGGTGCACTCCCACCTTTCCGCCCTGGTGAGCCGCGGCGAGAGCGCGGACGAGGTGATCGCCTCGATGGCGCTCTACAACGGCGTCGACGAGCTGCCCGCGGCGCTGGCGGCGGCCACCGGCGGTGAGCGCTTCGTCCGGATCAACGACGAGCTCGACCGGCGCCGCGAGGGGTTCGACGCCCCCGACTGGCTCGGTGACAACCGCGGCTGGCTGGCCCGCGGGATGGTGACCGGCGAGATCGACGCCGTACGCCTATGGGTGGCGATGGCCACGCAGGTCTCGCAGCTCACGACCGCCCTGCCCGACTTCGTCAACAGCACCACCTGCCCCGACCGGAACGGCTACGTCAGCGACCTGCACAGCATCTTCCAGGCACCTACCAAGGTCTCGAACCCGCTGGCCGCCCGGCTTGCCGAACGCGCGGCCCGGCGCCGCGAGGCCGAGCGCAGCGCGCGCGAGGAGCCCGTGACCGGCGAGCGACTGACGCTCACGGCGGACGGCGACGAGGAGGCGGAGCTGCCGATCCCCGAGGTCGAGATCGGCGACCCGATGGCCGAGCTCGACGAGCTGATCGGGCTCGCACCGGTCAAGGAGCAGGTCCGACGGCTGGTGGCCGAGCTCAAGGCGGAGAAGATCCGGACCGAGGCCGGGATGCCGGTGTCCGACCGGTCCCGGCACATGGTCTTCCTCGGCAACCCCGGTACGGCGAAGACCACCGTGGCCCGACTGCTCGCCCGCATCTACGCCCAGCTCGAGGTGCTCTCCAACGGTCATCTCGTCGAGGTCACCCGCGGCGACCTTGTCGGTGAATACATCGGCCAGACCGCGCCACGCACCACGGCCAAGTTCAACCAGGCCACCGGCGGCGTGCTGTTCATCGACGAGGCCTACGCCCTGATCCCGCCCGACTCGGGCCGCGACTTCGGGCACGAGGCGGTGGCCACGCTGCTCAAGCTGATGGAGGACCACCGCGACGAGGTGGTGGTGATCGTCGCCGGCTACCCCCGAGAGATGCAGCGGTTCCTCGAGTCCAACACCGGGCTGGCGTCGCGGTTCCCCAAGACGCTCACCTTCGCCGACTACGACGCCGACGAGCTCGCCGCGATCTTCCACCTGATCGCCGAGCAGGCCGGGTTCACCGTCGCCCCCGACGTCGCCACCGGGTTGCGGGCGCTGGTGCCGTCACCGCGGCCGGTCGGCTTCGGCAACGGCCGGTTCGTGCGCAACGTCTTCGAGGAGGCGGTCTCGCGGCAGGCGATGCGGATCGTGGAGGGCAGCGCCATCACGCCGGAGCAGGTGCGGACACTGCTCCGGTCCGACCTGCCGGACCAGCCGCCGCCCGACCGGCCGAGCAGCAGCACCGGGCTCTATCTCTGAGCTGCCGGAGTAGTTGGGCGCCTCGACGGTCATCTGTACGTCGTGCGGGTGGCTCTCCTTGAGCGAGGCCGAGGTGATCCGCACGAAGCGGCCCTTCTCCTGCAGCGCCGGGATGCTCTCCGCGCCGACGTAGAACATCGACTGGTTGAGCCCGCCGATCAGCTGGTGGGCCACGGCGGCGAGCGGACCGCGGTAGGCGACCTGGCCCTCGATGCCCTCGGGGACGATCTTGTCGTCGCTGGTGACCTCGGCCTGGAAGTAGCGGTCCTTGGAGTAGGACTTCTTGCCGCGGCTGGACATCGCGCCGAGCGAGCCCATGCCGCGGTAGGACTTGAACTGCTTGCCGTTGACGAAGATCGTCTCGCCGGGCGACTCCTCGCAGCCCGCGAGCAGCGACCCGATCATCACCGTGTCGGCGCCCGCGACGATCGCCTTGGCGATGTCGCCCGACTGCTGCAGACCGCCGTCGGCGATCACCGGCACCCCGGCCGGTTTGCAGGCGAGGGAGGCCTCGTAGACCGCGGTGACCTGGGGTACGCCGCAGCCGGTGACCACGCGCGTCGTACAGATGGATCCGGGGCCGAAGCCGACCTTCACCGCATCGGCGCCGGCTTCGACGAACGCCTGGGCGCCCTCACGGGTGGCGACGTTGCCGCCGATGACCTGGACGTGGCGGGTGGCGGGGTCGCTCTTGAGCCGGCGGACCATGTCGAGCAGGAGCGTGACGTGGCCGTGGGCTGTGTCGGCGACCAGGACGTCGACGCCCGCCTCGACCAGGGTGGTGGCCCGCTGCCAGGCGTCGCCGAAGTAGCCGACGGCGGCGCCCACCATCAGGCGCCCGTGGCCGTCGTTGGAGGTCAGTGGGAACTGCTCGGACTTCACGAAGTCCTTGACCGTGATCAGGCCGCCGAGGTGGCCCTGCTCGTCGACCAGTGGCAGCCGCTCGCGCTTGTGCTTGCGGAGCAGCGTGGTCGCGTCCTCGCGGCTGATGCCGACCGGGCCGGTAATCAGCGGCAGCTGGGTCATCACCTCGTCGACCTTGGTGGTGGCCCACTCGGCGACGGGGGTGAACCTGAGGTCGCGGTTGGTCACGATGCCGATCAGCCGGTTGTCGGCGTCGACGACGGGGAACCCCGACACCCGGTATTCGCCGGCCAGCTGGTCGAGCTGCTCGAGCGTCGCGTCCGGCCCGATGGTGACCGGGTTGGAGATGATCCCGGTCTGGGTCCGCTTCACCAGGTCGACCTGGTAGGCCTGGTCCTGGATGGACAGGTTGCGGTGCAGCACGCCGAGCCCGCCCTGGCGGGCCATCGCGATCGCCATCCGCGACTCGGTGACGGTGTCCATGGCCGCGCTGACCAGCGGCACCTTGAGGGTGATCTCCCGGGTCAGCCGGGCGCTCGTGTCGATCTCGTCCGGCGCCAGGTCGGAGTGTCCCGGCAACAGCAGCACGTCGTCGTAGGTGAGGCCGAGGGCGGCGAACTTCTCGGGTAGCTCCACTACCTCAGTCTAGGCGGTGCGAAGTGCGTCGCCGTGATCGGATGGGCACGCCGTGCAACCTTTGCGGCGCCTCGTCTCGTCTGCAGGCCGACGAAGGGAGATCCTCGGATGCGCCGCAGGGACGAACAGGAGTTCGTGGACTTCGCCACCGCCGCTCGGGCGCGGCTGCGCCGGACGGCGTACCTGATCTCGGGCGACTGGGAGCTGGCCTCCGACATCGTGCAGGAGGCGCTGATCCGGGTGTACGTCGCCTGGCCGCGGATCGAGGGCAAGGGCGGGCTGCCCGCCTACGCCCGTCGGTGCGTCGTCAACGTGGCCATCGACATCGGGCGTCGGCGGTCCAGCACCGAGCTGCCGTCGACGCAGGAATCCATGGACCGGCCGGCCGGCGCCGCCGACCTCGGGGTTCCTGCCCGGGAGGCGCTGCTCGACGCCTTGCGCGAGCTGCCGCCACGGCAGCGGGCCTGCGTGGTGCTGCGGTACTTCGAGGACCTGTCGGTCCGGGAGACCGCGGAGGTGCTCGGCTGCCACGAGGGCACCGTCAAGAGCCAGACCGCGCGCGCCCTGGACGCCCTTCGCGAGCAGACGCACATCCAGGATCTCGTCGACGAGGGAGCACTCTCATGAACCACCTGAACACGCTGCTGCGCGAGGCCAGCACCGACGCCCCGCCCGACCACGTCGACGTGGCCGTCCTCGTCTCCACCGGCCGGTCGCGGGTACGCCGTCGGCGTGCCGCCGCCGGAGTCGCCGTCGCCGCGGTGGCCGGGCTCGCGCTCGGCGTCTCGCTGGTCGCCACCGACGGCGACAGCCCCGACCAGAGCCCGGCGGCCAGTCCGGTGGAGCTCACCCTGGACGATGCGGTGCCGGCCGAGCCGGGGCTCGACTACCAGGTGCTGCGCGTGTTCACGGCGCACTCCACCGACGACACGATGAGCGGTGACTTCGTGCAGGGCGTGCTTCCGGACGGCACCGTCGTCGTCACCCGCTACCCGAACGGTCAGGGCGCGCCGAGCGAGATCGCCCTGGTCGGCCCCGGCGGGACCCGGGTCGCCACGGCGCCTGCGCCGGTCATCAACTACCGCGGCGCGACCGAGCGAGAGCTGGTGTTCGGCTCCACGAACGGCGGGTTGTGGGTTCTCGATCTCGCCGGTCTCGAGTGGCGGCACATCCTGACCGGCAGCCGGGTCACCCCGAACCTGACCCAACAGCCACTCTCCGCGATCGGCGGGCACATCTTCGTGCCGGGCGACGAGCTCAGCCAGGAGACAGTCCGGCCGATCTACGACGTGGACCTCGCCACCGGTGACGCGACCGAGCTCGCCCAGGGCGGCGACGTCGCGACGCACGGCGGGCGGGTCGCCTGGACCAACGCCTACGACGCGCCGGTGCGGACCGTAACCGTGCGGGACCAGGCGGGCGCCACGACGACCTTCGACCCGGGGACCGGCGACTGCAGCGGCATCGGGCTCGGAATCACCGCCGAGCGGATCGTGGTGATGACGAACTGCGATGACGAAGCCGGGGACACGGAGTACACGGACGTCGTGACCCGCATCGACGTGTTCGATCTCGACGGCCAGCCGGTGGCGCGAATCACCGGTGACGACGACATGGGGCCGGTGCGGATGTCGGACCGGTACGTAACGCTCGCCAACTGGGCCGAAGGAGCCGAGGGCACCTACACCTACGACCTCGAGACCGGGCAGTTCCTCCGTGTCACGAACTCGATGAGCGGTCTGGCCGGCAGTGAGACCGGAGTCGGCGCCACCGTGGTATGGGAGAAGCGCCTCGACGGTGACACCGGGGCGACGTACGTGATCGCCCAGATGCGCTGAACCTTTACCACTGCGTGAAAGGCTGTTCCCCGTGCGCTGGGGGGCTGTGGTCGACACCCGCTGGACCGTGCCTTTCGCTGCTGCCCTGGCCTTCCTGCTCCGACTCCCGGGGTTGACCCGGCCGGTCCGCCCGGATGAGGCCGGCTGGTTCCTGGTCGCCAGGACCTGGGATCCCAGTCGCGACAGCGTCTACGGCGTGCACTTCGTCGACCGACCGCCCAGCCTGATCGGGCTGGTCGACCTGGCCGACTTCCTCGGTGGTCCGGTGACGCTGCGCCTGCTGGGCGCACTCGCGGCCGCGGCGACCGTCCTGCTGGTCGCCCGGATCGGCACCCTGGTCGCTGACGAGGCGGCCGGCCGCTGGAGCGCGGTGGTCGCGGCGGCCCTGACGACCAGCCCGCTGATCGACCCGGTGGCCGCGAAGGGCGAGCTGCTGGCCCTTCCTCTCGTGGGGCTGGCCCTGCTGTGGTCCCTCATGGCGGTCCGCGCCGAGGCGCCGGCCCGGGCGCTGGGCCTCGCCTTCGCCGCCGGGCTCGCCGGCGCCTCGGCGCTCGGGCTGAAGCAGAACCTGGCCGGCGGCCTGGTCTTCGCGTTCGTGCTGTTCGTCGGGTCGTCGTGGTGGGGCTCCACCAGCGCCCGCCGGCTCGCAGGACTGGTGGCGAGCCTGGCGGCCGGCGCCGCCGTACCGGTGGTCGCGACGGTCGCGTGGGCTCTCGCCGCCGGCGTGCGGCTCTCCGAGCTCTGGTACACCGTCTACGGCTTCCGCTCCGACGCCGCACAGGTGATCGCGGAGAGCACGAGCACCAAGCCGGCCGAGCGGATCGTGCTGCTCCTGGCCATCGCCGTCGGTGCCGGGGTGGTCGCGATCGTCGGCGGCTTCGTCGTGCACTTCAGGGACCACTGGGCCGCGAACCGGCCGGTCACGGTGGCCACCGGCGCGGTGCTGACCGTGGAGCTCGCCGGCCTGGTCGCCGGCGGCAGCTACTGGCGCGACTACCTCTTCCCGCTGGTGCCCCCGATCGCGCTGTGCGTCGCCCTGCTGGTGTCCAGGGGCGGCCGCCCGGCCAGGCGGATGCGCGCCGTCGCGCTGCTGTCGCTGGCCTCGGCCGCGATCTCGCTGGTGGTGTGGTTCGTCCTCGAGGTGGCTGGGGTGATCGGCTACACCGAGGTGGCGGCGGGCGACGCCATCAAGGAGGCGGCCGACCCTGGCGACTCACTCGTGGTGTTCGGCGGCCGCGCCGACGTTCAGTACTCCAGCGACCTGCCCTCGCCGTACCCCCATCTCTGGAGCCTGCCGATGCGCACGCTCGACCCGGAGTACGCCGACCTTGTCGCGCTGCTCGAAGGACCAGACGCGCCGACCTGGTTCGTCACCTGGGTGTCGATGTCCTCGTGGGACGCACCGGGCGCCGATGACCTACGCGCCGCGGTGGGGGCGAACTACGAGCGGCACGGCACCGGCTGCGACGACAACGCCGTCTACCTGCTGAAGGGCGAGGATCGACCCGCCATCACGCCCGACTGCTGACCCGGGGCGTGCCCTGTTGGTGTCATTGACCGGGTTCGGGCACGGCCGTTCAATGGGCTCGGGGCGGAAACGGAGGGCAACATGTCCAAGTACCTGATCAAGGCGTCGTACTCGACGGAGGGCATCAAGGGCGTTCTCTCGGGAGGTGGTAGCGCCCGCGAGGCGGCCATCGGAAAGCTCGTGAGCGGGGTCGGCGGCTCCCTCGAGTCGTGCTACTTCGCGTTCGGGACCGACGACATCTACATCATCGCCGACATCCCCAGCCAGGCCGCCGCGATCGCGATCGCGGGCACGGTCGGTAGCTCCGGCGCGATCAGCAAGTACGAGACCGTCGTGCTGCTGACCCCGGCGGAAGTGGACGGCGCTCGCGACATCGCCGTCGACTACGCGCCGCCGGGCACCTGAGCCGCCCGGCGCCGGGGCAGGGTCAGGTGGACGTGCAGGCCGGTCGACGTGAGCCGGATCCGGCCACGCATCCCCGTGGCGGCGAGCAGCGCGGCGGCGCCACGCTCGTCGGCCGGGGCGACGAGGAGCAGCTCCTCGGCGCCGGCGTCCGCCGCGAGCGCACACAGCCTGCGTAGCAGATGACTGCCGATGCCCATCCGCCGCCAGGCGGGGGCCACCTCGAGCGTGCCCTCCGCGGGCCGGGCGGGAAAGAGCTGGGTGAACTCCGCGGACCCGATCACGCCGGTGCCGACCCTTGCCCGCACACCCGTCGAGCTCTCGGCGTACGCCACCACGGCGTCCCGGGTCGGCATGGGGGCGGCGGGCGCGCCGATCGCCGCGACGATCTCGTTCAGTGCCGCGGCCCGCACCTGCTCGGTCGGCGAGAGCCTGACCCGCGGCCCCAGCAGGGCGGTGAGCTCGGCCTGGACACGGGACGGGTCGTTGATGAGCCGTCGTACCGCCGCCAGCCACTGGGTCGGCTGGTCCTGGAGCTCCTGCTCCGAGCAGACGGTCACGGTGACCTCCGAGCAGCCCGTCGACTCGACGAGCTCGATCAGCCGGCTCGGAGACACGGCGTCCGGCACCTCGACAACCAGGTCATCGGTGACCGTTCCCAGATCGGGGTAGATCTGCAGCGCGAGGATGTTGACCCTGGCATCACCCAGGCACCGGGCCAGCTCGGCCAGCGCGCCCGGGGTGTCGGGCAGCCGGGTGCGAATCCTGAAGAACATGCCGCCAGGCTCGCTCGCCCATGTTCCAGAACCGCGTCAGCCGTGTAAAAGCGCTGACCCGTCACCAACTTGGTGACGGGTCAGCGCTTGAAGACGGGTCAGTGACCGTGGCCGTGCCCGTGCCCGGCGGCGTCGGGCTCTTCCTCTTCAGGCTTGTCGACGATCAGCGTCTCGGTCGTCAGCAGCATGCCGGCGATCGAGGTGGCGTTGACCAGCGCGGAGCGGGTCACCTTGACCGGGTCGAGCACGCCCTGGGCGACCAGGTCGCCGTACTCCTCGGTGGCGGCGTTGTAGCCGTTGCCGAGACCGAGCTCGCGGACCTTGCTGGTGACGACGTAGCCGTTGACCCCGCCGTTCTCGGCGATCCAGCGCAGCGGCTCATCGGCGGCCTTGCGCACGATGCCTACGCCAACAGCCTCGTCACCGGTCAGACCGAGGTCCTTGTCGAGCACCGCGATCGCGTGGATCAGTGCCGAGCCGCCGCCGGGGACGATGCCCTCTTCGATGGCCGCACGAGTCGCGGAGACCGCGTCCTCGATCCGGTGCTTCTTCTCCTTGAGCTCCACCTCGGTGGCGGCGCCGACCTTGATCACGCACACGCCTCCGGCGAGCTTGGCGAGGCGCTCCTGGAGCTTCTCGCGGTCCCAGTCGGAGTCGGTGTTCTCGATCTCGGCCTTGATCTGGTTGACCCGGCCCTCGACCTCGGCGGCGTCACCGGCACCATCGACGATCGTCGTGTTGTCCTTGGTGATCACCACCCTGCGGGCCTGGCCCAGCACGTCGAGACCGACCTGGTCGAGCTTGAGCCCGACCTCCGGCGCCACGATCTGGCCGCCGGTGAGGGTCGCGAGGTCCTGCATCATCGCCTTACGGCGGTCACCGAACGCCGGGCTCTTCACCGCAACCGCGTTGAAGGTGCCCCGGATCTTGTTGACCACCAGCGTCGAGAGCGCCTCGCCCTCGACGTCCTCGGCGAGGATGAACAGCGGCTTGCCGGCCTGGATGACCTTCTCGAGCAGCGGGAGCAGGTCGGCGATCGCCGAGATCTTGCCCTGGTGCAGAAGGATGTACGGGTCCTCGAGGACCGCCTCCATCCGCTCCGGGTCGGTCACGAAGTACTGCGAGATGTAGCCCTTGTCGAACTGCATCCCCTCCGTGAACTCGAGCTCGGTGCCCATGGTGTTGGACTCCTCGACCGTGATCACGCCGTCCTTGCCGACCTTGTCGAAGGCCTCGGCGAGCAGGTCGCCGATGTGGCTGTCGCGGCTGGAGATCGTGGCCACCGAGGCCATGTCCTCGCGGGTCTCGACGTCGCGGGCCGCCTCGAGCAGCGCGTTGCTGACGGCCTCGGCCGCCGCGTCCATCCCGCGCTTGAGGCCCATCGGGTTGACCCCCGCCGCCACGGCGCGCAGACCGCCGTGGACCATCGCCTGGGCCAGCACGGTCGCGGTGGTGGTGCCGTCACCCGCGATGTCGTTGGTCTTGGTGGCGACTTCCTTGGTGAGCTGGGCGCCGAGGTTCTCGAACGGGTCGTCGAGCTCGATCTCGCGCGCGACGGTGACGCCGTCGTTGGTGATGGTGGGCGCGCCCCACTTCTTGTCGAGGACGACGTAGCGGCCCTTGGGGCCGAGCGTCACCTTGACGGTGTTGGCGAGCGCGTCGACGCCGCGCTCGAGGGCGCGCCGGGCGTTCTCGTCGAACTCCAGGATCTTGGGCATTCAATGCTCCTCTGAGACGAGATCGGGTCGTGCGCCTGCTGCCGAGTCAGAGACCGGCAACAGGCACACGACCCGTGAAAATCAGGAAATGATCGCGAGCACGTCGCGGGCCGAGAGGATGAGGTACTCGTCCCCGCCGTACTTGACCTCGGTGCCGCCGTACTTGCTGTAGATGACCTTGTCGCCCACGGAGACATCCATGGGGACGCGGCCGTCGCCGTCCTCGTTGAAGCGCCCCTGGCCGACCGCCACGACCTCGCCCTCCTGGGGCTTCTCCTTGGCGGTGTCGGGGATGACCAGGCCGGACGCCGTGGTCTCCTCGGCGTCGAGCGGCTTGACGACGATGCGGTCCTCGAGAGGCTTGATGTTGACCGACACGTTGTCGACCTCCACTTTCTCCACTTGTTGTGACTGCGTCCGGAGGACTGTCGCCCCCCTACGTTGGGGCTTGCTGGGGGTACGCCGTCGCGGGGGTCGCACTCCGTCGCAAGCACTGGCACCCTCAGGGCGAGAGTGCCAGTTCCGAAACTAGCACTCACCGGAAGGGAGTGCCAGAAGGGGGTCCGCACCGGGTCGGCTGACAGGATGCGCAGATGACCTATGCCAAGAGATCGTGCAAGCGAGCGGCCCTCAGCGCGTGCGATGGCAAGGCGCCGGTGCGAAGGCAGACTGCGCGTCTTTCGAGCATCGGCAACGCCGCCAGCGTGCGTGATGAGCGCCGCGTAGCGTGCGAGATCTTGGGATAGGTCATCCGGGTGGACCTGGAGTCATTCCGCTGGCTGCTGACCGACGACGGTCAGGCCCTGCTCGCTCGGGCCGGCGCACTCGAGGGTGGCGAGCTGCGAGCCCAGGCCGAGCTCCGCCGGTCGGCCGAGCCGGAGCAGGTTGCCGCGGCTCTTACCCAGGTCGAGCTCCGCCGCCGGGCGGTCCCGAAGTTCGGCGCCTCGGCCGCGCGGATGTACTTCACGCCCGACGGGCTCGAGCAGGCCACCCGCGCCACGGTTGCCGAGCACCGGGCCGCCCGCCTCGCAACGTTCGAGGCCAAGACCTTGATCGACCTCGGCTGCGGCATCGGCGGCGACCTGCTCGCCGGGTCCGCCGCCGGGCTGGTCTGCGCAGGCGTGGACCTCGACCCCGTGCGGGTCGCCGTCGCGGAGGCCAACCTCCAGGCGCTCGGGCTGCCGGGCGCGGTGATGGTGGCCGACGCCACCCGGGTCGACATCACCCCCTTCGACGTCGCGTACGCCGACCCGGCCCGTCGGTCCGCGACCGGACGAACGTTCCGGGCCGACGACTGGCAGCCGCCCTGGTCGTTCGTCGAGGAGCTGCTGACCCGGGACGCGTGCGTGAAGGTCTCACCGGGCATCCCACACGCCCTGGTGCCAGCCGGCGTCGAGGCCGAGTGGGTCAGCGACGGCGGCGAGGTGAAGGAGGCAGCTCTCTGGTCGGGGCGGCTGGCCTCGACCTCCCGGCGGGCGACGGTGATCGGCGAAGGTGGACTCGCCACCCTCACCGACGACGACGACCCGGGGGCCGAGGTGCGCGCCGTCGGCGAGTTCCTCTACGAACCCGACGGCGCGGTGGTGCGGGCCGGCCTGGTCACGGCGGTCGCCCACGGGGTCAACGGCGGGCTGGTCGACCGGCACATCGCCTACGTCACCTCAGACGAGTCCTTCCGCACCCCGTTCGCGCGCGGCTACCAGGTCCTCGAGGAGCTGCCGTTCCGCGAGAAGCAGCTGCGCGCCGCGCTGCGCGAGCGCGGAGTCGGCCGGCTGACCATCAAGAAGCGTGGCGTCGACGTCGTACCCGAGCAGCTGCGGAAGCGTCTGGACCTTTCCGGCGAGGCCGACGCGACCATCGTCCTGACCCGGGTTTCCGGGCACGGTACAGCGCTGCTGGTGCGGCCGTTCTGACGGAAACCCGGTTGCTTGTGCCCGCAGTCACAAGGTTAAGTTTTGCGCATGTTCGCCTCTCTCGGTCGCTTCGTCTCCCGTCGTCCCTGGTATGTCATCGGCGCCTGGGTCCTCCTCGCCGTCGTCGTCGTCGCGCTCGCCCCGTCGCTGCAGACCACGACGGACGAGTCCGAGTTCCTGCCCGACCACTACGAGTCGATCAAGGCCGCCCAGGTGCAGGCGGACGAGTTCGCCGACAGCACCACCCCGGCGGCGATCCTGGTGTTCCAGCGCGAAGACGACGGTGAGCTCACCGAAGAGGATCAGCAGGAGGTCGGCCGGATCGCGGAAGAGCTCGGGCCCCAGCTGGGCAAGGAGACATTCGTCCCGCAGGTGGTCACGACCGACCCCGAGGGCCAGCCGAACGTCTCGGAGGACGGCACGGTCGCGGTCGGCGTGATCGGCCTCGCCGAGGGGTCCACCGGTTTCGACACCCAGGCGATCGACGACGGTCGCGACCTGCACGACGACCTCGAGCCACTCGTCGAAGGCACCGGCCTGACCGTGCAGGCCACCGGGTCGGTCCCGCAGAGCGTGGACCAGGAGGACTCCAGCGCGCAGACCCTGGCCATCGTGGGCATCGCCACCATCGTGCTGATCGTGGTGCTCCTCGCGCTGATCTTCCGCAGCGTGATCATCTGCCTGATGCCGATCCTCGTGGTCTTCCTGGTCTCGTCGGTGGCCACCGGCTTCATCGCCTGGGCCAACGACATCTTCGACCTCCAGGCCGACTCCTCCATCCAGGTGATCCTGCTCGTCGTGCTCTACGGCATCGGCACCGACTACATCCTGTTCCTCTTGTTCCGGCACCGCGAGCGGCTGCGGCAGGGCGCCGACGTGCGCGCCTCCGTGGTCCACGCCATGGAGCGCGCCGGGGAGGCGATCGCCTCCGCAGGTGGCGCGGTGATCGTCGCGTTCCTGGCCCTGATCCTGAGCTCGCTGAGCATCTTCCGCGCGATCGGCCCCGCGCTGGCCATTGCGGTGGCCGTCACCTTGCTCGCCGTCCTGACCCTGGTGCCCGCCGTGATCACGCTGCTGGGCCGCAAGCTCTTCTGGCCCTCCAAGAAGTGGATGCAGGAGCGCGAGGGACACACGTTCGAGCGGGTCGGCGACTCCCTGGGCCGGCGGCCCGGTGTCTTCGCCGCAGCCACCGGCCTGATCCTCGCCGGCCTCGCCGTCTTCGCGTTCGGCTTCAACGCGAGCTTCGACTTCAACTCCAGCCTTCCCGAGGACGAGGAGTCGACGCAGGCGCTGGAGACCTTCCAGGAGCACTTCGCCGCGGGCGCGGCCGAGCCGACACCGATCATGCTCACCTCGACCGACGGCAGCCCGATCGACGAGGCCGAACTCACCGCCTTCCAGCAGGACCTCGAGGGCACCGAGGGAGTGAGCAGGGTCTTCCCCGGCCAGCTGTCCGAGGACGGCACCGCCGCCGAGGTCTCGATCATCCTCGACCACGACCCGGTCTCCGACGCCGCGGTCGCCGACGTCAAGGGCCCGGTCCGGGACGCCGCCCACGATGCGGCGCCCGAGGGCACCGAGGCATACGTCGGCGGCACCGCCTCGGTGTTCGCCGACCTCCAGGAAGCGATGGCCCGCGACTACTCCGTGGTGTTCCCGGTGGCGGCGTTGATCATCATGCTGATCCTGGCCCTGATGCTGCGCAGCCTGGTCGCGCCCATCTACCTGATGGCGGCGGTCGGCCTCGGCTTCGCCGCGACCCTGGGTGCGACGGTCATCGTCTTCCAGCACATCCAGGGTGAGCCCGGCCTGATCTTCATCCTGCCGATCTACATCTACCTGTTCGTGACGGCCATCGGCACGGACTACAACATTCTGATGATCGCGCGACTACGCGAGGAGGCCCGCGAGGGGAAGGACCCGCACGCCGCCGCCGCGGAGGCCGTCAAGCACGCCGGGCCGACCATCGCCGCCGCCGGCGTGATCCTGGCGGGCACCTTCGCCACCTTCATGCTGGGCGGCAACGTCTTCTTCGAGTCGATGGGCTTCGCGCTGTCGTTCGGCATCCTCATCGCGGCGTTCGTGATGGCGATGCTGTTCACACCGGCGTTGACCGCGCTGATCGGGCACGCCGCCTGGTGGCCGGGACACGGCGACGAGAAGCGCGAGCCGGCTCCGGAGGAGGAGTACGCCGCCGAGCTGCGGTGACCCGCGCGGGTCAGGCCGGCTCGAGGGTGAGGGCCTGCGTCAGCCGCAGCCGCTGGGTCGACGCGTCTTTCGCGTAGCCCTCGGCCAGCCGCAGGTCTCGCTCGATCGTGATCACGCCGGGGTCCTCGGACACCCGGAAGACCAGCTCGCCCTCGGCCCCGTTGTACTCGACGGCCGAGACCGTCAGCTCGCCGTCCTCCGCCTCGGCACCGTCGAGGAGTACCCGCTGTGTGGTGCCGTCGGGAACGACCCGGAGGTCGATCCCGCCTCCGGCGCTGACTCGTTCCAGGTTCACGAAGCCCAGGCTGACCCGGACCACGGCCCACGCCTCGTCGGCGTTCTCGACCCAGCCCAGTCCGGGGCGGTACGGCGTGAGCGTGACCAGGCTGACCTCGCAGCCCACGAACGTGGGGGTGAGGCCCGAGCTCGGGGCGGCCCGCTGCCCGCACCGGTCGGCGGCGGCAAAGCTCCGCGGCTCGTACAAGCCCGCGGCCGCGCCAGCGTCGATCTCACCGGTCTCCACATCGACGGTCTGGGTCTGGCCGTCGTACGTCACCTCGACGGCGAGGTCCTCGGGGTCCGCATCACCCTCGACCGCGACCACCAGGTCGCGGGACATGATCGCGCCCTCGGTCTCGTCGCCCTCGCCTCGCTTCTCGGCCCCGAGGTCGTAGCGCTCGCCACCGGCGACGACGGCAAGCTCGAATAGCTGCGCCACGTCCACGGGAACGGTGCCGGTGCTGGGAGCCAACGTCCAGGACACCGGGACCAGGCTGTCCCCGCGCGCCGCCTGGACGTCGTCGGTGGCCGAGCTGCCGTCGACGTACTGCCCGGGCAGGGACGATGTCCGCGGACCCACCACGAGCTCGAGCCGTCCGGCCGGCAGCATCACCTCGTACGTCGTGCCGTAGGCCGGAGTGTCGAGCAGCTGTACCCGACCGGTCTCAAGGGTGGGTCCGAACGGGGCGGCCCGCCAGGCCACCAGGACACCGACCAGGACCGCGAGCAGCGCCGCGACCCCGACGAGACGAACGACGCGGGTGCGGGTCATCTCAGGCTCCTTCAAGCGGGACGCGCCAGTCGACGTCTATGCGCGGTGCCTGCGGGACGCCGGGCTCGTCGGCCTCGCCCACGAGGCTCTGCCGGACCTGCAGGACCGGCGTCGGTTCGTCCGCCGCGACGTCGAAGATCGCCTGGTCCGGGTCATAGGGCAGCTGCAGCGCCAGGGGGCCGCCGAGCGCGCTGAGCTCGTTGACCTCGGCGACGGCAAGCGGCTCCTGACCGTCAAGGAGATAGCTCATCGCGGGATCCCGGACCACATAGTCCACTCCCCCTGGGCTCGTGGCCCACCCGGGCTCGTAGGACTCCACCTGGACCACGAGGAACTCCCGGCCGGACTCGGCCCAGCCCAGCCCGTCGACGTAGGGCACCCGCATCTGGTGGATCACCCGGCACTTCGGCTGGTTGTAGGGCTCGTCGGGCTGGAACCCGGACGACCAGCGCGGCTCCCCGCACCGCTGTGCCGGCTGCTGCTGCTCGTCGACGGCGGGGATCTCCGCCAACGCGTCCTGGGGACCCGGGTCGCTGGAACCGTCGTCGAGGTCGACGACCCAGGTCTCGCCGTCGTACTCGACCTCGACGGACCAGTGCTCGGGGGAGCCCTCGACCGCGAGGAATCGCTGGAGCACCCCCACCTCGGGCGCGGCGGCGTCGAGGTGGAACCCACCGGCCACATGGGTCAGCGGGTAGCGGTGGTCCCCGTCCGTCAGTACCAGCTCGGCACGACCCTCCACACCCGGCGAGTCGACATAGAGCGGGATCAGGTTGTCGTTGTCGATGTTGACCTGCACCTGGACGAACCCGCCGCCGTCGGGCGCCTGGAGGTTGGGCTCGGCACCGAGCGAGTCGGGGAGCTCATCGCGCGGCTTCCCGACCGCGATCTCCGCCCGCACCCACGGGAGTACGACGTCCGCGCCGACGCCGATCTCCTCCTGCAGGAACGCCGGGTCGAAGACCTGGCCGGCCTCGGCGTGGGGCCTGGTGTCCGCCCGGGCCCACGCGACGCCGCCGGCGACGACCAGGGCGATGACGAGGACCGCCGGAAGGAGCCATCGAAGGAGTCGCGCGCGCGGTGAGGTCACCCGGCAGGTATGCCCCGCCCGGGTGCGAGGAAAACCGGCTCTTCGCAGTTTGAGGGTGTAGTCCGGTCGGCGCGTCGGTGGCCGGGTAGGGGTCGAGGTCTCCCGAGGATGGAGGTGACTATGATCTCGGGCTCGAAGTGCTCGGGCAGCGGTTGGAGCCCGATCGGGCGATTCTCCGGTGCCGGGTTGTCGAGCCCGACAGATGGTGTCGTCGCTGCGGATGCCAGGGCGCGGCCAGGGACACGGTGGTCCGGCGGTTGGCGCACGAGCCGTTCGGGTGGCGGCCCACGGTGTTGGAGGTCAGCCTCCGCCGATACCGGTGTAACGCCGCCTCCGACGACCGGAACACGGACCGACGACGCGCCGCGAGCCGTCAGTCGCCGACGCTGCCGTCGATCATCTCGCGCAGGATGTCCGCGTGGCCCGCGTGCCGGCCGGTCTCCAGGATCACGTGCAGGTACACCCACCGCAACGTCAGCTCCCTGCCCCGCGGTGCGTAGTCGAGGCTGTGCTGGGCGGCGATCTCGCGGGAGCGGTCGCACTCCGCCTGGTAGGCGCCGATGACGTCGTCGAGCTTCTCGTTCGGCTCCAGCCGCAGGTCGGCCTCCGGGTCTGCGTCGGTCCACGGCGGCGTGGGCAGCTCCGCGGCGGGGATCTGCCCGATCTGCTCGGCGAACCCGCCCAGTTCCACCCACCGCAGGTGTTTGATCAGGCCGCCGAGGTTGGTGCCGGTCGGCACCGGGCTGCGCCGGGCGTCCTCCTCCGACACCCCGCGGGCCTTGCGCACGACGGCGTCGCGCAGGTAATCCAGGAACGTCTCGAGCTGCTCGCGCTCGCTGGCGGCGACCACCCTGCCGAGGATCTCACTGGGTCGAGTCATGGCCGGAACGTAGCACGCGGGCCGACCCTCGCACCGGGGGCTATTTGGGCTCTTCGCAGTCGCAGTTGAGGGTGTAGTCCGGTCGGCGCGTCGGTGGCCGGGTAGGGGTCGAGGTCTCCCGAGGATGGAGGTGACTATGCCGTCCATCTGGAAGACCTCGACGTGTCTGACGCTACCTTCGCCCGCCCTGACCTGACCACGTTCGCTCGTCTTGATGATCTCGGGCTCGAAGTGCTCGGGCAGCGGTTGGAGCCCGATCGGGCGATTCTCCGGTGCCGGGTTGTCGAGCCCGACAGATGGTGTCGTCGCTGCGGATGCCAGGGCGCGGCCAGGGACACGGTGGTCCGGCGGTTGGCGCACGAGCCGTTCGGGTGGCGGCCCACGGTGTTGGAGGTCAGCCTCCGCCGATACCGGTGCACCGGGTGCGGTCACGTGTGGCGCCAGGACACGTCGCGGGCCGCCGAGCCGCGGGCGACGCTGTCGCGACGTGGCCTGTGGTGGGCGCTGGAAGCCCTGGTGTGCCAACACCTGAGTGTCGCCCGCGTCGCCGACGCTCTGGGGGTCTCGTGGAACACCGCCAACGACGCGGTCCTGGCCGAGGGCCGCCGGGTCCTGATCGACGATCCGCACCGCTTCGACGACGTGCAGGTCATCGGCGTGGACGAGCACGTCTGGCGGCACACCCGGCGTGGCGACAAGTACGTGACCGTGATCATCGACCTGACGCCGATCCGCGACGGCACCGGGCCGGCGCGGCTTCTGGACATGGTCGCCGGCCGCTCCAAACAGGCGTTCAAGGCCTGGCTCGCCGAACGGGACAAGTCCTGGCGCGACAATATCGAGGTCGTCGCGATGGACGGGTTCACCGGGTTCAAGACCGCCACCACCGAAGAGCTACCCGAGGCTGTGCCGGTGCTGGACCCCTTCCACGTCGTCCGTCTGGCAGGCGACGCCCTGGATCAGTGCCGGCGCCGGGTCCAGCAAGCCACCCACGGGCACCGAGGCCGCACCGGCGATCCACTGTATGCCGCGCGACGCACCCTGCACACCGGCGCCGACCTGCTCACCGAGACCCAGCAGCACCGGCTGACGGAGCTGTTCGCGGCCGACGCCCACGTCGAGGTCGAAGCCACCTGGGGCATCTACCAGCGGATGATCGCCGCCTACCGTGAGCCCGACCGAACCCGGGGCCGCGAGCTGATGAGGCAGTTGATCGAGTCGATCAGCCGAGGCGTCCCCAGCGCGTTCAGCGAGATCATCACGCTCGGCCGCACCCTGACCAAGCGCGCCGCCGACGTGCTCGCCTACTTCGACCGGCCCGGCACATCCAACGGCCCCACCGAAGCGATCAACGGCCGCCTCGAACACCTCCGCGGCTCCGCCCTCGGCTTCCGCAACCTGACGAACTACATCGCCAGATCACTACTCGAGACAGGCGGCTTCCGACCCCAACTACACCCTCGATTGTGAAGAGCCGGAAAACCTCAGCCCGAGCCCAGCGCCGCCCGTTCGGCGCCGATCGTGGTGTCGTCGCCGTGTCCGGTGTGGACCACGGTGTCGTCGGGCAGCTCGAACAGGACGGACCGGATCGACGCCACGATCTGGTCGGCGTCGCTGAACGACCGACCGGTGGCACCCGGGCCACCCTGGAAGAGGGTGTCGCCGGTGAACACGCAGCCGAGGTCCGGCGCGTGGAAGCAGACGGCTCCCGGCGCGTGACCAGGGGTGTGCAGCGCGACCAGCGTGGTGCCGGCCACCTCGATCGACTGCCTGTCGGCCAGGTCGACGTCCCACAGGTAGTCGGTGTGGGTGAGCTCCCAGAGCGGCCGGTCGGCGGGGTGCAGCAGGATCGGCGCGACCACCCGCTCCCGGAGCGCCGGCGCCACCCGCACGTGGTCGTCGTGGGCGTGGGTGCACAGGATCGCTCGCACCTCGCGGTCCCCGATCACGCCGAGGATCGCCTCGACATCGTGTGGCGCGTCGATCACCACGCACTCGGTGTCGTCGCCGACCACCCACACGTTGTTGTCGACGTCGAACGTCTCCCCGTCGAGGCTGAACGTGCCGCTGACCACCCCGTGGTCGACCCTGGCCGGCATCAGAGGATGACCACGGACCGGAGTACGTCGCCCCCGTGCATCCGGCCGAACGCCGCCTCCACGTCCTCGAGGCCGATCTCCTCGCTGACGAACGCGTCGAGGTCGAGCCGGCCCTGCCGGTAGAGGTCGACGAGCATCGGGAAGTCGCGGGAGGGGAGGCAATCGCCGTACCAGCTCGACTTCAGCGCACCGCCCCGCCCGAACACGTCGAGCAGCGGGATGTCGGGGATCCGCATGTCCGGCGTGGGAACTCCGACCAGCACCACTGTGCCCGCCAGGTCGCGGGCGTAGAACGCCTGCTCCCAGGTCTCGGGGCGACCCACTGCCTCGATCACCACGTCGGCGCCGAAGCCACCGGTCAGCTCCTGGATCGCGGCGACCGGGTCGGCAGCCGACGAGTCGACCGTGTGAGTGGCGCCCATCCGGGTCGCGGCCTCGAGCTTCTTGGCGTCGATGTCGACCGCGATGATCGGGCTCGCACCGGCGAGCGCGGACCCCGCGATCGCGGCGACGCCCACGCCGCCGCAGCCGATCACGGCGACGGACTTGCCGCGGCTCACCGCTCCGGTGTTGATCGCCGCGCCGAGCCCGGCCATCACGCCGCAGCCCAGGAGCCCGACCGCGGCCGCCCTGGCCTCCGGGTCGACCTTCGTGCACTGCCCGGCGGCGACGAGCGTCTTCTCTGTGAACGCCCCGATGCCGAGGGCGGGCGAGAGCTCGGTGCCGTCCTCGAGCGTCATCTTCTGGGTGGCGTTGAACGTAGCGAAGCAGTACCACGGCTCGCCGCGGTTGCAGGCCCGGCAGTCCCCGCAGACCGCCCGCCAGTTCAGGACGACGAAGTCGCCCGGGGCCAGCCCGGAGACGTCCGGTCCGACCGCCTCGACCACCCCGGCCGCCTCGTGCCCGAGAAGGAACGGGAACTCGTCGTTGATCCCGCCCTCCCGGTAGTGCAGGTCGGTGTGGCAGACGCCGCACGCCTGCACCTTGACCAGCGCCTCTCCCGGCCCCGGATCGGGCACGTTGATCGTGGTCAGCTCGACCGGTTGTCCCTTGGCCCTCGCGACCACTGCCCTGACCTGCTGCACTGCTGCTCCCTCCATGGCGGAAAAATGCGCTGCGCCCCATGCAACAGCATGGGGCGCACTTGCTGCAGGACTCAGTCGTCGCTGGGACCGTCTTCGGCGCCGTCCTCGGCCTCGTCGCCGTTCTCGTTCTCATTCTCGCCGTCGACCTCCTGGCCGACCACCTTGAAGTTCTCGTCGACGGCCACGTCGACCTGGGAGCCGTCAGGCTTGGTGATCTCGATCTCGTAGTAGGCCTCTTCGTCGTCAACCTCGGTCTCGGTCACCTTGCCGGAGCCGACGGCGTCGAGTGCCACCCGGCTCGCATGGTCGATGTCGTCCTGTGAGACGTCGGCGGAGGCGGAGTTCGCCCAGACCACGCCGCCACCGCCGAGCAGCGCTGCCGCGGCGACGGTGGGGATCACGATGCGCTTCTGACGCAGCCGCTTGATGTTCATCGAAGTTCCTCTCTCAGGGGTCTGGGTCCGACTCTGCACGACGACCGCTGAATCCCACCTGAACGCACCTGAACGGGCTCAGGGGGGATCCGCGACGGCGCGAAGGGTCACCGTGAAGCGGGCTCCGCCCAAGGCTGACTCGCCGAGCGACGCCTCGCCGCCTTGGGCGCGGCTGATCTCTCGAACGATCGCCAGCCCGAGACCGCTACCGCCGTCGTCGCGGGCCCGGGCCTCGTCGAGTCGCACGAAGCGGTCGAAAACGCGCTCCCGCTGGTCCTCCGGTACGCCGTCCCCGTCGTCGTCGACGGTGAGGACGACCCACTCGCCCTGGCGGGTGACGCCGAGCGCGATCCGGGATAGAGCATGCCGGGCGGCGTTGTTCAGCAGGTTGCGGATGACCTGACCCAGGCCCTGCTCGTCACCCAGAACCCGGCCCGTGGCCACCTGGGACGTGTCGACGGTCAGCCCCTCACTGCGGATCCTGGCCGCTTCGGTCCGGACCAGATCGTCGATGTCCACCTCGCGACGTACGTCGCCGGCGTGGCCCTCGTCGGCCCTGGTGAGCAGCAGCATCTGGTCCACCAGGCGCTGCATCCGGAGTGACTCGGCGAGCACGGTGTCGGCGAGCTCGCCCTCCGGGAGTGCCTCAGGGTGCGTCTGCGCCACCTCGGCCGACTGCCGCAAGCTCGCGAGCGGCGAGCGCAGCTCGTGGGACGAGTCGGAGACGAACCGCCGCTGCCGCTGCCGCGACGCCTCCAGCCGCTCGAGCATCTCGTTCATGGTGGTGGCGAGGCGATGGATCTCGTCGGTGGAGTCGGGCACCGGGACCCGCCGATCCAGCCGCTCCTCACCGATCTCGAGGACCTCGCGCCGGATCCGATCGACGGGTGCCAGTGCCCGGGTCACCACCAACCACGTGGTCAGCCCCACCACGATCAACAGCACAGGTACTCCGACAGCCAGCAGGGGGACCAGGGTCTCGGTTGACTCCTCCACGTCTTCGAGAGAGGCCGCGACCCGGACGACGTACTGCTCGCCGGCACCCTCGGTGCCCTCGGTCACGGTGAGGTAACCGGAGCGCGGCAACTCCGGGCCCAGCACCACCCGACCGGAGGAGTCGGTCACCTGGACCACGAACTCGTCCTCGTCATCATCATCGGCCCCGAGGCGGCTCGGCAGGCCGTCCGTCTCGATCTGGTCGGCGACTGCGGAGGCACGTTCGTCGGCTGCCGACTCGATGCTGTCGCGCAACGCGCTTCGCTGCAGAGCGACCAGGACGATCGCGGCGGCGACCATGGCCACCGCCACGACGATCACGGCGCCTGCGGTCGTCCGCAGCCGGACGGAGCCTCTAGCCACCGTTGGTCGCCAGTCGGTAGCCGGCGCCCCGGATGGTCTGGATCGCCTCGCGTTGGAAGGGTCGGTCGATCTTGTTGCGGAGGTGCCGGACGTAGACCTCGATGATGTTGGGGTCGCCGTCGAAGTCGACGTCCCAGACCGCGTCGAGGATCTGTTGCTTCGACACCACGTCGCCTCTGTGTCGCATCAGGAAGCCCAGCAGGGAGTGCTCCTTGGCGGTCAGCTCGAGCTCGACCTCGCCGCGCCAGGCGCGCCGCGCCGCCGGGTCGAGCCGGAGGTCGCCGGCCTCGAGCACGGTGGGCCGCTCGCGCGCACCGCGGCGGGCTACCGCCCGGAGCCGCGCAACCAGGACCGGGAACGAGAACGGCTTGGTGAGGTAGTCGTCGGCGCCGGTGTCGAGCCCCTCCACCTGGTCCCACTCCCCGTCCTTCGCGGTGAGCATCAGGATCGGGGTCCAGTCCTGCTCGTCCCGGAGCGTCTGGCAGACCTTGTAGCCGTTGATCCCGGGCAGCATCAGGTCGAGGACGATCGCGTCGTAGGTGTTCTCGCGCGCCAGCCACAACCCGTCGGTGCCGTCGTGGGCGACGTCGACGGCGAAACCCTCCGCCTCCAGCCCGGTGCGCAACGACCGGGCGAGCCGCACTTCGTCGTCGACCACCAGCACCCGCATCCGCTGATTGTCGCGCGAGCCTGCTGAATCCTCCCTGAAGGAGCGCGCGCTGCGGCACAATCCGGAGCACCAGGAGACGCGGAGGCAGTCATGGGCTGGTTCGACGGAATGAAGCGGATCAAGGATCCGGTACGCGGGTCGGCGCAGATCGTGACGATGACGCAGGCGCCGGACAACGCGAGCTCGGCCAACTGCCGGATGCAGCTCGTGGTCAGCGTGCCCGGCCACGCGTCGTACGCCATCGACGACGAGTACCTCATCAAGGTGAAGAAGTGGCCGAGCCCCGGTCAGACGCTCCCGATCGAGGCCTCCCAGTCGGACCCGACCAAGTTCAAGATCCTGTGGGACGAGATCCAGTCCTGGGAGGTCCAGGGCGCGGCGCAGGCCGAGCAGCTTGCCGCAGCGATGAACCAGCAGCCGCCGCCGGTCTCGCCCGGTGGTCAGCCGCCCCCCGGGCAAGGCGGCAGCGCGATGGTGATGATCAACGGCCGGCCGGCGACCCCCGAGGAGCTCAAGCAGTACGAGGTGATGACCGGCATGGACCTCGACGGCGACGGCAAGATCGCCGGAGGCGCCGCCGCCCCTGGCGGTGGGCTACAGGGGATGATCGCCGGCGCGATGGCCGCCGCTCAGCAGGGCATGCCCCGCGGGCCCGATCAGCCTGGGAAGGCCGACGACCGGGTCGCCGCGCTCGAGCGGCTCGCCGCGCTGAAGGCCGGCGGCACGCTCACGGACGCCGAGTTCGAGACCGAGAAGCAGCGAATCCTCGACTCCTGATTGCAACCATTCCCGTCCTCTTCGCGTCTTGGTGGCAGCAAACGACCAGATGACGGCAGGGACGGATGACGACGATGCAGCTGATGGCTGGGTCCAAACCAAGGACGGGGGCCGGTGTGGGCCGACGCGCGGATCGCGACGCCGAGTTCACGGAGTACCTGAGCGCCCGCCAGCCCAGCCTGCTGCGCACCGCGTACCTGTTGACGGGTGACCGGCACCAGGCCGAGGACATCCTGCAGACCTCGCTCGCCAAGCTCTACCTGGCCTGGCACAAGGTCAACGACCGCAGCTCAGTCGACGCCTACGTCCGGCGGATCATGGTCAACGAGAACAACTCGCTGTGGCGCCGGGGCTGGAAGAAGCGGGAGTACGCCGCGGAGCAGCTGCCCGACGGCGACCCGCACCACGACAGCTACGACGAGGGCCTCGGCGCCGCCCTCTGGGAAGTCGTCCAGACCCTGCCGCCGAAGGCCCGCGCCGTGGTCGTGCTGCGCTACTACGAGCAGCTGTCCGAGACCGAGACCGCCGACGTGCTCGGCATCTCGGTCGGCACCGTCAAATCGCAATGCAGCCGCGCACTCGCCTCGCTTCGCGAACGGGTGCCCGTCGAGCTACACCCCAGCCATCGGGAGGAGGAGCGATGAACGACCACACCGGCCCCTGGGAGACCGAGATGAGTCGCGAGTTCGACCAGCGCGTCCGCGACCTCCACGAGGCGCCGCTGACCCTCGACCACGTGAAGGGCAGGGCCGGCCGGATCCGGCGTACGCGCCGGCTCGCTGCTGCGGGCGGCGCCCTGGCAGCCGCGGCCGTTATCGTCCCGATCGTGGTGTTCGCGGGCGGGAACCTCACCGACGACAGCGGTCCGGAGCCCGCCCCGAAGCCCACTCCCAACCCCACCGTCATCGACCCCTCCGGCCCCGGCTTCGGCTACCTCGAGGGCAAGACCTTGCACCGCGCCGACGGCACGACGACGGAGCTTGCTGCCCGCTACACGTGGGCCACGCAGATCGGCGCCACCGTGTTCGCGGTCCGCACCGACGACAGCACCGGTGAGGCCACCCTCGACGTACTAGACGAGAGCGGCACGCCGACCGAGTCGGTGGAGCTGAGCTCCTACCCCGTCGTTGACGACGACCACACCGTGCTCGCCTACGTCGAGAGGGACGGGGACCTGATCACCCGTGGGGAGGCCGGTGGGATTGCCACCTCGACCGAGGCGCCCGAGGGCTCCGTCGCCACCGCAGTGACCCGCGACTCGGTCTACCTCGAGGACGGCACGGGCGAGGGCGCGCCGCTGGTCGTCGACCCCGCCACCGGAGCCACCCGGGTGGCGGTCCCGGATGCGATCGGGCTCCAGGACGCCGATGCCAGTGGCCTGCTGACCGTGCAGACCTCGTACACCGACCAAGGCTCGTGCGGAGGTGTCTACGACCAGGCCACGGCCAAGTTCGGGTTCCAGACCTGCGACTACTTCCTGTACGGACTCTCGCCGGGGGCGACGTACCTCGAGGGCACCCATCCCTACCTGGACGGCTTCGGCAACGCCTACGCCTCGATCCTGGACGCCACGACCGGCAAGGAGATCATCAAGTTCGACCCGCCCGACGGCGCGATCGTGGGCACGACCTGGCAGGACTCGGAGCACCTGCTCGCGCGGGTCTACGCCTACGAAAGCAAGACCTGGAGCATCTTCCGGATCGGCGCCGACAAGACGGTCGTGGAGATCCTCGGACCTGACACCGCGGGCAACGAGGCCAACCCGGCGTACACCGTTCTGAACTAGCTCGGCTCAGCCGAGCTCGACGGTGGCTACGACCGAGTCGATCAGCTCCTGTCGCCCGGCATCGGGCCCGCGGAAGAACACGAACTCGACCGACACGATCTCGCCGTCATGGATCAGGCCGAACTCCTCCGAGTAGTCACCAGCCACCTCGCCCGCCACGTGGAATGCCGGCTGCCCGGCCATCGTGGTCGGCGGCTGCACGGCGTCCTTGGGGTAGCCCCCGGTCTTGACGGTGCTCCGAGCCAGGCGATCGATGCTGGCGTCCGGGTCCAGAGACGGGAAGCTGCTCAGGTTGATCACCCCGGTGTCGTCGTTCGCCGCACCGACGACCAGGAAGCTCGCATCGGTGTTGTCGACGGCCCAGCCCTCCGGCAGTCGTATCGAGACGCCCTTCACGGAGAGCTCAGGGCCGGTTGCCGGCGCCACCGTGCTGGGCTCGTCGGTCGGGCTGGTCTCGTCTGTCGGTGAGCCGGCGTCGCTCGAGGATGGCGACTCCGGCGGACCCTCGCCCTCCGGCTCGTCGTCGTCGCTGCAGCCGGTCACCAGCAGAGCCAGGCACAGGGCCGCACAGGCCGTCCATCTCCCCGAGAACACGACGACGACCATAGCGACCCTCCCCGATTTTCCCTCGGCGGGAAGGTTTGGTGGGTGAGGGCGCGGGTATCAGCCTCGACAAGCAGCCACCGTCTCGTGAAGGAGCTCACAGGTCATGTTCCCCGTGTCGATCACCGCGATCGAGCATCAGCTCCAGGAGCTCGACGTCGAGGAGTCCACGATCAAGGAGATCGTCGACATCCTCGAGGAGAGCGCCGGCGACCTGAAATCGGGCGAGCTCGGCACTCTCAACGCCTCTCACCTCGGCGGGTCGTCGTCCGGCGCGCTGCTCGGCCACCACACCTCGGTCGCCCACAAGCACGTCGTCAAGGCGATGGAGCAGCTGGTCCTCGGCCTGCACGGCTACCAGGCCAACGTGCAGAAGTTCCACAAGGACATCGACTTCGTCGACGAGGACAGCGGCGCCTCCAGCACCCGGACCACCGGCAGGGTCAACGGCGTCGTCCCGACCATGCCGCAGTCGGACGGGTGTGCGGTTCCGGACGACTTCACGACCAACGAGCAGTGCACGATCCCGGGAGAAAGCCGATGACACAGGGACCCAACGAAGCCCGCTTCCGCACCAGCCTCAACGGCGCCTCGTTCGATGCTGTCCACGACGGCGCCAAGGAGTGGCTCCGGTGCGCCGAGCTCCTCGACGTCGTCTCGCGTTCGCTGGACGCGGCGGCCGGCAAGGACAAGAAGATCGGGGGCCGGACCGGGCCCGCGATGGGCGACGCGTTCCGGCGGACCTCGAAGTCCGTCACCGAGCGGTCCGGTCTCCTCCGTGAGGGCAAGGCGGCGCTCGAGTCGGCGGCGAATGTCATCGAGAAGGCCGTGAAGGCCCAGGAGGCGATGGACAAGGCGCACCCGCAGACATCCAACCCGGGCTCCTGGACCCGCCCCGTCGGACCGCTCACCGAGGAGGACCTCGACGCGCAGCGGAAGCACCAGGCGAAGGTCAACGAGTTTCAGGAGAACGCCGCCGCGCGGGAGCGGATCTCGCGGCAGTGGACCCAGAACATCGATGACGTGTTCGCGGACTCCACCGAGGTCATGAAGAAGATCCATGGCGAGCCCGACCCGGAGAAGCCCGGGCCGATCGACAACGGCAAGCCTGGCTCGATCAACCCCACCAAGGGCACGCCACAGGGCCCCGGGGAGTCCGACACCGACCCCCGTGACCCCGACGACGATCCCCGGGACCCCGACGACACCGACCCGCGCGACCCCGACGACACCGACCCGCGCGACCCCGACGACAACGACCCGCGTGACCCCGACGACACTGGCGGCGACGACGACTCAGGCGACGACGACACCAACATCCCGCCGATCGGCAGCCACGACGGCGGCAACGTCGGTGGCCCGAGCACCGGCACGCTCGGCGGGCTCGCCGTGGGTGCGGGCGGCGGTGCGCTGGCCCTCGGTGGACTGCGTAACGGCGGCCTGGTGCTGCCGGGTGGCGCGGTCAACTCCAACGGCGTACGCCCGATCGGCAGCACCGGCCGGATCGGCACCAGCGGTGCCCTCGGTCGGGGCGCCGGAGCGCTCGCGCCCGGCAGCCCGGTCTCCCGGGGCGGAGCGGCCGCCGGTCGCGGAGCCGGAGGCGTCGGCCGCGGTGGCGCCGGCACCGGCAGCCCCGTCGGCCGGGGTGGCCGCGGAGGCGCAGGCGGTCGCGGCGCCGGGCGCGGTGGGCGCGCAGGCGCCGGCGGCATCGGCACCGGCCGCGGCAAGGGCAAGAAGGACGAAGAGAAGAAGCAGGCGCCCCGCGACCTGTTCGACGACGGCGAGGACTGGATCGACGACGAGGGCGCGGCGCCCGACGTCCTCAGCTAGGCCAGGACCTGGGTGACCGGCAGGGTGGAGTCGGCCGGGAGGTCCAGCGCCGAGGCCGGGCGCCCGCGGGAGACCATCTCGGACCCGAGGGCGGCCACCATGGCGCCGTTGTCGGTGCACAGGCCCGGGCGGGGCACCCGCACCCGGACGCCGAGGCCGGCCGCGCGCTCCTCGGCCATCGCCCGGAGCCGTGAGTTCGCCGCGACGCCACCGCCGATGAGCAGGTCGTCGATGCCCTCGGCCGCGGCGGCGTCCAGGGCCTTGCGGACCAGTACGTCGCACACCGCCTCCTGGAAGCTGGCCGCCACGTCGGCGACCGGCACCGGCTCCCCGGTGCGCTCCCGGGCCTCGACCCAGCGGGCCACCGCGGTCTTGAGCCCCGAGAACGAGAAGTCGAAGCGGTGCCGCTCGAGGTCGCGGCGGCTGGTGAGGCCGCGGGGGAAGTCGACGTAGACGCTGTCGCCGTCGCGGGCCATCCGGTCGATGTGGGGTCCGCCCGGGAACGGCAGGCCGAGCAGCCGGGCCACCTTGTCGAACGCCTCCCCGGCCGCGTCGTCGATCGTCGCGCCGAGCGGGTCGACGTCGCCGGTCACGTCGGAGACGCGCAGCAGGCTGGAGTGCCCGCCACTCACCAGGAGCGCGAGGCACGGCTCGGGCAGCGCACCGTGCTCGAGCTGGTCGACGGCGACGTGGGCGGCGAGGTGGTTGACGCCGTACAACGGCTTGCCGAGACCGATGGCCAGTGCCTTCGCCGCCGCGACGCCCACGAGCAGGGCACCGGCGAGACCCGGACCGCTGGTGACCGCGATCGCGTCGACGTCGTGGAGGGAAGCGTCCGCAGTCTCGCAGGCGCGTTCGAGGGTCGGCACCATCGCCTCGAGGTGGGCCCGGCTGGCCACCTCGGGCACCACGCCGCCGAACCTGGCGTGCTCCTCGACGCTGCTGGCGATGGCGTCCGCGAGCAGGTCGCGACCGCGGACGATGCCCACCCCGGTCTCGTCGCACGACGTCTCGATGCCCAGAACCAGCGGCCCGTCGTTCATCCGCAGCCTCCAGCGATGGGTCGGCGCAGCACGATCGCGGTGCTGCCGTCGCGGTAGTAGCGGGGCCGGCGGTCTACCTCGACGAAGCCGCTGGCGGCGTAGAAGGCCAGCGCGTCGGCGTTGGCCTCGCGCACCTCCAACAGCAAGCGGTCCGCCTGTCCGGCAACGGCCCGCTCGACCACCGCCTCCAGCAGCGCCGTGGCGTGCCCCCTACGCCGGGAGTCGGGCAGTACGGCGATCCGCTGCAGCTCGGCGATGTCGGCGACGAGGCTGGCCGCGGCGTACGCCGTGACCTCCCCGTCGTCCTCGACGACGAGGTAGTGCACGGTCGGCACCTCGCCGCACACCCCGGACTCGACAAGCGCCCGCGACCAGGCGTCGGGGCCGAGGCACTCGGCCTCGAGGCGGTAGATGGCTTCGGCGTCGGCCGCGGTGGCGTCCCTGATCACGAGACCCGCTTCGGGGCGTGGGCCACCACGGCGTCGGGGCGGCGCAGGTAGAGCGGCTCGGGGTCGCGCAGCTCGGCCAGCTCCTCGGCGACGGTACGAGCCAGCCAGCCCGCGCTGGGGCGGCGCGGACCCACAGCGTGCGGGAAGGCATCGGGGTAGAGGCTCGGCCCCTCCCCCACCACCGCGCCGTCGGTCGCGAGCGCCGCGGGCTTGTCGACGACCGGGTCGGTGAGCCGACGCCCGTCGCCGTCGTACGTCGCGAAGTAGACCTCCTTGCGCCGTGCGTCGGTCGCGACCGCGAACTCGGCGTCGACGATCCCGGTGGCCGCCGCCTCGACGGCCAGCACGTCGAGCGAGCAGACGCCGTAGACGGGCAGCTCGAGCACGTAGCCGAGGGTCCGGGCGGTGACCAGGCCGACCCGCAGCCCCGTGAAGGGCCCGGGGCCGACGCCGACGCCGATCGCGGTGAGGTCCTGCCGCACCAGCCCCGCCGCCAGCAGCGCGGTCTCGATGAGCGGCGCGAGCTGCTCGCCGTGCTTCATCTGCCGTTCGGAGGTGTGCTCGGATACGACGTCGGTGCCGTCGTGCAGCGCGACGGTGACCGTCGGCGAGGAGGTGTCGAAGGCGAGCAGCACGGGCCGAGGCTACCTACCGGCCGCTCAGACCTCGCCGAGCGCCACCCTGGCCAGGTGGGCGTCGATCGGGGACAGGTCGGCGAACTCCTGTACGACGTCCCACCAGGCGAGGCTGTCGGCCCGGTCGTTGGCCTCGAACGCCGTGACCTCCGCGAGCTCGGCGCGGTAGATGGCCAGGAACTCGATCCGCCGCTCGTGGCCGAGCTGGATCGTGGCGACTCCGACGAACTCGGCGCCGCCGGGATCCGAGCCGGTCTCCTCGCGGAACTCGCGTACGGCGGTGTCGCGGGCCCGCTCCCCCTCGCCGATCACGCCGCCGGGCAGCTCCCACTCCTCGCGCCAGGCGTTGTGGGCGAGCAGCACCCGCCCGTCGTGCTCTGCCACCACCAGGGCCTGGCGCAGCGGGATGGCGGGGTCCAGCGAGTCGAGGTCGGTCTCGGGGCACCGGCGGAAGTCGAGCAGGAGGTTCTCGTTGACCTTCTCCGCGAGCGGCGGACGGTGGCTGTCGGGCACCTCCATCTCGTACCACCGCGGCCCGATCGGGGTCATCAGCACCCGCCGCGGGTCCAGGTCGGCGTGCTCGTCGGGGTGCGCCAGGGCGCGGATGATCCGGATCTCCAGGCGCGACTCGGCCAGTCCCTCGGCGATCCCCTCGCCCCACTCGACCACGGTGACGGCTTCGTCGAGGGCGGTGTCGAGATCCAGGTCGTCGAGCTCCTCGATGCCGCCGAGGCGGTAGGCATCGACGTGGACCAGCGGCGGGCCGCCGGTCGTCGGGGGGTGCTCGCGGGCGATCACGAACGTCGGCGAGGTGACGCCGCCTCGCACCGCGAGCCCCGTGCCGATGCCCTGCGTGAACGTCGTCTTGCCGGCTCCCAGCTCTCCACTGAGCACCACCAGGTCGCCCCCGCGCAGCTGGGCGGCGAGGGACTCGCCGAGCGCGCGCATCGCCTCGGCGTCCGGTACGTCGTACAGGAAGGTGCGGAGGGGTCGGCGCAGCTCGACGTACGGGGAGTAGCGCCGGATCTCCCGGAACCCGCGACGCTCCCAGAACCCGATCGTCGCGGGCAGCTCCTCACGGGCCACCACGGTCAAGTCGTCGAAGCCGGCCGACTCGTCCACGGCGGCGTCGATCAGCCGGGCGGCGATGCCGTGGCCCTGAGCGGTCGGGCTGACGCCGAACCTGCGCAGGTACATGGTGCTGCCGATCGGGTCCAGGACCAGGGTGCCGACCGGTTTGCCGTCGAGCAGTGCCAGCAGCCCACCGCGCTTGGAGAGCAGGTCGGCGAGGTCGTCGACGTCGTCGGTCAGCGCCGCGGGCGGCGGGTCGAGCAGCGGCCGCGCCTCGAAGGCCTCGCGCACCACGTCCCTGACCGCCGCGGCCGACTCCGGGCCGACCGTACGGATCTCGAGGGTCACCGGGCGGCGGCCCGCGAGGTGGCGGCGGTGATCAGCTGGTCCAGCTCGGCGTCGACCTGGTCGTGCCGCTCCAGGATCACCATGTGGCCGGCGCCCTCGCACTCCAGCAGCCGGGAGCCGGCGATCCTCTCGTGCAGCTTGCGGGAGTGTCCGATCGAGGTGAGCTTGTCGGACGTGCCGCAGATGATCGAGGTGGGAACCCGACCGAGTGCCTCCAGGTAGTCGAACTTGTCCAGGTCACCGAAGCTCGGGAAGAAGTCGGCGACCACGTCGAACGGCGTTGCCGACAGCATCTCGTCGACGAACTCGAGCAGTTCCGGTGGCACCTCGTCGCCGAACGCGAACCGGTCCGTGGCGACCGCCGCAATGGCGGCGCCGGCCTTGCGGGCGGCGTCGACGGCGCGGTGGCCGCGCCGGAGGGTGGAGACGGCCCGGCGGGTGACCCGGCCGGTCAGGCGGGTCGGCAACATCGGCAGCAGGATCCGGCTGGGGTCGAAGCCGCCGGCAGTGGTCGAGATCAGGCCCACGCCGATGACCCGGTCGCCGATCAGCTCGGGGAACTGCTCGACGAGCGCCACGATCGACATCCCGCCCATCGAATGTCCGACCAGCACCACCGGGCTGTCCGGCGCCACGTGGTCGATTACCTGCTTCAGGTCGCGGCCGAGCTGGTCGATGGTCGCGTGCGCCCGGTCGGAGCGGCCGGAGCGCCCGTGCGAGCGCTGGTCGTAGTAGACCGAGCGGACCAGGCCGCGGTAGGCGGCACGCTGGAAGTGCCAGCAGTCGAGGTTCAGGCAGAACCCGTGGACGAACACGACGGTGACGTCGGGTACGTCGTTCGCCCTGCGACGTTTGGGGGACCGGTCCTGCACGTCGTCGACCTCGACGTGGAGGGCGACGCCGTCGTCGGCCACGACGGTGATTGGTTTGGACCGCAGGGACCCGAACGGGATGGTCTCCCCCGCGCGGCGGCTGATCGCGCGTTGCTGGCGAGCGATGCCGACGGCGGTCCCGGCGGCGGCCAGCCCGACGGCGGAGCCGATCGTGCCGAGGATCCATCCCCGCGCGCTCATGCGGTGGCCTCGGAGTCGATGTGCGTGCGGGTCATCCGTCCTCCGATCCGGGTGACGATCTCGTAGTTGATGGTGCCGCAGGCCTCGGCCCAGTCCTGGGCTGTCGGGCGCCCCTCCACCGGCGCGCCGAACAGCACCACCTCGGACCCGGCGGCGGGCAGGTCACCACCGAGGTCGACCACGAACTGGTCCATGCAGACCCGGCCGCGGATCGGCCGGCGCTTGCCGCCGACAGCGACCTCGGCGACGTTGCTGGCGTGCCGCGGGACGCCGTCGCCGTACCCGACCGGGACCAGGCCGACGCTGGTCGCGTGCTCGGCGGTCCAGGTGTGGCCGTAGGAGACCGACTCGCCCGCGTCGAGCTGCTTCACCATCGCCAGCTGGGTGCGCACGGTCATCGCCGGCACCAGCCCGAGGTCCGGCGTGTGGCCCGGCGCCGGGTCGAGCCCGTAGATCGCGATGCCGCAGCGGACGGCGTCGAAGCGGGCGCTCGGCCGGAGCAGTGCCGCCGCGGAGTTGCCGAGGTGCCGGACCTCGGGACGCAGACCCGCGGCCTCGGCGAGCGCCAGCGCCTCGCGGAAGCGCGTCTCCTGGAGGTCGTTGGCGGGGTGGTCCGGCTCGTCGCTGCAGGCGAAGTGCGACCAGACCCCGGAGACCCGCCAGCTGCCCGCCTCCTCGCCGGCCCGGGCCCGCCGGAACACCTCGGCCCAGGTCGATGGCGGGGCGCCGCCGCGGGACAGCCCGGTGTCCACCTTGATCTGCAGGCGGGCGGGGGTGCCGATGGCGGCCGCGGCGGCGGCGATCTCGTCGAGCTCGGCCACGTGGTACGCCGTGACGTCGACGCCGCGGGTGAGCGCGGCGGCGTAGTCCTCCCCGGGTACGGCGAGCCAGCACAGCAGCCGGCCCTCGTCGCCGGCCTCGCGCAGGACGACCGCCTCGTCGAGGGTGGCCACACCGACCCACTCCGCGCCGGCCTCGCGGGCGGCCCGGGCGGACTCGAGCATCCCGTGCCCGTAGCCGTCGGCCTTCACGACCGCGATCGTCTGCACCCCGGTCGCCTCGCGGACCAGCCGCACGTTGTGCCGGATCGCGGCCACGTCGACCACGATCTCGGCCCGGTCCGTCGTGGTCATGGGTGTCGATTGTTCCATCACGACGCGGCGAGGGTGGCGGCCACCGCGTCCGGGATGGCCCGCGCCACATCACCGGCGGTCAGCGGGCCGCCCCGGCTGGCGAGGGTGGCGGCGGCGCCGTGCACCCAGGAGCCGACCGAGGCGGCGTCGAAGTCGGAGAGTCCGGTGGCGAGGAGCGCGCCGATCAGGCCGCCCAGCACGTCGCCGGCGCCGGCGGTGGCCAGCCACGGGGTGCCGGTCGTGGTCACCCGGACCCGGCCGTCGGGAGCGGCGATCAGGGTGTGCCGGCCCTTGAGCAGTACGACGGCGGCGTACTTCTCGGCCGCGTCGCGCGCGTGCTGCAGCGGCTGTGCCTCCACCAGATCGCGGTCGGTGCCGAGCATCCGGGCCAGCTCACCGGCGTGCGGGGTGAGCACGAGAGGTACGCCGCTCGCCCGCTCCGCGTGGATCAGGGCGTCGGCGTCCACCACCAGGGGGACCTCGTCTGCGAGCGCCGCGTCGAGCGTCGCCTCGGCATCCTCCCCGCTCCCCGATCCGACCACCCAGGCCTGGACCTTGCCCTCGCCGACGACCTCGGGGTGCGTCTCGCGCACCCGGCTCGCTACCTCGTCGTCGCCGACGTACCGGACCATCCCGGCGAGCCCGCACCCGGCGCCGGCCACGCTGAGCAGCGCGGCACCGGGGTAGTCGATCGAGCCGGCCCGGACCCCGACGACCCCGCGGGTGTACTTGTGCGCGTCGGAGGCAGGCCGCGGGAGCAGCGCCGCGACGTCGGCGGGTTGCAACGACTCCACCGCGGCGGGCGGCAGGTCGAGGCCGATGTCGACCAGGTGCACCGCGCCCGCGGCCGCCGCGGCCGGGTCGACCAGGTGCGCGACCTTGTGGGTGCCGAACGTGACCGTGACGGCCGCCGCGACGTGGGGGCCGACGAGCTCGCCGGTGTCGACGTCCACGCCGGAGGGCGTGTCCACGGCCACGACGGGGATGCCCGCGAGTGCCTCGAGTGCCTGCTGCGCCTCCGGACGCAGCCCCGGACGGCCGCCGATGCCCACGATGCCGTCGACGACCAGGTCCGGCCGGCGGCTGACGCGGGCGACCTGCCGACCCCCGGCACGCCGAAGCGCCGCGAGCCCGGCCTCGTGGGCCCGCTCCGTCAGCAGCCACGCCTCGACGGCGACCCCGCGCCGGGCCAGCACGGACCCGGTGTACAGCGCGTCGCCGCCGTTGTCACCGGAGCCGACCAGCAGCAGCACCCTTCGGCCGTACGCCGTGCCGAGCAGGTCGAGCACGGCGTACGCGAGTCCGTGGGCCGCCCGCTGCATCAGCGCGCCCTCCGGGAGCCGGGCCATCAGCGCGGCCTCGGCTTCCCGGACCTGCTCGACCGTGTGTGCGTACCTCACCCCCACCACGCTAGCGAGACTCCCCGTCACCACAGCGAACGCAGCGCCACGGTGACCAGTACCGCGACGACGCACACGACGACCAACGGCACCCGGAGCAGCAGGAGCACCGTTGCCACACCCACCCCGACGGAGTCGGCACCCAGCGACAGGCGTTGGCCGTCTGCGAAGACCGCAGTGGCCACCAGGGCCGCCAGCAGCGCTGGGGCCATCAGCGCGATGACGCCCGTGCACCAGGCCGGAAGCTCGCGGCCGCCGACGAACACCGGCCCCACTGCCTTGGTGGCGGCCGTGACCAGCACCAGCGCGCCGATCAACAGCCAGACCTCTCCCTCACTGAGGCTCATGACTTCACCGGGTCCTCGCCCTGGCCGAGACCGATCAGCGCGGCGGCACCCGCGGCCAGCACGGGTATCCCTGCGGGAGTGAACGGCACCAGGGCCAGTGCGATACCTGCGCCCAGCAGAGCCGCCACCCGCGCCCGCGGCCGGCGCAGCTCGGCCAGCAAGATGGCCACGAAGAAGGTCGGGAACAGCACATCGAGACCGAACCGATCGGGGTCGCCGATGACGTCGCCGACGAGTGCGCCGGTCACGGTGCCCGCGAGCCATGAGGCGTACTGCGGGATCGTCGTACCGATCAGCAGCGACCGGTCGAAGGTCCCGTCTCCCCGGTTGGCCAGTGCCCACGAGGCATCGACGACGGCCTGACCTTCCGCCGCCCGCCGTAGCGGCCCGCCCGGCAGGGAGGGCGCGAGCGCGATGCCCATGGCCAGGAAGCGCGAGTGCATCAGCGTGGCCGCTGTCAGCGCCGCGCCGATCCCACCGCCCCCGGTGACGATCGCGAGCGCGGTGAACTGCGCCGACCCGGCGAACACCAGCGCCGACGTGACGATCGCCTGGAGGATCGTGAAGCCCGCCTGCACGGCGAGGACGCCGAAGGACAGCGAGAGCACGAACCCGACCGCCGCGAAGGGGATGCCCAGCCTCAGGCCGAGCCGGAACGACTCGCTGTTCACCTCAGGACTCCAGCACCACCACCGCGGAAGCGATGCCGGCGTCGTGGGAGAGGGAGAGGTGAAGGTGGCGGACGCCGAGCTCGTCGGCGCGGGCCTGCACGGTGCCGCGGATCGTCAGGATGGGACGGCCGGAGTCCTCGGACAGCACCTCGGCGTCGTGCCAGCCCATCCCGTGCGGCGCACCGAGGGCCTTGGCGAGCGCCTCTTTCGCGGCGAACCGTGCCGCCAACGAGGCGATCGGCAGGCGCGCCTCGTCGGGCGTGAACAGCCGCCCGCGGAGGCTCGGGGTGCGCTGCAGGGAGACCGCGAACCGGTCGATGTCGACCACGTCGATGCCGACGCCGATCACAGGCATGGGTCGCCCGCCTACTCGACTGTCACGGACTTGGCGAGGTTGCGCGGCTGGTCGACGTCGTGGCCCATCGCGCTGGCGAGCTCGCAGGCGAACAGCTGCAGCGGCACCACCGCGACGAGCGGCTGGAGGAGGACCGGCACCTGGGGCAGCCGGATCAGCTCGTCGGCGTACGGCTCGATCGCGGTGTCGCCCTCCTCGGCCAGGCAGATGGTCCGGGCGCCGCGGGCGCGCACTTCCTGGATGCCGCTGACCATCTTCTGGTGGAGCTGCTCCCGCCCCCGAGGAGGTACGACGCACCACACCGGCAGCCCCTCCTCGACCAGCGCGATCGGGCCGTGCTTCAGCTCGCCGGCCGCGAAGCCCTCGGCGTGGATGTAGGCGAGCTCCTTCAGCTTGAGCGCTCCCTCCAGCGCCACGGGGTAGCCGGCGTGCCGGCCGAGGAACAGCACCGACCTGGTCTCGCGGGAGTCGTGCGCCAGCGCGTAGATCGACTCGGCGCAGCCCAGGACCGTCTCGATGTGTGCGGGCATCTCCTCCAGCTGGCCCATCACCTCGTCGATCTCGTCGCCGAACCGGGTGCCCTTGACCTGGGCGACGTACAGCGCGAGCAGGTAGCAGGCGACCAGCTGGGTGAGGAACCCCTTGGTCGAGGCGACCCCGATCTCGGGTCCGGCGTGGGTGTAGATCACCGCGTCGGACTCCCGCGGGATCGTGGAGCCGTTGCTGTTGCAGATCGCCAGCACCTTCGAGCGCTGGGTGCGCGCGTGCCGGATCGCCTGCAGGGTGTCGGCGGTCTCGCCGGACTGGCTGATCGCGACGACCAGGGTGGAGTAGTCGAGGATCGGGTCGCGGTAGCGGAACTCGGAGGACAGCTCGACCTCGACGGGGATCCGGGTCCAGTGCTCGATGGCGTACTTCGCCACCATGCCGGCGTAGAACGACGTGCCGCACGCGATGATGATGATCTTGTCGATGTCGCGGATCTCGTCGTCGGAGAGCCGCATCTCGTCCAGCTGCAGCAGGCCCTCGGAGTTGCGGCGGCCGAGCAGCGAGTCGGCCACCGCGCGCGGCTGCTCGAAGATCTCCTTGCGCATGAACCAGTCGTGGCCGTCCTTCTCGGCCGCGGAGAGGTCCCAGTCGACGTGGTAGCGGCGGCCCTCGGCGGGGGTGCCGTCGAAGCCGGTGACCTCGACCCTCTCGCGGGTGATCGTCACGACCTGGTCCTGTTCCAGCTCCATCGCCTCGCGGGTGTGCTCGATGAACGCCGACACGTCGGAGCCGACGAAGTTCTCACCCTCGCCGACGCCGACCACCAGCGGTGAGTTGCGCCGGGCCGCCACGACCCGGGTCGGGTCCTCCCCGTCGACGGCGACCAGCGTGAACGCCCCCTCGAGCTGGGTGCAAACCCGCTGCATCGCGGTGGTCAGGTCGACGCCCGACTCCACCTGCAGCTCGAGCAGCTGGGAGGCGACCTCGGTATCGGTCTCGGACACCATCACGTGGTCGTCGGCCTCGATCCGCGACCGGAGCGCCGCGAAGTTCTCGATGATCCCGTTGTGCACCAGCGCGATCCGGCCGGAGCCGCCGCTGTGCGGGTGGGCGTTGACGTCGTTGGGCGCCCCGTGGGTGGCCCAACGAGTGTGGCCGATGCCGGTGTGGGAGGCGGGCAGCGGCACGTCGGCGATCGCCTTCTCGAGGTTGGCCAGCTTGCCCGCGCGCTTGGAGGTGACCACCGTGCCGTGGTCGACGACGGCGATCCCGGCGGAGTCGTAGCCGCGGTACTCGAGCCTGCGGAGTCCGTCGATGACAACGTCCTGGGCCTGCTTCGGCCCGACGTATCCGACGATCCCGCACATAGCCCTCAACTCTAGTGGGCGGACACCGGGCCGATCCGCAGGCGGGGCGGCTGCAAGAATCACCAACCATGTCCGGTGGGAATGGCTCAGACGAGCGTGAGGTCTCGCCGTACATCGAGCTCGACCGGGACGCCTGGGCCGCTCTCGCCCCCAAGACCGAGAGCCCACTCACTCCGGAGGAGATCCGGCGGCTGCGCGGCCTCGGCGACGCCCTGGACCTCGACGAGGTGCTGCAGGTCTACCTCCCGCTCTCCCGCCTGCTCAGCCTGTACGTCGGCGCGGCCGGCGACCTGCACCGCGAGCAGGAGGCCTTCCTGCACCGGCGTACTCCCCCGCGCACGCCGTTCGTGATCGGCCTGGCCGGCTCGGTCGCGGTGGGCAAGTCCACCACCGCCCGGGTGCTCCAGCAGATGCTGGCCCACTGGCCCGAGCACCCCAACGTCGCGCTGATCACCACCGACGGCTTCCTCTACCCCAATGACGAGCTGCAGCGGCGCGGGCTGCTCGACCGGAAGGGCTTCCCGGAGTCCTACGACCGGAAGGCGCTGCTCCGGTTCGTGGTCGACATCAAGTCGGGACGCGACGAGGTCGAGGCTCCGACGTACTCCCACCTCGTCTACGACGTCGTGTCGGACGAGAAGGTCGTGGTCAAGAGCCCCGACGTCGTGATCATCGAGGGGCTCAACGTCCTCCAGCCGGCGCGGGTCCGCGAAGACGGCCGCACCGGTCTGGCGGTCAGCGACTTCTTCGACTTCTCCGTCTACGTCGACGCCGGGACCGGGCACATCCGCGACTGGTACATCTCCCGCTTCCTGCGGCTGCGGGAGACCGCCTTCCGCGACCCGGACTCCTACTTCGCCAAGTACGCCGACCTCACCCACGAGGAGGCGGTCGGTGAGGCCGAGCGGATCTGGGACACCATCAACGGCCCCAACCTCGCGCAAAACGTCCTGCCCACCCGGTCACGCGCCACGCTCGTGCTGCGCAAGGACAAGGACCACTCGGTGCGCTACGTGCGGCTACGCAAGCTGTAAGCGGGGCGCTAAGTCCTAGAGCGCGAGCTGAGCCCGGACCACACCGGCGAGCCGCTGGGCGACGTCGGTGGCGAGCTCCTCGGTGGCCGCCTCGACCATTACCCGAACGATCGGTTCGGTGCCGGAGGGGCGCAGCAGCACCCGGCCGCCGTCGCCGAGCGCGGCCTCCTCCTCTGCCACCGCGGCGGCGAGCACGGGGTCGTCGTCGGCGCGCGCCTTGTCGACGTCGCGGACGTTGACCAGCACCTGGGGCAGCCGGGTCATGACCGAGGCGAGGTCCTTCAGGCTTCGGCCGGTGGTGGCCATCCGCTCCAGGACGTGCATCGCGGTGAGGATGCCGTCGCCGGTGGTGGCGTAGTCGCTCATGATCACGTGGCCGGACTGTTCGCCGCCGAGGTTGTAGCCGGCCACCCGCATCGCCTCAAGGACGTAGCGGTCGCCCACCTTGGTCTGCCGGACGCCGATGCCCGCGGTCCGCATCGCCTGGACGAAACCCAGGTTGCTCATCACGGTCGCCACGACGGTGTCCTTGACGAGCTTGCCGGACTCCTTCATGGCGAGCGCGAGGATCGCGAGGATCTGGTCACCGTCGACGACGTTGCCCTCGTGGTCGACAGCGAGGCAGCGGTCGGCGTCGCCGTCGAGCGCGAAACCGACGTCGGCCTCGTCCTTGAGCACGGCTGCGCGCAGCGAGTCGAGGTGCGTCGAGCCGCAGCCGTCGTTGATGTTCAGGCCGTCGGGCTGGGCGTGGATCGCGGTGACGAACGCGCCGGCGTCCTCGATGGCCTGCGGGCCGGCGTCGGACGCGGCGCCGGAGGCACAGTCGAGCACCACCCGGAGCCCGGCCAGGGGGCGCTCGGTGGTGCGCACCAGGTGGGCGGCGTACTCCTCGACGGCGGTCTCATAGGTTTCGACCCGGCCGACGGCGCCGCCGGTGGGCCACTGCCACTCCTGACCGAGGTGCTGCTCGATCTCCATCTCGAGGGCGTCGCTCAGCTTGTGCCCGCCGCGGGCCAGGAACTTGATGCCGTTGTCGGGCATCGGGTTGTGCGAGGCGGAGAGCACCACGCCGAGGTCGGCGCGCAGCGCCTCGGTGAGGAAGGCGACCCCCGGCGTCGGGAGCACGCCGAGCAGGAGTACGTCGACCCCAGCCGAGGCGAGTCCGGCCACGACCGCGGCCTCGAGGAACTGCCCGGAGATCCGGGTGTCCCGGCCCACCACCGCGAGCGGTCGATGGCCCTCGAACTCGCCGTGCTCGGCGAGCACGCGGGCCGCGGAAACGGAAAGGTCCAGGGCCAGCGGCGCGGTGAGATCACCGTTCGCCAGACCCCGGACCCCGTCCGTGCCGAAGAGCCGTGCCACAGGCGACGACCCGGCCGCTCAGCGCTTGGAGAACTGCGGTGCCTTGCGCGCCTTCTTCAGGCCGGCCTTCTTGCGCTCGATCACGCGAGCGTCGCGGGTGAGCAGCCCGGCCTTCTTCAGGGTCGGGCGGTTGGCCTCGAGGTCGATCGAGTTCAGGCAGCGGGCCACGCCGAGGCGCAGCGCGCCGGCCTGGCCGGTGATGCCGCCGCCGTGGATCCGGGCGATCACGTCGAAGCGGCCCTCGAGCTGCAGCGCGGTGAAGGGCTCGTTGACGACCTGCTGGTGCAGCTTGTTCGGGAAGTAGGAGTCGAGGGCGCGGCCGTTGACGGTCCACTGGCCGGTGCCGGGGACGATCCGCACGCGGGCGACGGCTTCCTTGCGACGACCGGTGGCCGCAGCGGGCTCGATGGTCGCGGGACGCTGCGGCGCGTCGGCCGACGGGTCGCTCTCGGAGCTGTAGGCAACGCCCTGCTCGTCGGCCACGAAAGTTTCTTCGACGGTCTCTTCGACCTCGCCCGTCTCGGTGGCGGTCTCAGGCACGGGGGTTCCTTCGTTGGTAGTCACTGGGCGATCTGCTTGATCTCGTGGGGGACGGCCTTCTGGGCCTCGTGCGGGTGATCGGGGCCGGCGTAGACCTTCAGCTTCTTCAGCTGGGCGCGGCCGAGCTTGTTCTTGGGAAGCATGCCCCAGACCGCCTTCTCGATCGCCCGGCGCGGGTCCTTCTCGAGGATCTCGCCGATCGGGGTGGCCGAGAGGCCGCCCGGGAAGCCGGAGTGGCGGTAGGACATCTTGCTGGTCCGCTTGGAGCCGGTCAGGGCGACCTTCTCGGCGTTGACGACGATGACGAAGTCACCGGTGTCCATGTGCGGAGCGAAGATCGCCTTGTGCTTGCCGCGCAGCAGCGTCGCGGCCTCGACCGCCAGCCGACCCAGGATGATGTCCTGGGCGTCGATGACGTGCCACTCACGCTGGATGTCAGCGGGCTTCGGGCTGTACGTACGCACGGTGATAGCGCCTTACTTCGTCGGTGTGGTCTTGCGGGGCGGCCGCGTGCGAGGCTCCGAAGGGTCTTCCGGGCAGACGCGTGCCGCGACCGAACGAGTCTAGGCGGGGCGGCTCGGGCAGGTCAAAACGATGGACACCGCCTTCTCGCCCTCACGGCCATCCGACTAAGTTGGAACGCGTGACTGACTCTCTCACCGTCCGCGACAACCGCACCGGACAAGAGTACGAAGTCCCGATCACCGACGGCACCATCAAGGCCGCCGATCTCGGGCAGATCAAGTCCGACGAGGAGACTCCGGGCCTCGCGGTCTACGACCCCGGCTTCGTCAACACCGCGTCCTGTCGAAGCGCCGTGACCTTCATCGACGGCGAGGAGGGGATCCTCGAGTACCGCGGCTACCCGATCGAGCAGCTGGCGGAGAAGTCGAACTTCCTCGAGGTCGCGCTACCTGCTGGTGCACGGCAGCCTTGCCGACCAAGGCGGAGTACGACTCGTGGGTCCACGAGATCACCTACCACACGTTCGTCCACGAGAACGTGAAGACGTTCATGGAGGGCTTCCGCTACGACGCGCACCCGATGGGGATGCTGATGGCGTCGGTCGGGGCCCTCTCGACGTTCTATCCCGACGCGGGCAACATCCGCGACGCCGACAACCGGCACATGCAGATCGTCCGGTTGATCGCCAAGATGCCGACCCTGGGCGCCTGGTCCTTCCGGCATGCGCAGGGCAAGCCGTTCGTCTACCCCGACAACGAGCTCGGCTACACCGCCAACTTCCTCTCGATGCTGTTCCGGATGAGCGAGCAGAAGTTCGAGGCCGACGAGCGCCTGGTGAAGGCGCTGGACGTGCTGTTCATCCTGCACGCCGACCACGAGCAGAACTGCTCGACCAACGCGGTCCGGTCCGTGGGCTCCTCCCAGGTCGACCCCTACTCCGCGGTCGGCGCCGGCATCGCCGCGCTCTACGGCCCGCTGCACGGCGGCGCCAACGAGGCGGTGCTGCGGATGCTGCGCCGGATCGGGTCCAAGGACAACATCCCCGACTTCATGCAGGGCGTGAAGGACGGCAACGAGCGGCTGATGGGCTTCGGCCACCGGGTCTACAAGAACTACGACCCGCGGGCGACGATCATCAAGAAGGCCTGCGACGACGTCTTCGAGGTGACCGGGGTCAACCCGCTGCTCGAGATCGCGCAGGAGCTGGAGAAGATCGCGCTCGAGGACGAGTACTTCGTCAGCCGCAAGCTCTACCCCAACGTCGACTTCTACTCCGGCCTCATCTACGAGGCCTTCCAGTTCCCGCCCGAGATGTTCACGGTGCTGTTCGCCATCGGCCGCACGCCGGGCTGGCTGGCCCAGTGGCTCGAGCTGGTCCAGGACAAGGAGCAGAAGATCGCCCGGCCGAAGCAGATCTACACCGGCGACCGGGGTCTCGACTTCACCCCCGCCTCCGAGCGTTGGAGCTGAGCGGAGGCCTGCAGGTCCGGCGGTCGACTCTGGAGGACGTAGGCCCGATCCGCGCCCTGACGGCAGCCGCGTTCGCCTCGGCGAGCCACTCGGCGCCCCCGGTGGACGACTCCGGCGACCCGGGCGAGGCTGCCCTGGTGGTCTGGCTGCTGGAGGACCCGGCGGCCATCCCTCAGCTGTCGCTCGTGGCCGAGCAGGACGGCGAGCTGGTCGGCCACGTCATCGGCAGCCGTGGCTACGTCGACGAGGTGCCGGCGGTGGGCGTGGGCCCGGTCAGCGTCCGCCCCGACCGGCAAGGGCAAGGCATCGGCTCCGCTCTGATGTACGCCGTGCTGGGCGCCGCCCAGGCCCTGGACGAGCCGGTCGTGGTGCTGCTCGGCAATCCGGCGTACTACTCACGCTTCGGGTTCGGCGCCGCCTCGGGCGTGGGCATCGGAGCGCCGGAGCCGGAGTGGGGCGACTTCTTCCAGGCCCTGGCCCTCGGCGCCGGGCCGATCCCGAGAGGCACCTTCCGCTACTCGGAGCCGTTCGACCGACTGTGACCCGTGTGCTCCAGCAGCGCCGGCACGAGCACCTCCCACGTGGACGGCGGCGGATACTCGTGGCCCATCCCGTCGACCACGAGCAACCGGGCGCCTGGGATCGCCTCGGCGAGCGCCTGGCCGTGCGGGAGCGGGAACAGCGGGTCGTGGGTGCCGTGCACCACCAGGGTCGGTACGACGAGGTCGTGGATGTCGAGGGGCGGTTCGTCCGCGCCGGCCTCGCCTTCCCGCTCGATCGCGATCCAGTGGTTGGCTGCGGCGGCGACGTCGATGCTCCGGTCATAGACCTGGCCCGCCAGAGTGCGAGCCCGCTCCTCGTCGACGGCGATCGTCCCTGCGTGGGCGCGATGGTCGTCGATCATCGAGCCGATGACCGCCTCCCGGTCGGACCAGTCCGGCTCGGGAGGCGGGTCCTCGAACCGTGCGGCCAGCTCGACCACCGGGCCCGGCAGCGTGGACCAGTCGACGCCGCCCACGGAGGCGGTGGCGATCAGGGTGAGGCTCGCAACCAGCTCGGGCCGCCGAAGCGCGACGCCCTGGGCGATCCCACCACCTGAGGAGAGCCCGACGAGGTGGACCTGCGACCCGAGGGTCTCGACCAGCCCCACACAGTCGCGGTCGAGCGTGTTGCCGTCGTAGTCGGGTGAGCCCACGGGGCCGGTGGTGGACCGGCCGGTGTCGCGGTGGTCGTAGCGCACCACCCGGCGCCCGCCGGCGGCGATCAGGCGGCAGAGGTCGGCGTCCCACCAGTCCATCGCCGATGCGGCCCCGGCGATCAGCAGGATGGCCGGATCGGCCACGTCGCCGAACTCCTCCACGCAGAGCTCGACGTCACCGATCGCCACCATTCGCGTGCTCACTTGCTCTCCTCCGCCCGCTTGGCCGCCGCCTCGAACTTCTCGCGCGTCGTCGTGAGAGCGACCACCGTCTCGCTCATGGGATCGGTCAGGTCGTAGGACCACAGGCCGAGCCCCGCGGCCCAGGCCGCGGCCGAGACCTTGTCCGGGATGCGGTTGCCGACCGAGTGGATCGCCACGGTCTCGCCGCTGTCCCGGACGAACATCAGGAAGGCGTCCCCGGGGTCGTCGCCGGCTGCGGGGCGCCAGACCACCTGCACGCCCTGGAACTTCCCGCAGCGGTAGCCGTCGAGGCAGCCGGACGTCAACCAGTCGGGCGGGCTGGGCGCGGCGAGGGCGTCGAAGTACCCAGTGCGCTGGATCTGCATGTCGCCGGTGACCTGCACGCGGCCACCGATCGCGTCCTTGCCGAACTCCTTCTTGTACGGCGAGGGGCCGGCGTACTTCCAGGCGTCGCCGTAGGCCCAGATCCAGCCGACCACGATCGTCGCGTCCGTGTTGGGGACCTGCTCGAGGTCGGCCGGGTCGACCTCCCCGCCCTTCCAGTCCTCGACCTTCTCACCGGCCGCGATCGTGGCGGCGTCGGTCTCCAGGCTCAGCCGTGGGTCGCGCACCACGTCCTCCAGCTCGGCGAGCGTGGGCGACAGGTCGAGGTCGCGTGGATCGCCCGTGATTTCGGGCCCGGCGAAGTAGACGGTGACCACCTCGTCACCGCGTCGTCGCTGCAGGCTCACCGACCCGGGGTCCTCCTCCGGAACCTGCAGCCCCCAACGCAGCGTGACGCCGTCCCCGAGATCGGTGCAGTGGGAGGACGGGTCGCACGGGTATGGCTTCCCGGGGACGACCGTCACCCGCACCAGGTCGCCGTCGTACTCACCACCGCCCTTGTAACGGAAGTCCGCTCCGACGAGACCCGTTGGCGAGTGCTCGTCGATGTAGGTCGCCTGCCGATGGGTCGTGTCGTCGGAGAGGTGGTCGAGCATCACCGCCGCGACGGCCCGTGAGGTGAGCGGTCCGTCCTCCGTCGCGGAGGAGTCCCCGTCGGTGTCGCCGCAGCCGGCCACCAGGATTCCGGCCGCCCCGAGCATGGCTATCGTCCTCCGCACCCGGCCGAGCCTACGGGTGCACTCTCGCGGATTCTGAAGCCGACTTTCAGGGTCGTCACAGACAGTGCCGCAACGCTGGGCGCATGAGTGTCCAACCCCCGTTCCCGCCCCCGCCCTCCCAGCCGCCGCACCCCTTCGGAAACACCGAGCAGCTGCCCGTCGCGTCCCCACCGCGTCGGCGCATCAGCCGCGGTGCCTTCGCGGCCTCGGTGCTCAGCGCGGCGCTGTTGGTGGGCGGGGCAGCGGGGGTCGGCGGGGCCGCCGCCTTCACCGCCTACAACGATGACGGCGGCGGCTCTTCGTCCGACGACGGAGGCTCGCCCACTGCCTCGCGGGTCGTGAACACCCCCGACGACCCCGCCAAGGACGGCTCGGTCGAGCAGGTGGCCGACGCGGTTCTGCCCTCCGTGGTGAAGCTGGACGTCGAGGGCAGCGAGGGCGCCGGATCCGGTTCGGGCATCATCCTCGACTCCGACGGGCTGATCCTCACCAACAACCACGTGGCCGAGGGCGCCGGTGACGGCGGCAAGGTCACGGTGTCGTTCCACGACGGCACCAAGGCGCCGGCCGAGGTGGTCGGCACCGACCCGCTCACCGACACGGCCCTCGTCCAGGCCCAGGACGTCGAGGGGCTGACCCCCGCGACGATCGGCAAGTCCGCCGACCTCGGCGTGGGCGAGAACGTCGTGGCGATCGGGTCGCCGTACGGCCTCGACGCGACCGTCACCAGCGGCATCGTCAGCGCCCTCGACCGCCCCGTGGCGGTGGGCTCCGACTCGGAGGGCAACTCCACGACGTACCCGGCGATCCAGACCGACGCGGCGATCAACCCCGGCAACAGCGGTGGCCCGCTGGTCGACACGCAGGGCCGGGTCGTGGGCATCAACGCCTCGATCCGCACCGTCCCCGGCGGCGACGAGGGCTCGATCGGGCTCGGGTTCGCGATCCCGATCGACGAGGTGCTGCCGATCGTGGACCAGATGAAGAACGGCGAGACCCCGACGCACGCGCGGCTCGGCATCACCGTGAGCAACGCCGCCGACACCGCGGGCGCAGAGGTCGTGGACGGCGCCAAGATCCAGGAGATCACCAATGGGTCGGCCGCCGAGGACGCCGGGCTGCAGGCGGGCGACGTGATCACGAAGATCGACGACCACCAGGTCAGCGGTGCCGACTCACTGGTCGCGACGGTGCGCTCCTACCGGCCGGGCGACAAGGTCGAGGTGACCTACGAGCGGGACGGCGACTCCGGGACCGCCACGTTGACTTTGGGCACCGACGCCGACACCAGCGGCTCCTGATTCAGCGGGTCCGCTGCACGCGGCCCTCGTCCCACACCGGTCCGTCGGACTCGTAGACAGCGCCGTCGGCGCCGTAGACGAGGAACCGGTCGAAGCCCCGGGCGAACCAACGGTCGTGGGTCACGGCGAGCACCGTGCCCTCGAACGCCTCGAGCCCCTCCTCGAGGGCCTCGGCCGACTGGACGTCGAGGTTGTCGGTGGGCTCGTCGAGCAGCAGCAGCGTCGCCCCGGACAGCTCGAGCATCAGGATCTGGAAGCGGGCCTGCTGGCCGCCGCTGAGGCTCTCGAACTTCTGCTCGGAGGCGTGTGCCAGCTCGTAGCGGTCGAGCACCCGGGCGGCCTGCTCGCGGCCCATGCCGTCGCGATGCTGGTCGCCCCGGTGCAGGATCTCCAGCAGCGTGCGGCCGATCAGCTCGGGGTGCTCGTGGGTCTGGACGAACCAGCCCGGGCGAACCCGGGCGCCGAGCTTCGCCTTGCCGATGTGGTTGACCGGCTTGATCTCGCTCTCGCCGACCGGCTGGTGCTCGATGTCGGGGTCGCTGCCGCCGGCGGCGAGCAGCCGTAGGAAATGGGACTTGCCGGAGCCGTTGGATCCGAGCACCGCGACCCGCTCGCCGTACCAGACCTCGAGGTCGAACGGATGCATCAGACCGGTCAGCTCCAGGTCGGTGCAGACGACCGCGCGCTTGCCGGTGCGGCCGCCCTTCAGCCGCATCTTCACCTGCTGCTGGAGGGGCTGCTCGGTCGGCGGGCCGGCCTCCACGAACTTGCGGAGCCGGGTCTGGGCGGCGCGGTACTGCGAGGCCATGCCGTCGTTGTACTCCGCCTTGATCTTGTAGCGGAGCACCAGCGCCTTCAGCTTCGCGTGCTCCTCGTCCCAGCGACGGCGCAGCTCCTCGAAGCGCAGGAACCGATCCTTGCGCGCCTCGTGGTACGACGAGAAACCGCCCGGGTGGGTCCACACCGTGTTGCCGGCCGCCCCGAGCTCGACGGTCACCACGCGGGTCGCGGTGTTGTCGAGCAGCTCGCGGTCGTGGCTGATGAACAGGATCGTCTTGTCGGACTCCTTGATCCGCCCCTCGAGCCAGATCTTGCCGGGTACGTCGAGGAAGTTGTCCGGCTCGTCGAGCAGCAGCACCTCGTCGGGCCCGGCCAGCAGGTACTCCAGCACCAGCCGCTTCTGCTCGCCGCCGGACAGGGTGCGCAGCTCGCGGTACTTGGCCCGGTCGTAGGGAACGCCGAGGCCCTTGACCGTGCAGACGTCCCAGGTGACCTCGAGCTCGTAGCCGCCCGCCTCGGCGTACTCGGCCAGCGCGTGGGCGTAGGCGAGCTGGGTCTTCTCGTCGTCGGTCTCCATCAGGGCCCGTTCCCACTGGTCGACCTCGACGGCGGCGGCGCGGATTCGGGAGGGGCTGACCGAGAGCAGCAGGTCGGCGACGGTGGGTTCGGCGCCGAGCCCGGCGCCGACCATCTGCCGCATCACCCCGAGCCCGCCGGACCGGGTGACCGCGCCGGCGTGCGGCGTGAGCTCGCCGGTGATGATCTTCAGCAGCGTGGTCTTGCCGGCGCCGTTGGCACCGACCAGCGCGACCTTGGCGCCCTCGCCCACCCGGAACGAGACGTCGTCGAGCAGCACCCGACCGTCGGGCAGCTCGAAGCGCACTCCAGCGACGTCCACGTGTCCCACGGGGGTCGATTGTCCGGCACCCCGGGTGTGGGCGCATCCCGTTTGTGGGTTACTCCGCGCGCAGGCTGCCGCCGATCACCTCGGCGAGCGCCTGGGTGGGGGCGACGACCTGGATGACCCCGATGGGCTTCCCGGCCTCGTCCCCGGTGATGGCCACTCCCGCCCAACTGCCCTCTGCGTACGGGGATCCGTGCCGCTCCCGGATGAAGTCGCCCCTCTCGCCGCTGCTGAACCGGATGCCGTAGCCGGTGCTCGGCTCGCAGGCGATCATCGGGACGATCGTCTCGGGGGTCTCCACCCAGCCGTCGACCGTCTCGTCCAGGCACCAGGCGGACAGGCCCCCGCGCTGCCACGATGCGGGGACGTCGACGGAGAGTCCCTCGTATGACTCGGTGCGCCAGGCGGCCGACAGGTCGGGCGCCGCCTGACCGTCCTCGCGGACGGTGCCCAGGATCCGGCGGGCCTCTTCTCTGTCGCCGGTCTGGACGGACACGATCGAGTCGCCGGCGTTCACGAAGCCGGTCCAGCCGACGCCCATGGTGGCCTTGCCGACGACGCCCGGCGGTCGGTACGGCTCCGTCTCCGCGGAGTCGGCAACGACCAGTCCATCGTGGTCGAACGTGCACGGGTCGCTGTCGTGCGGTCCGTACCTGGTGCCGTCGAACACGCACGTCGAGGTGTCCAGCCGCACCCAGCTGCTCGGGATGTCGACGAGCACACCCTGGTGCTCGACGGTGCGCCAGGGTGTCGGCGCGGGTGGGTCGGTGGCGACCCGGTTGCCCTCGGTTGGTCCGTCGCCAGTCACCGCCAGCACACCGATGGGTACGGCGAGCGCGGCGACCACCACGCAGCTGCCCACGGCCATCAGGGTCCGGCGGCGGGTCCGCGACCGACGGCGGGCGCCGGCGGCCAGGCCGTCGATGTCGGGCGCCTCCGCGGCACCGGAGGTCAGCGCCTCGGAGAGGCGGGTCTCGAAGTCGTTCATGGGGTCTCCTCCCCGAGCTCGGCACGTAGGGCGGCGAGGCCCCGCGAGACGCGGGACCGCACGGAGCCCTCGCGGACGCCGGTGAGAGCCGCGATCTCGGCGTACTCGAGCTGTTCGTAGTAGCGCAGCACCACGGCGGTGCGCTGGGCCTCGGGCAGCGCCTGGCAAGCCAGCCAGATCCGTCGCCGGTCATCGGATCCCATGCCGCCGTCCGGCCCGGCGACGACCGCGTCCGTGCGCACCTCGGCCGTCGGCGACTCCCGGCGTCGGAACTTCCGCCACCAGGACGTGTGCGCGTTGACGACCATCTTGCGGACGTAGGCGTCGACGTCGGCCACCGCCGAGATCCGCGACCACCGCGGCAGGGCGCGGGACAGCGCGTCCTGGACCACGTCCTCGGCGTCAGCACGGTTGCCGGTGAGCGTGTAGGCGAGCCGCAGGAGGGCCGGGCCGCGCGCCTTGACCCAGCTGTCGAAGTCGGGAGGGTCCGCCACCCCGCTCCTCTCACCCGTCGCGAGCACTGCTTCCATGCATCATCAACGCCGCTCGCGCGGATCCTGTTGCAACCGCGGTGCCGTGTCGAGCTCGATGAGTTGGGCAAGCACCCGGCGCACGAACCCCGGCGAGTGCATGACCTGCTCCCAGGTGAAGCGCAGGACGCGCCACCCGGCGACTGTCAGCAAGGTGAAGCGGACGCAGTCTCGGGCGTGGGTCTGCTGGTCGGCGTGCCAGCCCCAGGACTCGGCCTCAATCACGATCCGGCGCTGCTCGTCGACGAGGTCAGGGTGATACGTCAGCCCGCTGGTCGGCACCGGGACCTGCGGTACGACGGTCAGCCCGGGGAACTCGAGCACGATGGCGCGGAGCACGGACTCGAAGGGATTGGCTGCTCGCCCGTCGGCTTCCCTCGCCACCCGTCGGGCCCGGGTTGCGCCGCGGCCCCGCAGGGCTGTGGTCGCCCGAACCAGCTCGGACTCGGAGATGTCGCCGGCACGGAGTGCGGAGTCAGCGACCGCGAGCGCTTCGTCGAACGGGAGCCGCCTGGCGCAGTCGACCACGGTGCGCAGCTTGTTCGTCAGGCCATCGACCACGTCGTCGACTGCGAGATCGGCGTAGACGACCTCGGTGGTCGCCCGGACGGCTGCAGTCACCTTGCGATTGCGCGGCACCGTCACCCAGGCGCTCTCGGGCGGCCACTTCACTTCCCCTCCCCAGTGCTGCGCCGCGCTCAGGTGAGAGGCCACGCCAGCGAGGCGAGCTGCAGCTCGACGATGCCGATGCACGTCGGCAAGCACGTACCGCGCCCGCCCCGCCCGCGCGATCTCCTTTGTGTCCAGGGCGGTCCGCAGCTTGCGGCGAGACGAGAGTCGAACGATCTCGGAGGCGCACCCCACGCCGCCCATCTGCCGCAGCGCATCCACCGCCTCCACCCGGGTCAGCCTGGCGCGGCCCCGTAGCGCGTGCATCCCGCCATCCACAGGCCGCACGAACGTGCAATGCCCGTGTTCGGTGAACCGCTCAAGCGTGAAGTGATCTTGCGGCCGGCCCTTTGCACGTTGCTGGGTACGTCGCTCAGATCCGCTCGGCCACCCGCCGCGCCGCGACCTGCAGCACCTCCCAGGCCGTGCTGAACGGCGGCGCGTAGGAGAGGTCCATCCAGGCGAGGTCGTCGACGCTGCCGCCTGCCCAGAGCACCGCGGCGGCGGCGTCGATCCGCTTGCCGGCACCGTGGCCACCGACGACCTGAACCCCGAGCAGTCGGCGGGTGACCCGGTCGGCCATCACCCAGAGCGCGATCGGCTCGGCCTCGGGCAGGTAGCCGCTGGTGGTGGACCCCTCGGTGACCAGGGTGACCGGGTCGAAGGCGGCCGCCTCGGCGTCCTCCCGCGACAGGCCGGTGCGTGCGATCTCGAGGTACTGACCGCCCGCGGCGAAGCGGGTGATCGCGGTCTCGAGGATGCCGTCGAAGGTGCGCCGGCCGCCCGCGAGGTTCTCGCCCAGGGCGCGACCGAGCTTGTTGGCATGGGTGCCGAGCGGCCGGTACTCGCGGTCGCCGGTCAGCCGGCGTACGGAGTCGCAGCAGTCGCCGGCCGCCCACACGCGCTCGGTCACGTGGCCGCGGGAGTCGGGGCTCAACGCGCCCTTGGGTCCCAGGGGGATGCCGCTGCCCGCGAGGAACCCGGTGGCCGGCAGCACCCCGAGCGCGAGCACCACCAGGTCGCACGGGCGCGAGCCACCGGTCCAGTGGACGCCGACGACCTCACCCTCTTCGATGTCGAACCCGGTGACCTCCGCGTCCAGAACCACCTCGATGCCGGCGTCGCACATCGCCAGCACGACCCGCTCGGACATCTCCGGCTCCAGCGAGCTCATCACCCGCGAGCGGGTCAGCACGGTCACTCCGAAGCCGCGGCGCAACGCCGTCTCGGCGACCTCGATGCCGACGTACCCACCGCCGACGATCACCACGTGCGCGCCCGGCTCGGCGGCCTCGAAGCGCTCGAGCCACGCGGCTCCGTCGTCCAGCGTGTGCACCGCACCAACCCGGTCGTACGGCGTGCCGTCGGCGTGGAGGGCCCAGGCAGGAACGATGGGGTAGGCCCCGCTCGCGATCACCAGCTGGTCGAACTCGAGCGTCTCCCCCGCAGCCGTCGTGACCCGGTGACCCGCCAGGTCGACACCGGTGGCCGCGGTCTCGAGTCGCAGGTCGATCCCGGCGGCGCGGTGCTCCTCGGCGGTGCGGGCGACCAGGTCGTCACCGGAGTCCACGTCGCCGGCCATCCAGTACGGGATCCCGCAGGCGGAGTACGACGTGTGCCGGCCCTTGTCGAGCACCGTGATCGCGAGCTCGCGACCCTGACCCTTGGCGGTACGCAGCGCCTGGTGCGCGGCGGACATGCCGGCCGCGTCGGCGCCGATGATCACGATGCGTTCGGCGTTCAAGGCCGCCTCACCTCCAGCACCCGGAACCCCTTCGCGCTCGCCACCCGCTTGGTCGGGTAGCCCTGCTCGCCCAGCCACCGCTGCAGCGAGTCGGCCCCGAGATTCTTGCCGACGACCATCATCGCGCGGCCCCCCGGCTCCAGCCGCGGCAACCAGGAAAGCAGCAGCGCGTGCAGCGCCGCCTTGCCGATCCGGATCGGCGGGTTGGACCAGATCTCGTCGTACGTCGCATCGGCCGGCACCTCGTCCGGCAGGCACGCGGTGAACCGCGCCTCGAGCCCCAGGGCGACCGCGTTCTCGCGGGCGAGCAGCAGTGCCCGCTCGTTGACGTCGACGCCGGTGACCACGGTGTCCGGGGATGCCGCGGCGATGGCCAGCCCGATCACGCCGTACCCACACCCCAGGTCGAGGACCCGACCCGACTCCGGCGGCTTGGTCTCGCGGAAGAGCACGGCGGTCGCGTGGTCGAGGTGCCCCCGGCTGAAGACACCCGCTCCGCTGGTCAGGCTGAGGGTGCGGCCCCAGACCTCCGCGCTGAACGGCTCCCGAGCGAACGGGACGGACGGGTCGGCGGAGAAGTAGTGCTCATTCATCGCGGCGCGCCATCGTCGTCTGCGCCCGGGCGGCGAGCTCGTCGTCGGCCGGGTAGGCGACCTCCTCGAGCGTGAGGCCGTGGGCGTGCGCCACGGTGACCGAGGGGTCGCGGGCGCCGGCCTCGAGGACCTCCGCCGCCCACTCCGGTGGCCGGCGGCCCTCCCCGATCGGGAGCAGGCACCCCACCAGCGACCGCACCATGCTGTGGCAGAACGCGTCCGCCCGCACCGTTGCCACCGCCACCCCGTCGGCGTCGCGCGACCAGCCGAGCGCCTGCAGGGTCCGGATCGTCGTGGCCCCCTCACGCTGCTTGCAGAACGCCGCGAAGTCGCGCAGCCCGACCAGCGCGTGCGACGCCTGGTTCATCGCGTCCAGGTCGAGCGGCCGCGGCCAGGCCAGCACGTGCCGGCGGTGCAGCGGGTCCAGCGCGGCCGGGGAGTCGGCCACCCGGTAGGCATAGCGACGCCACATCGCCGAGAACCGCGCGTCGAACCCGTCCGGCGCCTCGACCACCCGGCGTACCCGCACGTCGCGGGGCAGTACGCCGTTCAGCCGGCGTACGGCCTGGTCCAGCGGGGCATCCACGTCGACGTGCACCACCTGGCCGCGGGCGTGCACGCCGGAGTCGGTCCGTCCGGCGCAGACGACGTCGACCGACGCGACTCGGAGCACGGTCGCCAGCGCCGAGCTCAGCTCGCCCTGGACGGTGCGTAGCCCCGGTTGGGCCGCCCATCCGTGGAAGTCGGTGCCGTCATAGGCGAGGTCGATCCGGAGGCGCACGGGCGCAGTCTTTCACCGGCGACAGAATTTCACCGTCGGCGGATACTGGCCGGGTGCAGCCCGCGATCATCCTGGTCTCCGAGGACCACGCCGACTTCCTGGCCGACGAGTTCGGCCGTTACCGCCGCGACTACGACATCCATGCCGTCGGCTCGGCCAGCGCCGCAGCCGACCTGGCGCACGAGATCCATGCGAACGGCGGGCAGGTCGCGCTCTTCGTCTCCGAGTCCGTGCTCCCCGACTCCGACGTCCACATGGCGTTCCACCTCTGGCGGCAGGTCGTGCCCACGGCCCGGCGCCTGGTCGTCGCGCATTGGGAGCGGTTCCTCGAGGATGCGGAGCGGATGCGCCCGGGTCTCGCCAAGGGCAAGTACGACGCCTTCCTGCTGATGCCGCGCGGGGTCAGGGACGAGGAGTTCCACACCGCGATCTGTGAACTGCTCTCCGACTGGGGCTCGACGGTGGCCGCCCCCGAGGTCGAGACGGTACGAGTGGTGTCCGACCGCGCCGACGTCCTCACCAACTCGATCCGCGACTTCCTGGACCGGATGGGCATGCCCAACGGGGTGCACACCCCCGACTCCGACGTCGGCCGCGAGATCGTCGCGCTGTACGACGGCGAGCCGACGTACCCCCTCGTGCAGACGATTCGGAGGGCCGTCATCGCCCCGGCCAAGGTGCGCGACGTGGCCGCCGCGATCTACGGCCGCCCCGAGGACGTCGACGTCGACACCGTGGTCGACCTCTGCATCGTCGGAGGTGGCCCTGCGGGCCTCGCCGCAGCGGTCTACGGCGCGTCCGAAGGTCTTGTCACCGTGTGCGTCGAGGCCGAGGCGGTCGGCGGACAGGCCGGGACCAGCTCGATGATCCGCAACTACCTCGGCTTCCCCCGCGGGATCTCCGGCATGCGGTTGGCGCAGCGGGCCCGCAACCAGGCCATCCGGTTCGGCACCCGCTTCTTCACCGGCTGGGAGGTGACGAGCGTGACGCCCGGCGACGGCGGACAGCCGCACGTCATCCACACCGACGGCGGCGACATCCGAGCCCGGGCGATGGTGATCGCAACCGGCGTCGCCTACCGCAAGCTCCGCGTCGAAGGCGTCGACGCGCTCACCGGCCAGGGCGTCTACTACGGAAGCGCGATGACGGCGGCCCGCGAGATGGAGGGGTACGACGTCGTGGTCGTCGGCGGCGGCAACTCCGCCGGCCAGGCCGCGATCCACCTGTCGCGGTTCGCCAAGTCGGTGACGATCATGGTCCGGCGAAAGAGCCTCGAGGAGACGATGTCGCGCTACCTGATCGAGGAGATCTCCTACAACCCGCGGATCGCCGTACAGCCCTGCGCCGAGATCGCCGACGGCGGCGGTGACGGTCGCCTCGAGTGGCTCGACGTACGCGACACCACGACCGACGAGGTCACCCGCCGCAACGCCGAGGGCCTGTTCCTGCTGCTCGGCGCCGAGGCGCACTGCGACTGGCTCCCCGACCAGGTCTCGCTCGACGACAACGGCTTCGTGCTCACCGGCCGTGACGTACCCAAGGTCCAGTGGGCCGACGGCCTCCCGCCCGAGAGCCTGGCCACGACCGTCCCCGGCATCTTCGCCGTGGGCGACATCCGCTCCGGCTCGATGAAGCGGGTCGCGGCGGCGAGCGGCGAGGGCGCGTCGGTGGTGCCGCTCGTGCACGCGTACCTGGAACCGGCAGCCACCTGAGCTGGCCAGCCGTCAGCATTCCCGTAGGAGGGGGCCTCCGCACGCGAGCGTCTGTCGGATCGTGACGGTCCGCCCGTGAGTCAGCCTGAACACCTTGGCCTGCCCGAACTTCCGGGCGTCCTTCCACCAGCCGAGGCTGCGGGCGTCGCGGTCGATGAAGCCGATGCGGTACCGGCCCGGTGGCAGGCCGCCGAGGGTCACTTTGGACGAGTAGACGACCGGCGAGACAGTCGGCGACATCTTGCGCCACCGGTCGCCGTCCCTGCGCATCACGATGGGCACCTGGGCAGGCAACGGTGCTGGCCCCGGACTCCAGGTCAGGCGCACCTTGATATGCGCCGCTCGGCCCACCCGTGCCTTGATCCCGCTGACGGTCCGACCCGTCGGCACCTTGATGGTCGTCGCGTCACCCCGGCCACTGGCATCCCGCCAGACTTCCCCGAGGTAGTTGCCCAGAGCGTCGACGAACCACAAGTAGTAGCGACCCGACCTCAGTCCAGTGACGTCGAAGCGTCCCTGCCTGTCCGTCGTCGCATAGGAGATCCGGCCGACGCCTCCCCCTCGAATCCGTGCGGTGCGCGCTTCCAGGCCGGGAACCGGGCGGCCACGATCGTCCACGACGCGTCCCGTCAGACCAGAAACGGGCGTCAGCTCCACCGCACCCATCGAGGTTACTTCCGAGCGTGGGACGCGGACGCTGGTGCGCAACCTGTCCAGGTAGCGCCCGCTCTCGTCCCGGAAGAACACGTCATACGTGCCGGCCTCCAGCTCGCCCACGGAAAACCCACCCGCGCCATCCGTGGTGTCACTCCCCACAGTGCGGCCCTCGGTCGAGACCCCGACGGTCACTCCGGAGACTCTTGCCCCGGCTCGGCCGGTCACGCGGCCCAGGATGGTGCTCGCAGACTCCAGGGTCACATCGACACCCGCAGTCGTGTCCCCGCCGTTCACCTGGACGTCGTCCGCGGAGTCGACGTCGGCCGCATCGGAGTAGTACTCCACCGCGTGCCGAGAAGTGTCGAAGGAGAGCCGGTACCGCCCTGGATACATGGCCGCCGTCGTGTACCTGCCCTCACTGTCGGTCTGCGCGACGGACCCGTAGAGCGGCGACCACCCAAGCCCGGCGACGAATCGCTTGGCGGTGACGTGCGCCGACTGCACCGGCCCGGAGGAGTCGGTCACTCGCCCGGCGATCCTGCCGGGCACCTGCATCGTGACGTCGAACCCGTCACGAACCTCGCCTGGTTCGACCCGGAATCGCTGCGCCTCCGCGGGGAGGATGCCACCCGGCCAGAACTGTTGCATGTAAGTACCGGACTGGTCGATGAAGATGAGGTGGTAGGGGCCGCTGAAGTAGCCCGAGGCATAGGCATACGCCTCGTACCGGCCTTGCTCGTCCGAGATCGACGGGACGGTCTCGTCCGGGTATGAGCCCTCGGCGCAGAACGGCCACTCTGGTGCCCCGTCGCAGACCACTACCCGAATCCCCGCGACCGGCTCACCTGCCGCGTTGGTGATCCTGCCCCTCACCGTCGGCGGCGGCCCGAGCTCGGCATTGATTCCACCCGCAATCGGGCTCAGTGCCGAGAGACTGACGGTTGCTGCGCCATTCTGGTCTGCGGAGTCGTCGTACCACTCGGCCGCGTGACTGATCGGGAAGAACCAGAGCTGATAGTCGCCGAAATCCATGCCTTCCATCGAGTACCGGCCATCGGCGTCCGTGATGGCCGCGACGGCGGAATCGTCACCGCGTGTCCACCTCACCTGCACGCCCTCGATCGGCCGGCCTTCGGTATCGCTGACCCGGCCACTGATCTGTCCACTCTCGAGACGCTGCGGTGCGGCGACAGCAGGCCCGGTCAGACCCAACACCAGCAGGACACCGAGCGCGCTCGCGAATAGCCGTGACGTTCGTGTCGTCCCCATCCGGCCGAGCCTCCCCGTTCAACTCCCAGCCAGTATGGGCTGCTCGCGTGGGCTTGTCCGACGAATGAAGGTCGCTCAGTGGTGTGCGTGAACCTCGCCGGCGTCTTCGCCGGGCTCCAGCACCACGAGCTGCCCCATCATCCCGTTGTCCTCGTGCCGGAGCAGATGGCAGTGGTACATGTACGGCGTGTCGGGGTCGGCGTAGTCGGTGAACCGCACCAGCAGGTCGGCCTCGCTGCCCTCGGGCAGGAACACGGTGTCCTTCCAGCCGGCCAGCTCCGGTGGCGGGGGGTCGCCGTCGATGGACTCGATCACGAACTGCACGTCGTGGACGTGGAAGTTGTGCGTGCTGCCGTCGGAGTTGATGATCCGCCATCGCTCGGTGGCGTCCAGCTCGACGGTCTCGTCGATCCGGTCCATGTCCATCTCCTCCCCGTTGATGGAGGTGCCCCGCAGGTCGAACTCGCGGGTCTCGACCACGTCGTCCGGGTCGAGGTCCGGTACGGCGGCGAGCCGAGCCGGCACGTCCGGTGCAGGAGCCAGGGTGTTGGCGGCGCGGAGCTGCAGGATGTCGAGCCGGTCGTCGGCGCCGCTGAACCTGTTGCCGGCGTCCTGCTCGTCGCTGCGCAGGACCGTCGTCTCGCCGGGCTCGAAGGCGACCACGATCTCGGCCCGCTCGCCGGGCGAGAGCAGCAGGTGGTCGAGGCGCACCGGGGCCGGTAGCAGCCCGCCGTCGCTGGCGATCACGTCGTACTCCCGGTCGTCGGAGAAGTGGAAGTTGTAGACCCGGGCGTTGGATGCGTTGAGCAGGCGCAGCCGGACCCGTTTCGTGGTCACGTCGAAGTAGGGCCCGGGGGTGCCGTTGACCAGGATGGTGTCGCCGAGGATGCCGTTGTTCTCGAACAGCCCCGGGGTGGTGTCGAGCTCGATGCCGTCGAACTCCTTGTCCTGGACGATGACCGGGATGTCGTCGACGCCGTACTTCCGGGGCAGCGGCAGCTTCGCCTCCACTTCGTCCTCCAGGATGAACATCCCGGCCACGCCCCAATAGACCTGCTGGGCCGTCTCCTCGTGCGGGTGCGGGTGGTACCAGAGGGTGGCCGCCGGCTGGTCGATCCGCCAGGTGGGTGACCAGGTCTCCTCGTCGCCGATCATCTGGTGCGGGCCGCCGTCCATCTCGGCCGGCAGGTGCATGCCGTGCCAGTGCAGGGTGCTGTCCTCGCCCACCTTGTTGGTGACATGGATCAGCACCTCCTCCCCGCGCTTCGCCCGCAGCGTCGGGCCGAGGTAGGAGCCGTTGACGCCCCAGGTTGCGGTCTCCTCGTCGCGGCCGAGATCGGTGTGGCCCTTCTGCAGGGTGAGGTCGAAGACCCGGCGCCCCTTGCCGTCGATCTCCGACTCGGCCAGCGGCGGGATCACCAGCTCCCGGTCGAAGTCGACCTCGCCGACAGTGTCGACATGGGCCGTCAGGTAGGAGTAGCCGATCCAGGCCCCGAACGTGACCGCCGCCAGCACGAAGACGCCGACCGCGATCAGCGTCCACTTCACCCACGCGCGCACCCGTCGATCTTGGCGGTCCATATGTAGACAGGCAAGGTATTTGCCCAGAAAGCCAGTACTGTCGCCGGTCATGGACGTGACGCCCCCGGATCCGTCGCTGCCCGAGCCGCCGTTCGAACAGCTGCGGGTGCAGCTCGCCTCGCGGGTCGCCTCCGGGGACCTCCCGGCCGGCACGAAGCTTCCCACGGTGCGCGCGCTCGCCGCCGCGCTCGGGCTGGCCGTCAACACGGTGGCCCGGGTCTACCGCGAGCTCGAGACCGACGGCGTGGTGGTCACCGAGGGTCGCCGCGGGACCTTCGTCGCGTCCGCGGCCACTCCCGCTGACGCCTCCCGCGCCGCCGAGCAGTACGCCGCCACGGCCCGTCGCCACGGGCTGACACTCGCCGAGGCGCAGCGGCTCGTCGAACGGACCTGGGGGCGCTGAGCACTACCCTCACCGGCATGGCCATGCAGACCTCACCCGAGTCGCCGGCGCCGGTCCGGTCGATCGCCAACGCGATCTCGGGCTGGGTCGACCGCCTCGGCGCGGTGTGGGTCGAAGGCCAGATGGCCCAGGTCAGCAGGCGACCGGGCCTGCAGACGGTGTTCATGACGCTGCGCGACTCGGTGGCCGACATCTCGGTGCCGGTCACCTGCAGCCGCACGCTCTTCGACGGCCTCAACCCGCCGCTGGTCGAGGGCGCCAGCGTCATCGTGCACGCCAAGCCGTCCTACTACGCCAACCGCGGCACGCTCTCGCTCCATGCCCGCGAGATCCGGATGGTCGGCCTCGGCGAGCTGCTCGCCCAGCTCGAGCGGCGCCGGCAGCTGCTCGCCGCCGAGGGGCTGTTCGACGCCGCTCTGAAGCGGCCGCTGCCGTTCCTGCCGACCCGCGTCGGTCTGGTCACCGCGCCGCGGTCGGCCGCCGAGCGCGACGTACTCGACAACGCCACCCGGCGCTGGCCGGGCGTGACGTTCGAGGTCGTGCACGCCACCATGCAGGGCCAGCGTGCCGCCGCCGAGGTCATCGGTGCGCTCGAGCGGCTCGACCACCACGCCGAGGTCGACGTGATCGTGATCGCCAGGGGCGGCGGCTCGGTCGAAGACCTGCTGCCGTTCTCCGACGAGGGTCTGATCCGCGCGGTCGCCAAGGCCCGGACGCCGGTCGTCTCCGCGATCGGCCACGAACCCGACAGCCCGCTGCTCGACCTGGTCGCCGACATCCGCGCATCCACCCCCACCGACGCCGCCAAGCTGATCGTGCCCGATGTCTCCCAGGAGCTGGCCGTGGTCGACCAGGCCCGGCAGCGGGTCCGGCACGCCCTCGACCGCTGGCTCGAGCGGGAGCGGGCCGGTCTCGACGCCATGCGCTCGCGGCCGGTGCTCGCCGACCCGCGGTCGCTGGTCGACGCCCGGCTCGAGGAGCTCGGCGGCTTGCGTGACCGCTGCCGCCGCACCCTCGGGCACGCGCTCGACCGCGCCGCCGACGACATCGACCACCAGCGCGCCCGGGCCCGGGCGCTGTCGCCGCTGGCCACCCTCGAGCGCGGCTACGCCGTGCTCCAGGACGCCGACGGCCACGTGGTCACCACCGTCGACGGCGCGCCGGTCGGCGCCGACGTCAGCGTCCGGGTCGCCGACGGCCGGATCCACGCCACCACCACCCGCACCGAACGCCTCGAGGAGAGTGCTGATGACTGAGGAGAAGACGTCCTACGAGGAGGCCCGCGAGGAGCTCGTCGAGGTGGTCCGGCGGCTCGAGGCCGGCGGCATCACGCTCGAGGAGTCGCTGACGCTGTGGGAGCGCGGTGAGCGGCTGGCCACCATCTGTCAGGAGTGGCTCGACGGGGCGCGCAAGAGGCTCGACGAGGTCATCGAGAAAGCGGAGCAGTCGTGAGCGACTCGACGACGGTGCGCACGTCTTCCTCCGGTGCGGAGCCGTACACCAGCACCGCGTGATCCCCCACCTCGGCGGCGTAGGCCACATCGCCGCCCGGGTCGGCGTACCCGTCCCAGCGAGGCGCGACCGACTCCTGGGCGGTGAACGGGTCGGCGTCCTCGACGTCCTCGTCGTCGACCCGCTCGGCGAGCAGATCGTCGATCGGCTCGCCCGACCAGACCAGGCCGACGAACTCCTCGTCGTCGGTGAGCAGCGCCAGGTCGAAGCCCGGCGGGGCGTCGGGCAGCACCTCGGCGCGGGTCGCGATCCAGCCCTCTGGCAGCTCGGCGGGGTAGACCGGCTCGATGTCGGCGTCCTGTGCGAGGCCGACGGTCTCGAGGTAGTCGACCTCCTCGGGCTTGATGTCGGGCTCGTCGCGGAACAGCGCCATGAGCCCGATGACGCCCACCACCGCCACGACGGTGACGACCAGTGCAGCCACCAGCCCGTTGGTGGTCCGCGGGTAGCGGCCCGGGCGCTCCGACTCGCTCACTGACCCATCCTCACAGCAGCCCGCAGCGCACGATGACCCGGTCGGCTGATTGACGCATCTGCGGTACCCACCAGCGATACTCTCACCGCAAGTGCGGCACAATGACGTCGTGACCAGCTATCGGATTGCGGAAGCCGCCCAGCTGCTGGGCGTCAGCGACGACACGGTACGCCGCTGGGTCGACTCCGGCCGCGTCCCCGCGGAGCAGGTCGAGGGGCGTGCAGCGATCCCGGGCGCGGACCTGGCGGCGCTGGCCGAGTCTCTCGCCGACCACCCCGATCGCGAGGCCACCCGCGCCGCGGCGGTGAGCGCGCGCAACCGGTTGACGGGGATCGTCACCAAGGTCCTCGTCGACAAGGTGATGGCCCAGGTCGACGTGATCTGCGGGCCCTACCGGATGGTCTCGCTGATGAGCGCAGAGGCCGCCCACGAGCTGGCCCTCGAGCCCGGGGTGCGGGTCACGGTGTCCGTCAAGTCCACCAACGTCGTCCTGGAGCGCCCCTGATGAAGAAGCACCTGATCGCCGCGGCGAGCCTCGCGCTACTGCTCCCCCTTGCGGGCTGCGGCGACGACGACGGCAACGGTGGTGACGACGGCGGGAGCAGCGAGCTCACCGTGCTCGCCGCGTCCTCGCTGACCGACGTGTTCGAGGAGCTGGCCACCACCTTCGAGAGCGACAACGACGTCGAGGTGAACTTCTCCTTCGGGTCGAGCACGGACCTCGCCGAGCAGGTCGCCGACGGAGCACCCGGAGACGTGCTCGCCACCGCCGACGAGGCCTCGATGAAGGTCGCGGAGGACGCCGGCGTGACCGGTGACGTCGAGACGTTCGGCACCAACGTGCTGGTGATCGTCACCCCGCCCGACAACCCGGCCGGCATCGAGTCGCTCGCCGACCTCGAGGGCGCGACCTGGGTCCGGTGCGCGGACGAGGTGCCGTGCGGACGGGTCGCCCTCGGCGTACTGGAGGACAACGCGATCACGGCCAAGCCGGCCAGCCTCGAGGAGGACGTGCGTTCGACGCTCGACAAGGTCATCGCCGGCGAGGCCGACGCCGGTCTCGTCTACGCCACCGACGCCGTGGCGGCGGGCGAGGATGTCGCCACGATCGAGATCCCCGGCGCGGAGAGCCAGCTGACGTCGTACTTCGCGACCACGCTCGAGCAGTCGGAGGACGCCGACCTGGCCCAGGCGTGGGTCGACCTGGTGCTCTCCGACGAGGGTCAGCAGATCCTCGAGGACGCCGGCTTCGGTAGTCCGTGAGCCGCGACCCGCTCGGCCGCCCGCCGCTACTGATCCTGGTACCGGCCGGGCTGGCCGTCGTCGTCCTGCTGCTGCCGCTGGTCGTGATGGTCGGTTCCACCGACCTCGCCGGGCTGCTCGACCAGCTGCGCACCGAGACGGCACGGGAGGCGCTGTGGCTCTCGGTCAGCACCTCCACCGCCGCCATGCTCATCGCGCTGGTGCTCGGGCTGCCGCTGGCCTGGGTGCTGGCTCGGATGCGGTTCAGGGGCCGGAGCCTGCTCCGCGCGCTGGTCACCGTGCCGATGGTGCTGCCCCCCGTGGTGGCGGGCATCGCGCTCCGCACCGCGTTCGGCCGCAGCGGTGCCATCGGCGAGCCGCTGCTCGACGCCACGGGCTTCGCATTCCCCTATACGACGTGGGGCGTCGTGCTCGCCCACGTCTTCGTGGCGATGCCGTTCGTGGTGATCAGCATCGAGGGTGCGCTGCGCTCCGCGGGCAGTGAGTACGACGCGGCCGCGGCCACCCTCGGCGCATCACGGTGGACGACGTTCCGGCGGGTCACCGTGCCGCTCGCGCTGCCCGGGATCGCGGCCGGGATGGTGCTCGGCTGGGCCCGCTCGCTGGGCGAGTTCGGGGCGACGATCACGTTCAACGGCAACTACCCGGGCACCACGCAGACGATGCCGACGCTGATCTATGTCACCCGCCAGGCCGACACCGACGCGGCGCTGGCGCTCAGCCTGGTGATGCTGCTCGTCTCGGTCGGCGTGCTGTTCGCGCTGCGCGAGCGGTGGCTGGGGGTGGGCACCACATGACCCACACGATGAGCGGGCTGGAGGTCGACGTCACGGTGCCCGGCCGGGTCACCGTCGCGCTCACCGCCGAGCCCGGCGAGGTGCTCGCCGTGATCGGGCCGAACGGCGCCGGCAAGACGTCGCTCCTGGGCGCGGTCGCCGGCCTGGTCCCCGCCGAGGGCACGGTCCGGCTGAACGGCCGAGACCTGCGCCCGCTGCCGGTGCGGGAGCGCGGGGTCGGCGTGGTCTTCCAGGACAAGCTGCTGTTCCCCCACCTCTCTGCACTGGAGAACGTCGCGTTCGGGCTCCGCTCCCGCGGCGTCCCTCGCGCCGAGGCACGAGCCACCGCGCACGAGTGGCTGGACCGGCTGGCGATCGGAGAGCTCGCGGACCGCCGCCCCAAGGAGCTCTCCGGGGGCCAGGCCCAGCGGGTCGCCATCGCCCGGGCGCTCGCGCAGCGTCCCGAGGTGATGCTGCTCGACGAGCCGTTCGCCGGCCTCGATGTCGGCGTCGCTGCCGGGCTGCGGATCGAGCTGACCCGCCACCTGGCGTCGTACGCCGGCATCACGCTGCTGGTCACCCACGACGCCATCGACGCCCTCACCCTCGCCGACCGGGTGGTGGTGATCGACGACGGAGCGGTGGCCCAGATCGGCACACCGAGCGAGGTCTCGGCACGGCCCCGCACCGAGCACGTGGCCCGGCTCGTGGGTCTGAACGTGATCCGGGAGGGCGACGTCTTCCGCGGCTTCGCTCCGGGTGCGGTCACGGTGTCTCTCGCCCGGCCCGAGGGGTCGGCGCGCAACCTGTGGCAAGGCACCGTGCTCAGTGCCGCTCCGCACGGCGACGCGATCCGGCTGCTCGTGGCGGCCGGTCCGGAGCTGATCGCCGACGTGACGCCCGCCGCGACCCGCGAGCTCGCCCTCGAGCCGGGGCGCGACGTGTGGCTGTCGGTGAAGGAGACCGCTGTAGACATCTACTCGTTGGCGCCGGAGGAGACAGATAAAGTGCGCCCATGAGCGAGTCCCCCAGCCCGTCACCGCAGTCGCCGGACCGCAACCTCGCGCTGGAGCTGGTCCGGGTGACCGAGGCGGCCGCGATGGCCGCCGGGCGTTGGGTGGGTCGCGGCGACAAGAACGGCGCCGACGGAGTCGCGGTCAACGCGATGCGGGTGATGATCTCCACCATCGGCATGGACGGCACCGTCGTGATCGGTGAGGGCGAGAAGGACAACGCCCCGATGCTCTACAACGGCGAGCGCGTGGGCGACGGCACCGGACCGGAGTGCGACGTGGCCGTCGACCCGATCGACGGCACCACCCTCACCGCGAAGGGGATGACCAACGCCGTGTCGGTGCTCGCGGTCTCCCCGCGCGGCAGCATGTACGACCCCTCGGCGGTGTTCTACATGGAGAAGCTCGTCACCGGCCCCGAGGCCGCCGACGTGGTGGACATCCGGCTGTCGGTCGCCGAGAACATCAACCTGGTGGCCAAGGCCAAGGGGTCGAGCCCCGAGGACGTCACAGTCGTGATGCTGGACCGGCCGCGCCACGAGGACCTCGCCGCGGAGATCCGGGCGACCGGTGCGCGGATCAAGTTCATCACCGACGGCGACGTCGCCGGCGCGATCATGGCGGCCCGCCCCGACACCGGCATCGACCTGCTGCTGGGCGTCGGCGGCACTCCCGAGGGCATCATCGCGGCCTGCGCGATGAAGTGCCTCGGCGGCGTGATCCAGGCCCGGCTCTGGCCCACCGACGACGAGGAGCGGCAGCGCGCCATCGACGCCGGTCACGACCTGGACGCCGTACTCACCACCGACGACCTGGTCACCGGCGACGACTGCTTCTTCGTCGCGACCGGCATCACCGACGGCGAGCTGATGCGCGGCGTCCGCTATCGGTCCGGCGGCGCCACGACCCACTCACTGGTGATGCGGTCGCGCAGCGGGACGATTCGCAACATCCTGTCCGAGCACCGACTGCAGAAGCTACGCGCCTACGCCGCTATCGACTTCGAGCGATAGGTCGGCAGCGGCCGTACGCCGCAGCGCCTCGGTGACGTGGTCGATCACCCGCGGGTCCACCGCCATCCCGACGTGTGACGCGGTGACCTCGACGGGGATCGCCGAGGGGTCGATGCAGGCCCGCCAGTCGCAGATGCCGTCGCGCTTGGAGTAGATCGCGGTGAACGCGACCTCGTCGGGCACCGGCTCCCGGCTCTCGTCCCAGCTCTGCCGGGCGCAGGTGCCGGCCACGCACTCCTCCGACATCAGCCCGGGTACGCCGGCGCGGCTGAGCCGCACCAGCACGTCGACCCAGAACGACAGCGCCGCGTGGTGCGCGCCGGGCGCGAGCATCGGGCTGCCCATCGTGACGATGCCGGAAACCAGGTCCGGGCGGCGTACGGCGATGCCGCGGGCCAGCATTCCGCCGAGGCTGTGGCCGACGATCTGCACCCGGGTGCCGCGCCGCAGCACGATCGACTCGAGGCGCGACTCCAGCTGGGCCGCGGCATTGAGCGTGCAGCCGACGTTGGCGTGGATGTGCGAGCGGTAGGTGCGGAAGCCGCGCTGGCGCAGCACGCGGGCCATGAAGGCCAGGGTGGCGTCGCCGGCCATGAACCCCGGCACCAGGATCACCGGGTCGGCACTGCGGACCACCCTCCGACCGGTGTACGGCGTGGCCCTCCGGGTGCGTCGAGCCCCGCGGCTCGCCAGTGCGTAGCGACCGGCCTCGGCCACCACGCTCGCCTCCTGCAGCACCGCTCGCACCGGCGGCTTCGCGAAGCCGTCCGGGAGCAGGAACGCTGCGAGCGTGCCGTCCGTCACACGCCTGACGGTAGAGCCAAGTGAATCCCCCGACCCGCATTTCGGAGCACTTCGTGTCCGCCGCCCGGGCGTGCGGTTGACTATTCCCATGTCATCGAGTGCCCGCGGAAGGGCGAAACATGCGCCCGTGCAGGTGTCCGAGGAGCTGTTCGCACCGGTCAGCGCCGGCATCGAGCTCTGCTACCAGACCTTCGGCGACCCCGACGACGAGCCTCTCGTTCTGGTGATGGGCCTGGGCGGGCCGATGATCTGGTGGGACCCCGACCTGTGCGAGATGCTCGCCCGCGCCGGTTTCTACGTCGTGCGCTTCGACAACCGCGACATCGGCCGCTCGAGCAAGGCCCACGGCCGGGTCACCCGCGCCACCCTGGTGCGTGCGTTCGCGGGCGGTCGGGTGCGGGCGCCGTACACGCTCGACGACATGGCCGCCGACACCCTCGGCCTGATGGACCACCTCGGCTTCGAGTCCGCACACCTCGTCGGGGTGTCGATGGGCGGGATGATCGCGCAGACGATGACGATCGCGCACCCGGGCCGCGTCCGCTCGCTCACCTGCATCATGTCCACCACCGGAAAGCGCACGGTCGGTTGGCAGCACCCGACCCTTCTGCCGACGCTGCTGACCCCCCGCAACTCGCGCGACGACTACATCACCGGAAGCGCGCAGGTGTGGAAGATCATCTCCTCGCCGGCCTATCCCCTCGACCAGGTGAAGGGGCGCGAACGGGCCGCCGACACCTACGACCGCGGCGTCCCACGGAGCGGGGTGCTGCGCCAGATGATGGCGGTCCTGAAGCAGCCCAACCGCAGTGTCCGGCTCCGGAGCCTGCACGTTCCGGCGCTCGTGATCCACGGCCTGGCCGACAAGATGGTGCACGTCTCGGGGGGCCGGGCCACGGCCGCCGCGATCCCTGGTTCGGAGCTTCTGCTGATCGACGGAATGGGACACGACCTCCCGCCGGCGCTCTTCGAGACCTACGTCGCGGCGATCCGGCGGGTCGCCGATCGGGCCTCTCAGTAGCACCCTCTTCACTCACCGTCTAGTGGGCTAGACAAAATGCCTCGGGACGGCGAATGTGTGATCCAGACCACGACGGGAGGATCCATGGTGAACCGCTCGGAAGGAGCACCGGGGGGCAGGGGTGCCAGACACTTCAAGGTGCGCCGCGGGCTCGGCATCACGGCCGTCGGCATCCTGGCCGCCACGCTGCTGAGTGCGTGCGGCGATGAGGGAAAGCCCGAGCTGCACTGGTACGTCAACCCCGATGGCGTCGACACGTTCGAGACCTACGCCAAGGAGTGCAGCACCGGCGACTACGACATCAGTGTCGAGCAACTCCCGTCGGGCGCGACCGATCAGCGCATCCAGCTGGCGCGACGACTCGCCGCCGAGGACTCCTCGACCGACCTGATGAACCTCGACCCGGTGTTCGTGGCCGAGTTCGCCAACGCGGAGTGGCTCGCCGAGATCCCCGGCGACCTCGGCGACGAGATCCTCACCAGCGCCGAGGAGGACGGTGACTATTTGACCGGCGCAGCTGAGACGGTCATCTGGGAGGACAAGGCCTTCGCGATCCCGCTGTGGGCCAACACGCAGGTGCTCTGGTACCGCAAGTCCCTCGCCGAGGCGGCCGGACTGGACATCGGTCCAGACCAGCCGGTCACGTGGGAGCAGATCATCACGGCAGCCTCCGAGAACAACGGCTCGGTCGGCGTGCAGGCCAACCGCTACGAGGCGTACGTCGTGCTGATCAACGCGCTGATGCAGGGAGCGGGCGGCAACATCGTGTCCGACACCGAGGCCGGGCGCGACACCAAGGTCGACCTCGACTCCGACGCCGGGCGCAAGGCCGCCGAGATCATCCAGATGCTGGCGGACTCCCCCGCGGCGCAGTCGGACCTCACGGTCTCCAACGAGGGCACCAGCCTCGGCCGGATGTTCCCCGCCGACCCCGAGGCCCCGCAGGGTGCCGGAGAGTTCATGCTCAACTGGACCTTCGCCTACAAGTTCTACGAGGGCCTGATCGACACCGGCGAGATCGACCAGGAGACGTTCGATGACCTGGGCTACGCGCGCTACCCGGAGACGGTCGAGGGTGAGGCCTCCAAGCCGCCGGTGGGTGGCATCGACATCGGGGTCGGCGCCTACAGCGAGCACCCCGACTTCGCGATGGAAGCGGCGCAGTGCATCACCTCGACGCAGGCGCAGGTCGACCTGGCGCTGAACAACGGCCTGATGCCGTCGACGAAGTCGGCCTACGAAGAGGTCTCCGCCAGCGGCGACTTCCCCGAGGACCTGATCGCGCTCTATCAACAGAGTGTTGACGAGGGCGGCCTGCGGCCGAAGAGCGAGTTCTACGCGCTGATCTCCAGCGCCGTACAAGCGGAGTGGCACTCGCCGGACGCGGTGGATCCTGACACCACGCCGAAGGACTCGTCCGACTACCTGAAGGACGTCCTCGAAGGAAAGGCGCTGCTGTGACGACGACCACCGCACCGGCACGGGCCGAGGCCAAGGCCCCCACCAGCGACCGTTCGAGGGCCGAGAACCGACTGGGGCAGAAGCTGGTCGCTCCGGCGATCATCCTGATGCTGCTGGTCACGGCGTTCCCGATGGTGCGGGCGATCTGGCTGTCGGTCTTCGACTACTCGCTCACCGCCCCCGACGACAAAGAGGTCGTGGGCCTGTCCAACTACGTGACGGCGCTCACCGACCCGCTGTTCTGGCAGACCACCGGCATCACCGTGCTCTACATGGTCGTCACGGTGGCGGTCGAGCTGGTCATCGGGTTCATCTTCGCGATGGTGATGCACCGGGTGATCTTCGCTCGCGGCGTGGTCCGGACCTCGATCCTGATCCCCTACGGCATCATCACCGTGGTCTCGGGTTTCTCCTGGCAGTTCGCGTTCAGCGCCACCAACGGCTTCATCAACGGCTGGCTGCCGTTCATCAGCGACGACTTCAACTGGTTCGGAGAGACCACCCCAGCGGTGATAGCCATCATGGTCTCGGAGATCTGGAAGACGACTCCGTTCATGTCCCTGCTGCTGCTCGCCGGACTGGCGCAGGTGAGCGAGGACATGATCGAGGCGGCCAAGGTCGACGGCGCCACCTGGTGGCAACGGCTGTGGCGGGTGATCCTGCCCAACATGCGGGCCGCGATCATGGTCGCGGTGCTGTTCCGGGCCCTGGACGCCTACCGCATCTTCGACAACATCTTCGTGATGACCAACGGCGCCCAGAAGACCGAGTCGATCAGCTTCCTCACCTACCGACAAACCATCGAACAGTTCCAGCTCGGCATGGGCTCGGCACTCTCGGTCCTGCTGTTCTTGTCGGTCCTGCTGATCGCCTATCTGATCATCAAGGTGTTCCGAGTCGATCTGGCAGCGGCCAGGCAGGAAGGGTGACGCGGCCATGAAGAAGCTCGGAATGCCGATCGGCATCCTCGTCATCCTGGTCTGGTGTCTGCTCCCGGTGGTGTGGATCATCTCGCTGTCGTTCAAGTCGGAGGAGTCGATCACCGCAGGCAATCCCGGGTTCTTCCCGTCGGAGGGCACGTTCGCCGGCTGGGACAACTACAAGACGGTGCTCACCGGCGACCTGTACGAGTACTTCCCCCGCGCGATCATCAACTCGATCGGCATCAGCCTGATCTCCACGTTGCTCTCCGTCATCGTCGCGACGCTCGCGGCGTACGCGATCGCACGGCTGGAGTTCCGCGGCAAGAAGCTCGTGCTCTCGATGGCACTGGTGATCGCGATGTTCCCGGTGGTGTCGCTGATCGGGCCGCTGTTCGACATGTGGCGCACGCTCGGGATCTACGACACCTGGCCGGGGCTGATCATCCCCTACATGTCGTTCACGCTGCCGCTCGCGATCTGGACCCTGTCGGCGTTCTTCCGGGAGATCCCCTGGGAGATGGAGCAGGCCGCCCAGGTCGACGGCGCCACGTCGTGGCAGGCCTTCCGGCGGGTGATCGTGCCGCTGGCGGCACCAGGCGTCTTCACCGCCGCGATCCTGACGTTCTTCTTCGCGTGGAACGACTTCGTGTTCGGCATCTCGCTGACCTCCACCGAGGCAGCCCGACCGATCCCCGCGTCACTGGCGTTCTTCGTCGGTGCCGACCCGTTCAACCGGCCGGCATCGCTGCTCTCCGCGGCTGCGGTGATCGCCACTATCCCGATCATCATCATCGTCCTGCTTTTCCAGCGAAAGATCGTCGCCGGGCTGACCTCCGGCGCAGTGAAGGGTTGATACCTGATGGCCTCTATCGACATGCGAAACATCGTCAAGAAGTACGGCGACGGGTTCCCTGCCGTGAACGACGTCAGCATCGACGTGGCGGACGGCGAGTTCATGATCCTCGTCGGCCCGTCCGGCTGCGGGAAGTCCACGCTGCTCCGGATGATCGTGGGCCTGGAGGACATCAGCTCAGGCGACATGATGATCGGCGACAAGAAGGTCAACGACCTTGCACCACGGGACCGCAACCTCTCGATGGTGTTCCAGAACTACGCGCTCTACCCGCACCTCACCGTCTACGAGAACATCGCGTTCCCGCTGCGGCTCGCCAAGGAGGACAACGCCACCGTCGACAAGAAGGTGCGTGAGGCCTCCAAGACCCTGGAGCTCGACGAGCACCTCGACCGCAAGCCCGGCAACCTGTCGGGTGGCCAGCGGCAGCGCGTCGCGATGGGCCGGGCGATCGTCCGGCAGGCCGACGCGTTCCTCTTCGACGAGCCGCTTTCCAACCTCGACGCCAAGCTGCGCGGTCAGATGCGCACCGAGATCTCGCGGCTGCAGAAGCGGTTGGGCATCACCACGGTCTACGTCACCCACGACCAGACCGAGGCGATGACGCTCGGCGACCGGGTCGCCGTCCTCAAGCGCGGCATCCTCCAGCAGCTCGCCACGCCGCGCGAGCTCTACGAACAGCCCGCCAACCTGTTCGTCGCCGGGTTCATCGGCTCGCCGCCGATGAACTTCCTGCCGGCGACGGTCGAGGGCACGACCGTGAAGCTGCCGTTCGGCTCGGTCGAGATCCCCACGGACAAGGCCCGCAAGGCCGAGGGCAAGGGGTTGCTGATCGCCGGCATCCGTCCTGAGCACTTCGAGGACGCCTCGATCATGGACAGCGACAAGACCGCCGGCCACACGTTCCGCACGACCGTCGACGTCGTGGAGTGGCTGGGCAACGAGAGCTACGCCTACATCCCGTTCGAGGCGCCGCCGGAGGTGCAGGAACAGCTCGCCCAGCTCGAGAGGGACCTGGACGGCGAGTCGATGCGTACCCAGCTGGTCATCTCTCTCGACGGGGCGAGCAAGGTGGCCGAGGGTGACGAGGCGGAGATCTTCGTCAACTCCGACCACATGCACCTGTTCGACCCCTCCACGGGCGAGAACCTCACCCTCGACGCCAGCGCAGCGGGGCGGGTGCCCGAGGGCGACACCATGGCCCAGGCCGAAGAAGTCGCGCAGGAGCAGGACGCGCCGGCGACTGCTGCGGCGGAGGAGCCGCAGGCCTGAGCCTCAGCGCGGCAGTCGCTTGCGGCGTTCCTCGTCGGGCATCGGCCGGCGCTTGACGGTCACGCTTCCCATCAGCGCCACCCCCGTGACTCGCACCGTCGGTGAGTCGGGGCCGAGCTGCGCCTCCACCTTGTCGCGGGCCTGGTCGAAGTCGCCCATGATGCCGACACCCTCGACCGACACCTTGGTGTGCGCGTTGACGTAGACGTCGATGCCGCCCATGATCGCGACCGCGTTGATCACGACCTCGTCGGCCCCGAACACGGCCTCACGTAGATCGAGGTCGATGCCACCCATCAGGGTGAACGCGCGGTGATCGGGGCCGATCTCCCAGACGCCCTTGCGGTCCTGTCCGCCCATCATCGCGAAGCTTGAGTCGTGGCGGCGCGCCGTGGCCGAGCCCGCCGCCCGTGCCGGCTGTGCCGAAGCCCGCACCGCGGGGAGCTGGGAGTCGGGCAGGTCGGCGAGGATCGGCACCAGGTCGGCGTAGACCTTGGCGGCGTACGCCGCCTCCAACCGCTGGTCCAGCTCGTCCAGATCGATCCGTCCCTCGCCGGCGGCCTCGCGAAGGACTTCGGCCGCCCGGTGCCGGTCGGCGTCGGAGATCCTGAGCTGCTCGGGATCTGTCACGCGGGGTCCCCGCGGAGTTGTTCGGCGGAGGAGCGCAGCGGAGGAGCAGAAGAACTCCGTGGGGTGCTCACCCGGCCAGGGTAGTCAGGTGGTGGGACGCCACCGGCGGTGCCCGGTGGTCGGCTCGCCCCGACGGATCAGCTGGAGCCGGGGCCGGGGGCCGTCGGTGCGGCCGGTCTGCGGTTTGCGGCGCCCGGCCCGCCACGGCATCGGCCACGGCGCCCCCGGGCCGTCGTAGTCCTGCTCGACCGAGGCATGCAGCGTCCACATCGGGTCGTAGAGATGGGCGCGGCCGATGGCGCAGAGGTCGGCCCTGCCGGCCATCAGGATCGAGTTCACGTCGTCGTACGACGAGATCACGCCGACGGCGATGGTCGGGACGCCGAGTCGGTTGCGGATCGCGTCGGCGTACGGCGTCTGGTAGGACCTGCCGAACGCCGGCCGCTCCCGCGAGGTCACCTGGCCGGTCGACACGTCGATGGCGTCGGCGCCGGCCTCGACGAACGACCGCGCGACGACCAGCGCGTCGTCCAGGGTCTGTCCGTCCTCGACCCAGTCGGTGGCCGAGATCCGCACCGTCATCGGTCGGTCGGCGGGCCACACCTCACGGAGGGCGCTGAACACCTCGAGCGGGTAGCGCAGCCGGGCGGTGACGTCGCCGCCGTAGGCGTCCGTGCGTCGGTTGGTGACGGGAGAGAGGAACGCCGAGAGCAGGTATCCGTGGGCGCAGTGCAGCTCCAGGAGGTCGAAGCCCGCCTCGGCGCCTCGACGAGCGGACTCGACGAACTGGTCGCGGATGGTGTCCATCTCGGACCGGCTGAGCTCGCGCGGCACCTGGTTGACGCCCGCGCGGTAGGGCACCGGCGAGGGGGCGACCACGTCCCAGTTGCCCTCGTCGAGCGGCTCGTCGATGCCCTCCCACATCAGCTTGGTCGACCCCTTGCCGCCGGAGTGACCGACCTGGAGCCCGATCCTGGCCGAGGTGTGGGTGTGCACGAAGTCGGTGACCCGCTGGTACGACGCCTGCTGCTCGTCATCCCACAGTCCTGCGCAGCCCGGCGTGATCCGGCCCTCCGGGGAGACGCACACCATCTCGGTCATCACCAGCCCGGCCCCGCCGAGAGCCTTGCCACCGAGGTGCACCAGGTGGAAGTCCGAGGGGAGGCCGTCCTCGGCGACGTACATGTCCATCGGAGAGACGACCACCCGGTTGACCAGCTCGAGCGACCCGATCCGGACCGGCTGGAACATCGGTGGCCGGCTGTCCGCCGAGCCCACGCTCGCGCCGTACCACTCGTCGCAGCGGGCCACGAACTCCGGGTCGCGCAGCCGCAGGTTGTCGTAGGTGACCCGGCGGCTGCGGGTCATGATGTTGAACGCGAACTGCAGCGGCTCCTGGTGGAGGTACTGGTCGAGGTTCTCGAACCACTCCAGGCTGGCCTGGGCGGCGCGTTGGGTGGACAGCACGACGGCCCGGCGTTCGGTGTCGTAAGTCGTCAGGGCGTCCGCGATCGTCGGCTCCTCGTGCAGGCAGGCGGCCAGCGCGAGCGAGTCCTCCATCGCCAGCTTGGTGCCCGAGCCGATCGAGAAGTGCGCGGTGTGGGCGGCGTCGCCCAGGAGCACCACTGCCCCTTGATCAGGCGAAGTATGGACCCAGCGCTCGTTGCGGACCGTGGTGAAGCTGATCCACCGCGAGTTGTTGGCGTGCACCTGATGCCCGTCGAGGACGTCGGCGAACAGCTCCCGGATCAGCTCGATCGACTTCTCGTCGGACTCCCCCGGCGCCCACGCCCGGTCCGCGAACGCGGCGAACCCGGCCCGCTCCCACACCGCCGACGTCATCTCGACGATGAACGTGCTGCCGCCAGCGTCGTAGGGATAACCGTGGATCTGCATCACGCCGTACGGCGTCTCCGCGATGTAGAACTTGAACGCGTCGAAGACCTTGTCGGTGCCGAGCCAGATGTACTTGCAGTCCCGCTCGTCGAGCGTCGGACCGAAGGTGTCGGCGTACCTCGCGCGCACCGCGGAGCCGAGCCCGTCCGCGGCGACCACCAGGTCATGGCCGGCCGCGAGCTCTTCGACGTCCGGCGCCTCGGCGCGGAAGTGGATGGTGACCCCGAGCTCCCGGCAGCGCTCCTGGAGGATCTCCAGCAGGCGCCGCCGCGACATGGCCGCGAACCCGTGGCCGCCGCTGGTGACGACCTCGCCCTTGAAGTGGAGGTCGATGTCGTCCCAGATCGCGAACTCGGCGGTCATCAGAGCGTAGATCGCGGGGTCCGCGTGCTCGATGCCGCCGAGCGTCTCGTCGCTGAACACCACCCCGAAGCCGAACGTGTCGTCCGCGGCGTTCCGCTCCCAGACGGTGATCTCGTGCTCGGTGCCGGTCTGCAAGGCGAGCTGCTGGCAGAGCGCGCTGAAGTAGAGCCCACCCGGCCCGCCCCCGATCACCGCGATCCGCATCCAGTCAACATATTGCGTTCTTGACGATAGTTGTCAAGGCGCAATACGGTCGCCGGATGAGCGGGCTCACCCGGGAGCAGCAGGAGTACGTCGCCCGGATCCGCTCCGTCGCCTCCGATCACTTGCTGGCGATCCCGCCCGTCCACGGCGCCGTGAACCGGCCGCTCCTCGAGGCGCTCGGCGATCACGGATTGCTCCGCGGGCTGTTCGGAGGCACGCCCGACGAGCCGCCGCGGGACGCCGCCGCCCTCCAGCTGTGCCTGCTCCGCGAGACCCTGGCTACCGTCTCCACCGAGGCCGAGACCGCCCTCGCACTGCAGGGTCTGGGCAGCTATCCGATCCTGCAGGCCGGCCCGCCGGAGCAGGTCGAGCGCTGGCTCCCGGGCGTGGTCGCCGGCACCACAGTCGCGGCGTTCGCACTGTCCGAGCCCGACGCCGGCTCCGACGCGGCGGCGCTGTCCCTGAGTGCCACCGCCGACGGGGACGGGTGGCGGCTGCACGGCGAGAAGACCTGGATCTCCAACGCGCCGGACGCCGACGTCTACACGGTCTTCGCCCGCACCACCGAAGGCGCCCGGGCCCGCGGGGTCACGGCGTTCGTGGTGGCCGGCGACGCCGAGGGGCTCTCCGGTGAGGCCCTGGAGATGGTCGCCTCGCATGCGATCGGCCGGCTCACCTTCGACGGGGTCCGGGTCGGCGCGGCGGACGTGCTCGGCGAGGTCGACCGCGGTTTCGCGGTGGCGATGCGCACGCTCGACCTGTTCCGGCCCAGCGTCGGAGCGTTCGCGGTCGGCATGGCCCAGGCCGCGCTCGACGCGGCCCTGGACTGGGCGATGACCCGCGAGGTCTACGGCGACCTGCTGATCCGGCAGCAGTCCGTCGAGCACACGCTCGCGGAGATGGCGACGCGGATCCAGGCGGCCCGGCTGCTGGTGCGGGCCGCTGCGACGGCGTACGACAATGGTGCGCCGGCCGCGGAGATCACCCAGGCGGCGGCGATGGCCAAGCTGTTCGCCACCGAGAGCGCCCAGTGGGTCGTCGACCAGGCCGTGCAGCTGCACGGCGCGCGCGGGCTGCAGCAGGGGCACCTGCTCGAACGCCTCTATCGTGAGGTCCGGGCGCCGCGCATCTACGAAGGCGCCTCCGAGGTGCAGCGCACGATCATCGGCCGCGGGCTGGTGCGGCTACGAGAGGCGGACGGGCAGTGACGCGGTACCGAGGCAGCGTCCCGATCACCGACGACTGGCAGCACTTCCGCTTCGCGGTCGCCGACGGCGTGGCGACGGTGACGCTGGACCGGCCGGAGAAGATGAACCCGCTCACCTTCGAGTCGTACGCCGACCTGCGCGACCTGCTGCACGAGATACCCCACCGCGGCGACACCGACGTGCTGGTGATCCGGGGCGCCGGGAAGGGCTTCTGCGGGGGCGGCGACGTCAACGAGATCATCGGCGAGCTGATCAAGATGGACCCGCGCGACCTGATCGGCTTCACCCGGATGACCGGCGACGTGATCAAGGCGATGCGGGAGTGCCCGATCCCGATCGTGGCCGGCATCCAGGGCATCGCGGCCGGCGCCGGGTCGGTGATCGCGGCGGCCAGCGACTTCCGGGTGTGCTCGACGTCGGCGCGGTTCGCGTTCCTCTTCACCAAGGTCGGGCTCTCCGGCGGCGACATGGGGGCGGCGTACCTGCTGCCCCGGTTGATCGGCGCCGCCCGGGCCACCGAGCTGCTGATGCTCGGCGACACCATCGACGCCGAGACCGCCGACCGCTACGGCCTGGTGACGCAGCTGGTCGCCGACTCGGAGCTGGACGACGCGGTGACCGCGCTGGCCCGGCGGCTGGCCGACGGGCCGACGCTGGCGTTCGCCCAGACCAAGTCGCTGATCACGCGCGAGCTGGACATGCCGATCGGCGCCGCGATGGAGCTCGACGCGATGACGCAGGCGCTGCTGATGACCACCTCCGACCACGCCGAGTTCCACGCCGCGTTCAACGAGAAGCGGCCGCCCGACTGGACGGGCCGGTGAGCACGACCGCCCGCGTCGCCCTGGTCACCGGTGCGAGCACGGGCATCGGGGCCGCCTGCGCCGCCGCGCTGTCAGCGGCCGGCCATCGGGTCGCGCTGGTCGCTCGGTCCGGCGACAAGCTGGCCACCGTCGCCGACGCGCTACCCGGCGAGGCACTGGTCGTGCCGACCGACGTCACCGATCCGGCCGCGATCGAGGCGGCATTCGCGACGGTCGAGGCGGAGTGGGGGCCGGTCGAGGTGCTGGTCGTGAACGCCGGGGCCGCGATGTCGGCGCCCCTGGTGAAGACCTCCGACGAGGACTGGCAGCGGATGCTCGACCTCAACCTGACCGCGCCGTTCCGGTGCCTGCGGCGGGCCCTCCCGTCGATGACCGGGGCCGGCTGGGGCCGGGTCGTGGTCGTCGCTTCCATCGCCGGCAAGACCGGCGGAGCCCGGATCGCGGCGTACACCGCCAGCAAGCACGGCGTACTCGGCCTGGTCCGCACCGCGGCCGCCGAGGCGGCGCCCACGGGGGTCACGGTCAACGCGGTCTGCCCGGGCTACGTCGACACCCCGATGACCGACGAGTCGGTCGCGAACATCTCTGCCGGCACCGGCCGCTCGCCGGAGGACGCGCGCTCGATCCTCGCCAACATGCAGCCGATCGGCCGCCTGGTCACACCGGAGGAGGTCGCGTCGGCAGTGATGCTGTGCGTCGACAACGGAGCGATCAACGGCCAGGGCCTCAACGTCGACGGTGGCGCGGTGCAGTCGTGAAGCGGATCAACCCGGACTCCCTCGCCAAGCCCTCAGGCTTCTCCCACGCCGTCGTCGCCACCGGCACGACCGTCTTCCTGGCCGGCCAGACCGGCATGGATCGCGACGGCCGGATCGTCCCAGGCGGTGTGGTCGCCCAGTTCGAGCAGGCGCTGGCCAACCTCCTGGCCGCGCTGGCCGACGCCGGAGGCTCCCCTGTTGACCTCACCTCACTCACGATCTACACCGTCGACATGGACGACTACCGCGCGCACGCCCGCGAGATCGGTGCAGCGTGGAAGCGGCTCGTCGGCAGCGACTACCCGGCGATGGCCGGCATCGGTGTCTCCCGGCTCTGGGACGCCGAGGCGCTGGTCGAGGTGCAGGGCTTCGCGGTGTTGTCATAGCGATCGGGTAGTTAGAGGAGATCGCTGACGCGGTCGGCGAGCGAGTCCTTGACGGCTTGGGTGACCGCTTCCTCGACCTGTTCGTTGAGCTCGTCCTGGTCGTCGACGTTCGCCAGCACCTCGCGCAGGTCCAGATCGTCGATCGCGCGGGTGAGGACGTCGTCGGTCTTCAGGGCCGCGTCGATCACCGAGTCCGGCATGGCGCGGATCGCCGCCTCGAGGAAGCTGTTGAGGTCCGCAGAGTCCAGGGCCTCGTCGACCAGCTCCGATGCCGGGGGCAGCGACCCGTCGTCGTTCATCCGTTCGACGGCGACCAGCAGGCCGTCGTGCAGGGCCTCGATCTGGGCGTCGGTGGGGCTGTCGGACTGGGCGAGCTCCAGCGTGAGTGCTTCGCGGCTGACGTCCAGGCGACAGGCGGCGCCGTCGATGCCGAGGAGTACGAGACGCTCGGTGAGGCCGTCGATGCCGTCGGCCCGCGAGGTGACAGTGCGCTCGGCGCAGGGGTCGGCCGGCCGGAGCGGTTCGAAGTCCCCTCCTCCGTTGGCGAGCTGCACACCGAGCACACCGCCCACGAGCACCAGCGCGGCCACCGGCAGGCCCACCAACTGAACGCGATCGGTCATGGGGTCCTCCTCCTGCGGGGCGCGATCACGGTGAGCAGGGCGAGGAGCGCGAGGCCGGCGCCGATGAGGAACGAGTCGCGGAAGGCATGGGTGGCGGCTCGCTCCAGTTGTGCGTCGAGGTCGCTCTCGAGCTGGGCGGCGGCGGGGCGCTCCTCGGGTTCGAGGTCCGCTGTCGCGAAGGCGCGGTGGAGATCGGGGACCTGACCCTGCTGGTCCGTCAGCTCGCGGCCCAACGACTGGGCGATCGCGATCTTGTCCTCCGCCTTCAGCGGGGCGTCGAGCACCAGGGACGCGATCGCCTCCTGGGCGGGCACCTCGGCGTCCCGCAGGTCCGTGGTGAACACCGGTGTGAGGATCGCCAGACCCACGACCACCCCGACGTGGCGGGCGCTGATGGTCCACCCCGCGTGCCGCACCCGCGGGAGGCGCATCTCCATCGCCTGGGAGGTGAGCCGGTCGATGGTCAGCCCGAGCCCCAGGCCAACCAGTGCCTGCGGCGCGATCGTCCAGGCGAGGTGGGCCGACGGTGGGATCGCGAGGCCGACCAGTCCGCCGGCGATGAGGAAGCAACCCGCCGCGACCTCGACCTCGGCCGAGGCTCGCAGGAGGCGGGCGAGCGGGCGGGCGGCGAGAGCCGCGAGCGGCACGACGGAGACGGTCAGAGCGGCGATCGCCGGGGAGTGCCGCCAACCCTCCACCAGGAGCAGGACCAGCAGGAACAACGCTGCCGTGAGCGCAGCCGACAGCAACGCGAGCGTCAGGTTCGGGCGGATCGCCGGGCGGTGCCGATCCGGGGTGATCTCCGGAATGGCACGTACGGCGAGCGCGGCCGGAACTGCCAGCATGGCGAACGGCACCTGCACCACGAAGATGGCCTGCCAGGAGATCGCCTCGGTGAGCAGTCCGCCGGCGACCGGTCCGGTGGCGGTGCCGACCACGCCGGCCGTGACCCACACCGCGACGCCGCGACGCTCGCCGTACTCCGCGGCCAGGAGCTCCAGGCACCCGACCAGTGCCAACGCGCCCCCGAGCGCCTGCACACACCGAGCCACGATCAGCACCTCGATCGAGTCCGCCAGCGCGCACCATGCCGATGCGCCGGCGAACACCGCAATACCCACGGCAGTGAGGGCACTGAAGACGCGCGGCTTCGCCCGGGAGAGGCCCACGGCTGTCGGCACCGCACTCAAGCCCAACACCAGGTTGAAGGCGATCAGCACCCAGGCGACCTGCCCGACGGACGCATCCAGGTTCCGCAGGATGTCGGGCAGCGCCAGCGTCACCACCGCCGAGTCCGCGAGCACCAGCGCCACGGTCACGGCCAGCAGAGGACCCACGGCTCGACGCACCCGCCCATCCTGACAGTGCGGCCGACCAATGAGTTTTCGCCCCGCCACTGGTCCATCTCTGCTGTCCGTCCACGACGCTCCCCGGAGGTTCACGATGTATCCAAGGGTCCGACCACTATGAGGACGGTCGAGGCGAACGGCGTCGCACTCGGGGTCGAAAGCTTCGGCGAGGCCGAGGCGCCGCTGGTGCTGCTCGTGGGCAGCACGACCATGCTCTCCTGGCCCGACGCGCTCTGCGAGGCGCTGGCGCGCAGCGGGCGCCACGTCGTGCGGTACGACCTGCGCGACTCCGGTACGTCGACCACTGTCGACCCCGAGGCTCCGGCGTACACCCTGCGCGACCTCGCAGACGACGCCGCAGCGCTCGCCCGCGAGCTCGACGACCGGCCGGCGCATCTGGCGGGCATCGGCGTCGGCGGGATGGTCGCCCAGGTCGCCGCGCTCGACCACCCGGAGGCGTTCTCCGCGCTCACCTTGGTCGGAACCCGACCCGTCGCTCCGGGACCGGTTGACGACGACCTGCCCGACCATGACGCGGCGGTGATGGGCCGGCTGTTCTCGCGCACTAGCCCCGACTGGTCGGACCGCGCCGAGGTGGCGGAGTTCGCCGCCGAAGGCGCGGAGATCCTCGGAGACGACCCCACCGTTGCGCGCGAGACCGCCGAGCGCAGATGGGACCGCACCCCGGGCACGCAGCCCGCGCTGCAGATGGCCAACCAGATGGGCATGGTGTTCGCCCGGCTCGACTGCAAACCGCGCTGGCGCGAGCGCCTGTCGGAGCTCGCGACCCCGACGCTGGTGGTGCACGGCCGCCGGGACCCGTTCTTCCCCATCGGCAACGGCGAAGCGCTCGCTCGCGAGATCCCGGGCGCACGGCTGTTCGTGCTCGAGCAGGCCGCGACCACGATCCCGGTTGCGGACGTCGATGAGGTCGCCGCGGAGATGATGCGGCTGTAGGCGGCCTACCTGACTGCTGCGGGCAGAGGCGTACGCTCACTGACAGCCGAACGAGGGAGTGCCTGTGAGTGCTGCAAACCGTCTGCTCGAGGAGCTGGAGCCGGTCGTTGCGGAGAATCTCGACCGCCACCTCGGGATGGCACAGGAGTGGCACCCGCACGACTACATCCCGTGGAGCGAGGGACGCGACTTCGCGTTCTTGGGCGGTGAGGACTGGTCTCCCGAGCAGTCACGGCTCTCCGAGACCGCCAAGGCAGCGATGATCACCAACCTGCTGACCGAGGACAACCTGCCGTCGTACCACCGCGAGATCGCCACCCGGTTCGGTCGCGACGGCGCCTGGGGCACCTGGGTCGGGCGCTGGACCGCCGAGGAGAACCGCCACGGCATCGCCATGCGCGACTACCTGGTAGTGACCCGCGGGGTGGACCCCGTCGAGCTCGAGCGCGCCCGGATGGACTACATGACCTCCGGCTACGACTCCGGCGACAAGTCATCGCTGGAGGCGGTGACGTACGTGTCCTTCCAGGAGCTTGCCACCCGCGTCTCACACCGCAACACCGGCAAGGTCACCAACGACCCGATCGCCGACCGGATGCTCGCCCGGATCTCCAAGGACGAGAACCTGCACATGGTCTTCTACCGCAACATCGTGGCGGCCGCCTTGGAGATCGCGCCCGACGAGACCATGCGTGCGATCGCCGACGAGGTCATCGGATTCGAGATGCCCGGCGCCACGATGGCCGGCTTCCGGCGCAGCTCGATGATCATCGCCAAGGCAGGCATCTACGACCTGAGGCTGCACCACGACGACGTGATCATGCCGATCCTGCGGCACTGGGACGTCTTCGACCGCACCAACTTCGGCGAGGTCGGCGAGCAGGCCCGCGACGAGCTCGCGACGTTCCTCGAGGGCCTGGATGCCCAGGCGTCCCGCTTCGTGGAGCGCCGCGCGGAGAACCGCGCCCGCGTCGCCGCCCGGTCCGACAGCGACGAGACGCCCGACATCGCCTCCTGAACCGGCGTCAGCCGATCCGCTCGGTCAGCGCGACGACGAGCCCCTCCGGTCCGCGCAGGTGGGCCATCTTCCAGGTGTTCTCGTACTGACCGAGCTCGCCGACCAGTCCGTATCCCTGCGCAGCGAGGCTGTCGACGATCCCCTGAAGATCCTCGACAACGAAGCAGATGTTGCGAAACCCGAGCTCGGTGGCCATCGCTTCGGGCGACCCGGGCTGGTGCTCGGGCCGGACGAAGGTGGCCAGCTCGATCCCGGTCCCTCCGCCGGGCGGCCGCAGCATCACGATCTCGGTCCGCGAGTCAGGGATGCCGGTGACCTTGTCGACGAACTCGCCCTCCAGGAAGGTCCTGCCCTCGACCTCGAGGCCCAGCTCGGCGAAGAACTCCGTGGCCGCGTCGAGGTCGGCGACGGTGACTCCGATGTGGTCGAACTGCTTGATGAGTGACATGACGTCGATCCTCCGGTGATTGTCGGGTGTTTGGTCCAAGGACGGAGCCGGCGAAGCATTCTCGACATGCCCGACGGACGGCTAGTTCGGCGTTGACTGCCGCGTGCTGCTGGAACTCCGACGAGCCAGCCTTGGGAAGGCGCTGAGGAGGAGGACTGCTCCAGCTGCCCCCATGAGGACGAAGGCGACGAGGTAGAGGTCGGCCACGTGCTCCCACTGCCCGGGGTTGAGCGGCCTGCCCTCGTCAGTCTCCTTCGCGGGCGGGTAGAGGACCACCGCGAGCCACGCCGTGGGAGCGAGCAGGAAGACGCCCCCGACGACGGCGAGGGCTCCAGTCCCATTGGTCCGGGGGCTCATCGCGATCGATATCAGGAGGAGGACGGCGCCCGGGCCGAGCAGCCCAGCTGCAATCACGATGCCCAAATCCCACAGGCCTGCGTCGCCATTGGCCGCAAAGATCGCGTTCGCTTCGGCATTGATGGCCCGCACGTAGGCGACAAACCCCACGATCAGCGACACGAGCGCGAGTACTCGCACCCACCGAACCATCCGCGGGAAGTCGTCATCGTCCATGCATCGATCGTGGCTACCGGCGTCGGCACGCGCATGAGTACGCAACCTCAACTAGTCATCAGCCCCGCAGGCCGACCGCCCGTCCGACCTGGATCGCGTGCGTGTGCGCGTCGTCGCGGAGCCGCGCATCGAGGCGCGCGAACAGGTCGCCCGCCTCGATCCCCGGCCAGTCCGGGGGCAGGTGCTCGAGGGGCAGCCCGGGATCGAGGTAGGGCAGCCGCCGCCAGGAGGTGAGCATCGGGACGTACGCCGCGAAGGCCTCGGCGGGGGGTAGCGCGGAACGCTTCCGGTCGACCGGCCGCCAGTCGACGCAGAACTCGTCGTACAGCTTGGTCAGCGCGTCGACGTCCCACCATTCGCGCATCCGCGTCGACACGTCGCCGGCGCCGAGGTAGTCGCCGCGGAAGAACTCGGTGTAGGACATCAGTCCGGTGCGATCCAGGGCGTGGCGGGTCTCGTCGTACAGCGTGGCCGGCGCCACCCAGACGCCGGGCGCGGCGGTGCCGAATCCCAGGCCGGACAGCAGCGACCGCAGCGCGTGCCGGCGATCACGCTCGGACTCGGGCACGGAGAAGACCAGGACCAGCCAGCCGTCCGCCGCAGTTGCGCGTGGCCGGGACCAGATCCGGTGGTCCCCCTGCCGCAGCAGCTCCAGGGTCGAGGGAGCCAGCGCGTAGCCGGCTCGGCCCTCCCGCTGCGCGGCTTCGAGAATGCCGCGCCGCTTCAGCCGGGAGACCGACGACCGCACCGCGGCAGAGTCCGCGCCGAGGTCGGCCATCAGCGCGATCAGGGCCGCGACGGACAGCCAGTCGCCGTCCTCGCGGGCGTAGAGGCCGTACAGCGAGAGGATCAGCTGCCGCGGCGCGATCTCCACGGGTGCCTACGCGTCCTGCCGGAGCCGGTATCGCTGCAGCTTGCCGGTCGCCGTCCGGGGCAGCACCTCCAAGAACTCGATGACCCGCGGATACTTGTACGGCGCGATCTGCGCCTTGGCGAAGTCCTGCAGCTGGTGCGCCTTCTCGGGGCTTCCCGGGGAGGTGTCGGTCAGGACCACGAACGCCTTGACCAGCGAGCCACGGGCCTCGTCCGGCACCCCGATCACCGCGCACTCGGCGACCTCCGGGTGCTTGAGCAGCGCCTCCTCGACCTCGGGCGCGGCGATGTTGTAGCCCGACGAGATGATCATGTCGTCGCTGCGCGCCTGGTAGTAGAAGTAGCCCGCCTCGTCCCGGGTGAACGTGTCGCCGGTGATGTTCCAGCCGCCCACGACGTACTCACCCTGCCGGGGGTCGTCGAGGTAGCGGCACCCGGTCGGCCCCTTCACCGCGAGCCGGCCCGGCTCGCCGGCCGGTGCCTCGTCGCCGTTCGCGTCGAGCACCGTCGCGCGGAAGCCGGGCACCGCACGGCCGGTGGACCCGGGGACGATGTCGTCGCCCGCCGCGGCCACGAAGATGTGCAGCATCTCGGTCGCGCCGATGCCGTCGATGATCCGGACGCCCGTCGCGTCCAGGAACGCCTGCCAGATCGCCGCCGGCAGGTGCTCCCCTGCCGAGACGGCGGCCCGCAGCGAGGGCAGCTTGGCGCCGGACGCGAGCATCGCCTTGTACGCCGTCGGCGCGGTGAAGCAGGTGGTGACCCCGAAGTCGTCGATGATCGCGGCCAGCTCCACCGGCGTCGCCTTCTCGACCAGCACCGTCGACGCCCCCACGTGCAGCGGGAACAGCAGCACGCCGCCCAGGCCGAACGTGAAGGCGTACGGCGGGGTGCCGGTGAACACGTCGTCGGAGGAGGGGCGCAGCACGTGACGGGAGAAGGTGTCGCAGATCGCCAGCACGTCGCGGTGGAAGTGCATCGTCGCCTTCGGGCGTCCGGTGGTGCCGGAGGTGAACGCCAGCAGCGCGACGTCGTCGGACGAGGTGGCGACGTCCTCGTGAGTGGCGGGCTTGTCGGCGATGAATGCGTCCAGGTCACCCTCGCCGCCGAACGTCACGACGCGCACCCCGAGCTCCGAGAACCCCTCGGTGCCCGCCACGAACCGAGCGTCGACCAGGGCCAGGTCGAGGCGGGCGATCTCGTGGATCGTGGCCAGCTCGCCGGCTCGCAGCAGCGGCATCGTAGTGACCGCGACCGCGCCGGCCTTGAGCACGCCGAACCAGCACGCGGTCAGCCAGGGGTTGTTGGGGCCGCGCAGCAGCACTCGGTTGCCGGGCACGACGCCGAGGTCGTCGACCAGCGCGTGGGCGATCCGGTTGCCGGCGGCCAGCAGGTCGGCGTACGACCAGGTGTCCGCACCCGGGGTGTGGAGGCACGGCCGGTCGGCACCGTGCTCGGCGATGACGTCGTCGAGCAGAGCGGACGCGCAGTTCAGTCGGTCGGGGTAGTGCAGCTCGGGGAGCTCGAAGACCAGCTCCGGCCACTGGTCGAACGGCGGGAGGTGGTCTCGGCAGAACGTGTCGACATGAGCGGATGGAAGCAGCTCCATCCCGGCAACGTATGTCTCCCTTTCAACGACCGTCAAGAGTGCGGCATACGCGCGTTGCGGCGCCTCAGGCCGCTGAGCCGTCCGCGAGCTCTTCCAACAGCCTGTGAACCGCAACGGCGGCGGCCCGGCCGGCCCGATTGGCGCCGATCGTGCTCGCCGACGGCCCGTAGCCGACGAGCTGCACCCGCGGATCGGCCACCGCGGTGGTGCCGTCGAGCTGGATCCCACCGTGCCGGCTGCGCAGGTGCAGCGGGCCGAGGTGGGCCACCGCGGGTCGGAAGCCGGTCGCCCACAGGATCACGTCGACCGGCTCGAACGTGCCGTCCGGCCAGCGCACGCCGTCGGGCTCGATCCGCTCGAACATCGGCCGGCGATCGTAGGCACCGCGCCGCTCGGCCTCGCGCTCCTGCTCGCGCAGCGCCAGCCCGGTCACGCTGACGACGCTGGCCGGCGGCAGCCCACGGCGTACCCGCTCCTCGACCAGGGCCACGGCGGCCCGGCCGGCCTCCGGGTCGAAGTCGTCGGTCCGCCAGACGGGCGGGCGGCGGGTCACCCAGAGGGTGTCGGTCACCAGCGCGATCTCACCGAGGAGCTGCACTGCCGATGCGCCGCCACCGACGACCAGCACCCGCTTGCCCGCGAACGTCGCGGCTCCCGGGTAGCTCGACGCGTGCAGCTGCTCGCCACGGAACGTCGCGATGCCCGGGTAGTGCGGGATGAACGGCGAGGTCCAGGTGCCCGTGGCGTTCACCAGGGTCCGGGTGCGCCACGTGCGGCCGCGAGCGTGTACGACGAGCAGGTCGCCCTCGCTGGTGACGCTGCCCACGCGCACCGGCCGCTCCACCGGCAGGTCGTGCGCGGTCTCGTAGCCGGCGAACCAGCCGGGCACCACGACCTTGGCCGGCACCGCTCCCCGACCCGGCGCCGCCGAGTCGGGGAGGTCGGCGACGCCGTGGACGTCGTCCATCGTCAGCGAGTCCCAGCGGTGCTGCCAGGCACCGCCGGGGCGGTCGTTGGCGTCGAGCACGACGTGCTCGACGCCCAGCCGGCGGAGGTGGTACGACGTGGAGAGCCCCGCCTGGCCGGCCCCGATCACGATCGACTCGTACGTCTCCACACCCGCACAACGTCGACGCCCCGCGGGCTATGCCCGCTACGAGGTGGCCGCCCGGCACTGTGCCGGAGAACACCCGTCCCACCGCTCGATCCGGCGGATCAGGTCGCGGACCCAGCGCTTCTCGTGGTCCTCGGCGAACACGTTGCGGTCCTCCCACGGCACGTCGTAGCGGTAGAGCTCGTAGGCGTAGTCGGTGCCGGTCCACGACAGGTCGAGGTCGAACCGCGCCAGCAGACCTCGCTCGCTGCGCACCGCGATGAACGACGGGATGATGTCGATGGTGCCGCCGGAGCCCTGGTCGAGGTCGACCTCCCCCGGCTGGGACTTGGCGTAGGTGTGCTCGAAGAAGGCGTACCTGGCACCTCGGGCCCGCACCCGCGACAGGCTGTCCGCGAAGCTCTGTCCGGCCCGGTAGTGCGGCGGTCGCAGGCCGGCGAGGTCCTCGAACGTCGGGGCGAGGTCGATGTTGTTGACGAACTGCCGGCGCTCCCCGGGGACCACGTCAGGCCCGACCACGATCAGCGGCACCCGGCTGTCGGAGTCGTACGGCGTGCCCTTGCCTCCGTTGAGCTGGTGCTGGCCGAGGTGGAACCCGTTGTCGGCGGTCAGCACGATGTAGGCATCGTTGCCGGCGGCCGCGCGGACCCGACTGATCAGCCGGTCGATCGACTGCACCATCCGCGCGCGGTCGCGGTAGCGGGTGAGCGCCTGGGCGTCCGTGAGCGAGACGTCGTTGGTCCGCCACGGCACCGCGGGGCTCGTGGTGCCGTCCTCGTTGAGGTAGGTGGGGGCGTTGTCCTCGCGCGGGTCGCCGTACCCGACGAGGTCGTCGAGCGTGAGGTCGCCGCAGGCCTTCCGCCCGCAGTTCCCGCCGGTCGGGTCGCCCGCGGGTGCCCGGTCGGCGAAGGCGGACGGGAACTGCGGCTGGTTCGGGTACGCCGGGTTCAGCTGGCTGTGCGGTCCGTACGTCGCGACCTCGAGGAAGTACGGGTCCTGGTCGTCCCGGTGCTCCTCGATGAAGTCGACCGCCAGGTCGGAGGCGACGTTGGTGGCGTAGTGCTGGTCCCGCTCCTCGACCGGGGCGCTGAGCGGCGGCTTCGGATGGGACCGGAGCTGCAACTCACCGTCGGCGTCGCGGTAGACGCTCTTATAGCCCCAGCCGTTGTAGCCGCCACCCATGATCATCATCGGCTCCGTCCACCCGGGCAGGTCCGGCGGCGGCAGCTGCTCCCCGCCGACGTTCAGCGGCTCGTAGCGGTTGAGGTACTTCCCGACGAACCCGGTCGTGTAGCCGCTGTTCTCGAGCGCCACGTTGAAGCTTCGCTCGGCATTGCCGTACTGCGCGAACGCCTCGTAGCCACCGATCGGGTTGTCGGGGTCGTTCGGCGTGTTGATCAGTACGCCGGTCTGGTGCGGGGCCTGCCCGGTGAAGATCGAGGCCCGGGAGGGGCAGCACAGGGAGTCGATGACGAAGGCGTTCTCGAACGACGCCCCGGCCCGCGCGAGCCGCTTGGCCTCCGGCATCGTTTCGAGCAGCTCGAGGGAGAAGTCGTCCATCAGGATCAGGACCAGGTCCGGCCGGTGCTGCTTGACGGGAGCAGTCTGCGCCGTGGGGGTCGTCGAGGCCGGTGGCGCACCCACGACCAGGGCGAGGACAGTAGCGATTGCGGTCAGCACGAGGGTGGTTCCCGAGACGCGCTTCATTCAGTTATCTCCTTTTAGTTAATGAACTAGATAGAGATTCATACCAGAAGCAGCATCGGGCCGGCGCGCCGACTCTTCGGGACGTCTCTCTTCACATTCCGGACGGACAGGAGGAACCTAAGACGAAGTTGGAGCTCTCGACCCAGGAGGTCTCGTGACGTCGACCACCACCACGTTCGAGCCTCGGCGGGCGCCCTGCGGGCAGACCCGCGACGGTGAGGAGTTCTGCACCGAGGACCAACAGGGACTGGTCACCAGCGATGTCCAGTACGCCTGCGGCTGTC